>CAVURM010000001.1:0-362500 GCA_963743875.1 uncultured Solirubrobacterales bacterium
ATGAGTGAGAGAGTGAGAGAGTGTCGAGGTGAGTGAGCAGCTGAGTGAGCGAGCAGGCGAGCGGAACCTCGCCAAGACCGTCACCGTCGAGTAGGCCGCCGTCGGCAATCGGATGTGATTTCCGGGACCGCGACGACTAGCATCAGGGCATGCGAACCAATCTGCTGCGACTGACGTTCATTGCCCTGTTCTCCGCGCTCGCCCTGGGGCTCTCCGCCTGCGGCGGCAGCGATTCGGATGAGATTGCCGACCTCGGCCCCGACCCGGCCTCGATGGTCCCCTCCGACACCCCCTTCTACATGGAGGCGGTAATCCGCCCCGAGGGCGATCTGAGTTCTGACCTCGACTCGGCGCTCTCGAAGCTGCTCATCACCGACGATGCCGGGACGATGATCCAGGGCGCGATCGACGACGGCCTGGCGAGTGAGGGCAATGGCATGACCTACAGCGAGGACATCGCCCCGTGGTTGGGCGCTCGCGCCGGCATCTACATCAACGGCTTCGACGGGGCTGCCGAGGAGGCTGAGGGCGCCGCGGTGGTCGCGGTCACCGATACCGACGCCGCCCAGTCGTTCATCGACGAGGTCGAGGGCGGCAAGACGACCGAATACGAGGGCGTCTCGCTGACGGCCGACCCCAAGGGGGACACCTCGATCGGCATCGACGGGGACTTCCTGCTCGCCGGCACAACCCAGGGCGTCGAGGACGCGATCGACGCCGGCAGCGGCGACAACTTCGCCGGGATCGACGACTCGACCACGGGGCTCGACGAGGTACCCGACGACAGTCTCTTCTCGCTCTACCTCGACCCGCAGAAGGCCGTCGACCTGATCAAGAGCTCCGGTGAGATCCCGGCCGATCAGCTTCAGCAGATCGACGATCAACTCACCCAGCTCGGCGAGGGCCCCGTCAACGCCTGGGGCACCGTCACGGACAGTTCGATGGGCTTCGGTGCCGCAGCGCCGGCCGCGGAAGACGCTCCCGACCCGACCGACCTGATGACGACGTTCCCGGCCGATGCCTGGTTCGCGTTCGCCGGCGCCGACATCGGCGGCCAGCTCCAGAACTCGATCGAGCAGTTCAAGGTCGGTTTCGAGGCGGGCTTCGAAGAGGCCGCGCCCAACGTCGCCGCGAACGCCGATCCGATCGGGATGTTCCAGGATGCGACCGGCCTCAACCTCGAGCAGGATCTCGCCTGGATCGGTGACGTCGGTGGGTTCGTCGAAGGCACCTCGATCTTCGGCCTCGGCGGCGGCATGGTGATCACCACCGACGACGAGCAGGCTGCAACCGACGCCGTGGCGAAGCTCCAGCAGGCGATCGGCAAATCGCGATCGGTCAAGGTGACCCCGGGTCAGAACGGTTTCGACATCCAGATTGAGGGTGCGCCGATCGGCGCCCAGGTTGCCGTCGACGACGGCAAGGTGGTAATGGCAGCGGGCGCGGATTCCGTCGACGACGTGGCCGCCCCCTCGGAGACGCTCGCCGATTCGGACACCTTCCAGGCCGCCGAGGACGACTTGGGAGACGGCCTGACGCCGAGCTTCTTCGTCAACTTCGCGCCAATCCTCGACCTGGTCGACAGCACCGGTCAGACCGACCCCGAGATCGAATCGGCACGGCCCTACCTGAACGCGCTCGACTTCCTGATCGGCGGCAGCAAGGTCGATGGCGACCGCTCGGTCGCCGGCTTCACGCTCGGCGTCCAGGATCAGCCGGCCGAGGAGGGCGATTCCACCTCGTCGGCGGTGATCACTCCTTGACCGCCGCCCCGGGCGTTCCGGCGCTCGGGATCGACCTGATCGAGATCGATCGGGTCGAACGGGCTCTGCAACGGCGCCCACGGCTCGCCTTCCGGCTGTTTCGGGAGGACGAGCTGAGTGCGTGCGAGGCCCGGGCACGCCCCAGCCGCCACCTCGCTGCGCGCTTCGCGGCGAAGGAGGCGGCGATCAAGGCGCTTGGCGGCGGCTTCGGTCCACTGGACGTCGAGGTCGTCGGTGATCCAGCTCCGTCGCTTCGCCTGCACGGCCGGGCGGCCTCGATCGCGGCCGCCCGGGGGGTTCAGCTTTCGGTTTCGCTCACCCACTCGCGGGACAACGCGGCTGCCGCGGTGCTCGCGAGCCCCCGCGCCGACACCGCGTAGGCTGGCGGGCGTGGAGTCGCGATCCTGGCTTGAGCCCCTGTTCGATGCCGCCGGAATGGGCGGAACGGATCGCTGGGCGATCGAGGAGCGCGGGATCCCGTCGCTCGATCTGATGGAGGTCGCCGGAGCCGCTCTGGCGCGGGAGACCGAGCTGATCGCAGGGGGCGGTGGAGGCGGCCCCATCCGGGTCGTATGCGGCAAGGGCAACAACGGCGGGGACGGGCTGGTCGCCGCTCGGCTGTTGCGCGAGGGGGACACACCGTCGACGTCCTCCTGCTCTGGCCCGCCGACGAGGTCAGCCCCGACGCCGCCGCGAACCTGGTTCGGCTCGAGGGCGGGATAGTCGAAATCGGGCCTGACGACCTGCCCAATGCCCTCGCCGATTCCAGCGTGATCGTCGATGCGATCTTCGGCACCGGATTCGCCGGAGCACCGAGGGAGCCCGCGACGGCCGCGATCGAGGCGATCAATGCCGCCGGATCTCCGGTCGTGGCCTGTGACATCGCCTCCGGTGTCGATGCATCGACCGGGGAGGTCGCAGGCGTCGTCGTCGATGCCGACCTGACGGTCACCTTTCACGCGCTCAAGATCGGACACCGCATCGCTCCCGGCAAGTGGCGGACCGGTCGGTCGGTCGTGGTGCCGATCGGGATTCCGCAGGGTGCACCGGAGGAGCCCGCGGCGGGGGTGATCGGAGCGGGCGTGCTCGACCTGGCGCCGCGCCGCGGGGCGGAGTCGACGAAGTTCAGCTCGGGAGACGTGCTGGTCATCGGCGGCTCCCGTGGGCTGACCGGCGCACCGTGCATGGCTGCGAGCGCCGCGATTCGCTCCGGCGCCGGGTACGCGACCGTCGGTTGCCCGGGATCGCTCGAGCCGATCCTCGAGGTCAAGCTGACCGAGGTGATGACCGTCGGCCTCGACGAGGTCGGCGGCGGCCTCGGCGCTGCGGCCGCAGCCCGGATTCTCGAGCGCTCGAGGCGATCCGCGTGCGTGGTCATCGGCCCGGGCATCGGCCGGGCCGAGCACTCCGCGCGATTGGTCAGGGAGCTCGTGCCGAGGATCGAATCGCCGTTGCTGATCGACGCCGACGGGCTCAACGCGCTCGGCACGGACCTGGCGATGCTGACCCGCCGCACCCATTCAACGATCCTCACCCCGCACGCCGGCGAGCTGGCGCGATTGCTCGGGTGCTCGTCGGAGGAGGTCTCCGCCCATCGGCTCGCCCGGGCGCGGCGGGCCGCGGCCGAGTCCGGCGCAGTCGTGGTGCTCAAGGGCGACGACACGATCGTCGTCTCGGGGGAGTCGGTGGCGGTCAACGCGCTCGACAGCCCGGGACTGGCGACGGCAGGGACCGGAGACGTGCTCTCGGGGACCGTCGGAGCCCTGATCGCACGCGGCATGGAGCCGTTCGAAGCCGCCTGCGCAGCCGTTCTCGCCCATGCCCGGGCGGGGAGGTTCGCCGGCGAGACTCATGGCAACGAGTCGGTGATCGCGACCGATGTGATCGAGGCCCTTCCCAGAGGGCTGCAGCGTTGAACGGCCACGACCCGTTCCAGCGAGCCACGGCGATCATCGACCTGGGGGCGCTCGAGCGCAACTGCGCCACGCTTTCGGCGACCCTGGCGGGCGGCGCTGAGCTCTGCGTCGTCGTCAAGGCGAACGGCTACGGCCACGGCATGACCGAATGCGCCCAAGCCGCGCTGCGTGGAGGCGCCTCGCGCCTCGCAGTGGCCACGGCGACCGAGGCCTTCGAGTTACGCGAGCGGCTCGGGGAAGCAGTTCCGATCTTCGTCATGGGGGCGCTCACCGGTGCCGAGCTCGACGTCGCCCTCCAGGCCCGGGCCGAGTTGACGGTCTGGCGGGCCGAGGCATTGGAGGAGCTGGCGGAGCGCGCCGGCATGTTCGGCTTTCGTCCGCGCGTGCACGTCAAGTACGACACCGGGATGTGCCGGCTCGGAGCGCGGGAGCCGTTCGCCGTGGTCCGGCTCGCCGATGCCGTCCACATCGACGACCGCGTCGAGCTGGCCGGTGTCTGGACCCATTTCGCAACCGCTGACGAGGACGACGAGCAGTACTTACGCGAGCAGCTCGAGCGTTTCCGGGAGGTCGCCCTGCCGATCAAGGAACGGCACCCCGAGATCCTCCTTCACGCCGCCAACAGCGCCGCGACGCTTCGCGGCGAGGAGTTCCACTTCGACATGGTCCGATGCGGAGTCGCGGTCTACGGACTCGACCCGTTCGGTTCCGATCCGGCCGCCCACGGCCTCGACCCGGTGCTCTCCCTCCACACATACGTGGCCGACGTCAAGCGTTGTCACCAGGGTGAGTCGGTCGGCTACGGCCGGACCTGGACGGCTTCCGAGGACACCTGGGTGGGAGTCTTGCCGGTCGGTTACGGAGACGGCTTCAGGCGTGGCCTCTCCAACCGCTGCGACGTCCTCGTCGACGGCATCCGCAGGCCGCTGATCGGCACGATCTCCATGGACAACATCACCATCGACCTGGGACCCGAGACCGAGGTCGAGGTCGGTCAGCCCGCGGTCCTGATCGGCGAGCAGGGCGAGGCGGCGGTTACCGCTGAGCAGCTCGCCGAGGCGCTCGCCACCATCAACTACGAGATCCCCTGCGCCATCACGCCGCGAGTTCCACGCGCCTACCGGACCTGAGCGACCGGACGATGAGCGGCCAACAGATCTACCTGACCCGGCTCGAGGAGCGCTTCGGCGAGGCTCCGGCGCTCGAGATCGCACGTTCCGGCCTCCGCGAAGTATCCGATCGGGCCTGGGTCGTGGGTGGGGCCGTGCGCGACGCGGTGCGGGGGGCGGAGGTGACCGACGTCGACCTCGCCTTCGACGGCGACGTCGAGGCGGCGGCGCGACGTCTCGCCGACGACGGCGACGGACATGCCTTCGAGCTCTCCGAGGAGTTCGAGACCTGGCGGATCGTGGCCCGCGACGGAAGCTGGAAGCTCGATGTCGCCGCCCTGCGTGGCGAGACGATCGAGATCGATCTCCGACTCCGAGACTTCACGGTCAACTCGATCGCAGTACCCCTGGACGGCGGCGCACCGCTCGATCCGACCGGCGGCCTGCATGACCTCGAAGCCGGTGTGCTGAGCGCCTCATCGGGGCGGTCGTTCTCCGACGACCCGCTGCGGGTACTGAGGGCGGCGCGGATCGCCTCGCTGATCGACCTCACTCCCGATCCCGGGACCGTGGAGCTGGCGCGGATCGAGGCGCCGCGGGTCACCGAGTCCGCCGGTGAGCGCCAGTTCGCCGAGCTTGCCGGCCTGCTCACCGGGCCCGACCCGCTCGGCGGACTCGAGCTGCTCGATCGCTTCGAGGCGACCGCGATCGTCCTCCCCGAGGTCCAGGGACTGCGCGGCGTCGGTCAGAGCGCCAATCACCATCTCGACGCCCACGGCCACACCCTGGAGGTCCTGCGTCGCTGCCTGGACGTCGAGCGGTCCCTCCCTGAGTTCTGCGGTGACGCGGCCGATCAGGTCGCCGAGCTGCTCGCTCAGCCGCTCGCCGACGAGCTCACCCGCGGCGACGCCCTTCGGTTTGCAGCGCTCCTGCACGACATCGGCAAGCCCGCGACCCGAACCGAGCGTGAGGGTTGGGTCAGCTTCATCGGCCACGACTCGGCGGGTGCCGTGATGATCGGCGAGCTCTGCCGTCGAATGAGGACCTCGCGGCGGTTCGCGACCCACCTGGCGGCGATGACCCGCGATCACCTGATCCTCGGGTTCATGGTCAAGGAGCGGCCGTTGCCTCCGCGGCGCGTCTGGGACTACCTGACTCGCACGGGTCCGCAGGCGGTTGACACGACGCTGCTGACCGTCGCCGATCGGCTTTCCGCGCAGGGGGACGGCGTTCCCCAGGAGGCGATCGCCGGTCATCTCGAGCTTGCCCGCGAGATGCTCGCCTGGGCGGTCGAGTGGGAGCTCGAGGGGCCCGCCGAGCCGCTTCTGCGCGGTGACGAGATCGCCGCCGAGGCCGAGATCGCGTCGGGCCCCGACCTCGGCGCCGCAGTGATCGAGCTCCAGGGAGCCCAGTATGCCGGCGAGGTTGCGACCCGGGAAGAGGCCGTCGCGCATCTGCGGGCCTGGGTGGGCGAGCGATAGCCTGCCGGCAGTGTCCGCCGACCTCACCGCCGCTGACCCCGACTGCATCTTCTGCGCGATCGTCGCCGGTGATCTGCCGTCCGAGATCATCGACTCCGACGAGCACACGGTGACGCTGATGGACATCAACCCAGCCACCAGGGGCCACGCGCTCGTGATCCCCCGCAACCACGCCGAGGACCTGCTCGCGATCGACGCCGATGGCCTGCGGCATTGCGCCGTAGCGGCCCAGCGGATCGCCAAGCGGATCGAGGCGACCCTGAAGCCGGATGGGTTCAACCTGCTCAATGCCGCCCGCGTCGCCGCCTGGCAGACCGTCTTCCACTTCCACATCCACGTCATCCCCCGCTACAGGGACGATCCGCTGAAGCTGCCGTGGATCCCCCGGGGCGCCGACATGGATGAGATCTCCGCAATCGCAGCAACCATCAGGGAGGGTCAGTGACCGGGAACGCAGACGAATCGACGCCGATCAGAGTCGAACACGATGGGGATGTCGCCGTGGTGATCCTCGACGATCCGCCACTCAACCTGTTCACGGAACGGACCTTCGAGGCGATGAGGGAAGCCCGCGACGAGGTGGTCTCCTCCGGCGCCCGGGCGATGGTCTTCCGTGCCGAGGGGAAGGTCTTCACCGGGGGCGTCGACGTCGGGCGGGTCTTCGCCGATGTCTCGGGGTCGGAGGAGGGTGCGCGCCTCGCCGCCGACGGGATCCGGGAGCTGCAGGCCTTCGAGTCGCTCGAGATACCGACGCTCGCCCTTGTCCACGGCCTCTGCCTGACCGCGGGCCTCGAGGCCTCGCTGGGCTGCGACATGATCTGGGCTTCCGATGACGCTCGCTTCGGTCTCGTCGAGCGGGTCGTCGGACTGACCCCCTTCGGCGGCGGTGTGCAGAGGATGGCCGAACGCGCCGGACCGGCTCGCGCACGGGAGTTCGTGATGACGGGCGGGCTTTACGGCGCCGAGAAGATGCTCGACTGGGGGGTCGTCAACCGGGTCCTGCCGCCCGAGGAGCTGACCGAGAAGGGGATGAAGTTCGCTCACGAGCTGGCGGCCGGCCCCACGGTCGCCCACGCCGCGACCAAGCGTCTCGTTCGCGCCTACCTCGACGGCGGTATTGCCGCCGCCGACGACACCGTTCCCGAGATCGCCGGCCCCCTGTTCGACTCCGAGGACCTCAAGAACGCCGTTCGGAGCTTCCTCGCGGACGGGCCCGGCAACGCTACATTCGAGGGCAAATAGGCCGCGGCCGGGCCGGGAACGCCCTGCCCACGCCCCTCGTCGGCTCACGACCTCAGAACTGGTCGCATCGCCTCCTGCGAGGCGCGACCAGAGCGTTCCTGACCGCGGCTGCGGTACTGTGCCGCGTCGCATGGCCAAAGAAGAAAAGATCGAGATGGAGGGCGAGGTCGTCGAATCCCTGCCCAACACCATGTTCAAGGTGAAGCTCGACAACGACCACGAGGTCCTCGGCCACATCAGCGGCAAGATGCGCCGCCACTACATCCGGATCCTGCCGGGAGACAGAGTCAAGATCGAGCTCTCCCCCTACGACCTGGATCGCGGCCGCATCACCTACCGCTACAAGTAGCGACGGCCTGGGCCGCAGCTCCGCGTCCTCGTCGGCTCACGTGCAATGGGGCACGCTTCACCTCCTGCGTCCTCGATCTGCGGGCTCCCAGCCTCGCCGCGCCGCGGCGATTCGCGCGAGTCGCCTGGCGCACTCAGCGGGATTCCCTATGACCTGGTCGCGGGTGAAGCGGACGACGTGCCAGCCGGCGATGGTGAGCCGTTGCTCTCGGTCTCGATCATCATTGGCTCGCTCCCGGCCGCCGTGGAAGCGGTAACCGTCGACCTCGACGATCAGGCGTAGGTCGGGCCAACAGAAGTCGACCTCGATCCCGGCGACGAGGCCGTTGACAATCGGTTCGGACAGGCCAGCCCCGCGGACGATCTGCAGCATCGCGAACTCGGTCTTGCTGCGGACTCGCACGGGGTCAGCGCTCAGCAGCGATCGGAGCCCGGCGATGCCTCGCCTGCCGGCGGACGCGGCGACCAACTCGTCGAGGCGCCTTGAGTTGAGAATTCCGAGCGAATGCGCGGCGACGAGAATCGGCTCCAAGCCCTTCGGCCCGAGATCCGCGGCGAGGTCGAGGATCGTCCGGGCGGCGGCGGTGCAGAGGATTCCGTCGCGGCCCGCGGTGTCGCAGGGTTCGATTGATCGCCGGTGGACGGTCAGCCCGCGACGGCTGCGGCCGCCGCAATTGGTGATGTGCACTGGAAGGGTTGCGACCCCTTCGGCGATCCTCAGGTGTGAAGCGGCTGACCAGCCGCCCAGCATCGCTCCCTGACCACCGGCGAGGATCGCAGCCAGCCAGGTTTGCTCCTGGCCGAGCGGCGGCGGCGCCAGCGAATAGACGCCTGAATAGAGGGTTCGATGGAGCCGCAGCGATCTGACGCGGTCGTGAATCGTGCTCTTGCTGAAGCCCGCCTCGGCCAGCTGCCCTGCAGTGATGAGCTGCCTCTGGCGGTTCGCGATTCGGGCGGCTCGATGATCCCTGGATCGAGTGGCAGATTCATCCGGTTGTGCCGAACTTTTCCGACTTTCGGTGCCCATCCTGCCCGGATGGACCCCGCCGAAAGCGCCGGCGCCCCCGTCAGTAGGCGGTCCGGCGCATTCCCCGCAGCGCCAGCGCCCCGAGGAAGGCCGTCAGCGCGACCAGGACGACGATCGCCGGCCAGGTGCCGTCCCAGGTGACTCCGCCGATGAAGCCCTGGCGGGCGGCGTCGACGACCTGGGTGATCGGGTTGATCTCGGCGACCGTGGCAAGCCAACCGGTGAGCAGGGCCTGGGGAGCGTAGGCGGTGGTGCAGAGGACGGCCGCCAGGATCACCGTCTGCATGAGGGGCGACGCCGACTGAGTCTTGAACTTGAGCGCCACGATCGCCGACCAGCAGGCGGCGATCACCGCCATCCCCATGACCGCGATGTAGGTGACGATCAGGCCGTCGATGCCGGGGAAGTTGGCGCCGACGGCGATCGCGATGAAGAAGACGAAGGTCGCCGGGATCAGGGATCGGACCGCCGCCGAGAGGACGAGACCGGTGAGCAGGACCCAGCGGGGGGCGGGCGAGGCGAGGAAGCGGTCGAAGAGGCCGAGCTCGATGTCGCGGGCGAGGTTGACGCCCGCCGCCGCGCCGGTGAAGCCGGCCCCCTGCAGCATGCTCACCGGGATCATGAAGCTGGCGTAGCTGTCGGTGTCGAAACCGGGCAGGAGGGTGAGGCTGCCGAAGACCGAGGTCAGGCCGAGGAAGAAGATCGTCGGCGCCAGCACTCCCGGAATCGCCGCCCCGGGGACGCGGATCAACTCGTTCGCCGAGCGCCGCACGAGGGCCCCGATCGTCTCGAAGTCGTGGGACCTCGCTCCGCTTGCGCCGGCCATCGGCTCAGCCCATCCGCAGGCGGCGCCTGAGCGCCATCGAGGAGAGGGTCAGGCCGATCCCGCCGATCAGCACGATCCCGGCCAGGCCCTGGAGCAGCTCCTTGCCGGAGAAGACCGAGATGACCGGATCGCGGACGGCATCGACGATGAAGCTGAGCGGGTTGTACCTGGCGACCGTCTGGGCGGGCTCGAGCAGCAGATCGGCCGGGAAGAATGCCGTCGAGAGGAAGAGGATCACGAAGACGAGCGGAAAGGTCCCCTGGACCACCGACGCGCTCCCGGTCCGGAGCGCCAGCGCCGCCCCGAGCGTGCCGAACGCCAGCGCCGCGAGGGTCACCAGCGCGATCATCATCAGCGCTCCGAGCACTCCCTCCTCGATCGTCACCCCGAAGATCAGGCCCAGGGCCAGGAACCAGATCCCGGTGATCGTTCCCATCACCGCCGTGCCGGCGAGCCTGCCGGCGACGATCGCGAAGCGCGGAATCGGTGCGACCAGCAGCCGGTCGTTGAAGCCCATCTCGATGTCGATCGCGAGCGCGATGCCGCCGCTGTTACCGGCCAGGAGAGCCGACTGGATCATCGCCCCGGCGAGCAAGAAGTCGAAGAAGCTCTCCACCGGTGGGAAGCCGGGAAGGTCGACCGCGCGGCCGGCGCCGGCGCTCTGGACCGCCAACAGCAGCGTCGGGATGATCAGCAGCGGTGCGACGAGCTGCGGTCGCCGCAGGGTCTGCCGCACCGAGCGTCGCCCCAGCTCGGTGACCACGGCGAGGGTTCTCACGCCGGGCCCCGGTCGACCTCGACCTCGGCGCCCTCGGCCGGGGCGGCGTCGTCATCGCCCTCGAGGTGTTGGCCGGTCTTCTCGACGAAGACGTCGTCGAGGGTCGGCTCGACCACGTCGAGGGACTCGATCAGGATCCCTGCCTCGTCGAGTGCGCGGACGACCGGCGCGATCGCGGCGGCTCCGTCGTCGACCTCGATCATCAGCTTGCCGTCCTTGGCGGGCAGCGGCTTGCCGAAATTGGCCAGAACCCCCATGCAGTCGGTCTGCTCGCCGGCGGCCAGGACCAGCTCCATCCGCGGCTTGCCGACCTCGGCCTTCAGCGATTCCGGGGTTCCCTCGGCGACGATCAGCCCGGCGCTGATGATCCCGACCCGGTCGGCGAGCTGATCGGCCTCCTCCAGGTACTGAGTGGTCAGGAACACGGTCGTGCCGTCGCGGTTGAGCGCCTCCACCTCCTCCCAGATCGCCTTGCGGCTGACCGGGTCGAGGCCGGTGGTCGGCTCGTCGAGGAAGAGGACACGGGGTTCGTGGACCAGGGCCGAGGCGAGGTCGAGCCGCCGCTTCATCCCGCCCGAATAGGTGCCGACCCGGCGGTTCGCGGCCTCGGTCAGGCCGACCCGCCGCAGCAGGTCGTCCGACCTCCGCTTACCCTCGGCCCGGGGCAGGCCGTGGAGCGTCGCCTGCAGCCGGATCAGCTCGCTGCCGGTCATCAGGGGGTCGAGCGCCGCCTCCTGCAGGGCGACGCCGATCGCCGATCGGACGGCGGCCGGATCGTCGACCACGTCGTGGCCCGCGACCGTGGCGTTGCCGCCCGTCGGTCGCAGCAGCGTGGTCAGCATCCGCACCGTCGTCGTCTTGCCGGCCCCGTTCGGGCCGAGGAACGCCGTAGATCTCGCCCTCGTCGACGTGCAGGTCGATTCCGGCGACCGCGAGCACCTCGTCGGAGAACGCCCGCTGCAAGTTGACTACCTCGATGGCGGGCATGAACCCGCATCCTACGGGCGATGCGGCAGGATCCGACCTCCCGCCGCCTAACATTGTCGGAGGAATCGGTCCACCCGACCGCAACCACGCGGTGGGCCTAGTGTTAGGGGACCTTGATGAGCGAAACCCAGACAAGAAGCCGCAAGCCCACCGCGCCGTCATTGCGATCGGCTCAGCCTTGCTGCTGCTCGCGCTGCTCGTCGCGGTCGGCATCCAGGCGAGCGACGCCGACGCCAAGGCCGCCCAGAAGCTGGGCGCGACGAAGAAGACGCCTTCGTCCGCCTGTAAGGAGTCGAAGCCGATCAGCTGCCGGATCGTCGTCTCACTCGACGGCTTTCCAGACCGTCGCCGACGGCAAGGGCAGCCCGTTCAAGGTTCCTTCGGATGGCCGTCTCGTCGCCTGGTCGGTCGGCCTCGGCTCGCTGACCAACAGCGCAATCGAGCAGGCCAACGGCAACTACGGCGGCGAGCCGACCGCCCGTATCTCCGTTCTCAAGCCGAAGGGCAAGGGCAAGTACAAGCTGACCAAGCAGAGCCCGAAGGTGAAGCTCGGATCGAAGCTCGGGACGACGCCGATCATCACGCTCGGCAAGCCGCTGAAGGTGAAGAAGGGTCAGCGCGATCGCGATCACCTACCCGGCCTGGATCCCGCTCTTCGCCAACGGACTGCCGAGCGGCGACAACCAGTGGATCGCAAGTCGTGAGCCCGGCGAATGCGGGGAGAGCAAAGCTACGGACGCCAGGCCGCAGCAGAAGATCGGTTCCTCCCGCAACTACGGCTGTCGCTTCAACGGCGAGCGTCTTCTCTACTGGGCCTACTTCGTCCCCGACGGAAAGTAGGGCGAACTCAGCCGCAGGAGCTCGGGTTGGCCTCGCAGGCCTGCTCGAACGCGTCCTCGGGTGAGCCCGGCTCCGGCGGCGTGTCGTTGTTCTCGCTGTCGGGTTGAGCCGGGTCGACCGTCTTGGTGGTCGTGGTCGTCGACGGTCGTCGTCGGGGCCGCCGTGGTCGTGGTGGTCGAGGAGGTTGTCGAGGGGGCCGTGGACGTCGACGACGACGAGGTCGTGGTCGACGACGACGAGGTGCTCGTAGCGGTCGTCTCCTCGCTGTCCCCGCAGCCGGCGCCGATGAGCGCGATCGCCGGCGAGGCCGGCGATCAGGACGGAGCGGGGTGCGTTCCGCTCCCGGGTCAACCGTCGCCGTTGGTGGCTTCCTGGCGGAGCCCGCAGTGCGGGCAGTCGCTGAGGTCGATGCCGATCAACTGCCGGCAGCGGCGGCACTCACAGAGGTTCTCGGGAGCGCGGAGCAGGGATGAGGGAGAGGGGGCGAGGGGAAGGACCCGGGTCACGGGCTTGAGCTCCTCGCCGGTCTCACGGTCGACGTAGACGCCGTCGGCGTCGGCGCTGACGAGGGCCTCACGGCCGGAGGCGGGAGCGCGCATCCTGTAGGTCTGTTGGTTCGGCACGGGCGGAACAATATCCGGTGCGGCCGCCAGGATGAATGCATGAAGGTCCTGATCTTCCACGGCTACCTGCTCAGAGGCACCGGGAGCAACGTCTACAACGCCAACGTCGCCCAGGCGCTGGCCCGCCTCGGCCATCGAGGTGCACCTGTTCTGCCAGGACCTCCAGGCGGCGGAGCTTGCCGTGGATCGACGCCGTCGGAACCTGGTCGGATGGTGTCCTGACGGTGGAGGCTGCCGAGGGCACCTCACCGGGGGAGGGCTCGATCACCACCTATCTCCCCGACATCGGCGGGCTGCTCCCCGTCTATGTCGCCGACACCTACGTCGGTTTCACCGCTCGCACATTCGACGATCTGACCGAGGTGGAGGTCGAGTCCTACATCGACGCCAACGTCGCCGCGGTCACGGACGTCTGCGAGCGGGCCGGCGGGATCGACGCCGCTCTCGCCAACCATCTGGTCATGGGCCCGGTGATCCTCGCCCGCGCGGTCGCCGCCGGAGCGCTCGGCTCGTTCGCGGCCAAGGTCCACGGCAGCGCGCTCTCCTACACCGTGATGCCCGAACCCCCGGTTCGTTCCCTACGCCCGCGAGGGGATGGCGGCAGCGCGGACGGTGCTCGTCGGCTCTCGGCACACGGGGGAGAGCCTCTGGGAGACGGTCGAGCTGCCCGGGCTCGAGGAGAAGACCCGGCTCGGTCCGCCCGGCGTCGCCGTCGAGCAGTTCCTGCCCTTGCCGGAAGGAGCCGATCCGGCGGTCGAGCTCGAGGCGCCTGAGCAGGTCGTTCGCCGAAGCCGAGCCCGGCGGCCTCGGTCGCGACCTCGACCTGGCGGCCGCCGCCGTCCGCGGCTACGCCGGCGCCGAGGGCCCGCGGGTGATCTTCGTCGGCAAGCTGATCGTCTCCAAGGGCTGCGACCTGCTGATCGCCGCCTGGCCGATGGTCGTCCGCGAGAACCCGGGCGCCCGCCTGCTGATGGTCGGCTTCGGCGAGTACCGCGATGGGTTGACCCGGCTCTGGAATTCACTCGGGTCGGGTGACCTCGACGACGCCCGCGAGGTCGCCCGCCTCGGCTGGGCGCTCGAGGGTGGGGAGGAGGCGCCGCTCAGCTACCTGGCCGCGTTCCTCGCCGACCCGCCGAACGGCTACGCCGAGGCGGCGCGGGCGGCGGCCGAGAGCATCGACTTCGCCGGCCGACTCGAGTACGGCGAGGTCGCCCACGCGGTTCGCAGCAGCGACGCGATGGTCGTGCCGAGCACGTTCCCGGAGGCGTTCGGCATGGTTGCGGCTGAGGCTGCGTCGACCGGTGCGCTTCCGGTCTGTGCCCGGCACTCGGGCCTGGCCGAGGTTGCGGAGGCCCTGGCGGGGGAGTTGCCTCCCGATGTCGGGGAGCTGACCTCGTTCCCGCTCGGCCCGGATGCGGTCGAGGCGATCGCGGATCGGCTCAACCGCTGGCTCGCCCTCCCCGAGCCCGATCGGGCTGCCGCAAGCGCCGATCTCGCGGCGGCGGTCCGGGCCCGCTGGAGCTGGGAGAGCGTGGGCCGCACGGTCCTTGCCGCCTCCGAGGGCGACCTCAGCGGTCTTGTTCGGGTGTCGGGAACCTGAGCCTGGCGAAGCGGGGTAGGCGGGACTCTTTAGGTCGCCGAATACCACGCGCCGCTCACTCAATAGAATGCGCGGCGGCTCATGAAGGACATGTCTCGCGCCACATTCCTGAAGCTCGCTGCCACGAGCCTCGTGCTGACCATCCTGGTCTCCGTGGTCATGGTCAACATCGACTGGCTCGGCATGGACGGCTCGGTCGAGAAGAGCCAGATCATCGACCCTGCTCAACGTGACGATCGTCCTCAGCGCCCTGGTCTTCTCCGTCGTCATGGTGATGATGGTCTACGCGATCTGGAAGTACCGGGCCAAGCCCGGCGACGAGTCCGACGGCGAGCCGATTCATGGCAACACCAGGCTCGAGATCATCTGGACCGTGATCCCGACGCTGATCGTGATCGGCCTCGGCGTCTACTCGACGATCATCCTCAGCGACATCGAGGCCGAGGCGTCCGGCCCGGTGATGGAGGTCGACGTCACCGCCCAGCAGTTCGCCTGGCGCTTCGACTACCCCGAGCAGGGCGTCACCTCCAACGAACTTCACGTGCCGTCGGGCACTCAGCTCGATCTGCATCTCAACGCGCTCGATGTCCTGCACTCCTTCTGGGTGCCGGAGTGGGGCATCAAGCGAGATCTCGTGCCCGGCTCCGATCTACCGGGCGGTGACGACATCGACAACACGGTCACCGTCACACCGGACGTCGAGGGCACCTACTCGGTCATCTGTACCGAGCTCTGCGGGTGGGGTCATGCGACGATGCGCGCCGCGGCCGTCGTCGAGTCGCAGGACGAGTTCGACACCTGGATCGCGGATCAGACCGATATTCCCGAAGGAAACGTCAGCACCGGTGCAGCCGGGGGCAATGGTGCCGGCGTCTACAGCGACGAGATCACAGAGTGATCAGGAGGTCTTGACGAAGTGGTAGCAGCGCTGAAGAGCCCCGGACAGCCGCGGGCCCTGCTCGGATTGTTGGTCGGCGGGGCGTTCGGCTTCGGCCTGGTCGTCGCCCTGCGTGCGATCAGCGGCCTCGAGATCTTCCAGACCGAGCAGACCGGCTACCCGCACGTCATCGTGCCCGCGATCACGGCCCCGATCGGCTACCTGATCGGGATCGGCTGTTTCGACTACTGGTTCCGCTGGGCATCGGGCGCGCCGACCATTCCCGATGATCATTCCCAGCACGGCGCCAAGAGCTGGACGGACTACTTCAAGTTCAACACCGATCACAAGGTGATCGGCATCCAGTACATCTGCGTCACCTTCTTCTTCTTCCTGGTCGGCGGCCTGTTGGCGATGATCATGCGCGCCGAGCTGGCCAACCCCGGCACCCAGGTTGTCGACCCCGGGGTGTTCAACAGCCTCTTCTCGACCCACGCCGCGTTCATGATCTTCCTGTTCGTGGTCCCGGTGTTCGCCGGGATCGCCAACTACGTCCTGCCGCTGATGATCGGCGCGCCCGACATGGCGTTCCCGCGCCTCAACGCGTTGTCGTTCTGGATGCTGCCGATGGCCGGCATCCTGTTCCTCAGCAGCTTCCTGGCTCCCGGAGGAGCCTTCGACGCCGGCTGGACCGGCTACGCCCCGCTCTCCACCGGAGCACCGTTGGGGCAGTCGTTCTTCAACCTCGGCGTGCAGTTCGCCGGGGCCTCGTCGATCGCGACCGCGCTGAACTTCCTGGTCACGATCGTGACCATGCGCGCCCCGGGGATGAACTTCTGGCGGATGCCGCTGCTCGTCTGGGCGAACCTCTCGACCTCGCTGCTCGTGGTCGGCGCCACTCCGTTCATCGCCGGCGTCCAGTTCATGGTGCTCTTCGACCGCGCGCTCGGCACGAACTTCTTCCAGGCGGCTGCCGGCGGCGACGTGATCAGCTACCAGCACATCTTCTGGTTCTACTCCCACCCGGCCGTCTACATCATGATGCTGCCCGGCTTCGGGATCGTCAGCGAGGTGATCTCGACCCACGCCCGCAAGACCGTCTTCGGCTATCGATTGATGGCCCTGGCCCTGCTCGGAATCGTCGTTCTCGCATTCGCGGTCTGGGCGCACCACATGTTCGTCTCCGGGATGTTTGCGTGGCTGCGCGTGCCGATGATGATCACGACGCTGCTGATCGCGGTGCCGACGGGGATCAAGATCTTCTCCTGGCTGGGGACTCTGTTCGATTCCAAGCTGCACATGGAGAACACCTCGATGCTGTTCTCGCTCGGGTTCCTGGTCACGTTCGTGATCGGCGGAATCTCGGGCGTGATGCTGGGAATGATTCCCCTGGATATCCACGTCTCCGACACCTATTTCGTCGTCGCCCACCTCCATTTCGTGCTCTTCGGCGGCTCGGTGTTCACGATCTTCGCCGGCCTCTACCACTGGTTCCCGAAGATGACCGGGCGCATGTACGACGAGCGCCTCGGCCGGATGCACTTCTGGTTGACCCTGGTCGGGATGCTCGGCACCTTCATCCCGATGCACTGGATCGGGATGGAGGGGATGCCGCGCCGCGTCGCCGACTACGCGGCCCAGTTCGGCGAGTGGAACCTGCGTGATCTCGATCTTCAGCTTCATCCTCGGCGCCGCCCAGTTGATCTTCGTCTACAACGTGATCGTGAGCTGGAAGTACGGCCCCAAGGCGGGCGACAACCCCTGGCGCGCGAAGACGATCGAGTGGCTGGTCTCATCCCCGCCGCCGGTCTTCAACTTCGATGAGATCCCGCGGGTCGTCGGTGGGCCGTATGAGTACGGAGTCCCCGGTGCACGCCACGCGATCATGCACGGCGACGATGGAGCCGAGGTGGGCAAGCCGGAGCCTGCCGTGGTCGGTGCAACCTCTGGAGGCGGCTCGTGAGCGACGGCGTGGTGGCCCCCGACGTCGAGGGCGGAACGGTCCTCGCGTTCCTGAACGAGGTTGCCGGCGGTCGCAAGCTGCTCGGTCGCGTTCGTGAACTCGTCGACGCCGGCGCCGCCCACGTCGCGCTGGCCGCGCCGCAGAACCAGCCCGTCGCCGGTCAGATCGTCGATGTCGGGGAGGTCCGCGACGCCGCGCTCAGCCGCGTCGAGGTGACCCAGGAGATCCTCGAGGAGTTCGGCCTCGCGGCGTCCGCGTCGATCTTCGACCCCTCGCCGCCGTTGGCCTTCGACGACGCCGTCCGCGCCTTCTCACCCTCCTACGTCCTCTTCTCGAGCCTGCCCGAGACCCGGTTCGGCCTGGCCCGCAAGGACCTGATCGAGTGGGCCCGCAGTCGCACCTCGGTCCCGGTCGAGCACGTGCCGGTCCGGATCGAGGACGACGCGATCCGCTGGGACGTCACCCACACGCTCGTGATCGCGACCAAGACCGTCAACGCCCCCGACCTCGTTGAGCGGTTGATCGCCCGCCATCGGGAGAAGCCGCACCGCTACACCTTCATCGCGCCCGCATCGGGCGAGATCTCCCGCGAGGACGTCTGCGACCGGCTCGCATCGACGATGGCGGCCCTCTACAGGGTCGAAGCGGACGCCACCGGGCAGCCGATGGGCGCCCCGGAGCCCTTCGCCGCCGTTCAGAACGCGATCGAGCACTACCGCGTCGACGACATCCTGGTCTCGACCCTCGCCGGTAGCGAGTCGAAGTGGCTCTCCGACGGACTGATCGACCGGATCAAGGAGATCACCGACGATCCGGTCGAGCATTTCGAGGCGGGAGCCGGCACGCGCGTCTCCGCCGGGGTCGGGGCGAGCAGCGAGGGGAGCGACGCCTGATGGAGTCCGCTTCGATCCCGGTCGCCGCCGGCCACGCGCACGAACACCACGGGCCGCCCGAGGCCAACGCCTCCTCGAAGATCGACCGCCAGACCCTCGGCATTCTGCTCTTCATCCTCTCTGAGGTGATGTTGTTCGGTGCCTTCTTCTCCTCCTACTTCTTCCTCCGCGAGGTCTCCAACCCGACCGGTAGCTGGCCCCCCGAGGGCTTCGAGTTGCCGAAACTGGTCGCCGGGGTCAACACCGCGATCCTGATCACCTCCTCCTTCAGCATCCACTGGGCCCTCGAGGGCGCGCGCAAGGGCAACCGGAACGCGATGAAGATGGGTCTCGCGATCACCTGGCTGCTGGGTGCGACGTTTCTCTTCGTCCAGATCAACGAGTACGTCCACATCGGCTTCAGCGCCCGCGACGGCGCCTTCGGCTCGATCTTCTACGGCCTCACCGGCCTCCACGGAGCCCACGTGTTCGTCGGGCTTCTGCTGCTCTCCTTCGCCAATATCCGTGCCTGGCGTGGACACTTCGGGACGAAGGCCGAGGATCACCTTGGAGTCGAGGTCCCAGGTATCTACTGGCACTTCGTAGACGTGATGTGGATCATCGTCTACACCACCGTCTACATCCTGTAATTCCCCTGGCGGCGTGGGAGGCCGCGACTCGGCGTCCTCGTCGGCTCACGGCCATTCGGCCGCATCGCCTCCTGCGTCCTTGATTCGCGGGCTCCCGCACACGCCAGGAGAATTCCAGGCGAGCCTCCGACGAGGCCGGGGACGCCCGCCAGCTGGTTGTCCCGGCCCCATGAACGTCACTCGCCCCCGGTGGATTGGCTGGGTGCGTGACTTTTCACGTGTCGGGGGCCAATGATCGTCACTGAGGCTCGCGGCGGATGACGGGGGTGGGTTACGTTGGTTGCGGCGGACGGCTCAGCCGGGGCCGACCCAGGGGCCGACGTTGCGGTCGTGTGCTGATCGGGGGTCGTCTGGGGTGTCGGGGCGCTCGTCGGCGCGGACCTCGGTCCCCAGGTTGTCAGCCGGGGGAGGGAGCGCGACCTTGACCACCTGCCAGGGGCCGGCGGCGTCCTTCGGAGCGCGTGGGAGCCACTGATGGGTCGCCCGATCCGCATGGGTGGCGGCGAGGCGCGCACAGAGGGCTCTGGCGCCCTCTTCGGTGAGCACCTTGGGGTTCGCGTCGCTGGGGTCGCTGCTGGGGCTCATTTCGGCTCTCAGCAGGTCGTAGCGAAGCTGACGATGATCAGGGCGAGTCCCGAGAAGGCCACGGCGATCGGGAAGAAGCCGAGCGATACGGGCAGGTCCGGCGCGGAGGTGGACCTGAGCCGGCGTCCGACGGCGACGACGGTGACCGCCTCCGGGATCGCTGACAGCACGAAGACGACCGCGGCAAACCAGGTTGCGAGTTGCTGGGTGCCGGTCGAGGGCCCTCCGCAGTCGGCGCTGAGGGGATCGACCCAGTCGGGGGCGGCGATGGCCAATCTGATCAGGATGACGACGAGCAGGGTCCCCGCCAGCCCTGCCAGCAGCGCGGGCAGCAGCGCCGGGGTGCCGGGCTCGCGGGACCCTGCGTCCGCGCGGATGATGACGCCGGTGGCCAGCGGATAGAGGATGATCGCGACGACCAGGATGCCGATCAGGGGATCGGCCCCGAGCAGCGCGAGCACCAGTCCGGCGACGCAGGCGGTGATGTAGACGGCAAGGCGCACACATCCAACCTATCCATGCCGGGGGTTGATCGGGGCGAATTCGGCCCAGTCGACGCGCCTGCGAAGATTCGGGGGATGGCTGATCAGCAGATGCGAAACCCGTTCCAGTCGGAAGAGGACGCCTTCCGCGTGCTGGTGATCATCGTCGCCGCAGCGGTGATAGTGATCGCGAGCGCCGTGCTGATCAGCCAGACGCTCGGCGCGATCTTGGCGGTGATCGCGGTTTGCCTCGGCCTCTGGAAGTCCGCCGGGTGGCTCAAGGTCGCGCTCGGCGAGCCTGACGATGACCCGGATGACCCCGGCTCGCGGGGGCGGGGCGAGAAGCCCCCTCCGCGGGCGCCCTGACCGGCGAGGAGACTCAGTTGCCGGTGGCGGGCTTGCCGGCGTTGTCGTAGAGGAAGTCGACGAGCAGCTGGAGGTCCTTGGGCTCGATCACATCCCCGTAGTTGGCGGGCATGATGCCCTCGGAAAAGCCCTGGACGATCTCTGCATTCGGGTCCACGATGCTGGTCTCGATCTGATCCGGAGTCTGACTCACGAGCCCCTCGTCGAGGTTGGGGCCGACGTTGCCGGTGGACTCGGCTGCTGCGAACGTATGGCAGGCGCCGCAGCCGTTGTTGGCGAAGACCTGTCCGCCGGGGCCGCCCGGGGCGACCGGCGGCTCGATTCCGGGTACTCCGGCAACCGAGGCGACGTAGGCGGCGACGTCCTCGGCGTCGCGGCCGGTGACGATGTCGGCAGGCATATAGGTGGGGTCGGCGGGGTCGGTGTAGCGGGGATGGGAGATCTGATCGGTGACGACGCCCTCGATCGTGTCCTGGTCCATCCCGGCGGCGCGGGAGGCGGCGAAGGAGGCGTCGAGGTCGGGGCCGATGTCGGCTGTCGTGCCGGCCTCCTTCAGGTAGTGGCAGGTGCCGCATTTGGCGATGAAGAGCTGGCGACCGTTGGCGAGGTCTGCATTCTCCTGGAGGTCGCAGCCGCTGATCGTCGCGATCATCGCCACGCCCAGGGCGGCCAATCCCGCTGCCTTCATCCGAGGTCCCTTCACGCCCGGGATCCTACCGTTCGGGGAGGGCGTCCGGACGCGCGGTCGAGGGCATCGGGTAGGGTTGAGACGATCATCACAAGCCCGTGCGGCGTGCCTGCGCCGTGCGGATGAATCACGAAGGGAGCGCTGGGCGAGAGATGGAAGTTCGCGAAGGAATGTCGGAGGTCGTGCTCACCGTCGGACCGGGCCACACGCTGCGTGATGCCGCTCGGATGATGAGCGACAAGGGGGTCGGCGCCGCGATCGTCGTCGACGAGGAGGCGCCGGGCCCGGGGATCATCAGCGAGCGCGACGTGCTGGTCTCGGTGGGCCGCGGGGAGGACCCCGACAGCGAGCGCGTCAGCGAGCACATGAGCGCGTCGGTGATCACCGCAGCACCCGACTGGAGCCTCGAGCGCGCCGCCACGGACATGGCTGCCAGGGGCATCCGCCACCTGGTGATCGTCGAGGGCGGAGAGCTCGTCGGTGTGCTCTCGATGCGGGACATCATGCGCGTCTGGACTTCTGCTGGCGCAACCTCAGCGATGTCGCCCGGATAGAGCCGGACGATTCGGGGTCCCTGACGCTGCGCAGCTCAGGGTCCTCGTCGGCTCACGTGCGAACAAGCACGCCTCGCCTCCTGCGTCCCTTGATCTGCTTGGTCAGGGACGCCGAATGGCTTCGGCGGGGATGACGGCGGTGTCGGTCTGCTGCTCGCGGCGCATCCGCGAGATCTCGTCGTTGGAGAGGCGCCACCAGATCCGCACGCCCAGGAGCACCACGAGCGCGCCGACGGCCCAGAGGAACCAGCCCTTGAACATGCCGATCAGGATCAGCGTGATTCCGGCGGCGACGATGATCGGCGCCAGCGAGTTGTTCGGAACGTAGATCAGCTCCGAGGGCTCTACGGGAGCGATGGAGTCGCTGTCGGGTGGGGGGCTCATCCGGTCCGTTCAGCCGCCGACGTAGAGGACGGCGGCATAGAAGGTCAGGCTGAAGAGGAAGAGGGCGATCCCCGCGGCGACGAAGCCCGATCGGATGTTCTTGTTGGCTTTACTGCGATCCATCGAACCGAAATCTAATCAAGCGGCGAGGACCCTGTCGGCAGCCATCGCGGCGAAGAGCAGGAACAGGTAGGCGAGCGACCCCAGGTAGAGCCGCAGGGAGGCCTGTTTGGATGGGTTGCGCAGGAGCCGTACGGCTCCGACGACGAAGGCAAGCCCGAGCACGGCCGCGGCGACGAGGTAGAGGGTCCCGAAGAGGCCGGTGGCGACCGGGATCAGCGTGAACGTCACGAGCAGCAGCGAGTAGAAGAGGATCCGTCGGCGGGTGTAGCTCGCGCCGCGAACGACCGGAAGCATTGGGATGCCGGTGCGCTCGTAGTCGTCGGAGATCATCAGCGCCAGTGCCCAGAAATGCGGCGGGGTCCAGAGGAAGATGATCATGAAGGGGAAGATCGAGTCGAGGGTGAGACTGCCGGTGGCGGCGGCCCAGCCGACCAATGGGCGGCATCGCTCCGGCGGCGCCGCCGATGACGATGTTCTGCGGCGTTCTGGGCTTCAGCCACGCCGTGTAGAGCAGGACGTAGCCGAGCAGCCCGACCATCGCGAGGCCGGCGGCGAGGGCATTGACGGTGACCCAGAGCTGCACGGTGGCCAGCACGCCGAGGGCGATTCCGAAGACCAGGGCGTTGAATGGGCTCGATCCGGCCCGAGACGATCGGTCGGCCTCGGGTGCGACCCATGCGCGCGTCGATGTCCCGGTCGATGTAGTGGTTAATCGCTCCGGCTCCCCCGGCTGCCAGATAACCGCCGAGGCAGGTCCAGAGGACCGTGGAGAGCGCCAGACCGCTGGGCCGGGCGACGAACATCGTCGCCACGGTCGTCCAGAGAAGTAGCGAGATGATCCGTGGCTTGGTCAGCGCCAGATAGTCGAGCGCGTGCGCGATCAGCCCCGTCCCGTCGAGGCGGCGAGTGCTGGGGGTCGCGGATCTGGGCGAGCGCCGCTCGCCGCGTCCGACCGGCCGGTCGACTCCGCCGACCGGGGCTCCGCGCTCAGCTATGCCTGCCGAGGATTCCATCGTGCGGGCGTCGAAGGCATGGTCGGGGCCACCGTCTGGGGGCGAGCGGGCATGCCGCTCAGGCTACCGGGCGGTCGTCTTCGTCTTGCGGGGACCCCGATGATTCGGCGGCGTCCGGGGAATCCGGGGCACCGGGCGCGTCGGCGGCAACGGCGACCGGCTCCGGGTCGGGGTCAGGCTCCGGGTCCGTCGCCGCCGGCGGGTACCAGCGGGTTGCTCGGCGCCTGATCGCATCGCGGATGTCGTCGAGCGGTTCGGCGCTGCGGACGTCGGGAATGAGGTCGAAGTTGTGGACGGGCGGCGGCGAGGGCGCGAACCACTCGAGCGTGCTGCCGTGCCATGGGTCGGGGCCGACCTCGACACCGTTGTTGTAGCTGGATGCGGCGTTGAACATCGAGATGATGAAGCCGCACACGAAGACGATCGCGCCGATCGAGGTCAGCAGGTTGAGCGTGTCCAGCCCGCTGTCGCCGTAGAACTGGGAGACGTCGACGGGCATGCCCTCCAGTCCGGCCATCATCATCGTCACCGCCATCACCAGTGCACCGATGAAGAGAGCCCAGAACGAGGCCGTGCCGAGCGAGTCGCCCATCGTCCGTCCGCAGAGCTTCGGGAACCAGTAGTAGAGGCCGGCGAAACCGCCGAGAACCCCGGCACCGGCCAGCAGCGCGAAGGTCGTGCCCGAGGTGAAGGCGCTCCCGGCCAGTAGCCAGCCGACCGGGACGATCGACCCGATCAGCTCGCCGACGAGGCCGATGACGAGCAGGACGACCGCGCCGAGGGCGTACTTCAGCGGCATGCCCTTCTGCACCGTGCCGCCGCTCAGCGTGCCGATCCAGTTGAAGAAGATCAATCCGACGGGGACGATGGCGATCAGCGCCATCAACATGGCGAAGTAGCGGAAGCCCATCGGGATCGGGGCCGAGTACATGCTCTGCATCCAGCCGAGCACCGCGAGCACGGCGACGGCGACGAGCGAGCCGGCGATCGTTCGATGTCCGAATTGAGGCTGACGCGCGAACGTGGCGAAGATCTCGGAGATCGTGGCGAGCGCGGCGACCAGGACCGAGACGGTCGCACCGGCCAGGAAGATCGACGCGAGGTGCTCGTAGAGCATCGGTTTGCCGCCGTCGCCCGGAGTGAAGAAGACGCCGCCGAAGTGGCGGTCGATGATCAGCATCGAAATCGCGGCGAGGAAGATCGGGCTGACGACGAGCAGTGTGTAGCTGGCGATCGAGCCCGCCCAGCTGAACAGCGGCATCCTCTGCAGGGCCATTCCCGGAGCCCGCGAGTTGCGGATCGTCGCGATCATGCTGATCGAGAAGCAGACGAACCCGAGCAGGGCGAGGGCGAATCCGGTCAGCCAGGCGTCTACCGCGGCGCCCTGGAGGAACTCGCCGGCGGAGAGCGGGGGCAGGCCGATGACACCGGCCTCCGAGGGCCGGTAGAGAAAGCTCGCGTAGATGGTGATTCCGCCGAAGAGGTAGAGCCAGTAGGAGAGGTGGTGAAGGCGGGGGAGGGCCATGCCGCGAGCGCCGATCTGCAGCGGCAGCACGACCGAGAAGAGGCCGAGGGCGAGGGGGAGGGCGAAGAGGACGAGCGCGGTGACCCCGTAGGCGGAGAGCAGACGGTCGAAGATCTCGGGACGGATCAACGTGTTCTCCGGGACCATCAGCTGCAAGCGCATCATCAGCAGCTCGGCGAGTGCGGCGGTGGCGAAGAAGAGCGCGGTTGCGATGTACATCCGGCCGACCGACTTGTGCTCGGCGCTGGTCACGAGCGTGATCCAGCCCTTCTGGGCGCGCGGGATCTGCTCGCTGACGACCTCCGGGTGGGCGGATGTCCGAATCGGAGGGGTCATTGCTCGAACTTGACTCCCGGTGCGGAGCCGTCGTCGACCCGCTCCTGAACCGCGGCGCGACCGGCCTTGATCCCGTCGATCTTCTCCTGCAGGAACGCCTCGTACTCATCCGGCTCGACGACCTCGACGACCGTCCTCATCGTCGAATAGCCGGGGCCGGAGAAACGGGTCGAGGCACCCTCGAAGGTTCCGGTCTCGGTCGCCGTGAACGAGACCTCGTTGGTCAGGCCCGGAACTGCGTCGGCGGACGGTGCGAGGGCGGGTACCGACCAGCGATGAAGGACGTCGACGGAGCTGATCTCGAGGTTGATCGGGGTGTCGACCGGCACCACCAGCCTGTAGTAGCTGTAGGGAGCTTCGGAGTTGAAGCCGTCGGCGGTCTCTTCGGGGGCGGGGTAGCCGTACCGCCAGAGCCACTGCTGGCCGTTCACCTGGATCGTGATCGGATCGGCGTCGGCGGCCGCCTCGACCTCGGTGGTCTTGCCGGTGAAGATGATCCCGACGACGAAGAGCAGGAGCGCCAGCACTCCGAGGCCGGCGCCGACCCGCGTCTGAGCCGAGCGGGTCCCGCGGGTACGACGGGGTTGATCGGAGCCGAAGCCCGAGCCCGAGTCGCTCGAGCGGAGGGCGCGGAAGAGGGCGCCCAGGGTTCCGAGCACGATCAACGCGCCGAGCACGGCCATGATCACGTACATCGTCCGCGCGCTGGCGGCGTTGTCGGATGCCGACGAATCCGGCGCCAGCAGACTCGCGGCCGCGACCTGCGGCATCAGGGCGAGGGTGCCGGCGCTCACGGCGGCGGAGAAAAAAGCGACTCTTCTACGGGGGACCTGCAAGGCGCCGCCATTCTAGGGGGCGTGACCGGCAGATGACGGGATGTCCTCCGACCGGCGTCCCTGGGCGCTTCTATACTCGCCGCGCTTTGTCCCTGACGGCTACCCCATCCCGCAGGGGCCGGTCTCGGCTGCGCCCCTATGTCCGCGGTATCGCCTACGCAGCGCTGGTCGCGTCGGTTGCGGTACCGCTGCTGCGCAAGCGACTGAAGCTCCCACCGTCGGCGACGGTCGCGGCGACCGTGTCCGGGCCGATCGGGATGGCGACGCTCCGGCCTCGGACGAAGGCTCGGGACATGTTCCTCTTCATGCAGCAGATGTGGGCCTTCACGATGATCCACGAACTCCCCTACGACGATCCTGAGGCGCTTCGCCGCCGGCTCAAGATCCGCTACCCGATCCGGGGCGACCGGCTGATCGGCGCCGGCCGTCTGCCGAACACGCGGATGCAGGAATGGTTCACCCGCGCCGACGGGTCCGTCGGCGCGCTCGACCGGGTGCTCAGCCTCGCTCACTGGGCCTGGTTCTTCGAGCCACACCTGTCACTGGCCTACATCCTCGTCACCGACGAGAAGCGCTTCGTCCGGGCGGCGCGGCAGATGGGCGGAGCCTTCGACCTCGGCTGCGCCACCTACATCGCCGTGCCTACCGCTCCACCGTGGTGGGCGGCGGTCAACGGCTACACCGGCGACGACCGCGTTCAGCGCCGGATGCTGGCGGTCGGCGAGGAGACGTTCGGGCGGGCGTGGCCGAAGATGTACAACGCCGTCGACGGCAACCCCTGGGCAGCGATGCCGTCGCTGCACTTCGGCGCCTCGGTGCTGGCCGCAATCCTGCTCAGCGAATCGAGCCGCACGGCCGGTGCTTTCGGCTGGACCTACGCAGGCGTGCTCGGTTTCGCACTCGTTTACCTCGGCGAGCACTACGTGGTCGACCTGCTCGCCGGCCTCGGACTCGTTGCAACCGTTCGCCTCGGCGAACCGCTGGCCGAGCCGCTCGCGCTCGCGATCAGCGCCGGTGTGCAGCAGTTGGAGCGGATCGCGAACTCGTAGGCTCCGCGAATGGCCCCTCCGGAAGCCGAGGTCGAAGAGGCTCCGTCCCTGCTCGGAAACCCGCGGAAGTTGGCGATCACCGGCCTGGTCGTCCTGCTCATGTTCGCGGCGATCTACGTCCTGGTGCCGAAGTTGGTCGGGCTCGAGGACGCAGTCGAGAAGATGCAGGAGGGGGAGTGGCAGTGGTTCGTCGTCGCCGTCGGCTTCAATGTGCTCGCCTTCGGCTCCTACGTGGCGCTCTTCCGGGGGGTGATCGGCGAGAACCTCGTTCACCTCGACTGGCGCGAGAGCTACCAGATCACGATGGCCGGACTCGCGGCCTCGAGGGTGTTGTCGGCAGGCGGGGCCGGCGGCGTGGTGCTCAGCTACTGGGCGTTGCGGAAGGCCGGGATGAAGCGGGCCGAGGCGGCGATGCGGATGGTCGCCTTCCTGGTCCTTCTCTACGCGATCTACGTGATCGCGGTGATCGTCTTCGGGATCCTTCTGGAAACGGGGGTTCTCGCCGGCCCGAACCCCGTCTCGATGACGATCATTCCGGCGGCGATAGCCGGAGGAGTCCTGCTGATCTTCCTGCTGATCCTGCTGATCCCCGGCGACCTGGAGCGTCGGCTCTCCCTGCGCGGGAGCAACTGGGCGAGTCGCCTGGCTCTGAAGCTGAGCACCGTCCCCGCCACGATCTCCACCGGCTCGCGGATCGCGATCGGCTTCCTCCGCGACCCGCGTAAGGGCGGCCTCGCGGTACTCGGGGCTGCCGGCTTCTGGGCGTCCAACATCGGGATCCTCTGGGCGACGTTCATGGCATTCGGGATCGCCCTGCCGATCGGTGTCCTCGTGATGGGCTTCTTCGTCGGCATGGCGGCCAACCTGGCGCCCGACCCGGCCGGTGTAGGGGCCGTGGATGGCGGCCTGATCGGCGCATTCCTGATCTTCGGGTACCCGGCTTCGAGCGTGATCGCGGCGGTGCTCGTCTACCGCCTGATCGCCTTCTGGATGCCGCTGCCGCCGGGGATCGTCGCGTTCCTGCAGCTTCGCCGCACCGTTGCCCGCTGGGAGGCTGAGGGCCGGCCGGTCGTTGATGATCCCACCGACGATGGAAGCGACGGTCAGCCCTCTTCCAATACTTCACAAAATGAAGTACAGTATCCAGACCGAGTTTGATTGAAGGAGCTAGGAGTCGAAGTGACTGAGAACCGGGTCGAGAACGTGATCATCATCGGCGGTGCCTGCGCCGGCTACACGGCTGCGATCTACGCCTCCCGGGCGGACCTCGAGCCGCTGTTGATCGAGGGATTCCAGTGGGGCGGGCAGCTCCAGAACACGACCGAGGTCGAGAACTATCCGGGCTTCCCCGAGGGGATCATGGGCCCGGAGATGATGAACCGCTTCCGCGCTCAGGCCGAGCGGTTCGGCACTCGCTTCATCACCGACGACGCGACCCGCGTCGAGTTGACCGACGGCGGCATCCAGAGGGTCTGGGTGAACGACGACGAGTACCGCGCCAAGAGCGTGATCCTGGCGATGGGGGCCGAGCCCAAGCGGCTCGGCATTCCCGGCGAGATGGAGCTCGGCGGTCGCGGGGTCTCGACCTGCGGCGTCTGCGACGGCGCCTTCTTCAAGGGTCGCGACGTGGTCGTCATCGGCGGCGGCGATACCGCGATGGAGGATTCGATCTTCGTCTCCAAGTACGCCGACAAGCTCACCGTGCTGCATCGCCGCAACGAGTTTCGAGCCTCGATGGTGATGCAGGACCGGGCCCGTGAGACGGCCAACATCGAGTTTCAGACCCCGTTCGTGCCGGAGGAGTTCGTCGCCGGAGACGACGGTGCGCTCGATCACATCCGAGTTCGCAACGCCGAGACCGACGAGGTCACCGAGATCGAGGCCGGGGGTGCGTTCGTCGCGATCGGCCATACCCCCGGATCCACCCTCGTCGCCGACCAGATCGAGCTTCACGACAACGGCTACGTCAAGGTCGACGAGCCGTCGACGCGAACCAACCTTGCCGGCGTCTTCGCGATCGGGGACCTCGTCGACTTCACCTACCGGCAGGCGATCACCGCGGCCGGCTCGGGGACCCGCGGTGCGCTCGATGCCGAGTGGTATCTGCGCGATACCCCGCCGACCGACGAGGAGCGGGTCGAAGCGGTCGAGGAAGCCCGGATCGGGGGCTGACCCGCTCGGCGGGGTTCAGCCCCGAGCGATCCTGAGGACCCTCCCGATCAGGCCCCATCGACGGCACGCATCTCGCTGAACACCGCCCGCTCGTCGGGTTCACGCCCGTCGGCCTCCTCGTCGGCGATCACCTGCGAGACCGCGTTGATCAAGGCGAGGTGGGTGAAGGCCTGCGGAAAGTTGCCGAGCTGACGGCCCGAGCGGGGCTCGATCTCCTCGGCGTAGAGATCGAGCGCGCCGCCCATGTTGAGCAGGTGCTCGCAGAGGTGCGAAGCGCGCTCGTGCTCGCCGATCTCGGCCAGCGCCGAGACGAGCCAGAACGAGCAGATCGAGAACGTTCCCTCGACCCCTGAGAGGCCGTCCTCGGTTCGGTCGACCCGGTAGCGGAGAACGAGGCCCATCTCGGTCAGCTCGTCGGCGATCGCCAGGACCGTGTTGCGGACGCGCTCGTCGTCGGAGGGGAGGAAGCGGACCAACGGGATCAGCAGGGTGGAGGCATCGAGCTCGTCGGTTCCGTAGTGCTGGCGGAAGACGCCGCGATCGCTGACGCCGTTGGCGAGGACGTCGTCTCTGATCCGCTCGGCCTCGGCTCCCCAGCGCGCGGCGAGCTCTCGCTCACCCCTGGCCTTGGCCATGCGGGTGCCGCGATCGAGGGCGACCCAGCACATCAGCTTCGAGGAGACGTAATGCTTGGGTTCGTCGCGGGCCTCCCAGATTCCCTGGTCGGGGCGCTCCCAGATCTCCATCGCGGCCTCGACCTGCTCGGTGGCGATCTCCCAGAGCCCGTCGCTGACGCCGCCGAGCGCTCGCGAGTGGATGTACATCGAGTCCAGCAGGGCTCCGTAGACGTCGTTCTGATGCTGTGAGAAGGCGGCGTTGCCGATCCGCACCGGCTGCGAGTCGAGGTAGCCGGACAGGTGGTCGAGGGTGCTCTCGGTCAGCTCCTTCTCGCCGCCGATCCCGTACATGATCTGCAGGTCGGCGTCGTCGGCGCAGACGTTTTCGATGAAGGCCATGAAGTCGGTCGCCTCGTCGTCGAGCCCGAGCACGTGCAGCCCCCAGAGGGTGAAGGTGGCGTCGCGGATCCAGGTGTAGCGGTAGTCCCAGTTGCGCTCGCCTCCGGGCGTCTCCGGAAGCGACGTGGTGAGCGCGGCCACCATGCCGCCGGACGGCGCATGCATGAGGCCCTTCAGAGTCAGGGCCGAGCGCTGCAGCTCACCGCGCCACCGGTGATCGGGGAACTTGCCGCGCTCGAGCCAGCGCCGCCACGCCTGCCCGGTCTCGTAGACCAAGCGGGCGGCCTCGCCGGCGTGTCCGGGAAGGCGGACCTCGTCAGACCAGGTGAGGGCGCAGAAGGTGTTCTCATCCCGACCCAGCCTCTGAACGCCCCAGATCCGACCGTCACGAAGCTCGAGATCCATGTCCGCCTGCAGGCGGAGCGAGATGCCGTCGACCTCGGCGGTCGCGACGCCGAGTTCGCGATCGAGATCCCAATCGATCTTCCCCCGGCCATAGTCGGGAAGAGCGTCGCAGACGAGTTGGACCTCGGCGTGTCCCTCCGGGCAATGGGCCCAGCGGACGAGCATCCTCTCCGCCTCCATCCTGCTGCGGCCGCCGTGGTCGGTCTCCGAGTTGACCAGCAGGGCGTCGCGCACGATGACCCAGCCCGCCTCGGTCGCCCAGGTGGTCTCGATCACGTTGGTGCCGGGCTCGTAGCGACGGGCCACCGGCACCCGTTCATCGGGCGCGAACCGCAGCGCTCCGGCGGATCGATCGAGCAGCGCGCCGAAGATGCTTGGAGAGTCGAAGCGGGGGAGGCAGAGCCATTCGATCGAGCCGTCGGCTGAGAGCAACGCGCCGGTCTCGCAGTCGGAGAGGAAGCCGTAGGAGCCAATCCGGGGAAAGTGCTCGGAGCAGGCTCGCAGAGAGGACGGGTTGTCGCGCGCGCTCACGGAGCGCGACTCTACAAGCCCCCGGCGCGCAATCGAGCGGGCGGAGTTCCGCCGGTCCCGGGGTTCGCCTACCGGCCGCTGAAATCGGCGGGGCGATCCTCGAGCAGGGCGTTGACCGCCTCGATCCGGTCCTCGGTGGCCATTGCTTCGGCGAGCAGCTGCCGTTCGCACTCGAGCCCCTCCTCGAGACCGGTCTCGTCGGCTTCGACGATCGCGCGCTTGGCGATCCGCAGGGCGAGCGGCGGGCGCTCGGCGATGTCCTCCGCCAGGGCGGTGGCACCCTCGAGACAGCGGCGCTTATCGGTGAGGATGTTGGCCAGCCCCCAGGCGAATGCCTGCTTGCCGCTCATCCGTCTGCCGGAGAGCACCAGCTCCATCGTGCGCTGCTTGCCGATCACCCTGGTCAGCCGTTGGGTCGCCCCCCCGGCCGGGATCAGCCCGAAGGTCACCTCGGGGAGGCCGAAGGTGGTCTCCTTGCCGACCACCATCAGGTCGCACGCGAGGGCGAGCTCACAGCCGAACGCCAGCGCCCAACCGTTCACCGCGGCGATGATCGGGGTGCCGATCGCCCGCAGGCGCCGCCAGAAGTCGGTCATGAGCACGTCGACGGGCGGACCTGCCTCCCGACCCGAGAAGGCGCGGATGTCGTGTCCCGTCGCGAAGTACTCGCCGGTTCCCGTCAGCACGATGCAGCGGACGGCATCGTCGGCGTCGAGTTGCTCCAGCGTCGCGATCAGCAACGCTGCCAATTCCGCGTCGATCGCGTTCCTGGAGTCGGGCCGGTTGATCCGGCAGATTCCGACCCACCCCCTGATCGATGTCTCGACCACGGCGGCCACCTTCAGCCGCCCTGATCGGGGGCGAACGGGAGGATCGCGTCGATCCCGGTTGCGGCGCGCCCGATGATCAGCTTCTGGATCTGCGAGGTCCCCTCGTAGAGGGTCGTTACCCGGGCGTCGCGCAGGTAACGCTCCACCGGGTGGTCGTCGACGTAGCCCGCTCCCCCGTGAACCTGGATCGCCGCGTTGGCGCACTCGACGGCGGACTCGGTGGCGTACAGCTTCGCGATCGACGTCTCGGTTGTGCTGGGCTCTCCGGCATCCTTGAGGAGACCGGCCCTGAGGACGAGCATCCGGGCGGCGTCGCGCTTGACGACCATGTCGGCGATCATCGCCTGGACCAGCTGGAAGCGAGCGATCGGGACGCCGAACTGCTCGCGCTCGGTCGCGTAGGAGATCGACGCGTCTATGCAGCCCTCACAGATCCCCACACAACCCGCGGCGACCGAGTAACGGCCGAGGTCGAGGGCGCTCATCGCGATCTTGAATCCGTCGCCGATCTCACCGAGGACGGCGTTGTCGGGGACCTCGACCGCGTCGAGCGCGAGCGATGCGGTATCGGATGAGCGCAGGCCGAGCTTGCCGTGGATCTCCTGGGAGGAGAAGCCGGGGGACGCTGTGGGCACGAGGAAGCAGGCGAGGCCGCGGTGCGCCCGCGCCGAGTCGGTCTGCGCGAAGACGAGCGCGACATCGGCGACGTTGCCGAGTGAGATCCACATCTTCTGACCGCTGATCCGCCAGCCGCCGTCGATCCGCTCCGCCCGGCTCTTCATCGATGCGGCGTCGGAACCGGAATCGGGCTCGGTTAGTCCGAAGCAGCCGAAGAGTTCACCGCTACAGAGACCGGGCAGATATCGCTGTTTCTGCTCCTCGGTGCCCCAGCGTTCGATCGACCCGCAGACGAGGGACGTCTGGACGGAGATCACGGTTCGGGCGGCGCTGTCGATCCTGCCGACCTGCTCGACGATCATGGCGAAGCTGACCTGATCGAGTCCGCGACCGCCGTACTCCTCGGCGATGGGGGCGCCGAGGTATCCCATCTCGCCGAGCCGGCGGGCAAGATCGGCGTCGAAGCGGCAGGCGCGGTCGCTCTCCTGGATTCGCGGAGCGATCACCTCGTCGGCGAATCGCCGGGCGGTCTCCGAGATCAACCGCTGCTCGTCGCTGAGAGTCAGATCCACTTGTCAGGGGCGCGTCGCGGTGCGTTCTGCTTCGACGGCCTTCCGCAGAGTCTCTGCGGCTGCTTCGGCACCGGGGCCGCCGACCACGGGCAGCGGGATCCCTTCGACCGCTGAGATCGGCTGGATCTCGCGGTTGGTCGAGGCGAGGAAGGCCTCCCGGGCGGCGAGCAGGTCGTTGCGGCCGTAGGTCCCCTGCGACACCGGCATTCCGTCGATCAGAACGTCGCGAGTGATCGAGTCGAGGATCCCGGCGTTGAGGCTCGGCGTCCTCAGGTCGCCGTCGGATGCGACCCAGAAGATCGACGAGGTCGGTGCCTCGAGGATCACCCCGTCGGGTCGGATGTAGACGGCCTCGTCGGCACCCCGGGATGCGGCGATGCGGCTCGCCTGCATGTTCGCGGCGTAGGAGAGTGACTTGACCCCGGCGAGGATCTCGCTCGGCGACAGCTCGATCAGGGCGATCGAGGCGCTGGGTGAGAGGGGAGTCAGCTCCTCGACGGTGAGCAGGCGGCGCCCTCCCCGGGTGATGATCACACGCAGGCAGCCGTCCGGGCTCCCGCCCTGCTCCAGCAGGGCGGCGATCTCGGACTCGAGCGCCGAACGATCGAACCCGAGCTCGATTGCCGTCGCCGAACGGGCGAGTCGATCGAGATGGGCCCCGAGGCGGAAGGGGTGGTTGCCGTAGAGCTTCAGCACCTCGAAGGCGCCGTCGCCGCGGACGAGCCCCTCGTCGAGAATCGAGATCGTCGCCTCCTCGGGCGGGGTTATCCGCCCATCGACGCTCGCCAGGATCGCGGTGGCCATGCCTCGAAGATACCCGGCCCCGGCGTCGGCGGCTGCTCACGGGTTAAGGTGGCTCCAGCGTATGGACTACATCCTCATCACGCTCGGGATGGTCGCCTTCATCGTCGGTGTTCTCGTCCTCCTTGCCCGCGCCTACCCGGGGAACGGGTCCGACCTCGTCGATTGGAAGCCGACCCGCGACTACGAGACAGAGATCAACCTCGAACAGGACGACGTCGCGCAGATGATCGCCGCACAGAACGAGTATCGCCGCCGGCGCGGTGCCCGAGAGCTCGATGAGCGGGACGCTCGACGGATGGCGCGCGAGGACCAGCAGGTCCGCGCCCGGGGGCGGATGGACGAGGAGTCACTCGCCAAGCTCGATCGGGAGATGCGGAACCGGCGCGATCACGGCCCCGAGAGTGCCGACGAGGGCTAGGGTCGCTTCGCGTGGCGCGAGCTCTTCTGGTCGGATGCGGCTGCCACGGTCGTGAACTGGGGCAGAGCCTCCTGGCGGACGGATGGGCCGTGCGGGGAACCTCCCGTAACGCCGTCGGACTCGAACTGATCGGGTCGGCGGGTCTGGAAGCTGCATCGGCCGATCCCGATCGGGTCGGGACGATCCTCGATCAGGTCGGCGACGTGGCGGTGGTCGCCTGGCTGATGGGCTCGGCCACCGGCACGCCCGATCAGCTCGAGGCGGTGAACGTCCTCCGGCTGGAGAGCCTGCTGGAGAAGCTGGTCGACACACCGGTTCGCGGATTCGTCTTTGAGGGCTGGGGTACAGCCGGCGATGACGTGCTGAAGGCGGGCGCCGAGCTGGTGGAACTGGCGGCGCGGACCTGGATGATCCCGGTACGCGTCATCGCGGCCGACCGAGGCGAAGGTCCGGGGTGGACCGCTGCGATGTCGGATGGCATCTGGTCGGTGCTCAGAGACTGAGGCTCGCCCGGCTAACCATCCAGGCGCTCGAAGAACAGCTGCAGCATTCTGGCGGTGGCGCCCCAGATGAAGGCGTCCTCGATGTCGAAGGTGGGGGTCCGGAACGGAACCCCACGACGGATCAGGCGCCGCATTCCGTAGGACTCGCGAAGTTGATCGAGGTCGAGTTCGATGACCCGCTCGACCTCTTTCGGGCTGAGCGTGTGGGCGAGTCGCTCCGGCACGAGGCCGACCACCGGGAGCACCTTGTAGGAGGTGACGACCGTCGAAGTGGGTGGCAGGGCGCCGACGACTTCGACCGCGGCGGGGTCGAGGCCGATCTCCTCGTTGGCCTCGCGCAGCGCGCACTCGACGAGGGTCTCACCCGGATCCGCCCGGCCGCCGGGAAAGGAGATCTCGCCGGCGTGGCGTCGCAGGTCATGGCGACGCTCAGTGAAGATCAGACCAGGGCGCTCGGGCCATCCGAACATCGGGACGAGAACGGCGGCAGCCTTGCTCCCGTGTGCGTCCAGGGCCTCGGCCTCGCCCGGGTCCAGGAACGCCTTGGAGAGTTCGTGGGCCTCGGGGGTGGGTGCGCTCAGATGATCACCTGCACCGCGCCGCCGTCGACACCCCAGGCTGAACCGAGCACGTAGGACGCACGCTCCGAGCAGAGAAAGGCGATCACCGAAGCGATCTCGTCAACCTCGGCGAACCTGCCGATCGGGCGGCTGGCGCCGGCACTGTCGAGGGCGGCATTGCGGTCGGCGTGCCCACCGTGCCCAACGAGCTGATCCAGCATTCCACCCGGGGCCATCCAGAGCTCGGACTTGACCAGGCCGGGTGCCACCGCGTTGACGAGCACGCCGGTGCCCCCGTAGCGCTCGGCGTAGAGGCGCGAGAGCGATAGCTGCCCCGCCTTCGCGACCGAGTACTCACCCAACTGCTGGGAGGGGCGCTTGCCGGCGGTCGACGCGACGTTGACGACCCGCCCCCAACTGCGCTCGGCCATGGCCGGGAGCGCCGCCCGCATCAATCGCATCGGCGCCATCACATTCATCTCCCAGGCCGCGTACCAGTCCTCGTCGGGAACGTCGTCCAGGTCGCGCCACTTCGCGGTGCCGGCGCAGTTGACGATCACATCGAGGCCGCCGAACCGATCCTCCGCCTCGGCCAGGATCCGCTCTCCGGCGTCCGCGTCGGTGACATCGATCGCGAGATGGGCGGCGCGGCCGTGGTTGGGGGCCCCGGATCGACCGCAGACGGCGGCCGCTTCCTGAACCTCGGACTCGGTACGGGCGACCAGCAGGACCTGACCTCCGGCCTCGCTGAGCATCCGCGCAGCGGCCCGGCCGATTCCCCGGCCGGCGCCGGTCACCACGCACGCCCTGCCGGCGATCCCGAGGTCCATCAGCCTGAGGAGCTCGCTGCCCGCGTCTCGATCTCGATGTCCCCGAGCAGGATGCGGTGCACGGGGCACTTGTCGGCGATGACCATGATTCGCTCACGCTGATCCTCGCCGAGGTGGTCCGGGAGCACCACCTCGACGCCGAACTGTGCCGCCTCGCCTCGGCCGGGCGCCCCGGGAAAGTCCACGGAGACCTGGAGTCCTTCGATGTCCCACTCCTTGCGGTTGGCGTAGAGCGCGATCGTGATCGCAGTGCAGGAAGCAAGCGAGGCTGCGAGGAGCTGGGTGGGCGCCGGGCCCTCGTCGGTGCCGCCGGCGTCGAGCGGCTCGTCGGCGACCAGTTGGTGATCCCCGATCTCGACGGCATGGGACAGCCCGGAGCGCCGGCGGACGGTGACCCGGCTCACTTGCGCTCCTCCGATTGCTTTGAGGCGCCGGTGATTCCGCCGCTCTTCGACCGGCCCACGAAGAGCGCGGGGTCGTCGACATCGGTGAAACGGGCCATCGCGTAGACGAGATCGGCCGCGCGGTTCAGGTAGGCGAGCACGGCGCCCGAGGCCAACTGTCCATCGTCGGCGAGCGCGGCGACCCGACGTTCGGCGCGACGGAGGATTGCTCGCGCCAGGTCCAGCGAACCCGAGAGCGGGGTGCCGCCGGGGATGACGAACTTCGGTGGCAGCTCGACCCGGTCCATATAACGGTCGATCGCGGGCTCGAGGGCCGCGACCATGGGGTCGGTGATCCGGCTGACGCCGTCCTCGAGCCGATCGGCTGCCTCGGGCGCTGCCGCGAGCTCGGCGCCGGCCACGAACAGGTCGGTCTGCAGGTCGAGCAGGTCGGCTGCCACCTCGGCGTCTCCGTCGCCGCAAAGGGAGCGGGCGACCCCGAGGGCGGAGCCGGCCTCGTCGATCGTCCCGTAGGCGTCGATCCGGATGTCGGACTTCGGCCGGCGCCCGCCGTACCAGAGCCCGGTCGTGCCGTCGTCTCCCTTGCGCGTGTAGATCCTCACCTCGCGGCCTCATCCGACAGCGGGTTGAACGCGATCCCGGTCAGCAGCTTCGGGAAGAAGTAGGTCGACTTCGGGGGCATCGTCTCACCGGCGTCGGCAACCGCGCGGACCTGCTCGACGGGCGTTGGGCGGAGGAAGAATGCAGCCTGGGCCTCCTTGCGGTCGAGCCTGGCCACGGCCTCACCGAAGTCGGAGCAGTAGGAGAGACCGCGCTTCGCAGCGATGTCGTCGGTGCTCATCTCCAGCGGCCCTCGCAGGATCAGGGCTTCCAGCGCGGCCGCATCGAGGGTGCGGAAGGCCTCGGAGCTGCCGGGGAGGGCCCGTTCCATCAACGCCTCGTCCTTGAGCCGCAGGCGGTAGGGCTGGCGGTGAAACGCGTCCATGTAGCCGAAGGCGATCGTCCCGTAGTTGTCGGGGGGTACCATCTCGGCGGAGTCGTCGACGGGCTCCAGCTCGAACAGTTCGAACATCGTCTCGCGCAATGCGACGCGGCGTTCGTCGTCGAGGTCGTGCAGGAGTCGATGGGTGGCGAACACGCTCAGCCCCGGATCCTCCAGCGAGACGAGACAGGCCATCGTGAAACGAGCATCGTCGCCTTCGGCGGCCCCGACCTCGTCGGCGTAGGTCCTGGCGGTCTCATAGCGGTGATGCCCATCGGCGATCAGAAGCTCAGAGTCCGCGAGGACCTCGGAGACGGAGGAATGAACCTCGGTATCGGCGATCGGCCAGGCCCGGTGGACCGTGCCGTCGGCGTCGGTCACCTCGCAGAACGGCGATCCGCTCAGCGCCGGCGAGATCCGGCTCCAGGCGTCGCCGGAGTGCAGGATGAAGATCGGAGAGAGGTTGAAGCCGGTCGCCCGGGTCAGGCGCAGGCGATCCTCCTTTGGGCCCGGCTGGGTCCGCTCGTGAGGCCGAATCAGGCCGGCGCCATAGTCGGTGACGGCGATCCGTGCGATGAATCCGCGCCGGGTCTGCGAGCTGCCGTCGGGGGCGACGTAGTCCTGTTCGAGCGCCCAGATCGTCGGTGTCGCGTCCTGTTCGAGGATCCCGGTGCCCCTCCATCGACGCAGCAGCTCGCCGGCGTGGGCGTAGATGTCTGAGCCGTCGTCGGTGCGGGGGAGATCGAGCTCGACCACGTTGTTGGGGGAGCGTTCCAGGAGCTCGGCGCGCCCCGCTTCGTCGATCACGTCATAGGGCGGAGCGGTGACGTCGGCGATCGCCACTTGCGCTGGGTCGTAGTGCAGCGCCCGGAATGCTCTGACGTCGGCCATCGGCCCCGCAGACTATTGACCCGGCACGTTCCGCCGTTCCGTCCGATCGATGGGGGAACATCTGTTCGTAATCAAACACATCAGAAGCAAACTGAGGTGAGAACGGTGAGATCGATGCAAACCGAGTACAGAAATCTTAGAAACGCAGCCCACGCGGATGAGCGCGCCGAGTTCGATCGCCTTGCAAGGGACCCAAGCTTCAGGCACTTCATCGCGCTGTGCATCTCGGAGCGTGCCGCGTCCGACATCGGTCCGGTCGAGATCCGCAGCTCCGATCCCGAGGTCGTCACGCTCGCCGCTCATTGGCTGCGGCGCCTCTCGAACGGTCGCGTCGACTATCGCCTGCAGTTCGACGAGGGCGAGGACGTGGTCGAGATGATCCGGTTCTGGACGGCGCGTCTCGGGGTCGGTCAGGATCGGATCCGGCTGCAGCGCTGGTTCCACGATCGTCCCAACACGATCCGGGTTCGCAAGCCCGAACACGGTGTGATCACGGTCCGCAGCGGCAATGCCGATCTCCGGATCCGCCTCCACGGCTGGATGATGCGGATTCGCGAGGAGGGGTTCCCCGAGGTCGAGCAGGAGGAGCTCTTCACGACCCTGCGGGCGGGCTAGACTCCGGTGCAGCTCGGGGCGTAGCGAAGCCTGGTAACGCGCCTGCTTTGGGGGCAGGAGATCCCCGGTTCGAATCCGGGCGCCCCGACTGGTTGACCGACGGATCCACGGCCGATTGAACCGGACGCACCCGCCGCTTCAGTCGCCCAATCCGGGTGAAGCTCCGGATCGGTGACCCAGGCATAATCTGGTGTCCTCATGGATGAAGCAACGGAGACGGTGGAGAGCGGGGGCCGGCTGACGCAAGCGACGGACGAGTCCGTGGCAAGGGGTAAGAAGGCCCGCGAGCGAACCCCTCGTTCGACTCACTCCGGCTGGGCTCCGGCATCGGATCGACCCGATCCGGTGAAGGTTCTCACCGCCCAGGCCGCCGATCGCGTCCCGGAACTGGTGCCGATCCGATACGGGCGGATGCTCGCGTCGCCGTTCACCTTCTACCGGGGCGCCGCGGCGATCATGGCCGCCGACCTCGGCGCCACCCCGCAGATCGGGATCCGCACTCAGCTATGCGGTGATGCTCACCTTTCCAACTTCGGGGGCTTCGCGGCACCCGATCGGAGCCTGATCTTCGACATCAACGACTTCGACGAGACGTTGCCGGGCCCCTGGGAGTGGGATCTGATGCGCCTGGTGGCGAGCGTCGAGATCGCGGGCCGCGACCGCGATTTCGGCCGCAAACAGCGTCGTCTCGCCGTCCAGTCGGCAGCAATGGAGTACCGCGAGCAGATGCGCCGGCTGGCGAAGCTGGGCAACCTGGAGGCATGGTATGAGCGGGTCAACATCGAGCTGATGCGTGATCGCTTCGCCGCCGAGGTGGACAGCGATGCGATCGCACTGTTTGAAAAGAACGTCGCCAAGGCGAAGAGAAAGGACTCCGTCCGCGCCTTCTCGAAGCTGACCGAGACGGTCGGCGGCAGGCTGCGGATCGTTAGCGACCCGCCGTTGATCACCCCGCTCGAGGATCTCCTCGACCCGCAGGAGCTGGAGCGGTCCGAGGCCCAGATCCGGGGCATGTTCACCGAGTACAAGGGCAGTCTTTCGCAGGGTCTCCGCCACCTTCTCGACCGCTACCGGTACGTCCATAGCGCCCGCAAGGTCGTCGGGGTCGGAAGCGTCGGGACTCGCGCCTGGATCGTCCTCTTCATCGGCCGTGACCAGGGCGATCCATTGTTTCTGCAGATCAAGGAAGCGCAGCGGTCCGTCCTCGAGCCCTACACCTCCAAGAGCGCCTACGCGCTCCAGGGCCGGAGGGTCGTCGAGGGACAGCGGCTGATGCAGGCGAGCGGAGACATCCTTCTCGGCTGGATGCGGCTGAAGGGCTTCGAGGGTCAGACTCGGGACTTCTACGTGCGCCAGCTCTGGGACGCCAAGGGTTCCGCCCGGATCGACCTGATGGCGCCGCGGACGATGGCCGTCTACGCCCGCCTCTGCGGCGGCGTCCTGGCGAATGCCCATGCGCGTTCGGGTGATCGGATCGCGATCGCCTCCTACCTCGGCGGGGGAGACCGGTTCGATCGAGCGATGGTCGACTTCGCCTCGCGCTACGCCGATCAGAACGAGCGTGACTACTCAGCGCTCAAGGCCGCCGCCGAGTCGGGTCGGATCAAGGTCGAGTCCGAGCAGGGCTGAGCCAGCGCGACGGGGTCCCGGGTCAGCCGGTGGATCCGAGGTCGGCTTCGAGCATCGATCGGGCTACATCGGCGGCTTCAGACGAGCGTCTGCCCGCGATCGCGCTGCCGAGGGCCCTCAGGGCCTCAGGGTCTCTCGAGGTCAGCGAATAGGCGAGTTCGGGATTGGCGGTCAGCGCCGCGTTGAGCGAGTTCAGGGCCAGCTGATAGGCCAGGTTCCCCGAGCCGTCGACGATCAGCTGCCAAAGCGTGACGAAGCTGTCGACCACCTCTTCGTCGTCGCCTTCGGCAAGCACGGCGGTCGCCTCAGCCGCCGCGGCAACGCCGTTTCGCTGCTTCGTGTCCCCCCGCTCCGCGCAGCGTCGGGCGACGTCAATGCCGATGCTTGCGCGCATCTCCAGCACCGACCGGACCAGGTCGTCGGGTGGGGCGTCGCCCTGACCCATGAGGTCGAGCAGCAGGTCGAGGCCGGCGTTGTGGCGCCAATCGAGAACCCTGGTCGCTCCGCCCTGGCTGATCTGTACGAGGCCCGCCTGCTGGAGGCGCTTCAGCGCTTCGCGGACCGCATGGCGGTTGACGCCGAGGCTCTCCGACAGAAACCGCTCGGAGGGCACCGGATCGCCGGCGGGCAGCTCCCCGGTCAGGATCTGATGTCGAAGCCGCCGATGGACCTCGACGGAGGCGAGCCCGTCTCTGCGATTTCGGGGTGGCGATGCGGCCATCCGGCGAGGATGCCAGTTTGTGGTGGATGGCATCCTCGGGTTGATCACATCCGATCCGCGGATAGACTGCGCCGCATGGCTGAGGAGGTGGAGGATCAGGCCCGCGAGATCGCCCTCAAGCGCCTCAAGGCGAAGCGCAGCTTCAGGAACCTGCTCGTCACCTCAGCCGGGGTGCTCACCCTGATGGTCGTGATCTGGGCGCTCAGCGGTGGGGGGTACTTCTGGCCGATCTGGGTCGTGTTCGGGCTCGGGATCGCCCTCGTCACCACCGGCTGGCAGGCCTATGGGTCGACCAGCGGTCCGATCACCGAGGATGAGATCCAGAGCGAGATGAACAAGCTCAAATGACCGATCGGCAGGCAAGCGAGCACCGCGAGCACCATCTGCGAACCCCGACAAGTGAGCTTCACCACGACGAGAAGCTCCGCCGCCAGTCCCGTCACGTGCAGATCCTCACCGGGGTCATGTTGCTCGTGCTTGCGATGTTGATCTACAGCGCCCTCTTCGATCTCGACAACTGGTCGGAGTGGGTCGTCTTCGGTGCCATCTGCGCGGTCGCGGCGGGCACGATGATCGCCGTCAGCACCACCAACCGATAGCAGGGCATGGGCGCGCTGGTCAGATTCTGAGCGGGATGAAGGGGGAAATCGAATACCCGTGGCGGCACCTGTTGGGGGTTCGCAGCGCCGACCTTCACCCAATAGCCGATATGAGGTGACGCGACGGGTCGGCGGGGTCTTCTGGTCGTGGGGCGTTCTCGTAACGCTGATCCTGATGCCGCTCGCCCCGCCGGATCAGTCGTCGGTCGGCGCAGCCGGATGGTTGATCACGGCCGCAATGCTGATCGTCGCCGTGCTCTATGCCGTCCGGCTCCTGCGATCCTCGCGCTCGGATTCGACCCTCGTCGTCCGGCCGGGAGCAAATCCTGGGTGTCGCCAGTCGGGCGATGAAGCCCGACCAGCGCCGTCGCGGCTAGGCTAGGTCGACCGGCCGGAGTGGCGGAATGGCAGACGCGATCGGCTCAAAATCGATTGTCCGAAAGGACGTGTGGGTTCGAATCCCACCTCCGGTATCGGGCCTGTTTCTCGAATAGTTCGAAGAATCGAGACCAGGTCGAGCAAATTGCAGCGTGAACGGCCAGGGAAGGCGTTCGGACGCTCGATCGGCGCCGAACGGCGCCGGCAGGGCTCGCCGAGGGCCCGTCTCCCCATCGTACGTTCACCTTTCCTCGGGAGCTGAAGCCAGCCTTGCGAGCGGCCAACTGACGCACGAATCCCGCTTCCTCGGTTACGCTCGCCGCTCCCGGCACGTCGCTCCGAGACGGTGTCACGCGGTTGTGAGGTGTTCCGTGCGTAAACCTGTGCGAGGTCTTGTGAGCTTGTGCGTCTTAGCGTTCGTCCTTCTTGCTGCCGGCGCCACTGCGGCGGCTCCGTACCAGACCAAGTTGACGATCTCCGATCAAGCCCTCTTCTGGCACGGGAAGGTGCTATCCAGCGGCGACCTCCTCAATGGTGTCCGCAGCTGCGAGCGAGGGCGGCTCGTCAAGTTGCTCAAGCGACGGGATGGGAAGGACCGGCTCACCGGCACTGACGTCAGCAATCGGGCTGGCCGCTGGGTCATCCCGGATGAGCCGACTGAGGGCATCTATTACGCCAAGGTCACACCACGTCGTCCGGGCGCCAAGCCCGCTTGTGCGGGAGACCAATCGGGCATCGTGTTCATTGACTGAGAGAAGCGGTGGTCGGCTACTCAGCGGTGCCTCGCATCCCGCGTCCAGCTTGGCCCAGCGCATTCTTGGAACACCCCCATCGCAGCCTCAACGGCATCGCTGACGGTCGCTACCGTCACGGACCATGTGCGGGCGCTTCACGCTGACCAACCCGAGCCCGAGGCGGCTCGCCTCGAGGTTCGACCTCGACGGCTCGTTCGAGATCGACGATCGGCCCCGCTTCAACATCGCCCCCACGGATCCGGTGATCGCAATCCGGCGACGCGAGGAGGCGGCGGGCAACGAGATCGGCGTCCTGCGGTGGGGCCTCGTTCCCGGGGTCTGGGCTGAGCGGAAGGGTCAGCGTCCGCTGATCAACGCCAGGGCTGAGACGGTCGCCGTGCAGCCGGCGTTCAAGGAGTCCTTCGAACGGCGCCGGTGCCTGATCCCCGCCGATGGCTTCTACGAGTGGCGCAAGGATCCGGAGGGCAAGCGCCCGGTCTGGTTCAGCCTCTCCGACGAACCGGGCGGCGATCTCTTCGCCTTCGCCGGGATCTGGGCGCGGTTGGAGCGCGACGGCGCGGAGCCTCTGACGAGTTGCGCACTGATCACCTGCTCGCCGAACGCGACGGTCAGACCCGTGCACGACCGGATGCCGGTCGTGCTGGACCGGGACGCCGAGGCGACATGGATCGATCCGGACGCGAGACAGGCCGATCTGATCGAGCTGTTGCGCCCGGCGCCGGATGACGTCCTGACCTCGCGCGACGTCGGCGACGCGGTCAACAACAGCCGCGAGGACGGCCCGCATCTGCTCGAGCCGCCGCTCCAACTCTTCTGAACGCTCCGATGATGCACGGCCGAGCAGGGCAGAGGCCTGCGGCTCGCGCGGCTGCCTAGATGGCCGGGTTGGGCTCGGCGCCGTCGGCCCAGTCGTCGGTATCGTCGTTGACCATGGTGGCCGTGGGGCCGAGTGGTTCCGTGGGCGCGGCCGGCTCCGGGTGGCGGCGCCCCGGGACCGTCGTGCCGGCGTCGTCGGGAGGTGGTGCAGCCGGCGGGGTGCCGCCACCGATCGGGCGCTCCTCCTCGATGCTCCACGCCTGGTTGAAGCCGACCATCGCAACGACGACAAGCAGGAACTGGACCGGGATGACGATGACCGTCAGCAGGCCGAGCAGGTCCTCGGGAAGTGCCGGTGATTCGAGGCCGGGCTTGTCGCGGGCGAACCAACCGCCGGCCGCGACCGCGGCGAAGATGATCATGATCACGGCGAGCGCCGCGGCCACGGGGAGCACACCGCGGTTCCAGCGCATCACGAGGTAGGCGAAGAGGACGTAGAGGAGGGCCCAGCCGATGGTCATCAGCCCGACGGTGGTGCTCTGCAGTCGCTCCCAGCCGCCGAGGGTGATGATCACAAGCAGGGCGGCGGAGATCAGCAGGACGAACGCGATGATCGCCTTCGTCGTCTTCGACTCCGGCTTCTCCCTGTTCGGCCGCCAGAGTTCATAGCCCTCCCGCGCCTGCAGAACCTGTTGCATCGGCAGCAAGCATATGAAGTTCCGCGGTCGCACGCAGCGGGTGTGCGTCTCGACCTAGACTGCTGCTGCGGCGGGCGTGGTGAAATTGGTAGACACGCCGGCTTTAGGTGCCGGTGCTCGCAAGAGCTTGGGGGTTCGAGTCCCTCCGCCCGCATCACTCCTTCGGACCGACGAATCGATCCAGGATCGCGACGCTCTCGTGGTGCGAGACGGAGATGTTCCGAGGGTTCGACTGCGTCCAGCGAATGCCCAGTAGCTCACAGTGCTCGCAGAAAATCCCGCGGATGTCAGCCGAGAGGTTGGTGAAGAAGTAGCGGGGGTAGGAGTACTCGGCAACCGCCCGCTCGGTAGTTTCGTCTTGAACCGGTTGATGCACCGCGAACCGTCCGAATGAATCAGGCCACGAAGCAAAGCCTCCGGTTCCCGATGCGTGATTTTGGCCTGCCAGTCCTCGAGGACGATCGGCCGCAGGTGCTTCTTGCCCGGCCCATGCTGCGGAAATGCGAGTGGCCAAAGGGGGGAGGAGGCGAGGACAACGATCAGACGCTCACCCTTCACCCTGTTCTTACAGACGTTGGTTCCTGGATCGCAAGCTGTTACTGCTGAAGCAATCTCGCCGATGATCCGCGGGTACTTGGAGTCGCAGCTGAATCCAAGTCGCCAAGCCGCCGGTCCCGTGCTCCACAGGTGACCGTCGCCGAGGTATTGGCCGAGTAGATACGAACAGGCGCCCTCTGATCCAGGTACAAATTCGCTCGGGACCGGTCGAAACGACCGTGGCGGCACCTCCCGCCGGCGCCAATTGGTGACTGTGCTTAGCGGGAACCCGGTCGCACGAGAAATCGTACGGTCACTCAGACCCTGCGCGCATAGGCCTTTGACCCGTCTGAAGTCGTCTGGCGAGTATCGTCGGTACACGAACAGATGTTCGTGTAGGTTTCGGACGGAACGTTCGGTCCCTCATCGGTACGCTTCGCGCCCGCGGGGCAGTGGCGCAACGGTACCGCAGCGGCCTCCAAAGCCGAAGATTCCAGGTTCGAATCCTGGCTGCCCCGTTTGAAACCCAATCGCGTACTTGCGCTGTTGCAGAACGCGATCAGCGGACTTGCCCGGCACCACGGCACGCAGTCGGCGGCGAGCATGGCCTACTACGCGCTGTTCTCGATCTTCCCGACCGCAATCGTGCTGACGGCGATCCTCGGGTTGGTGCTCGACTCGGCGACGGTTCGCACCGACGTCGTCGACTTCCTCCTCGACTCGTTGCCGCTGAGTGACGATCCGCAGGCCCGCGCCGACCTCGAGGATCTGGTCGTCGGGGTCACCCGTCACTCGGGGGCGGTGGGGATCTTCGGCGCAGTCGCCCTGCTGATCTCGGCGAGCGCGCTCGTCAGCGCGACCCGGAACTCGATCGACACGATCTTCGGCGGGGAGGTGACCCGGGGCGCACTCCGCGGTAAGGCACTCGACGTGCTCCTCGTGCTCGGAATCGGCCTGCTGTTCATCCTGTCATTCGCCGCGACGCTGGTGTCTCAATTCGATCTCGGCTCCGGAAGTGGGGCGATCGACGCAATCGAGACGATCCTCTCAGCCGGTGGGATCCTCCTGCCGCTGGTGCTCGGGGCGATTGTCTTCGCGGTCGCCTACACGGTGCTGCCGGTCGAGCGGCAGCAGCTCCGCGATGTCTGGCCCGGCGTTGCCTTCGCGGTCGTCGGCTACGAGATCCTGAAGTTCGGCTTCTCCCTCTACCTCGACAACTTCGCCAACTACGATGCGATCTACGGCTCCCTCGGCGCGGTCATGGCGTTCATGTTCTTCGTCTACCTGGCGTCGGTCGTGTTCCTGCTCGGGGCCGAGATCGCCTACCTCTGGCCTCGGGTCCGCCGCGGGGACTTCGATCCGAGCGGCGACGACGAGGGAAAGACCCTCAAAGAGCAGGTCTGGGAATTCGCCCGCAGCTTGTTCAAGCGCAACCCGGCGGATCGCTGATCACGCCCTCGGACTTGGGTTGACTACGACTCGGGTCCAGTTCCCCGGCCGAGGCTTGACTTCGAAGCCTGCGGGGTCGAAGGCAGGGTATGTCGACCGTCCTGAGCGCGAGATTGATCGCGGTCGGCCTCGCGCTTGCGATGCTGATGTTCCTGCTTGCCGCGGCCTCTCCCACCGAGGCAGGGGCCGCAGAGTGTCGCGGTGCCGATGCGACGCCGGCAAAACTGAAACAGCGTGAGGCGGCCAAGGCAGTCCTCTGCCTCGTCAACAAGGAGCGGCGAGCTCGAGGCCTCGGTCCGCTCCATCGGCAGGGCGAACAGAGCGAGGCAGCCGTCAAGCACACCAAGGTGATGATCCGGGATCGCTGCTTCTCTCACCAATGCCCAGGTGAGAGCGACCTGGTTGGTCGCCTCGTGCGAGCCGATTACCTGCCCTGCAATTGCTCCTGGGGGATCGGGGAGAACATTGCATACGGCAGTCGCACGCTCGGCTCACCCAGCAGGGTTGTTGACGCCTGGATGAACAGCTCCGACCACCGGGCAAACATTCTCAGCCGCAACTACCAGCACATCGGGATCGGAGTCGCATGGGGTACTCCTTCCGGCGGGCGCGAACGCGCATCCGCCACCTACACCGCCGACTTCGGCTACAGGCGCTAGCCCCATTACCGTGGGCGGATGCCCACGCCCACACCCATCTCGGAGCGGTCGCGCCGCGCCACGCTGACGGTCGCGATCTCTGCGATCGCGCTGGAGACCGCCTTGCTCGGGATGGTCGCCCCGCTTCTGCCCGAGATCGAGCGGCGAACCGGTGCGGGGGACGAGGCGCTGGCGCTGGCTCTGGCCGCCTACGCAATCCCAATCCTGATCATTTCGATCCCGGTCGGTCGACTGGCCGACCGGATCGGCCGCCGCCCCCTGTTGCTCGGCGGCCTCATGCTGACCGGGCTCGGTTCCATCCTGATTCCACTCTCCGAGGCGCTGCCCCCGTTGCTGATCGGTCGCGCCGTCCAGGGCATCGGCTCCACGCTGAGTTGGGTCGCGGCGCTCGCGCTCGTCTCCGATCTCGCTCGCCCCGGGCGTAAGGGCGAGGCGATCGGCTTCGCGCTCGCCGCCAACAGCATTGGGGCCATCGGCGGCCCGGCGCTTGGCGGGATCGCCGGTGGTGCCATTTCCTTCGAAGCGCCGTTCCTGCTCGTAACCTGCTTCGCCGCAGTGATCTTCGTCGCTGGGTTTCTCGTACTCCCGAGGTCGACCCGATCAACGGAGCCGGTCGCGAGGGTCAGCCTCCGCGGGTCGCTTCTGCGGAGAGGCGCGGCCATGCCGGCGACCGTTGCCGTTGTCGGCGCGGCCCTGCTGGGACTGATCGATTTCGTCGTCCCGCTCGATCTCGACCGGCGCCTCGGCACGACCGCCACCACCATCGGAGTCCTGTTCGCGGTGATCGCCCTGGTGGACGGGGCGATCTCACCAATTGCTGGAGCGGCCAGCGACCGCCTCGGTCGACGCCGTGTGGCGTTCGCCGGGACGTGTGTCACGGCAGTATCGGGGGTGTTGCTCGCGGTTCTCGGCGGGCTCGCCGGCGCGGCCGGGGCCCTCGCGCTCCTCGCCGTCGGCCTGGGAATCACATTCGCGGCTGCGATCCCGTGGCTTGACGAGACCTTCGGAGAGGTCGACCGCGGCCTCGCCTACGGCGGCCTCAACCTCATCTACGCACTCGGATACACGATCGGCCCCCTCGTGGGGGGGTGGCTGCTGGCCAACGTAGGCGCCGATTCCGCCTACGTGCTGATCGCCGTGGTTCCAGCCGGGCTGGCCGCTACTCTCGCGGCCTCATGGGCGTCGGCGCGAGGGCGAGGAATGTGAGCAGACGTTACGCCCGTCCTTAGAGTCTGCTAGTACTTCTCAATCGCCGACGTCGAATAAGAGCCACGAAGATGAGCCTGAACCGAACCCGACACCCGATTGCAGTCCCGCTCGCGGTGATTGCCCTTGCCATCCTCGCCTTCGGCGGATGGTCGGCCTCGACCCCCGAATCGGCGCTGGCCGCCGGCTGCCCGGGGGCCGACAAGGGGCCCCGAAAGATCTCGAGCAAGAAGGCAGCCGAACTGGTGGTCTGTCTTGTCAACAAGCAGCGGTCGAAGCGTGGGATGTCCAAGCTCAGCTACAACCGGGAACTCGCCGGAGCCGCACGAAGCCACTCCAAGCAGATGCAGAAAACCGATTGCTTCGACCACATCTGCCCGGGGGAAGCGGCGCTGGCCGGTCGCTACCAACGCTCCGACTACCTGCCCTGCAGCTGTAGCTGGGGAATCGGGGAGAACATAGCCTGGGGCTCTGGCGGCAAGGGATCTCCGCGCTGGATCGTCAAGGCATGGATGGGGAGCTCCATGCATCGGGCAAACATCCTCGGCTCATACGAGCACGCAGCGGCAGGGGTGCGATGGGGCTCCCCACAGCACCGCAGTGCCCACGCCGGTACCTACACGCTCGACTTCGGCTACAAGCGCTGAAGAGTCACGTCCGCCCTGTAGCTCCCGCGAGATGACGCGAACGTCCCGTGGGAGGCCGGCTCCGCCACCTCGAGTAATCCGACGGCCGAACGTCGCTTCCGGCAAACTGTTCGGGTCCGCTTTGGCGGACCGTGCGGCGGTAGCTCAACGGTAGAGCCTCAGCCTTCCAAGCTGATGACGCGAGTTCGATTCTCGTCCGCCGCTTTACGCCTGACGGCGTCAGCGACTCCAGTGCGCCATCATGCTCGGACGCACGGGGCGTGGCGCAGCTTGGTAGCGCATTCGACTGGGGGTCGAAAGGTCGCTGGTTCAAATCCAGTCGCCCCGATTTAGAGACCAAGTGTCCCCGCCGTCCCGCGCCCCGAATCGTTCTGCCTCGCATGGGGCGCGGCACTTCTACCATCTACGCCGAAGCGAACGCCGAGCCTTCGGGTCACCTCCACGGAGTGCGCCGTTTGCGTGCGGGTTCCGTCGATCTCGTGTCGCCATAAGCTCAAGAACTGCGCGACAACCCAGACGCGATTCGGGCCAATGGACTAACCGGGGGTATCCTCGCGGCGGGCTCACCTGAGTTTGCCGAGGAAGGAGAAGAAGATGGCGGAAGCGCCGCGCCTGGCTCCGAGGCCCGCTGTCCTCTGGGCGATCGGGATCGCTGGGCTCGCCTCGGCCGGGGTCACGATGTGGCTGGCGTTAAATAGCCAGCGCACCGATCCAGGGCTGGAGGGCGCCCTGTCCGTCTGGATCTCGCTTCCCTACATCGTCGGCGGGCTGATCGCCTGGTGGAGGAGGCCCGACAGCCGCTTCGGGCCGTTGATGCTTGTTGCTGGATGGACGGCATTTGTCACCACGGGCTCCTACTCGACGAACGACGTCGCGTTCACGATCGGCCAGATCTTCGACCTGCTTCCGATAGCGATGTTCCTCCACGTCTTCCTTGCCTATCCGACCGGGCGGCTGCAAAGCGCGCTCGAGCGCTTTGTTGTGGTCGCCGCGTACGCGATCTCGATCGGGCTCCAGATCCCGAAGTTGATGCTGGGCGGCTCGGGCCCGGACAACATGATCGAGGTCACCAGCCAGCCCGAAACGGCCGATTCGATCCAGAGGGTCGAGCTCTGGTTGCTGATCGCGCTGCTGGCGGCCGGAGTGGTGCTGCTCCTGGCGCGCAGGCAGCAAAGCGCCCGGCCCTCGCGTCGGCCGACCGCGCTGCTGGTCGACTCCTACGTGGTGGCGCTGGCGTTGCTCGCGCTGTTGCTCCTCGCTGGCCTCAACCAATGGCCCTCGCTCGAAACGATCCACCGGATCGCGTTCATCTCCCTCGGGATCGCACCTGCCCTGTTCCTCACAGGGCTGCTCTCGGCACGTCTGGCTCGCTCGGATGTGGCCGATCTGTTCGTCGAGCTGAGCGCTAACCCGGCGCCCGCCGACCTACGCGACGCATTCGCCCGGGCGCTCCGCGATCCCAGCCTCATCCTCGCGTATTGGCTGCCGGACCGGGGCGAATGGGCGGACGCGGGAGGGCGGTATGTCGAGGTCCCCAGCCCAGACTCGGGCCGGTCAACCACCATGATCAAGACCGACGGCGAGCCGGTCGCGGCTCTGCTGCACGAGGCCGCTCTGGAGGACGAGCGCGAGCTGCTTGACTCTGTCGGAGCCGCCGGTGCAATCGCGCTGGAGAACGCCCGGCTCCAAGCCGAGCTGCGGGCTCGGATCACCGATCTGAGCGAGTCACGCGGTCGGGTGATCGAGGCGGAGCAGAGCGCGAGGCGCCGGCTGGAGCGCGACCTCCACGACGGAGCACAGCAGCGACTGATCTCGATCTCGCTCGAGCTCGGCCAGATCGCGGCTGAATCCGACGCCGCGACATCCGCCCGCCTGGACGAGACGCGGCAGGAGGTGGCTCGTTCGCTGGAGGAGCTGCGGGACCTCGCCCGCGGCCTTCACCCCTCCGTGGTTTCACAGCACGGGCTCACGGTGGCGCTCGAGTCGCTTGCGTCGCGCGCAGCTGTCCCAGTGGCGGTTTCCAGCGACCTCGACGGAACGCGGTTTCAAGGGTCGCTCGAGGTGGCTGCTTACTACGTCGTCGCCGAGAGCCTGGCCAACATCGGCAAGCACGCGCACGCGAGCTCGGCATCGATCGGCGTCACTCGAGCCGGCGGCGACCTCGTGATCGTAGTCGCGGACGACGGCGTCGGCGGAGCGGATGCAGGCAGCGGATCGGGCCTGCGGGGACTAGCTGATCGGGTCGAGGCGCTAGACGGGATCCTGGAGGTGCGTGGCGGGGATTCCGGCGGCACGGTCGTCCAGGCACGGTTCCCCTACGAGTAGCCGCCGCCGGCGCTAGCCCTCCAGGAAGCGGAGCACCGCCAGCACCCGGCGGTGGTCCTCCGGAGTGGAGGTGAGGTCGAGCTTGCTGAAAATGCTGCCAACGTGCTTCTCCACCGCGCGGTCGGTGACCACCAGCCTCTCGGCGATCGCGGCGTTGGAGCGTCCCTCGGCCATTTGCTCCAGCACCTCTCGTTCGCGTGGACTTAAAACCGCGAGCGGATCATCGTGCCGGCGGCGGCCGAGTAGCCTCGAGACGACCTCGGGGTCGAGCGCCGAGCCGCCGTCGGCGACACGCCTAACCGCTTCGATGAAGGTGCCGAGGTCCCCAACCCGGTCCTTCAGCAGGTAGCCCAGCCCCTCGGCGTTGTCGGCGAACAGTTCGCTCGCGTTCGCCTCCTCGACGTCTTGGGAGAGGACGAGGACGCTCACCTCGGGCAGCTCCGATCGGATCTCCCGCGCGGCCCGCAGGCCTTCGTCGGTGTGGGTCGGAGGCATCCGCACGTCCACCAAGGCCAGGTCGGGCTCGTGCGCGCGGACCTTGCGCAGCAGGTCCTCGCCATCGCCGGCCTGGCCGACTACCTCGAATCCCGCCTCGGTTAGCAGTCTGGCCAGCCCCTCCCGCAAGAGGACCGAGTCGTCGGCGATCACAACCTTCACGGCGGAGACGCTATTGCACGAAGTCCTACGGAAGGGCCGCGAGCGACTCGGCCGAGAGCTCGGCCTTCGGCACGAATCCGCTGGCACCGCTTGCCTCCACCAAGCTGCCGAAGTCGGACCGGTCGCGGCTTGAGATGAGGACGATCGGGCCTTCGAAACCGGCCTCGACCAGGCGCCGGGTGACCTCGAAGCCGTCGATGCCGGGGAGCTGGACATCGACCAGAGCAAGGTCCGGGGTGGCCGCGGCGACGACGGCGACGCCGGACTCTCCGTCGCTCGCCTCTGCGACCACGTCATAACCGGCCGCCTCCAGCACCTTCCTGGCTGCCGCCCTGAAGCGGCTGCTGTCGTCGATGAGGACGGTGCGCGGCATGGGCTCATTGTGACCCAACTGGGCAGGGAATCCATGGGTGCTGGCACCACATCCCCCGCGTGCCATCCGCACCCCGAACGGTGGCGAACCCGCGCTGGGGACACCCGCTAACCCCATTTGAATCGCACATCCTCCAGAAGAAGCTTCCCTGTGCAACCCGAAAGAAAGGAATCCCATGTTGTCCTCACCACTCACTCGCCTCGCCGGCCCGATGTCCGTCGTCGCCGGCGTGCTGATCGTCGTCGCACAGCTGATGATCCTGCCGTTCGACCCACAGGATCACGTCGCCACCTCGACCGATCCCGTCTACCAGGCCGGGGGCGTCATCTACCTAGCCGGTTTCGTCGCGCTCATGGTCGCCTTGGTTGGTGCTTACGGCGCCGGTCTGCACAAGGCCGGCAAGCTCGGCACAGTCGCGATCGTTTCGGCGATCGTCGGGACGATGCTGCTCGGCGGAGACCTCTGGTTCGAGACGTTTGCGATCCCGTGGCTAGCTGACGAGGCGCCGGCGGCGCTCGACACGGATCCGACGATTCTGCTCGGAGCCGGTGCGGTGTTCAGCTACCTCTCCTTCGCGATCGGATGGGCGCTGTTCGGCATCGCGTCCTACCGCGCCCGGGTGTTTCCGAAGGCGGTCGGCGTCGCACTCGTCCTTGGAGGAATTCTCGGGTTCCGGGCGCTGCTGGCCCCATTCGGGATCCCGCTCGCGCTCGCGGTCATCGCGATGGGCGTATCGATGATTCGGGCGACGTCATCCGCGAGGCCACCGACGGACAGTCGCGATCCCGCGCTGCAGACGCACTACACGGAGGCCACGCCGATCGCGTGACCCCTCGCCTCGTGTCCACGTCGACGGGCGCCCTTCGGGGGCGCCCGTCGTTTTGGTGGACGGCCGCCACTCCGCGCCGTTGCTCCTGATGCTCGGCAGGCGCGCCGTATGGGACGCATGGGACGCCCCGGGACGCATCGACAACCCCACCTCATCGACTGGGGGTCGAAAGGTCGCTGGTTCAAATCCAGTCGCCCCGATAAAGAGGCCGGTTCCCCCGGAGTCATGGACCGCGAGAGCCCGGTCGTGAGGAGCCTCAGACGCAGACCTTGAACCCGAGCTCGGTCGCGAGCTTCGCCGAATCCAATCCGGTGGACTCGAATTCGTCGAATAGGCTCTTCATCTCGGGACTGATCTCTGCGGACGTGGACTCGGCCGCCGCCTGTGCGAGGTCATCTGCCACCGTCGCCTGGTCCTGCTTGATGTTCAGGTAGCTGTCGAAGGTGCTCGTCAGGTCCGTCGGGGGACTCAAGCCCGCCAGGGCGGACTCGAGTGAGTGGGACAAGTCCGCGATTCCCGCGAGCGGCTTGGCTTGTGATTCGCCGGCAGCCGAAGCTGCACCCGCCTGCCGCACGAACTCCAGGTAGTCCCCCTTCGCCTCCCTGCAAATCGCATCCGCCTGCTCCACGAAATCTTCTGCTGGCAGGGCGGCGGCCGGCGCCGTTTCGGGACTCGATGCGGCGGTCTCATCGGAGCCGGTGGAGTCATTCGAGCCTCCGCAAGCTGCGAGCGCTGCGCCGGAGCCCAAGACAGCGATGACAGCGAGGACGCGGCGGAGCATGGCTGGACCCTATCGGACGCTTACTCAATACAGTTGCGTTCGCCGAGCGCCGGACCGAGACAGCCCGAGGGGCGCTCCGATGAGAGTCTCGCGCGGGAGGGCTTGGTACCGCCGTGGTACCGACTGATACGTCCAATCCGTCCAGGGAGTCCACGACCCGGGACAGAGCGGACACATCGGACGCTCCGGGGCGAATCCACACTCCCAACCCATCGACTGGGGGGTCGAAAGGTCGCTGGTTCAAATCCAGTCGCCCCGATTGTTCGACCTGGTTCACGCCACCTCGCCGAGAAACTCCCCGAACACCTCCAAGTAGCGATCCACGTCTTCGCTGCCGTGGGCGGCCGATACCGTCGGGCCGAGCCACCAGCCCGACTCCCAGACTCCACGGTTGGCCATGAACACGCGCATCAGGGCGCGCAGCTCCGGGTTGTCCGAAGCGCGCGACGTGGCCGCGTCGCGCGGCGGCTCGGGCTGGAAGAAGTAGAACGCATGGGCGCCCATCTGAGCCACGCTCCATCCAAGGCCTGCCTTCTCGATCTCCGCCCGCAGGCCATCGGCCATCTGTTCGCCGAGCGCGGCAGTTCGCTCAAACGCCTCCTCGGTGAGCACCTCCGTTAGGGCTGCGCGGCCAGCGGCCATCGACAGTGCGTTCGCGAACAGGGTGCCACCGGTGGCGACCTCATCAACCACGGCGCCCGATACGACTCGTGCCTCCTCGGGCGGCGCGATCAGCGATGCGATCTCGTCACTCATCCCGTAGGCGCCGAGCGGTACGCCGGCCGCGATCGCCTTGCCGATCGTCAGGAAGTCCGGCCCCAGCCCCCACACGCCACTGAGTCCTGCGTAGGCGGTCACGAGCGTGTGGGTCTCGTCGATCGCCAGGAGCGTTCCGGCCTCGCGGGTCAGCCGGCGAAGCGCATCGTGGAAACCGTCCTCGGGAAGCAGGAAGCCGACATTGGTCATCGCCGGCTCCGCTAGCACGACGGCGACGTCACCCGGCGCAAGTGCAACCTCGAGCGCGGCGACGTCGTTGAACGGGATCACGCGCGCCTGCCCCGTGATCGAGCGGGGTAGGCCACCCATTTCGCGGACGACCTCGTTGTCTTCGAGGGCAACGAGGGTTGCGTCTCCTTCCCCGTGGTACTTCCCGTCGAAGACGAGGACGATCTCACGTCCGGTCATCTCGCGGGCGAGGCGAATCACCTCCGTGTTGGCCTGCGTGGCCGAAAGCGTGAACTGCCACTTCGGCAACCGGTAACGGTCGGCGAGGTGCTCGGCCACGGCGATCGCGTCCTCGCCGGGCAGCAGGAACTGGTTGCCGAGCTCCATCCGTTTGGCGACGGCCTCAACCACCTGGCTCGGAGCGTGGCCGCAGAAGGCGCTCATGTCGGCGACGTACATGTCGAGGTAGGTGTGCCCGTCCACGTCAGTGAAGTGGGCGCCCTTGCCCTCGGATATCCAGGCCGGCGGATGTTCGTACAGGTCGTCCATCCAGGCCATCGGGACGCCGCGCGGCATCGAGGCGCGCGCCCGCTCTTGGAGCGCCATCGAACGGGGTCGCTCCGCGACGAACCGGGCGTTCTCCGCCTCCGTCAGCGCCGTCGCGCGCTCGAGGGTCGATCCCGTCGAGATCGTCCATGGCGCCTCCCCTGGCTTCTGATCCCAGGCGTATCTGCCAAAGGATGGTGTTCCGTGGCGAACCTATCCGGCACCCGGTTGGGCGTCAACCAGCCGACGATCTCGGTCAGCAGAACGGCGACGCATCGTCACCTGGCCCGAAGGCGTGGTACCGACCGCTAAGTCCAACCCATCCGGAAAGTCCATGGCCGGGGACGCATGGGACGCGGGGGACGCGTGGGGACGCATCTACCCCCACCCCCGTTCTCGCCGAGCCCCGATTCTCTGGACCGGCTCGCGATGTTCCCGCTACCGTTGCCGAATGCAGATGCCGGTCATCGTCGCGGTCGATGAGGATGACGAATCGCTCGGTGACGTCGAGCGTGAGCTCGCCGACCGCTATGCGCGCAGCTACCGGATTGTCACCGCGTCGTCAGCCGGCGATGGAATCGCCGAGCTCGTCGGGCTGGCGTCCTCGGGCGAGGACGTGGCGCTGGTGCTGGTCGGGCTTTCGCTTGGCCCCGACCGCTCGTCGAAGCTGCTGCAGCGCGCACGTGCTCTCCATCCCCGTGCGCAGCGTGGGCTGATCATCGAGCTCAGCGGCTGGGGCGACACCAAGACCGGCCGGCTGATCCTGAACGCGATGGCGCGTCGGGAGATCGACTACTACGCGTTTCGTCCCACGCGCTCTCCGGACGAGGTCTTCCACCAATCCATCTCGAACTTCCTGCTCGAGTGGACGCACGCCCGCCGGATCTCGACAAAGACCGTCCACATCATCGGGGAGTCCTGGACGGGCCGGGCGTACGAGCTCCGGCAGGTGCTCGGCCGCTGCGCCGTGCCTCATGCGTTCCACCTCGCGGACTCGCCAGACGGAAGGGCACGGATCGAGAAGCACGGGCAGGGGGTCGGATCTCCCGCTCGTCATCCTCCCGGACGGGAGCGTCCTCGAGGATCCGACCAACCTCGAGCTGGCGTACGCGACAGCGGGAACTGTGGGTCCGGAGCGAGCGCGAGTTCGACGTAGTCATCGTCGGTGCCGGCCCGGCCGGGCTCTCGGCCGCCGTCTACGGGGCATCCGAAGGGTTGAGCACGCTCGTTGTCGACAACGGCGGAATCGGCGGGCAGGCGACGTCGAGCTCGCTGATCCGCAACTACCTGGGCTTCCCGCGCGGCATCAGCGGCCGGCAGCTGGCCGAGAGCGCGTACGAGCAGGCCTGGATCTTCGGCGCGAAGTTCACGTTCATGCACGACGCGATCTCTCTCCGTCGTGACGCTGGGACGCTTCGCGTCGGACTCTCCGACGGTAGGGAGGTTGATGCTCGCGCGGTCGTCCTCGCCGCCGGGGCCACCTATCGGCGGCTCGGAATCCCGGCGATCGAGGAGCTGGTTGGCGTCGGCGTCTTCTACGGCGGCCCGACGGTCGAAGCTCCCGCGGTGGCGGGAGGGGAGGCATATGTCGTCGGCGGAGCGAACTCGGCCGGTCAGGCCGCCCTCCATCTCGCTGACTACGCGCGGCGGGTGACGCTCGTGGTCCGCTCCGATTCGCTCGAGGCCGGCATGTCGCACTACCTGATCCGCCAGGTGGAGCGCGCCACGAACATCGATGTCCGGCTTGGGGCCGAGGTCGTCGGGGGCGGGGGAGAGGGCCGGCTCGAATCGCTCGTCATCAGAAACCGAGCCGACGGCTCGACGGACGAGGTCGCGGCGGACGCGCTCTTTCTGATGATCGGCGCCCAGCCGAATACGGACTGGCTGACGGACGAGATCGAAAGGGGCGAGGGCGGGTTCCTCCTCACCGGCGCGGACGTCTCGACCGACGCGGTCTGGCCGCTCGAGCGTGCGCCGCTCACCCTCGAGACCAGCATGCCCGGGGTCTTCGCGGCGGGGGATGTGCGGAACGGGTCGATGAACCGGGTCGCCTCGGCCGTCGGGGAGGGGTCGATCGCGATCAGGCTCGTTCACGACCTCCTGGAGGCCGACTCGGCCAGGGAAGCCGAGCAGAGCGTCTAGCCGACCAGGACGAATCAGGTCCCTGACTTCGCACCGGCGCCGCCTCGTGGTACCGACCGCTACGTCCGATGTGTCCAGGGATTCCAAACGGGGACACCGGGGACGCAAGGAACGCCCAGGGACGCGTCCACACCCCCAACTTGTCGACTGGGGGGTGTCGAAAGGTCGCTGGTTGAAATCCAGCCGCCCCGATGAATCCTTCAGATCATGTGTTACGCGAGCGTTGGCGCCTTGTCGGCGCCGGTAACGTTTGCGACGAGATGACGGCTTGGCTGCTTATTTACGCGCCGACCCATGGTCATACCGCAAAGGTGGCTCGACGCATCGCTGGCAGTCTGGGGCCCTGCAGTACCTCGAATACGACGTCTTTACACGCACCTTGATGCGACTGAAGATGGGCAAGGACGGACACCCGACTGACATCTTCCCATGACTGTGACTCCACCGATTGGGACGCCGTCGACGAGTTCGGCCGGGAGGTTGCGACGCTGTTCGTCGCGCCGTCGGGATCCGTCTGACGGGTCTCAATCTATGAAGCGATTCTCGTTAGCTCTCGGCGTCCTCGGGCTCGCCTGCTATCAGTTATTCCTGCGCCGTCGCCTCCGCAACTGGGGCTCCACCGAGGAGGAGGCTGCCCAGCCTCTCCCGGGTGATGACCTGATTCCGCGGGGGCGAGGCGGCGCGACCATGGCGATAACGATCGACGCGCCGCCCGACGCGATCTGGCCATGGCTGGTTCAGATGGGCTGTGATCGAGCCGGCTGGTACAGCTGGGATCGCCTCGATAACGCCGGCAAACCCAGCGCGGAACGGATCGTTCCGCAATGGCAGACGATCAAGGTCGGCGATCGCCTCGCTTCGACTCCTGACGGGCAATTCTGGTTCGACGTTGCGCAGCTGGATCCGGGTCGTGTACTGATTCTGCGAGCGAGCATCGATATCGTCGGCCACCGTTCATTGGACCCAGGAGAACCCCTGCCGGCCTGGTCCTCGGATAGCACCTGGGGCTTCTTTCTGACGGCGCAGGGTCCCGAACGTACCCGCCTGCTGGTTCGAGGCTTCGACCGGGGCCGCCCCGGGTGGCTGACGGCCGCTGCCGGCTTCCTCTTCTGGGAGCCCGCCCACGCCTTCATGCAACGACGACAGTTCCACAACCTCAAACGTCACGCTGAAAGCGGCGCCGCTTCGATGGGTCATCCTGTTTCGCCACTGCCCGAGGCGGCGCCGGAATCCATAGACGCTGATTGAGTTGCTTCGCCCTGGGCTGGCGCGTGCGGTTCCCGAAGCGCCGCTGCGATCAGGGCCTGCAGCTCGCCGACGACGCGGTCGAGGGGTTCCGTCATGCGTTGTGCGCGGGCCAGGATGATCGAACCCTCGATCGAGGCGACGACGAGCGTTCCGATCGAGCGGGCCCGGTCCGGCTCCAAGCCTCGCCGTTGAAGGACGTCGGTGAGCTGGGTCTCCCAGGTGGAGAAAGCCTGGGCGGCAGCGTCACGGGCTCGCGGTTCCCGCTCGCCCTCGAGTGCTCCCGCAACCACCGCGCAGCCGGCGCTGAATCCGCTTTCGCGCAGGAGTTGCTTCCAGCCGTCCGCGTACACCGCGATTGCCTCCACCGGGTCATTCTCGGCCAGGGCCCTGGCCATGCCGGTCGCGATGAACTCGCCCGCCCAGATAGTCGACTCCTCGGCAAGCTCCGCCTTGCCGCCCTGGAAGTGGTGATAAATCGAGCCACGAGGAGCTCCGCTGTGTTCGACCACGTCGGTGAACGAGGTGCCCTGAACGCCATGCTCGCGGAAGAGCGCCGCGGCGCTCCTGATCATCTTCTGGCGGGCGTCGGAACGCCGAGGCATCTCTCAATCCTCCGAGGAGACGGTCGAGATTCGAGCGGGGACGTGCTTGTGCCACGGCGTTCCCGCCAGCCAGTCTCGGTCGGCGCTGCTGGTCAGCTCATTCGGCGGGACGCCGGTCACGGGCCCACCGGGGCCGTACGCCAGGCCGTAGCCGTTGGGAAGCGAGATGTGCCCGGGGCCCATCATGTCGGTGATCTCGATCGGGGTCGTGCAGCTTCCGCGTTCGGTGGCAACCTCAACGACCGCTCCTTCGGCGAGGCCGAGCTCGAGCGCGTCCTTTGGATTGATGCGCAGCGCACCCAACGGGTCGCGCTTGCGCCAGGCGGGATCCCTGATCAGGGTCATGGCAGTGTTCGTGCGCCGCTCTCCGGCGGAAAGGATGAATGGAAATTCGGGATTTGAAACGTCCACCTCGTCAACCAGGGTCGCGAGCTCACCGAGGAGCTCGGGAATCGCGGCATCCAGTCGGCCGGACGGGCGGGCGCGGCGAATCCACTCCCAGTTGACGTCGTGGTCGTCGACGGTGAACGTCAGGCCCCGGCGTTCGCGCAGCGCCGCCTCGAACAGGGCGTTTCCGAGCGCCGTGCCCTCGCCCTCGAAGCCGGCCTTGCGCACGGATTCGGGGAAGGTCGCGGCGCACATCTGAGCCGTTCCCCAGAGCGTTGCGGCAGCGGCTGCTCCGTCGGGCAAGGAGGGACCGAGCGTCTCGTAGAGCACGGTCGGCGCCAATCGGACCAGATGAGGGGATTCCGCCAGCCGTACGGCGAAGGCTTCGGCGAATGCGTCGAGGCCCAGCTCGGCGGCCTCCGCGAGGCCGGCGACGTCCTGATCCGAGATCGCGCCGAGGGCGCGGACCAGCCGACGATGGATCTCGGGTTCGCCGAGCGGCCCTTCAGGTGCGGGGAGGACAGGGGCGCGCAGGTGGAAGACGTTTCGTGGGAACTCGATGTTGAAGAACGTGCACTCGTACTTCTCGTACTGAGTCGGCGCCGGCAGCACGTAGTCGGCGCACAACGCCGTCTCGGTCATGGTGATGTCGACGACGACGCTGAAATCAAGCGCGGCCATCGCCTCCCGCATTCGCGGAGAGTCGGGCAGGGTGTGAACCGGATTGCTGCTCTCGATGAACGCAGCGCGAAACCGGTCGGGGTCATCGGTCAGCACCGCATCGGGGATTGCGGCGGCCGGGAACATCCCGGCGATGACCCGCTCACCGGTCCCGGGGGTCCGCCGCTTGGACTCGCGGTGTCGCCCGACCAACCCTCCCGGCGCAAAGTGCGTGTGCAGGTTGACGCAGCCGGGGCGGGCGAAGTTCCCGGTCAGCAGCCAGAGCAGCTTCTCCAGGTAGGAGTTCAGCGTCGAGTGCGGTGCCTGCTGGATGCCGAGGTCCTCGAGGATCGAGACGCTGGCCGCTGTCCCGATCCGCTCCGCCGCCCGGCGCCCGAGTCCGGGGTCGAGGCCGGCACGTCGAAAGTAGTCGTCGACGTCGATGCCGTGAACGGCGGCGACGACCGCATCGTGGTTTTCCGCGTGGTCCTCGAGGAAATCGAAATCAACGAGATCCTCCTGGACGATCGTCGCCAACATCGCAGCGAGTGCGAACGCGTCCCGGCCGGGCCGGACCTGCAGGTGGATGTCGGCCATCGCCGCCGTTTCACTGACGCGGGGATCGATCACGATCAGCGAACGAGAGGGATCCTTAGCGATCGCCTTGAGAGTCGGCCTCGCGTGCGGGAACCCGTGCGCCATCCAGGGGTTCTTGCCAACGAAGACGGCGACTTCCGCGTTCTCGAAGTCGGGAGTGGTGTGCGAGACGTGGCCGAAGAGATGGGCGTCGATCCAGATCTCTCCGGTCTTCTCCTGAGCGAGGGCGTTGGACGAGAACCCGATCTCGAGCGCCGCCCGGGTCGCGCCCGCGTACGCCCCGCCCAGGTGATTTCCCTGCCCTCCGCCGCCGTAATAGAAGATGCTCTTGCCGCCATACTCGTCCCGTACCTGACTCAGACCAGCGGCGACCTCGGCGATCGCGGTATCCCAGTCGACCTCCTCGTAGCTGCCGTCTGCACGTCGTCGCATCGGCGCCAGCAGTCGCGGATTGCCCTGGTAGTAGGCGAGCCGCTGGGCCTTCTCACAGGCGTATCCCTTCGAGCCCGGGTGAGCCTTGTCCCCCTTGACCCTGCTGATGTTGCCCTCGTCGACCTGAACTTCGATCCCGCAGTTACAACCGCAGAGCACGCACGCGGTGGGCTGCCAGGTATCGGACGCCGCGGGTTCTCTGGTGGCCGTCATAGAAAGAAAGACCTTACTATGCCGAGCGTCATAGAACCACCACCGTCGGATCCCGACCCTTCGCGGTGCTCCTTGGCTCGCCAGGCCGCACTTGCGAAGCGTGGCGCCGCGGCAACAACGCGACCTCGCGGAGGGCCTGCTCCGCTCAAAGCTAAGCCGGCCTCGCGGCCAGGGTTAGAGGCGCCTCCGCGATACCGAGAGCGTCGGGGCTTGGGCCAGCGTCTGAAAGACGACGCAGTAGCGCTCGGTGAGACGTTCGAGGGTTGCGAGTTCTTCGTCGCTTGCGCCTGACTCGAGTTCGAACCGGAGGCGGATCGCGCTGAAGCCGACCGGCACCTGCTTGTCCACCGCAAGCGTTCCTCGCCAGTCCAGATCACCCTCCGCATACACCGACCCGTTGACCGCGATTCCCATCGAAGTCGCAACGGCCCGCATCGTCACCCCGGCGCAGGCCACCAGGGCCTGGAGCAGCATGTCGCCGGAGCAGGCGGAGACGCCGTCGCCGCCGGTCCCGGGATGAAGCCCTGCCTTGACCAGCGCTTGCCCCGTTTGAACCGAGCAGGTCACACCTTCGTCCAGGTCTCCGCTCGCCTGCAGGGTCACCAGCGCAGTCTCCGGCTCGTCGCGGTAACGGCTCTTCAGTGGTCCCTGGAGTCTGCGCAGCTCGTCGGATTCGATCGAGGTGCTCACCCCTTCAGGCTACATCGCCGGACGATTCCTGAGCGGGACCGCGTGCCGCCGCACCTTGCCCGGTCATTCGTCTGATGAGTCCGCAGCTACCGACTCACCAGCGTCACGGGGATGGTCCGGTATTGATTGAGGAACGTGGAGCTGACCCGCTCGCAGTCGCCGTCGAGACCGATCTCGTCGAAGCGCTTCAGGGTTTCCTCGATCCAGAGCTTCAGCTCGAGGCGGGCGAGCCCGGCGCCGAGGCAGAAGTGCTTGCCGCCGCCTCCGAAGCCCTGGTGCGGGTTCGGATCCCGCCGCACGTCGAAGCGCTGCGGGTCGTCGAAGGCGGATTCGTCGCGGTTGCCGGATACGTACCAGAGCGCGAGCTTGTCGCCGGCCTTCACCTGCTTACCCGCCAGTTCCGTATCGGTGGTGGCCGTCCTCCGCATGTAGGCGAATGCGGGGTGGAAGCGGACGAACTCCTCGACCACCTGCTCGAGCGGCACGGCGCCGGAGCGGACGATCTGCATCTGCTCGGGGTCGTCGAGCAGGCTCTTGATCCCCGAGGTGAAGACCGCGCGGGTCGAGTCGTTGCCGGCGACCATGAGCAGGAAGAAGAACATCAGAATCTCTTCATGAGAGAGACGCTCACCGTCGACCTCCGCCTCGATGAAGGCGGTGGTCAGATCGGCGGTGGGATTGCTCTCCCGGTCCTCGATCATCGAGTTGACGTAAGGGATGAACTCCTCCAGTGCCCGCCACACCTCACCGAGGTCGGGCACCAGGCGAGGATCCTCGAAGGCCGTGGTCCGGTTCGTCCAATCGACGAGCTTGTCGGCGTCCTCTCGCGGCACACCCAGCATGTCGCCGATCACCATTGAAGGTACGTAGATCCCGACGTCCTGAACGAGGTCCAGTCGCCCGTCGGGATTCGCCTCCAGCGCCCGGTCCCAGACCAGATTGATGATCTCCCGCATGCGCACGGTGTGGTCGATCGCCCGCTTCGGCGTGAAGGCCTTCTGAACGAGGGCCTTGAGCCGGTCGTGGCGGGGTGGATCCTGAGAGATCAGCATGTTGGCGCTCAGGTCCATCGGGTCCGGTTCGCCGGCGGGGGCGAGCTTGTCGACCAGGATGATGCTGCGATCGGAGGAGAACGTGTCGGTGTCCCGGCCGACCGTCCTGATGTCGTCGAAGCGAACGACCGACCAGAACCCAGCCTCGTTCGGGAAGTCGCCGAGCTCGCTCCAGTGCAACGGCTCCTCGGCGCGAAGTTGCGTGAAGACCTCGTGCGGAGGGCCGTCCTGCCAGAGGTCGAGGTCGCTGACATCGAGATCGGCGAGGTCCTGCTGGGGGGGTGCGACGGTGCTCATCTCTGATCCTCCTTGGTTCGAACGGCCGCGCGGGCAATTCCACGGAGCAGGGCGGCAACATAGCAGCGGTGCAACGTATTGTCAATACGTTGCAAACAGAATATGGAGACCGAACTGTGCATTAGGAACGTGAGCTATATTGGGTGCGTGATAAAGGAAAGCCCAGCCCCAGCCATGGACGCCGCCGGCGCGGGCGAGCCCAGTTCATCCGCTCCCACATTCCGCCGGGCCAATAGAGCAGACGCGATCGAGCTGGCTCAGGCCAGGTTCCTGGCCGGCGACCGGCTTGAGATGCAATCGCTGGCCGACGAGCTCGATGTCAGCCGGACGACCCTCTACAGGTGGGTCGGTGAGCGGGAGCAGTTGATCGGGGAGGTTTTTGGGGCCCTGATCGACCGATGGCTGGCGCTGGTCGAGCCTCAGGCGGAGGGGGGCGGAGGCGCGCGGTTCCTCGACATCCTTCGGCGCTTCCTCACGTTCGCCGCGGGCTCTGAGCCACTGACTAGCTTCACCCAGCGAGAGCCGGCAATGGCTATCCGCATCCTGATGGATCCATCCGGACCGGCGACGGTCCATGGCAATCGGGCATTGGATCGTCTGCTGGCTGGGATCAATCCGGAAGTCGAGGTCAGCGACAAGATCGCAAACAGCATCGGACTCCTCGCACGGACCCTCGTCTGGGCCAACATCGCAACGGGCCGGGAGCCAGACATCGACGGTGCGGTGGAGTTGGCAGGCCTGCTGCTCGAGGTTTCCGGGTTGGAGCGTTCGGGCCTGGGTGGGTCGGCGACCTGAAGTCAGCCGGCGCTGTCGGCCTCGGCCTCGACGGCGTCTCCGCCGCGCTTCTCGCGCCTGCGCCGGACCGCCTCGCCCGGTTTCCAGGCGCTCACCAGGCCCGCCACCAGGGTGACCAGAAAGATCTGGCCGATCATCATCTCCAGGCCGGCGATCATCTGACCCGCTTGCTTGGCCGGAACCAGGTTGCCGTAGCCGGTGGTGGTCAGGGTCGTGTAGCTGAAGAAGAGGAAATCGGTCGAGGCGGGGTTGCTGACGCCACTGAAGAAGGGGGTCTCCTGAAGCCTGTCGATGATGCTGTAGGCGGCGGCGAAGAGGATCCCGAGCGAGGCGTAGACGGTGAGGGCTCCCATGATCGTTCGGGGTCCGACCGTCGCTGAGGTGACAACGGTCGAAAGCACGGTCCCCATCGACACCGCCAGCAGACCGATCTCGATCACCCACGCGACGACAACCAGGTCCCGCTCCCCGGTCACGGCAGCGACTGCACCGATGGCAACGGAGAGGATCGAGAGGGCCGCGGCCCGGCGAATCCAGGTCGCCCGGGCGTGCGATGCGCTGAGCGCGAGGATCGACGTGGCGGTGGCGGTGGCGATCAGCACCACCCTCGACCAGCTGCCGTCGGGCAGCAGGTAGGCGAGTACGTAGGTGAGGGTGATCAGCCCCAGCACCGCGCCGAATGCATCGCTGGCCCGTTCGGCCAGCGCTTCGATCCGCCTTCCGTCCCAGCGGCTACCCGCATTCTCCATTCTCAGACCGTTCGGCTCCGCGCCTGCGTTTCCTGCCCCGTTGGCATTCGGCGTCGGCCTGTTCAGGCGCGGCTAGCGCCGCAGCGCGTCGAGCAATGCCCGCAGGGCCGCGAGCGTCTGCGCTCTTGCCTCGTCGACGTCGTCGGCGAGGGCGACGTACATCGCCCCTTCGTTGAGCGCGCCCAACAGCAGGTGGGCGAGCGGTCGGACGGGCTGCCCCGGCAGGGAGCCCTGCTCGATCGCTTCGGCGAGGGCCGCGTCGAGCAGACCGAGCCCGTAACGCTCGCTGATCTCTCGCCACTCCTCCCACCCCAGGACGCTAGGGGCATCCAGCGCGACGATACGTCGGAAGTCGGCCTCCATACAGGCGTCGATCAGCACCTCGGCGCCGTCGCCGAGGGCGCCGAGCGGGTCGGTGGGGTCCGCGGCCTCGATCCGGGCGCCAATCCTCCCAATGAGCTTGACCTCGAGATCCTCCACGACGGCCCGGAACAGCTCGCGCTTGTCGGCGAACTGGTGATAGAGGGCGCCGCGAGTCACGCCGGCGGCATGCGCGAGCTCCTCGGTGCCGACGTCGGCGTAGCCGCGCTCGCCGAACAGCCGTCGCGCGGCGGCGATCAACGCGCTGCGGGTGGCGGCGCTGCGGGTGGCGTGTTTGCTGGGGCGGGGTTCCATACAGATTGTCTATCCGATGAACCCTCGCTACACCGCGGCCCCGACGAGGGCCCCGATCCCGGAGGTGACCGCCATCGCCACGACTCCCCAGAGGACGACCCTGGCGGTTGCCGGTCCCTTCGGCCCGCCGCCGAGGCGCGCACCCGTGTAGCCCAGCAGAGCCAGGGCGACGACCGTCACGACGACGCAGATTGCGACCCGGGCCGAGGACGGGGCGGCCGCTACGGCGATCACCGGAAGCACGGCTCCGGTCGCGAAGGAGAGGGCCGACGTCCAGGCGGCCTGGAATGGGCGCGCCTGTCGCTCGCGGTGCAGCCCCAACTCCTCGCGTGCATGTGCCTGGAGGGCGTCTCGCTCGGTCAGGGCCTGAGCGACCTGGAGAGCAAGGTCGGCGGGCAAACCGCGGCTCTCGTAGATCCCCGTGAGCTCGAGCAGCTCTCCGTCGGGATCGCGTTTCAGCTCCCTTCGCTCGAGATTCAGGTCCGCCCGTTCGGAATCACGCTGCGAGCTGACGGAGACGTACTCGCCGGCCGCCATGGAGAGCGCCCCGGCTGCGAGTCCGGCGATACCCGCGGTGATGATGGCCGCTCCGTCGGCTCCCGAGGCGGCAACGCCGAGCACGAGGCTGGCGGTCGAGACGATGCCGTCGTTCGCTCCGAGAATGGCTGCGCGGAGCCATCCCGAGCGGTAGCTGAGGTGGACTTCCGAATGCCGAGCCGGCGGGGTCATCGTCTCGCGGAGCCTAGATGAGTGCCGCAGCTGTCCGTTAGTGTCAGTCGCGTGTCCGGCGATGAAAACGCGACCCTCGAGGACCTCGGCGTCGGCGACGATGGGCTGTGGCTGGAGGGACCTCCGCATGAGGTATTCAGGCAGCTCAGGCGCGAGTGCCCCGTGCACTGGAGTCCGGGAATCGCGCAGTCGCCCGAGGACAACGGCTTCTGGTCGGTGACCAAGGCTGAGGACGTGTACACGGTCAGCCGCGACTGGCAGACCTATTCGTCGGCGCAGAACATCCTGATCACCGATCATGCGGTGCCGCTCGAACTGGTGCAGGGCATGTTCATCGGCATGGACCCGCCCAAACACGATCGGATCAAGGCCCTGTTCCAACGGGCGTTCACGCCGAAGGCGATTGCCGCCCACGAGCCGGCGATCCGCGAGATCACCGAGGGCGTGCTCGCCGGTCTCGAGGGGCGCGTCACCTGCGATCTGGTCACCGAGGTCGCTCAGCCGGTGGTCTCGCGGGTGATCGGCAGCTTCATGGGACTCGATGCCGCAGACGACGAGCCGTGGGCGGCGGCGATCAACCAGCTACTCGGGTTCGGCGATCCGGGGCTCAACCCCAAGGGCCTCGAGGCGCTGGTAGCCGAGGATCTGCCGGTGATGTTCACTCGCTGCATGGAGCTGGTCGAAGCCCGTCGCGAGAATCCCACCGACGACATGCTCAGCGTGCTCGTCTTCGCCGAGATCGATGGCGATACGCTCAGCGACGAGGAGATCTTCGCCGGCTTCATCCTGATGATGGCGGCCGGTAATGACTCGACCAAAGCCACCTACACGAGCACGATGCGGGCGTTGATGGAGAACCCCGAGCAGCGGCAGCTCCTGATCGACGACCGCTCGCTCGTCCCCGGTGCCGTCGAGGAGGCATTGCGAATGTTTCCCGCCTTCGCGCACTTCCGCCGCACCGCCACCAGGGACGTCATCCTCGGGGGCAAGGAGATCAAGGAGGGGGACAAGGTTGCGCTCTGGTACCCGTCCTCCAATCGTGACGAGGACTGCTACGAGAGCCCCGATCGCTTCGACGTCCTACGCAATCCCGAACACCAGGCCTTCGGGGCCGGCGGTCGCCACTTCTGCCTCGGAACCGCGCTCGCCCGACTCGAGCTCAAGGTCCTCGTGGAGGAGACGTTGCGTCGTTTTCCGGCGATGACGATCGCCGATGAGCCGACCTGGGTGATCTCGCAGTTCTCCAGCCAGCTCAAGAGCCTGCCGGTCGATTTCAACTCCTGAGGCGAGGCTCCGGGGAGCCGTTCCGGCCCCCGCTCTCCTCCTGACCGTTTCGTGAGCGGGCGCGGTCAGTGGACTACGATCGACCGATGAGTGACGCCTACCCAGTCGGCAATGAGGCAGACGTCACCTTGCGAGACGGATCGACGGTCCACGTCCGACCCGTCCGCTCCAGCGACGAGCCGCTGCTGGCCGAGTTCTTCGCCGGCCTGAGCCCGGAGTCACGCGCGTTCCGCTTCTTCTCCGCGGGCGCGAGCGTGGAGGACGCGGCGCGGATCACGGTTGACGTCGACTACGAATCCACCTACGGCCTGGTCGCGACGCGTGGCGGGGCCGATCATCTGGTCGCGCAGGGCACCTATGCGAAGACCGGTTCCGATCGCGCTGAGGTCGCCTTCGCGATCGCCGACGAGATGGCCGGCAGGGGCGTGGCGACGATCCTGCTCGCCCACCTGGCGGAGGTCGCGGCCGAAAACGGCGTTGACCTGTTCGAGGCCGAGATCCAGACCGGCAACCGACGGATGGTCGAGGTGTTCCGCGAGAGCGGCCTCCCCGTCGACCGGTCCTCGGTTCCGGGGGCGATTCACATCGAGCTCCCAACCTCCTTCTCACCCGACGCGATGGAGCGCTTCGAGGATCGCGACCGAATCGCCGCCGCCGCGGCCGTGCGGAGGTTTCTCGAACCACGGACGGTCGCCGTGGTCGGCGCATCGCGTCGGCGCGGCAGCATCGGCGGCGAGATCTTCCACAACATGCTCGCGTCCGGCTTCGGCGGCGTCGTCTACCCCGTCAACCCGTCCGCGGACGTCGTCCAGTCGGTGCGGGCCTACCACGACATCGCCGAGGCTCCAGGCGAGGTCGACCTCGCGATCATCGCGGTGCCCGCCGAGGCCGTAGCCGACGCGGCACGGGCCTGCGCGAGTAAGGGCGTCCCCGCGCTCGTCGTGATTTCCGCGGGATTCGCCGAGGTCGGCGAGGAGGGCGCGGCTCGCCAGCGGGTCCTGCTCGAGATCTGCCGCGACGCGGGGATGCGGCTGGTCGGGCCGAACTGCCTCGGGATCCTCAACGCGGCGGGCGAATCGAGCTTCAACGCGACCTTCGCACCCTCCATGCCGCCGCCCGGCAGCGTCGGCTTCGTGACTCAGAGCGGTGCCCTGGGGCTTGCGCTAATCGACCTCGCCGAGGATCGGAGCCTGGGCGTCTCGTCCTTCGCCTCGATCGGCAATCGCGCCGATATCACGGCGAACGACCTGCTCGAGTACTGGGAGGACGACGACGCCACCTCGGTCGCGCTGCTCTACATCGAGTCGTTCAGCAACCCGCGCCGCTTCTCGAAGGTCGCCCGCCGGGTCGGACGCCGCAAGCCGATCGTGGTCGTCAAGAGCGGCCGGTCGACCGCCGGGGCGCGTGCGACCGAATCTCATACCGGCGCCTTGATCGCCGCCTCGGACGTGACCGTCGACGCACTGTTCGACCAGGTCGGCGTGATCCGCACCGACAGCCTGTCGGAGTTGCTCGACGTCGCCTCTCTATTGGCAAATCAACCCTTGCCGGCCGGTCCGCGTGTCGGGATCATCACGAACGCGGGGGGGCCGGCGATCATGTGCGCCGACGCCTGCGAGGCGGTCGGCTTGGAGGTGCCGGCGCTGCCTGAGAGCGTGCGGTCCGCGCTGGCGGAGGGGTTGGCCCCCGAGGCGTCGCTGACCAACCCGGTCGACATGATCGCGACGGCGAGCGCCGAGCAGTACAGGCAGACGATCGGCGCACTCGCGGAGTGGGAGGGGATCGACGCCCTGATCGTCATCTTCATTCGGCCGCTGCTGACGCGGGCCGAGGATGTAGCCCAGGCCGTGAGCGTCGCCTGCTCGGAGCTCGCCCGCGAGATCCCGGTACAGGCGGTCTTCATGTCCGCCCGCGATCACGCCGCGATGACCGCCGCCGGGGGCGTGCCCGCCCACCAATACCCCGAGGATGCCGCCCGCGCGCTCGGCCGGGTGATGCGCCACGTCGAATGGCGGGAGCGACCCCAGGAGGCGCCGGTCGAGTTCAGCGAAGCGGATGCGGACGGTGCGGCCGCCGTGATCGCCGGAGCGCTGGCCGAGGGCGGGGGATGGGTGGGCCCCAGTGAGGTCGCCGAGCTGCTCGGTTGCTACGGGATTCGGATGCCGGAATGGCGTACGGTCGCCGACTCCGTTGCCGCCGGCCACGCGGCCGAGGAACTCGGCGGTCGCGTTGCGCTCAAGGCAGCGGGCCCGGCGATCGTCCACAAGACCGATCTGCATGCCGTACGCGCAGGTCTGACCGGAGCCGCCGAGGTTTCCTGGGCCGCCGTCGAGATGGACGAACACCTTGCCGCCGCCGGCGTCGAGCGCGAGACCTTCATGGTTCAGAGCATGGTGGAGGTCGGCACGGAGCTTCTGGTCGGCGTCGTCAGCGACCCGGTGTTCGGGCCGGTCCTAGCCTGCGGGGCCGGCGGAACTGCGGCCGAGCTGTACAAGGACGTAGCAGTGAGGATCTGCCCGATTGCCGCTCACGAGGCGCGGGCGATGATCGGGTCGCTGGCGATCCAGCCGTTGCTGACCGGCTTTCGCGGGGCACCGGTGGCAGATGTCGAAGCGCTGGAAGGGGTCTTGCTACGGATCTCAGCGATGGTCGAGGCCCATCACGAGATCGTCGAGCTCGACCTCAACCCGGTCATGGCCGGGCCGGAAGGTTCGCTGGTCGTCGACGCCAGAGTCCGCGTCGCCGTCGCCCCCTCGAGTCGCCCGTGGCCCAGCACCTGGAAGGTCGACGACGCCTGATCCCGCCCGGCCGAGCCGGCGGGCGGGACTACCCTGCGGCTTGAGCGGCTGCCACGCGTGCGATCGGGATCCTGAAGGGTGAGCAGCTCACGTAGTCGAGCCCGATCGAGTCGAAGAACCGGATGCTGGCCGGGTCGCCGCCGTGCTCCCCACAGATCCCGAGCTTGAGGCCCGGCTTGGCGGTCCGGCCCCGTTCGCTCGCCATCCGAACCAGCTCGCCGACCGCGGGGACGTCGATGCTCTCGAACGGACTCCGGATCAGCACCCCGAGATCGAGGTAGGTCGGCAGCAGGCCGCGCTCGGCATCATCGCGGGAGAGCCCGTCGGTGGTCTGGGTGAGGTCGTTTGTGCCGAAGCTGAAGAAGTCGGCGCGCTCGGCGAGCTTCTCCGCGATCAGACAGGCACGCGGTAGCTCGATCATCGTGCCCACCCGGTAGTCGACCGGGCTTTGCGCCTCAGCCTTCGCCCCCTCCGCAGCCCCTTCCACGAGGTCCATCAGCAGGTCCAGCTCGGTCTCGAAGGCGATCAGGGGAAGCATGATCTCGACTCGGGGAGCGGCGTCTGCCTCGCCCACGTCCGCGGCGGCGCCGAGGATCGCCCTGACCTGCATCTCATACAGGGCGGGCAGCAGTAAGCCGAGTCGCGCCCCTCGCGTCCCGAGCATCGGGTTGACCTCCCTGAGATCTTCGGCGACGCTCAGTCGCTGGCGGGCCAGGTCCACCTTCGCCGCATCGCCCTCTTGTTCGGCCTGTTCGAGTTCGTCCGTGAAGCCCGGGATCGAAAGGAACTCGTGCATCGGGGGATCGAGCAGCCGGATCGTCACCGGCAAGCCGCTCATGGCCCTGAAGATCTCGGCGAAATCGCTGCGCTGGAGTTCGCCGAGCTGGCGCAGAGCCTCGGCGAACCGGTGCTCGTCGTCGTCGGCTCCTCGGCGCCAGAGCTCGCCGGTGATGAACATCTCCTTGACGAGCTGCTCACGGTCGGCGCCGAAGAACATGTGCTCGGTTCGGCAGAGGCCGATCCCCTCGGCCCCCAGCTCGCGGGCGCGGGCCGCGTCCTCGCCGGTATCGGCGTTCGCCCGCACCCCGAGGCGACGGATTCCATCGGCCCATGCGAGCACCGCAGCAAAACTCTCGTCGACGGGCGGCCTGACCAGTTGCACGTCGTCCAGCGTCACCACGCCGCTCGATCCGTCGATCGCGATCGTCTCTCCCGCCTGCACCTCACGCGCCCCCACCCGGAGCACTCCCCGCTCGACGTCAACCTCGAGGTCCGCCGCCCCGCAGACGCACGGCCGGCCCATCCCGCGGGCGACGATCGCGGCGTGGGAGGACTTCCCTCCCTGTGAGGTCAGCACTCCCCGAGCAGCGTGGAACCCACCGACGTCGTCGGCTGACGTGAATCGCCTGACCAGGATCACATCGTCTCCGGCGTCGCCCCGCCGCTCGGCCTCCTCGGCGCTGAAGACGATCGCCCCCTTCGCCGCTCCCGGTGATGCCGGGACGGCGCGGAGCAGCACGTCGTAGGTCTGGTCGGGATCGAAGGTCGGGTGCAACAGCGCATCAAGCGAGCCGGCGTCGATCGTGCTCAGGGCCTGCTTCCGAGTGAGCAGCCCTTCGGCTACCGCGTCGAAGGCGAAGCGGACCGCGGCCTGGGCGGGCCGTTTCGCGGTCCTCGTCTGCAGGATGTAGAGGCGCCCCTCCTCGATCGTGTACTCGACGTCCTGCATGTCGCGGTAATGGCGCTCGAGCCGGGAGAGGGAGTCGAGCAGCGCCTCGTGGACCCCCGGCATCCGGTCAGCGAGGTCGGCTAGGTCCTCGGTGTTGCGCACCCCGGCGACGACGTCCTCACCCTGGGCGTTGAGGAGGAAGTCGCCCTCGGGTTGGGGAGCCCCGGTCGTGGGGTCGCGGGTGAAGGCGACGCCCGAGCCGGAGTCGTCCCCCCGGTTGCCGAACACCATCCGTTGGACCGTGACGGCGGTCCCGAGGTCGTCGGGGATGCCGTTCAGCCGCCGGTAGCTTCGGGCCCGGTCGTTGTTCCAGGAGTCGAAGACCGCCAGGACCGACTGCCGCAGCTGCTCGCGGGGGTCCTCGGGAAAGGGCTCGCCGGTGTGCTCGGAGAAGATCTCGAGAAAGCGACCGGTCAGAGTGCGGAACGCGCCGACGTCCAACTCGCTGTCGAGGGCGACGCCGGAGGCCTTCCGGGTGGCGTGAAGCTCGTCCTCGAAGTCCAGCGCCTCGGCGCCCCGAACCACCTCGGCGAACATCTGGACCAGGCGTCGGTAGGAGTCCCAGGCGAAGCGGGGATCACCGCTACCTGCGGCCAGCCCCTCCACACAGGCTTCGTTCAAGCCGAGGTTGAGCACCGTGTCGAGCATTCCCGGCATCGACACGGGAGCGCCGGAGCGGACCGACAGGAGCAATGGGTCCTCGGCATCCCCGAGGCCCTTTCCCGCTTCGCGCTCGAGCTGAGCCAGGGCATCCTCGATCTGCTGGTCGAGTCCGGCGGGCGTCTCGCCGTCGCCTCGCATGTAGGTCACGCACGCTTCCGTGGTGATCGTGAACCCGCCCGGAACCAGTTCCGCGCCGAGGACCTTGGTCATCTCGGCGAGATTGGCGCCCTTCCCACCGAGCAGCGCCTGCATCTCCCGCGAGCCGGCCCGGAAGGGGTAGACCCAGCGCGCGGCGCCTGTCGTCGGCGGCTGTTGCTTCGACCTCATCCGGGGACGAGGTTATCCATCCGCGAGCAAAGCCTTGATCAGGCTCATGTATTGGACGAGGTGGCGGGTGCCGAGGAACGAACGACGCACCCGCTCGCGGGCCGCCGCTCCAATTGCCGCCGCCCTCAACGGGTCGGCGAGGAGACCATCGATCGCGGCGGCGGTCGCGACGAGGTCGGTCGGATCGTTGATCAGCAGCCCGGACTCGCCGTCGACGATCTGGTCCTGAATCCCGCCGATCCGGCTCGCAACCACCGGCTTGGCCTTCCACATCGCCTCCGCCACCGTCAGTCCGAATCCCTCGGCGATGCTCTTTTGCACGATCACGTCGGCGCGGCGCTGGATCGCGTTCACCATCGCCGCGTTCTCGTCGATGTCCTGCATCGGCAGGCAGGCGAGGTGGACCCGGCTCCGAACCTCCGCCGGAAGCTCGCGGCGCTGGGCTCGGATCTCGCGCAGCACCTCGGCCCCCTCGGGGTCGTCGGCAACCTCGGCGACCGATGGGCCGGCGAGCAGCAGGTGAGCACCCGGGTGGCGGCAGTGCTCTGCGAAGCAGCGCAGTACCCCCTCGTGGTCCTTGAGCCTGTCCCAGCGCGAGACCTGGACGATCAGCGGCGCATCGTCGGGGATCGGACCCTCCTGATCGAGATCGGCGGCGCGATCGACCCTGCCGCGGCTGCCGTCCTGGCGCAGGAAGACGGCCGGCCCGTAGCCGTCATGGGCGAGCCCGATCCTGCCGAGAATCGCATTCACGGCATCGGCTTCCATCTCCTGGTTCTTGGGCGAGAACGCGTCGATCGATGGTGCGACCAGCCACTGCTTCTCGGATTCGAGACCCTCCCATGCGAAGGCGCGACGCGAGAAGACGTAGGCGTCCGCCTGCCGGACGTAGGGCTCGAGAAAGGACCACGCCGATCTGGCCAGCTCATTCGGCCGGTCAAGCCCCACGTGGCAGCGCCAGATGACCCGCGTCCCCTTCGAGCGCATCGGCCCGATCAACCCCGCCGTCTGTGGATCGTGCAGGTAGACGATGTCGTCGGGGCGAACGAGCTCGCCGAGTTCGTCGGCGCTGCGGGCGAGCGTGCTCTCGTAGTGGATTCGCTCCGCCTCACCGAGCTCGCCGCCGTCCCCTGGCGAACCATGGAGGTGGTTGTGGATTCGCTTGGTGATCGTGAAGAACTCCGGATCTCCCTCGATCGTCAGCCAGCGGACATCGACGCCCGCTCCCCGCGCGTAGGCGAGCAGCGACTGCAGCATCTCGGCGACACCGCCGCCGCGAGCCGTCGAGTTGACATGCCAGATGACGCGACTGTTGAGCAGGCGGCCGGCGTCGCCGATCGCCTGCTCGACCTCGGAGTAGTCGTCCCCGAGGAGCGCCCGGAATCGCTCCGTCGAGGCCGGCGCAATCGTTACCTGCTCCAAGACCGCCACGGGCGAGACCCTAGCGCCATGGCCATCGTCGCGGTTACTGCTTTGTTACTCCGTAGTCGGCGGCCTCCCGTATGGGTGCGGCGGTCCAGTCGAATCTGCCGTATCGCACCCTGAGCCCTTCGCCGCGGCCGGCTTGCAGAGCCGCCAGCTCCGGGAGATGGGCGGATGCGAATGTGATCTGTTCGGACCGCGAGCCGAAGTCGCCCGCGTACAGGCGCATCAGCCGCGGCAACTTGACTCCGGCGGGGTCGATCTCGGTCTCCGCCTCGAGGTAGGCCCGCGTTGCGTCGCGGAGATCGTGATCCAAGTTGCGGGCGTCGTAGATGCGGATCGGGGGGCATGAGCGCGCCCCGCAGTTGAGAGCGAAATGGATCCGTGGATCGACCCTCGAGGGGAGCGATCTCATCCGCGGGTCCGAGCGTCTGAACGGGCGGCGAGGGTGAAGTGGCGGACGGCGATTCCGGCGCAGGACCCCATGCTCGATCTGGTTGAGCGTGAAGGGCGCGCCACCAACCAGGTAGGCGCAGGCACTGAAGATCAGCGGATGCATGAGCATGCTCCCGCCGGCGGGTTTGACGCTGAGCCGGTGAAGCAGGAGCGCGTTGTAGACGTTGAGCCAGAACGCGAGCCGCGCGGAGTCGCCCTCGATCGCAGCCGGGTCGGATCCGTTGAGCCCGCCGGCGAGGTCCGCAACCGCTCCCCGCTCGCCTGAAGCATGAACCGAGCGCAGCGCGCCGAGCAGTTGCCCTGAGAGTTCGACCGGGTCGATCGTCGACACGCTTTCCTTTGGGTTGAGGACGGCGGGACGGCTCATCGAGGGATCACGTACCCAGGTTAGTCGGGCCGATCGGGCGAGATCGCCGTTGCGGCGGTCAGTTGAGGCGTCCGGGTCCGGGTCAGCGGATACCCTTTCGCCCGCTGTCCCGGGAGGGCTTGAACGAACGCTGGAGGTAATCGATGACGATGGGAACTGGACTTGTGATGGTGGCGATCGGAGCCATTCTGCGCTACGCCGTCAAGGATGAATGGGACGCGATCGATCTGACGACCGTGGGCTTGATCCTGATGATCGTGGGTGCCGTCGCCTTCGTCGTCGGGGCGATCTTCGCCTTCAGCAGTCGGCCTCCCGGCGGTCCCCCTCCGGGCCAGGGCTACTGAACGGCGCGTTCGAGTACGGCGAGCATCCTTGCGACCTCCACCTTGACGTCGTGGGCATGAGCGGCAACGCGAGCGGCCTGATTAGGCGCCGGTAGCGCCGCCGCCCGCTCGAGCGCCGCGGTGAGCGCGGCGGTGTCGCCGGGGTCGACCAGCACCCCCGCTTCGGGGGTGACGAACTCGGGTGGCCCGCCGATGGTCGTCGCGACCACGGTCCGCTCCATCGCCATTCCCTCGAGGGTCGCCTGGCCGAACGGTTCGATCAGCGACGGCTGACAGAGGACGTCGCATGCCGCGACCCATTGCGGGACCTCGGCCTGCGGAATCCGACCGACCACGGTGACGTTTTCGCGACCTTCCAGATCGCCGCGCAGGGGGCCGTCGCCGACGAACGCGAGCCGTCCGCGGCCGAGGGCGGCGAATGCATCGGCGAGCCTGATCACGTTCTTGCGTTCGAGCAGCGAGCCGACGCACAGGAACGCCGGCCCCGCGCCATCCCAGCCGAGCTCCGTCCTTGCCTGCGCGGCATCGGCGGGATGAAACGCGTCGAGGTCGATGCCGCAGTCGGCGATCGAGATCTTGGGCTCGGCGGCGGGGATTGCCTCCGTCAGTTGGCCCGCGAGCCAGCGTGAGTTGGCGATCACGCCCGAGGCCCGCCCGATCACCGCTCTGGTGGCGAGCCTGACCCCCTTGATCTCGCCGATGTTTCTGACGTCCTGGCCGTGCGCCATCACGACCAGCGGAGCGCGAGCGGCAAGCGAGGCGGCGGCGCCTGCGGCGCCGGCCGGGAACAGGAAGTGAGCGAACACGACATCGGGATCCCAGCGCCTGGCCGTTGCGATCGAGCTCCCAAGCAGGCCGGCGTACTTGGTCGGCGCCCCGCCCCGCCTGCTGATCGCCGAAACCTCGACCTGGTGTCCGACTCGCCTCAGCTCACGGGTCAGCGGAACGAGGAAGCTGCCGAGGTCCGGGTTCTCCGGGCTGGGCCACATCTGGGTCACGAACTGAATCCGCATGGCTGACTCAATAGCACGGCTTCCGGGCCGGCGGAGAGCCGGTAGCTTCAACCGCCGATGGAGGTAGCGGAGCTTGCAGGAACGATCGTCTTCGCCGTTTCGGGCGTGCTCGCCGTCTCCGCACGTCACCTCGACTGGTTCGGGGCGATCGTCGTCGGCGCGGTCACGGCCCTGGGAGGGGGGACGATTCGCGGCCTCATCCTCGGGGCGACGCCCGTCTTCTGGATCGAGGATCAGATCTATCTCTTCGCGGCCGTGATCGGGGCGGCCATCGCGATCCCGCTCGTCGGGCTGATCGCCGACGGATCAACTCGTCGAATCGAGGACGGAGTCCGCCTAGCCGACGCCGCAGGATTGGCGTTGTTCTCGATCGTCGGAGCCAGTATCACCCTCGGCCTCGGCTTCGACGGCGGGGTTGCGGTTGTTGCGGCCATCATCACCGGGGCCGGGGGAGGGGTGATCCGCGATGTCCTCACCGGTCGCAAGCCCCTGATCATCGTCGGCGGAGAGATCTACGCGACCGCCGCACTGGCGGGGTCGGTGATCTTCGTCTTCCTGGAGGAGCAGACGTCGGTGGCCGAGCCGATCTCCGGGGCGATCGGCATGCTCATCATCTTCGGCCTGAGGATGCTCAGCATCCGGCGCGACTGGTCGCTGCCGTCGCTCGGCGCCGACGGCCGGTAGGCCGAGGGGATCCGTCAGTCGACGAGCTTCTGGATGGTGAACTTGCGGCTTCCCCTGGGAGTCTCGACGACGATGTCTTCGCCGATGCGCCCGTCGCGCAGCGCCCGCCCGACCGGGGACTCCGCCGAGAGGCGGCCCTCGCTCAGGTCGGCCTCGGTCGGTCCGACCAGCTTCCAGGTGTGGGCTTCTCCGGAGTCGTCGAGGACCTCGGCGGTGCAGCCGAACGCGAACGTCTCAGGGTCGGCTTCGATTTCGACCACGACGGCGTCCCGGAGGCGCATGCGGAGGCGCTTGATCTTGGTCTCCAGATGAGCTTGATCCTCCTTGGCGATGTGGTAATCGGCGTTCTCCTTGAGATCGCCGAGCTCCCGGGCGGCCTTGATTCGCGCCGCCATCGCCAGGCGTCCCGGCCCCTCCAGCTCGTCGACCTCCGCCCTCAGCTCGAGCAGGCCCTCGGCGGTGATCGACTCCCCGGTGATTTCCTGATCCTCTTGATTGCTCATCGACTCACCTTGGCAGATCGCGCCCCGGCGGTGGCTGGATCAGCGGGCGTTGAGCTTGCCGAATCCCTTCATCAGCCGGTTCCGGTCGACGTTGCCGGTGACGCCCTTGACCCGGCCTGAGCTCGTGTACTGCCAGATCGTCCAGCCCTTCCCGGCCCAGTTCTCGGCCGGGACGCTCGGCTTGGGCACATCGAAGTTGGCCACCCACAGGGGGTGGCCGTCGTTGGCGAACGAGGTGGTGTTGCCGGTGGCGAGCCAGCTCGAGCTGTTGGTGTAGATCAGCGGCTTGACCTTCAGCTTCTTCTCGACGCGGTTGAGCCAGGTCTGGATCCAGAGCCGCAACCTGCCTTCATCCAGCCGCGTGAACGGCGACTCGACGTCGAGCGCAGGGCGAAGGTCGTCTTCGCCGACGCTGCCGACGACGTTGATGAATCGGTTCGCCTCGGCCCGAGCGTCCTCCTTGGCCTTCTCCCGCGTGCCGCCCTTGGCGAACGCGCGGTGGTAGGTGCCCACCCGTAGCCCCTCCGCGTTGGCGTTGGCGTAGTTGCGGGCGAAGTACTGGTCTCGGCCGCACTCCTCGGGCACCACCGTGCAGTCTTTGCCACTACCGCGGCTGGCCTGCACGTAGGCGAAGCGGACGTCGGTCCTGCTCACCTTCTTCCAGGAGATCGTGCCCTGGAAGCGGGAGACGTCGATCCCCTTGATCGGCTTTACCGGTGCGGCGGCGGACTGGTCGGCATGCAGCATCACAGCGACCATGGCCAGGACGGTGAGTATTGGTTTGAGTCTCATCATCGGTTGCCAACACGGGCGACGCCGAATAGTTTTCGACGACGGGCTGGACGATCCTGGGCGCCCGCCGGTCGGCCTAGGGGACGATCTCGAGCCGGCGTGCCACGGCAGCAGCGATCGCGGTCGCAAATGGCCCGGCCGGGTATCCGGCGATCGAGCCGCCGCCGGAGCCGACCCGCAGTCCGGCCGGCTCGCTCAGCAGCTCGATCTCGATCGAGACCCTGACCCGTCGCGATGTCATCGGGGCGCCGCCGGCGACGGCACCGAGAAGTCCACCGCCGGGAATCGCCGCGCGGAGCCATGGATCTCCGAACCGGATCAACTCGGCGCCGGTCGTCGTTCCCGTCGCCGCCATCGCATAGCTGCCGCTGCCGGTTCGGGTGAGGACGAACGCCGCGACCTCCAGCGGGCCGGTGCGGAAGTCGACCAGCTCGATGTCCACCTCTCCGAAGCCATCGAGGGCGGAGAGCCCGGCCTGCCGCCCTCCACGGTCGTCTCCCTCGCCGCTCTCGCCCGCGAGGCCGATCACCAGACCCTCTCCGCGAACCGACAGCCGATCTCCCGCATTACGGAGCAGCCGGTGGGCCGGCCAGGCGCTGATCGCTACGTCGGCGTGACCGCCGCCCTCGGTCAGCCGCGAGCGGATGCGAGCTGCCGCGAGCCGCGGCAGGCCGATCTGTACGCCGAGCAGGGCGACGATCAGCGCGGCAAGGGCGACTGCGGCTGGAAGGAGCACAGGCTGAAGCTAACCGCGGTGGCGTTGTTGCCGAGTGACGCCGCTCCGGCCCGAGCGAAATAAACTGCCGGGTCCCGGCATGCGTTTCGTTCCCTGAGGAGAGAGAGCAATGAGGAAGTCCGTCGTCTTCACCGTGGCTTCGATCGTCTCGATGTTGGCCCTGGCGCCGACACAGGCGAACGCTTCTCCCTACATCCACGCCCATCGAGGCGGTCCGTTGAAGACCGTCGGCGGTGAGCTTCGTCCCGCCTTTCCCGAGAACTCCCTGCCGGCCTTCCGTCACTCGGCGAAGGCCGGGTTCGTGCTCGAGATGGACACCCGCCTCACGGCCGACGACCGCGCCGTCGTCATGCATGACGCCTCCCTGAAGCGAACGACCACCTGCACGGGACTGGTCTCGGAGAGGACCCTCGCCGAGATCCGCGGCGAGTGTGAGATCGACATCCTCGGAACCGACGAGGTCTCTCGCCATCTCGGCAAGGACGACGACCGCCGGGCCAAGGTCCCGACCACGATTCAGGCGCTGCAGCTGGCGAAGAAGCACGGGGCCGCGGTCAACCTCGAGATCAACAACTACCCGACCGACCCCGACTACGACCCCTCGTCGCCCTCGGGCTTCGCGTTGACGGTGGCCGAGCAGGTCAAGGACGGCGGCTACCCGCCGAGCGATCTGATCCTGCAGAGCTTCCTGCCCGGCAACCTCACCCCGTTTCTGGACGACCCCTATTTCGACGACAGTGGCACGTCGTTTCTGACCTTCGAGAATGTCAACAACATCGCCGCGGCAGTCGCCGCCGGTGGAGGCATGAACTTCATCTCTCCACAGTGGCCGGTCAGCGAGGAGCTGATCCAGGACGCGCACGATCAGGGTCTTCAGGTGGCTCCCTTCACTTTCGAGGAGCGTTCCGACGTCAGGGCCGCGACCCTGGCGGGCGCCGACGCTCTGATCGCCAACGATCCGCTGTCGGCCCGCAAGGCGGTGAAGTCGGTCGAGCCCGAGGCAACCCCGCTGCCCAGACCTCCGTCGAAGCGGACCTGCGCGTCGACGCGAGCCGCCAACCGATCGAAGCCGGTCGTCAACCTCTACCCCGACGACAGCGGGCCGCGGGTCTTCGCGCTCCAGTACAAGCAGGATCTGAACAACGTCGTCAGCTACGACTCGTTCCGCAAGAAGATCGAGTGCATGATCCGCGACTACGTGGAGCCGAACCTCGCCAGCGGGCGCCCGAACGTCGTCGCCCTGACCGAGGACGTGGGGATGATGACGCTGGCCACCGGCTCACGAGGCGCCTCCACCCGGGAGATCTTCAGTGATCCCGGCAACGTCCCCGGCTGCGAGAACATTCCCTCGCCTTGCGGTGTCGCGGTGGCGCTCGGCACCCTCGACGGCGAGTACGCCGCTCAGGAGGCGGCCTACGACGATCGGTTCGGCGGCGTCCCCGGGTTCTCGAAGACGTTCGTGGGCGGCACCGACACCTTCGCTCGCGGCTGGATGCAGACGTTCAGCTCCCTTGCCAGGCGCTACGACATCTACATCCTCGGCTCCAACAACCAACCCGAGTTCCGCGAGTCAGTGGACCCGACCGAGATTGCGGCGTTTGCCGATCCCGACGTCGCGAACCCCACCAGCGCCTACGTGGCCACCGGCCCGGAGGTCTACAACGAGGCGTTCATGTGGGCGCCGAAGAACGTCACCGCCGACGGACCTCGGCCGCTGCGAAACGTGGTCGCATCCAACAAGAAGGTCCCGCTGACGAGCATCGAGAACCTGATCAGTCTGACGCCCGGTCCCAGCACCGGTCCGGATGCGGTGGAGAACGTCCGTCCGTACAGGATCCCTGGGACCAAGGCGAAGATGGCGTTCGCGACCAGCCTGCCCGCCTTCGTCTACAACGGCGGCCCGGTGACGCCCTACGGCGAGGCGCCGGACCCGGGCATCGATCCATGCTCGGACACCTCCAAGTACTACATGTACTGCCTCGATGCGCTCGGAACCAACCTGGTCATGCAGGACGAGGCGAACCCGGGCGAATGGGCGACCGCCAACGAATGGCAGCCGCTCGAGTGGATGTCGTCGACCTGGCGCTCCTCGGCCGACCCGACCGTCTCCTTCGACTACAACGTGACCCCGCACATGGTTGGCAACCTCGCCGACCTCCCGTTCGACGGGCAGACCGCGATCACCCAGCGCGGGCTCAAGGGCCCGAAGGGCGTCAAGCCGGGGAAGGCGGGCTGCAACTACGTGGGCAACTCGGAGTTCCTGCCCGAGGACCCCGCCGAGTACGAGGTCTACGCGGGACCCAAGCGCGAGTTTCTCGGCCTGGCGCCCTGGGCCGCGCCCGACGCTCCGCGCGACGAGTTGCGCGAGATCGGAGCCGCACTGGCTCCGGGTTCGGGCGACCCTCGCGAGAATGACTACCTCGAGACCGCCGTGATCGCCGACCTTCCCTACCCGCCGGTACCCCGTCGGGCGAACTGCTCCGGTTGAGCGGCGGGAACCGGCCGAAGGGTCGGATGCGCGATCATCGGTGGGGATGGAGGCCAAGGTAGAGCCGCTGGTCGACGCCCACGGCAGGGTCATCTCGGACCTGCGCGTCTCGGTGACCGATCGATGCAACTTTCGCTGCCAGTACTGCATGCCCGCGGATGGGTTGCCCTGGCTCGAGCGCGACGAGGTGCTCTCGTTCGAGGAGATCGAGCGGCTGGTCTCGTTGCTGGTCAGGCTGGGCATCGAGGACGTCAGGCTGACCGGCGGGGAGCCGCTGGTCCGCAGGGAGTTTCCGCGCCTTGTCTCGATGCTGGCTCCGACCCCAGGGCTCGGGGATCTCTCGCTGACGACCAACGGCTACCTGCTCGAGCGCGACGCTGATGCGCTGGTGGAGGCTGGGATCGGTCGCGTCAACGTCTCGATCGACTCGCTCGCCCGTGATCGCTTCTTTCAGATCACCCGCCGGGATGCACTTCCCCAGGTGCTGCGCGGTCTCGAGGCGATCGCTGCCCACGAGAGCGTGCGTCCGATCAAGGTCAACGCAATCGCGATGCGGGACTTCACTGAGCGCGAGGTCTCCGCCTTCGCCGACCTCGCGCGAACGAGCAACTACCAGGTGCGCTTCATCGAGTTCATGCCTCTCGATGCCGACCACGCCTGGTCGCCGGACTCGGTCCTGACCGGCGCCGAGATCCGGGCGCTGATCGAGCGCGAGCACGAGTTGATCGAGCTGCCCCGCGAGCCGTCCGCCACCGCCAGGGTCTACGGATTCGCCGACGGCCCCGGCGAGATCGGTTTCATCAATCCGGTCAGCGAACCCTTCTGCGCCGACTGCAACCGTCTGCGGCTGACCGCCGAGGGCAAGCTTCGGACCTGCCTCTTCTCGGTCCACGAGACCGATCTTCGCGAGCCGATGCGGGCCGGCGCCGACGACGGCGAGCTCGAGGGGATCATCCGCGACGCCGTCTGGCGCAAGGAGCTCAAACATCACGTCGGCGAGAAGGGCTTCCGCCCGCCCGCCCGCTCGATGAGCGCAATCGGGGGATGAGTCTGGAGGCGGGCGTGGCCTGCCGAGGGGCTTTTCAAGGCCGGTGGGGCGGGTTAAGTCCGCACAGCGGAGCATTCCCTCGGGTTATCCCCCTGCAGGTTCGGTTGCAGAATCCGGGCGGCATCCGTTTCAGGCCATAGCTTCGGGGCGGTGTTGTACGAGGCAGTCAATGCCGGATTCGAGCTGAACCGGTCCCTGGTCGGTCGTCACTACCGGCTACTGATCGGCTCGGAGTTCGCGGGGCCGGCGGTCGGAGGGCGATCGTGGCGGCGACTCCAGGACCTTCAGGAGAGCACCGCCGTTGCGGTCGGCGAGCTCGGCGAGCGCCGCTACTGGCTCTATCGGGACCGGATCTGGTGGGAGCGCGAGGGACTCGGGCCCGGCGACGTCGAGGCGCTGGCCGACGAGCGCCTCGATCGCAAGCGACGGCAACTCGAGCGGGCACACAGCCTCGAAGCCGGTGACGGCCGAGTGGCCGGGAGGCCGGCGCGGCCCGGAATTCCTCGTGAGGTTCGACTGGCGGTCTTCGATCGGGACGGCGGTCGCTGCGTGGAGTGCAACTCCCGGGCGTTGCTGCAGTTCGACCATGTGATCCCGATTGCGATGGGGGGATCGAGCGCGGCGGCAAACCTGCAGTTGCTGTGCGACTCATGCAACCGCGAGAAGGGTGCAACGCTCGGCTGAAGGCTAGATTCAGGGCATGAGCCGCCCACGGGTCGTGATCATCGGTGCCGGCTTCGGCGGTCTTGCCGCGGCCATCGATCTCCAGTCACACGGCTTCGACGACATCACGATCCTCGACCGCGCGCCCGGGCTCGGAGGAACCTGGCTTCAGAATCACTACCCGGGCGCGGCCTGCGACGTTCCGAGCCACCTCTACTCGTACTCGTTCGCCCAGCGTCGCGACTGGGCGCGGCTCTGCTCGACCCAACGGGAGATCCTGGACTATCTGGAGGCCGTTGCTCACGAGTACGGGGTCGACCGTCGTCTGGTTCCCGACACCGAGGTGACCGACTGCCGTTGGGACGACGGGCGCCGTCTCTGGATCACCACCGCCGAGGATGGGCGTACGTGGGAGAGCGAGGCGTTGATCGTCGCGACCGGACAGCTCCATCGGACCGCACTTCCGCGGATCGACGGCATCGAGAGCTTCGCCGGCCGCAGTTTCCATTCCGCCTCATGGGAGCACGAATACGACCTGCGGGGGAAGCGGGTCGCTGTGGTCGGGACGGGGGCGAGCGCCGTGCAGTTCGTTCCCGAGATCGCCGGCGTCGCGCGTGAAATCCTCGTCTTCCAGCGCTCCGGGAACTGGTTCATGCCGCGCAAGAACCGCGCCTATCCGGCCGCGGTCAAGGCCGCGATCGGGCGCATCCCCGGCGTTCAGGCGATGCGACGCCGGTTCGTCTTCGACTACGGCGAAGCCCTGACGATGATGATCCGCAACCCGGCCACCTTCGGCCGGATCGGCCGGCTCCGCTCGACCCTGTTCATGCGTTGGCAACTACGCGACCCCGAGGTGCGGCGGAAGGCCTGGCCCGACTACACCTTCGGATGCAAGCGGGTGCTGTTCAGTTCGCGCTTTCTGCCGGCGTTGCAGCGGCCCGACGTCGAGCTCGTCACCGACGAGATCACCGCGATCACGCCCGACGGCCCGACGACGGCGGACGGTCGCACGCATCCGGTCGACTGCATCATCTGGGGAACCGGATTTCGCACGATGGACTTCATGTTCCCGATGCGGATCAGCGGGACGGGCGGGCAGACGCTGGCGGATGAGTGGGCGTCCGGGCCGCACGCCCATCTGGGGATCGCCGTTCCAGCCTTTCCGTCGCTCTTTCTGATGTATGGACCCAACACCAACACCTCCGGTGGATCGATCGTCTTCTACCTCGAGGCGCAGGCCTCCTACATCCGCCAGGCGCTGCAGCGGGTGCGCGAGCAGGGAGCCGACGCAATCGCCGTGCGCCCCGAGGTCGAGGCGAGGAGCGATCGCGAGACCCAGGCCCGCTTTGCAGGAACAGCCTGGACGCAGTGTGAGTCGTGGTATCGCGACGAGAGTGGCCGGATCGTGACCAACTGGCCCGGCTACATGCGCGACTACGCCGAGCTGACCGAGCGGCTCGACCCGGCTGAGTACGAGTTGATCGGCGGCAACACCTAGGGACATTGCCTATGCAATGCTTAGGCAGATGGAGGATCTCAGTCTCGGGGCGGCGGCGAAGCAACTCGACGTGAGCGTCGACACCCTTCGACGCTGGGATCGCGACGGCAAGCTGGAGACGATTCGCGACGACAACGATCGCCGGCGAGTGCCGGTGGCCGAGATCGAACGCCTCCGGACCTCGCCCGAACGCCATCGCACCGGGGACGCGCTCTCGACCCGCAACCGCTTCGCCGGCCGCGTCGTCTCTGTCGAGGTCGACGGGGTCATGGCGCTGGTCGAGATCGAGGCCGGACCGCATCGAGTGATCGCCGCCATAACCCGCGACTCGGTCGAGGAGCTCGGCCTGGTCGAGGGGGTCGAGGCAACCGCCCTGGTCAAGGCGACGTCGGTGATGATCCAGCGAACGGAAGGGTCATGAGGTACCCCGGCGTTCTGGTTGGTTTCGTCGTTCTCGGGGCGGCGATCCTTGCCGGCTGTGGCGAGTCCGACGACGGAACCTCGGCCACGGAGGCGACGAAGCCCGAGCTCGTGGTCTTCGCGGCAGCATCTCTGGGCCCGGCGTTCGAGGAGTACGGGGACCGGTTCGCCGACGCCGACGTGAAGTTCTCGTTCGCAGGCTCCGACGAGCTCGCTGCCCAGATTCGCCAGGGAGTCGCCCCCGACGTATACGCGGCGGCCAACACCGCGCTTCCCGACGAGCTTTTCAAGGAGGATCTGATCGGGAAGCCGACGACCTTCGTGACCAACCGGCTGGTCGTGGGCGTACCTGCCGACTCCGATATCAACGAGATCAGCGACCTCGAGGAGCCCGGCGTTTCAATTGCGATCGGGGATGAGGACGTGCCCGTCGGCATCTACACGAGGGAGGTCCTCGACGCGCTTGGACCGGAAGCGAAGGACGCGATCCTGGCAAACGTTGCCAGCAGTGAGCCGGACGTCGCGGGCATCGTCGGCAAGCTCACACAGGGCGCAGTTGACGCTGGGTTCATCTACAAGAGCGACGTCGACGCCACCGACGGGAGCATCAAGGAGATCGAGATCCCGAAGGCGGCGAGCCCTGACATCGCCTACGGGATCGCGGTGGCGACGGGCGCTGAGCAGTCCGAGCTCGCGCATCAGTTCGTCGACGGCGCCATCTCCGGGGAGGGGCAGGTCATCCTGCTCGAATCCGGCTTCGGTGCGGCCCCAGAATAGTCGAGTGAGATGAGCTCCTCGACTGGTTTCCGCGTCCTTGCGGCAGCCTCGCTGGCATTGCTGCTCGGCTTTCTCGCCCTGCCGCTGCTCTCGCTGTTTCTGGAAACGGGGCCGCGCGAGCTGATCTCGAGTCTCGGCGAGCGCGGCGCCGCCGAGGCGCTCTGGCTCAGCCTCCGTACCTCGCTGGCGGCGCTCGCGGTGATCGTCGTCGTCGGGACCCCCGCCGCTTACCTGCTCGCGCGCACCGACTTTCGCGGACGCCCGGGCGTCATCACCCTGATCGAGCTGCCGCTCGTGTTGCCTCCCGCGGCCGCCGGCATCGCCCTGCTGACCGCGTTCGGGCCCAACGGGTTGCTGGGTGGAGTGATCGAGGACGCCGGGATTCAGCTCGTCCTGCAGACGGCGGGCGTGATCATCGCGCTGATCTTCGTCTCCGCGCCGTTCTACGTTCGTGGGGCGATCGCCGCGTTCGAGGCCGTCGAGGGGTCGCTGCTCGATGCCTCGCGGACGCTCGGAGCGGGGGAGGGACGGACATTCGTGAGGGTGGCGATTCCGGGTGCACGCGCCGGGCTAGCATCGGGCCTCGCGCTGGCGTGGGGGAGGGCACTCGGTGAGTTCGGGGCGACCCTGATGTTCGCCGGGTCGCTCGAGGGGCGGACCCAGACGGCGCCCCTGGCGATCTTCGAGTTCCTGGCTCGCGACTTCAACGCGGCGCTGGCGCTGTCGGCCGTTCTGCTGGTCATCTCCGCCTTCATCTTGCTCTCGGTCAAGTTCATCGGCGGGCGTCCGGAGGTTGCCGGTGCTGGCGGCTGACGTTGCCGTCGATCGCGGCGGATTCTCACTTGCTGCGGAACTCGAGGTCCGCAGCGGCGAGTGCGTCGCGCTGGCCGGGCCTTCGGGTGCCGGCAAGAGCACTCTGCTGCGGATCGTCGCCGGTCTGCTCCAGGCCGATCGCGGCGCGATCACACTCGGCCACGAACTCTGGCTCGATTCAGCGAGCGGCCGCTCGACTCCGCCCGAACAACGCCGGATCGGGTTCGTCTTCCAGGAGTACGCGCTGTTCCCGCGGATGACGGCTTGGAGCAACGTCGCCTACGGTATTCGCGCCCCTCGCCGAGAGCGACGCCTTCGGGCGCTGGAGGCGCTCGATCGATTCGGACTCGCCGATCGGGCGGAGGCGCGCCCGGGCGATCTCAGCGGTGGGGAGCGCCAGCGGGTCGCCCTCGCCAGAGCCCTCGCATCGAAGCCGAAGCTGTTGCTGCTCGACGAGCCGCTCTCGGCCCTCGACGCACGGACCCGCGCCTCTGCCTCGCGCGAACTCGCGATGGTGCTGGCCGAGGCCGAGGTTCCGACGCTGATCGTCACCCACGACTTCGCCGAGGCCGCATTATTGGCCGATCGCGTGATCGTTCTCGATCACGGCCGGATCGTTCAGCAGGGAACGGCCGCGGATCTGGCGGCCGCTCCGGCTTCGGGTCTTGTTGCGGATCTGACCGGCGCGGTCGTTCTCCGCGGGACTGCCGGCCCCGGTCCCGGAGGTTTGACGCAGGTCGATCTCGAGGGCGGTGGGAGACTGCTCAGCGTCGACGACGCGCGAGGTCTGGTGGCGGCCAGCGTCTTCCCCTGGGAGATTGCGATCGAGACCGCGGGCGCGCCCCCGGAGGGATCGGTGCTGAACCACCTCGATGCGGAGGTCACGTCGGTGACGGAGTTCGGCAATCGCGCTCGGGTCGGCCTGCTCGCTCCCCAACCGATCGCGGCGGAAGTGACCTCGGCGTCGATCGCGAGGCTTGACTTGCGCGCCGGCAGTCGCGTCGCCGTCAGCTGGAAGGCGACGGTAACCCGGTTGACTCCGCTCTGAGCCCCGCCCCTCGATAGGTTCGTTGCGCAATCGAGCGAGGAGGTCCAGATGGCGTTGAGCGGTGAAGATTGGATCGCGAGGTTCGCGACGGAGGTCGGCGCGGTGGCGCCTGATCAGGCGCAGGTCGACAAGTTGCTGAAGCTGGCCGCCGTGGCCGCCCATTCATCGGAGCGGATCGCCGCACCGATCGCCTGCTGGATCGCCGGCACGGCCGGTCTCGATCTCGATCGGGCGATCGAGATCGCCGAGCGGACCGATACCGGCGACCGGGAGGGCGACGGCCGCTGACTCAGGCGGCCATCAGGTCGGGCACGGTCACGAACTCGTAGCCCTCGGCGGCGTATCTGTTCAGGGTGTCCTCGGTGGCGGCGACCGAGCGCGATCGGTCGGCGGCGGGCTCGAGGTTGTTGCCGTCGTGCATCAGGATGATGTCTCCCTCGCCGGCATCGGCCGCGTGTCTGGCGATCGATCTCTGCGTCGCCGTCCGCCGCCAGTCGTAACAGGTCACAGACCAGGTGACGGGTTCGTAGCCCTCCTCCCGCATGGCCCTCAGCGTGCCGGGTCGCCGCCGCCCGTACGGGGGCCTCATCAGCATCCCTCCGCCCGAGCGGGAGAACTCGACCCCGGAGGCTTCCACCGCCGCTCGGCATCGCCGAAGCTCCTCCTTGACGGCCCTGCCGGAGAGCAACGGCATCGTCGGATGGGTATGTGTGTGGTTGCCGATCGCGTGCCCGGCCGCGTGCATCTCGCGCAGTAGACCCGGCTCCCGCTCCGCCCACATTCCGATCGAGAAGAACGTCGCCTTGGCACCGAACCGGTCCAGAATCTCCAACAGCCGCGGCGTGTAGGTGGGGTTGGGCCCGTCGTCGTATGTGAGGGCGATCCTGCGGCCCGCCGCGGGATTCCGACAGATCGTCGAGCCGTAGATCTGGGCTGTGGGGTACTGGGCGCCGTAGACGGCGATCCCGATTGCGCCGGCGGCCCCCAGTCCGGCTCCGGCCCCGATCAAGTGTCGTCGCTTCAAGGTTCCTCCACCTCTTTGTTCTCGTTATCCGTCCCACGCTCCCGGCCTCCCACCAGGCGCATGCGCGCGAGGCGGCGGGCTCGGCGAAGCTCGCTCGGCTTGCCCTCGGCAGCCGCGACCATATGGTCTTCGACCGTCTGCAGCGTCAACTCGTTGCCCTTCTGCTCGTAGCCGGACAGCCGCTCCTGGAAGGCGTCGGTCTTCGCCAGGAAGCCCTCGAGGACCTCGGGCGTCAACTCGCCGGTGGCGGCGCCGTAGCCCTCACGCTCGAGGTAACGCGAGTTCATCAACTGCTCGAACTGGCCCGGGAGTGGAATCGCCAGCATCGGCTTGCCCAGGTAGACCGCCTCGCTCATCAGCGAGAAGCCTCCCCCGGCGACGATGCCGCGAGCGGTCCGCAGGTCCTCGACGAAACCTTCGTTGGAGCGGGGTTTGAACTCCAGGGTCCCATCGGTGGTTCCCTCGGCCGGACCGCCGCGCATGCCGTACACGCGGCACCCGACCCCGCTGGCGCGCAGCGCGGCCAGTGCGCCCTCCTCACCGCTGGAGTAGACGAGCAGGTGATCGCCCGGCTCCGGCTCGGCCTCGACGATCGCCCGGCGCAGGATCGGCGGCACCAGCTTCGTCTGGCCCCTCGCGAGTTGCGGATAGAAGAAGGTGGTGACGAGGTAGTTGACGGCGTTCGGCACCATCGATCGGGTCACCGCCCGCGCCAGCGTGAAGTCCTCGCGATGGCCGTCGACGATCTCGGCGTCGTGGTCGCAGCGGTCGAGCATGTTGATGTTGTCGACCGCGATCAGCGGCGTCCGACTGACCCGGGCGTAGATCGCCGACAGCGGCTCGAAGTCGGTGACGACCACATCGGGTTGCCAGGCGCGCGTCATCTCCAGCCAGTGGCGGATCGATTTCGGCGCGCCCGAGCCGATGTCGGAGACGTTCCGGCGCACGGTCGCCCAACGCCTGATCTCGCCGTTCTCCATCACGAACGTCGCGCCGAGGATCTCCTCGACCTCGGGCAGGACGCCGCTCAGGTAGTTGAAGGCGGCTCCCGATGCGACGACGCGGACCTCGTGGCGCTCGAGCAGCGATTCGATCACGACCTGCGAGCGGGTCGCGTGGCCCATTCCCTCTCCGTTGACCCCGTAAAGAACTCGCATCGGTCCTCCGTCGCCGCTGTTGCCGACATTCTCCACGACCGGGAGTAGGCTGCGCGTGTGAGCAGGCCATGAGCGCGACCGAGCACATCACCTACTGCCGGATCTGCGAACCGCTCTGCGGAATGGTCGCCACGGTCGAAGACGGTCGCGTGACCAAGCTCAGACCGGACAAGGACCACCCGCTCTCGAAGGGCTTCGCCTGCCCGAAGGGGATCGCGATGACCGAGGTTCAGAACGACCCCGATCGGCTTCTCCATCCTCAGCGACGCCGTCCCGACGGCTCGTTCGAGCAGATCAGCTGGGAGACGGCGCTCGATGAGATCGGAGACCGGCTCGGGGCGATCAGGTCCGAGCACGGCGGCGAGTCGGTGGGCTGGTACATGGGCAACCCCGGCGCATTCAGCTACTCCCACCCGATCTGGGTCAAGGGTTTCCTCGACGCCCTCGGATCCCAGCACTACTACACGGCCTCCTCCCAGGACGTCTCCAATCGCTTCGCCGCCAGCTCGCTGCTCTACGGATCGCCGTACGTCCTGCCGATCCCCGACCTCGCCCGGACCGAACTCCTGCTGGTGGTGGGCGCCAACCCGCTCGTCTCTCACGGGTCGGTGATGAGCGCGCCCCGGATCAAGGACCAGCTCCACGAGATCACCGATCGCGGCGGCCGCGTGATTGTCGTCGATCCGCGTCGCACTGAGACCGCGCGTGAATTCGAGCATCTGCCGTTGCGCGCCGACTCCGACGCCAAGTTGCTGCTCTCCCTTCTCCAGGTGATCTTCGCCGAATCGCTGGAGGATTCCGACGCGCTCGCCAGGGCGACCGGATCCGACGACCTCCGCGAGCTGGTCGCCCCCTTCGAACCCGAGTCGACGGCGGAGGCAACCGGCGTCGAGCCCGAGCGCGTGCGGCAGCTCGCCCGCGACATCGCCGCGGCCGAGGGTGCAGCGATCTACGGGCGGACCGGCTCGTGCCTGGGTCGGCACGGGACCGTCGTCTCGTTCCTTCTCGATGCGCTCGCCCTCACCACCGGCAACCTCGACCGCGCCGGAGGCTCGATGTTCGGCGAGGCGGCGATCCCGTTTGATCGGGTTGCCGAGGCGATCGGGGCGGGTAGCTATGGCGAGAAGCGCTCGCGCGTGGGTGGCTTTCCGGAGGTCCTCGGCGCGATGCCGGCCTCGTTGATGGCCAAGGAGATCACGACCCCCGGAAGGGGCCGGATGCGGGCCCTGTTCATCTCCGCCGGAAACCCGGTCCTGAGCATCCCCAATGGCGAGGAGCTCAGCACGGCGATGGGCGAGCTCGATCTGTGCGTTTCGATCGACATCTATCTGGGTGACACAGCCAGGCTGGCTGACTACGTACTGCCGGCGACCACGTTTCTCGAACGCGAGGACGTCCCACTACCGTTCCTACCCCTGTTCACCAAGCCCTACATCAACATGACCGAGGCGGTCGTCGAGCCCGCCGGCGAGGCTCGGCAGGAGTGGGAGATCATCGAGGCCATCTCCTCCCGGGTCGGGATCGTGCCGTCGAGCGTCCTGGCGGCCCGCTGGCTCGGGCGAGCCGGTCTGAAGCTCTCACCGCGGCGGCTCGTCGATCTCTTGCTCCGGATCGGATCGGACGGCGATCGGTTCGGGCTCCGCCGGGACGGCCTCAGCCTCAGGCGGTTGGCCGAGTCACCGCACGGAATCGTCCTGGCCGAGAACCTCCAGCCCGACGTATTGGCCGGCAAGATCCGCCACCAGGACGGTCGGGTTCAGCTCTGCCCGAGCGAGATCGCCGGCGAGGTCGGACGCATCGCCGACGGCAACGGGGGCCAGAACGGGGACTTCCCGCTGCGGATGATCGGCCTGCGAGAGCTTCGCTCTCACAACTCCTGGATGCACAACTCACCGAAGCTTATGAGTGGCGACCGGGTCCATCGAGCCCGGCTCAATCCCGATGACGCGGCGGCCGCCGGGATCGCCGACGGCGCGCGAATCCGGGTGGTCTCCGCCCATGGCGAGATCGAGACCGAGGCACGGATCACCGACGAGATGAGCCCCGGCACGATCGCCGTTCCCCATGGATGGGGCCATAGCGGCGGCTGGGAGACGGCGAACGCCGCCGGGGGTGCGAACGTGAACGTGCTCATGTCGTCGGAGCCCGACGATCTCGAGCGGTTGGCGGGCATGGCGCATCTGAACGGCGTTCCGGTGCGAATCGACGCCGTCGCGGCGGCGTCGGCCTAACGGCCTCCGCCCGCAATGCTCGACCTCGGGGTTCAGCTCGGCTCGCTCGCGGCCGCGGCTGCGGTGATGGGGGTCGCCTGGCTGGTCAGCCTTCGAATGGGGGACGCCTCGGTCGCCGACGTGGCCTGGGGTCTGACCTTCGTCGCCGTGGCCTGGGTCTGTCTCGTCATCGGACCGGCCGCAGGTGACCGGAGCCTGCTGATCGCGGTGCTCGTTTCAATCTGGGGCGTGCGGCTGGCGGCCTACATCGCCTGGCGACACGACGGCGAGGACCGACGCTACGTCGCGATGCGTCGCAAGTACGGCGATCGGTTCGCGTTGCGCAGCATCTTGTCGGTGTTCGGGCTACAGGCCGCAATCGCATGGGTTGTCTCCGCGCCGATCCAGGTATCGGCCGCGGATGGGACCCCCGACGCGATCGGTCTCCTCGGTATTACCGGGGCGCTCGTATGCGTCACGGGAATTGCGTGTGAGGCGGTTGCCGACAGGCAGCTCGCTCGCTTCCTGAAGCGCCCCGACTCCGCTGAAGCGGTCATGGATTCGGGCATCTGGCGCTACTCGCGCCACCCCAATTACTTCGGCGACGCCTGCTTTTGGTGGGGGGTCTGGCTGATCGCGCTCGAGACCGGTTCCGCCTGGTGGACGGCGATCGGGCCGGCGCTGATGACGCTCTTTCTGCTTCGGGTCTCGGGGGTGGCGTTGACCGAGCGCACGATCACCAGTCGCCGCCCCGGCTACCGCGAGTACGTGGAGCGGACGAGCGCCTTCATCCCGCTTCCGCCGCGACGCTCAGCCTCGGCCCCGAGGCGTTAACCGGCTTCCCACACGCCTGCTGGCCGGCTGTGTAAAGGTGCGGGTGACAACGTCAACGTTGGCCATCGACGAGGAGGTCGAACTTGCAGCTCGGGATGATCGGACTGGGTCGGATGGGTGCGAATCTCGTTCGTCGCCTGATGCGCGACGGCCACGAATGCGTCGTCTACGACGTCGACGCGGACGCGGTCGCCGAACTCGCCGGCGAAGGGGCGACCGGGACCGGCTCCCTGCAAGAGTTCGTCGAGGCGCTCGAGATTCCGCGCGCCGCCTGGATCATGGTCCCGGCCGGCTACGTCCAGGACACCCTCGACGAGCTGGCCGAGCTGATGGACTCCGGCGACGCGATCATCGACGGCGGCAACTCTTACTACCGCGACGACATCGATCGCGCCGCGGCCCTGAAGCCAACGGGGATCCACTACCTCGACGTCGGCACCAGCGGTGGAGTCTTCGGCCTCGATCGTGGATTCTGCTTGATGATCGGCGGCCCCGAGGAGGCGGTTGGCCGGCTCGAGCCGATCTTCGCGACGATCGCCCCCGGCGTCGACGCCGCCGAGCGCACGCCCGGCCGTGGTGGCGAGCCGACCCCGGCCGAGCAGGGCTACCTCCACTGCGGTCCGACCGGCGCGGGGCACTTCGTAAAGATGGTCCACAACGGGATCGAGTACGGCGTGATGGCGGCCTATGCCGAGGGCCTGAACGTGATCGCGAACGCCGACATCGGCACCCGCGAGCACGAGATCGACGCCGAGACCGCACCGGTTCGCGATCCCCAGTACTACCCCTACGACATCGAGATCTCAGACGTCGCCGAGGTCTGGCGCCGCGGTTCGGTGATCGCCTCATGGCTACTCGACCTGACCGCTTCGGCACTGCACGACTCGCCGACCCTCGAGGGGTTCAGCGGCCGGGTCTCCGACTCCGGCGAGGGGCGCTGGACCCTCCATGCTGCGATCGACGAGGGCGTTCCGGCGCCGGTCCTCAGTACGGCGGTCTACGAGCGGTTCGCCTCGCGCGGCGAGGACGAGTTCGCCAACAAGATCCTCTCGGCCATGCGCAAGCAGTTCGGTGGACACGATGAGAAGCCCGCGCAGGACGCGGTGGAAAGCGACGCGGGAGCTTGAGCACCTCGTCGATAGCCACGCTGCCGTCGGCCGTCGGCGACGTGGCCGTCGCCGCCGTTCCCGATCCGCACGTCGTCGTGCTCTTCGGTGCCTCGGGGGATCTCGCCGCGCGAAAGCTGCTGCCCGGCTTCTTTCATCTCGAGGGAGCGGGGCTGCTCCCTCCTGAGTACAGGATCGTCGGCACCGCCGCCGAGGACTGGGACGACGCGACGTTCATCGACCACGCCCAGAAGGCCGTCGGTGAGTTCAGTCGCACCGAGGTCACCGAGGAGGCCTGGGAGACGTTCGCGAGCCGCCTCTCCTACGTGCCGATCAGCGCCGGCCCGCCGGCCCTGGGCGAGGCGGTCAAGCACGCCCAGCGGGGACTCGGCAGCGAATCCCGGCTCCTGCACTACCTCGCCGTTCCGCCGGTGGCTTTCGATTCCATCATCGAGACCATCACCGCGGTCGGGCTCAACGGGCCGAACTCCCGGGTGATCCTCGAGAAGCCGTTCGGCCACGACTACGAGTCCGCCGTCGAGCTCAACGACAGGCTCCACGGCGCCTTCGACGACGCCCAGATCTTTCGGATCGATCACTTCCTCGGCAAGGAGGCGGTCCAAAACATCCTCGCGATGCGGTTCGCCAACGGCCTCTACGAGCCGCTCTGGAACCGCAACAACATCGAGTTCGTTCAGATCGACGTCCCCGAGACGCTGTCGATCGGCCACCGCGCGGGCTTCTACGAGGGCGTCGGCGCCTACCGCGACATGGTCGTCACCCACCTCCTGCAGCTGCTCAGCTACATCGCGATGGAGCCGCCCGCGGCGTTGTCGGCGAAGGCCCTCCGCGAGGAGAAGAACAAGGTCATGCAGGCCTTCCGCATGATCGATCCCGACAAGGTCGTCCGGGGCCAGTACGACGGCTACCTGAACGAGCAGGGCGTCGTCCCGGAGTCCGACACGGAGACGTTCGTCGCGGTCGAGGTCGAGATCGACAACTGGCGCTGGGCCGGCGTTCCCTTCTACCTGCGGACCGGCAAGTGCATGGCCGAATCGCGGCACATGGTCACCCTCGACTTTCGCGAGCCGGCGATGAGGATGTTCCCGAACGAGGTTCAACACCAGGGCGCCAACCAACTCGTCTTCGAGCTCTCGGAGCCGGGCTCGATCACCGCCGACTTCCAGGCGAAGGTCCCGGGTGCGACGATGATGCTCGGACCCGCCCGCATGGTCTTCCGGTACGACCAGTCGTTTCAGGCCGAGAACCAGCTCGAGGCCTACGAGCGGCTGATCCACGACGCCATGCTGGGCGACGGGACGCTGTTCACCAGCGCCGAGGGGATCGAGCGCCTCTGGGCGATCAGCGCCGACGTCCTCCAACACCCCGGCCAGATGCACCCCTACCCGCAGGGTTCGTGGGGACCGGAGGCGGCGATGGACCTGCTGGCGCCGAACCTCTGGCGATTGCCCGAGGCCGAGTTTCCACCCACCAAGAGCTGACAGCGAGAAGAGGAGCGATCAGATGAGTACAGCCGGCGGATCCACGGCACCCAGGGACCTCCACGATGCGGGTCAGAGCCTCTGGCTCGACTACATCACACGCGGTCTCGTCAACGACGGGACCCTGCAGCGCTACATCGACGAGCTGTCGCTCACGGGGCTGACCTCGAACCCGACGATCTTCGACAAGGCGCTGCGCGCCGGCGATCAGTACGACGCTCAGATCGGCGAGCTGCTCGCTGCCGGCAAGGAGGGCGAGGAGCTCTTCTTCGAGCTCGCGGTCAAGGACCTTCAGGGAGCGGCCGACCTCTTCCGTCCAGTTCACGATCGGACCGACGGCGTCGACGGCTTCGTCTCGCTCGAGGTCTCGCCGCTGCTGGCCTACGACACCGATAAGACCACCGCCGCGGCAGCGTCGCTGCACGCGAAGGCCGATCGGCCGAACCTGTTCATCAAGATCCCCGGCACCCCCGAGGGCCTCGATTCGATCACCGATTCGATCGCAGCGGGAATACCGGTCAACGTCACCCTGCTCTTCGACGCCGACTCAGTACGAGCGGCAGGCCGACGCCTACATGAAGGGCATCGAGCACCGGATCGAGCGTGGGGAGGACCCGAAGGTCGAATCGGTCGCCTCGATCTTCGTCAGCCGCTGGGACGTCGCGGTCGCCGACAAGGTGCCGGCCGAGCTCAAGGACCGGCTCGGCGTGGCCGCCTCGATTCGTGGCTACGTCGCCTACCGGCGACTGCTGGCCTCCGAGCGCTGGCAGCGACTCGAGAACGAGGGCGCGAGACCGCAGCGGCTGCTGTTCGCCTCGACCGGAACCAAGGATCCGGACCTGCCGACGACGAAGTACGTGGACGAGCTCGCCGCCCCGAACACCGTCAACACGATGCCCGAGGAGACCCTGCTCGCCTACGCCGAGGAGGGCGTGCTCAGGGGGCTCGCTGCCGGCGGACGGCGGCGACAACGAGTCGCTGCTGGCCGAGTTCACGGCGGCCGGAATCGATCTCGACGCCCTCGCCCAGCAGCTCCAGACGGAGGGCGCCAAGAAGTTCGAGGACTCCTGGAACGACCTGCTCGACTGCATCGCCGGCAAGGAGAACGCGGTCGGGGCGGCCGACTGAGATGGCCGTCGTCGGCCCGGCCGCGGAATCGGGGATGATGGGCCTTCCCGGCTGGGATCCCCTCGTCGCCAACCACGCCGAGATCGGCGATCTGCACCTCAGCGACATGTTCGCCGCCGATCCCGGGCGCGGTGAACGGATGGTGGCCGAGGCCGAGGGACTGTTCCTCGACTACTCCAAGAACCGGGTCACCGACGAGACGATGCGACTGCTGGTCCAGTTGGCCGAGGACGCAGGGCTTCGCGAGCGGACCGACGCGATGTTCTCGGGCGAACGGATCAACGTCACCGAGGACCGCTCGGTGCTTCACGTCGCGCTGCGGATGCCGCGGGAGCGCTCGCTGATCGTTGACGGCCGCGACGTGGTCGCCGACGTCCACGAGGTGCTCGACCGCATGGCGAGCTTCAGCAACCGGGTCCGCAGTGGCGAGTGGACCGGCCACACCGGCAAACGGATCAGGAACGTGATCAACATCGGCATCGGCGGCTCCGATCTCGGGCCGGTCATGGCCTATCGCGCCCTCCGTCACTACTCAGACCGCGATCTGACCGTGCGCTTCGTCTCGAACGTCGACGCGACCGACTTCATCGAGAAGACCCACGACCTCGATCCGGCCGAGACCCTGTTCGTGATCGCCTCGAAGACGTTCACCACGCTGGAGACGATGACCAACGCGCGGTCCGCGCGCGAGTGGCTGCTGGCGTCACTCGGCGATCGGTCCGCGGTCGCAAGGCATTTCGTCGCGCTCTCGACCAACGCGGGGGAGGTCGCCGACTTCGGCATCGACACAGACAACATGTTCGGCTTCTGGGATTGGGTCGGAGGCCGGTACTCGATGGATTCGGCGATCGGCCTGACGACGATGCTCGCGATCGGGCCGGAGCTCTTCGCCGAGATGCTGGCCGGGTTCCACGCTATCGACGAGCACTTCATCTCGGCTCCGTTCGAGCGCAACCTGCCTGCCCTGATGGGGCTGCTCACGGTCTGGTACGCGGAGCTGTTCGGAGCCGAGACGGTGGCGGTCCTCCCGTACGAGCAGTACCTGGAGCGCTTTCCGGCCTATCTCCAGCAGCTGACCATGGAGTCCAACGGCAAGCACGTCCGCCTCGACGGCTGGAGCGTCGACTACGCGACCGGCCCGATCTTCTGGGGTGAGCCGGGAACGAACGGCCAGCACTCCTTCTACCAGCTGATCCACCAGGGGACGCACCTGATCCCATGCGACCTGATCTTCTTCGCGCGCAGCCTCAACCCGCTCGGCGATCACCACGATCTGCTCGTCGCCAACGTCTTCGCTCAGGCCGAGGCGCTCGCGTTCGGCAAGTCCGCCACCGAGGTCAGGGCCGAGGGCACCGAGCAGCATCTCGTACCGCACAAGACCTTCGAGGGCAACCGGCCCACGAACGTCCTGATGGCCGAGCGGTTGGACCCGGCCACACTGGGCAGGCTCGTTGCGCTGTACGAGCACAGCGTCTTCACCCAGGGCACGATCTGGGGCATCGACTCCTTCGATCAGTGGGGCGTCGAGCTGGGCAAAACGCTGGCGAAGCGGATCGTCCCCGAGCTGCAGTCGAGCGAGGAGCCGGAGCTCACCCACGACAGCTCGACCAACGCGCTGATCCGCGCCTACCGCGCCCGGCGGGGGTAGGCGGGCCAGGGGACTCGAGGTGGATGTGGCCTGCCGAGGGGCCGCCACCGTTGGGCGAGGGCTGGTTTGGCTGGGGAGGGAGGACCGGGACGCTCGCCAACCGCTCACCCGCCTGCCGAGGTACCTACGAGGTACGTGGATCAAGGCGATTGGCGGCTAACGGCCCTTGCAGCGCCGCAAGTCCCCCACGCCTCGAGCGGCCCCCGCCCGGCCAGAGCGGACGCGAAGCGAGCATCTGTCAACCCCCTGACGCCCTTGCCGAGCGGCAACACCCAACGACCCGAGGGAAGCGGACGCGCAGCGGAGCATTCCCTCGGGGTTATCCAGGGAGCATCTGGTCGGAGTCAACTCACCAGCAGTGCTGCGCCGAGTGCGCCGCCGAAATCGCCCAGGGCCGCGATCCTGAAGTCAGGCGGGTTCGCGTGGTTGAAGAGGTTCAGTTGCATCCGCTCCTCGATCCGCGGGCCCATCTCTTCGCCGAAGCGGACTCCGAGCCCACCGCCGAGGATCACGATCTCCGGGATCCAGCAGGTTGACCGCGGATGCGATTCCGGCGCCTAGCGCCTTGATCGCGCGATCGATCAGGTCCTTCGCCATCTCATCGTCGTGTTCGAGCGCTCGCTGCCAGATGCCGCTCGTCAGGCGGGGCTTGTCGTGCTTCTCCATCAGCTTGAAGAGGTCGGTCTCGTCGCCGTGCTTAATCCGCTTGCGGGCCTCCGTCTCCATCGCCGAGCGACCTGCGTAGGCCTCCAGGCAGCCGTGGTTTCCGCACGGACAGAGCGCCCCGCCGCGCTTGACGACCATGTGGCCGATCTCTCCGGCGGAACCCCGGCCGTCCCAGCTCTTGCCGCCGAGGATCAGCCCGCCGCCCACGCCTGTGCCCCAGAAGACACCGAGGACCGAGTTGCGGCCGCGCCCCGCACCGAGCACGTACTCCGCCCAGGTCGCGACATCCACGTCGTTGCCGACGGCGACCTTCGTGCCGAACGACTGGGAGAGGCTCGGCCCGAGCGGAAAGCTCTCGCTCCAATCGGGCAGGTTCTTCGCGTTCGAGACCGCCCCCGAGCCGGCGTCGATCTCACCCGGGGATCCGACCCCGACCCCCCGGAGGGCCTTCGGCTCGGTGCCGGCCAGGCTGGCGGCCTCCCGCAGCGCGTTCGCCATCGCGTCGGCGACGTCCTGGGGACCGCCCTCGTGGGGGGTCGGGCAGCGCGACTGGCCGATGACGTTGTTCTCGCCATCGACGATGATCGCCTGGATCTTGGTGCCGCCGAGGTCGATGCCTCCGCGTCGGGCGCCTCGTCCAATGGGGTTCATCGGCTCTCGCTCTCCTCGGGTTCGATGTCTTGAGCAGGACCCTCGCCGGCGCTCCGTCGGTGTCGAGCAGACGCATCGGCAGGCAGATCAGCTCGTACGGGCCGGGCTCGATCTCGCGAAGATCCAGTCCCTCGAGCGCGACCACGCCGTTGCCGAGCAGCTCGACATGGGCGTCGTGATCCCCGATCGACAGGTAGTCGATCGCGACCAGCCTGATCCCCTGCTCGAGGACCCAGGCGGCGCCGCTGCCGTCGAGGCGGACGAAGTCATGGGTGAACTCGTCGAGATCCCAGAGCCTCGAGTTCGGCGTCTTCAGGACCAGTCGCTCCGTTCCGGCCGGCACCCCGGCGCCCGCGAGCGTCTCCCGGTCGATCGCGTCACCCGGATCGGCGATCTCGACCACCTCGCAGCGGCCGAGCATCGCCTCGAGCGGCAATGCGTCGACGCCGGTGCCGTCGTTGAAGAAGTGCAGGGATCCGTCGATGTGGGTGCCCGAGTGCACGCCCATCGTCAGGCGGCTGACGTTGGCGCCGTCTCCGGCGTCGATGGTCAGCGCCCGCTCCACCTCCACGCCCGGGTTCTTGCGGTAGATGATCATCCCGGGATGGACCGGTATGGAGACGTCGTGGAGGGCCACGGCCACGAGACTACCCTCACTCCTCCCACATCGGCCACCGACGCCGTTATCGTCACGGACGCCTTGCACCCCGTCCTCCAGTCCTGATCCAGATGAGCGCCCGATACATCGGCGTCGACGTCGGCGGGACGAAGATCGCCGTCGCCGTCCTCGAGGACGGCGCGCTCAGCCATCACGGCATCGAGCGGACCGATGCCGACAGCGCTGAGGTGCTGATCGACGAGATCTGCTCGCTGGTCGAGGGGGTCGGCACCGAGGGGGTCAGCGCCGTCGGGGTGGGGGTCCCGTCCGTGATCGACTTCGAGACCGGGACCGCCCGCGCCTCCGTCAACGTCCCGCTCGCCGACGTTCCCCTTCGCGGCGTTCTGGGTGACCGGCTCGGGCTGCCCGTCTTCGTCGACAACGACGCCACCGTCGCCGCTCTGGCTGAGGCCTGCACCGACGGCGAGATCGAGATCGAGAACCTCGTGATGCTGACGGTCGGCACCGGGGTCGGCGGCGGGCTCGTTCTCAACGGTCGGCCCTACCGGGGGGCCACCGGGGCCGCCGCCGAGCTCGGGCACATTCTGATCGGGCTCGACCTCGACGACGGGGTGCCGAAGCCGTCGGGGTTCCCGCAGCCCGGATCGCTCGAGTCGTTCGCCGCCGGATCCGCCCTCGACCGCCTCGCTCAGGCAGCCGCCCTCGCCCATCCGGATTCGTACCTGGGTGCCCGACACGCCGAGGGCGAGGAGATCACCGGCCACGATGCCGTCCAGGGGGCCAAGTCCGGTGACGAGGTCGCAATCGGTCTGCTCACCACGCTCGGCGAGCGTCTCGGGATCGGGATCGCGAACGTGATCAACGCTCTCGACCCCGACGTGGTGGCGATCGGCGGCGGTGTCTCCATCGCCGGCGACCTGCTGCTGGAGCCGGCGCGCCGTACCGCGGCCGGCTACGTGCTGCCCGGGGTCGGCACCAAGACCGAGATCAGGCTGTCGGTGCACGGCCCGACCGCCGGCGTGCTCGGGGCCGCTCTACTTGCCAAACAGGAACTGAAGCGACGAGAGGAATCAGCTCGATGACCCAGACCACCGACCTAGGAACAACGGGGAGAAGCCGATCGACGAGCTCTCGATCGACACGATCCGGACGCTGGCGATGGATGCCGTCCAGAAGGCGAACTCCGGCCACCCGGGCACGCCGATGGGCCTCGCGCCGCTCGGATACGTCCTCTATTCGCAGGTCATGCACCACAACCCGGCCAATCCCCACTGGCAGAACCGGGATCGCTTCGTGCTCAGCGCCGGGCACGCCTGCATGCTCCAGTACGCGTGCCTGCACCTGTCCGGCTACGACCTCTCGCTCGAGGACATCAAGCAGTTCCGGCAGTGGCAGAGCCGGACGCCCGGTCACCCCGAGTTCCGTCACACCGCCGGGGTCGAGGTCTCGACCGGACCGCTCGGCCAGGGCGTCGCCAACGCGGTCGGCTTCGCGCTCGCCGAGGCCCACCTCGCTGCCACAGTTCAACCGGCCGTCGCAGGAGATCGTCGATCACCACACGTTCTTCGTCGCCGGCGACGGCGACATGGAGGAGGGAATCTCCAGCGAGGCCGCATCGCTGGCCGGCTACCTCGGGCTCGGCAAGCTGATCGGGATCTACGACGACAACCAGATCACGATCGAGGGCCCGACCGATCTCGCCTACCACGACGACGTCGGCAAGCGGTTCGAGTCCTACGGCTGGTCGGTTCACCGGCTCGACATCGACTCGTCGCTGGAGCGGATCGAGGAGGCGCTCGAGGAGGCGAAGTCGGTCACCGACCGCCCCTCGCTGGTCATCCTTCCCTCCCACATCGGCTACGGCAGCCCCAACAAGCAGGACACGGCCTCCGCACACGGCGCCCCGCTCGGCGAGGAGGAGATCAAGCTGACCAAGGAGGCGCTCGGCTGGCCCTACGAGGAGCCGTTCACCGTGCCCCCGGAGGTCTACGAGCACTTCGAGGCGGTCAAGCGGCGCGGCATCGCCGACGAGGAGGCGTGGGACGAGCTCTTCGACGCCTACTCCGCCGAGCACGCCGACCTCGCGGCCGAGTACGTCCGCCTGGTCAAGCGTGAGGACCCGGAGTTGCCGCCGCTCTCCGACGGTCCCGGAGTTCGAGACCGGCGATCAGGTCGCCACCCGCTCGGCCTCGGGGAAGGCGCTGAACTGGCTGGCCCCGCACGTCCCGGCGCTGATCGGTGGAGCCGCGGACCTGGCGCCCTCGACGTCGACGAACATGAACGACTACGCGAGCGTCCGTCGCCATGACTTCGGCGGCCGCAACCTCCACTTCGGCATCCGCGAGCACGCGATGGGAGCGATCGTCAATGCGATGACGATCGAGGGACTGCGCGCCTTCGGGGCGACGTTCCTCGTCTTCTCCGACTACATGCGGGGCGCAATCCGGCTCGCGGCGATCATGGAGATCCCGTCGATCTTCGTGTTCACGCACGACTCGATCGGGGTCGGCGAGGACGGCCCGACCCATCAGCCGGTCGAGCAGGTGGCCTCGCTGCGGGCGATGCCCAACATCGAGGTGATCCGGCCGGCGGACGCTCACGAGACGGTCCTCGCCTGGCGTTGGCTGCTCGGCGGGGCATCGGAGCCGGCGGTCCTGGCGCTGAGCCGGCAGAAGCTGCCGGTTCTCGACGGCGAAGCCGTCCCCGAGGATGCGATCGAGCGGGGGGCCTACGTGCTCCGCGATTCCGAGGGCGAGCCGGACCTGATCCTGATCGGCACCGGCTCCGAGGTCTCGCTCTGCCTCGAAACGGCCGACCTGCTGGTCGCCGACGGGACCGCCGTCAGAGTCGTCTCGATGCCGAGCACCAACCGGTTCGCCAAGCAGGAGGAGTCCTACCGGGACGCGGTACTTCCGCCCTCGGTCAGGCGGCGGATGTCGGTCGAGGCCGGGACGACGTTCGGCTGGAATCGATGGGTCGGCGACGAGGGCTACAGCGTCGGCATCGACCACTTCGGAGCCTCGGCGCCGGCGAGCGCGATCTTCGAGGGCTTCGGGCTGACCCCGGACGCGGTGGCCGGCCATGCCCGTCAGTTGATCGCGGGGGAGAAGTCGTGAGATTCGCCTGTGGCTTCGATCACGGCGGCTTCGCGCTCAGGGAGACCGTCTTCGAAGCGCTGGGAGCCGACGACCACGTCCCGATCGACCTCGGTGCGTTCGAACTCGACTCCGGCGACGACTACCCTGATTTCGCGCTCGCGGTGGTCAGGGCGATCGTGGCGGGCGACGCCGAGCGCGGCATCCTCGTCTGCGGCTCCGGCGCCGGGGTGGCGGTCGCGGCGACGAAGGTCGAGGGAATCCGCGCCGCGATGGCGCACGACACCTACACCGCCGCTCAGTGCGTCGAGCACGACAACTGCAATGTGCTCGCTCTCGGCGCCCGCGTTATCGGCCCCGAGATCGCGAGCGAGCTCGTCAGCGCCTTCGCCAACGCCGTCTTCAGCGGCGAGGAGCGCCACGTGCGGCGACTTGCCAAGGTCGATGCGATCGAGCGTGACGGCGTCGACGCGCGTCTCTAGCCCGCCGCGCGGGGCTGCTTGTGCATCCGGCGTTGTGGAGCGGCGGCAGATGCACAAGCAGACCTCAGGAGAGCCGTTGGCCGCCGCAATAGACGTTGACCTCGCCCCCGCGGGCGAAGCCGGCCAGGGTCATGCCGCGGTCCTCGGCAAGATCGATCGCCAGTGAGCTCGGGGCGCCCACGCCCACGATGATCGGGCAGCCGGCCACCGCGGCCTTCTGGACGAGCTCGAAGCTGAGCCGGCCGCTGACGCAGAGGATCCGTTCGTCGAGTGGCACATCCCCGTCGATGAGCGCTCGGCCGATCACCTTGTCCATCGCGTTGTGACGGCCGACGTCCTCGCGGGCGATCAGCAGCTCGCCGGCGGCGTCGAAGAGGCCGGTGGCGTGCAGGCCCCCGGTCAGCTCGAAGGCGGGTTGGCTCAGCCGTTCGGGAAGCGCCGCCAGCAGCGCCCGCGCGATCGTCGGCCCTCGGGTGGCAAGCGGCGAGTCGACTGCCACCTGCTCGATCGATCCCTTGCCGCAGACCCCGCATGAGGACGTCGTGTAGAAGCTCCGGTCGCCGGGGTCGCGGAGCAGCGGTCCCTCGATCTCGATCGTGTTCGCGGCGAGATCGGTGGGCGGCGAGGCGGTCCTTGCCTCGGCGATCAGACCCTCCCCGTGGAGAAACCCGAGCGCCAGCTCCTCGTCGTTGCCCGGGGTCCGCATCGTCACCGCGAGCGGCCTGTCGCCGACGCGGATCTCGAGCGGCTCCTCGACCGCGACGTCGTCGGTGACGCCGTCGTGGCTGACGCGCTTGTGCATTCGCGGATCCATGAGTTCCGCAAGCGTAGGCGGGTAGCCTGCCGGGCAGATGCTGCCCAAGCCAACGAAGCGCCTGACGCCATCGAACTGGGCGAGCAAGAAGCCGTTCGGGATCGGCGAGCAGCGGCCCAACAACTACAAGGAGGTGTTCCGCGCCGGCTGGGAGAACCGCGACAGCCTCGGCTACACGTGGCGCATCCTCAACGAGGGCGTCTGCGACGGCTGCGCGCTCGGCACCAAGGGGATGAAGGACTGGACGATCCCCGGCGTCCACCTCTGCAACGTACGCCTGCGGTTGCTGCGGCTCAACACCATGGGTCCGCTCGACCCTGCGGAGCTCGCCGACGTCGAGCCGTTGCGGGAGCTTCGCGGGCAGCAGCTGCGCTCGCTCGGCCGGCTGCCCGAGCCGATGATTCGCCGCCACGGCGAGCCCGGGTTCACGCCGGTCACCTGGGACGAGGCACTCGACATCACCGCTGAGCGGATCAGGTCGGCTGGCGCTGAGCGCTGCGGATTCTTCCTGACCAGCCGTGGGATGTCGAACGAGAGCTACTACGGAGCCCAGAAGGCGGTCCGTGCGATCGGCACGAACTCGATCGACAACGCCGCCCGGGTCTGCCACTCGCCCAGCACCTTTGCGCTCAAGGACGCGCTCGGGGTCGGGGCGACGACGTGCTCCTTCAGCGACTGGATCGGCACCGACGTGATCGTCTTCATCGGCTCCAACGTCGCCAACAACCAGCCGGTGACGACCAAATACATCCACGTCGCCAAGAAGGCCGGAACGAGGATCGTCGTCGTCAACCCGTTCCGCGAGCCCGGGATGGAGCGGTACTGGATCCCCTCCAAGCTCGAGAGCGCGGTGTTCGGCACCAAGATCGCCGACGACTTCTTCGCCCTCAACACCGGCGGTGACATGGGCTTTCTGGTCGGCGCCTTCAAGCACCTGATCGAGGCCGGCGCCGTCGATGAGGAGTTCATCGGCGCCCACACGACCGGCTTCGACGAGGTTCGGGAGATGGCGGAGGGCGCGAGCTGGGACGAGCTGGAGCTGGTCGCCGGGACCAGCCGGAAGCGGATCGCAGCATTCGCCGAGATCCTCGGCCGCTGCCGCAACGGCGTGTTCGTTTGGAGCATGGGCGTGACTCAGCACGAGCGCGGCGAGGACAACGTTCGCTCGATCCTCAACCTGGCGCTCGCTCGCGGATGGGTCGGGCGTGAGGGCTGCGGGCTGATGCCGATCCGCGGCCACTCGGGGGTGCAGGGTGGGGCCGAGATGGGCTGCTACTCGACCGCGTTCCCCGGCGGCAAGGACGTGACCGAGTCAAACGCGAGAGCCCTGGCCGACCTCTGGGGCTTCGACGTTCCCCACTCACCCGGGCTGACCGCCCCGGGGATGGTCGACGCGGCGGGCCGGGGTGAGCTCGACCTGTTGTTCGCCTCGGGTGGCAACTTCCTCGACGTCCTGCCCGACCCCGAGTCGGTCGCCGACACGCTGAGCCGAATCCCGCTGCGGGTCCATATGGATCTCGTGCCGTCGTCGCAGATGCTCGTCGATCCGCCGGAGGGCGGCGCGGTTCTGATCCTTCCGGCCGAGACCCGGTACGAGGCGAGGGGCGGGGTCACCGAGACGAGCACCGAGCGTCGGGTGATCCTCAGTCCGGAGATCCCCGGGCAGCGGATCGAAGGTGCCCGGCAGGAGTGGGACGTTTTCGGGGATCTGGCGGCTCGCGTCAGACCGGAGTTGGCCGACCGCGTGCGCTTCGCCGGTACGCCCGAGATCCGCGAGGAGATCGCCCGGGTCGTGCCGCGCTACGAGGAGATCGCCGATTTGAGGGAGGGCGGGGACTCCTTCCAGTACGGCGGGCCGCTGCTGCCCGAGGGGACGGATTTCCCGACCTCCGACGGCAAGGCGCACTTCGTCTGCGTGCAGGTTCCCGACCCGATCCCCGCCGACGGCCGCTTCGTCGTCTCGACCAGGCGCGGCAAGCAGTTCAACTCGATGGTCCAGGAGCGGGGCGACGCGATCACCGGGGCGGCGCGGGAGTCGGTGTTGATCGCAACGGCCGACGCGGAGCGACTCGGGCTGTCCGAGGGCGATCCGGTGTTTCTGCGCAACGACCACGGAGAGTTCCGCGGCATCGTGTTCACCGCCCCGATCGCCCCCGGCAACCTCCAGGTCCACTGGCCGGAGGGCAACGTCCTGATCGGCCACCGGCGCTCGGCGGAGGCCGGCGTCCCCGATTACAACGCCCGGGTCGAGATCCTTCCCGGCTGAGGATCTGCGGAGCGATCAGAGCAGCCGCTCGATCCGCTCGAGCTCAGCCGGGTCGTTGACGTTGGCGAACATCGCGTCCGGGTCGCCGAAGGCGCGCAGCTCGCTGGTCGGGATCGTCTCGCCGTCGAGCTCGACGGCCAATTTGATCAGCGGTTCGTTCATGACCAGTGCCGCCTTCAGCCGCGGCAGGAGATCGGGGCTGTAGCGGGCGACGAGCGGCTGTGGCCGCGGGTTGGCAGGGAGGGCCAGGTCCGCTTCGCGACCCGCCAGCTCCACCACCAGGGAGGGCGGGATCAGCGGCAGGTCGCAGGCGAGCGCGACGAGCGGCTCACCGAGCTGCTCGAGCGCCGCGATGATCCCGGTCAGCGGGTGCAGCGGGTCGTCGGCCTCGATGATCATCCGGCAGCTCAGTTCCGGTAAGCGGCGAGCCGGCCTTGGCGACGACGATCGGCTCGAGCCCGGCCGCCGCAGCCGTGGCGATCGGGTAGGAGATCAGCGGCCTCCCGGCAAGCTCGACGACGGCCTTCGGCTCGCCCATCCGCCTGCTTCGGCCGCCGGCAAGGATCGCAACGTATCGCGCCTTCACCCCACCAGTCTCGCAGCGATCGGGGATGATCCGGATGAAGGTGGAGGCGCTGATCGACATCGAACCCGCACGAGACCTGGTGCTCGAGCGAGCAACCCCGCTCGGTTCCGAGCGCCTTCCGCTGCGCTTGGCGGAGGGCAGGATTCTCGCCGAGCCGGTTGTGTCCAGGGTCGACGTGCCCGGATTCGACAACTCCGCGATGGACGGCTTTTCCCTCCGCGCCGCCGATACTGACGGCGCCGATGAGGACCCGCGCTCGCTTCGTATCGTCGATGAGTCGCGGGCGGGCCATCCGGCGAGTACGACACTCGCTTCGGGCGAGGCGATCGCGATCTCGACCGGGGCGATGGTTCCCGCGGGGCGGACGCGGTGATCCGGGTCGAGGACACCGATCGGGACGGGGACCGGGTCACGGTCAGGGCCGCCGTCCGGCCGGGCGGCAGCATCCGCCGTGGTGGCGAGGACATGCCCGCCGGGTGCCTGATTGTCGATCCGGGAGCACGAATCGGGGCGGCGGAGCTCGGAGCGTTCGCCGCCGGGGGCGTTCCCGAGGTCGCCTGCGCCCGTCGCCCTCGGGTGTCGGTGCTGCTGACCGGGGACGAGTTGATCGAACCCGATCGCGAACTGGGTCCGGGACAGATCCACGACTCGAATGCCTACGCCGTCCCACCGCTCGCCACCGATGTCGGGGCCGAGCTCGGGATCGTCGAGGTGATCGGCGACGACCGGGCGGCCACGCGTTCGGCGCTGGAGCGGGGGCTGGCCGGCGACGTCCTCGTCGTCTGCGGCGGCGTCTCGGTCGGGGATCACGATCACGTTCGTCCGGCGCTCGAGTCGCTGGGTGTCGAGCAGGTCTTCTGGGGGGTCTCGCTCCGCCCCGGCAAGCCGACCTATTTCGGTGTGGCGCCGTCGGGTGCGCTCGTCTTCGGGCTGCCCGGCAACCCCGTCTCGGCCATGGTCACCTTCGCCCTCTTCGTCCGCCCGGCGTTGCTCGCCATGCAGGGGGCCGACCCCTCCGCCCGCAGCTTGGTCGCCAGGCTGACCGAGGCCTACACGAAGGTCCGCGGACGGGCCGAGGCGATCAGGGTCAGGGTCGAGCCCGGGGAGGCCGGTTGGGAGATCACCCCGACCGGTCCGCAGGGCTCCCACGTGCTGACGTCGATGATCGGCGCCGACGGCCTGGCGTTCGGCGCCGCCGATCAGGTCGAGTTGCCGGCCGGTACCCAGCTCCCGGTGGAGTTGCTCAGATGACGGGTAGCCTCGTCTCGATGCCGGCGATGACCGTAAGCGTGCGCCTCTTCGCGATCCTGCGCGAGCGGGCGGGCCGCGACTCGATCGAGCTCGAGCTCCAGCCGGGCGCCACGGTCGGCGACGCGATTTCGGCGCTCGGCGAGACGGCGGAGCTCTCCGGGGTGATCGACCGACTGCCGGTTGCGATGGCGGTCAATCGCGACTACGCCACCGCCGACACCGTGCTCTCATCCGGCGACGAGGTCGCGTTGATCCCGCCGGTCAGCGGCGGGGCCGCGGACGTCCACAGCCGGGTGACGGCCGAGCCGTTGTCGCTCGAGCGCCTCGCGAAGATGGTCGGGCGCAGCGGGGCCGGGGCCGTGGTCAGCTTTCAGGGAGTTACCCGAGAGGTCGAGCGACTCGACTACGAGGCCTACGACGAGATGGCGGCCGAGCGCATCGCGGAGATCCTCCTGGAGTGCATGGAGCGTCACGGGTTCGAGGCCGCAGCTGCCGAACACAGGATCGGCTCGGTGCCGCTGGGCGAGCCGAGCGTGATCGTCTGCGTCTCGGCCGCTCACCGGGAGGAGGCCTTCGCCGGCGCCCGCGAGGCGATCGACCGGATCAAGGCCGAGGCGCCGATCTGGAAGCGCGAGATCGAGGGAGGTGAGGCCAAATGGGTGGAGGGGACGAGTCCGGTCCGGCCGGGCTGACGCACATCGGGCCCGACGGCGCGGCTCGGATGGTCGACGTCGGCGCCAAGGCGGAGAGCGAGCGGCGTGCCGTTGCCGAGGCCGTGGTTCGGATGAAGCCGGAGACCGCGCGCGCGGTCGAGGCCGGCGACGGCCCCAAGGGCGACGTCCTCGGTACGGCGCGGATCGCCGGCATCGGCGCCGCCAAACGGGCCGGCTCCCTGGTGCCGCTCGCCCACCCGTTGCCGCTCAGCTTCGCCGATGTCCGCGCCGAGGTCGACGCCGAGGCCGGCAGGGTGACGTTGACCGCCGAGACCCGCTGCGTCGGCAGAACAGGGGTCGAGATCGAGGCGATGACCGCAGCGTCGATCGCGGCCGTGACCGTCTACGACATGGTCAAGGCGATCGAGCGCGGCGTCGAGATCGAGCGGGTCCGCCTGCTTCACAAGAGCGGCGGCAAGAGCGGCGATTGGAACGCCGCCGATGACTGAGGGGGCGCCCGATGGGCCCGGAGGGTTCCGCGCGGCGATCCTCAGCATCAGCTCCTCCCGCGCGGAGGGCAGTGGGGCGGAGGATCTGAGCGGAGACGAGCTGGCGCGGTTCGCCGAGGATCTCGGTGCCGAGATCATCAGCCGTGAGCTGATCGGCGACGAGCGCGACCTCGTCGAGGAGCGCCTGCGCTACCTCTGCGACGAGCTCGGATGCGACCTGTTGCTGACGACCGGGGGAACCGGCTTCTCCTCCGACGACATCACGCCCGAGGCGACGTTGGCGGTCGCCGAGCGCGTCGCCCCCGGAATCGCCGAGGCGATGCGGCTCGTCTCCCGCGAGCACACCACCCACTGGATGCTCTCCCGCAACGTCGCCGCGATCAGGGGAGCGACGCTGATCGTCAATTTCCCCGGCAGCCCGAAGGCGATCGGCGAGGCCGGAGAGGCGATCGCCGAGGCGTTGCCGCACGCGTTGCGGCTGCTGAGGGGCGGTATCGGCGGCCACTGAAGGCGAGTGGATGCGGATATCGGCCATATGTCGCCCCTATCCGCACGCGCTTCGTGAAGACCCCCTTTCGGTTCATCCGGCCATCACCGGACGCCCGCCCGTCCGGCCAGGACCTCGCGATCGACGTCGGCGAGGACCTCGACCAACTCCGGCGGACCCGTATCTCCGACGACGACCATCGATCCCGGCCAGAACGGGCTCTGGGGAACGGCGAGGCCCAGCAGCGCCTCGGTGTAGATCCAGTTGCCGGTGTTGTGGAGGGTGACGCCGTTGCGCTCCCAGACCGGTGTCGTCGGGTCTCGCCGTCGCCCGGCATCGCCCCGCGGCGGTGGATGTGGCCGAAGATCACGTGCTCGGCCTCGATGTCGAGCCGCTCGACGACGACGTGCATCGCCTCGACGCCGGCGCGTCCGATCTCGGTGATCGAGAAGTCCCGTTTGAAGCGCCCGAGCCCTGCCCGCTCCATTCCGCGCAACGCCGTCGGGATCACCGCCGAGCCGATCAGCTTGCCGCGGATGGTCCGCGCCTTGCCCGAGGCTCCGCCGATCGTCTCCCAGATCTGAAGCGCCCGGGACTTGCCCTCCTTGTCGCCTCCGAATGCCCGTCCGCCCTGGGCGAGGCTGAAGATCAGGTCGTAGACGGGAGCGTGGACCTCCTCGTAGTCGTGGGGCGTCTCGCGGCGGCCGGTCGGCGTGCCGGCCAGTCGGTCGACGGTGGCGACCGAGAGGCGCTCGATCGTCGGCAGGGTGACGTGGCTGTCGAGGTAGTGGCCGTGGGTCGCGAAGACGTCGTCGCGGACCCAGTAGCCGGGGTAGCGGACCTCGAGTCGGGCGTCGCCGAGCCAGTCGGCGATCGTCTCGACGGCCGGGTGGGGTGAGCTGACGATCTCGTCGAGCGCCGCCGGACGCTCCTCGGTCCGGGCGCGCTCCAGCCATGGTCCCAGCAGTCGGTGGTCGTGATTGCCGGGGACGAGGATCACCTCGCCGCCGGCGAATGCTTCGCCGATCTCCTCGAAGAAGTCCTGTGTGCTTGACAGCGATTCACCGAGCGGGCCGTCGCGAAGCTCGACCGTGTCTCCGAGCAGAACCAGCCGCTCGGCGTCGACTCCCGCGAACGCCTCGAGCAGGCGCTCGCGCAGCGGCTTCCGCCGCAGTACGTCGCTCTCGGAGAGCGCGCCGAGGTGCAGGTCGGAGATCAGAACCGTGGTCGCCACCGGGCAATCCTCGCAACTCCACCCGCCCGGCAGGCGGGACGGCCGGAAACGGCCGCCGCACGTGGGATCGCTGCCGATAGACTCGCCGGCGGGAAATGGAGAGCGTTACGTCCACGGGCGCATCGGCCCACTCGACGCCAACGGCACCGGGATCGCGGTGGAGAACCCTGCGACCGGCGAGACCCTGACGCACGTTCCCGATCTCGGTCCCGACGACGTCGCGGCGATCGTCGAGAGGGCTCGCGTGGTCCAGCCCGATTGGTTCGCCGCCGGCTTCGACGAGCGGGCTCGAATCCTGATGGCGGCGCGTGCGTGGATGGTCGCCAACGGCGATCGGATCGTCGAGACGATCTGCGGTGAGACCGGCAAGCCGGCCGACGAGACGATGTTCGCGGAGCTGTCCTACGGCGTCGCCGCGCTCGAGTTCTGGGCCAAGAACGCGCCGACGATGCTCGCCGACGAGATCGTCGAAACCGCCTCGCCCTTCATCAGCGGCGGTCGCCAGCTCAAGGTCCGCTACGAGCCGCTCGGTGTCGTCGGCGTCATCGGACCGTGGAACTTCCCGCTGATCAACTCGTTCGGCGACTGCATTCCGGCGCTGGCCGCCGGCAACTCCGTCGTCCTCAAGCCCTCGGAGATCACGCCGTTGACGTCGCTGCTGATGGCCGAGATGCTCGCGGAGGCAGGCCTGCCCGAAGGCGATCTTCACGGTGGCGACCGGAATGGGTGCGACCGGTGCGGCCCTCGTCGATCTGGTCGACTACGTGATGTTCACCGGCTCGGTCAAGACGGGCAGGAGGGTGATGGCCCAGGCGGCCGAGAACCTGACGCCGGTCAGCCTCGAGCTCGGCGGCAAGGACCCGATGATCGTCCTCTCCGACGCCGATCTGGAGCGGGCGGTCAACGCCGCGGTCTCCAACGGCCTCAACAACTCCGGCCAGGTCTGCATCTCGGTCGAGCGGATCTACGTCGAGGACGAAGTGCACGACGAGTTCGTCGAGCGGCTGACCGAGAAGGTCGAGTCGCTCCGCCAGGGGCCTCCGGGCGAGCTCGGGTCGGTCGATGTCGGCGCGATCATCTTCCCGCCCCAGATCGACCTGATCGACTCGCACGTCCGAGATGCGGTCGAGCGCGGGGCGGAGGTGCGCACCGGGGGCGACATCGGCGAGGGGCCCGGGCGCTTCTACGAGCCGACCGTGCTGACCGGCGTCGACCACTCGATGCTCTGCATGACCGAGGAGACGTTCGGCCCGACCCTGCCCGTGATGAGGGTCGGCGACGCCGAGGAGGCCGTCGCCCTGGCCAACGACGGCCGCTACGGGCTGCAGGCCTCGGTCTGGACCCGCGACGTCGTCACGGGGGAGGCGCTCGCTCGGCGGATCGAGGCCGGCGTCGCCTGCGTCAACGACGCACAGCTCAACTACGGAGCGATGGAGCTGCCGATGGGCGGCTGGAAGGAGTCCGGGCTCGGCTCCCGACACGGTGCCGACGGGATCCGCAAGTACACCAAGCGCCAGTCGCTTCTGATCACGCCCGGATACGCGCCTGCCCGGGAGCTGAACTGGTTCCCCTACGTCGGCGAGGTCACCTCGCAGGTCGGCGACACGCTCACCGCGCTGGTGATCAGCCCGGTCTTCGACGATGCGCAACGGGTGACGCTGGCAGCACTCTGCGACACCTGGGTTCCCTCGCTCGACCCGCCCGAGGGTCAGAGCGACCCGACCGGCTTCTGGGCCCGCTCGGCCAGCGACTACGCCGTTCCGGTCGCCGTCGAGATCGCGCTGCTCCAGTCGGGGGCCGCCGAGGAGCAGCTGAACGGCCTGCGCGGCCTGCTCGACGCCCTCGCCGCCGAGGGGATGGCCGCCGCGCATCCCGCAGGAGGGCCGCGAGGCGATCGTCGACGCCTTCATGGCCGACCCCGAGGCTGCCGTCGGCCTCGACGCGCTGCGCGGGGTCTGCCTGACGATGCACTACGCGCTTCCCGACCTCGCGACCGGGATCAACCCGAACTGGCCCGGCATGGGCTACCCGGGCCCGCAGGCGCTGCCGAAGCCGGCCGATCAGGTCGAGCGGCCGATCAAGCCGATCGTCCCCGACTCCGATCGAGCTGACGCTGCACGCCGACGCGGTCGTCGTCGGTTCCGGGGCGGGCGGCGGCGTGATCGCCGCCGAGCTCGCCGCCGCGGGCAAGAAGGTCTGCGTGCTCGAGATGGGCGGCTACCACGACGAGTCGGAGTTCAACGGTCTCGAGCTGTGGGCCTACCAGAACATCTTCCTCAATCAGGGACCGTTCCCGACGGCCGAGGGCCAGGTCTCGATCCAGGCCGGCTCGGCCCTCGGCGGGGGCACGGTGCTGAACTGGACCAACTGCCTGCGGACGACCGATCACGTCCGCGGCGAGTGGGCCGAGCACGGCCTCGAGGGCATCGACGGCTCCGACTACGACGCTCACATGGACGCGGTCTGGGAGCGACTCGGCGTGACCGGAGAGTGCAGCGACCTGAACGGACCCCACAGGCTCCTGCAGAAGGGTTGCGAAGCACTGGGACTCGACTTCCGCGGCATCACCCGCAACACCGATCCCACCACCTATGACCCGGTCACGGCCGGCTACTTGGGCTTCGGCGACCAGTCGGGCTCGAAGCGCTCGACTGCCAAGACCTACCTCGCCGACGCTGCCGCCGACGAAGCCGACTTCCTCGTCCATTGCCGAGTCGAGCGGGTGATCGTCGAGAACGGCAGGGCGGCCGGCGTCGAGGCCGTCTATCTCGATCCAGAGGGTCGCAGCGCCAAGGTCACGGTCAGGGCGCCGACCGTCGTCGTCGCCTGCGGCTCGGTCGAGTCACCGGGGCTCCTGCTGCGGTCTGAGATCGGCGGGCCCGCCGCCGGCAACTACCTGCGACTGCATCCGACCAGCGTCGTGTTCGGCTATCACGAGGAGCAGCAGGACCCCTGGTGGGGCCCCCCGCAGGCCGGGCTCTCCCACGAGTTCGCCGAGCTTCGACGACGGCCATGGCTTCCTGATCGAGTGCGCCCAGCACACGACCGGGCTGACCGCGGCGGCGCTTCCGTGGCGCTCCGGCCGCGATCACAAGCTCGGGGTGTCGAAGTTCTCCCACAGCGCCGGCTTCATCAACCTGACCCGAGATCGAGGTCACGGGCGCGTGACCATCGACGCCGCCGGCCGGCCCGTCCTTCACTACGCAGTCAGCGACGAGCTCGACATCGCCAACCTCCATCGGGGGCTGGCGGAGATGTCGCGGATCATGGAGGCAAGTGGGGTGGAGGAGATGCAGGCGCTCAGTCGGCTGGCCCCGATCTGGCAGCCGCGGGGACGATCTCGAGGAGTTCATCTCCGCGATCGGGGCGCTCTCGATCCCCGCCCGGGAGATCGGTCTGTTCAGCGCCCATCAGATGGGGAGTTGCCGCATGGGCTCCGATCCGGAGACCTCGGTTGCCGGACCGTGGGGCGAACTTCACGACACCCCCGGCGTCTGGATCGGGGATGCGAGCGCCTTCCCGACCGCATCCGGAACGAACCCGATGTTCACCGTGATGTCACTCGCGCGCCGAACCGCGCAGGCGATCCTCGCGGGCTGAACTTGACCGGCCCCCTCTACGCGCTTGGACGATTCGCCGCCCGGCGCGGATGGCTGGTGGTCGGGGTCTGGGTCGCGGTGGCCGCTGGACTGGTGATCGCGGCGGCGATCCTCGGCAAGCCGACCAACGACGACCTGACGATTCCCGGCAGCGACTCGACCCGGGCCACGGATCTGCTGGACGACAAACTTCCGAGTCGCGCCAACGGCATCGTCCCGATCGCGTTGAAGTCCGATCAGGGGCGCCTCGATCAGGGGGCGAACAAGCAGGCGGTCAAGCAGGTCGTCGACAACTACAAGCAGGATCCGCGGGTCCGCTCGGTGGTCAGTCCGTTCAGCTCTGCCGGGGTCGACGATCTCAGCAAGGACGGCATCTATGCCTATATCTCCCTCAACCTGAGGCCGGGTCCCGACGAACTCGAGGAGGATGATGCGGAGGCGCTGATCGCGCTCGCCGAGCCGGCCGTAAGGCAGGGCATCGAGGTTGCAGCCGGCGCGTATCTGGGCTCGACCGTCTCCAAGCCCAGCACCGAGTCCAGCGAGGCGATCGGGATCGCCGTCGCGATCATCGTGCTGCTCTTCGCCTTCGGGACCGCAGCGGCGATGCCGATCCCGATCCTGACGGCGATCTTCGGGCTCGCGGCCGGCCTCAGCCTGGTCGGCCTCCTCGGGCACGTCATCTCGGTGCCGACGATCGCGGCGACGCTGGGAACGATGCTCGGGCTGGGAGTCGGGATCGACTACGCGCTCTTCATCGTCACCCGCCATCGCGGCTTCATGGCCGACGGCCACGACGTCGAGGAGTCGGCGGCGCGGGCAACCGGCACCTCCGGCGGGGCGGTCCTGTTCGCCGGGGGCACGGTCGTCATCGCCCTGCTCTCGCTCTACTTCTCCGGTTTGCCGATCGTTCGTGCACTCGGCTACTCGGCGGCGATCGTGGTCGCCGTATCGGTCGTCACCGCGCTCACCCTGCTGCCGGCGGTCCTCGGCCTGCTCGGCGAACGGATCAACAGCCTCAAGTTGCCCTTCGGAGGCCACCCGCACGACGACCAGCCCCACGGCTGGGCCCGCTGGGCTCGTGAGGTCGGCAAGCGGCCGTGGATCGCAGCGGTGGCGGGGCTGGCCATCCTCCTGGCGCTCGCGCTGCCCCTGCTCAGCATCAGCCTCGGCCAACCCGACTCCGACCTCTACCCCGAGGACACGCAGACCAAGCAGTCCTACGACCTGCTCACGGACGGTTTCGGCGCCGGCACCAACGGACCGCTTCTGGTCTCGGTCAAGCTCGACCCCCCCGCCAAGCCCGACACGAAGAAGCTGAACTCGGTCGAGGCCAAGCAGCAGAAGCAGGAGGATCAGGCCCAGCAGCAGTACGAGGAGGACGGCTCAGCAGGCAGCTCTCGCCGGTCAGCCCCCGCCGCCCGAGCCGACCGGGCCGACCCCGAAGCAGCAGCAGGAGCAGCAGCAGCAGGAAGAGTTCCTGAAGTCGCCCGCCAGCGATCCGCGACTGACCAGGCTGAGCGATCAGATCGCCAAGAGCCCCGACGTTTCGTCGGTCTCGCTGCCCGCGGTCAGCAACGACGGCGACGCCGCCGTCTTCAACGTGATCTCCAACTCGGCGCCGTCCTCGGAGCGCACCGTCGACCTCGTCAACGATCTCCGCGACGACGTGATCCCGAAGGCCCTCGGTTATCCGTCGACCACCAAGGCCTACGTCGGTGGAACCACCGCTGCCTACATCGATCTCGCCGACCGGATCTCGGAGAAGCTGCCGCTGGTCATCGGGATCGTCGTCGGGCTCAGCTTCCTCCTGCTGATGGTCGCCTTCCGCTCGCTCCTCGTCCCGCTGACCGCCGGCCTGATGAACCTCGTCTCGGTCGCCGCCTCCTACGGCGTTCTCGTCGCGGTCTTCGAGAAGGGATTCGGGCTCTCGGTGATCGGCCTCGATCACACGACCGAGATCGTGTCGTTCGTCCCGCTGCTGATGTTCGCGATCCTCTTCGGGCTCTCGATGGACTACCAGGTGTTCCTGCTGACGAAGATCCAGGAGCGCTTCAAGGCCGGGATCGGCAACCACGACTCCGTCGTCGAGGGGCTGGCCGGGACGGCTCGGGTGATCACCTCGGCGGCGATGATCATGGTCGCCGTCTTCGCCAGCTTCATCCTCAACGGCGATCCGACCGTCAAGCAGTTCGGGGTCGGCCTCGCCGTCGCCGTGGCGATCGACGCCACCGTCGTCCGCTGCCTGCTCGTCCCGGCGGTTATGGTGATCTTCGGGAACGCGAACTGGTGGTTCCCCACCTGGATGGAGCGCCACATGCCACAGCTCGGGATCGAGGGGGAGGAGTTCTTCCGCGAGCTCGATACCGACGACGGGAAGCGTGCCGATGCCGCCGAGTGAGCTGACGGTCGCGGTCACCGGCCCGACCGGCGAGATCGGCATCGCTGCCCTCCGAGCGCTCGACGCCTCGCCGCGAGTCGGCCGGGTGATCGGCATGGCGAGGCGTCCCTTCCACCCAGCCGAGCACGAACTCAGCTCGAAGGTCGTCTACCAGCAGGGCGACGTGCTCGATCGTCCCTCCGTCGATGCCCTCGTTGCCGATGCCGACGTGGTCGTCCACCTCGCGTTCATCATCTTCGGCGATCGCGACGAGGCCCATCAGATCAACACCGAAGGGAGCCGCAACGTCTTCGAGGCGGCGGTGGCCGCCGGAGCCAAGCGGCTCGTCTACACCTCTTCGGTCGCCGCCTACGGCTTCCATGACGACAACCCCCAGCCCCTGACCGAGGATGTCCCGACCCGGGGCAGCGATTCCTTCTACTACTCCGCCCACAAGGCGGAGTTGGAGGACGTCCTCGACGAGTGCATCGCCGGCTCCGACACCGACGCCTACGTGTTCCGTCCGTGCATCGTCGCCGGCGCCGGGGCGCCGATGTTGATCGAGACGATGGTCGGGACGTTGCCGATCTACGGTCAGCTCAGACTCGCCCGCAGGGCTCTCGACATGATTCCCTTCCTCGGTCCGATCCTGCCCGACCCGGGCGTGGACTTCCAACTCGTTCACACCAACGACGTGGCCACCGCCCTGGTGGCAGCGGTCGAGGGCCGGGGCGCGCCCGGCCGCTACAACCTCGCCGGACCGGGAGCGATGAGCGTGGGGAGGATGGCCCGCGCCCTCGGCTGGCTTTCGGTCCCGGTCCCGGCAGTCGCCGTCGCGACCCTCGACGACCTGCTCGACAAGCTGCCCGGGATGCCCGCCGAGGCGGCATGGCTGACCGCCTTTCGCGTGCCCACGCTGATGGACACGCGCAAGGCTCGCGAGGAGCTCGGGTGGGTACCCGAATGGGATGCCGATACGACGCTCCGGGAGACGATCCAGGGTGCCCGCGAGGACGGAATCCTCTAGCTCGCCCGGCGATAGAGTTGGCGTGGGTTTCCCGTCACGCGAAGAGGAGAGTTCAAATGGGGTTCATGGACAAGATGAAGAAGGCGGCCGAGTCCGCCCAGGCCCAGACCAGCAAGATCGGCGTCGGCGCCTCAGCCGATCAGATGGACCTCGCCAATCGCGGCCAGAAGCTGATGAAGGAGGGCGTCGAGACGCCGGCTCACATCGACTCGATGGTCTCCACCGGCAAGACCGACACGCCCGGCGGCACCGAGCACGACATCACGGTCACCGTCAGCCCCGCCGACGCCACTCCCTACACCGTGACGACCAACCAGTACATCTACCCGTCGGCACCCTTCAGCGCCGGGGAGGATGTGATCGTGCGCGTCGATCCCGACGACCCGAACTCCCTGATGCTCTGGGGAAAGTAGACAACTCCGGCGGGGTCCTTCGTTCCGCGTCCTGTCCCGGCGGCCAGCTCTAGGAGCGCTCCGCGGGGGCAGTCGGCTCCTTGCCGCCGCCTCCGCGACTCGTCCAGCGCAGGCGGCGTCGTGCCAGGTCGGACCCGGGTTCGGGCAGCAGCGCGCGGCTCAGCGGGGTTGCGGTGATTCCGTGGACGACGATCGAGACCAACACGCACACCAGGCTGGTCCAGACGATCACGTTCGTCGCGTCCGGGGGAAGCTGTGAAGTCTCGGCGATGATCGCCGCGTAGTAGATCGAGCCGATCCCGCGGACTCCGAACCAACCGAGGAAGAGGCGCTCGCGATAGGGGACGTTCGACGAGCCGATCGTCGCAACCGCCACCGAGAGCGGTCGGATTGCGAGCAATAGAACCGGCACCAGCAGCCAGCCGGTCAGGCCGGGGGCCTTCAGCCCGACGACCGAGATCATGCTGCCGAGCAAAAGGATCACGGTCAGCTCGCCGAGCTTCTCGACGGTCTCGGCACCGCCATGGACCCGGCCGTTGATCTCGTGGCGGCGCTCGTACCGGCGGAAGGCCAGGCCGCCGACGAACGCGGCGATGAAACCGTATGCGCCGGCGGTTTCGGTCAGCGCATAGATCAACAACACCGTCGGGATCGCGAGCCAGCTGTCGAAGGTGGGGGAGAGCATCCGGCGGGAGCGCAGCCGCACCGCAAGTGCTGCCACCCCGAACCCGACGAGGGCTCCGATCAATACCGCGACGCCGAGCGCGTACACAACGTCGGCAAGGAGCCACTCGCCGACCCAATCCGTGCCTCCGGGGTCGAGCATGTAAAGCCCGGCGAAGATGAAGGGGAATGCGAGTCCGTCATTAAGCCCGGCTTCCCCCGTGATCGAGAAGTTCGGCTCCTGCTCCTCCTCGTCACCGGGTGGGCCGACGCCGATGTCACCGGCGAGCACCGGATCGGTCGGGGCGAGAATGGCGCCGAGGATCACCGCCGCCCCGAGTGAGAGACCCATCACCTCGTGGCCGAAGACCGCGACGGCCGCGATCGTCAACGGCATCGCGACCAGCAGCAACCGTGCCACTCCCGACCAGGAGCGGCGCGTGAAGGCGCGATCGAGCTTCAGCCCCGCGCCGAACAAGGCGATGATCACGGCGAGCTCGCTGATCCGCTCCACCAGCAGCGCGTCGTCGATCGGCTCGAGCCAGTTCAAGCCGAGCAGCTCGATCGCCAATGCCGCCGTAGCCCCGAGGCCCAGATAGATGATGCTCGCCGAGAACGCCCGATCGCGTTGATGGGAGAGGGCCCCGATCGCGGCGAAGATCGCAATCGCACAAAAGATCAGGCCGATCGCGTAGAGATCGGCGAAGGCGAATCCGCGGCCAGCGGCAACCGTTATCGGGGGGTCGAGGATGTGCATCTTTGCGGCGCCCTGGGTGGCGCGAACGGGACAGGGTCTCAAACCCCGAACGCCGGGGTAGCGGGGATCAGGTGGGGATCAGGATCGAGACGAGCGAGTCCCCCACGAGCCGCTCCGCGTCCTCTCTTTCGAGCGCGCCCTCCTTGACCTCGGCGAGGGCTTCGAAGGCGAGCGTCTGCATCACCGCCATCAGCCAACAAAGCGGCATGTCCGTGCGGACCTTGCCACGCTCGCGGGCGTCGGCAAGGAAGCCACCCACCGGGCTGCTCTCGACGTCCACGCTGGCCTGAAATGCCTCGTCGCCCATCTCGCGCAGGGCGAGCAGCGGCCCGTAGCGGAAGTTGAGGTCGAGGATCGCCGCGCTGAGCCCACGGATGGTCCTCTCGACCCCGCCCTCCGTCCGCTCGGCGAGCACGGCGGCCGTCGCCCTGCGTGCGTCTGCGGTGGCTTCATCGAACACGGCCTCGACCAGCTCCTCCCGGCTGGAGAAATGGCGGTAGAGCGTCGTCCTCCCGAGCCCCGAAGCCTCCGCGATCTCCTGCATGCTCAGGGTCGGATCCTGGGCCAGCAACTCGAGGCCCGCCATGAGGACCAACCGGTGGTTGCGCTGGGCGTCGGCGCGGAGCTGGTGGGCCTCACCCTCCGCCGTCAAGAGGTCACCATCGCTGCCGCGAGGGTCTCACCGAGCACCGTTCCGGCCTCCTCAGGGTCGAACCGTTGAGCCAGTACCTCTCCGACCATCAACATCGTCAGGGAGAGAAAGGCCGCACGCAGCCAGGCGATCGGCTGGTCGCGACGTACCTCGCCGCGATCCTGCGCTCCGGCCAGGTACTTAGTGATCGGGCTGTCAGATGCGCGCGTGTGGTCCTGAATCGTCGGCTTGGTCAGCTTGAGATGGGTGTAGATGAATCGGTATCTCAGGCCGAGTTCGATGTTCAGCTTGCTGACCGCCATCAGGGTCTCGTGGGCGGGCTTCTCGCGATCGAGAACCTCGTTCGTCTCGCGGATGGATTGCTCGAAAACCTCGTCGATCAGCGCATCGAAGAGCTCCTCCCGGCCCGGGAAGTGCCGATAGACCGTGGTTCTGCCGACTCCGGAGTGATCGGCGATCTCCTGAATGCTCGCGTCCGGCTGCAAACCGAGCAGCTCGATCGCCGATTCCACCACGGTCTGACGATTCGCCAAGGCGTCGCGTCTTTGCTCGCCCTTGACGCCCATCTGGACAATCATAGGCCCAGGCCGCGATTCCGACCTAAGCGGCATGCTATGTTCCGTTTCTAGGCGTTCAGTGTCGTTCCCCCGCGGCATTGGACGCCTTACTTTTTCACCCACCAGCGGCTGTCTCCCACCCGTTGCACGTTGTTAGACTGCCGCTCGCGCGCCGCTATCGTCTAGGGGACTAGGACGCCGGATTCTCAGTCCGGAAACCGGGGTTCGAATCCCCGTAGCGGTACTTGCTTGGAGCCCCTGCAATCGCGGGGGTTTCGTGCGTTCTGGGGAGCCGATGGGGCCAGAGCCCTCAGCCGATCTGCTCCGCCAGCATGACAATGATCCCCTCCGGGCCGCGGACGTAGCAGAGCCGGTAGCTGTCTTCGTAGCGCACCACCTCGCCAACGAACTCCGCGCCGCGGGCCTGCAACCCGGCGACGGCGGCGTCGATGTCATCGACTGCGAATGCGACGCGGCGGATACCCAGGGTGTTCGCCGGCGCGTGCCCGTCGCCGCCCCGGGCCGACGGGGCGCGAAACTTCATCAGTTCGATGCAGGCGTGGCCGTCCGGGGTCTCCAGCATCGCGACATCCACGCGGACCCCCTCGAGCCCCACCACGCGGTCCACCCAACTGCCCTCGACCGGCACCTCGACCTGCAACGTGAGTCCGAGGTCGACGAAGAACGCCTTCGCGGCCGCGAGGTCGTCGACCACGATGCCCACGTTCTCCATGCGTTGGATCGTCATGCGCGTCGAGGGTAGCGACAGGTGATTCTTTGAGGCTTGGAAGCGGTTACATCCCGACTGGGCTAGGCGGCAAGCTCCGCGAGGACGCTCTTGTCACCCCCGGCATCGGGGGAAATTCGCGCGGTGGAGCCCTGGAGGAACATCTTGTTCTCGCCCTCGACGATGTGGAGGTGGCGGGCCAGGCCGAAATGCTTGACCTCGACCTGGGCACCTGCGCGGTCGAAGGTGGCGAGAAGCTCCTCGGGCTCGTTGCCCATTGGCGAGCGCAACGCGAAGACGTAGATGTTCGCCTCGGTCACGCAGACCATCATTCGCTCGGACACTCCGTGGGCGGCCGCGTTGGCGTGCCGGGAAGCCTCGATCGCCCCCGCTCCCTCCAGGCCGGCGGCGAGTGGGTTGTCGTGGCCGGGCAGGAAGCTGGAAGCCAGTCCGCCGGCGGCGATCGCCCTGTAGTTGTCCTGCAGGGCAAAGGCTCCGGCCGCGATCACCGGCTCGGTGGTGTCGGCCTTGGCCAGGCGCGCCTGCGCGGCGGTAATCAGATCCTCGGGGTGGCTCATGTGGGTGATTGTCGCAACGCCCCCGGATGCGACAGGCTGATCACCCGGCAAGCGTGAACCCTGCATGCTCGCTTCCGGCCTGTCGCCGGATGGCTGCCGCTCCGGTTTCGACGACCTCGGGGGCTAGGGTTGGCAGGCCCGTGAACTTCCTCAGGTACCTCCCGATGGCCGTCGTGATGATTGCGGGTCCACAAATCCTCAGTGCGATATTTCTGGCGACGAGCCCGAACTGGCGTCGAAACTCGGCCGCCTACATCCTCGGCGCCTGCATCTCGATCACGCTCGTCGTCACCGTCGCGTTCCTGTTCATCCACGTTGCGATCAACAAGGGTGCTTCGAGTGAGACCTTCTACGTCGTCGTCCTGGTGCTCCTGCTCCTCGCGATGGCGCATACGTTTGCGAGGCGGGGCGAATCCCAGCCGCCGAAGTGGATGGGCAAGCTGGAGAACGCCAACCCGCGGCTCGCCTTCCGACTGGGCTTCCTGCTGCTCGGAGTCTTTCCCACCGACATCCTCACCTCGCTGGCGATCGGCTCGTTCCTGGCCACGCACGGCGAGCCCTGGTGGCACGCGTTGCCGTTCATCGCTCTGACCCTGCTGCTGCTGGCGGTCCCCGCGCTGCTGTTGCTGGCGCTCGGCGAGCGGGCGGAGGTCTTCCTTCCCAAGGCGCGCGAATGGATGAACACGCACTCGTGGATCGTCAACGAGATCGTGCTGCTCTTCTTCATCGCCCTGACCGCCGACGGCGCCGGGTGGCTGTGAGGTCTCCCGCCGGCGCTCGCGCGCTCAGCGCTCGAGCGCGAACGCCCGGACCAGAGTCGCGCCGAGGGTTTCGCCGGCCTCCTCGACGGTGAAGCGGCCGGCGCGCATCTCACTCGACGCGCTCATCGCGAGTCCATTGATCGCGGTCAGGATCCATTGCACCGGCAGGGCCGGGTCGATCTCGCCACGGCGCTGAGCGGCCTCGACGAAATGCCGGGTTGGCTGGTTGGGGTCGGTGGTGCTCTCGGAGATCACGTCCTCCCCGAGGCTGCGCAGTCCGGCGAGGAACTGAAAGCGATCGGCGATCCCGATGATGGCCGGCCCGAGGGCTCGCAGGGTCTCGCGAGTCGTTCCACCCCGTTCGATCACTGCGGAGGTGACCGATCGGGCTTCGACTATCACCTGCTCGAAGAGCGCCAGAATCAGATCGTTGCGGGCCGGGAAGTGACGATAGACGGTGGTCCGGCCGAGTCCCGACTGCTCCGCGATCGTCGCCATGCTCGCGGTCGGATCGGTGGGGAGGATTGCCATCGCGGCCTCGATGACGGCCTCGCGATTGCGACGGGCGTCACTTCTCTCCTGCTTGTCTGGGCTCATCATTGCTCGGCGCTAAGCGGGATAGTATCGTTCCACTTCTGGAGCTCGGTGCTGATCCCCCGAGGCACCGGGCTCCACTCTCTTCTTCTTCCTGGTCCTCCGACGCAGAGTACTTCCCGGAGGGACCGCGGCCATGCGTTAGCGGTCAGGGGTGCCTGATCGTCAGTAGGCGGTCCGCGCGGATCCCACTTCGCTTGCTGCTCGTGCCGTCGGGCCAGCGGATCACGAGGCGCTCGATCCGCGACTCGTCGCCGAGGCCCCAATAGAGGCGGTAATGGCCCGCGGATTCCCGCGAGTCCTCGCTCTGGCCGACCCAGCCGTAGCTCCGGCCGTCGGCCGTCTGCACCCGAACGCTGGCTCCGATCGCATCACGGTTGCCCGCTGGGCCGACCAGGTCGACCTGTAGCCAATGTCGATCACGTGAGCCGTTGAGGCGAGCGTCGATCAGCTGTTCGGCTGCGAACTCGCCCCGGCCGCGGGCGCTGATCACGTCGCGCCTGCCGTCGCCGTCGAGGTCGGGCCAGGAGACGGTCGCGAACTTGATCCGGCCATCGGGGAGCGGCCCGAACCCGAGCTTCCCCGTCCGCTTGAACGAACCTTCCGAGGCGCCCTTCGACTTCTGGATCCCCTGGGGCATCAGGCTGAGATCGAGGTCGCCGTCGTTGTCGTAGTCGACGAACGACGCTGCGTAGGAGCGTTTGAGCGGTAGGTTGAGCAGCTCCGGGTCCCGCCTTCGGAGGAGCCCGTCGACGTTGCGGACCATGGTGTTGCCCCCGGGGGAGGCCGCGAACAGATCGAGGTCGCCGTCGTTGTCGTAGTCGCCGAGGGCGATGTGCTCGATCGGGCTCTCACCGTTGAGCATCGGCAGCTCCTGGGCGAGGCTCCAGGTTCCCGCCGAGATCCGCCAGACGCCGAGGCGGTCGCCGCTGGCGGCGACGACCTCCGGCCGGCGATCACCCTGCAGGTCGATCACCCGGTAGGTGCTCGCCGGTGCCGGCGGCGCCGGACCGGAGGTGAAGTGCCCGGTGCCGTCGCCGATGTAGACCCGCGGCGCATCCCCCTCGCACGCTTCGAAGATGTCGAGGTCGCCGTCGCCGTCGAAATCGGCCACGTCGACACCGCGCCCGCGGCAGGTCCCCTTGATCAGCCCGCTTCCCGCGATCGAGGTCAGGTACCCGGCATCGGGGCGGGCGAGCAGCAGCTCGTCGCTCTGCCTGCCGGTGAAGAAGGGATCGAGGATCTCACCGCCGAGCCCACCGGTGGCGATGAACAGGTCGCGCAGCCCGTCACCGTTGAAGTCGGCGAAGCCGAACCCGTGGCGGTCGCGCAGGTTGAGCTCGAAGCTGCGGCTGCTGGCCGGGACTGCGTCGGCGCCGACCTTGACCTCGCCCGGGGGCGTCGGCGGATCGATCGTGACCTCGATCGGCAGGTCGAGGTGGGTGACCGTGACGTCGATGGCGGCGCCTGGGTCGGCGGCGAAGGTGAGCGTCGGGAGGCCCTCGGGGGTGCTGCCGACGCTCGAGATCGCGTTGTCGGAGCGCTCCACCTGGAGGTCCTCGGCTGTGAACGTAAGCGTGCCCGAAGCTGGAATGTCCGTGGTTCGGATCTGAAACGGGTCGCGCGGCTCGGGACGGGTGGTCGCGAACAGGTAGACGCCGGGAGTCGACGTGTCCGGAGTTCGGCGAAGCGACTCGAAGCCGGGGAAGTCCTGAGTCGGGCTGAGGCCGGCCTGAACCCGAGACTCGGTCAGTCCGCCGAGGCCGTCGCCATGCAGGAGGCTGGAGTCGAATTTGTGGTTGGTCGTGAAGACATCGAGGTTGCCGTCGCCGTCGTAGTCGACGACCCCGAGGTCGAAGAGCTTCAGGCCCTGGATGGCGGAGGCGTCGAGCCTGGTCCATCCCCGCGCCTCGGCGAGCCCGGGTACCAGGGCCGCCACGAGGAGCAGTACGGAGAGGACGAGCGGAGGGATGAACGAGGCGTCGCGCGCCCGGCTTCCACGGCGTCGTAGTCGGATCGGACCGAACATCTCTGCTGGAGATAACCACGCCGAAGGGCGACCGTTGCGGTACGGGGCATTCTCAGTCGCTAGATTTCCCGGTCCCGCGGCTGTGGCGGAACTGGTAGACGCGCGGCGTTCAGGTCGCCGTGTTCGCAAGGACGTGGGGGTTCGACTCCCTCCAGCCGCATCGACACCTCGCTCGCCAATCGTTGGTTCGGGAAACGGGGGCGTCAGCCGGCGTGGAGCCCCGCCCACCAGCGGTCGAACAGGGCATCGGCGGCCTCGGCGGCCGCCCGGGCGTTCGCGTCACCCTCGGCCGCGACCCCCGACGGCGAGATCCCGAGCGGGGCGAGCCGCATCTCGTCGGCCCTGACCCAGGCGTTGGCGATCACCGGGGTGGCCTCGGGGTGGAACTGGAGGCCGAGGCTCTTGCCCAGCCTGAAGGCTGCCGTCCCGGCGGCGGATCGGGCGATCTCCTCCGCGCCCTCCGGAAGCGCGAACTGGTCGTAGTGAAAGTAGAGCCAGGGCCCGGCCGGGATCTCCTCGCCCCGTTCGCTCTCGATCTCGAACCAGCCGATCTCGGGCGGATCGGCGGGGGCGATCGGTGCTCCGGCGGCGGCCGCGAGCGCCTGCCCGCCGAAGCAGAGGCCAAGGATGGGGACGTCGCGATCGAGCGCCGAGCGAAGGAACTCCACCTCCTCGTCGACCCACTTGGGGGCGGTCGGCGCACCGGGAGCATGATCTGAGCCCAGCGAGCAGATCCAGGGATAGAGGCCGGGGTCAGGAGGCAGCCCGTCCTCCCAGACGCGCTGGATCTCGTAGGGGATGTTGCGGTGATCGCACCAGCGGGCGAACAGCGCCGGCGGGGCGCCCTCCTCGTGCTGGAGGACCAGTCCAGGTATTTCGCTCCGATCCATTCCCGCAGGATATTTGCGCCCGGCGCCGCCGGCTGTAGGTTTCGCCCATGTCTGAGCACGACGTTGTCGTCGTAGGTGCGCGGCTTGCCGGATCCACGCTGGCGGCCGAGCTCGCCCGCCGCGGCCGCGACGTGGTCGTGATCGATCGCGCCCGCTTCCCGTCTGACACGCTCTCGACTCACGTGTTGTTCAGCGGCGGGGTTGAGGAGCTGCGGCACATGGGTGCGCTTGATCGCGTCCTCGATCTCGATCCCTCGCGGATGCGCTGGGTCCAGATTCATTTCGGCGGCGAGGTCACCGCGACCGAGCGCTGGGGTCCGGTGGGGGAGACTGACTACGTCCTCTGCATCCCCCGGCTCCTGCAGGACGAGATTCTCGTCGACACAGCCCGCGAGCGCGGCGCCGAGGTCCGCGAGAGCACCGAGTTCAGGGATTTGATCTGGAACGGCGGGAGGGTCTGCGGCGTCCGCATCAAAGATGCCGAGGGGGACGAGCGGGAGTTGCGGGCGAAGCTGGTCGTCGGCGCCGACGGTCGCCGCTCGACGGTCGCCGCTCGAGCCGGAGCGTGGCAGCCCTACCGCGCCTCTAAAAACGGGCGCGGGCTGGTCTTCCGCTACATCGACGACCCGCACGTCGGCACCCGTCTGAACGAGACGGCCTCACAATGGCGCGACGGCGGTTCCGTCTGCATGACGTTCCCCAGCGCCCCGCGACCGCGGATGATCGCGCTCGTGATGGGGCCGGCCTCCGATGTCGCCCGCGCTCGCAAGGATCCGGACGGGACCTGGGAGGAGTTCCTCCGACGCCATCCCGGGTTCGCCGAGCGGATCGCGGGAGCCGGGAACGTGGGCAAGCTGCGCTCGACCGCGGACGTACCGGCCTACTTCCGCGTCAGCAGCGGGCCCGGATGGGCGCTCGCCGGCGATTCCGGGCACTTCAAGGATCCCGTGATCGGAAACGGTCAACGGGACGCCGTCTGGATGGGCCGGTCCCTCGGAGAGGCGATCGAGCCGGTCCTCGACGACCCCGCGGCGCTGGATTCCGAGCTGCGGCGCTGGGAGCAGGCCCGCGATGACGAGTGTCTTTCGGCATACCACTTCGCAAACCTCGAGACGCGGATCCAGCCGCAGTCTCCGGTGCTGATCGAGGTCGCCCGCAGGGATCGCAGCCGTGGGGAGCCGGACCTCGGGGACGTGTTCAATCGGATCCGCAGCCAGCAGGACGTTCTGCCGTTGGGGCGACTGGCGGGCGGGACCGTCGGCGCCCTGCTCCGCGAACCGGGCAGCGCGATCTCGATCTTCAGGGGTGCGATGGCCGATCTGCGAACCGACATCGCGGTCCGAGCTGAGGCGCGTGCCCATCGCTTCCGCTCGACGCGCGTCGTCCCCGGATCCGAACATCCGGGGGCGGAGTTCGGCCGGCCCCCTCGACGAGCTGACGCCGAGGCTGTCGCTACCGATGCGGCTGCTCCAGCAGAACCCCCAGTGCTCCGGGATAGCGCTAGCGGGGCAGCTGCGCCTGCCGCTGAAGGAGTGGTCTCGTGAGCCCGGCGGCCATTCGCGTCGCCGCGGTCCAGCCGCACCTCCGACTCGGGGAGGTGGAGGCGAACCTGATTCGGATCGAGAATCTGATCCGCGACGCGCACCGCGCCCACGACCCGGCGGTGATCGTGGTTCCCGAGGCGATCGGTTCCCCGAACGTCTTCCACGAGCGGCTCGACGGCGTCGTCAGGCCAATCGACGGCGCCCCCTTCCAGCTCTTGACCGGCCTCGCGCGGGAACTCGGGTGTGTGATCGCCGGGGGCTTTCTCGCTCGGCGCGGCGACGACGCCTACGGGACCTATGTCCTCGCCGAACCCGATGGGCGTGCCCACCTGCACGACAAGGACATCCCGACGGCCTGGGAGAACAACTACTACCGCGGCGGCGACGACGACGGCAGGGTTCGCTGCAACGCTCTCGACTGCGATGTCGGACTGGCGTCCGGCTGGGAGTGGGCCCGCTACCGCACCGCGCGACGGCTGCGCGGCGTAGATCTGGTTCTGGGCGGGATGTGCTGGCCGTCGTTTCCGCTCAACTGGTCCGGTCCGTTCCGGTTGTGGGGCAGGCGCGAGCACGCGATCTTCCGCCTCCAGGCCCGAGACCTGCCCCGGCAGGTAGCGAGGCTGATCGGCGCTCCTGCGGTTCACGCATCCCACGTCGGTCCGGTGGAGGCGCAGACGCCGCTGGCGCCGGCGATTCCGTGGAGGACGGAGATGATCGGCGAGACCCAGATCTGCGCCGCGGACGGATCGATCCTCGCCCGCCTGGCGTTGGAGGACGGCGAGGGGCACGTCTGTGCCGAGGTGACCCCGGGTGCGACGACCCCGCTCGATCCGATCGAGCAGCGGTTCTGGATCCCGGTCATGTCGTTATCGCTGGAGGCTGCCTGGTACGGGATGAACGCTCAGGGACGATTCACGTACCGCGCGCGGAGGCGGAGGGGGCGCCACCCGTGGCAGAGCTGGCCGGGCGGCGATCTCGCCGACGAGCTCGGACCGACCGCCGACGAGCAGGCCCGTCACTTCGCGACGACGGCTTGAACCCGCCGACGAACAGTGCCGCCACGAAGAGCGCGATCGCACAGAGTGCGATCGACGCGCCCGCGGCGACGTCGGCGTAGTAGCTCAGGTAGATCCCGGCGACTCCCGATGCGACGGCTGCTCCGGCGGCGAGTGTGAGCGCCCCGGCGAGACTGGAGCTGAGCCGCAGAGCTGCAGCCGCGGGGGCGATGACGATCGCGACCACGAGCAGGTTGCCGAGGGCCTGCACCGCGATCAGCACGGTCATGGCCAGCAGCGCCATCAGCAGCCACGCGGCGCGCCCGTTGCTCCCACCGAGGCTCCGGGCCGTCTGCGGATCGAAGCCGGAGAGGGTGAGGGAGCGGTGGCCGTAGGCGAGGGCGACCAGGGCGACGATCGCGAGACCGGCGGATGCGAGCAGGTCGGAGATCGACACGCTCAGCGGATCGCCGAACAGCAGCTCTCCGAGTCGCAGCGGTGCGTCCGGGGAGAGGGCGAGCAGCGTGCCGATTCCGAACAGCGTCGTCACCGTCACGGCCACGGCGACGTCGGAGCTGACCGCTGACTGGCGCGATGCCGCGGCGATGCAGGCGGCTGCGATCGCCAGTCCGGCCGCGGCGCCGAGGCCGAGCGGGACTGAGATCAATGCGGCCAGGACCAATCCGGGGAGCATCGAATGAGCGATCGACTCGGCGGCGTAGCTCTGTCGGTAGAGCACCACCCATACCCCGAGGGGCCCACAGACGACCCCGAGGATCAGCAACTCCAGCAGCGCGCGCTGGGTGATGCCCTGCTGGAACGGCTCGATCAGATCAGCCATGTCAATGCTCGTGGTGTTGGATGACGATCGCCCGCTCGCCGCCGTCGAGGACGATCATCTCGCCACCGTAGGTGTCGCGCAGCACCTCCGATGTCATTTCGTCAGGTGGCCCGAAGAAGACCTGCCGCCCGTGGAGGCAGAGCACCACGTCGAACTGCCGCGCCTGCTGAATGTCGTGGCTGGAGACGAGGATCGTGCGGCCCTCGTCCCGCAGCTCGCCGAGGATCGAGAGGATCCGTTCGCCGGAGGGATGATCGACGCCGCTCAGCGGCTCGTCGAGGAGGATGACCCTCGCCTCCTGAGCCAGTGCCCTGGCGATCAGCGTTCGCTGACGCTGTCCCCCGGAGAGCTCCCCGAATCGGTCGCCGGCCTGCTCGCCGAGCCCGACGCGCTCCAGAGCCTCCTGCGCTCTGGAGCGCTGCCTTCGACCCAGCGGCAGATACCACGGCGACGTTGCGTAGGTCCCCATCAGGACGACGTCGAGCGCGCTCACCGGAAAGTCCAGTCGGTAGCGCTCCGTCTGTGGGACGTAGGCGATCGCGCCCCGGACGACCACCTTTCCGCTGCGCTGCGGGGCCTCGCCGAGCAGGGCCCGGAAAAGCGTCGTCTTACCGCCTCCGTTCGGGCCCAGTACGGCGACCATTCGCGCCGCCGGCACCGAGAAGTTCAGGTCGGTGACGATGGGCGAACCGGCGGTGTAGCCGGCTTCGAGAGCGACCACCTCGATCGCGTCGGAGCCCGTCGATCCTGACTCGTTCATGCCCCCGCCTTCGCCGGACGCAGTCGGCCCGAGCCCCACGCCGTCAACTCGCGCGCGGACAGGCCGACCGCGAAGATGAGGCCGCCGAGGACCGCGATGGCCGGTCCCGGCGGCACATCGAGGTGGTAGGCGATCAGCAGCCCGGCGAGACCCTCGACCAGGGCGAGGGTGCCGCCGCCCAGCTCCAGGGCCACGACGCTCGGGGCGAACAGCCTGGCCGTGGCGGCCGGGACCACGAGCATGGCGCTGACGAGGAGGGCTCCAACGGCGTCCAGCGACGCGATGGCGGCGAGGGCGACCCCGCCGATCAGGATCCCGTCCGCGAGCGCGGTCCGCAGCCCGAGCGCGCCGCCTCCGAGCGCGTCGAAGCCGGATGCGATCCACGAACGCCGGAAGGCGGCGGCGGCGATCAGGACCGCCGCCAGGGTCGCTCCGGTGAAGAGCAGCTCGGTCGAACCGATCGCGAGCAGCGATCCGAACAGGAGCTGATCGACCCCCGAACCCGACTCGAAGACGTCGCTGGCGAGGACGATGCCGATCGCGAGGGCACCGACCAGCAGCAGGGCGGTGGCCGCGTCGTAGGCGAGGCCGGTGCGGCGACCGAGCCGCTCCAGCAGGGCCGCGAAACCGCCGCCGACACCGAGTGCGGCGAGGGCGGGGGGGATGCCGGCGGGCCCGGCAATGACGAGGCCGGGGAACGTGGCCGCGCCGACGCCGTGGGTGAAGAAGGCGAGGTGGCGCAGGACGATCTGGGCGCCGAGGACGCCGGCGATCGGTGCCAGCAGGATCACCTCGAGGGCGGCCCTCTGCATGAAGGGAAGCTGGAACGGATCAAGCATGAGAACCATTATCTTTATCTGGATGGCGGCTGCGCGTTCCAAGGAGATTCCAACCCCCCCGGCGGAGGCCTGGATCGAGATCGCCGAGGGCGAGCTGCGCAGCGCCGGCCATCGCTCCAGCGTGCCCCGATCGGCGGTTCTGGAGCTGATCGGCCATCAGAAGTGCGTCCTCAGCGCCACCGAGATCGCCGACGAGCTGAGGGCCGGTGGCCGTGAGGTCGGCGTGGCCACCGTCTACCGCACACTCGAGCTGCTCGAATCGATGCGGCTGGTCCAGCGACTCGACGTCGGCGGGACCTCCGCGCGCTATGAACCCGCGCTCCCCGGAGGGGAGCATCATCACCACCACCTGGTCTGCGATCGGTGTGGGCGGGTGACGCCGTTCGAGGATGCCGGCCTCGAGCGGGCGATCGACGAACTCGGCGAGCGGCTCGACTACGTCGTCGGTGACCACGATGTGATCCTGCGGGGCGAGTGCCCGCAGTGTGCCGGCCGGGACCGCTGAAACGGCGGGTTTCCGGCGTCATCCTCCGACGTCGATCCGGCAGCTCGACGCCCCGTCGGTGAAGCCTTCGACGATCTTGGACGTGTTCGACGCCATCGCCGCCAGGTAGGTCGATCCGTCGGAGCCCTCCGGGCCGAGCGCGTCGGCCCAGAGCTCGCCGCCCACCTGCGCCCCCGCTTCGTCGGCGATCGCCTGCTCGAGTTCGGAGCTGACGCCCGCCTCGGAGTAGATCGTGCCGACCCCGGTCTGCTCGATCAGATCGACGAGGGCGGCAGTCTCGCCGGCTGACGCCTGAGCCTGAGTCGTCAGGGCCGGGATTGCGGCCCCGATCACGGCGACTCCATAGCGGTCGGCGTAGTAACCGAGCGCATCGTGGCTGGTCACCAGCTTGCGGTCGGAGGCCGGGGCCTCGTCGATGCATGCGGCGATCGCGGAGTCGAGTTCTTCGATCCGAGCTACGTAGGCGTCGGCGTTGGTTTCGAAATCGGCTGCGCCATCCGGGTCGATCGCGCGGAGCTCGTCGCGGATCTCCTCGACTGCGAGGATCGCGTTCGTCGGGTCCTGCCACCAGTGGGGGTCCGTCTCGTCCTCGCCCGCGATCGTCTTCACGCCGTCGATCAGGGTGAGAACGGGCGCGTCCGTACCCGAGCTCTCCACGATCTGATCGAGCCAGATGTCGAGATCGCCTCCGGATCGGACGACGAGATCGGTGTCGATCAGCGCCTCGGCGTCGCTCGGCTTCGGCTCGTAGTCGTGCGGGTCCGCGTTGGCCGCGAGGATCTGGGTGACCTCACCGCGGTCGCCGACGACGTTTCGGCTCAGATCCGCGGCCTGAGAGGTGGTCGCGACGACCGAGAGGTCGCCGGAGCCGGAACCCGTCGAGGTGGGGTCGTCAGCTCCGCATCCAGCCCCGAGGACAACTGTCAGGAGCAGAACGGTACCGATAAAGAAAGTGAGAATCGTTCGCACAAGAGGAATATAACGAACCGGCGGACATGCTTCCGCGTGGCGATCGGATAGCTTCCAACCCACGCGACCGGGAGGAACCTGATGGACACCAGCAGCCTGAAGAAATTTGATCTGTTCAAGGACGTCGACGAGAGCAAGCTCAGCAAGATCGCTCCCTTCACGATGCTCGTCGAGTTCCCTGAGGGGAAGACGATCATCCAGGAGGGTGGGTTCTCGAACGACTTCTACGCGATCGAGTCCGGCACGGCCACGGTTGAGCGCGCCGGTGAGGCGATCGCCGAGCTCGGTCCCGGGGATGTGTTCGGCGAGCAGGGACTGCTCGAGCGCCAGGAGCGTTCGGCCTCGGTCGTGGCCACAGCGCCGATCCGCGCCTGAAGATCGAGTATTGGGAGATCCCGAGGATGCGCAAGGCAATGCCCGAGGTGCTCGAAGAGCTTCAGAGAACGATCGAGAAACGGTCCGGCTAGTTGATCCGGTTTCGCCTGGCCGCCCTACTCCCGAGTAGAGTGGATCCGCTCAGTACATACGGTCGGTGGTTCAAGGGAAGTCCGGTGAGAAACCGGCGCGGTCCCGCCACTGTGACCGGGTGAGGGTGTCGCCAGGCGGTTCGGCCGCCGGCCACTGGATCCGACGAGGATCCGGGAAGGCGTGACATCAGTCCCGGAAGCCAGGAGACCTGACTCCGACCGAGCCCATGTAAACCCTCGAGGAAAGGGTGGCTCCATGCCAACACCTACCTTTCGCGTGCTCTCCGCGGCGCCGGCTCTGCTGGTCGTCTTCATGCTCGCGATCTCATTCACCTCGCTCGCCGAGGCGAAGTCCAAGACCGTCCCCGGCGAGTTCCGCGTCGTCAACTCGGCCGGGAAATCGCTGGCCGACGGCACCCAGTTCACCGGGCCGGTCACGATCAAGACCGACAGGAGGGCCGACTGTCTCGGCGAGGGAACCGGTGGTTCCGGCGCCCAGGTCGACGTCCCGGGCACAAGCGCCCTCGGCCAGCTCGCCTACGGCTTCACGGCCTATCCGGGAGTGGATCCGCTCTCGGTCACCGACGCCTTCGACTTCGGCCTCGGCCTTTGCGGGATCGGCAGGTCCATCGCCCCCTCGACCGGTTACTGGTACCTGAAGGTCAACCATGCAGCCTCGTTCACCGGCGCCGACCAGACGACGGTCGGGAAGGGCGACGAGATCCTCTGGTTCCTGATCGAGGACTTCAACGACCCGACCCCCGTCGAACTGGTTCTGAAGGCGCCCGTCAGCGCCGAGCCCGGCGATCAGGTGGGCGTCAAGGTGCTCTCCTACGCCGACGACGGCACCAAGAGCGCCGCTGCGGGCGTCGCCGTGTCCGGTGCGGCGGAGCTCGACCGATGTCGATGGGAAGACAACGATCACAGCCGGTGAAGGCGTCAGCCGACTGCGCGCAACCCGCGTGGGCTCGATTCCCTCCAACACGGTCGCACTCTGCACCGACCAGGCGTCGAAGTGCCCGGCCGGCTACGCGAAGACCGTCGGCGGCACCTCAAAGGCGGACTCGATTACCGGTGATTCCGAGGCCGAGGAGATCCTCGCCGGGTCCGGCAGGGACGACGTCGATGCTCGCGAGGGCGCCGGTCGGGACAAGATCAACTGCGGGCCGGGCAAGGACAAGCTGATCCTTGCGAAGGGGTCGAGGTCGAAGTTCAGCGTCCTGCGAGAGGGTCTCGTTCCGTTAGGGATCGGGAGCGCTGACGGTATGAACCGGGTCCGATCGGTCGCGGCCATCCTCGCCGCGGCGGTGCCCTTGGTAGTGGGCGCCGTCGCGGTGAGCGGCTGCGGTTTCGGACCCGGCGAGGCCTCGCCGGGGGAGGCGAGCCTGCGGGTGACCCGCGAGTTCGGGACGGTGCCGATGGTCGACGCGACGATCGACGGTCCCGACCCCGACCGACACCGTGGTTCGGTTTCTCGATGCCGAATGCCGACATCGAGACCTCCTACGGAGGCAATTTCGTCGACTCGATCGACGGGTTCGCCGGCAGTGCGAGCGGCGGCGGGCAGGAGGACTGGTTCTTCTTCGTCAACGGCTACTACTCCGATATCGGGGCGGGCGAGACGAAGGTCCTTCCGGGCGATCGGATCTGGTGGGACTACCGCTACTGGAATGCGGCCTATCGGGTCCCGGCCGTCGTCGGCTCGTGGCCTGAGCCGTTTCGCAGCGGCTACGACGGCGAGCGCTACGACACCGTCGTCGAATGCCTCGCCGAGCAGCCCGATTGCGACGCGGTCGTCGCCGCCCTGAGCGGGGTGGGCGTGGAGCCGGTGGTCGAGACGGTGTCCAGGCCGATCGAACACACCGATCAGCTCCGGATCCTCGTCGGACCTTGGCAGCGCCTGCGGCTCGACCGGGCTGCCGCGCAGCTCGAGTCCGGCCCGGAACGTCAGCGGCGTCTACGCCCGGCTCGCGCGCTGCGAGGACGGGTGGCGGCTCGAGATCGAGGACGCTCAGGGTGAGACCGCTCAGCGGCTGGCCGACGCCGGATTGGTGGCCGTCCGTCCGGGAGGGGCAGGATCAGCCGACCTGGGTGGTGACGGGCACCGACGACGATTCGGTCGCGGATGCGGTGGACCTGCTCGATTCCGACTTCGCTCAACGAGCGCTACGCCGTTGCCGCCTCGGCGGGCGAGGTGCTGCCGCTCCCGGCCACCGATGCGGCTGGACCGGAGGCGGTCGGGGATCGATGTTGAGGTCGGCCTTCACATACTCCCCTCGGCCGGGCCCGCTCGGCAGCGCCCGGCCGTGGATCGCCGCCGTCTACCTGGCCCCGCTCGCGATCGTCGCCTTCACGTTCGCCAACCCGATCGTCCTCACCGGGGCCGCTGCCGCCGCACTATCGGCGGGCGTCATGTCCGGTGCCGGACCGAGCATCAGGCAGCCGCTGCGGTGGTCGATCGGCCTGGCCGTGATGATCGTGGTGGTCAACGCGATCGTCTCCCAGCGCGGCGCGACGATCCTCCTCCGCGGAGAGGAGTTCCCGATCGTCGGTCAGATCGACATCTCGGCCGAGGCGCTGGCCGAGGGTTTCGTGCTCGCCATGAGAATCATCGTCTCGTTGATCGTCTTCGCCGTCTGGTCGGCCTGCGTCGACCCCGATCGGGTCCTGCGCGCGATCCGCCCCCTCGCCGCACGATCCGCCCTGACGGCGACGCTGATCGCCCGCCTGGTACCGCTCGCCGCCGCGGATGGAGCGCGGATGGCCGAGGCGGGACGCCTGCGGGGACCGGCGGCGGCCCAGCTCGGTCGTGCTGCGATCGCCCGCCGCCTGATCGCCGGATCGCTCGACCGCTCGGTGGATATCGCGGCGACCCTCGAGTTGCGGGGCTACGGGCTCGGCATCCGCTCGCAGCTTCCTCGTCATGCTCGCGAGCCGGGTGAGTATCCCCTGTTGCTTGCGGGGGTCATCAACCTTCTCGTCCTGATCGCGGCCGCCGTCGCCGGCGCTCGGCAGCTTCGACGCCTACCCCGTGATCGCCATCGATGCCGGAGTGGCCACCGTGCTCCTGGCAGTCGCCCTTCCCGCCATCGCGACGGCCCCGTTCGTCCCCGACCTACTACGCCGTCGCAGGAGGGGGAGACGTGGCTGAGCCGGCGCTGGAGATCGAGCGGCTCGAGTACCGCTACGCGGATTCAGCCGAGCCGGTCCTCGACGGAATCGACCTGCGGCTCGAGGGTGGCGAGTTCGTCGTCCTCGCCGGTCGGTCCGGCTCCGGCAAGAGCACGCTGCTTCGCGCCGCCTGCGGCCTCGTTCCCCACTTCCATGGCGGCGAGATCGCCGGCGAGGTCACGGTGGGGGGCCGCTCGACCCGCGAGACCGGGCCCGCCGAGCTCGCCACCTCGGTCGGATTCGTCGCCCAGGAGCCCGAGACGCAGGTGGTCTCGACCACGGTGCGGGCCGAGCTCGAACTGCCGCTGGAGCTGCGCGGCGCCGGGGCGGTCGAGACGGCGAGGGCGGTGGAGGAGGCGGCGCTGGCGCTCGCGATCGAGCCGCTGTTGGAGCGCACGACCGATTCGCTCTCCGGGGGCGAACTGCAGCGGGTGGCGCTCGGCGCTGCGCTCGTCACGGGCCCGCCTCTGCTCCTGTTGGACGAGCCGACGTCCCAGCTCGACCCGGTCGCCGGCGATGAGCTGATCGCGCTGCTGCGCCGCCTCAACGAGGAGTGGGGGGTGACGGTACTGCTGGGCGAGCATCGGCTCGAGCGCTGCCTGGCCGCCGCCGATCGGGTGGTCGCCCTCGAGCGCGGCCGGATCATCTACGACGGGGGTCCGGAGGGGTTCGGTCGGGTGGCGTTGGAGATCGCCCCCGAGCTGGCGACCCCGGTGACCCGGCTCTTCCATCTCGCCGGGATCGACGCCAGCCCGGTCACGATCAAGGCGGCTCGGACCCTGCTCGGCGAGCTGCCGCCGCCGGCAGTCGCGGCGCCCGTCCCGCCGGACCCCCGCCGGGTCGGACGCAAGGCGGGGCCTGCGAGCGCGATGCGGTGCCGGCGGCTGCGGGTCGAGCTGCAGGCGGGTGAGGCGTGGCGCGAGGTTCTGTGCGGGATCGACCTGGAGGTGACCCCCGGCGAGCGAGTGGCCCTGATGGGCCCCAACGGCGCCGGCAAGACGACGCTGCTGCGCGCCGCGGCTGGAACCCTCGATCCCGCGTCGGGCTCGATCGAGACACCCGGCGGGTGCGCGATGCTCGGTCAGCGTCCGGATGACTACTTCGTTCGCGAGCGGGTCGACGAGGAGCTGCCCGGTCAGGCCGGTCGCACGGCGCTGGCGGCCGTGGGGCTCGACGTACCCGGAAGCGCCGATCCCCGTGACCTGTCGGGTGGGGAGCGTCAGCGGCTCGCGCTCGCGATCGCGATGGCGGGACGCGGCGCCGGAGGCGAGCCGAGCGGACTGATCTGCCTCGACGAGCCGACCCGCGGGCTCGACCGCGGCCGCAAGGAGGATCTGGCCATGTGGATCGGGGAGCTCGCCGCCGCCGGCGCCGGCGTCGTGGTGGCCACCCACGATGTCGAGTTCGCGGCCCGCTTCGCCTCGCGGGTGATCCTCCTGGCGCGAGGGCGGCTGATCGCCGACGGCCCACCACTCGCGGTACTGGGCGGCGGCTGGTACTTCGCAACCGAGACGGCGCGGATAACCGGCGGTCGTGCGATCACCCCCGAGGCCGGCGCCAGGCTGGTCGAGCCGGCCTCGACCGCTACGGCGACCGAGGGTCAGCAGGGGCTCGGGAAATGAGCTGGCAGGCGGCTTCCCTCGTCTTCCTCGCGATCGCGATCGCCGGTGGCTTCGTCTGGTTCGAGCGCTCCCGCCCACCGGCCCGGATCGTCGCTGCGGTCGCGGCCCTCGCGGCCCTTGCCGTGGCCGGGCGCGTGGTGCTCGCCCCGATCCCGAACGTGGTCGCGACAACCGACGTCGTGTTGCTCGCCGGCTACGCGCTCGGCGGGGGCCCTGGCTTCGCCGTCGGCGCCCTCTCGGGACTCGTCTCCAACTTCTGGCTCGGGCAGGGACCGTGGACGCCCTGGCAGATGGCTGGTTGGGGGATGGTCGGCGTCGGCGGCGCGGTGCTCGCCAGGGTGAGCGGTCGCCGTCTCGGACGGTGGCAGCTGGCATTCTGGGCGGCGCTGGCAGGGTTCGCCTACGGCGCGCTGCTGGACCTCTCGGTCATGGTGAGCTATGGGGGCGAGCAGTCATTGGACCGGTACCTGGCGTTGTCGGCGCGTGGAATACCCTTCAATGTCGCTCATGCCGCAGGAAACTTCACCCTTATGCTTGCGGCTGGGCCGGCAATGGTGAGGATGCTCGACCGATATCGGGAAAGGTTCGACTTCGCATGGCGCGACGGTCCGCTCGGCCGTGCTGCCGCCTGCCTCGCGATCGCACTCGGCATCGGCCTGCCCCTGCTCGCACCGCCCGCCGGCGAAGCTCGCGGGGGCGGTGGGTCGGCGAAGGTCTGGCTGCTGGACGCTCAGAACAAGAACGGCGGATTCGGAACGGCCGTCGATGCTGAATCGAGCGTCGGGATGACGGGCTGGGCGATGCTCGGGATGGAGTCCGCAGGGATCAACCCGCTGGATGTCCGCCGCGCCGGGAACACCTCGGTCGACTATCTGCGCCGCAACGTGGTTTCGATCAGCTCCACGGGCGACCTCGAGCGCACGATCCTGGCGCTCGTCGGCGCCGGGGTGGACCCGCGGGCGTTCGCCGGCCGCGACCTCGTGGGCGAGCTCCGCGAACGGCAGAACCGCGACGGCTCCTATCAACAGCAGGTCAACCTCACCGCCTACGCCGTGCTCGCCCTGCGCGCCGGCAAGGTCGACAACTCGAAGCTCGGCAAGCCGGCAAAGTGGCTGCGCAAGTCGCAGAACAAGAACGGTGGCTGGGGTTCGGTGGCCGGCGCGACCAGCGAGCCCGACAGCACAGGAGCGGTGATGCAGGCGCTCTCGGTCGCCCCGGGCGGCGGTGACCAGATCGAAGCGGGCGTCAAGTGGCTCCGCGATTCCCAGCATGGGACCGGCGGCTGGTCGCTGGTCGGCGGCGCTTCGTCCAACACCCAATCGACGGCATGGGCGGTCCAGGGGCTGGTCGCCGCCGGCAAGAACCCCGGCAAGTTCAAGCCGAAGGGCAAGAACCCGTTTACGTATCTGAAGCGTCGCCAGCGCGACGACGGACACTACGAGTACTCGAGCGCCAGCGACCAGACACCGGTCTGGGTGACAGCCCAAGGACTGTCGGCGGCGTTCGTCGCCGAGTTTCCGCTGAAGGCGGTCGAGCGGGCGCCGAAACCGCCCGTCAAGGAGGAGACCAACGGCGGCACCGGCACCGGATACGGCGACTATTCGGGCAGTTACCCGGATGGGTACTCAGGCTCCAGCAGCAGCTACGGCGGCTCGGGGTCCGGTGTCGGAGACCTGTACGACCCCGGCAGGGGCTCTGGCAGCAGCGGCGGCGGCAAGCCGGCCGACGGCGGACAGAGCATCCCGGCAGGCGGTGCGGAGGTGGCCGCAAGCGGTGCCGGACGGGAGCGGATCCAGGCCAACTCCGGACTCGACGCGGCCGCGGTCGAGGCGGAGGCGAGGCAGGGACTCCAGCGACAACTTCGAAGCTCCGGCAACCCCGGTTCTGCTCGGCGGACTCGGCGGACTCTCGGCCCTGCTCGGGGTGGGCTTCGTCTGGTTCCGGCGCCGGCTTCCCTGAATGGTCGAGCGAGGCCGAGCGGTCGAGGAGCTCGCCGCCGGGCCCTTCGACGTGGTCGTGATCGGCGGCGGTATCACCGGTGCAGGAGTTGCCCTCGACGCGGCATCCCGAGGCTATTCCGTCGCGCTGGTTGAGCGAGCCGACTGGGCGATCGGGACCTCGAGCCGGTCCTCGAAGATGGTCCACGGCGGGCTCCGCTACCTACAGAATTTCGACCTGGGACTCGTCCGGGAGGCACTGCTGGAGCGTCAGCTGATGGTTCGACTGGCGCCCCACCTCGTCTATCCGACCCCTTACCTGGTGCCGACACTCGGCGACGCTCGCCGGGATCGCAAGATCGGCATCGGCCTGAACATGTACGACGTGATGGCGAGCAACCGCAGCGGCCGGCGTGGGCGCCGGGCTCGCCGCGACGGCGGGACGGGGGAGTTGGAGGCCTCCAACTGGTCGCCGGATCGACATCGGACGATTCCCGGGTCCGAGGTGGTCGAGATGATTCCGGCCCTGGCACCTCGCGACCCCAAGTCCGCCTACCTCTTCTACGACTGCCAGACCGACGACGCCCGGCTCGTCCTGACGATCCTCGGGGAGGCCGAGCGCTTCGGCACTGTGATGGCCAACCGTCTCGACGTCACGTCGCTGCTGGAGCGGGGCGGTCGGGCTGCGGGCGTCGTCTGTCGCTGCGGCGAGACCGGGGCGACAGTCGAGATCGAGGCCGCCAACGTCGTCAACGCGACCGGCGTATGGGCCGATCGGATCCGACCGGGCGAGATCCTCAACGAGACCGAGGTCCCGAAGATAGCTCCCAGCCGGGGAACCCATGTGACCTTGCCGCTGGAGCTGCTGCCGCTCAACGAGGCGGCCTGCATCGTCCCGGCCGGCGCGGATCGGACGATCTTCGTCCTGCCCTGGTGCGGCCGGGTGCTCGTGGGGACGACCGACAACGACTACGAGGGAGACATCGACCACGTCCGGCCGGGCGACGACGACATCGCCTACCTGCTGGAGGCGGTCAACAACTACTTTGGGACCGACCTCGGCCGCGGCGACCTGACCGGCGCCTACGCCGGTGTCCGGCCCCTGATCTCCACCGGTGATCCGAAGAAGTCGGTCGACATCTCCCGCAAGGCGGAGCTGTATGAGACCTCCTCGGGAATGCTGACCATCACCGGCGGGAAGCTGACCACGTGGCGCCGGATGGCGAAGTCGGTGGTCGATCGGATCGCGATGCGCGAGGACCGCGAACTCCCCTGTCACACCTCCGAGATCCCGCTCGGGATGGAGGCGGGCGACACGGATCTGACCCCTCCGCCCGGAGTCGACCGCGAGCTCCTCCCCGAAGGGTGGAGCGCCCAGCTCGCGTTTCGCTATGGGCATGCCGCCAAACAGGTTCTCGCGGTGGCCGCCGAGCGGTCGGAGCTCGCGGCTCCGATCGTCGAGGGCCGGCCGGACCTGTTGGCCGAGGTCGCGGTTGCCGCCCGGTTCGAACAGGCCCGCAGCCTCTCCGACGTGCTCCTGCGCAGGACCCGGCTGGCGCTGGTCGCCGCCCCGCAGTTGCGCGACCCGGATTCGGTCGCCGCCGCAGCCGAGGTTCTCGGTCGCGAGCTCGACTGGGAGCCCTCGCGAGTCAGGGCGGAAGCGGCTGATTGGCCCGCCGAGTTGCTGGACGCAGGGGCTGATCCTGCGGGCGGCGACAGTGTCGAACCTGCCGACTGAGCACCCCGCCTATATCCTTCCCCGCCCCATGGCCCCCACACTCCAGAAGCGCCACCTGTCCGAACTTCACAAGCTCGCCGCCGATCTCGGCATCGAGCGCTACCGCCTGCTCGGCCGCGAAGAGCTGATCGACGCGATCACCGAACGCGACCCCGACGCAGCCGAGCGCGAGCTCGAGCCGGGGGCCGGCGACGCATCCGCAGCGGACGAGCCCCGCGAGCAGCGCCCGCGCCAGCGAGGCCGTCGCTCCCAGGGAGGGCGTTCCGGCAGGCGCCGCGAGGGTGGCGGTCGCGACGAGGCCGGCCGCGACACGGGCGATGAAGCAGCGGTGGATGCCGAGGACGAGACCGGCGAACCGGTTGTCGGCGTGCTCGACATCACCCCGCGGGGGCATGGTTTCATCCGGCTCTCAGGGCTCGATTCGGCCGAGGAGGACGTCTACGTCTCGCCGTCTCAGATCCGTCGCTGCGAGATGCAGCGTGGCGATGAGGTCGCCGGTCCGGCCCGCAAGCCGCGTCGCGGCGAGCGCTATCCGGCCCTGATCCACGTCGACACGATCAACGGCGTCGAACCGGGTTCCGATCGACCGCGCCTCGGGGATGCCACCCCCGTGCACCCCAGTAGGCGGATCGCGCTCGTCCCCGGGCCCGAGGCATCGGCCGAGGACGTGATCCTGCTTCGGTCGATCGACCTGTTCAACCCGCTGGCCCGCGGGCAGCGGGTCCTCGTCGACGCCCGCCCGGGCTCCGGCAGGACCACGCTTCTGCGGGCGCTCGCCGGCGCCGTCTCGCAAGCCGACGACATCGAGCTCGTCGTCCTGCTGATCGACGAGCGACCGGAGGAGGTCGCCGCCTGGCGCGCCGCCGCGCCCGATGCCGATCTTGCCGTCGCCACGGCTGAGATGCGTTCGGGTGAGCAGCTTCGCCTGGTTGAACTCGCTTTCGGTCGCGCCAGCAGGAAGGCCGAGGCGGGGGAGGACGTCGTTCTGCTGGTCGACTCGATCTCCCGGATCGCCGTCGCGTCGGACGATCCGGGAAGGGTCAAGCCGATCTTCGGCGCCGGGCGGGAGACTGCCGAGGAGGGCGTCGGCTCGTTGACGGTGGTCGCGACCACGCTCGGCGACGGGGGTGAGGACCAAGGGGGCGTCGAACGCACCCTCGAAACGACGGAGAACTCACTGCTCGTGCTGGACCCAGGCCTCGCGGCCGCGGGGATCTACCCGGCCATCGACTTCACGGCATCCCGGATATCCGGTGAGGAGCACATCCGAGACGCGGCCGAACTGGATACGGTCCGGAGGCTTCGTCGGAGCCTCAGTGCGCTCTCCTCGGAGGACCTGGCCGCCGAGATTCGACGGCTGATCGAGGATTCACCCGACAACGGCGCCCTGATCGCCTCGCTCTCCGGCTGAGGGCCGCCCTTGGCTCTCGTCCTCGGGCTGATCCTCTTCGCCGTCCTCGACCCGCCGCTCGGGGCAATTCTGCTCGCGCTCGGCGCTGTGATGGAGGTTGGGGAGGCGATCTTCTGGACCCGCTACCTGAAGCGGATCAGGGTGCGGACCGGTGCGGAGGGGATGGTCGGGGAGCGGGCGGAGGTGATCGAACCCTGCGACCCTCGCGGCAGGGTTCGCCTGCGGGGTGAGATCTGGGACGCGCAATGTGACCGGGGTGCAGCCGCCGGCGAGACGGTGCGGGTGACCGGCGTGGAAAGGCTGCTGCTCCACGTGGACTGACGCCGGACCCGGCAAGGTAACTCACCTAACGGTGTCAGCCGGGGTGGGTGACGTTCCCCGGCTTGTGGGCGGTCAAACGTGCTCCACCCCTGAGGCCCTGCCGGGGTGGGTTACCTTTTCCGGCCCGGAAGGCGCATTCGTCGACCGCCACCCGGATCAATCCGCCGATCGGGCCGTGATCGCGCGGGCTCCGGATCACGACCGCGAGGCGGCAGGGGGAGTTCGGCGTCAGCGGCGGTAGGCGAGCGTGCGCCAGGACGGCTCGCGCGAGAGTTCGATCGGCTCGTGATCGCGATCGGGCTGGATGTAGCCGAAGGTATTCGTGCGCTCGTCGAAGACGATGTCGAGCTCGCCCTCCTTGACCCGCTGGTCGAGCCAGGCGCCGCGGAAGACGAGGCGCCGTATCCAGTGCACCAGGCTCTTCTGCGTCCCGCTGACGAGCTCCATCCAGTTGGCGTTGACGTGCTCGCCGAGGGCGGAGGCCGATTCGCGGATCTCACCGTTGACGGCGAGTTCGACCAGATCGTGCAGTTCCTCCGGGGCGAGCCCGGGATGGGTGAAATCCAGCTTCACAGCCGCCTGCTCGACGCGCTGGGAGAAATCCGCCTCGTTGAATGAGAAACGGAGCTCTCCGTACTCGAGAACGTAGTCGGAACCCGACTCGTAGTTGCCTCTGCGTGTAGCTCTTTCCATGGTGGGCGACCCGTCGACGGGGTCTCCGTCAGGGGTGGACCATGTTCTCCAAAGGAGCCCCGAAGGCGCCGTGCTGAGCCCCTGGGTGAACGCAGGCTTGCACCCACGGGATCCGGGAGGAAAGCGAGAGCCGGCAGCGACGGATAGGGGCGCCCGGTCTCGGGGCGGGATTGGATGGTCGATGGCTGCGATCACCTCGCGTTTCGACGGCCTGGCTCGCGGGGAGGCGGCGGGGGTCTGGGTCCCGGTGGCCCGCACGTTTCGGTCCCGGCTGCTCGGCCTCGCCTTCCTCGAACGTGCGAACGCCGGCCCGGGCTTGCTGATTCCCGGCTGCCGCTGCGTTCACACGTTTGGGATGCGATTCGCCTTGGACCTCGTCTTCCTTGATTCCGAAGGGTGCGAGATCCGCCGCGATCAGGCGGTCCCCTCCTGCAGGGTGGCGCTGGAGTGGGGCGCCGTCGCAGTGGTGGAGCTGCCCTCCGGCTCCCGCGACCTGGCCTTGCCGGGCACCAGCAGAGCCAGTACAGCACCGATCGAGAGCACGACGACCGCGACGGGCAGCGCCGCGTCAACGCCGTCGGTGAACGACTCCGGTGAGCCGTAGCCGCCGTTGGCGGCGAACACCGAGGCGAGTACGGCGACGCCCATCACGCCCCCGATCTCCCGGATCGCGTTGTTGGCGCCGGAGGCCTTGCCGGCTTCGATCGGCTGGACGGCGCTCAGCACCGTGGCGGCCGCCGTCGGGAAGACCAGAGCCATGCCGGCGCCGGCCATCATGAACGGCGCAATCAGCTGGGTGAAGCTGTTCGCCGGGTCGATGATCAGTGCCAGCCATCCAAGCCCGACTGCCTGCAGCGTCATTCCAGCCACCATCAGGGGCCTGGTGCCGATCCGATCCGACAGCAGTCCCGCGATCGGAGCGATGAACATCGGCATCGCCGTCCAGGGCAGGGTTCGTGCGCCGGCCTCGAACGGACCGAAACCCTGCGCGGTCTGGAAGAACTGACTGAGCAGGAAGATCGACCCGAACGTGCCGAAGAACATCGCGAACGACAGTGCCTGGGTGGAGCTGAACGCTCGCGAGCGAAAGAAGCGCATCGGCAGCATCGGTGCCTTCTGGCGCGACTCGTAGCGGAGGAATGCGCCGATCAGGGCGACGCCGAGCCCCAGCGAGGTGAGCACGGTTGCGCTGGTCCAGCCGAGCGCCTCGCCGCGGATGATCCCGAACGTGATCCCGAAGAGACCGATACCGGCGAGTGCAAGTCCGCCCAGGTCGAGGGCCTTGTCGGGTCCCCTCGACTCAGTGAGCATCCGTCCGGCGAGGGGCAGGAGAGCCAGGCCGATCGGGACGTTGAGCCAGAAGATCCACTGCCAGGCGATCCCCTCGACGATCGCCCCCCCGACGAACGGCCCGAGCGCGACGCCGAGACCGCTGATTCCACCCCAGATACCGAGCGCCGCGCCGCGGCGCTCCGGCGGGAACGCCTCGCTGACCATCGTCAGCGTCAACGGTGTGACGATCGCCGCGCCGATTCCCTGTAGGGCCCGTGCTGCCACGAGGGTGTCGATCGACGGCGCGAGGGCCGCGAGCGCGCTGGCGCCGGTGAAGATCGACACGCCGATCAGGAACATCCTCTTACGGCCGAATCGGTCGCCAAGCGCCGCGCCGGTCAGGAGCAGGACCGCAAACGCGAGCGTGTAGGCGTTGACAGTCCACTCGAGCGCCTCGAGCGAGCCGCCGAGGTCGGCGCGAATCGAGGGCAGGGCCACTCCGACAACGAGGTTGTCGAGTGCGGTCATGAACAGCGCGACTCCCGTGATCGCCAGTGTCCATCCGGCTCGGGTCTTGTTCTTCGTACTCATCGTCATCGTCCTCTCTACTGCAGGTATGTGATCACTCACTCACTAATCGAAACAAAAAAAACCAAGTCGGGGTATCGGCTCGAACGCCTAGCCGTCCTCACCCATGCAGAGCGTCTCCGACCAGGTCGCGCTCAGTTCCGGCGCCCCGATCGCGGCCATCACGTTCATCAGCATTCCCTTCGCGAACCAGTTTCGGAGCTCCTCGTCGTCTGCACCGGAGCGCTCTGAGGCGAGGGCGTAAAGGTCCTTGAAGGTGCGCTGCGCCGCCTCGGCGATCCGCGGCTCGCCGAAGACGACCTGGGCTTGGAGCTGAATCTGAAGCAGGACGCGGTCGTTCTCGAGCATCTCGCCGTAGGCGGTGCCCATCGCGTGCAGGACCGCTTCATCGGGACCCGCATCGTCGGCGGCATTGCGGAGGATCTCGATCATCCGGCTGCGCCCCTCGTCGTAGGCGGCCACGAAGAGGTCGGTCTTGGTCGGAAAGAGTCGGAAGAGGTAGGCCTGAGAGATCCCCGCCGCCTTCGCGATCTGGATGGTCGAAGCCGCCTTGAATCCCTGCTCGGCGAAGATCGGGAGGGCGGCCTGAAGGAGGGTCTCCCGCCTTTCGCCGGCGGTGGAGAGCGTTCTTGTCGCGTCTGCCTTAGTCATTACTACTAGTGAGTGTGCACTCACTCTCTTGATTTGTCAAGTCCGGATCCGGTTGGTCGGGGATCAGAAGTCGGGGAATCCGATCCGCGTCTCCCCGGTCGGTGGTCCCACTGCCTCCCCGTCGGTCTTGATCCGTTCGAGCATCCGCGTCTCACGGGGGAGCAACGCCGGAAGCCAGACGATGAATGCCAGGGCCGATCCGACCGCGAGCACCTCGATTGCGCCAAGGGCGTTGGCCAGCGGTCCGGCGAGCAGGTAGCCGATCGGCAACAGGCCCAGCGAGACCATCCAGTCGTAGGAGCTGACGCGCGACAGCCGATCCGGCGGGATCCGTTCGGCCAGGGCCGTGAACCACCAGACGTCGAAAACCGAGAAGCCGAATCCCCCGACGACCATCGCCGGCAGGACGATCTCGAGTGGGGCTCCGAAGGCGAAGAACAGGGTGGAGAAGGGCCAGATCGCGGCGAGCAGAATGCCGAGTCTCAGGGGGTGCAACGGTCTCCATCGAATGCCGGCCGCTGCCCCGAAGATCGTCCCTGCCCCGAGGGCGGCCGAGACGATCCCATAGATCTCGGTGCCTCCGTACTGCTCCTTGGCGACCAGCGGCCCGAGCACGAACCACGGCGCGATGCCGACGAACAGGGTGGCGCTGACCGACAGCAGGGTCACCCATACCCAGGCCCGCGATCGGACCTCGTCGAAGCCCTCGCGAAGCTCGCCGATCAGCGACCCCCGTTCGGGGCGCTCCCGGGTCTCGCCCTTGCGGCGGCGGGGGTCCATTCGGATCAGCAGCGCGGCGCTGACGACGAAGGTCGCGGCATCGAATGCGAACGCCTCGCCGGCGCCCACGCCGAGGACCAGCGCGGTGGCCAGCGCCGGGCCGATGAACTCGCAGACGTTGTTCGACATCGACATCAGCGCGTTCGCCTCCTGGATCTCCTGCTCGGGGACCGTCTGCGGGACGACGCCGCTCGAGGCAGGGCGGAAGAAGGCCTCGGCGGTTCCGAACAGCGCCTCGATCACGATCACCTGCCAGATCTCGACCTCGCCGGTGATGATCAGCGCGGCCAGCGCGGCGTGGAGCACGAAGCGGATCAGATCGGTGAGCACCATGAGCCGATGCCGAGGCACGCGGTCGGCCCAGATGCCGCCGATCAGCATGAAGGCCACGAGCGGGATTGCGTGCGCGGCGAGCACGAGTCCGAGGTCGGTGGCGCTTCCGGTCAGGTCGATCACGAACAGCGCCAGCGCGACGGTGACGATTCGGTCTCCGAGCACGCTGGCGAGCCCCGCCAGCCAGAGCAGCCGGAAGTCGCGGTGGCGAAGTACCTGAAAGAGCCCGCTCATCCGGGTGATTGTCAGCACGGATCGCCCGTTCACGCCGCCCGGGGGCGAGGGCGGGCCTTCCGGGGTTGTCAGGGGCGAAGATGCTGCCCGAAGTCGACACCCTCGCCACCATCGTCGTCTGCGAGGACGATCCGATCACCCGGGAGCTCCTCTGCGACAACCTCGAGGCGGATCGTTTCGAACCCCTGGCCGCCGGCACCGCCGAGGAGGCCCTGCGCTTCTGCCGCTACGAGGCGCCCGACGTCCTGTTGATCGACATCGGCCTGCCCGACGCCTCCGGACTCGACGTGATCCGCGAGATCCGCGCGGCAGCCGGTCCGGCGCCGCCGTTCGACCCGATCATGCCGATCGTCGCGCTCAGCGGCCGCGGGGCGGACGACGACAGGGTCCGGGGATTGCGGGAGGGTGCCGACGACTATCTGGTCAAGCCATTTCGTTACGAGGAGCTGCTGCTCAGGATCAACAAGGTGCTCGACCGGCGACCCGCGAGTCACCAGGGCCCCACGCGTGTCGGATTGCTCAATATCGACACCGCGACCCGTGAGGTGCGAGTGGGGGATCGTGAGGTCGCTCTGGCCAACAAGGAGTTCGAGCTTCTGCGGACGCTCGCGACCGAGCCCCGTCGCGTGTTCACCAAGGAGGAGCTACTCCGCGATATCTGGGGCTACCAGGCCCATGGGCGGACGCGAACCCTGGACTCACACGCGAGCCGCCTGCGGCGGAAGCTGGATCCGGAGCGCGGGATGTACGTCGTCAACTGCTGGGGCGTTGGTTACCGCCTCGTCGAGGGCTAGGTGGGGGAGCGGTGGCCGGGCTGGTGATCATCCTGCTCGGCACCCTCGCCCTGGTCGAGGGTGGTCGGTTGTTCCGCGATGCCCGCAGGGCTCGGCGACTCAATCGAGGGATGCACGAGCTGCGTCGGCCGCTGCAGGCGATCGCTTTGACGCTCGAGGCGCGCTCACCCGATCTCGTCGGCGCCGAAGCCTGCCTCGAGCAGGCGCGGCGAGCGCTGCGGGAACTCGATGCAACCGTCAACGGCCGCCGCCCCGGCTCGCTGGTCAGACGGGCCCGGATCGGCGAGGTCGTCGATGCACTGGACCGACGCTGGCGCTTCGCCGACGTCGAGGTCGAGGGGCCGGTCGTCGACCGCGACATCGAGGCCGATGTCGACCGACTCGGCGCCGCCCTCGACAACCTGGTCGCAAATGCCCTGCGCCACGGCACCGGGATCGTTCGCGTTCGAGCTTTGGCCGACGGCCGCAAGGCTCGCTTCGAGGTCCGCGACGATGGACCGCGCGGCCCGCGCCCGCGCTCGACTCAGCCCGGTGACCCGCGACGTGGTCACGGCCTCGAGGTCGTGGCGGCCGTCGCCTCGACCCACGGCGGCACGGTGTCTCCGGCCCGGTCGACCGTGGGAGGAGGCACCCTCGCCGCGATCTCGCTCCCGGTGGTGGGGGAGGGTACGCCGGGATGAGCCGCAGAATCAGAGCGATCGCGTTCGGCGGGCTCGCTCTCGCGTGCGCCGTCGCCTCGGCGAGCATCGCTTCGGCCTACCGGGAGAGCGTTGACGACCGGCTCGGGGAACTGCGGTCGGTGGTCACGCTCGCCAGGCCACTCGAGCGGGGTACGCCGCTGCAGGGGCGGGTCCTGCACGCCTCTCTGGTGATGCGCGAGGTCCCGGTGAGGTTTCTTCCCCCCGACACGATCTCCGATCCGACGCAGATCGCCGGCAGGAGGACGGCTGCGACGATTCCGGCCGGCTCATACCTGCTGGCATCCCATCTGCGCTCGAGCGAGCCGCGCCAACCCTCCCGCCCGGAGCTCGGTCGGGACCTTCACCCCGTCGACGTGACGGTCAGCGGGGCCGGGGCGCTCGCGGCCGGACCGGTCGGCTCGTCTCGGGTCGACGTGGTGGTCGCGGGTGAGCCGGTGACCGGCGGCAGGGCCCGGGTCCGGGTGGAGGCGCGCGGGGTGCGCCTGATCGGGATCGAGCCCGCGGACCCGATCCAGGCCACAACCGCCGGGGGCGACAGCTGGAACGCGACTCTCGCACTCACCCGCAAGCAGGCACTGGACCTGATCGAGGCCGAGAACTTCGCTCGCGAGATCAGGTTGATTCCGGCGTCGTGAGCGCCGATCCCCCCGATCACGTCGGGCTGTTCGCCATCGAGCTCCGCGAGAAGCTGGTCGAACAGCGACGGGCGCTTGCCGTGGCCGGAAACTCGGATCCGCCGGCGCTGCCGCCGGCGATTCGCGGGCTCGTCGCCGAGGAGGCCGCGCTGCTCTCGGAGCGGGCCCGTGAGCTGGTCGCCGATCGGGTCATGCGGGAGACCGTCGGCCTCGGGCCGCTCGAGGAGCTGCTCAGAGATCCCAACGTGGAGGAGGTGCTCGTGAACGGCCACCGCGAGGTCTGGATCGAGCGCCGCGGAAAGCTGGTCAGAACCGAGGTTGGTTTTCCCGACGAGGACGGCTTGCGGGATGTGATCGAGCGCGTGCTCGGCCCGATCGGCCGCCGCGTCGACGAACTCAGCCCGATGGCCGACGGCCGCCTGCCCGACGGCTCGCGGGTCAACGTGATCATCCCCCCGTTATCGGTGGATGGGCCGGCCGTCTCGATCAGGCGCTTCGCCGGCATCCGGCCCGACCCGACTGAACTCGTGGCCCGCGGTTCGTTCGACGAGGATCTGCTCGACCTGCTGCGGGCTGCAGTCGACTCGCGCCGGAACCTGGTGATCAGCGGCGGGACCGGCTCGGGCAAGACCACCGTGCTCAACGCGCTCTCCTCGTTCATCGATCCCGGCGAGCGGGTGATCACGATCGAGGACGCAGCCGAGCTCAGCCTGAGCCAGCCCCACGTGGTCAGGCTTGAGAGCCGTCCGCCGGGCATCGAAGGCTCGGGGGAGGTGACGATTCGCGACCTCGTCCGCAACGCGCTGCGGATGCGGCCCGATCGGATCGTGATCGGGGAGGTACGTGGGGCCGAGGCGATGGATCTTCTCGTCGCGCTCAACACCGGCCACGGGGGCGCGCTCTCAACCGTGCACGCCAACGGCGCCGAGGACGCCCTGCGGCGAATCGAGACGCTGGCGATGATGGCCGGACTAGGGGTTCCGCACGAGGTGATCAGGGAGCAGGTGGCGGGCGGAATCGACCTGGTCCTCCACCTCGAGCGGGGCGGCGGCGGGACCCGTCGGGCGGCCGGGCTGTCGGAGGTCGTCAGGGTGGCCGGGATGCCCGCGGTGCGCGAGGTCTGGTCGCGGGCAGGGTCGAATTGACCGCGGGGGCCGTTCCGGTCCTGCTCGCGGCGCTGGGCGGCGCCGCGGTCGTCGTTGCAGCGCGCGAGTGGGTCGGTGCGGTGCCGTCGCTTCTCGGTCAGGTTGAGGCCGCCGCGCGCACCCTCGCCCTGGCGGGCCGTGAGAACCGGACCCCGAGCGAGGAGGAGCAGCGCCGACTCGGAATCGTCGCCGGAGTCTCGCTCGGGCTCCTGGCGGTCGTTCTCACCGGATTCGGCCCGCTTGCCGGCCTGGCCGCGGGCGGGCCGGCCGTGGCTGGCTGGGTCGTCGCCCGCCGCCGTCGCCGTTATCGACTCCGGGTCGAGCGCGATGTGCCGGCGATCGCCGCCGGGATCGCGGACTCGATTGCGGCGGGGGGCTCCCTTCGGATCGCCCTGGTGGCCGCCGGTACCGGCCTCGACGGGCCGAGCGCGGTCGAGATGCTGAGGGTCGGCGCCGATCTCGATCTCGGGATGTCGGCCCGTCGAGCGCTCGAAGCCCTCCTCAAGCGGGTCCCCTCGGCGCGGATTGACGCTCTGGTCGCGGCAATTCTCTCTCAGGAGCGGGCAGGTGGAGACCTCGCCCGGCTGCTGCGGCGCCACGCCAGGGCGGCGACCGAGCGACAGCGCGCCGAAAAGGAGGCGCGCTCGGCAACCGCGCAGGCGCGCATGACCGGAGGGATGGTGGTGGCGATGCCCCTGGTCATGGGCTTGCTGGTCGAGCTGATCGCCCCGGGATTCCTCTCCGGAATGCTCTCCGAGCCGGCATCGGCGGCGCTCCTCGCGTCGGCCGCCGTTCTCCAGGTTCTCGGCTTCCTCGCCATCCGCAAGCTCGGGGTGGTTCGTTGATCAGCTGGCTGGTCGTCCTCAGCGTGCTGCTTGCCGCCGCGGCCCTGTGGGAGCTCGCCGGCGCGCGCGGGAGTGCCGGCGCGCGGGCGATCCGGCGGCGGTTGCCGGGACGTGGGGGAAGGTCGACACCGCACCTCGGTTTGGAGCCGCTGCTTGGCGCCGGCGCGGATCGCCTGCGGGATGCGGGTCTGGAGGCGCGGCTCTCGCCGGCGGCGGTCCTCACCGCCAAGCTGCTCAGCGCCCTGCTCGCGATCCCGCTGGCCGCCGCAGCAGCACCGGTGGCGCCGGGCCGGTTCGGCCCGGTCGTCCTGATTGGCGTTCCGGCGGCTGCGTTCCTCGCGCCCGACCTGCTGCTCGAGCGAGCCGCTCGGGTCCGCCGCGGACGGGTCGCGGCCGCGTTGCCCGACGCGCTCGACCTGATGGCCACCGGAGCCGCCACCGGTCGCGGCGTCGGGGTGCTTCTCGCCGAGGCGATGCGGTCGTCGTCGGGACCGCTGCGCGAGGAGCTCGCGCGCACGGTTGCGGCGATCGAGTGCGGCTGCTCGAAGGAGCAGGCTCTGCGGGCGCTCGGCGAGCGATCCCGGGGCAGCTCACTCGCCGGGCTGGCCGGGTCGCTGGAGCGCTCTCGCCGCCACGGATCGCCGCTCTCGCGGACGCTGCATGAACAGGCCGGTTCACTGCGAAGCGAGCAACGAAGGGAGCTCACCGAGCAGGCCGCCCGCGCGGCGCCGAAGATGCAGCTCGTCGTCGCGCTGCTGCTGGTCCCGTCCGTGCTGCTGATCGTCGCCGCGGCGATCGTCGCAAACTCGGGGTCGCTGCTGCCCTCGTTCTGAGCGGGGGCCTGCCGGGTACCGCTACTCCGCGGCTTTGGAGGCGAGACGCTTGGCGACCTCGCCGGCTGCCATGCAGAGCCGGTCCAGCTCCGCGGCGCCGCTGTAATGACCCTTGACGTTGACGCAGAGGCTGCCGGCGGAGAACTCGAAGGCGAAGTCCTTCGGCGTCTGCTCGGTCAGCCAGACGATGAACGAAGGGGAGAACAGGCGCTTCATCCAGACCTGATCGTCGTTGGCCCCAAAGAAGACCTCGTAACGCTTGTCCAACGCCTCGCTCTCGAGCTCGAGCCGCTGCATCTTGCGAAAGGCGTCCTCCGCCGAATCCATGAAACGGAAGCCGGAGCGTCGCTCGCAGTACACGTCGGAGGCCTTGACGGCCGCGGCCGGGATGTCGTGCATGACAACGGTGAACCTGTAGTAGTCGGTGTCGGTGTTGCCCTCGCTGTCGCGGGTCTCCTCCTCGTAGGTGTAGAGGCCGAGGGCCCCGGGCGCGCCGCCGGGCAGGGTGCCGTGCATGACCTGCTCGGCGTGGCGGCTGTCGCCCTTGCGTAGCAGCGGCGTCGTCGGAGGCAGCATCGCCTGGCCTGCGTTGCGGTTCAGCCCGCGCGCCTTCGCATAGGAGCTGAAGAAGTCCTCCTGGGCACGGCTCGAGGCCATCACGTAGACGATCAGGAACACCAGCAGGGCCCCGACTGCAGCGACCGCCAATCCGACCAACGCTCCCGCGGCGAGCGTTCCGCAGACGAAGCAGGCGATCACCAGGACCGCCCCGAGGCTGAGCGTTACCGGGTGGGCCAGCAGGTTCTTGAGGTGGATCCCGCGGGTGTCGTCGGCGTCGAGCGGAGCTGTTTCCACGGCGGGGACGCTACCCGGCAACGCGGCGTTTGCAACCCCACTTGCAGGAGCCCGTCGGCAGATGAGTTGCCCGATGCGGCGAATCTGGGTCCCTGAACCCCTTGTTCAAGCGGTTTCAGGCTGACACACGCTCCGGGTAGCAAGTCCGTCCGACAGAGCCTGTGGAATGCCGGACCAGTGTTGTGTTGCGAAGTGGGGCGTTGTGGGTTACCGTGGCGCCCAGTTGAGAAACGAACACGAGAAGCAGATAGGGCCGGGGAGGCGAGGTTCCTCCCACCTCACCTCTCCGGCCCGGCTTCTCTCAAGACCGATCGCACCTGATGCCATTCGACTCCAACCCACCCCGGCCCTCCTTTGACGCATGACCTTTCGTGGCCTCAACGAGCATTCGCTCGACACCAAGGACCGGATCACGGTCCCCGCGCAGTATCGCGCCGCCCTCGCCGAGGGAATCGTGCTGATGATGGGCATCGAGCCCTGCATCGAGATCTGGCCCGCGAGCGCCGCGGAGCGGATGGAGGGCGCGACCCTCTCGGAACTCAGTCCACTGAGTCGCGACGCACGGCGAATCCAGCGTCGTTTCTTTGCGCACTCGGAGTCCGCCGAGCTCGATTCAGCCGGCCGCGTCCGGCTGAGCAAGCAGCTGATCGAACATGCCGGTCTCGACGGCCGCTGCGTGATCACCGGGATGGGGACGCGCCTGGAGATCTGGGCACCCGACGAGTGGTTCGCCGAGGACGAGGAGAACGAGAAGAAGACGCCCGAGCTGACCGAGAGCCTCGCCCTGTCCCAGGGGGCCGGTGCTCAATCGCCGGGGGCGGGGCAGTGAGATGGTGACACTTACCTACATGCCGACCGACCACGTTCCAGTCCTCGCAGCGGAGGTGATCCGCGACACCGATCCCCAGCCGGGTGAGACGGTCGTCGACTGCACCTTCGGCGGCGGCGGCCATTCGCGGCTCCTGGCCGACCGGCTCGGTCCGGAGGGCACCCTGATCGCGATTGACCGCGACCCGGCTGCCGCCGAGCGGTTCGAGCAGATCGCCCATGAGGCGCCGTGTGAGATGCGGTTCATCCGCAGCGATTTCGCGACCGCCCTCGCCGATCTCGAGGCGGAGGGCGTCAGTCCCGACGTAATCCTCTTCGATTTCGGCGTTTCCTCGATGCAGATCGATGCCTGGGAGCGCGGCTTTTCCTATTCCTTCGACGCTCCGCTGGACATGCGGATGGATCCCGATTCGGAGCTGTCCGCTCGCACGGTCGTCAACGAATGGCCGGAGAGCCGGATCGCCGAGATCCTTCGCAACTACTCCGACGAGCGCCACGCTCGCTCGATCGCCCGCAGAATCGCCGAGCGACGACCGCTCGACACCACCTCCGAGCTTGTCGACGCCGTGCGCGCCGGACTGCCGCCCTCGGCCCGCTTCGGCCGCGGCAACCCCGCCAAGCGCACCTTCCAGGCGATTCGCATCGCCGTCAACGGCGAGCTCGAGGCGATCGACGCAGCACTGCCCGAGGCGTGGGAGATGCTCGCGCCAGGCGGCCGGCTCGCGGCCATCTCGTTCCATTCGCTCGAGGATCGCCGGGTCAAACGGTTTCTCGTCGATCGGGCTCGCGGCTGCGTCTGCCCGCCCGAGTTCCCGGTCTGCAACTGCGGTCTGGTGCCCGAGGGCGAGCTGATCACGAAGGGTGGAGTCGCTCCGAGCTCCGGCGAGATCGCCGACAACCCGCGTTCCACGTCGGCCCACCTCCGTGTCGCGCGGAAGATTGATACCCGGGAAGCCGGCTGATGGGCGCTGCCGCGAGAGTTGCGCCGCGCCGCGCCCCGGCCCGTCCGAAGCCGAAGCCCGCGCGACCCAGGCCCGCCGAGCGCCGTCGCTCGACGTCCTCGGGGAACGTCGTGATGATGCCCGTCAACGCCGTCGGTCGCACCGCCGTGGCGGTCGGCGGGATCGCCGACTCCGGCGTCGTCGTCGGCATGTCGCGCAGCCGCGTTTGGATCGTCGTCCTGGGCCTGCTGTTGGGGGGGATCGTCGCGGTCAACGTGGTCGGCCTCAGCCTCAGCGCCGCCGGCAGCCAAACCTCGGCGAAGATCGACGAGCTGATCCGCGACAACAGCGTTCTCGGGGGGCGAATCGCCCATCGCCTCTCCAACGGCAGGATCACCGGCGAGGCCACCGCCCTCGGCCTCGCCATCCCGGCCCCCGACGCGGTCCATTACGTCAACTCCTCGGCCGCCGACGCAAAGCGGGCTGCCGAGCGCCTCGCCGACGGCTCGATCTCGAATGCGCCTCCGGTGCTCGCCCAGTCTGAAGCTGAGGTCGTCGACCCGTTGATCGCTCCCACGGAACCCACCGTGGTCACCGATCCCGCGACGATGGCCGCGGTGGACCCGGCCGCCACAGCCGTGACCGCGCCGGCTGTGATACCCGAAGCGATCCCGTAGGGCGGCCTCCTTGCGGTTGATCGAAAAGCGCGTCGGCCTCTTGTTTGCGGCCTTCGCGGTGGCATTCTGCGTGGTCATGATCAGGGCCGCCTGGTTACAGACCGTCAAGGGTGGCGAGTACAGCGCGAGCGCCCGCAGCCAACAGGTTGCGACCGTCGAGGTTCCCGGCATTCGCGGCGCGATCCTCGATCGCCGCGGCACCCCTCTGGCCGTTTCCGAGGAGGCGGCGACGATCTTTGCGACCCCTTACCAGATCGAGAATCCGCCGAAGGCCGCCGAACAGCTCGCCAAGGTGCTCGATGAGCCGGCCGAGGACGTGCTCGCCTCATTGACCGCTCCGACCGGATTCGAGTACATCGCGCAGAAGGTCGATCTGGTCACCGCGGACCGGGTCGAGAAGCTGGATCTCGTCGGGATCGGGGCGCTGCCGGACTCCCGCCGCGTCTACCCGCAGGGCGAGGACGCCGGGCGCCTCGTCGGCGCGATCGGAGACGAAGGGCAGGGACTCTTCGGCCTCGAGATGTCGGAGGACGACGTGCTCAGCGGCACCGACGGCGAGGTCGCGATCACCAAGGACGCGCTCGGCCAGGAGATCGGTCGCGACATCGTCACCGGCTCCGCCGCCGGCCATGACGTCCAGCTCACGATCGACGGGCGGATCCAGGCCTATACGGAGAAGGTGCTCGACGATATCGGCGACAGGTATCTGCCCGAGGACGCCACCGCGATCGTCATGGATCCCTCCGACGGCGACGTCCTCGCGATGGCGAGCTGGCCGCCGGTCGACCCCAACGATCTCTCGGACGCAGATCCCGACCAGCTGACCAACATGGCCACCGGGTTCACCTACGAGCCCGGCTCGACGTTCAAGCCGTTCACGGTTGCGGGTGCCCTCCAGGACAATCTGGTCGAGCCGGCCACCACGCTGACCGTACCGGGCGAGATCCAGGTGGCCGACCGGACCATCGGCGAGTCGCATCCCGTCGGGACGCGCGTACTCAGCGTCTCCGACATCCTCGCCCAATCGTCGAACGTCGGCACCGTGATGATCGGCCAGAAGCTGGGCGACGAGGACTTCGGCAGCTGGGTCTCAAAGTTCGGCTTCGGCCGACCGACCGGCATCGACTACCCCGGCGAGGAGATGGGGATCGTGCCCCCGCCCGACGAGTACTCGGGCGCCTCGATCGGCAACCTGCCGATCGGCCAAGGCCTCTCGGTGACCCCGATGCAGATGATGGAGGGATACGCCGCGATCGCCAACGGCGGGATCCTCCGCACCCCGCGGCTGCTCGAGGCGATCGACGGCCAGCCGGTCGATCACTCCGACGGTGAGCGCGTGATCAGCGCCAAGACCTCCGATCAGCTGCGGACGATGCTCGAGGGGGTTCTCGGGGCGGGCGGCACCGCCTCGGAGGTCAGCGTGCCCGGTTACGTGCTGGCCGGCAAGACGGGCACCGCCCAGAAGGTGGTCGACGGCACTTACTCCGAGAGCCAGTTCGTCGCCTCGTTCGTGGGCTTCGCCCCGGCGGCCGACCCGCGACTGCTGGTCTCTGTGATCGTCGACGATCCCAAGGGGGGCGACTACTACGGTGGGTCGGTGGCGGCACCCGCGTTCGGCGAGATCGCCAGCTTCGCGCTCCCGTACCTCGGCATCGCACCGACCGAGTAGCCGCGGTCCAGCGGGGTCGCCTGCTCCGTTCCTAGAATCGCTGCTGATGAGGCTCGACGAGCTCAGTGCCGAACTGCTTTCCGGGCAACCGGAGATCTCCGGGTCCCGGGAAACCGCCCGGATCGCCCGCGGCGACGGCTCGATCGAGATCGACGACATCACCTTCGACAGTCGCGAGGTGCGGCCCGGGACGCTCTTCTTCTGCATCACTGGGCTCGTCTCCGACGGCCACGACTTCGCGGCGGCGGCGACCGAGGCCGGTGCGACGGCTCTCGTGACCGAACGCGAACTCGATCTCGACGTTCCCCAACTGGTCGTCGGCGACTCACGCCGGGCCATGGGCCCGATCGCCGCGAGGTGGTTCGGCGACCCGAGCGCCGAGCTCCGGATGGTCGGCATCACCGGCACCAACGGCAAGACCACGTCCGCTTTCCTCGTCCGCTCGATCCTCGAGCACGCCGGAATCGCCTGCGGCTTGCTGGGCACGGTCAAGCAGATCGTCGGCGGGCAGTCGGAGCCGGTCGAGCGGACCACCCCAGAGGCGATCGACCTGCAGCGGACCTTCCGGCGCATGCTCGACGCCGGCGACCGTGCATGCGTGATCGAGGTCTCCTCCCACGCGCTCTCATTGGGCCGGGCCGACGCCATCCACTTCGACGTTGCGGCGTTCACCAACCTGACCCAGGACCACCTGGACTTCCACCGTGACATGGAGGACTACTACGAGGCGAAGCGCCTGCTCTTCGCGCCCGAGGCCGGGGGCGCGGGCCTCGCCCCGGAGATCGGCGTGATCAACGTCGACGATTCCTACGGCGAGCGCCTCGTGCTCGAGCTGCAGCGCGCCGGAAGCCCGAGGCTGATCACCTTCTCGGCCGCCGGACACGTCGCCGACCTGACCGCCCAAGATGTCGATTTCGATGCCGGCGGGACGCGCTTCACCCTGCACGGCCAGGGACCGGCGCGGGATCTTCGCCTGCGTCTCCCGGGCCACTTCAACGTCGAGAATGCCCTGGCGGCCGTCGGGTCCTCGCTGGGGCTGGGCGTCGATCTCGACGTCGCCGTCGAAGCCCTGGCTGGGGCGGAGCCGGTGCCGGGAAGGATGGAGCCGATCGGCGGTGGAGCGGGTTTCAGCGTCGTCGTCGACTACGCGCACACCCCGGACTCGCTCGAGAACGTGCTCCGCGCGGCGCGCAAGCTGACCGATGGCAGGCTGATCTGCGCCTTCGGTTGCGGCGGCGACCGCGACCCGCTGAAGCGCCCCCTTATGGGACGAGCCGGATCGGAGCTGGCCGACATCGCGATCGTGACATCCGACAACCCGCGCTCGGAGGATCCCGACGCGATCATCGAGCAGGTCCTCGAGGGCGTCTCCGGGGACCGGCGCGATTCGGTGGTCGTCGAGCCGGATCGCCGGGCTGCGATCGCGCTCGCGATCGGCCGCGCCGAGGCTGGCGACCTGATCATCATCGCCGGCAAAGGCCACGAGCAGGGACAGGAGTTCGAGGGCGGCCGGAAGATCCCGTTCGACGACCGCGACGTCGCCCGCGAAGAGCTCTCCCGGAGATGATCGAGCTCGCCCCCGAGCAGATTGCGGCACAGGCCGGAGCCGAGATCGTCCGCCGCGGCGCAGGTGGACGCCCGATCCGAGCCGCCGTCGACTCCCGCACCGTCGGCGCGGGTGACCTGTTCGTGGGGATACCTGGCGACCGCGTCGACGGTGGGCAATTCGCCGCGGACGCCCTCGGCGCCGGTGCCTGGGGGGCGATCGTCACCCCCGAGCGGGCGGACCTCCTGGTTGCGGACCCTTCGCCACCGGGCTGGATCCTCGCCGCTGACGAACCGCTGGCGGCGCTGCAGGCGCTGGCCCGGGGTTGGCGCCGGGCGATCGGCTGCCCGCTCGTCGGGATCACCGGCTCGACCGGAAAGACGTCGGTCAAGGACATCTGCCGGGCGATTCTGCCCGGGCGCGTGCACGCGAGCCCCGAGAACTTCAACACCGAGGTCGGGATGCCGCTGGCGCTGCTCGCCGCGCCACCGGAAACCGAGATTCTGGTGATGGAGATGGCGATGCGGGGCATGGGGCAGATCGCCGAGCTCTGCGAGATCGCCGAGCCGGACGTCGCCGCGATCACCAACGTGGGTCCGGTCCACCTGGAGTTGCTGGGGACCCTGGATGCGATCGTCGAGGCAAAGGCCGAGATTCTGAAGGGTCTCGCAGCGGACGGACGTGCGGTCCTTCCCGCCGACGCTGAGGCCCTTAGCCCCCACCTCAGAGATGATCTCGAGGTGCTCACGTTCGGGCCCGGGGGCGATGTGTTCGTGCTTTCCAGCGAGCTCGGGGAGGGCGTGGTCACGGCACGGATCGGTACCCCGGACGGCGAGGCCGAGTTCGGCTTCCCATTCGCGGAGGAGCACAACCTCAGCAACGCCCTCTGTGCGATCGCGATCGGGGTCACGTTGGGGTTCGACCCGGAGCAGATGGCGAAGCGAACCTCGCGGATAGAGTTCTCGCGGCTACGGGGCGAGCGAGTCTCGTTGTCCGGACGGATCTTGCTTCTCAACGACTGCTACAACGCCAATCCGATCTCGATGCACGCAGCGGTCGAGAACCTCGCGACGACGATCGCAGGGCGCGAGGGGGCGCGGGCGGTCGCGGTGCTCGGGGGGATGGCGGAGCTCGGTCCCGACGGGCCCAGCTTCCACGCCGAGGTCGGCGCGCTCGTGCGAGAACGGGGAGTCGCCCTCCTGATCGGCGTCGGCGAACTCGCGCGTGACTACTCCCCCGATCTGTGGGCGGCGGACGCGGACGGGGCGATCGACCTGGTCGCCGACGAGCTTCGACCCGGCGACGTCGCACTCGTCAAGGGCTCCCGCTCGGTGGGCCTCGAGCGGCTGACCGACGGTCTCCGGGCCCGCCTCGGCGAGGCTGAGGAGTGATCGCGCTCGCGCAGACCGACGGTCTGAGCACCGTGGCCGTCGATCGCGGGGCGATCTTGATCGCCGGCATGGCGGCGATGTTGATCACGATCTTCCTCGGGCCGAAGTTCATCGAGAAGCTCCGTGAACGCGAGTTCGGACAGCAGATCCGCGAGGAGGGTCCGGAGGGTCATCACAGCAAGGCGGGCACGCCGACGATGGGCGGGCTGATCATCTTCGCCGCGATCTCGGTTCCCTACCTGGTGCTCTCCGATCGCGACACCGAGAGCCTCGCCGTCTTCGGCGTCGCCATGGGCAGCGCAGCGATCGGATTCGCCGACGACTACATCAAGATCATCAAGCGGCGTTCGCTCGGCCTGTCGGCACGCTGGAAGCTGTCGTTTCAGATCGCGCTCGCGGTGATCCTCTGGTGGGTGGCATTTCAGGAGATCGGCCTGGATCCGAGCCTCCAGATTCGCGTCTTCGACGCCGAGGTCTACCTCGGCCCGGTCGTCTACGTCGTCCTCAGCTTTCTCGTTCTCGCCGGTGCCAGCAACGGCGTCAACCTCACCGACGGGCTGGACGGGCTCGCCGCCGGCTGCTGCGCGATCGTCTTCCTCTCCTACCTGGCGATCACGATCACCACCGGTCAGGAGGATCTGGCGTTGCTCTCGTCCTGCTTCGTCGGCGCCTCGGTCGGATTTCTGTGGTTCAACTCGTTCCCCGCCTCGATCTTCATGGGGGACACGGGATCACTCGGCCTCGGCGGTGCGATCGCGGGGCTCGCGATCATGACCCAGACGGAGGTCCTGCTGATCATCCTCGGCGGCATCTTCGTGATCGAGGCCCTCTCGGTGGCGATTCAGGTGTTCTGGTTCAAGACCTTTCGCCGTCGCGTATTCCTGATGGCGCCCGTTCACCACCACTTCGAGATGAAGGCCTGGTCGGAGACCAAGATCATGATCCGCTTCTGGATCATCGGCGCGGTCCTGGCTGGAATCGGATACACGCTCTTTCAGAACTCCATCGGAACCTGACGGGCCGGAGAGCCCGCTGCTCGGCGTCCTCGTCGGCTCGCGGCCTGAGGCCGCGTCACCTCCTGCGTCCTTGATCAGCGATCTCCCGACCTCGTCAGGAACTGACGGGCCGGAGGGCCCGCTGCTCGGCGTCCTCGTCGGCTCGCGGCCTGAGGCCGCGTCACCTCTTGCGTCCTTGATCAGCGATCTCCTGACCCCGTCAGGGGCTCCCAGCAGGGGGAGCGTCCAGGGGGGCGGCGAAACTAGTCACATGAGCCACCCCCCCCTGCCCGAAGGTCCGTTCCTCGTGGTCGGACTCGCCCGGTCGGGGGTCGCCGCGGCCGAAGCACTGATCGCGCGCGGCGAGCGCGTGTACGGCGCGGACTCGGGAAATCCTCCGGATGCGAGCAGGCTAGCGGCGCTCGGCGTCGAAGTGAAGCTGGATGGCGACGGCACGGAACTGCTCGACCGCGTGAGCGCGGTGATCAAGAGCCCCGGCGTGCCGTCGGATGCACCGGTGATCGTGGCCGCCCGGGAGGCGGGCAAGGCCGTGATCGGCGAGCTCGAGCTGGGCTGGCGGCTGCTGGCGAATCGCTTCGTCGCCGTCACCGGCACCAACGGCAAGACCACGGTCGTCGAATGGCTCGGGCACGTCTGGCGTGAGGCCGGAGCCCCGGTCGCTGTCGCCGGCAATGTCGGTACCCCGCTGGCGTCGCTCGCCGGCAGGCTCGACCCTGACGTCACGGTCGTCTGCGAGTGCTCTTCCTTCCAGCTCGAGGACTCGGTCGCGTTCGCGCCGGAGGTGGCGGTGATGCTCAACTTCAGCCCCGACCACCTCGATCGTCACGGGACCGTTTCCAGCTACCTGAGCTCGAAGCTGCGGATATTCGCCGGACAGGGAGCCGACGGGATCGCCGTCTTCGATGCCGACGAGCCGGCGTTCCGCGAATCCGAGATTCCCGGTCACGGACGGCGCACCCGCTACGGAGTCGATGCCTGCCGGAGTGGCGATTGTGAAGTGCGGCTCGTCGATGGGGCGATCCACGATGCCGACGGGTTGCTCGTCGAGCGCGCGGACCTCCTCCTCCTCGGTGAGCACAACCTTCGGAACGCGATGGCGGTGGCTACAGCAGCGCTCTCCTCGGGACTGCCGCGTGAGGCGGTCGCGCGTGGCCTGCGCAGCTTCGGTGGAGTCCCGCACCGGCTCGAGCTGGTCGCCGAACTGGACGGTGTCGCCTATGTCAACGACTCCAAGGCCACGAACGTTGCCGCGGCCACGGCCGCCCTCGACGCGTTCGAAGGCGGGGTTCACGCGATTTTCGGCGGCAGTCTCAAGGGCGGCGACTTCGGTGGATTGGTCGAGCCCGTCGCTGAGCGCTGCGTCGCCTGCTATCTGACCGGCGAGGCCGAGGACAAACTGGCCGCCGACCTCGCTGATGCGGGAGTGCCTCTCCATCGCTGCGGCACCCTGGGGGCGGCCGTCGCCGTGGCGGCGAACGCGGCCGGGGCGGGGGAGACCGTCCTGTTGGCACCGGCGTGCGCGAGCTTCGATGCGTTCCGCAGCTACGAGGAGCGCGGCGAGCGATTCCGCGAGTTGGTCGAGGGGCTCCGATGAGCGGGCTGGTGGGGACCCTCCGCTCAGGTTTGCGCCTGCCGGGCGCCAGGTCGAAGGCAGGCGCCAAGGACAAGTCGCTCGAATACACGCTCCTGCTGACGGCGACGATGTGCCTGCTGACCTTCGGCGTGGTCATGGTCTTCAGCGCCAGCTCGAGCGCATCGCTGCTCGAGAACGGCGACAGCCTCTTCTATCTCAAGCGCACGTTGATGTTCGGCGCGTTCGGGCTGATCGTCCTGAAGGTGCTGTCGATGCAGCGGCTCGAGCACCTGCGCAACCTGACCGGCGCCATCCTCGTCGGAGCGTTCGCCCTCCTGCTGATCACCAAGGTCATGGGAACCTCAGCCAACGGCGCGCAGCGTTGGCTCGCCTTCGGCCCGGTTCAGGTTCAGGCATCGGAGATCGCGAAGATCTCACTGATGCTCTACGGCGCCAATCTGCTCGCCGAACGTCCGACGATGACCCGCGATCTACGCGGAATGCAGCCGTTCCTGGTCGTTGCGGCAGCCGTTTGCTGTCTGATCGTGGTCGAGCCCGATCTGGGGACGGCCATGGTCACGGCCTTCTCGGTCGCAGCACTCCTGATCGCCGCCGGCGCCAAGATCCGCCACCTCGCGATGATCGCCGGCGTCCTGCTGTTCTTCGTCCTGATCGCAGTGCTGATGGAGCCGTATCGGATGGCCCGACTGACCAGCTTCATCAATCCGACCGCGGATGCTGCCGGAGCGGGGTTCCAGGGCCAGCAGGCCTCGATCGCGCTTGGCTCCGGCGGATTCTTCGGCGTCGGCATCGGCGAGAGCGTGCAGAAGGCCTTCTACCTGCCCGAGGCCCACACCGACATGATCGCCGCGGTGATCGGGGAGGAACTCGGCCTGATCGGCATCTCGCTGCTGGTCGGCCTCTACATGCTGCTGGGGTACGCGGGCTTCCGGACCGCCCAGAAGGCACGCGATCGCTACGGTCGGCTGCTCGCCGCCGGATTGACGGCGATGATTCTGGTCCAGGCATCGATCAACCTCTTTGCCGTGCTGGGCCTCGCACCTCTGACCGGCGTGACACTCCCATTCGTCTCCTACGGAAACAGCAGCCTGATCGTCACCCTCGCGGCGGTCGGCCTGCTGCTCAACATCGCCAACGGCGGTACCGCTCGGATGGCTGCCCGGTCGACCTCCAGATCCCGTCGCCCCCTTCGGGTCGTCGACGGCGGCCGCTCCAAGACCCAGCCCCGGTCGTCCCCCGCGGTGCGGCGCTCAGCCACGAGAGGAGGCTCTCGTGGCACGGGTGGTGATCGCAGCCGGCGGCACAGCGGGACACGTGGTGCCGGCGCTGGCCGTCGCCGACGCGCTCGTTGAGGCGGGCGCCGAGGTCAGCTTCATCGGCACGCGTGAGCGAGCCGAGGCCAATCTGGTCCCGGCCGCCGGTTACGAGATCGACTTCATCTCGGTGCGGGGGGTCGACCGCCGCAACCCGATCAGGGCGATCGCGGCGCTCGGCCGCGCCGGGGCTGCCGTCGGGGTCGTTCGTCGCCTGCTTGCCGATCGCGGCGCCGACGCGGTGATGGGCGGCGGGGGTTATGTGGCCGCGCCGGCCGGGGTCGCCGCCGTCACGATGCGATTGCCGCTCGTGCTGACCGAGGCCGACAGTCACCTCGGCCTGGCGAATCGGCTGCTCGCGCAGCGTGCCCACCGGGTCTGTCTCGCATTTCCGATCCCGGGTCGCGACGGGGATCGCTACCTGGTCACCGGGCGACCCGTTCCCGCCACGATCGCCAAAGCCGACCGGCGGATGGCCCGCGAACGGTTCGGCATCGACGCCGATGTGCCGTGCCTGCTGATCTTCGGCGGCAGCCTGGGTGCGCTGCGAATCAACCGGGCGGCCGCCGATGCCTTCGGACCCCATGGGCCGGCCGCCGAGCGACCCTTCCACGTTCTCCACATCGCCGGCTCCCGCGACTTCCCTGAGATCGAGCCCGACCTTGCCGGGGCGGGTCGATACACGCTGATCGAATACCTTCCCGACCTTGCCGATGCGCTCGCCGCCAGCGATCTGGTTCTCTCGCGCTCGGGCGGGTCGGTGTTCGAGCTGACGGCCGCCGGCAAGCCCGCCGTCCTGGTCCCCTATCCCCACGCCGCTGCCCGCCACCAGCACGCGAACGCGGAGTGGATGCGGCAAGCCGGGGCTGCGCGCGTCGTCGAGGACGACGAGTTCGACCGCGATCGGCTACTCGCCGAGGTCCGGCCGCTTCTGGCCGATCCCGGGCAGCTTTCACGGATGGCGGTCGCATCCCGGGGGCTGGCCCGGCTCGATGCGGCCGAGCGGGTTGCCGGCGAGATCCTCAGCGCCTGCCGCTCATGATGAGTACGGACTCCACCCGCTCGACGGAGCCTCGCCCACTCCATTTCATCGCGATCGGCGGTGCCGGGATGAGCGGTCTGGCCCTGGTCTGCCGTGCGCTCGGCCACCGCGTCAGTGGCTCCGACCGCGCCGAGTCGGCCTATGTCGATCGGCTCAGGGCGGCGGGCATCGACCCGGTGATCGGCCACGACGCCGGCTCCGTTCCCGCCGATTCCGACGTGGTCGTCTCGACTGCAATCCCGCCCGACAACGTCGAGCTGATGCGAGCCGAGGAGCGCGGGCAGCGGGTCATGCATCGCAGTGAGTTGCTCGCCGAGATCTGTGCGCGAAAGCGGTTGATCGCCGTTGCCGGCGCCCACGGCAAGACCACAACGTCGGGAATGATCAGCCACGCGCTGGCCGTCGCCGGAGCCGATCCCGCCTTCCTGCTCGGTGGTGAGCTGCCCGGCGCCGGAGCGGACGGCGGCGCGGCAAACGCTCGCTGGGGTCGATCGGACTGGGTGATCGCCGAGGCCGACGAGAGCGACGGCAGCTTCCTGAAGCTCAGCCCTGAGGTGGCGGTCGTCACCAATGTGGAGCTCGATCACCATTCGCACTGGAGTGGGGAGGGGGAGCTGATCGATGCATTCGCCACCTTCTCCGCTCGCGCGGCTGCGGTCGTGCGGCCGGCCGAGACCCGTCTTGCCGCCCTCGACGGGGCCGGAGCGGTGTTGGGCTTCGCCATCGCCCCTCCGCCGAGTGCTCGCACCGGGGTCGCCGCGGCGCTCCTGGCCACCGACCTCACTGCGGTCGAGGGTGGCAGTCGTTTCGTCGTCAGCTCGGCGGCGATCGGCGAGCTCGAGGTCCGGCTGTCGATCCCGGGCCGCCACAACGTTGCCAATGCGACCGCGGCGATCGGCGCGATGCTGAGCGCGCGCGAGCTGGACCCGGGGTTGCCGGCGATCGCCGAGCTGATTGCGGCGCTGGAGAGCTTCCCGGGCATGGCTCGTCGGCTGGAGCGCAAGGGGACGCGTTCCGGGGCTGTGATCTACGACGACTACGCCCATCATCCGACCGAGGTGGCGGCATCGCTGGCGGCGCTTCGGGAGCTCCCGCATCGACGGCTGATAGCGGTCTTTCAGCCCCACCTCTACTCGCGCACTAAGGCGCTGGCCTCCCGTTTCGGCCGGGCGCTCAGCGCCGCCGACGAGATCGGCGTGCTCGACGTCTACCCGGCCCGCGAGCAACCGGTGGGGCCGTTGGCGGGAGTGAGCGGCCTCGACGTTGCGGAGGCCGCTGCCGACGCCGCACCCGGCCGTCCGGTCTGGTGGCTCGCCGACCTCGACCGGGCCGAGAGCGTTCTGGCCGACCACCTCGGCGAGGGCGACGTGTTGGTCACGCTCGGCGCCGGGGACGTGTTCCGACTTGGTGAGCGGCTTGCAGGAGGTGAGGAATGAGCGCTCCGGAGGCGATCGAGACCGACTTCGACCTGGCGCGTCTGACGACGGTCAGGGCGGGCGGTCGGGCCGACCTGTTCGCCCGGGTCGGGGGCGAGGATGAGCTGGTCGAGTTGCTCGCCTACGCCGCCGGCATGGGTTCGGCGGTAGGAGTGGTGGGCTCGGGATCGAACCTTCTCGTATCGGACGATGGATTCAGAGGGCTTGTTCTCAAACTCGACGGTGATCTGGCGCGCATCGAGCGCGACGGAGTGCGGCTCCTCTGCGGCGCCGGCGTTCGCTTGCCCTCGGCGGCCGCCAAGTCCGCCGGGTGGGGGCTCACCGGCCTCGAGTTCGGGGTCAACATCCCGGGAACGGTGGGTGGGGCAGTGCGGATGAACGCCAACGCATACGGGGGCGAACTGGCGCGGACTCTCGACTGGGTTTCGATCTGCACCGCCGCCGGGGTGGAGCGGAGGACCCCCGATCAGCTCGGCTTCTCCTACCGGCACTCCAACCTGGGCGACGCCGAGGTGGTCTCTCGGGCGCAGTTCGCCCTGGCCCCGGCCGACCCGGAGGCCGTCAAGGCGACGCTGGCGGAGATGCGGGCGAGGCGGCGCGAGGCGCAGCCCTCGGGGATCAAGACTTTCGGATCGACGTTCAAGAACCCCGACGACGAGCGCGCGGGCGGGAGGTCTTCGGGACAGCTGCTCGACGCGGCTGGCTGTCGCGGACTGCGGGTGGGGGGCGCGAGCTTCTCCGCCAAGCACGCGAACTTCGTCGAGAACGACGGCACCGCGACGACCGCCGACATACTCGAGCTGATGGCGGAGGGCCGACGCCGGGTTCATGAGCTGACCGGCGTCGAGCTCGAGCCGGAGGTTCAGGTGCTCGGCGAGGTCGAGTGGCCGGCTGGATGGGATCTGGGCTGATGGCCGCTCGAGCGATGAAGGGTCCGATGCGAAGGCGTATCAGTGGCAGCTCCAAGTCGGGTTCCACCCGCTCCAAGCCGTCTCGCTCGAGGGCGGCAACACCCTCCCGTTGGCCGGACTTGGCGACGATCGGATCGGTCGTCCGCCGTGCTGGTGCTGGGCGCCCTGTTCGCCGGCTACATGCTCTGGTTCCGGGACTCCTCACTGGTCGCGGTCGAGCGGGTCGAGGTGACGGGGGCCGACCTCTCGCCGGAGGTGGAGGCGCAGTTGAGCGAGGCTGGGGTCGGCCTGAGCACGCTTCACCTCGATCGCTCGGCGCTCGATGGGGCCGTCGCCGACGACCCGTCGGTGGTCGCGCTCAAGATCGACACGGACTTTCCCCACGGACTGACGGTCGACGTCGAGAGCAGGACGCCGGCCGGATGGCTGGATGCCGATGGCGGAGCGCTGATCGCCGCCGACGGCATCGTGCTCGCCACCGATGTGGAGCGACCCGAGGGCCTCCCCGCGATCGATGTCGATGCTTCGAGCCTGGCCGACCGCGCCGAGGGCGAAGCCCTGGCGGCCGCCAGGGTGCTGGGAGCCGCCCCGGGACCGCTTCAGCCCCAGGTCGACAACGCGCGGATCGACCGTGAGCACGGGGTGGTCGTCGAGGTCACCGGCGGGATCGACCTGCGGTTCGGGGCGCCGCTGAATGCCGACAAGAAGTGGCGGGCCGCGAGCGCCGTCTTGGCCGACCCGGGCCTGACCAGCGCGACCTATATCGACCTGTCGGTGCCCTCCAGACCAGTGGTCGGATAGAGGATCCGAAACCCTCGATCCGACCATGAGGGATGGGAAAGTCTCAACCCGCGCTTGAGACAGCGATCTTGCAGAGCGACTAGGGTGACGTTGACACGTACCCACTTGTGACTTACTTTTGCTGGGGTTTGCGGGCAAGGAGCGCGCAAACTCTCAACTATCACTCAAGCTCCGGACGGAACAGAGAAAGGCGTGTGAAGCTCAGATGGAGGCTTCCAGTTACCTGGCGGTGATCAAGGTAGTCGGCGCGGGAGGCGGCGGCACCAACGCGGTGTCCCGCATGGTCGACGCCGGCCTGAAGGGCGTCGAGTTCCTCGCCGTCAACACCGATGCCCAGGCTCTGCGTTCGAGCGAGGCCGACGTCAAGCTCGCGATCGGACAGGAGCTGACAAGAGGACTTGGAGCCGGAGGTCAGCCCGAGGTCGGCGCCGGCGCCGCGGCCGAGAGCCGCGACGACATCAAGGAGGCGCTGAAGGGCGCCGACATGGTCTTCGTCACCGCCGGCGAGGGTGGCGGTACCGGGACCGGTGCGGCACCCGTGATCGCCGAGATCGCCAAGCAGGAGATCGGCGCGCTCACCGTCGGCGTCGTCACCAAGCCGTTCGAGTTCGAGGGTGCCCGCCGCATGCAACAGGCCCTCGATGGGATCGAGAAGCTCCGCAACGAGGTCGACACGCTGATCATCGTCCCGAACGAGAAGCTGCTCAACATCGTCGAACGGCGCGAGCCGATCAGCGAGGCGTTCCGCAAGGCCGACGACATCCTGCGCCAGGGCGTTCAGGGGATCACCGACCTGATCACGGTTCCCGGCCTGATCAACCTCGACTTCGCCGACGTCCGGGCGATCATGTCCGACGCCGGCTCCGCGCTGATGGGCATCGGTACCTCCTCCGGCGAGAGCCGCGCGGGTGAGGCTGCCAAGGAGGCGATCTCCTCACCGCTGCTCGAATCGGCGATCGACGGTGCGACGGGCATGTTGCTGAACATCACCGGCGGCGAGGACATGGGCCTCTTCGAGGTCAACGAGGCCGCCGAGGTCGTCAGCAGCACCGCAGACAAGGGGGCGAACATCATCTTCGGCGCCGTCGTCGACAACACGATGGGCGACGAGCTCCGCGTCACGGTCATCGCCACCGGGTTCGAGGGCTTCGAGCTACTGGCCCGTCGTCCGGCGGAGGTTCGCCGCCGCAGCCGGCGCCGCGGTGTCCAGCCGCCGAGCGATCGCGAGATCAGATCACTCGAGGTCTCCGACGACGACATCGACATTCCGCCCTTCCTCAGGGACTAAGGGGCGTTCGCTGGGGGGTTCGGTTGGGGGGTTGCGTTGGGCGCGGCCTGCCGAGGGAACCCGGTGGTGGGTGCGGCCTGCCGAGCGACCCGCCGGCCGGTGAGAGTCGGTTGGGCTGAGGAAGGGAGGACTTGGCAGGTTGGCCACCGTTCACCCGCCTGCCGAGGGGCCTTGTTGGGGTGAGGTCGGTGTCTGCCACCTATGGCGTGGGTTTCTACGACTTCGACCTTGCGGAACCCTCTCAGCCGGAGCGCTCAGGGTCCATCTTCGTGGAATCCCCATCCGCGGGTGGCGCGGGCGCGGATCGACACCCGAGCGTCAGCGAGCGGTGCGATCCACCCCGCGACAGGACCCGCGGTCTGGCGGCTTCCGCCGGGAACGGCCGCCGGGGCGAGAACCGCCTAGGTGAGGGCCAGCACCAGTTCCCTGATCGCATTTGGGTAGCGATAGGTCAGGCCGCCGTGGCGGCCGTCGAAGAGGTCCAGGGAGTGCTCGACCCCGAGCTTCTCGAGCTCGCGTGAGAAGGCCTGGGCGCCGAGATCGAGGTAGTACTCGTCCCCCAGCCCGGCATCGAGGTAGATCCTGCGCATGGATCTCAGTGCGTCGGCGTGGCGGGGGGCCATGACGACCGGGTCGTGGTCGAGCCAGAGCTGCCAGACGTTTTCGATGAGACGGCCGCTCTCGAGGTCGAAGGGCAGCAAGGCTTTGCCGGGCCGGCTCGGGTCGGGGGAGTAGCAGGCCGCGTAGCCGTACATCTCCAGCGGCCCTCCGTGGCGGTCCCAGTCGAAGGGGTCCTCTTCGGGGAGGCGATCGAAGAAGACGTCGTAGGAGCAGTCGAAGTGCTCCCTGAGCACCCGGACGGCGCCGGCGATGCTCGGCGGCATCGAGATCTCGAACAGGGCGTCGCCGGCGTGGGATGCGAGGGCTGAGAAGACCTCCGGCCGCATCATCGGGACGACCATGGCCCCGTAGCCCCCGGAGGACTTCCCCGTGATGCCGCGGTGGTCGCGGTCGGCAGCGGTCGGATAGCGCTCGTCGACGAATGGGACGATCTCGTCGCACAGGTAGGACTGATAGGGCCCGGTGCCGGTCGAGTCGAGAAACTGCGACCCGCCGTAGGAGGTCCAGCAGTCGACCATGACCACGATCGCGTCCGGGCACTCCGGGGAGGCCAGCATCGCGTCCATGCGCTCGATGAAGGTCGGTTCGAAGGCGCCGCGCCCGGTCCACATGTCGAGCTGACCGGTGTAGCCCTGGATCACGTAGACGGAGGGGAGCTCACGGGGATGGTCGAGCTCGACGCCGGGCGGCCGGAGGACGTAGAGCGGTCGCCTCACGGGGTCGGAGAGCGGATTGCCGGCAAGTAGTTCGGACTCGACCACGAGCCGGTCGAGGGTGCCGGAAAGGGGTCGACTCCAGGGTCGCCCGAGCAGATCCTCGTCCTCCGCCGTCGATTCGTGGAGCAGTTTCATCCCCTCGCACACTAGCCCGAGACGAAGGAACGGAGGCCGAGCGCGTGGCCCGACCTCCGTTCTGGTCACCCCGCTGGGATTCAGCTCAGGTGGTCTCCGCCGTGGTCACCGTCGTTCCGAGGACGAGCCCGCCGGTGAACGCCGAGGTGCCGAATGCGCCGTTGAGGGCGTCCGCGGCTCCGGGAGTCAGCGCGGCGCTGACGTTGGCGAGGGTGATCGTCCCACCCTTGCTGACGCCGGCGTCAAGTCCGGACAGATCCAGATCAAGGATCGAGACCCGATCGGGACCGAGCAGTGCGGTCAGATCCGGCGCGTCGTCGATCTGGATGTTGAACTCGGTCAGCTCGACCGTCGTCGACCCGTCGGTCAGCGAGATCCCGCCGCTGTGCTTGATCTTGCCGGCGAACGTGGTGGCGTTGACCTTGCCGCCCGTGATCGGGAACGCCAGCGAACCGTCGGGGTTGGCCGACGCCGGATCGATCGGAGCCGCGCTGATGCCGAGGCTTGTCAGTGCGGCCGCGGCCCCGGGGTCGAGCGTCAACGCGGTGTCGCCGCCGGTCGTCCTGACGGACTCGGGCTTGACGAGCGTCGTCGTCTTGCCGATCGGGATCCCGCGCTTGAACAGGTTCACGCCGAAGGTCGCGTTGAGCGCCTCAGCCGCCGCCCTGGTGAGCGATCCCTTGACGCCGGACAGCTTCGTGTCCAGCCCCTGACGAGCGATCTTCGCCTTGCTCGGGTCCAGCTTCAGCAGCGGAACCCGAGCCGCGCCGACCTTTGCCGTCAGCTTGTTCTTGCCGAGCTCGATCACGAACGACTTGGCCGACAGCGACTGGCCGCCCGCCTCGAACTTGAGCCCGCCGCTGTGCTTGATCGAGCCCTTGGCGCCGCTGCTGGAGATCTCGCCGCCAGTGACCGGGAAGTCGATCGATCCGCCCTTGACCTTGGCGGGATTCAGCGGCTTGACGGAAACGCCGTTGGCCGCCAGCACCTTGGCGGTTCCGCCGTCCAGCTTCAGCGATGTGTTGCCGCCGGCGATCGGGTTGTGTGCCTCTGCGGCTGCCGGGAGCACGGCGAGGGCCACCAGTGCCGTCAGGCCCGTGATCCCATGTTTGAGTCTGGTCTTCATCGGTTCGATTACCTCCGTCGTCGGTTTGATCCTTTCCCACATCTACGAGCGGACCCGCGATGTCGGTTGGAAACCTCGAAACGCCGACGAACCCGATGCGCAAAGATCCACCGGGACATGGTCATGGAGCGCCGGCAGAGCACCGTTGCGGAGCACCAGCTCGCGGATCGGCTTGCCCGCGGCGACGCCGAGGCGATGCGCGACGTCTACGAGCGCTTCGGCGGCGCGACCTTCGGCTTCCTGCTGCGCACGCTCCGAGATCGGCCGACGGCCGAGGACGTCCAACAGCAGGTCTACCTCGACGTCTGGCGCGCCGCTTCCAGCTACGACTCGACCCGGGCGGGACTGTTGACGTGGATCATGTCGATCGCTCGCAACCGGGCGATCGATCACAAGCGCCGCCGGATCCCGGTCCCCAGCGGCGACCTCCTGGCCGAGGAGAGAGAGGATGCTGCGATCGACACCGCTGAGACCCTCGCCGAGCGCTGGCGGATCTCGGGGCTGCTGGGTCGACTGCACCCTGAGGAGCGCGAGGTGCTTCGGCTTCGCTTCTACGAGGATCTGACCCAGCGTGAGATCTCGAATCGGATGGGGATGCCGCTCGGCACGGTCAAGATGAGGATGGTCGGCGGCCTCGGCCGTCTGCGAGAGTTGATTGGGGATGCCCGATGACCGGTGACATGGAAAGACGGAGCGGGCGCGAGCCGATCGAGTACCTGCTCGACGACCTCACCGACGAGCAGCGAGCCTCCTTCGAGGCTCGCCTGCGGGAGGACCCTGACCTGCGCGAGGAGGTCTCCGACGTCGAGTCGCTGGTCGCCGCCCTCCGCAGCCTGCCCGAGGATTCCTGGTCCCCGGAGGAGCCGCCGCCGCTGGCGCTGCCGATCAACGGCCGGGACCCGCGAGCCGATGCGCCATCCGCCGACCCTCCTCGACCGGAAGGGCGCCGGCCCCGGTTCGCCGGGTGGCGGGTGCCCGCCTTCGCCGGCGGTGCGCTGGCCGTGCTGTTCGTCGGGCTTGCGATCGGATCACAGCTGGGTGACGATGGGTCCACGGCGCCTCGGTCCTCTCCCCAGCAGATCCTGTCGAGCAGCGAGCTACGGCCCGCGGGTAGGGCCGGGACCGGTTCGCGAGGCACGGCGGAGGTGGTCGCCGGGGTCGAGGGGGAGCAAAGCCTCGCCGTCTCCGTCGCCGACCTGCCGGCAACGGCCCCCGGACGCTATTACGAGCTCTGGCTGATGAGCGGCGGCGGCAAGCTGATCTCGCTCGGCGGCTTCAAGGTCGGCGCGGCGGGCGGACGCAACGTGGAGGTTCCGTTGCCTGTCGATCCCGCCGACTACAGGCTGATCGACATCTCGCTCGAGCGGGCGAACGGGGACCCCGGACACTCCGCCGTCTCGCTGCTCCGCGGGCCGGTATAGACGCTCCGCCCGGCGCGGTCCGACCCCCGATAGCCTGCAATTCGTGACCGTCCCCGAGCCCCTGCGGCGCACCTCTCTCTTCGACGAGCACGTTGCCGCGGGCGCCCGCATCGTTCCATTCGCGGGATGGGAGATGCCGGTTCAGTACGAGGGTGTCGCCGCCGAGCACGAGGCCGTCCGGGAGCGCAGCGGGGTCTTCGACGTCTCCCACATGGGCCAGATCGGCACTCGCGGCCCAGAAGCAGCCGCCCTTCTCCAACGCGCGGTCAGCAACGACATCGGCAAGCTCGCGGCCGGCGGAGCCCAGTACTCATGCCTCTGCGCCGAGGACGGCGGAATCCTCGACGACCTCTTCAGCTATCAGCTCGACGGGTGGGACAGCGACTACCTCACGGTCTCGAACGCGGCCAATCACGAGATCGATCTCGCCCGGTTCCGGGAACTGTCGGAGGGCTTCGACGTCGAGGTCGTCGACCACGCGCCTGATTTCGCGATGCTCGCGGTCCAGGGTCCCGAGGCGCGAGCCGCGGTCTCGGGCCTGGCCTCGGCCGAGCTGCCGGCCCGGATGCGGACCGCGACGCTCCGGGTCGCGGGCGCCGAGGCGCTGGTCTGCGGCACCGGGTACACCGGCGAGGACGGCGTCGAGATCCTCGTCGCGCCCGACGATGCGCCCCATCTCTGGCGTGAGCTGCTGTCGGCGGGCGTCACGCCGTGTGGGCTCGGCGCCCGCGACACGCTGCGTCTCGAGGTCTGCTTCCACCTCCACGGCAACGACATGGGTCCGGATCGGAATCCGATTGAGGCCGGCCTTGGCTGGTGCTGCAGGGAGGAGACGGGATTCGTCGGCTCCGAGGCGATCGCCGCTGCCCGGGCGGCGGGGACGGCCGAGAAACTCGTCGCCTTCGTGATCGACGGCCGCGGGATCCCGCGGGCCGGCAATCCGATCCTGGAATTGCCGCAGACCGATGCGGTCGCCGGGACCGTCACGAGCGGGACCTTCTCACCCTCGCTGGGCATCGGTATCGGAATGGGATACGTTCGCGCCGACCTCACCGACCCCGGCACCCGGATCGGGATCGATGTCAGGGGACGGGTACGTGAGGCGGAGATCCGCACCAAGCCGCTGTACGACAGAGATCAAGTGAGCAACTGAAAGGACGTCATGGCCGAGGAGAGCTACCCCGAGGAGCTGCGATACCACCCCGAGCACGACTGGGCGCGGATCGACGGCGATACGGCCGTCTTCGGGGTCACGTGGTACGCCCAGGATTCACTGGGCGACGTAGTCTTCTTCGATCCTCCCGAGGTCGGCGCCATGGTCAGCAAGGACGAGCCCTACACCGAGGTCGAGTCCGTCAAGGCCGTCTCCGACGTGATCGCCCCGCTGAGCGGCGAGATCCTCGAGGTCAACGAGGAAGCCGGCACCAACCCTGAGCTGATCAACACTGATCCCTACGGCAAGGGCTGGATGGTCAAGGTCAAGCTCAGCGACACGGTCGAGGTCGAAGCCCTCCTGGATGCCGCCGCATACAAGGACCTCCTAGCCGACTGACCCACCAACGGCCTACCGAGGAACTCGCCAAAAGGCGAAAGTCGGTTTGGGCTGGGGAGGGAAGGATCTGGGCGGTTGGGCCGCCGTTCACCCGCCTACCGTGACCTTTTGGGCGGTGAGCGTCAGATAAGTGCGGATATACCGGACAAATACGTCACTCGGCGGAACTGGGGGACTTGATTGCAATTCACCGGCATGAAGCGACGAAATACCCAAGCAACGTGCCGCTGATCTCACCCATGGCCCCGATGAGCCCGAACTTCTGCTCGGAGTCATCCGTGCCGCGCCGGTCACCTCTCTAATCTCCCGCCGGTGAGCGGCTACACCTCCGTCACCGACGTCGAGCGTCGCGAGATGTTCGACAAGATCGGCGTCTCCTCGATCGAGGAGCTCTTCGACGTTCCCGCCGGGGTTCGCCTCGATCGGCCGCTCGACCTGCCCGACGGACTCTCCGAGGCCGAGGTGTACGAGCGGATGCGCTCGCTTGCCGCCCGCAACGCCGGCGCAGAATCCGAGGTCTGCTTCCTCGGCGCCGGGATGTACGACCACTATGCACCTGCGATCGTCGACGCGATCATCTCGCGCTCGGAGTTCCTGACGCCCTACACGCCGTATCAGCCGGAGATCTCCCAGGGCGGCCTACAGGCGATGTTCGAGTTCCAGACGGCGATGAGCGAGCTGACCGGCCTGCCACTCTCCAGCGCCGGGCTCTACGAGGGCCCGTCCACCGTCGCCGCCGCCGGCTATCTGGCGATCGGCGCCACCAAACGGCGACGGTTCGTCGTCTCCCAGGGTCTCCACCCCCACAGCCGCGAGACGCTCGAGACCTACTCGTCGGGCTACCCGGCCGAGGTCGTCGAGGTGCCGCTCGCGGGCGGCGTGACCGATCTCGAGGCGCTTGCCGCTGCGATCGACGAGGAGACCGCAGCCGTCTTCGTCCAGTACCCCAGCTTCGTGGGCGGCGTCGAGGATCTCGAGCGGATCGCCGAGATCGCACATGCTTCGGGGGCGCTCCTGGTCGCCTCTTGCGACCCGATCGCACTCGGCATCCTCCGCACCCCGGGCGACTGCGGCGTCGACATCGCGGTGGGGGAGGGTCAGCCCCTCGGCAACCGCCTCGACTACGGCGGACCTTCGTTCGGCTTCTTCTGCGCAACCGAGGAGCAGATCCGCCGGATGCCCGGCCGCATCGCCGGCGAGACGATCGACGTCGACGGCCGCCGCGGTTTCGTCCTCGCCCTCCAGACCCGTGAGCAGCACATCCGCCGCGAGAAGGCGACCCACAACATCTGCACCGCCCAGGCGCTGAACGCCCTTGGCGGGATGATCTATCTGAGCTGGCTCGGCAAGCAGGGTCTGGTCGAACTCGGCGAACTGCTCGTGCGTCGCACGCACCACGCACGTGAGCGACTGACTGCGATCGACGGCGTCGAGGCGCTGCACGACGATCCGGTCGTCCGCGAGTTCGCGATCACCTTCGACGCGCCGGTCGAAGCCGTCGTCGAATACTGCGCGGAGCAGGGCATCGCTGCCGGGGTTCCCCTGGCGCCCGAGTACGGCACTGGGCTCCTGGTCGCCATCACCGAGCAGCGGACCGTCGAGCAGATCGATCGCCTGGCGCAGGTCCTCGGAGAGGCGGTCAGCCAGGGGGCCGGCAGTGAGCTTGGGGCCGCCGAGGAGGTGCCGGCGTGACGACCTCCACCGCCAACCCGCCGAGCACCGCCGACGCCGAGACGCCGATGCAGCGCGACCACGCGGTCACGATCTACGAGCGTTCGGTCTCCGGCCGTCGGGCCGCCTCGATTCCCGATGCCGGCGTTCCCGGGGGCGATCTGCCGATCGAGGATCTGATTCCCAAGCACCTGCTTCGCGCCCAGCCCGCCCGCCTGCCCGAGGTGGCCGAGCCGGAGATCGTCCGCCACTACAACCGCCTCTCCCGCCGCAACTTCGATCTCGACTCCGGCATCTACCCGCTTGGCTCGTGCACGATGAAGCACAACCCGCGCCTGAACGAGCGGGTTGCGGCGCTGCCCGGGCACGCCCGCCTGCACCCCGCTCAGGATCCGCGCCGCGCTCAGGGAGCCCTCGAGCTGATGTGGCTACTGGAGCGGTCGCTGAGCGAGATCTGCGGCCTCCCGCACGTCAGCCTTCAACCGTCCGCCGGGTCGCACGGCGAACTCGCCGGACTGCTGCTCACCCGCGCATTCCACGCCGCCAACGGCGAGGCTGACAAGCGGACCAGGGTCCTGACCCCGGACACCGCGCACGGCACCAACCCCGCCTCGGTGACGATGGCCGGCTACGAGGTCGTCAAGGTGGCGACCGACGAGCGTGGCGGTGTCGATCTCGAGGATCTGAGGGCGAAGACCGACGATCGCGTTGCCTGTCTGATGCTCACGAACCCGAACACGCTTGGGCTGTTCGACACGAACATCGCCGAGATCACCGGCATCGTGCGCGAGGCCGGCGGCACCCTCTACTACGACGGCGCGAACCTGAACGCGATCATGGGGCACTCCCGTCCCGGCGACATGGGCTTCGACATCGTCCACGTGAATCTCCATAAGTCCTTCAGCCAGCCGCATGGCGGCGGCGGACCCGGTTCCGGTCCGATCGCAGTCTCCGAGCGAATCGAGCCGTACCTGCCCGTGCCGCGAATCGAGCGGATCGAGGGCCACAACGGAGACGGTCCCCGGTTCGACCTCCGCGGACTCGAAGACCATCCAGCCTCGATCGGCCGCCTGCGTGGATTCCAGGGCAACTTCGGGGTCTTCGTCCGCTCCTATGCCTACATCCTCAGCCTCGGCGGCGACGGTCTGGCGGAGGCCTCGGAGACCGCGGTCCTGAACGCGAACTACCTGCTGGCGCGAATGCAGGAGGGCCGAGCGGGCAGGTACCTCCAGCTCGCCTTCGACCGTCGCCCGATGCACGAGTTCGTCCTCTCCGGGAGCGGCGCGAAGAAGGATCTCGGCGTCAAGACGCTCGACATCGCCAAGCGGCTGCTCGACCACAACATGCACCCGCCGACGGTCTACTTCCCGCTGCTCGTCGACGAAGCCCTGATGGTCGAGCCGACCGAGACCGAGACCCGCGAGTCGCTCGATCGGTTCGCCGACGCGGTCGAGTCGATTCTCGCCGAGGCCGAGGTGGATCCCGAGATCGCGCGCCAGGCTCCGTACACGACTCCCGTGCGGCGGCTCGACGAGGCGGCGGCGGCGCGAAGCCCCGTCGTCCGCCAGTCCTTCTAGGCGCTCGGAAGCTCCTGCTGGAGCTCGAGGACGGGAGCAAAGAGGTCGCCGTGCTCCTCGACCCTCGCAAGCACGGCGTCGGATGTGAACCGCAGCTCGTCAGGCTCGCCTGATTTGGCCGTTCGCTTGACCTCGTCCCAGCACAACGGCGCGGACGCGGTCGGCGCCGATCGCGCCCGCAGCGAGTAGACGGCCACGGTCGTCTTCGTGGCGCTGTTCTGGCTCCAATCGACGAAGACCTTTCCTGGCCGCAGTGCTTTCTTCATCTGCGAGGTCACCAGGTTCGGCTCCGAGGACTCGAGCGCCCGGGCCACGGCGCGGGCGTAGGGCTTGGTCTCCTCGTAGGTGGCGTCGCCGTTCAGCGGCAGGTAGACCTGCATTCCCTTCGACCCGGAGGTCTTCGGGAAGCACTCGAGACCGAAATCGGCGAACAGGGCACGCAGCCGCAGGGCGACGCTGCAGCATTCGACGATCGTCGCCGGCTCGCCGGGATCGAGGTCGAAGGCCAGGACGGTGGGCCGCTCGACGTCCCGGACCTTCGCCAAGGAGGGATGGAGCTCGATCGCGGCGAGCTGGGCAAGCCAGACGAGTGTCGGCAGGTCGTCGCAGATGCAGAACTCGATGTCGCCGGCGCGGTTGCCCGCCCAGACGCTCTCGGTCCGGATCCAGTCGGGATGGTGAGAGGGGATCCGCTTCTCGAAGAAGCTCTTCGCCTCGACCCCGTTCGGGTACCTGACTCGGGTCAGCGCCCGGTCGCGCAGGTGGGGCAGCATCGCCGGGGCGATCCGCGCGTAGTAGTCGATGACCTCGCCCTTGGTGAAGCCGGTCTCGGGGTACAGGACCTTGTCGAGATTCGTGATCGACAGCCGCCGGCCGTCGATCTCTACTTCGCGGCCTTCGCCTTTGACTTGCTCTTCGCCTTCGCGGTTGAGGTCGACTTCGACTTCGTCGCCGGCTTGGCCTTCGCCTTGGACCTGGGTGCGGCGGGCTTGGATGCCGGCTTCTTGCGCTTCGCGCCCCCGCTCAGCTCGTCACCCTTGATCGCGGCGAGCGACTCCTCGAGCGCCGCCATCAGATCCGGGGCCTTCGTCGGCTTCGGTGCCTCGGCGTCGTTGGAGACGATCTCCTCACCGGCGGCCTTGCGTTCGATCAGGGCCAGTAGCTGGGCGCGGTGCTCGTCCTTGTACGCGGAGGGGTCGAAATCGGTGGAGAGCGAGTCGATGACCTGCTTGGCCATCTCGATTTCCTTCTTCTTGGGCTCGACCTCGGGCTGTTCGCCGAGCACGCCGTCGAGCTGGTCGACGGGCACGACCTCGTCGGCGAACCGCATCGTCGCCAGGGTCAGGATGCCGTCGCTGGCACGAACTGCAGCCAGGCTCTCCTTGTTGCGCATGACGAAGCGAGCGATCGCCACCTTGCGCTGCTCGCCCATCGCCTGCGCCAGGAGGGCATAAGCGCGCTCGGCCCCCGGCGCGGGACCGACGTAGTAGGGCTGGTTGAAATAGATCGGGTCGATTTGGTCGAGGTCGACGAAGTCCTCGATCTCGATCGCCTTCGACTTCTTCGGGTCGAGGGCCTCGAGTTCGTTGCGGCTCATCACCACGAATTGGTCGGGGGAGATCTCGTAGCCCTTGACCAACTCCTCGTAGGCGACCTCCTCGCCGTCCTCCTCGGCGACGCGCTTGTGGCGGACCCGTGAGCCGTCCTTCTCGCGCAACTCCCGAAATCGGATCGCCTTGCTGGAGACGGCCGAATAGAGCTTCACGGGCACGTTCAGCAGCCCGAAGGTGATGGATCCTGTCCAGATGGCGCGGGGCATGAATGGAGTCTTTCGACGATACCGCTCCGCCTCCGCCCGCATCCCCCGACTCGGGCGTGATCTTGCGGCTCCGCCTCACCCCGATCCAACTCAGCGGCAGCACCAGCTCTCGATCCGCGGCAGTGGATCGGATTCGCCGCCGCCGGAATCGAACTGTCGGGGGATGTTGTCGACTGCGATCACGTCGGCCGTGCGATCGGTCGGGACGAAGAGCCATTGACCGGCGTCCCGCCAACCTAGTTGAGCGCGCGTACCGTTCGGGGAGAGCAGTGGACCGTCGAAGTGGCCGAGGCCCGAGAAGGCGGTTCTTGGGCGCCGGTCCCCTTCGGTATCAATCAGGACGAGGCGGCTCCTCGCTTCGTCTTGGCCATCGGCCTTCGTGGTCACAAGAACCGCCGCCTTCGAGCCCCCTGGGTATCCGTCCACGCCGACGATCGCCCCGGCGCTCGGCGCGGGCGTATAGGCGGTCTCGGCCGTGCCTGACTCGGTATCCGCCATCTGGACTTGGTCCGGCGAAGCGATCAGGACCCGCTCGCGGCTCAACCAGTGGATCGAGATCGGCCGGGCTGCCAACTGCAGATCCGCCAGCCGCTTACCACTGTCGACGTCCACCGCCCGCAGGCGGTCTTCGATGTCGACATAGGCAAGCACGTTCCGCGAGGCCTGCGATTCGAGGTCATAGCGGGCGGGCCGCCAGGTTGGCGCCACCGCCGCCGTCGTAGAGGGTGTAGGCCCAGCGACCGTCCGCGGAGGAGACGCGCGAGAGGGCGAGGCCACGCATCTCTCCCTCGACGCCCTCCTCGCCTTCATGTTTCTCTTCCTCCTCCTCGAGGCCGACGTCGGTGTCGACGATCGGCTCCTTCGAGAGGCGACCCGACTTCAGATTGAGCTTCAGAACCCGGTAGCGGTCATAGCGGAACGGCTGCGGGTACTCGATCACGTAAGCGGTTCGGCCGTCGGGAGAGATGGCATCGAAGCTGTACTGGCCCTTCAGTTCGATCCGGTTCTTGGTGTGGAGCCTGTTGGTGCCTAGGACTGCCAGGCCGGCGCGGTCGATCGGCCCGAAGGCGCGCATCAAGACGAGCGTTTCACCGTCTGCTGAGAGGCCGCCGACCGCACCATCGGCAGCGACCTGCGGGATGCCGTATCCGCCTCCGTACTTGGATTTGGTCTGGCGGGTCCAGGCATCGATCTCCCCGGTGCCCTTCGTCACCTTGGCGACGGTGGTCTCCGGGCTCCCGAAGAGGGTCACGTACCGGTACATCCCATCCGCTGACTCGATGCCGTCCTCGCCGGAAGCCACAACCGGAAGAATCGGCCCGCCGGCACCGTCGGCTGGAGGAGGTGCGGCCGCCGCCAGCGCGGCGGCCGCCAGGGCGAGAGCTACGAAAATCCGAATCGGTTGCATGGCATCTATACGGTTCCCATGCCGCCAGAGGTCCGAATACGCCTCGGCGGCGCGGATTTCGCAGTCCCTGGCTCCCGCGCCATCCCGGGGGGGCGGACTCTGTCATCTTGGAGAACCATGCAGATTGCGATCCCCATCTACCCCGCCTTCACTGCCCTCGACGCGATCGGTCCGTATGAGGTGTTGCAGCGACTGCCCGACGCCGAGGTCGTGTTTTGCTCCGAGCGGATGGGCGAGGTCCGGACTGAGCAGGGGATGCTCGGTCTCGTTGCCGACCGCACGCTGGCGGACGTCCCCGAGCCCGACATCCTCGTGGTTCCCGGCGGCGCTGGGACCCGACACCTCCTGGACCCCGACGGGCCCTACGCAAGCTGGATCTCCGGTGTCCACGAGACGACCGAATGGACCACGTCCGTCTGCACGGGTTCGCTGCTGTTGGCGGCCGCGGGAATCCTCGACGGGGTCGACGCGACCACCCATTGGGCCGCCCGCGGTCTGCTCGGCGAGCTCGGCGCAAACCCGGTGGCCGAGCGCGTCGTCGAGCGCGGCAAGGTGATCACGGCTGCCGGCGTCTCCTCCGGAATCGACATGGCGCTGCGGTTGGCGGAGCTCGTGGCGGGCACGGAGGTCGCCAAATCCCTGCAGCTCGGCATCGAATACGACCCCGATCCGCCCTTCGATACGGGGTCGCTGGAGAAGGCCTCCAAGGCGATCGTCGAGATGACCGGAATGGCCCTCGCTGCCGAGGACGGAAGGGCCGTTGGGCTTCATTCACTGAGCGAGGGGTAGATTCCCCGCCCGTGAGCAAGGGCGACGAGCCAACGACGACGAGACGCATCTTCAGCGGCATCCAGCCGACAGGCCGGAAGCACCTCGGCAACTACATCGGCGCGATCCGCCAGTACGTCGAGGGTCAGGACCGCCTCGACTCCGCCGCGGGGGAGGAGGCGATCTACTGCATAGTCGACCTGCACGCAATCACCGTCGATTACGACCCCGTCGAGCTGCGCGAGCGCGTCTACGACACCGCCGCGATCCTGCTCGCCGCCGGCCTCGACCCCGATCGGTGCGTTCTCTTTCGTCAGGGCGACGTCCGCGAGCACACCGAGCTCTGCTGGCTGCTCGGCTCGGTGACGGCGTGGGGAGATCTGAACCGGATGCACCAGTGGAAGACCAAGCGCGAGCAGGTCGAATCGCAGACCGGAGCGTTCGTCTCGGCCGGCCTCTTCAACTACCCGGTCCTCCAGGCCGCCGACGTCCTCGCATACCGTGCGACCGAGGTGCCGGTGGGTGACGACCAGCGCCAGCACATCGAGTTGATGCGGGAGATCGCCCGGCGCTTCAACGAGCGGTTCGGGCGGACTCTGGTCGAGCCTGAGCATCGGATTCCCGAGGCCGGGGCGCGGATCATGGACCTTCAGGATCCGCGGTCGAAGATGTCGACCACCGGGGGTGGTGGGACCGGCACGGTGTACGTGCTCGACGAGCCCGATCAGGTCCGCAAGAAGTTCCGCAGCGCCATGACCGACTCCGGTAGGGAGGTCAAACGCGCCGGGGCCGAGGGCGGCAAGGAGGGGATCGAGAACCTGATCGACATCCTCGCGGTCGTCCGCGGGATCGACCCTGAGCAGATTGAATCGGACTTCGAAGGTTCCGGCTACGGCGACTTCAAGGGGGCCGTCGGCGAAGCGGTGGTCGAGTATCTCGCGCCGGTGCGTGAGCGCTACGCCGCCCTGCGCGCCGATCAGGCCGGCCTCGAGTCGGCGCTTGCCGCTGGTGCCGAGAGGGCACGCACGATCGCCGCACCGATACTCGCCGAAGTCCGTGCTGCGATGGGCGTCGCCGCCCCCCGCTAGCTGATGGAATCACTGATCTAGGTCGCAGCCCGCCCCGGACCGGGGAGGTCCAACAACCGCCGGCGCTCGGTCGCATCGAACCGCTCGATCGCGTATCGGAGCATCGTCCTCGGCATCACCGCCGCATGGGTCTCGATGAATCGGGTCAGCCTGCCGGCATCCCGCTTGCCGGCCTCCCTGAGCATCCAGCCACATGCCTTATGGGTCAGGTCGTGTTCGTCGCCGAGCAGGGCCTCGCTGATGGCGAAGGTCTCGTCGAGGTCGCCATCCCGGATGAAGGCGTACGTGGAGACGATCGCGATCCGCCGCTCCCAGGGGTTGTCGGAGTTCGCCAGCCGATAAAGCGGCCTTCGCGACCGCTCGAGCAGGTGGACTCCGACGATGTCGCGGGAGGATACGTCGACGAGGTCCCAGTTGTTGATCCGTGTGGTCGCGGCCAGATAGGCGTCAAAGATGGCTCTCCGGTCCCCCGGGGAGTCGGCGTAGAGCTGAACCATCAGGAGCAGGGCAACGAGGCGTTCTTCGTGAACCTCGCTGCCGAGCAACTCGAGGCAGTCGGCTAGCGGTAGGCCACGATGCGCCTTGACGACCCGACGGCAGGCCGGGACGCGAACCCCGATGAAGACGTCCCCCTCGCCGTACTCACCCGGGCCGGTCTTGAAGAATCGCTGCAGGTCGCCAACCCGGTCTGGCTCGGCGAGTTCACGCAGTTCCTCGCGAATTGCGGAGATCGCGCTCGCCATTGCAGCCAGGGTAGTGGGGGCGGCACCGTCACCGACCGGGACCACGCCTAGTCTTATGACCGTGCGCACCGCTGACCTCGAGCTCGACCTCGACGTCTTCGCGGGTCCCTTCGACCTGCTGTTGGCGATCGTTCTCCGAGAGGAGATCAGCCTGCTCGAGGTCGAGCTGGGCGGCATCGTGCTGGCCTACCTCGACCACCTCGAGGAGGAGGGAGAGCTCGACCTCGAAGCGGCGACCGAGTTCCTGGTCTTGATCGCGGCCCTGCTCGAACTGAAGTCGCGCCTGATGCTGCCGGCCGCCGAGGAGGCGGAGCTCGACCTGGGACCCGAGGAGGCGGCCGACGAGCTGCTGGCCCGAATGCTCGAGTACCGCCGCTACAAGGACGCGGGGGCGGAGCTCAAGGGGCGCTTCGAGCGGGAGTCACCCTTCCTCTACCGGTCGGCTCCGCTGCCGGTCGAGCTGCGACGGATCTCCCTCGAGGCTTCGCGTCAGGCCTATGACCCGGATCGCCTCGGACTCGCACTTGGCGATCTGTTGACGCCACCCCCCGAGGTCGACACCAGCCACATCCGCCCGACGGTGTCGCTCGATCTCCGGCTGGACGTTCTCCGGGGCTTGCTCAGCCGCGGCAACCGGGTCGACTTCGACGAGGCCTTTGGCAGCGAGGACCGGCTGACGCAGGCGGTGACCATCTTCGCCCTGTTGGAGCTGCACAAGAAGGGGGAGGCGAGCTGGTCGCAACGGGAGATGTTCGGCCCGATCGAGATCAGCAGCTCGGTCGCTGCGGGCGGGGTGGGCAGTTCGGAGGTCTCGGCGTGAGTGGGAGTTCGTCCACTTCTGCGACCGAGCTGGCTCGAATCGTCGAGGCGTTGCTGTTCCTCTCTCCGGACCCGGTCCCGGTCGGCGACCTGATCGATGCTTGCGAGGTCGGGGAGGTTCAGATCCGCAACGCTCTCGACCTGCTCTCGGAGGACTTCGCGCCGGGTCGTCGCGGACTGGTCCTGCGGGAGATTGCAGGCGGCTACGTCCTGGCGACGGATCCGTTGGCCGAATCGGCCGCTCGACGCCTGCTCGCCCGCCCGAAGACCCCCCCGCTGACGCCGGCGCAGGCGGAGACCCTGGCCATCGTCGCCTATCTCCAGCCGGTCTCGCGACCTGAGATCGCACGGATCCGAGGGGTCAGCTCCGAGTCGGGCGTGCAGACGCTCGCCGAGCGGGGACTGATCGAGGAGTCGGGTCGCTCCCGCTTCGGTGCGGTCATCTACAGGACCACCGAGCTCTTCGAACGTCTCTTCGGCCTCAGCGGCCTGGAGGACCTCCCCGACGTCGCCGCCTTCGACCCGACTCCGGAGGACGCGGCCGAGCTTCGCGAGCGCCTGCTCAAAGCGGGTGAGCGGCGCGCGACCCCTTGAGGCTCGCCAAGTACCTGGCTCATTGCGGGGTCGCCTCGCGGAGGGCGGCTGAGAAGCTGATCGCCGAGGGCCGCGTGACGGTCGCGGGAGAGGTGCTGACCGATCCCGCCCGCGACGTCGACGCAGACAGCGGCGTCGCATTCGACGGAAGTCTGGTCCTGCCGGAGGCGCACGAGACCTGGGCACTCAACAAGCCGCTCAACGTCACCTCGACCGCCCACGAACCGGGCCGTCGAAGGGCCGTTACCGATCTGATCGCCACCGACATGCGGCTCTACCCGGTGGGCCGGCTCGATGCCGACTCGACCGGCCTGATCCTGTTGACCAACGACGGCGAGCTCGCCAATGTCCTGACCCATCCTCGCTATGGCGTTCCCAAGACCTACAGGGCGACCCTGCGCGGGCCGATCAGCGAGCGGGAGATCGAGCGCCTCCGTGAGGGGGTGAAGCTCGAGGACGGGGCCACGGCGCCGGCCGAGGTGCGGCGCAACGGGCCTCGCGAGATCGAGATCACGATCCGGGAGGGGCGTAACCGCCAGGTGCGGCGGATGATCGAGCGGGTCGGCAACTCGGTGGCCTCCCTGGAGCGAGTCCGCTTCGCCTCGCTCGCCCTCGGCACCCTGCCCACTGGGGATGCCCGGCGGCTCTCGCGATCGGAGGTCGCGCGGCTCTGGAAGGATGCCGGGTCCATGAACGATTCCGGAAAAGGACGAGCGGGATGAGCGGCGAGCGGGTCTACGCCCTGCGCGGGGCCGTGCAGGCCGACGGCAACGAGCGGGATGCGATCCTGGCCGCCACCGACGAGCTGCTCCGCGAGCTGATCGCCCGTAACGACCTCGAGCCCGAGAGCATGGTGAGCTGCATCTTCACCTGCACCGACGACCTCGATGCCGAGTTCCCCGCGGTGGCCGCGAGAAACCTCGGGCTCGACACGGTGCCGCTCCTATGTACGCGCGAGATTGACGTGCCCGGTGCGATGGAGCGCGTGATCAGGACGATGCTCCACTACTACGCACCGCCAGATCACGTTCCCTCCCACGTCTATCTCGGCGCCGCCGCCCAGCTCCGATCCGATCTCTCCTCGGCGCAGTAGGCAGGCCGGACGGCGATGAGCATCAACTACGCGAAGAAGCTGGCCGAACTGCCTCATTACGAGGGCGGGATGGACATCGAGCGGGCCCGCCGTATGTACGAGAGCTCGGATGTGATCAAGCTCGCCTCCAACGAATCCCCGTGGGGCCCTCATCCTGCGGTGCTCGAGGCCGTCAGCCAGGCTGCGGTCGGGGGCAACCGCTACCCGGACCAGTACGCGGCGGTCCTGCGGCAGCGCCTCGCCGAACGCTTCGAGCTCGAACCTGGTGGGATCGCGGTCTCCAACGGCTCCTGCGAGATCCTTCTGGCAGCGGCGCTGGCGCTCTGCGAGCCCGGCGCGGAGATCGTCTACGCGTGGCCGTCGTTTTCGATGTACCCGCAGCTGGCGCCCCTCGCGGGCGCCCGCGAGGTCCGGGTGCCCCTCAACGAGGCCTACGAGCACGACCTCGGAGCGATGGTGACCGAGATCACTGCCGCCACCCAGCTCGTCCTGGTCTGCAATCCGAACAACCCGACCGGCACCTGCCTTCCCCCGGAGCGGATCGAGGCCTTCCTCGAGCGTGTCCCGGGGCACGTGACCGTGATCGTCGACGAGGCCTACGTCGAGATGCAGATCCTGGACCACCCCGACTCCACGGTCGACCTGCTCCCGAAGTTCCCAAACCTCGTGCTGCTCCGCACCTTCAGCAAGGTGTACGGCCTCGCCGGCCTGCGCTGCGGTTACGCGCTCGGCTCGACCCGGTTCCGCGCTGCCGTCGACGCGGTCCGTCAGCCGTTCAGCGTCAACCTGCTCGCCCAGGCAGCGGGCGCTGAGGCGCTCCGGCATTCCGACGACGTGATCGAGCGGGTCGAGCGGACCATCGCCGAGCGCATCGTCGTCGAGGAGTCGCTCCATGAGATGGGATTGAGGACGGCCGACACGCAGACGAACTTCTCCTGGATCGACCTCGGAGGCCGAGACGAAGCGGAGATCGTCGAGGGCCTCGGTCGCAGTGGCGTGATCGTCCGCGCTGGGACCCCGTTGGGAGGGCCTGGGCACATCCGGGTCAGCTACGGCACCCCGGCAGAGAACCTGCGGTTTCTCGAAGCTTTGAAGGAACTGCTCTAGCCCCTGTGCTAGAAATTGATGCGATGAGCGGCATCACACACCACAGCGCGCGCCGTTCGTCGTATTGGTACTGGCGATTTACCTAGGCGTCGATTCAGTTCTGAATCTCCCGTAGATCCCGCCGCGGCGCCATCCGCCCGGCAGTACCAATTCGAAAGGCACCCCTGACCAATGACGATTCCCCCGAGGACCCTCGAGATCGACGGCCGAACGGTCGGCGGCGACGCCTTCACGCTGATCGCAGGTCCGTGCACCGTCGAGAGCCTCGAGCAGACGCTTGAGGTGGCTGAGGTCGTCGCCTCCGGCGGAGCGTCGATGCTGCGCGGCGGCGCCTACAAGCCACGCACATCCCCGTACTCGTTCCAGGGGCTCGGCCGCCAGGGTCTCGAGATCCTGGCCGAGGCGAAACAGCGAACCGGTCTGCCGGTCGTCACCGAGCTGATGGACGTCCGCGACGTGGAGGACGTCGTCGGGGTCGCGGATGTGATTCAGGTCGGCGCGCGGAACATGCAGAACTACCCGCTTCTCACAGAGATCGGTCGAACCGGCTGCGCGGTGCTGCTCAAGCGTGGACTTGCCGCCAGCCTCGCCGAGTTGGTGATGTCGGCCGAGTACATCCTCAAGGAGGGCAACGATCGGGTCATGCTCTGCGAGCGCGGGATCCGAACCCACGAGACCGCCTATCGTTTCACCCTCGACCTGCTGGCGATTCCGGCGTTGAAGGAGATGAGCGACCTGCCGGTGATCGTCGACCCCAGCCATGCCCCGGGGCGCCACGATTGGGTCCAGTCGATGTCGCTTGCCGCCGCCGCAGCCGGCGCGGACGGGATCATCGTCGAGGTCCACAACGATCCCGACAACGCGCTCTGCGACGGACCCCAGGCGTTGCCCGCCGGCGAATTCGGCGAGTACGCGGAGCTTGTGCGGAAGGTCGCCGGGATTGCGGGAAAGAGCATCTCCGTGCCCGCCGCAGTGATTTAGGCGAAGATCGCCGAGTGGAGAGCTCCGCTCAACCCAACGCTCCGGCCAGGCCGCCTCTGAGGATCGCCGTCCTCGGAGTCGGATTGATCGGAGGCTCGATCGGCCTTGCCGCCCGGCGCCGCCTCGGCGCCGACGTCGTGGGGTTCGACCCCGATCGGGAGAATCTCGACCGGGCCCTCGCGATCGGTGCGCTGGATCGTGCTGCCGGATCGGCGGCGGAAGCCGTCTCCGGCGCCGACGGGGACGGACCCGCGGACGTCGTCTTCTGCGCAGCTCCCGTTGCCGCCCTGCCCGAGCTCGTGATCGAGGCGATCGCGTCCTCGTCCCCCGAAACCGTCGTCAGCGACGTCGGCTCGACCAAGCGGACGCTCGTCGAGGCGATGGGCGGAGTCGAGAACTCGGATCGCTTCATCGGCGGCCATCCGCTGGCCGGGGCCGAGACCGCCGGGGTGCAGGGCTCGCGGGAGGATCTGTTCGAGGGTGCTCGTTGGTACCTGACACCGACGGCCAGAACCCAGGGCGTTCTCTTCGACCGTCTGCACGGCGTCCTCGGCGGGATCGGCGCCCGACCGCAGGCCATCGACGCGGAAACTCACGACCGGGAGATGGCCGCGATCAGCCACCTCCCACATGTCCTTGCGAACGCGTTGGTCTCGGCAGCCGCCGACTCGGTCGCCAGCGACTCCGATCGTCCAGCCGAGGTCGGGCGAAGCTTCCGCGACGCCACCCGTGTGGCCGGGGCAAACCCGGCCATCTGGGCCGACATCTACAGCTCCAACTCGGAGGCGGTGGCGGCCGAGATCGACGCCGTCGTCGCCCGCCTTCAGGAGGCGTCGGCACTCGTTCGCGAGGGCAGCCGCGAGAAGCTCTCACGCTGGCAGGAGGCGGCGCGGGAGGATCGACGCCGAATGCTGGAGGCGGACCTGACGGCATCACCGCTTCTGGAGCTGCGGGTCGCGGTCCAGAATCGGCCCGGGACGGTCGCTGAGATCGCCCTCGCCCTCGGTCGCGCCGGCGTCAACATCGAGGATATGTCGCTGTTCCCCGCCGCCGATCAGCGCACCGGTGCAATCTCGCTCTGGATCGCCGGGATCGGTGAGGCCCGGCGGGCGGGGGAGATCGTCGCCGACCTCGGCCATACGGTCGCCCCGATCCCGGAGACCGAACCTTGAGTGGACCGGCGAGCGCGGCGGACGGGCTCTTCGCCCCGTCCGGTCGGTTGGCGGGTCGACTCCTTGCTCCGCCCGACAAGTCGATCTCTCACCGTGCCGCGCTGCTCGCGGCCTTCGGGGACGGCAGCGCTCGGATCTCCCGCTTCCTCGACTCCGCCGATACCCGCAGCTCTCTGGCTGCGGTCGCGGCGCTGGGCGCTCGGGTCGAGATCGCGGAGCGTGGGGAGGAGGCGCTCGACGTCGCCATCGACGGCTTCGGCCTGCGAGGCGCTTCTCCGCCCGCTGGCGGCGCGGCGCTCGACGTCGGCAACGCGGGGACGCTGATCAGGCTGCTCTCCGGGCTACTTGCCGGGCAACCGGATCGAACGTTCGTGCTCGACGGCGACGACTCGATCAGGTCCAGGCCAATGGGCCGCATCGCCGCGCCTTTGGCGAAGATGGGGGCCTCGATCGGGACCACCGGCGAGGGTCTGCCGCCGATCACGATCGCCGGTCGGCGGCTCCGAGCGATCCACTACGAGATGCCGATCGCATCGGCCCAGGTCAAGTCATGCCTGCTGCTTGCGGGATTGTTGGCTGAGGGCAGGACCACCGTGCGCGAGCGGGCCGAGACCCGCGATCACACGGAGCGGATGCTCGCCTCGGCCGGCGCCGACGTTCGCATCGAGCGGGATCGGCCGAGCCTCCCGACCGATCCGGTCGGCGGCACGGTCGGCATCGAGCCGGCCGAGCGCATCGCGCTGCCCGATCTGAGCGTCCCCGGCGACCTCTCGTCGGCCGCCTTCCACCTGGTCGGAGCGCTGATCACGAACGGCGGTGACGTGCGGGTCGACGGGGTGGGGATAAACCCGACCCGAATCGGGCTGCTGGGGATCCTCAACCGGATGGGAGCGATCCTCGAGGTCGAAGAGCTCGGCCACCAGGGCGGTGAGCCGGTCGGCGCGATCCGGGCCCGGCACGGGGAGCTGAAGGGGACGCATGTGGGTCCCGCCGAGGTCGCCCTGGCGATCGACGAGCTGCCGCTGATCGGGCTGCTCGGCTGCTTCGCGGAGGGGGTCACCCGGATCAGCGGGGCGGAGGAGTTGCGCCACAAGGAATCCGATCGGATCGCCGGCGTCGTCGACGCGCTCAACGCCCTCGGCGGCGAAGCCGAAGCGCTCGCCGACGGCTTCGTCGTCACTGGAACGGGCGGCCTTCGGGGAGGGGAGATGGATTCGCGGGGCGATCATCGCCTGGCGATGCTCGGGGCGATCGCCGGACTCGCATCGAGGGACGGGGTGAGCGTCAGGGGCTTCGGGGCTGCACGGATCAGCTATCCCGGCTTCGAACGGGACCTGCGTTCGCTGCTCACTTGAGCAGGGAGTTGAGAATGATCAGCGAGCCGCCGAGCAGGCGAGCGCAAGGCCGCTCAGTGACGCTGCGGGCCTGGCTGCCCCCGCGGTGCCGCGCCGCCACGTAGGTGTAGGCGCCAATGACGCCGAATCCGGTCCATTGGGCCACGATGTAGGCGCGATCGAGGCGCATGACGTCGAGGACGGCGAGCAGGAAGAAGAAGGTCGGCAACGACGCGACGACAAGTCCGGTGATCGCGGCGCGGTGCTCGTCGTTGATCTCATCGCCGGTCGGAGCTCGATGCTCGCGAATGGAGATCCCGACCCACCCGGCGAACAGCTCGGCGAGCGTCATTGCGATCGCGGTGCCCGCGACCGCGGCAAGCGCTGCGCCGGCGCTCCCTGAAGTGTCCTGAAGGGCGACGCTGACGGCGAGAACCGCGATCAGCACATAGATCGCCCGGTCGGCGTGTCTTCCCAGGTTCGGCATGCGCAGGACTGACCCTATTGCGTTGCCTTACTCTCATCGGTCCTTGTGGTGATCGCAATCGACGGCCCCGCCGGGGCCGGAAAATCAACCGTGGCCAGGGCGCTTGCCGAGCGGCTCGGCTTCACCTATCTGGATTCCGGCGCGATGTATCGCTGCGTTGCGCTGGCCGCTCTGCGCGCCGATATCGATCCAGATGACGCGGCCGCTGTCACGCCGCTGGCCGAAGACCTTGATCTGCGAATGCCCCCGGGAGCCGTCGCGATCGCCGGCGAGGACGTGAGCGCGGCGATCAGGACCCCTGAGGTTTCGGCGATCGCATCGCGCGTATCCGTTCACCCAGGAGTTCGCGAGGCGATGGTCATGCGGCAACGCGGGCTCGTCTCGAGCGGCGGGTGGGTCGCCGAGGGTAGGGATATCGGCACCGTGGTCTGCCCGGAGTCGCCGCTCAAGGTCCACCTGACGGCCGACGAGGGTGAGCGGGCGCGCCGTCGGGCGGCCGAGAGCGGCGAGCATGCCGCCGACGTGCTCACCGCCCAGCGCGATCGCGACTCGCGCGACCGCGGACGCGAGCACGGGGCGCTCGCGCTGGCCGACGACGCCGTCGAGGTCGACACGACCGGGCTGGACGTCGATGAGGTCGTCGAGAAGATCGCCGGGCTCGCGGCATCGCGAGGACTGCTGTGAAGGTTGCGGTCGTCGGCTATCCGAACGCCGGCAAGAGCACCCTGGTCAACAGGCTCGCCGGCGGTAGGGAGGCCGTCACCCATGCCGAGGCGGGAGTCACCCGGGACCGCAAGGACATCGAGACCGAGTGGAACGGGGTGCCGATCACGCTGATCGACACCGGCGGGGTCGATATGGCGGCCGAGGACTCACTTTCGCGATCGGTCCAACATCAGGCTCGGGAGGCGATCGCGGACGCCGATGCGATCCTCCACGTCGTCGACGCGCGCGCAGGGCTCGGACCGGGCGACGCCGAGGTCGCGTCGCTTCTCCGCGCAGCCCCACAACCGGTCATCGTCGTTGCCAACAAGATCGACAATCCGAACGACCATCATGTCGCCGCCGAGCTCAACAAACTCGGGCTCGGGCGAGCCGATGCCGGTCTCGGCCAGCCATGGTCTTGGCACCGGCGATCTGCTCGACCGGCTGACCGGCCTGACCGTATCGGGGGAGGTCGAGGTCTCCGTGGACGAGCTGCCGAGGATCGCGATCCTCGGCCGGCCCAACGTCGGCAAGTCCTCGCTACTCAACGCGTTGCTCGGAACCGAGCGAACGATCGTCAGCGACGTCGCGGGGACGACCCGCGACTCGATCGACACCCGGATCGAGATCGACGGCCGGGACGCGCTGTTCGTCGACACCGCCGGCATTCGCCGCCGTTCCAAGGTGGCCGGCTCGATCGACTACTACGCGCAGTTGCGAGCCGAGCGCGCCGCCGATCGCGCCGATGTCGCGATTCTCGTCTCTGACGCATCCGAGGGTGTCACCTCCGAGGATCTGCGGATCGGAGAGCTGGCGATGAAGGCCGGCTGCGCGACGCTCGTCGTCCTCAACAAGTGGGACATCGTCGAGGTCGACCTCGACGATGCGAAGGCCAGGATCGAGCGCCGTCTGCGTCTGCGTCCGCCGGTGATCACGATTTCAGCGCTCCGGGGCCGCAACCTCCAGAAGGTCCTGCCGAAGGCGATCGAGCTGTTCGACCGACGCGCTGCCAGGGCGCGCACCCCGGCGCTCAACAAGATCCTCGCTGAGGCCGTGGAGCGCAATCCGCCGCCGTCGAAGCGAGGCCGGCGCCTGCGCCTCTACTACGCCGCCCAGGTCGGCGACGCGCCGCCTCGGATCGCGATCCAGGTCAACGACCGGCTGCTCGTCAACCGCGACTGGTCCTACTACCTCGAAAACCACATGCGCTTCGCCCTTGGGCTCGACGGCGTTCCGCTGATCATCGATTTCGTGCCGCGCCGCCGGGATCGCGACTCCAGCTAGGGCTGGATATGTTTGGACGCGCGGTGCCGCGGGAGTCACGCAAGCCGAAACCTGAGCTCGGCCAGAGGCCGATCGGGCCGCTCAGCGAAGCTGAAGGGAGCCGTCGCAGCACGATCGCGAGGCGCCTGCGAGCGCTGCGCGACATCGGCCCCGGCAGCGGTTCGTCCGGCGTCTGGTTCGCGTCGATCCGGCGGCGGCTCGACGGCAGCTGGGGGAAGATTCCGCAGACGGGGAGGCACCGCATCCTCGCCGGGGCCATCGTCGCCGTCGTCGCGGCCGTCGTCTGGTTCGTGCTCCTACCGGCAGCTCCCTGCAGCTTCCCCGGCGGCGAGGGCTGCCCACCCGACGACGATGCGATCGCCCTGGTTCCCGAGGACGCACTGGCCTACGTCCATCTCGACATCGACCCCGACTCCGATCAGGTCGAGGCTGCCACCGAGCTCGCGAGCAGGGTGCCGCTGCTGAGCAGGATCGCGATCGGCGGGGTCACGCAGATCGCGGGCGTGAAGCTCGACTTCGACAGCCAGATCGAGCCCTGGGCGGGTGGCGAGGTGGCCGTCGCCCTGCTGCCGGCGGGTAGGTCGGTCGAGCGGGTCGTGTTGATCGAGGCGGATGACGCCGCAGCGGCCGAGGAGTTCGCAACTCAGGTCTTCGGGCCGAAACAGTCGACCGCCGATGGCGACGGAACCGAGATCTCGATCGGCAAACGAGGCGCGGCGTGGGCGATCCAGCGCGACTTTCTCATCCTCGGGGGTGAGGACGCGGTCTCGAGCATGCTCGCCCCCCGCGAGGCGGTCTCAGGTCTCACGGGCGCCGAGGGGACGTCGGTGCTGGACGAACTTCCCGACGAGCGGCTCGCCTATGCGTTTCTGTCGGCAGATGGGGCGAGGGCCCTGTCGAGCGTCAGGGGGCTGGAGCCGGTCGACACGTTCATCGACTCGGCCGCGACCGAGGGAGCGGCGGCGGCGCTGACCGCCGACGGGGCGGGCGTTCACCTCACCCTGCAAAGCGAGTTGGACCCCGGTAGGGCCGAGGCATACCCGGGCTTCTTCGCCGCCCTGCCCACATTCACGCCCGCGCTGACCACCGATCTGGGCACCGGCTCGCTCGCCTATCTGGGACTCGGGAACCCGGCGGCGAGCGTCGACGCACTGCTCGACCAGGCGAAATCCAGTTCCCCGAGCCTCGTGGCTGCGTTCAGGCAGGCATCCGAGGACCTCGAGAAAGGGGCAGGGATCGATCTCAGCAAGGAGCTGTTGCCGCTCCTGGGCTCGGAGGCCGCGCTCTCGGTGCAGCCCGTCGCCGCTGCGATCGGCGATCCGGCCACTCCGGGAGTGGTCGCCGACGCCGGGACTCCCTACGTGAGCCTGATCGCGGACGGCGTCGACCCGGAATCCGCCGCCCGCTCGCTCGCCGAGCTCCAGGACCCGGTCGCCGATGCCCTGGCACCCACCGAGGACGGGCGGGTCGTCACGTTCGAGACCATTCAGGTGGCAGGGGTTCAGGCCCAGTCATTGGCCGTGAGCCCGGCGATCAACCTCACCTATGCGACCTTCGGCGATCGTCTGGTGATCGCGACCGACTCGCTCGGTATCGAGCAGGCGCGGTCGACCGAGGAGGGCCTCGATCAATCCGCTGCCTTCCAGCAGGCGACCGCGGGAATGCCGGAATCGGTCTCGTTGCTCGCGTACTTCGACCTCGTGGGTCTGCTGTCGCTCGGCGAGCAGGTGGGCCTCGCAGTCGATCCGACCTACACGACCTACGCGGCGGATCTACGCTCGCTAACCGCAGCCGCCCTGTCGGTCGACGGCAGCGATGATCGGATCCGCAGCGACCTGCAGATCGTCGTCGGACCGCGCCAGGAACCCCAGATCGACGCTCCGCCGCTCGGCGGGGAATAGCATCTGCTGACGGCGAATCGCCGGAATCGACCGGAACGACCACCAAACGAGCAGAAATGAGGACGTCAATCAGATGAGCGACCAGATCGAGATCGGCGAGGGAGAGTTCCTGTTCACCTCCGAATCGGTGACGGAAGGGCATCCGGACAAGATCTGCGACCAGATCTCCGACGGCATCCTCGACGCGGTTCTGAGGGAGGATCCGAAGGGAAGGGTCGCGTGCGAGACGCTGGTCAACACCGGGCTCGTCGTCGTATCCGGCGAGATCTCGACGACGACCTACGTCGACGTTCCGAAGATCGTCCGCAGGACGATCAACGAGATCGGCTACGACAACGGCGATTTCGGGTTCGACGGCAACAGCTGCGCCGTGATTTCAGCGATCGACGAGCAGTCTGAGGACATCGCTCAGGGCGTTGACAAGGCTTACGAGGTGCGCACGGACGCGACCGACGACGACGAGTTCGATCAGGATGGGGCCGGCGACCAGGGAATGATGTTCGGCTACGCGACCAACGAGACCACCGCGCTGATGCCGATGCCGGTACAGATCGCCCACACGCTCGCTCGCAGGCTTGCGAAGGTGCGAAAGGACAAGACGCTCGACTACCTTCGGCCGGACGGCAAGACGCAGGTCACCGTGCGCTATCGCGACGGCGTGCCGGTTGAGATCGTCCGAATCCTGATCTCGACTCAACACGCGGAGGGGATCGATACCGACGAGACGATCAAGCCCGACCTCTGGGAGCACGTGATCACCCCCGTCCTGAGCGGTGAGTACGCCGACCTCTACGACCCGGAGTCGCTGCTCGCCACCCTGCTGGTCAATCCGACGGGCAAGTTCGTCATCGGCGGGCCGGTCGGCGACGCCGGTCTCACCGGACGCAAGATCATCGTCGACACATACGGCGGAGCCGCCCGCCACGGCGGCGGCGCGTTCAGCGGTAAGGATCCGTCGAAGGTCGACCGCTCGGCCGCCTATGCCGCCCGCTACGTCGCCAAGAATGTCGTCGCCGCCGGCCTGGCTGACCGCTGCGAGGTCCAGCTCGCCTATGCCATCGGCGTCGCCCACCCGGTTTCGATCATGGTCGAGACGTTCGGCACGGGCAAGGTTTCGGACTCGACCCTGACGGCGGCGGTCAAGAAGGTCTTCGACTTGCGACCGGGAGCGTTCCGCCGCTATCTGGATCTGCACCGGCCGATCTACCAGGCGACCGCTGCGTACGGGCATTTCGGCCGCGACGGCGAGAACTTCACCTGGGAGCGGACCGACCGCGTGGACGCCCTCCGCGAAGCGGCGGGTCTTCTACTCGAGGCCTGACGGGTAGCGGGCCTGTGCCTGCGCTTCGGTCTGGGGCGGGGGCCCGGCGGCCTCGGTCGCGTGATGGACGCGATCGACGACCTCCTCGGGGTTCGCCACCCCGGCGAAGACGAAGTCCGAGTCGCTGTTCTGCGCGGCCGTGTCGAAGTCGACGTCGCCGATCTGCATGATCCGCTGATAGAGCGACTGGCGGTAGTTGACGTCCTGGACCCGCTCGATCTTGGTCTCCTGGACGTCGCGGGAGATGATCCCGTGCTTGATGTTGAGGCGCCGGGTCGTGATCGTGTAGCGGGTCGAGACCCGACGGAGGAAGCCGATCAGCACCACGATCGTGGATCCGACGACGACCAGCAGGGTCACCAGCGGGACGCTGGAATCGAAGATCAACCTCATCAACGCCGCGATCACTCCGACGATCAGGATTCCCTTGATGTAGAAGCCGAGGATCGCGCGCCAGGATGGGTGGCCCTCAAAAACGACCTGCTCTCCAGCTCCAAGGTTCAGTGCCACGGGCCCAAGATATACCGCCGGCTGGACGGGCGCGAGGCGCCGTGGCTTCCCGTAGCTTCATCTCCGCCAATGCAGATCGCGAAAGTCGAGCCGATCACGACCACCAGGGCCCTGCGCGGGCCGTTCGACTACCGCCTGCCCGCAGCGATGATCGAGGCCGATGTCGGGGTCGGTTCGCTCTTGATGATTCCGTTCAGCGGTCGCCGGGTCCTTGGCGTCGTGGTCGATCTCGCGGCCGAGAGCGACCTCCCGCCCGAGCGTCTGGCCGAGCCGATCGAGGCGATCGGGGCCGCCGTCACGCCGGAGTTGGTTCGCCTTGGTCTCTGGGTGGCGGAGCGCTACTGCTCGACTCCTTCGCGCGGCCTCGCGCTCGTCCTGCCGCCTGGCTCGGGGACCGGCAAGAAGCCGCGGATTCTGAAGCCGCTGCGGGAGCGCCGAGCGGAGATCACCGACGCGGGCAGGGCGGCCCTGGCCGAGGGGGATCGACTTGGGGTGAAGCAACGCGAGGCGCTGTCGCTCCTCGCCGCGGGCGGAGAGCGCTCGGGGTCCGATTTGAAGGAGCTGGCTGGAGCCGATTCGGTGGTGCTCGTGCGGCTCGAGGAGCGCGGACTGGTCGCCCAGCGATCACGCGAGGTCCGGCGGGCGCCGCGGATCGACACGGTCGGCGCCGTCGCCGGGCCGCCGCAGCTCTCCGCCCGACAGCAATCCTGCACCGTAGACCTCGTCACCGCACTCGACGGTGCCTCGCCCGGCACGCCCTCGGAGTTGCTGCTGCACGGCGTCACCGGTTCGGGTAAGACCGAGGTCTACCTTGCCGCGATGGAAGCGACGCTGGCGCGTGGGCGCAGCGCGATCTTGCTCGTCCCCGAGATCGGCCTGACGCCGCAGACCGTCGGCCGAGTGGCGGCCCGCCTCGGCGACCGTGTCGCCGTCATCCATTCCGGGCTCTCGGAGGGGGAGCGATTCGACGAATGGAGGCGATTGCGGTCAGGTGAGGCTCAGGTGTGCGTGGGCCCCCGGTCAGCCGTCTTCGCACCGCTCCCCGACATCGGCCTGATCGTGGTCGACGAGGAGCACGATTCCTCCTACAAGCAGGAGGGCGACCCGCGATACGACGCCCGGGCCGTGGCTCGCCACCGGGCGGCTGCCGCCGGTGCGGTCTATCTCGCCGGCACGGCGACACCGCGCCCCGAGTGCTGGGCCGAGCTGGCGCGCCTGGAGCTGCCGGAGCGGGTCGACGGGCTGCCGCTGCCCCCGGTCGAGGTTCTCGACATGCGCGAGGTCCCGGGGGGCGCGGGCCCGCTTCATCCGACCACCCGTGATGCCCTGAGCTCGCTGCGGGACGAGGTCGGTCCGGGGGCGAAGGCGATCGTGATGCTGAACCGGCGCGGGTTCTCGCCCCACCTGAGCTGCGGTTCCTGCGGGGCCGCGGTGCTCTGCCCGCATTGTGATGTGTCACTGGTCCTCCATCGTGGGCGCGATCTGATCGGCTGCCATCACTGCGGCCACACCGAGCCGATTCCGCAGTCGTGCCGGGAGTGCGGCTCGGTATCGATCGCGCGCCACGGGGCCGGGACGGAACGCATCGAAGCCCTCGTGGCCGAGCTCGTAGCTCCCGCGAGAGTCTTCCGCCTCGATGCCGACACCGCCGCCAACCGGGGCGGTCATGCTCAGGTGCTGAGCGCGTTCGAACGGGCTGAGGGAGGCGTCCTGGTCGGCACCCAGATGGTCGCCAAGGGCCACGATTTCCCCGATGTCGCGCTGAGCGTGCTGATCGATGCGGATTCGACCCTGCGGTATCCGGACTTCCGCGCCGAGGAGCGCACGTTCGCGCTGGTCGCCCAGCTCGCCGGCCGTAGCGGACGCGGCGAGCGCGGCGGACGGGTCCTCGTGCAGACCCTGGCGCCCACCGCGCCCCCGATCGTGGCCGCCGCCCACCACGATGCCGCCGGGTTCCTCGCCGGCGAGCTCGAGCGCCGCCGCGAGTTCGGTTATCCGCCGTTCTCGTCCCTGCTCGCGATCGAGCTGACCGGCGGCGACGAGGCCGCCCTGATCGACGTCGGCAGGGTGCTCGCCGATGCCGTCAGGCCCGCGCTCGGACCGGATGCGGAGCTGCTCGGCCCGGCCCCTCGCTTCCGTCGCCGGGGGCGCTACCGCAGGCGGCTGCTGATCAAGAGCGCTGATCCGGATCGCGACGTCGTGGCAGTGCGGGCCGCGCTGGAGCGTCCTGAGGTGACCGCTGCGCTGCGCCGGGTGACCCTGGCGGTCGACGTCGATCCACAGTGAGTCGATCCCTCAGGACCTAGAATCGTCCCCGTGCCCGAGCAGGAAGCAAGCGACGACGAACTCGCCGACGAGGAGATGCCGGACCTCGACGAGGAGACCCTCGAGCGGCGGCGGCAGGCCCTCGGCGTGGTTCGCCAGTTCGGCGATCCCGTGCTCAAATCGAGGGCGTCGGAGGTGACCGCCTTCGGCCCCGATCTCGAGGCTGAGGCGGAGCGCATGATCGGGCTGATGCAGAACGCGCTCGGGATCGGCCTCGCCGCTACCCAGCTCGGAACGATGCGACGGATGCTCGTCTTCCAGGCCGGCCCCGATGCCGAACCGCGCACGATCGTCAATCCGGAGGTCGAGTGGACCTCCGAGGAGCTCGTCACCGCCGAGGAGGGGTGCCTCAGCCTGTCCAACGTGCTCGTCGACGTCGAACGCCCGTTGCACGCCCGGGTGAACGCGGTCAATCTCTCCGGATCGCCGATCCTGCTCGAGGCCTCCGGCCTGGAGGCCCGGGTTCTTCAGCACGAGATCGACCATCTCGACGGCATCCTGATCCTCGACCGCACCGAGCGGAAGCAGCGCCGAGGCGCTCTGCGGGCGCTGCGATCGGGCGAGCACTTCGATCCTTCGATGCTGGAGGCGGCGGCTGAGATCCTCGAGGACGACGAACCGAGGCCGGACCGAGAGTGACCCACGTCTTCTGCGGCACCTCCGACTTCGCCGCGACCGTCCTGCGGGGTCTTGCGGGAACACCCCATCGCCCGGCGCTGGTCGTGACGCCGCCTGATCGTCGTAGCGGCAGGGGGAGGAAGGTGAGCCCGCCCCCCGTGGCGGTCACCGCTCGCGAGCTGGGCCTCGAGCTGCATCAAAGCGCCGACGTCAACGGCGAGGAGTCGCGCCGTGCCTTGCTGGCATCCGACCCTGCGGTGGCGACGGTCTGCGCGTTCGGCCAGCTGATCAAGGAGCCCCTGCTTTCGGATCTGCTCCTGCTCAACATCCACCCTTCGCTGCTGCCGCGCTGGCGGGGGGCGGCTCCCATCGAGCGGTCGATCATGGCCGGCGACGAGCGAACAGGAGTCTGTGTGATGAAGCTGACAGCCGGTCTCGATTCGGGTCCCGTGGCCACGTCGGAGGAGATCGCCGTCGAGGCGCGAGACGACTACGGCACCCTCGCCGGAAAGCTCGCGGAGATCGGAACGCACCTTCTGATCCGGTCTCTGGACCGATTTGCGGAGGGACGCCTCGACCTGACCGATCAGCCCGACGAAGGGGTCACCTACGCTGAGAAGATCGAGCCCTCCGAGCGCCTCGTCGACATCGCGGCCGATGCTTCCTCGGAGGCGCTCCGGGTTCGGGCGCTGACCCCGCATATCGGGGCATACGCACCGCTTGTGGGCGGTGAGCGGCTGGGGGTTCGCGATGTCGCGGCGATCGAGGACGGCCCTGCTCCAGGGGAGTTCGCCGCGACGGAGTCCGGCGATGCGCTGCTGCTCGGTTTCAGCGCCGGAGCTCTGCGAATCGCCACGGTTCAGCCGCCGGGCAAGCGCTGGATTGCTGCCGGTGACTACCTGCGGGGTTACGGCGTGCCGGGCGGCGGCGTGCCGGCCCGGTGAGCGCTCCGACTCCCGCCCGCCGAGCGGCCTACGAGACGCTCCGCCGAGTGTTCGAGGAGGACGCCTGGGCCGACCGGGCGCTGCGGAGCGCCGCGTCTCGCTACGAGCTGGCCGGCCGCGAGCGCGCGCAGGCTCAGGCACTGGCCTATGGGGCGGTGCAGAGGCGAGGCACCAGCGATCACCTCGCCGCGGGGCTCGCCGGCCGTCCGATCGAACGCATCGATCCACCGCTCCTCGCCGCCCTGCGCCTGGGGCTGTTCGAGCTTCTCTACTCGACCGGCGATGCCGATCATGCCGCGGTCGACCAGGCGGTATCGCTTGCCAAGGGCCGGGGTGGAAACCGCCGCGGAGCGGGGATGGTCAACGCGGTGCTGCGCCGCGCGGCCCGCGAGCGGATCGAGCTGCTCGCGGGACTCAGCGACGCCGATCCCGCCTCGGCGGCCGTGGCCCATTCGGTGCCGCTCTGGCTCGCGGAGCTCTGGTGGGAGGAACTCGGCCCCGACTCCGCCCGCTCGCTTCTCGCCGCGATCAACGAGCCTCCGGAGCGGGCGCTGCGGGCCAACCTCCTCCGCGGTGATCGCGATTCGGCCCTCGAGTCCCTCCGCGGCTTAGGGGTCGAGGCGGTCCCTGCCGATCCCGGGCTGCCCCCGGCACCGCGCGACTCGGTGATCGTCACCGGCGGCCGGCGGGCGAAGGTCGAGGAGTTGATCGGCAACGGAACGCTCGTCCCCCAGTCGCGGGCATCCGCGCTGGTCGTCGAACTGGTCGACCCGCAGCCGGGGGAACGGGTCCTCGACCTCTGCGCCGGACCCGGGATCAAGGCGAGCCAGATTGCCGCTGCGCTCGGCGCTCGCGGCGCCGGCCTGGTGGCTGTCGAACGCGACCCCGGCCGCTCCCGAGAGCTGGAGGATCTGCTCAGGGGCCTCGGCGCGGATGCGGCCGTGGTCGAGCGCGGCGACGCCGCCGAGGCCCGGGCCGGTGAACGCTTCGACGCGGTTCTGGTCGATCCGCCCTGTTCGGGGCTGGGAACGCTGGCCTCCCGCCCGGATTCCCGCTGGCGGCGAAGCCCCGAGGCGATCACCCGGATGGCTGAGCTGGCCGGCCGGATCCTCGAGCGGGCGATCGAAGCGGTGGCGCCGGGCGGACGGGTGATCTACTCGACCTGCACCATCTCCTCGGCGGAGAACGAAGGCGTCGTTCGGGCCTGCGGCGTCGAGGCCGACGATCTCACCTCCTCCGATCCGGCGCTGGCGCGGTTGGCTTCTCCCGCGGACGCGAGGTTCGTGCAGACGCGGGCCGACCGCGATCGGACGGACGGATTCTTCATCGCGCGCCTGCGCCCGTAGCCGGGCTCGGTCGGCCCCCGGTTGTGATGTCGGCGGGTCGGGCCACTACGATCGATCCATGAGTTCGACGACCGAGTCCGAGCCGGGGACATTCTCGCGACCCTCCTGTCCAGGGTGCGGTGAGCCGTGGTTGAGGCCGACGCAGCTCCCCGGGCGGTTTCGCTGCGTCAACTGTCTGCAGCGATACGAGCTGGTCTCCCAGTGCCCCGGCTGCGGCACTCACCAGACGATCGTCAGGATGAGCGTGGACCAGGATCTGCGCTGCCAGGAATGTGGAACCTCGATGCTTCAGGTGCTTTGAGGGCTACGGGGCGGCCGATCCGGTGAGCGTGCTTCCGACCTTTCCATCGGGCCGTCGAGTGGCCCCCTCGATCCTCTCCGCCGACTTCGCCCGCCTGGGTCAGCAGGTTGGGGAGGTGCTGGAGGCCGGTGCCGAGGTGATCCACGTCGACGTCATGGACGGTGATTTCGTTCCTCCGATCACGATCGGGCCGCTGATCGTCTCGGCGATCGCCGATCAGGTTCATGCCGCCGGTGCCGTCGTCGACTGTCACCTGATGATCAATCGTCCCGAGGCCCAGGTCGGCGAGTTCGCCAAGGCGGGCGCCGATTCGATCACGGTCCACGCGGAGGCGACGGATCACCTGAACCGGGTCGTCGACGCCGTCCACGAAGTGGGTTGCCGGGCGGGAGTCGCGATCAACCCGGGCACACCCGTCGGTGCCCTTGGTGAGATCGCCTCGGAATGCGACCTGCTGCTCTGCATGAGCGTGAACCCCGGCTGGGGCGGTCAATCCTTCATCGAGGCCTCCGCCGGGAAGGTCCGCCGGATCGCCGAGCTCGGCTCGGATGCCGTGATCGAGATCGACGGTGGGATCGACGTGACGACCGGACCGCTGGTGGCGGAGGCGGGTACGGACTGGTTCGTGGCTGGTTCCGCCGTCTTCGGGGCTGCCGATCCGGCGGCCGCCTACCGGGCGATCGCCGCCGCGGTCACCTAGATCGATCAGTCATCTAGCGCAGCGCGGGGGCGTCGATCGTGCCGATCGCCTCCTGAAGCCAGGCCCGATCCTGGGGGCTGGTTCGACTGGCGCTCGGCCCGCTCACTGCACCAGCGCGCCAGATAGCGGCGGCCTCCGAGGGCGATCAAGTCGGGGCCGGTGACCGCGAAGCGACCGTCGACGAGCACGACGATGGCGGCGGCGACGTCGGGCCGGGTCCGCAGGGTCTGAGCGACCGCGATCCCGTCGATCGTCCGCGGATTACCGGTGTCGCCGTCCCCTGGCCGTGTCGGCCTGACCGAGAAGATCGGCGGCGAGCCGCGTATCCCGATCGGCAGCGTCGGCGGTCCCGCGATCGGGCCGTCCCGCCAGGTCCGAATCAACCTTGCGATCTCATCCCGGTTCTCCCGGCGCACCAGCAGATGCAGCTCGTCACCGGGCTCGACCAGAGTCGAGCCCTGTGGCAGCAGCGCCTCGGCGTCGCGCACGATCAGGTTGATCAGCGCCTCCCGGGGCAGGCCGAGCTCCTTGACCATGTGGCCGACCGCCGCGTCGGAGGGCGCGATTCGAAACGCCAGCACGTCTCCGCCCAGCTCCTGGATCAGTCCGGTCTCGACCACGGGGTGGGGGAGGGCGGCCTCCCCCGTCGTGAGCCCGAGCCTTCGGGCCAGCGGCTCGAAGGTGTACCCCTGGATCAGGGTTGAGCCGACGACCACGAAGAAGACGACGTTGAAGAGCAGTTCGCTGCCCTCGACCCCAGCGATCACCGGCAGCGTGGCCAGCCAGATCGGCACGGCGCCTCGGAGTCCCGCCCAGCTGAGCATGACCCGCTCGGCAAACCGGAATGAGTCGACCTGGGTGGCGACCAGGGTGGCGATCGGCCGGGCGATGAAGATCATTGCCAAGGCCAGCGCCGACCCCTGCAGGGCGACGTCGATCAACTGGCTCGGGTACACCAACAGACCGAGCAGGAAGAAGAGCGAGATCTGGGCGACCCAGGCCAGCCCCTGGTGAAAGGCGGTAACCGTTCTTCGAGCGGGCAGGATCCCGGTCCCGAGCGCGAGCCCCGTCAGGTAGACGGCCAGAAAGCCCGATCCGTGACTGACGTCGGCCAGGCCGAAGGACAGCGCGGCTGCCGCCATCGAGACCACCGGGTAGAGACCGGGGGTCGGATAGTCGAGTCGCTGGAAGGCCCAGCGGGCGAGGTAGCCGACGAGAACTCCGACCACCGCTCCGACGAGCAGGTCGCCGGCGAACTCGACCACCATGTCGCTCAATCCGTACCCGGGCACCTCGATCCAGGCGATGAATCCCGTCACCAGCAGGACGGCGATCGGATCGTTCATCCCGGACTCGCCCTCGAGCGCACGCGCCAGCCGTCGGCGCAGCTTCGATCCACGGAGGACGGCGAAGATCGCCGCCGAGTCCGTGGCGGCGATCGCGGAGCCCACGATCAGCGCCTCCAGGGTGCCCAGGTCGAACAGCCAGGCAGCGAAAAGGGCGCCGATCACGGCCGTCACCACGGTTCCGACGACCGCCAGTGAGAGCGCGGTCTTCAGCACCGGCCGGATCTCCTGCCAGCCCGCCGTCAGGCCTCCCTCGAAGAGGATCAGTACGAGGCCGATCGTGCCGAGGGTCCTGGTCAGTTCGACGTCGTCGAACTCGACCCCTCCCGGTCCTTCGCTGCCGACCAGCATCCCGAGGCCGAGGAAGAGCACGAGGCCCGGAACGCGGACGCGATCGGCGACCATCGCAGCGGCGATTCCCGCGCCAAGCAGGAGCCCGCCGATCAGGATCAGCTCTGCGTCGGACAACGGGGTGGTCGCTCCTGGGTTCGGGTGCGGCGAACGTGGAGGATAAATGCCGGTGCCCGAAATCGGGCTCGATGCCGGGCTTTTCGAGGCGCCGCCTGAGCGCTACGATTATCGTTGACTGACAAGTCAATCAACGGCGGTTCCAACCGATCGGATCCGAAGGAAAGCCAGATCGCATGGACCAGAGCGCGGCCATTGACCCAATCGACTCGAGTTCCGGCTCACTGATGCAGCGGGCCCTGGAGCTCGCCGCTCGCGGGCGTGGCTCCGTCAGCCCCAATCCGTTGGTCGGCGCGGTCATCGTGAGCCCCGAGGGCGACGTCCTCGGCGAGGGCTTCCACGCCAAGCTGGGCGAGCGCCACGCGGAGGTCGCGGCACTCGAGGACGCCCGTGGCCGCGGCCGCGACGTGCGTGGCGCGGTCATGCACGTGACGCTCGAGCCGTGCGCTCATCACGGTCGACAGCCCCCCTGCGCGGAGGCGATCGTGGAGGCCGGCATCGACCAGGTCGTGATCGCCTCCGACGATCCGAGCGAGAAGGCGGATGGACGGGGTCCCGACCTACTACGCGACGCCGGAGTCGAGGTGGCCTGGTCGGAAGGCGAGGAGGCGGCGGCGGCGAGGCTGATCAATCAGCCGTTCCGCAAGCACTCCCGCACGGGCCGGCCGTTGGTGATCCTCAAGTCGGCGCTGACGCTCGACGGCCGCACCGCCACCGGTAGCGGGGAGTCGAGGTGGATTTCCGGCGATGCATCCCGCGAGGCGGTCCACCGCTGGCGCGCAGAGCTCGACGCCGTCGCGGTCGGCGTCAACACCGCGATCGACGATGACGCCCTGCTCACCGCTCGCGGCGTCGCGGCAGCCCGCCAGCCGTCGCGCGTGGTCTTCGATTCGACCGCGCGTCTCCCGCTCGAGAGCAAACTGGTATCCACGGCGGCGGAAGCTCCGGTGATCGTGATCGCGGGATCCGAGGCGCCCGGGCCGCGGATCGACGCCCTCACCAACGCCGGGATAGAGGTCGTCGTCTGCCGCGGCGAGGGGGCGGCGCGAGTCCGGTCGGGCCTGGACGAGCTCGGCAGGCGTGGGATCACGAGCGTGTTGCTGGAGGGCGGTGCGACGCTCGCCGGTTCGTTCCGTGACGCCGGTGAGCTCGACGAGCTCCGACTCTTCTACGCCCCGATCGTTCTCGGCGGCGCCGATGCTCGACCCCTGCTGGGAGGGGTCGGGGCCGTGCAGATGAGCGAGGCCGATCGCGCCCTCGCGGTGGAATGGCGAACCAGCGGTGACGACATGCTCGCCCTCGCGCGGATGCGGGAGTGGTGACGATGTTCACCGGCCTCGTGACGGAGATCGGAGCGGTCCGCGCGATCGAGCGCGATGACGCAGGCGCACGGATCTCGATCGACGCGGATCTGGCCGACGAACTCCAGACCGGCGATTCGATCGCCATTTCGGGAGTCTGCCTGACCGCCACGGCCCTGCGCCCCGGGGGCTTCGATGCCGACGTTATGAATCGGACTCTCGAGCTGACCTCGCTGGGTGGGCTCGAGCCGGGGGCGAACGTCAATCTCGAGCCCGCGCTCCGGGCCTCCGACCGTCTCGGCGGGCACATCGTTCAGGGTCACGTGGACGCGACCGGAGCCGTCACGCAGCTGATCGACGACGGGTTCGCACGCCGTGTCGTCGTCGAGTTGCCGGCCGGGTTGGAACGCTACGTCGTCGAGCGCGGATCGATCGCCCTCAACGGGGTCAGTCTGACCGTCGCGGGGCTCGACGACCGCAGGGTCGAGGTATCGCTGATCCCCGAGACGCTCGAGCGAACGACGCTCGGCGAGGTCGAGGTCGGGACCCGGATCAACATCGAGGTCGACGTGATCGCTCGCCACGCCGAGCGGCTCCTGCAACGCTTTGAGGCGAACGATGGAGAATGAAGAGATGACCGAAGCAGCCAAGACACCTGAACGGGCGAAGCCGACCTTCGCGACGATCGAGGAGGCGATCGAGGAGATCCGACGCGGCCGCATGGTCGTGGTCTGCGACGACGAGGATCGGGAGAACGAGGGCGACCTCGTCATGGCAGCCCAGTTCGCGACGCCGGAGGCGGTCAACTTCATGGCCACGCACGGCCGCGGGCTGATCTGCCTCGCGCTCACGGCGGACCGCTGCAACGAGCTCGATCTGAACCTGATGACCGCGAAGAACGAGGCCCCCCTGCAGACGGCGTTCACGGTCTCGATCGAGGCCGTCGAGGGGGTCACCACCGGGATCTCGGCACACGACCGTGCGCGAACGATCCAGGTAGCGGTCGACCCGAGCTCGGGGCCCAGCGACCTTCACATCCCCGGCCACATCTTCCCGCTCAAGGCAAAGGGAGGCGGGGTGCTCGAGCGCACAGGGCACACCGAGGCGAGCGTCGACCTCGCCCGCCTTGCAGGGGTGAACCCGGCCGGCGTGATCTGCGAGATCATGAACGACGACGGGACGATGGCCAGGATCCCGGACCTCGCCTCCTATTGCGAGATCCACGGACTGAAGATGGTCACGATCGCCGACCTGATCGCCTATCGGCGCCAGGAGGAGAAGCTGGTCGAGCGGATCGTCGCCACGTCGCTGCCAACTGAGTTCGGCGATTTCACGGCGGTCGGTTACCGCTCGCTCGTCGACGACAAACACCACGTCGCCATGGTCAAGGGCGATGTCGACGGCAAGGACGACGTGCTCGTCCGCGTCCACAGCGAGTGCCTGACCGGTGATGTTTTCCACTCACTGCGCTGCGATTGCGGAGACCAGCTGGCCGCGGCGCTGGCGATGATCGAGCGCGAGGGCTCGGGCGTTCTGCTCTATCTGTCCCAGGAGGGCCGTGGAATCGGTCTGCTCAACAAGCTCCGTGCCTACAAGCTCCAGGAGGAGGGATTCGACACGGTCGACGCCAACCTCAAGCTGGGCCTCCCCGCCGACCTGCGCGACTACGGCATCGGGGCCCAGATCCTTCAGGACCTGGGCCTCGGCAGCATCAGGATCCTGACCAACAACCCGAAGAAGATCATCGGGCTCGAAGGCTACGGGCTGTCGGTCAGCGAGCAGGTCCCGATCGCCTCGGTTTCGAACCCGCACAACGAGGCCTACCTCGCGACCAAACGCGACCGCATGGGACACACGCTTCATCACCAGGGCCTCGCCCTCGACGACGAGATGTTCCACGACGAGCAGGAGCGCGACGGTCGTGCCGCCAAGGACGCGGAGAAGCCGGCCGATGTCTGATGGGGTGATCAGGGAGCTCGCGCCGGTCGAGCGCGAGCGGATCGCTCGAGCGGAATGGGCGATCTGCGTGGCCACCTTCTACGGCGACCTCGCCGAGCGGCTGGTCAACGGGGCCGTCGAGGGATTCACCGAGATGGGGGCCGAGGTCGCTTCGATCCAGACGTTCGAGGTTCCCGGGGCATTCGAGCTGCCGCTCGCGGCCAAGCTGTGCGCCGACTCGGGGCGTTACGGGGGCGTCGCCTGTCTTGGTGTCGTCATCCGCGGCGAGACCGATCACTACGACTTCGTCTGCTCCGAGGCTGCCAGCGGCCTGCGCCAGGTCACCCTCGAGACCGGAGTCCCCTGTTCGTTCGGCGTGATCACCTGCGACACCCGCGAACAGGCGGAGGCGCGGTCCGGCGGCGGTAAGCGCGACTCCGGACGCAATGCCGCGATCGCCGCCGCTCAGATGCACCTGATGTCCGCCGACGAGAGGCTTGGTTAGCGACCGGGCCTCCGGTTGGCTACCATGCCGCGTCCCATGGCCAAGGTATGTCACAGCTGCGGTAAGAAGCCCGCCGTCGGAAACTCGCGGAGCCACTCGATGGTCGCGACCCGCCGACGCTTCAACCCGAACCTGCAGAAGGTCCGCATCGACGAGGGCCACGGCCCGACCCGGGTCTACGTCTGCACACGTTGCCTGAAGGCAAACAAGGTCACCAAGGCCGCTTAGATAACTCCGAGCGGCGCGGCGCGCAGTTCGTTGGCGGATTTTCGTCGGATGTCAGTGGGAATCCACCACCGAACCTGAAAGGGCGCTCGGCAGGCGGGTGAACGGTGGGGTGCAACCACGAGTCCTTCCCTCGCTGCCCTGGATGACTCCCCGCTGTCCTGGATGACTCCCACCTTGATGGGTGTGGGAAAGCCCCGGGGTTATTCTCCCCGCGTGCCTGATCCTTCAGTTGCCCGCTTTCGGCGGATCGTCGCGACCGCCTACTCGTATCTCGATGCCCGTCGCAACGAGGTCAACGATCTGAACGTCTACCCGGTCGCCGACGGCGACACGGGAGACAACATGGCGCTGACGATGCGGGCCGTGCTCGAGGAGCTCGACCGGATCGAAACCCAGGAGGGTGAGGAGGCGGATCGCACCGAGCTGGTTCACGCGGTTGCCAGGGCCGCGCTGATGGGCGCTCGCGGTAACTCCGGCGTGATCCTAAGCCAGATCGTCCGCGGCGCTGCCGAGGAGCTCGCGACGAGGCCGGGCGACCTGATCGACCCGGTCCTCGTCGCGTCGGCGTTCTCGTCCGCAGCCGATGCGGCCTACGCGTCGGTCCGCAACCCGGCCGAGGGAACGATGCTGACCGTCGTCCGCGCGATGGCGAACTCGGCGACCATGCACCTCGCCAGGCTCGAGGACTCGAAGCTGAGCCTCGACCCGGACCTTTCGCAGGAGGCCCAGGACCAGCTCCTCGCAGCCGTGCTGGAGGTGATCACGCGCGCCGGCGAGCAGGCGGTGCAGAAGACTCCCGATCAGCTCGCCGTGCTCGCCGAGGCCGGGGTCGTCGATGCCGGCGCCCATGGCCTGGTCCTGATCATGGCCGGCATGGTCGCCGGCCTCCGCGGCGAGGAGACGCCACAGGTCGATATTCCCGAGCAGGCCCCCGCCCGCTTCTCCGCCCCGCAACACAGCGACAGCCGCTTTCAGTACTGCGTCAACTTCATCGTCCAGGGGAAGGATCTCGACGGGCCGTCCTTCGAGGCACCGCTGCGTGAGCTCGGAGACTCGATCCTGATCGTGGGCGATCGCCGCACCCTTCGAGTCCACGTCCACACCGACGAGCCTCCTCGCGCCCGCGAGGTGTTCGAGGCCCACGGGACGATCTCGCAGGTCGATGAAGCCGACATGCGCGAGCAGGTCGCCGAGCGCGAGCGACGACTGGCGGCCGGGAGCGACAGATGCGGCATCGTTGCAGTGGTCTCGGGGGACGGCCTCAGGCAGCTCTACGAGGAGTTGGGCGCGACCGTGATCGAAGGTGGATCGACGATGAACCCGTCGACCGACGAGTTGCTCGCCGGAATCCATTCGGTTGGCGCGGAGGGCGTGCTCGTGTTGCCCAACTCCCCGAATGTCGTCCTGGCGGGCGAACACGCGGCGGAGCTCTCCGACCGGGAGGCCCGCGTCCTCGACTGCACCTCCCAGCAGGCGGGCCTCGTCGCGATGATCGAGCTGGACCCCGCGGCGACCCTCGAGGAGAACGCGGGACGACTGACCGGGGCACTGGCCGAGACGCGGACCGGTGCCGTCGCTCCAGCCGCCAGAGACGACGCCGAGGGGCGCTTCGTCCGCGGTGACGCCGTCGGCTTCGTCGACGGTGAGATGATCGCCTGGGGCGGGGCGGGATCGACGCTTTCGGCGACGATCGACGCCCTGACCGATGGCACCGAGATCATCACAATCGTCGAGGGTGCGGCCGCGCCGATCTCGATTGACGAGGTGACCGCGTTCGCGCCGGACACGGTCGAGGCCGAGGTTCATCGCGGGGGTCAGCCACATTATTGGTGGCTGCTCGCCGCTCAGTAGCTAGATTGGACGCATGAGTTCGATCGATGGTGATCCGGTCCTCTGGCACATCCCGGTCTCCCACTACAGCGAGAAGGCCCGCTGGGCCCTCGATCTGAAGGGCGTCGATGCGGAGCGAAAGGCACCTCCGCCGGGTGCCCACATGGCCGTTGCCCTCTGGTTGACCCGCGGAGGCTGCAAGACCTTCCCGGTGCTCGAGCTCGATGGTCGGGCGATCGGCGACTCGTCGGAGATCATCGCCGCCCTCGAGGCCAGATACCCCGACCCGGCCCTCTATCCCGAGCATCCATCCGATCTCGACCGGGCCCTGGAGCTGGAGAGCTTCTTCGACGAGGAGCTCGGGCCGTATGCACGGCTGCTGGCGTTCCACGAGCTGCGACGTAGCCGCGCTGGCCTCGAGGCGTTCACCGCCGACATCCTGCCGCCGCGATTCGCCGACAACGAGCGGGTCGTCGGCGTCGCCGCCCGCGGAACCGCAGTGTTCGCCCAGGTCCGCTACCGGGTCGCCTCCGACGATGCGGCGGACGGGGCACGGGCCAAGATCCTGGCGGCGTTCGACCGGCTCGAGGCAGAGCTCGACTCCGGAGGCGGCGAGTACCTCGTCGGCGACGACTTCTCGGTGGCCGACCTGACCGCGGCCGCCATGTTCGTCCCGGTGGTCGACCCGCCGCAGGGCCCGCAGTTGCCTCCCTCCACCGACGAGTACGAGGAGTTCCTCGAGCCGCTGCGCGGCCGCCGCGGGTTCACCTGGGTCGAGCAGATGTTCGCCCGTCACCGTCAGGACCCGGTACGTCCGTAGCCTGCGGCCTCGCTCACCAGCCCGAAGAGCCGGGCATGCCCTTGATCGGCCCGACGATCTCGGCGGTGACCCAGCCGCCGTAGAAGCCTCCCGGCTGCGGCTCGACCGGCTCGTCGTCGAGCCGGCATTCGACCAGTGCCGGGTAGAACGAGATGTATCCCCTGATCCCCATGAACGGGAGGTTCGGCTCGGTGTAGGTCCAGGCGGCGCGCTCGACGGTGGCGCCGCCTCCGTGCACATCGAAGTAACTCGCCAAACCCTTCCACTCGCAATAGCTCGAGCCGGAAACGGGTTGCAGCGAGCCCTCGAGGACGTCCTCCGGCGGGACGTAGACGGTTGGAGCACCTGCGGTCTCGAGGACTCTCAAAGCCCTGCCGGTGTCGACGACCAGGGCGCCTCCGAGCGAGACCCTGACCCGTCTCTCGAGGGGCTCCAGTCGGGGCGGGCGCGGGTAATCCCAGACCGATTCGCGCGGGAGCCCGTTCGCGGCGATCCCAGAGGCCGGGTCCGGTTTCGGGTGGCGACTGCCGATTCCCACGCCCACCACTCTAGGTCGCCGGTTCCGTGGGTCGCACGCCTATCCTCAATTTCGTGATGTCGCCTGGGCCCGCGCCGCTCGAGAGCGCCCTCGAGGGCGGGTCCTCCGCTGGGCTGCGAGCCCTCGGTGGCCGGGCCTGCTCGCTCGAGGAGCTGCTGGATACGCGGCTGGTCTCGCTGCCGAGGGCCGGCCGGCTGGAGCGCCCCCTGACCGACCTGCGCGGCGTCGGCCCGAAGCTGGCCGAGGCCGCAGCCCGGATCGGGCTGCGGACCCTTGGGGATCTGATCGAGCACTTCCCGCACGACTATGGCGACCGTGCGGCAGCGACTGAGATCGCGGAGCTCCGGACCGGAGAGCAGGCCACCGTCGTGGCCGAGGTCAGAACCGCGCGCCTGCGTCCCACGCGGCGGCGCAATCTATTCATCGTCGAGGCGACGGTGACGGACGGGTCGGCACCGATGAATGTCACGTGGTTCAACCAGGCCTGGCTCGCCGAGCGCCTCAAGCCGGGAGTCCGGCTCCTGCTCAGCGGACGCCTCCACGCCGGTGGATTCCGCCCTGACGCGTACGAGATCCTCGACCGCGACGCGGACGGCGCTGGCGGGGGCGACCCCATCCGGGACCAGCCGGGGCCGCCGCGTGGCCTGCACACGACCGGGATCGTCCCCGTCCATCCGTCCGGGGAGAGCCTGCGCGTCCAGAGGATCCGGGAATGGGTCTGGTCGGCGCTGGCGCTGGCGCCGGACGTCCTCGAGCCGCTTCCCGCGGAGATCCGGGTTCGTCGGCGCTTCCCGGGGGCCGCGGACGCACGCGTCGCGGCCCACTTTCCGGCGACCAGCGAGGCCGCGGCCTCCGCCCGCCGGCGCCTCGCCTACGAGGAGCTCTTCCTCCATCAGGCCGCCTTGCAGGTTCGCCGGGCCGACCGCCGATCCGCGCTCAAGGCCACGCGGCTCGGTCCACCCGGGGAACTGGTCGGGTCGTGGCTAGACGGCCTGCCCTTCGAGCCGACCGCCGATCAGCTGCGGGCGTTCGACGAGGTCGATGGCGACCTCCAGACGACGCTGCCGATGCAGCGGTTGTTGATGGGCGAGGTCGGGTCGGGCAAGACCGTCGTTGCCCTCTACGCGATGCTGAGGGCGCTCGAGTCGGGGCGCCAAGCGGCACTGATGGCTCCCACCGAGACATTGGCCGAGCAGCACTACGCCACGCTCGAGGCACTGCTCGCAGGTTCCGGGACCCCGACCGGCCTGCTCACCGGCTCGACGTCGGCGGCTACGCGGCGCGAGTTGCTGGCCAGACTCGAGACGGGAGAGCTACCCCTGGTCGTCGGCACGCATGCGCTGATCGAACCGGCGGTGCGCTTCGCCGGTCTGTCCGTCGCCATCGTCGACGAGCAGCATCGCTTCGGGGTCGATCAGCGGCGAGCGCTCGACGCCAAGGGTGGGAGTGCGCCCCACGTGTTGCACATGACCGCTACGCCGATCCCGAGAACGCTGTCGCTGACGGCGTTCGGCGACCTCGATGTGACCACCCTGCGCGAGCTGCCCGCGGGTCGGCGGCCGATCAAGACGTGGCTGGTCGGCGAGGAGCGCCGGGCGGGCGCCTATGGCTTCATCCGCGAACGCCTGGGGGAGGGCAGGCAGGCCTACGTCGTCTGTCCCCTGGTCAGCGAATCGGAAAAGGATCAGGCGAAGGCCGCGACGGCGGAGGCGACGCGGCTGGCTGCCGGGGAGTTCCGCGACTTCAACGTCGAGGTCCTGCACGGTCAGATGTCGTCGGCCGACAAGTCGCGGGCCATGGCGAGATTCGCGGAGGGCTCCGCCGATGTGCTCGTCGCGACCAGCGTGATCGAGGTCGGAATCGACATCGCCAACGCCTCCGTGATGTTGGTCGAGGACGCTGATCGCTACGGCCTCAGCCAGCTCCACCAGCTGCGCGGGCGGATCGGTCGCGGCAAGCATGACTCCCAGTGCATCCTCTTCGCCGATCCGGAGACGGAACGGGCCCGGATCCGGCTCGAGGCGCTGGTCCGTGAGCGCGACGGATTCGAGCTGGCGGAGGTCGACCTCAACCTGCGAGGCGAGGGAGAGGTGCTCGGCACCCGCCAAAGCGGGATGCCGCGGTTCCGGATCGCGAGCCTTCCCGAGGATGCCGGGTTGCTCGCCGAGGCCCGTTCCGACCTGATCGCGATCCTCGCCCGTTGCGGTTCACTTCAGGCGCCGGAGCTGGCCCCGTTGTTGGATGCAACCCGCGCCCGCTTCGGGGACGAGCGGGTTGAACCGATCGCGGCCTAGGCTGGGTCACGATGCGGGTGGTGTCAGGAGAACTGGGGGGCAGGCGCCTGATCGCCCCGCCCGACGATTCCGTACGTCCGACGAGCGATCGGGTTCGCGAGGCCCTCTTCTCGATCCTCGGCGACATCGAGGGTCTCATCGTGCTCGACCTGTTCACGGGAACCGGTGCCCTCGCGATCGAGGCGATCTCGCGCGGTGCCACCTCTGCGACCCTGGTCGACACCATGATCGAAACCGCCGAGGCGAACGTCGAGACGCTGGGGCTGAGCGGGCGCTGCAACCTGGTCCGCTCCGATGCGGTCAGGTTCCTCGAGCGGGACGCCGGCGAATACGGGCTGATCTTCTGCGACCCGCCCTATAGACTCGCCCGCCGCTTTGCTTCCGACCTCGACAGCCTGCTTCCGGACCGCCTCGACAGGGGTGGTCGCGTGATCGTCGAGTCAGCCGAGTCGAAGCCCCTCGACCTCGGGATGCCGCTGCAGGACGAGCGGGTTTACGGTTCGACGATGATCCGCATCCATGGAGAGAGCTGATGGCGCACGGCGTCCGCACGGCGATCTGTCCCGGCAGCTACGACCCCGTCACCAACGGGCACGTGGACATCATCAGCCGGACCGCCCGGATCTTCGACCGGGTGATCGTCGGGGTCGTCAACCAGCCGCTCCGCAAACAGAAGACGCTGTTCACCGCCGAGGAGCGAGCGGGTTTCATCGAGCGCGCGATGGCCGACGTCGACAACGTCGACGTGATGACGTTCTCGACCCTGCTCGTTGATTTCGCCCGCGAGAACGGTGCGACCACGATCGTCAAGGGCCTGCGGGCGATCTCGGACTTCGAGTACGAGTTCGAGATGAACCAGTTGAACCGCAAGCTTGCTCCCGAGATCGAGAGCGCCTTCGTGATGGCATCGGCCGAGTACAGCTTTCTTTCGTCGACCGGAGTCAAGGAGCTGGCCACGTTCGGCGGAGACGTTCACGACCTGGTCCCGGACGAGGTCGCGGCGGCCTTGAGCAGTCGAATCGAACGATGATCGGCATCCGGTGGGAACACGGAGTCTGGGCAGGAGCTTGCAGTCGATTGCAGAAAGACGGAGCCGCGCGAGGGTTTTTCCCTCCGACCCCTAAGCTTTAGTCGCACTGATGGACGTCCTCGTTCTTATAGACAAACTCGATGACCTGATCCACAACGCCAGGCCGGTCCCGCTGACCGACCAGGTGAGGGTCGATCGCGAAGAGATCTACGACCTGCTCGACCAGATGCGGGCCACGATCCCGGAAGAGATCAAGCAGGCCCGCTGGATCGTCAAGGAGCGCCAGGAGATGCTCGCCGAGGCGAAGCGCGAAGCCGAGCGCGTCGTCAAGGAGGCCCGCGACCAGCAGGCACGCCTGATCTCCGAGGAGGAGGTCTACAAGCAGGCCGAGCGCGGCGCCGAGGAGATCCTCGAGGATGCCCGCGACACCGAGCGCCAGATCCGCCTCGGAGCCGAGGACTACGCCGACGAGATCCTTTCGACCCTCGAGGTCAACCTGCAGAAGTTCCTCGCCGCGGTGCAGCGCGGCCGCGACCGCCTGGCCGGCCGCGACGAGGAGATCGAGCCAGCCGAGGTTGGCTAGCTAGTAGGTCGCGCGGATGACCCTGAGGTCGTCCTCGCTCCAGACCACCTCGCCACCGCACCAGGCGGCCAGGTCATCGGCCGATTCCGGGAAGTCCCGGTCGGGATTCACCGTGGTCACGTGACTATCGGCCCTGACGACGTCGGCGAGGATCAGCGCCTTCGAGTGGTCTCGGACCCGTCTGAACAGGTCCTGCTTCTGCTCGCTGCGCAGATGATGGACGCTGAGAACCGCGATCACCAGATCCCATGGGCCGTCGGGAAGCGGGTCCTCCATGCGGGCGAGGCGAACCTCGATCCCCATCTCACGCGCCCTGAACACCATGTCCGGGCTCGAATCGAGACCGGTGATCTGCGCCTCAGGGTAGGCCTCGAGCAGCCGCCGGGAAGTCTCACCGGTGCCGATCCCCAGATCGAGGACCAGGGTTGGGGCAAACGGGATCGCCTCGATCGATGCGGCCTGCAGGGCGTCGAAGCCGGGGACCTCGGAGCGGATCATCTCCAGGTAGTTCTCGGGGTCCCATTTCGTCTCAGGGCTCACGCTACCCTCGGAGACTAGATGGCCGACCGAATGATCGATCTCGAGGCCCTGGGGCTACGCAGTGGCGAGGCCGCATGGAGAGAGATGGAGCTCTCACCAGTCCCGCCGGTGCTCGGGGGTGAGGAGCTGAGCCTCGAGACCGAACCGGTGGTCGTCCGCGTGGACATCTCTCGCACCAGCTCCGGTTTCGCGCTCCGCCTGCGCGCCCAGGCGGTTCTGGTCGGTACCTGCGCCCGCTGCCTCGGCCCGGCCCGGCTCGTCGCCGATATCGAGGCCCGCGAGGTCGACCAGGGAGAGGTCTCCGAGGACGACGAGTTGAGCAGCCCCTACGTGAACGATGAGGTCCTCGACCCTGAGGCCTGGCTCCACGACGCGCTTGTGCTGGCCCTCCCCGAGCGCCTCATCTGTCGTCAGGATTGCGCTGGACTATGCGAGGTCTGCGGCATCTCGCTCAACGATCTCGAGCCCGGCACCCATGTCCACGAACGCGAGCCGGACCCACGCTTCGCCAAGCTCCGGGACCTTCTCGAGTGAGGCCGCCGACGGGGTCCGGATGCACGCAGGGGCGCTCCCGCTAGGATTCCCGGCCCCATGGCAGTCCCGAAGAAACGTCAATCAAGCGCCCGTCGCGACAAGCGTCGCGCTCACGATGCAATTCCCGCGCCCCGTCTCAACGAGTGCCCGCAGTGTCACAGCCCTCGGCTGCCGCATCGCGTCTGCCCGACGTGCGGCACCTACGCGGGCCGTGAGGTTGTCAAGCTCGACGACACCACGCCTGAGCCGACCGGACGCCCTGAGGGGGAATAGTTGTGGCCCTGGCGGCGCGCCCGCCGGGCGCCTCGCCGGCTGACCGGGTGACCGTGGCGTTCGATGCTCTCGGCGCCGAGGCCGGTCCCGTGGTGGTCGTCGAGGGTGTGAGTGCCGTAGCCGCCGAGGGGATCGGCGTCAGGGTGTTCGGTCGAACGGCGGAACTGAGCGAGCTCGCATCGGTCGACGGCGTCGAGCTCATCGATACCGACGAGTCGATCGGCAACGACGAGGAACCCGTTCGGGCGGTGCGTTCGCGCCCGCAGGCCTCGATCGTCCGCGCCGCCGCCGACGTCGCCGCCGGCAACTCGGATGCACTGGCGAGCCCCGGGTCGACCGGGGCGACAATGACGGCCGCGCTGTTCGCGCTGAAGCGGATCCGCTCGGTTCAGCGGCCTGCACTCGCCGTCGAGATCCCCGCTCCCGGTCGCGATCGACCGTTGCTGATGCTCGACGTCGGTGCCAATGCCGATGCTCGCCCGTCCCATCTGGTCCAGTTCGCCCACCTCGGTTCGGCGTTCGCCGAGGCGGTCCTCGATGTCGCCGAGCCGCGCGTCGGACTGCTCTCGGTCGGCGCGGAGGCGAAGAAGGGCAGCGCACTCGTGGTCGAGGCCCACGAGTCCCTTGCCGACGCCTCGGGGGTCGACTTCATCGGCAACGTCGAGGGGAGGGAGCTGCTCGATCCCGAGGCCGACGTGGTCGTCACCGATGGGTTCACCGGGAACATCGTCCTGAAGACCATCGAGGGGACCGCGAGATCGGTGGCCGATGCGGTTCGTGCCGCCGCCCGCTCGGGGCCCCGCGCCGCCGCTGGGGGTCTGTTGCTGCGGCCCGCCCTCGGGGGCTTGCGACGGGACATGGATCCCGACGGAACGGGAGGCGCGATCCTGCTCGGGCTGCGTGGGGTAGCTGTCGTCGGCCACGGATCCTCTGGAGCGCTCGGGATTGCGAACCAGATTCGCCTGGCGGCACGGGCCGTCAGCGAGCAGGCGGTCGAGCGCACCGAGGACCTGATCGAGCGGTCCGAGGTCGGGCGCGGCGCGATCCGGGGGGCCCAGGGAGCGACCGAGTCGTGATAAACCATTGCCTCCCATGACCGTCAGCAGCGAAGCAGGGTCCCCGGCAGATCGCGATTCCATCTTCAGCATGGTCCGTGACCACCTGACCGCCGAACTCGAGGTTGCGCCGGAGGAGATCACCGATGCCACCCGCTTCCGCGACGACCTCGATGCCGATTCGCTCGATCTCTACGAGCTCGTGATGGAACTCGAGGACACCTATGGAATCGCGATGAGCGAGGACGAGGCGGCCAAGATCGAGACCGTTGGCGCCGCGGTCGATTTCGTCTTCGAGCGGCTTTCCGGTGCCTGAGCCGGAGGCGGCTGCATCCTTCGAGGGAACTCCGTCCACGGGTGAGGCCGTGGCGCCGCTACTGGCGCTGATGGCCGAGCTCGAGTCGGATTTGCGGCTCCAGGCCCTGACCCACAGCTCCTGGACCGAGCGTCGGGTTCGCTCCTGGGGTCGGCTGGCATTTCTCGGCGACAGCGTGCTCGGTCTCGCCGTTGCCGAGCATCTGTTCACGCAGTTTCCCCGCGCGGACATCGGCAGGCTGACCAAGATTCACGGACAGGCCGTGAGCGGTCGTGCCTGCGCTGAGATCGCGATCGAGCTCGGAGTTCCCGAGATGCTCGAGCAGGCCTACCCGAGTGGATTCGAAGGCGGTTTGGCGCCGGCCGAGCTGGTCGGCAGCGAGCGGGCCATGGCCTCGATCGTCGAGTCGTTGATCGGCGCCTGCTACATGCAATTCGGCCTGGAGCGGACGGCCGACGCCCTGCTGGTCGCGTTCGCGTCGCAGATCGAACTCGCATCGGGCACCCTGCTCGATTTCAAGTCCGCACTGCAGGAGCAACTCGCCCGTCAGGGCCGGCGGGTCGCATACGAGGTGGTCGAGGAATCGGGGCCTCCTCACGACAAGACCTTCCGGGTGCAGGCCCGCGTCGGCGAATCGGTGGTCGGGGTCGGGGAAGGCTCCAGCAAGAAGGCTGCCGAGCAGGCCGCGGCGGCCGAGTCGCTGGGGGAACTCGGCCCTTGAGCAGGGACTTCTCGTCGCAGCGTGATCTCGTCCGATCGAGACAGCACGCTTCCATCCCAGAGGACCGGAGAGCATGCATCTGAAGTCGATCACCCTGAAGGGCTTCAAGTCCTTCCCTGAGCGCACCCACCTGGAGTTCTCTCCGGGGGTCAGCGTGATTGTCGGTCCGAACGGATGCGGCAAGTCCAACATCACCGACGGCGTCCTCTGGGCGCTCGGTGAGCAGAGTCCCCTGGCCGTCCGCGGCCAGTCCATGCAGGACGTGATCTTTGCCGGCGGTCGTGACCGATCAGCCCGGGGGGCGGCCGAGGTCGAGGTCGTGATCGACAACTCCGACGGTTCCGCGGGCTCCGAGTTCTCCGAGATTTCCGTCACCCGCAAGCTCGATCGGACCGGTGATGGCGGTTACCGGCTGAACGGAGCCCGCTGCCGGCTCACCGACATCACCGAGGCGCTCTCCGACGCCAGTCTGGGCCGTGAGATGCATTCGGTGATCGGCCAGGGCAAGGTCGAGGCCATCGTGCTCTCCAAGCCCCGCGAGCGACGAATGCTGATCGAGGAGGCCGCCGGGCTCGGCAAGCACCGAAAGCGTCGGCGGCGGGCGCAACTGAAGCTCGAGCGCACCCGTTCGAACCTCGACCGCGCCTTCGACGTGGAGCGTGAGGCGCGTTCGCGGCTTCGCCCGCTGCGTCAGCAGGCCAACGCGGCTGAAACCCATGCCCGCCTCGAACGCCAGTCGCTTGAGCTTCACCTACGCCTGCTGGGCGATCGGCTCTCGGCCGGCGGGGGGGACTTGGCGGTCGCTGAGGGAGCCGCTCGCACCGCACGCGAGGCGCGGGACGCAATCGAGGCGAAGCTCGCCGAGGCCAACCAGCGACGCAGCAAGGTCGAGCAGCGACTCGCTGAGCGCGACCGCGAGCGGACCGCAGTCTGGGGCGAGCTGACCGCCCTCCGGGCCGCTCACGAGCGCCTGGGTGCCCGGACCGAGTCGATCGCGGGTCGCGAGGCCGAACTCCGGGCCGCGGTCGAGCGCCGACGGGCGGCGCTCGGCACGCTCGCCGCCGAGTTGCGGGCGACCGAACGTGACGCCGCGGCGACCCTCGCGCGGGAGCTGGAGTCGGCGAGGGACTCCCTGGCCGACGCCAGCGGCGGGATCACCGTGGCGCTCGAGGCCGGCGACGTGGAGTCCCGGTTGACCGCCCTCGCCCGGGTTCGCAACGGGTCGGAGCGCGCGACCCGGTCGGCCCGGCGCGCCGAGGACATGCTCGGACACCGTCGCCAGGACTCGCTCGAGCAGCGGGTCGAATCGGAGGCGGAGCTCGCCGAGACCCTCGCGGGACTGTGCCTGGCCCTCGCCTCCGCTCGCGATGCGGTCGGGTCCCGCGCTGCGGCCGTCGAGGAGCGCGTCGTGGGTGCCCAGGCCGGCGATGAGCTGGCGCTGGAGCTTCGCGAGTGCTCGCGTAGCGAGGCCGAGCTGCACGGCGAACTGAGGTTGATCGGCGAACGGGTGACCGAGGCCGAGGTTCGGGCTGCAAGCCTGCGCGATCGACGCGAGGAGGCGGCCGCCGAGTGGGAGCGCATCGTTGCCAAGCTGGAGCTCGATCCCGCCCCGGAGCCGGCGACCCTCAAGGACGCGGAACGGATTGGGGTCGAGGCCTCGATCGAACGGTTGATCCGTCGCCGCGAGCAGCTCGGGCCGGTGAACCCGCTTGCCGAGGGCGAGTACCAGCAGGCCAAGGAGCATGTGGGGGAGCTCGAAGCGCAGCGCGAGGATCTCGAGAAGGCACTGGCCGAACTGGCGAAGCTGATCCGCCAGACCGATCGTGAGATCACCGCTGCCTTCGAGGAGACGTTCGCCGCCGCCAGCGAGAACTTCAGCGAACTCATAGAGCACATGTTCCCCGGCGGTAAGGGCAAGCTCAGCATGGTCGAAGCGCAGAGGCCGGAGCGGGTTCTCGGGGGCGCCGACCCCGAGGAGGTGACGGGCCACGCCGACGGCGAGGATCGAAGCGGCGGATCTGAGGCCGAGGAGGAGGATCCGGCCGATTCAGCCGGCGTCGAGATCGAGGTCACCCCGGCGGGCAAGGCGACCCGCCGGCTTTCGTTGCTCTCCGGCGGTGAGAAGTCGCTGGTCGCCCTCGCGTTCGTATTCAGCGTGTTTCTCGCGCGGCCCTCTCCCTTCTACATCCTCGACGAGGTCGAGGCGGCTCTCGACGACGCCAACATTGACCGCTTCCTGCAGCTCGTCAGACGCTTCTCCGACCGCGCCCAGTTCGTCATCGTCACTCACCAGAAGCGGACCATGGATGCCGCCGACGTCCTCTACGGGGTCAGCATGAAGGACGGGGCGACCAAGGTGATCTCGCGACGGCTGCCGAGGGAGCAGAAGCTCGCCGAGGCGGAGCCCGACGCCCGCGCAGCGTAGGCTGCGCGCCGATGCCGACGACCTGGGCAGACTTGCTGGACACCGGCGACCGCGAAGCGGCTGCCGTCCCCGAGGCCGAGGATTCGCAGCTTGACGGCGCGAAGGCCCGTCGCGGGATCTTCCGGCGTCTGCGTGAGAGCCTTGCGACCTCACGCCAGGCGCTCGGGGCGGAGCTCAGCTCGAGCCTGTTCGAGAACCTCGACGCGGAAGCATGGGAGCGCCTCGAGGAGGCGCTGATCATGGCCGACGTCGGCGCTCGCACCACCGCCGAGGTGGTGGGCCGGCTCGAGGGTGAGGTCGATGCCGGCAGCGTCGAGGGTGCCGACGCGATTCGGGCGCGGCTGGTCGAGCTGCTCGCCGACCTGGCGACGACCGGCAGCGGGACGATCGACCTCCGACCGCGGCCCGCCGTCGTTCTCGTCGTCGGCGTCAACGGAACCGGCAAGACGACGACCGTCGGCAAGCTCGCCTGGCATCTCCAGCGCGAGGCCGGCCTCTCCGTGATGCTGGCCGCCGCCGACACCTACAGGGCAGCGGCCGTGGAGCAGCTCGAGACTTGGGCCGAGCGCGCCGGGTGCGAGATCGTCAAGGCTGAGACCGGCCAGGACGCCGGGGCGGTCGTCTACGACGCGATTTCGGCCGCCGAGGCTCGCGGCAGCGACGTCGTCCTGATCGACACCGCCGGGCGGCTGCACACCAGAAACGACCTGATGGAGGAGCTTTCGAAGGTCGGCCGCGTGATCGATAAGCGAATCGGGCGCGGGCCGACGGAGACGCTCATCGTCGTCGACGCCACCACCGGTCAGAACGGCTTGCGCCAGGCGAAGGTCTTCAGCGATGCGGTCGAGGTGACCGGTGTCGCGCTGACCAAGCTCGACGGCACCGCCAAGGGCGGAATCGCGTTGGCGATCGCCGGCGAGCTCGGAATCCCGGTCAAGCTGATCGGCGTGGGGGAGGGGATCGAGGACCTGCGGCCCTTCGACGCCGAGGAGTTCAGCTCGGCGCTCGTCGGCGCCTAAGCTTTCCCTATGTTCGACCAGCTTTCCGACCGACTTCAGGGCACGCTTTCCGACCTCCGCTCGCGCGGAAAGCTGACCGAGGCCGACGTCGACAAGGCGATGCGCGAAATTCGGCTCGCCCTGCTCGAGGCCGACGTCAACTTCAAGGTGACCAAGCAGTTCGTGGCCGCCGTCCGCGAGCAGGCGATCGGCGCCGGCGTGCTCGAGAGCCTCGATCCGGGCCAGATGGTCGTCAAGGTGGTCAACGAGCAGCTCGCCGAGCTGATGGGTGGCTCCGGCCGCGACCTTGTCTTCGCCTCGAAGGGCCCGACCGTGATCCTGATGGCCGGGCTTCAGGGTTCGGGCAAGACGACCGCTACCGCCAAGCTCGCCCTGCACCTGCGGGAGCAGGACAAGAGGGTCGGAGTGGCCGCGTGCGATACGCAGCGCCCGGCCGCGGTCGAACAGCTGACGAGGCTCGGCCAGCAGGCGGGGGCGACGGTGTATGCCCAGGGGACCGATCGGGATCCGGTCGACATCGCCGAATGGGCGCTTGGACGGGCGCGATCCGAGGAGCTCGACGTCCTGATCGTCGACACCGCCGGCCGCCTTCATATCGACGGCGAGCTGATGAACCAACTCGTCGAGATCAAGAAGCGGACCAAGCCTCACGACGTCCTCCTCGTCGTCGACGCGATGACCGGCCAGGATGCCGTCAACGTCGCCGAGCAATTCGCCGAGGTCACGGAGTTCGACGGCGTCGTGATGAGCAAGCTCGACGGCGACGCTCGCGGCGGCGCCGCGCTCAGCGTCAAGGCCGTCACGGGCAAGCCGATCCTCTACGCCTCGACCGGGGAGAAGCTCGATCAGCTCGAGCGCTTCCACCCCGATCGGATGGCCCAGCGAATCCTCGGCATGGGTGACGTGCTCTCCCTGATCGAGAAGGCCGAGAAGGACATGGACACCTCCGATGCGGAGGACCTGGAGCGCAAGATGCGCCAAGACCAGTTCACGCTCGACGACTTCCTCAAGCAGCTCAAGCAGATCCGCAAGATGGGCCCGTTGAGCAGCGTGCTGGGGATGATGCCCGGCATGGGCAAGGCGATGAAGGACCTGCGAAGCGCCAATCTCGACGACCGGGAACTGGATCGGCTGGAGGCGATGATCCTCTCGATGACCGCCGAGGAACGGGCCAATCCGGACGTGATCCGGGGCTCCCGCCGCCGCCGGATCGCCGCCGGATCGGGGACCAACGTCCAGGCCGTCAAGCAGCTCACGAAGCAGTTCGATCAGATGCGCAAGATGATGAAACAGATCGCCTCCGGAAAGATGCCGAACCCCGAGGCGATGATCCGCGGACAGCTCGGCGGCGGGCGTCGACGATGACGCCGGCGACGGCCGAGGGCCGCGGTCTGTAACCTGCGCCGCCGTCCCATGGCAGTACGAATCAGACTCAGACGAGCGGGCTCCTCGAAGAATCCGATCTGGCGCATCGTCGTCGCCGACAAGCGCTCCCCGCGGGATGGTCGCACGATCGAAACGATCGGCAGCTACAACCCGCAGACGGAGCCCTCGCAGGTGACGATCGACGCCGAACGAGCCCAGCACTGGCTGGACCACGGTGCCCGGCCTTCACCGACGGTCGCCAAGCTCCTGCGCACGCAGGGCGTCGACGCCCCCGTCGGCACCTGATTGGCGGATGCGGATGCGTGAGCTCGTCGAGTTTCTCGTCCGCGCCCTGGTCGAGCAGCCGGACAAGGTCGAGGTCGCGGAGTTCGAGGAGGACGGCGATCTCGTGCTCGAGATTTCAGTCGCCGAGGATGATCTCGGCCGGGTGATCGGCCGCGGTGGTCGGATCGCCAACGCGATCCGCACGGTCGCCCGCGCCGCCGGCGCTCGCGACGACCGCAGGGTCATCGTCGACATCCTCGACTGAGGATTCCCAGTTTCGACACATTCGCGTCTTGAACGGTGACGTAGACGGACTTCATTCACGTACTCGTCCCGGGCGCAAGTCGACATCCTCCGATTCAGCCCCCAGAGGTTGCGTGGTGACGAGGATGGCGTGTTCGCCCAGATTGGCGTGCTCCTGAAACGGTGATCTAGGCTCCCACGCGATGCGACTCGACGTCTTCACCCTGTTTCCGGAGTGGTTTGAGTGGTTCCAGACTCAGCGGCACGTTCGCAATGCCGTGTCCGGGGGCTCGGAGCTGCGATTCATCAACTACCGGGATTCGACCCCACTCAGCGGCGGGCAGGTCGACGACTCGCCCTACGGCGGCGGAGCCGGCATGGTCATGCGCGTGGACGTGGTCGACGCGGCGTTACGGGCGACTTACGGCGATTCGCCGAGCGGGCGCAGGACGGTCCTGCTCACACCTTCGGGAAGGACATTCGACGAGGGGATGGCCGCCGAGTTTGCCGCCGAGCCGGAGCTGACCCTGCTCTGCGGCCGTTACGAGGGGGTAGACGATCGGGTTCGTGAGCACCTGGCGACCGACGCCGTCTCGATCGGGCGATACGTGCTCGCCGGCGGGGAGCTGGCAGCGATGGTCGTCGCCGACGCGGTCCTGCGCAAGCTCCCCGGGGCGCTCGGCCATGCCGAGAGCGCTCGGGAGGAGTCGTTCACCGAGGCGCTCGAGGGCCACCCTGAATACCCGCATTACACCCGTCCCGCCACGTACCGCGGCTGGGGAATCCCCGATGTTCTCGTCTCCGGCGACCACGAGCTGGTGCGGCAATGGCGTCTCGAGCGCAGCCGCGAACGGGGTCGGGCTGATGACGGGGGCTCTTAGCTACTATTCGCGACCCCGCGCGGCCGCCTTGCGGTCGCCAGAGGTGCATTTGCACAAGCCTGCCGATTGGATCCATCGAGTCGGTAGCTGTCAGACGAGCCGGAGCGCAATCACATGAGCACGATCATTCAGAGTCTTGAGAAGGAGCAGCTGCAGCCACGCCCGCAGTTCGCCGCCGGCGATCGAGTTCGGGTTCACTTCCAGGTGATCGAGGGCAGCCGGACCCGTACACAGGTCTTCGAGGGTGTCGTCATCAAGCGCCAGGGAAGCGGTGTGCGCGAGACGTTCACGGTCCGCAAGCAGTCCTTCGGCGTCGGCGTCGAGAGAACTTTCCCGCTGCACTCGCCCAAGATCGAAACGCTCGAAGTAGCCGGCCGCGGCGCCGTGCGTCGGGCCAAGCTCTACTACCTACGTGACCGGGTCGGAAAGGCCGCTCGCGTTGCCGAGCGACGTTGGGGCATCGGCGAGGAGGTGCTCGGGGCGAGTGACGACGGCGCGATCGACGCCCAGGGCGTCACTCAGGTTGAGGCTCCGCAGGCGGTTCCGGCGACTGGGGGCGAGGAAACCGTCGAAGAGGTCGAGTTGGAGGAACTGGAGGCCGAAGCTGAGGCCGAGGTGGAATCCGAGGCCGAGAGCGCAGAAGATGCTCCGGTCGCATCCACGGAGCCGGCTGGGGAGCCGGAGGGAGAAGCCGCGGAGCCCGAAGAGGGTTCCGACGCAGACGAAGAGGCTTCGCGGCTGGACGCATAAAGCGTCCAGCCGCCGAAACCGCCATGCCGCGTCCCAAGTCGACGCTCGGTGCGATCTTCGAGCTGGTCGTCATCGTCGGTTTCGCGATCGGACTGGCCCTGGTCATCCAGGCGTTCGTCGTCAAGCCCTACCAGATCCCGACGGGCTCGATGATCCCCACCCTCGAGGTCGGCCAGCGGGTCCTAGTGCAGCGTGTCAGCTACCACTTCAGCGATCCTGAGATCGGCGATATCGTCGTCTTCCATCCGCCGAAGGGCGCGGACACCAGCGAGACCTGCGGGCTCGAGCCGCTGCCCCCGGGTGAGGCATGTCCGAAGCCGGTCGACGAGCCGGCGGACACCAACTTCATCAAGCGCGTCGTAGCCACCCCGGGTGACACGCTGAGCATCGAGGATGGGCACGCCATCGTCAACGGGGAGCCGATACCCGACGACTTCATCCGCCCCTGCGGGGGAGCTCGAGGATGCGACCTCCCGAAGGAGATCACGATCCCGCCCGACCATTACTTCATGATGGGCGACAATCGTGGAGCCAGTGACGACAGCCGCTTCTGGGGACCCGTCCCCAAGGACTGGATCATCGGCAAGGCCTTCGCCACCTACTGGCCCATCGATCGCATCGGCCTCCTCTGACCTGAGCGCGGCCGAGGCCGCTCCGGCGGACAAGCCCAAGCGCAGGCGCTCGCGTCGGCCCGACGGTCGTCGGACTGCCTGGCTGTTCCGGTTCGACCAGGAGTTCGGTCACCGTTTCGTGGCCGGCGCCGACGAGGCGGGGAGGGGATCGCTCGCGGGACCGCTCGTTGCCGCGGCCGTGCTGCTGGACTATCGCTGTCTCGGGCCGGACGAGCGCAAGGCCCTCGCGGGCCTCGACGACTCCAAGCGCAAGACCGAGGAGGAGCGCGAGCGCCTCTATCCCGCCGTGATCGCCGCGGCGACCCGCGTCGCCGTGACCTCGCGCAGCGCCGGCGGCATCGATTCCCGCGGTCTCCACGTGACCAACCTTCAGGCGCTGGCCGATACCCTCGGACAGGTGGCGGTTCCCGGCGCCAAATGCCTGAGCGACGGGTTCCGGCTCGGATCGCGATGCCGGGTCGAGCACGAGGCGGTGGTCGAGGGTGATGCTCGCAGCGCGGCGATCGCCGCCGCCTCGGTGATCGCCAAGGTCACACGCGACCGCTACATGCGCCGTGCCGCCGAGGCCTACCCGGGCTGGGATTTCGACAGCAACGTCGGCTACTCCTCACCCGGACACCGAGAGGCGATCTCGCGGATCGGCATCTGCTCTCTGCATCGCCGCTCGTTCGCCTCGACCGCCTACCAGCAGTTGGAGTTAGGCTCGGTGTAGCGAAACCCGAGGAGGTATCCGATGAGTTCGGATCTGACTGCGGCCATCGAGCGTTACAACGATGCCTGGAATGCCCACGATGTCGACGCGATCATCTCTATGCACGCGCCGGGGATGGTGTTCGAGAACCACACCGCTGGGGAGGTGGCGACGGGAGACTCCGTCCGGGAGCACATCGCCGCCATCTTCAGCGGCTGGCCGGACCTGAGCTTCGCGACTCGTCGCCTTTACGTCCGCGAGAATCTCGTCGTTCAGGAGTGGACGGCATCCGCCACCCACGCCATGGAGATGCGGCGCGGCGACATCGTCGCGCCGGCGACGGGGAAGCTGATCGAGTGGGTGGGGATGGATGTGATCCCGTTCGAGGCTGGGCTGATCACCCGCAAGGACGTCTACTCGGACTCGGTCTCGATCCTGCGCCAGGTCGGCTTGCTGGAGGGCTGACGGGGTCAGAAGGCGTCGGGAACGTGGTCGATCTCGGTCGGTAGGTCCGAAGTGTCGAGGCTGATCCCGACCACGTCGAAGCGCAGCGCCTGGTGGCGGGGAGGGGCGTTCTCCGCCAGCCATGCCCGGGCCAGGCGCCTGATCTGCATCTGCTTCCTCGGCCCAACCGCCAACGCCGGCCGTTCGGGACCCGCTCGACTGCCGTCTCGCATGGTCTTGACCTCGACGAAGACCAGCGCCTCGCGATCGAGTGCAATCACATCGATCTCTCCGTATCGGGTCCGGCAGTTGCGAGCGATGACGACCAGCCCGCGTCCAGCGAGGTACTCGCAGGCGCGATCCTCGCCTATTCGCCCCGTCCGCAGCCGCGCTTCCGTCACCTTTCTCCTCCGCTGATCACTCGCTTATCGTGACCGGGAATCACGTACACGTGGCGCCTTCGGTGTGCCGATTTGCGCGTCAATCAGCGCCGACTTCTCGACCGGCTCAGGCGCGGTGGGAATCGGCGCACTTCCGCGCGTGTATCGATGCGATGAGGGTCCCACCCGCGCGACACGGGCCCCTAGGTTCACCGGAATGCTGGCTCGAACGAGAACCCTCGCCCTCTACGGCGTCGACGCTCTGCCGGTCGATGTCGAGATCGACATCCATCGCGGCCTGCCCGCGTTCTCCCTCGTGGGCCTTCCCGACGCGGCCGTGCGCGAGTCGCGCGAACGTGTCCGCGCCGCCATCGTCAACTCGGGCTTCGAGTTTCCGCTCAAGCGCATCACCGCCAACCTCGCCCCCGCGGACCTGCGTAAGGCCGGGCCTGGATTCGACCTTGCGATAGCCGCGGCGATCCTCTGCGCCTCGAGCCAGGTGACGGCCGCATCGCTGGAAGGCTGGTGGCTCGCGGGGGAGCTCGCCCTCGACGGCTCGATCCGGCCGCTTCCCGGGGTGCTTGCGATGGCCGAACGGGTCAAGCGCGAGTCGGGTCGGGGGATCGCCGTGGCAGCCGCCAACGCCGGCGAAGCCCGGCTAGTGGAGGGGGCGGCGGTGGCGGCGCTTCGAAGCCTCTCCGACCTCGGGCTGCTGGCCGGAGGCGAGCTCCCGGCCGAGGATTCTGCCGCGCTGCCGCACCGACCACAGGTGCATCCGCCGGACCTCCGCGACCTGAAGGGCCAGCTGGGACTGCGTCGAGGTCTCGAGGTGGCTGCCGCCGGGGGCCACGGTGCGCTGGTGATCGGACCCCCTGGCGCCGGGAAGTCGCTCGCCGCCCGCCGCCTGCCGTCGATCATGCCGCCGCTGGCGCTCTCGGAGGCGATCGAGGTGACGAAGATCGCCAGCATCTCGGGTCGCCCACCCCCCGACGGCACCCTCGCGACGAGGCCGTTCCGGGCGCCTCACCACACGATCTCGCCGGCCGGGCTGGTCGGTGGCGGATCACCTGCGCGGCCTGGGGAGATCACCCTCGCTCACCGGGGGGTTCTGTTCTTGGACGAACTCGGCGAGTTCTCGCGTTCCAGCCTCGAGGCCCTGCGCCAGCCGATCGAGGACGGGTCGGTGACGATCTCGCGCGCTCAGGGCTCACTCACGTTCCCAGCCCGGTTCCAGCTCTTCGCGGCCGCCAACCCGTGCCCGTGTGGTCACGGCTCCTCCTCGCAGCGCTGCAGCTGCACCCTCGAGCGCGTCCGTGCCTACGAGTCGCGTCTGAGCGGCGCGTTGGCGGATCGATTCGACCTTGCATTGGCGGTCGAGCAACCGTCGGCGTCGGCGCTGGCGGGCGACCCGGGCGAGGATTCGGCCGCCGTTGCTGCCCGGGTGCTCGACGCCCGGGAGCGCCAGCGGGAGCGTCTGGGAGGGGGTCGCACCAATGCGACGATGTCGGAGCGCGAGATCGCCGACCACGCCGGAATGGACAGTGGCGCGAAGGCGTCGCTGGTCGCGGGTCACGAGCGCCTGGGCCTGAGTGGCAGGGGCTGGGTCCGGGTGCTCAAGGTCGCCCGGACTTGTGCCGACCTCGATGGCTCACGGCCCGTGAGCGCCCGCCACGTCGACGAGGCCCTGGCGCTGCGACGCCGGGGTGACTCATGAGCGTCCCCAGCGCCTGTTCGGCGTGCGCTCGCCGGGGGTTCCTGCTCGCGGACCTCGCGGGCCACATCGATCGATCGGTCAGCTCCCGTGCCGGGGGGAGGGCGCGGGACATCCTGGCGCTCGACGACGGTCGCCTGGCGGAGGCCGTCGCACCCAGGGACGCTCCACGCCACCTGCAGCGCGCCTCAGCCCGTTCCTCCGATGGGTCGCTCGGCCCGCGGCTCGCGTCGCTCGGATGCTGGAGCGTCTGTGCCCATTCCGGACTCCTCCCCGTATCGCTCGAGGCGCTCGGGCCCTCCGGCCCGCGAGCGCTCTACGGCGGCGGCGATCGCTCGCTGCTCGCGGAGATCGACGCCGAGCGGTCGGTGACGATCGTCGGTTCCCGTCGAGCCGGGTCCTACGGCAGGGAGGTTGCGCATGAGCTGGCGCGATTGCTGACGGCCAGCGGTGTCCTCGTGATCAGCGGCATGGCGCTCGGGATCGACTCGGCGGCGCACGAGGGTGCCCTCGCCGCCGGGGGTCCGACGGTCGCCGTTCTCGGTCCCGGAGCCGAGCGGCCCTACCCGCGCTCGAGTGGCAACCTCTACGCACGCATCCGCTCGAACGGGGTGGTCGTCTCCGAGTTGCCCCCCGACTCACCCACATTTCGCTGGATGTTTCCGGCTCGGAATCGGCTGATGGCGGCGATGGCGGGGATCACGGTGGTCGTCGAGGCGGCGGAGCGCTCCGGCTCGCTGATCACGGCCGAGATGGCGATCGAGGGTGGCCGCCAGGTCGGTGCGGTTCCTGGACCCGTCACCTCCTGGAGTTCAAGCGGCACGAACAAGCTCCTGGCCGAGGGCGCAGCGGTCGTGAGGGACGCTCAGGATGTGCTGGATCTGCTGCTCGGCCCGGGCGCGGTCGCCGCCCTCCGGGTCGGTCCGCCGACGAGCCCGGCCGGGCGAGCGGCCCTCGCCGCGGTCGAGGGCGGAGCGGGCACGGCCGATGCGATCGCGAACGAATCGGCTCTCTGTTTCTCCGATGCTCTGGTCGTCCTCGCCGGGCTCGAGCGTGATGGATACGTGAGCAGCGACGCAGCGGGCCGATTCTCGAGGACCGCTCAGGCGGAGCCGGAGCACCTCGACCTGGCCTAGGATCGCCATGTGACTCGATCCCGCACACCCGTAGTGCTCTCCATCGCCGGATCGGACTCCGGTGGCGGGGCGGGCGTTCAGGCCGACTTGAAGGCCTTCGCCGCCCTTGGGGTCCACGGCACGACCGCGATCACCGCGATCACCGCTCAGAACACGGTTGGGGTGGATGCGATCCACGCGGTACCGCCGGCGGTGATAGTCGCCCAGGTCGAGGCCGTCGTCGCCGACATCGGCATCGATGCCGTCAAGGTGGGAATGCTGGGAACTCGCGAGGCGACGGATGCAGTCGCCGCAGTTCTCGAGTCGCTCCCCGACGTCCCCGTGGTCATCGATCCGGTCATGGTCTCCGAGAGCGGCGCACAGCTTCTCGACGACGGCGCACGCGAGGCACTGATCGCGAGGTTGCTTCCGCTGGCGACCGTGCTGACCCCCAACCTGCCCGAGGCCCGCGTGCTGGCCGGCGCGGGAGCGGGTGCGGCGCCGGCCGAGCTCGCCGCCGCGATTCGGGTTCTCGGTCCGGCCGCGGTGATCGTCACCGGCGGGCATGCCGACGGGGCGGATCTGCTCGACGACGGCGCCGGGCAGCTCTCGATCCCCGGACCGATTCATCCCGACGGCGCCGCTCACGGCTCCGGCTGCACCCACAGCTCGACTCTGGCGGCGCTGCTGGCCCTCGGCTTCCCCCTTCGCGAGGCTGCGATCGAGGCCCGACGGCGGGCGGGGGATGCCGTCGGGCACGGACTGCGCGACGTCGGTCAGGGCCCCGGGCCCGTGGACATCGTCGGTCTTGCCGATCGGCGCCCGCTCCCTCCGCTGACATAATCCGGATATGAAGCTCGTCCGGATGAAGCCTGGTCACGGTGATCTGCTGCTGGCCGAGGGGGATCCGGAGCTGGCGGAGGAGGAGGCCCTGCTGATCGAGGCGTTTCGGCGCCAGCTCGATCAGGGCATGTGGGCAGCCGTTCCCACGTTGGAGGCCGGCGGCAGGCGAGAGGCGGTCATGGTGCGTGCCTTCTCCGAGGTTCCACGGGATGCGGAGCGAGTGATCTTCTTCCCGCCGGCGGCCGGCGGATGAACGTCGCAGCAACGGCCACCTTGGCGATCGTTTGCGTGTCCCTGGCGGCCTTCGCATTCGGACCGGACCTGTCCCGCTGGATTCGCAACCGACCCAGCCGACGGACCCGCGCGTCTCGCCGGCCGCGGCACCACGTCGCCGACCCCGGCCTGCAGTTGCGGGCAGAGCGTCGCGCCGAGAAACTCCTCGCAGACGTGCTCGGGGCGGAGACCTTCGAGGCGTACCGGGCTCTCGGCTTCCTGCACTCCTACGGCTCCACCCGTGACGGCGAGATCGCCTACGGGTACCTGATCTATCCGCACAAGCCGATCGTCAGCTTCGACGCGTCGACCGGGGAGCTGCTCAACGAGCATTGCGTCGCCTTCCCCGATCGCAGCGAGCCCGACGGTGGCCAACGGCTGCCGGACGCCGACGATGTGCTCGCGAAGTGGATGGCCCTCCGGGCCGACGAGCGCGGCCTGATCAACGAGGCCAACATGCACCTCCCCGGCCGTCAACTGGACCCCGACCACGTCCGCCGCGATCTCGCCAGACTGAGCGAATGGACCAGCCGAACATCCACCGCAACAATCCAGAATCCGGAGCAATGAGCAGCGAGACCCCCAACGACAACCGTCCGCGGTCAGCCGCCGTGTTCGACGGTCCCGATCGGGCCCCGGCGCGGGCCTACATGAAGGGGATCGGTTTCGACGACGACGCGTTGAAGCGCCCGACGATCGGGATCGCGAACACCTGGATCGAGGCGATGCCCTGCAACTACCACCTGCGCGGCCTCGCCGAGTACATCAAGGAGGGCGTTCGAGCTGCCGGTGGAACTCCGATGGAGTTCAACACAATCGCGATCTCCGACGGGATCACGATGGGCACGAAGGGCATGAAGAGCTCCCTCGTCAGCCGTGAGGTGATCGCCGACTCGATCGAGCTGACCGTGCGCGGGTACCAGTTCGATGCCGTGATCGCGCTCGGTGCGTGTGACAAGACCCTGCCGGGCTGCGTGATGGCGCTCGCCCGTCTCGACATCCCGTCCTTGCTCCTCTACGGCGGCTCGGTTGCACCGGGTCGCTACAAGGGCCGCGACGTGACGATCCTCGATGTCTTCGAGGCGGTCGGTGCTCACGCGGCGGGGAACATGACCGACGAGGAGCTGCACGAGCTCGAGGGTGTGGCCAGCCCCGGCGCGGGAGCTTGCGGCGCCCAGTTCACAGCCAACACGATGGCCTGCGCGTTCGAGGCGCTCGGGATCTCGGTGGGTGGCTCAGCGATGGTTCCGGCCGAGGACGAGGAGAAGGGGACGGTCGCCGAGAAGGTCGGCGAGCTGATCATGGGAGTTCTCGCCGCCGATCGACGCCCGAGCAGCATCATCACCCGCGAGTCGCTGGAGAACGCGATCGCCTGCGTCTGCGCCTCGGGTGGTTCCACCAACGGCGTGCTCCACCTGATGGCCGTCGCGCGGGAGGCCGGCGTGCCCCTGGAGATGGCCGACTTCGAGCAGATCTCCCAACGGACGCCGCAGTACGTCGACATGAAGCCGGGCGGCCGCTACGTAGCCAACGACCTCTACCACGCCGGCGGGGTCCCGCTGATCCTGAGCCGGCTATCGGAGGCGGGGCTGCTGCAGCGGGAGCAGATCACCGTCACCGGCCGCACGATCGGCGCGGAGGCCGACGCGGCCTCCGAAGCGGAGGGGCAGGACGTCGTCCGGCCGGTCGACGACCCCGTGAAGGCGAAGGGCGGCCTGGCGATCCTGCACGGCAACCTCGCCCCCGAGGGGGCCGTCGTCAAGGTCGCAGGCACCGAGCGCCGCGGCCAGACCGGCCCGGCCCGCGTCTTCGAGTGCGAGGAGGACTGCTTCGCGACGGTCCGGTCCGGCGGGATCAACCCCGGCGACGTGATCGTGATCCGCAACGAGGGGCCGGTCGGTGGTCCCGGGATGCGCGAGATGCTCCAGGTGACCGCGGCGATCGTCGGCAGCGGCCACGGCGAGGACGTGGCGCTGATCACCGACGGGCGCTTCTCCGGTGCGACCAGAGGGTTGATGATCGGCCACGTCGCCCCCGAGGCCGTCAATGGCGGACCGATCGCAGCGATCCAGGAGGGCGATACGTTGACCATCGACATCGACGCCCGCCGGATCGACGTGGACCTCACCGACGAGCAGATCGCCGAGCGGGTTGCGGCCTACGTACCGCCCGAGCCGCCGTTCAAGAGCGGCGTGATGGCCAAGTACGCGGCGACCGTCTCGAGCGCCTCCCACGGCGCCATCACCTCCTAGGGGGACTGACGCTGGTGGCCGACAAGGCGGAGCCGAAGTTCGAAGAACACGATCTCGGGTTCTCCTGGCTCGCCGACGCCGGTGAGTTGATGCAGAGAGCCTGCCACGTCCTCAGGCTGGGTGATGTCGGGAAGGTCTGGATCGTCGATCCGGTCGACGTACCCGGCCTCGACGACCGGATCGCCGCGGTCGCGCCGGCGGGCGAGATCGCCGGTGTCCTCCAGCTGCTCGACCGCCACGAACGCGATTGCGCGGCGTTGGCCGACCGTCACGGTGCGCCGCTCCACCGCCTTCCCTTCGACGGCATCGGGGGAACCGACCTGGAGCCGATCACTGTCGTCAACAACCCCGCCTGGAAGGAGGTGGCCATCTGGTCGGAGTCCGACCGGGCGCTGATCGTCGCCGAGGCCGTCGGCACTGCCCGCTACTTCCGCGCCGGGGATGAGGAGGTCGGGATCCACCCGATGCTGCGCCTGCTCCCGCCGCGATGCCTCGCCCCGTACGAGCCCGAGCATCTGCTCACCGGACACGGCACCGGCATGCACGGCCCCGGCACCGCCGCTGCACTGGCCGATGCTCTGGACGGCTCCCGCCGCCGGCTCCCGCAGGCCTTGATCTCGATGATCCGCAGCCGCTAGCCCGGCCGGTTTTCAACGTGCCGAAACGTCCCCCGGGGGGACGTTTCGGCCATCTCGGGTTGAGGCCTCAGGGTCGGTCTCGCAGAACCGCGCGAGCAGGCGATTGAACCGGGTCGGATGCTCCGCCATCGGAACGTGACCGCAGTCATCGAAGACGACCAGTTCCGAGCCTGGGATTCGTTCGAGGAAGCCGGCCGCGTCGGCGGCCGGCACAACCAGATCGTCGCGGCCCCAGACGATCAGCGTCGGTACCCGGATTCGCTCGAGCCGATCGAGCAGGTTGTAGCCGGTCAGGGCGGCCACGGCGGGGACGAACCCGGGAGCGCCGAGCGCCGGGGCCAGGAACTCGACCAGCATCTCCCGCGGCATCCGCTCGGGATGGCGGATGACCCCGCCGAGGGCCAGCTTGCGCAACCCGGCGCGCTTCATCGACGGCGATGTCGATCCGGCGCAACAGCGGGTTGGCCAGAACGCTCACCCGGGCGCCGGCCACGACCGGACCCCGCCGCATCGTCGCGTGGCTGATGCCGGCCGACGAAACGAGCACCAGGCGATCGACCCACTCGGGCTCCCCGACGGCGACCTCGGCGGCGATGAAGCCGCCCATCGAGTTGCCGACGAGGGTGCAGGTTCCGACTCCGAGCGCCTCGCGGAGCCGGCCCAGCAGCGATCCCGTAGTCGGGGATCGAGATCGGCCACGGCGGCATCGGACTCGAGCCGAACCCGGGCAGGTCGAAGGCGATCGCACGGTAGCCGAGCTCCGCCATCCGAGGCATGTTCTCGAGCCAGTTCTGCCAGCAGCCCCCAAGCCCGTGGACGAAGATGATCGTCTCCGGCCCGTCCCCGATCTCGGCGTAGTTGATCGTTGCCTCGCCGACCTCGATCGTTCGCAGGTGTTGCTGCCAATCGATTCCCAGCCAGGCGGGCTCGGGGTCGCCGTAGGGATCCTCGCCGTCGGGCGGGGTGACCTCGACCCGCTCGATCCGGCGGTAGGGGTAGGTGACGGCTCTCGGCGTCCGCCGGTCCCCCTCGGTGCTTTCGGGTTGCTCAGGGGTCACGCTCCGGACATTAGACCTGCCGCTGGCCCGGTGTGGCCCGTGTGAGGCTCGTCCTGATCGGCGGTCGCCGAGGTGCGATCATCCCGCGATGGTTCCCAGGCACACATCGCTCGCCCCCGGGCCCGATCGGGCGGAGGAGGGCGGTGAGATCGACGTCTCCGACCGGGAGCGCATGCGCTCGCTTCTGCCCGCGGTCGAGGCCGATCGGCGGATCGACGACTGGGGCCGCTCCGAACGGATCGAAGGTGCATTCGACGCAACCGTGGTCGAGTTCTTCTACCGCTATTGGTTTCGCTGCGAGGTCGAGGGGATCGAGAACGTGCCCGCCGATGGAGGCGCTCTGCTCGTCTCCAACCATGCCGGGGCGCTGCCTCCCGACGCCGCCATGATCGGCAAGGCGATCCGCGACGAACATCCCTCGCCGCGTCCGCTGTATATGACCGTGGAGCATTTCTTCAAGGGCTACCCGGGCTTCTCGACCCTCTTGCCGAAGATCGGCTGCGTTCCGGCGCATCCGGCCAACGTGCATCGCCTGCTCTACGACGAGCGCCAACTCGTGCTGGTCTTTCCCGAGGGTCGCAAGGGCACCGAGAAGCTCGTCAAGGACCGCTACAAGGTTCAACGCTTCGGCCGCGGGGGATTCGTCGAGGCGGCGATGCGGGGCGAGGCGAAGCTGATTCCGGTCTGCGTCGTCGGCGCCGAGGAGGCGGCTCCCGTGTTCGCCCGCTCGCGCCTGCTGCAGAAGGCGACCGGCCTGATCTACTTCCCGCTGACCCCCACGTTCCCGTGGCTCGGCCCGGCCGGGATGCTCGGCTATCTGCCGGCCAAGTTCAAGATTCGCTTCCTCGAGCCCATCGACACGACTCGCATGGGCTCCGAACCGGCGGAGGACAAGGCCCTCGTGCAGTCGGTCGCCCAGGAGGTCCGCGCGCGGATCCAGGAGGGCCTGCATGAGATGGTCTCGCGGCGGAAGTCGGTCTGGCTGGGATGAGCGCGCCGGAGGCTCAGGTCGTGGTGACCGGCGAGCGCCAGGCCCGCCGCCGCGTGCTGATTGCGGGGCTCTCGAGCTACTGGGGTGGCAGGTTGGCCCAGGCGCTTGAGTCCTTCGCCGAGGTCGAGGCGATCGTCGGCGTCGATTCCCGAGATCCAACCACGGAACTCGAACGCACCGAGTTCGTCCGCGTCTCCAACCAGCACGCCCTGATCCAGCGGATCGTCCGCGCGGCGCGGATCGACACGGTCATCGACGCCCGCCTGGTGGTCGATTCGATCACGACATCGCGTCACGAGGCCCACGAGAGCAACGTGATCGGCACCATGAACCTGCTCGCAGCCTGCGCCGGCGAGGGCTCGCCGGTTCGCAAGTTCGTCTTCAAGTCATCGGCTCACGTCTACGGGTGTGCTCAGAACGACCCCGCCTTCTTCACCGAATCGATGTCGCGTTCCCACCCGCCGACGACGGCGATCGAGCGCGACGTCGTCGAGGCGGAGGCTTCGGTCATCGACTTCGCCTCCAAGCAGCCAAACGTCGACGTCACCGTGCTGCGATGCGCCAACGTTCTCGGCCCCGATGTGACGACCTCATTCGGCCGGATGCTCTCGCTACCGCTGGTTCCGATGGTCGTCGGCTTCGACCCCCGCACCCAGTTCGTCCATGAGGACGACGTCGTGCACGCGCTCGAGCACGCAGCCCTGCACCCGCTACCGGGCGTCTTCAACCTCGCCGCCGACGGTGTGTTGGCGCTTTCGGAGGTGATCGGGCTGCTCGGCAAGCGCTCGGCGCCTTTGCTGCCGCCGTGGGGAACGGGCCTGTTGGCCGCCCCGCTGCGGACCCTGGGGCTCAGAATCCCCGATGAAATGCTCAATCAACTCCGCTTCGGGCGAGGCCTCGACAACCGGCGTTACAAGGCGAGCGGGTTCGAGTACGGATACACCTCCCGCGAGGCGGTTGCATCGTTCTCCGAGCACCTCCGACTCCAGCCCATTCTTCGCGGGGTCGAGTCGCCGTACACCTACGAGGGCGAGGTGGAGCGATTCCTCCGTCGCAGTCCGCTCGCTCGGCCGGAAACACCGCCGCCGGGCGAATCGTCGGGTACCGAGGACGAGCCCTTCGGCATCTAGCCCTCGCGGCGATCGGGCGGTGGCTCGCAAACCGGGTTGCAGTCCAGGCAAGCCCGTTCGTCGAGCCGACGACCTGCTTACACTTCATTATGAGAAGCGAGGCACGACCGAGTCTTCGGTCGGCCTCGCTATCGATTCTCACCATGGGGCGCAAGGCACAGATCTCAATCGTTGCGGTCGTTTTCACTGCGATCGTCGGAGTGCTGCTCGTCTACTGGTGGGACTCGACGCAGAAGGACACGATTGCCGAGGGGGTGACGATCGGCGGGGTGGACGTCGGCGGCCTCGACGCGGACGGAGCCCGGTCGCAGATCGAGACCAACCTGGTCGCACCGCTGAACAAGACGGTGACCGTCAAGTTCGGCGACGAGAAGTTCACGCTGACACCCCACGAAAGCGACGTCAGTGCCGATGCCGACCGGATGGTCGACGAAGCGATCACCGCCTCCCAGGACGGCGGACTGCCGGCGCGTACCTGGCGCAGCTTGACCGGGGGAGAGATCGACGTAGCCATCGAGCCTCGGATCAAGTACGACCAGGATGCAGTCGACCACTTCGTCAACCACATCGAGTCGAACCTCGACCAGGATCCGGTCGATGCGAGCGTCGACCCCAGCGGCGGTGTGCTGGAGCCGGTTGCAGCCCAGCCCGGTATCAAGGTCAATGACGCACTTCTTCGCAAGGACGTCGACCTGGCTCTCCAGGATCCCGCCAACCGCACGGTCAAGGCCGAGGTCGAAAAGGTCAAGCCCGAGGTCACGACGTCGGAGGTGGCCGACAAATACCCCACCTACCTGGTGGTCAACAGGGCCAACTTCACGCTGACGCTGTACCGGAACCTCGAGCAGGAGGTGCAGTACACGGTCGCGATCGGAGCTCAGGGCTTCGATACCCCCACCGGGCTGTACCACATCCAGGACAAGCAGGTAGACCCTGTGTGGAACGTTCCCGACTCCGACTGGGCGGGTAGCCTGGCGGGTCAGTCGATCCCCCCGGGACCCGACAACCCGCTCAAGGCCCGTTGGATGGGGATCTACAACGGAGCCGGGATTCACGGCACCACGGATACGGCCTCGCTCGGCAGCGCTGCCTCTCACGGCTGCGTGCGCATGGCGGTGGAGGACGTGATCGACCTCTATGACCGCGTTGACGTCGGCACCCCGATCTACATCGGCTGACCAGCCTCCGCCCGAGTCCCGAATGGCGGGATTCGATGGCAGGATCGCTGCCAGCGGCAGGGTCGCGGACCCGGAGGGCGAATCGGGGTCCATGCCCGCCGTTCCCGAAGCTGAGTCGATCCCTGCGATTTCGCCCGCCTGGCAATCGGCGCTGATCGGCTATGAGCGCGAGCTCACGGCCAGGCAGCTCTCTCCCCACACCCTGCGCGCCTACTCCAACGACCTCGAGGAGCTGGCTGCCTGGGCGACGGAGTCGGGAATCAGCGACCCGCGCGAGCTCACGTATCGTCGCCTCCGCGGCTACGCGGCGGTACTGGCCGGCCGGGGACTCGAGCGATCCAGCGTCGGGCGAAAGCTCGCTGCCGCGCGAGGCCTCTTCGGCTTTCTCACCCGATCGGGCTCCGCCGCTCACAACCCGGCGGAGCTCCTGCCCAATCCGAAATCGACGTCGCGCCTTCCTCGCGTCCTCGATCGCGACCAGGCCCGGGATCTCCTGGAGCGAATCCCCGCCGGCACGCCGCTGGAGGCGCGCGACCGAGCGATGCTCGAGCTTGCCTACTCGTCGGGCCTGCGCTGCTCCGAGCTCGTCGGTCTCAACCTCGACTCGATCGACTTCGACTCCGAGACCGTTCGGGTGCGAGGCAAGGGCGACAAGGAGCGGATCGTGCCCCTTGGCGAGCCGGCACAGCGCGCGGTCTCCCGCTACGTGGAGCGATTCCGCCCGGCACTGGTCGACGACGCCCGAGAGGCTGCCCTGCTGATCTCCAAGAGCGGCAGGCGACTTTCGCCCTCGGATGTGACCAGGCGCCTGGGCCGCTGGGTCAATGAGGCGGCGATAGCCGGGAGGGTCTCACCTCACGCTCTCCGCCATTCGTTCGCGACCCACATGCTCGAGGGCGGGGCGGATCTGCGCTCGATCCAAGAGCTGCTCGGCCACGCGAGCATCTCGACTACGCAGGTCTATACGAGGGTCGAACCGAGTCGGCTGCGCGAGGCCTATGCGGGCGCTCATCCGCGTGCTTGAGCCAACCTGGACTAACGTATGACTTGCCAAGGAGAGGTCTGAATGGAAACCAACGTCAAAGCAGTGGAATTGAAGGAGCTTTGGCGTCGCTGTAAGGAGGACGGCGACGAGCGGGCGCGCGAGCGCCTCGTGGTCGCCTACTCGCCGCTCGTCAAGTACGTCGCCGGTCGCATGGCCTCCGGCCTGCCCTCCCACGTCGAGGAGGGAGACCTGATCTCCTACGGGCTGATCGGGCTGATCGGATCGATCGAGCGCTACGACCTCGAGCGCGAGATCAAGTTCGAGACCTTCGCCGTTTCCCGCATCCGCGGCGCCATCATCGACGAGCTCCGCTCGCTGGATTGGGTTCCGCGCTCGGTCCGGGCCAAGGCTCGCGACGTCGAGAAGATCCACTCCCAGCTCGAGAACAAGCTCGGTCGTGCCCCGAGCGAGGAGGAGATGGCGGAGAAGCTCGGCGTCTCCGTGGACGATTTCCGGACGACGCTGCTCGAGATCGCCAACTCCTCGGTCCTCGCCCTGGACGACCTCTGGACCGTCTCGGACTCCGACGGTGGTCAGGTCTCGCTGCTGGACACGATCCGCGACCCCAATGCGGTCGATCCCGAGGAGGCGATCGACACGGTTGAGCTCAAGGATCGGCTCGCCGACGCGATCGAGTCCCTGCCGGATCGCGAGCGCCTCGTCATCGCCCTCTACTACTACGAGACCCTCACCCTTCGGGAGATCGGCGACGTCCTCGGCGTCACCGAGTCGCGCGTGTCCCAGCTTCACACCAAGGCTGTCCTCGGCATGCGGTCGCACCTCGCGAACGCCGCCTGAGGGCGTCGGCCCGGAACGGCTCGCAGTATCGATGCGGGCTCCGGGCTCACACTTCGCCTTGCCCTAACCTGCCTCCCGATGTCAGAAGAGCCACATGTCGACCCCTCCTGCGCGGTCTGCGAGCGTCGCCTCCTGCCCGGGGAGCGTCCGATTCGCTTCGTGACCAGGGATGGCCCCGAGGTCGACGTCTGCGAGCTCTGCAAGCCTCGGGCGGAGGCCGCCGGATGGCTGCGGCCCGAGGAGATCGAACCGACCGCCGCCGGTGCGCCGAGCCGAGAGCGTCGGCGGCCGCGGGGGGCACAGGTCTTCGGCGGACTCCTCTCGCGCCGAGGACAGCCCACCGGCGAACCGGAACCGGAGTCAGCCCGTCGCCTGGATTCGACCCTCGATGACAGGAGCGGGCCCAGCCTGCCGGTCCCGACCCACGGGACCCCCGGGACTTCCCCCGGCGCGTCGGGCGGGTCGGTGGTCGATGCCCTCTATGCCTTCAACAACTCCAACCATCGGCGGACCGTTGCCGGGCTGACCCGGACGCTCGGCCCACCGCGGGCTACCGCGATCGCGATCTCGACCTCCGACGGGAATCCCGGCGTTCGCCTGACGATCGCCTGGGAGCTCACCTGGTATCAGTGGGAGGTGTCTCCGAGCGGGCACGGGTTCGACGTTCGCGAGTCCGGCAAGGGGGAGACCCTCGATCAGCTTCGGCCCACCGATAGAACCTGGAACCTGATGGTCGACGCCGACGGCACTCTGCAACAGCGGACCTCCTCCGCCGCGGTGGACGGAGAGTGAAGCTGACCGTTCACGTCGACGGGGGATCGCGGGGAAACCCCGGGCCCGCTGCGATCGCAGCGGTCCTCAGCGATTCCGACGGCGAGATCGTCTACAGCGCCGGGGAGGTGATCGGCCGGGCAACCAACAACGTCGCCGAGTACAGGGCGTTGATCTTCGGCATCGAGCAGGCGAAGCTCCTGGGCGCGAACGAGCTGGACCTCGTCGGCGACTCCGAGTTGATCGTCAAGCAGGTCCGCGGCGAGTACAAGGTCAAGGACCCGAACATGAAGCCGCTGCACGCCGCCGCTCACGCCGCACTCGCCGAATTCGACCGGTGGTCGATTCGCCACGTCAAGCGCGAATACAACGCCGAGGCCGATCGTCTGGTCAACGAGACGCTCGACGGCTCCTGACACGGCCGTTGGGCAATCTGGACCTCAAAGCCGCCTCGCGCCTATAATCCCCCGCCGATGCGGCTGTAGCTCAGTTGGCTAGAGCGTCTGCTTGCCATGCAGAAGGTCGTGGGTTCGAATCCCATCAGCCGCTTCCCATGCCAGAGCGGAACGTCCGCTCGGCCCGGCTCCCGCCGTGGCCCCGTGGCCCGGTGGTAGCCCGAACCGGCGCGTGCCGTCCTACTCACTCTGCTGGAGCATTGCGGGCCGGACGCGGCGCGAGTGTCGCTCTCGACAGGGTCGGGTAAGTCCCGCCATATCCGCGGCGGCGGGCGATCGGCGCGAGCGCGCCGAACAGCAGGCGCTGAACAGCAGCCGGTGGCTTGCGGAGGACGAACACGTCGGAGAACTGGGTCGCGGTAAGCGCGAGCTGCAGCGGGTGCGGCATCCCGCGCTTGTTGACGTGCCCCTCGCGCGCGAGCCCGAAAAGCGTCTCGATCATGTGCACGAACCGCTCACCCGGCGTGATCTCCACGCGCACGATCGCATCCACCTCACACTCGTTCCACCAGTCATGCCAGACACCCGGCTGGATGTCCGCCCGCTCACCAGCGTGCAGGACCGACTTCTGACCGTCGCGCAGCACCGTCAGCTCGCCCTCCTCGACACTGAAGCTCTCATGCAGCGCAGGATGCAGGTGCTCACCGACCACGCGCGCACCGGGGAGCGCCGTCAGCTCAGCGACGGCTCGGCCCTCGTCGTTCAACCACGGTAGTTCGACGATGACGGCGCGCTCCAGTGTGACCGGGTTCTCCCAGACCTCCCCGAGCTCGATCGGCCGGGTGTCAGGTGAGGCGGCGAGATCAGGATGGGACATCTCGCCAACCACCCTAACCTCAGCTCGCATCTTGCGCCAGCGACCGGCGCGTCGCCAACGGCCTTGCAGGACCCTAGTCGCGCCGGCCGCGGTTGCACTTCGCGCAGGCCGGGACGAGGTTCGCCAGGTCCTGGCCGCTCCCGCCCCAGGACAAGAAGGGCGAGAACGCGAAGGACTGACTGGTCGAGATGAGCGCAGGTCCAGCTCCGGGTCTCCGTTCCGACCCAAAGCTGGACACGGACCGGCGCGTGAACCTGGGGTAGGACACGCCGGCCCGGTGAGGAGGAAACGCAGCGAGCCACCCTTCGCTTTCCCGAATCATCCGAAACTGCGACTTGGACTCACTGACGCACTCGCTCGAAGGGAAGGTGCCCTGACGCCCGAGAGTGTGAGGGGTTGCTTCGGCCGAGTTTCGGTGGCCCGTGGGGGGTGGGATGGACAGGCCGAGAGCTCGGCCCGGCGGCAACAACTAAGAGTTCGCGGCCCAGGGTCACGGTCGTCCCCTGATCGCGCCGCCCGCCAAGACGGTGGCGGGCCGCTAGATCCGTGCCAGGAAGTCGGTGATCGCCGCGGCGCACTCAGCTGGAGCGTCGGCGTAGACGAAGTGGCCGGCTCCCTCGATGACCCGCAACTTCGAGCCGGGGATCTCCGCCGCGAATCGATGAGCGCCCGCGACCGGGGCGAAGGCGTCGTCCTCCCCCCAGAGGATCAGGGTCTGGAGGCCGAGCTCCGCAAGGCGAGCCTCGTAGGGGCGGAGCTGCTCGAAGTCCCCCGAGCGGTAGGTCTCGAGAACCGCGGCGCGGCCCTCGCGAGTCCCCAGAGAGTGCCAGTACTCGTCGATCGCATCGTCGCCGAAGCCGCTGCACTGGGAGCGCATCAGCTCGCCGAACGACGAGCGGTCGAGGGCCTCGAGCAGCTGCTCGCCGGTTCCGGGCGTGCGCAGGCCGGTGGCCAACCCGTGCCACTTGCCGTCGGGGAAGAACCCGGTCGATGAGATGACGAGCGCACGGACCCGGTCGGGGTGGTCGCATGCCCACCGTAGGCCGATCAGCCCGCCCCAGTCGTGGACCACGAGGACCACGGGTGGAATGCCGAGCGTGTCGACGAATCGCCCGATCGCCCCACTTTGCCGCTCCCAGGTCGCGGGCGGATCGGGGGCCGAGCGACCGGAGCCGGGCCGATCGGGCGCGATCCCCCGGTGTCCCGCCCCCGCTATGGCGGCGAGGACGTCCTGCCACATGTAGGACGTTTCCGGAAAGCCGTGCAGGCAGAGGACGGGCGGCCCCTTGGGTTCCGTGTCGGGAACGGCCTCTCGGAAGGCGAACGGCCCGGCCTGCTTCAGCTCTACCGCGCTCAAGGGCCGGGGGTCTGGGCGGCGATCGAGTTCAGATCGCGCACGGCACCGAGCAGGTCTCCGGCGGTGATCTGATCGGCGGCGATGATCGAGGGCAGCCGGCCGCGAACCTCCGCGCACTTCTGGGCGCGTCCGAGGATCACGCCGCGCGCGTTGACCAGCGCCGAGGCCTCCAGGTTGGGAACGGCCGGGGCCGTCGGCGGGGACCAATGGTTCATCAGAAACATCGAACCAGTCACGTCGCCGCGATTCGGTCCGCAGCTCGCCTGCCACTTGGAAGGTTCGGTGAGCTGGTTGGAGTTCGGGAAGTTGTAAGGGGTCTCCTGGAGGATTCCCTGATAGGTGCGGTGATACCAGGGAACGTTGCCGGCGTCGTTGTCGGCCAGCATCACGACCTGCTCCTGCGACCGGATCATCTGCCGCAGCGTCGGCCACTCGTCGGTGGGTCCCTTGTAGACGAAGTCGAAGAGGCCGCTGCGCTTGGCCGCCTTGGCGAAGTCGAACGGCTTGATGTAGTCCTCGTTCTCGATCAGCAGGACGTTGTTCGGGTGGTTGCGGATGAACTTTGTGATCTTCCGCAAGGCCGGCGCGAGCTCCGATGATCCGAGTTGGCAGTAGACATGGCAGAAGTAGGTCTTGGCTCCAGGGTCGTCGGCCGATGCGTTGACGACGATCCCGTCATCGCGAAGTTGTCCGTAATAGGTGTCGATCAGGAGCCCGCGGATCCCGAACTCGAGCTGATCGGGAATCGCGATCGACTGGTTCGGCAGCACCCAGCCGAGCGACTCCGTCGACATCGCGTTGTGGGCGGCGGGGATGACAACCTCGTTGAACGGCTGGTTGCAGAGCACCTTCTGCCCGTTGCAGCGGTTGATCTTGGCGCTGGCGGTCGCCGCGAACGCGGACCCGACCAGAGCCGTGAGGACGATTGCGAGCAGGACCATGCGTGATCTAGGGGGGAGATTCATCCGCGCCAATCTACTCGCGCGGTCGAGCCGCGCACAAGGGGGATACCCTTGCCGTCGCTCGGCGCCTTGGCGGAGTGGCTACGCAGCGGCCTGCAAAGCCGTTTACGCCGGTTCGATTCCGGCAGGCGCCTCTTTATCCATGCGGTTTGTGGGGCACCGGGTCAAAACCGTGTCCCGACTGTGTCCCGAGCCGAGGCCGCGATCGGATAGCCGCATCCGACAACTTCACCGCGTCTATCCCCGGTCGCAGGACAAAGGGTGAAAGGCAGAAGCGGGCAACCCAGCGGATTCGGTCGGGACTTCACAGTGAAGCAGCGCGATACCCAACCGGGGAACCGCCTATCCCAGCCAGAGCGATACGCAGGAGACACAGAGGGATCAGATCCTCGACCCGGTGAAGCACATACCGCCCAACCCTCTATTGCCAGATATGTCCTCACCTACCCGAAAGCAGAGGCAAACATGAACACCGACGACCATAAGCGCAAGTTCGCCGAGCTGGAAGAGACGATCCGCAAGCAGGGCGAGGAACACGAGGCGAAGGCGAAGGCCCACGAGCAAATGACATTGCTCGACAGGATCGCTACCCGAGTTCCCGAGATGGACCTAGATCAGCACGAGATCGAATGGACCACGTTGCCCGACGGCGGCGGGTTCGACGGCGGCTCGGGCATCTACTTCGCCAACGCTGGCGAGGACGTGCACGCGGTCGAGTCGATGGCCCCGGCCTTCCCGGCGGTCGGCTGCGTCGTGATCCGGCCGGACCGGACCCGCGTCCTCGCCCAAGTCATGCCCGACCCGCTCGCGAAGTCCTACGAGCAAGGTTGATCTGCCGCATCGCGAGGAGTACAGTCGCTTCCGGAGGATCCGGTCGGCACTCAACGTGGGAGGGTCATGGACCGAACAGCTCTGATTGTCGTGGATGTGCAGAGGGGCTTCGACGATGCCGGGTTCTGGGGCCCCCGGAACAACACCGCCTGCGAGGAGAACGTGAGAGCGCTGATCGCCGCATGGCGCGGCAGCAACCAGCCAATCGTGTTCGTGCGGCATCACTGGGACGAGGACGGCTCACCGCTGCGATCCGACGAGGCCGGCAGCGAGTTCAAGGACGTGGTCGAGGGCCGACCGGACCTGCTGGTCACCAAGACCGTCCACTCCGCTTTCCATGGCACGCCCGATCTGCACGACTGGCTGGGGAAGGATGAGATCGACAAGCTCGTGATCTGCGGCATCCAGACGAACATGTGCTGCGAGACGACGGCGCGAGTCGGCTCCGACCTCGGCTACGAGGTGGGGTTCGCGATCGACGCCACCCACACTTTCGATCAGGACGATCACGATGGGGGCACGGTCACGGCCGACGAGCTCGCTCGAGTCACCGCCTCGAACCTCGATCCGGAGTTCGGCCGGGTACTGAGCACCGACGCCGCAATCGCCGAGCTGCGCTAGGGGAGTCGGGGCGGCGAAGCCCTGAGCACCGAACGGGAAGGTCAAACTATGGAACTCATCGGCACGATCGCGGTTGTTGCCTCGGTCCTCTTCTTCGCCATGCAGGCACGTTCGCTGGCGGGCCAACAGCGGATTGCGAACGAGGTCGCGGGAACCCAAGCGCACCGTGAACTGCTCGCCCACTACACGTCGGTGACCGACGTGTTCATCCAGTTTCCGAACCTGTACGACCTCTACTTCGACGGAACGGATTCAAACCCCGGTGGCAGCGACATCGTTCCGCCCAGTGCCGAGGACATCGTTCGCCTCAAGGTAACCGCCGACCTTCACGGTGATTTCTTGTCCATGGGTCTTCAGACGGGCCAACGGCTCGCGGCCTATGCCACGTGGGCGGACGAATGGTCGTACTACATCCGTTATTCGCTGGCCTCCTCGTCGTACCTACGGTCCCAGATTCGGGACAACGTCGGCGTGTACCCCGACCTTGGCTCATTCATCGCGGACTACGACGCAGCAGCCGACCGAGGTACTGCTGCCTGACTGCCTTCGCTGCGGTCCAGCGACCGAGTTCTCTTCTGATTTGGCCCCCCGGTCACAGCGCCAGCGACCGGCGCGCGCAGTCACCTCGTCGTCTTCAGGGCGGCGACGTAGATGGCGGCCGGGTTCCCGGGTGGCCAGTCCGGAAACTCGTCGATGCAGTCGATCTGTACGAATCCATTGCGCTCATAGAAGGCGTGCGTCGCTTCGTATGGCGCATAGTCTGCGGAACGATCGAGCGTCTTCACTTCGACCAAGGCACTCCCCTGATCGCGTAGGACGCCGAGCACATGGTTCAGCAATCGTGTTCCGCAGCCTGCGTTGCGCCGAGCGGGCTCCACGGCGATCCACAGGATCTCCGTGGTCTGCGGCGAGCGCCGATCGACAACCACGAAGCCCACAATCTCGTCGGCCTCGATGATGACCCAACCGCCGTGCCGCTCTAGATCGTCCCGCACCTTGGTCGGAACATCCTCGGTGAAGAAGTCCGGCAACGCACGGATGATCCGGAGGCAGGCTTCAGAATCATCGAAGCGCGCAGCCCGCACCTGATAGGTCATATCCCGGACTCTGCCACACCACCGAGGAGTTGAGAAACGCCTTCATGGCCCCAGTGCATGCGGGAATCGGCGCGCTGTGGGTCCTCGATCCACTCGATCTCCGGATCTCAGATCTGGGCCACCATGTCGGGAAGCGCCGCGAGCAAGGTCTCCTTGTCCACGCTGCCCCACCTCGAAGACCCCGGCCACGAATTTCACGTTCTCCTGCGACATCGCCTATGCAGTATCCCGCGAACCGTAGGCAAGGCATCACGCCGAACCTCGTCGTCGCTTTGTCCTGGGTCGCTCGTGGCGAACGATGGACGGCGTTTTCCATCCTGGATAACGAAACGAGATTTCACTGGACAGAACGGTCTCCCGCCGCGTAGACTCAGGGCGGGCGAAGAGGAGAAGTACAACCGGGGAAGAGGGGGAGAGGATGTTCGAGGACGAGGCCGAGCGGGATCTGTCGCTGAGCACGATCATGGTTGACCACATGCTTGACGCAGGTCGATCGCTCTTTGCGATCGAGCGCCGGATCAGCCGGATGCGCACGCTGACGGATGAGGGTCGAGCAGAGTTGTGGCAGCGGGCGATCGCGGCGCGGCCAGGGGCAGTTCACGACAGGGTGGAGACGGTCGCCACCTCGCGGAGGTTGGTGTAGGCGACCTAGCTCGTTTCCGTTCGGCACGGGCCGCGCACGGCCGCCAGGTCGCCAAGGCTCAGATGCAGCGGCGACGCCGACCGGCTGCCGGGCCAGACGGTGATTTCGGTAAGCCGTTCGATGCCAACCCCGAGACCGATCCGATCGGAGATACTTGACCGATGGAGGAGAGACCGTGCCGTCGATAGGCCCACTCGAGATCGCGATCGTCCTGATCATCCTGCTGGTGATCTTCGGCCCCAAGCGCCTTCCGGAACTGGGGCGCAGCGCCGGCGAGGGAATGCGCGAGCTCAAGGCTTCGCTGAGCGGCTCCAGAGACGACGACAAGGACGACGAGCCGGTCAAGGTCGAGGCCGAGCGCGACGACGATGAGACCGGAGACCCGCCCAGCTCCACCGCCTGACCCTGGGCCGCTGCTAGATTGCCGCATCCCGGGCGTTTAGCTCAGTTGGGAGAGCGCCAGCTCGACAAGCTGGAGGTCACTGGTTCGAGCCCAGTAACGCCCATGGCATAGACAAGCCGGATGGAGGCCCTGCGGGGGCCTCTTTCTAATTGGGGGTGGCAATCAAAGTGGCAACTTCAGAGCCCGAGAATCGTCTTGCCAGGCCGCTCGGCGACCTTTCACCGCGAACCTCGTCGTCAACGGGTTCGGGCTTGGCGGCCGAGCGCAGGAAGGTTGACGCCGAATTGCGTCGAAGTCCCTAATCGGGCCAGGTGCATTCCTATCCCCCAAGACAGTGCGCCTGCCCATGTAGTCCAGCTTCGGGCCAGAACGGGGCCCGGAGCTGGACCTTGCCTAGAGGTCGACGGAACCTGAGACCCGCGTGGCGAAATCTGGCCGGGCGGCGCATCGCGCCCCCGGCCGTGGCAGAGACTTTGAACGGTCCTCCGCAACGTCTCAATCGGCTACCTGCCGAGACCCTTGTGTATGCCTTTGATTTCTGGACGATGTGCGGGTTGCCTGCTGCAAAATCCGTCTCAGGCCGAGCCGCGTCCCGAGGGAGGACCGAGCTCCCGGCCATGAGCTCGGCCACCGCCGATGGACCCAGGGCGCTCGGGGATATGGGAAGGCCCGACCACACCATGAGGACCTTGCACCCATCGGCCCAGCGGTTAGGGTCGCCCTACATAAGTGCCCCGCGACGCACAAACGTCCGGGGCGTGGCATCGAAGGGGCAAACCTTCGTGTCCATGCACCCATTGGCCCGCGACGAGCTCACGGACAGCGAACTTGCCGCCGGTAAGCGGCTTCACGCGGCAGCCCTTCGAGACAAAGTCGGACTCAGCAGCGACGACGTAGCTGCCCAAGCCCCGCCTAATCGGCCCTAATCGGACGGTATCTGCACCCAGCCAGAGTCGCCGCTTATGGCTTGTTAGAGCGTTTCCCGCGCCTCTTCTTGTGTTTGCGTGGCTTCTTCGACAAGCTCCGCCTGTAGGCTCAAACACGTGCCAACCCTGATCTCTCTCGCCGGCGGACAACAGGAGGCGGTCGTCGTGGACGAAGCCGCCGAGAAGGTTCGCAAGCTGATTCGCGAGGCCCGAGCCGAAGGCCTGGTGAGGCTCACGGCGCGGGACGACGGTGGGCCGGTGTGGATCAATCCGGCCTACGTGATCCTGGTGCGACCCGAGTCGGCTGAATAAGGTCTCGGCCATGAGCGAAACCACAGAGTTGACTTCTGCTGGAGCAGGCGTTTACGAGGTCCCCGAGGAGCTGCGCGACTTCCGTGAGCTCGTCCGCCGGCTCGCACAGGAGCAGATCGCCCCGCGCGCCGCCGAGATCGACGAGAAGGGCGAGTACCCCTGGGACATCCGCGAGCTGCTCGCATCCCATGACGTGCTCGGATTGCCGTTTCCCACCGAGTACGGCGGGACCGGCACCGGGACTCTGATGCAGCAGATCGCCGTCGAGGAGATTGCGCGCGTCTGCGCCTCCAGCGCTCTCATCTTGATGGTCCAGGAGCTCGGCACACTGCCGATTCAGCTCTTCGGCTCTGATGAGCTCAAGGATCGGTTGTTGCCCAAGTGCGCGAGTGGCGAGTGGTCGCCTGCCTTTGCCCTCAGCGAGCCGGAAGCCGGATCGGACCCCGCCGCCATCCGCACGACCGCCGTCCAGGAAGGCGACGAGTGGGTCATCAACGGCTCCAAGAACTGGATCTCCAATGCCGGGATCGCGGACTTCTACGTGGTGTTCGCAGTCACCGATCGCGAAAACCGTCGGATCACGGCCTTCGTCGTCGAGAAGGACCGCCCTGGATTCTCGATCGCCAACCTCGAGCACAAGCTCGGCATCAAGGGCTCACCGACAGGATCACCAGTCATCGAGGATGTCCGGGTGCCGGCAGCCAACGTGATCGGTGAGGTTGGACGAGGCCTCTCGGTCGCCCTCGGCACGCTCGAGCGAACCCGCCTGGGGGCCGCCGCGCAGGCGGTCGGGATCGCCCAGGGCGCCATCGATTACGCCGTCGACTACGCCAAGGAGCGGGTCGCATTCGGCAAGCCGATCATCGAGCTCCAGGGAATCCAGTTCAAGCTCGCCGACATGGCGACCAGAACGGCTGCGGCCCGCGAACTGCTCTACACCGCCTGCGCCAAGATCGACCGTGGCGACCCTGACAAGGCCCGCTACAGCTCGATGGCGAAGCTCTTCGCTTCCGACACGGCCATGGACGTGACGATCGAAGGTGTCCAGGTGTTGGGCGGCTACGGCTACGTCAAGGAGTACCCGCTCGAGCGGATGATGCGCGATGCCAAGATCACCCAGATCTACGAGGGCACCAACGAGATCCAGCGTGTCGTCATCGCCAGGTCGCTGAGCAAGTAGCCCGGCCGGGTCCAGTGGCCCTAGACTGACTGACGATGCGCGTCTACGTCTGCTGGGACAGCAACGCTAAGCACCCTGTCCTGGGGGACCATCCCTGCGGTATTGCCTACCACGCTTTAGTCGACGCCGGCTACGACCCGGAGGTCGTGAAGGCATATGGATGGGCGAAGGTGCCGCCCCTCAACTTCACGAAGGGGCGCAAGGAGGTCCGTGAACTGACCGGCTCCAACGAGGTCCCGGTGGTCGTCCTCGACGACGGCGAGTTCATCGCCGGCACCGCCGAGATCGTCGCCTGGGCCGAAGCGAACCCGGCCCCGACGGCAAGCTGAGCACGAACGAGGGCAGGAGTCGCCGGTGCTAGCCGACGCGCTCGGAACTTACGCAGTCGTACTGATCGTGATTGGCGTATCGACGGCAATCGGGTCAGGAGTACTCGCGGCGGCCGGCGCTCGGCGATGGTCCCCGACCTCCGTCGTTGTCGGCCTTGCCGCGGCGAGCGTGATCGCCTGGTGGGCTGTTCGCCTCCCCGGGCACGGCATGTCCGCGCTGGTCACGCTGCTGATCGTCTCGGCGGCCGCGGGCGCATTCGCTTCGTTTCGGTTGTCGGGGATCCGCGAGGGCCTTGCCCGCACTGCGCCGGTTGCGCTGATCGCTCTGGCGGTCGTTTCGATCCCGTTCGTCGTCGAGGGACACCTCGGCGTGCTTGGAACCGGCTTCAACGTGGACATGTCTCAGCACCTTTTCGCGTCGAATTGGCTGGCCGACCCGACCGGGCTCAGCCCGAGCATCTTCCGCAACGGCTATCCGCTCGGGCCGCACTCGCTCGCGGTGGCCGGTAACGAGGTGACCGGCGAGCTCAGCATCGCCTTCACCGGCGTCACGATCGCCATTCCCGTGATCGTCGCGATCGCGGCAACGGCAGCCCTCGACTCGCTTTCGCGGCCCCGGGCCACGCTGGTCGCGGTCCTGACCGCCGTCCCCTACCTCGCCGCGTCCTATCTGGCTCAGGGTGCCTTCAAGGAGCTGTTCGAGGCAGCATTCGTGCTCGGCTTCGCGCTCTGGCTTCGTGATCTGACGGGAGATCGCATCCGAACCGGCAGCGGCCTGCTCGCGTTGCTGCCCGGCGCCGTGATCGCAGCCGGGGCCCTCTACGTGTACAGCTGGCCGGGTCTCGTCTGGTTGGTGGGATCACTGGGGCTCTGGGCGTTCGCCGAGCTCTTCCGCCGCTCCGAGCCCTGGGCTGCGATCCGGCGCATCCTTCCCAGCGCTCTCGTCGGATTGCTTCTGCTCGTGGCGATCGCCGCCCCCGAGATCGATCGGATCAGCAAATTCGGGACGAGCGTCGACGCTGTAACCGAGCGGGCTCCCAAGCCCGCCGCTGCCGGTGGTTCGAGCGGATCCGCCGGAGTGGTGGAGAGGGCCGCTTCGCAGGCGGGGGTCGGCCGCGAACGCCCTGACTACGACAATGCCCTCGGCAACCTCTTCGGGCAGATCAACCCGGGCTCGGTCTTTGGCATCTGGCCGAGCGGCGATTTTCGCGTCAACCCGGGCGACGGAGCAGTCCCGGCGCTCGCGTTCTACCTAGGTGCCGCTCTCGGCGCGCTGGCGCTGGCGCTCGGGGTCGTTGGAGCGTGGCGGCAGGCGGAGACAGCGCTGCTGGCCGCGCTGGGGGCAGCGGCCGCGATCTGGCTCGCTGCCAGGGTTGGGAGCACCCCCTACACCGCCGCGAAGGCGCTGCAGATGATCGCCCCGCTCGCCATGCTGATCGCCGCTCGCGGCCTGCTCGACCCCCTGGCGCCGATCCCTCTCCGCGGGCACAGCCGTGGGGGCGTTGCCATTCTCGCTGTCGCGTTCGCCATCGGGGCCGGGATATCCAGCACGCTCGCCCTGGCCAATGCCCCGGTCGGCCTCGACGACTACACCCCGGGGGTCCGCAAGCTCAGCAACCGCTTCGCGGGAGAGTCCACTCTGCTGCTGGCCCCGGCCAACGTCATTGCCGATCAGCACGGCAGCGAGTTCTACGGCTGGGAGTTGCGAGGCGCCGGGGAAGCATCGGTCGGCGAAATCGAGCCGAACGCCGGCACCGACGCCCCCGCGGGGGTCACGCGGATCCTCGTCGTCGGTGGGGAGCAGGGACCCCCGTTCGCCGGTCTGAAGCGGATCGGCGGTTCAAACCGCGTCGTCCTTTGGCGAGTCCTCGAGGGTGGTCAATAGCATGACCCCGATGGCCGGATTGACTGTGACACTGCCCGATGGATCGTCGCTGGAGCTCGCCGAGGGCGCGAGCGGTGCCGACGCGGCTGCGGCGATCGGTCCGGGCCTCGCTAAGGCCGCGCTCGCGATTCGCGTTGCCGGGGAGATCCGGGACCTCGGAGCACCGTTGGCCGACGGCGAATCGATCGAGATCGTTACGCCGAAGAGCGACGGCGCTCTCGACCTGATCCGCCACGACGCCGCTCACGTGATGGCCGAGGCGGTCTGCGAGTTGTATCCGGGGACGAAGGTCTCGATCGGACCGCCGATCGAGGACGGCTTCTACTACGACTTCGAGTTTCCCGATGACGTCTCGCTCTCCGAATCCGACCTCGAGAGGATCGAGGAGAGGATGGCTGAGCACATCGCCGCCGACGAGGGGTTCGAGCGCACCGACATACCCGTCGCCGAGGCGATCGAGCGCTTTCGCACCGAGGACCAGCCCTACAAGGTCGAGCTGGTCGAGGACTTGATCACCGACGAGCGGGTGGAGACCGTCTCGCTTTACCGCAACGGCGAGTTCACCGACCTCTGCCGCGGCCCACACGCTCCCTCGACGGGGCGGATAGCCGCGATCAAACTGAACTCGGTAGCCGGGGCGTACTGGCGCGGCGACGAGACCCGGCAGATGCTCACCCGGATCTATGGCACCGCCTTCTTCTCGAAGAAGGACCTGACCGCCCACCTGGAGCGAATCGAGCAGGCTAAGGCCCGCGACCACCGTCGGCTGGGGCCGCAACTGGACCTGTTCCTGTTCCGCGAGGAATCGCCGGGAATGCCCTTCTGGCTACCTCAGGGGACCGTCCTCCTGAGGCTGATCCGCGAGCAAGTCGACGCGCCAGCTGGCCAAGCGAGGCTACGTCGAGATCCGCACCCCGGAGGTCATGGACGTCGACCTCTGGCACCGGTCGGGCCATTACGAGAACTACCGCGAGAACATGTACTTCGCGGAGCCCTCCGACCGTGATCGCGAGGAGGGGGACCGACGCTTCGCGCTGAAGCCGATGAACTGCCCCGGCGCCTGTCTGGTCTTCGATTCCGCGCGGCATTCCTACCGGGACCTGCCGTTGCGGCTCGCCGAGTACGGGAACGTCTCGCGCTACGAGCGGGAGGGTGTCCTTCACGGCCTGCTTCGCGTTCGGGCCTTCACCCAGGACGACGCCCACGTCTATCTGCATGCCCGAGCAGATCGAGCGCGAGGTGATCGATATCTGCGAGGCGATCGACGAGATCTACGAGACGTTCGGCTTCGACGACGTGAACGTGGAGCTCTCCACCCGCCCGGACAAGTCGATCGGCTCCGATGAACAGTGGGAGATGGCGGAGAAGGCGCTCGCCGGCGCGCTCGACAAGCAAGAGCGCCCCTACACCCTCAATCCCGGCGACGGCGCCTTCTATGGCCCGAAGATCGACTTCCACGTGACCGACGCGCTCGGCCGCTCCTGGCAGCTCGGCACCTGCCAGCTCGACTTCATGATGCCCGACCGTTTCGAACTCGAATACCAGGGTGCCGACAACGCCAACCACCGCCCGGTGATGATCCATCGAGCTCTTCTGGGCTCGATGGAGCGCTTCGCCGGGATCCTGATCGAGCACCACGCGGGGCGGTTTCCGGATTGGCTGGCGCCGACCCAGGCGGCCATTCTCCCGGTGTCGGACCGCCACATCGACGAGGCCGCATCGCTGCTGGAGACGCTCCAGGCAGCGGGAATAAGGGCGCGGATCGACGATCGCAGCGAATCCGTCGGCAGGAAGATTCGCGACGCGGAGCTGTCGAAGGTTCCGTACATGCTCGTGCTCGGAGACCGCGAGGCCGAGGCCGGAGGGGCCGCGGTCCGCTCTCACGAGGACGGCGATCTTGGGATTCTCAGCGCTGATCAGTTCATCGCCCGGCTCGTCGATCGGTCGCTTGCGGGGCACTCGTAGAAGCCCCTGTTGACGTTTTCGGGGAAGTCGTGTCTATACTGCGCGGCGATGCACCTCGGCCAGACCACGTCGCGCCCCTGAGCGCTCGTGCCCGCAATACGTTTGTCCTGCATCTCTCGCCCCAGCCCCTTCGCGTTGACCGCTTGACGCTCGACGTTCCCTCTCTCTAGTGCCGGTTCCGCGTCGCTTCGATCGGCGTCCCCCCGAGCGGGACCTGACCCGCATCAACGAGCGCATCCGCGTTCCGAAGGTCCGCCTGATCGGCGCCGACGGTGAACAGGTCGGAGTCGTCGACACCGACGAGGCCCGCAGGATCGCCCGCGAGGCCGACCTCGACCTGGTCGAGGTCGCCCCCGACTCGCGCCCGCCCGTCTGTCGGTTGCTCGACTACTCGAAGTACAAGTACGAGCAGGAGCAGAAGGCCAAGCAGGCCCGCAAGCATCAGCAACAGGTGAACGTCCGCGAGATCAAGTTGCGCCCGAAGATCGCCGACCACGACTACGAGACCAAGAAGGGCCACGTCGAGCGGTTCCTGAACAAGAAGGACAAGGTCAAGGTCACGATCATGTTCCGCGGTCGCGAGCAGGCTCATCCCGAGCGTGGGCGCGCCCTGCTCGAGCGCCTGCACGAGGACCTCGGCGAACTCGCCATCGTCGAGCAGGCGCCGCAGCAGGAGGGCCGCAACATGCACATGGTCCTCGCTCCCGGCAGAGTTGCCGGCAGCACGACATGAGTCTCATCTTGGGGTGGGACGAAGAAATCGCCGCCGCGGGATCACCCGCGTTTCTTCAGCCGGCTGCGGACCCGGCCGACTAGTGGCATACCGATGAGCACGGCGCCTGAGCAGATCCCGGTTTTCGACGTTCGCGTCACTGAGGCGGATCTCTTGGCGGTCGAGGAGGCACTCCGCTCCGGCTGGTTGACGATGGGCGAGCAAACGGAGCGATTCGAGCGTGAGTTCGCGGAGAGCATCGGGTCCGCCCATGCGGTCGCACTGTCGAGCTGCACCGCGGCCCTCCACCTGGCCTGCCTCGCCGCCGACATTGGGCCCGGTGACGAGGTGATCGTGCCCTCCATGACCTTCGCCGCCACTGCCAATGCCGTCAGGTACACCGGCGCCACCCCGATCTTCGCCGATGTCGTTTCCGAACACGATCTCGGGATCGACGTCGATCACGTCGAGACCCTGATCAACGAGCGGACGAAGGCTGTGATTCCGGTCCACTACGCCGGCTTCGCCGTTGCGATCGACCGCCTCGCCGAGCTGTGCGAAAGCAGGGGTCTCGCCCTGATCGAGGATACCGCCCATGCGCCCAGCTCCCGGCTCACCCCGGCGTCGAAGAAGCTCGGCAGCTTTGGCATCGCCGGCTGTTTCAGCTTCTTCCCCAACAAGGTTCTGGGAGTCGGAGAGGGCGGAGCTCTGGTGACAGATTCCGAGGAGTTCGCTGATCGGATCAGGCGTCTGCGCTCACAGGGGATGACAGCTGCCTCGATTGATTTTCACCGCGGCGAGGCCGACCGCTACGACGTGCTCGAGCGCGGCTACAACTACCGCTTCGACGATCCACGAGCTGCCCTCCTGCTCTCCCGGTTCCATCGGCTCGAGCCGGAGCTGGTCGAGCGACGTGCGGTGGTGGCCCGATACTACGAGCTGCTGGCCGAAGCTCCCCGGATCTCGCTCCCTTACTCCGACTTCGATCTCGATTGCTCCTCCTGCTACCTGATGGGGGTGCTCGCGCCCGATGCCGAAACCAGGCGTGCCCTGCGCAGCAGGCTCGCCGATGAGCACGGCGTGCAAACGACCATGTATCCGGCCGTGCACCTCTTCACGGCATACCGGGAGGCTTATGGCACGCCGTCGCTGCCGCGAACCGAACGAGCTGCTGACGGACTCTTCTCGATTCCGCTGTTTCCCCACATGACCCCCGGGCAGCAGGACCGCGTCGCCGACGGCCTCCTCGAGTCGATTGCAGCGGTTACCGGTTGACCTGGCGCCTTCCACTCGCCGACGTCCGGCTCTCGGAGCCGGTTATCGAGGCCTCCATGGAGGCCCTGCGCAGCAACTGGTTGACGATGGGACCTCGCACCCAGAAGCTGGAGCGGGAGTTCGCCGAGCTCAACGGCGTGGACCACGCCGTTGCTGTCTCCAGTGGGGCCGCCGGGCTGCATCTCGCAGGCCTAGCCGCCGGCGTTGGGCCGGGCGACGAGGTGATCGTCCCCGCGGTCGGGTACGTCGCTGACGCGCACGTTGCACATTGGTGCGGTGGCCGCTCCGTCTTCGCCGACATCGAGTCCGCGGACCGCCCCTTGCTCGATGTTAGCGCCATCGAGGCGCTGATCACCGAGCGGACGAAGGCGGTGCTCGTAGTCCACATGTTCGGATACGCGCGCGGGATGGACCAGCTGCGGGGGCTCTGCGCCGATCGCGGGATCACGATGATCGAGGACTGTTGTGAGGCGGCGGGCGCGACGTTCGCCGATGGCTCGCCGATCGGGACCGCATCGCTTGCCGGCTGCTTCAGCTTCTTCTCTAAGACGGAGCTGCCCGTGGGTGAGGGTGGGATCGTGATCACCGACGATGCCGATGCGGCCGCCCGCATGCGCCTGCTGCGCTCGCACGCGATGACCTCGGTCACCTGGGACCGCCATCGCGGGCACGCCGAGACCTACGACGTCACCGACCTGGGCTTCAACTACCGACTCGACGAGCCGCGGGCGGCAATGGCCCGAGCGCATCTCGATGCGCTCGACCAAAAGCTCGACCGTTTGCGCACATCCGTCGCCCGCTACCGGGAGCGATTGACGGTGATCGACGGGGTCGAGCTTCCCTTCACCGATGAAGGCGTGACCCGCTCGGGGCACTTCGCCTTCCCGGTGGTCCTGGCCGACGCCGCGACCCGCGAGCGAGTCCGCCTGAGCCTGATCGAACGCCGGATTCAGACATCCTTCTATCCCGCGATCACCCAATTGTCGCTGTACTTGGGGCAGGGCTTGGAGAATCCATGTCCCCGCGCCGAGGACTTCTGCTCCCGGCACCTGACGATGCCCTTGTCGAGCCTGATGTCCAGCGATGACGTGGACCTCGCCTGCGACGAGCTGGCGGCCGCGCTCGACGGCTGAAACGGGAACCGGAGGAACCTGGGGACACCTCCGGGGCGCGCTCTGCTTCAATACTGCGTCCGATGCCGAAGATGAAGTCCCACAGCGGCGCCAAGAAGCGCTTCAAGAAGACGTCCACGGGCAAGCTCCGCGGGCGTCGCGCCTACTCGAGCCACATCCTCGAGAAGAAGTCGCCGAAGCGCAAGCGCCAGATGGCACGGCCGGTCGCGATCGCACCTGCCGATCAGCCCCGGGTCAGAAAACTCCTGGGCGGCAAGTAACCGATGCCGAGAGCAACGAACGCTGTCGCGCGTCGGCGCCGTCGCAAGAAGACCCTGGCCGAGGCGAAGGGCTACTACGGGCGCAAGCACTCGAGCTACCGCTTCGCCAACGAGCAGATCATGCGGTCGGGCCAGTACGCCTACCGAGATCGCCGCAACCGCAAGCGTGAGTTCCGCCGCCTCTGGATCACGCGGATCAACGCCGCCGCTCGCCAGCAGGGCATGAGCTACTCCGACTTCATCCACGGCCTCAACGAAGCCGGGGTCGAGGTGAACCGCAAGATGCTGGCCGACATCGCGGTCAACGATCCAGAGGCGTTCCGCCGATTTGCCGAGGTGGCCCGGGAGGCCGTGGCGTAGGTCACGGTCGGCATCGACGATTCCCGGGCGGTCCATGGTTGGGCCGCCCTTTTTGTTTCCAGACCAGGACTTTGCATTGATCACGAGCAACGACAACGAGAAGCTGAAGCTGGTTCGCAAGCTGCGGGACCGTAAATGGCGCGATCGCGAGAACATGTTCGCGACCGAGGGGGAGGACCTCGTCGCGGCGGGCGTCGAGGCCGGTTGGCTGCCCGTCGAGCTTCTGGTCGCGGCCGGGTCCGGGGTCGTCGGGATTGGAATCGACGGCGTCGAGGTTGAGCCCGATCTCCTCGACGGAGTCTCGGCGCTCGGTTCGGGGACGCGGGTGATCGCCGTTTGGCGGTTCCCCTCGGAGCCGATCGCCGATGGGCCGGCCGTGTACCTGCACGGGGTCGGCGACCCGGGCAACGTCGGCACCATCGTGCGGACCGCCGCCGCTCTGACCGGCGCCCGGGTCGTGCTCGGGGTAGGAAGTGCCGATCCCTATTCACCGAAGGCGGTGCGGGCAAGCATGGGGGCCATCTTCGCGACCCCGCCGACGCGCGGCAGGGTGGAGGACACCCCGAGCCCCAGAGTCGGTTTCGTCGCGCACGGCGGCGAGGACATCGATACCGCGCTCACCGCGCTCACCGAGGCGCCGACCCTGTGCTTCGGCGCCGAGCGCGACGGTCTGCCGCCGGTCGCCATCGATGCCTGCGATGCGATCGCGACCATCCCCCTGCTGGCGGGCTCCGAATCACTGAACGTCGCTGCAGCGGCTGCGATCGGTCTGCAGCGGATATCGTCGCTCGTCGCCGAGCGGGGTGAAGGAAGCTGATGCTGGAACGGATCGAGGCGATACGCGAGGAGGCGAGGGCGGCCATCGAGTCGGCCGTTGACGCCTCCGCGGTCGAGGAGGCCCGGGTGCGCTATCTGGGTCGCAAGGCGGAGTTGACGACGATTCTGCGCGGGATCGGCGACCTGCCGCCCGATCAGCGCGGCCCGGTCGGCAAGACCGGCAATCAGGTTCGCCAGGAGCTCGAGTCGCTGCTCGCCGCCGCCAAGGAGCGCCACGAGCGTGCCGAGCTCGACCAGAGGCTCGCATCCGAGTCGATCGACGTGACGCTGCCGGGGACCGCGCCGGTCCGCCTCGGCCACCTCCACCCGCTGACCAAGACCAGGCGCGAGATCGAGGACGTGTTCGTCGGGCTCGGCTACCAGGTGCTCGAGGGCCCCGAGGTCGAGCACGACTATTACAACTTCACCGCGCTCAACTACCCGCCGGGACACCCGGCGCGGATGCTTCAGGACACCTTCTACGTCGACCCGGCGTCGCTCGGCCCGGCCGCTGCCCTGTTCGCCTCCGACGGGGAGCCGCTGGAACTCCCCGCGGGCCCTCGCGACGTCCTCCTGCGGACCCATACGTCGCCGATGCAGATCCGCGGGATGGAGGATCGCGAGGCCCCGATCTTCGTCATCGTCCCGGGTCGGGTCTACCGGCGGGATTCAGACGCAACCCACACCCCGATGTTCAACCAGATCGAAGGCCTGGCCGTCGGGGAGGGGATCACGCTGGCCGACCTGCATGGGACGCTCCTCACCTTTGCCCGCGAGATCTTCGGCCCCGATCGTGAATTGCGGATCCGGCCTCATTTCTTCCCGTTCACCGAGCCGAGCGTCGAGGTCGACGTCTCCTGCTTCCGTTGCGGGGGATCGGGCCGGTACGAGTCCGAGCGCTGCAGCCTCTGCAAGGGCACCGGCTGGCTCGAGATCCTGGGCGCCGGCATGGTCGACCCGAACGTATTCGGGTTCGTCCAGGAGCACGGATACGACCCCGAGCGTGTCCAGGGGTTCGCGTTCGGGCTCGGGATCGAGCGGGTCGCGATGCTCAAGCACGGCGTCCCCGATCTGCGGATGTTCTTCGACAACGACATCCGTCTGCTGGAGCAGTTCTGATGCGCGTCCCGATCAGCTGGCTCTCCACCCTCTGCGATTCCGGCCTCGAGCCGCGGGATCTCGCCGAGCGCCTCTCGATGACCGGGACGGAGGTCGAGAGGCTCGCCGAGCTCGGCGTCCCCTCGACCGAGGGCTTCGTCGTCGGCCACGTCCTCTCAGCTGAACCTCATCCGGATGCCGATCGCCTCAGGGTCTGCACGGTGGACACCGGCGACGACGAGCCGCGAACGATCGTCTGCGGGGCCCCGAACGTGGACGGCGGTCAGACGGTCGCCGTTGCCCTGCCCGGCGCGCGGATGCCCGACGGCACCAAGCTCCGCAAGGCGAAGCTTCGCGGCGTCGCCTCGGCGGGGATGATCCTCTCCGAGACCGAGATGGAGCTCGGCGAGGAATCGGACGGGATCGCCGTACTCGAAGGCGTGGGTGCAGCCCCCGGCTCACCGCTTGCCGACGTCCTGGCGATTGCCGAGACCGTGCTCGAGCTCGAGATCACCCCGAACCGTCCCGACTGCCTCGGCGTCTTCGGCGTCGCCCGCGAGGTCCACGCGATCACCGGCGCCGAGCTTGCAGCGGCGCCGTGGGCGACCGACGCCGAGGCGGAGGGCGACGACGACGTCTCCGATCTTGCCGCGGTGCGGGTCGACGTGCCGGAGCTCTGCCCCCGGTTCACGGCTCGTGCCTTCACCGATGTCGAGGTCGGTCCTTCTCCGCTGTGGCTGAAGGCGAGGCTGACGGCGGCGGGGCAGCGTCCGATCAACAACGTCGTCGACATCACCAACTACGTGATGTTGCTGACCGGGCAGCCATTGCACGCATTCGACCTCGACGAGGTTCCGCACGGCGAGATCGTGGTCCGCACGGCGGCCGATGGCGAGCGCATGAAGACCCTCGACGACGTCGAGCGCGCGCTGGATGCCGAGAGCGTGGTGGTCTGCGATCGCAATGGACCGACCGGGATCGCCGGGATCATGGGCGGGCAGGTCTCGGAGGTCTCCGCCGGGACGACGCGGGTGCTCCTCGAGGCCGCCTGTTGGGACGGCACCAACATCCTTCGCACCTCGAACCTCCTGTCGCTGCGCTCAGAGGCATCGACGCGGTTCGAGAAGCAGCTCCATCCCGATCTGACGATGCGTGCCCAGCGCCTTGCCTCGAAGTTGATGGTCGAGATCTGCGGCGCCCGGCTGGTGCCCGGCACGATCGACGTCGACGCCCGCGATGAGCGGATGGAGCTGTTCGAGCTGACGCTGCGAACGGCCCACAGCGACTCGCTGCTGGGCATGTCGATCGCTCCCGATCAGGCTCGCGACTACCTGATGCGCCTCGGGTTCGAGGTCCATCCGAGGGGCTCCGACGGCAATGGTGAGATCGTCGTCACGGTCCCTCCGGACCGGCACTTCGACGTTTCGAGAGAGGTGGACCTGATCGAGGAGATCGCTCGGATCCACGGGCTCGACGAGCATCTTCCCGCGACGCTGCCGGGAAGGGGCGGGGTTGTCGGGCGGCTTCAGCGCCACCAGCAGTTGCTGCGGCGGCTGGAGGACCAGCTGAGGGACGCGGGTCTCGACGAGGCGATCACCTGGAGCTTCGTCGACCCCGGTCGCGGCCGGGTGGCCGGACTCGACCACACCGAACCGGTCGTCGTCCACAACCCGCTCTCGGAGGACCAATCGGTAATGCGAACCGACCTCATCGGTGGGTTGCTCGACGTGGCCTCTCACAACCTCGCACGGGGCGCCGACCGGCTGGCGATCTTCGAATCCGGGCGCGTTTACCTGCCCCAGACCCCTCCCGAAAAGGGGGGAGCCCTTGGCGGCCGATTCGCCGGGGCACGCCCCTCCCCGATCACGGAGCCGCACCGGCTAGCCGCGGTCCTGATCGGCGGATTCGGCCCCGAGGATTGGCGCGACGACGCGAGGCCGGCCGACTTCTTCGACGCCAAGGGCCTGGTGGAGCTCCTCTGCGCGGCCCTCGGGGTCGGGTTCTCCCTGGAAGCGGCGACCCGGCCGTTCCTTCACCCTGCCCGGGCGGCGACCATCAGCCTGGCCGGATTCGAGGCGGGATGGGTCGGTGAGCTACACCCCTCGCTCCTCGGGGATCTCGACGCCCGCAGCGCCGTCGCCTTCGAGATCGGCGTCGAGCCGATGCTCGCCGCCGCCACCTCCGGCGAGGAGTTCTACGAGGACGTCACCACCTTTCCCGCAGCACGGGAGGACATCGCTGTGATGGTCCCGGCATCGGTGCCGGCGGGAGACGTCCTCGGGGCCGTCAGAGAGGGCGGCGGGTCGTTACTCGAGAGGGCGGAGATCTTCGACATCTACGAGGGCGATCAGCTGGCGGCAGACACCCGGAGCATCGCGATCAGCCTCTCGCTGCGGGCGGCCGACAGGACGTTGACCATCGACGAGATCGCCCAGACGAAGGGCGACATCCTAGCGGCCCTCGTTCCCCTGGGCGGGTCGCTCCGTGGCTGAGCGGACTCAACCGCTCGACGGTGATCCAGCGGCCCGGGTCCTCGTCGCCGGCGCATCGGGATTCGCCGGGGCTCTCGCGGCCGAGCTCGTCTGGCACCACCCGCGCCTGGAGCTCCGGCGGGCCACCTCGCGCTCCGACGTCGGGCAGGGGCTCGGCGACCTCTATCCGCGCTACCGGGCGACGACCGAGCTGACCGAGCTCGATGTCGACGCGGTCGAAGACTGCGATGTCGCGATCGTCGCCTATCCCCATCGCGCCTCCGCCCCGGTCGTGTCGGCTCTGCGGGGCCTGGGACTCCCCGTGGTCGACCTCTCCGCCGACTTCAGGCTCCGCGACCCCTACGTCTATCAGCAGTGGTACGGGGAGCTTGCGGCGCCCGAGCTGCTCGGCGACGCGGTCTACGGACTCACCGAGCTCTACCGGGACCGGATTCGCGAGGCGGAACTCGTGGCCAACCCCGGCTGCTATCCGACTGCGACGATTCTCACCCTGGCGCCGTTGGCAGCGGCGGGCCTGATCGAGGACGTCGTCGTCGACGCCAAGTCGGGTGTCGCCGGTGCCGGACGCGGCGGGGGAGAGGGACTCAGCTACGCGGCGCTGACCGAGAACGCGAGCCCCTACGGCGTCGGCGCCCATCGTCACGAGCCCGAGATCGCCCAGGAGCTCGCCGTGCTCGCCGGCCAGGCCGACCGCGAGGCCCCGAGCCTCACATTCGTGCCGCACTTGCTGCCGCTCGATCAGGGCGAGCTGGTGAGCTGCTACGTCCGTTCGAGCCGCGACGTCGAGGTCGCGGAGTTGCACGAGCTGTATGAAGCCCACTACTCCGACGAGCCGTTCGTCGAGATGCTCGATCGGCCCCCCGGGGTGCGCGAGGTGCGGGACACCAACCTCTGCCGGATTCACCTCGCCAAGGACGGCGGGGGTCGGATCCTCGCGTTTGGCGCGATCGACAACCTCTGGAAGGGCGCGGCCGGTCAGGCCGTCCAGAACCTCAACCTGATGCTGGGACTCGATGAGGGGGCGGGGCTCCGGTGAGCGATGTCGCGCCGAGCTTCTTCGGCTCTCGCTGGGTTTCGCCGCCCGACGGGGTGGCCGAGCTGGACCCGACCGCGCTTGCCCCCGGCTTCAGGGCGGCCGGCGCGGCCTGCGGGCTGAAGGCGAGCGGCGGGACCGATGTCGGCATCGTCGCGAGCGACTCCGCCGACGTTTCCTCGGCCCTGCTGCTGACGCGCAACGCCGCCGCCGCGGCCCCGGTCCGGGTCTGCCGCGATCGCTGTGAGCCGTCCAGGCTGCGGGCAGCGGTCGTCAACTCGGGCAACGCCAACGCCGCCACGGGTGAGCGGGGGTACGCCGACGCGGTTGCGATGCAGGAGCGTTGCGCCGCAGCCCTCGGCCTCGAGGCCGGCCAGGTCGCGGTCGCGGAGACCGGGACGATCGGGGTCCCGCTCGACACGTCGAAGGTTCTGGGTGGGATCGACCGAGCGGCCGCGGACCTCCGATCGGAGGGGGGCGGGGACTTCTCGGCGGCGATCATGACCACCGACCTCGGACCGAAGCGTTGTTGCGTCAGCGCCGACGGCGTCACGTTGTCGGCCCAGGCCAAGGGAGCCGGAATGATCGAACCGGGTTTCGCGACCATGCTCTGCTTCGTGCAGACCGATGCGGTCGTGGCTGATCCGGACCTCGTCCTGCGGCGCGCCGTCGACGATTCCTTCGAGCGGATCACCGTCGACGGTCAGATGAGCACCAACGACACGGTGCTGCTGCAGGCGGGCGGCACCAGCGGGAAGACGCTCCCTGATGGGCTTCTCGACGCCGTCCTCTTGCAGCTCGCCCTCGAGATCGTCGCCGACGGTGAGGGCGCATCCCGGGTCGGCCGGATCGAGGTCCGGGGAGCCGCCGACGACGGGGAGGCCGAGGCGGCGGCCCGGGCGATCGCGAACTCCCCCCTGGTCAAGACGGCGCTCCACGGGCGCGACCCGAACTGGGGGAGGATTGCCCAGGCTGCTGGGCAGGCGTTGGCCGGAAGGGACCTCGACGAGCTCGGCTCCGACCACATCGACGCCGATGATCTGGGCTCCGAGCTTGCGGAGGCTGAGCTGTCGGTCGATCTGCGACGGGGCTCCCGGCGGGCCCACGTCTACTTCAGTGACCTGACCCATGAATACATCAAGATCAACGCGGAGTACACGACATGACTGAGAGGAAGACGGCCGAGGAGCGAGCGATGCAGGCGGGGAGCACCGTCGAGACCCTGCGCGAGGCGCTGCCCTACATCCGCGAGTTCCACGGCCGCACGGTCGTGATCAAGTACGGCGGTGCGGCGATGCGCGACCCGGCGGTCCGCGACGAGTTCGCGCGCGACGTCGTCCTGCTCAAGTACGTCGGGCTGAACCCGGTCATCGTCCACGGCGGTGGACCCGAGATCAGCGAATACATGGAGCGGCTCGGTCTCGAGGTCAGGTTCGTCGACGGCCTTCGGGTCTCCGATGCGGCGACGGTCGAGGTGGCGAAGATGGTGCTGCTGGGAAAGATCAACTCCGACATCGTCCAGCGGCTCAACCGCCAGGGGCAGCCTGCGGTCGGCCTCTCGGGTGAGGACGGGACCCTGTTCGAGATCAGGCCGGTTGCGGAGGCCGCGAAGGTCGGCTTCGTCGGCCAGATCGAGAACGTCGACGTCGACGTTCTCAACCACATCGCGACCGACTTCATTCCGGTGATCGCCGGAGCCGGGTCCGATCGCGAAGGCAACTCGTACAACGTGAACGCCGACTCGGCCGCCGGCAAGGTCGCCGCGGCCCTGCCTGCTTACAAGGCGATCTTTCTGACCGATATCGAGGGCTGGCGGGAGGACGCGGACGATCCGGCCACTTTGGTCTCGCAGGCGACCGTCGATGAGGTGCAGGCCGCGCTGCCCTCGGTCGACGGGGGCATGCGCCCCAAGCTCGCCGCCTGCATCGAGGCGATCTCGGGTGGGGTGCAGTCCGCGCACATCCTCGACGGGAGGCGGCCGCACAGCCTGCTGCTGGAGCTCTTCACCGACGCCGGCATCGGCACGAAGGTGACCCCTTGAGCGAGTCGGCCTCGGGCCTCGCCGAGCTCCAGGAGATCGAGGCGCGTTTCGCGATGCCGACCTATCCGCGCTCCCCGGTCGAGTTCGTGCGGGGCGCCGGCTCGACCCTCTGGGACGCCGATGGCCGCTCCTACGTCGATCTGTTCAGCGGGCTGTCGGTTCACAACGCCGGCAATTGCCACCCCCGGATCGTCGCGGCGATCAGCGATCAGGCCGCGACCCTCGGCGGAACCTCCAACCTCTTCTATTCGGAGCCCGCGATGTTGCTGACCCGGCGCCTGGTCGAATCCGCGCTCGGCGGCCGGGCATTTCTCTGCAACTCCGGTGCGGAGGCCAACGAGTGCGCGATCAAGCTGGTTCGCCGCCGGGCCCATGCCCGCGGCGTCGATCGACCCGAGATCGTCGTCCTCGATCACGCCTTCCACGGCCGCACGCTGGCGGCACTCGCCGCAACGCCGAGGCTGGCCCGAGAGGACCTGTTCGGGCCGCTCCCGGCCGGGTTCGTCCCGGTCCCGCGGGACGAACCCGACGCCCTCCGCGCCGCGGTCGGCGAATCGACCGCGGCGGTCATGCTCGAGCCGATTCAGGGCGAGTCGGGCATCCATCCGATCGATCCTGACGTGCTGATCGCCGCTCGCGAGGCATGCGACCGCGTCGGCGCCCTGCTGGTCTTCGACGAGATCCAGACGGGGATGGGAAGGACCGGCACCCTGTGGGCGTATCGAGGCCTCGCCGGTTCAGCCGGATGTGATCACCAGCGCCAAGGCCCTGGGTGGAGGGCTCCCCGTCGGAGCGTGCATCACCGCTCCGTCCGTCGGCGAGGGATTGACGCTGGGCGAGCATGGCTCGACCTTCGCCGGTGGGCCGATCTGCGCCCGATCGGCGCTGACCGCGCTGGAGTTGCTCTCCGATCCCGAAGTGCTCGCGAACGTTGGCGAGCGGGAGGCGCAGGTTCGAGCGGGCCTGGCCGATCACCCGGCCGTGGCCGAGATCCGTGGGCGCGGAATGATGATTGGCCTTGGGCTTGTCCCTGGTGTCGATGCCCGGGAGGCGTTCCGGGCATCGCTGGCAGGTGGCCTGGTCGTCAACGCGCCGAACCCCGAGACGATCCGGCTCCTACCGGCGCTGACGATCACCGGCGACGATCTCGCGGAGGGAATCACTCGCCTTCGAGCCGCCCTCGACGCGACCGCCGACGCCGCTGCGGGATGAGGCCCCGCCGATGGCCCGGATCCTGCACGTCTACAGGCCCCGTACGGGCGGGACCTTCGGCCATGTTCGCGTCCTCTGCGCCGAGCAGGCGGCTCTCGGCCATGAGGTTGCGGCCTGCGGGCCGGCCGGGGATACCGATGGGGACTTCGCGGTCCCGCTGATCGAGGCGGGGATCCCTCGCGACATCGCGCCCGCCGCTGCGGCGCGGGCGGTCGGAGAGGTCGGACGGGCGTACCGGTCCTTCGAGCCGGACCTGATTCACGCTCACGGCGCGCAGGCTGGGGTGGTGTCGCGGCTGGCGCGGGCGGCTCGCCCCCGCGCGCCGCTGGTCCACACTCCTCACCGCTACGCGTTCGAGGACGGGTTCGGAAGGTCGGTGGGCAACCTCGCGCTCGAGGGGGTCGAACGGTCGCTGATGCCGCTCGCAACCCGGGTGCTGTGCGTCTGCGAGGCGGAGCGCGCCATCGCCGAGCGGATTGGCGCCAGGGGTAGGGCGAGGGTCGTCTACAACGGAATCGAACCGCTCGCACCGTCTCCCGTCCGACCCGACCTTGCCAGCTTCGCCGTCGGCGGGCCGCTGGTCGTGGCGGTCTCGGAGCTGTTCGCACGCAAAGGGGTGGAGGTTCTGCTGCGAGCGATGCCCGCCGTCCGCCGGGCCAATCCCGAGGTCCGCCTCATCGTCGCCGGGGACGGCCCCGATCGCCCCGAGGTCGAAAGCGCCCGGGATCGACTCGGAGTTGCCGACTACACGCTGCTCGCCGGTCATGTCGACAATGTGGCGGGATTGCTCGAATCCGCCGACGTCTACGTCAACCCGGCTCTTGCCGAGGCGTTCCCCTACGGGGTTCTCGAGGCGATGTCGGTTGCGCGGCCCTGCGTGGTCACGGACGCGGGTGGAACGGCCGAGGCGGTCGTCAACGGCAATTCCGGCCTAGTGGTGGCCCCCGGTGACCCGGTGGCATTGGCTGATGCCCTGAACGCGGTGCTGAGGTCCCCGGAGCGGGCGAGGGCTCTCGGTCTCGCTGCTCGGGAACGGGTGCTCTCCCGGTTCAGCCGTCGACAGATGGTCGAGGGCACCATGGCGGTTTATGCCGAGCTGGGCATCGTCTGAGCTTGTGCTTAGACTGCCGATATGCACGAAGATCCAACGAGAGTCATGCCCCCTGGAGACGGTGGCGGACGCGGCGGCCAAGGCGGCGGCGGACGCGGTCAGGGAGGTGGGGGCGGCGGACGCGGTCAGGGCGGAGGCCGGAGGCCGGATCGCTACGACGACAACGGTGGAATGAGCGGCGGCCAGAAGGCCATGATCGGCCTCGTTGCAGCGGTCGTGATCGGTCTCGTGATTGCAGTGATCGCGCTGGCCGGTGGCGGCGGTGATTCGACCGCGACGACTGAGTCGACTTCGACCAGCTCCACGACCACATCGTCGTCGACGACGAGCACGACTACGACGCCGACGAGCACATCGACGACCACTTCGACGACCAAGCCCACCACCACCACCACGAGCACTTCGACGACCACCACCGAGCCGACCCTGACCACCTCCACCGACTCGGGCGGTATTACGCCCTAGATGAGAGTCGAGCGGACGGTGTTTCCGCCGGTGCCGGTTTCGGGCGTCGAAATTCGTCGTTAATGCCGTCCTGCCGGATGCCGATGGCTGGGAGTACATGGTGAAAGCAAGAATGGATCCAGGTGAGGAGGGCGCGGGCATGCGAACCGTGCTCGTCGTCGGCGGCGCCGGCTACGTCGGCAACGTCCTCGTCCGGCGCCTGCTCGAGGCGGGTTACGAGGTCAGGGTCCTCGATCGGCTGATCTTCGACCACGGGTCCGCGATCGCGCCGTTGCTGGAGCACCCTCGGTTCTCCCTGGTGTTGGGTGACCTTCGGGATCCGGTTGCTTTGGAGACCGCCCTCGACGGGGTGACCGACGTGGCGCTGCTCGCCGGCCTGGTCGGCGATCCGATCACCAAGACCTATCCGGAGCTCTCCAACTCGATCAACCTCGACGGCTGCACCGCGGTGTATCGACGCGCTCAATGGGCGCGGGAATCGATCATTTCGTGTTCACCTCGACCTGCAGCAACTACGGCCTGCGGTGCCAGTGACGATCTTGCGACCGAGGAGAGCGAGCTGTCGCCGGTTTCGCTGTACGCCGAGCACAAGGTGGAGATCGAGCGCCGGATCCTGGCCGCCGCGGAGTCGGGCGTCGACTACACGCCGACGGTGCTGCGAATCTCCACTGCATACGGACTCTCGCCGCGGATGCGCTTCGACCTGACCATCTCAGAGTTCACATACACGCTCGCGGCGGGTGAGGAGCTCGTCGTCTACGACGCCGACACCTGGCGTCCCTATTGCCATGTTGCCGACATCTCCAAAGCCGTGATGACCGTCTTCAACGCCTCCGCTGATCTGGTAGCGGGCGAGGTCTTCAACGTCGGACATTCCGATGAGAACTACACCAAGCGCATGGTGGTCGACGTGGTCCAAGACGCCATCGGCGGCGCCGGCAAGGTCAGCTTTGAGGAGGGTGGCCGCGACCCCCGCAACTATCGGGTGAGTTTCGAGAAGATACGCGAAAGGCTCGGCTACGAGCCTGACTTCCGGGTTCCGATGAGCGTAGCCGCGGTGGCCGAGGCCGTGCAGGCCGGCTCGTATCGTCGATTTTCCGGAGCGGTTGGGCTTCTACACCAACCATGCGATCAGCGATCGCGCATTGAAAACGCACCTCGCAGGTCAGGGCGACGGTTGATGCGCGCCGCGATCCTTGCCGGAGGCCGCGGCACGCGGCTCGCTCCGTACACGACGGTCCTGCCTAAACCGTTGGTGCCAGTCGGAGAGCGACCGATACTCGAGCTGATCCTCCATCAGTTGTCAGCCGCCGGGTTCGACCGCGCCGATCTCTGCGTCGGCCACCTTGGCGAACTCATCCGGGCGTACCTCACGGAATCTGGGACGGCTCCGCGGGGATGGATTTGAACTATCACTTCGAGGACGAGCCGCTGGGCACTGCGGGGGCGATCCGCAGCCTCGAGGAACCCACTGGATCCCTGCTCGTCATGAACGGTGACATCCTCACGACACTGCCGTACGACGACCTGGTCTCCTTTCACGAGGAACGGGGGGCAGCACTCACGATCGCCTCGCATCGCAAGGTGGTCAAAATTGATCTCGGCGTTATCGAGGGGGACGAAGGGGTGGCAACCGGCTACGTGGAGAAGCCGACCCTCAACTACGAGGTGAGCATGGGCATCTACGTCTACTCGCCGAGGGCGATTTCCCACATACCGGAGGGGAGGTTCGACCTCCCGGATCTGGTGCTGGCGTTGCTCTCGGCGGGAGAACTGGTCTGCAAGTTCGCATTTCCCGGTCCCTGGTACGACATCGGGACGGCCGGAGAACTCCTGAACGCGTCGACCGCGTTCGCCGAACAACCAAGGATGTTCGATCCCGGGTACCAGGTTGACGATGAGTCGACTGCGGCTTCCCAGCACTAGGGCAGAGCTCATACCCGGGCTTCTGTGCGTGGGCCTGTTCACGCTCTGGGCGATTGCCGACGGCGGCTACGCACAGACGACCTGGTACCCCGGTGGAATCTTCCTCCTCGGCCTGACGGCAATCGCCCTCTTCGTCTACAACGGGCGTCTCCGGCGCCTCGGGTTTGCGCATCGCGCGGCGTTCCTGCTGCTCGCCGCCTTCGTTCTCTGGAGTTATCTGTCCGTTTCGTGGGCGGGAGTTCCCGGAGTGTCACTGGATGGCGCAAACCGAACGTTGATCTATCTGATCGTCTTTGTCCTGTTCTCGCTCATTTCATGGCGCCCGGAGTCCGCGGCTGTGGTGCTCGGCGTCTTTTCGGTCGGAATCGCAGCGGTTGTCTTCGCGGACGTTTGGACGGCCGCGGAATCCGATAAGGCTTCCTTCTCCCTGATCAACGGGCGCTTCGCCGAACCGATGGGGTACTCCAATGCAGTCGCGGCGCTTTGTATCGGGGGTGTGTGGCCGGCGGCATTTCTCGCCTCCTGCCGTGAGGTGCATTGGGCCTTGAGGGGTCTGATGCTGGCCGTCACGGGATTGCTCCTCCAGGTGGCCTTGCTGCCGCAGAGCCGTGGATCGATGCTGGTGTTTCCCGTCGCTCTCGTCGTTTATCTGGCCGTCGTACCCCGCCGGCTCCGAGCGATTGCGTTCTTGGTGCCGGCCATCCTCGCTACTGCCCTCGCCGCCCCTTCGATCTTGGATGTCTTCACGATCGCCGACGAGGGAGGAAATCTTGGGCAGGCACTCGCCGACGCACGCTCGGAGATGGTGATCTCGCTGATCGCCCTGCTGATCGTCGGCACGGCGGCTGCCTATGGAGACAGCCGCCTCACGCTCACCCCGAGCGCCTCCCGGATCGCGAGGCGGTCAGGCGGCGGCATCGTCCTTGCTGCGAGTCTGGCCGGAGTCGTGATCGCGATTGCTGCGATCGGCAACCCCGTTACGTGGGCGGGCGATCGCTGGGACGATTTCAAAGGTGGCTACGATTCAGCCGGGTTCGGTGCTTCGCGTCTGGGCGGAGACCTCGGCAGTAACCGTTATGACTTCTGGAAGGTTGCGGTCAACGACCAGCTACTCCAGTCTCCCGTGATCGGAGATGGCGCTGACAACTTCGCCGTTCCGTACATGCAGTACCGGAACAGCGACGAGGAGCCGCTTTACCCGCACAGTCTTCCGCTGCAAGTGCTGGCCGGGACTGGATTGGTCGGAGGCGTCCTCTTCGGCGGGTTCGTCATCGCCGCGGTCGCGGCCGTCGCTTCGGTTCGTCGTCAGGCGAGGACCTGGTTGGGTGGAGGAGTCGCGGCAGTCGCGCTCGCCACTTCCGGATACTGGTGGCTCCATGGTCTCGGTGATTGGCTCTGGGCGTTCCCCGCCCTGACCACACCGGTGTTCGCCTGGCTCGGGATGGCTGCGGGGATGAACGGGAGTGGGCCGGAGGATGCGGACCGACACGACGGGGTTCCAGAGGCCGGGCACGCGCCACCGGTGTCAAGCAGGCGTGGAGTCCCCAGGTGGGCCGGCATGGTGATTGGATCAGTTCTCGTCATCGTGGCAGCCGTAAGCCTTGGGTTGCCCTGGGCCGCCGCTCGCGACGTCGAGGTTGCTGCCGGGAGCTGGGGAGTCGACCCTGAGGCGGCATATGAGCGACTCGATCGTGCTCGCGACCTAAATTTCCTCAGTGCTGCACCGGATCTGACCGCGGGTTCCATCGCCTCTCAGCTAGGTGATCGCGCGCGGGCCCGCGCGTCATTCACGCGCGCATTGGAGCGCGAACCCGACAATTGGTTCGCCCTGTTGCAGCTGGGTTCGGTAGACGCACTGGACGGAAGGCTTGGGACCGGCGTTGCGCGACTTGAGCAGGCTTCTGCGCTCAACCCGCGAAGTAACTTGATATCCGCGGCAACGCGTCGTGCCCGCCGCGGCAATCCGATGCCTCTCAGCGAGATCAACCGCAGGTTGCTGCGTCGGGTCTGTTCGGTGGTGGGAAACACCGAGGACACTAGGTTTTGTCGATGAATGCCGATTGGGGGCCGCGGGCAAGAAAAGCACCATCCGTTGCGCTCACGGTGGTGAGGTTGCCAATTGCGCGCAACTGTGCGACTATATCGGCGCGAAAGCAAGGCAGCTTGAGCTTGATAGACAAATCGACAACCGTTCGGTCGTGTCGCCGTCAAAGATATTTCGATTAACCAAGCTGCAGACGGCGATTGGGACTGGGGGAACCACGAAAGGAAGACAGTGGTCAAGAAGACAAAAATGGGAATGATTCTCGTTTCAGTGCTTGCAACGCTCTCTCTCGCGATCGCGCCAGCCGCGATAGCGCAGAGTTCGTCGGTCGGTGGATATGGGGGGCAGGCCGGAGTCTTGGCGGGAGCCGACTCAGGCGGCCCGACGGATCCCGGCGGGGCGACGTCGAACAGCAGTTCACTGCCGTTTACCGGCATCGATGTGAGCCTGTTGATCGGCGGAGGGCTGCTTCTGCTCGGAATCGGCATCGTGATGACGCGGATGGTCCCGCGTCAGGACGAAGGCTGAACCAGCCCGTTTCTACCGGGCTGGTTTCTCAGCACTAATCAGAGAGACGAATCGACGAAGCTCCCGCGGGTAGTCCCGCGGGAGCGTCGTCGATGACCATCCGACATCCGAGTGGCGCGAATGAGTCGTCCAGCGTGAAGGGACCAGCGCTCCATTGGCGTATGAGCCCTACGTGAGAGCGGAAGAGCACCAACTCCCGACGGAGTCACTGGACTTTCGGAGGGTTGCCATAGCGCATGATTGGCTTACGATCCCCGGCGGATCGGAGAAGGTCGTGCTCGCGCTCCTCGGAATGTTCCCCGAAGCCGAGCTCTACACCACGGTCTATGACCCGGAGCCGTGGCCACGGGAAATCACCTCTCGGCCTGTCCATACGTCGTTCCTCGATCGGATTCCACTGTCGGAGCGGATCTATCCCCGGCTGCTCCCGCTCATGAACGCCGCATTCGAATCCTTTGATCTATCGGGCTTCGATCTCGTGATCTCGAGCAGCCATGCGTGCGCCAAGAACGTCCTGACAACTCCGGACACGCTCCATGTTTGCTATTGCCATACACCGATGCGATACGCGTGGGAGCCGGGCTTTCTCGCCGGCGAGGACATCGGCTTGACGGGTCGTCTGGCTGCCCGGGCGCTGATGGGGCGGATGAGGCGGCAGGACGCTTCCGGGGCATCTCGCCCAGACGCCTTCGCGGCGAACTCAACCCATGTCGCAGCTCGCATCGCCAAGTACTACCGGCGAACCGCCACGGTGGTTCATCCACCGGTGGATGTCGGTCCGCTCCTCGGCGAACCTCGCGGTTCCGACGATTACTACCTGGCCTTGGGGCGGGTCGTCCCGTACAAGCGCGTCGATCTCGCCGTCGCGGCGTGCGCACGGCTCGGGCGTCGCCTCAAGGTGGTCGGCGAAGGCCGCGCACTCGACTCCGCCAGGGCTGAGGCGCATGGGAACTCGAGTATCGAATTCCTCGGCTACGTCGACGATGCTGAGATCCCGCGGCTGCTTGCCGGGGCCAAGGCGCTCCTGTTTCCGGGCGAAGAGGATTTCGGGGTCGTTCCGGTTGAAGCCCAGGCCGCCGGCACTCCGGTGATCGCGCTTGGCGTCGGTGGGGCCATGGATACGGTCCTGGACGGAGAGACAGGCGTCCTATACGAGGACGCCAGCGCGGAGGGGCTCACTCAGGCGATCCGTCGTTTTGAAGCATTATCCTTCGACGAGATGGTGCTGCGAGCACACGCGCGAAGCTATGGATACGGCCGTTTTGAAGAGTCGTTTGCCGGATTCGTCCGAGAAGCAGTCCGAACATCGGCAGTCAAGGGAGGTTCATGACGGAGGGAGGCAGTCAAGAGAGGTTCAGGACCGAGGCATACAGGTCAATGCGGCAGTACGGCCCGGAGGAGGAGTCTCAACTTCTCACCCTTTGGCGGGTCGTCAGGGAGCGGTGGTGGGTTGTCGCGGCCACGGCCGTGCTCTGCTTCATGGCTTCTCTGGCCATCTCTTTGTCGTCTGAAAAGTCGTATGAGGCCACATCGCGCCTGGTCTTTCGCGACCCCGGACTGAGCAGCGCCGTTTCCGGTTCGCCGCTGTTTCCCAGCTCCAGCGACCCGCAACGGGAGGCCGCGACGAACACCGAGCTCGTCCGCTCGACGGAAGTCGCGCAGCTGGTCGTCGACGACCTCTCCCTCAACCTGACGGCGGAGGAGCTCCTGGATTCCGTCACGATCTCTGCGGAGGAGAACACTGACATCGTCGGCATCACGGCGAATGCGTCTGATGCTGAGCTCTCCGCGGCGATCGCCAATTCGTTCGCCAATCAGTACGTCACTTACCGTCGCAAGAGCGATCGCGAGAAGGTGATGCAAGGTGAGCGGCTGCTGCGCGACCGGATTCGTGCCGCTCCGGAGGGCTCTCCGGAGCGAATCGACCTCGAGGATGCGTTGCGTACATTGGTGCTTCTGGAGTCGGTGCAGACCGGCAACGCCGAGGTCATAGATTCCGCGACCGTTCCCAGTTCGCCGTCATCGCCCAATCCGAAACGTGATGCCATCCTCGCGCTGCTATTCGGACTGGTGCTCGGAGTCAGCTTGGCATTGGTACTCGATCTCCTCGACCGTCGGGTAAAGACGATCGAGAGCTTCGAGCGGCGCTATGGCCTACGCACCCTGGCGACGATCCCACAACGCTTGTTTACGGAAACGCAGCGCGCCGAGGGCTCGGTGGCCGAGCCGTTTCTTATCCTGCGCAGCACAGTCGACTACCGATCAACCTGGGATGAGATCAAGGTGATCCTGGTCACGAGCGCTGTTCCGGGTGAGGGAAAGACCACCGTCGCCGTCAATCTGGCACGCTCATTGGCGCTGGGCGGACAGCAGGTCGCCCTCGTTGAGGCGGATATGCGTCGACCTGGCGTTGCGGAGCATCGTCGATCTAGGCCCCGTTGCCCCCGGCCTCAGCACCGCGCTGGCTATGGATACGCCGGTGGGCGATCTGGTCACCGATCTGGTCGCCCCGACGCTGCGGGTTCTTCCCAGCGGACCTCTGCCGCCCAATCCGGCCGAATTGGTTCGCCGACGCCGCATGGGTGAGATCATCGAGCACCTCTCCTCCGACAACGACGTCGTTGTCGTGGATTCTCCTCCGCTGCTCCCGGTCGCAGATACGCAGACGATTCTCAACCTGCCGCAGATCGACATCGTAATGGTCGTTGCGCGTGCGTTCCGGACGACCCGCCAGGAGATCAGTCGTGCGCGGGCGATCCTGAAGCGCCACGAGGCGGAACCACTCGGATTGGTGGTCTGCGGCACGAGAGAGCGTCTCGACTACTACTCGGGATACCAGCCTCCGCCTGCAACCCGAAACAAGGCGTCCAAGCAGATCGTCTAGATGCGTATCCCGTCACCGTCCCCAGGGCGGGCCGGCAGGTGACCAAGGGCAGGGCGTCTAAGCGGCCCCGGCGAGCAGCGGCCTCGCGGAAGACGTCGAAGACGGGCTTGTGGGATCCGTCGAGCCGCTCGAGCCCGAACCAGCCCTCCTTGTCGGAGGGCTTGGAGTTGAGGTCGGTGCGGTGGTAGACGAACGCGGCGTCGACGTAGCTGGAGTACTTGGTGCTCAGCAGGGTGAACATCTGGGAGAGGTAGGCCGCCTGATTCTTCTCGGAGGTGCAGTAGTCGGGGGCGGCCGGGCAGGTCGACCAGCCGATCTCGGTGAGCCAGAGCGGCTTGTCGCCGGCGCCGTGGTCGATGAACTTCTGGTGGATGTCGGCGATCCGCGGGAAGCCCCAGCCCCCGCGCGGGTCGTCGGGCGCTGAGCTACCGCTGTAGGGGTGGGCGGCGACCGCGTCGAAGTAGGAGTTGAGATTCGGGACGGCCGCGTACATGTCGTCGATGAAGGTGTGACGAGCGATCCCCGGCCGGCGTCTGCTCGGCGGCGATCAGGTAGCTTCACCTGGGGGTTCGCGGCCCGGCCGGCGCTCGAGGCTGCCTTGACCAGTCTCGCGTAGCGGCCCGGATTGACGCCGCCGGCGGAGAAGTAGTCGAGGTAGGGCTCGTTCCAGATCTCGAAGTAGTCGGGGGCGAAGGATGCGATCTCGGGGTGGGCGCCTGCCAGAAGATTCCGCCGGGGCCGTAGCGCTCGGCGACCTTGGCGGCGTACTGGGCGAACTCGGACGGATCGGAGGGGATGTCGTTCCAGGCCGAGCCCGGCCCAGGAGGGCGTGTCGATGAGCACCGGCAGGACTCGCATGTTCCGCGCGGCCGCCTCGATCAGCAGGTGGTCGTAGCGGCTCCACTGCCAGGAGTTGTTCTGCGGCTCGATCGTCGACCAGCTGAAGTCCTCCCGCAGCCACTTGGCGCCGGTCGGCTCGGTCTCGTCGAGGACGACCTGCGAGTTCATGTCCCAGCCCTGCGCGTTGGCGATGAGGCCGACGCGCAGCTGATCGGAGACCTTCGGCGGTCCGGGGCGGTGGGGGATGGGGGTGTTGGCGGGGGTGCTGGCGACGTTGATCGACGAGTCGGGTCGCCTGGCGATCCGCTTGCGCTTGCGCTCGATCGACCGGTTCTTGCGGTCGGCCCGACCCGGAATCCATCTGCGTCGGGAGCTTCGCGGTGAGCTTTCCCTTGTTCCTGAGAGCGCGCCGTACGACCTGCGGGCTGAGGCCCTTTCGCTTGCCGTCGTGGACGAGCGTCGCGCGCCCGAGGCGGTCAGCATCGAGGTGGCGCGGCTCGAAGACGAGGGCGCGACCACCCCTGATCGTCTTTGCGGGCTTCACCTGGGAGGAATTGGCGCCGAACGCGATCTCGGAGCCTGGACCCGCTGCTGTCAGGCACGCCACCACGATGAGGATGGCCAGGATTGCATAGGAGTGCACGCGGAAGGAGGCGTCGCTGAGCATGTCCCCCTATCGGAGATCGGGTACCCCCAGCCGCCGGTCCAAACCGTTATTGGACGGATGTACTAGGGGCCCCTACCCGAATTGATCCTGAGCGCACGATGTCGCCCGTCACCGTCCCCAGGGCGGGCCGGCAGGTGGCCAAGGGCAGGGTGTTAAGCGGCCCCGGCGGCGCGGCCTCGCGGAAGACGTCGAAGACGGGCTTGTGGGAGCCGTCGAGCCGCTCGAGCCCGAACCAGCCCTCCTTGTCGGAGGGCTTGGAGTTGAGGTCGGTGCGGTGATAGACGAACGCGGCGTCGACGTAGCTGGAGTATTTGGTGCTCAGCAGGGTGAACATCTGGGAGAGGTAGGCCGCCTGATTCTTCTCGGAGGTGCAGTAGTCGGGGGCTGCCGGGCAGGTCGACCAGCCGATCTCGGTCAGCCAGAGCGGCTTGTCGCCGGCGCCGTGGTCGATGAACTTCTGGTGGATGTCGGCGATCCGCGGGAAACCCCAGCCCCCGCGCGGGTCGTCGGGCGCTGAGCTACCGCTGTAGGGGTGGGCGGCGACCGCGTCGAAGTAGGAGTTGAGGTTCGGGACGGCCGCGTACATGTCGTCGATGAAGGTGTGACGAGCATCCCCGGCCGGCGTCTGCTCGGCGGCGATCAGGTAGCTTCACCTGCGAGTTCGCTGCCCGGCCGGCGCTCGAGGCTGCCTTGACCAGTCTCGCGTAGCGGCCCGGGTTGACGCCGCCGGCGGAGAAGTAGTCCAGGTAGGGCTCGTTCCAGATCTCGAAGTAGTCGGGAGCGAAGGATGCGATCTCGGGGTGGGCCCTGCCAGAAGATGCCTCCGGGGCCGTAGCGCTCGGCGACCTTGGCGGCGTACTGGGCGAACTCGGACGGATCGGATGGGATGTCGTTCCAGGCCGAGCCGGCCCAGGAGGGCGTGTCGATGAGCATCGGCAGGACTCGCATGTTCCGGGCGGCCGCCTCGATCAGCAGGTGGTCGTAGCGGCTCCACTGCCAGGAGTTGTTCTGCGGCTCGATCGTCGACCAGTTGAAATCCTCCCGCAGCCACTTGGCGCCGGTCGGCTCGGTCGCGTCGAGGACGGCCTGCGAGTTCATGTCCCAACCCTGTGCGTTGGCGATGAGGCCGACGCGCAGCTGATCGGAGACCTTCGGCGGTTCCGGGGCGGTGGGGGTGGGGGTGTTGGCGGGGTCTGCGGGTGGGGTGAGCCGGGGTCGGGAGCGGGTGCGGGGGCGGGTGGTTGACTCGGGGCGGGCTCCGGGGCCGGGTCAGGGGTATCGGGCGGAGGCGAAGCGATCGCCGAGCTCACCGTCAGGACGAGGGTCGCGGAGCAGGTGCGCATTGGTTTGTGACCGTGCCGATGATCACGCATGTTCGCAACCCAGCTATGGGGGATCTTTGCCCGGAATACCCCACCCCGCCCCAGCGCCTGCTGCATGCCGATCCGTCGTAGTTGCTTGAATTTGGTGCCCTGCTTCAGGGTGATGCTTCTCGAGACGCGCCGGATCCAGCCCTCCGACCCGGAACTTGACGTATCGCCGGCACGCCGCCGTCTTGATCGGTTGCTTGACGATCGTGGTCGTGGCGGTGGCCCGAGCGGACGCCGACGCGACCGGAGCTTGCGTCCCGACAACTGCGAGCAGGATCAGAAGCAGACCCACCGCGACGAAGGCAAGTGCGGCTGACCGCCCGGCGGGAGTGGTTGGGCGGGCAAACTGCATCGGCTCCCTATCGGTGGTCAGCCCGAAATGCTCAGAGGAGCAGCCTGATCTGGACGCATGGCCGCGTTTGGCAACGCGGCCTCGCCCGGTTCGGCAGCTAGGATTGCTGACCAATGGGTAGCCCGATAGCCACGCCGGGGCGCCGAGCCGACGCGCTTACATTTGGGCTGATCCTCGTCTTGGTCGGCCTGTACGTGCTGACGAGCACCTTCGTCGGAGCTCCAGCAATCGTTCTAGTTGCGCTGGCAGTCGGCGCCGTTGTGGTGGTTCAGCGTCCGGGACTCGCCCTCGTCCTGGTGATCGCGCCGACGGTGCTGATCGAGGACTCGCGCGAGGGTGGGTTTCTGCCCGGACTCGCGGGCTTCTACGATGGCGTCACGGTCAGCCCGTTCGAAGCCCTTCTCGCCCTCGCAGTGATGGCGACAGCCCTCGACGTGGTCAGACGACGCGAGCTCAGGCTGCCGGACCCACTCACCTTGCCCCTTCTCCTGGTTGCTGTTGCTCGGTCGTCGGGATGTTCGTCGGAGTGGCGAACGGCGCCTCGCTCAGAGACGTCACTTTCGCTGCCCGCCCCATGCTTCCCCTGCTCCTGCTACCGGTCGTGATGATCAACGTCCTGCGAGATCGCAAGTCGATCCGCCGCGCCCTGTTCGTTGCTGCGCTGCTGGCGGGCGATCAAAGCTGGGTTGGGACTCGTCTCAGTCGTGGTCGGAGAGGGGTACGTGAACCCCGGCGACCCTCCGGTCACCTACCTCGAGCCCGACGATCAACTGGCTGTCGATCGCGGTCCTGTTGGTGCTCGTTGCCCGACTCGTTCAGCGGGACCGGACACCTTTGTGGCTCCTCGCCATTGCATTGCTTTCCACGGCTTCGTTCTGCTTTCATATCGGAGGTCGTTCTGGATCGCCGCGGTCGCGGGCCTCTTGATCGTGGCTCTGTTTGCGCTTCCGAAACGGCGGCGGTTGATCCTCATCCCGTTCCTCTCCATTGTCATGTTCGCCCTTTGGCTCACGATTGAAACCAACTCGGTCGGCGAGCTCCAGGGGCCGATCGTCGAGCGAGCGGCGTCGCTGAACCCCTCCTCGTTGCAGGGCGATTCCCAGGACAGGTATCGCATCGGTGAGCGCCGCAACGTCATCGCTGAGATCGAACAGCACCCCATGAGCGGTCTGGGGCTTGCGGTACCTTGGGTCGAGCGATATCCGCTGTCGCTTGACCCCCCTGGATCTCGGCTCTACGTCCACTTCACCGCGCTCTGGTGGTGGCTGAAGCTGGGGGTGCTGGGGCTGATCGCCTACCTGGCAGTGATGGGCTCGGCGATCTGGGCTTCCTTCCGGGTGTGGCGTGAGCATCAGGATCCATGGTTCCAAGCGGTCGGGCTTGCAATGATCGGTGCTCTGGTCGGCCTCGCACTCGCCGAGACGACCGCCGCGTTCACGGGGGTAACACCGCGCCTCACCGCGGTCTTCGCTGCCGCCGTAGGGGTGATCGTTGCCATGCTGGCCGATGCGAGACAGACCTCGCCGGCTTTCCGGGCATGAGCGGCGGGGTCTCTAGCTCGGCCTGCGGCCCTCGACGACAGGCTGACCTTGCGCTTCCCGTCGTCGGGTTGTGCGTAGAAGAGCCCGTGGACGGCGAGCATCGGCGTCGGATACCCATGGGCCCAGGTGTCGTCGTTTGTTCTCGAATCGCTACCACTTTGCATAGCCGCTTATCGAGCCGAACCCCGAACCGAGGCCAGGGCGCCCCCGCCGACGAAATCTCGCAGGGAGGCGACCTCAACCTCACCCGTTCCTGCGCCCATCGCAAGGCACCACTCACCGCGGCTGGTCGTCACTTGCCTCCTCGCTCGGCGCAAACGCTCGCATCGTTCGCTCGAGAAAGCCATCCGTAGCTTCGATGTAAGGGCGAAACGACAGCCGATGGGCTCGTTCGAACGCGCTGTCGACACGCTCTAGGGTCGCTTGCTGATCGGCCAGGGTATCGGCCAGGAGCTTCGCGCACTCCTCCGCGTTGCCGATATCGAAAAGGAGACCGTCCCGCCGGTCACGAACCAACTCCGGGATGCCCCCGCTCCTGGAGGCAACGATCGGAACCCGGGCCAGCGCGGCCTCCACGCAGACGAGCCCAGCCGGTTCCTGCCAAATAGACGGAACGACCAGCGCATGGGCGCTCTGCAGAAGCGCGCCGATCCCATCCGGGCCGAGTTCTCCGCGGATCTCGATGTTCTTTTCGACTTCCAACTCGACCGCCTCGTGGCGAAGCTCGTGCTCGACTGTCCTCTCAATTGGGCCTGCCACGATCAGATCGGCGTCGACGTCGTACCGGTTTCGCAACTGAGCCAGGGCTCGGCACGCAACGAGGATGCCCTTTTCGCGGGTCACGCGCCCGACGAAGAGAATCGTCGGCCTCGCGGATGGATGCCGCTTGCCGCCGGCGAACCGATCACCTTGGGGAAGGGCCGGATAGATCACCTCCTGAAAGAGTGCATCGACCGTCGCTGGCGTGGTCGTCACCTCGCAGAGGAATCTGCTGTTCCAGCTGATCGTTGCGGGATGGGAGGTGGGCGAGTCAAGCTGCAGGATCGAATCCCGGTTGATCAGCCGGATCAGCTTCGCCCAGGCGAAGCGCAGCCCGCGATCTCCGGGGATGAGATGACGAGCGAACTGATCGTGAGTTGCGATTCTGCCAAACCAGTGCTCGCAGATTCTGAAGGCGACCGGAAGCCGGCTCCGGGATACGGCGACCATGACCGCAAACGGAAGCTGGGCGCCATTCCAGTAATAGATCAGGTCCGGATTGAACCTCCGCATGGCCCTTATGGTCAGCATCGCCGAGCGGCGAGCTACGAGTGGCGCCATCAGCGAGCCACGCCAGTTACCCGGGAGGAGCGGGAGCACCCGGCTCACGCCGGGTTCGCGCCCCACCGAGCGATGCGCATGGCTTGAGGTGAGAACCTGGACCTCGTGATGGCGACGCAGGTGATCGACGACCGCCGCGCACTCGCGCTCGTAACCGCCCATCATGACCGGCGGATAGTGGCTGGTGACTACGAGGATCCGCATCCTGGGCTCAGCTCGGGGATTCCGCTGGTTCGAGGCGCTTGCGCTCGCGGCTGATCAGGTCACGAATCTCGACTGTCGTGATCGCGCCTAACCCCAGCAGTGCACCCACGTAGACGGGAGCTGCGACCAGGAGCCCCGCGACAAGGCCGACCCCCGCAGCGAGCGCGACGGCCCCCGTCATGACCCCCGCGGCGAGGACCGCACGGGCTGCACGGTTGAAGGAGGGTCGAAAACTGAGTGCGACGAACACCGTCCACAGCGCGAGAACGTTCACAGTGAGTTCGGTTATCACCGTCGCCCAGGCTGAGCCGACGGCGCCGAAGGGAGGAATGAGGATGAGGTTCAGTACGACGTTGGCAACCAATCCCACTGCAGCAATTCCGACCAGCCGCCACTGCCTGCCTACGATCGTCGTCAGGTATCCGGACAGGTAGCCCATCGAGATGAACACAAACGCGAGCATCAGGATCGGGAGGACGGTCGCCGAACGCTCGTAGCCCGGTCCGAGCAGCAGATCAACGATCGGTTGTGCGAGCGCGACGGTTCCGCCAAGTACGCCGAGCGCCACGATCAACAGATAGTCGCCGGCCCGCTGTACCAATCGCCTGACTCGCTCCGGATCCTGATCGTGAACGGCGGCCATCACCGGGAACACGGCCGCCAGGATCGAAACCGGAACGAACTGGATCGGATCGAGAAATCGGTAGGCCGCCCCGTAGATCCCCGCCTCGTCGGCACCCTTGATCTCGAAGATGAGGACCGAATCGACTCGGTAGTAGACCGTCACGAGGGCACCCGCGAGCCCAATGGGCAGGGCCAGCTTGACCAGCGGTCGCCATCGACGACGTCCCGCTCGCAGGGAGATGGTCGCGAAATGCCGTGTGGCAACCCATTGCAGGATTGCGGTCCCGATCGAGATCCCCAGGAATGCAAGAGCGAAGGCGATGATGCCGGCATCGGAAAGCGCGAGGATTACGATCGCCGCCAACCATCCGACGCTGTTGAGAGTCAGAAGCGCGATCCGAAGCCCCGGACGGACGCGAGAGTCGAAGACCGCTAGCAGTGCTCCCGGTGCGGCGCAAAGCAGGGAGACGGTGACGATGACGGTCACGACATGAATGTCGTCCTCGTTCCCCAGGAGCGGAATCGTTGCAATGGCGATGATGAATGCGCCGACCGACGCGATCGCAACGGTTCCCATCAACGCGCCAAGCCACTCGGACTCCGCGTCGGGCTCGGCCGCCATCCGCTGGGTGGCTACCGGGGCAAGCCCCAGATTCGTCAGAAAGCCGAATATTCCGACGAACGCCAGGGCGGTCGACCAGACGCCGAAGCCATCAGTGCCCAGGTGGCGGGCGAGCAGTGCCACGCCAACAATTCCGAGCGCGAGATTTCCGGCCCGACCCAGCAACTGGATGGCGGCAGCCCGGGCCACGTGCTTCCGTGAGGCCAGGATTGGCTTCACCGGGCTTCCCTCCCCACCCACGAATCTTCACAGTCGGTGCGAAGGCGGACGGCCAGGGCAGCAGAAGATGGTTCGATGTTGGGGTCGATTCATGTAACGCTCCGGGGGATGGAGCACCCGGTTCGCCTCGGGCTAGATAGGCCGAGCAAGGAAATTCCAGCGATCACCAGGAGGGTCGGCGATCTGATCGAACTCGGCGCGCGAAAACGGTCCGTTTGCCGTCCATGTCGAATATTGCCAGTCCGGCACCTGAGAGCAGCTCGTGGATCGTGTTGTGGGACGTCTCGTAGTTTCGACCGCGCTGGCGCCATGCTCGAAGGCGATGACGGGACGGCAACGGTCGATGGTTCGCAGCGCGCCTCGAAGGACTTCTCCCTCAGCTCCTTCGACATCGATCTTGATGAAGGCGATGCTCATGTCGGCGGGCACGATGTCGTCGAGGCGCTGGACTTCCACCGAGAACTCGGCCGTTGAGGAGCCGTCGCCGCCTTGTGGGCGGAATCCGCTGCGCGCCGGGGAGTCGATTCTCGTACGAAGGTGCGCGTGCCGGTCTGATTCGAGAGCGCGCAGCAGTGGACGTCAACCCCGGTAAAGCGTTGTCGGAGCTGTTCGGCGAGCTCCGGGAGGGGCTCGATTGCGATGTGGTGGCCGCGAGGTGCGAGTTTGCAGATCTTGTCGGTGATCGCCCCCTCGTTCGCTCCGATGTCGATGCAGTTCGCATCCTCGCGCAGGACGCTTGCCGAGCACGATCGCAAGGTGCTCGTCGTCTCTGCGGTTTCGGCGTTCGCTCGGGCTCTGCAGAGCGCGCTGCACGGACCGCAGCTGCGACTCGACACCGGTGGCGCGGCTGGCAGCGAGAATCTGACTACGGATCGGCAAGTTCAGCTCTGACCTAGACGGGGCGGTCGGTCCTTTGTACTAGGTTCTCGATCCTGCCGGAAACCGCCTCCGGGCTGTAGCGCTCGATCGCCAGGCGCCGGGCCCGCCTGCCCTGCCGGGTACCAGTTCCCGGGTCTGCGAGTAGGGCCGGATCAATTCGGCGAGGGCCGGGCCGTCGTCCTCGGGAACGCTGATCCCACCGATCGTCGAATCGATCATGTCGGCGACCCCCTCGGCTCCGGTCGCGAGGCACGGTCGCTCGGCCAGCATGCGCGAGGATCACGGCTCGAGGTGCGCCCTCGGTCGGACTCGGGCAGAAGACGGACAGGTCGAACGCCGAAAGGACCTCGGCGATCGTGTCGCGACCGGGGGTCGGAATGAAATGAGCGCGGTCGCCAAGGCCTTCGGCCTGTTTGCGTAGGGCGGCCTCCGTCTCGCCGTTTCCGGCCATATCAAATGCGTCCGCTCGTCGAGCATGTTCCACGGCGTCGACTACCACGTCGTTGCGCTTCTTCGGGTGCAGCCGTGAGACGCAACCGACCACGAATGCTTCGTGGGGAATCCCGAGCTCGGCGCGGATGCGTTCCCGGCCTCCGGGGCGAAATTCGATCTCATCGGGGGACACGGCGTTCGGGACAACGACGACCTTGCCGCCGGGGACACCGACATCGCAGACGGACGCACGGGTACCGGCCGAGACCGCCATCACAGCCGATGCGCGCCGGGCCGCCGCCAGGTACGCCCGCCGGGGAAGACCCTCTGCGCATCGGGAACGGCACGGGGCCCCATTCGGCCCAGAGCAGAACCGGTCGCAGCGCAGCGGGGAGCATCGAGGCGAGGAGCTGCTCCTTCTTGTAGTGGACGATGAGGACGTCGTAGGGCCGCTGCGCCTCGAGGCCCGCGCGCAGGCGTCTCGGAGCTCCCTCGGCCAGGTCACGGCCAGCCGTCGATAGGAGCGGGTCGAGAGCTTCGGCCCGAGTTCGAGCGGCTCCGACGGCACGCCGAGCTCACGGGCGATCTCCGGCTGATCGCTGAGCATCACGGCCTCGTGGCCATGCCCGATCAATGCTTCGAGCATCGCGGCGGCGGCGAACTCCGCCCCTCCGCGGGCATCCGACGTGAGCGACGCTGACGAACTTCATCGTGCGTCTGGCCGGATCGTCTCGCGCGTCCGGGTCGATGTCTGGCCGTCGAGACCATGCGGACGATCGTCGCATGTTGCGTCGAAGGGCACCGAGGGCGAAGGGTTGCTTCGAGGTTCACGGTTCCCGAAGCCGTTCCCGCAGCGACTCGATCGAATAGCTTCGCTCGGCGAGGTCACGTGCGTGCCGCCTCAGTTCGTCCGCTTCATGTCTGAGCACCCGGGCGACGGCTTCGGCGAAGGCCTCCGGATCCGATTCCTCGAGGTAGTCCCGGCCCGCGACCGCTTCGATCCCCGGCGCGGCGATCGGGGTTGCCACCATCGCTGATCCGTAGGCGAGCGCCTCGACGAACTTCAGCGGCGATCCGCCGCCGATCAGCAGCGGGATCACCACGCAGGCGGCCCGTGCGTAGGCGTCGCCCAGGTCCGGGACGAAGCCGAGATACGAGATCCGGGGATCGTGGGCTCGGAGGCCGGTCGAGGCCCCGACCGACCACCTCGATGCTCGCGCTGGAGGAAGCTTCGCCAGAGAGCCGGGAGGACCTCGGCGACCAGGTAGTCGAGACCCTCGCGGTTGGGTGGGTACGTGAAGTCGCCGACGAATAGGACCGTCTGGGTGTGGGTCTCCGACCGGCTCGATCCTCGGTCGTGTCGACCACGTTGGGCACGTATCTGATCCGCGCCTCCGGCACGAGCTTGCGGGGGCCTCGACGTCGGCTGGACTGGCCATCCAAACCTCCCCGGCATCCACGAGCAGGCGCTGCTCGAATCGCTGCAGCCGCCGTCGGCTGCGGCTCGAGTCGATCCCGATCAGGTGCCGGAAGACGACTCGAGGTTATGCGCGTTGTACGTCACCGCTCGCTCGCGGGCCAGTTGGCGAAGGGCTGCTCCGGCGACGGGTCCGTCGGCGACGACGCGGCCGCGATCCGGATCCGATGCAAGCCGGCTCGCAGCTGCTGCCAGCTCCCGCGAGACGCCTCGGGCGAAGCCGTCGGGAATCCCGTCGGCCAGGGCGCGGGAGTAGCTGCGCCAGCCGACGCAATCCCCGCGTTGGACGGACCGGGTGCAATCCGATACCCGGTTGTCGCGAACTCGGGGGCGACCTTCTCGGCACCGAAGGTGGCGTACAGCAGGTCGACCGGGCCCATTCCCGCCAGCGCCCTGACAATGCCGTAGGTCCGCAGACCCTGACCCGTGCTGAGCATCGGCGTGAAGGCTGACACGAGGAGGTCAGCTCATCGATCAGAGCTTCTGAAGCGCCTCGTCGATCTCCCCCAGGCGGGCCTCCCACGAATGATCGACGGCGGCGCGGGAGCGATCCGCTCGCGATTCGTCCCCGTCCCTTTGCAGCGCCTCCTCGATTCGGGCGACCATCTCCTCCGCGTTTGCGGCTAGGGCGATCTCGGTCACGTCGTCGAGGGCGGGAAGGGGAGTCGAGACGACGGGCAATCCGGCGGCGAGATACTCGTAGACCTTCATCGGGAAGATGCTCGCCGTCAGCTGGGAGCGCCGGTAGGGGATCAGTCCCACCGCGGCCCCGCGGAGTACGGCGGGCAGCTCCGTGTGACGGCGCGGGCCGAGTACGTGGACATTGGGCAGTGCGGTTAGGTCGCCGATGTCGGTGCTCGGGTCGCCGAGGCCGACCGGCCCGACGAGGGCAAGGGTCCACTCGGGTCTGATCCGGGCCAACTCGGAGAGCAGCTCGAGGTCGAGCTTGGTGGCGGTGATCGCGCCGATGAAGACCAATCTCGGTTCGGGGAGCGACACCATCCCCGGGTCGATCGGTCCAGTCTCCAGCGCCGTCGAAAACAGGGCCGTGTCCGCGACGTTTGGGGCTTCGATGACATTGTCCGAGATGGTCCGCATGCGGACTGCGAGGCTGGGAGCTCGCGATCACGAGGTCGGCGCGGCGGGCGAATCGATTCTCCGCCTCCCGAAACGAAGCCCCATCCACGCCCTTCTGTGCGGCGATGTCATCGACGCAGTGGTAGATCACGACCTCCGGATCGAGCGTTTCGATCAACGCCTCTGCCTGCGGGACGTAGGCCCACAGGATCGGCCGCCCCATTCCGATCTCCCTGGCTGCTCGCCGCACTGATCGGGCGAGCAGCCGTTCGTTCAGCGCCGTGATGACGGCATTTCCATGGAGCGGCACCACCAGCGGCGAGAGCACGTCTACACCGTCCAGCTTGCGCGGTCCACCGAGGCCGTTTCGAAGCCGCCTGAAGATTCGGCGACCGTCGCCTGCATTGACCTGTGGCTTGCGAAGGCCAAGGGACTCGACGAAGAGAACCCGGTTGTCAGCCCCGAGGCGAGACATCAGGTGCTGCTGGTTGGTCCACAGCTCCGCCTGCCAGTCGGCGAATCCGACGCAGACGATGTCGCGTGCCTGAATCGTGCTCGGAGGTGGAGTCGTCAAACTGCTCGGTGATCAGCCACGAGCGTGTCACTTTAGCGCGGGCTTCGGTCGTAGGATGCTCGGATGCGCTCCGACAGAACTTTGAAACCGGTGATGATGATCGAGGAGGGAGGGCGCGGTGGCGTGACCGATTACACCGTGGCGCTGGTGGCTGCTCTGGTGGCCAGGGGGCAGCCGGTCGAGCTGGTCACGGCGTCCGACCACTTACTTCCAGAACTAGAAGGCGTGACGGTTCTCGGCTGGTTCCATTACCTCCGCCCAACCTCCACGATTGCGCGGGGGCTCAGAGCGCTTCGGCTCGGACCGGTGATCAACGGGTTGTCGTTTCTCGTCGCCTACTTTCGGTGCATCCCCCGGGCCCGCCGTTGCAGATTGGTCCACATACAGGGAGGTACCTGGCGGCCCCTCACATTGCCCTTGGTCTTGGTACTCCGATGCACCGGCGTCGGCGTGGTCCACACACCTCACAACACATTCGCACGGGAAGGCGAGCGCGGGTGGGAGGGTCACTCGCTCGAGTGGGCCGCATCGAAAACGATCGTTCATGCTGAAGCTGATCTGAAGAATCTGGCGTATCCGGATGGGGCCGTCATCATCCCGCACGGGGAGTACGCGACCCTGGCTGATGGTGGGCAGGACATCAGTCGCGACCAGGCCCGCTCCAATCTCGGGATCGGACCCGACGCCCCGGTGACCCTCGTCTTCGGGCAGCTTCGCGAGGACAAGGGGATCATCGACGTGTTGACTGCGGCTGCCGAGGTGCCTGATCTCGTGGTGCTGATTGCGGGAGAGGACGTCGGCGGGCTCGCGGCGGCTTCACCCCTGATCCGGAGTGAGGCGCTGCGCGGCCGGGTCGTCATCAGGCAGGGATTCCTGTCGATGGACGAGGCGGCGGAGGCGTTCGCAGCCACCGACACGGTGACTCTCGCCTATCGCCAAGCCAGCCAGAGTGGCGTGCTGATGCTGGCGTACGGGTTTGGCAGGCCGGTGGTCATCTACCCGACCGGCGGACTTCCCGAGGCTGTCGTCGACGGCGAGACTGGATGGATCTGCGAACGATCCGACCCCGGTTCCCTTGCGGACTCGCTGCGGGCCGCCGCGACCGCGGGCCCCTTGGAGTGCCGACGACGCGGGGATGCCGCCGCCCGACTTGCTCGCAGCGATTTCTCCTGGGATGAAATCGCCCGCCGCACCCTTCTCGTGTACGACGAAGTGTCGCCCGCGGGCTCGAGCGTCATGGCCGAAAGGGCTACGACAGCGTCGGGTTCGCTTGCGGAACGCTCAGCAGCCCGCAACAGGATGCTGTTGCTCGGTGCGGCCGCAGGTGCGAATTCGAGTGCCTCCCGGCCGGCTCTGGCTTCACGCAGGATCAAGGGTCCGATTAGCCGTCTGCTGGCAAAGCAGTTCGGCCCTGACGGGCACGAGTGGAACCTGAATTGGTTTGAGTCGGTGGCGGCGGGGACGACAGTCACGGAACCCCGCGTGCTTGTCCGTGTCGACGAATTCCCGAACTACTCAGCCTTCGACCACCCGCACCTGTACGGCGTTGAGCGAGCGACCGCCTTTCATGAGGTAATGGCCGAAGCCGGCGTCCAGTACCTGATGGCGATTGTTCCCCAACTGACGCGGGCACCGCTCGATCCAGGTGCCTCCGGCGGCCGTTCGCTCGGGGCTCCGGAGCTGGCGTTGATCGAGACGATGCGTCAGGACGGCGTCGTCTTCGCCCAGCACGGCACGACGCATCGGACGAGGCATCGCAGCCCTCGGCGCCGCTCGGAGTTCACGGGCATGTCGGATCGAGACCTCAGAGCCCTCCTTGACCGCGGCGCCGCGAGGCTCGCCGAAGCCGGCATCGAAAGCCGGATCCTCGTGCCGCCGTTCAACCGGTTCTCGGCTCGACAGTTGAGTGTTTTTGCAGAGCGGTTCGACGTGGTGACCGGTGGCCCCGAATCCGTGCGGCTCATGGGTAGCCACTACGGGCCCTCCTGGCAGGGGGACATCGTCTACATGCCCTGCATGCCACCGCTCTACGGGACGGCCCGCCAGGTACTCCCCGCATTGCGTCGACTGGAGTCTGCGACCGGCGTCTGGATCCCGGTTACCTTGCACGTTACGTGGGAGCTCGACGACGATCTGGTGGGGCTTAGGGAACTCGCCGAGTACCTGGGTGAGGTCGCTGCCCCCTGGCAGGAGTTTCTCGATGCCGTTGACCTGAGCCGCAGTGCCGCATGATCGTGGCCCGAAACCGCCGCCTCCAGATCAAGGCGAGCGGTGGCTGGTCTCTCCTGTGTACCGCTTGCAGAGGCCCTCGCACTGAACTCAAGCGGTCTATTCCGCACGATCCCGCAGCACGGCTGGGATCGTCAAAGCCAGGATCTTTATGTCGAGCCAGAACGATCGATTCTCGATGTAGTAGTTGTCCCACTCAACGCGATCGGCGATGGACGTATTCCCTCTGAGGCCATGGACTTGTGACCAGCCGGTGATCCCGGACTTCACCCGATGCCGGTCAGCGTAGCGGTAGACAGACTCGTCGAATCGCCGTACGTAGGTCGGCTGTTCAGGGCGAGGACCCACCAGGCACATGTCACCACGGAGGACGTTGAAGAGCTGGGGGAGCTCGTCGATCGATGTCTTTCTCATCAGGGCACCGATCTTGGTTCTGCGATCGTCACCTTCGACTCCACCCGGGGCGAGCCCCAACTTGAAGCGGTCATCGAGATCCGCCTCGCTGGCTTCACCCGGGCCGGCCGAGCGCATGGTTCGGAACTTGAGCACGTCGAACTCATTCCCATCGAGACCGACCCGACGCTGTCTGAAGATGATTGGGCGTCCCAGCGAAATCACCGTGGCAACGGCCGCGGCGATGAGAAGCGGGGAGGTTATGAGGATGGCAACGGCCGCGAGCGCCCGATCACCGGCGTACTTGACGGCGTACTGCCAGCCGACGGGATCGGTGGGGTGGACGGAGATCAAAGGTATCCCGCCGATCCGCTCCAATCCGAGGTTGTCTGTGACTCCCTCGAACAGCCGGGGTAGGACGGAGACGGTGACATCCATCGCCTGGCATCTGCGGACGAGATCGAGCTCGGCCTGATGGGAGGTGGCCGAGAAACTGACGACAACGTGCGATATGTGTTGCTCCTCGATGGCCAGCTCGAGCCCCGGTCCGAAGAGCTGCCCTTCGGGTGCTCCCGAATGGAGGATCGGAATATCCACCGCAGCGAGGCCCTCCCTCCGCAGCGGATCGTCATCGATGAAGGCGACGGGCCTCAACCCGAACTCGGGTCGATCGAGCAGATGGCGAGCGAATTGACGCCCTACCGTGCCTGCCCCCACGATCAGCGTGTTCTCTCCGCGCAGGCCGGCTCGACGTCCCTTCATCTCAACGAGGTGGGATCCACCTCGTGCTGCGAGCAAGTAGGTGGTGGAGAAGAGCCATAGGCGGACCGCCTGGTCGGCGGCTTGCGGGTTGTCGAAGATGAGGACCCGCACGAAAGTCACTGCCATCGCGACGATTGCCGTCGCGCCAACGATCTTGCGGGCGTGGTCGAGGAAATGGGGGGCAAATGACTTCCGGTAGACGCCGAGGTAGGCCAACGTGGCCAACACCCCGACGATGAAGACGCATACGGCAGCGATGTCGGTGGAAACGCCGGCCGCGGGTCCGCTGGCGATGGAGGCCGCACCGGCCAGGGCAAGCATCGCCGTGTCGAGGGCGAATGCGAAGTTGACGTCCGGCAGGCGCCGGAATTTGGCGGCCAGACTCGGACGCCCGGCATCAGCCCGCGCCTCCGAGCGGCGACCATCTTGCGCGATCGAATCGGCCTTGGTGGATGCGTGTTTGGTGGATGCGTGGGTTCTCATCTTCAGACGCCTGTGTCAATCATCGGCCAATCGACACGGATCTAAACTCCTGGGACGGACTTGTCGGAACTGATCATCCCCGTTTTGCTCGCGATCGATCAGATACTGTGCGGTGGTGCGTCGCGAGCGACTGGATAACCAGGGCTGATGCGAGTCATGGTCACCGGGGGGGCCGGATTCATCGGATCGCATCTCGTCGATGCTTTGACCGCACGGGGGGACGAGGTCCTCGTGCTCGACGACTTCTCCAGCGGCAGGTCGGAGAACCTCGCCGTGGCGATCGGTTACGGCATCGCGATCTCCGAGACATCGGTCACTGATCGCGCGCGAGTGTCCGAGGTCATCGAGGAGTTCGAACCTGAGGCCGTATTTCACCTGGCTGCCCAGGTCGATGTTCGCAAGTCCGTCGCGGATGCAGGTTTCGACGCCGAGATCAATTTGCTGGGGACGATCAACATCCTGGATGCGGTGATCTCGCAGTCGTCCCACCCTCCCTGACCTTCTCATCCACGGGCGGCGCAATCTACGGTGAGGGTGAGGGAAGGGGGTTGCCCCTGTCGGAGGAGTCGCCTGCGGCTCCTGAGGCGCCTTACGGGGCGAGCAAGCTCGCTGCGGAGCATTACCTGTCGCTGTACAGACGGATGTACGATCTTCGGACGGTTCCGCTGCGATTCGGCAACGTCTACGGACCTCGGCAGGATCCGCACGGGGAGGCGGGTGTCGTTGCGATCTTTTCCGGCCTGCTCAGAGAGGGCAAGCCATTGCGAGTCTACGGCGACGGACTGCAGACCCGCGACTATGTCTACGTCAGTGACGTGGTTGAGGCCCTGCTGGCGGCAGATGCACGCCTGCGGGGATCGGGAGCGATCCTCGAGGGCCCCCTGAACGTGGGTACGGGTGATGAAACCAGCGTTCTCGAATTGGTCGAGCGACTGTCTGCGGCTGCGGGAGCTGGACCTCATGTCGAGCATGCGCCGGAGCGCGTGGGCGAGGTTGCTCGGATCTCCATCGATCCGACTGCGGCTGCGACCGCACTCGGCTGGCAGTCGAAGACGGATCTGGACGCCGGGTTGCTCAAGACCTACGAATCACTCGCCGGGGCCGCGGGAGGCACGTTCCCGCGATCGACCGCCTAGCCGATCTTCTCGAGGCCGGCGAAGACGATATACCTCTTCGCGGCACTGTACAGGGGATGGCAAGCGCTCAGAACCAGCTGCTCCCGACCAACGTTATCGACGACCGAGGTCTGGCTTGGATCGACGATCTCGGTCTTGGTGACCGCATAGGTGAAATCTCCGTACGGCATCTCGAGGTGGATCGGATCGCCAACATCGATCGAGTCGATCTGGTTGAAGGGCGCCCCGTAGGTTGTCCGATGCCCTGCGATCCCGATTGTCTTGCCCTGACCGGGCAGGGCGGTCTCGGGGTAGTGACCCGGTCCCCGCTGAAGGTCGGCCTCGTCGGTTCCCTGGATCACGACGTAGTTGGCGCCGATCGACGGAATGTCGATTCGACCGATCGACTTACCGTTCTGGAGCCCCTTTTCGAACACGTCGGCAAGCCTCGCCGCTCGTATCGCGGGATCTCCGGGCCCATTGTTGATCTCACCCACCTCGGGCAGGTCGAGGAAGTCGCTTTGTAGCGCGTCGAGGTCGGAAGCAGCCTGGTTCTGGCGGAAGGATCCATACGCTGCCGAGAGCGGTTCCTGCCAGGCCATGGTCATTCCCGCATCGGCGAGGATCACGATGCCGGCCGTGATGAGTGCGACCGAGACGATTTTCAGAATCCGGTTCATATGGGTGGATAGATCATGCCGAACGGCCCGCGTGAAGGCACATGAGCGCGGAAGGCGGGGCGGCATGAGACACTGCCGCGTCCGTGAGCGAGTCCAGAGCACACATTCCGATCGCCTCCTACGAGGCTGACCCCGAAAAAGTCGGTCGCGTCCTGCTGCTCTACTCGGGTGGGCTCGATACGAGCGTGATGTTGCATTGGATACAGCAGCAGTACGACTCCGAGATCGTCACCCTGACCGTCGAACTCGGCCAACCCGACGAGGATTGGGATCCGATCACGCAGAAGGCGCGCGACATGGGCGCGATAGAGACGCTCATCGTCGACGCGCGCGAGGAGTTCGCCAATGAGTTCGTGCTCCCCGCGATCAGGGCCAATGCCCTCTACGGGGGCGGCTACCCGCTGTTCACGGCGCTCGCTCGCCCGCTCATCGCCAGGCTCGCCGTCGAGGCGGCGCGGGAGCACGATTGTGACACGATCGCCCATGGCTGCACAGGCAAGGGAAACGATCAGGTCCGAATCGATTCGACCATCGCGACCCTGGGGCCGGAGTTACGGGTCCTCGCGCCTGTCAGGGAATGGCGGATGGGTAGGGAGGAGGAGATAGCCTACGCCCGCTTGCATCGGATCCCTGTGTCGGGTGGGACGGAGAAGCCGCCGTACTCGATCGACGACAATCTCTGGGGCCGCTCTTCGGAGGGCGGGGTTATCGAGGACATCGATCGGCCGGCCCCCGACGACGTCTTCCAGTTCGTCACCCGCCCGGAGGAGGCCCCGGATGAGCCGGAGTACGTGCGTATCGGCTTCGAGGGCGGGTGTCCGGTCTCCCTGGACGCCGAGGCCCTGGGCCTGGTGGAGCTGATCGATCGGGTCTCGGTGCTCGGCTGCCGTCACGGGGTCGGCATCGTCGACCACGTCGAGGATCGGATCGTGGGGCTCAAGGTCCGCGATATCTACGAGGTTCCGGCAGCGACGATCTTGCTGGCAGCTCATCGTGATCTCGAGAAGCTCGTCTCGACGATCCACCAGAACAATTTCAAGGCGACTCTCGACAACCACTGGGCCTATCTGTGCTACGCCGGACTCTGGCACGAACCGCTGCGCGAGGACCTCGATGCCTACATGGAATCCGCCAATCAGTACGTGACCGGCGAGGTGACGGTGAAGCTCTACAAGGGTTCGGCCATGGTGGTCGCCCGGACCTCGCCGTACGCGCTCTACGACCAGGCGCTGGCCGGGTTCGGCGAGTCCGGCGGCGAGTTCAGCCAGCAGGCAAGCCCCGGCTTCATCGAGTTGTTCTCCCTGCAGACGCAGGATGGCGCACCGGGTTCGAAACCGCGACCGCTAGGCTGCGCCGTATGAGTTTGTTCTACGAGATCGGTCGGTCGTCTCGTCGTCACCTTCGTTCGCCGGCGGTTCGGCCGTCAGATTCAGGTAGTCGGAGGGGTTGCGCTGGTCGGGGCGATCGTCGGCGGAGTGGTTGGCGCCTACCTGCTGGCCTCGCGGGACGTCGAAGAGGGCTGACCGGCTCCGGTTTGAAGCCGGGGGTGCTCCTACCGGGAGCGGCCGATGACCTGGTCGACGATGGGTTCGGGATCTTCGATCCCGTACCAGCGACGAAGGGCGTTGGTGATCATCTCGCGATCCTCGCCGGCGATCGCCAGACGGGTAGCGTGCTGGAACGCTTCCTCGGGTAGTACCGACCTGACCAAAGGGGGGGGAACGGCACGCTGAGGCTCGACCGGTGGGTCATGTGTGAGCGTGGGATCGCCGACGAGGTCGGTGTAGCTCCGCGCCCTCGATCGTGGCCTCGGGTGGTGCCGTCGGTGCTTCGATCGGCTCGGCGAACGGCAGCGACGGGCCCGGGGGCTCGGCGCTCGGGAAAGGGTTGGTCATCGCGGGTTGCTCGAGCTTGTCGGTGACGGAGGTGATCGCGTCCTCGAGGGCTCGGACCATCTGTTCTGAGTGGTCACGGACGTTGGCGGCGTGGCGCACCAGGTCATCGGTCAGCTCCGAGATCAGACCGACCCGCTCGGCGGTCAGCCGATCGGCCTTGCGCTGCGCCTCGGCGAGGTGGCGGCGGGCCTGTTCCTCGGCGTCGTAGCGGATCGCCTCGGCGGCGCGCTCAGCCGCGTCGATGACCGTTTGAAGCTGCTCGGTCATCTGCTGCATCGTCGCCTGGACGGTCGGCGACGGCGAGGGAGCCGACCCTGCGGTCCAGCGGCACGGGCGTATTCGCCGGTTCGGCGGGGCCCTGAGGGTTGTATTCGTTCATCGCCGTCTCCTCCGGTCGTTCGCGGCGATTCTAGAGCGGTCTCGACGGTACGTCGGTCCCGCCGGGATCCCCGGTCTCGATCCGGAACGTGACCTCGCGGGTCTCGGCCAGCTTGATCTCGACCGTGCGGCGGATCCCCGACGGCCACGGCGGGATGCTGAAATCCGCGTCGCGGGCGATTTCGGCCATCCGCATGCTGGTCACCGCCATCGCCTCGGCCATCGCGGCATAGGCCGACTCGATGCGTTGCTGCTGGCCCCCGATCTGCCCGCCGCAGGTCCGTCAGGCGTTCGAGGCGGGCATCGATCAGGGCCGCGATCGGCCTCGCCCGCGAGCGCCGACAGTTCACTCGCCCTGCTCTCGGCCTGGCCGAGGATCCGGTCGGCTTCGGCGCGGCTCGCGATCATCGATGCCCGGATCTGCTCGCTGAGCGTGGTTGCCACGGGTGCATCTTAGGAAGCCGTCGGGCGTAAAGAACCCGCAAGCTCCGGATGGCCCTTTGTGCGGTGCCTAAGCGTTGCGCCTCGGTTGGTGATAGACGGTAGGCAGCGTGGCTGAATCGGGAGAGAGATTGGACCAGGGAGGCGACGCCGAGCGCCGGATCGCCCGCGCGCGCTCGGCGATCGGAAAGAGCTTCGAGGAGCTGATCGCAAGGGGGGAGTCGGGTGCCCGACCGCCGTCCTCTCCCGGCTCGAGGCGACCCCCGGTACGGCCTCCGGACATCGAGGCTCAGCCTGAGAAGCCGGTGCCACCGCCCACGCCGCCGCGGGCGCCGCGCCCTTCGAGCGGCGATCCGGTCGACCTCGATCAGATCGTGGACGCGGTCGAGCGCCGGATCTCGACCTGGATCGATGGCCGGGTCCGCGCTGCCGAGCGACGCCTCGAGCTGCAGGCGGAGGCATTCGAGATCGCGCTGGGAGAGGAGGTGGCCGGATCCCGGCAGGTGGTCGATCTGGTCGAGGAGGCCACGGGGTCGCTCGCCGCCGCCGCCGACCAGCGCGCTGCGATCGAGGCCAGGTTCGGGGCCGTCGAGGCAACGTTGCGCTCTCGCCTCGACGCCGCGCTCGACGAACACGCCGGCGAGCAGGATCGCCGGCTGCGCGAGGACGCCGCTTCCCATCGCAGGCGCATCAACGAGGAGCTTTCCGCGGCGCTGCAGGGGACCGCGAGCGAGCTGCGGCTCCAGCTCGAGGCCGAACGCGATGGCGCCCGGCGAGAGTTCTCTCAGTCCGCACGCGACGAGATCGTCGGTGCGGTTGAGCGCATCGACGCGCTTCGCTCGGCCGCCGTTCGTGAGGCGCGTGAGGCGGCCGAGACGGTGGCGGAGAGCAGGCTCGCCGAGGCGCAGGCGCAGATCACCCGGCAGTTCGAGGCAGCACGCGCGGAGAGCGGTGAGCGCATCGAGCGGGGCCTCAGCGATGTGGATTCGCGTCTGCGCGAGCTGTTCGAGGAGGTTCGAGGCGAGCAGGAGGTGACCGAATCGGCCCGGGAGGCTGAGATCAGGCGTCGAACGGAGACGCGCATCGACGAACTTGCGACCGAGCTCTCCGAGCGGGTCCAACGCGAGGTGGGACGGAAGCTCGCGGAGGCGAGGGCCGAGCTCGAAAGGGGTAATGCCGAGACGGCGGAGCGAGCCCGGTTCGAAGCGAGGAGCGGGGTGGAGGCGGCCATCCACCGAGAGGTGGCCAAGGGCGAGGCGCGCCTGGCGGCTGCCTCTCAGCAGATCGACCTGATCGCCGGCGATCAGGTCGCCGCGGCCGAGAAGCGGTTGACCGAGCAGTTCTCCGCTCGGCAGATTGAAGCCCAGCGGGTCCTCACGCAGCGCATCGAGTCGCTCGGCTCGGATCTGTCTTCGGGGCTCGCCGACCGGGCGCGGGAGAGCGCCGCTGCGGCGGCGGCGCAGGCGCGTCAGGAGGCGCTCGCGAACATCTCCGCCGACGTCGAGGAGGCAGTGGAGGAGGCCGGCAAAGATGTACGAAGGGAGATCGGCGGAGTTGCCCGCGAGGCCGCTCAGAGCGCGGTCTCGACTGAGGCCGAGCGCGTCAGGGCTGAACTCGAACGAGCGGCCTCCGAAGGCGTCAACGCCCACGTGAGTGCTTTCAGAGATGAGCTTTCGACGGTCAGCTACCAGGATCACAACCGTCGCGCCGAGGCCGCGGCCACGGCGCAGCTGGCACGGTCGCTCGAGGCGCTCAAGGCGCAGCGGGACGCGATCGCGGCGGAGCTCGCCGAGATCGGTGCAGCGGAGCGTGGAGGGGTGGGGGCTGAACGGACCCGGATCGAGGCGGAGCTTGCTGAATCGGTGGCGGCGGTCCGGAGGGAGCTGGATCAGAGGGTCGTCGAGCTCCGGACCGCCGCCGAGGCGGCGGTGGCAAGGCGTGCCGAGGAATCGCTCTCGAGCGAGTTCGAGAGCCGGGCCGCGGAGCTCGAACGACGCCTCGGGGCTCTGGCGGCCCGCAATGAGGAGGAATCGGCCCGGCGGCTCTCGGCGGCGACATCGGACGCCGAGGCCAGGTTGGCCGCGGTCGAGCACGCACAGGAGCGCGAGGAGCAGATCAGGGTGCGGATAAACGTCGCCGAGCGCGAGGCGGGCCAGCGGGTTCACGAGGCCGAGCAGCATCTGATCGACGTGTTGGCGAAGATCGACGCGGCGCAACGCAGGTAAGGGCGCCACGCCCGGCCGAAGGCTCCGCAAAACGCGGAGATCGGTTCCCTCGGAGGTCGAAAACGGTCGGGTGACATCCACCCCTCTTGCCATAGTGGCCCGGTGAGCACGACCGCCCCAAAGCAGGCAGCGCACCTGCACGTCCACAGCGAGTACTCGCTGCTTGACGGGGCGAACAAGATCGACGCGATGGCCGCCCGCGCCGCCGAGTTGGATATGCCCGCGCTTGGACTCACCGACCACGGCGTGATGAATGGTGCGGTCGAGCTCTTTCAGGCGTGCGGTAAGCACGGCGTCAAGCCGATCATGGGCCTCGAGGCCTACCTCGTCGACGACATCGAGGAGATCAAGCAGAAGACGAAGTGGGAGCGCAACCACCTGACGCTTCTGGCGGCGAACGAGACCGGCTTCAAGAACCTCGTCAAGCTCAGCTCCGCCGGCTTTCTCGAGGGCTTCGCCCGCGGCAAGGCCAACGTGGACCCGAGGCTGCTCGATCGTTACTCGGAGGGCGTGATCGCCCTGACCGGTTGCCTGGCCTCACGCTTCTGCCGGCGCCTGGTCGAGGATCGACCCGACGACGCCCGCGCTCACGTGGACGACCTGTTGCAGATCTTCGGACCCGAGGACGTCTACTTCGAGCTTCAGGTCAACGGGATTCCTGAACAGGACAAGGCCAACGAGGGCATCGCCCGGGTGGCGCGCGAGCTGGGCAAGCCGCTGGTCGGCACCGCCGACGTTCACTACCTGCGACGCGAGGACTACCGAAATCACGCCGCACTGCTCTGCGTGCAGACGAAGTCGACGCTCGAGCACCCGAAGATGAGCTTCGACACCAACGAGTTCTATCTGAAGACCGCCGAGGAGATGAATGAGGCATTCGCTCCCTGGCCGGAGGCGATCCCGAACACGCTCGAGATAGCCGAGCGCTGCAACGTCGAGATCGAGCTCGGCGAGTTGCTGCTGCCGAAGTTCCCGACCCCGGACGGCTCCGAGCCCGAGCAGATGCTCCGCCGGGTTGCCGAGGAGGGGCTGCGGCGCCGGTACGGGGATCCGCCCCCCTCGGGCGCGGTCGAGCGGCTCGAATTCGAGCTCAGCGTGATCGAGGAGATGGGCTTCCCCTCCTACTTCCTGATCGTCTGGGACTTCGTTCGCTACGCCAAGGAGAACGGCGTCGCGGTCGGCCCGGGTCGCGGTTCGGCGGCGGGGTCGATCGTCGCCTACAGCCTCGGCATCACCGATCTCGATCCGCTCGAGAACGATCTCCTCTTCGAGCGCTTCCTGAACCCGGCCCGTAAGTCGATGCCCGATATCGACATCGACTTCTCGGTCCGCGGTCGCGAGCGCGTGATTCGGTACGTGACCGAGAAGTACGGCCGTGAGTCGGTCGCCCAGATCGTCACCTTCGGCACCATGGCGCCGCGCGCCGCAACCCGTGACGCAGCTCGCGTGCTCGGCTTCGACTACGGGGCGGGCGACCGAATCGCGAAGCTGATCCCGGAGCCGATCATGGGCCGCAGTCCCAGCTTCAAGGAGTGCCTCAAGGACGGCTCCGACCTGAAGAAGGCATACGACACCGAGCCCGACACGCGCCAGATCGTCGACACCGCACAGGGCCTCGAGGGGATTGTGCGCAATCACTCCATCCACGCCGCCGCGGTCGTGATCGCCGACCGGCCGCTGCAGGAGGTCGTGCCGCTGCAGCTCGCCGAGGACCGGGGGGCCGCCAAGGACGGCGAGCGTTCCTACAAGATCGTCACCCAGTACTCGATGGTGCCGGTCGAGGAGATCGGCCTGCTGAAGATGGACTTCCTCGGCCTGCGCAACCTCGATGTGATCGAGGACGCGGTCGAGATCATCCAGCGTTCGCGCGGGGTGGAGGTCGACGTCGAGAACCTCCCCCTCGACGACGCCAAGACCTACGAGATGCTCACCGTGGGCGACTCGATCGGAGTCTTCCAGCTCGAGTCGGAGGGAATGAGGGACGCCCTGCGCCAGGTCAAGCCGACCGAGTTCGGCGACATCGTCGCGCTGGTCTCCCTCTATCGCCCGGGGGCTATGCGCTACATCGCTGACTACGCCCGGGGCAAGCGGGACCCGGGTTCGGTCCGGTTCCAGGACGAGCGCCTGCGCTCGATCACCGAGGCCACCTACGGCTGCTGCATCTACCAGGAGCAGTTGATGGAGATCGCCAAGCAGATCGCCGGCTTCAGCCCTGCGAAGGCCGACGACTTACGGAAGGCGATCGGCAAGAAGAAGCGCGAGATGATGGCCACGATGGAGGCGGAGTTCCTCGAGGGGAGCGCCTCCTCGGGAACCGACTACTCGGTATCCAAGGACCTCTGGTCGCTGATGACCGCCGCGGCCGACTATTCCTTCAACAAGTCCCACGCCGCCTGCTACGCGCTGATCGCCTATCGGACGGCCTATCTGAAGGCCAACTTCCCCGCCGAGTACATGGCCGCGGTGATCAGCTCGGTGATGTCGACGAAGGACAAGGTCCCGTTCTTCGTCAATCGCTGCGAGGAGATGGGAATCGAGGTGCTGCCGCCCGACGTCAACGAATCCGACCACGGCTTCGTCGTCAGCGGCAACAACATCCGCTTCGGGCTCGATGCGGTCAAGAACGTCGGCCACTCTGCGGTCGAGGCCATTCTCAAGGCCCGGGAGGAGCGCCGTTTCGATTCACTCTGGGATTTCTGCGAGCGGGTGGACGCCCGCGCGGTCAATAAACGGGCTACCGAATGTCTGATCAAGTGCGGGGGCCTCGACTCGACCGAAGCGACGCGGAAGGCGATGCTCGCCGCACTGCCGCAGGCTCAGTCCGCGGGCCAGAAGTCGCAGGAGGACGCCCAGCGCGGGCAGGCCTCGATCTTCGCCCTCGACGAGAACGCGAGCGGCGGCGGGTTGCGCTCTCAGCATCCACCGATCCTCGGCGAGGAGTTCGAGCAGCGGGAGTTGCTGGCGATGGAGAAGGAGACGATGGGGACGTTTCTCTCCGACCACCCGCTCTCGCAGGTGCGCGAGGCACTTCGCGTCCGCGCCGACTGCACGCTCGCCGAGCTCGAGAAGAAGCCGGACGGCGCCCAGGTGACCGTGGGCGGCATCGTCGCTGAGGCCAAGAAGATCAGGACCAAGACCGGCGCCAACATGATGTTCGCGACCCTCGACGACCTCGAGGGCAGGGTGGAGATGATCATCTTCGCCAAGACACTGGAGTCGAACGAGGGCCTGATCGACACCGATGCGGTCTTGCTGGTCCGGGGTCGGGTCGATCGCAAGGATCGCGGTGAGATCAAGCTGGTGGTGTTCGACGCCGAGCCCTTCGAGCCGTCGAGCGACGAGGTCGAGACCGCCAAGGAGAAGGTCCGTAAGCTGGCCGAGCCGGTTCGTTTCCCACTGCATCTCGACGCCGCCCTTCACGACTCGTCGGTCATCGAGGAGCTCAAGTCGGTCTTCTCGAACTTCCCCGGTGAGGCCGAGGTCGTGCTCGAGATGAAGACCGGTGAGGGCGTCCGCAGGCTGCGCTTTGGAAGTAAGTACAGAGTCGATGCCTCGGTCGGCCTCCGGGCCGAGATCGAGGAGCTCCTCGGTCAGCCTCCGATGGCTGCCTGAGGCCACCGAACCGCGTCTTTCTTTAGGGCGTCGATCTAGAATGCCGGGATGGGTTTTGCCCGCACAGCTGAGGTCGTCTCACCCTCCGGTGAGTGCCGCAGTTGCAGGACCTTCTGCGACAAGCTGATCGAGCCGCGGGACTGTCTGAAGATGCGTTGCCCGAACCTTTGGAGCTACGTGGACGGACCTACGGGACGCCGTTTCATGGGTTGCGTGCAGAAGGTGTTCCGGGGCGAGATCGACATCGCCGGCTTCGAGGCGGCCGAGCGAAACGGTGGCTTCGGCGGCATCAAGATGACCGGCGATCCACTCCCGCAATGCCAATTCCGCGTCGAACCGGCATTTGAGGGCGACGGACCGGCGCACACCTGCCTCAATCCCTCGTTCTTCGACATCGGCGACCCGACCGAGTTCGACCTGCGATCGGGCCTACGCCTGGCGAGCTGAGGCGGCTCCGCGACTGGTAGCCCTCCGGGCTCCGCGACCGGGCGTCACGACGCCGAATCGCTATCGATCGACCAAGCCTTCGGCTCGCAGGTCCTTGGCGCGTTGGACCTCGTCGAAATCCGAGCCCTGCCGGTCGGGTCCAGGTGTTTCCAGCACCGCTGGCAAATCCTCAAAGCGCGGCTCAGACAGGAACGTCGCGATCCCACGCCGGCCCATTTCACCCTCGCCGACGTTGGCGTGCTTGTCGCGGTTGGCGCCCCGCGGGACGGCGCTGTCGTTGACGTGAAGTGCGCGCAGGCGGTCGAGGCCGACCTGTCGGTCGAGGTCGTCGACGACTGCCGACAGGCCGTCGGGCTCGACGATGTCGTAGCCGCTCGCGAACAGGTGGCAGCTGTCGATGCAGATCCCGATTCGCTCGCCGGCGCCCGCCGATTCGACGAGTTGGGCCAGCTCGTCGAAGTCGCGGCCGAGCGGGCCCGTCGTACCGGCCGTGTTCTCGAACAGCACCGGGCAGGTCTCGGTCTGGGCGAGCGCCTCACGAACCAACTCGCCGGATCGGGCCACCGCCTCGTCGAGGGGGTCCTTCTTGCGTGAGCCGGCATGGAGCACGACCCCGTCGGCGCCGATCGCGTCGCCGAGCCGGAGGGCGTGTGTCAGGGAGGAGAGCGACTTGGCGCTGATCTCCGGATCGGGGCTCGCGGTGTTGATCAGGTAGACGGCATGAATCACGGTCGAGCCGAGGGGAGACGCCTCGAACGCTTCGTTGAAGGCGGCGAAATCCTCGGGCCCGAACTTGGTTGGTCGCCAGGCGCGCGGGCTCTGATGAAAGATCTGGATAGCCTCACAACCGCGCTCGGTTCCCCGTTCAACCGCGGTCGACAGGCCGCCGGCGGTGGAAACGTGCGCTCCGATCAGCATGGAAGATTCCCTTCGAGTTCGATTCGCCCCCTCGCCAACAGGCGCGCTCCACATCGGTGGAGCGCGGACGGCACTGTACAACTGGCTGGCGGCGCGAGGGACGGGCGGAACCCTGGTCCTGAGGATCGAGGACACCGACCGCGAGCGCTCGACCCCGGAGAACGTCGAGCAGATCCTCGATGCCCTGCGATGGCTCGAACTGGACTGGGACGAGGGCCCGGTAAGTCAGCTCGAGCGAGCACCCCGGCATGAGGAGCGCCTGGCGGAGTTGCTCAGATCTGGAGCGGCCTATCGCGATACCGCGACCGGCGCCGACGTCCAGGAGTTCCGCAAGTCTCACCCTGGGGTCGGGTACCGCGGCGAGGCCGTCGATGGTGCAGCGGACGAGGGCGCGGCCATCCGCCTGCGCGTGCCCGACGAAGGTGAGACGGTCGTTCCCGACGCCATCCGCGGTGAGATCCGCTTCCAGAACCGGTTGCAGGACGACCCGGTGATCGCCCGGGCCGACGGTTCGGTCCTCTACAACTTCGCGGTCGCCGTCGACGACGCCGACATGGGGATCACTGATGTGATCCGCGGCGACGACCACCTCTCGAACACTCCGAAGCAGCTGTTGGTGCTGGCGGCGCTCGGTGAGGCCGCACCTCGCTACGCGCATCTCCCGCTGCTGCACGGACCCGATGGAAGGAAGCTCTCCAAGCGCCACGGTGCGGCGTCGGTCCAAGAGCTGCGCGAGGCCGGCTACCTGCCGGCCGCCGTTCGCAACTACATCGCCCTGCTCGGCTGGGGCGCCGACGACGACGAGACGATCCTGGGCACGGCGGAGCTGATCGAGCGCTTCAGGATCGAGCAGGTGGGCAAGGCGGCGGCGATATTCGACGAGAGGAAGCTGCGCTGGCTCAACGGCCGCTACATGCGCGAGCAGTCGCTCGCCGATTACGAGGTCCAGCTGACCGCCCACCTCGAGCGATCCGACCCCGAGGCCGCGAGGGCATTTCTTGCCGCCGCCCCCGAAGCGCGGACTGAAGCCTGCGCGATCGTGCGCGACAAGGCCCAGAGCGTCGCTGAGGTCTGGCCGCTGATCTCCTTCCTGTTCGTTGACCCGGGGATCGACGGAGTGGACGAGAAGGCGTGGCGCAAGGTGATGAAACCCGGAACCGACGAGATCCTTCACAAGGCCGCGGCCGTGATCGCAGATGCCGATACCTTCGACGTCGAGACGCTCGAGCGCGGGTTGCGGGCCCTGATCGAGGCGGAAGGCCTCTCGGCCAACAAGGTCCTGCAGCCGATCCGCGTTGCGATCAGCGGTTCGACCATCTCACCCGGCATCTTCGAGTCGCTCGTGGCGCTGGGTAGGGAGCGAACGCTTGAACGCGTCGATCGCGCCGCTGAGCGACTTGGCGCGTCGCCGGTGACGGATGACGCCCACCCGGGTTAACGGGAACCATCCGATCTGCCGATTGGGGTTGGGAAGGCGCCGGATCCGGCTCGGTTGAGCCGTACCAACGCGTCGATCACTGAACATGGCAACGGCAGCAAAGACATCCAGAAAATCCGTGGCGGGCGGCCCAGGCAAGGGTGGCCAGCGACTGTCTGCGGCATTCGACGCGGTCAGTCGGATGCCGGCCCTCGAGGAGTCCGTCAATCGGGTCGTCAAGGCCGCATCGCAGGAGAGCTCCTCGGTTACCGAAATCACCGAACTGGTCGAGAGCGACACGGCGATGGCAATCGCGGTCATGAAGTCCGCCAACAACGGAGGTGGGCCGCGCGGTCGCGTCTCCAACGTTCCCGACGCCATCGAAGCCCTGACGCCCGCCGGGATCAGGGCGGTGGCCACCTCACTTCCCACCTACGACCTCTTTCAGCCGTCGGCCTCGTGGGCAAGCCTGCCGGAGCGCTTTCGGCGCCACGCGGTCGCGACGCGTCACGCCGCCGAGAACCTCGCCGCCCTTGCCGATGTCCCGGGTCGCGACGAGCTGGCGACCGCCGCCCTGCTTCACGACGTCGGCCAGCTCGTGCTGGTCAGGCTCTACCCCTCCTACGAGGCCATCCTCGCCGACCGGACGACCACGCCTGAACAGCGGGCTCAGCTCGAGCGACGTGAGTTCGGCATGGACCACACGATCGTCGGCGGCGTCCTCGCCCGACGCTGGGGGCTGCCGACCGTCATCGCCGGCGCGATCGAACGTCACCACTCCGAGTCGGCCGACGGCCTGGCCGCCGCGGTGCGGCTCAGCGACCTGGTTGCCCATCACGCAGCCGGTGACACGATCTCGGCCGGCGCGATGGTCGCCGCGGCAGAGGCCTGCGGTCTCACCGAGGCGCGCCTGCATCAGCTCGTCTACGAGTTTCCCTACGCACGAGCGCCTCGCCAACGTCGCGGTGAGCCATGCCCGCTCTCACGTCGCGAGGTCGATGCGCTCCGCGGATTGGCCGAGGGAAAGGTCTACAAGGAGATCGCCGAGGAGATGGGGCTCTCGGCGAGCACCGTTCGGACCCACCTCCACAACGTCTACCGCAAGATCGGCGCCGCCGATCGCGCACAGGCGGTACTGGTTGCGCGCGAGCGCGGCTGGGTTTAGATAACTCCGACGGATAACTCCGAGCAGATGCTCCGCTTCGCGTCCGCTCTGCTCGGGCGGCTCGGTGTTACCGCCTGGCAAGGGCGTCAGGTGATTGGTGGGGTGGAGGCTCCGCTTCGCGTCCGGTCCGGTCGGGCGGTTCGGTGTTACCGCTCGGCGGGCGTCGGGAAGCTCCGACCGATCCTCCGCTTCGCGGCGGTCCGGCGGGCGGCCGGCGTCCGCCGGCAAGGCGTCAGGGGGTTGGTGGGGTGGAGGCTCCGCCTCGTCGGGCGATCAGTCGATCAGGCTGCTTCTCAGGGCTATCGCCACCGCGTGAGCGCGGTCGCGGGCGCCGAGGCGCGGAAGGCTCGCCTTCGCATGCGTCCGCACCGTTTCGGTGCTGAGGCCGAGGCGCCTTGCAGCCTCGTCGGTCGAGAGTCCATCGGCGAACATCTGGAGGATCTGGCGCTGCCTCGGGGTGACCTTCGGCTGGGCGCCGCGGGCCTGCTCCACGCCGGGGTCGATAAAGGAATCGAATCCGAGCACCGCGTCGACGGCTGAACGCATCGTGGTCGGGGACGAACGCTTGCTCACATAGGCCGATGCGCCGGCGTCCAGAGCTTCGCCGATCGCGTGGCGGTCGACCCGACCGCCGTGGGCAACCACACCGAGACCGGGTTGCTGGTGCAGGAGCCGGCGGATCGTCGTCGTCCCCGAAGGAGCATTCTTGCCGGCAGAGCGCATTTCGATGATCGCCACCTCGAAGCTGCCGACGCTGTTGAGCAGGTCGACGGCGCCGCGACCGTCGGCGAGCTCCTCGAAGTCCCATGAGGGCTCGAGCAGTCGCTTGATTCCCAGCCGGACGACGGGGTGGGAATCGATGATCATGCAGCTGCGGTGGTCGGCGCTCACCGTTTCTTCCTTGCCCCCTCCGGACGAGCTCTGGGCGGCGATCGTATCGGAGCCGCCGCCGTCCGATCCGCTACAACCCGAACGCGATGATTTCAGTCACGGCAAAGTCCCGCTACGCCGTCGTCGGCATGGCCGAGCTCGCCCGCAACAGCGGCAGGCCTGTCCCGATTGCCACCGTCGCTGAGCGTCGCGACATCCCGGTTCAGTTTCTCGAGCAGCTCTTCTCGACCCTGCGCCGTGCCGGCCTGCTCGTCTCCCAGCGCGGCGTCAAAGGCGGCTACAGGCTCGCCCGCGATGCCGATCAGATCACCGTGCTCGAGGTGGTCCAGGCCCTCGACGGCAAGCTCGGAGAGGAGGGTCGAGAGGCCGGCGGCATCTGGGCCGACGGCGTCACCAGCCTGCGCTCCGTCTTCGAACGCGCGACCATCGCCGACGTCGCCCGCCGCGAGGAGGCCGAGAGCGGCGGCGGGATGTATTCCATCTAGCCGGAGCATCGGTCGAGCAGGTTGGTGCGCTGAGCGCCCGATGTCGCACGAACGTTCGCTCATCACCCGTCCCTCGATGGGTGACGGCCTCCCGGAGCGAGAATCGCGATGCCGAGGGCGGCACTGAGGATCGAGCCGGCGAGGATGCCGATCTTGGCGCTGTCGACCAGGAGCGGGTCGTCGAAGGCGAGTGCGGCGATGAAGAGCGAGACCGTGAAGCCGATCCCGGCGAGCGCGGCGATTCCGATGACGCTTCGCATGCCGACCCCCTCTGGGAGCACACCGAGCCTGAGCCGCACGGCAAGGGCCGTTGCGGCTGAGATTCCGACCAGCTTGCCGACGAAGAGGCCGACGACGACCGCGACGGCGACCCGCATGCCGTCGCCCTCGCCGAGCGCCTCGCCGCCGATCACGACACCGGCATTGGCGAGGGCGAAGAGTGGCAGGACGAGGAAGCTGGTCCACGGGTGGATCCGCTCCTCGAGCTCCTCGATCACGTTGTGACCCTTGATGGGGTTGGCTGGGGTCAGGAAGGCGAGGGCGACGCCGGCGATGGTCGCATGCACGCCGGACTCGAGCGTGGCGATCCAGACGAGGACGCCGACGACCACGTAGGCGGCGATCCGGCTGACTCCCAGTCGTTGCATCAGGACGACGCCGCCGAGCAGGACCAGCGCTGCGCCAAGCCACGCGATCGAGAGGTCGGAGGTGTAGGCGACAGCGATCACCAGGATTGCGGCGACGTCGTCGACGACGGCGATCGTGACCAGAAAGAGCTTCGCCCCGACGCCGACCCGATCGCCGAGCAGGGCGAGGGCCGCGATCGCGAATGCGGCATCCGTTGCCATCGGGATGCCCCAGCCGCCGGTCGCCGACGTGCCGCTGGTCAGGATCAGAAAGAGAGCCACGGGCATGATCACGCCGCCGGCCGCGGCAAGGACCGGGAGGGCCGCCTGCCGCGGCTTGCGCAGGTCGCCGTGAACGACCTCCCGCTTGATCTCGAGCGAGATCAGGAAGAAGAAGAGCGTCATCAGGCCGTCGTTGATCCAGTGCCCGAGATCCTCGTCGATGGTCAGGCTCCCGATACCGATCGCGAGTTCGGTGTGCCAGACCGACTCGTACCCGTCGATCCCGAGGATGTTGACCCAGAGCAACGCGATCACCGATCCCGCGAGCAGCGCGAAGCCGCCGCCGGCCTCGGTTCGGAGGAACTCGGTCATCGGGTCGATCGCACGCAGGGCGCGCTTCGGTCGGAGGCGTTTGCTCACCCATTGACGGTATCGCCTGCAATCACGCCGTAACGGCGCTTGTCGAGTGGCGATCGGCGCTACCGTTGGGCCATGGCCTCTCGAGCGCACGCACGGCCGACGCTGCAGATCGCGGCCGAGGCCTCCGCCGTCGTCGGCGACACGCCGATGGTCACGCTGCGCCGGGTCGGTGCCGGCCTTGGAGCCGAGCTCGTCGGCAAGTTGGAGTGGTTCAACCCCGGTGGATCGATCAAGGACCGGATCGGTGTCGCGATGATCGATGCTGCCGAGGCGGAGGGCCGGATCGAGCCCGGGCGAACGGTGATCGTCGAGCCGACCTCCGGCAATACCGGGATCGCCCTGGCCATGGTCTGCGCAGCCCGCGGATACCGGTGCATCCTCACCCTGCCGGAGGGAATGAGCAGGGAGCGCTCGGCGATGCTCCGCAGCTACGGGGCGGTTGTCCGTGAGACCCCGTCGATGGGCGGGATGAACGAGTCGGTCGACCTCGCTCGGATGATCGCCTCCGAGCACGAGGACGCCTACATGCCCCAGCAGTTCGACAATCCGGCCAACCCGGAGGTTCACCGCAGAACCACGGCCGAGGAGATCTGGCGCGATACTGGCGGCGCGGTCGACGCGGTCGTCTGCGGGGTCGGCACGGGCGGCACGATCAGCGGGATCGGCCAGGCGCTGAAGGAACGCAATCCGGAGCTCTACGTGCTCGGCGTCGAGCCGGCGGCTTCCCCGGTGCTCTCGGGGGGTGAGCCGGGGCCGCACAAGATTCAGGGCATCGGCCCCGGATTCGTCCCCAACGTTCTCGACCGTTCGGTGATCGACGAGATCATTCCGGTCGAGGACGAATCCGCGATTGCCACCGCCGCACTGGCCGCCACGCGGGAGGGCCTGCTGATCGGGATCTCCGCCGGCGCGGCACTACACGCTGCGATCGAGCTCGGCAGCCGTCCGGAGATGAACGGGAAGCGAATCGTGATCGTCTTCGCCGACGCCGGCGAGCGCTACATGTCGTTGCCGTTCTTCGGGGGCTGATCGCGATGTTCGGCAAGGGCACCGTCAAGCAGGTCCTGAAGGAGGTCCGCGACGATGTCGCGACGGCGCGTGATCGCGATCCCGCCGCCCGCGACGTCAGCTTCATCGGGATCCTCTCCTCCTGGGGAGGCGTGCAGGCGATCCTCGCCCATCGCGTGGCGCACGCCTTCCACCAGAACGGGGCCTCGCTGGTCCCGAGGGTGATCGTCTACGCGACGCGCGCCCTGACCGGGATCGAGATCCATCCGGGGGCCAGGATCGGCGACGAATTCTTCATCGATCATGGCTCCGGAGTCGTGATCGGAGAGACCGCCGAGATCGGCTCGCGGGTCACGATCTATCAGGGGGTGACCCTCGGCGGGACGGGTTTCCAACGCGGTAAGCGACATCCCACGATCGAGGACAACGTCACGATCGGCTCCGGAGCAAAGCTGCTCGGTCCGATCACGGTCGGACACGGTTCCAAGGTCGGGGCCAACACCGTCGTCGTCAGCGACGTTCCCGAGCACGCAACGGTCGTCGGCAACCCCGGTCACATCGTCAGGGTCGAGGGCCGGAAGCCCGAGGGCCCCGACACCGACTGGATCCATCTTCCAGACCCCGTAGCCGATGCGATCAAGGCGCTTTCGGAGCGGCTCACCGAGATCGAGCGGCGCCTCGAATCGATCGACGGCGAGCCGTCGGAGGCCGAGGTCCGCGAGCTGCGGCCGAAGCAGGGTCCGACGACCGCCGGCGGGTAGATAACTCAGACCAGATGCTCCGCCTCGCGTCAGCTTTGGCCGGGACGCGTTCGGGGCCTGGAAGCACGGTCCACCGTTGGTTGCATGGCTGAGAGGCTTGCTGCTCGGCAGATATATGCGCAGGGAGAGGCAATATCTGCCATCGAGATCAACCGTTGGCCCCAGGCACCCCACCCAGCCAATACAACCCCTCTGCAGAACCAAACGGCGGCGAATCAGGACCAAACCCCCTCCAACTTGGACGCCTTCGCTAGGGCTATCCTCGTACGTCGATGGATCAGGCGGATTTTGATGCGATGGACGACCTCGGCGAGAGCCTGGGCGCGCCGATCAGTCCGGGCGCGACAGCGGTCGAGAGCCTGCTCTCAGGACTCAATCCCTCCCAGGCGGAAGCCGTCCAGCATGGGGAGGGTCCGTTGCTCGTGCTGGCCGGGGCCGGGTCGGGAAAGACTCGCGTCCTGACCCATCGCGTGGCCTACCTGCTGGCGACCGGGATGGCGCGGCCAAGCGAGATTCTTGCGATCACGTTCACTAATAAGGCGGCGGGAGAGATGAAGGAACGCGTGGGCGCGCTGACCGGTGCCGCGGCACGGGTCATGTGGGTGATGACCTTCCACTCAGCCTGCGCCCGGATCCTCCGCCAGCATGCCGATCGACTGGCCTACAAGCGCGGTTTCACGATCTACGACGAGGCCGATTCGCGGCGGATGGTCAAGCGCTGCATGGACGAGCTCGAGATCGACCCGAAGCGGTTCCCGCCGCGCTCGATCCGGGCCCAGATCTCGGGCGCAAAGAATCGCCTCCGGGATGCCGAGACGGTGCGGGAGGAGCAGGGCTCGTTCTTCGAGGCGACCGTTGCCGACGTCTATGAGCTGTACGAGAAACGGATGCACACCGCCAATGCGATGGACTTCGACGACCTGCTCGTCCGGACCGTCAACCTGTTCGAGCTCTTCGCCGACCTGCGCGAGCGCTACGCCCGCAACTTCCGCCACGTGCTCGTCGACGAATACCAGGACACCAACCGCGTTCAGTACCGGCTGCTGCAGCTGCTGACCGGCGAGCACGGAAACTTGTTCGTAGTCGGCGACGAATCTCAGTCGGTCTATGGATTCCGGGCTGCCGACATTCGCAACATCCTCGACTTCGAGCGCGACTTCCCGCAGGCGGCGACGGTGAAGCTCGAGCAGAATTACCGCTCGACCGGAACCATCCTCGATGCGGCGAACGGGCTCATCTCCCACAACCGCGATCGTCTCGACAAGAACCTCTGGACCGACGCCGGCCGCGGCGAGCCGGTGACGATCGCCGAGCTCTCCGACGAGCACGAGGAGGCGCGCTGGATCGCCGGGGAGATCGACCGCCTCGTCGACGAGCAGGGGATCGGACGCGACGACGTCGCGATCTTCTACCGGACCAATGCCCAGAGCCGGGTGCTCGAGGACACGCTCGTCCGCTTCGACGTCCCCTATCAGGTGATCGGCGGTACGAAGTTCTACGAGCGGGCCGAGATCCGCGACGCGATCGCCTACCTCAGCGTGCTCGCCAACCCCGACGACAGCATCTCGCTCTCGAGGATCCTCAACTCACCTCGACGCGGCATCGGCAACACCTCCGAGGGCCGACTGCTCGGCTGGGCCAACACGACCGGGGTCACCCCCCTGGAGGCTGTTGCTGCCGCCGACTCGATCCCCGGCCTCGGAGCGGCCGCAAGAAAGGCGATCGGCCGGTTCGCCGAGCTGATCGCGAGCCTCACCGAGCGGGCGGCGCGGCGCGGCAGCGTTGCCGAGCTGCTCGAATCGACCCTGTCGGAGTCCGGGTACATCGAGGCGCTCGAGGCTGAGCGGACCATCGAGGCCGAGGGCCGGGTCGAGAACCTCCAAGAGCTGGTCGGGATGGCCGCCGAGTTCGATGCCAACCGCCAGCTCGAGGGCGAGAGCGAGATGGCGCCGCTGGAGGAGTTCCTCGAGCAGATTTCGTTGATCAACGAGCAGGACAAGCTCGTCGACGACGCGACGAAGGTCACCTTGATGACCCTTCACAACGCCAAGGGCCTCGAGTACAAGGCGGTCTTCATGATCGGCTGTGAGGACGGCGTGTTCCCGCACTCGCGCTCGATCGACGAGGGCAATCTCGAGGAGGAGCGTCGCCTCTGTTACGTCGGGCTGACCCGTGCCCGGGAGTTCCTGACGCTGACCTACGCCCGTCGCCGGAGCCTGTTCGGCTCACAGGGAGCCGGGATCCCGTCCCGCTTCCTCGGGGAGATCCCGGCGAAGCTGGTCGAGCGGCATGCCTCGGCCTCGTCGGCGACGGGTTGGGGAACGGGGGGGAGCTTCCCCGCCGGTTCTTCTTCGGGCGGGTTTTCGGGCAACTTCGGCGCTGACGGCGCCAAGGCGTTGAACGAAGGACCGGGATCCGGCCCCGCTCTCGGGTTGACCGTCGGCGACGACGTCGTGCATGCGTCGTTCGGCGAGGGTGTCGTGACGGCGGTTGAGCCTGGCAACGTGGTCGTGGTCCGCTTTCGCGGCTCCGGTGGCGACCGCAAGCTGATGGCCGACTACGCCCCGATCCAGAAGGCGTCGTAGTGCCGGCAGAACTCCTGGACGGCAAGGCGATCGCCCACGCGCTCCGTGAGCGGGTCAGGGGCGTCGTGGAGGCGAGGGTCGCCGCCGGAGAACCATCTCCGGGCCTGGCGACCGTGCTCGTCGGTGACGACCCGGCCTCTCACGTCTACGTCGGGAGCAAGCGCCGCGCCTGTGCGGAGGCGGGGATCCGCTCGATCCATCACGAGCTGCCTGCCACCGTCTCCCAGGTCGAGCTGGTCGAGCTCGTAGCGGCGCTCGACGCCGATGCCGGCGTCGACGGGATCCTCGTGCAGCTACCGCTTCCCGATGGCCTGGACCCCGACCCGGTACTGGCCGAGATCTCTCCGCACAAGGACGTCGACGGCCTGACGCCGGCGAACGCTGGGCTGCTGGCGCAGGGCCGGATCGGCATCTCCGAGGCACTCGACATCGAACCCGGGAAGGGCGCCGGAGGAGTGCTGGGACTGATCCCCTGCACTCCGGCCGGTGTGGTGGAGATCCTCCATCGCTCGGGGGTTGAGCTGAGCGGCGCCGAAGCGGTCGTCGTGGGTCGCTCCAACCTGGTTGGCAGGCCCCTATCGAGCCTGCTGCTGGGCGCTGACGCAACCGTGACCGTCTGCCATTCGAGAACCCGCGATCTGGCCTCCGTCTGCCGTCGAGCGGATGTCCTGATCGCCGCGGTCGGGCGCCCTGAGATGGTCAAGGGAGACTGGGTCAAACCCGGAGCCACCGTCATCGACGTCGGTATGAACAGAACCGAAGCGGGTTTGGTCGGCGACGTCGAGTTCGAGACTGCGGCAGCGGTCGCGGGAAAGATCACGCCCGTTCCCGGCGGGGTCGGTCCGATGACGATCGCAATGCTGCTCGCCAACACGGTACGAGCGGCCCGATCCGCCGGTTCCGGCTGAACCTGGGTATACGCTCAGACTGCTTTTCACGGCGGCCCGCCGGGCGGTCACAAACGGAGGAGACGCAATGGACACAGGCAGACTCGGAAGGGGAGAGACGATCGCCGCGATCTCGGGTCTCGCCCTCTTCGTGATCATGTTCATCTTCAAGTGGTTCGGCATCGACTTCGGCGATGAGTCACTCGGGCTGGGTGCTGGATTCGATGCCTCCGCCAACGCCTGGAACTCGATGGAGTGGATCCGCTGGATCCTCTTGATCACCGCCGTTGTCGCGATCGGCGGCGCGCTGATGACCGCCAATGCCCAGAGCGTCAACACCCCGGTGGCGATCAGTGCGATCACCGCCGGTCTCGGGATCTTCAGCGTGCTGCTGATCCTGTTCCGGATCATCGATCCGCCGAGCTCCGGCGACATCCCCGACGGGTTCGACATCGGCATCTCCCGCAAGATCGGGGTCTTCCTCGGCCTGATCGCGGCGGGAGGCGTCGCCTACGGCGGATGGAAGGCGATGGAGGAGGAGGGGACCTCCTTCCAACACCAGGCAGATCAGGTTCAGAACCGCGGTGGTGGTGATCCGCCGCCGCCGCCGCCTCCGACCGCCTGAGGCCCGACGCCGAGCAACGTTTCCGACGGCCGCCCAGTCTCCGACCGGGCGGCCGTCGCCGCTTTCGCCGCCGGCCGAGGCGGGGGGCGCCCTCCGCTCCTACAATGCGGCGTTCATGATCAGCCGTGAGCAGGTTCTCCATATTGCGCGCCTCGCGCGACTCCGTCTGACCCCGGAGGAGGTCGAGCGGATGTCGGTCGAGCTTTCCGGCATCCTCGAGCACGTCGAGACGCTTGCCGAGCTCGACCTCGAGGGCGTCGCCCCGACATCACATGTCGTCGCCCTCGAGAATGTCCTGCGGCTCGACGTCCCCGCTCCGAGCCTCGATCGTGAAACCGCTCTGGCCGGGGCTCCCGACAGCGCTTCGGATTCCTTCCGCGTTCCCTCCCCGCAGGCGTGAGCGATCCGCGCGGTCTAACCGTTGCCGAGGCGCTCGGCGAGATCGCGGGGGGCAACCTCTCCGCCGACGAGTGGTTCTTCGCCTACCAGGAGACCCCGGACGAGCTGGGGGCGTACCTGTGGCGCCCGGAGGCCGTAGATTCGGCGCCTTACCGCGGCGCGCGCGGCAATGCAGGCAGCGCTCGTGCTCTCGAGGGGGTCCCGGTCGCGATCAAGGACATCTTTTGCATCGAGGGCCTGCCGGCCACCGCCGGCTCCAAGATCCTCGAGACATACGTGCCCCCGTACACGGCAACGGCGGTCGAGCGGTTGCTCGATTCCGGCGCCAGGGTGCTGGGCAAGACGAACATGGACGAGTTCGCGATGGGGTCCTCGAACGAGAACTCCGCCTTCGGCCCGGTTCGCAACCCCTGGAATCGCGATCGCGTCCCCGGCGGTTCATCCGGCGGCTCGGCAGCAGTTGTTTCAGGCGGCCTCGCGCCGTGTTCGATCGGCACCGACACCGGCGGCTCGATCCGCCAGCCCGCCGCCCTCTGCGGGGTGGTCGGGATGAAGCCGACCTACGGTGCGATCTCGCGGTCGGGGATGATCGCCTTTGCCTCCTCGCTGGACCAGTGCGGGCCGTTCACCCGCGACGTCCGGGATTCGGCCCTGATGCTGGAGGCCATGGTCGGGCGGGATCCGCGCGACTCGACTTCGCTGGGGATCCCTGCGGGAGTCCGGGTGCCGTCCCGGGAGGACCTCGCCGGTTTGCGGATCGGAGTCCCGCGCGAGCTGAGCACCGACGCCGAGGGCATCGAGGCCGGTGTTCGCGAGGTCTTCGAGCGCAACATCCGGCTCTGCGAGGAACTCGGGGCCGAGGTGGCGGAGACCACCCTGCCGAGCGCTCGTCACGGCATCTCCGCCTACTACGTGCTGGCCCCGGCCGAGGCATCGGCGAACCTGGCCCGCTACGACGGCGTCCGCTATGGCATGCGCGAGGAGGCCGACTCGCTCGACGAGATGTACGAGCTGACGCGCGCGACCGGCTTCGGGGCCGAGGTCAAGCGTCGCATCATGCTCGGCACCTACGCGCTCTCATCCGGCTTCTACGACGCCTACTACTGGAGCGCCCAGAAGGTCCGGACGTTGATCGCACAGGACTTCGCCGCAGCGTTCGAGCACTTCGATCTCCTGATCACGCCGACGTCGCCAACGGTGGCCTTCGAGCTGGGCGCCAGAGCGGCTGATCCGCTCTCGATGTACATGTCCGACTACTGCACGGTCCCGATGTCTCTGGCCGGTATCCCGGCGATCTCGATCCCATCCGGCCTCGCCGCACCCGACGACGGCGGTTCCGGACTTCCCAAGCTGCCCGTGGGCCTGCAGATCACCGGCCCGGCGTTCAGCGAATCGCTGATCCTCGATGCGGCCCACGCGATCGAGGGCGCGGTCGGCTTCGACCACTCGCCGAAGGTTCCCGGATGAGCGATCAAGGACTGATCCCGACGATCGGGCTCGAGATTCACGTGCAGCTCCAAACCAGGACTAAGATGTTCTGCGGATGTGAGCTGGAGTTCGGCGCCGAGCCCAATACGCATACGTGCCCGGTTTGCTTGGGGCATCCAGGGACATTGCCGGTTGTCAACGAGCAGGCGATCGACTTCGCGATCCGGATCGCGGTGGCGCTCGGCTGCGAGATCGCACCGCGATCGATCTTTCACCGCAAGAACTACTTCTATCCGGATCTGCCCAAGGGCTACCAGATCAGTCAGTACGACGTTCCGCTCGGATCCGACGGCCGGCTCGGCGATGTTCGCATCCACCGGGTTCACATGGAGGAGGACGCTGCCAAGCTCAGTCACGTCGGCGACTCCGGGCGGATCCACGGCTCGGGCGCTTCGCTCGTCGACTTCAACAGGGGCGGAACACCGCTGGTCGAGATCGTCACCGAGCCCGACATCGACGATCCGGCCAAGGCCCGCGAGTGGCTCGCGTTGCTCCGCACGACCCTTCGTCAGCTCGGTGTCTCGGACGTGAACATGGACGAGGGCAGCCTGCGATGCGACGCGAACGTCTCGATCCGGCCCGCGGGTACCGAGACCCTCGGCACCAAGACCGAGCTGAAGAACATGAACAGTTTCCGATTTCTCGAGCGCGGGGTCGAGGCCGAGATCGCCCGCCAGCGCAGCCTGGTCGAGGCGGGGGGAGTGGTCGAGCAGGAGACGCTGCACTTCGATCCCGCCAACGGCACGCTCACCCCGTTGCGCTCGAAGGAGTACGCCCACGACTACCGCTATTTCCCGGAGCCGGATCTCGTCCCTCTCGTTCCGGCCCCGGAGGAAATCGAGGCCGCTCGCGCCGCCCTCCCCGAGCTTCCCGAACGGCGCCGGGAGCGATACGCCGATGAGCTCGGGCTCAATTCCGAAGCCGCTCAGCTGCTGGCCTTCGACGCCGAACTTGCGGGCTTCTTCGAACGGGCCGTGGCCGCCGGCGGAGACGGCGAGGCCGCCGCCATCGCGAACTGGGTCACCGGTGACCTGGTCGCCGCGGCCCGCGAGGCCGAGGCGCCCAGTCCGGCCGAGACTGAGGCCACCCCGGAGTCGGTCGCCGCCCTGGTCGGCCTCGTGGGGGCCAAGAAGGTCAACCGCGGCGGCGCCCGAGAGGTTCTCAACGTACTCGTCGGCGAAGGCGGCGATCCCGCCGAGATCGTCGAGCGTCTCGACCTCGGGGCGACTAGCGACGCCGGCGAGCTCGAGGTGATCGTCGACCGGGCGATCGAGGCCCAGCCGGACGCCGCCGCCAAGGTCCGGGCGGGGGAGGGCAAGGCGATCGGTGCGCTCGTCGGGGCCGTGATGAAGGAAACCCGCGGCCGCGCCGACGGCGGTGAGATCACCCGCATGATCCGCGAGCGACTCGGGCTTTGATGGCGCATAACGTCGTCATCGCAGGTGGAGGATTCGCGGGAGCGAACGCCGCTCGCGAGCTCGAGCGGCTGCTGCCGAAGCAGTCCACCCGTCTGATCCTCATCAACGACGTCAACTTCCTTCTATACACGCCGTTGCTGCCCGAGGCGGCAGCGGGAACCCTCGAGCCTCGACACGTCGTCACACCGCTCCGCGACCTGCTCAAGCGGACCTACCTGCGGATCGGCGCGGTCAGCGCCCACGATCCGATTGCCCGCACGGTCGAGCTGACCGGTCACGACGGCGAGGTCGAGCAGCTGCCCTACGACCAGTTGCTGCTGGCGTTCGGCTCGGTCAGCCGGTCGCTCCCCGTGCCGGGCCTCGCCGAGCACGCGATCGGCTTCAAGAGCCTCGCCGACGCGATCTGGCTCCGCAACCAGATGGTCGAGACGCTGGAGCAGGCCAATGCGACCGAGGACCCGGACCGCCGCGAGGAACTTCTCACCTACGTCTTCGTCGGCGGTGGCTACGCCGGACTGGAGGCGGTCGCCGAACTGCAGGACTTCGCGGTCGACGCCATCCAGCGGTATCCCCGGGCCCGCTTGCAGGGAATGCGCTGGATCCTGATCGAAGCCGCTCCCCGGGTCCTCCCCGAGATCGACGAGAGCCTCGCCGACTACGCGGTTCAGGAGCTGCGCGGCAGGGGCCTGGACATCAGATTGGAGACCACGCTTACGAAGGTCGCCGCCGATTCGGTCGAGCTATCCACCGGCGAACGGATCGGCGCCCGTACGGTGGTCTGGACCGCCGGTGTTTCCGCTCACCCGAGCCTGCGGACGATGAACGTGCCGCTTGACGAACGCGGTCGGGTTCCCGTTGACGATCACCTCGCCGTCGATGGCATGGACCGCGTCTTCGCCGCCGGCGATTGCGCGGCCGTTCCAAATCCCGAGGGCGGACTCTGCCCTCCGACCGCCCAGCACGCGATCCGCCAAGCCCATGTAGCCGCTCGCAACATCGCTGCCAACCTCGGCGTCGGGCAGCCCGAGCGCTTCGCCTACCGCAGCCGCGGCGCTTTCGTCAACCTCGGCCGTTACAAGGCGGTTGCCAGCATGCCGGGCGGCATCACCCTGTCCGGCTTCCCGGCCTGGTGGGCGGCCCGGACCTACCACGTTAGCCAGATCCCCGGCTTCGCCCGCAAGCTCAGGGCGGTTGCCGACTGGACCGTCGGCCTTCCGTTCCGCCGCGATACTGCCGAGGTCGGCTCGATCGGTCACCCCCGCCCGCTTAGCGATGAGGTCTACGAAAAGGGCGGCTCTCACCGACCGCTGCGGTGATCGACGGCGGTCCGATTGGGGGCTGAAGGCGGGCGTGGCCTGTCGAGAGACGCCCGTGGGGGGGTGTGACCTGCCGAGGAACTCGCCGGCCGGTGAGAGCTGGTTGGGCTGGGGAAGGGAGGACCCGAGAGGTCGGACACCGTTGACCCGCCTACCGAGGGGCGCTCTTGGGTGAGGTCGGCGTTAGCCACCTATAGCGTGGGTTTCTGCGACCACACCTTCGGAACCCTCCCATCGGGAGCGTTCCGGGGTCCGTCCTCGTAAACGCTGATCCGCGGGTGGCGCGGGCGTGGGTCGACACCCGAGCGTCAGCGAGCGGTGCGGCCCACCCCGCGACAGGCCCCGCGGTCTGGCGCTTTCGCCCAGGGCGACACTCGCCTCGAACCGCGATCGCCGTCTACTCTTGGCCGATGGCGTTCCTGGTCATCCTCCTCTGCTTCGGCATCGCCACCGCCACGATCGGGAAGGCCAAGGGCCAGAGCTTCTTTATCTGGTTCTTCGTGGGCTTCTTCATTCCCGGGTTGGGGCTGATAGCTGTGATCCTCTCGCGGCGGGAGCAGGCGGAGCCGGAGCGGCTTTGCCCGCGCTGCGGCGCGGTGCACAAGCTGTACGTGCAGGTCTGCAACAAGTGCGGCGAGGACATGTACCTCCCGGATCCCGTGGAGGTCCGCCAGGGGTCTGATTTTCGGGCTTCGCAATCCGGCTGACGGGCGCTCGGCCATCGCTCAGGCCCAAAGGATCGGCTGTTAGACTTGTATACAGCCGCGAGTCGACCTAGCCCGAAGGTCGGTCGCGGCATTCGCACCCCGTTCGCCAGAACACGACCCGGAGGTAATTTCGATGCGCGCTGCTGACGCACTCTGCGAGGCCCTCAAGGCCGAGGGTGTTAAGCATGTATTCGGGATTCCGGGGGGCGCGAGCCTTCCCATCTACGACGCACTCTACGATGCCGATTTCGAGCATGTGCAGGTGCGCCACGAGCAGTGCGCCGGCCATTCTGCGGAGGGCTACGCGAAGGCGACCGGTGCGGTTGGTGTCGCGTTTGCGACCTCCGGCCCCGGAGCGACCAACCTGATCACGGCGATCGCGGATGCCCATATGGATTCGGTACCCACCGTGTTCATCACCGGCCAGGTCCGCACCGACCTGATCGGTACCGACGGCTTCCAGGAAGCCGACGTCACCGGAATCACGCTGCCGATCGTCAAGCATTCGTTTCTCGTCACCGACCCGGCGCAAATTCCCGACTACATCCACAAGGCCTTCCATATCGCCAAGACTGGTCGCCCCGGCCCTGTCCTGGTGGACATTCCGCAGGACCTCTCGAAGCTGGAGATCGACTACGAGCCGATCACCGGCACTCCGAAGCTGCCCGGCTACCAGCCCAACACCGAGGGCAACATCAAACAGATCCGCATCGCCGCGAAGGCGATCGCGAACTCGAAGCGACCGGTGCTCTACACCGGCGGCGGCGTCATCAACGCCGGGGCCTCCGAGGAGTTGCGCGAGTTGGCGGCATCAGACAACTTCCCCGTCACGAGCACCCTGATGGGTCTCGGCGGCTTTCCGGCCCCCGACGACCAGTGGCTCGGAATGCTCGGCATGCACGGCACGAGGACGGCCAACTACGCGATGGACGAGGCCGACCTGATCGTCGCGATCGGTGCCCGCTTCGACGACCGGATCACGGGCAAGCTCAGCGAGTTCGCTCCCCGGGCCAAGTTCGTGCATATCGACGTCGACCCGGCCGAGATCTCGAAAAACGTTCCCGCCCACATTCCGATCGTCGGCGACGTCAAGAGCGTCCTGCCGAAACTGACCGGCGAATACCGGGCACTCGGGGCCGAGCGCTCCCGTCTCGACGATTGGTGGCAGCGCATCCACGGCTGGCAGGAGCAGTACCCCCTTCACTACGAGGACTCGACCGATCAGGAGATCAAGCCCCAGTTCATGGTCGAGGAGATGTACCGAGCCACCGGAGGCGACGCGATCATCACCTCCGACGTCGGCCAACACCAGATGTGGGCGGCCCAGTACTACCACTTCGCCAAGCCGAACCGGTGGCTCAACTCAGGCGGTCTGGGGACGATGGGATTCGGGCTCCCGGCCGCGATCGGCGCTCAGGTCGCGCTGCCCGACCAGCAGGTCGTCTGTCTGGCTGGCGACGGCAGCCTGATCATGGTCTGCCAGGAGTTCGCCACGGCCGCTGCCTACGACCTCCCGGTCAAGGTCTTCCTGATGAACAACGGCCACTTCGGCATGGTCCGCCAGTGGCAGGAGCTCTTCTGGGACGAGCGCTACAAGTCCGTCGAAATGGGGCCGAGCCCCGACTGGGTGAAGCTGGCCGAGGCGTTCGGTTGGACCGGGATGCTCTGCGACCAGAAGGACGACCTCCCGGGAGCGATGAGGACCGCGCTCAAGACTGATGGACCCGTCCTGCTCGACGTCCGCGTGACCCAGAACGAGAACTGCTATCCGATGATCCCGGCCGGCGCGGCTGCCCGGGACATGGTCGGCTAGGCGAAGGGAGCCCGTAGAACCTCTATGGCTGATTCAGGAACCAAGGACATCCTCGACCTCGACGACCTGCGCGTCTCGAACCGGCTGACGGGCAGGCGGCATCTCCTCTCCCTGCTGGTCGAGAACCGCCCCGGTGTGCTCGCCCGGATTGCCGGCCTGTTCAGTCGCCGCGGTTTCAACATCGACACCCTCGCCGTCGGCCCGACCGAGGATCCGGACATCTCGAGGGTGACGCTGACCGTCGACGGAGCGATCCACCCGATCGACCAGGTGACCAAGCAGCTCCACAAGCTCGTCAATGTGATCAAGATCCGCGACATGGAGCCCGATACCGCCGTCGCGCGGGAGATGGCGCTGTTTCGGGTCAATGCGGCGGCCGACAACCGCGCCGAGATCATCGAGTTCGCCCAGATCTTCCGTGCCCACATCGTCGATGTCTCGCGTCGTTCGGTCACCGTCGAGGTGACGGGAACGACGGAGAAGATCGATTCCTTCGAGCGGATGGTTCGCCCCCACGGCCTGATCGAAATGGCCCGCACGGGTGAGGTCGCGATCGTCCGGGCGCGTCCGGAGAGCTGACCGCCTCGGTCGATACGGACCGGCTTCTCGATTCGATCGGGGGGCTTGCGCAGCGGGCTTCGCTGGGTGCGGAGCGGCGCCTCGTCAGTGCCACCGTTGAGATCGACCCGGTGGATCCCTGCGCGGTCGCATTCGCGTCCAGACGGGCCGACGATCGCTGGTTCTGCTGGGAGGAACCCGATCGCGACAACTTCGCAATCGGGAGCCTCGGTAGTGCTCTCGACCTGGTCTCGCGCGGGCCCGAGCGGTTCGCCGACCTGCGCGGGGACACTGCGGCGCTGATCCGAAAGCGCCTCGCGTCGGAGCCCTCGGACCTACCGCCGGGCGCAGGCCCTGTCTGGGTCGGCGGCATGGCCTTCTCAGAGCAGTCGCCGGCCGGGGGCGTCTGGTCGTCTCTGCCGCCGGCCCTGCTGACGATGCCCGAGGTTCTGATCGTCCGCTCGGACGGCAGACACCTGATGACCGTGTGCGCGATCGTCGGTCCGGGAACCGCTCCCGGGGCGTTGCGCGATGCACTGCGCACGCGGCTTGCCTCCCTGCGCGAGTATCCGCTGCCGCCGCTCGATCCCGCCCCCGAAGGGCCGATCGAGGTCTCGTCCGCCCGACCGCCGGCGAACTACGAGGACGCCGTCGCCGAGGCCGTGCGATCGATCCGCAGCGGCCGCGTGGACAAGGTCGTACTCGCCCGCGAGGTCCGGGTGACGGTCCCCTCGGCCCACTCTCCCGCGTCGCTGTTCGGTGCTCTGCGCGAGGCGTTCGGCACCTGTTTCTGCTTCTGCGTCGGGACGCCCGAAGCAGCGTTCATCGGGGCCAGCCCCGAATTGCTCGTCAGGCGCAGCGGTGCCGTCGCGGCCACCGTCGCTCTCGCGGGCTCAGCTCGCCGGAGCGCGGACCCCGCCGTCGACGATCACCTCGGTGAGCAGCTCCTCCACAGCGCCAAGGATCGGTCCGAGCACTCGATCGTCGCGAGGCGCATCGGGCGACGCCTGGCGCCGATCTCGGTCTGGGTCGAGAGTGCGCCCGAGCCGATCGTGATCAAGGTGGCGAATATCCAGCATCTGGCAACGCCGATCCACGCGCAATTGGCGGATTCTCATTCCGTGCTCGAGTTGGCGGCTTTGCTGCACCCGACCCCGGCGGTTGGGGCGGAGCCGCGCGGGGAGGACGGTGAGCGATTGATCGCCGAGCTCGAGGATCTCGATCGCGGCTGGTATGCGGGTCCGGTCGGGTGGATGGACGCAGTTGACGACGGTGAGTTCTGCGTCGCCCTGCGCTCAGCTCTGCTGCGGGATCGAACCGCTCATCTCTACGCCGGCGCCGGGATTGTTGCCGACTCCGATCCCGCGTCGGAGCTGGCGGAGACCGAGATCAAACTCGACGCCCTACTGCCGCTGCTGGCTGGCTGAGCCTCTACGATCGCGCTGATGCGCGGCGGCTTACTGATCGGGAGGGGTGGGGCGTCGGCTCGCGGCCTTGCGACCCTGGCGGCGACGACGGCTTTCGGGCTGGTCTCGGTCGCAGCCGCGGATGCAGGCATCTGGTACGCCGAACCGGACGGCGACGGGGTCGATCCCTGTCTGGCGGCCGACCCCTGCGCGATCGAGGACGCCCTGGGCAATGCCCCCCCGGGAAGCAAGATCGCCGCCCTCGCAGGCACCTACGTCGCCGGGGCAGCCGGCCTGGACGTCGAGGGTGGGAGGACCCTTCAGGGACCCTGGAGCGGTCCCCCGGCCGTGGTGGTCGGGGACGGAACTGCCGGCCCGGCGGTCAGCGCGAGGGGGGTCGGCACGCGGGTCACCGACCTCTCGATCGGGCAATCAGGCTCTGGTGTCGGAATCGAGATCGGCGCCGGGGCGCTCGGCGACCGGCTCAAGGCGACCACCTCCGGGTCCGTTGCCGCGTGCACACCCGTCATCGGCGGCCTGCTCAGGGATTCCGTCTGCGCGGCTTACGGCGGCGGCGGCAACGGCCTGCTGATCGATGAGGACACTGCCGTTTCCGGCGCGGCCGAGATCACGAACGTGACCGTGGTCAGCGGCGGCAACGGCTCGACATCGGGTCCGTTGCTGGTTCGGGCATCCGGTGGAGCGGAGATCGACGTCACGGCGACCAACGTCATCGCCCACTCGCTGGGAGCCGCCCCCGAGGTCGCAGTCGGAGCGTTGATAGGCGGATCGAGCGCCGACGTCGACCTGGCGAACTCCAACTACGACACTCCGGCGATCGTCGGAGCGGACGCAACGGTTACGCCCGCAGGGACCAACGGCAACCAGACCGCTGAGCCGGCCTTCACAGATCTGGAGGCGGGAGATCTCTCCGAGGCTCCCGACTCTCCGACCATCGACGCTGGGACCGCGGGCGTGGCGTCCCTCGGACTGCTCGATCTCTCCAGGAACGCGCGAATCGGCGGCCCCGAGCCCGATATCGGCGCTTTCGAGTACGTCCCGCCGCCTGACAGCAGAGCCCCTAACGTCGCCATCGTCAGCGCACCGAAGGGGAAGTTGAAGACCAGGGGGCGGTTCGTCGACGTCACCTTCGAGCTCGCCTCCGACGAGGAGGACGTGGTCTTCGAATGCCGGATCGATCGGCTTCCCGTGGAGCAATGCACCTCGCCGGTGTCCTACAGGCTGAAGGCGACCAAGGGGGTCGGTACGACCTACCTGCTCACGGTTCGTGCGACCGATGCCGCCGGCAACCGAAGCGGCAAGGCGATCCGCCAGGTTCAGGTCATTCGCAAGCCCAAGGACTGAACACCGAGGTTCACGAGCCAAGCGCGGTTTCGACCGCCTCGGCGATGAGTCGATGCAGCTCGACGTTGCCGGAACGGTCCACCCGCACGTGGGCGAGGACCCTGTCGTGCTCGGCCACGGCGAGGAGGTCCTCCGCGGTCTCGACCCTGAGATAGGGGATGTCGAACATTCCGGCCGCCCGTTCGAAATCCAGGGCTGTAGGCGTTGTGAAGAGGGTCGAGAATCGGGCGGCCTCGACCTGGCCGGCCTGAGGAAGGAAGTCGAAGATCCCGCCCCCGCCGTTGTCGATCACGACGATCCGCAGGGGCGAGTCGAAGGTTGCCGTCGCCGCCAGCGCGCCGAGGTCGTAGGCCAGGGCCAGGTCGCCGAGCACGATCCAGGTTGGCTCGTCGGTCGCGAGGGCGATGCCCGATCCGCTGGCGATCAGGCCGTCGATTCCGTTCGCACCGCGATTGGCATGGAAGGTCGCCTGAGCATCGCCGCCACGAAGGAAGGCCTCGGCATCGCGGATCGGCATGCTCGAGGCCAACAACACCCGATCTCCGGTGGCGTAGGCGCTGCCCAGCAGCCGCTGGATGAGGGGCTCGTTGAGACCCTCATCCCCGGCGCCGAGCGCCTCGTCGATGGCCGTCTGGGCCGACTGCTCGGCCTCGACCCAGCGCTGTCGCCACCCATGATCGCTCTCGGCGATGCGGGAGCAAACCCCCGTGAGCACCGAGCTGGCGTCGGCCCGGACGAATGCCCCCGCGCGCCTGGTGGGCTCGTTCCACCTGCCGGGGGGGTCGACAACGATCTGATCGATCCCCGAATCGGCGAGCCAGGCGCGGAGGGGCTTGCTCGTCGGCATGTCGCCGAAGCGGAGCACGAGGTCGGGAGCGAGCCACTCGGGCCGTGAGCGGGAGATCAGGTCGTAGGAGGCGATGACTCCGGCGCGGTCGTGAGCGCCGAAGCGCAACTGGGAGGTCGGTTCGGCAAGGATCGGGAACCCGCACGTCTCGCTGAGTTCGGCGAGGGATGCCGTGATCCGGTCGTCGGGGAGACGGCCCGCGACGATCACCCCCCGTTCAGCCGTCTCCACCGCTTGCGAGAGCGCGTCGAGCAGATCCCCTCCGGGTTCGCGCCCTGCGATCGAAACCGTCAGCGGCCGTCCGCCCGAGCGACCCTCGATGGCGAGCGGATCCGACGCGCTCAAGTCTCCGGGTGAGGGTTCTGGGCCGAGTGGATCCCGCCACGCGAGGTTCAGGTGCACCGGGCCTCGCTCCGATATCGCCTCGCCGAATGCACGGCAGGCCACCGAGCGCAGGTGCAGGAGCCCAACGTCGTCCGCCTCGTGGGTGCCGACCTCGCAAAACCACCGGACCGCGCTGCCGTAGAGGCCGATCTGGTCGATGGTCTGCCCGGCACCGATGCCACGGAGTTCGGGGGGACGGTCGGAGGTCAGCACGATGATGGGCACACCGGCCTGATCAGCCTCGACGACCGCCGGGTGGAGGTTGGCCGCCGCGGATCCGCTCGTGCAGGCGACGACCGTCGGGGAGCCGGTGGCCAGTGCCGCGCCAAGCGCCGCGAATCCGGATACCCGTTCGTCGAGGATCACGGTCAGGTCGACCGAGGCCTCGCGGTCGAGCGCGAGGGCGATCGGGGTCGAGCGGGAACCGGGGGAGAGGAATGCCCGGCGCACCCCGCAGCGGGCAAGCTCGTCGACGAGCGCCGATGCGAGGGCAGTGTTCCTGTTGGTGGTGTCGATCATCTGAGCCGCAGGCGTTCGATCGCGTCCTCGTCGACGTCGACCCCGAGCCCGGGGTCGTCCCCGAGCTCGATGCCGGGGCCGAGCAGTGAGCGGTCGTCGGCGACATTGTCCGTGAAGAGCCCGGATGTGGCGAGCCCGTGTGCGAGTCCGGTCGCGAACTCCCGCGGCGGGAGGGCCTGGGCCGCGTGGGCTCCCGCGGCGATCCCGAGGACGCTGTCCAGGGCGCTCGAGAGATAGCTCGGAACGGTCGCCGCGATCGCCAGCGCCGCGTGGACGCCGCCGACCTTCGCCAGCTTCAGCGTTGCCGCATCCACCGCCCGAATCTCGCTCGCGTGCCGTGCCTGCTCGAGGTTGCACACGCTCTCGTCAGCGACGATCGGCACGCTTGTTCGGGCCCGAACCAGCGCCAGCTCCTCGATCGTCGGGCAGGGCTGCTCCGCCAGCTCGATTCCGAGCGGCTCGAGTCGGTCGAGCTGCCCGACGGCCTCCGTCGGACCCCAGGCTCCGTTGGCGTCGATCCGCAGCTTGACGTCCGGACCACAGGCATTGCGGACCGCCTCCATCCGGTCCTGGTCGGCGCCGCTACCGACCTTCACCTTCAGGGTCCCGAACCCGGCGCGCGCCATTTCCCCTGCGAGTTCCGCCGCAATCTCGGGGGGATCTGCGCCCAGGGTGCCGTTGCAGGTCACGGGGCCACTGGATCCGGCTCCGAGGAGGCTCCAGACGGGTCGGCTCGCCAGCTTTCCGACCAGATCGAGGAGAGCGATGTCGAGGGCGCTCAGAGCCCCTGGGCCTGCTCCTGCCACCCGACAGCGCCCGATCGCGGCGACGATCGAGCCCAGTGGATTCTCGGCGATTTGCAGCCCCACGAGCGCCGGGGCGCAGATCTGATCCAGATCCGCGCGGACCGCGGCGAGTCCGGGGCCGCCGCGGAGGCTCAGCGGCACGGCGTCGCCGTACCCGGTCGCGCCGTCGTCGTCACGGATCCGGACGATCAGCATCTCGCGCCGATCAAGGGCGCCCGCCGCCGTCAGGTACCGGCGTCGGAACGGGAGCCCGACCGGGACGGTCTCCAGCGATGCAATTCGCGTGGGCACCGCCGATCGCCGCTCAGATCAGCAGGCCGACCGAGACCAGGAGCGCGTAGGCGCCGAGCAGGGCTCCCGTTCCGGCGAGGGCGCCGTTGAGCGCCGGTCCGTCGGTCCGTTCCCGCACCGCCCGCACCGGTTTCACCGCCAGGGGAATGGTGAGCATCCCGAGCAATCCCCATGCCGAACCGCCGCCGCCGGCCAGTGCGATCGGCAGGATTGCGTAGGAGGCGACGATCATCGCGACGTAGAGTTCACGGCTGCGCTCGCGGCCGATCCGCACCGCGAGGGTGCGCTTGCCCGCTCGCCGGTCGGTATCGATGTCGCGGACGTTGTTGACGACCAGGATTGCCGCCGAGAGCAGGCCGATCGGGATCGAGAGCAGCACCGGCAGGGCGCGGAGGTCCTCCAGTTGCACGTAGTAGGAGCCGTTGACGGCAACGAGGCCGAAGAAGACGAAGACGAAGACCTCACCGAGCCCCTCGTATCCGTACGGCTTCGGCCCACCCGTGTAGAGCACGCCGGCGAGGATCGACAGAGCGCCGATCGCGATGATCTCGGGGCCGACCTGCGCCACCAGGTAGAGCCCGGCCACGGCGGAGACCCCGAACGCGATCCAGGTCGCGTAAAGGACCCGCTTGGGGGCGACGAGCCCGGCGGCGGTCACCCGGACGGGACCGAGGCGGTCGACGGTGTCGGCCCCGCGCTTGGCGTCGGAGTAGTCGTTGGCGAGGTTCGTGCCGATCTGGATGAAGATCGCGCCGATCATTGCGGCCACGAAGCGGCCCCAGTGGAAGTCGTCGGCACCGTCGTGGAATGCGGCCCAGGCAGCCGCGCTGCCGACGAGCACGGGCGCCAGCGCTGCGGGAAGGGTCCGCGGGCGCGCGGCCATCGCCCAGGTGCGCAATCCGTTCACGGGGTCACCTGCCGAACTTCAGGGTCGCTTCGGGAACTTCGAGAAGTCCGGAGGCCGGTGCTCCTGGTAGGCGTTGCGGCCCTCCTGGCCCTCCTCGCTCATGTAGAAGAGCAGCGTCGCGTCGTGAGAGAGCTGCTGAAGGCCGGTCAACCCGTCCTCAGCGGCGTTGAAGCTCGATTTGAGCAGCCGCAGCGACAGGGGGGAGAGATAGTTCATCTCCCGGCACCAGGCAACGGTCTCGCGCTCCAGGTCGGCCGTCGGAACCACCGTGTTGACCAGGCCCATGGCGAGTGCCTCCTCGGCGTCGTAGAGGCGACAGAGCAGCCAGATCTCCTTGGCCCGCTTGGCGCCGATCTGGCGGGCCAGCAGACCGGCCCCGAAACCGCCGTCGAAGCTTCCCACCCGTGGGCCGGTCTGGCCGAACTTGGCGTTGTCGGCGGCGATGGTCAGGTCGCAGACCAGATGCAGGATGTGACCACCGCCAACGGCATATCCAGCGACGGCGGCGACGATCGGCTTTGGCGTTCGCCTGATCTGGACGTGGAGGTCGCCGACGTCGAGTCGGCCGACCCCCTGGCTTGCGACCTCATCGGAGCCGATGTAGCCGTCGTCGCCGCGGATCTTCTGATCGCCGCCGGAGCAGAAGGCCTGATCACCGGCGCCGGTCAGGATGATCGAGCCGACGTCGAGATCGTCGCGGGCCCTGGTGAAGGCGTCGCGAAGCTCGGCCAACGTCGGAGGCCGGAACGCGTTCCGGCGCTCCGGCCGGTTGATGGTGATCTTCGCGATCCCATCGGCCTTCTCGTAGAGGATGTCCTCGTACTCGCCGGCGCTCTCCCAGCTGATCGGGGCGTAGAGGGCCTCTTCGGGCGGGGCATCCTTGTGGCGTTCGGGCATCGTCTCGCAGTCTTCGGAGGGCACCGGGCGGACCCGGCGTAACAATGTCGGCAACGATAACCAGCCGGCGATCGCGGCCGGCCTCTCCCGATGCAGAACACACCCACCGACTGGCTCGATCACAGCGCCCGTACCCATCCGGATACGATCGCCCTGATCGACGACACCGAGCGGCTCACCTACGCGGCGCTGAGGGCGGAGGCCGGAGCCATCGCCGCCGCGCTGGTTGATTCGGGGGTCGGGATCGGCGACGCCGTCGCCGTCGACCTGCGAGCCGGAGTCCCCCACGCCGTCGCCCTGCACGGCGCGATCCTGGCCGGCGCGATCGTCCAGTCGATGCCGCCGGCGGGCCGCGCTGGGATCGATGTCGCGCCCGACTCGGCGTTCGTCGACGCGGACTGGGTCGCCGAGGCACGAGCGCGGGCGGGAGTATTGACGGCGGCTCGCAGGCGCCCTGCAGAGCCCCTGACCCGGGTCTTGAGCAGCGGCACATCCGGCGAGCCGAAACCGATCGAGCTGACCGTCGCCAACCATCTCTGGAGCGCCCTGGGCAGTGCCCTGAACCTTGGCGTCGAGCGCGTGGATCGCTGGCTCTGCTGCCTCCCTCTCAATCACGTCGGTGGGTTGACGATCCTGTTGCGCTCGACGATCTACGGGACCGGGGCAGTTGTCCACGACGGCTTTCAGGTCGATCGGGTCGCCGCGGCGCTGGCCGACGACGAGGTCAGCGTCGCCTCCCTGGTCCCGACCCAGCTCGTTCGGCTGCTCGACGCCGGCGTTCCACTCCACCGACCGCGGTTGTTGCTGCTCGGCGGGGGACCAGTTGCGCCCGACGTGCTCGCCGAAGCGCTCGACCGAGGAGCGACCGTGGTTCAGACCTACGGGTTGACCGAGGCCTGCTCCCAGGTCTGCACGCTGGCTCCGCACGAAGCGGGCGAGCGAACCGGATCCGCCGGCCGTCCGTTGCCGGGGATCGAGGTCAGAATCGAGGACGAGGAGATTCTCGTGCGCGGTCCGACCGTTGCCCCCGGTGCCCTGGCCGGCGACGGCTGGCTGCACACGGGGGATCTCGGCAGGCTGGACGGAGAGGGCTACCTGTGGGTCGAGGGTCGGCGAGGGGACCTGATCGTCAGCGGCGGCGAGAACGTCAGGCCGCAGCGGGTCGAGGGGGCGCTTCGAACCCACCCCGGGGTCGTGGACGTCGCAGTGGCCGGTCGGGAGGACAGGGAGTGGGGCCAGGCCGTGATTGCGTTCGTGGTCAGCGCGACCGGTCAACGCCTCGGGGAGGGAGAGTTGATCGACCACGTCCGGGCGAGGCTCGCCCCCCACGAGGTCCCGAAGCGGGTTGAGTTCGTCGACGAACTCCCGCGGACCGGCTCTGGCAAGCTCCTGAGGCGGAAGCTGACCCAGGGTTAGGCGCAGGCGACCTGTAGGCTGCCGCGCCGAACTGAAACCGCCGCAAGAACGCATCCATTGCGGAGAAAACGCGATTGAACGGAAGGGCTAGATGAGCCACGACAGCACGATGATCTACGAGGACGACGCCACGCTCGGGCCGCTCGAAGGCAAGACGGTTGCGATTCTCGGTTACGGCTCACAGGGTCATGCGCACGCCCTGAACCTGAAGGAGTCGGGGGTCGATGTCGTCGTGGGGCTCCGCCCTGATTCCTCCAGCCGCACGGAGGCCGAGGCGGCGGGCCTCGAGGTGCTTGACATCGCGGAGGCCTCCAGTCGCGGCGACGTCGTCATGATCCTGCTCCCGGACGAGAAGCAGGCCGAAATCTGGCTCGTCCGACATCGCCGACGGGATCGCCCCGGGCAACCTGCTGATGTTCGCGCACGGCTTCGCGATCAACTTCGATCAGATCGAACCGCCACCCGGAGTCGACGTCGGCCTCGTCGCGCCGAAGGGCCCCGGCCACCTGGTCCGTCGCCAATACGAGATGGGTCGCGGTGTGCCCTGCCTGATGGCCGTCCACGCCGACGAGACCGGCAACGCTCGCGATCTCGTGCTCGCCTACGCAAAGGGCATCGGCGGGACCCGAGCCGGCGTCATCGAGACCACCTTCAAGGATGAGGTCGAAACCGATCTCTTCGGCGAGCAGGCGGTGCTCTGCGGCGGGACCAGCGAGTTGGTCCAGGCCGGATTCGAGACTCTGGTCGAAGCCGGATACGACCCACGCCTCGCCTATTTCGAGTGCATGCACGAGCTCAAGCTGATCGTCGACCTGATGTATGAGAAGGGCCTGCAGGGAATGCGCGACTCGATCTCCAACACCGCCGAGTACGGCGACATGACGCGCGGTCCGAAGGTGATCACCGACGAGACCCGGGCCGCCATGAAGCAGATCCTCACCGATATCCAGTCGGGTGACTTCGCGCGTGAGTGGATCGCCGAGAACCGCGCCGGCGGCGAGAACTTCGACCGGATGCGCTCCGAGGCCAAGGGCAAGCAGATCGAGCAGGTCGGCGGCGACCTCCGATCGATGATGGCCTGGATCGACGAGTAGATCCCTCGTGTTCAGCGCCTCTCGCAACCAGTTCGCGCTGTGCCTTGCCCTCGCAGTGGTGGCTCCGTTCGCGGGGTGTGGCGACACAGGTGACGGGTCCACCGCCACCGTCACCGAGACGGTCACCGATTCGACCTCGAGTTCGACTGCGACGGAGACGAACACCAGCGAGGCGACGACGGACGACGGCTCGCCCCCTCCCGCCGATCAGCAGGTCACCGAGCTGACTCCCTTCACGTCGCCGAGCGGCAATATCGGCTGCTACATCGACAGGAAGTCGGTTCGCTGCGACATCGACAAGCGCGATTGGGACCCGCCGGCACGCCCTGCGAGCTGCAACGAGAACGTCGACTACGGACAGGGCATCCAGCTCGCCGCGGGCGGCGCACCCGACTTCGTGTGCGCCGGCGATACCGCGTTGAGCATCGGAAACGCTCTGCCCTACGGGCAGTCGATCGCCGCGGGCCTGCTGCGCTGCGAGAGCTCGGAATCGGGAATGAGCTGCCGCGACATCGAGACCGGCCGCGGCTTCTCCCTGTCGATTCAAAGCTACGAGTTGTTCTAGATAACTCCGACCGGATCCTCCGCTTCGCGTCCGGTCCGGTCGGGCGGCGCGGTGTTGCTGCTCGGCGGGGGCGCCAGGGATAACTCCGAGCAGATGCTCCGCTTCGCGTCCGCTCTGCTCGGGTTGCGCGGTGTTGCCGCTCGGCAGGGGCGTCAGGGGGTTGGTGGGGTGGGCTCCGCTTCGCGTCCCCTTCCGGGGGGGCTGAGCCGGGCGTCAGCCCTCGTCGTCGCCCGGTCGGCGGCCGTCGCGGCCGACGTAGCCGCCCTTACCGCCGGCGCAGATGTAGACGGCGTCACTCTCGCCGACGTTCTTGACGCTCCGGTGCACCGGAGCGTCGACTCGAGCCATTCCCCCTGGGCCGAGCCGATGGGAGCTGTCGTCGCCGAAGGTGATCTCGATCTCGCCCTCGAGGACGATGTAGAGCTCCTGCTGGGTGTCGTGGAAGTGAACTCCCGTCTCGTGGCCCGACGGCATCACGATCCCGTTGACCCCGAACGCCTCGACCCCGAGCTCCTGGCGGATCTTGCGGAACCCGTAGCCCTCGCCGAGGTCATCGAGCGACGCAACCGCCCAGCCGTCGCCGCTCTCGACCTCGTCAGTCGGCATCGATCAGCCCTCCGGTGCGGCGGGCGGAGCCGTCGTCGCCGGCAATGGCGCGTTGCTCATCGGCAACTGCTCGGGGCCGGGTAGCGAGGGCGCATCGGCCGGATACTCCTGCGGCGGAAGGTCCAGAAGCCGGGGATGGATCTCGGTCAGCAGCAGTTGGAAGGCGCTCGCTCGGGTCGAGTAGGCGAGGGACATACGCAGCGCGTCGTGCATCGTCGCGGACTGCTTGCCGGTGAACAGGATCCGGACCCAGGAGACGAATGCCGCTCCCATGATCAGGTAGCTGAGCCCGAACAGGATGATCTGCTGGGGGATCGTCAGCAGATACTTGAAGAAGGTCTGGGCACGCCGGTACTCGACCTGCTGCGGCGCCACCTCGACCCTGACCGGATAATCGTCGCGATCCGGCATGAACGGCGGCCACTCGTCGGTGATGAGCATGGCGAACCCACCCACCTGCGCTGCGACCTTGACGTAGCCGGCCACGAAGTCGTAAAGCGAGTCCGGGTAGCTCTTCGTGAACAGGAGCACGAACCAAGCGACAACCGCCGCGAGCAGGGCGCCGATTCCGTAAAGGCTGATCCAGATGAACCACGGGATTGCGACGATCCACCGAAAGAAGACGGTCAGACGGTTGCGCTCCTCGACGTAGTCGGCATCGAAGCGAATCGGATTCAAGGTTGCGGCTCCTCCGGTTGCGGGTACGACACGACGGAAATATAGGCGCGGGCGCGGACCGTTCGCCCGTCCCGGCGACCGCGTAACCTGTCCGGCCCGAGCACGTCGCACAAGATCTGAACACGAAACTGAGGAGCCCGGTGGCAGATATCTACCCGAAGCAGTACCTGATGACCGCCGGCCCGACGCCGCTGCCGCCGGCCGTGTCGCAGGTGATGGCGGAGCCGATTCTCTACCACCGCGCTCCCGCCTTCGTCGAGATCTACGAGCGGGTCCTCAGTCGGCTGCCGGAGGTATTTCGGACAAGCAACGATGTGCTGTGTTTCGCCTCGACCGGGTCCGGCGCGCTCGAGTCCGCGGTCGCCAACCTGACCCGCCCGGGCGAGCCTGTGCTCGTCGCTTCCTGCGGCAAGTTCGGCGAGCGCTGGGCCGAGCTCTGCGAGGCATTCGGTACCGACCTCAACCACCTTGCGTTCGATTGGGGGGAGAAGGTCGACCCGGCACGCGTCGACGAGGCACTCGGTGCGATGCCCTCCAAGCCCAACGTCGTGTTCACGACCCAATCGGAGACGTCGACTGGGGTCCTGAACGACATCGAGGCCCTGGCCGAGGTGGTTCGCGGCCACGGGTCTCTGCTCTGCGTGGACGCTGTCTCTGGGCTCGGAGCAGCCGACCTCCGTCAGGACGAGTGGGGCGTTGACGTGGTCGTGTCGGGCTCCCAGAAGTCGCTCATGTGCCCCCCGGGGTTGGGTTTCGCATCGGTTTCACAGCCGGCTCTCGACCTCGCTGCGGCCGGCCCGGGCGGGCGGTATTACTTCGACTGGAGCAAGACGGTGAGCGGACAGCGGAAGTCCCCTCCCGACTCCCCGTTCACAACCGCGGTAACCCTTTTCCGCGGCCTCGACGTGGCTTTGGAGCAGATCCTCTCCGAGGGCCTCGACAATGTCTTCGAGCGCCACGCGATCCTCGCCCGTGCGGCACGGGCCGGGATCTCCGGTCTCGGGCTCCAGCGTTTCGGCCCCGATGATCCGGATGCCAACGTCGTCACCGCAGCACGGCTGCCCGAAGGCATCGATGGCGCCAAGGTTCCGAAGACGATGCGGGACACCTATGGGGTCACCGCCGCCGGAGGCCAGGGCCATCTGAAGGGAAAGATCGTGCGGATCGCTCACTGCGGCTACTACGGCGCTTTCGACATCGTGATCGCGCTGAGCGCCCTCGAGATGGCTTTACGCGACTGCGGCTACGAGGTCGAGTCCGCGGCTGGAGTCGCCGCCGCCCAGAACGTCTTCAGCGAAGCCGGTTCCCCGACTCCGGTCGGCTGATCCGCGGCCCCCAGATCGTCACCACCCCCAAAGCTTCCGAGGAGCATTCATGAGTGAGAGGCCCAGAGTCCTGGTCAAGGAGAAGATCGCCGATGCGGGTGTGGACCTGCTGCGCGAGAACTTCGACGTCGAGGTCGGTACCGACTGGCCCGACGGCGAGCTCGAGGACAGGATCGGTGAGTTCGACGCAATCCTGATCCGCTCAGCCACCAAGATGACCGCCGAGCTGATCGCCAAGGCGACCAACCTGCGAGTGATCGGGCGCGCCGGTACCGGCGTCGACAACGTCGACATCGCGGCGGCGACCAAGCGCGGGATCATCGTCGCCAACGCGCCGGAGTCGAACTCCGTAGCCGCCGCCGAGCACACCTTGGCCCTCGCGCTGGCCCTCTTCCGCAACGTTCCGCAGGCCCATGCAGCGCTCGCCGACGGCGAGTGGGCTCGATCCCGCTTCGGCGGCAACGAGCTCTACACCAAGACACTCGGGGTGATCGGCTTCGGGCGGATCGGCCAGCTGGTCGCCCGCCGAGCCCAGTCCTTCGACATGAACGTGGTGGCCTTCGACAAGTTCGTTTCCGCAGAGCGGTTCAAGGAGCTCGGGGTCGAGGGCGTGGACGACATCGACCAGCTCTACGAGCGCGCCGACCTGATCACCATCCACCTTCCGAAGACCCCCGAGACGACCAACTGGATCGATGCGGAGGCGCTGGCGAAGATGAAGGACGGGGCGCGGATCGTCAACTGCGCCCGCGGGGAGCTGATCGACCTCGAGGCCCTCGAGGCGGCGCTGGAGAGCGGCAAGATCGGCGGGGCGGCGCTCGACGTCTTCCCGACCGAGCCGATGACCGACCATCCGATCTTTCGCCGCGACGATGTCGTCGTCACCCCGCACCTGGGCGCTTCAACGGCTGAGGCTCAGGACCGGGCGGGGGTCGTCACCGCCGAGCAGGTGTCCGCCGCGTTGACGGGTGGTGTCGTCAGCAATGCGGTCAACATCCCCGCCGTCCGCCCCGAGACGATGGAGGCGCTGGCGCCGTTCGTGCCGCTCTGCGAAAAGCTCGGGCACCTCGCTCAGGGCCTCGGCAGCGGTTCGATCGAGCGGGTCGAAGTCGAGGTTCGCGGGCGCCTCGCCGAACACGACACGAGACTGCTGGCCATCTCGACGCTGGTCGGAATCCTCGCCGGGCATACCGAAGAGCCGGTCAACCTCGTCAACGCGCCGAGCGTCGCCGAGGCCCGGGGTATCGATCTCGTCGAGACCACCGACAGCATCTCACCGGACTTCACGGAGTTGATCACGGTCCGGATCGAGTCGGGTGGGGAGACCGTGGAGGTGGCGGGTACCGGCGTGGGTCCTCGCAACGACCCCTATCTGGTCAGGGCTTGGGGTCAGGACTTCTACCTCCCGTTCGCCGATCACATCGTCGTCTTCCGCTACACCGACAAGCCCGGCATGATCGGGCTGGTCGGCTCGACCTTCGGCGAGCACGGGGCCAACATCGTCTCCGCGGCCGTCGGCGCCGAGGGGGAGGTGCCGGAGGCCGTCATGGCGCTGACCACCGATGCACCCGTTCCCCCGTCGGTCGTCGAGGAGATCGCCGCTCGCGATGATTTTCGCGCCGGCAAGGCCGTGGACTTCTAGTCACCCGGTAGGCTCGCGGTCGTGCGAGCAGTCGTGATCACGCGCCATGGGGCACCGGAGGTCCTCGCGGTTCAGGAGCGGCCCGACCCCCAGGTCGCCGCCGGCGAGGTCCGGATCGAGGTCCGGGCGGCGGGAATCAACTTCGCCGACCTCCTCGCCCGGACGGGCATGTACCCGGACGCGCCCAAGGTCCCCTCCGTCGTCGGCTACGAGGTCGCGGGCCTGGTCGAGGCGGTGGGGGAGGGAGTCACCTCCGTCGCCGTCGGCGATCGGGTCATGGCCGGCACCAGATTCGGCGGGTATGCGGAGATGGTCACGGTCGGGGAGGGGGACGTACTGAATCTACCCGAGGGGCTGAGCTTCGAGCAGGGCGCCGCGTTCCCCGTCAACTATGCGACCGCATACGCCGGGGTCGTCCTGATGGGCGGACTGCGCGAGGGTGATCGCCTGCTGATCCATGCCGCCGCTGGTGGCGTCGGGATATCGGCGACCCAGATCGCCCGGGCGCGGGGAGCCGAGATCTTCGGGACGGCGTCCGCCTCCAAACACGATGCGATCCGCGCTCAGGGGGTCGACCATCCGATCGATTACCGGACCCAGGACTTCGAGGACGTCGTCAACGAGATCACCGACGGCGAGGGCGTCGACATCGCCTTCGACGCGATCGGCCCGACCAGCTTCCGGCGGGACTACCGCCTGCTGCGGCCCGGGGGACGCCTGATCTGTTACGGGCTGAGCGAGGTCCAGACCGGGGAGGGCCGCAACATCCGCGGCGCCCTGAAGGGCCTCGCCGGGATGACCACGGCGACCATGCCGTGGTGGAAGAGCATGGGGATCATGAACGAGAACAAGGGCGTTTTCGGCCTCAACATGCTGGGTTGGTGGGATCGGGAGGGCAGCTTGAGCCGGGTCATCGATCCGCTCGTCGACGATCTCGCCGCCGGCCGAATCATTCCGGTCGTCGCCGAGTCGTTCCCGTTCGATCGGGCCGGCGACGCTCATCGCTACATCCACGAGCGGCGCAACGTCGGCAAGGTCGTCCTCGTTCCGTGACCGTGAAACTCGACTAGCCGCTCTCAGCTCCGATGATCGAGATCGCAAGCTTCGGGAGCTTCTTCCAGGACCACATCGTCGACGCGCACAAGCTGCCGGCGTTCATCTACCTGATCTTCTTTCTCGGCACCTTCGCGTTCATCCGCACGAGCGCCCACATGATCCGCGCCCAGGTCAAGTGGTGGCCGGGGAACGTCGAGGTCGGCGGCACTCACATCCACCACCTGGTTTGGGGGATCCTGCTGCTGATGATCGCCGGGTGGGTCGGCATCGTCCTGGCCCCGGAGCCGCCGGGCCGGGAGATCGTCGCGGCCGTCTTCGGGATCGGCACCGGCCTGACCCTGGACGAGTTCGCCCTCTGGCTCGAGCTGAAGGACGTCTACTGGTCGGCGGAGGGGCGGAAGTCGATCGACGCCGTGATCGTCGCCGGGATCATCGCCAGCTTCGGGGTGCTGGGCTTCACGATCTGGGTCGATGCGGCCGACGACGTGAAGGTCGCCGCCCACGCCGCCATTGGCTTCTTCGGGGTCGGCAATCTCTTATTCGGGTTGGTGAACTGCGCAAAGGAGAAGTTCGGCGTCGCCCTGCTCGGGCTCGTGGTGCCGTTGCTTTCGCTGATCTGCGCCCTGCGCCTTGGCCGCCCGACGTCGCCCTGGGCTCGACTCTTCTATCGCAGCGACAAGAAGAAGCGGCGGGCCGAGGAGCGGTTCGCAGGCAGAAGCATGTTCGAGCCGCCGCACGTTCCCTCGATGCGTCACGTCAGGGCGACGGCAGGTTCCCCGCCATCTTCGTCTTCCTCCGCGGCGGACTCGCCTGAGTCGCCCTGAAGGACGTTGAAGATCACCGCGATCGACGCGGCCACGGGAATCGCGATCAGCGCTCCGAGAATGCCTGAGATCTGAGCGCCGGCGAAGAGCACCAGGATCGCGATCAGCGGGTTGACCTTGACGGCCCGCCCATAGAGCAGGGGCTGTACGACGCGGTCCTGCAGCTGCTGGTAGACGATGAACGCGACGAGCCAGATGATCACGGCGTCCGGGAAGGAGTGCAACGCCGCGACTACGGCCACGACGAGCCCGCCGATCGTCAGGCCGATCAGCGGCACCAGGTCGAGGATCGCGACGAGGATCGCCAACGGGACCGCGAGATCGACTCCCAGCAACTCGAGCATCCCCCAGGTGAACATTCCGGCCACGATCGCGAGTGAGAGGTTCACGGTCACGTACCCCTTGACCACCCCATAGACACCGGCGGCGATCAGACGGCCACGGCGCTCGCGCTCGCCGCCGAGCCAGGTCAGGACGCGGTCGAGCAGCCCGGGACCCTCGAGCAGCAGGAAGAAGGCCAGGACGAGAACGGTGATCAGGCTGACCAGATGCTTGAGCAGTCCGACCGTGAAGGTCTCGAGCTCGCCGGCCGCGGTCGAGAACTCCGACGGGAGCGAGGAGACCTGGGATTTCAAGGTCGAGGTCAGGCCATACTGCTCGTTGAGCTCGCGGAACTGTTCGTTGTTGTTGGCCCATTCCTCGGCATCCTTGACGTAGCCCGGGCCGACCACCCCGACCTGCTCGACCTCGTCGATCATCGGCGGAATCACGTTGAGGATCAGGAATCCGAGCGCCAGGAATCCGAGCCCGAACGTCAGGGCGATCGCCAGCCACCGCGGCGGGCTCTTGCCCTTGAGGTGAATCCTCTGGATCGCCTCGGCCGCGGGGGCGAGGACGAGGGCCAGGAAGACGGCGGTGACGAGCCATCTGATCGTGGTGTCGACCTTGATCACGATCAGGCCGAGGAGGGCTGCGGCGGCGGCGGTCAGGATTGCCACTGCGACAATCCGGAAAACCGCCCGGGAATCGATCTGCTTGGTGTTCATCTCCGCCTCATGGCATCGGGCTTCCTCGGTGTTTGGAACTGTTCACCGTCTTCGCTAGAGTCCCTGCCCGATGACCTTCCGGCTGACCAGCCTCGCGCTTCTCCTTCTCCTCCCCCTCCGGGGGGTATAGCGCTGGGCGGCGCGTTAGCCGCAAGAGACAAGGACATCGGACCACAGAGAGAGAAGGAGTCAGCGAATGAGCGCTGATCACGGCACCGACACCCATTCAGAGGACCCGGCCCCCTACGAGCGGGTCGAGATCTTCGACACGACGCTGCGGGACGGCGAGCAATCCCCCGGGATCTCGCTGAACACACAGGAGAAGGTCGAGATCGCCAGTCAACTCGCCCGACTCGGCGTCGATGTGATCGAGGCGGGCTTCCCGATCACCTCCCCCGGCGACTTCGAGGCGGTCCAGGCGATCGCGAGAACAGTGGAGGGCCCGGTCGTCTGTGGCCTGGCTCGCACCCAGAAGGGAGACATCGACGCGGCGTGGGGTGCGGTCGGAGACTCCGAAAGGCCGCGGATCCACACGTTCATCTCGACCTCCGACATCCACATCGAACACCAGCTGCGAACCGATCGCGAGGATGTCAAGGGTCAGGCCAAGGCAGCGGTTGCCCATGCCCGGGAACTCTGCGACGACGTCGAGTTCTCACCCATGGACGCGACCCGCGCCGAGCTGGAGTTCACGGCGGAGGTCTGCGGCATCGCGATCGCCGAGGGCGCCGGCGTCATCAACATCCCCGACACCGTTGGCTACACGACTCCTGACGAGTACACCGCGTTTCTGGGCAGGCTCTACGAGTTACTGCCGGAGCTGGCCGACGTCCGCCTGTCGGTTCACTGCCACGACGACCTGGGGCTCGCGGTTGCGAACTCCTTCGCCGGAGTTACGGCGGGAGCGCGTCAGGTCGAATGCGCCGTCAACGGGATCGGTGAGCGAGCTGGCAACTGCGCGCTCGAGGAGATCGTGATGCTCCTGCGGACGAGGCGCGGCGATCACGGCTTCGACACGACCCTCGAGACGACCGAGCTGGCCCGGACGAGTCGCATGGTCTCGCGGTTCACCGGATACGCGGTGCAACCGAACAAGGCGATCATCGGCCGCAACGCGTTCGCACATGAGTCGGGCATCCACCAGGACGGCGTGCTCAAGGAGCGAACGACGTTCGAGATCATGGACGCTCGCGACGTCGGCTTCGATTCCAATCAGATCGTGCTCGGAAAGCACTCGGGCCGTCATGCGCTCAAGGACGCGCTGCAGCAGCTGGGCTTCGTGGTCGAGGGCAACGCCCTGAATCAGGCCTTCAAACGGTTCAAGGAGCTGGCCGACAAGAAGAAGCAGGTCACCTCCCTGGACCTCGAGGCCATCGTCTCCGATGAGATGCGCGATTCCTCGCAGAAGTACGAGCTCGCGTGGTTCGCCGTCGAGGCGGGCACCGGCCGCGACCCGTTGGCCAGGGTGGGAGTCACCACCCCCGCCGGCGACGAGGTCAGCGGCGAGTCGGGCGGGGACGGCCCGGTGGATGCGGTCTTCGGAGCGATCCAGAAGGCGGTGGACACTCGCTGTGAGCTCAACCGATTCTCTGTGTCCGCGGTCGGCGAGGGCGACGACGCCCTCGGAGAGGTGACCGTGATGCTGCGGGCACACGGCCGCCTGGCGAGCGGGCAGGGGGTCTCCACGGACATAATCGAAGCCTCGGCGCAGGCGTACGTGCGAGCGCTCGCCAACGCCCTGGACGGCGCGGCGGTTCGTGAGGCCGAGTCGTTGGTGGCGGATGCGGCCTCGACGGCCTCACCGTTCCCGCCTGGCCCATAGACTCACGCTCGTGGGAGCACTCGACGGCAAGGTTGCGGCGATCACCGGCGCTTCGTCGGGTATCGGCGAGGCCACGGCGTTGGCCCTGGTCGCCGAGGGTGCGACGGTGGCGCTCGCGGCCCGACGCACGGATCGGATCACGGATCTGGCGGCGCGAATCGAGGCCGACGGCGGCAGGGCGCTGGCGATCGAGACCGACATCACCGACGAGTCGCAGGCGAACAAGTTCATTGAGCGGAGCAACGAGGAGCTCGGCGGGCTCGACATTCTCGTCAACAACGCCGGCCTGATGCTGCTCGGCCCCGTCGCGGGGGCGCCGACCGAGCAATGGCGGCAGATGATCGACGTCAATCTGCTCGGCCTCCTCTACTGCACCCATGCAGCCCTGCCGATCATGGGCGCCGCCGGGAGCGGGGATGTCGTCAACGTTGCCTCCGTCGCCGGACGGATAGCCGCCGCCGGCAGTGGCGTCTACAACATGACCAAATGGGGGGTGGTCGGCTTCTCGGAAGCACTCCGCCAGGAGTGCTCGCGGGCCGGGGTTCGCGTCACCGCGATCGAGCCCGGCTGGGTCGACACCGAGCTGCAGGGCCACAACGAGCATCCGCTGGTCGTCGAGCGAATGAACAAGCTGATCGAGACGATCGACAAGATCCTCGAGCCCGAGGACATCGCCCGTGCGATCACCTTCGCGGTCACCCAGCCGCCGCACGTGAGCATCAACGAGATGTTGATCCGCCCGACGACCTCGTCGCGCTGAACCCACGGGGGAGACGCTTGGCAGAGGCCCCGCCGGGGGCCTTCCCGGGACGTGGGTCGGCGTGAGCGCACCAGGGGTGTACCGAACGACCCACGTCCACCGCGGGCGCGAAGGTGGGTCACTGAAGTCCGGACGGTTGTATGTGATACCGTACAAGCACGCGGATGAGCCAAGCGAACGACCTACGGGCGCTCACTCCGAGCACGAGATGACTGCAGCAACTGCCGGAACACTCCAGAGCCGCAATGCCGCGCCCCAGGAGGCCGGTGGCCCGGTTGTCGCTCCGGTCGAGATCGGCGTCCGCGTGAAGGCCCTGCGGGAGGCGATGGGTCTGTCGTTGCGGGACCTGGCCGAACGCTGCGACGTCGGCTCGGCGACCCTCTCGCAGGTCGAGCGCGGCGAGAGCAGCCCGACGCTTGCGGTTGCCGCCCGGATCGCCGACGGCCTCGAGCTGACCCTCTCGCAGTTGCTGCGCCTCGATGAGACCCGCCACGTCGTCGTCGTGCGCCGCGGCAGCGGTCGCAGCAGCAGCCGACCGGGCCACGAGATCGAGGAACTGACACCTCCGTTGCCCGGCCAGCGTGCCGACGTCTCCCGCCACCGCCTGTCCGCCGGCGCCTCGACCGGAGGAGCCGGCGATCCGCCGATCCACGAGCCCGGCAGCCGCGAGACCGTCGTCGTCCTCGCGGGAACGGTGGAGCTGACCGTCGACGGCGAGGTCCACACCCTTGGCGGCGGCGACAGCGCTACCTTCGACGCCGACCTTCCCCACCATCTCCACAACCCGGACGGGGGCGCCGCCGAGATCCTGGCCGTGATCGCCGCCGGACTGCGACGAAGCTGACCGAGGCAACCGATGAACCCACCGACGAGGACGAGGAGCCGACGATGACCCCACAGACGATGTTCGACAAGATCTGGCAGCGACACGAGGTTGCCGACAACCTGATCTACATCGACCTCCACCTCGTCCACGAGGTCACCTCTCCGCAGGCCTTCGACGGCCTCCGCCTGGCCGATCGCAGGGTGCGCAGGCCCGACCGGACCCTGGCGACCGCCGACCACAACGTCCCGACCGACGACACTCCGGTGGCCCGCATGATCGCCGACGAGCTGTCCCGAAAACAGGTCGAGGCGCTGGAGGCGAACTGCGAGGAGTTCGGCGTGCCGCTCTATTCGCTGGGCTCCAATCGGCGCGGCATCGTCCACGTGATCGGCCCGGAGCTTGGGATCACCCAGCCGGGGATGACGATCGTCTGCGGCGACTCCCACACCGCCACCCATGGCGCCTTCGGGGCGCTCGCGTTCGGTATCGGCACGTCCGAGGTCGAGCACGTGCTCGCGACGCAGACGCTGGTTCAGCGCCGTCCGAAGACGATGCGGATCAACTACACCGGCGAGCTGGCCGACGGGGTCAGCGCCAAGGACATGATCCTGGCGACGATCGGTCGCCTGGGAACCGGCGGCATGGTCGGCTACGTGGTCGAGTTCGCCGGCGAGACCGTCCGCAACCTCTCGATGGAGGGGCGGATGACGATGTGCAACATGACCATCGAGGGCGGCGGTCGGGCCGGGATGATCGCCCCTGACGAGACGACGTTCGAATACGTCCGCGGCCGGCCGGGGGCGCCCACCGACTTCGAGGCTGCCGTCGCCGATTGGCGCGAGCTGGGTTCCGACGAGGGCGCCGATTTCGACGCCGAGATCGACATCGATGCCTCCACGCTCTCGCCGATGGTGACCTGGGGCACGAACCCGGGAATGGTCACCGAGGTGGCATCCCACGTGCCCGACCCGTCAACCCTCGAGGGCCCGGTCGACGGTGAAACCGCCGAGCGGGCGCTGACCTACATGGCGCTCGAACCCGGGACACCGATCACCGAGATCGCCCTCGACCGGGTGTTCATCGGGTCGTGCACCAATTCTCGGATCGAGGACCTGCGGGCCGCCGCCTCGATGGTCGAGGGCCGCAAGGTCGCGGCGACCGTTCGGGCCATGGTCGTGCCCGGCTCCGAACAGGTGCGCCGAGACGCCGAGGAGGAGGGGCTGCACGAGGTCTTCCGCGGCGCGGGTTTCGAGTGGCGCGCCTCGGGTTGCTCGATGTGTCTGGGCATGAACCCCGACATCCTGATCGAGGGGGAGCGCTGCGCTTCGACGTCGAACCGGAACTTCGAAGGGCGACAGGGCAAGGGCGGAAGAACGCATCTGGTCAGCCCGCGGATGGCCGCGGCCGCCGCCATCGAGGGCCATTTCGTCGATATCCGTGAATGGCAGCAAGCCGAGACGAGCGTTGGAGGTAACTCATGAATCCCGTGGAGGTCATCGAGGGGAAGGTCACGTTCCTGGATCGATCCGACGTCGATACCGACCAGATCATCCCCAAGCAGTTCCTGAAGCGGATTGAGCGGACCGGCTTCGGCGAGTTCCTGTTCTACGACTGGCTGCGCGACGGTGAGATCGAGCTCGAGCCGAACCCGGTTCTCGTCTCGGGCCCCAACTTCGGCTCCGGATCGTCGCGCGAGCACGCCGTCTGGGCCCTGGCCGACTACGGATTCCGGGCCGTGATCGCTCCATCGTTCTCGGACATCTTCTACTCGAACTCGACCAAGAACGGGTTCCTTCCGGTTGTGCTTCCGCGCGAGCATTGCCGGGGCATCGCGGAGGCCGGCATGGTCCGGATCGACCTCGACGACCAGACCGTCGACTATGCAGGGGGCGTGGTCCGATTCGAGATCGAGGAGGAGATCAAGCATCGTCTGCTCGGCGGTCACGACGAGATCTCGGTCACCCTGCAGTCGGTCGAGGCAATCGACTCCTATGAGGAGTCCCATCCGGCGGTGGGTGCGGCGACCACCTCCCTGTGAGCAGGGACTGGGACGCCGGAACCTACGACCGCGTTTCGGCTCCTCAGCAGCAATGGGCCGGCGCTGTCATCGACCGGCTGCGCCTGCGAGGCGATGAGTTCGTCCTCGATGCCGGATGCGGCACCGGTCGCGTGACCCAGCTGCTGCTCGATCAGCTCCCGGACGGGCGGGTCGTCGCAGTCGACGGTTCAGAGGCGATGGTCGCGGAGGCTCGCGCGATTCTCGATCCAGATCGGACAACTGTGATTCACGCCGACTTGACGGAGCTCGAGCTCGCCGCCCCCGTCGACGCCGTCTTCAGCAACGCGGTGTTTCACTGGATCCTCGACCACGACCGCCTCTTCGCCGCGCTCTCCGACGCCCTCGTGCCGGGCGGGAGACTGGAGGCGCAATGCGGAGGCGAGGGAAACGTGGCCCGGTTCTACGCGACGGTTCGCGAGGTGGCGTCCGAGGATCGCTTCGCCGACCTGCCGGCGAGCTTCGATCCCCACAACTTCCCCGGCATCGAGGCGACCGGCGCGGTCCTCGCCGCGAACGACTTCGAGGACATCGAGTGCGACCTCGTTCCTCGTCCGGTGCACCCTCCCGAGCCACGTGAGTTCATTCGCAGCGTCTGTCTCGGGGCTCATCTGGAGCTCCTGCCCGAGGGTCGCCGCGCTGAGCTGCTCGACGCCATCATGGAGCGCCTCGGGCCGGAGCCGGAACTGGACTACGTCCGGCTCAACATCTCGGCAAGAAAAAGGGCGGCCCCGGCCTGTTGAAGAAGCCGTGACCGCCCAGTCCCTGCGGTCGACCCGAGGGCCGACCGATTGCCTAGCCGGCCGCCTGCAGCGACTTGACTGCCTGGTCGGCTGCCTGCTGGCAGATGCCGAGCGCGGTCTCGGCGGCGTCTCCGCCGGCGGCTTCAGCCTGCGTTGCGCACTGCTCGAAGGCATCACGTGCCTGCGCGCAGGCGGTCTCACCGGCGCTCTCGGCGGCGGTGCCGTCGATCGCGTCGATGCATGCGTTGTAGACGTCATCGGCGGTGGCACCGTCGGAGGAGGTGTCCTCCGACGTAACGGACGTGTCGTCACCTGACACGGTCGTCGAGGCGTCCGAGTTCTCGACCGTGACATCCGTGCCGCTCGTCTCGTCGCTGTCACCGCAGGCCGCGACGAGCAGGCCACAGGCGAGCACTCCGACGACCAGCAGAATCCATACGTTCTTCCGCATTCTTTCCCTCCGGTTTGACCCTGGTACGAATCCGACCTGCATCATGCGGCCGGGCCGCCGCAGCCTAACCGTCCCGGGGGTCATTAGCGATACGGTGGCGCGAGCGCGATGGACCAGCCAGGCCACATTCCGAAGATCGTCGTCCTGGCGGGTGACGGAATCGGCCCCGAGATCGTCGCCGCAACGCGGCTCCTGCTGAATCGGATCGGCGAGTTTCGCCTACGAGGAGCAGCTGATCGGCGGCATCTCGATCGACGAGCTCGGCAGCCCACTCACCGAGGCGACGCTGGACGCCTGTCGCAGCGCCGATGCAGTGCTGCTCGGTGCCGTCGGGGGCCCGAAGTGGGATACGACGGACCCCGACGCTCCGCGCCCGGAGCAGGGTCTGCTGGGCCTGCGCAAGGGCCTTGGGCTCTACGCCAATCTGCGCCCGGTCAAGCCGCTTGCGGCGTTGATCGAGGCGAGCCCGCTTCGTCGCGACCGGATCGAGGGAACCGATCTGCTGGTCGTTCGTGAGCTCACGGGAGGAATCTACTTCGGCAGGAAGGACCGCCAGCCCGAATCAGCCCTCGACGAGTGCGTCTACACGAGCGCCGAGATCACGCGGATCGCCCGGACCGCATTCGACGCTGCCGGGCGTCGCGCCGGGGGCTCGGGCGGAGGTCGGGTGACCTCAGTCGACAAGGCCAACGTGCTCGAGACCTCGCGCCTGTGGCGGGAGGTCGTGAGCGAGGTCGCCGGCGAGTTCCCGGAGGTGGCTCTGGATCATCTCCTCGTCGACAACGCGGCAATGCAACTCGTCTCCGATCCGTCGCAGTTCGACGTGATCGTGACCGAGAACATGTTCGGCGACATCCTCAGCGACGAGGCTGCCATGATCACGGGCTCGCTCGGGATGCTGCCATCCGCGAGCCTCGGCGACGAGGGCCCAGGGGTGTTCGAGCCGGTTCACGGATCCGCTCCCGACATCGCCGGACAGGGCGTCTCGAATCCCCTCGCGACCTTCCTCTCGGCCGCGATGATGCTCAGGCACGGCCTCGAGGACGGCGCCGGCGCCGATCGGATCGAATCCGCCGTTGAGCGGGCCCTGGGAGAGGGGCTGCGCACGGCCGATCTATTCACGGGTGCCGACGACGAGCGCCAGGTCGGGACGGCGGAGATGACCGAAGCCGTGATCGCTGCGCTCTGAGCTTCGACAGCCGCGCCTTCATCCGCAATAATCGCCCCTCGCGAAGCAAGCTAAGGAGGACACGTGGAGAAGGCTGAAACGATCTGGATGAACGGCGAGTTCGTCGCATGGGACGACGCCAAGGTCCACGTACTCAGCCACGGCCTCCACTACGGGACCGGCGTCTTCGAGGGCATCCGGGCCTACGAGACCGAGAGCGGTACGGCCGTGTTCCGTCATCGTGATCACCTCTCCCGGTTGCTCAAGTCGGCTGAGCTCTATTACCTTCCGATGCCCTTCGGGATCGAGGAGCTGCGTTCGGCGACCAACGAGCTGATCCGCAGAAACGGGCTCGCCTCCTGCTACATCCGCCCGATCGCGTTCCGGGGCTACGGGGAGATGGGGCTGTTCGCCACCTCCCCGGTGGAGGTGACGATCGCGACCTGGCCATGGGGCGCCTACCTGGGCGAGGAGGGCAAGCAGAACGGCATCACGGCGAAGGTCTCTTCGTGGCGTCGGATCTCCGCCGACGGGCTGATCCCGCAGGCCAAGGCTTCGGGCCAATATCTGAACTCCATCCTGGCGAAGACCGAGGCTCACAACGCCGGCTACGAGGAGGCGATCCTGCTCGACCAGCGGGGGATGGTCTGCGAGGGATCCGGGGAGAACATCTTCGTGGTCCGCGAGGGGGAGATCCTGACACCCCCTCATACCGCATCGATCCTGGACGGCGTCAACCGGCGCTCAGTCATCCAGATCGCCCGGGACCTGGGCTACACGGTGGTCGAGCGCGACATCGGACGGTCCGAGCTGTATCTGGCCGAGGAGATATTCCTCACCGGGACGGCCGCCGAGCTCGTGCCGGTGCGCGAGATCGATGACCACCCGATCAAGGCGCCCGGCGAGATCACGAGCGTGATCGCAGCGAAGTTCGACGATGCCCTGCACGGTCGCGCTCCGGAGTACTCGGAATGGTTGGACCCGGTGGACGAACCGAGTAAGGTCGCTACCTGATGCGATTCGCGCCCGAACCTGTGCCGACGCCGGCACGCCGCCGAATTATCGGCTCCGCAGCCGCCTAGCGGTCGCGGAGCCCTGCCGTCGTTGCAGGAAAGCAGGTGGACCGGCGCCCCATCGATCGGTGCCGGCTCCTGATTCACCGGTCACCGGTACCGATTTTAACGAGAAGGATCAACTCCCTTGAGCAAGGTTCAGCTTTACGACACCACGTTGCGCGACGGCATGCAGGGCCAGGGCATGTCGCTGTCGGCCCCCGAGAAGGTCCGGGTCGTCGAGGCTCTCGATCGCCTCGGGGTCCAGTTCATCGAGGCCGGATTTCCGGACTCGAACCCGAAGGACCTGGAGCTCTTCGGGCTGCTGGAGACGGTCCCGCTGGAGCAGGCGACCGTCTGTGCCTTCGGCATGACTCGAAGGCGGGATCGCGAAGCGGCCGACGATCCGGGACTGGGCGCGCTGGCGAGCTGCTTCGCACCGGTGGTGACGCTGGTCGGCAAGACGTGGTCGCTGCACCTTGACAAGGTGACCAGGGTGACCCGAGACGAGAACCTGGCGATGATCGCCGACTCGGTCCGCTTCTGCGTCGAGTCGGGCAAACGGGTGATCTACGACCCCGAGCACTTCTTCGACGGTTGGCGGGACGACCCCGGATACGCGATGGAGTGCCTCCACGCGGCGGTCGATGCGGGGGCCGAGAACGTGACCCTCTGCGACACGAACGGGTCCAGCCTCCCGCATGAGATCGAGGCGGCCACGGCCGCCGTCGTCGCGGCGTTGACTCAGTCCGGCAGCACTGCGAGCGTCGGCATCCACACCCACAACGACGCGGAATGCGGCGTCGCCAACTCGCTGGCAGCGGTGCGTGCCGGCGCGACCCTCGTCCAGGGCACGATGAACGGCTACGGAGAGCGCACCGGTAACGCCAACCTGGTGTCGATCCTGCCCGCGCTGCAGCTGAAGATGGGCTACGAGTGCGTCGCCCCCGAACGCCTGGAGCTGCTGACGGAGACCGCCCACCTGGTCGACGAGATCTGCAACCTGGCGCCGGATCCCTCTCAGCCGTACGTCGGCCGTAACGCATTCGCCCACAAGGGCGGGATGCATGCCGCGGGGGTCGAGGCGGATGCCAGGACGTTCGAACACATGGATCCGAAGGCCGTCGGCAACAGCCGCGAGATCCTGATCTCGGAACTGGCCGGCCGTGGATCCGTCATCGCCCGTGCAGACCGCGCCGGGATCGAGCTCGACGACGATGCGGTCCGGCGCTCGATCGAGAAGATCAAGGAGCGCGAGCATCGCGGCTACTCATACGAGGCAGCCGATGCGTCCTTCGAGTTGCTCCTCCGCCAGGAGGGCGGGAGCTACGAGCCGCTCTTCCGGCTCGAAAGCTTCCGGGTCGTGACCGAGAAGCGGGCCGACGGCGTGGTCGAAACCGAGGCGACGATCAGGCTCTGGATCGGTGAGGAGCGATATCTCCGAACGGCCGAGGGAAACGGCCCCGTCAACGCCCTCGATCGGGCGCTGCGGGCGGCGATCACGGAGCGGCATCCCGAGATTGCCCAGATCGAGCTGACCAACTTCAAGGTCAGAATCCTCGATGAGCACCACGGCACCGGCTCGGTGACCCGCGTCTTGCTCGATTCCTCGGACGGCTCGCGCTCCTGGAGCTCGCTCGGCGTATCCGAGAATGTGATCGAAGCGTCCTGGGAGGCCTTGGTCGACTCGCTCGAGTACGCCTTCCAGCCGATCCGGACGCCGCGATGAGCACTGAGCGGATCCCGCTCGCCCGGCCGGTTCTCGGGGCTCGGGAGGAGGAGTTGGTGCTCGAGGTGCTGCGGTCGGGGTTGCTCTCTCTGGGACCGATGCTGCCCCGATTCGAGGCCGATTTCGCAGCCCGCATCGGGGTTGAAGCCGAGCAGGCGGTCGCGGTCTCGAGCGGGACCGCGGCGTTGCACCTTGCCGTGCGCGAGTTCGGCTGGGGCGCCGGCGACGAGGTCGTGACGACGCCGCTCAGCTTCATCGCGTCGTCGAACTGCATCCTGTTTGAGGGCGCGACGCCGGTCTTCTGCGACGTTGATCCAGCCACTCTCACGCTCGATCCGTCGGCCCTCGCAGCCGCGGTCGGCGATGCAACCGCCGGGATCCTGCCGGTCCACATCTTCGGCTTCCCGACGGAGATGGATGAGCTCGAGCGGGTTGCCGCCCGTAATGGGCTCGGCGTGGTCGAGGACGCCGCCGAGGCGCTCGGCGCCGCCTATTCAGACGGCCGCCAGGTCGGCACGCGAGGTAATCCCGCCGTCTTCGCTTTCTACGCGAACAAGCAGATGACGACGGGGGAGGGCGGCATGCTGGTTTCCGGAAGCCCGGAAGCTGCCGCAATCGCCCGCAGCGAACGAAACCAGGGCCGAGCGCCGGGGATGAAGTTCATGGACCACGAGCGGCTCGGCTTCAACTACCGGTTGACCGACATCCAGGCAGCACTCGGGGTGGCGCAGCTCGAGCGGCTCGACGCGATGCTGGATGCCCGGGCGACGATTGCCGCCGACTACACGGCCCGTTTCGCCGCGATCGGAGCGGCCGAGCCCGGCGCCGGTGATCCTGACGACCTCGTCCTGCCGCTAGCCGATCGCGGTGCCGAACGCCGGAGTTGGTTCGTCTACATCCTGCGGCTGCCGAAGACGGTCGATCGCGACGGCGTGATCGCCGAGCTCGACCGTCGTGGCATCGACGCACGTCCGTATCTGCCGTGCATTCACCGGTTCGGCTTCTACCGCGAGAAGTTCGGCATCCGGGAGGGTCAGTTTCCCGTTGCCGAGGACTTCTCTCGACGGTCGTTGGCGCTGCCGTTCTACCCGGGACTTCCCGAGGCCTCGATCGATCGGGTCGTTGCCGAGCTCTCCGCAATCCTCGGCCGTGCGCCGAGCTGATCCGGTCCGTTCATAGACTGCCGGCATGTCTCGCTTCGAGCAGGAACCCGATCCCGTCTTCTGGGAGCTCAATGCGTCGCTGAGCTTCGACCGCAGGCTGGCGCCGTACGACATCCGTCAATCACGGGCTCACGCCCGCGCACTGCTCGGCGCGGGAGTCCTCAATCAGGATGAGCTCGATCAACTGATCGCGGGCCTCGATCGGGTCGAGGCCGAGGTCGAATCGGGCCGATTCCCATTCGAGCCGAGTGATGAGGACATCCATATGGCGATCGAACGGCGCCTGACCGAGATCGTCGGCAGGGTCGGGGGCAAGATCCACACCGGCCGTTCCCGCAACGATCAGGTCGCGACCGACCTGGCGCTCTACGTCGGCGAGCGCGCCGGGGTCGCCGGAGGCCTGATCCGCAATTGCCTGTCGGCGATCCTCGATCTCGCAACCGAGCACCGGGATGTACGCCTCCCCGGCTATACCCACCTCCAGCGCGCCCAGCCGGTCTCGCTCGGTCACCACCTGCTCGCCTGGTTCTGGATGCTGTGGCGTGACGTCGACCGATTCGCCGCAGCGAGCCGAGCCGCCGGCCGGATGCCGCTGGGCTCCGGAGCCCTCGCCGGCCTCAACTGGGACATCGACCGGGAGGCAGTGGCCTCCGAACTCGGCTTCGACGGCATCGTCGAGAACTCGATCGACGGCGTCTCCAACCGCGATTTCGCCCTCGACTACCTCGGCGCGGCCTCGGTCTGCGCCACCCACCTGTCGCGGATCGGCGCCGAGATCGTCCTCTGGTCGACGAGTGAGTTCGGTTTCTGCAAGCCCGCTGAGGAGTTCTCGTCGGGGTCTTCGATCATGCCCCAGAAGATGAACCCCGACGCCGCCGAGCTGCTCCGCGCCAAGGCCCCGCGCGTGCTGGCGGCCCAGGCGACCCTCGCCGGCGTTCTGCACGGCCTGCCGCTGGCCTACAGCAAGGATCTGCAGGAGGACAAGGAGCCGCTGTTCGATGCGGCCGACACGATCGAGCTCTGCCTGCAGGCGCTCGCCGGGATGCTCCCGGGCATTCGCTTCGATCGTGAGCGCATGGCCGAGGCGGCTTCCGACGAGATGGCGGCTGCGACCGATATCGCGGATCTGCTGGTCCGCCGTGGCTTGCCGTTTCGGGAGGCCCACGGCGTCGTCGGCGGCCTGGTCCGCCACGCGCTCGACGAGGGGATCGACCTCTCCGAGATTTCCGTCGAGCAGCTGGCCGGATTCTCCGAGCTACTCGACGACGAGTACTACGAGGTCCTCGCCGAGGGGTCCTGGCTGGATTCCAAGCTCTCGCGCGGAGGGACGTCGGCCTCGGCCGTCTCCAAGCAGCTCGAGCTCGCCGCGGCGAGCCTCGACTCGCTGGGGTGAGGGGCGGCGCTCGCCAGGTGGGCTCCGTGGGCGCGGCGCTGGAGGTCCCGTTCTTCGACCGCCCACCGCGGCAGGTGGCCGTGGACCTGATCGGCTGCACATTGCTCCACCAAGGCGTGGGCGGTCGCATCGTCGAGACCGAGGCGTACGAGCGAGACGACCCAGCCTGCCACGCGTACTCCGGGCCGACGGCGCGCAACGCCCCGCTCTTCGGCCCCGCTGCCCGAGTCTACGTTTACACCTGTTACGGGATTCACTCCATGTTCAACGTGGTGACCGATGCCGACGGGGTTGCTGCGGCGGTTCTGATCCGGGCCCTCGAGCCGACGCACGGACTCGACGTGATGCGCGAGCGGCGCGGGGTACGGGGAATCCGCGAGCTCTGCTCGGGCCCGGGAAAGCTCTGTGAGGCCCTCCGCATCGGGACGTCCGCCACCGGGACCCGCGCGATCGACGCGCCCTTCGCATTCCAGGGACGTCCGCAGCGGGAGAGCTTCGAGGTGGTGGCCGGACCTCGGATCGGGTTGACCAAGGCCGTGGACCTACCCTGGCGATACTGCCTCCGCCGCAGCCGCTATCTGTCCCGGCCGGAAGGCTGAGCGCTACGGGGTGGTTCCGCCGCCGGTGTCGGCCGGCGCCACCGGCGTTGGAGCGGGCGCGGGGGCCGGCTCTGGGGCAGGTGCGACCGGCGCGGGTGCAACCGGCGCGGGGGTCACCGGTGTCGGCGTCACCGGCGCGACGTAGGTATCGGTGGTCGCGTCGGTCGTATCGGTCCCCTCGCCCGCCTCACGAGAGGCCTGAAGCGCGTCCCAGGCTGTGACTACGTCGTTCCAGATCAGCGTCGGGATCGTGCCGCCGTCGACCGGAAGGCCGCCGAACTCGGTGGTCATCGGGGTGGAGCCGTCCGGGTATCCCACCCAGACCGCGACCGTGATGTCCTCGTTCGCCCCGACGAACCACGCATCGGCGTTGTTGTCGGTGGTACCGGTTTTGCCCCAGATGTAGTCGTCGCCGACCTGGGCGCGTTCGCCCGTGCCGCTGGTGACGACTGTGTGAAGGATGTCGGTCGCCGTCTGGGCGACCGTGGGGTCGATCACCTGCTTGCTGACCTTCTCGTTTTCGCCGCTGCCGCCGAGGTTGTCAGGAACCAGGTCGTCCTCGTCGTTGGTGACCCTGTCGATTGCGACCGGTCCCTCACCGTTCCCGCGGCTTGCCTCCGTTCCGCTGATCCGGGCGCCGCCGTTGGCGAGCGTGTTGTAGGCGTAGGCCATCTCCAGCGGGGTGACGCCGTTCTCGAGGCCGCCGAGGATCAGGGCCGGGTTGTCGTCGAGCGTCGAGGTGATCCCCAAATCGTGCGCGGTCTTGACGATGTCGTTCAGCCCGACCTCGAGGCCGAGCTGCGCGTAGACCGAGTTGTCTGAGTAGGTCGTCGCAGTCGCGATCGAGGCGCTGCCGAGGTAGTTGTCGTCGTAGTTGTTGACCTTGAAGGTGTCGGTGACATCCTTCAACTTGCCGCTCTTGGTCTCGATCTGCGCCTCGAACGGGAGCTCCTGCGGGGCCGACTCGAAGACCTCGTCGGGGGAGTGTCCCTCACGCAGTGCGGTGACCAGGGTGAACGGCTTGAACGAGGAGCCGGGCTGACGTTGACCGTTGGTTGCGAGGTTGAACGGGCTGGTCGCGAAATCCTGACCGCCGACCATCGCCAGCACCTCGCCGCTGCCGTTGTCGATCGCGACCACGGCCGATGTCGGTCCGAGGCCGGAGAGGTTGTCGGATACAGCCTGGTTGGCGGCATTCTGGAGATCGAGATCGAGCGTCGACTTGATCTGGAGCCCACCGCCGAATGCCTGCCCCGCCCCGTACTTGTCGACGATCTGCTGGCGCAGCCAGTCGGTGAAATAGGGAGCTTCAGACTCCTCGGTCGGTGGGCTGATCTCGCCCTTCTCGGGAACCGGGGAATCGAGCAGCGCCTGGAAGTCCTCGTCGCTCACCTCGAGCACGCCCTGTTCGCGCATCTTCTCCAGTACGACGTTGCGCTGGGCCGTCGAGTCGATCGGGTTGATGCGGGGGTCGTAGGCAGTTGGCGAGGAGATCAAGGCCGCCAGCAGCGCTGCCTCCTGCGGTTCGAGGACCTCTGCGCAGCGGTCGTCGGGGTCGCCGCAGCCGGGGTGGGCGGTTTCGAAGTAGGTCCGAGCGGCGGCCTCGACCCCGTAGGCCCCGTTTCCGAAGTAGATGTTGTTGAGGTAGTTGGTGAGGATCTTGTCCTTCGACCACTGCCGTTCGATCTGGTAGGCGAGCGCCGCCTCGCGCAGCTTCTGCAGCACCGTGCGGCTGCCCTGCGCCTCGAGCGCGTTCTTGACGAACTGCTGGGTGATCGTCGAGCCGCCCTGCACGGCTCCGCCGGCCACGATGTCCTGCTGCAGCGCCCGGGCGATGCCGAGGAAGTCGATCCCCCGGTGCTCGTAGAAGCGCTCGTCCTCGATCGCCACGACCGCCTGTTTGATGTTCGAGGAGATCTCATCCGACTCGAGCAGGATGCGCTTCTCGTTGCCGGTCAGCGTCGTCAACTCGGTCCCGTCGTTGGAGTAGACGACGGAGTTCTTCGCCCGGTCGTACTGGGCCCGGGCCTCGAGGTCGGGGAGGTCCTGAGCGACGGCCATCATCACGCCGAAGACCCAGGAGACCAGGGCGAGCAGGCCCAAGCCGAGGAAGACGATCACGATCCTCAACTTCTTGATCCGCGGCCTCGGTTCGGCCCCGTCGCCGTTCCGGCGCCAGCCGTCCCCGTCCCTCAGGCTCGTCAGGCGCCCGAGGATTCCCCTTCCGGACTCACGTTTCTCGGCCCTGCGCTCCGCGCGCCTCTGCTTGCGCTCGCGGGCGCGCTCGCGGGCCGCTTCCTTGGCCTGCTCACGCGGGCTCAGCTCGACGTCGCTCGAATCGCCCGGGCTCGAATCGTCGTCGGACCCAGGGGCAGCTCCCGGTTCCGGGTCGGCGGAGCCCTCCGGCACGTCGGGCTCGACTTGATCCTCGCCGTTGTTGTCTTTGCTTGGAGGCATGGAAGAGGTGGGGCCGGGGCTCAGCGCGAGTACGTAGTCCGATTGATCCGACCGGCGCGAGGGTTTGCGCGATTCACCGTCGGGTGCAGTTGGTCGGTACGTCCCACCTGCGCTTCCGTGCGCCCTCGGGCGACGGGTGAGTCTAGCATTGCGCCGATGCGGGAATCCGGCCTCGAGGGCACCGAAGCGACGGCAGACCTGACTCTCGGGTCCGTCGATGTGCTGCCCGCCGGGGAGCTTCAGCGACGCCTCGACCGGGGCAAGCCGCTGCGGGTCAAGCTGGGCATCGACCCGACGGCACCCGACATCCACCTCGGCCATGTCGTCGTGCTCGAGAAGCTCCGGCAGTTCCAGGCCGCCGGACACGTCGCGGTGATGATCATCGGCGACTACACCGCCCGGGTGGGCGACCCGAGCGGCCGCTCGGCATTGCGGCCGATGCTCGGCCCGGAGGAGATCGCCGCGAACGCCCGGACCTTCCAGGATCAGGCGTTCAAGATCCTCGATCCCGATCTGACCGAGGTCAGGTACAACAGCGAGTGGCTCGACATGCCCAGCGCCGAGCTGTTCGGACTGGCGCGCCGCTTCACGATCGCACGGCTGCTCGAGCGCGACGACTTCAGCAATCGGATGGCCGCCGCCGAGCCGGTCTCCCTGCTGGAGCTCCTGTACCCGGTACTCCAGGGCTACGACTCGGTTGCGATCGACGCCGACGTGGAGATCGGCGGCACCGAACAGCGGTTCAACCTCCTGTTCGGCCGTGACGTCCAGGCGTCGTTCGGGCAGGAGCCCCAGGTGGTCATGACCCTGCCCATCCTTCCGGGCACCGACGGCATCAAGAAGATGAGCAAGTCGCTCGGCAACTACGTGGGCGTGACCGAGCCGGCCGATGAGATCTTCGGCAAGCTGATGAGCGTTCCCGACGATGCCATGGCGTTGTACTGGGAGCTCCTGTTGGGCGAGCAGCTCGATGAGAGCCGCCACCCAAACGAGGCCAAGCGCGATTTCGCCAAGCGGATCTGTGAACGGTTCGCCGGATCGGGCACGGGGGAGACGGCGGAGGCTCGTTTCAACCAGATCCACCAGGACCGGGAGGTCCCCTCGGACATTCCCGTCCACCGGATAGCCCGAGGTGGCGATGTCCACCTGCCCGTGCTCCTGCGCGAGGCGTTCGGCGTCAGCGGTAGCGAGGCGCGCCGGCTGATCAGCCAGGGCGCCGTCAGAATCGACGGGGCAACCGTCCCCGCTGAGCAGCTCGACATGCCCAGCGACGCGCTGT
>CAVURM010000001.1:367500-1416597 GCA_963743875.1 uncultured Solirubrobacterales bacterium
GAGGACCGGGATGAACGGGCCGCTGGTGTACCTGCTGTCCTGCCAAGGGCATCGCAGGTTAGCTACGCCCGGATTGGATAACCGCTGAAGGCATCTAAGCGGGAAGCCAACCTCGAGATGAATTCTCCCATTCCTATAAGGAAGTAAGACCCCTGATAGACCATCAGGTTGATAGGCCGACTGTGTAATCGCAGCGATGCGTGTAGCAGATCGGTACTAATGGGTCGAGGTCTTGACGTTTTCTTTTTTACCTCGTTGGCCTGCGTGCAGTTTTCAAGCCTCGCCGGATGGCGAGGTGGTTCATCGCCTCGGTGACGGATCACCTCCGTGGGCTCTACCGTTTTCGGTGGCAATAGCGAGGGGGACACACCTCTTCCCATTCCGAACAGAGCCGTTAAGCCCTTCAGCGCCGATGGTACTTGGTGGGAAACCGCCTGGGAGAGTAGGTCGCCGCCGATTCTTACCGAAACGAACTCGACCCACGCAGCCTCAGGGCGGCGTGGGTCTTGGTCGTTCTGGGGTGCCATCGGCCTGTCGCCGAGCTGTTCAGGGCAGGAGTTGTTGAAGCCCGCCGCTCCCGGTGAAGTCCTCGAGCCCGGGAATCTCGATATCCGTGAAGCTTCCGAGCTCCTCGATCAGCCCCTGAACGGAATCGTCGTCGGAGAGGGCCTGCAGGCCGCTGATCGCCGGACCGACGGGGGCGTAGCGAGCGATCTGTCGGAGGATCGATTCCTCCAGGCCGTCGATCGTGCCGGCCTCCGCGGCGTCGTCGACGGCGCGCTCGAGGCCGGCCCTGACGGCGTCGTCGACGGCATCGGAGTCGATGTCGTGGGCGGCCGCGAAGTCTGCGGTCGACTCCTCGCTCGCCAGCGCCAGGGTGAGCTCCTCGCGACTGACGTGCAGCTCGCAGGCCGCCCCGTCGAGACCGGATAGGGCGATTCCCTCGAAGATGCCTCGTTCGTCGAGGATGCTCTGGTCTCGGGTCTGGCATGGATCCTCGATGGTCGCCGGCTCGTAGCTGCCGCCGCCGAAGGCGACGTAGACGCCGATCAGCCCGATCGAGGCAGCCAACGCCGCTAGTGGTGCTCTGCTGCGTTCGCCCATCGGGCGCCTCCGTCTGTGGTTCCCAGCCGAGCGATCGGAATCAGCGCGAGCGCGGCGAGCGCGGCCGCCGCCAGGAAGGGCCAGCTGAAGGCGCTGGTTGCCGCACGCTCGAGTTGGTCATCGATGTCGGCCTCAAGCTGAGCGTAGGCCTGCTCCTCGCCGCTGGGACCCTCGACGGCATCGAAGGCCGGTCCGATCTCGGGCAGGCGACCGTCGGCGAGGTCGATCTGCTCGGCAAGCGCTGCGGCCAACGACACCTTCGTGTCCGCGGGAAGCGGGGCGTCCAGCAGGAGCGCCGTGGTCGAGTCGGTGGCTGCCTCCTGCTGAGAGGTGAGTTGGGCCGACAAGAGCGGGGCGAGGATCACGATGCCGACCACGATGCCTGCATGCCGAGCCGCGATCGTCGTGGCCGCCCGCGATCCATCGGGGTCGTGGCCGCCGATTGCCGAGATCGTGAGAACCGGGAGGGCGAGGGCGAGGCCGATCCCGATCAGCAACTGCGGCTGCAGGGTCAGGGCCCAGGATGCACCCGGAAGGACGCCGAGGGCCGCCAGCCCACCGACGATCGCGATTCCTCCGGCGAGGGCGGCAGAGCCTGGTGGCCCCGCGCGTCGAGCGACCCAGCGGGCGGCAAATGCCGCAACCGGTATCGCCGAAACGGTCGCCGCGGCGCCGATCGCTGACATTCCCCAACCCTCGGTGAGTAGCACGACGAGGAGAAAGAGGGCACCGGTCAGTCCGGCCGAGAGCAGGGCGAGACCCACCTCGGGCCGCAGGTCGAACGAGGCGGACGGACCGGGCTCCGGCGGCTCCGGGCGGGGCATCGTCGAGATCGGGATCAGCAGGAGGAGTGGGATCTGAAGGTAGAAGATGGATTGCCAGTCGAGGATCTGTGTGAGCACTCCGCCCAGCGCCGGCCCTAGGGCCACCCCGATGGTCGCGGCGGCCCCCCAGACGGGAGCGGCCGATTCATGGGAGCCATGAAGGCGTGCGAGGGATTCGATCGCACACGCCACCACGAGCGCACCGCCGGCCGCCTGGAGGACTCGGGCGCCGATCAGGGAGACCTCGTCGCCGGACGCCGCGCAGCCGATCGATGCGACGACGAAGATCCCCAGCCCGACCGACCAGCCCGACCGGGGATGGTTGCGAGCGATTCGCACCGCGGGGAGGATCAGGAGGGCCAGCACGACGTTGAAGGCCGTCAGCACCCAGGAAACACCGATCACCGTCGCGTCGTACTCCTGGAGGATGCTCGGTAGGGCCAGGGTGACGATCGAAGAGTCCGCCAGCACGATGCCAACGGTCAGCGCGAGGCAGACCTCGATCACCCGTGTCGGTCTCGACGCCATGCCCGGAGAGGATCGCAGGGGTGCCGCCCGGAAGGCGCCTAGGATGAGCCGATGGCATCCGAGAACCTGACGAACTCGAGCGATCTCGATGTTGCGATGGGGGTGATCAGGGGCCTGTCATGCGATATCGGCGGGCGTCGCCCGACCGGACCTGGGGAGCGGCGTGCGGCTGATCTGTTGGCCGCCGAGCTTGGCGGCCACGGCGTCCGGGCGCGACTTGAGGAGTTCGCCGGCTACTCGAGCTTCGCCCAGCCGTTCGCGATCCTGTTGGCCCTCGCCGCCGCCCCGGTGCTCGTCCCGCGCACCCTCCGGCGGACCAGGGTCGCAATGGCGCTCGCCGCCGCGGTGGGTTTGGTCAGCGAGGGGTCGCTCATGCGGGCGCCGCTCACCAGACTCCTGTCGCGTCGCAGCAGCCGGAACGTCGTGGCCGAGATCGAGTCATCCGGAGCGACCGAGCGGACGCTCTGTCTGGTCGCTCACATGGATACCTCCCGGAGTGGGCTCCTGTTCCATCCACGGGTGGTGGGGTGGATGTCGCGCTGGATCAGCGCCAACAGCCTGCTCGTGCTGGCCGCAGCAGCCCTGGAGCCGTTCGCGAGCCGTTCGCGAGCCGTTCGCTCGTTCCTCGCGGCCGCGAGAGCCTGGCTCCTCGCCGGGCTGGGGGTGCTGGCTGAGCGGGAGATTCGCGGCGTCGACGTGCCCGGCGCCAACGACAATGCCTCGGGTTGCGGCGTCGTCCTGTCCCTCGCAGCCCGGATTGCTGCGGAGCCGCTCGCCTCGACCAGAATCGTCGTTCTGATCACTGGCTGCGAGGAATCGGGGACGCTGGGCGCGAGGGCGTTTCGCGATTCCCACGACACCGAGGGCTGGATGTTTCTCAACTTCGACAACGTCGGCGGCCCCGGAAGCGTCCGATTCCTGCGCCGCGAGGGCGTGATCGCCAAGTGGGACGCGGACCCGGGCATGATCGCGGCGGCGGGCGAAGTGGCCGTGCGAAGGGGGGACCTGCGAATGGCGGCCGAGGATTCCCCGGCGGGTCTGACCTACGACAGCAGTCCGATCCATGCCGCTGGCGGCAGGGCGCTGACGATCAGCGTCCAGGACGGCTTCATTCCCGACCTCCACCGGCCGACGGACGTCTACGAGAACGTCGATCCCGACGGCGTCAGGCGAACCCTTGAGGCCGGGGCCGAACTCGTCGCCGCGATCGATCGCGGCGACGCGGATTGAGATCCGGCGTCGTTCAGTCGCGAGTGCTGCCGGCCGTGGCGCAACGCGCCGGCCACTGCCACTCACAACCCGGACGACGCGACTGCCGAGGGGCCTCCCAAGCGTCACGGGACTCACTCCGAGTCCTGCGCTTGCTCCCCTCGCAGTCGGCCATCGCCGTGCCGCCCGCCTCATGGCACTCGAGCCCATACTGGCCGAGCGTCAGCAGGTCGATCGCCAAGTCGATCCGATCGGCAACCCGGTTGATCGCCGTGACGCCGAATGCCCGCCCTGGATGGCGGAGGCGCCTCTGTGTCTGTGCTGCTTCATTCATTGCTGGGGAAGATAGGAAGCGTCCCGGACGTACACATGTTCGTGCAATGGAAGTTGCATCCGCGGCGTGGGCCGGACGACCCACCCGGGACCAGGCCTGCGGCCTAGTTTGGGGACGGTCCCGTCTGCGCCGCCCGGCCCTCGTTTTTCGAGGTTTCCCTAGCGGCCACGACGTCCAAAGGAGTGGGCGATGGGGAGGACCGCGTCGAGGTCGCTGAGATCCCCGGGCGTCTGCGTCGCTTTTTCTGATGATCGCTCGATCGTGTGGACATCGGCAAGGGGGATGTCCGGACGTTCGATCTGATGGGCGGCGGTCGCGACGACGTTGATCACGCCCTCTCGCCGTTCGAGGCGGCCGGCGATCGTGACCAGCGAGGCGGTGCGAACGGTCAGCCGATGGCGCTCGTAGACCGGCGGTGTGACGATCACGTTGGCGACCCCCGTCTCGTCCTCGATCAGTAGGAACATCACGCCCTTCGCGGTTGCCGGCCGCTGGCGAGCGACGAGCAGGCCCGCGACGACGAGCTCGCTCCCGTCGCGAATCCGCTCGAGCGCCGCGCAGGTGACGGTGCGGGGATCGAGATCGCCGCGCAGCAACGTCAGCGGGTGCTGGTCAAGCGCGATTCCGTAGGCGCCGTAATCAGCCGTGACCTGCTCCCAGGGCGTCTGCTGGGGGAGGCTGGGGGCGGGGGGGGCCGCGAGCGGTAGCGAGAGCTGCTCCCCCTCGGGCCTGCGGACCGAGCCCGGGGCGACCCCGAGCCGCCAGAGCGGCACCCGACGCCGATCGCCCCTGGAGGCGGGGTCCTCTCCTGCCAGCTCACCGCAGGCACCGGCCCAGGCAAGCCGCTCGAGCCCCTCCCGGCCGGCACCCGATCGCGATGCCAGCTCGCCCAGTTCCCCATATGGGCCGTCCCGAAGTCGCTCGGCGACGACCGCCTCGGCATCCCGGTCCGACAGTCCCTTCACGTATCCGAGCCCGATTCTGACCGCGAGTGCGGCTCCCTCGTCCCCCGTCCGCTCGACCAGGCACAGCACCCCACTGCGGTTCACGTCGGGGCCCAGCACCTCGATGCCGCGCCGCTGCGCCTCGTGCACCAGGGCGTCGGGCGGGTAGAAGCCCATCGGCTGCTCGTTGAGCAGCGCGCAGAGGAACTCCGGCCCGTAGTGAACGCGCAGCCAGGTCGACTGATAGGCGAGCAGTCCGAACGCCGCCGCATGGGATTTCGGGAAGCCGAAGCCCGAGAAGCCGTGGATCTGGCTGAAGACGCGCTCGGCGACTTCGAGGTCGACGCCCCTGGCGATCGCTCCCTCGATGAAGCGGTCGCGGTGTGAGTGCATCGCCTCCTCCGAGCGCTTGCGGCTCATCGCCCGGCGCAGGCCCTCGGCCTCCCCGGAACTGAAGCCGGCCAGCGCCATCGCCACCTGGATCACCTGATCCTGGAAGACGATCGCGCCGAGCGTATCGGCGAGGATCGGCGCGAGGCTGGGGTGTTCGTAGGGGACCTCGTAGTCGGGGTCCTCGCGCAGCAGTCGTCGGCGCTCGAGGTACGGATGAACCGCGCCGCCCTGGATCGGGCCGGGCCTGACGATCGCAACCTGCACCGTCAGGTCCTCGATGTTCTCGGGCCGCGATCGCGGCAGCATCTGCATCTGGGCGCGGCTCTCGATCTGGAAGACGCCGGTCGTCTCGGCGGCCCGGATCCGTCGGTAGACCTCGGGGTCGTCGAGCGGGATCCGGGAGAGGTCGATCCGCTCCGAGCGGACCCGGGCGATCTCGGTCACGGTGCGCTCGACGGCGGAGAGCATCCCGAGGCCCAATAGATCAATTTTCAGGAAGCCGGCATCGGCGCAGGAATCCTTGTCCCACTGGGCGATCTGTCGACCCTCCATCGCAGCCGGCACGACCGGGCAGAGATCGGTCAGCGGCTGGGTCGAGAGCACCATGCCGCCGGGGTGCTGGGAGGGGTGGCGGGGGAGGCCGTAGGCGTCGGAGAGCAGCTTCTGCAGGGATTGCCATCGCGACGAGGTGCCGACGATCTGAGCCTCCTCGTAGTGGCTCGTCGATCTCGCCACCCGTTCGATCTCCCCCGACGGCAGGCCCAGAACCTTGCCGAAATCCCGAATCGCGCCCTTCGACCGGTAGGTGGGAAAAGCGGCGACCAGGGCCGATCGGTCGGTCCCGTAGCGCTTGTGGATCCGCGGGATCAGCCGTTCACGGATGTCACGGGGGAAGTCGAGGTCGATGTCGGGGGCGTCCGTGATCTCGTCGTTGAGGAAGCGCCCGAGGAACAGGCCGGCCTTGATCGGATCGACGTGGGAGAGGCCGGTCAGATAACAGACGACCGAGCTGACGCTTGAGCCCCGACCCCGGCCCGGAGGCAGCAGGGCCCGGGCGCTGTCGGGCCCGCGGACCTCGACCGCGACCTCGCGGGCGAGCTCGAGCAGGTCGCGATGGAGCAGGAAGAAGCCGGAGAGGCGGAGGCCCGAGATCAGGTTCAGCTCCTGCTCCAGCCGCCGCTCGGCCTCATCTCGCTCCCGGGTGCCGTCGTAGCGCTCGCCGAACCGGGCTCGGCACGCCTCGGCGAGCTTGCGGTCCGCGGCCCCGTCCTCGGCCCCGGGATAACTGTAGCCGAGATCCGTGGTCAGGTCGAAGTGCAGCCGCTCCGCCAGACGTACGCTCTCGATGACGGCATCGGGGTGATCGGCGAAGCGACCGGCGCTCCGCTTCGGATCGATCAGGACCGCCGAACCGTTGCCCCGGCGCTCGGGCTCGGTCGACTCCAGCGTCCCGCCGAGACGGACCGCGACCAACGCGTCCTGCAGAGCCGTCCGGCTGCGTTCGTGGGCGTGGACGTTGCCGGTCGCGACGCAGGGAACGCCCAGGGCCTCGGCAAGGTGAGTGAGTCGGCGATTGCGTGGGCGATCGCCGCGCCAGAGCGGCCGCTGGATCTCGACCCGGAAGCGATCGGGGCCGAAGATCCTCAGCAGATCTCGCCCGAGGCGCTCGGCCTCCGCATGCTCGCCGCGGGCGATCCTGCCCGCGAGCGCGCCGTCGCGGGCACAGCCGGAGAGGCAGATCAGGCCCTCCGCGTGCCGTTCGAGGTCGGCCGGCTCAACGCACGGCGGCAGCGGCAGGCGATCGTCACGGGTCCCCTCGTGGGCCAAGGTCAGAAGCCGGCAGAGGTTGCCGTATCCGGTCGAGTCCTCGACCAGCAGGGTCAGGTGGAAGGCCCCCGGTGGGCAGTTGCCCCGGAAGCCTGGGAGGGGCGAGGGGGCGCCGCTCGGATTCCCACCGGCCGGGGGACCGGTGAGTACGGTCAGCTCGGTGCCCGTGATCGGCCTCACCCCCTGTGCGTGGCAGGCCTGGGCGAACTCCATCGACCCCCAGAGGCCGTCGTGGTCGGTCAGGGCCATCTCCCGGTAGCCGAGCTCGGCCGCCCTGAGGGCCAACTCGTCCGGGCTCGAGGCCCCGTCGAGGAACGAGAACGCGGAGTGGGCATGGAGCTCGACGTAGCTCATCGCTGCTCGAACCAGCGCCTGGTCTCGAGGTCGCAGAAGACGACCGAGCAGCGGCCGCCGGCGAGCACGAGGTCGAGGTAGTGGCGCCGCAGCGGGGAACCCGACCACCAGCGATCCTCGACCAGCCACTGCTCACGAATGAATTCCACCCTGCGACCGCCGACGAGCAGCGGCCGGCCCGCCGGCCCGCTCACCGAGATCGGCCGGGGGACGTATGGATTGGCCGGACGGGTGCTCACGGGTTGGTTCCGCCTGCCTCGCCCGAATCGTTGAAGGGAGCGAGGGTCGTCCAGCGCTCGGGAACCCTCGATTCCGGATCCACGTCGAGCACGCGCAGCACCGAATCCCGCCCCGCCGCCGCCCGCACCTGTTTGACCGCCTCCGCGAGGCGCTCGCGGCGGCGCTCGGCCGGATCCTCGCCGAGCACGGGCTGCGAGCCGCCGGACGGTGCGAGCTCGACCGCCCTGAGCGCGAGGGCCGTGGCCGGGGCGGTCAGCTCGTCCAGTCGGGGCGCGAGCGCCAGGCGCAGCCGATCGGCGGAGCTGCTGGCGCTGCGCATCGCCGCCCTCACGCCCCAGCTGCCCCCTCCGGCCAGTCGAGCCTCGAGGCTGAGTGAGCGAATCGCCCGTCCCCTCCGGCGCGGATCTCCGAGCAGACGCTCGATCAGGAGGTCCAATGCGCGGTCGAGCTGGGTTCCGTAGGCGGCCTCGGGCAATCCGATCGCCTGGATCAGGTCCTCGTGGGGGACCCGGGGCCGCAGCGGCGTGTCGATCCCGGAGGCGAGATCGTGCGCGCGCAGGCCGAGCGCGCCGAAGCGATCGGCGACCGCGATCCTGGGCAGTCCCGCAAGGTCGCCGAGGGTCGCCATCCCGAGGCGCTCCAGGGTCGTGACCAGGCGCCCGGCGCGAGCGTCACCTCGCCCGGCGCGATCGCGTAGCGGACCGTCGAGCAGGTCGATCGGCAGCGGGGCGAGGAAGTCGCGTTCGCCGCCGGAGGGGACCACCCGGATCCCGCGCCGCCCCCGGCCGAGCGCAGTACCGGCCGCCGCGCGGGCGCAGAACCGCGTCGCCGCAGCCGCGAGCCGCGCCGGGACTCCGATCGCCCGCCCGGCCTTCGCGAGCACGTCCTCCCGGCGCGGCCCCCACAGTCCCCGGAGGCCTTCGATCTCGAAGAATGCCTCACCCGCGCGGTCGCTCTCGACCGCGGCGCCGACGTCCTCCAGCTTGCGCAGGATCCGCTCCCAGGTGTGCTCTGTGCGACTCGGGTCGGGGGGGATGAGGCCCAGCTGTGGGCATCGTCCCAGCGCCTCGGAGATCGGCATCCCGGCGCGGATTCCGAATGCCTCGGCTGAGCCGCTGGTCTCACCGACGGCCTGCTCCCGGCCGGGCTGCGGGGCCAGGGCGATCGGCTCTGTCAGCATCTCCCGTCGACCACCCACCGCGGCGAGCAGGGAGAAACGGGGAATGAGAACGGATCCGACGGTCATCAGTGAGGTCACAACTCTAAGCGAACGTATGTTCGCTCACCGGTCAAGTCTTTTCAAGGGGCTCGTCGTCGTCGTCCTCTGCGCGACCGCGCTGGCAGGCTGCGGAGGCGACGACTCCGATGCCGGCGTTGCGGCCACGGGGCCCGACACTGCGAAGGCCGACCCCGCCGACGTCGATGTGATCGAGGGCTGGGCCGGCGCGCTCGCCGTCGGCGACGTCGGGGCGGCGGCAGACTACTTCGCCATCCCGAGCACCGCCGAGAACGGTCCGCTGCTGACCAAGATCGACTCCCGCGCCGACGCGATCGCCTTCAACGAATCCTTGCCGTGCGGCGCCGAGGTCGTCTCGGCTCAGACCGCCGGAGACTTCACGACTGCGACCTTCGAGCTCTCCGATCGCCCCGGCGGCGACTGCGGCCCGGGTGCCGGTGGAACGGCCTCGACCTCGTTTCAGATCGAGGACGGCAAGATCATCGAGTGGCGCCGGATCGACGGCCAGGCCCCGGCGGACGCCGGAGAGTCCGCCGGCACCGCGGTCTAGTCGCCGGGCGTGGCTTGCCGAGAGGCTCCGACGTGAATTGCAGTCGGCGGGATTGGGGTCGTATATCGACCCAGATCCGGCCCACTGTTCCCGATTCCCCCGCATGAGGGGGAATCGGAATAGTCAGGCCCCCTTCTTCTTCGCCTTCCCGCCGGCCCTGGCCGGCTCGTCCGGCAAGGCGGGTGCATCGTCGCCGGCGAAGCCGAGGATCAACTTCGCGGTGTCCTCGGGGGACTCCACGTGCGGTGAGTGGCCGACACCGTCGATAACCTTCGTGATCGCCCCGGGAACGGCGTGGAACTCCTCGGCAACGGATTCTGCGTCGAGAATCTGGTCCTCACTGCCGTCGACGAACAGCAGTGGCACCCCCGTCGTTCCCAGCCGCGACGCGAGCGGTTGCTCCTCCAGGTAGCTGGTGGCCTCGTCGGGCGTCTTGCTGAAGGAGTCGTAGGTCATGGCTCGGTTGTCGTCGACCACCCGATTCGGGTCGCCCGGGAAGGCGTCGCTGACGTCGACGCCGGGGGCGAAGGCCGACTGGTATCCGGACTTGATCATCGAGTCGATCCGCAGGCGCCAAGTCGCCTGCCCGACAACCGGCGTCCCGATGACCTTCTCGGTGAAGGGGAGGGTGGACTCCCCGGGCTCCGACGGGGTGCCGATCAACACCACCCGATCGACGAGCTCGCTGGCGGTCCCGGCCAGTGAGGTGGCGACCATTCCGCCGAGCGAGTGGCCGACGACGGTCGCCCCCCGGACGCCGAGCGAGTTGAGGGCCTCGGCGACCGCAGCGCCCTGGGCGTCGATCTCGTATCCGCTCTGCGGTTTCTCGGAGCCGCCGTGGCCGATCAGGTCGATCCTGACCACCCTGTGCGTCTCGTTGAGGACGGGCAGGATCGGGTTCCACCACTGCGAGGAGCAGCCAAAGCAATGAAGTAGGACGATCGGAGCGCCCTCCGGGCCGGACCCCGTCGCAGGGCTGTCGAAGACCTGCAGGCCGACGGATGAGACCTCCTCGATCTTGCCCCCGTCGGCGGTCACCTCCGCCGGACGGGTCTCGTTGTTCAGCACGAGGGCGTTGACGACTCCGAGTCCGACCGCGATCACGATCACGATCAGGGCGACTCTCAACCCACGACGCATCGTCAGTCCTCCTCCGCCTGCACCTGGGCGGCGGCGATCCCAAGCAGCTCGGCGTTGGCCGCGAGGGCGTTGATGACGACGGCGATGTGCTCGGACTCGTCGACTCCAAGCTCCTCGATCCCGCGCGAGATCTGTTCCCGGTCGACCTTGGCCGCGAACGACGGCTGCTTCAGCTTCTTGCGGACGGACTTCACCTTCATGCCCTCGATCCCGGTCGGACGGATCAGCGCGCAGGCCGTGACGAACCCGGAGAGCTCGTCAACTGCGTAGAGCGTTCGTGCCAGTCTCGTCTCTCGCGGAACATCCAGATAGTCGGCATGGCCGGCCACGGAATCGATCACCTCCGGGGGGTAGTCGAGCCGCTCGAGCTCAGCCATGCCCATCCGTGGGTGACCGGTGTCCGCATCAGGGAAACGCTCGTAGTCGAGGTCGTGGACCAGACCGGTCACGGCGTACAGCTCCTCGTCCTCGCCCCAGATCCGCGCATAGGCGCGCATCGCTGCCTCCACCGCGAGGGCGTGCTTGCGCAGAGAGTCGGTGGAAGTCCACTCGCAAAGCAATTCCCAGGCCGCCTCACGGGCGGGCTCGTTCATCGTGGGCTCGCTCACCGTCGTCTACCCTAGCCAAGCTTTGGAGAAGTTCGTAATTCAAGGTGGCGTTCCCCTAAGTGGGGAGATCGTCGCCGCCGGCAACAAGAACGCGGCACTGCCGATCCTCGCGGCATGCCTGCTGACCGAGGAGGACGTCGTTCTCCGCAACGTGCCGCGAATTCGCGACACCCAGGCCCAGATCGAGATTCTGGCGAAACTGGGCGTTGAGATCGAGTGGCTGGGCGACAACGACATCAGGCTGCGGGCTGAGAACATCGACTCGACCGTCGTCGACGAGGAGTTCGCCGCGCGGATCAGAGCATCCTTCCTGTTGGCCGGCCCGCTGCTCGCGCGCTTCGGCGAGGTGACCATGCCCCCGCCAGGCGGTGACACGATCGGTCGCCGTCGCCTCGACCCCCACCTCGACGCCTTCCGTGATCTCGGCGCCACCGTGACCGGTGAGCGGATGATCGTGCTGCAGGCGCCCGGCGGCATGCAGGCCTGCTCCATCTTCATGGACGAACCGTCGGTGATGGGAACCGAGAACGCGATGCTCGCGGCGGCGCTGACCCCCGGCGAGACCGTGATCGCGAACGCGGCCTGCGAGCCGCACGTTCAGGACCTGGGCCATCTCCTGACCAAGATGGGTGCCCGGGTCGACGGGATCGGCTCCAACGTGCTGACCGTGCACGGCCGGGAGCGGCTGGGCGGAGCCGATCACGAGATCGGTCCGGATCACATCGAGATCGGAAGTTTCATGGCGCTCGCCGCAGCCACCGGCGGCGACCTGCGGATTCGCGACGTCGAACCAGACGACCTGCTGATGATCAGGCGTCAGTTTCAGCGCCTCGGCCTGCAGAGTCTGATCGAGGGTCGCGATCTTCTGGTTCCCCCCAACCAACACCTGGCCATGCGCGACGACATGGGCGACGCGATCGCGAAGATCGACGATGGCCCATGGCCGGCGTTTCCGGCCGACCTGACGTCGATCGCCCTGGCCCTCGCGACCCAGGCCGATGGCACGATCCTGATCTTCGAGAAGATGTTCGAGAACCGTCTGTTCTTCACCGACAAGCTCGTTTCGATGGGCGCGCGCATCACCCTCTGCGACCCCCACAGGGCGATCGTCAACGGGCCGAGCAGGCTGCACGGTGAGCGTCTCGAGAGCCCCGACATCCGCGCCGGGATGGCGATGTTGATCGCGGCCCTGGCGGCCGAGGGTACGTCCGAGATCGGCAACATCGTCCAGATCGACCGCGGTTACGAGCGCGTCGACGAGCGGCTGCGGGGCCTCGGCGCCAGGATCGAGCGCGTCGCCACCGAGCCCATTCCAGCCTCGGCGTAGAACGTCCCCCGGGAGCAGCGATGAGCCAGCCACTACCTACCGGCACCCGAGATGTACTCGCCCAGGAGATGCGTGAGCTACGGGCGATCGAGGCGACGTTGCTCGATCTTTTCCACCGGCGCGGTTACGAGGAGGTCGCTACGCCCACGATCGAGTACCAGGAAGTGATCGCCCAGGGCGAGGGTCCCGAGGGGACCGCGACCTACCGGTTCCTCGACGAGTCCGGTTCGGTGCTCGCGCTTCGCAGCGACATGACCGTGCCGATCGCCCGCATGGTCGCCGGACGCTTCGCCGGCGAGGAGGGCCCGTTTCGGCTCGCCTACTCGGGCAGCGTCTACCGGCGAGTGCGACCCCAGCGCGGGCAGCTTCGGGAGTTCCGGCAGATCGGGGTCGAGCTCGTCGGATCCGAGTCCCCGCGGGGCACCATCGAGCTGATCGAGGTCCTGGTGGCCTCGCTGGATGCCATCGGTCTGGGGAGCGCCGTGATTGGCCTCGGCGATGCCGATCTCTTCCGCCAGGTCCTGGACGAGTTCGAGGTCGAGGGCAGGGCGCGCGATCGAATCCTCGAGTGTCTTGCTGCCCACGATCTGGTCGCGATCGAGGCCGAGGCCGGTGATCTGGCCGACATCGGCGACGCCGAGCGCGCCACCATCGTCGCGCTCGGAAATCTCCGTGGCGGAGCCGAGGTGCTCGAGCAGGCGCGAGCTATCGGCGGGCCGGCAATCGAGCGCGCTTCCGCTCGGCTCGCCGAGACATTCGAGGGCCTCGAGGCGGCGGGGATCGCCGACCGGGTACAGGTCGACTTCGGGCTGTTGAGAGACCTCGGGTACTACACCGGGGCGATCCTCGAGGTCTACGACCCGGCCGTCGGCCACGCGATCGGCGGCGGAGGTCGCTACGACGACCTGCTCGGTCGCTTCGGCAGGCCGCTCCCAGCCGCGGGCTTCGCCCTCTACCTCGAGCGCCTGCACATCGCGCAGGCCGCCGAGCAGGAGGCGGCAGACCGATGATGCAAAGCGTGCGCAAACGCTCCAACGGAGGAGCTCTCACCCTCGCACTTCCTCGGGGTTCGCTGTTCGACGGCTGCCTGAGCATGCTCGATCGGGCCGGCTTCGACACCTCCCAGCCCCGCAGCGAGTCGCGCTCGCTGATCTTCGAGTTGGACGGGTTGACGATCGTCACGGTCCGACCCTCCGACGTTCCGACTTACGTCGAATCGGGGGCCGCCGATCTCGGCGTCACCGGCAAGGACGTTCTGACCGAGCAGAGCGATCGCGCTGTCTACGAGCTTGCCGATCTGGGGTTCGGCCGCTGCCGGATGGCACTCGCCGCGCGCGCCGGCAGCGACGACCTCGAACGGGCTGAGCGCCGCCTCGGGGTGATGCGGATCGCGACCAAGTACCCACGGACGGCAGTCGACTACTTCGAGCGCATGGGCAGGCAGGCCGAGGTTATCGAGGTCAAGGGTTCGGTCGAGCTCGCCCCGCTGGTCGGCCTGGCTGACGGCATCGTCGATCTCGTCGACACCGGCAGAACCCTGGACGAGAACGGTCTCGAGATCATCGATCAGATCTCCGTCTGCACCGCGCGTCTGGTCGCCAACCGCGTCGCGCACAAGCTTCGCGTCGATGAGCTCGACGCGATGGTCGAGCGGTTGCGCGAGGCCGCCGGGTGAGGGTCGAGGTCCGAGACTGGGACGGGCGCGACGCGGTTGGCTTGGCGGCTTCCCTGCGGGCGGGTAGCCCTGATCCCCCAGGAATCGCGGCGTCCGTCGCCGCGACGATCGAGCGGGTCCGCGATGGGGGGGACGTCGCGCTGATGGAATTGAGTGAGCGTTACGACGGCATCGCCGCCACCTCCCTGCGGGTCGACCCGGCAGCGATCGAGCTGGCAGTGGGCTCGATCACCGACGAGCTCCGGGATGCGATCGAGCTGAGCGCCGCCAACGTCAGAGCTGTCGCGGAGGCTCAGATCACCGACTACCGCAGTCCCGAGCTGCATCATGGCCAGAGCGTCACCATCGAGGAGGTTGCGGTCGGTTCGGCGGGAATCTATGTGCCGGGCGGGAGGGCCCCGTATCCGTCGAGCGTGATCATGGGCGTGGTTCCGGCCCGGGTAGCCGGCGTCGCGCGCGTCGTCGTCGTGTCGCCCCCGACCGCGTCCGAACGTCCCGAAGACGCGATTCTTGCGGCCGCCTCGATCGCCGGCGCCGACGAGGTCTATGCCGTGGGTGGGGCGCAGGCGATCGCCGCACTCGCCTACGGCACCGAGTCGATCGCCGCCGTCGACGTCATTGCCGGCCCCGGGGGTCCGTGGGTCCAGGAGGCCAAGCTGCAGTGCTCCCGCGTGGTCGGGATCGACGGGTATGCGGGTCCGTCCGAGCTGGTCGTGATCTGCGAGGCGGACGCGCCGGTCGAATGGATCGCGCTCGACATCTGCGCTCAGGCCGAGCATGGCGACGACGGGCTGCTGGTGGCGATTTCGACCGACGAGGCCGCGCTCGAGGCGCTTGCAGATGCCGTTCAGCGCCTGGCAGATGAACGCGGGAGCGTCGCCGATGCCCGGGTGACCCTCGTTCTGGTGAAGCGGGTCGAGTCGGCGATCGAACTGGCCCAGGCTCTCGCCCCCGAGCACCTGGAACTGATCACCGAGGGTGCGGGGGAGATGGCTTCGAAGCTGACGACCGCCGGATGCGTTTTCGTCGGGGAGCGTTCGGCGACGGCGTTCGGCGACTATGCCGCCGGCTCGAACCACGTGCTCCCCACGGGGGGTGCCGGCCGCTTCACCGGGCCGCTCGGACCCGGCAACTTCCGGCGTCGGATCAGCCGGGTCGAGCTGGGGGCCGATTCGGCCGCGGAATTGGGGGGGGCGGTCGATACGATCGCCCGGGCCGAAGGCTTCCCGGTCCACGGCGAGTCCGCGCTCGCTCGCAGGAACGACCCCCGAAAGGGGGAATAGTCCAGTCCATGGCATCGCGCACCGCAACGATCGAGCGACGCACCAATGAGACCACGATCGACCTGTCGATCGACCTCGACGGCGGTGCCGTCAGCGCATCCACCGGCGTGGGTTTCCTCGACCACATGCTCGAGTTGTTGGGTCACCACGGGCGACTTGGACTCTCCGTCGCAGCGGAGGGTGACCTCGAGACGGGCTCCCACCACACCGTCGAGGACGTCGGTATCGCATTCGGGCAGGCTCTGGATCAGGCGCTCGGCGATCGGGCGAAGATCACGCGTTACGCCCACGTCGTGCTGCCGATGGACGAATCCTTGGCGAGTTGCTCGATCGACATCTCCGGCCGGCCCTACTGCCATTTCCGCTCCAACCTGCCTCCGGTGTCGATCGCGGGCTTCGAGGCCGAACTGGCCGAGGAGTTCTTCCGCGCGGTGGCGACGAACGGAAAGTTGACGCTGCACCTGTCGAACCCCTACGGGTCGAACGCCCACCACATGATTGAGGCATGCTTCAAGGCATTCGCACGGGCCTTGAGAGACGCCGTCGCGATCGATCCCGGCGAGCCCGGGATCCCCTCGACCAAAGGAACTCTCAGTAGCTGAGTCGGTGCTCGGCGCCCCAACCTGCTCCGGAACTGCAACCCGACGTATCTGATTTGAGTAATCTGACCCGGATGATGGGTTCAAACGGATGCAGGCGGGCACGACGGCCCCTGTCATTTCTGGTTGCAATATTCATGATCGTGATTCCCGCCGGGGTGGCTGACGCCAAGGTTTCCGCCGATTTCTTCGGTATCTCCGCCGAGATTCCGGTCGCGGGTGACTTCGACGGTATGGGGAACGCCGGCTTCGGGTCGTACCGGGTGCCCATCCTCTGGTCCTCGATCCAGCAGACCAGTGATGGCGAATACGACTGGACGTTGCCCGACTCAGAGATCCGCCACGCCACCGAGAACGGAATGAGGCCGGTTCCCGTCGTCTTTGGAACACCCAGCTTCGTTCACGAATTCACGCCTCAGAACCTTTACCCGCCGACCAGCAGGGAGGACCTCGGCGAGTGGCAGGACTTCACCGAGGCGCTGGTGGTCCGTTACGGCCCGGGAGGGACGTTCTTCGAAGAAAACCCTGAAATCGAGGAACTGCCGGTCAAGGACTGGATCATCTGGAACGAGCAGAACGTGGAGTGGAATTGGCGCCCGAAACCTGATCCACGCGAGTACGCCAAGGTCGTGGAGAGGGCCGACGCGGGGATCTCCGCCGTGGATCCTGACGCCAAGCTGGTGCTTGGCGGGATGTTCGGGTACCCCGGCGGTACGCACTCGGTGTGGGCTGCGAAATACCTCAGAGCCTTCTACAGGGTGAAGGGTGTGGAGAAGCACTTCGACTCCGTCAACGTGCATCCCTACGGCCGTGACCTCGCGACCGTCAAGGTTCAGATCAAGAAACTGCGATCGGTGATGAGGAAGGCCCGCGACCGTAAAGCCGGGATCTACATCGGCGAGATCGGTTGGTCGTCGGCAGGTCCCAAGAGAAACGAGTTGGTCGTGGGCAGTACGGGGCAGGCGGAGACATTGAAGAAAGCGCTCAAATTCCTGGTCAAGAAGCGCCGAGCCTGGAAGATCGGCGGCGTCCTCATCTACGCGTGGAGGGACTTCCCCGCCGGGCTGATCGGATGCGAGTGGTGTCCTGGGGCCGGTCTGGTAAAGGAGAGCGGGGAGCCGAAGCCCGCCCTTCTCTCAGTCATGAACGTGATCGGCTCCAGCGTGCGGTCATCGTTGCCGGCCCAACGTGCTCGGCCGGAGTGAAGAGCGCAACTTCACGGTCCCGGATGTGCTTACCATCCAAGAGATGAGGGCCTTATTCGAGTTCGCACCAGACCGTCGCAACCGGGTCCCCCGGAGCGTGACCGCAGCGTTGCTGGCGCTGGTTGCGCTCTTGTTGCCCGTCGCCTCGGCGAACGCGAAGGTACCGAGCGACTTCTTCGGCATCTTCGCCGAGGCCCCGGCCGCCGGTGAGTTCAGGGACATGGGCAAGGCCGGCTTCGGCTCCTACCGGGTTCCGGTCAACTGGGAGAGCATCCAGAAGACCAAGGACGGCGGCTATTCCTGGGGCCAGTCCGATTACGGCGTCTACCAGGCGGCCAAGAACGGAATGCGGCCCGTGCCCGTCGTCTACGGCACACCGCGCTTCGTCCACAAGCCCGCCGACGGTCTCTACGCACCGAAGAGCAAGGCCGACCTGAACGAGTGGAAGGATTTCACCGAGGCGCTCGCCGCGCGCTACAGCCCAAACGGTGACTACTTCGACGCGGTTCCCGAGATCGACAACCTCCCGGTGAAGACCTGGGTGATGTGGAATGAACAGAACTCGAAGAGCAACTGGCTCCCCAAGGCTGATCCACGCGAGTACGCCAAGGTCGTCGAGAAGGGCGAGGAGGGGATCTCGAAGGTCGACCCGAAGGCCAAGATCGTGCTCGGGGGGATGTACGGCTACCCGCGCGACTCGAAGTCGATGAAGGCAGCGAAGTTCCTCCAGAAGTTCTACGGCGTCCCGGGTGTCGAAAAGCACTTCGACGCCGTCAACTCCCACCCCTACGGGCCCGACGTCGCCTCGGTGAAGAGCCAGGTGGGCGATCTGCGATCGGTGATGAGCAAGGCGGGCGACGGCAAGGCCGGGATGTACGTCGGGGAGCTCGGCTGGGCATCGACGGGGCCCTCGAGGAGCGAGTCGGTGGTCGGTAAGAAGGGTCAGGCAAATCGTCTTCGCGACGGTCTTAACCTGCTGGCCAAGAAGCGAAACGCCTGGAACGTGGACGGGGTCTTCGTCTACGTCTGGCGGGATTTCCCGGATGGGCAGCTGGCCTGCCTCTGGTGCGCTGGGGCGGGGCTCGTAGAGGAGAACGGCAACGCAAAGCCGGCCCTCGACGCGGTCCAGAAGGTAATCCGCAAGAAGGGCTGACCACCCCCTCTCTCGAGACCTGGTCGGCGCCTAACATGGCAAGGGTGAGTTCCCCCGGAACGCAGATGACCATCGCCGATTACGGCATGGGCAACCTTCGCTCGGTCGCCAAGGCGATCGAGCACGTGGGAGTACGGGTCGAGATCAGCTCCGACCCGGCAGAGCTGGCTTCGGCCACGGCCCTGATCCTGCCGGGCGTCGGCGCGTTTGCGGAAGCTATGCGCGAGATCGATCGCCGGGGCTTGGCCGCGCCGATCCGCGATCGCGTCGCCGCCGGCGTTCCTCTGCTCGGGATCTGCCTGGGCATGCAACTGCTCTTCGAGTCCTCGACCGAGCACGGCGGCGCCGAGGGCCTGGGCCTGCTCGACGGACATGTCACGGCCCTGGAAGCCCCAGGCCGAAAGCTGCCCCACATCGGGTGGTCCCCGCTCCATCTGAACCGACCGTCGCCACTGGTTGACGGCCTCACCGAGGGCGAGCCGTTCTACTTCGTCCACTCATTCGCGGCCCGCCCGGACCGGGACGAGCTGATCGCCTCCGCCGAGCACGGCGAGCGCTTCGCGGCGATCGTCGGCCACGGCAACGTGTTCGGGACCCAGTTCCATCCCGAGAAGTCGAGCGGCGCCGGATTGGCCATGCTGCGCAACTTCGCCGCGATCGCATCCGGTGCGCAGTCGGTCCCGTGCTGACTCTCTACCCGGCAATCGATATTCGCGACGGCCGTGCGGTCCGGCTGCTGCAGGGCGACTACGACCGTGAGACGCGCTACGACGCCGATCCCGTCGACGCTGCCCGACGCTGGGTCGACGGCGGGGCCTCGATCGTCCACGTGGTCGACCTCGATGGGGCCCGCGGCGGCGCCCCCGTCAATCTCGACGTGGTCGCGCGAATCGCCGAGGCCGTGGGCGTTCCGGTGCAACTCGGCGGGGGGTTGCGGGACCGAGCGGACGTCGAAGCAGCGTTCGCGGCGGGTGCGCAACGGGCGGTGCTCGGTACAAGCGCTCAGCGCAATCCCGATCTGCTCTCGGCACTCGCCGAGTCCTACGGCGACCGGATCGTCGCCTCCGTTGACGCCCGCGGGGCGCGCGTCGCGGTCGAGGGCTGGGAGGAGGCCACCGCGACCGCCGTCGACGACGCGATCAGAGATCTCGGCGCGCGCGGTGTCAGCCGGTTCGTCTACACCCCGGTCGAGGTCGACGGCACCCTGGAGGGACCCGGCCTCGACGGGCTCGGACCGATCCTCGCCGCCTGCGATGCAACGGGCTCGGAGCTGATCTATTCAGGGGGCGTCGGTACTCTCGAGGACCTCGCCGCCCTCGCGTCGATCGGGGCGGAGGGTCTCAAGGGCGTGATTGTGGGTAGGGCCCTCTATGAACGCCGGTTCACCGTGGCGGCAGCGCTCGAAGCGCTGGCCGGCTGAGAAAACCGAACGAAGTGAGGATGTGAAGTGGGAATCATGAGCACGGCCGGCCGCGGGGCCGGCAAATGGAGCATCTGGGGTCGGATCATCGCGATCGCCGAGCTCGCACTGATTGCCAAGCGCCATCTCGACAAGCTCGGTCCCGGAGAGGTCGGCGAGCTGCGGAGCTTGCTGGTCAAGTCGAAGGGTCGCCCCGGGAACCTCAGCCCGCGTGAGCGGGCGCGAATCCAGGCGCTCGCCGCCAAGTTGGAGCCCGGAGCCTTCGCCAAGGACGCCGCATCGAGCTTCGTGCCGTTCAAGAAATCCAAGACCTGATCCGGCGCGCGGCCCCGTACGCTTCAACCGTGCCGCTGAAGCGCCTGATTCCCTGTCTGGACGTCGACGGTGGTCGTGTCGTCAAGGGCACCAACTTCGTCGACATCCGCGATGCCGGCGACCCGGTGGAACTCGCGGCCCGCTACGACGCCGAGGGGGCCGACGAACTCATCTTCCTCGATATCACCGCCTCCCACGAGGACAGGGAGACGATTGTCGAGCTCGCTCGACGGGCCGCCGACGAGGTCTTCATCCCATTCACGATCGGCGGTGGGATCCGATCGGTCGCCGACGCCCAGGCGGTCCTTGACGCCGGCGCCGACAAGGTGGGCATCAACTCCGCTGCGCTGGCCAGACCCGAGCTGATCGATGAGCTCGCCGAGGTCTTCGGCTCCCAGTGCGTCGTCGTTGCGATCGATGCTCGGTCGGTGCCCGGCCCCGTTCAAACCTGGGACGTCTACGTCGCCGGTGGCCGCCGGAGGGTCGAGAACCGGGACGCGGTCGGCTGGGCCGCCGAGGCAGCGGAGCGCGGGGCGGGGGAGATCATGCTGACCAGCATGGACCGGGACGGCACGAGCGACGGCTTCGACCTGGAGCTGACCCGCGCCGTCTCCGACCGCATTCCGATTCCGGTGATCGCCTCCGGCGGGGTCGGTGAACTGGCCCACCTCGTGGAGGGCATCACCGAGGGTGGAGCCGACGCGGTTCTGGCCGCCTCGATCTTCCACTACCGCCACCACACGATCGCCGAGGCCAAGCAGGCGATGGCTGACGCCGGGATCGACGTCAGGATGACCGGCTGAGGCTTCGGGCGGCCGCCCTTCCCGGCCAAAGTCGTCGACCGCGGGTCCTGTCGCGGGGTGGATCGCACCGCTCGCTGACGCTCGGGTGTCGACCCACGCCCGCGCCACCCGCGGCAGGTCCTTCACGAGGACCGACCCCGAGCGGTGGTTGGAGGGTGGGTTCCAAGGTGAACCCTACGAAACGCACCCTGTAGGTACGGAACATAGGGTTCACCACCGAAAGCGCCCTCGGCAGGCGGGTGAACGGTGACCAACCTCCCAAGTCCTCCCTTACCCAGCCAAACCAACTCTCACCGGCCGGCGGTCCCTCGGCAGGCCACACCAATCTCAGGCGTCCCCTCGGCAGGCCACACCAACCTCCAGCCCCGGCAGGGCCGGAGCGGTGGAGGTCCAGCGGGGACTCGAGCACGAGCGAAGCGAGTTGCCCCCGCTGGGCCTCCGCCGCTCGGGCCCGATCGTGGAACCAAGCTGGGCCTCCGCCGCTCGGGCCCTTTCGTGGGATCCGCCCAGCCCTGACGCGGAACCTCACCCGGGTTCGATGAAGCGCGCCCGGCAGGATTCGAACCTGCGACCTCCGCCTCCGGAGGGCGGCGCTCTATCCAGCTGAGCTACGGGCGCTCGGGCGCGAAGTCTATTGCGGGCCGCTCAGCCCTGATGCTTGCCGTCGACGACGGATATGGCCGTGATGTGTTTGCCGTCCAGGGTCTGGATCGTCATGTAGGACTTGCCCTTGCCCTCGATGATGTAGCCGGTGTTGCTGGCCGTCTTGATCGCGTCCGGGTAGGCCTTGCGGATTCGCTTGCCGTTGTCGCCGAGGCCGATCCCCTGCTTCGTCTCGAACTTGAGCAGGCGGCCCTTGAAGACGAACCGGCCCTTCTTGTTCAGACCCGCCTCGATCGCGAAGGCGCTGACCTGGCCGTGCACCGCGGCATCGATGGTTGCCTGGCCGGCTGGCGCGTTCTTGCCCTGATAGACGCATGACTTGAAGCCGTTGGAGAAGGCGCATTCACCGGCTTTACCCCAGATCCCGTCCGCCTTCCTGATGTTCTGCTTCAGCTCGACCCCGCCGAGAGCGGCCGGGACCTCGATCAGAAAGTCATCGGGCCTGGGCAGCGAGGCGAGGCCCGTCGCCGGGGCGAGCAGCGAGACGACGAGGACGGCCAGGACCGAGAGGCGGCGCTTCTTCATGACCCGGAACGGTAATCGAAGGCCCTCGCCTGGGCGCCGGTCCGGACGCCGACCCCGGCGGCCCATACGCTGCCGCTGATGGATCTGGACGTCATCTTTCTCGGAACCGGGGGCTCCGTTCCGTCGGCGCGGCGAAATACGGCCGCCGTGCTCGTCCGCAGGGGCGGGGATCGCCTCCTGTTCGACTGCGGGGAGGGGACCCAACGGCAGATGCAGCGCTCGATCGGACTGATCGGGGTCGATGCGATCTTCGTCACGCATTTGCACGCAGACCATTACCTGGGCCTGCCCGGATTGATCAAGAGCTACGAGATGCACGACCGGGTCGAGCCGCTGACGATCTACGGGCCACCGGGGCTCAGCGCCCTGTTCAGATCAATCGAGCGGATCATCGGAAGGCCGCGCTACGACTTGAGGTTGGTTGAACTGAATCGTGGTGAGGAGGTTGATTTCGGCGACTACGCCGTCGAGCCCTTCGACGTCTCACACCGGATCGTCGCGAACGGCTACGCGCTCTTCGAGCACCCACGCCCCGGCCGCTTCGATCCCGAGGCGGCGAGGTCGCTGGGCGTCGACCCAGGACCGGCGTTCGGGGCTTTACAGCGGGGCGAGGAGGTCCTCGGTCGAAAGGGTCCCGTTCGGCCTGATCAGGTGATGGGGGTCGACCGGCCGGGCCGGAGAATCGTGATCACCGGGGATACGGAACCGTGCGAGGAGACCGAGGTTGCCGCCCATGGGGCAGAGCTGCTGATCCACGATTCGAACTTCGCGGCAGCGGAGGCCGAGCGGGCTGCCGAAACCGGCCACTCGACCGCCCTCGGCGCCGCCGAGCTGGCCGCCGCCGCCGGCGTGCAGATGCTGGCGCTGGTGCACATCTCCTCGCGCCACTTCGTGCCTGACATCCTCGGCGAGGCGCAGGAGGTCTTCCCCGACACCGTCGCGCCGCGAGACTTCGATCTGGTCGAGATCCCGCTGCCTGAGCGAGGCGGGCCGGAACTCATCCCCAACGGCTCCCGCGAGGTCCACGAGCCGGGAACCGACACGGTCGACGGCCAAGCGCGATAGAAATAACGTCATGGGGAGCGGGCGAAAACGTTGGGTCACGCTGGGCGCAGCCCTCACGACCCTCGGAGTGACGGCGGCAACCTCCCTCGCCGCCGGCCCCAACGGAGTCGTCTACAGCGGCCTGACCAGCCAGGAGCGGGACATCAAGGTGGTGACCGATAAGCAAGGGGTGGCCAAGCGCGGCGCGTTCTCGGCCAAGACGACCTGCGGGGGACAGTTCAAGCCGTTCGCCGCCGACATCTCCTTCGACAAACCGCTCGACCGTTCAAATCATGGCGGCTTCCGCGAGCACGGCAACGCGCTGGAGACCGACGGCACCTACAGCGGCCGCTACAAGTTCGAGATCAAGGGCGACCGCAAGGGCAAGCACAAGTTCAAGGGGAAGTTCGATCTCGAGATCGTGTTCCGCAAGAACGATCGCAAGTACACCACCTGCGTTGCCGAAGACGTCGCATACACGGTGAAAAGTTCCAGCCAGAAGTCCGACGGTTAGCCGCATTCCGGGGAACCGCCGCACGGCACTGATAAGTTCTTCCAGTCGTTTCCTTTAACCAGGTCCAGCGAGGCCAGGAAGGGGCGCCCATGAGCGAGAGAGTCGTCCTCGACGAAGACGATCTGCGCCGGACGCTGGTGCGCATAGCGCACGAGATCATCGAAAAGAATGCCGGAGCCGAATCCCGCGGCGACGGCCCTGACGATCCTTCCTCCGCGATCGCGATCGTCGGCATCCACACCCGGGGTGCGCTGCTCGCCCGCCGCCTTCACCAGCACCTGGACGAGCTCTCGGATGCCGAGATCCCACTCGGCGACATCGACATCTCGTTCTACCGCGACGACCTGCCCGGGCGCGAGCCCGCCGACGCCCCCGTCGTTCACGCCTCGCATCTCGACTTCGACCTCGAGGGCCGGACGATCGTCCTCGTCGACGACGTCCTCTTCACGGGCCGGACCGCCCGCGCCGCGATCGACGCGCTCTTCGACTACGGCCGGCCTCAGCGCGTGCAGCTCGCCGTTCTCGCCGATCGCGGCCACCGCGAGCTGCCCATCCGCCCCGACTACACCGGCAAGAACCTGCCGACCGCACGCGACGAGCGGGTCTACGTCCGCCTCGAGGAGATCGACGGGGTTGACGAGGTTGCGATCGGTGAGGCGACCCTGACCAGGGCCGCAAACGCAAACGGGGAGGCATCGCAATGAGGCACCTGCTCTCGATCGAGGATCTCGATCGAGCCGATATCGAGCGAATCTGCGACCGCGCGACCAGCTTCGCCGAGGTCGGTCGCCGGGACATCAAGAAGGTGCCGACCCTGCGCGGCCGCACGATCGTCAGCCTCTTCTACGAGTCGAGCACGCGGACCAGCTCGTCATTCGAGCTCGCGGCCAAACGACTCTCGGCCGACGTCGTCTCGGTCAAGTCGGTCGGCTCCTCGGTGGACAAGGGTGAGTCCCTTCGAGACACGATCGCGACGCTGTCGGCTTACGAGCCGGAGGCGATCGTGATCCGCTCGCCGGAGGCCGGTGCTGCTGCGCTGGTGGCCGGCTGGACCGATGCCGCCGTGATCAATGCCGGCGACGGCAAGCACGAGCATCCGAGCCAGGCTCTGCTCGATGTCTACACGCTGATCGACCGGGTCGGCCCACTCGATGGTAAGCGGATCTGGATCGTCGGCGACGTCGCTCACAGTCGCGTGGCCCGGTCCTGCATCAGGGCGTTCATCGCGATGGGTGCGACGGTGACGGTCGCCGGGCCGCCGACGCTGATACCCCGCGGAATCGAGGACCTCGGATGCGAGGTCTCATACACCCTGGACGACCTGGCAGAGGCGGACGTGATCTACGCCCTCAGGATGCAGAACGAGCGGATGAGGCAGAGCTTCATACCGTCGCTGCGCGAGTACGCGATCCAATACCAGATCAATTCCCGCCGGCTTGGCTCCCGGCAGCTCGTCATGCATCCGGGACCGGTCAACCGGGGGGTCGAGCTCTCTCCGGAGGTGATCGACGGCCCCGCATCGCTGATCACCGCGCAGGTGGCGGGCGGGCTGCTCGTCCGGATGGCGATCCTCTACGAGATCCTGGCCGGGGGCGAGCGCCCGCGGCCGCTCAGCCGGATCGGCGGGGGTCGCACGGAGTCGAGCGGCACGCCGATCGGAGAGCCCGCATGAACGAGGCGACCCGCGCCGTGGGCGCGAGCACGATCGCGAGCCTCGATTGGCGCCGCGGCCACGGCGACGACCTGTTGATCCGGGGAGCCCACGCGCTGGACCCCCGCTCGGATCTTGATCGCCGATGCGACATCGTCGTGCGGGACGGCCGGATTGCGGAGATCACGGATGCCGGCTCCGCCGCCCTCGCGACGGGTGATCGGGATTGTGAGGAGATCGATGCCGAGGGCCTGCACGCCTTCCCGGCCTTCTTCGACCCCCACGTCCACCTTCGCACCCCGGGCCAGGAATACCGGGAGGACATCGAGACCGGTACCCGGGCCGCCGCGGCCGGCGGCTATTGCGGAATCGTTGCGATGGCGAACACCGATCCCGTCGTCGACGACCCGGCGATCATCTCGGCCCTGCGCGAGCGGGCGGCGGCGGAGGCAACCGTGCCGACGGGCTTCGTCGCGACGGTAACCCGAGGCATGCAGGGGAAGGATCTGACCGAAATGGCGGCCCTGCGCGAGGCCGGTGCGGTCGGTTTCTCCGACGACGGTGTGCCGATCGTCGACGCCGGGGTGATGCGACGGGCCCTTCAGTACCAACACCTTGTCGGCGGCACAATCCTGCTCCACGAGGAGGACCCCGCGCTGACGGCAGACGGCGTGATGGGGGAGGGGGCGGTATCGGCTGCCCTCGGACTCGCCGGCGTCCCGGATGTTTCGGAGTCGACGATGATCGCCCGCGACGGCGCCCTCTGTCTGTACGAGAACGCTCGCGCCCACGTCCAACATCTGTCGGCCCGTTCGTCGGTGGAGGCCGTGGCGATCGCCAAGGGGTCGGGCGCCCGACTGACCGCGGAGCTGACCCCGCACCATCTCGTGCTCACCGACGAAGCGGTGCGAAGCCTCGATGCCAGGTTCAAGATGAACCCGCCGCTTCGAACCGAGGACGATCGCCAGGCGCTGATCGAGGCCCTGAAATCGGGAGTGGTCGACTGCATCGGCACTGACCACGCTCCCCATTCCACCGATGAGAAGGAGGTCCCCTTCGAGGTCGCCAACATGGGAGTCATCGGCCTCGAGACCGCATTCTCGGTCCTCTACACGGAGCTCGTCCAGCCGGGTGTCGTCGACCTATCGCTGATCGTCGAGCGCATGGGCGCCGGCGCCGAGCTCTTCGACCTCGAGCCGGCGATGCTCGCTCCCGACGCCGAGGCGAATATCGCCCTCGTCGACCTGGACGCAGAATGGGAGGCCGGCTCCGACGGCTGGGAGAGCCGCTCGGAGAACTCATGTTTCTCCGGGAGGCGCCTCCGGTCACGCCCCGTGATCACGATCATCGCGGGCTCGGTCGCCTACCGCCGCCGGGAGTTCACGATGAAGGTGGCTGGATGAGCGCTCCCAAGCTCGACCCCGGACGCGCCGTTCTGATCGTGATCGACGTTCAGGAGGGCTTCCGCAAGGCGATCCCGGGCTTCGCTCAGATCGCCGCGGCCACGGCGACAATGGTCCGAGGCGCCGACGCCATCGGGCTGCCGATCATCGTCACCGAGCAGTATCCGAAGGGCCTCGGGGCAACCGTCGAGGAGGTCTCCAGATACCTGCCGGAGGGGGTCGGCCCGCTGCCGAAGACGACCTTCTCGGCGGCGGCGGCCGACGGCTTCGACCTCGCCGGTCGCGAGCAGACGATCGTCTGCGGGATCGAGGCACATGTCTGCGTCAGCCAGACGGTCCTCGACCTTCTCGACCGCGGCATCCAGGTGCACGTCGTCACCGATGCCATCGGGTCTCGAAGTGGCGCAAACCGTGAGCTCGGGCTGGCCAAAGCGGAGCGGGCCGGGGCCTGGCCCACGAGCGTCGAGACGGCACTCTTCGAGCTCCTCGGAGAGGCCGGCACCGAGGATTTCAAGACGGTTCAGCGATTGGTCCTGGAGCTCGCGCCTTGAGCCGGGCAGAGGGCTACGTTCTGCTCGAGGACGGCTCGAGGCTCGACGGCGAGCTCTGTGGGGCCGCGGTCGGCGACCCTGAAGACGGCGTCGCCCTCGGCGAGGTCGTCTTCAACACCGGGATGACCGGATATCAGGAGTCGGTCACCGATCCCAGCTACGCCGGCCAGATCATCACCTTCACCTACCCCCTGATCGGCAACTACGGCGTCAGCGCCGACGCGATGGAGTCCGATTCCGTGCATGCCAGGGCGGTGATCATGCGCGAGGCCAAGAACGGCGAGGACGCCGCCACGGCCGAACGTGGTTGGCTCGATTGGCTCGCCGATTGCGGCGTGCCGGCGATCAGCGGTGTCGACACCCGCGCACTCGTTCGTCATATCCGCGACCGGGGCGCGATGCGAGGCGGGATCTTCCCCGCTTCGATGCCGACGCCCGACGCCCTGCTCAAGGTCGAGGCCGAGCCCTCGATGACGGGCGCCGACTTCGCTCGCACCGTGACCCCGAAGCAGCCGGTAACCCTGGAGGGAGACGGCCCTCACATCGTCGGCATCGACACCGGGATCAAGCTCTCGATCATCCGCCAGCTACGTGATCGCGGTTGCCGGGTGACGCTGCTTCCCTGCGACGCGTCGGCCCAGGATGTGCTCGCCCACGACCCCGACCTGGTCTTTCTGGCCAACGGGCCCGGTGATCCCGGTGCGCTCGACTACGTGGTCGCGACCGTACGCGAACTCGTCGGCAAGCGGCCGGTGTTCGGGATCTGCCTCGGCCACCAGTTGCTCTGCAGGGCGATCGGCCTCGAGACCTTCAAGCTGCCCTTCGGACACAGGGGCTCGAATCATCCGGTCAAGGATCTGGCGACCGGGAGGATCGAGATCACCGCTCAGAACCACGGCTTCGCCGTCGCGGGGCCCGGCGGCGAGACCCGGATGGAGACCGATGATCCGATCCGCTGGGAGACGGACTTCGGGGCGGCCGAGCTGTCTCACATCAACCTCTACGACCGCACCGTCGAGGGGCTCCGGCTCCTCGACGTGCCCGGAGGCACGGTCCAGTACCACCCTGAGGCCGGCCCCGGTCCACACGACGCCCGTTACCTCTTCGACCGCTTCCTGGAGCTGGCGAAGTGATCTGGCCGCCCGCCGACGAACCGCTGCAGGGGTCGATCGTTCGGCTGGAGCCGATCCGCGAGGAGCACCGCGCGCCTCTGTTGGCCGCTTCCACGGACCCGGCGACCTGGGAGTGGATCGACCGGCGCGTGCCCGGCGACGGGGCGGCCTTCTCGCGGTGGTTCGATGATCGACTCGCCGGCCGCGAGGCCCAGGGCGAGTGGCCACTGATCACGGTCCTGCGCGCCGACGAGCGGGTCATTGGCAGCTCGAGCTACCTGTCGCCGCGACCGGAGCACGACGGCGTCGAGATCGGCTGGACGTGGCTGCATCCGACAGCCTGGCGCAGCGGCGCGAACCGGGACGCGAAGCTGAGGATGATGGAGAACGCGTTCGAGACGATGGGAGCGATCCGGGTGGAATTCAAGACCGACGCCCGCAATGAGCGCTCGCGGGCGGCTTTGACCGCACTCGGCGCCGACTTCGAGGGGATTCATCGCAAGCACATGATGATGCCGGTCGTCGGGGTCCGCGACTCGGCCTACTTCTCCGTCTGCGACGACGATTGGCCGATCATGAAGGCCCGTCTCCTCGGTCAGGTCGAGCCCCGCGGCGGAGAACCCGCCTGATGCCTCGCCGTGACGACATCCACAAGATCCTGCTGATCGGCTCGGGGCCGATCGTGATCGGCCAGGCGGCCGAGTTCGACTACTCGGGCACCCAGGCCTGCAAGATCCTCCGGGAGGAGGGCTACGAGATCGTGTTGGTCAACTCGAACCCGGCGACGATCATGACCGACCCCGAGTTCGCCGATCGGACCTACATCGAGCCGCTGATCCCCGACGTCGTCGCCCGGATAATCGAGCGCGAGCGTCCGGACGCACTGCTGCCGACGCTCGGCGGGCAGACGGCGCTCAACCTCGCCAAGGACCTGCATGACGACGGGACGCTCGAACGCTTCGGCGTCGAGTTGATCGGGGCCGACTACGACGCGATCCACAGGGCGGAGGACCGCGACGTGTTCCGGCAGACGATGGAGGCCGCCGGCCTGAGGGTCCCGCGGTCGTTGATCGCCGAGTCGGTCGGAGATGCCGAGTCCGCGCTCGCCGACGGCTCGCTGAAGCTGCCGGCGATCATCCGGCCGGCGTTCACGATGGGCGGTCAGGGCGGCGGCGCGGCACGAACCGAGACCGAACTCCGCCAGATCATCTCCGAGGGCCTCGCAGCCAGCCCGATCAACCAGGTGCTGGTGGAGGAGTCCGTGCTGGGTTGGGGTGAGTTCGAGCTCGAGCTGATGCGTGACCGCAACGACAACGTGATCGTCATCTGTTCGATCGAGAACATCGACCCGATGGGGGTGCACACCGGCGACTCGGTCACGGTGGCTCCGGCGCAAAGCCTCAGCGATGCCCTCTACCAGGAGCTTCGCGACCAGGCGATCAAGGTGATTCGCGCGGTCGGCGTCGAGACGGGCGGTTCGAACGTGCAGTTCGGAGTCGACCCCGAATCGGGAGAGATCGTCGTGATCGAGATGAATCCGAGGGTCTCGCGATCGTCGGCACTCGCCTCGAAGGCAACCGGGTTCCCGATCGCCAAGATCGCGGCCCGCCTGGCGGTCGGCTACACCCTCGACGAGATCCCCAACGACATCACCAGGGCAACGCCGGCGGCCTTCGAGCCGACCATCGACTACGTCGTGACCAAGATCCCGCGCTTCGCATTCGAGAAGTTCCCTGGCAGCGAGGGCCGCCTGACCACCCACATGAAGTCGGTCGGCGAGGCGATGGCGATCGGTCGCACATTCCGCGAGTCGTTCGCGAAGGCGATGCGCTCACGCGAGCTGGACGCCCCGGCCGATCTTCCGGCCGACGATGAGGAACTCCTCGATCGGCTCGAGAGCCCCTCCGACGATCGATTCGACCTCGTGCTCGAGGCGTTTCGCCGCGGCATCGCCATCGATGCAGTGCACGCCCACACCTCGATCGACCACTGGTTTCTGCGCGAGCTCCACGTGCTGGCCATCGAAGGCGACGGTACGGAGGGCCTCGAGCGCACCTACAAGGCGGTCGATACCTGCGCGGCCGAGTTCGAGGCCGAGACGCCCTACTACTACTCCAGCCACGAGCGGGGCGGTGGGCAAATCGCTGGTCGGGCGGGTCCGATCGCAGCCGGCGAGGTGCGCCGCGGCGATCGTCCCAGCGTCGTCATCCTCGGGTCGGGTCCCAATCGGATTGGGCAGGGGATCGAGTTCGACTACTGCTGCGTGCACGCCGCGATGACGGTTCGCGAGTCGGGCCGCGATGCCGTCATGATCAACTGCAATCCGGAGACGGTGTCCACCGACTACGACACCTCCGACCGCCTCTACTTCGAGCCGTTGACAGCCGACGACGTGCTCGCGGTGATCGAGCAGGAGCAGCCTGAGGGAGTGATCGTGCAGTTCGGCGGACAGACTCCGCTGCGGCTCGCCAAGACGCTCGAGGACGCCGGCGTGACGCTGCTCGGCACGCCGGTCGATGCCATTGACCTGGCCGAGGACCGGGGGCGCTTCGGCGCCATGCTCGCCCGCCTCGGGATCGCTCACCCGCCCTACGGAACGGCGCTCAGCGCCGCCGAGGCGGAGGTGATCGCCGCCGAGGTCGGCTTCCCGCTCCTCGTCCGTCCCTCCTATGTCCTCGGCGGCCGGGCGATGGAGATCTGCTATTCGACCGCCGATCTCAAGAGCTACCTGAGCAAGCACGCGAAGGCCGATCGCGAGCACCCGCTCCTGTTGGATCGCTTCCTCGAGGATGCGATCGAGGTCGACGTCGACGCGCTCTCCGACGGAGTGGACTGCGTGCTCGCCGGCGTCATGCAGCACGTCGAGGAGGCGGGAGTGCACTTCGGGCGACTCGGCATGCGTGCTACCGCCGATGAGCCTCGGCGAGGAGATGCTCGGCCGGATCGCCGATACGACTCGCGTCATGGCGCTCGAGCTCGGGGTGATCGGGCTCATCAACATCCAGTACGCGGTCGCGGGGGGCGAGCTCTACGTGATCGAGGCCAACCCGCGGGCTTCGCGGACGGTCCCGTTCGTGAGCAAGGCGATCGGCGCCCCGATCGCCAAGATCGCATGCCGCCTGATGCTCGGCGAAGCGCTCGCCGACCAGGACGTTCCGGCGATGCCGCAGGGTCACGTCTCGGTCAAGGAGGCGGTGCTGCCGTTCTCGCGATTCACGGGCACCGACAGCGTCCTCGGGCCGGAGATGAAGAGCACCGGGGAGGTGATGGGCGTCGCCGAGGACTTCCCGGCGGCATTCGGCAAGGCGCAGTCGGCGGCGGGGGTCAGGCTGCCGAGCTCGGGGACGGTTTTCATCACGGTCACCGACAACGACAAGGCGGCCGCGACCCAGCTCGCGACTCGTTTCTGCGACCTCGGATTCCAGATCGTCGCCACCGGCGGCACCGCTCAGGCGATCTCGCGGATGGGCGTGCCCGTGGAGACGATTCACAAGATCCACGAGGGATCGCCGAACGTCGTCGACTACATCGAGCGCGGCAAGGTCGACCTGGTCATCAACACACCGACCGGCTCCGGCGCCCGCGCCGACGGCTACGAGATCCGCAGCGCCGCAATCCGACGCGGGATCCCCTGCGTGACGACGATGACCGGTGCCTCCGCCGCCGCCCGCGCGATCGGCGCCGACCCAGAACGGCGGCACGATCGAGGTGCGAAGCCTGCAGGAGCTTCACGGCACGACCCGAGCCGCTGACTGAGAGTTCGTAGTGATCGAATGACGGCGGAAGCCGGAGACGAGCCGACCCGAGTCCTGGCGCCGTTCGGGCGCCGTCGCAGCGAGGTCGTCGCCAACGAGATCAGCGGTGGATACCGGATCGTCACCGCGCGGGACAGCCGGGGCCCGACGCCCGCTGCCGGGCAGTTCTACATGCTCGCCGCCGAACGCGGCTGGGGCGGGGGAGGGGAGCGGCCGTTCCTGCCCCGCGCCTTCTCCGTGGCCGAGGCTCTCGCCGACGACGAGGGCGTCCTGCTGTCGTTCCTGCTCGAGGATGTCGGTCCCGGCACCCACGAGCTGGCCGGCCTCCGATCCGGAGACGGCCTGCTGCTGACGGGGCCGCTCGGCCGTCCGTTCTCGCCCCCGCACGACATCGACCCCGACGCGGCGGGCGCGATCCTCGTCGGCGGGGGCATCGGATTGGCGCCGCTGGCACTCTGGCGCCGGACCCTGGCCGCCCTCGGGATCCCCGAACGCTCGCTGCTCGGGTTTCGGGACGAGGCGCACTCGGGCGGGATGGAGCTGTTTCGCTGCTCGGAGGTCCGGCTGGCCAGCGAGGACGGCCACGCGGGCCACCGCGGCTATGTGACCGATCTGCTGGCAAGGATGCTCGAGGGTGATTCGGCGAGGACCGCCGTCGTCTACTCGTGCGGGCCGCCCGGCGATGCTGGAGGCCGTGCGGGCGATGTGCGAGGCCCGTGGGGTCGAGGCGGAGCTGGCGATGGAGTCCCCGATGGCCTGCGGCTACGGGGCGTGCTTCGGATGCGCGGTGCCACTGCGCGGGGGCGGATACATGCGGCTCTGCGTGGACGGGCCGGTCGTCCGGGCGGCCGCGGTGGAGACGGCGCTGGTCGAGGGGGCGGGGCACCGATGAGCACCGGCATCTCCGCGGATCGGATCGAGGGGGTCGAACTCTGCGGAATACCGCTGGCGCACCCGATCATCAACGCATCCGGGACCTTCGACGTGATCGCGGCGCGCCGCGCCTTCGGGGACGCCGTGCTGGAGCGGTTTCCGTTCAGCGCCTACGTATCGAAGACGATCACGCCGGTCCCTCGCGTCGGCAACCCGCCCCCTCGCCTGTGGGAGGAGCCGGCGGCAATGGTCAACTCGATCGGCCTGCCCAACAAGGGACTGGAAGGCTTCCTGACCGGTGATCTTCCGCAGCTGGCGGAGCTACCGGTGCCCCTGATCGTCTCGGTGATGGCCACCAGCGTCGAGCAGTTCGGTCCCCTGGTGTCGGCGGTCGCCGAACGGCCGGAGGTCGCCGCCCTGGAGCTGAACGTCTCCTGTCCGAACGTCCACTCGGGATTGATCGTCGGCGAGCAGCCCACCGAAACGGAGTCGCTGCTCGAGGCGCTGCGGCCGCTGACGGTGAAACCGCTGATCGTGAAGCTGACGCCGAACGTGGCCGAGCCGGCGGCCGATCGCGATCGCCGCTGAGCAGGGAGGGGCCGATGCCGTCTCGCTGATCAACACGCTGAAGGCCGCCCCGCTGCTCGCCGACGGCAGGCCGTGGCTCGGCGCCGGCAGCGGCGGTCTCTCCGGGCCGGCGGTCCGCACGATTGCCCTGAAGCAGGTCTCCGACGTGGTCTCTGCGGTCGAGATCCCGGTCGTCGGGATGGGCGGCGTCGAGCACGGCAGCCATGTCGCGTCGCTGCTCTCCGCCGGAGCCACGGCGGTGGCGGTCGGGACCGCGAGCTTCCGAGATCCGCTCGCCGCAGAGCGGATCCGGAGCGAGCTCGCGAGCCTGGTTTCGGCTGAAGCCGGCCTCTGCTGAGGGCCGGCGGTTCTCCGCAAAGTACGGGTGAAAGGACCGGATCGGGCCGGTCTTCGACCCCCTCTACCTCGACCTGAGCTTGAGCTGAATTGGGTGAAAAACCGGCCGAAACCGCTTGCGCGTGGCCGAGCCGTGTATATGATCGCCGCGCCCGATGTCCCCCGCTCCGACGACCTCCACACCCGTCCCGGCCCGAAGCCACGACCAGCGCATGAGGGCGCTGGAGGCAGCGAACGAGATCCGCACCAGGCGGGCTCAGCTGAAGCGCGATCTGAAGGCCGGCAAGGTTCAGATCGAAGGGTCTGCTGCTGAACCCGCCGGAGTATCCTGGAGACGGCGAAGGTCTTCGACATGATGCTGGCGGTACCCAAGTACGGGCGCGTGAAGGTGAACCGGATTCTCAATCAATGCCGGGTGTCGCCCTCGAAGACGATCGGCGGCCTCTCGGTGCGGCAGCGCTCCGAACTGGTCGCCCTTCTTCGCCGTCGCTGAGGCCGAGACACCGCCAACGCCGCTTCAGCGGTAACAATCGCCCGGCATGTCGGCGGTATTCGTCATCACAGGTCCGTCCGGAGTCGGCAAGGGAACGCTGATCCGGACGCTGCGCGAGCTCGTTCCCGAACTCGAGCTCTCGATCTCGGCGACGACGCGGGCGCCCCGCGAGCCGGCGAAGCGGCCGGGGTCGATTACCACTTCCTTCCCGGTCGACGAGTTCGAGCGCCGGGTCGCCGACGGGCGAGTTCATCGAGCACGCGACCTACAGCGGCAACCGTTACGGGACGCTCCGCTCCGAGGTCGACGAGCGCAACGAGCGCGGGGCGCCCGTGGTGCTCGAGATCGAGTTGCAGGGAGCTCGGCAGGTGCGGGAGAGCATGCCCGAGGCCGTCCAGATCTTCGTCGCCCCGCCGGATCCATCGGACCTGAGGCGGACGGCTCGAGGCGCGGGGGACCGACGACGCGGAGACGATCGAGGCCCGCCTGCGGTGGCGAAGGAGGAGCTGGCGGCGCGGGGCGAGTTCCCGCACATCGGTGTCAACGACGACGTCGACCGCGCGGCGGCCGAGCTGGCTGAGATCGTTCGTTCACGATCCGGTGCCTAGACCTCTACACTCGCGCCATGGTCAAGCCCCGAGTAGACAAACTGATGGATCGCACCGACTCCCACTACACGGCGGTCGTCGTCGCGGCGAAGCGTGCACGGCAGCTGAACAGCTACTACCGCGCGCTCGGCGAGGGCACCTACGAGGAGCACACCCCGCCGATGGTCGAGATCCGACAGCGACAACTATCTGACGATCTCGCTCGAGGAGCTGGCCGCCGGCAAGATCAACTACGAGTACCGGCACTAGCCACCTTTCCGCACCGCGCGGACCGACGGCGCGGTCGTCCCACACGGAGGCAGCCGTGGCAAGAATCCTGATCGGCGTCAGCGGCGGCATCGCCGCCTACAAGGCGGTCGAATTCGCGCGCCTGGCGACGCTCGCCGGCCACGGGGTTCGGGTGACCATGACCGAGTCCGCGCAGCGCTTCGTCGGGGCGGCGACGTTCGAGGGGATCGTCGGGTCGCCGGTGCTCACCGACGAGTTCGCCCGCGACCCGATGCGCGGCGTCTACCCGGGCGATACCCCTGCCCGGGCACGACCCGATCTCCCATCTCGCCGTGGTCGAGAACGCCGACGTCTTCGTCGTCGCGCCCGCCTCCGCCAACACGATCGCCAAGCTGGCGGCGGGAATCTGCGACTCGCTGCTGACGACCTCGTTTCTGGCCTGTGACGCGCCTCGGATCCTCGCCCCGGCCATGAACGGCCGGATGTGGGAGGCCGAGGCGACGCAGAGCCAATGTCGCGTGCTCCTGAGCGAGCGGGGCGTCGAGGTCATGGAGCCGGAGCGACGGCGCCCTGGCCTCCCGCGGCGAGCACGGCCGGGGCGGATGCCCGAGCCGGCGCAGATCATGGAGGCGATCGAGGCCGCATCGCTGCGACCGGCGCCGGCGGCGACCTCGCGGGGTGCGGATCCTCGTCACCGCCGGCGGCACCCGGGAGGCGATCGACCCGGTGCGTTTCATCGGCAATCGATCGAGCGGTCGGATGGGAGTCGCGCTGGCGGAGGCGGCCGCCGCCCGCGGGGCGGACGTGACCCTCGTCGCCGCCAACGTGGCGCTGCCGACCTGCACCGGGGATCGACCGGATCGACGTCGTCAGCGCCGGCCGAGCTCGCCGCCGCGACGCAAGGTCGAGTTCGAGCGTGCGGACGTGCTGCTCATGGCCGCCGCGGTCGCGGACTTCCGACCCGGCGGAGGCGCACGACGAGCAAGCTGGTCCGCGAGGGCTCCGGCGGTATGCGAGCTCGATCTGGAACCGACCGAGGACGTGCTCGCCGGACTGGCGGCCCATCGCCGCCGCGAGGCAGGTGCTCGTCGGGTTCGCCGCCGAGCACGGAGGCGACTTCGTCGCCCGAGCGCGCGGCAAGCTCGAGCGCAAGGGCCTCGACGCGATCGTCGTCAACGACGTCTCCGATGCATCGATCGGCTTCGAGACCGGTGAGAACGAGGTGACCGTCGTTTCCAGCGACGACGAGGCGACGCTGCCGAGAGGCGTCGAAGCGAATCGTCGCCGACGCGATTCTCGACCGCATCTCCCGGATCCGGGCGGGTCGTTAGCCGCAATCTCGGGGCGCTCGGCCGGCCGGGGTCGTGCCGATTCCGTCCCGTTCCTACACTTCCTGGCGTGAACGACGTACTGATTCTCGGCTCGACCGGGTCGATCGGCGAGCAGGCCATCGACGTGATCGGTCGATCCTCCGATCTGCAGCGTCGCCGGATTGTCGGCCGATCGCAACTGGGAGGCCCTGCTCGCGCAGGCGGAGGCGAGCTCGGTCGATGTCGTCGCCCTGGCCGATCCGGCCGCGGCCGCGGCGGCGCGGGCGTCGGGCTGGGGTGGGGAGGTTCTCACCGGCGAGGAGGGAATTCGCGATCTGATCATTCGCCTGGAGCCCGATGTCGTGCTCAACGCGATCGTCGGATCCGCCGGGTTGGGGCCGACGATCGTCGCCCTCAGCGAGGGAATCGAGCTGGCGCTGGCAAACAAGGAGAGCCTCGTCGTGGGCGGCGAACTCGTGATGGCCCTCGCCGAGGCGAGCGGGACGCGAATCCTGCCTGTGGATTCGGAGCATTCGGCCCTCTTCCAGCTGATCGCGGCCGAGCAGCCGGGGACGGTCGATCGCCTCGTCCTGACCGCATCCGGGGGTCCCTTCCGAGGTCGGAAGGATCTGAGCGAGGTGACCAGGGAGGAGGCGCTCGCCCATCCCACCTGGGAGATGGGGGGCAAGATCACGATCGACTCGGCGACGTTGATGAACAAGGGTCTGGAGCTGATCGAAGCCCATCACCTGTTCGTCGATCCCATACGAGCGGATCGACGTCGTGGTCCACCCGCAGTCGCTGGTCCACTCGTTGATCAGCCTCGTCGACGGCTCGACGACCGCCCACCTCGGGTATCCCGACATGCGGGTTCCGATCGCCTATGCCCTTCACGGCCCTGAACGGATCGACCTTCCGATCGAGCGCCTCGATCTCGCTGAGGTCGGCGCGCTCACCTTCGAGGCCCCCGACACCGATCGTGTTCCCGTGCCTGCGCCTCGCACGCGAGGCCGGCGAGGCCGGTGGCATGGCCCCCTGCGTGCTCAACGCCGCAAACGAGGTCGCCGTCGAGGCGTTCCTGGCGGGGTCCCTGCCGTTCACCGGGATTCCGATCCTGGTCGAGCGCATCCTCGAGGTCATGCCCACTCCGGCCCCGACGCACTTCGCCGACCTCTTCGAATGCGATCTCGAGGCACGCGAGCGGGCCGTGGCCGAGCTCGGCGAGGGATCGCTCCAGGCCGCCGGCAACGGGGGCCCCACCCGATGAGCTGGGTGCTTGCAATCGCCGGCTTCGCGTTCCTCGTGGTGATCCACGAGGCCGGGCACTTCACGGCGGCCAAGGCCGTCGGGATGCGGGTCGAGCGGTTCTTCCTCTTCTTCCCGCCGAAGGTCGTGTCGATCACGCGCGGCGAGACCGAGTACGGGATCGGCGCGATCCCGCTCGGCGGCTTCGTGAAGATCACCGGGATGAACCCGGAGGAGGAGATTCCTCCGGAGGTCGTCGATCGGGCCTACTACAGGCAGCCCGTCTGGAAGCGGATCGTCGTCATCGCGGCGGGACCGTTCGTCAACATCGCGCTGGCGCTGATCCTCTTCTTCGTCCTCGCCGTCGGCTTCGGGCTCGACACCGGCCCGACGAACAGGGTCGGAACGGTCAGTGAGGACCTGCCTGCCGCCAGGGTTCTGCAGCCCGGCGACGAGCTGGTCTCCATCGACGGCAGGAACGTCGGGGATCTACCTCCGCTGGAGCTGGCCGACGCCGTCCGCGCCCAGGTTGCGACGCATGAGTGCGAGGGGACTCCGACCGATGGCTGCGTGGCCACGACGCCCGCCGTGATCAAGGTGATCCGCGAGCGGTGAGCCGGTCATCGTCAAGGTGAAACCGGTCTACGACACTCCCGAAGAGGTGCCGGGGGGGCCGGCGATCGAGCCGCGCATGGTGATCGGCTTCGGCTACGAGGCCGAGCGGGAAACCGTTTCGCCCGGGGAGGGTGCCAACTTCGCCATCGACCGCCTCTGGTACGTGACCAGCCAGACCGCTCAGGTCTTCTCACGGATTTTCGACGCGGAGGCGCGCGATCAGATCTCGGGCGTCGTCGGCGCCACCGAGGTGACCAGACAGAGCTTCGAGTTCGACACCCGCCAGGCGATCGGTGTCCTCGCGGTGATCAGCCTGTCGCTCGGGCTGATCAACCTGCTCCCGTTCCTGCCGTTGGACGGCGGCCACATCTTCTGGGCTCTGGTCGAGAAGATTCGGGGCAAGCCGGTCCCGCTGAGGATCATGGAGCGCTCGGGGGTGGTGGGCTTCGCGCTGGTCCTGGTCCTCTTCGTGATCGGATTGGAGAACGACATCGGCCGCCTCACGGGCGAGGGTTTCAACGTCCGCTGACGCCCTGACCGGCCCCTGCGCTTCGTTGCGCTAGTTTTCGGCCCAACCCTGGGAACCCTGGAGGAGGGCAAATAAGGATGGAAGCGACCACGGCTGAGCGGTACACGAGCGGCGGACCCGGCGTAGAGCCCCCCGTTTCGAGCTTTCCGAAGGCATTTCACGCGACCGTTGCTCGGCTCGGCGACGGGGATGCGCTGATCCAGGGCGAGGAGCGCGTGAGCTGGAACCAGCTCCGCGAACGTGCCCGCGCCGTCGCCGGCGGGCTTGCCGCCATCGGGGTCGGCAAGGGCGACACCGTCGCCCTGATGCTCAACAACCGGATCGAGTTCTTCCCGATCGACCTCGGCGTCGTGACGCTCGGCGGCGTGCCCTTCTCGATCTACCAGACGGCATCGCCCGAACAGATCGCATACGTCGTCGGCGACGCGGGCGCCAAGGTCGCGATCGTCGAGAAGTCGTTTCTCGAGACCTTCGAGAAGGCCCGCGGGGATCTGCCGGGTCTCGAGCACCTGATCGTGCTCGACGGCGAGGGCGGAACGATGAGCTTCGAGGACCTGATCGCAACCGATCCGGACTTCGACGACGGCGCGGCGGCCGACGAGGTCGAGCTCGATGATCTGCTGACGTTGATCTACACATCCGGCACCACCGGACCCCCGAAGGGTGTCGAGCTCACCCATCGCAACCTGCTCGGCCTGGTTTCGGGCGTCGACGACCTGATCGACTTCCCGGAGGAGGGCGGCAAGATCATCTCGTGGCTGCCGGCCGCTCACATCGCCGAGCGCGGGGCGCACTACTACCTGCCGCTGACGAAGGGCGGGACGGTCTCGATCTGTCCCGATCCGAGGACGATCATCGACTTCCTACCGACGGTGCGGCCGACCTGGTTCTTCGCTGTGCCGCGGGTCTGGGAGAAGCTCAAGGCGGGGCTCGAGACGATGCTCGCGAACCTGCCCGAGGAGCAGCGCGGGCCCGCTCAGCAGGGCATGAAGGCGGCGATTCAGAAGGTTCGGCTCGAACAGGCCGGGGAGCCGGTTCCCGCCGAGATCGCCGCGGCCGCGGCCGCGATGGAGGAGCAGATGTTCGCCGGGCTGCGGGCCCACCTCGGGCTCGATCAGCTCTCGGCGGTCAACGTCGGCGCCGCGCCCACCCCGGTCGAGGTGCTCGAGTTCTTTCACGCGATCGGGATCCCGGTGTCGGAGCTCTGGGGCATGTCGGAGACCTGCGGTGCGGCGACGGTCAACCCGCCCGGCAAGGTGAAGCTCGGCACGGTGGGACCACCCCTTCCCGGGGTCGACATTCGCCTCGCCGAGGACGGCGAGGTGCAGGTCCGGGGAAACCTGATCATGGCCGGCTACCGAAATCTGCCCGACAAGACGGCGGAAACGATCGACTCGGAGGGGTGGCTGCTCACCGGCGATATCGGCGAGATCGACGAGGACGGTTACCTGAAGATCGTCGATCGCAAGAAGGAGCTGATCATCAACGCCGCCGGCAAGAACATGTCGCCGGCATCGATCGAAGCGCACCTGAAGTCCGCCAGTCCGCTGATCGGTCAGGCGGTGGCGATCGGCGATGCCCGGCCCTACAACGTCGCGCTGATCGTCCTCGACGCCGAGTACGCGCCGACGTGGGCCGCTCAGCAGGGAATCGAGTTCGAGGACATCGCCTCGCTGGTCGAGCACGAGGAGGTCCTCGCCGCGGTCCAGGACGCCGTCGATGCCGCCAACGCGAGGATGTCCAGGGTCGAGCAGATCAAGAAGTTCAAGCTGCTGCCGGAGGAATGGATGCCGGGCGGCGACGAGTTGACGCCGACGATGAAGCTGAAGCGTCGACCGATCGTCGAGAAGTACGAGGCTGAGGTCGAGAGCCTTTACGCGAATTAGTCCGGCCGGGGCGTTCGCGCCTCGGCCCCTCGCAGGTGCTCATTCGGTGATCGCGAGGCTACGGGAAGGGTGGGGTCGAGCGGATCGTCAGCGCGTGAGCTTCTTGTAGGTGACCCGGTGGGGGCGGTCAGCGGCCGCTCCGAGGCGCTCGTGGCGGTTCTCCTCGTAGGCGTCGAAGTTGCCCTCGAAGAACCGGACCTGCGAGTCGCCCTCGAACGCGAGCACGTGGGTCGCCACCCGATCGAGGAACCAGCGATCGTGGGAGATCACCACCGCACAGCCGGCGAAGGAGAGCAGCGCCTCCTCGAGCGCCCTCAGCGTGTCGACATCGAGGTCGTTGGTGGGCTCGTCGAGGAGCAGCAGGTTGCCGCCGGAGCGCAGGAGCTTGGCCAGGTGGAGCCGGTTGCGCTCGCCGCCCGACAGCGCGCCGACCTTGCGTTGTTGATCGGAGCCCTTGAAGTTGAACCCGCTCGCATAGGCACGGGAGTTCATCTTGCGCTCGCCGACTTCGATCTCGTCGAGCCCGCCTGAGATCTCCTCCCAGGCGGTCTTCTCGGGATCGAGCGCGTCGCGGGATTGGTCGACGTAGGCGATCTTCACGGTCTCGCCCAGCCGCAGGGAGCCCGAGTCCGGCTGCTCGTCGCCGACGATCATCCGAAACAGCGTCGTCTTGCCGGCGCCGTTGGGCCCGATCACCCCGATGATCCCCGCCGGAGGCAGCGAGAAGGAGAGGTCCTCGATCAGCAGCCGGTCCCCGAACCCCTTCGACAGGCCCTCCGCCTCGACGACCACACCACCCAGCCGAGGACCTGCGGGGATGTGTATCTGCACGGAGTCGAGCCGTACGTTCTTCTCCTCGGCTAGCAACTCCTCGTAGCGGGTCAGGCGCGCTTTCGACTTCTTGCGCCTGCCCTTCGGGTTCTCCCGCACCCATTCGAGCTCGGCCGCGAGTGTCCGTTGCCGTGCCGACTCCTTGCGCTCCTCGTGGGACAGGCGCTCCTGCTTCTGCTCGAGCCAGGACGAATAGTTGCCTTTGAAGGGGATTCCCTTGCCGCGGTCGAGTTCCAGGATCCACCCGGCGACGTTGTCGAGGAAGTACCGGTCGTGGGTGACGGCGACGATCGTGCCCTTGTAATCCTCGAGGTGCTTCTCGAGCCACGCCACCGATTCCGCGTCCAGGTGGTTTGTCGGTTCGTCGAGCAGCAGCAGGTCGGGAGCGCTTAGCAGCAGGCGGCAGAGGGCGACCCGCCGCCGTTCACCTCCCGAGAGGTTGCTCACGTCGGCATCGGCAGGAGGCAGGCGGAGGGCGTCCATCGCGGTCTCGAGGATCGTGTCCAGGTTCCAGGCGTCGGCGGCGTCGATCCGATCCTGCAGCCGGGCGAACTCGTCGGCGGTCTCGTCGGAGTAGTTCGCGGCGAGCTCGTTGAAGCGATTCATCATGTCCCGCAGCTCGCCGACGCCGTCCTCGACGTTGCCTCGTACATCCTTGGATTCGTCCAGATGAGGCTCCTGCTCGAGCATGCCGACGGTGGCGTTCGGGTGGATCTGCGCCTCGCCGCGATAGTCGGTATCGACTCCGGCCATGATCCGTAGCAGGGTTGATTTTCCCGCCCCGTTGTAGCCGAGGACGCCGATCTTGGCGCCCGGGTAGAAGCTCAGCGAGATGTCGGTGAGCACCTGCTTGTCCGGCGGGTGGGTCCGCGAGACGTTGTGCATCGAGTACACGTATTCGGAGGGGGCTGAAGATGCCATGGGGACGGCGCAGGATAGAGCGCGGAGGTCATGTCACAGTTGGTGCCACGATGACCCCCGATCAGCTCCGAGACCTGTGCCTGTCGATGCCTGGGGCGGAGGAGACGTTTCCGTTCGGGCCGGAGACGTCGGTCTTCAAGGTCGGCGGCAAGATCTTCGCCCTCTCGGCACTGGGGGCGGAGCTGCTTCGGGTCAGCGTCAAGAGCGATCCGGAGGTGGCGACGGGTCTTCGCTCAACTCACGAGTCGATCATTCCCGGCTACCACCTGAACAAGCGCCACTGGATCACGGTGACGCTCGGCGGCGACGCTCCCGATGCGCTGGTGCGCGATCTGATCGAGGACAGCCACGACCTGGTTCGTCCGCGCCCTCGGCCCCAGGGCGGCGGCTCCGGCTAGGGCTTCTTGCGCTTGAACTCGTAGGTCGCCGGGCTGGGATCGGGCGTCCCGGCAAGAACCGCTCGCACGCTGAAGAGGTGCTTACCGCGCTTGATTCGCTTCAGCTCGCGCGGGGACGTGCACGGCTTGTAGGGCTTCCTGTCGAGCTTGCACTGAAAGCTCGACCCAGCATCGGGCGATGAGAACTCGAACGTCGCCTTGCTGCCCCTGATCTTCTTCTTCGGACCCTTGTCGATCACCGTTTGCGGGACGGGGCTGCCGCAGGCAACCTCGGTCGGCGTGACCGAATTGGGGCGGGGGCTCGGGTCGTTCGTGAGCGAGAAATCGACGGCCGAGTCGTTGGTGTCGTCGCCGGCTTCGAAGAACGTCGGGCATCCCGGGAGGATGCTGCGAACGATCGAGCTGCCGTCGGGAATCCCGCCTACGGCGACGGGTGCCCCCGCCGGGCTCGGGAGGACGGCGAGGCCCGCCGGTGTGATGTCGCCCCAGGCCACGCAGTCGAACGCCTCGAAACATGCGGCGCCGCCGCTCGGGACGATGTTCGTGCCGAGGTTGGTGTTCGTGAAGTCGGCGGTGACCGCATCGGGTGGGAACAGGTCGCCGATTACGATCGTTCGCTGGGTCTGGCCGTTGGGAACGTTTGCGGTCATGGCGATCGGCAGGGTGGTCTGAGCGCCGTTTTTGTCGTAGAGCGTGACCTTGTGCCCGTTGACGAGGTTCTGGTCGGCAGCGAACGCCTGAAGCTCGATGAAGGCGCAGTCGGGGCAGAGGGCGGTTCCCGGGTAGACCTCGCTGATCCTGTTCAGGTGGAAGGAGGCGGATGCGGAGGTGGGGACGATGCCGGCCAGGATCAGAGATCCGAGGCCGATCGCGAATGCAGCTCTCCTCCGCATGCCCGAACCGTACCTGGGGATCATCACCCTGTCCACACCGCTTCGCGAGCGGGCGACTGCTCGTCCGATTGTTGGATAATGCCTGGTATGAGAAGGAACGCAATTCGGCTGCTTGCGGCGATCGCTGCTGTGGGCGCGGGTCTGCTGTCGGCCGCTTCGTCGGCGCTGGCGCTCGACGACTGCCCGACCCAGCCCGACGTCCGGATCGCCTACTCCGACGCCACCAGGTTCGAGTCGGTCGCCTTCGACGGTGACGGCAGGCTCTACTTCACCGACTCGGCGAACGGCGAGCTGCTGATGATTCCGCGGTCGGGCAGCGAGCCGCGGGTCATCGCCGAGGGGATCGACGCACCCGGTGGGATCGTCTTCCGCCGCAACGGAAACGTCCTCGTCGGCTTCGGCGACAGCATCGCTCAGGCGGCCGACGGGGAGGAGAGCCCGGAAGCGGGCCTTCTTCAGGTGGACCCCAAGACCGGGAGGAGCAGCGTCTGGGTCGATGGCCTGCAGATGGCGAACGGCGTCACCAGAGGACCGGGCGGCCAGATCTTCGCCTCGACCGACTTCGGGACCGGAATCGATCGGATCGTCGGAGGCGCGGTCGAGCTGGGCTGGGTGCCGATGGACAGTCCCAACGGGCTGACCGTCGACAGCAGCAAGCGGTATCTGTTCGCCAACCAGACCTTCACCGCCGACCCGACGATCCAGAGGATCCCACTGGCCAATCCGGCGGCCGCGAAGCCCTGGTTCACGGCGCCGGGGGACGCGGGGGCGTTCCTCGACGGCCTGACGCGGGATGCCGACGACAACCTGTTTGCGGCCGCCAACGGGTCCGGGGCGGTCTGGAAGGTGAGCGGACCCGACGAGGGCTGCGTGCTGATGCAGCGCGATCCCTTCCCCAGCGGACCCAGCGATCTTGCCTTCGCGCGGGGCAAGGGCCGATTCCCCAAGGGCAGTCTCTTCGTCACCACATTCGGCGGCGAACTGCTCCAGTTGCGTCACGCGCGCTGACCGAAGCAACCCGGCGGCTGGGCGTCGGTAGCCTGTAGGCATGGCTTCCAAGCGCCAGATATTCGTCGGTGGCCTGCCGATCGGGGGAGGAGCGCCGGTCGCGGTCCAGACGATGACCAAGACCGAGACCGCAAACCTGGCCGCCACGATGGAGCAGATCCGCACCGTCGCCGATGCCGGCGCAGATCTCGTTCGCGTCGCAGTCCCGCGGGAAAAGGATGCTGATGCGCTGCGGACGATCGTCAAGGAATCGCCGATCCCGGTGATCGCCGACATCCACTTCAACCACACCCTGGCGCTCAAGGCGATCGACGCCGGCGCTCATTGCATCCGGCTCAACCCCGGCAATATCGGCGGCCGCGACAAGGTGGCGGAGGTGGCGCTCAAGGCGACCGAGCACAACGTGCCGATGCGGATCGGCGTCAATTCCGGCTCGCTTCCCAAGCATCTCCACGAACTCGAGCGCGAGGCGCCCGTCGAGGCTCTGGTCGCCGCGGCTGCCGAGTTCGTCGAGCTCATGGAGGGCCTCGACTTCACCAACTTCAAGGTCTCGATCAAGTCGACCAACGTGCCGAACACGATCGCCGCCAACCGCCTGCTCTCGGAGAAGATCCCCTATCCGATCCACCTCGGGATCACCGAGGCGGGGACCAAGTGGACCGGGGCGCTGAAGTCCTCGGTCGGTCTCGGGACGCTGCTCGCCGACGACATCGGGGACACGATCCGCATCAGCCTCTCGACCTTTCACGCCGAGGAGGAGGTCAAGGTCGCCTGGGAGATCCTCAAGGCCCTACAGCTGCGCGAGCGTGGGCCGGTCCTGATCGCCTGCCCGACCTGCGGTCGCCTGCAGTTCGACATGGACACGGTGGTCGCCGAGATCGAACAGCGCCTCGAGGCATACGTCGAGCCGGTGGAGGTTGCGGTGCTCGGCTGCGCGGTCAACGGAATCGGCGAGGCCTCACATGCTGACTTCGGGATCACAGGCGCCAAGGACGAGGGTCTGATCTTCGCCCACGGCAAGCCGCTGCGAAAGATCCCCCAAGAGCAGTTGGTCGATGCGCTCTTCGAGGAGATCGACAAATCGCTGGGGCGGGGCGGCGAGATCGAGGTCGACGACTCCGAGGCCGCCGAGGGCGCCGAGTGGCTGCGCAAGATCGAAGAGGAGAACGCCGGCGACCTGACGCCGGAGAAGCTTGCCGCGATGGAGAAGGCCGCGGCGGAGAGCGGCGAGGACATCACCGCCCCCGGGAACGGTGACGAACCCGATCTGAAGCCCGTCCGGCCGAAGGGCAAGAAGGTCGAGCTCGGCGAAGAGGCCAGCCCCACCACCAGCCGCCGCTTCACCCGCGCCTAGGTCCCTCAACCACGAGTTCCACGAGTCGGACCGAGCGGCAGAGGCACGCCTCCGCACTTCGTGCTGAGTGTCGGCTGCACCTCCACCGCTCGGTCCGATCAGAAGTTCCGCGACGGGCAACGACCGGTCGTGTCATTGCTACCCGTGAGAGCGCACGATCACACGAACGATTTCCGCGAGGCGGGGGGTTTGGCGGCCGCTCGCCTGAGTCGACCGCCGCCCGGCATCTAGAGTGTCGGGGGATGGGAGCGGAGAAGGAACAGAAAGCGGTCCGGATCGAGCGGGCCGACGTCGTCGACCTGCCGGTTCTTATGCCGATGATGCGCGCCTACTGCGACTTCTACGAGGTTGACCCTCGCGACGACAGGCTGGTCGCCTTGTCGCGGGCACTGATCGAAGACCCGTCCCAGGGTGAGCAGCTGATCGCCCGCGGTGCGGACGGGGAGCCGCTCGGATTCGCCACCGTGTACTGGACCTGGCAGACGCTCGACGCCTCCAGGATCGGCGTCCTCAACGACCTCTACGTCGCCCCCGAGACCCGGGGGCTCGGCGTTGGCCGAGCCCTGATCGAGCATTGCCGCGGACTCTGCCGCAAGCACGGCGCCGCCAAGCTCGTCTGGGAGACGGCGCCGGACAACGTGACGGCCCAGCGCCTCTACGATGGGATCGGAGCCGAGTCGTCGACTTGGCTCGCCTACGAGATCGACGCCTGGTAGCGCTCGGCTCAGTCCGGCACCGTAGCCCTCAGCATCCACAGGACCGACGAGAATCCGATCAGATGACCCGCCTCTCCAACTACCTGCTGTCCACGCTCAAGGACGCTCCGGCCGACGCTGAGGCGGTGTCCCACAAGTTGATGGTCAGAGCGGGTCTGGTCCGCCAGCTCGGGGCGGGGATCTGGACCTGGATGCCTGCCGGCTACCGCAGCGTCAAGAAGGTCGAGCAGATCATCCGCGAGGAGATGGACGGGATCGGCTGTCACGAGATGCTGATGCCGGTGCTCCAGCCCGCGGAGCCGTGGCGGCTGACCGGCCGGTACGAGATCGACGAGCTGTTCAAACTCCATGACCGCAAGGACTCCGATCTGGTGTTGGCAATGACCCACGAGGAGGCGGTAACGACCCACGTCGCCAAGGACATCCGCTCCTATCGCGACCTGCCTCTGATGCTCTACCACCTGCAGACGAAGGAGCGGGACGAGCCGCGTCCCCGTGCCGGAATCCTGCGGACGCGCGAGTTCACGATGAAGGACGCCTACTCGTTCGATCGCGACGAGGACGCCTTGGCACGTAGCTATGAGCTGCAGGCGGGGGCCTACGAACGGATCTTCGAGCGCTGTGGCCTGCGCTGGTGCGCGGTCGAGTCGGACGTCGGGATGATGGGCGGCTCAGGCGCCCACGAATTCATGGCGCCGTGCGATGCCGGTGAGAACGAGGTCGCGCTGGCCCCCGGCTACGCCGCCAACGTCGAGGTCGCCAGCGCCCTACCGCAACCGGTGGAACTGCCGCCGGCCCTCGATGAGCCGCGCGAAGCCCCGACCCCCGGATTGACGACCGTCAAAGAGGTTGCCGCCGCGCTCGGCGTGCCCGCGGGTGCCCTGATCAAGGCGATGCCGGTCGTCGTCGAGGGCCAGGGGCTCGTGATGGTCCTGATCCGCGGCGACCATCGGCTCAACGAGGTCAAGCTTGCCAGTCACCTCGGGGCGCCGTCGCGGCCCGCCGGGCCCGAGGAGATCGAGGAGGCGATCGGCCCGGTCGGATTCATCGGCCCGGTCGGAGCGGACGTCCGGATCGTGATGGATCAGGCGATTAGCGGCAGCGGCCTCGTTGTCGGTGCGAATCGATCCGACGCCCACCTGATCGGCGTCGAGCCGGGCCGCGATTTCAGCTACGAGACGGGCGACGTTCGCACCGTTGAGGCGGGGGACATGACCCCCGCCGGTGACCCGATCGCGATCGAGACGGCGATCGAGGTCGGCAACATCTTCAAGCTGGGAACCCGCTACTCGGAGGCGCTTGGCGCCACCTACCTGGACCCCGACGGCGTCGAACGGGCGATCGTGATGGGCTGCTACGGAATCGGCCCCGCCCGGATCGTCGCGGCGGCCGTCGAGCAACGCGCCGATGAGAAGGGCATCTGCTGGCCTCCGTCGATCGCTCCGTGGCAGGTCCACATCTGCGCGCTCGGCAAGGGCGGCGACGAGGTCGCAGAGGCCGCGGACTCCCTCTACGAATCGCTAAGAGCGGCCGGGATCGAGACGTTGCTCGACGACCGGTCGGCTGCCGGCACGGGAGAGAAGCTGACCGATGCGGAGCTGATCGGTTGCCCGCTGCGGCTCACGATCGGCAAGCGTGGGCTGACCGACGGCGTCGTCGAGGCCCAGCTTCGATCAAGCGGCGAGGAGGAGCGGATCCCGCTCGGCGAGGCGCCCGAACGCGCTCTCGCGCTCCTCGAGGGAATCGGAGAAGGGCCCTAGGCAGTGGCCCCGGAGGGCAAGCGCCGTAGCCTCTCACGCCGCCGGCTGCTCGGCCTCGATCGCTCCGGTCCCGAGCCACCGCAGACCCGAGCCGGCCAGCCGTTGCGACCGTTCACGCTGCCGAACCTGATCGGCTACATCCGACTGGCGGCGATTCCCGTGTTCCTGGTGATCGCCTTCGATTCCGGCGACGGGCGGGACGGGCTTGCGGCGCTGATCTTTCTGGCGATCGCCCTCGGCGACCTCCTCGACGGGTTCGTCGCCCGGGCGACCGGTCAGTACAGCCGGTTCGGCGCACTCCTCGACCCGGTCGTCGACCGGCTCACGATTCTCGCCGGCGCCGCAGTCTGCTGGAACTTCGAGCTGTTGCCGCGAGTTGCGATCGCGCTCCTTGTGGTTCGCGAGGTCGCGACGCTCGGGTTGGCCCGCTACGGCCTCCGGCACGGGGCCGACCTGGAGATCACCTGGTGGGGCCGGATCGCGGTATTCCTGATCATGGGCGGGATCTTCTGGTCGATGGTGCTTGATTGGCTGATCATCGAGATTGGATTCTGCGTCGGGGTCGGGCTGGCGATCCTCGCCACGGTCTTCTACGTGCGCGACGCGATCCGGCAGGCCCGGGAGCGGCGCGGCAAGCCCGGATCCAGCGCACAGGCCGAGGGCGAAGACGTGGGCGGATCGATGCAGTCCGGCGTTCAACCTTCAAGTTCTGATTGACCCTTGGGGTGTCAGGCCTATAATCGAACTCCGCCGACCTCTCCGGTCGGTCGGTACCCGAGACGGACAAGAAGGTTTGGGTGAGTTGATGGACGAAACATTTCCCGATATCGGTGCCATGGACGACCAGGAGCTGAAGGAGATGATCGATGAGCTCACCCGCGAGGAGCAGGACGTCTCCTATCGCCGCAGGATGCTGCACGGCAAGATCGACATCCTTCGCGCCGAGCTCGTCAACCGGCTGCGGACCAACCGTGAGTCGGGCGACGCTCTGATCAGCGGGGCCGATGTCGAGAAGCTCTCCGACATCCTCGCCGGACGGGTCGTCGGCGAAGACAGGATCTAGGCGACCGATGGCCCTGCACTGCCATGAATGCGGGTTCGTCAACGACGAGGGTGCCAACTACTGCCAGAAGTGCGGGGCGTACCTGGGCCGTGCCGAGGGCGCTGATGAACCGTCGACTCTGACCTACAAGATCGCCGAGACCGGAGACTTCCAGCCGATCGACCTCGAGGAAATGGTCGAGGAGGAGGGAGCCGCGCTCGTGATCCGCTCCGGCGGCGGGCGGGCGGGCGAGAGCTTCGCGGTCGACCAGGAGCGGATGAGCATCGGTCGCACTCCCGACGCCCCGATCTTTCTCGACGACGTCACGGTGTCCCGTAATCACGCCCTGCTCGTGCGACGACGCGACGGCCTCTACATCGACGACCTCGGATCGCTGAACGGCACCTACGTCAACCGTCACCGGATCGAATCCCACCTGCTCGACGACGGCGACGAGATTCAGGTCGGCAAGTTCAAACTCAGCTACCTGGAGCGCTGAGCTCGTGGACGTGACGACCCCGCCCGCGACCGCCCGGAGCCGCGAGTCGCGCGACTCGCGGCCGCGAAAGGCGCTGACGATCGGCGCCGTCTGCAAGGTCCTCGGACAGGAGTTCGACGACATCTCGATCTCCAAGATCCGCTACCTCGAGGACCAGAAGCTGCTCACCCCGCGGCGGACCCGCGGCGGATACAGGCTCTACAGCCAGGCCGACGTCGAGCAGCTGCGGGCGATCCTGAGGATGCAACGGGACGAGTTCCTGCCGCTGCGGGTGATCCGCCAGGAGCTGGCCGCCGGCAAGATCGGCGGCGAGCGCGATCGTGGCGTACGCCCCGGATCGAGTCGCCGGGCGATGACGCTCGAGGAGCCCGACGAATGGATCGGCCAGGACGACGTACTCGAACAGACCGGAGCGTCCGCCGAGCTGATCCGCGAGCTCGAGGAGTTCGGAATCGTGCAACCCAAGCAACGCAACGGTTCGAAGATCTTCGACGAGACCGACGTGGAGATCATCCGCGCGGCGACGGAGCTTGCGCGGTTCGGCGTCGGCGGCCGCAATCTCCGAGTCTTCCGTTCCTCCGCCGATCGCGAGTCATCGCTGCTCGAACAGGTGATGGCGCCCTCGCTCCGCTCCCGAAGTGCCGCCCGGCGTGAGGAGGCCATCGAGAGCCTCGAGAGCCTCGCCGCCACCTGCACCCAGCTCAAGCACCTGCTCCTGGTTCGCGATCTCAGACGCCTCCGCGGCTGAGGAGGTCGGCCCGATGCCGAACGTCGCCCGCAGCCGCGTGATCGGTGCGAGCGCAGACAGGGTCTGGGATCTGATCTCCGACCCGCACAACCTGCCCCGGTGGTGGCCGGAGACGAGCAGGGTCGAGGACGTCGAGGGCTCTCCGGGCTCCCGGAGCAGCCGCTTCACCCAGGTACTGAAGACGAGCAAGGGCCGAACCGTGCGGGCGGACTTTCGCTGCACGGCCTCGACCGCCGGTCGGCGCATCGTCTGGAGCCAGCAGCTCGAGGGCACCCCGTTCGAGGGCTTCCTGCGGGACGCCGAGCTCGAGGTCAGGCTCGACGACGCCGGCCGAAACCCGACCGAGGCGACCAGCGTGACCGTCGAGGGTCGCCGGCGGCTGCGCGGCCTGTCCCGCCTCGGGTCGCTGATGATGCGGAGGGCGACTGGAAGGACGCTCAACCAGACGCTCGACGGGATCGAGCGGGCGATGGTCAGCGATGGGGGGGCGGCATGAATGCCGGCAGAGAGTTGCTGCGGCGCGACTCCGCGTTCGACAGCTGGGGCGAGGACAGCACCGTGCCGGCGCTGGGGCCCGACGCCAGGAGCCTGCTGAAGGAGCGGATCGGCGCCGGCGAACCGCTCGCTCGCGTCCCCCTTGATTCGGTTGATGTCACGCCCGCCGCTTCGATCCCGGGTTCGGTCATCGACGCGGCCGGCGGAGCCGGGGCGGTGAGCACGAGCGATGAGGACCGCATTCGCCACGCAGCCGGAAAGGGCTACCCCGACCTGATCCGGATGCGGGCCGGGCGAATCGAGCGAGCGCCCGACGCGGTACTTGCCCCACCGGATGCGCGGTCCGTCGCCGCCGTGCTCGAGGCCTGCACGCGGGAGCGGATCGCGGTCGTCCCCTTCGGCGGAGGGACGAGCGTCGTCGGCGGGGTGGATCCCGAGCCGGGGAGTTTCGACCGGCTGGTCTCACTCGATCTGTCCGCTTTCCGCGCCGTCTCGGTTGACCCGGTTTCGATGACCGCCAGGCTGGGACCGGGCCTGCGAGGACCCGAGGCCGAGGCTGCCCTCAGCGCCGAGGGCTTCACGCTCGGGCACTTTCCTCAGTCCTACCGTTACGCGACGATCGGCGGCTTCGCCGCGACCCGCTCGGCGGGACAGGCTTCGACCGGATACGGGCGATTTGACGCCGTGGCAACCGAGATCGAGCTGACGACCCCGGTGGGCGTCATGAAGACGCTCTCGACGCCTCATACGGCGGCTGGGCCCTCACTGCGGGAGCTCGTTCTCGGCTCGGAGGGTGTTTTCGGGGTGATCACGGAGGTCGGCGTCCGGGTCAGGCCGAAACCCGAGAGGACGGCTTACGAAGGATGGTTTGCGCCGAGCTTCGAGGCGGGGACGGCGATCATCCGAAGCCTCGCCCAGGACGACGCGCTCCCCGACGTCATTCGCCTCTCCGATCGCGACGAGACGGAGGTGTCCTTGGCGCTGACCGGCCTCGCCGGGCTCAAGCGCACCGGCCTCGCGGCCTATCTGAAGCTGAGGGGAAGAACCGAAGGGTGCATGCTGATCGTTGGTTGGGAGGGCGCGCGGGAGAGCGTCGAACGTCGTCGCCAACTCTCCCGTCGTCTGCTTCGCATCGGCGGGGCGGTGCCGCTCGGGAGCTCGCCCGGCCGCTCATGGGAGCGCGGACGATACGAGGGCCCGCACCTCCGCGACGCGCTCATCGACGAGGGGATCCTGGTCGAGACGCTCGAGACCTCACACACCTACTCCCGCGCCGGCGAGCTCTACGCATCCGTTCGCAAAGCCCTGCAAGGGGCGATCGGCGGCGGCTCCGGGATCGTCATGTGCCATGTCTCGCACGCCTATCGAGACGGCATATCCCTCTACTTCACGTTCCTGACCCCGGCTCGGAGCGGAGCGGAGATCGAGCAGTGGGCGGCACTGAAGGCCGCGGCCTGCGGCGCAATCGTCGCCGCCGGCGGCACGATCACCCATCACCATGCGGTTGGACGGGACCATGCTCCCTACATGCCGTCGGAGATCGGCGAGCTCGGGATCGAGGCGCTGCTCGGGGTCAAGTCCCGTCTCGACCCGGCCGGGATCATGAACCCGGGCAAGTTGGTGGGCGTCAGCCGCCCTGCTGGCCCTGACTCTGCTTGACCAGGGGGATGTCGCCCGAGGCGAGCTCGGTACCGACGAATGAGAGGATCGGGACCTCCTGTTGGGCCGCCTGCCTGATCTTCGACTGGAGCTTGGCCACCGACGTCTGGGAGATGCGGACCGATTGCGCCTGGTTGCCGACGGCCACCGCGATCGGGGTCGGGACGGCGAGCCTGCCTGAAAACCCGCCGTTCTCGTCGGGCTGGAGGCTGTCGATGGGGTAGCCGGCGCTGTCACCGACCATCAGCCAGACCAGGTAGGACTGGCCGTCGACGAGCTCGGGATCGAGGCCCTGGACGTCGACATCGACGAAGAGCTGCTGTTGATCTGAGCCAAGCCCGAACACCGCCTGGCCGGCGACGCCGCTTCCGGAAGCAGGCTTCAGGGGCACCGTGGTGATGTTCTCGTCGGTGGTCGTCGATGCGGTCGGCGAGGATGGCGATGTCGTGTCCCCGTCCCCGCCGGAGAAGACGCCCGCGGCCAGGAGGATTGCGAACACGAGGAGCACCCCGACCGCGACCAACGCGGCGATCAGCCGGGTCTGGTCGCTGCGGCCCTCGGAGTCGCCCTCGACTTCGGCCGGAGACCGCGGATCCGTGGGGACGGCCGGCTCGCTCGGGTCCGGGAGTGCAGCTCGACGGCGCTTGCCGCGAGGCTCGGGCAGCCTCGCCAGTTTGGCACCGGGCGCGATCTCACTCAGGCCCTCCTGGATGCGACGCGCAAGATCGAGGGCCTCGGGATCGCTACCCAGGAAACGAACCGCGTCGGCGCGGCCGATCGGATCGGCCTGGCCGAGCAGAAAATCGGTCAGCGAGACCACGGAATCAGGGTCGGCTCCGCCGATCTCCGAAAGCGCCGTCCGCGCCCGGTCTCGAACCTCGTCCGCCGGTACGCCGAGCAGGCCCGAAATGTCCTCGTAGCTCTGTCCCCGCTCACAGAGAAGCTGGAGCAGGGCCCGTTGTTCCCCTTGCAATGGCATCGCGAAAGCCTATGCAACCGGCGCGACGGGTGCCGCGGCTTCGGCGGGTCGGCCCGGGCCGAAGCCGTGATCTAGGCTCCGCCTATGGCTTCCGGCCCAGAACATGTTCACGAGGGATCGCTCGACCAGGTTCTCGGCATCGAGGGCTTCGAGTTCGACGGCGAGATGATCGCCACCGCCCGCATGGCCGTCCGCGACGGAGTCAAGCAGCCGTTTGGGATCGTCCACGGCGGCGCCTATGCGGCGCTTGCGGAGTCGCTGGCCTCGCGGGCGACCTTCGAGTCCGTCGCACCCGAGATGGTCGCCATCGGGCAGGCCAACGAGTCGATCTTCCTGCGGCCGGTCTTCTCCGGCACGATCCACGCCCGCGCCCGGGCACTCCATCGCGGGCGGACGAGCTGGGTCTGGGACGTGGAGATGACCGACGACGAGGGTCGCCTCTGCGCGACCTCGCGCCTGATCATCGCTGTCCGACCGCTGCCGGAGCGCCGCTGAGGTCGTCGGCGGGGTGGCGTGCCGAGTGACCGCCACCGTTGGGTGAGAGTCGGTTTGGCTGGGGAGGGGAGGACTTGGACTCCAGGTCACCGTTCACCCGCCTGCCGAGGGGCTTGAATGAACCCGATTGGCAGCGAACGGCGCACGTAGCGCCGCTATCTGCCAATCGTCGGAACTCCGCCGACTCAGCCACCACCCCTTCCCCGTGGCCACCACCCCTCCGCGCCCAACCACCTGACGCCCTTGCCGAGCGGCAACACCCAACGGTCCGACCAGAGCGGACGCGTAGCGGAGCATCTGGTCGGGGTTATCCAGAGCGGACGCGTCAGCGGAGCATTCCTCGGGGTTATCTAGCCCTGGAACCGGTTGGTGATCGGTAGACGGCGGTCGCGGCCGAATGCCTTCGTCGTGATCTTCACTCCGGGCGGCGCCTGGCGTCGCTTGTACTCGGCCCGGTCGACGAGGCCCGCCACCCGTAGTGCGTCGGCCCGGTTGAGCCCGGCGGCGATCAGGTCGGCGCGGCTTCCGTCGCCTTCGATGTAGGCGGCGAGGGCCGGATCGAGGAGGTCGTAGGGCGGCAGTGAGTCGGTGTCCTTCTGGTCGGGGCGAAGCTCCGCGGAGGGGGGACGTTCAATCGCGGAGGCGGGAATCAGCTCGTTGCCGGACCTGGCGTTGCGGTTCTCGACCAGCTCGTAGACGAGCAGCTTTGGGACGTCCTTGATCACCGCGAAGCCGCCCGCCATGTCGCCGTAGAGGGTCGCGTAACCGACCGACATCTCCGACTTGTTGCCGGTGCTCAGCGGCAGCCAGCCGAACTTGTTGGAAAGGGCCATGACGAGGGTGCCGCGGATCCGCGCCTGCAGATTCTCCTCGGCTATGCCGGGGTCCGTGCCCTCGAAGTGGGGGCCCAACAGGTCCCCGAAGGCCTCCATCACCGGGGCGATGGCGAATTCAATGTCTGGACAGCCGAGGTTGTCGGCGATCACCCTGGCATCGCTCTGAGTCTCCGAGCTGGAGTGGGGGGAGGGCATGATCACGCAGTTGACGCGGTCCGCTCCCAGAGCGTCGACCGCAATCAGCGCGACCAGGGCGGAATCGATCCCTCCCGAGAGCCCGAGCACCGCGCGTTCAAAGCCGTTCTTGGAGGCATAGTCGCCAAGCCCCGTCACCAGTGCGGCGTAGACCTCGTCGGCATCGGTCTTCAACTCGGTGATGCGGGTGGGTAGCACCGATCGCTTCTCTTGCGGACGTGAGGTCAGCGTCGCAGCCGTCGGGGCTGCCGCTCCGGCAGCCCGGGCCCCGCGGTCGGGGGCCAGGTCGAGGTCGCAGAGCAGCATCTCCTCCTCGAACTGGGCGGCCCTGGCGACCGTCCTGCCGGTCTCGTCGACGACGAAGCTGTGTCCGTCGAAGACCAGCTCGTCCTGTCCGCCGACCATGTTGCAGAGGGCGATCGCGACGCCGCTCTCACGGGCTCGCTCGGCGACCATCGCCTCCCGCTCCGGCCCCTTGGCGCGGTGATAGGGAGAGGCCGACGCGTTGACGATCAGCCTGGCGCCGCTCGCGGCTTCATCGGAGCTGGGTGGGCCGGCGAGCCAGATGTCCTCGCAGATCGTCAACCCGATCAGGACCCCGTTCAGCTCGATCAACTCACCGACGGGACCCGGCTCGAAGTAACGGCGCTCGTCGAAGACGCCGTAATTTGGGAGGTGCACCTTGCGATAGCGGGTAACGATCCGCCCCTCCGCCAGGACGGCCAGGCCATTGTGAAGCGCGACATCGCGAATCGGGCATCCCACCATCGCGACGATCCCCTCGACCTGGGGGGCGAGCGCATCCAGCGCCTCCTCGCAGGCGTCCAGGAAGTGGCGTTTGAGAAGCAGGTCCTCCGGCGGATAGCCACTGATCATCAGCTCCGGCAGCACGACCAGATCGGCCCCAGCGGCGCGCGCCCTGCCGATCGCCTCCGCCGCCATCGCCGCGTTGGCATCGATGTCGCCGACCGTCGGGTTGACCTGAGCCAGCGCCACCCGGGTGGCGTTCTGAGCCTCGTGCATGTCACGATTATCTCCGCAGACCGCTACTGACGGCGCCAACCGGTGTTAGAGGGCCGTAGCCGCTGCTACTTTGCCTCGCCCAGCCACGGAAGGAATCAATTGCGCCGTCACGTTCTCGTCACCACTCTTATCGCCTGTGCGACTCGCCGGGGGCGTCGCCACGACGGCATCCGCCGAGTCGCCATCGCCCGTCTCCGACGCGGCGGCGCTGCAGGCGCTCGAGAACGTCCGGAACGCATTCGCCAACCCGCTTTCGGCCGGTACCGGTACGGGCGCCGGGAGCCGCGACGCGACGATCGCCCTGCGCGACCTCGCGGTTGCGTTGCCGGCGCTGCAGGGCGCCGACAAGCGGGAGGCGCGTGGTTTCCTGGCCCGGCCCACCGACAAGAACGACAGGCGCTACTTCGGCAAGGAGGCGAACGGTTCGCCGATCTGCGACACCCAGTTCTGCGTGCACTGGACCGACAAGGCCAAGAACGCCCCGGTCTCGAACTTCGTTCCTGAATGAGGTCCTGAACGCGATGGCCTTGAGCTACGCGGTCGAGAACACCGCATTGGGCTGGAAGAACGCCAAGTCCGACGGCACGCTGGGCTCCCGCAAGGGAGTCGGGAGGGACGGCCAGGTCGACGTCTACATCACCGACCTCGGCGAGAACCTCTACGGCTACGCCTCGACCGATCCCGGTCAGAAGGGGGCCAAGCGGTACGCCTACCTCGTCCTCGACAACAACTACGTCGGATTCCCGACCCCGCCGATCGAGTCGATGCAGGTCACGGTCGCCCATGAGTACAACCACATCCTGCAGTTCAACTACGACGTCTACGAGGACGTCTGGCTGTTCGAGGACACCGCCACCTGGGCGGAGGAAAAGGTCTACCCGGCGATCAACGACTACCTCAACTACCTCCCGGCGCTGGCGAAGAAGCCGCACACGCCGATGACGGGGTCGAGCATCAAGATCTACGCCGAGGCGGTCTGGAACCACTGGCTGAGCTACAAGTTCGGCGACGACGTCGTCCGTGACACCTGGAAGGTTTCCGCGTCGCAGAAGAGCTTCGCCGTCGACTCCTACAACAAGGCGATCAGGAACGCCGGCGGTACGACCTTCGGGGAGGAGCTCGGCCAGTACTTCGCCGAGACGGCCGAGTGGCAGTCCAGCCCCTCGTTCCCCGACGCCGCTGAATACCCCGATGTGAAGCGCTCAGGGACTGTCAAGGCTGAAACGATCAAGACCGGGCTCGACAACACGTCCTACCGCCTCTACAAGGTGCAGCCGACCATGTCAGCTTCGACGACGCTGAAGGTCAAGGCCGAGCAGGGAACCCGCAGCACGATCGCCCTCATCGGTCGCGAGGGCGCCGAGCCGGGCATCCTGACGCGAGAGATCATCCACCTCCCGAAGGGCGGAAAGGGCGAGGTGACGCTCGAGGATCCGGGCAAGTTCTCGCGGATCACCGCCGTCGTCGCCAACGTCGACGGACGCAGCAGTCGCCTCGACAAGAAGGGCCGGCGCGTCTACAAGTCCGACGGCTCCGACTACAAGCTCAGCCTCGCCGGCTGAGCCGGAGCCCAGCCGAGACTAGGCCGGCGCGACGGCTACGGGGATGCCGTTGAGCACGGCATTGCCCGAAAGGGCGTCGACGAGCTGCTCGTCGGCGAGCAGGTTCGAGTTGACGCCGGGTCGCTGCCCGGCCACCTCGAGTCTGGCCCCGTCGGCGTCGTGGCCCCAGCCGTGCGGGATGGAGACCACGCCCTCCATGATCGCGTCGGTCACCTCGACCGGAACCACCAGCGCGCCGGCGCGTGAGCTGACCGCCGCATCAGCGCCCTCGATCAATCCGAGGCGCTCGGCGTCACGAGGATTGACGTGCATGGTGCAGCGAGCCTTGCCGCGAACGAGGTGGGGGAGATTGTGCATCCAGGAGTTGTTCGAGCGCAGGTCCCGGCGTCCGATCAGAACGAATTCGTCGCGTCTCTGGGCGAGCGACTCCGCCAGTCGCTCGAGGTCCCCCAGCAGCGCCGGCGGGCAGAGCTCGACCTTGCCGCTGTCGGTGCGGAGCATCTCCGGCAAACGCGGTTCGAGCGGCCCGAGATCGATGCCGTGCGGGTTTTGCTCGAGGAGGTCCAGCGAGAGAGCCGTCCCGTTCCCCCTGCCGGGGCGATCGCCGATCCCGGCACCGTAGGCGCCGCAGCGAAGCATCAGGTCGAGCACCCGGTCAGGCCCGCGGCGCTCGCCGAGGGTGGCGACGACGTCCTCGGGCTCCATACCGAAGGCGGGGGAGCCTTCCGTGACCGTCTCACGCCTGGCCATCTCGAGCGCGACCATGTCGTCGAGCGCACCGACGTCGGCGTTCGGGCCCGCACCGGCGACCAGGCCCATGAGCCTCAGCATCGTCCTCCACTCCGGATCGATCGCGGGATTGGGCGGCAGTACGGCCGGGCTGAAGTTGGCGATATTGCGGACCGACAACTGGTAGAAGGCGAGATCGTAGTGTGAGCGTTCCAGCGGGGAGAGGACGGGAAGCACGACATCCGCCCTGGAGCTCGTCTCGTTCAGGTAGCAGTCGATCGCGATCTGGAACTCGAGGGAGTCGAAGGCCTCCCCGAGCCTGCCGGAGTTCGGGGTCGAGAGCAGCGGGTTGCCGGCAACCGTGATCAAGGCTCTGATCCGGCCCTCTCCGGGCGTGGTGATCTCCTCCGCCAGACAGGCGACCGGGAGTTCCCCGAAGGCCTCCTCCATGCCGCGAACGCGCGAGCTCCACCGACCCATCTTGAAGCCGCGCCCTCGGCCCTTCGCGCCGCTCGAGTTCGTCTGTCCCGCCGCAGCAAGCGGAAACATCACGCCGCCCGGGCGATCGAGGTTGCCGGTGACGGCGTTGACGACGTCGACCAGCCAGCTCGCCAGGGTTCCGAACTCCTGGGTGGTGGTGCCGATCCGCGCGTAGACGGCGGCACTCGGCGCTGCCGCGATGTCACGAGCGATCCGGCGGATCTCCGGGGCGGGGATGCCGCAAACCGGGGCAACGGCCTCGGGAGAGAAGTGCGCGACGGCCTCGCCGAGCAGATCGACGCCGGCGACGTACTCGACGATCTCGCCCGGATCGATCAGATCCTCCTCGACCAGGGTGTGAACCAGGGCAGCGAGGAAGTGGGCATCGCGACCGGGCCTGATCGGGTGATGGGCGTCGGCGACCTCGGCGGTCCGGGTCCGTCGGGGGTCGATGACGACAACCCGGCCTCCCCGGTCCCTGATCGCCTTCAGGCGACCGCGAAAATCAGGGGCGGTCATCAGGGACCCGTTGGAGGCGAGTGGGTTGGCGCCGAGGATGAGCAGATAGTCGGTCCGGTCGATGTCGGGGATCGGGATCGACAGACCGGAGCCGAACATCAGGCCGCACGAGATCTGCTTGGGGAGCTGGTCGACGCTGGTGGCGCTGAAGATATTGCGGGTACCGATCGCCTTGAGCATGGCGCGGAGGTAGATGGTGCCGTCGAGGGTGTGGGCATTGGGATTGCCGAGATAGACCGCCGTCGCATTCCGATCGCCGGCCTCCATGATCGGGGCCAGCCCGGCATCGATTGCCGCGAACGCCTCGTCCCAGCTCGCCGGGACGAGATTTCCACCGCGCCGGATCATCGGTGTGGCGAGGCGATCGGGGTCGGAATGAAGCTCGCCGATGCTGGCGCCCTTGGGGCAGATGAAACCCTTGCTGAAGACGTCGTCTGCATCGCCTCTGACCTTGACGACGGTGTCGTCCTCGATCTCGATGGCCAGGCCGCAGGTCGCCTCGCAGAGCGGGCAGGTGGCGAACCGGGTGACGCTCTCCTCCGTCATCGCGAAAGCGATCTTCGCAGATGCGGGTCTCGCCGGCCCTAGGTGCGGCGGCGGCTGACGTTGGTCACGATGACCGCGAGGACCGTTACCAGGTAGATCTGTCCGATCAGGGCCTCGGTGACCGACATCGCGCGGCCGAGGTCGGAGGCGGCCGTCAGGTCGCCGTATCCGACGGTCGTCAGCGTCGCCAGGCTGAAGTAGAGGAAGTCGTTGCTCGTGGCGGCCTGGTCGCCCTGGACGAAGAACGGCTGATTGCCGATGTCCTCGACGGCCCCGAACAGGACTGCGAACGCGAGGCCGAGCAGGAGGTAGAGCGAGAGCCCGCAGTAGATGGTCTGGACCGTGACCCGCCGGTCCTCGCGGAGCTCGCGGATGACGCCGGCGACGATCGCCAGGGGGGTGAGGAGAACGAGGACGAGGGTGAGGACGCGGGGGGCCGTCGGCGCGATGTCGCTGATCCCGAAGAGCGCAACGCCCACAAGCACGGCCAGGATCCCTAGGATCGTCGCCGCGACGCGGACGATGTGGTGGTGGAATCCGGCGGCGCGGAGAGCGAGAACGATCACCGTGCTCTGCAGGACGATCGCGACGAAGCGGCTGAGGTCTCCGCCCGGCGCGGCGAGCTGGAAGATCATGGAGGCCACGATCGCCGCGAGGACGACGCCGAAGTTGCGGCGCGGCTCGGTCAGCTGAAATGCGTCCGGCAGTCCGTGTGGCGCCGCCGGATTCCGCGTCGCCGGGCTCATCGGTGCTTGTGGATCACCTTCGTGACGATCATGCGGAACTTCCGCACGTCACCGCGGAGCCAGTCGACGTGGTCGTTCTTCCAGCCCTCGAGGTCCTTGAAGTGGGGCGAGTCGTTGCCCATCGAGTGGCCGATCACGTCCTTCATGCCGATCCGGTACTTCTGCTTCAGCCAGGCCGTCAGCTTCGTCGCGGCACGGATCTGCTTCTTGCGATCGAGGATTGCCTTGTCGGCTGAGTGCTTTCCGGCAAGGCCCTCCTGGACCATCTCGATCCCGATTGCCTGATGGTTGAGTCCGATGGTGTGACGACAGCGGACGTAGAGGCGCGTCAGCTGGTGGATCGTGCCGTCCTTTTCGATCACGTACTGCGAGCAGACTCCCGGTCGCTCGCCCAGCGCGGGGGAGTTGGCGGCGAACGTGTTCCAGACCGGTGCATAGGTCGAGGTGGCCGTGTAGTGGAGGACGATGACGTTCGGGCGCCCGAGGCGCCAGGTCCGCTTGCCGTAGTGGCGATTGGAATAGTTGGCCATCTGCCGCTTGCGGTCCTTGCCGTAGGGAATCGGGTCAAAATCGGCCCGCGGCTCCGGAACCTCTCCCGAGGCGGGCTTGAGAACGCTCGCCGGCGCAGGTGGACCTGCCTGGTCGCCGACTGCCAGCGCAAGGGCGAGCACCGGCAGCGCCATAACCGACAGCCTTGGTGGGCGGTTCCTCATCCGGCCGAGGTTAAGGCACCTGTTCCGGCTAGGTTTCAGCAGTGATGTCGTTGAACGGGTCCGATCGAACCTTCGAGGGACGACCGCAAGAGGCCGCCGCTTCATGCTGACCGTCGACGCGGGCAGTTTCCTGATCATCGTGTTCACGGCCGCCGTGGCCGCGACGGCGGTCACCTTCGGCGGGCGGCGGGTATTCGTTCCGGTCGTCGTCCTCGAACTGGTGCTCGGGATCCTGATCGGCCCCGACGTGCTCGGCCTGGCCGAGCCTGACGAATTCATCAAGTTCTTTTCGAATCTCGGGCTCGGCATGTTGTTCTTCTTCGCCGGCTACGAGATCGACTTCGAGCGGATCCGCGGGGCACCGCTCAAGCTCGCCGCCATCGGCTGGGTTATCTCGCTCGCCCTCGCATACTCGATCGGCGGCCTGCTGGCGCTCGCGGCGTGGTCCTCTCGCTGATGTTCACCGGCTCGGCGATGGCGACCACGGCGATCGGCACCCTGATCCCGATTCTCGACGATGCCGATCAGACTGAAGACGCGCTTCGGGACCTACCTGCTCGCGGCCGGCGCCGTCGGTGAGTTCGGGCCGATCCTGCTGATCACGTTTCTCTTCTCCACCGACAAGCCGCTCACGAGCGGCCGTCGTCCTGTCTGGTGTTCGTCGCCCTCGCCGTCGTCGCGGCGCTGCTCGCCGTTCGCTGGGTCGGGGCCGGCTGGTCGAAGTTCGAGGGGGCGATGGAGACCAGCTCACAGCTACCGATCCGCGTGGCCGTCGTGCTTATCTTCTCGCTCGCGTACCTCGCCTCCGATCTCGGCCTCGACCTGCTTCTCGGGGGTTTCGTCGCCGGGATCATCGTCCGCCTCGCGCTCAAGGGACGGGAGGTGACGATCCTGGAGTCGAAGCTGAGCGCCGTCGGCTACGGCTTCTTGATCCCGTTCTTCTTCGTCGTCAGCGGGATCGAGTTCGACATGAGCGCGTTGACCAATGATCCGGCGCGGGCGGTCCTGGTCCCGATCTTCTTTCTCATGTTCCTGATCGTCCGCGGAGTCCCGGCCATGCTGCTCTACCGCGAGGTCCTCGATCTCCGGGATCGGGCAGCGCTCGCATTCTTCAGCGCCACCGAGCTGCCGCTGGTCGTCGCGATCACGACGATCGCCGTCGCCGAGGGTCAGATGCGCACGACGACTGCCGCCGCTCTGGTCGGAGCTGCCGTGCTCTCCACCGCGGTCTATCCGTTGATGGGCCTGCGCCTGCGGGGATCGAAGGATCTACCCGAGGGGGCCTAGGAACTGGGACTGGCGGAGCGGGAGCGCTCGGCAGGTGAAGAGCCGTTGGATTGCACCCTCGGCGCCATCGCCGCGAGCTCGTTGAGCTCCTCCTCCAGGTCCACCGCGAGGCCACCCAGGGCGGGCATGCCCTCGAAGTCGCCGATCAGCCCGAAGTTGATGCCCCCGTCGTAGCTCATGATCCCGACGCAGACCGCCTGGCGCTTCGCCAGCGGCACCATCGGGAAGATGTCGCGGAGCCGCCGTCCGAGCACGTAGAGCGGGAACTGCGGCCCGGGAACATTGGTGACGACGAGGTTGAAGAAGCGCTGCCGGGATTGCAGTCGGGCGGCCTGGGAGACGATCGTGGGCGGGGCGAAGTCGGTCATTTCCGCGAGTAGGTTGGCGCCGACCGCCTGCTTCGAGTTCTTGAGGTTGCCCATCGACTTGCGGACGAGACCGAGACGCTCGATCGGGTCCTCGCACCAGACCGGCAGCGGCGCCATCATCGCGGTCACCTGGTTGCCCAGGGCGCCACGCTCGTCGGCGGTCCGGATGCTCACCGGGACCATCGCCTTGAGGACAAGCTCGTCGGTGGTGTGGCCGAGGGATCGCAGGTGCCTACCGAGAGCTCCCGACACAACGGTCAGGACGACGTCGTTGACGGTTCCTCCGTAGGTGTCCTTGATCCGCCTGAGGTCCGCGAGATCGCCTCTCACCCAGGAGAAGCGGCGATGCGGGCCGATCTCGACGTTCAGGGGTGAGTCGGGTGCGGAAAGGCCCTTGCCGGCGATCGATCCGGTGGCGCCGATCGCTTCGCGGATCGCGCCGAGCGCCTGCATCGGGCGCCGGATCAGGGCGCGGGCGCCTCGCAGCACCTCGGCGGGCTGGGTGACCCGTTCGGTCAGGGCGGACCCGAGCAGCGCCAGTTCGTTGGGCTCGGGGCGGGGGAGCCATTCGGGTGGCGGGTCGGCCGGGGCGGGGTCGGGCTCGGCGTCGAAGAGGACCGTGGTTATGTCAACCCCTGAGACCCCGTCCACGAGGCAATGGTGACTCTTGCAGACGATCGCGAAGCGGTCGTCGGAGAGTCCGTCGACGACCCACATCTCCCACAGGGGCTTGGATCGATCGAGGCCCTGAGAGAAGGCACGGGCGGCGAAGGTCCGCAGTTGCTCCTCGTCGCCCGGTGCCGGGAGCGCCGTGTGGCGAACGTGGTAGTCGAGGTTCAGGTGGGGATCGTCGACCCAGACGGGGCGTCCCTGGTCGAACGGGACAAAGCGCAGCTTCTGGCGGAAGCGGGGGACCAGGTGCAGCCGTGACCGCAGGTGCTCGCGGAACTCGTCGAAATCCGGCGGCGGTCCGTCGAAGATCATCGTCGAGGCCACGTGCATATGGGCGCCGTCGCGCTCGAGGTGCAGGAAGGACGTGTCAAGGCCGGTCAGGCGATCGAGGTTCATGCATACATCTTTTCACCTCTGTGAAGACTGTGACCGGACCCACACATACATGTGTTCGCCCCACCTACCGTTCCGGTCGGACCAGATAGATCGAAATCAACACAGACCGCTCAATCCGCGGCCCCTGGAAAGTCCACGGCCGGGAGCGGGGGACCCACTTGCCGGACACAGAGATCGAGCCGGCAGGGGCGAATCGGGTCGTGATCGACCCGTAGCGCCCGACCCGAGTGACTCGGATCGGCCGCGAGCCCGTCAGCTAACCCCGTAGGCGGCGAAAGCGAGGATCGAAGATGACACGCTTCCGCGATTGGCGGGGGTGGGTCGCAGCCTTCGTGCTGTTGCCCGCAGCCGCATTCACCATCGGAATCTCAGTCGGCACAGCATCCGGCGCCCAGACGCAGGGTGGCCCAGCGACGTTCGCCGCGAGCAGCAAGACGGTCAAGCCGAATGGAAAGGTCACGCTCCGCGGTCGCTTTCGGCCCGTCGTCACGGCCTCGGCCGAGGCCGGCGACCCACAGCCCCCATCAGCGGTCGCGCAGTCGGTGAAGATCCAGTTCAAGGCGTTCGGCGCTGAATTCTGGCGCGACGCTCGCCGGACGCCGAGCCGCGAGATCCGGCCGCTTCAGCGAGCGCATCGAGGTCGAGCGGAGCGGTCGCTTCCGCGCGGTCAGCGCCGACGGCCGGACCACCAAGCCGAAGAAGGTCAGGGTTCGCTCGATCACGAAGGCGCGGGTGGAGAGCAATGCCAAGCGTCGGTCAGACCGTGGCGGTCAGGGGTCGGGTCTCACCCGCGGGTACGCGACGCAAGGTCACCGTGCAGGTGGCCGGCGATCAGATCCACACGTGGACCGACAAGTCGGGCACCTTCGTCGCCAAGTGGAAGCCCCGAACTGCCGGCACGTCCAAGGTGCGGGTCCGCGCGGCCGGCAACCTGATCGCGGGCGGCAGCAAGGCGAAGGCCGGCAAGGTCTCCATATTCAGGCCCGCCGAGGCCTCCTACTACGGGCCGGGGCTCTACGGCAACGGCGTCGCCTGCGGTGGCACGCTCAGCCACGTCGACGATCGGCGTCGCCCACAAGACGCTGCCATGCGGCACGAAGCTGACCATCCGCTACCACGGCCGTGAGGCCACGGCCAAGGTCATCGACCGCGGGCCCTACGTGGCCGGCCGTGAGTTCGATCTCACGGAGGCGCTCCGGAACAGGCTCGGGTTCGGCGGCGTCGGGACTATCCTCGTCGACCGCTAGGCCGCCAGGGCGATCTCAGCCCCTCGGTTTCAGCCGAGCGCGAGCTGAACCGGCCCCGTCCCGTCGCATCCGCGTCGGCGGGGGCGGGGCCGGCTTCGTCGATGCCGGCCCGGATCAGGTTCGACATGCCGACCCCGAGCAGACGCACCGGGCGCGTCACGCTCGAAAGCGTCGAACAGGGCCAGAGCCGATCTCGCCACCTGATCGGGGTCGCAGGTCGCATCGGCGAGGGTGCGGGAGCGGGTGAAGGTTCGAAAGGGGGCGAGGCGGATCTTCAGGGTGACGGTGCGTCCGCGGATCTCCTGTTTGCCGAGGTGGGCGGCGACCGTGCGAGCCATCCTCACGACCTCCTGTCGCATCATCGTCGGGTCCGACTGATCGCTGGCGAAGGTGCGCTCGCGGCTCTCGGACTTCCGTTCACGCTCGACCGCGACCTCGGTGCTGCCGAAGCCGCAGGCACGGCGACCAAGTGACCTCGCGTGCTTGGGCCCGAGGATCGCCGCGAGGCTCACTTCGGGTGCTGCCGCCAGATCGGCGACGGTCTCGATCTCCAGCGCCGACAGTCGCTCCTCGGTGCGCGGTCCTACGCCGGGGATGATCCGTGCGGGCCGATCGCCGACGACCTCGAGGAAGCGCTCCCGGGGCAGGACGCACAGCCCGTCCGGCTTGTCGAGGTCGGAGGCGATCTTGGCGATCAGACGATTCGGCCCCAGCCCGATCGAGCAGGTCAGCCCGGTACTCGCCAGCACATCCCGCTTGATCTGGCGAGCGCGAGCCTTCGGGGCCGGTGAATCGCTCAGGTCGATGTAGGCCTCGTCCATGCCCACGACCTCGACCAGGTCGCTGTAGTGATGGAAGACCTCCATGACCTGAGCCGAGGCCTCCCGGTAGCTCTCCATGTTGCGCGGGATCACGACCGCTTGAGGGCATCGCCGCCGGGCAACGGCGATCGGCAACGCTGAATGGACGCCGAACTTCCGCGCCTCGTAGGAGGCGGTCATCACCACCCCCCTTGAGTTCGGGTCGATCGGGCCGACGATGACGGGCTTACCTCGCAGCTCCGGCCTGCTCAACAACTCCACCGAGACGTAGAAGGCGTCCATGTCGACATGCGCGACGGCGTGCTCCCAACTCGATGGGTCCCCGTACAGACGTTCGCTCGGCATGTCTCGATGCTAGCCGCAGCAGGGGACGAAGTTCGCGGCCGGCGATCGTCGCTGGTACCTTGGGGCCGTGAGCGCGGAGGGGAAGAACCTTGGGGCGATCTCCAAGGCCATCGACCAACACAATTCCGGCTGCCCTTTCCCAGCCGCCGAGGTTCGAATGAACCCGTTCGAGGCCGAGCGCCTCGGCTGGGATGAGATCCGCGGTCTGCCAATCGTTCCCGACGCCGAGATCGGCACGGGCCGCTTCCGCATCGTCTGCTCCCGGGACCTCGACGGCGCCGGCATCGAGGAGACCGAGGCAATCGGCGAACCCGTCGAGGTTGGCGCCCCGGTCGAGGTTCCGGTCCCCGTTCGCACCGGCGACCCCAGTTAGGCGCTACGCCGCCCTTCCCGGCGAAAGTCGTCGACCGCGGGGCCTGCCGCGGGGTGGATCGCACCGCTCGCTGACGCTCGGGTGTCGACCCACGCCCGCGCCACCCGCGGATCAGCCTCCACGAGGACTGACCCCGAGCGGTGGTTGAGGGTGGTGGGTTCCAAGGTGAACCCAACGAAACGTACCCTGTAGGTACGGAGAATTGGGTTCACCGTTCAAACGCCCTCGGCAGCCGGGTGAACGGTGGCCCACCTCTCCGATCCTCCCTTCCCCAGCCCAACCGACTCTCACCGGCCGGCGAGTCTCCTCGTCAGGCCACACCCAGCCCGGAACCCGGCTCACACCTCGTTGAAGAAGTTGATCCCCAGGCCGTCCAGAGCCTGCTGGGCCTCGATGTTGAGGCGGGTCAGCTCGCCGGTGTAGACGAGTACTCCCATGATGATCAGGACGATTCCGCCGGCGGCCATGATCACGGCGTAGTGGCGCTTGACGAAGCCGAAGGCAGTCGTCATGCGGGCGAATCCGATCGCGGTCAGCAGGAAGGGGATACCGAGGCCGGCCGAATAGACGGCGAGCATCAGGCCGCCCTCGAGGACCGAGCCAGTCGAACCCGCGAGCGTCAGGATGGCGGCGAGAGTGGGCCCGATACAGGGGGTCCAGGCGATCGCGAAGGCGGCGCCGGCAATCATCGGCCCGCCGCTGCCGGCCCGTTCCATCAGCGCGTCCATCCGCCATTCCCGGTTGAGCTTGACGACGAATAGCTGGGCGACGAATAGAACGCCCATCAGGATGATCAGGGTTCCGGCGATCTTGTCGAGGGTGTCCTGGTTCTGGCGCAGCGACTGGGTCAACCCGACGGCGGTCAGCCCAAGCAGGATGAAGATGACCGAGAAGCTCGCGATGAAGGTCAACGCGGGGGGGACGACGCGACGCCAGCTCACCGAGTCGAGATCCGCTGCGGCGACTCCGGTCACGGCCGACAGGTACCCGGGCACCAGCGGAAGCACGCAGGGGGAAAAGAACGAGACCATCCCCGCGAACAGGGCGGTGAGCAGGCCGACTCCACCGATCTCGGGCATGAACGTGACGCTCAGGTGATGGCGAGCGAGAGCCGGCGGCGATGATCGCGCGCCAGGTCGCTGGCCGGGCCGAGCTCGGTGAAGATGGCGACCATCACCCGTCGCAGGAGATCGGTCCGGTCGGGATCGTCGGAGGCCGAGATCTCGCTCTGGAGCTGCTCCAGAGCCTGCTCAACGTCGCCTGAGTCCCAGGCCGTCAGGGCGGGGGCGGCGGTGTCCCCGTCGCCGAGCTCGAGACGGGCCAGAAGGCCGGATGCGGTGAAGTCCGACTCGAAGGGTTCGAGCACTGCGGTCGCCCCCGCGGCATCGCCGCCGGCGATCAACAGACGGGCGAGCTTGACCGCAGCCCCCGACTGGGTCGGGTCCAGCTCTAGCGCCTTCCGCAGCGAGGGCCCGTCGTCGGCGTCCGCAAGCCGGTCGGCCTCGGATGGGGCGAGGCCGTCGAAGAAGGATGCAACCTGAGCGGGCGGGATCGCCCCGGTGAACTCGGCGGCGACCTCGCCGTCCTTGAACGCCTTGACTGCGGGTATTCCCTGGACGCCGAATCTCGCCGCAAGTTCCTGGTTTGAATCGACGTCGATCTTCGCCAGATCGACCTCGCCGCCGCGCTTGACAGTCTCGGCCTCGAGGGCCGGCCCGAGCTGCCGGCAGGGACCGCACCACTCAGCCCAGAAGTCAACGACGACCGGGACCTCCTGGGAGCGGTCGATGACCTGCTGCTGGAAACTCGCCTCGTCGACGTCGTGGACCATGGCCCAAGCTTAGAGAGCCGGTAGGGCGCGCTAGCCTGCGCCGGTGGAATCGTTTCGCGGAAAGCTCCTCGTTGCCTCCCCGGCATTGGAGGATCCGAACTTCGTCCGCTCGGTCGTGCTGATCACCGAGCATGGCGAAGAGGGTGCGATGGGCATCGTCTTGAACCGGCCCGCCGATGCCGAGGTCGAAGAGGTTCTCCCGGAGCTCGCCTCGATCGCGATCGCCGAGCCGATCTTCGTCGGCGGCCCCGTCCAGCCGGAATCCCTGGTCGTACTCGGGGAGTTCACCGATCCCGACAAGGCGGCCTGGATCGTCGTCGCCGACGTCGGCCTGGTTTCTGCCTCAACCGACCTCGAGGAGCTCCCGGAGGCGGTGCGACGCGGCCGCGTCTATGCCGGCTTCTCGGGCTGGGGGCCCGGGCAGCTCGAGGCCGAGATCGAGGAGGAGGCTTGGATAGTCGAGCCCCCGATTCCGCCTGAGATCTTCCCCGACGATCCGGCGACCCTGTGGAGCGACGTGCTCGAGCGCAAGGGCGGCGAGTACGCGCTGGTCGCCCGGATGCCCGACGACCCGAGCCTCAACTGACGAGGGAGCCGCTCAGGGACAGGCGTCTCCGGAACAGCCGCGCGCGGCGTCGAGCGCGGCGGTCATCTCGTCGAAGCGCAGCTGCGGCCTCCGCGGTGTTGAGCCGCGGTTCGCCGTCCATCTCACCGGGGTCGAGGTTCCAGTCGTAGGCCTCCACGAACGGATCGCCTCCGTCGGGGTCCTTGGTCTCGATCAGCGAGCCGTCCGCGTCCTGGACCGCCTTCCACTTGACCGATTCCGTGAGCAGGAAGTCACGATCGTTGTCGACGTCGAACAGCGACCTGCCGTCCGTCTGGTAGCCGGGGTCGATGCCGGCAACGTCGTAGAAGGTGGGGGCGAGGTCGATGTTGGCAACCAAGCGGGTGTCGCGCTGGCTCTGCTTGCCCAGCGCGGCCGGCCAGCGCAAGTACATCGGGACGTTGGTCGCCTCCTGGTAGGGGAAGACCTTGCCGAGCAACCCGTGCGCGCCGAAGAGGAAACCGTTGTCGGACATGAAGATCGCGAGGGTGTCGCGATCCTCTTCGTTGTCCTCGAGCGTCCCGAAGACCTCGGCGATCCCGTCGTCGGCGGAGAGGAGGGTCTGCTGATATCGCTGAAAGCGCTTGGTTATGTAGCCCAGCGTCTTGTCGTGGCGCTTGTCGGCCAGATAGGGCGGTTTGTCGGACAGATCGGCCTCGTTGAATGAGATCGGCGGCCTGAACGGCGGCACGTCGGCATCGGCGTACCGTTCGGCCGGCTCGAGCGGCGTGTGCGGGGAACGCAGCGACAGCGTCATCATCCAGGGCTGGTCGTCGTCGCTTTCGCGCGCCTGGACGAAGCGACTGCCGCGGCGAGCGGTGATCAGGTCGGCCAGGCCCCGTTGGGCCCGGTCCTTCTCAGTGCCCTTGTAGTCGTCCTTGAACTTGTCGAAACCGGCCTTTCCCTCGATCTGCTTGTCCCAGTTGTTCAGGTACTTGCCGAACAACCCGGTGAAGTAGCCGGCGTCCTGAAGCTTGGCGGGAAAGGTGTTCTCAGGGAGGTACGTGGTGCCGAACTGCTTGTTCGGGTTGTTGGTGATGATTCCGTGATTGTGCGCATAGAGGCCCGAGTACATCGATGCGCGCGACGGGCAGCAGAGCGGCGTCGTGGCGAAGCCGTGGTTGAAGTCGACGCCCTGACTCTTGAACAGCTCCAGCGTCTGCGACATCGCCCGCATCGAGGTCTTCTCCTGGTCGTCGGTGATGATCAGGAGGATGTTCGGCCGCGAGCCCGAGGCACCGTCGACCAACGAGCCGCCCTTGCCGCTGCCGTCGCCGAGCGTCATCTCGGGCCGTTCGACGGCCACTTCACGGTCGGCAATCCCGCGCGTGGAGCCGAAGATCGCTACCGCGACCGCGAATGCGGCGCAGAGCAGCAGGACGAGCGCGATTTTCCCCCGGGCGAGAGCAGGCATCCCGGTTTCTTATACAGAGCGCTTGCAAAGCGCTGCTAAACAGCTCACATTCCCGCTTCACGCGACAGCTCTACATAACGTTGATTATCGTGCGTTGCTGCCGTTGCTCGCCGGAGCCGGCCGCTACTTCCGCGGCGGGAACGGGTTGAGGTGACAGTGGGTGCACTCGAGAGAGCTTTGCTGGCGGTCGTGGTGGCGATGGTCGTGGTCGTCACGGTGGCCACGGTCGGCCAGGGGTCCGTGGAGGTGGCCGCCGCCGCCAAGGCCGAGCAGGATCAACCGAACGTGGTCCTGTTGCTCTCCGACGATCAGACGGTCGAGGAGATGCGTTTCATGCCGCAGGTTCAGAGGCTGATCGGCAACGCCGGCGCCGAATTCGAGACCAACATGACCAACTGGCCGCTCTGCTGTCCCTCGCGGGCGACGATGCAGACCGGTCAGTACGCACACAACCACGGCGTGCTCGGCAACGGCGGCACGCTCGGCGGGTTCGGCAAGCTGGACACCTCACGAACGCTTCCGGTCTGGTTGCAGCGCGCCGGCTACTACACCGCCCACATCGGCAAGCTCATGAACGGCTACGAGAGCAGCCCGGTCGGCGTCCCGCCTGGTTGGTCGGAGTGGCACGGTTCGAAGCGCACCTACATGTATTACGGCTACGAGTTGCTCGAGAACGGGCAGCTCAATGCGTACGGCTCCCCCCAGGAGAACCCGGACGATCCCGCCCAGCCCGACCTTTACAACACCGACGTCTACACCGACAAGGCGGTTGACATAATCGCGCAGCGCGCGCCGAGCCGGCAACCCTTCTACCTCTCGGTCTCCTACCTGGCCCCGCACGGCGGTGGGCCCAACCAACCGGCTGACGAGCCGCAGAGCCGCTGCGACGGGACCGCGAAGCCGCCGATCGACCGTGCCGGCTCGCTCGAGTCCACCCCGCTTCCCCAACCCCCCAACTTCAACGAGACCGACGTATCCGACAAGCCCGCGGCAATCGCAGGTGAGGATCCGCTCTCGGCCAAGGACCTCAGCAATGCCACCCGCAACTACCGCTGTCGCGGCGAGTCGGTGATGGGCATCGACGACGGCGCCGAGCGGATCGTGGAGGCCCTGCGGGAGTCGGGAGAGCTGAAGGACACGCTCCTCATCTACACCTCCGACAACGGTTTCTTCCACGGCGAGCATCGGATTCCATCGGGCAAGAATCAGGTCTACGAGGAGGCGGTCCGGGTGCCGCTGCTGATGCGCGGTCCCGGTATCCCCCGGGGCTCGAAGGTCGCCGACATCACGATCAACGCCGACCTCTCGCCGACGATCCTCGACGCCGCCGGCGCCGCGGCCGACCTTCCCCAGGACGGCAGGTCGCTGCTTCCCTTCGCGCGCCATCCTGATCGCTTTCACGGCCGCGAGCTGCTGCTGGAGCAGCAGTCACCCGACGGAGACGACGGTGAACCGCGGGGAACCGAGTACTCCGCGATTCGTACGAGCAGGTACAAGCTGGTCGAGAATGCCGGCGGCGAGGTCGAGCTCTACGACCTCCGCAGCGACCCCTACGAGCTCACGAACCTCCATGGCAACCCCGACCTCGCCGAGGCCGAGGCGGCCCTGACCCAGCGGCTGGCGGCCCTTCGCACCTGCGCCGGGAAGAGCTGCCGGACCGAACCTGCGATCAAGCCGAAGCTCCCTCGGCAGATCCGTCGCGACGGTCGACGATGCACCCCGGCCGGGGACTTCGTCTACGGGATCCGGAGCGCGGCACAGAGCCGGTTGATCGGCGTCACGTTCAGCGTCAACGGCAGGAGCGCCGGCAGCGACGGCAGCGAGCCCTTCGAGCGCCGTCTTCCCGCCGGGCTCCTGCGCAGGGAGAGGCGATCCGATGTCGAGGCGACGGTGGAGCTGATCGACGGTCGACTGACGACCTTGCACGACCGGGTGGCCATCTGCTGATCGGCCAATCGGTGGCCGCTAGAGGAGCAACTCGCTGAGTTCCTCCACCGCGTCCTCCATGTAGGTCGAGAGGCGCTGCAGCTGTGGCAGCGTGTCGCGAGCTCCGGTGAATCCGAAGTTCAACGCCCCCGCGTAGCTCAGGCAGGTGATGTTCAGCGCCGAGCCGTGCAGGAGCAGCGACAACGGCGAGATCCGGTCGAGCTTCGCCCCGTTGAAGTAGAGCGTCTCCGGGGGTCCCGGGACGTTGGAGATGGTCACGTTGAAGGGGACCGGCATCCGGCCCCCGAGGCCCGCCATGAGGCCGACGAGCCAGGGTCCGTTGACGAGCAGTGTGTAGGGCGTCTTGGCCGACTGCGGCAGGGCGCTGAGGTGCTCCTTCGCCTCGTCCATCGAGCCGCGGATCGCGCGCAGCCGCCCCAGCGGATCGGCGTGGTTGGTGGCGAGTTCGGTCACCACGATCCCAACTGCCGTACCCGCGCTCTGATCACCGGCCTCGCGCAGGCTGACCGGCACACCCGCCGTCAATGAGCGCGAGGGCAGGGAGCCGTGCTCGCGAAGATAGCTGCGCAGCGCCGTCGAGCTCAGGTAGAGGACGATGTCGTTCAGCGTTCCCTCCCCCGCGGCGGCCAGCCGCTTGACGAGTCCGAGGTCGCACTGCTGGGTCGCGAAACGCCTCTGGCCCCCGAGGTGTCCACCGAGAGCCGAGTCGGGGGCGTTGTAGGGGGCTGCAAGGGCGCCGTCATCGCCGAGTCGCGCGTTGCCCAACTGGAGGGCCGCCTTGGTCAAACCACCGAGCGCTGCCACCCCGTCGCGAGCTGCGTCCATCGCGCCCGACAGCGGATCCCCTGAGGGTTGCTCGTCCCGCGAGCGGTTCCTGGGCCTGCTGTGCTTGGGCCCCTCGCCGACGCTCCAGAATGCAGGGGTGTCATTTCCCCCGGGGTCGGTCGAGAACGTCCTCAGGATCAGCCCCATGGCGCTGACACCATCGATCAGCGAGTGATGCATCTTCAGATACATCGCGAAACCGTTCTCGCCGAGGCCCTCGATCAGATGCAGCTCCCACAACGGCCGACGCAGGTCCAGCTGGTTGCTGTGCAGCCGCGAGACCAGGATTCCGAGCTCGCGCTGGCCACCCGGGCGCGGTAGGGCGGAATGCCGCACATGGTGGTCGAGGTCGATGTCGTTGTCCTCGCTCATCAGCGGCAGGCGCGGACCGAGCAGGGGAGCCTGGATCGGCTTCAGATTCCAAGGGCGGGGAATGCTGCGTTCGGCACGCATCCGCTCCAATTCACGACCGACGAAGTCCGCCGGTGCCCCGGGAGGCTTGGTGAACTCGAACAGCCCGCCGACGTGCATCGGTGTATCCCGTCCCTCGAGAACGAGCCAGACCGCATCAACCGGCGATACGCGCTTCGTTGCCATCGCCACAAACTATCGACTGCGCTGCGGAAGCCGGAAACCGGAACTAAGCGTTCACGACCTCGGTCATCTCGCCCGACTTGATGTCGAGGATGAAACCTCGGACGATCGACGAGATCAACACGGGATCGCTGCGAACCCGCTCCACCCCCTCGCGGACGCCACGCTCGAGCGATTCGAAGCCGCCCGGCTCCCAGTCCGGTCGCATCCCGATCTCGGCCTCGATCTGGTCGAGAAACGCACCGTCGTCGAGACCGAGCACGCCGCAGTCGGTGTGCATCACGATCCACACCTCGTGGGTGCTGAGCGCCCGCTGAGAAAGGGCCAGCGAGCGACGTACGTCCGTGGTCACCACCGCTCCGGCGTTGCGGATGATGTGCGCCTCCCCGACCTCGAGCCCCTCGGTGACGAGCGGATTGATCCGGCAATCCATGCAGGTCACGATCGCGAGCTTGCGGCGGGGAAATCTTGCGTGCTGCGGAGCCACATCGGCCAATCTAGCGACGACCCCCGAAAGGCGCACCCAGGGCGAGGAATGGCCGTGTTGCGCGGTTTCCCCATTCGGAGTAGGTTGCGCCGCATGGAAGCAGCAACACCACCCCCAGCCCCCGCACCACCACCCCCCTCAGGAGGTTCACAGCCGATTTCGGTCGGCAAGGTAATCAGCGACGCGTTCGCGCTCTACACGTCGAATCTTGGAGTCCTCGTGATGACCGGGCTCGCCGTGGCCGTCATCTTCGGCCTGATCAACGGCTTTCTGAACAACGAAGGCGGGGCGATCCTGCAGTTCATCGCCTGGATCCTTCAGTTGGTCGCCACCGCGATCTACACCGGGTTCGTCGTCAAGCTCGTCCAGGACGTCCGCGACGGAAAGCGCGATCAGACGGTCGGCGAGTTGATATCGGCCGCCACCCCCGCGATCGGTGCCCTGATCGTGTTCGGCATCCTCTCGGGCATCGCGATCGGAATCGGTTTCGTACTCCTGATCATCCCGGGCCTGATCCTGATGACGATCTGGTCGGTCGGCGCTCCCGCGATCGTCGCCGAGGGCCGTGGCCCGCTCGAGGCGTTCGGGCGCAGCTACGAGCTCGTCAGGGGACAGACGTGGACGGTCTTCGGCGTCCTCGTCGTCGTTTTCCTGATCATGATCGCCGCGTTCATCGTCGCCGGGCTGATCGGAGCAGCGATCGGTGGCGTCGCCGGCGCCGTCATCGTCGCGATCATCGTCATGGCTCTGTTCATGCCGATCTCCGCGCTGGTCGCGAGCACCCTGTTCTTCGATCTCGGCGGCGGGGCCAACTCCGCACTCTGATCGCAGCAAGGGTTCTGGTTTGATCGAGGGGGCCGGTGGGTATCGGCCCCCTCGATTTGTTCTCAGCCCGATGACGCGCGTCGACTACGCCCCATCCGATGACCCCCGCGGCCTCTATCGGTTGCTCAACTCGGTCGTCGTCCCCCGTCCGATCGCCTGGGTCTCCTCGAGATCTGCCGACGGGATCGACAACCTCGCTCCCCATTCCTTCTTCACCATCTCCTCGGCCGATCCACCGGTCGTCCAGTTCACGTCGGTGGGCCGGAAGGACTCGCTGGCGAACGTCCTGGCGACCGGGGAGTTCGTGGTCAACCTGGCCCCCGAGCACCTGTTCGAGCAGGTCAACGCGACGGCGACGGACTTCCCTTCGGATCGAGACGAGTTCGCCGAGGTCGGGCTGAAACGGGAGCCGAGCCTGAGGGTAGCGACCTCCCCGCGTCGCCGAGTCACCAGTGGCCATCGAGTGCGTCCTTCGCGGGACCGAGGACTTCGGCAGCTCGGTGGTGGTCTTCGGATCCGTCGTCCTGATCAGCATCGACGAGTCGGTCCTCGTCGACGGTCATCCGGAGATCGGCCTGCTCCGTCCATTGGCCCGCCTCGGCAAGCGCGAGTGGAGCACGATCGGTGAGATCAAGGAGATCCAGCGAATCAGGTTCGAGGACTGGCCGGGATAGCTGCGCGACCCATGCGGCTCCGGCGCGAGCGACCGTGCGATCCGCACTGGAGGCTCTACCGACCGAACAATCTCGAAAGCAGTCCGCCCGGCTTGGGAGCCGGAATCGGCCCCTTGGTCTGCACCGGCTTGGCCAGCTCAGGCAGTTCTGCGGCGGTGATCGAGAGGATCACGGCCCGCTCGAAGGTCCGCGACACTTCGGGAGCGTCGACGAAGCGGCTCGTTCCCTCGGTGTCGGTGATCTCGAAGCCGTCGAGGATGTGCTCGGTGAAGTTGTCCTCGACCCGGCTCACCTTGCCGACGACCTCGCCGGCGCTGTCGTAGACGGGGGTACCCCGCTCGATCGCCGTGTAATGGACCGGGCTTCCGTGTTCGTCGCTCATTCACGGAAGAATACGGCTCCGCGGTGGCCGGTTACTCGACGACGCCTCCCGGGGCTGAGGTTCGTCTACCGGCCCTCCGATTGCCGAACCGCGTCGCAGAAGGCGGCGATCTCTCTCGAGAGCCTTCCCCCCTGCCAGGCCAGCGGGCTCTCCCCCTCCCCCTCACTGAGGAGTGCCGCGTTCGGGACCGCAGCCGCCCAGGCTTCGGCCACGGCGAGCGGATGGCCGGGGTCCGCCTCGTCTCGGCTTGCGACCACCAGCGTCGGAATCGCCAGCGACTCGAGCTCGCCGATCCCCGCGAAGGGCAGCGAGCGCGGAACCTCGCGGATCGCCTGGGCCACCGCATCGAGGTTCCGGTGGTATCCGAGGCGGTCGCGGGCGATTCTGACCAGCGTGTCGTGCCATTCGGCGCTCATCCCGATCTCGTAGGCGGCGATGAAGCCGTCGACGCCTCCCCGTGTCAAGCCCCTCGGCCAGGGCGTCCCAGTTGGCGAGTGACGTTGCATCGAGCGGTAGGCCGATGCTGGCTGGGCCGATCAGGACCAGGCCGGCGACCCGGGACGGATCGCGAAGCGCCAGGTTGACGATCGTGTGGGCTCCCATCGAGCTTCCGGCGAGGAACGGTCGCTGACCATTCGCGACCTGGGCGCCCAGGACGGCGCCGAGATCGTCGGCAAGCCGTTCGTAGTCGTAGTCCCCGACGGGTCCCGGATCGCTCTCGCCGTGCCCGCGGGCGTCGTAGCGGATCAGGTCGTACCCGGCCCGCGGCAGTGTCCGTGATCCGTGAACCGTCAGATCGCGATGAGCGGTGAGTCCGTGGGCAAGCACGATCGGCGGTCCCTCTCCCTCGCGCGCACCGCGCAGGACGACCCCGCCGCTGTCGACCTCGAACCGGGTGACGGTCAAGCCGCGGGCGCGGATCGTGCCTCGTCGAGGGCCGAGCGGAGATCGCCGGTGTCCTCGAACCCAAGCCCGACCAGCGCCACCTTGCGGTAACGGATGCGCCCCTCGGGGTCGACGACGAAGACGGCTCGCCTGACGAAGCCGCCGCCGGGGCCGAGGATGCCGTAGTCGCGAGCGACATCCTTGTCGACGTCGGCGGCAAGTGGGACGGTCAGCCCGTGCTCGGCGATGAACTTCTCGTGCGAAGCAACGTCCTGGGGAGAGATCCCGACCACCTCCGCTTCAAGCTCGTCGATCTGCTCCCGCCCGTCTCGGTAGTTGCAGAACTGCTTGGTGCAGGTCGGGGTGAAATCACCCGGGTAGAAGGCCAGGATCACCCACTTGCCGCGCCGATCGCTGAGTTTGAATTCCGCATCTCCGGTCCACGGAAGCGTGAAATCAGGTGCTCCGTCGCCGATCTTGAGCTTCGCCATCGTTCACCCCTCCGGGGTCGCCGAGTTGATCACCACGGGCATGCTCGGCGGGCCGTCGGCTCCGGGGGTGCCGAGCGCGTCGATCGCTTCGACGGTCTCGATCCCCTCGGTGACCTCACCGACCAGCGCGTAGTCGGCCGGCAGCCCGGCGTCGGCCCCGGTGACGACGTAGAACTGACTCCCCGAGCGCCCGGGCGGCTCCACCTCGCTCTTGGCCATGGCGACGATGCCCTTCGTGTAGGCGAGATCCGACGGCGGCTTCTCGTCGACGCTGTAGCCGGGACCCCCGGTACCCGCCAGCTTCGGATCGGTACCGAGCGGATCGCCACCCTGGATCACGAAGCCCGGCACCACCCGGTGGAAGGCGGTGTCGTCGAAGAATCCCTCCTCGGCCAGGTACTGGAAGGAGGCGGCTGTCTTCGGAGCGCGATCGTCGAAGGTGACGGTGAAGCTGCCGCAGCTCGTGTCGAAGACGACGCCGGCGGCGGTTGGAGCCTCGGCCTTGGGGGCTGCGAGCTCGACATCGCTCTTCGGTGCCGGGGCGTCGACCGTTTCGCACTGGGAACCGGCGGAGGAGTCGGCGGAGGTGCTCTCGTCGCCGCCGCCGCAGGACGCGAGAAATGCCGCGCAAGCAACGCCTGCGATGGCGAAAGAGATGATCAGTTCAGTTCGTTTGAGCACGCGCGGCAGCCTAACGTGTTGCCGGATTGCGATCATGGCCCGGTGAGCACGAATCCCGGTTCGAACGATCAAGTGGGCGGTTCGCCGACCCGGGTCAAATTGATCGGTCGGGCGCTGAACGCGACGGTCGCCCACGCCCCCTGGCTCTGGCCCGTGCTCAAGCGGCCGATGACCTCCTACTTCGACGAGCGGGCGATCACCTGGGACGAGCGCACGGGCGCACCCGGCGCCGATCACCTCGCCTCGCTGGCGGTGGCGGTCACCAAGATCGACCGGCGGCCGGAGCGGGCCCTCGACGTCGGAACGGGAACGGGTGTCGCCGCCCTGTTCGTGGCCCGCGAGTTCCCGCATGCCTCCGTGCGGGGGGTCGATATCTCTGAGGAGATGATCCGCAAGGCGAAGGCCAAAGTCGGTCTCGACCCCGAGGGTAGGGTTGCCTTTCGCGTCGCCGATGCCGCGAGCCTTCCCTTCGAAGACGGCGGATTCGACCTCGTGACACTGCTGAACATGCCGCCGTTCTTCGCCGAGATCTCCCGAGTACTGCGCCACAGCGGGCACGTGATCGTCGCGGCCAGCTCAGGGGAGAACACGCCGTTCTTCACCCCTGACGCGGTGCTCGAGCGGGGATTCAAACGCCACGGGATGACGATGGTCAAGGCGGGCCGGATCGGCCGCGGTTCGTACTTCGTCGCGCGCAAGGGCGACTGACGGATGCGGGCAACCGAAGACGCGACCCGATACGCCCTGCTGGTCAACCCCGAGGCCGGAGCCGGGCGAGCCCTCAAGCGCCTGCCGGAGATTCGGGCGGAACTCGACCGGCGCTCGATGCATCACCGGGTGGTGATGACGGCCGGGATCGATCACGGTTGCCAGGCGGCACTGTCGGCGGCTGAGCACGGTGAGATCCCCGTCGTCGTCAGCGGCGACGGGCTGATCGGCAAGGTTGGAGGAGTGCTCACCGGGACCGAGACTCCGCTGGGGGTGATCCCCGGGGGCCGAGGCAACGACTTTGCCCGGGTCGTCGGCATCCCCACCGACCCAGCCGAAGCGGTGGCGGTACTCGCCGCCGACGACCGACGCCGCATCGATGTCGGTGAGGCGAACGGGGCTCGCTTCCTCTGCATCGCCAGCTGCGGTTTCGATTCCGACGCCAATCGGATTGCGAACGAGACGCGGTTCATCCGCGGCGCCCCCGTCTACGCCTACGCCGCCCTGAAGGCCCTCTGGCAATGGAAGCCTGCCGATTTCACCGTGACCGTCGACGGCGAGGCGACGACGATGACCGGCTATTCGGTGGCGGTGGCCAACTCGAAGGCCTACGGCGGGGGCATGTTCGTCGCTCCGGATGCACGCCTCGACGACGGCGAGCTCGATGTCGTCACGACATCCGACATTCCCAAGCGCCGATTTCTCGCCGGCATTCCCGACGTCTTCAAGGGCAAACACGTTGACAACGACGAGGTGACGGTCCGTCGGGGGCGGGTGGTCGAGATCGAGGCCGACCGGCAGTTCGTCGTCTACGCCGACGGCGATCCCATTGCAGTGCTGCCGGCGAGGATCACCGTGCTGCCCGCGGCGCTCGAGCTGATCGCCCCCGTGGAAGCGTGAGCGCCCCGCTTCCTCAGGTCAGCGGCGGTAACCGGGGAACCCGCCTCTTTTCGGCCAAGGTCGCCCTCGCCCGGGCGATTGGCGCGCTGAGTCGGCGCACGGGCCGCGGGGGCGGCACGACGCTGCCCGGGCGGGTCCTTCTGCGAACGGCGCCCGATGCCATCAGCCGTATGAGCTCGGGCCTCCACGGTGATCGGACCGTGATCAGCGCGACGAACGGCAAGACGACGACCGCCGGCATGCTCGCCTCGGCCCTGCAGGCCGCGGGTCGGCACCCGATTCACAATCGGGCGGGCTCCAACATGGCCTGGGGAGTCGCCACCGCTCTGCTCGAACAGCGTGGCGAGGAGGGGTTGTTCGAGGTCGACGAGGCCTGGCTCCCAGAGGTCGTCGGCCAGCTCTCCCCCACCCTGCTGGTGCTCGGCAACCTCTTCCGTGACCAGCTCGACCGGTACGGAGAGCTCGAGAAGCTGGCGGATGAGTGGGCCGAGGTGATCTCTCGCCGCGAGGGCTCGACCGGTCTCGTTCTCAACGCCGACGACCCGTTGATCGCCGACCTCGGCCGTGATCGGGATCTGCGACGGCGCGACGGCGTCACGTTCTTCGGGATCGAGGACCCCGCTCAGGCGGTCCCTGAACTCCAGCACGCCTTCGATGCAAAGCACTGCCGCCGCTGCGGCTCGCCATATCGTTACGAGCGCGCGTTCGTGGGTCATCTCGGCCATTACTCGTGCCCGAACTGTGGAGCGGACCGGCCGGCTCCCGACGTCTATGCGACCGGCATCGACCTGCGGGGCATCACTGGCTCGACCTTTCAGGTCCATACCCCCGAGGGCCAATTCGAGATCGAGCTGCCGCTGCCCGGCCTCTACAACGTCTATAACGCGATCGCCGCGATCGCCGCCGCGGGAAGGCTGGGAATCGCCCAGCCGCAGATCCGCTCTGGCCTGCAGTCGGTGCAGGCGGCCTTCGGCAGGGTGGAGACGATTGCCGTCGGCGAAGGCAGCGTCTCGATCCTGCTGATCAAGAATCCGGCCGGTGCCAACGAGGTCCTTCGCACCCTCCAGCTCGAGGCTGAGCGGGTGGGCGCCGACCTCGATCTCTGGATCGCCCTCAACGACCGAATCGCCGACGGTCGGGACGTCTCATGGATCTGGGACGCCGACTTCGAGATGCTCGCCGGTTCGGTCCGTCGCGTGTGGTGCACGGGCACACGCGCCTCGGAGATCGCGCTCCGTCTCAAGTACGCCGGTTGGCCGACCGATCGGATCGAGGTCGTCGAGGGCATCGGTCCATCGCTCGATCGCGCGCTCGGGACCTCATCTGACCGGCTCTTCGCCATGCCCACCTATACGGCCCTGATCGAGCTTCGCACGCTGCTCTCCAGGCGGGGACTGGTTTCGGAGTTCTGGCGATGAGCCTCCAGCGGCAACAGGCGAGCGAGCCGGAGGCGCGAAACGACGCGATCGCCTGGCACGACGCCGAAAACGGCGCCTACGCCGCCGACCTCCGGCTCTGGGAGCGACTCGCCCGCGAGCATCCCGGCGGAGTGGTCGATCTCGGTGCCGGAACCGGACGAGTGTCGTTGCACCTGGCGGCATCCGGGCACCCGGTTACCGCCGTGGACAGCGATCCGGTGTTGCTTGCCGTCCTCTCCGACCGCGCCAACGACCGCGGACTCGAGATCGAGACCGTCTGCTGCGACGTGTGCTCGCTCGACTTGGCGGACTCCTATCCCCTCGTTTTGGCCCCGATGCAGCTCCTCCACATCCTCGGAGGCGAGTCGCGCCGTCGGCAGGCTCTGGCGGGGGTCGCCGCCCACCTGCGGCCCGGCGGTCGGCTGTGTGCGGCCGTCCTCAACGAGCCCCTGCCGCTCGGGACGGCGAGGCCCGAGCCGATCCCGGACGTGCGCGAGGTCGATGGCTGGGTCTACTCGAGCCTCCCGACCGAAATCCGCATCGACGAGGATTCGATCCGGATGCGGCGGCTCCGCCAGCTGGTCGCGCCCGATGGCGAGCTCACCGATGAGCCGTCCTCGATCACGCTGGATCGCTTCACGCTGGCCACGCTCGAACGGGACGCAATCGCCGCCGGGCTGCGGATCGTCAGCGCCGAGCGGATTCCCAGCACGGAGCGGTACGAGGATTCGCTCGTCGCGATCATGGAGCGCTCCGATGTCTGAGCTCCGGCTGCTCGCGCTCTACCCGGAGCAGATGAACATCTACGCCGACCGGGGAAACGTGCTCTTTCTCCAGCATCGCTGCGAGTGGAGGGGAATCGGGTTCAGATACTCGTCCTCGGGCCCCGGAGAGACCTTCGACCCCGACGATCACGATCTGATCTACATCGGCGGCGGCCAGGATCGCGATCAGTTGATGGTGGCGGAGGACATGCTCGCCAGCAAGCGCGATGCGCTCCGGGCGGCGGTGGATTACGGCGTTGTCGCCCTGGCCGTTTGCGGCGGCTACCAACTCCTCGGATCCTCCTACCAACTGGGCACCGAGCGGATCGAGGGCCTGAGAATCGCCGATCTGCTCACGGTTCGTGAACCCGGCGAGCGCCTGATCGGCAACGTGGCGATCGAGGTCGACCTGGGAACTGGCCCGCGGGTCCTGGCCGGCTTCGAGAACCACGGCGGCCGCACCTACATCGGGGAGACCGGGAGCCCACTCGGACGGGTCCTCCACGGCCACGGCAACAACGGCAAGGACGGCCTCGAGGGAATCGTCCGCAACAACCTGATCGGCACCTACCTGCACGGACCGCTCCTGCCCAAGAACGCCTGGCTTGCCGATGAGCTGATCGCCCGATCGATCGAGCGCCGGGAGGGCCTCAGGCCCGAGCTCGAGCCCCTCGACGACCGGCTCGAGGACGCCGCCCACGCAGACGCGCTGAAGGCAGCGCAAAGCTAGCTGCGCGACCCGCAGTGCTCCGCGCTGGCTCTGGCAAACGCCATCGCCGCAAGCGACGATCGCGGATCCAAGCCGGGATGCCCGCCCTCGTTGACGCAGGACGAGTGTCGGAAGCTCGCCGAGGCGATCGCCGCGGCCCCCGAGAGCACAGGAGAAGGCAAGGCTCCCGGCTGCCCGGACGTTCTCAACAGGGCCCAGTGCCAGGCTCTGGGCGAGGCCTACGCGGCCAATCGCTAGCCAACGCCGCTTGAGCCGAAGCCACCGGCTCCCCGCTCGGTATCCGACAGCTCGGCTACCTGAACGGGCGTCGCGGTGGCGAACGGGATCAGCAGGAGCTGGGCGATCCTGTCCCCGGGCTCGACCTCGAAGGGGTGCTCTCGATCGGTGTTGAGGAGCAGCACCCGCAACTCACCCCGATAGCCGGAATCGACGAGTCCCGGAGCGTTCACCATCGAAATCCCGTGCCTGAGGGCAAGGCCTGAGCGAGGCAGCACCAGCCCGGCATGACCAGTTGGGATCTCAACCGCGACGCCGGTGCCGATCGACGCCCGCTCGGACGGTCCGATCAGGGCTGGCTCGGCAGCCCGTAGATCGAGGCCGGCGTCTCCGTCGTTGGCCCGCGAGGGCAGTGATGCACCGGGCTCCAGAAGCCGTACCATCAGCTCCATGGCGCAACCCCCTCCAAGGACGGACTCAAGCTGCCGACGTCCCGTTGACCGAATAGCCGACGAACCGGTGTGAGCGACTGCGCGGAACGCGCGCGCGAACCAGGACGCCATCCTCGCGATCGTCGCGTTCGACCTGCCCGGCGACAGCGTGCAGTTCGCTGAGAATCGCTCCGTGGTCGTAGGGGATCAGTAGCTCCATCGGCTGCAGGGTCTCCGCGAAAGCCCCCTCGATCGCGTCGAGAAGCGCCTCCACCCCCTCCCCGTTGACGGCGGAAACGCCGACCGCATCCCGCTCACCGACCAGGAGGTCGCGACGCTCGTCATCGGTCAGCAGGTCGAGCTTGTTGAAGACGAGGACTCGCGGGGTCTCGCCCGCCCCGATCTCCTCGAGGACGGAATCGACCGCTCGCATGGCGGTCGCCCGCGCCGGCGCGGGCTCGGAGCCGTCGACGACGTGGACGATCAGGTCGGCGAGCGTCGTCTCCTCGAGCGTCGCCTTGAACGCGTCGACGAGCTGATGGGGAAGCTTGCGGATGAAGCCCACCGTGTCGGTCAGCAGGTACTTGCGCCCCGCGTGTTCGTAGGAGCGGGTCGTCGGATCGAGCGTGTGGAAGAGGCGATCGCCCACACCAACTCCGGCGCCGGTGATCGCATTCAGCAGGGTCGACTTGCCCGCGTTCGTGTAGCCGGCGAGGGCGACGGTCGGGATCGCCGAGCGGTCACGCTCGGCGCGCATCGTCTCTCGGCTCCGCTCAACCACCCGAAGCTCTCGGCGCAGGGCCGAAATCCGATCGCGGGCGAGCCGCCGGTCGGTCTCGATCTGCGACTCACCAGGACCTCTGGTGCCGATGCCGCCGTCCATGCGGCCGGCACCGAGGCGCTCGAGGTGTGTCCATAGACCCCGCATGCGAGCGAGGTTGTACTCGAGCTGGGCCAGCTCAACCTGAAGCTTGCCCTCGGCGCTGTGAGCGTGGTCGGCGAAAATGTCGAGGATCACGGCGGTGCGGTCGATGACGGGCACGCCGAGGACACTCTCCAGGTTTCGCTCCTGCCGCGGTGCCAGCTCGTCGTCGCAGGCGATCAGATTCGCTCCGACGCGCTTGATCTCGGCCTCCAGCTCCTCCAGTTTTCCGCGCCCGAAGTAGCGATCGGGATCCGGCTCGGTTCTCTGCTGGACCATCCAGCTCTCCGTCGCGACGCCGGCGGTACGCAGCAGCTCCCGCAGCTCGGCCAGCTCGAAGTCCTCGCCGGGGGAGCCGGTGATGACGCCGATCGCCACGGCCCGCTGCAGGGCCCGCGGATTTCGCACACCGGCCTCAACCGTGCCGTTGCGCGATCGCGCCTCGTTTTCACTCTTCCCGCCGGGCATCCAACAAGTGTAGGAGTAGCTGCGCGGATGCGGATAGGCTGCCGCGGGCAACCCTGTCGATCGACGACGGCAATCAGGACAGCCACCTCAAGGGCGGCTATGCCGAGAAGGCCTTCAAACTGCCCAACCCGTACTACTTCATCGGCGACTAGATAGCCCGCGGGAATGCTCCGCCTCCACCCGGGCTAGATCGAGGAGACCGAGAAGAGGTTCCACTCCCCCGGGACGCCCTTGAGCGAGTGGGCGCCTCGGGACGCGAACTCGATCCCGGAGCCGACGACGAGATCGCGGACCGTCGATGAGGCGAGGACCTCGCCGGGTTCACCGAGTGAACCGATCCGAGCGCCGATGTGGACGGCCATCCCGCCGACGTCGGAGCCGATCACCTCGATCTCACCGGTGTGCAGGCCGGTACGCAGCTGAATTCCCAGGTCGCCGACGCGCTGGCCGATCGTCGTCGCGCAGCGCACCGCCCTGGCCGGGCCGTCGAAGGTCGCGAGAAACCCGTCGCCGGTCGACTTGACGGCGACGCCGCCATAGGCGTTGACGAGCTCGCGGGTCAGCCGATCGTGACGCTCCAGCGTCTCCCTCCAGCGGCGGTCGCCGAGCTCGGCGGCGAACTTCGTCGAGCCGACGATGTCGGTGAACATGACGGTGGCCAGCGCCCGCTCCTGACGCCTCGAGGTGACCGCCCCCGTGCTGAACTCCTCGACGGCGTCCATGTACGCCTCGAAATCATCGCCGAACGAGATCGCGTCCCTGCCGGGCAGCTCCAGGAAGGTCGCGCCGGGGATATGCTCGGCGAAATACCTGGCGTGGCGCGAGTCCATCGCCCGGGCCAGCGGTCGATCCAGAATCAATGTCGGAGCCTGGACGCGCGGCAGGATCTCCCGCACGTCCATTTTTGCGATCAACTCCATGCGCTTCTCCATGGTGCCGGGCGAGGACGAGAGCCGTTCCCAGCGACCCCACCACTCGAGGAACTCGGGATTGGAGCTTGCGAGCACGGGGGATGCCTGGGTGCCGTTCTCACCGGTTCCCCATCGCGCCAGCATCGGCCGGACGAAATCTCGATCGCGGGTCTCGGCGTCCTTCCAGGCCCAGTCGTAGCCCGGAGCCGAGATCATGCGCGCCATCGGATGCATCAGGATGAGATGGCTGACCCGATCCGGATGCGTGGCCGCAAACATCACCGCGAGCATCGCCGCCTCTGCCTGCGCTTCGATCACGACCCGGTCGCAGCCGCAGACGTTCAGGACGGCGAGCACGTCGGCCATCTGCTCCTCGAGCGTCGCCGGCTCGGCCACAGGATCGGAGAGGCCCGCCCCGCGGCGGTCGAAGGAGATCAGGCGAGAGTGCTTCGCGAAGCCCTCGGCCATCCGACGCGCCGGGGGTTCGCCGAGGATTTCGATCGTGCCCAGACTCGGCAGGATGATGCAGTAGTCCTGCTTGCCGGCACCGATCGCGCGATAGGCGATGTGTACGCCATCCTCACTGCGGACGTATTTGACCGGCGCGGCGTTCATCGCAGATCAGCTCAGATGCTCCCGCATCCGCTCGACCGCCTCGGTCAGCCGTTCGTCGGGCGTGGTCAGGGAGATCCGGAAGAAGCCCTCGCCGCTGGGACCGTACATCGAGCCCGGTGAGATCACCACGGCAGCCTGTTCGAGCACGTGCTCGCAGAACGAGGTCGAGGTGTAGCCGTCGGGAACCGGAGCCCAGACGTAGATCGTGCCCTTGGGCGACTCGACGTCGACGCCGATCCCGCGCAGGGCGTCAACGACCAGATCACGGCGACGGGTGTAGATCGCGTTCATCTCCTCCAGCGGCCCCGCCGGTCCCTCCAGCGCCGCAGCCCCGGCCAGCTGAACGGCCTCGAACAGCCCGGAGTCGACATTCGTCTTGAGCCGCCAGTAGGTCTGGATCGCATCGGCATTGCCGAGGATCGCCGCGCAACGCCAGCCGGTCATGTTGAAACCCTTCGAGAGGCTGAAGACCTCGACGCCCACGTCCCTTGCACCCGGAGTCTGCAGGAAACTCGGGGCCACGTATCCGTCGTAGGTCGTCTCCGAGTAGGCGTTGTCGTGGACGACGAGGATCTCGTGCTCCCTGGCGAGCTCGACCACGTGCTCGAACAGCCCATCCGGCGCGATCGCGCCGGTGGGGTTGTTGGGGTAGTTCAGAAACAGCAGTCGGGCGCGCTTGAGCATCTCGGGATCGATCGAATCGAGATCGGGCGCGAATCCGAGTTCCGGGACGAGCGGCAAGACCTCGACCTGCGCCCCGGCGAGCACGGGACCGCCCGTGTAGACCGGGTAGCCGGGGTCCGAGGCAAGCGCGACATCACCGGGATCGAGGAAGGCGAAGCAGAGGTTGTAGATGCACTCCTTGGCGCCGATGGCCGGGATCACCTCGCTCTCGGGGTCGATCTCGACCCCAAACCTGCTCCGGTAGAAGCCAGCGAGCGCGTTGCGAAACTCGGCCCTGCCCCGGTTCGAGGGGTACTTCTGGTTCTCGTTCTCTGCCACGGCCGCCTGCATCGCCTCGACCACGTGCGGGTAGGTCGGCATGTCCGGATCGCCGATCCCGAGGCTGATCACGTCGATCCCCGCCTCGCGCTTGTCGGCGACCTTGCGCTCGAGCTCGGCAAACATGTAGGGCGGGATCGCCTGGAGGCGCTTTGAGGGGTCGGTTAGGGCCAAGGTGAGCTGAGTCCTCTCAGGATGTTCGAGGGGTGCAGGGGTCCGGCCATCCAGGCTATCTAGGCTTCGCCGTCCGTGAGCGAGACCAAGGAGCCCCGATGAGCGCAACAACAAAGTGGACGGTCGCCGACATTCCCGACCAGACCGGAAGGACCGTCCTGGTGACCGGCGCCAACAGCGGCCTTGGCCTGCAGACCTCGAAGGCCCTCGCCGGCGCCGGTGCGAGCGTGCTGATGGCATGCCGCAACACGGAGAAGGCCGAGGCAGCTCGCTCTGAGATCGAGGTTTCGCACCCCGATGCGGACCTGGAGGTCGTCCCGCTGGACCTCTCCGACCTGAAGTCCGTGGCAGCGGCGGCCGCTCAGGTCTCGGCCCGGCCAGGGTCCCTCGATGCTCTGATCAACAACGCCGGGGTCATGGTCCCTCCGTATCGACAGACGGCCGACGGGTTCGAGCTTCAGTTCGGGACCAACCACCTCGGCCACTTCGCGCTCACGGCGGGCCTGCTCGACAAGCTGCTCGCCGCCGAGGCACCGCGGGTCGTGAACGTGAGCAGCGTCGCTCATCGCGCCGGCAAGATGGATTTCGACAACCTCAACTGGGCAACGGGCTACTCGCGCTGGCCGGCGTATGGGCGCTCGAAGCTCGCCAACCTCCTGTTCACGCTCGAGTTGGCACGCCGGGCGGAGGCGGCCGGTACGAACCTGACGGCAGCCGCGGCCCATCCCGGCTTTGCGGCGACCAACCTGCAGACCGCCGGCATCGGGCTGGGCGCTGCCGGAACCGTGCTCAAGCCCTTCATGAAGGTGGGCAACGCACTCTTCGCTCAGAGCGAGGCCATGGGGGCATTGCCCTCTCTCTACGCGGCCACCGCCCCCGGCGTCGTGGGCGACGACTACTTCGGTCCCGACGGCTTCGGCGAGCAGCGGGGACATCCGACCCGGGTGGGCCGCACCGGCCGAGCGGCCAACGGCGAGGACGCCAAGCGACTCTGGGACGTCTCCGAGGACCTGACCGGGATCAGCTTCGGAGCGCTCGACGAGGTCGACCGTTAGAGCCTCGAAACGCGGGCCAGGAACTCGCCGCTGAATTCGCCGGTGAAGACCGGCTCGGCGGTCCCCGTCAGCCAGACCGTGAGGTCTTCACCGATCTCCACCTCCAATTCACCGCCGTCCAGAAGCACGGTGATCGGGCTGGTCGCGCCGCGCAGATAGGCGGCGACCGCCGCGCCGCTGGCGCCGGTGCCCGACGAGAGCGTCTCCCCCACCCCCCGCTCATAGATCCGAGCGCGGACTCGGGAGCCATCCACTCGCCAGAAGCTCACGTTCGATCGATTCGGGAACATTGCCGCGCCTTCGATGGCTGGGCCGAGAGCGGGAAGGTCCAGTTCCTCGAGGCCGTCGTCGATTTCGATCGCGCACTGCGGGTTGCCGATCGAGACGTGCTGGAACTCGCGATCGACGCCGCCGACACCGATCGTCCCGCGACCGTCGGCCGGTCCATCGGGGAAATCCTTGGACGCGGTTTCGGCTCTGCCCATGGCGACCCGCGCCGAGTCCGGCCCCGTCACGGTGGGCGTGATCTCGCCCGCCGCGGTCAGGATCGTGAAGGAATCGAGGTCGGTCCAACCGGCGGCCCGCAGGTGCAGAACCGCCTCCCGTACCCCGTTGCCGGACAGCTCGGCCTCGGAACCGTCGGGGTTGAAGATGCGCAGATCGGCGACGTGCGCGCTCGGGTCGGCGGGTTCGGAGAGGAGGAGGATGCCGTCTGAGTGACAGCCGAAATGCGGCTCGCAGATCGCCCGCACGCGCGCTGCCGTCAGCTCGAACGGAACATCGTCGGATTCGAGCACGATGTAGTCGTTGCCCAGCGCCTGCCACTTTGCGAATCTCATCGGCGCCAAGTATGCCTTCCCTGACCCCACTTGATCCGCGAGCGCCGTCGCCGGGGAGGCCGCCAGCTAGCCTGCGGAGTCCCCGCTACCAATCTTTCGCACTTCAAACAGGAGGTTCAGCATGCCGATGGTCCCGATGGTGGTCGAGCAGTCCGCCCGTGGCGAGCGGTCCTTCGACATCTATTCCCGCCTCCTCTCCGAGCGGATCGTGGTCCTGGGTACCGAGATCGACGATCAGGTGGCGAACCTGATCGTCGCTCAGTTGCTGCACCTCGAGTCCGAAGATCCCGATAAGGACATCTCGCTGTACATCAACTCGCCGGGCGGAGTCGTCTACGCGGGCCTGGCGATCTACGACACGATGCAGTTCGTCCACTGCGACGTGCAGACGATCTGCTTCGGCGTCGCGATGTCCATGGGCTCGCTGATCCTCACCGGCGGCACCCCGGGGAAGCGCATGGCGCTCCCCAATTCACGGATCCTCAACCACCAGCCATCCGGCGGCTTCCAGGGTCAGTCCAGCGACATCGAGATCCACGCAAGGGAGACGCTCTCGATCCGCAAGACGCTCGAGGAGCTTTACGCCAAGCACACTGGCCAGGACATGGCTCAGATCAACGAGGACATGGAGCGGGATCGCTTCTTCTCGGCCGAGGAGGCCAAGGAGTACGGGCTGATCGACCACGTCATGAACGACCGCGAGCGGGCTCCAACGCTCAGCGGGCGATAGCGCCCAGAGCCGCCTCTGCGGCCTCCCGGTCGTCGAGGTCGGTTCGATCGATCACCTCGACGCCCTCCATCTTCCTCAGCCACGTCATCTGCCTCCTCGCGTAGCGGCGATGGGCCGCCTTGACGGCGTTGATGTCGCCCGTGATCAGATCGTCGAAGCCGAGGGCCGAGGCGGCGGTGCGCGATGCTCCGAGGCTTCGGGCTGCCACCGCCTCGTCTCGCGCACCGGCGGCGACCATCTCATCGACCCGGCGATCGATTCGGTCGGCCAGAACGCTGCGGTCGACGACGACGCCGATCAGAGCAGTCGGATGGCGAAGGTGCGCTGTCCAGAGCTCGTTGCCGCGCTCCGGCGGGTCCAATCCGACTCGTTGCAGCTCCAGCGCTCGCGCGACCCGCTTTGAATCATTGGGGTGGACCCGCGCAGCAACGTCTGGATCGAGTTCGGCGTGCAGGGCCGCGGGGCCGAGCTCCGCGATCTGGGCCTCGACCAATGTTCGGACCTCCGGGTCCACCTGCGGGCGCAGATCGAGCGCGGCGAGCGCGGCGCGCATGTAGAGACCGGTACCGCCGACCACGATCGGCGTGCATCCAGCAGCGAGCAGGGCGTCGATCTCACGGCGTGCCATCTCCGCGAAGCGCCCGGCGCTGAACTCCTCCTCGACACCGACCATCCCGACCAGGCGATGCTCGAGGCGGTTTCGCTCATCCGCGTCGGCCGCCCCGCTCAGCACCTCGAGACCCCTGTAGACCTGAATCGCATCGCACGAGACCGCAACGGGACTCCCGCCGCGTTCGCGCAGCAGGTCCGCAATCTCGATCGCGATCGCCGTCTTGCCGACGCCGGTCGGGCCGAAGATCGCGATAACCGAGGTCGCGGTCACCGGGCTCCCGGCTTCAACCGACCCGGGAGCGAAGCACCTCGGAGCCCAGCAGGGTCATCGATGATGCCGATTCGACGTCGACCCCGACGAACTCGCCCGGCTGCGCCGTTCCCTCGAAGTTGACCGCCTTGTTGTGGCGGCTACGGCCCCTCAGGCGGCTGGGGTCGGTGCGACTGGGTCCCTCGACGAGAACTTCCACATTGCGCCCCACGAAGCGCTGGGAGCGCTCCCTGGCCCGCCTCTGGACGGCCTCGACCAGGCGGCCCATCCTCTCCTTCTTGACCGGGTGGGGAACCATGTCGTCGAGGTTCGCAGCCTCGGTGCCGCGGCGGGGACTGAAGACGAAGGTGAAGGCGCCGTCGTAACCGACCTCCTCCACCACCTCGAGCGTCGCGGCGAAGTCCTCTTCGGTCTCGCCCGGGAAGCCGACGATGATGTCCGTGGTGATCGCCGCGTCGGGAACGTGCTCGCGGATCAGTGCGACCCGATCGAGGTAGCGACCCCGGTCGTAGGTCCTGCGCATCGCCTTCAGGATCCGGCTGGAGCCCGACTGCAGCGGGAGGTGGATGTGCTCGCAGACCGCGGCGCACTCGGCGTGGGCGGCAATCACGTCCTCCCTCATGTCCTTCGGGTGAGGGCTCGTGTAGCGAATCCGCTCGATCCCCTCGACCGCATCGACGGCGCGCAGCAGCTCGGCAAAGGTCAGATTCCCGTTGCTGCGCAGATCCCTGCCGTAGCTGTTCACGTTCTGGCCGAGCAGCGTCACCTCGCGCACCCCGTCATCGGCGAGCCGGTGAACCTCGGCGAGCAGCTCGGCGTCCGGTCGACTCGACTCCCGGCCGCGGGTCGAGGGAACGATGCAGTACGAGCACGCGCAGTTGCAGCCCTGCGAGATCTGCAACCACGCCTGAAAGGGTCTCTCGCGCTGCAAGGGCAGGTGTCCCGCGAACTCCTCGAACTCGAAGAAGCCCTGTGCCGAAAGCGAATCGCTCGTCAGGAACTCGGCGAGCTTGTGGATCTGGCCGGGGCCGAATGCGACGTCGACGAACGGAAATCGCTCGAAGACCTCCTCCTTCACGGACTGTGCCCAGCATCCGCCCACCCCCACGACGACTTCCCCCCGCTCCCCCTTGAGGCGCTTCGCCTCACCGAGATGGGCGAGGAAGCGGCTGTCGGCCGACTCACGGATCGAGCAGGTGTTGAACAGGATCAGGTCGGCTTCGGCCCGAGACTCCGCCTCCGAGTACCCGATCGAGCTCAGCATCCCCTTCATCCGCTCGGAATCATGCTGGTTCATCTGGCACCCGAAGGTGGTGACGTGGAAGCTCCTTGAAGGCCGCGTGGCGCGGCGCATCCCGCCGTCATCGACCGACTCACGGCCGAACATCTCTGCCCCGCCCACTTCCTTTACCTGCTTGGCCACAGGGCCTCTCAGGTACTAATCACTCGTCCCGGCGGTGGCCGCCAGGAAAGTGACCAGCGCCGTGATCTGCGCCGGGGTCAGCTGATCCTTGTAGGTCGCCGGCATCGTTCCGTCCGGGAATCCCGCCGCGACCTCGGCGCTCGGATCCACGATGGATTGCTCGATGAACGCCTCGTCCTGGTCGGCAAGCGCTTCGTCGAGGTTCGGGCCGATGGTGCCCTGCGCGTCAGCGCCCAGCTCGGCGAGGGAGTGGCAGCTTCCACAGCCCGTGTCGACGAACACCGCAGCACCATCGAGGTCGCCGGGAGCGACCTCCTCCTTGCCCTGGTCGACGGCGTCCTTGGCCCCGGCACCTCCATTGGCCGGCGTCGGATCCACGGTGTCCCCGGCTTGCTGATTGACGAGGTCCTCCTCCGCGGCAAGCTCATCGGCCTCGCGGTTGGCCTCTCCCAGCCGATCCTTTTCCTCCTCCTGGGCGAGCTCGACGGCGCCGATGGCGGTGGCCGCGACGAGGAGCGCCACGACGACGGTGCCGACCCAGAGCAAGCTGCCCGATGGGAACTTGTCGCTTCGCATGCCGATGAAGGAAAGGACCAGCGCGACGACGATGAGGGCGCCGCCGGCGATGTAGAAGAGTGAGTGGGCCATTGCGGTCGCGATCCTATCGACAGCCGTGGCGGCGGAGCCATCCGGGGGTCATTCGGCGAACGCCGTCGACCGGCTCTCCCTGACGACTGTGATCTTGATTCGGCCCGGGTATTCGAGCTCGCTCTCGACCGCTTTCGCCGCACGCCTGGCGATCACGGCCGCCTCCTCGTCGTCGACGGCGCCGGGGTCCACGACGAGACGGACCTCACGGCCGGCACGGACGGCATAGACCTTGCTGACGCCCGGATGACGCCCTGCGACCTCCTCGAGGTCGCGCAGGCGCGTCACGTAGTGCTCCAGGGCCTCTCCCCTGGCCCCCGGCCGGGCACCGGAGACGGCGTCGGCGATCTGCACGATCACGGCCTCCACGGTTCGAGGTGAGACCTCGTTGTGATGGGCCTCGATCGCGTGCGCCACGGCCTCGCTCTCGCCGTTGCGACGGGCCATCGAGGCGCCGACCTGCGCGTGCGATCCCTCGACCTCGTGACTGACCGCCTTGCCGAGGTCGTGCAGCAGCGTCGCCCGCTTGGCCGTCTCAACCGAGACGCCAAGCTCAGCGGCGATTGAACCGGCGATCTTCGAGGACTCGATCAGGTGATCGAGGACGTTCTGTCCGTAGGAGGTCCGGAATCGCAACCTGCCGAGCACCTCCAGCAGTTCGGGGTCGATGCCGTGAACACCGGCCTCCAGTTCGGCCCGCTCCCCCTCGGCCACCATCGTTGCCTCGACATCGGCCTTGGCCTTCTCGTAAGCCTCCTCGATCGTCGCAGGCTGAATGCGCCCGTCAGCGATCAGGCGCTCGAGCATGATGCGGGCAATCTCACGGCGAACGCCGTCGAAGCTCGAGATCACGACCGCGTTCGGGGTCTCGTCGATGATCAGATCCACCCCCGTGAGCGACTCGATAGCCCTGATATTGCGCCCCTCCCGGCCAATTATCCGTCCCTTCATCTCCTCGCTCGGGAGCTCGATCAGGCGGGTGGTCGTCTCGCTGGCGTGGGTGCCGGCGAGCCTTCCCATCGCGATCGAGAGGATGTTTCGCGCCCGGCGGTCGGCATCGCGATTCGTCTCCTCCTCGATCTGGAGAAGTACTCGGCCCGCCTGGCGGCGAGCGTCATGCTCGACGTCGGCGATCAGCATCTGCTTGGCCTGAGTCACCGTCAGCCCCGACAGCCGCTCGAGCTCCTTTCGCTGCACCTGCTTCTGGCGCTTCAGCTCCTCGACCTGTCCCTCGAGATTCCGCTCCCTGTCGGCCAGCGCCTGCTCGCGACGCCCCAACTCAGCCAGCTTCAGGCGCCCGGTTTCGGCATCGTGGAGGGCGCGTTCCTGGAGACGGGCGATTTCCTCACGCCGTGCTTGCAGATCAGCCGTCTTCGCGTCCGTGCCGAATCCGTCGGGTCCGACCGGCTCAGACGCGGTCACGGCCGGAATGGGTTCCGCGGCGGTCGGGAGGGCTTCGACCGGTCGCCCACCCTTTGCGAGTTTTCTCCGGCCGCGGCGCTCCATAACCCGGTCGATGGTAGAGCGTCACCGCCGAACCGAACCTCGTCAGGCCGCCGAGGACTCCGCCCTCCCGGCTCGCCGGATCGCGTCGTAGGCCATCTCGTACTCGTACCCGCGGCGGGTCAGAAAGGAAAGAACCCGAGCCCTGGCGCGCTCGTCTTCGAGGTCTTCCCCCCGCGAACGCGCCAACGCGGTGGCTCGCTCCACCTCGGCGTCGCGAGACTCGGTCGAGGCCCGTTCGGCGAGCGCCCGGTCGATGCCGCGGGCGAGCAGGGTCGCTTCGATCCTCTCCCTGCCCCAGCCCGCGAGTTCCCGCTTGTCACCGGCGAAGGCGAAGGCGAACCGCTCGTCGTCGAGTTCGCCGATCTCGACCAGCTCGGCGACCGCCTCACCGGCGACGTCCTCGGCAACGCCGCGCTCGAGCAGCCAGGCGTGCAGCTCGGCGATCGTCCGCTCCCGGCGCCGCAGGGTGCCGATCGCCTTGGTCAGTGCAGATTCAACTTCCCGGTCCACGCCTCGAGCTCCACCTCCGCGGCCCTGAACTGCCCGGCTCCCCGGAACCTAGGCGGCTTCGGGGTCGGACGCGTCCGCCTCGGGGACCGCCGCGATCTCATGCGCCGGAGTCCGCGTCGGCCCGGGCGCCCGCTTAACACCGAGGGCGGCGTAGATCTTGTCCTCGATCTCGTCGGCCATGTCGGGGTTCTCGGTCAGGAACTGCTTGGAGTTGTTCTTACCCTGCCCGAGGCGGGTCTCGCCGTAGGAGAAGAAGGAACCCGACTTGGTCACGATGTCGTGCTCGACGCCGAGGTCCAGCAGGCAGCTCTCATTCGAGATCCCGACGCCGTACTCGACGTCGAACTCGGCGAGCTTGAACGGGGCCGCGACCTTGTTCTTGACGACCTTGACCCGGACTCGGTTACCGACTGCCTCGGTGCCCTCCTTGAGAGTCTCGATGCGGCGGAGGTCGAGCCGCTGGGACGAGTAGAACTTGAGCGCCCGCCCGCCCGGCTGCGTCTCCGGGCTGCCGAAGCTGACGCCGATCTTCTCGCGGATCTGGTTGGTGAAGATGCAGACCGTGTTGGCGCGGTTGAGGTTGCCGGCGAGCTTGCGCAGCGCCTGCGACATCAGCCGCGCCTGCAGACCGACCTGCACCTCGCCCATCTGACCCTCGAGCTCGACCCGCGGCGTCAGCGCAGCGACCGAGTCGATCGCGACTAGGTCGACGGCGCCGGAGCGCGTCAGCACGTCGACGATCTCGAGCGCCTGCTCGCCGTAGTCGGGCTGGGAGATCAGCAGCTCATCGGTGTCCACGCCGATCCGCCTGGCGTAAACCGGGTCGATCGCGTGCTCGGCGTCAACGAATGCGCAGACGCCGCCGCGGGCCTGCGCCTGGGCGATGATGTGGTAGACGAGGGTCGTCTTACCGGAGGACTCCGGCCCGAAGATCTCGACGATCCTGCCGCGCGGTACGCCGCCGACTCCGAGTGCGAGATCAAGCGTCAACGCCCCGGTCGGGATCGCCTCGACGTCCATCACGGTCTTGCTGCCGAGCTTCATCACGGAGCCGGCTCCGAAATCGCGCTCGATCTGCGTGACGGCCGCCTTCAGGGCGGCGTCCTTAGCCTTTGCGTCCTTCGAGCCCGCCTCGATGGGGGTGGGCTTGTTTGATGCTGCCATGTTCAAATCTCCTCATCCGCCGCTCACGGCGACAGTCGAATCGGCCAGGGTGCCGGTGGGAATCTCCCCGGAACCGGAGTCCACAAAGCTAGAGCGCCCTCCGGACGGAAACGAACGTATGTTGGGGTCCTCTCGGGAACTGAATCCAAGCTACGGCGTCACGTCGCACGAGTGGGGATCGCTTCGGGACTATTCAGTCGCGGGACTGTCAATAGTCTCGGTCCCCGATGCCGACTCTCAGGCAACTCCCCGAGGTCGAGGGCGTGACGCACTCGTACGTCGACGTCGGCGGCCTCCGAATGCACGTCGCGATGGCCGGTCCCGAGGACGCCGAGCCGTTGGTCCTGCTCCACGGTTGGCCTCAGCACTGGTATGCATGGCGCCGGATGATCGGTCCGCTCAGTGAGCACTACCGGGTCGTCTGCCCCGACCTGCGTGGATTCGGATGGACCGACGCTCCGCCGGGCACCTACCTGAAGGCGGAACTGGCCGCCGACGTGATCGGCTTGCTGGACGTCCTCGGACTCGAACGGGTTCGCCTCGCCGGCCACGACTGGGGCGGCTTCGCGGGCTTCCTGATCTGCATCCAGGCGCCCGAGCGGGTAACGCATTTCGCCGCCGCCGGGATCAGCCATCCGTGGATCGAACGGGAGCCCGGTTTCGGGGCGACGTTGAAAACCGTCAGGAGGCTCGCCTACATGGCGCTGATCGCCTCGCCGATCCTCGGCAGGCAGGTCGTCCGCCGCGTGCCCGGCTTCACCCGTGCGGTCTTCAACGCCAGCGCGGCCCACCCCGGGCGGACCTGGACCGCAACCGAGATGAACGAGTTCGTCTCGCAATGGAGCGAGCCCGACCGCGCGGCGGCCAGCGTCGGGATCTATCGGTCGTTTCTGACCACCGAGATCCGCCAGCTGGCCTCCGGTGCATTCGCCGACCGCAGGATGGAGATGCCTGCGGTGCTCTTCACCGGCGAGGCGGACCCGGTGATTCGCCCGGACGCGCAGGGCGGCTTCGAGGGCAATGCCCCGGCGATGAGGCTCGTCGTGGTCGAGGATGCCGGGCATTGGCTTCCCGAGGAGGCTCCCGAAACCCTGCTCGAGGGAATGCTGAAGCTCTTCTCGTCCTGATCGGCGTCGGGCCCCGATCGACCGATTCGCGGATCCTCAGACGGGCAGATCCTCCTCCATCAGCAGACGCCGGATCATGTGCATGGCGACGCTGGCGGACCGGTCACGAACGTCGCTGCGGCTCCCCGGCAGCTTCGGGTCGCGCGCGAGCACTCCTCCGTCCGCGCGGACGACGCAGATGCAGACGTAGCCGACGGGCTTTTCCTCGGTCCCGCCGTCGGGCCCGGCCACGCCGGTGACCCCCACCCCCAGGTCGGCCCCGAACCGATCCATGGCGCCGCGGGCCATGGCCTCGGCAGCCGCGGGAGAAACCGCACCGTGCTGTTCGATCAGGTCCTCGGCGACGCCCAGCAGATCGACCTTTGCCTGATTCGAGTAGGCGACGACCCCGCCGGCGAAATAGGCTGAGGCGCCGGGCAGCTCCGTCAGACGTGCCGCCAGTCCGCCGCCCGTGCACGACTCGCCCAGGGCGATCCGCTGACCGGCCATCAGCCCCGCCACGAGCTCGTCGATGCTCTCGCCGCGTTCGGTGTAGATGAAGTTGCCGTGGCGCTCGCGGATTGCGACGAAGAGTGCGTCCCTGAGCGCCACGTCCTGCTCCCGGTAGCGCACGTCGACCTCCAGCTCGGCACCGCGTCGCAGGCAAGTGGTGATCTCGAGTGGCGTGAGATCGATGTCACGCTCGATCTCACGCAGCGTCTTTGCGAGGGTCGACTCGGGAATCCCGAACATCTTCATCGTCTCCACCGCGTAGCTCTCGGCCTGCTGGAGGCGTCCGGCGACGGGTGCCGAGGCAACCGCGGCGGACCACATCGCCTGCAGCTCGCGGGGCGGGCCGGGGAGCACGATCACGACCGATTCACCGGCCTCGACGACGAGGCCGGGCGCCGTTCCCGCCGGGTCGAGCGCGATCGCGCCCTCGGGAATCATCGCCTGCTTCCTGGTTCCGTCGCGCAATCCCTCGGGATCGAACCTCATCCGCCGGGCGAATCCGGCGACGATCTCGGCGATCCGCTTCTCCATCGCCTCGTCGAGAATCATCTCGCGCTCGCCGAACTGCGCCACGATCTCGGCGGTCAGGTCGTCGGCGGTCGGACCGAGCCCGCCGGTCGTCACGATCAGCTCGATCCCGGCGGAGCGGAGGAACTCGAGCGATCCACGGAGGTCCTCGGGGCGGTCGCCGACGCAGACGATGTGGGCGACCTCGCAGCCGAGCTCGAACAGCCGCTCGGAGACCCAGGGGCCGTTGCGATCGGTGACCTTTCCCGTAAGCACCTCCGTACCGGTGACGATGATCCCCGCTCTAACGCTCATCGTCTGATCCACTCGGGCTCATGGGCAGCTTGGTCCGGCGTAGCTGATCTCTGAGACGCCCTTGGCGTTGGCTTCGAAGCTCGCATCGTCGGAGGGCTCGAGCTTCTGTTCGTCGCCCCCGACCGTGAGTTTGACGGTACCGCCGCCGGCGAGGTCCAGCCGGTAGGTCATCTGACCACTGAACTCCTCGACCGCACCCTCCGTCAACACCTGTGAGTCGACGAGAGGATTTCGCGAGTCGCCGACCAGACAGATCCGCACCTCGCTCAGCGGTTCGATGCTGAGGTCGACCGGCTCAAGGCCTGAACCCTGGCCCCCACCGTCCTTCCCGCCCTTGGCGCCGCCGTCCTGGAGGCCGCCGGTGCTTCGTTCGCTGCCCGTGCGCTCGTCGGACCCGTTGGATGTCAGTCCGAGAATCGCGAGGATCACGAGCAGGACCACGATCACGCCTCCGACGACGACGATCCAGCCGCTTCGTGACGGCGGTCGGGAGCCCGAGGCCCCTCGATTCCTGAGCACGGGCTCCGCGGCGGCGCTCTGGATCGCGGCGGGCTCCTCGTAGCTGCGCCGATACCGGTCGGCCAGCATCTCACCGTCGAGTCCGAGAATCTGCCCGTATACGCGTAGGAAGCCCCGCACGTATGCCGGCGCCGGCAGGGCCTCCCAGTCCTCGGCCTCGAGGGCGCGCAGGTAGCGTGTCCGGATCTTCGTTCGCTCCTCGGCCTCCTTGATGTCCATGCCGATTCGTCGGCGGGCATCCTTGAGGGTGGCGCCGATCCCGGGTCCGGTCGGTTCGTCATAGCGGCTCATCGGCGCCCCAGTATTGCGGGGTCGGGCCGCGCGGGACCTTCGGCGTCAGGTTCGGACCGCTCAGCCCTGGACGGTTTCGAGGCCCGCGCCCTCGGTTCCCGGATCGTCGGCGGACGACGAGTCCGGTCCGGCGAGGATCCGGGGAACGTCCGCAGCGGTGATCAGGACCTGACGCGGCTTCGAGCCCTCGTAGCCGGAGATGACGCCGCGGCGCTCGAGCATGTCGATCAACCGTCCGGCGCGGGTGTAACCCACGCGGAGCCGACGCTGGATCATCGAGACCGACGCGGTCTCGGTCTCCACACAGATCTGGATCGCATCGGCGAGCAGATCATCCTCATTCGGTGAGAACTCACCACCGCCGTCGCCGTCCACGTCGACCGCCGGCTTTTCGATCAGCAGATCCTGGTCGAAGTTCGGCTCGCCCTGCTTGGCCCAGAACGCGACGACCTTGGCGATCTCCTCCTCGGTCACGAAGGCTCCCTGGACACGCTGGAGCTTCGAGGACCCGACCGGTCGGAAGAGCATGTCGCCCTGGCCGAGCAGCGATTCGGCTCCCCCCTGGTCGAGGATGACGCGGGAGTCGACCTGCGAGGCGACCGAGAACCCGATCCGCGCTGGGATGTTGACCTTGATCGTTCCCGTAATCACGTCGGTGGACGGCCGCTGGGTCGCAAGCAGCAGGTGGATGCCGACCGCTCGGGACTTCTGGGCGAGGCGAATGATCGAGTCTTCGACCTCTCCGGGAGCGACCATCATCAGGTCGGCGAGCTCGTCGATCACGCAGAGGATATGGGGCAGCGGGGCGTCACCCAGCTTGACGCGGATCTTGTTCAGCTCCTCGAGGTTTCGACCCCGGGCCTTGCCCATGACGGTGTAGCGGGACTCCATCTCGGCGACCAGGTTCTCGAGCACGTTGGAGGCGACCCGGGCATTGGTTACGACCGGCGTCAGGAGATGAGGAACCGAGTCGTAGTGGTTGAGCTCCACCTGCTTGGGGTCGACCAGAACCAGTCGCAGCTCGTTCGGCGAAGCGTGAAGGAGCATCGACGTCAGGATGGCGTTGACCGACCCCGACTTGCCCGACCCGGTCGTGCCGGCGACGAGCACGTGGGGCATCTTCGCCAGATCCATCGAGACGGCCTGCCCGGAGATGTCCTTGCCGAGCCACGACAGCAACGGCGAAGCACCGTGGGGACGGCCCCCATAGATGTCGCCGAGGCGGACCATCTTGCGGCGGGCGTTCGGGACCTCGACGCCGACGGCCTTCTTGCCGGGGATCGGCGCCAGGATCCGGATGTCGGTGGACGCCAGCGCGTATGCGAGATCGTCCTTGAGCTGGGCGATCTTGCCGACCTTCGTTCCGGGGGCCAGCTGTAGCTCGTATCTGCTCACGTGCGGGCCGGTCACGGTTCCGATCAGCTTCGCCTCGATCTTGAAGTGGCTGAGCACCTCGAGCAGGGCGCGGGCGGTCTTCTCCATCTCGCGACGGTCCGGACCCCGGTCCTTGTCGTCGTTGCCCCGCCGCAGCAGCTTCGGCGGCGGCACGCGGTAGTCGAGCTCATCCGATTCCGTGATCCCCCCGCGCTTGGCGCCGAGCGGCGTCCGCGAGATCTCGATACTGCCCGTCTCGACCGGGACTGCGGCGGGCGCTGCTTCCAGCTCCGGCGCGGGCTCCTCGTCCGCGACGAAACCGTCGTCGTCGAAGGCATGCTCGACGTCCGTCTCGACCTTCCCCTGTAGGTCGTCACCGGCATCCCCCTCGAAGTCGAACTCGTTGGTCTCGGCCTCGTTGCCGAGCGGCAGCGTCAACGCGTCCTCATCGGGATCGTGTTCGCCGGGGAAGTGCTCGGTGCTCCAGCCGTCGCCGACCTGGAGGCCGCCCCCGTCACCCCTCCGCCTCGCCCTGGCGGTTCTAGCCATCTCGCCGGTGGCCGCCCGTGCTCGACCCGCGGCATCCGCGCCGGAGCTGAGCAGGCTGACCAGGGGGCGACCGCTGAGCAGAAGGATGCCGCTGAGGATCATCAACAGAGCGATGATGTGGGCGCCGACGCGCTGAAACAGAGTCGTCGAGGCCCAGTAGAGGGACTCTCCGAGTGCCCCACCGTGCGCGGTGAAGTAGTCGGGATCGAACAGGTCCCCGCGCGCCGGGGAGTCTGGCCCGAGTCCGGCAGTCTCGGCCGCGAAGGCGAGCAGAAGGCCGGCGATCAGCAGAATCGCGCCGGCGTTGATCGCACCCGGGTAACGGATCAGTGGCTTGATCACGAGTGCGAGCCCGCAACCCGCGAGCAACATCGGCACCGCATACGAGACCGCACCCCCGGTCCAGGTGAGCGCCACCTCCAGCCCGCTGCCGCCGAGGCCCCCGTCCCAGCCGGCGTAGAGCACGAAGCCGAGGTAGAGGGCGGCGGCGAGCAGCCCGAGCCCGATCAGGTCGAGGTGACGCTGCTCGAGCTCGCGTGGAGCCGTCTTGGGCGTGGCGGTTTTGCGCGCGACCGGCTTCTTCCGCTTCTTCGGGGAAGGCTTCTTGCGCGCCTTTGGGCGCAGGAGTGGCTTTGTTGACATCTGGCGACCCCTTCGACGCGTCGGCGTCGTCCCCTGCGCGAAGCCGCCGGTGAGGCGCCTCCGCTTGCACGAGTTCTGCCGGGAGCTTCGCGCCGGTCCGACTGATCTTTAGAATTGCGCCCATGACCGATGCGGACAACCTGATCGGGCGGGTCCTGGTCGTCGAGGACGACGAGGACATCGCCGATGTCCTGCGCCGTTCCCTGCGCCAGGAGGGTCACGAAGTTCGTACCGCCGGCGACGGCGAGGAAGCGCTGACGATGGCAGCCGAGTTCGTTCCGGACCTGGTCGTCCTCGACCTGGGCCTGCCGCTGCTCGACGGCGTTGAGGTCTGTCGACGACTGCGGGCCGACGGCGACGTGCCGATCCTCATCCTCACCGCTCGCTCAGATACGGGCGATCGCGTCGAGGGACTGGACGCCGGCGCTGACGACTACCTCGTCAAGCCCTTCGAGCGGACCGAGCTCTTGGCCAGGATGCGGGCGCTGCTGCGCCGTCGTCCGCCGCGCGGGACCGCATCCCTGACCGTCGGCGACCTCGTCCTCAACCCCGGAACCCGGGAGGTGACGCGCGGGGAGCGCGTTCTCGATCTCACCAACCGTGAGTTCGAACTGCTCGAGTTCCTGATGAGGAACGAGCGCCTGGTGATCTCGCGCGAGCGCCTGCTCGAGGAGGTTTGGGGCTACGACCCGACATCGATGACCAATACGATCGATGTGTTCATCAGCAATCTTCGGCGCAAGCTGGAAGAGGGAGGAGAGGACCGGATCCTGCACACCAAGAGGGGTGCGGGGTACGTGGTCAGGGTGTGAGCGGGCGATGACCGGGCCCAGCCCCATCGCCGGGGTCAAGCGACTCTACGCCCGGTCGCGTCGCCTGCCGGTACGCGTACGCATCGCGATCGTCTCGGCGGTGCTCACGGCCGTGATCCTGATCGGGTTCGCCGCGGTCGTCGGGCGGCTGGTCAGCAATCGGCTGCACTCCGATTTCGAGAACGACCTGCAGGCGAACGCTGCGGAGTTGGCCAACGCGATCGACCTGAGCGCTCGAGGCGTGCCCACCGACCCGAATGCGATCGCCCTCACCGACGACGCTCAGATTCGCGTCGTCAATCAGGCGGGCGAGCCGGTGAACTTCGGCAACGCGGGGCCATCCGGGTTCGGCCCGCCCCAGCCGGGAACGGTCACATCGGTCGGGTCGCTCGAGGTTGCCAGCGCGCGGATCTTCCGCACCGACCTGATGTTCAGCGAGATCTATCTCCAGTACGCGCGGCCTGAATCCGCGGTCAACGAAACGATCGGCCGACTCTGGATATTCCTCATCGGCGGGGTCGCGATCGGCACGCTGCTCGCCGGACTCGCCGGCATGGCCGTCGCCAATCGGGCGATGCGGCCGATCGCCGCCCTGACCGCCGCCGCGGGCGACATCGCCGCCACCCGCGATCCTTCCCGTCGGATCCCGGAGCCGGAGAGCGACGACGAGGTTGCGGAGCTTGCGCGAACCCTCGACCAGATGCTGCGTGAACTCGACGCGGCGCGATCGGAGACGGAGAGCACGATCAAGCGCCAGCGGGAGTTCGTCGCCGACGCATCCCACGAGCTGCGCACCCCCTTGACGAGCATTCTCGCCAACTTAGAGCTGCTCGAGGAGTCGCTCGAGGGTGGCGACGAACCAGCTGACGAGGACGAGGTTGCGGCCGTCGCCTCGGCGCTGCGGAGCTCGAAGCGGATGAATCGCCTAGTCGGGGATCTCCTGCTGCTCGCGCGGGCCGACGCCGGCCGGATCGGCGAGCGAATCGAATGTGATCTGGCCCTGATCGCGGCCGAGGCGCTCGAGGAGGTCGCTCCCGTCTCCGACGGTCACAACTTCAACCGCAGCCTCGTCGCCTCGGCTCCGGTTGCCGGCAGCCCCGACGAGCTTCATCGACTGGTCCTTAACCTGCTCGAGAACGCGATCCGCCACACGCCCGACGGAACCGTGATCGACGTCACCCTGAGCGAGGAATCCGGCATGGCCCACCTGCAGGTCAGCGACGACGGACCCGGATTCCCCGCGGGCATGGAGACGCAGGTATTCGATCGCTTCGTCCGCGGCCAGGGTCCAGCCGACCGGACGTCGCGGAACGGCACCGGGACCGGGTTGGGTCTCTCCATCGTCAGAGCCGTAGCGGCCGCTCACGGAGGAGCGGTAGCCGCGAGCACCGGTGAATCCGGCGGTGCATGCTTCGACGTCAGATTGCCTCTGGAGTCCCCCGCAGAAGTTTGAGCGAACTCTTGAGGAACCTTGAGAGCCTGTTTAGGCCCGCGGCCGAGTATTGCCCGTGGACGAGACAAAGCCCGTCACGATCCTCCCCCAAGTTCGATCGTGACGGCATTGATTGGCCAGCCTGAGCCAATTCGGCCCGCCGGACCTCCCTCCCTGGTCCGGCGGGCCAACCTTTCTGCGGCCGGGAGGCCGCTGCGCGTCCGCTCTCGCCGACCGTGGAGGTGGAGCTGTTGCCTGTGAATGGGTTTCCTCCGATATCTCGGAGAAATGCCATTCACTGACCCTGAAAGCCCCTCGGTGGGCGGGTGAGCGGTGGGCGAGCTCCCGGGCCTTCCTTCCTAGATGCCAAACCAATTCCGCCCAGCGATCGCGGACCTCGGCAGGCCGCGCCCGCCGTCGAACTACACCTCGATTACCACCGGCAGCACCATCGGGCGGCGCTTCAGGCGCTTGAAGACGAAACTTGCGACCACGTCGTGGACGTCCTGGCGGATCATCGACGGCTCGCGGGTCTTGCTGCGCAGGGCGTCCTCGAGCTTGTCCTCGACGACGTCCGCCAGCTCCACCAGCAGTCGCTCGGTGTCGTCCTCGCCCTGGAACGGCACTCCTCGGAAGGAAATCTCCGGGTCCGCGGCGACCTCGCCATCTTCGATCGAGACGGTTGCGACGACGATCACCAGGCCATCGGCCGAGAGGGTGCGACGGTCCCGCAGGGCGGCGTCGTCGGGTTCGCCCAGCTCCAGGCCGTCGACGAAGATCATGCCGGCGCCGATGTCGTCGCCGAGGCGAGCGCCCTTGCCGTCGATCTCGAGCGGCACGCCGTTGCGCGATTGGAATATCCGGTCGGAGTCGATCCCGACCGACTCGGCCAGGCCGGCGTGGAGCCGCAGACGCTTGAAATCGCCGTGGATCGGCATCACGTACTTCGGCTTGGTCAGGTTGAGCATCAGCTTCATGTCCTCCTGGTAGCCGTGGCCGGAGGCGTGGATCGGGGCGTCGGCGGCCGTGATCACACGAGCGCCGATCTCGAAGATCCGGTCGATCGTCTCGTTGACCGAACGCTCGTTGCCGGGCACCGGCGTTGCCGAGAACACCACCGTGTCACCGGAATGCAGCTGCACGTCGCGGTGCTCGCCGTGGGCCATCCGGCGAAGGGCCGAGAGCGGCTCGCCCTGGCTCCCGGTCGAGATCGCTACGACCTCCTCGTCGGGGTAGTCCTCGATCTCGCGCGGTTGGATCAACAGACTCTGGGGAGCATTTGCGATCCCCAGGTTGGAGGCGATGTTGAAGTTCTTGCGCATCGACCGACCGACCAGAGCGACCTTGCGGCCGAGCACGTCCGCTGCATCGACGACCTGCTGGACCCGGTGAACATTGGAGGCAAAGCAGGTGACGATGATCCGGCCGTCGGCGCGGGAGAAGGTCTCCAGAAGCGCCGGCCCGACGCTCGATTCGGAGGTGGCGACGCCAGGCCGGTCGGCGTTGGTCGAGTCGCCGCATAGGCAGACCAGCCCCTCGGCGCCGAGCTGTGCGAGCCGGGCGAAATCGGCCGGGCTCCCATCAACCGGAGTCTGGTCGAACTTGTAGTCGCCGGTGAGCAGGATCGGGCCCAAATCGGTATGAATCGCGACGGCGCATGCATCGGGGATCGAGTGCGACATGTGGATCATCTCGATTCCGAAGGGCCCGGCCTTCTCGATCGTGCCGGGCTCGAGGTCGCGCAATGGAACGTCGCGCAGCTTGTGTTCCTCGAGCTTCGAGCGCACCATGCCGATCGTCAACCGACCACCGTAGATCGCCGGCGGGATTCCGATCTCACGGAGTACGTAGGGAAGCGCTCCGACGTGGTCCTCGTGGCCGTGGGTGAGAACGATCGCCTCGATGTCGTCCAGCTTGCCCCTCAGGTAGGAGAAATCGGGCAGGACGAGGTCGATCCCAAGCATCTCGGCGGTCGGAAACATCAGCCCCGTGTCGACGATGACGATCTTGCCGCCGTATTCGATCACGGTCATGTTCTTGCCGATCTCGCCGAGCCCGCCGAGCGGCAGGATCCGAAGCTTGCCGCTCACGCGACCACCTCGAGGTCGAGCTGGACGAGGGCGTCGCGAACCACGGCCCGTTGGGCGTCGTCGAGCGGCACCATCGGCAGCCGCATTCGTTCTGAACAGATACCAAGCATTTGCAGTGCTCCCTTGATTGGAATGGGGTTGGTGGTCACCGTGAGGGCCTCGAACAGCGGCTCCAGGGTGGCATTGAGCTCCCTGGCCGCTGCGGGCTCTCCGGCGTTGAAGAGGTTGTTGATCTCCGCCATCTGCGGTCCGACGATGTGGGAGGCGACGCAGATTCCGCCGGTTCCCCCGAGTTCGAGGCAGCGCAGGAAGACGTCGTCGTTGCCCGCCAGGACCTCCAGTCCCTCGATCGGGCCGAGATCGTCGTCGTTTGCCTGCTTGACGGCCCGGACGTTTTCGATTGCGGCGAGATCGGCGAGTTGGGCCGGCGGGATGTTGATGACCGTCCGGCCCGGGATGTTGTAGAGGATGATCGGCTTTTCGGTGCTTGCAGCGACGGCCTCGACGTGGGCCCGCATGCCGGCCGGGTTCGGCTTGTTGTAGTACGGGGTGACGACGAGCATCGCGTCGGCGCCCGCGGCGTCTGCGGCCCGCGTCAGAGCGACCGAGTGGCGGGTGTCGTTGGTCCCCGTACCGCAGATCAGCAGCGTTGCCTCCCCCACCTCCGCACGCACCGCCTTGAGCAGGTCGATCTGCTCGGTGTCGTCGAGAGTCGCGGCCTCGCCGGTGCTGCCGGCGACGACCAGTCCGTCGGATCCATGCTCCAGCAGGAAGGTGGCCAGTGCTGCGGCAGCCGCGAAGTCGACATCGCCCGCGCCGTCGAACGGCGTCGCCATCGCGGTCAGTACGCCGCTGAACTCACTCATGTGGACAAGTTACCCGCAAGGCCGAGTCGTTTAGCCCGCGAAGACCGGCGGGGTGCGGTCGGCCCAGGGTGCGATGCGCTCGAGTTGTGCGGCCACCCGCAGGCATAGGTCCTCGCGGCCGAACGGCGCGACGAGCTGGACGCCCACGGGCATGCCCCCCTCGGTCCAGTGCATCGGCACCGAGATCGCCGGCTGACCGGTGATGTTGAAGATGGCGGTGAAGGCGCCGAGGGGAAGGCAGCGCGTGAATGCGTCCATCGGGTTGTCGGCGGCGGTGTCGATCTCCCCGAGCTTCGGCGCGACCTCAGCCGTCGTCGGCGTCAGAAGCAGGTCGTATCCCGCAGAGGCGAACCATCCGCCGATCACCCTCGTGATCATGTGGTGAATGCCGACGTCCATCAGGTAACGACCGCCGTCCCGCTCATGGCCGATCTGGGCCATCGTCCAGGTCAACGGCTCGACATCGTTTTCGGTGATCGGCCTGCCCAGCAGCATTCCGAGCTGAGCCAGCGTCGCGGCCTGACCGGCCGCCCATCTGGTCAGAAAGCTGTCCTCGATGTCCGGTCCGTCGCCGCCGTCGGGGAGCACGTCGAGAAATGAACCGTCGTCCACGTTGTGGCCGAGTGACTCGATCAGCTTTGCAGCCTTGCTCACGGCCTCCAGGCAGTCCGTCGCCACCTCGACGCCTTCGACCGCCGGCTTGGTCATCACGCCGACCCGTAGGCCGCCGCTCTCGTCGGTGAGCTCCTCGACGTAGGGCCGCAACGGGGCCGGCGCGACGTAGGGATCGCCGGGTGCGGCGCCGTGCACCGCGTCGAGCAGCCGGGTCGTGTCGCGGACGGAGCGGGAGACGCAGAGCTCGACGGTCACGCCCGACATGTTGTCGCCGATCATCGGGCCCTCGCTGGTCCGCTGCCGGGTCGGCTTCAGCCCGACGAGACCGTTGTGGGATGCCGGGATCCGGATCGAACCTCCACCGTCGTTGGCGTGAGCCATCGGGACGATGCCGGCCGCCACCGCAGCTGCTGAACCGCCGCTCGAGCCGCCGGGCGAGCGTGATGTGTCCCAGGGATTGCGCGTTGCTCCCCACGCCTTGGGCTCGGTCGTCGCGACGATTCCCAACTCGGGCGTATTGGTCTTGCCCATCGTGATCAGGCCGGCCTCGCGGAAGCGCTGGGCGAGCGTCGTATCGATTGGGGAGTGAAAGTTCGCGTCCTTGAGAACCTGCATGCCCATGTTGAGCGGTTCTCCCGCGTTGGCGGCCCCGAGATCCTTGAGCAGAAATGGGACGCCCTTGAACGGCCCGTCGGGCAGCTCACCGGACGCCTGCTCGCGCCCGGAGGTCGCAAGGTCGTGGATTATCGCGTTGATCTCGGGGTTGACCTGCTCGGCGCGCGCGATCGCGGCATCCATCAGCTCGCTCGGCGTTGCTTCACCGGAGCTGACCAGCGCCGCCTGCGCGGTCGCGTCCATACGTGCAAGATCGTCGCTCAAGGTCCTCGTCCTTCCTAGGGGTGCAGGGGCAGGGTATCTACAAGAGGCGCTCGAGCCCGACCGTGAGCGGATCCGGAAGGGTTCCGACCCTGCGACAGGCCAATACGACTCCCGGCATGAAGGAACTGCGGTCGATCGAGTCGTGGCGGATCGTCAGCGTTTGGCCCTCGCCGCCGAAAATGAGCTCCTGGTGAGCGACGAGACCGGGAAGCCTGATCGAGTGGATCGGCTGGTGAACGTTCGCGCCGGCGGCCTCGAGCAGCTCGGCCGTGCGCGCGGCCGTTCCCGAGGGCCGGTCGAGCTTCTTGTCGTGATGAAGCTCGACGATCTCGACCTCGGGCATGAACTCGGCGACCCGCTGGCCGATCTCCATCATCAACACGGCGCCGATCGCGAAGTTGGGAGCGACGAACGCACGCCCTCCCTCCCCCCCGTTCCAATGATCGGCGGCGCACTTGCGCAGCTTCTCGAGGTCGAATCCGGTGGTCCCCACGACCACGCTCACCCCCGCATGAAGGCACTTGTGGGCGTTCGGGAGCGCCTGGTCAGGGACCGTGAAATCGACGACGACATCGGCGGCGTCGAGCACGTCCCCGAGTTCGGTTCCGAGTGACGGATCGGCGCGGCCACTGAGTTCGAGGCCGTCGGCACCGTGTACCGCCTCGCAGACCGCCGCTCCCATGCGGCCCGCCGCGCCGGCGACTGCAACTAGGATCGGGTCGGGCATGCCGCGTCAGCATACGATGAACCGGGCACGGAGTCGCACCCGTCTGGGTGCCGGCGCAATGGTGGCCGCCTGTCTGATCGCCTCGCCCGGCATCGGGGGGGCGCAGGCGGCCGACCCCTCGCCCTTTCTCGATCCTACCTTCGGCGAGGGCGGGCTCGCCCTGGCCGACTTCACCACGGGCGAGGACGGCGCGAACGCCGTCGACATCGGGTCGGACGGCAGCATCGTTGCTACCGGGTTCGGTGGTCTCGGCGATCCGAGCAGGCCGCACGTCGCCGGCTTCGCGTTCGCGAAGTACCTATCGAGCGGATCGCCCGATCTCGGCTTCTCGGGCGACGGACGGGCCCTGGTCGACTTCGGCTTCGTCAATCAGGCCGCGACCACGGCAGACATCGATTCCGCCGACCGGGTGGTGGCGACTGGGACGATCACCACCTTCGACGGCTCCACATCGAGCATCGGGATCGCGAGGCTACTTCCCGAGGGCACCCCCGACCCCGGCTTCGGAGACGACGGGATGGTGGCGATTCAACCCGGGACGCTCAGCGCCTCCTACGACGCCGCAATCGACGCCGACGACGGAGTCGTCGTACTCGGCGCGGCGACCGGGGCGAGGGGCTTTCGTCCCACGCTGATCCGCTTTGAATCCGACGGTTCGCTCGACCAGTCCTTCGGCGCGGGAGGGATTCTCCAGTTCGGGAAGGTCGGCGAGGACGCCTACAAGGCGATCGCAATCGATCGGCGCGGGCGGTTGCTGATCGCCGGCGCTGCTCGTCCACAAGGATCGAAGCACGCCGTGCCGACCCTGCGCCGGATATCGCCGACCGGGAAGCTCGACCCCAGCTACGGTAGGGACGGCGTCGGGCTCCCCCTCGGGAGGATGGTGGGCGAGGGCGCTGCGGTGGTCCTCGACGAATCCGGACGGCCGCTCGTCACCGCGACCTGCGGCTGTGGCCCAAGCGGCGACGACGACTTCGCGGTCGGTCGGCTCACGGTCCGCGGTCGACCGGACGCCACGTTCAGCAAGGACGGCCGAGCCTACGTCCGGTTCGGGTCGAGGGACGCCCGCCCCGCTTCGATCGCCGTCGACCGCGCCAACGCTCAGATCGTGATCGCCGGCTCGGTCAGGGTCGACGGCGACAACGACTGGGCGTTGGCGCGCCTCAAGCCAAGCGGGAAGCCGGACAGGTCGTTTGGCGACGGCTTCACGATCTCTGCCTCGCTCGGCGGCGGCGTCGAGGGGATCCGCGAAATCACGGTCGATTCCGCCTCGAGGGTCGTCGCAGCCGGTCTCGGCGTCGGCCCGCTCGGCGCCGACTTCGCCGTTGCCCGCTTCCGCTGAGCGCGAGGTGTCTGTAACCGGCCACAGGAGCCGGTTATTGGCACCTCGCCGCGCTAGGTGGCCAGCGCGTCGCTGACGGGGGCGACTGCCTTGCGGAAGCGGTCCTCGTCGGCGCCGATGCAGGCGGCCGAGATGTTCTCCGGCGCGTAGAGCTCCTCGGCAAGCGCGGCGACGTCCTCGACGGTGACGGCGTCGATCTTGGCGATGATCTCGTCGATGCTGAGGATCGGCAGATCGAACAGGGTCGCGCTGGCGTTTCGGCTCATCCGTGCCGAGGTCGATTCGAGCACGAGGACCGTGCGGCCCTTGACGTGCTCCTTGGCTCGCTTGAGCTCCTCGGCGCCGACGCCGTCCGCCCGCAGGGAGGCAAGTTCGCGGCCGATGATCTCGCAGGCTTCGGCGACGTTGTCCTCACGGGTTCCGACGTACATCGCGACGGTGCCCTGGTCGGCGAACTGCGCGGAGTAGGAGCCGACCGAGTAGGCGAGGCCGCGCTTCTCGCGCACCTCGCGGAACAGCCGGGATGAGCTGGAGCCGCCGAAGATCGTGTCCATCACGTTGAGCGAGTACCGCCGGTCGTCGCTGCGACTGATGCCGGGAGCGCCGAAGCAGATGTGGTACTGCTCGGTCTCCTTCGGGTAGAAGCGCAGTCGCCCGCCGGGCTCCGGCGGGCCGCCCAGGCCGCCATTTTGGGCCTCGACCGCGCCCCGGGAGGGCTGGAAATATTCGTTGACCATCTCGACGATGCGTTCGTGGTCGAGGCTGCCGGAGGCGGAGACGACCATGTTCGAGCTGACGTAGCGAGCCCGGTGGTAGGCGGAGATGTCGGGGATCGGCACGGTGCCGATGACGTCGGCGGTACCGAGGATGCGGCGGCCGAGCGGGGTGTCGCCGTAGATCGCGTCGCTGAGTACGTCGTGAACCCGATCGGAGGGCTCGTCCTCGTACATGGCGATCTCCTCGATCACGACCTGACGTTCGGAATCGATGTCCGGAAAGGTCGGCCTGAGGAACATCTCCGCAAGCAGGTCGAGGGCGGCCTCCGTGTGCTCGTCGAGAAAGCGCGAGTAGAGATTCGTGGTCTCCTTGCTCGTCGAAGCGTTCGTCGCGGCTCCGAGCGCATCGAAGTACTCGGAGATCTCGATCGCCGAGTAGCGCTCGGTGCCCTTGAAGAGCAGGTGCTCGAGAAAGTGCGAGACGCCGGCCTGAGCCGGCGTCTCGTCACGTGATCCCGTCTTGACCCAGAGCCCGAGGGCGACCGAGCGGACCGACGGTACGGCTTCGGTGACGACCTTGAGGCCGCCATCGAGTTCGGTCAGCTCGACGCCTTCGGGAAGGGCCATCCAGTTACTCCTGAGTCCTAGTCGCGCCGACGGCGCTCGCCGCCGCGTCCGCCGCGATCACGACCGCCGCGTCCGCCGCGATCGCCGCCACCGCCGCCACGTGGGCCGCGGTCGCCGCTGCCAACGGCTGCGAGCTCGTCCTTCGACTTACCGGCGACCTGTGGGTCGTCGGAGCGACGCAGGCCGATCCGGCCGCGCTCACGGTCGACCTCGACCACGGTCACGTCCAGCTCGTCGCCGGCGCTGAGAACGTCCTCGACGGTCTCGACCCGCTCACCGGGCTTGACCGCCGAGATGTGCAGGAGGCCATCGGTGCCCTTGACCAGCTCGACGAATGCGCCAAAGGTCGTGGTCTTGACGACCTTGCCCTTGAACGTGTCGCCGACCTCGGCCTCGCGTGTCATGGCGCTGATCTGGGCGATGCAGGCCTCGACCAGCTCCCCGTTCGCAGCGTAGACGCGAATCGTGCCGTCGTCCTCGACGTCGATCTGCGCCTCGAACTCCTCCGACAGGCCGCGAATGGTCTCGCCGCCCTTGCCGATGACCGCTCCGATCTTCTCCGGGTCGATCCTGATCGACTCGATCCGCGGAGCGGTTGGGCTGAGCTGATCGCGCGGCCCGTCGATCGCCTCGGCCATCTTGCCGAGGATGAAGAGTCGACCCTGTCGGGCCTGCTCCAGCGCCTCGCGCAGAATGTCGAAGGTCACGCCGGTGATCTTGATGTCCATCTGGAGGGCGTTGATGCCCTCCTCGGTGCCTGCGACCTTGAAGTCCATGTCGCCGAGGTGATCCTCGACGCCGGCGATGTCGGTCAGCACGATCACATGCTCGTCCTCCTTGATCAGACCCATGGCGACGCCGGCGACCGGTGCGGAGACCGGAACGCCCGCTGCCTGCAGGGCCATCGAGGAGGCGCAGACCGAACCCATCGACGAGGAGCCGTTGGACTCGAGCGTCTCGGAGACGACCCGGGTCACGTAGGGGAAGTCCTCCACGCTCGGGATCGTCGGCTGCAGGGCGCGCTCGGCGAGCGCGCCGTGCCCGATGTCGCGACGCTTCGGACCACGCATGAACCCAGCTTCGCCGACCGAGTAGGGCGGGAAGTTGTAGTGGTGGAAGAAGGTCTTGGTCTCCTGCAGCCCGAGGTTGTCGAGTCGCATGTCCATCCTCGTCGTGCCGAGGGCGACGTTCGAGAGGATCTGCGTCTCACCGCGGGTGAACAGCGCCGAGCCGTGCACGCGGGGAGAGATGTCGACCTCGGTCTCGATCGGACGGATCTCATCCTGAGCTCGACCATCGGGACGCTTCTTGTCGACTGCGATCCGCTTGCGGATCGTCGACTTCTCGATCGCGTTGAAGGCCGTCGAGACCTCGCTGCGGCGAGCGGCGTCGGCCTCTTCGTCACCGGTCTCCGGCGCGTACTGGGCGACTACCGCGTCCTTGATCGCCTCGATCGCCTCCTGGCGGGCCAGCTTCTCGGGGACGCTGGTCGCCTCATCGATCGCGTTCTGATGCGAGTCGACGATTTGGGCGAGCAGAGCTTCGTCGATCGTCGGAGCCTCGACGCCGACCTTCTCCTTGCCGGCCTCCGACTGCAGATCCTCCATCGCGCCGACGAGCTTCTTGATCTCGGCGTGGGCGATGTCGAGTGCGTCAAGCACCTCGGCCTCGGTGACGTTGTCGGCACCGCATTCGACCATCAAAATCGCGTCCTTGGAGCCGGAGACGATCAGGTCCATCTCGAGGTTCTCATGCTGCTCCTCGGGAGGGTTGACGACGAAGTCACCGTCGAGCTTGCCGACGCGGACGGCGCCGACGTGCTCGGCGACGGGAACCGGCGAGATCGCCAGCGCGGCCGATGCGCCGTTCATGGCGAGGATGTCGTAGGGATGCACGTGGTCGACCGAGAGCGGCGTCGAGACGAGCTGCGTCTCGTGATGCCAGCCCTTGGGGAAGAGCGGCCGCAGCGGGCGGTCGATCATCCGAGCGGTGAGCGTTGCCTTCTCACCTGCGCGTGCCTCGCGACGGAAGTAGGAGCCGGGGATCTTGCCGACGGCGTAGTGCCGCTCTTCGACGTCCACGGTCAGGGGGAGGAAGTCCACATCGCGCAGGTTGCCCATCGTCGCGGTGCAGAGGACCATCGTGTCGCCGCTGCGGACGACGACTGCGCCGCTCGCCTGGCGGGCGAGCTTGCCCGTCTCGAAGGAGATTTCTTCCCCGCCGATCTCCACGGAGACGCTCTTAACGTCAAACATAGTCATCTATTCGTTTTTCCTTCCGGGGCCGTCGCTTCCGTTGATGGCGCGGGAATCTGGGACCCGCGAGGTGACGACCCGAATGATTCGGATTGATTTATCCGGCGGGAGAGTACAGATGCCGCTGATCGCGGCGTTTCCCGGCCGGCCCGATCAGCGGAGCGCCCGCAGGGCGGCCGTCAAGTCGCCGATCAGCGGCTTCCCGGAGGCGAATCCGGCCGGGGTCGCCGTGACTCCGGCCCTGATCCCGCTGCGGAAGTCGCGACGGACCCGATCGGCAACCGGAGCGCTTCCGCGATCGAGCTGAAACCGGTCGAGATCGAGGCCGAGATCGCGGACCCGATCCCACAGGTGCGGGTCGTCGACATGCGCCCGGTCGCTCAACAGCGAATCCCAGAACTCCCAGAAGGCGTCCTCGGACTGCAGCGAGACCGCCTCGGCGGCGGCGTGAAGCGCCGGCGAGCGCGGACGCTTGCTGGCCACCGGGAAGTGCCGCACGCAGAGCTCCAACGACAGGCTGTTGATCGCCGCCCAGGTTCCCGCGCAGCGCGGGCAGGCAAGGTCGAGGTAGACGATTGCCGCAGCGCCCCGACCGCGCACGTGGTCGTCAGGGCCACGCTCGGGGACCGCGGCGCTCCCCAGTGAGGGAGTGGCCGGCATGATCGACTCAGGCGGCCGCGTCGAGCGCGTCGAAGATCAGGTTCGCGCCCGGGATCTCCAGGGGCGTCGGTGTCGCGTGGGACCAGAGCACGGTGCCCTCGCCGTCGACCAGCACGAGCGAACGGTTCGAGTGGCCGTACTCCGGCAGGTAGGCGCCGTAGGCCTCGCTGACAGCGCCCTTGGGATGGAAATCGGCGAGCAGGGGGATCTCGAGACTCAGCAACTCGCGGAAGGCCGCGTGGCAGGGGTAGGAGTCGACGCTGACACCCACCAGGGAGGCATCATGGTCGGCGATCTCCCCGAGCACCTCCTGATAGATCGAGAGTTGATCGGTGCAGAGGGGGCTGAAGTCGAGCGGGTAGAAGGCCAGGACCAGCTTGCGGCCGACGAACTCGACCAGCGAGACGGGGTTTCCGTCCTGGTCGTCGAGCGTGAAGTCGGGCGCCTTTGACCCCGGTTGGATCACTCTTGCTCCGGGCGGGCGGGTCGCTCAGCGGCGCAGGCCGAGCTCGGAGACCAGGGCGCGATAGCGCTCCAGGTCGGTGCGCTCCAGGTAGCGCAGCAGGCGACGGCGACGGCCGACGAGCATCAGCAAGCCGCGACGGGAATGGTGATCCTTGCTGTGCGTACGGAGGTGCTCGGTGAGCTCGTTGATCCGCGCGGTCAACAGCGCCACCTGAACCTCGGTGGATCCGGTGTCGGCGCCGTCGCGGCCGTACTTGTCGACCAGTTCGGTCTTTTGTTCCTTGGTCAGCGACATGGGTCTCTTTCAAGCATAGGGGGCGCGACCGCGTTCGTGGGGCGCCTCAGGGACGCGAGAAGGTAGCACAGACCTCGCGCGCCTCCTCGACGTCGCGATGCATCTGCTCGACCAATTCCTCGACCCCGTTGAATCGCTTCTCCCCCCGGAGCCGCTTGACGAACGCCACTCGCAGCGGCTTGCCGTAGAGGTCCTCGTCGTGATCGATGATGTGCGTCTCGATCAGGACGCCGCGGCCGCTTTCGAACGTCGGCCGGACGCCGACGTTGACCGCCGCGGGCAGGCCGTTCGCAAATGCCGCGTAGATCCCGTAGCCGGGGTAGAGGTAGTGCTCGTCGGGCACGATGTTGGCGGTGGGAAAGCCGAGCGTGCGGCCGCGGCGATCCCCCGAGACGACCTCGCCCTCGAACATGAACGGAGACCCGAGGCACCGCTGGGCGCCGACCACGTCCCCGGCGGCGACCAGCGCCCGGATGCGGGTGGAAGAGACGGTTTCGGCGCCGACCTCGACGAGCGGCACGACCGTCGTGTCGAACTCGTCCCGCGAGGCGAGCATCTCGGGGGTTCCCTTGGCCTTCGCACCGAACCGGAAGTTCTCCCCCACCCGGACCTGCTCGGCACCCAGCCGCTCAACGAGAATCTTCGAGCAGAAGTGCTCGGGGGCGATTGAGGAGAACTCCCGATCGAAGGGGATCACGACCAGCTCATCAACCCCCAGTCCCTCGATCACATCGCGTTTGACCGGGAACGGCATGATCAACTTCGGAGCAGCCTCGGGGTGGATGACCGAGAGCGGGTGGGGCTCGAACGTGAGCACCGTGTTCGCGCCGTCGATCACCTTGCGGTGGCCGACGTGGACGCCATCGAAGCTGCCGATCGCGATCTTCCGCGGGCGGGGCGTGGCCTCGTTGAGTTGTGTGACCTTGATGTTCATCTCGAATGCGCGGTGCGCGTCCCTACTCAATCAGGTCGCCGACGAAGGCAGCACGACTTCGGTGTGGAGCAGGCCGTCGACCACCTGAGCGACCGCGACCAGTCGACCTTCGTGGAGGAGGCTGATCGGGCCCTCCTGCGACCTCGCCGGCCCAACCGGGGCCGGGATCCTGATGCCGTTTCGCACCAGGCGCTCGGCTTCCGGGTCGAGTTCGACCGCCGGCAGGTGGCCGACCAGGTCCTCGACGGGCCTGATCGATTCCTCGCCATCGCCCTCGGGAAGGCGCAGATCTCCGATCGCGATGCGCCGGAGTGACTCGCAGTAGGCGTCATCGAGCTCCTCGATCAAGGTCCGGATATAGGTCCCGGCCGAGCATTCGATCTCGAACGTGGCGGTCCCTTCCCCGGTCCTGATCAGCTCGGCCCGGTAGACCTCGACCTCGCGCGTGGGTCGGTCAACCTCCTCCCCGCGCCGGGCCTTCTTGTAGAGGCGCTCACCGTCGACCCGGACGGCGGACGTCATCGGCACGGTCTGCATGATCGAGCCGGTCGGGAGGGCCAGATGATCGGGGGGCGGGCGGCGCCCCGTCTCGGTCAGCTCGCCGTCGGGATCTCCGGTGGTCGACGTCCACCCGAGGCGCGCCGTCGCGACATAGGTCTTCGGCAGACCGAGCACGTATCGCTGCAGGCGCGTGGCGGCCCCCAGGAGGATGACGAGCAAGCCGGTGGCGAACGGATCGAGCGTGCCCGCGTGGCCGGCCTTCAGCCCGAGATCTCGCCGGTAGCGGTCGACGACGTCATGGGAGGTGACTCCAGCCGGCTTGTCGCTGCAGATGAAACCGGCCGCTGGCGTGGATCGATCGGTCTCAGGCAAGCCCGGCGCGGGTCTCATCGCTGAGGAACTCGACCAGATCGTCATAACTCTGGTCGGTCGAGAAGCCCGCCGCGCGACGGTGGCCGCCTCCGCCTTCCTTGCGAGCGATCACCGAGACGTCGACCGAGCCGTCGGTTGACCGGAGGCTGACCTTCCGGGCCTCGCGTTGGCTGTCGGGCTTATCGCGTACGACCGCGGCAACCGACGTCCCCTCGATCCCACGGATGAAATCGATGATCCCCTCCGTCATGGTCTCGTCAGCGCCGGTGATCGCGTAGTCCTCGGCGGAGAGGTAGGTGGTCGAGAGCGCGCCGTCCAGCCGCCGATCGATCCGGCCCAGGGCCCGGGCGATCAGCCTCAGCTTCGCCTCGGGCACCCGCTCGTAGAGACGCCGGAAGATCTCGTTGACATCGACGCCCGACTCGATCAGCTCGGCGGCGACCCGGTGCGTGCGCGCATCGGTGTTCTCGTACATGAACATCCCGGTGTCGGTGATCAGACCGACGTACAGGGCCTGGGCGATCGACTCGGTCACGTCGACGCCGAGCCGCTTGCAGATCTCGAAGATGATCTCGGCCGTCGAGGATGCCTCGACGTCGACCAGGTTGACGTCGGCGAAGCGGGTGTTGTCGTGATGGTGGTCGATGTTGAGCATGCGCCTACCGTCGCGCAGCCAGTCAACCGGCATCCGGTCGATGTTGCCGCAGTCGAGGAAGACCACGGTCCGATCGGCGAGGTCGGCAGGGGCCTCGTGGAAGACCTCCTGCAGCGGCAAGAAGCGGTACTCGACCGGGAGCGGGAACTCCTTCTCCGCCAGGAACATGACCGAGTCCTTGCCGAGCTGACTCAATGCCTGGTGAAGCGCGAGCGTCGACCCGAGCGCGTCTCCGTCGGGTCCCTCGTGGGTGGTGATCAGAAACCGCTCGCCGTCGCGGAGCTCGTCGATCACCTGGTTGGTGGCGAGCGTGAGATCCGGGCTGGTCGTGTTGGCGCCGGCGCTCAAGAGTCCAACATCCTCGTCACGCGGTCGGCACGCTCGATCGATTCGTCGTAGACGAACGTGAGACTGGGGGTCCGCTTCATCCGCAACTGCGTTGCGATTGCCTTCTGGATCACGCCGTGAGCGGCACGCAGGGCCTTCATGGTCTCGTCCTTCTCCTCGTCGGAGCCGAGCACGCTGACGTGCACCTGAGCAGTTCTCAGGTCAGAGCTCGTTTTGACTGCGGTGACGGTCACAAATCCAATCCGAGGGTCCTGCAGCTCCCCCCCGATCGTCGCTCCAATCACCTCGCGCATGACCCCGTCGACGCGTCGCATTCGCGATACGGCCATCAGGGCCGACTATAGCCGGGAGGCCCGCCGCGAGGGACGCAGGGGCCAGGGGACCCGCCTATTCGAGGGTCTTCTCCACCTGCGTGGTCTCGAAGACCTCGAGCACGTCGCCGACCTTCACGTCCTGGAACCCCTCGAGGGTGATCCCGCATTCCTGGCCCTCTTCGACCTCGCGGACGTCGTCTTTGAAGCGCCGCAGAGACTTGACCCGGCCCGTCCAGATGACGGTTCCATCACGGACGAGACGAGCCTCGGCATCGCGGGTGATCCTGCCATCGGTGACTCGCGATCCTGCAATCGTGCCGATCTTCGATGCCTTGAAGAGCTCGAGGATCTCGGCCTCGCCGAGCGACTTCTCCACCTGATCGGGATCAAGCATGCCCTCCATTGCCGCCCGCAGCTCCTCGGTGATCTTGTAGATGACCGAGTAGGTGCGGATCTCGACGCCCTCGACCGCGGCGGCCCGCTTGGCGTCGGCAAGCGGGCGAACGTTGAAGCCGATCACGATCGCGTCGGACGCGGCCGCGAGCATCACGTCGGACTCGTTGATGCCTCCCGCTGCGGCATGGACGACATCGACCGCGACCTCGTCCTGGGGAAGCTTTGCGATCTCGTCCTGCAGCGCCTCCAGCGAGCCGGAGACGTCGGCCTTGACCAGCAGGTTGATCTGCTTGATCTCTCCCTTCTTGGCCTTGGAGAAGACGTCCTCGAGGGTGATCCTGCGAGCGTTGCGCCTCGCCTGGGCCTCGGTCTTGAGCCGAATCGCCCGCTCTCCCGCCAACTGGCGCGCGCGGCGGTCGTTCTCGACGACCTGGGCCCGCTCACCTGCCTCGCCGACGCCGTCGAAGCCGAGTACCTCGACGGGATCGCCCGGTCCCGCCGATTCGATTCGCTTCCCGGTGAAGTCATGCATCGCACGCACCCTTCCCCACTGTGATCCGGCGACGATCGAGTCGCCGACGTTGAGCGTTCCGCGCTGGACCAGGATCGTCACGACCGAGCCACGGCCCGGGTCGAGGTGAGACTCGATCACGGTGCCGGAGGCCTCGGTATCGGGGTTTGCCTTCAGATCCTCGAGCTCGGTGACGAGCAGGACCATGTGAAGCAGGTTCTCAAGGCCCTCGTGGGTCTTGGCGGAGACGTCGCAGTAGACCGTTTCCCCGCCCCAGTCCTCGGGTTGCAGGCCGAGGTTGGCGAGTTCGCCGCGCACCTTGTCGGGCGTGGAGCCCTCCTTGTCGATCTTGTTGACGGCGATCATCACGGGTACGTCGGCCGCCTTCGCATGGTCGATCGCCTCGACCGTCTGCGGCATGACGCCGTCGTCGGCAGCGACGACGACGATCGCAACGTCGGTGACCTTGGCGCCGCGAGCTCTCATCGCGGTGAACGCCTGGTGTCCCGGAGTGTCGAGGAAGGTGATCGTGCGCCCTTCCTGGTGCACCTGGTAGGCGCCGATGTGCTGGGTGATCCCGCCCGCCTCTCCGGCAGCCACCTCGGTCGTCCGGATCGCGTCGAGGAGCGAGGTCTTGCCGTGATCGACGTGGCCCATCACGGTCACGACCGGGGGCCGGAGCACCAGGTCGGCCGCATCGTCGTCGAAGGCGGGCTCGTCGTCGAGATCCTCGCCGGCGTGGACGATCTCGACCTCCTGCTCGAACTCGCTTGCGAGCAACTCGACCGTCTCGTCGGTCAGCGTCTGGGTCAGGGTCGCCATCTCGCCCTGCTGCATCAGTGCCTTGATGATCTCGGCGCTGCTGACGCCGAAGGTCTCCGAGACCTCGCGAACGGTGGCGCCGCTGTTGACCTTCAACGCCTCGGGGGTCTCCGTGCTCAGCGTCTTCAGCTCGGGCGACTCGTCGAATGCGGGTCTGCGGCGGCGGCCGCGCCTCCGCGGCGGTCGCTGCGGCGGCCCCTGCGACATGTGGTCGCGGCGCGCGGCCTGTGAATCGATCACGACGCGCCGTCGCTTCTTGCCCGAGTCTCCGCTTTGGGCTGCGGCGGCCGGCGGGCGCTTGGTGGGCGCCGACGGCCGCTTTGCCGCAGCGGTCTTGGCTCCTGCGGCCACGGGCTTCTTCTTCGGCAGGGCGCCGGCGGCGGCCAGCGCCTTCAGCGCGGTCGCCTGATCGACGCTGGAGGATGCGGTCTTGACCTCCACGCCGGAGGCCTTCAGAGCGTCGATCACCTTGGAGCTCTCGAGCCCCAGTGCCTTCGCTATCTCATGAACACGCTGCTTCGCCATCTTGCCTGCGCCTAAGCCTCCGGGCCCTTCTCGGGATCATCAGCGACCCCTTCGCCCTCGGTGTCGACGGCCGTCTCGGTCAGCTCCTCGGCCTCCTCGATGACCTCCTCCTCGGCGACCGCCTCGGGAATGTCTTCGGCGACCGCCTCGGCGACGACTTCGGCCACGATCTCCTCCATCGGCTCCTCGAGCACGGCTTCCTCCGCCGTCTCTCCGACTGCCTCCTCGACCACCTCTTCGATGATGGCCTCCTCGGCGGCTTCCTCGATCTCGGCTTCAACCTCGGCCTCGACGGCTGCTTCGACCACGGCTTCCTCCAGCGCGACCTCGGCGATCGCCTCCTCGACGACCTCCTCGATCTCGGGCGAGGCCTCCGCCTCAGAATCGGCCTCGACCTGCGCGAACGCCTCCTTGGCACGGGAGACGATCGGTCCGATCTCGTCGTCGGGAGCGTCGGCCTTGGCCAGCGCCGCGATCTCGTCCTGGCTCAAAGTCGCGAGGACGGTTACCTGGTGGGTACTGAACCGGGCCAGCGCCTGATGGGCCGGAAGTCCGCAGTAGCGCGAATTCGGAAGGGCCGCGTTGGGGCAGCGGCGTCCGGCTGAGAGCACCGCGGAGCAGCGTCCGTCGAAGACCTCCTCTTCGTTCTCGAAGCCCTCTTCATCGTCGGCCTGCTCGGCGAACTCGCTCTCGCCGACGATGTCGACCCGCCATCCGGTCAGCTTTGCCGCAAGACGAGCGTTCTGGCCCTCGCGGCCGATCGCCAACGAGAGCTGGTCGTCGGGGACGATCACCGTCGCCTGGCGGGCTTCGTCGTCGACCAGCACCTCGCGGACGCGGGCCGGCGACAGCGCCTTGGCGACGAACCGGGCGGGCTCCTCGTTGTAGGGAATGATGTCGATCTTCTCGCCGCGCAGCTCCGAGACGACCATCCGGACGCGCGATCCGCGAGGGCCGACGCAGGCGCCGACCGGGTCGACGCCGTCGGCGTGGGAGACGACGGCGATCTTCGAGCGGAAGCCAGGCTCGCGGGCGACCCCAACGACCTCGACCAGCTCGTCGGCGATCTCGGGTACCTCGAGGGCGAACAGCTTCTTGATCAGCTCCGGGTCCTTTCGAGAGACGACTACGCTCGGACCCTTGCCGTCGGCTGATACCTCGGTGATCACGGCCTTGATCCGCATCCCGTGGTCGTAGCGCTCGCTGTAGATCTGCTCGGATCGCGGCAGCAGGGCCTCCACCCGATCGCGAAGCTGGACCAGGGTGTAGCGGTTATCGGACTGCTGAATGATGCCGGTGATCAACTCGCCGACGCGATCCTGGAACTCCTCGTACATCATCATCCGCTCGGCTTCGCGGATCCGCTGCAGGACCACCTGCTTGGCGGTCTGGGCGGCGATCCGCCCGAAGTTCTCGGGGGTGACGTCGATCGACTCGATCTGGTCCTCGTACGGAGCGAGAATCTCAGGGTCCAGCTCGGGGTCCTCGGGCTCCTTGAGGGCGCCGGTGGCCGGATCGATCTCGGGCTCCTGGCTCTCGACGACCTCAGCCAGCAGCTTCTCCTCCAGCTCAGCCGGCAGGATCAGCTCGAACACCCGAAAATCGGCAGTCTCGCGGTCGAGGTCGACGCGTGCGTACTTGGCGGCTCCCGGCTGCTTCTTGTAGGCGGAGAGCAGGGCGTCCTCGAGCGCCGCCATCAGGGTCTCGGAATCGAGCCCCTTCTCCTGCTCCAACACCTTGATGGCATCGACGATCTCGCGGCTCACGACTGTACCTCCGACAACTCTGGGACAAGGTTCGAGCGGCTGACGAGATCGAACGGGATCTCGGCATCTCCCCCTTCGGACTCGATGCTGACCGCCTCCGCATCCGCGGCGATCAAGCGTCCGGTGAAGTTCCTGCGTCCGTCGATGGGCTCCGTTGTCCTGATCCGGGCCTTCTGACCGATGAACTGCTTGTAGTGCTCGGGCCTGGTGAGGGGGCGATCCAGGCCTGGCGATGAGATCTCGAGCGCGTAGTCGGCGAGGAGGTCGCGGACCTGAAGGGTGACCCGCTCGCAGAGCTCGAGCCCGACGCCGTCGGGGTGGTCGATATAGAGCCGCAGCGACTCACGGGCAGGTGATTCGATCGCGATCAACTCGACCTCAGGGTCGAGCTCCGCGATGGTGGCTGCGATCTGGCTCTCTGTGATTTCCATTGATTCGGTGTCCTTCGGTGCTGGTCGGGCTCACCTCCGTCCGGTTCGAGGCCGAAAAAAAGGCGGGCCGCAGGCCCACCTCTCGCAACAGATTCGAATGCGGATAAAGGTGAACGGCGAGTATAGCCGCCGTCAATCGGCGATCAAGGGTGATTCGCCCGCGTCCAGGCGGCCGGACCGCCCCGAGAGCTCAGACGTCGATCAGCAGGGTGACCGGGCCGTCGTTGACGAGCGCAACCTCCATTCTGGCCCCGAACCAGCCTCGCTGAGCCCCCAGCTCCCCGCAGACCAGGTCGTACAGGGGCTCCGCCACCTCTGGTCGCGCCGCCCCCGTGAAGCTCGGTCGCGTTCCCTTGCTGACGTCGCCGTAGAGGGTGAACTGACTCACGCAGAGGATCTCGCGATCGCCGAGCGGCTCCGACATCCGCTCCTGATCGTCGTCGAAGATCCGCAGCGAGGAGATCTTTCGGACGATCCGACGGGCCTCCGCCTCCCCGTCGTCGGCGGCGACCGCGAGCAGGACCAGCAGGCCCGGCCCGATCGAGCCGACGACCGAACCTTCGACGCTCACCGAAGCGGTGCGGACCCTCTGGACCAGCGCTCGCACCGCCGCCTCAGGACGCGCGCAGGCGCTGCCTGTAGACCCGGTAGTCCTCGCGGTCGGGTCGCAGGTTGGCGGCGATCGCGAGGTGGCGGCGGGCGCCGTCCGACTCGCCGCTCAGATCGAGGGCGCGGCCCAGGCAGAAGTGAGCGAAGTCGTTGGTCGGGTACCTCTCAACGACCGCCTCGAACTCAGCCGCAGCCTCGTTGAAGCGACGGGCGCGGAACAGCGCCCGGCCCAGCGCCTCGCGGACCGACGATTTCTCGGGCTCACGCGAGGCGACCTTGCCCAGCGGCACCGTGGCGGCCGCAAAATCACCGTTCTCGAGCAGCTCGACTCCACGCGCATACAGCTCGTAGGTGGATTCCTGCGGCGGATTCTCGGGGCTGAGATCGGTCATATTGGAGATAGTAGGGAGGCTGTAAAGGGACCTGACGGCGGGGGTTGGCGATCGGCGCGGCCTCGCGAGGGAGTCGCCGACAGGTGAAGGTCGGATCGGGCCGTGAGGGGAGGATTCGGGCGGTTGGGTAGCCGTTCACCCGCCTACCGAGCGACCTTTCAGGTTCAGTGGCGGATTTTCATCGGATGTCAGTGGGAATCCGCCACTGAACTGCCCAATTGCCCGAGCGATAACACCGCGCAGGCCGACTGGACCGAACGCGAAGCGGAGGATCCAGTCGTAGGTATCCCCTAGTAGACGATCGCCAGCGACAGGTAATAGCCGGCCACGATCGTGAACAGGACCGCATCGAGCCGATCGAGGAGTCCGCCGTGAGGGCCGAGCATGCGCCCCGTGTCCTTGACGTCGAGATCACGCTTGATCGCCGATTCGAAGAGGTCGCCGAGGGGGGCCAGAAGGGCGATGCAGAGGCCGAACAGCAACGCCTGCGGCCCCGAGAGCCAGTCCTGGTAGAGGCCGGCGATCCAGAATCCGAGAACGCCGCCGATCACGCCGATCATCAGGCCCTCGATGGTCTTGTTGGGAGAGACCTGAGGGGCCAGTTGACGTTGCCCGAACATACGGCCGCCCAGGTAGGCGAAGGTGTCGGTGAAGAAGGTCGCGACGAGCACGTCGACGAGCAGCGCCCCGCCGTGAAGCGGGAGCTCTCGCAGCAGGACCGCATGGGCGAAGGGCAGCCCGATCCAGACCGCGGCGAGCACGGTCACGGCCATCGACCAGGTCACGTTCGTCAGCGCCGGTCGCAGCAGGGCGAAGATCAACATCACCGGGAACATCGCGACGAGCGCGAGCAGGATCTGAAATGAGCCGCCGAAGAAGGCCGCCGCGACCATGCCGAAGGTGGCAAGGAACGCCGCTGCCTGGAAGGGCCGGGAGCGCGCCGTCATTCGGAAGAACTCGATCTGAGCGCACCAGGCCAGACCGACCATCGCCAGGGCGAAGACGCCACCGCCGGCGACGACGATGACCACGGCGAAGAGAATCCACGGGATCGCCCAGAGGAGCCTGGCCATGGTCTCGGAGCGGCGTCCGCCCCGGCGCTGCTTGCGAGACCGGACGCCTCGCGAGCGGCGGCCGCGGGCTGCCCTCGGTGGTTCGGGCGCGGCGTCGGGACTCTCCACGGGCGCGGATGCACCTTCGAGGCCGAGCTCGTCCCAGCGGTGCTCGCCGGTCTCGGAATCATGACCCAGGGCCTCGGCATCCTGGCCGGAAGCCTCTCCCTCGGTTTTCTCCCGTCGCGGATGCGACGAACCTGGTCGAGGGGGAAAGTCCATTCTCCCGAGCCTACTCGCGGAGGCCGGGGCCGCGGCGTCGGGATGGGTGCACCTGCATCCCCGACGCCACCCCCCGATCAGTCGCTCTCGGCCTTCTCGGCGAGGATCCCGTAGATGCCGCGACGCGTCTCGTCGAGCAGCTCGCGGATTCGGCCCCGCTGACTCTCGTCCGCGGCGTGGAACGCCTGGCCGATTGCCGCTCTGAGCTGGTGAGCAGAGCGGCCGAGCTGCACGACCTCAGCTGGAGCGCCCGAGCGCACTTGCTCCCAGGGCAGGGCCTCCGACTTCTGATCGCGCTCGTCGACGGCGGCTCGACCCTCCTCGGTGAGCGAGAAGAGCCGCTTGCCCCCGGCGTCCTCGCCGACGATCAGGCCCTGCTCCTCGAGCAGCTGCAGCGTCGGGTAGATCGAACCGGCGCTGGGCTTCCAGTAGCCGCCGCTGCGCTCCTCGATCTCCTTGATCATCTCGTAGCCGTGCATCGGTCGTTCGACGAGCAGGGCCAGGGCCGCTGCGCGGACGTCGCCGCGACGGGCTCGTGGACCGCCGCGGCCCCGTCGAGACGGTCCGCCGCTGCGGTGATGGTGGTGTCGCGGCCCGTGGTGTCGAGCTGCGTCGTATTTGCGTGAGTACATGTTGAACCTTTCATGTGAACGTACTAACGCGATATATCGTAAAGGTTCGTCCCTATTTGTCAACCCGCCACTACTCGCGCGCCCCGAATCGTCGGCGACGCGACGCGTATTCAGCCAGCGCGGCTTCGAGGTCCCCGCGGTCGAAGTCCGGCCACAGGCAATCGCTGAACAGCAACTCCGAGTAGGCGCTCTGCCAGAGCAGGAAGTTGGATAGGCGCTGCTCACCGCTCGTCCTGATGACCAGCTCCGGATCGCTCATCTCAGGGGCGTAGAGGAGGTTGGCGAACGCCTCCTCCCCGCCCCCTTCGTACCGCTCGGCGGCATCGAGGATCTCGGCCCGGCCGCCGTAGTTGAAGGCGACGAATAGGGTCATTCTGGTGTTGTCGCCGGTCTCCGATTCGGCCCACGCCATCTTTGCCAGCAGGCGAGCGGAGACGCCGCGGCGGCTACCGACGAATCGCATCCGGACCCCCTCCTCGTCCAGCTCGGGAGTCTCGGTGAGGATCAGTTCCGCGAACATCTCCATCAGGCCGGCGACCTCGTCCTCCGGACGGGACCAGTTCTCGGTCGAGAATGCGTAGACGGTCAGTTCGGCGATGCCGAGTGCGACCGCATCCTTGACCGTCTGCTTCATCGCCTTGGCGCCGCGGCGATGACCCTCGAGCACCGGCAGGCCGCGATCGGTCGCCCAGCGCCCGTTGCCGTCCATGATGATCGCGACGCAGGTTGCGCGTGCGCCGCCGGGAGGCTCCGGACCAACCATCTAGACGGTCAGGATCTCCTCTTCCTTGCCCTTCAGCAGGGCATCGATATCTCCCACCGACTTGTCGGTCAGCTTCTGCAGGTCGGCCTCGGCACGGCGCTCGTCGTCCTCGCCGACGTCGCCGTCCTTCTTCATCTCGCGCATGTCGCTAATCACGTCGCGGCGGACGTTGCGGATCGCGATCCGGCCTTCCTCGGCAACTCCGTGGATCACCTTGACCATGTCGCGGCGGCGCTCCTCGGTCATCTCCGGGATCTGCAACCTGACGACGTTGCCGTCGTTGTTGGGGGTCAGCCCGACGTCGGATTCGTTGATCGCCTTCTCGATCGCACCCAGAGCACCCTTGTCGTAGGGGGTGACCGTGAGCAAGCGCGCATCGGCGGCAGCGATGTTCGACAACTGGTTGAGCGGGGTGTCCGTTCCGTAGTAGTCGACGACGATCCGATCCAGCAGGTGCGGTGATGCCCGGCCGGTGCGAACCGTCGCAAGCTCGTTCCGCGTGGAGTCGACGGACTTCTCCATCCGCTCGCCGGCGTCGCTGAGCAACTCGTCGATTAGCTCGTTCAAGACGCGCTCTCCTCTTGCTGGGATGAGACCAGGGTGCCCACTCGCTCTCCGCGGACGATCCTATCTATGTTCGATTCGTCCGCCATGTTGAAGACGTAGATCGGCAGGTCGTTGTCCATGCAGAGCGAGAGCGCCGTCGAATCCATCACCCTGAGTTCCCGCTCGATCGCCTGTCGGTGGGTGATCCGGGGAAGGAACTTGGCTTCCGGCACCTCAGCGGGATCGGCGTCGTAGACGCCCTCGACCCCGTGCTTCGCCATCAGGATGACCTCGGCGTGGATCTCGAGCGCCCTCAGCGAGGCCGCGGTGTCGGTGGTGAAGAACGGGTTTCCGGTTCCGGCCGCGAAGATCACGACCCGGCCCTTCTCGAGGTGGCGCATCGCGCGCCGGCGGATGTAGGGCTCGGCAACCTCCTTGACCTCGATCGCCGACATCACCCGGGTATGGGTTCCCTGCTTCTCGAGCGCGTCCTGAAGGGTGAGCGCATTGAGGACCGTCGCCAGCATTCCCATGTAGTCGGCGGTGGCGCGATCCATCCCGGCGGCGGCACCCTGCAGGCCGCGATAGATGTTGCCCGCCCCGACCACGATTGCGATCTCGATTCCCGTCTCGCGAACCTCGGAGACCTGAGTGGCGATCCGCTGGATTCGGTCGTGATCGGTCCCGTAATCGAGGTCGCCCATCAGGGCCTCGCCCGAGAGCTTCAACATCACCCGGTCGAAGACCCTGCCGGATCCGTTCTCCGATCCCATGCGAGCCGACCCGTCCCCACCCGCGGGGACTAGGCCTCTGCTCCGACTTCGAAACGGGCGAAGCGGGCGATCCTGATGTTCTCGCCGGTCTTCGCGGAGGCTTCCTCACGGAGTTGCTCGATCGTCTTACCGTCATGCTTGTCGGCATTGACGTGAGGCTGGTCGAGTAGCGCGATCTCCTTGCGCCACTTCGCGAGCTGTCCCTCGACGATCCGCTCGCGGACGTTCTCGGGCTTGCCCTCTTCGGCGGCCTTCTGCTCGAAAACGGTGCGCTCGGCGGCTTCCTCGTCCGCCGAGACCTCGTCGGCCGACACGTAGCGAGGCGCCGAGGCTGCGATGTGCAGGGCGATCTCGTTGGCGAACGCCTTGAAGTCGTCGTTTCGGGCAACGAAGTCGGTCTCGCATTGGATCTCGACGAGAACGCCGATCCGGCCGGTCGCATGGACGTAGGAGCTGACGATTCCCTCGCTGGTCGAGCGGCCGCTCCGCTTGGCTGCCGATGCCTGCCCCTTGACGCGCAGGACCTCGATCGCCCTTTCCAGATCGCCGCCGGCCTCGGTCAGCGCCGCCTTGCAATCCATCATCGCGGCACCGGTGCGCTCGCGCAGCGCCTTCACGTCCGCTGCCTTGATCTCGACCGCGCTCACTTGGCCCCGCCCTCGGCCGCGCCGCTTGCCGCGGGCACCTCAGTCGCCTCCTCGGCGGCCTCGGCGGGCGGATCCTCGGCCTTTGCCTCCGCCGTGGGCGAGGGCTCGGCATCCTCAACCGGCTTGGGCTTCCTCAACCGGCTTGGGTTCGGACTTGGGTTCGGACGCCTCCGGCTTTGGCGCCGAGGGCGCGGGATCGGGCTTGGCCTGCTTCGGCTTCGCCTCCCTGACCTCACCGGACTTCGGCGGTACCTGGGCGCCGCTCGCCTTGGTCTGCTCCTCGTTGGCCAGCCGAGCGGCGGTCTCGGCCTCGGCCTTGGCGGCGGCTTCGGCGGCCTTCCTGGCCTCTTCCTCCTCGCGCTTCTTGCGCTGCTCCTCCTCGCGCTTCTTGCGCTCCTCCTCCTCGCGCGCACGGCGGGCGTCCTCGGCCTGCTGGTAGGCGGTTGCGGAGGTCAGGATGGCTTCGCCAAGCGTGCTGACGATCAGGTCGCAGGAGCGGATTGCGTCGTCGTTACCGGGGATCACGTATTCCACCGGGCGCGGGTTGCAGTTGGTGTCGACGATCGCGACGATCGGAATGTCGAGACGGACCGCCTCATTGACGGCAATCTCCTCGGCGTTCAGATCGATCACGAAGACCGCGTCGGGCGGCCGCTGCATGTCGCGGACGCCGCCGAGGTTGAACTCGAGCTTCTTGAGCTCGGCCTCCCGAGCCATCCGTTCCTTGGTCGGCAGCAGCGCAAGCTGCCCGCCGGACTCGAGTTCGGTGAGCTCGTGCAGCCGCTTGATCCGCTTGGAGATCGTTCCGAAGTTGGTCAGCAGCCCGCCGAGCCAGCGCCGGCTGACGAACGGCATGCCGCACTTCTCAGCCCACTCCTCGATCGAGTCGCGCGCCTGCTTCTTGGTGCCGACGAAGAGGACCTTGCCTCCACGGCCGGCCACCTCGGCACAGAAATCCCGCGCCTTGAGCAGCAGCTCCTCGGTCTGGAGGAGGTCGATGATGTGAATTCCGTCGCGCTCGCCGTGGATGTAGCGGCGCATCGACGGATCCCAACGTCTCGTCTGATGCCCGAAGTGGACGCCCGCTTCGAGCAGCTCTTTGATGCCGGTATCGGCAGTCGTCTCAGTCATTGGATTCCCTTGTTATTGATGCGATTCCGGTCGGTGGTGCTGCGCGAGGACCCGACGTAGGCCGGGCAGGGCCCGCGATCGCACCGGCGACCGCCTTGGTGAAGCCGAGATTCTAGTTGACCGCGCGACAGACAACCGCGCGACTCGCAGGGCTCCGCCCTGCTCGACTGCGCCGGGCCTCCGGGCGAAGCCCGGTGGCCCTCCCGAGAACCAACCGCGCGACTCGCAGGGCTCCGCCCTGCTCGACTGCGCCGGGCCTCCGGGCGAAGCCCGGTGGCCCTCCCGAGAACCAACCGCGCGACTCGCAGGGCTCCGCCCTGCTCGACTGCGCCGGGCCTCCGGGCGAAGCCCGGTGGCCCTCCCGAGAACCGAGCGAGCGAACGACAGGATCAGGCCGCCCGCGCCAGCGCCAAGGCCCGCGCGAGGTCGTCGGGCAGATCGCTTTCGAACTCGAGCGACCCCTTGCCCATCGGATGCTCGAAGGCCAGGCGGCAGGAGTGCAGGAACTGCCGCTCGAGTCCGTACCGACCCACCGATCCGGAGGAGCCGTACTGGCGGTCGCCGACGATCGGGCTACCGATTGCCAGCAGATGAGCCCGGATCTGATGGGTTCGCCCGGTCTCGAGCCGAACCTCGAGCAGCGCCTCGCGCGGAAGGCGCTCGCGGACCTCGAAATGCGTCACCGCCGGCCGCGGCCGGCGCCCGCCCACGATTACGCGCTCAGGTGAGCGATGGTCGCGACCGAGCGGCGCATCGATCTTCCCGGTTCGCGAGGAAGGGCATCCGTCGACGAGCGCGACGTACTCGCGGGACACCTCACGGGCCGCGATCATGGCGCTCAGCGCCTTGTGGGCCGCTGGATTTCGCGCCACCACGAGCAGGCCCGACGTGTCCTTGTCGAGTCGATGCACGATCCCCGGCCGTTGCGGATCCTCCCCGCCTCCAGGGAGTTCGCCGAGCGCCTCGACCAAGGACGGGCCGGGGTTGCCGGGTGCGGGATGGACGATCAAACCCGCCGGCTTGTCGACGACCGCGAGGTACTCGTCCTCCCAGACGACCAGGGACCGGGTCGTCAAGGGGAATCCGGTTCCCGCCGGGGCGGCTCACCGGGGGCTGGCTCCGGTTGCGGTGAGGATTCGGGTTGGGTTTCGGGTTCGTCACCGAAGGCGTACATCCAGACCAAAATGATCACGCCCATGGTGATCTCGATGTCGGCGACGTTGAAGGCCGGCCAGGGACCGATGTCGATGAAGTCGGTGACGGCTCCCTCGTGTATCCGATCGATCAGGTTGCCGATTGCACCGCCCGCCAGTAGACCAATCGGTAGCCAGAGACCGCGGCGATCCGACGACGCGAGAAACAACGCCAGCAGCGAGGCGAATGCGAGGGCCGCCAGGACGAGGACGAGGGAGCCGGCGTCGTCAAGCAGGCCGAACGCGATCCCGCGGTTCGAGACGCGGACGATCTCGATTCCGCCAAGGACTTCCACCCGTTCCCCGGGCGTCACCTGCTCGCGGATGACGGCCTTGGTGACCTGGTCGAGCGCAAGCGCGACGAGGGCAACCGCAGCCGCCCGGCCGAACCCGGGACCCGAACCCTTCACCCGCGAATCAGGCCGACGACGATCGCCTGCATCACGAAGAGCAGGATCAGACCGATCATCGGACTCAGGTCGAGGGCCATTCCCCCCGCGCCGATCGGCGGCAGGAAGCGGCGAAACGCGTTCAAGTAGGGGGAGGTCGTCTCCTCGATGAAGCCGGCGACGGCTCTTACCGGCCGGTTGTAGGGGAGCGAACCGCGGAAGCTGATCACCCACGAGATCGCGATCGACGAGATGATCAGGATGATGTAGACGAGGAAGAGGTTGTCGACGAAGGCGGCGACATCACCACGGTCGATCGCTGCGGTAACCGTGCTCATCAGATGCCTGCCATGCGCTTCAGCGAGGCATCCACTGCCGCTTTGAATGCCGCGTGGACGTCCCGCTCGGCGAGTTCGGCGAGCCCGGCCTCGGTGCTCCCCCCCGGGGACGCAATCGCCTTCTGCATGGATCCAGGGTCCAGGGTCAGGAGATGGTGTCCGACTCCGGCCGCCGCCTCGCTGACCAGCCGTGCGCTGAGCTCGGGGTCGAGACCCGCTTCCACCCCGGCTTCGATCAGCGCCTCGACGGCCAGTGCGATGTAGGCGGGGCTACAACCCATGACCGCGGTCGCCGGGTCCAGTTGAGCTTCATCGACCTCGATGGTGGTTCCGATCGACCCGAGCAGGGTCAAAGCATCTCCGACGACACCGGCGCGGTCACGCTCCTCCGGCGGCGTGTGGCAGATCACGCCCCGACCAACCTCGACCGCGAGGTTGGGCATCGTCCGCAGGACCGGCGTCGGCGCCAGCGCCGGGGTCAGCCGTTCCAGCGGCGTCGCTCCGAGCACGGAGATCACGGCACCCGGCCGGCCGGCGATGCTCGGGGCCACCTCCTCGAGGGCGGCGGGCTTGACCGCCAGGACCACCAGGTCGCTGCGATCGGCCATTTCCTCGACCGAAGCGGCCCGCTCACCCCCGACCTCGTCGGCCAGGGCCTGGGCGCGGCCGGAGCCGGAGTCGGTGAAGACCATCGACTCGGGGCGAATCGACGACTGCAACCAGCCGCGCGCCAGCGCGGCGGCCATGTTTCCCGATCCTGCGAAACCGACGTTCATCGGGCCCAAGACTAGATCAGGACTGGTTGAAGAAACCCTTCTCGACGAGGCGGGCCTTCTCCTCGGCTGAAACCTCGACGTTCGCCGGGGTCAGCATGAAGGTCTTGTCGGCGATCTTTTGCATTCCGCCGTCGAGCGCATAGGTGAGGCCCGAGCCGAAATCGATCAGTCGCTTCGAGAGATCGGCACTGGTCGACTGGAGGTTGAGGATCACCGGGACGTTCTGCTTGAAACGATCGGCAATCTCCTGCGCGTCGTTGAAGTTCCGCGGGGTGACGAAGTGGACCTGGACGTCGGCCCCACCGTCGGAGACCGGGCGAAGGTTGCGACGCCTACGCGGGGCAGCTTCGTCGGCGAAGATGTCGTCGATGTCGTCGGCTGGCGGCTCCTCGCGGCGCAACCGGCGCACGTTCGAGCCGGAGTGGGAGCCTCGATTGCGGCGAGAGGGCGGCCCCGAGGAAACGGCCTCGTCGCTGATCGTGTCGGGCTCGTAGGGGTCGACCTCGTCGTCGTAGCGGTAGTCGTGATCCTCGGCGAGGCCGAAGTAGACGAGGGCTCTGTTCCATGTGTCGCGTACGGCCATAGTGCGCGTCTCTTCGCCCCGTCGGGGCGATCTCCTTTGCTAAGTATGACGCCTGGCCGCCCCCCGCGGGACGCGATTGGGGACCTGACAAGCCGCTTGCAGCGCGAGATGTCAGCTGAACAGAGTGCTGCCGAGCCTGATCGTCGTTGCACCCTCGGCGACTGCCACCCGCCAATCCTGGCTGGTTCCCATCGAGAGCCGGCCGAGGCCGTGGTCGGCGGCGAGCTCGGCGAGGCAGGCGAAGTGCGGCCGGGAGTCCTCGGAGTTTTCAGTGAAGGGCGGCATTGTCGAGAGGCCGACCACCCGGACGGGGCAGCGCTCGAGTGCCGCACCGAGGTCGCCCGGCTCCACCCCGCCCTTGCCCTCCTCCCCGGCCACGTTGACCTGGATCAGGACCTCCGTCCGTTCGTCGCCGTGTCTTCCGAGTTGGGCCATGACGCTGTCGGAGTGCACCGAGTGGATCAGCCGCACCAGGGGCAGGACGTCCTTGACCTTGCGGCTCTGGAGGTTGCCGATGAAGTCCCACTCGAACGAAGGACCCCAGCGTTGACGTTTTTGCTCCAGGTCCCCGAGCCGATTCTCGCCGACCAGCCCGACCCCGGCTTCGGCCAGCGCTCCCATCTCCTCACAGGGCACGTACTTGCAGGCGACCAGGATCTCGGTCGACCTCGGCAGTTCCGCCCTGATCTCGGCCAGATTGGCCGCCACCCTCTCGGGGTCGATGTTTCGGAAGGGCTCGACCATCAGGTGGACATCATCCTTCGATCCAGGCGATTCCGGCTTGCCGACCGGTTTCCGGCCCGCCGCCGCGGTGTGAGAAGAACAGATCCTGATTGCAGGCGGTGCAGATACCGGCTTCCTCGATCGCCGTCACCCCGGCACGCTCGAGCAGAACGCGGGCCGCCGCCGTGAGGTCGAGCATGCGTCCGTCGGCGATCCCGTCGCCGAGGGGGGCGAATGCGGCCAGAACCTCATCGCCGACCTCGTAGCAGCAGGGTCCGATCCCTGGTCCGATCACGGCCGCTGAGCCGGCGACCTGCTCCACACCGGTTCCGACGATGCCGGCGGCGAGCCCCCGCCAGCCGCCGTGGAGCATCGCGATCCCGCCCTCGCCGGCTATGGCGATCGGCAAGCAGTCGGCGACGAACACCGCGGCTGCGATGCCGGGTTGGTCGACGACGTGGCCGTCGACGTGCGGCGGCTCCGGTCCCGGGTCGGCCCAGGGGCTCGGATTCTGCGCCCCGTGATGGACGGCGAGCTCGGCGCCGTGGACCTGACGCCCGATCACGACCATCTCCGGGTCGAGGCCGAGGGCATCCGTGAGACGCCGGCGGTTCTCGACCACCGATTCGACCCGGTCGTCGGTGAGGACGCCGAGATTGAGGCTCTCGAACGGTCCTTTGCTGACGCCGCCGAGGCGGGTCGAGAAGGTGACGCGAGCGCCTGGCATGGTGGCCTCGAGCCGGCGGATTCCATCATGTTCCCTCCAGCGCATGGACGATCTCAGATTGCCCTTCGGGCGATATTCAGCGCCGCATCGAGCTCATGCTCTCTTCCAGCTCGGAGCTCCCCGTTCAGCTTCTTCTCGAGAGCGCCCCTTAGACCCGCACCGACTCTGGGCCCGGGCTCGATCCCGGCGGCGATCAGATCGGCGCCGCCGATCCCGAGGCCGACATGACGCCAATCCCCCATGTACTCATCCACCCAGTCGGCACCCGCGGCGGCGGCGATGAGGAGCGCAGGTGGGCGGATCCCGGTGGCCAGGGCCACGGCATCGGAGGGGCGAGCCGGGTGCTCTTCGGCGAGGCTCAGGGCAGCAGTCAGTTCCTCCCCCCCGTCGGCCGCCAGCAGGACCGCCGCCTCCCGGGCCCAACATTCGTCCCGCCAGGCCGGAGCATCCAGGGTTTCGTCAATCGTCGCGATCAACCCCAGCGACTGCTCTGAAAGTGGGAGAACGCCCCACTCCGCGAGCAGCCGGAACCCCGCGGCCGCTTCGGCCTCGCCGGCGAGTCGGGCGAGCTCGGAGTTGCGGCGGTCGCTGCTGAGATGCACAAGATCGGTCGATGTGAGCAACGCCAGCGTGTCCTCGTCCGGACTGAGCCGGAGCCGGGCGCAGTAGCGAGCCGCGCGGATCGCTCTCGTCGGATCGTCATTGAACGAACCCGGGTGGAGCACCCGGAGCCTCCCGGAGGCGAGATCGGCGGAGCCGCCGAACGGATCGATGATCCGATGCGGAGAGGCCAACGAGATCGCGATCGCGTTGATCGAGAAGTCCCGCCGGGCGAGGTCCTCCTCGATCGATGCCGGTACGACCACGGGGAGGGCACCCGGAGCCGGGTAGGTCTCCGTACGCGTCCGGGCGAGATCGGCGTGCCGCTCATGATCGAGAGGAACCGTCGCCGTCGCGAACCGATCGTGGCGTCGTGCCCCCTCTCCCTCCACGATTTCGAGCAGACCGTCGAGGTCCCCGTCGACGGCGATGTCGATGTCGCCGTCCGGCTCAGCCCCGGCGACGAGCGACCGCGCCACCCCTCCGACCAGGTACGCGTCGATACCGCGCAGCGCTTCGCCCAGGCGTCCAAGGTGGAGCCGTTCGATCGCGGAGGCCAGGCTCTTGTCGGGGTTCATCGCTCCGTAGGATGCTGCGTTCGGCAGATGAAACGGATCCTGACCATCTGGCGCGCCATGACCGGCGCCGAGCGGACTGTAGCCGCAGCGGCCGCGATCGCCCTGTCGATCACGGTGGTGGCGGCTGCATTTGCGCTGCTCAAACGCCCCGACGACGTGTCCAATCCCGACGTGGCATTCAGTCGCTCCGACGGCGCCGGCAAACAGGAGTCGAAGGCCCCCAAGAAGAAGAGCACCGTCACCTGGCCGCGGTTCGGATACGACGTCGGCCGGAGCAAGTTCCTCGACGCCCCTGTGGTCCGCCCCCCGTTCCGCAAGGACTGGAAGTACAAGGGCGACCAACTGATCGAATTTCCGCCGATCGTCGTCGACGACAGGCTCTACTTCATCGACAACGACGGTGTATACGTCGCGCTGGATGCACGGACCGGCAAGGTCGTCTGGAAAAAGCAGCTCTCATCCCTGAACGCGTCTTCCCCCGCCTATTACAGGGGAGTCCTCTACAGCGTCGCCCTCGAGCCCGGGCAGGCGCTGGCGGTTCGGGCGAGCGACGGCAAGGTGCTTTGGCGCAAGCCGCTGCCGGATCGAGCGGAGTCGTCCCCCCTCGTAATCCGAGGGCGGATGTACTTCGGAGACGAGGCAGGGCAGTTCTACGCCCTCGACGTCAAGGACGGATCGACGATCTGGGAAACGACGCTCGGCGGCTCGGTCAAGGCCGCCCCGGCGCTCGACGACGGCACACTGTTCGTCGGCGACTACGGAGGCAAGATGAACGCCGTCCGCGCCGGCGACGGCCAGCTCATCTGGCAGACGTCCGACCTCGGAACCGGAATCGCGGGCTCGGGGCGCTTCTACTCGACGGCCGCGGTCGCCTTCGGGCGCGTCTACGCCGGCGACGTCGACAGCCGCGTCTACAGCTTCGACGCGACGACCGGCGAGATCGCGTGGACGTTCTCCACCGGCGATTACGTCTACTCGGGTGTTGCCGCGGCCGACACCAAGGGCACCGGCCCGACCGTCTACTTCGGCTCCCACGACCGCAACGTCTACGCGGTCGATGCCAAGTCGGGCAAGCAGAAATGGGCTGAGGCGTCGGGTGGGCAGATATCCGGTCCGGCCACGGTGGTCGGCGATGTCGTCTACGTCTCCACCTTCAGCGGCAACTCGACGATCGGCCTCGATCTCGGCACCGGCCGTCGCGTGTTCAGCTACGACGATGGCGAGTACGGCCCCGTCGTCTCCGACGGACAGACGCTGTATCTCACCGGGGGTGTGACCGTCGTCGCCTTCGAGCCGATCGAGGTCGGTGACTACAAGTACAAGACGAAGAAGGGCCAGAAGGGAATCGTGCCGCCGGCCGAGCAACGGGCGGCCCGCAAGGAGGCCCGCAGGAACAATCAGCAGCAGGCGCAGCAGTCCGGCGGCCAGGCGGCGGCCCAGGGCTGATTCCACGAATGGGCCCGAGCGGCAGAGGCCCCAGCTTGGTTCCACGATCGGGCCCGAGCGGCGGAGGCCCCAGCTTGGTTCCACGAATGGGCCCGAGCGGCGGAGGCCCAGCGGGGGCAACTCGCTTCGCTCGTGCTCGAGTCCCCGCTGGACCTCCACCGCTCGGGCCCTGCCGGGGCTGGAGGTGGGTGTGGCCTGCCGAGGGGACGCCTGAGGTTGGTGTGGCCTGCCGAGGGACCGCCGGCCGGTGAGAGTCGGTTGGGCTGGGTAGGGGAGGATCTGGGAGGTCGGTCACCGTTCACCCGCCTGCCGAGGGCGCTTTCGGGGTGAACCCAATGTTCCGTACCTACGGGGTGCGTTTCGTAGGGTTCACCTTGGAACCCACCCTCCAACCACCGCTCGGGGTCGGTCCTCGTGGAGGACCTGCCGCGGGTGGCGCGGGCGTGGGTCGACACCCGAGCGTCAGCGAGCGGTGCGATCCACCCCGCGACAGGACCGCGGTCTGGCGCTTTCGCCGGGAAGGGGCCCGGTCCGGTCTGCGGTCGTGGTCTTTGATCGTCGGCAACAACGAGAGGCCGTCCATCGTGCGGCCGGCGGTCGCGGTGGCGAAATCGACGAGGGTCGGGGCGAAGATGTTGGAGACCTGCCCGCGGGCCGTTCCCCCCTTGGGGACGCCGGGGCCGCGCACGATCAGGGGGCACGGAGCGACTCCTCGTAGGGCAGGTGCTTGTCGGCTCCACGGCCCCGGTGACCGTAGCTCGACCCCAAGCGAATCGATACGCTGCTTTACGTGTTCCAGACTGCGGTGGCGAACGGAGGCGTGTTCGGAGGTGCGCACACCCTGATCGACATCTCGAAGGTCAGGGACGCGAAGCTGGTCGATTGAAGCAAGACGACCAGCCACCTCGATCCGGTCCTGGCGCCGACGAAGATCAACAAGTTCACAGAGACTGTAGAGCCGTTCCTGCGGCAGATCGCGAAGAACGGCAAGGAGCGCTAAGAGGAGCGACCGTGAGGGCTGATGAGATGTTCGGGGGGCGTATGAGAGCGTTGATCCTGCCGCTGCTGGCGGGCCTGACCGCGGCGGTGCTTTGTGGCGCGAGCGGGGCCACGGCCCAGGGCCCCGACTCCCCCGCGGCGGCCAGCTCGCAGAAGCCGAACATCATCGTGATCGAGACCGACGATCAGATCGTCAGCGACCTCCAGTACATGCCGACGGTCAAGCGGCAGATCATCGACCGCGGCACGAGCTTCGAAAACTTCTTCAACTCCTACCCGCTCTGCTGCCCCTCGCGCACGGCCTTCCTCACGGGCCAGTTCGCCCACAACCACCACGTGGAGAGCAACTTCGAGTCGAACGACGGCGGCCACTACCAATTCTCCTCACTGCCCGGGAAGCTCAACCAGAGCAACTCCCTCGGTCCCTGGCTGCAGGACGCCGGCTACAGGACCGGACTCGTGGGCAAGTACCTGAACGAGTACGGGGCCAAGGACCGGACCGAGATCCCGCCTGGTTGGGACTATTGGGCAACGCTGCTCGACAACTCCACCTACGACTACTTCAACTACGCCATGAACGTCAACGGCAAGGTCAAGTACTGGGGTGATCGCAGCTATGCGGAGGCCCAATTGGACCTCGCCTCCGTCGCCAACGCGAGCCCGCCGGAGTCCTTCCCGGAGCTGCTCGACATCTTCCACCAGGTCTTCGTGCCCTACGACTACTTCGGGACCGCGAAGCCGAGCGACTACTCGATGGACACGAACGGGCGCTACGCCGCCGACTTCGTTGCCGACTCGGCTCCGGGGAGGAAGCCGTTCTTCCTCTGGTACACGCCGCCGGCGCCGCATGCCGAGGACACCAACCACGCCCAGGGCCTGCGGCCCGGGGCGCCGGAGCCCGATCCGCGGCCGCCTTACCGTTACCGCGACACGTTCGACGACGTCGAGGTGCCGATGACGCCGGCCTTCAACGAGGCAGACGTCTCCGACAAGGCCGCCAACGTCCGCAACCTGCCGAAGCTGACCGACGCCCAGGTCGAGGAGATCGGCGACAACTACCGCGGGCGCCTCGGCGCCGTGCTCTCCGTCGATGACCAGGTCAAGCTGATCATCAAGCAGCTGCGGCGGGCCGGTGAGATGCGAAACACCTACATCGTCTACACCTCCGACAACGGGTACATGCAGGGCGACCACCGCCTGCGCAGCTCGAAGTTCCTCCCGTTCGAGCCGGGGATCCGGCTGCCCGCGGTGGTCCGCGGGCCGGGCATCAAGGAGGGCGCGAAGGTCACCGGCAACGCGATCGACGTCGACTGGACCCCGACGATCCTCAAGATGGCCGGGGCCAAGCCAGGCCGGACCATGGACGGCCTCTCGCTTCTCCCCGCCGCGAAGGGAAGGAATGATCTTCCCGACCGTGACGTGCCGCTCGAGGCGCTGAAGCCGCTGTTCAAGTTCTATACGCCGATCACGGCCTTCGATCTCCCCTACTACGGTGTGCGAACCGACCGCTACAAGTTCATCCAGTGGTCGTTCGACGAGCGAGAGCTCTACGACCTGAAGAAGGATCCGTTCGAGCTCGAGAACCTCGCCGGCAAGCCGCAGTACGCCGATCTCGAGGCGAGGCTCGCGGCACGCGCGGCTGAGCTCAGCGACTGCGTCGGCGCCGACTGCCGCTGAGACGGCGCCCAGTTGACTGGATCGGGGGCGCCACGATCCCAGCCAGCAGGGTCGAGATGAGCTTCACGGAGTCGTCTTAGCGCCTTCCATGGCCGCAGCCAGGTGTTCCTTCAGCTGAGCGTGCACTCCTCTGTCGGCGGCATCTCGGGTCGTCCCCCAGTTGACGTGGAGGAGGTTATGGCTCTCGCAGGGATCGCGCTCCAGGTCATACATCTCGTACTCGGCGGGCCGTTGCCCCTCGGGATCGAAGTAGTAGGCGTACTTATGGGTGGCCGTCCGGATCGCCCGCACGCGGTTGGGCTGACCGGGAGCCTCAGTCAGCGCCGTCGCCGCCTGATGGTCGTCGTAGGTGAAATGAACGGCGTCCTGAACGGTCGCGGCGGGATCCTCGTGATCGAGCACCGAGCCCAGGTCGACCGGCGATCGCTCCACGCGCTCGCGCTCCGGGGCGGCATTGGCGGCAATGACCGGCGCCAGGCTGCGACCCCGCAGGCCGGGGTCGGCCTCGCCGGTCTGCCCGTCGTCGCCCGCGACGTCGAGGATCGTCGGCAGGATGTCGACCAGCGAGCCGAGGGCCGCCGTCTCCTTCGGCTCCGGGAAGAGCACCGGGTTGGAGATCACCAGCGGCACGTTGATCGTCTCCTCGTAGGCATTGAAGGCCTTCTGGCGCAGCCCGCCGTGGGAGAGCCCCATCTCCCCGTGATCGGCGCAGCGGACGATGATCGTCCGCGACCGCAGTGATTCGGGGTCGTCCGGATCGCCGAGAGCGCCGAGGATCCGACCGATCTTCTGGTCGATAACCCGATGAAGGTAGGCGTAGAAGTTGACGTAGTCGAGCTGCTGGCGCCGGGTCTTCAGCGGCCCGAGGTAGGCGGCCATTCCCATCCGCATCAACGAATGAACGGATGGCTTCTCACTCAGGTTCTCGTCGACGGTGGGCGGCAACAGGACTCCGAGGTCGCGGAACTCCTCGTTCGTGTAGCCACCTCCGATGTGCTGGGCCGGGTAGCCGAGGACGTCGTGGGGGTTGACGAGCGAGGCGACGAGGCAGAACGGCTCCGGCAACGCCGTCCGCCCCAGCCAACTCTCGATCTGGCGCGTGTAGACCTCGTCCCAGCCCTCCCCCTCTCCAGCATTGCCGCCACCGAAGTTCGCCGCATTCGCGTTCTCGCCCGCGTCCGGAGCCTCCCAGTCGGCGAACCCATAGTCGCGCTCGATCCGCTCCCCGTCACGCTCGGTCCAGCCCCCCAGCAGCGAATCCTCACCGCCGAGTGGGTGAGTCAGGTGCCACTTGCCCTTGTAGGCGACCTCGTAGCCGCGCGCCCGCAGCAGCCGCGGAAGGTTCGGCGTATCGATGGGAAGCTCCGTCTCACCCCCGGTGCTGGATCCGATGCCGAACGCGCCACGCGCGAACTGGGTCAGCACTCGGCGAGGTGGCGCTTCGCCCCGCCGCAGGATCTTGGTCATCTCGGCAACGACCCCGGGCATATTGCGTGGATCGGGTTTCAGGTCAGCGGCGGTCAGCGTCAGCTTCACGCCGTGCTCGGCCGGGAAGCGACCGGTGAACAGGGTCGCCCGGCTCGGCGAGCACATCGCCGTGTTGCAGAAGCCGTTGCTGAAGGTCAGCCCGGTGCGGGACAGCTCGGCACCGTTGGGCATGAGCTCGGGCAACCAGCCCGGCTCATCGGGCCAGTGCCGCGGCTGGCGCTGCTGATCGGTGATCAGCAGCAAGACGTTGGGGCGAACTGCGGAGCCTATGGGAGCACGCCGTCCCAACCCGCCGCGTAACAGGGGGTGGCAAGGCACGGATCAGTGATCTCGCCGTCGACCTGTAGGAACGCGGCGATCTGGGCTCGAACCTCAGGCGTCTGGCGAATCACGGTGTCATGCGGATCGACGCCGAAACTGTCATTGGGCGAGGTGTTGGAGAGCGGTGGCGGGTCGGTGCCGAGGATGTCGGCAGGGTCGACCGAGCCCGGGTCGTCTCGCTTCGGGCCGATGTCCCAGATGAAGAAGCCGCTGCCATCGGCCGCCGGACCCGAGAGGTCACCGAGCGTCTTTAGCCCAACGAACGGTGCGGTGTATCCGGGCTGCAGCCTGTCGGCATCGACCGCCGGGACCCGCAGGGGTGCACCGATCGTCCGCGCCTCGACCTCGGTCTGCACGTTGGCCACCTGGTGATCGCCGTACGCCATCTCGATCAGGACCTTGTGAGCCGGCGTGTTCGGCAACGGATCCGTCGTCATATGGTTGGCGTAGCCGTTCGGTTCGCCGCGATCCCACATCCCCTGGATCAGGGTGAGCAGGAGCGGGCGATCGGACTCATCCGGATAGCTCGGGTAGAGAATCTGCGAGTAGTCCTCGAAGTCGATGCTGCGAGTCAGCAACGTCGAGTAGTTCATCCCCGGCACGTAGAGGACGGACCGGGTGAAGTCGGTCGCGACCGCCGTCAGCGCACCGCCGGCGATCCCACCCTGGCTGTTGCCGTAGTAGAAGAGCGGCTCACTTGTGTCGATGACCGGGTCGCCGTTGAACCTGAACGCGGCATCGCTCGCAAAGCCGTCCGGATGGATCATCGTCCGGCCCAGATAGAGGAAGTCGAGAAAGCCCTGCTGGAGACGGTCGGGTAGAGGCTTGAAATCCGACATGTCCAGGAGGGCCGGGAGTGCGACCGTGAGGACATCATCCTCCGACATCCCGATGAAGTCCGTGGCGCAGGTCATCACGTCATGGTCGAAGCCGAGCGTCCGTACGTCGCGCGTGTGAACCTCGGTGTAGTCGCCGAACAGGCCGTGGCCGTACATGGACGTGCGCACCGGGGCAATTACGTCTCCGGTGCCCTCGTCGACTGCCGAGCGGGGGATGTTGCAGGTGAACCGCGCGTCGTAGAACCCGTTCTGCACGGGGCTCCCGTTCGCATCCAACTTGAGCTCGGCGCCAGGGTCACATGGGTTCATCGGCCCGGCCCCGTCAGGATCGGTCATGTAGCAGGGAACCTCGACGGTGCCGGTTACCTCACGGATGTTCTGGGCCCCGCGATCGTTAGGGGTGTTGGCATCCGGGAAGTCGACGATCCCACCGGGGTTGATGGTGAAGTTCGGCGACCCGCCCTCCACCCCACCGTCGGTCAGGTTCGTGTCGCCGAGATCGGCGAACGCCTGATCGCGCATCGAGAGCATGCGGGACGTCATGTTCTCCGTGCTAGCAACCGTGAAATCCCACGCCAGGTAGAGGCTGCGTCGTCCGACCCCAGCGTCGTCGAGTTCGCCGAAGATCTGCTCGAAATGATCCCGGCGATCCTCGATCGCGCCGATTCCCGTCGGGATGCGGTCCCGGAACAGCTGGAAGCCCGCCGGGGCCTCGATCGGCTCACCCTCGGCATCCTTCAGCTTGCGGATCGCGACCACGTAGCGATGCCCGTCTTGGAGGTTCTTGCCGAAGTGGATCAGCAGATCCGTCTCCTCGGCGGTCGAGGCGTTCGAGTCCAGCTCGGACCAGATCAACTGTCGCTGACCCGTATCAGCGTCGATGACGACGATCGGCTGCTTCGCGTTGAACGACTCACCCATGTCGGTGATCGCCACGGGGTCGGTCTGGGCGAACGCCTCGGGCGTGTCCATCCCGGGGACCCTGAGCACGATCGGCGCGCCGGGGCTGAACCCGTCGCTGACGTTGATCTCGCTCGGATCCACCGGAGTGCCGCCGACGTTCGTCGGCATCGACGCCGTCTTCAGGTCAAGCCGGAGTCCGGTCGGGGCCGATGGGTCGGCACGGGTGTAGAAGTCGTTCGGGTACGGGAAGAGACACTGCTCTCCCGGCGCGGAGATCGGATCGCAGCGGTCGGCGGTGTCAACCTCGACGCCGACGGGATCGTTACCCACGCACTGCGCTGGGTCCGGCTTCATCTTCGCTTTGTCATTGATCGTGATCGACTTCGCTGAGCGCTTGGCGGAACCGCTCTTACCCTGCCTGGCCCTGTAGGTGGCGGTGACCTTCAGCGTGGTGTCCAGACAGCTGCGGAGGAGCGGTTGCCCCTTGGTGTTGACGGGGAGGCCGGCAACGCCCTTCCTTCCCTTGCCGGCCTTGACCTTCGTGGTGTCGGCAGCCTTGACCACCTCGCCACCCTGCTTGACGGCGAGATCGACCTTCACCTTCAGCGCCTTCCTGGACTTCGACTTGACGCTCACCTGGGCCCTGCCCGCCTCGGTCAGCTCCGACTGCTCGGTGGTGCGCAGCGAGACCTTCGCCTTTCCGGTCTTCCCGGCCTTGCCGGCCGACGCCGGGCCGGCGGCCGCCAGCATCAGCACGACGGCAGCTGCACAGCATCCAATTACGCGAAAGCTCGAGGCGGTGTCGGTCAAGGTCTCTCCTCCGTGGTCATGTACCTCTCCTCCCCTGGAGAGTGGAAGGCGATCCTATTGACCTCCCTGACGGTGCGTCAATGTGGAACGGAGACCGGTCCGCGACGACGCCATCGAGCCTGCGAAGCTCCGTGGCGATGCGCTTTCGAACCGTGGCGGTGACCTGGGTCGTCGCCTGCACCTCCATGCTCGCCGCCTGCGGTGTCGGCGACGACCTCGCCCAGCCACCGGGCGATTTCGCAATCACGGTGGAGTTTGCGGACGGATCGGTTCCGCCACCCGACCATGTCCAATGGACGCTGACGGTGGACGACGACGGCCAGGGAACGCTCGCCTACAGCCCCGACTACCCGGGGGCGGACGTGCCGACGTTCAGGGCCCAGTTCGACGTCGAAAGCGCCGCCATGACCGGGCTCTACGAGGGGCTCGCAGACAACGACCTGCTCGGTGACCAGGACCAGGCCGACGACGCACCGATCGGGGGGCCGTCCGAGTCGGCGACGGTTACCGCCGACGGGGATGCGTTCGCAATCCCCGCCTACGCCGACGGCGGGGTTCCGCTGCAGCCGGTTGAGCGGCAGATCCACCAGCTCGTTCCGAGGCAGGTCTGGAACGATTTCGAGAAGCGGCGAGAGGCCTATGCGGATCGGCGCTACGGATCGCAGCCGTGACTACCTGATCCACCTGCGAACCAGCCGCGGCATGACGAGCAGCATCAGCCAGAACAGCTGTGCGGCCAGCAGCGAGATCCATGCCAACGGAATCGAGACGAAGAAGACGGCCGAACGCAGCCAGCCCATCGCTAGCAGCTGACGCTGCTGGAGGGGGTCGCGCGGGCCAGTCAGCCGCCCGGAGATCGCCACGCGGTCGAGCAACGAGTCGGCGACCGACGCAAGCCCGACGTTCAGCGAGTAGACCGCGACCGCAAGCGGTTCGTCAAATCTGCCGAGCAGCGCGGTCGTGAAGGGCATCAGCCCGATCAGCGACAGCAGCAGAAGATTGGTCGAGACCAGGCGCCCGCTGGACCGCTCGAGCTGCGACCAGGCCTTGTGGTGGCCGTACCAGAAGAGCCCGATCACAGCGAAGGCGATGAAGTAAGCCTGGATCGACGGCAGGAGATCCCGGAGCGCCTGCCCGAGATCGCCGCCATCCACGTCCGGAACCTCGATGTTCAGAACCAGAAGCGTGATCGCGACGGCGAAGACGCCGTCGCTGAACGCGCCCACGCGATCGAGCTCTCGCCGTTCCGATTCAGGTGTCCGTGCGGACCCGCCGGAGTCCCTCATCGGCGAGAGCTTGCCACGACCTTCCCGGGGACGCAGCTCGCGGGGTCAGCGCCGGGCGAAAGCGATCTCCTCGGCCTGGATCTGAAGCTGGCCGAACGAGCCCTCGTAGACGGGACCCGAGGCCGCCAGCTTGTCGCCCGGCCGCGGCAGGGGATCGGGACGCAGATCCGCCCTGACGTCGATCACCGATATCCCGGGCTCGGTGACGCCCTCGTCGCTGATCAGCACGAAATGGGCGTCGCCGTCGCCGTCGGAATCGACTCGCTCAACGTAAAGGATCTGTCCCGAGGCGCGCTCGCAGTTCGCGGCCTCGGCTGGGCACGGGGGTGCATCGAGCGCGGGCGGAGCCCCGGCATGGGTCGGCTTGGCACCGGACCGCAGGGGACTGGTGGGCGGCCCGTCCGCGTTGCCGCAGCCGGCGAGAAGCGCGAGCAGGACGAGACTTACGGCTGACTTCGAATACGGGATGTCTAGACTCAATCATGCGTCCCCGCCCGCGCCACGAAGTAAAGCAAGATCAAGCCTTCAGGAAGAGGTCCAGGTGTCCGACCAAAGCGAGCGCCGTACCGATCACGCCAGCCATGAGCTCTCCGATCGCGTCGCCGCCGCGATGGGCGCCCCGCGCTTGGTGGGTTCGCCGACCCCATAGTCATGCGGCACCTACTTCGTCCCCTCTTCGACCAGGTTGTGATCAAGGAGCTCGAGCCCGATCGCGTCCGACAATCCGGCCTGGTGGTTCCTCCGGGGACCCGTGAGGCCCCGCCCCAGCACGGGATCGTGGTGGCGATCGGCCCCGGACTCGATTGGTGGGAGACGGCAGGAGTGAAGATGCCGGTCTCGGTCGGCGATCACGTCGTCTTCCCGGCCAGCGCGGGAGTCTGGGTCGAGGTCGAGGAGGAGCGCCTGCTCGTCTGCGGCGTCAACGAGTTGCTCGGGGTGCTCGAGGAGATCGGAGCCTGCCCCTATTGCGAGGGCAAGGGGCTGCCGGACGGCGACGCGTGCCCCGTCTGCGGCAGGACCGCCGAGGCCAGCCGTCCTGACTGAGGAGCGGTGAAGCGCAGGATCAAGTTGCGGAGCCCGACTCCGCCGCGGGCGCTGATGAAGCGCCTGCTCACCGTCGGGCCCGTGCCTCCCGAGTGGGGCGGGAAGCTGCGAGGCGGCGTCACCCGATTCAACGTCACCCTGCTTGACGAGCTTCGGACCCACCCATGGCGGCACCGGATCGATCCCGTGGGCGTGTTGATCCCACCCCCTCAGCGGATCCATCGGCTGCTGGCGGAGAAGCGGGCGCCGCTACCGATCTTCATGCAACCCGAGGGGGGCCGGCCACGGCGATTCACGCGCCTGCTGCTCGACGAGCAGCGCCCCGACGTTGTCCTGATCAACAACATCGCCGCCTTCAACGGCGCCCGCTACGCCCGAGTCCAGGCACAGGTGGCGCCGGAGCTGGCGACGGTGGCGGTGGTGCACGAGTGGCGCGCTATCTGGGCCAAGGACGAGGAGGTGCAGGCCGAGAAGTACAGGGTCGCCGCCCAGGAGGCGCTCGACGGCGTCGACGCCGTCGTCTTCCCCTCCGAACACACCAGGACCGTGGGCGCCGAACAACTCGGACTCCGATATCCGGGGCGGGCGACGGTGATCGGGAACCCGCTCCAGCCGGCATTCGCCGACCCCGGCCTGCGCGTCGACGGTGAGCGCGAGGGGATCGCGTTCGTCGGCTCCTTCAACGACCGCAAGAACCCTCAGGCGCTGCTGCGGGCCGTTGCCTCTCTGCCCGGGACAACGCTGACCATGCAGGGGCGGGGTCCACTGGAGGACGACCTCAAGGCGTTGAGCTCCGAACTCGGAATCGGCGATCGCGTCGAGTTCGCCCCCTATCTCAAGCAGAGCGAACATCTCGACGCGGTGATCGGAGTGATGCGGTCGGCGGAGCTCCTCTGCCTACCTTCGCGAAGTGAGTCGTTCGCCCTGGTGATCGTCGAGGCACTGGCCGCCGGCACGCCGGTCGCCGGTTACGGGCCGACCCTGACCGAGATCCGCGATCGGCTCGGGATCGACATCGGCGAGCCAATCTTCGACCCCACCCCCGAGAATGTGGCCGCGGCGATCGAGTCGGTGCGCGGTCGCGTCTGGGACCGGGAGGCGCTCCGCCGCGCCGTCCTCGGCAAGTTCTCGGCGCCCGTGGTCGCCGGCAGCTACGCCGAGCTGCTGCGCGAAGTCTCCGCCGGCTAGTCCGGTTCTCCGTGAGATGTCGTGGCGAGATCGCTGAATCAGACGCTGATGGTCGGACGTATCCCGGGGTGGGCTTCGTACCAGGCCAGGGTTCGCGTGAGTCCCTCCTCGAGCGTCACCTCGGGCTCCCAGCCACACCGGTCCCGCAGCCTGCTCGCGTCGACGAACTGCCGGTCGATCTCGCCGTCGGGGTTCCCGCTGCCGAGGATCACCGGCTCCAGGCCCGTTCCGGCCAGACGCGTGATCGCCTCGACGATCTCGAGCACGGTGTAGGGGCGCCCGCCGCCGGCGTTGAAGGCCTGGCCCCGGACCTCGTCGCGGTCGAGCCGGTCGGCGATTGCAAGGTAGGCGGAGGCGGCATCCTCGACGTAGAGGAGATCGCGGATGGGCGAGCCGTCGGAGCGGAGGACCGGCGCGCGCCCATCGAGAACTGCGCTGACCGTCTCCGGGACGAGCCGGGAGAAGTTGAAGTCGCCGCCACCGTAGATGTTGGCGAAGCGAGTGACCGCGACCGGTAGCCCGTAGCTGGGCCAGTAGGAGCGGGCGATCAGGTCGGCGGCAGCCTTCGAGGTCTCGTACGGCGCGGTCGGCTGGAGCGCGAACGCCTCCCGGTACGGCAGCTCGTCGTGGGCGCCATAGGCCTTGTCGGAGGAGGCGAAGACGAATCGCTCAACCCCGTGCTCGCGGCAGGCCTCGAGCAACGTCCACGTCCCGCGCACGTTCGTGTCGAAGGCCGCCGCCGGATCGTCCCGGACCGTGCCGACGATCGTCTCGGCGGCAAGATGGAAGACGGCATCGACGTCGTGCTCGGCGAGGATCCCGTCGAGCAGCTCGCGATCGACGAGGGATCCGTGCTCCTCGATCACGTCGCCGTCGATTCCGAGCAGGGCGAGCGTCGACGGCCGCTCCCGGGGCGTTCGCCGATCGAGGGAGACGACCCCGACGCCCCGTTCGAGGAGCGCCCTGCAGAGCCAGGCGCCGACGAAGCCGCGCCCACCGGTGACGAGTGCGGTCCTCACCGGACGATGGCGGGCTCCCAGATCCGCCACGGCGGCGAGCCCGAGGCCCAGAGGTCGTTGAGCAGCACCGCGTCCTTGTAGGTGTCCATGCAGTCCCAGAATCCGTCGTGACGCCAGCCGTGCAGCTGCCGATCCGCGGCGAGCCCCTGCAACGGCTCCCGCTCGAGGACCGAGTCGTCTTCGAGGTACCGGTAGGCCGAGGGCTCGAAGAAGAAGAAGCCGGCGTTGACCCAGTCGTCCATCCTCGGCTTCTCGACGAAACCGCTGATCAGATCGTCGTCGCTCAGCATTGCGACGCCCCACTGTGAATGCGGGCGGACGAGCGTGGCGGTCGCCGCCCCGCCATGCCGGCGGTGGAACTCGAGCGCCGCCCCAAGGTCGACGTCAGCCACGCCGTCTGCGTACGTGAGGGCGAATGTCCCCTCCCCCAGCCGCTCGGCGACGCGGGCGATCCGGCCGCCCGTCGGCGTCTCCTCGCCGGTGGGGACGCATTCGACATCGACTCCGGGCGGCCAGTCCTCGGCCGCGGCGAAGTCCGCGATCATCTCGCCCCGATACCCCGTCAGCAATAGGAAGCGCCGGAAGCCGTGGGCGGCATAGATGCGGATGACGTGCCAGACGATCGGATAGCCGCCGATCTCGACCAGCGCCTTCGGAATCGTGTGGGTCCGCTCCTGCAGGCGGGTGCCGCGACCTCCGCAGAGGATCGCGACGGTCTCGGCGCGCTCCGGCACGCCCCGGTCCGAGCTCAGCCGCCGGCGACAGCGGGCAGGATCGTGACCTCGGCGCCGTCGTCGATGGAGGTCTCGAGCCCGTCCTGGAAGCGGATGTCCTCCCCCGACACGTAGACGTTCACGAACCGGCGCAGGTCGCCGTCCTCGGTGATCCGCTCACGCAGACCATCGTGCTTGTCGAAAACCGCGTCGAGAGCATCGCCGACGGTTCCCGCCTCGACTTCGACCTCGCCCTCACCACCGGTTGCCGGACGCAACTGGGCGGGAATCTTGACCTTTACTGGCATCTATCCACTGCTCCGTTCAGAGTTTCGTGCAAGTTATCTGAGTGCCTATGCCGTGACCGTGCGGTGGCTGGGAGCGATCTCGTTGAACGAGTCGAGCGTCGGCTCGATCTCATGCATCGAGAAACCCTCCCGGACGGCGTCCAGCGTCTTCAGGCCTTCGCCGGTGATGTAGACCACGACCCGATCCTCGGATCCGAGTTCACCCGAGTCGGCAAGCTTCGCCAGCGTCGCGGTCGTCACGCCGCCCGCGGTCTCGGTGAAGATCCCGGTCGTCTCGGCGAGCAGGCGGATGCCCGCCCGGATCTCATCGTCGGACACCGACTCGACCGAGCCGCCGGTCGAGCGGGCGAGGTCGAGCGCATAGGGACCGTCGGCGGGGTTGCCGATCGCCAGACTCTTGGCGATCGTGTCCGGGCGCACCGGTCGACAGACCTCGTGCCCGTCCGCGAATGCCGTCGCGACCGGGCCGCAGCCGGCGGCCTGGGCACCGTGGAAGGTCGGCAACTCGCCCTCGACCAGGCCGAGATCGAGCCATTCGCTGAAGCCGCGGCCGATCTTGGTGAAGAGCGAACCCGAGGCGATCGGGCAGACGATCTTGTCGGGCAGGCGCCAACCGAGCTGCTCGACGGTCTCATAGGCGAGGGTCTTGGAGCCCTCCGCGTAGTAGGGGCGGAGGTTGACGTTGACGAACGCCCAGCCCCGCTCGGAGGCGAGCTCGGTGCAGAGGCGGTTGACGTCGTCATAGTTGCCGTCGACTCCGACCAACGTCGTCCCGTAGACGTCGGTGGCGAGCAGCTTCTGCTCCTCGAGATTGGAGGGAACGAAGACGTAGGAGTCGACTCCGGCGGCGGCGGCGTGGGCCGCGACAGCGTTGGCGAGATTGCCGGTCGAGGCGCAGGCCACGGTGTCGAAGCCGAGCTCGAGCGCCTTCGCAAGGGCGACTGCAACGACGCGATCCTTGAAGCTGTGGGTCGGGTTGGCGGCGTCGTTTTTGACCCAGACCTCCCCCACTCCCAGCTTTTCAGCCAGCCGGTCGGCGCGGATGAGCGGGGTCAGCCCGGGCTCGATCGCACTGGCGGGGCGGCCCGTGAACGGCAGGAAGTCCGAGTAGCGCCAGATCCCGTTGCTTCCGGCTTGGATCTTGCGCTTCAGCGACTCCGCGTCGAAGCCTGAGTGGTCGTAGGTGACCTCGAGGGGGCCGAAGCACTGATCGCATACATAGAGTGCCTCGAGCGGGTATTCGGTCCCGCATTCCTTGCATCTGAGGGCTGTCACTGCCATTTCTTTACACCTTGTCCCATCTCGGTTGCCAACAAAAAAAGACCTCTGCCTTGTGAGCAGAGGTCCGAGTGGGACTTCCACTCACATCTCCTCAGGCTGTTCACCTGTTGGAATTGGCACCTTCCCCTTCGGACGTGAGTCCTTGGGGGGGTTGCCGGGGTTTCGTCGGGCCAGTTCCCTCCACCCCTCTGGATGTGCGCGGTCTATGTGCCCCGCAATATAACAGCCGCAATCGGCGCCGGCCGTGAATTGCAACGCCGGTCCCGTAACCTAAGGCCCCTGATGTACGCGAGCGATGCAATGGAAGAGACCGATGCCGAACCTTCCGAAACCGAGACTCCGGCGCACTTACCGCGCAACGGAGCCGGTCGCTGCCGCGCCATCGCTACCGCCTGAGCCCAACGTCGAGATCGTCGAAGGGGCCGGTCTCCGCTGGGTCAACATGGAGCGACCGACCCCGCTCGAGTGGAGCTGGCTGCAGGAGAACTTCGACTTTCACGCCCTCGACCTCGAGGACGTCGCCTCGCGGAACCAGCGCCCGAAGATCGATGAGTATCCCGATTACCTCTTCATCGTCCTCCATCTGCCGGTATTCGACCCTTCCGTCGGCCGCCTCAATGTCGGCGAGCTCGACATGTTCGTCGGGCCCGACTTCGTGATCACGATCCCGAACCAGGAGCTGCAGCCGGTCGAGTACCTGTTCGAGCGCGCTCGCTCCAACGAGGGTTTTCGCGAGAAGGTCTTCTCCAGAGGCTCCGGCTACCTGCTGTACCGAATCGTCGACGACAGCTTCGACTACTGCTTTCCGATGCTGCGCAAGATCGGCAACAAGCTCGATGCGATCGAGGACGACATCTTCGAGGAGGAGCGCTCCGACGAGGTGGTCCGCGACATCTTCAAGGCGAAACAGGAGATCATCAACTTCCGCAAGGTGATTCGCCCTCAGCGGCCGGTGTTGCGCGACCTCGAGAACTACAAACAGCGATTCCTCGCTCCCGACCTCGACCTCGAGATCTACTTCGACGACATCGTCGATGCCCACGAGCGGATCTGGGACATCCTCGAGAACTACAAGGAGGTGATCGAGGCGCTCGAGGAGACGAACGAGTCCGTGTTGAACCACCGCGTCAACGAGATCCTCCGCGTGCTCACGGCGATCAGCGTGATCGTCCTGCCGCTGACTCTGATCGCGAGCATCTGGGGCATGAACGTCGGCGTCCCCGGTGAGGGCGACAGCTTCGACTTCTACCTCGTGATCGGCCTCATGGTCCTGATTCTGGTCGGGATGCTGAGCTACTTCAGGCGCCGGGATTGGCTCTGAGCGCCGACCGAGGCGGGTCAGGCCCTCGTGTCGCCTCGGTGAATGCCGCCCGCGCGCGGTTGCTGCTGATCAACGGAGAGCCTCACAAGACCGGGATCTTCAAGGAGCCCGTCGAGGGGCGGATCACGCTTGCAGACGATGCGGTCATCGGGGACACCGTCGCCGACACCGCGGTTCACGGGGGCTACGACAAGGCCGTCTACAGCTACGCCGCCGAGGACTACCGCTGGTGGGAGGAGCGGCTTGGCAGGGAGCTGTCACCGGGCTGGTTCGGCGAAAACCTGACGCTTCAGGGCATCGAGATCAGGGACGCGTTGATCGGCGAACGGTGGCGGGTGGGGTCGGCGTTGCTCGAGGTCTCCGAGCCCAGGCAACCCTGTAGCAAGCTCGGGGCAAAGATGAGCGATCAGCGCTTCGTCAGGGCGTTCGCCAAGGCGATGCGCCTGGGAACCTACCTGCGGATCATCGAGCCCGGCGACGTCGGGGCCGGCGACTCGATCGAGGTGGTCGAGCGGCCCGACCACGAAGTGACCATCGGACTGCTCAGTCGCGTCCTCTTCGAGGACAGCTCGCTGGGCCCACAGATCCTCGTTGCCCGTGCCCTGACCGACGCCTGGCGCGAGCACGGCGAGAAGCTCGCGGCCCGGCCCGCCTGACTACGAGCCGGCCAGCAGCGCGATTACGACCACACCGTGCGCCGACCAGACGAGCGCACGGATCAGATCGGCCCTGCGCAGTCGTGCCAGTCGCGACTCGCTGAAGCCGGCGCCGAGAGCCCGGTGAGACGGGACGGCGGCCAGGCCGGTAAGCATCCAGGTGGCGAGGGCGAGGACGGCACCCGCGACGGCGAGGGCGAATTGATCGGCAGGGGGATCCGACACCAGTACCCACGAGCTGATGAGCTCGATGCTCATCACCGGCAGCACAACCCAGGTCGTGCGCTGCGAGTGAGCCTCGTGATAGCCGCTGAACTGCTCTTCGCCGACCGCGGCGAAGAGCGGATAGTGGACGATGTCAACGAACCATGCGAGGCCGACCATGAACAAGGTCGAAGCCGCATTCGCCAGAAGGACCGCCTCCACCGCCGCGCTCAGCTCACCCGCAGTGTTCGCTTCATCGGGTCGTAGGCGAGTTCGCGCTTGTCCTCGGTGATCGCGGCGACGGCCGCGGCTACCAGCTCGTCAGGATCCTCAGGTTCGGGCATCCGGGGCGGGTCGCCGGCCAACGCCCGCCCAGCGAAGCCGGTCTCCATATGCCCCGGCCGCACGTCGAGTACGACGGCAAGCCGACGGCGCTGCTCGCGACGAAGTGCGGCGACGTACGCGGAGAGGGCAGCCTTGGACGCGGAGTAGGCGGCGATCCCGGCGGTCGGGAACTCGGCGACGACCGCGGATATGACCACGACGGCACCGCCATCGGAGATCCGTTTCTGGGCGGCCGCGATCAGGGAGATCGGCCCCATCGCGTTGACGGCCATCATCCGCGTTTCGGCGGCGGGGTCGAGCTCGCCGCTCCTGCCGAAGGCGACCACCCCGCTGGCGACCAGCAGCCCATCGAGTCCTCCCAGCGACTCCTCCGCGGCCGCGAGCGCGGCGTTACGAGATGACTCGTCGGTGATCTCGAGTGGGATCGCCGTCGCATCGAGCTCGGCGGCCAACCCCTCCAGCCCTCGCGCATCGCGAGCCGTCAGTGCGAGGCGAACTCCGCGGGCGGCCAGCGCGCGTGCGAAACGCGACCCAAGTTCACCGGACGCCCCGACAACGAGGAATGACTTGCCCTTCAGCTCCATGCCCGCACCCTACGGAGGCGGGTTCACCGGCTTGGTCCCGGTGCCGGCACGCCGGCGGTCAATAGGATCAGTGGCCGAATGGCCAACCAGCGGATCTGGGCGCCTTGGCGCCTTCGTTACGTGAAGGACGCGAACAAATCAGACGAGTGCGTGTTCTGCACGAAGCCCGAGTCGGGAGACGACCGCGAGGCGTTGATCGTCCACCGGGGCGACCGCTGCTTCGTAATCCTCAACCTCTACCCGTATACGAGCGGTCACCTGATGGTCATGCCCTTCGATCACATCGGACGCCTACAGGACATCGAGCCCGCGGTCACGGCCGAGATGATGGACCTCGCCCAGCAGGCGATGCGAAGGTTGGAAGTCGTCTACGACCCCGAGGGCTTCAACGTCGGCCTCAATCAGGGCAGGGCCGCGGGCGCCGGGGTCGAAGGGCATATCCACCTGCACGTCGTTCCGCGATGGGCCGGGGACAACAACTACATGCCGGTTCTGGCGGACACGCGGGTCATGCCCCAGTCGCTGGAAGAGAGCTACGACGCCCTCCAGGGAGGCTTCACTTGACCGCAGAGCAGAACGGTGGCCCGGGTTCGGTACCGGAGGGCATCTTCAAGGCCTACGACGTCCGGGGGCTCTACGGCGAGCAGATGGATGGGACGACGGCTTATCTGATCGGCCGGGCGTTCGCCCGGGTTCTCGCCGACCTCCGCGGTAAGCGCGTCGCCGACCTCCGGATCGGGGTCGGCCGCGACATGCGCCTCCAGGCACCTGAGATGGCGGGTCGGCTCAGTGATGGGCTGATCGACGAGGGCGCCCACGTCCTGAACGCGGGCATGGTCGGCACCGAGATGCTCTATTTCATGGTCGGCGCCCGGGAACTCGACGGCGGCGCAATGGTCACGGCCTCCCACAACCCGAAGGCCTACACCGGCGTCAAGCTCGTTCGCGATGGGGCACTCGCCCTGTCGGGTGAGACGGGCATCAACGCCATTCGGGACATGATCCTCTCCGGCCTCGGCGACGCCCCGGGCGGCGGAGGGACCGAGGATGTGGACATCTCCGGCGAGTTTCGCCAGCGCGCTCTCTCCTTCATCGACGTCGAGGCCCTGAGGCCGCTGAAGGTGGTCGTCGACGGTGGCAACGGTATGGCCGGCGAGATGGTCGGACCGCTGCTCGACGCGTTCCCGATCGATCTGATCTCCACCTACTGGACACCGGACGGGAATTTCCCCGACCACGAGCCGAATCCGCTGCTGCCGGAGAATCGCGCGTTCATCGTCGAGCGCGTCAGGGCCGAGGGCGCCGACGTCGGCATCGCCTGGGACGGGGACGCGGACCGCTGCTTCTTCATCGACGACGAGGGAGAGTTCGTCGACGGTGACTTCCTGACCGCACTGTTGGCCGAATTGGTGCTCGAGAAGTCGCCCGGGGCCGACATCCTCTACGACGTCAGAGCCAGCCGCGCGGTTCCCGACACCGTCCAGGCCGCCGGCGGGGTAGCTCACATCAATCGCGTCGGTCACGCGTTCATGAAGCGGGCGATGAAGGAGCTCGGCGGCGCCTTCGCCGGCGAGGTCTCCGGGCATTACTACTTCCGCGAGTTCTACAACGCGGATTCGGGCACGATCCCGGCCCTGCTCGTGCTCGAGTTGATCTCGAAGTCCGGCCGCGGGCTCTCCGATCTGGTCGGTGAGCTTCGCGCGGAGTACTTCATCAGCGGCGAGATCAACTCCGAGGTCGCCGACCCCGAGGCGAAGATGAAGGAGATCGCCGAGAAGCACCCCGACGCCGAGATCACCTGGCTCGACGGGGTCTCCGTCGACTATCCCGAATGGCATTTCAACGTACGCCCATCCAACACCGAGCCGCTTCTCCGCCTCAACCTCGAGTCGCTGATCTCGCGTGAGGACATGGAGTTCAAGCGAGACGAGATGCTCGCCCTCATCCGGTCCTAGGCATGATCCGGGCATGAGCAGACCGGCCGCGGGTAGCCATCCGAATTCGACCTCCGTTCCGGCGGCCGACGAGCGGCGCCCGAAGCGGCGGATGCTGATCATCGTCAACCCGTACGCCTCGACGGTTTCGGACCGGCTCAAGAACCTCGTCGTCTACGCCCTCCAGGGTCGTTACGAGGTCGAGGCGGTCGCAACCGAATCGCAGAACCACGCAACCGAGATCGGGCGGGAGGCGGTCGACGGCGGGTACGACATCGTCGTCGCCTTCGGTGGCGACGGGACCCTCAACGAGGTGGTCAACGGCCTCGCGGGGACGGATATCCCGGTGTCCGTCCTCCCCGGCGGCTCGACCAACGTCGTCGCCCGATCGCTCGGCATTCCCAACGACGTCGTCGACGCAACCGAACATCTGCTGAGCTGCGCCGACGACTTCAGGCCCAAACCCATCGATCTCGGGATCGCAAACGGGCGACGGTTCGTCTTCGCCTGCGGCGCCGGCCTTGACGCGACCGCCGCCCACCAGGTCGATTCCCACCCGAAGATGAAGCACCGCTTCGGCCCCTACTACTACACCTGGGCGGCGGTCAAGAGTTTCTACGGCGACTACCTCCGCAATCCGGTGCAGATGAAGGTCTCATGCCCGAAGGGGGACTCCCAGGGCGTAACCGCGATCTGCCAGAACACCGATCCGTTCACGTACTTCCGCGGGCGGGCGATCCGGATCTCCGAGAACGTCAAGATCGACGATGGAATGATGTCGCTGGCAGTACTTCGTCGGGCCGCCCAGCGCGATGTCCCATTCATCGCTCGCCGGGTGCTCGGGAAGCGCTCCAGCGCCGGAGACCACCGCCGGATCGACATTTTCGACGGCATCACCGAGGCCCGCATCGAATCAGGCTCGAAGGACGAGAACGACGCCTGGCGCAAGTTCCCGGTTCAGCTCGACGGCGATCCCTTCGGCATGCACGGCGAGCTCGATCTCAAGGTCGACCCGGGCGCCCTTCGGATCGTCGCCTAGAGTCGTGGCCGACTGCAACTTCTGCGCAATCGCCTCGGGAGAACTCGGCGCCACGATAGTTAGCGAGGACGAGGAGACGATCGCCTTTCTCGATCGGCGCCCGCTCTTCCCCGGCCACGTGCTGTTGATCCCCCGTAACCATCACGTGACCATCGAGGACCTCCCACCCACCCTCGTCGAGCCGTTGTTCAGCGCGGCCCGGACCCTCGCCGGGGCCGTGCGAAGGGCGATGGGTGCCGAGGGCACGTTCGTCGCCCTCAACAACACGGTCAGCCAGAGCGTTCCCCATCTCCACGTTCACATCGTCCCCAGGGTCCGCAAGGACGGCCTGAAGGGCTTCTTCTGGCCTCGGAATCCATACGAAGACCAGGAGGCGATGGATGTCGCCGGTGCCGCGATCCGGGCCGAGCTGTTGAAGTCATAAGCCCGCGGGTCCTGTCGCGGGGTACGTCGCACCACTCGCTGACGCTCGGGTGTCGACCCACGCCCGCGCCACCCGCGGAAGACGTCCTTCTGCAGCTCGTCCCAAATGCGACTCTCTCAGGGGACGAGCGGTAGAGGTGCCGCCGACACTCAGCGCGAGCGTCAGCGAGTGCGGAGGCGGCGCCTCTGCCGCTCGTCCCCTCATGGAACCGTCAGGGGGTGATGCGGTAGGCGTCGAAGACCTGATCGATCTGGCGCAGACGGGAGATCGCGGATTTGAGCTGGTTGGTGTCGCCGACTTCGACGACGAAGCGGTTCTGGACCATCGGGTACTTGGTCGAACAGCGGGCCTCGATGATGTTTACGCCTGCCTCGGAGAAGGTCCGCGAAAGGTCTTCGAGCAGGCGGGTCCGGTCGTAGGCATCGATGGCGATCTCGACTCGGTATGAGGTGCGATTGTCGCCGGCCCAGGACACCGGCGTGAACCGGTCGGGCGACTTCATCAGCGCACTCACGTTCTTGCAGTCGTCGCGGTGGATCGTGATGCCGCGGCCGAGCGAGACGTAGCCGACGATGCTGTCGCCGGGTACAGGGCGACAGCATTTCGCAAGTCGAACCATGACGTCGTCGACGCCCTCGACCTCGATTCCGTAGTCGGTGGCGTCCTGGGTCTTGCGCTCGCGGGCATCCCGCCCCTCGAGAACGCTGCCGCGATTGGAGGTCTCTTCCTCGCCGGCGACTCCCTCGCCGTGCTTGAGGCGCTGCAGAACCTTGTTGACGACGGTCTTGGAGCTGATCTTGCCCTGGCCCAGGGCCACGTAGAAATCGTCGGCCTTACGGAATCCGACCTCGCGGATCACGTCGACGAGCAGGGGCGACCCGGCGAGCCGCTGCGGCGGCAGCCCGCGCTTGCGTAGGGTTTCGGAGAGTTCCTCGCGGCCCTTCTTCTCGGCATCCTCGCGTCGCTCCGACTTGAGGAAGGCGCGAATCTTGTTACGGGCGCGGCTCGTCCGCACCAGGCCCAGCCAGTCGCGCGACGGCCCGCGCTCCCGCTTTGCGGTGAGGATCTCGACGATGTCGCCGCTGCGCAGCGTGTAGTGGAGTGGCACGATCTTGCCGTTGACCTTGGCGCCGACGCAGCGGTGGCCGACGTCGGTGTGAACCGCGTAGGCGAAATCGAGTGGTGTCGAGCCGGCCGAGAGGTTCTTGATCTCGCCCTTCGGCGTGAAGACGAAGACCTCGTCCTCGAAGAGGTCGACCTTGAGCGCCTCGAGGAACTCCTCGGGATCGCCCTCGCCCTCCGCATCGAGCAGGTGGCGGAGCCAGGTCATTTTGTCGCGCTCCGGATCCCCCTTCGATCGGCCCGGGCCCTCCTTGTAGATCACGTGGGCGGCGACACCGTACTCGGCGAGTTCGTGCATCTCCGCGGTACGGATCTGGATCTCGAGCGGCTGACCCTGGGGACCGATCACCGTCGTGTGAAGGGTCTGGTACAGGTTCATCTTCGGGGTGGCGATGAAGTCCTTGAAGCGTCCCGGCAGGGGCTTCCAGAGCGCGTGAATCACACCGATCGCGCCGTAACAATCCTTGACGGAGCCGACGATCACCCGCATCGCCGTCAGGTCGTAGATCTCGTTGAACTCCTTGCCCTTCTTGGTCATCTTCGAGTAGATCGAGTAGAAGTGCTTGGCCCGACCGGAGATCTCGGCCTCGATCCCCACGGCCGACAGCTCGTCGCTGAGGAACGCGCCCGCCTCGTCCACATAGTCGGCACGCTCCACGCGCTGCTGGCCGACCAGCTTCTTGATCTCGTCGTACTTGCGCGGGTGCAGGACCTGGAACGCGAGGTCCTCGAGCTCCCACTTGATCGCGTGAATCCCGAGGCGATGAGCGAGCGGCGCGTAGATCTCGAGCGTCTCACGCGCCTTCGCGAGCTGCTTCTGCTTCGGCATCGCGCCGAGGGTCCGCATGTTGTGGAGGCGGTCGGCGAGCTTGATCAGGATGACCCGCACGTCGGCAGCCATCGCAACCATCATCTTGCGGTAGTTCTCGGCCTGGCTCTCGTCCCGGCTCTCGAAGGTGATGCCGGTGAGCTTGGTGACCCCGTCGACGAGATGGGAGACCTGCTTGCCGAACCCGTTGGCGACCTCGCCGAGGCTGGCGCTCGTGTCCTCAACGGTGTCGTGGAGCAGCGCGGCGCAGAGCGTCTCGGTATCGAGCCGCAGGCCGGCGCAGATCTTGGCCACCTCGACCGGGTGGCTGATGAACTCCTCACCGGAACGTCGGCGTTGGTCGGCGTGGCGCTCGCAGGCGAAGACGAAGGCTCGCTCGACCTCGGTTTGGTCGACGGCGTCGCCGTTGCCGGAATCGTGCTCGCCGATCACCGCCAGCAGATCGCCGAGTAGCTCGCGCTCGCGCTCGGTCAGGTCCCGCGTGATCGCGTCGACCGGGGCGCGAGCCGGAACGCCCGAACCGTCCCTGCCGGTCGTCTCAACGCCGACGCGGATCCGCCCCGACCGCTCCAGCGCAGGGTCGACCGCGGCGCCGTTGGCGTCGGGTGGAGTGCCCGTCAGGGCTCCGCTCTTCGGATCTGCAGGTATTTGCGACCCTCCTGATGGGTGTTCGTATAGACGCCGTAGGCGTCAGATCGCTCCAATGCGGTCTGCTCAGAGGATACGACGCGCAACAACCGGGAATCGTCCTCTTCGACGCCCGCCACAATCCCCAGCTCACGCAGGACTCGCACCGAACGCGCCGCCGCCTCCGGCGTGCGGCCGTAGCGACCCGATCCGCTGAGGAGCTTCCGCAGGCTCTCCCCCTCTACCGGTCCGACGCTCAGGCCCCGGTAGATCTCCGCGAGCGGGCCGCGAAGATCCCATTCCGAGTCCCAGCAGAGCTCGGCGAGCTCGGCGGAAGGGCCCCAGCAGAGATGGGCGTATCCGGCCCCCGTCGATGCCAGGGCGATGCTCTGCAGGCCGGCGCCGCTCGGCGGATCGACCAGGACGAGATGCTGGAAACGGACGGCGGCCGCAGGCTCACGAGCCAGGGATTCCCAGTCGGTGACCAGCAGGTTGCAGGCGGCGTTCGCCCCCCGTGTCTCGAGTTCGCCGGCGGGGCATCGCAGGCAGACGCACGAGGGCTCGATGGCACCTCCGATCGTGCCCTGCTCCGCCAGCGCCGACCGCCTCGCCGCGTCGGCGGCGACGACGATGACCCGCTCACCACTCGAGAGCAGTTCAGCCATCCGGGCGCTCGCCGAAGACCGGCGCGCGTCGAGCACGACTCTCGGTCCGCCAGCGCGGGCGGCGACGGCCGCAGCGGCGGCCGGAGTGGACGGATCCCGGGCGAGTTCAGCCGCGAAGCGTGGCCACCACTCGTCCTCGGCGCCCTCCGGGCAGGTGTGGCCACGATCGACCTCCGCGTCGGCGCCCGGGTCGGGGCGGCGAGCGAAGGCATCGGCCAGCACCGCCCGAGGCTCGACGGCCCCATTCCAGTGGTTGACTTCGAGCCTCACCGCGATGTCGTGCGGGGCGCGCTGGGCAGCCTCGAGTTTTCCGTTCGAGTTGAACGCGACCCCGCGCGCCGAAAGCGTCCCGGTGCTGAGGTTGAAGCGTGCATGCTTGCCCTCCTCCCCCATCGGCCGTACGTCGCCGACCCGTGCCCCGGGAACGAGCAGCTTGATGCCCGGGTTGCCCTGGCCGAACGGCGCCAGGGTGGCGAGCTGTTCGGCCACGTCGAGGTCGAGCGACTCGGCTCCGACGAACGCGTCGATGAGCTCGGGCTCGCCGATCCCCTCGGCCGGCGCGACGGATCTCGCATGCTCGGCCATCGCCTCGCGGAACGCATCGATCCCGTCGGCGGGAAGCTCGAGCCCCGCCGCCGCTCGATGGCCGCCATAGCGCTCGAGCATCGCGGCGCAGGCATCGAGCCCGCCGAGCAGATCGAAGCCGTCGACGCTGCGGCCGGAGCCCTTGGCGGTCCCGTCCTCGGCGATCGAGAGCACGATCGCCGGTCGCTCGTGCCTCTCGACCAGTCGGGAGGCCACGATTCCGACCACGCCGGGGTGCCAACCCTCGCCGGCGACCACGATCACCGGCGCCGACCTCTGCTCCTCGGGCAGTGCGCGGAGCGCCGCCTCCGCCTCGTTGCTCACAGCGCGCTCGGTCTCTCGTCGCTCGTGATTGGCGGCATCGAGCTCGGCCGCGATGTCCTCGGCCCGGGCAGGGTCGTCGGTCAGCATCAGCTCCACTCCCGCGTCGGCGCGATAGAGCCGTCCGGCGGCGTTGAGGCGCGGGCCGAGCCGGAAGGCGATGTCCCCCTCGTCGATCCGCTCGGGTTCCACTCGGGAAATCGACATCAGCGCGAGCAGACCGGGCCGGGGCGACCGGCGGATCCGGGCCAGGCCGCGACGGACCAGGAATCGGTTCTCGCCGGTCAGCGGAACCAGGTCAGCGACGGTGGCCAGCGCGATCAGATCGAGATCGCGCATCCCGAGCGACCCGTCGCCGGCGATCTGCCGCTCCATCGCCTGCGCGAGCTTGCCGGCGACGGCCGCGCCGCAGAGGCTTTCGAACGGGTAATGGGATACCTGCGGGTGCACGATCGGACATTCCGGCAGGCGCTGGCCCGGCTGGTGGTGATCGGTGACGACCACCTCGATCCCGGCAGCCTGGATCTCCTCGATCTCGACCGCGGAACCGATCCCGCAGTCGACCGTGATCAGGAGCCCGGTTCCGCGCTCGCGGAGCCGATCGATGGAACCGACCGTCAACCCGTAGCCGTCAGCGAGGCGATCGGGGATGAGCCAGTCGCAGTCCGCTCCCGCGCGGCGCAGGGCGCCGACCATGATCGACGTCGAGCAGATCCCGTCGACGTCGTAGTCGCCGTGGACGGTGATCCGGGCACCGGCGGCAATCGAAGCGGTGATCAGCTCGATCGCTTCCTCGATCCCCTCGAACAGCTCAGGATCGTGGGTCTCCTCGGCATCGAGGAAGGCCCGAGCCGCTTCCACGGTCCGATGCCCGCGCCTGACGAGCGCGATCGCGACGGGGTCGGCGAGCTGCAGATCGTCGGCGATCCGGCGGGCCTCGCCGTAGTCGTAGGGCCTGGCTGTGTAGGGACTTGCGGTTCGGCTCGCGCTCACGCAGTCAGGCTTGCACCGTTCGAGGACGGAACCGACCCGTGAAGCCGCAAATAGGGGTCTATGCGTCGCCGTAGTGGGCGGGGTGGTGACGCGGGTCGCGCGAACCGATCACGTAGGTGATCGCGAGTGCGATCAGGCAGCCGGGAACGGCCGCGAAGAAGGTGAGGATGTCGGTCTGGCCGAGGCTGTCGCCCTGGGCGATCTGCCAAAGAGCACCGCTGACGATCGCGCCGGCAACCGCCGCCAAGAAGGCACCGACGATGCCGCCGACGAAACGATCGGGAACGAAGACGGTGAAGTGCCAGAGAGCGACTCCGAGCGTGATCCAGACGAGCATCGCCATAGCTAGAGCCTCACCGGTTCCTTCCGTGCTTGCGCTTGTGTTCCTGGCGTCGACGGCGAGCCGCGAGACGACGCTCGCGTTCGTTCATCCCGGATTCGTCCACCGCAGCCTCGGACACTGAGTCGCTCGCGTCGGCGGCGCCGGTGCCCCCCACGGCCGGCACCACCGGAGATGGGCGCGCGGGCTCGACGGGACCGCCGTTGCCGCCGCCCTCGTCGTCGACACCGAGATCGGGCTCGCCGCCGACGAGGGCAACTTCGTTGTCCTCGGGGAAGGCCGGCACGAGGCCCATCTGCTCACGGATTCGAGCGGCACGCGCCTGATAGGCGGGCTCGCGCTCCTTCCAGGCGATCAAAACCGGCGTGGCGATGAAGATCGACGAGTACGTACCGGAGAGGACGCCGACCATCATCGCGAAGGCGAAATCGCTGAGCGTGTCGCCGCCGAAGACGAGGATCACAGCGATCAGGAACACCGTCGAGAGGCCGGTGATCAGCGATCGGGTAAGCACCTCGCTGAGCGAGCGGTTGGCGATCTGGGAGAAGGTCGCGCGCGGCAGGCGCGGCACGTTCTCTCGTATTCGATCGAACACGATGATCGTGTCGTAGAGCGAGTATCCGAGGATCGTCAGGAAGGCGGCGACGGTGCCGCTCGTTACCTCCCTTCCCACCAGCGAGTACACGCCCGCGGTGATCAGGATGTCGTGGACCACGGCGATCATCACCGGAATCGCGTACTTCGGCTCGAATCGGAAGGCGACGTAGGCGGCGATGAGCAAGAGTGAGAATGCGATCGCGTAACCGGCGCTGCGGGCGATCTGCTGACCGAAGGTCGGGCCGACCGACTGGCTCTCGAAGCCGGTCTGATCACCCCCCTCGAAGCCGAAGTCGGAACTCAGCTGGCGTTGGACGTTGCCGACCTCGTCGGGCGGAATCGTGCCCTGGATCTGGAAGACGTTGGAGCCGAACTCGGGCTGTTCGGCCTCCTGGACCTTGACGGCGTCCGGATCGGCTACGCCCGCGTCGCCGAGCGAGGTGCGGACCTCGTCGACGCTGACGTCCTCGGCCAGGGCGACGTCGATCTTCGTGCCCGACTCGAAGTCGATACCGAAATTGAGCTGAGCGGTGGCGAACGAGAGCGCGCCGACGATGAGGATCATCCCGGAGACCGAGAAGAACCACCGGCTTGCTCCGGCGAAGTCGAAATGCCAGGTGACATGCTTGTCGCGAGCGCCGAGGAAGGCGGGCGAGCGCAGGATCGGACTGCGGCCGAGCAGTCCGAGGACGGCGCGGGTGAAGACGACCGCGGTCAGCAACGAGACGATCGTGCCGACGCCGAGGGTGAACGCGAAGCCCTTGACGCCCGCTGTCGCAAGTCCGAAGAGGATGAACGCGGTCAGCAGGGTGATCACGTTCGCGTCGATGATCGTTCCGATCCCGCGCTTGTATCCCGTCGTGATCGACGAGATCATCGAGTGCCCCTTGCGGGACTCCTCCTTTATTCGCTCGAAGATGACGACGTTCGAGTCCGCGGCGACGCCGATCGTGAGGATCAATCCGGCGATGCCCGGCAGCGTCAGGGTGATTGGGATCAGCTTCATCATCGCCAGGAAGAAGACGGCGTAGACCCCGAGTCCGACGATCGCGATCACGCCGAGGAAGCGGTAATAGAGGAGGAAGAAGATCGAGACCAGGAGAAGGCCGAGCAGTCCGGCCTTGAGGCCGTCGTCGAGGGCCTGCTGGCCGAGCGTCGCCGTGACGGTGCTCTGGCTGATCAGTTTGAGTTCGACCGGGAGGGCGCCGATCTTCAGGAAGGTCGCGAGATCCTGCGCCTCCTGGAGCTGGAAGCTGCCCGAGATCTGGGCGCCGGTGCGACCGTCGATCCCCTGGGGGTTCTCGTTGTAGTCGATGATCGGCCGGGTGACGATCGTGCCGTCGAGGACGATTGCGAACGAGTACGGCTGGCCGAGCGAAGCCTGACCGCGCTCGGCGATCCGCTTGGTGATCTGCGCGAAGGCGGCCCTCCCCTCGTCGGTGAAGTCGAAGGTGACGTTCGGCTGGTTGTTCTGGTCGAAGTTCTGCTCAGGGTTCTTGATGTCGTCGCCGGTCAGCTCGGGCCGATCTCGCAGGACGAAGTAGCGCGGTGGAGCGTCAGGGCTGTCGATGTTCTCCTGGTCCTGGACCACGATCGTGCCCTGCGGAACCGTGAAGATCTTCTGATCGTCCTTCGGCAGCGCCTTCGCAGCGTCGGTCGAGAAGAGGTCGCGGTTGCTGGTTTCGGGTCCGGCAACGAACTGACGACTCTTCTTCTCAAAGAGGTACAGCTCGGGTGCCGTGGTCGTGCAGACCTTGTCGCAGGTGGTGTCCTGCTTGGAGGCGAGTTCGGCGGCGTCGTAGAGGCTCGTCGTCGACTGCTGATTCAGATTGGCCGGGGTGACCTCGGTGACCTTGGGGTCCAGCGGCACGACGTTCGGCTCGAGGTCGTAGAAATAGAGCTTCGCGGTGTCGCCGACCTGCTCGATCGCCCGCTGGGTGTCCTGGACGTTCGGCAGGCTGATCTGCACCTGATCGGTGCCCAGCGGCGCGATCTCGGGCTCGGAGACGCCGAGGGCGTCGACCCGGTCGCGGATGATCTCGATCGCCCGATCGATGTCCTCGTTGTCGACGACTGGGTTTTCGGCGCTCGGGAGCCCCTGGTAGATCAGCTGGGTGCCGCCGCTCAGGTCGAGGCCGAGCTTGGTGGGCTTGGTCGCGATCACGTACAGCGACCCGGCCAGGAGAACCAGGATCACGGCGACGATTGAGATGTTGGTGCGACGACTGCCCATGGTGGGTTACGTGAGCGGGTGCTGCGCCCTCTGCCTATTCCGGCGTGAGGACGAGCAGCATTCCGCCGTCGTCATCGTAGGCCGGAAAGACATCGGCTACCGCCTTCGCCGGCAAATCCCCCTCGGCGTGGACTGCAACCCGCTTGCCGAGGGAGCGCACGCCCCACTCGAGCGTCGTCTCGATCGGGTCCGAGACGCCGTCGCCGTCCGTGTCGGCGGTCGTGCCGCCATTGCCGGGATCGATCCACTCCAGCCCGAGAACGTCCTTGACCGGACGACCGATCACGTCCTCGTCGGTCAGGCCGGTCAACTCGAAACCGCCGCGACCGACATCGAGCACGCGGCCCTTGCCGTCGCAGGTGAAGAACGCTGCGTCCGGGGCCGGGTAGTAGTCGTCGAGCAGCTCGAAGAGGAAGCCGAAGCCGCACTTCGGACAGCCCTTGGGGCGACTCGAGAGCCCGGCGGTTCGCTCGCCGCTCTGGACGCGATTACCGCAGTTGGGGCAGATGAAGAAGGGCACTCACGCAAGGCTATTGAATCGGCGCCGCCCGCCACCCCGCTGGGGGCCCCCAAACTCATCGGATCGGGCCTCAAAACAGGCTGGGGAGGCCGTCGGGCACGGGCAGGCCGAGGTGGTCGTAGCCGCGCTCGGTCAGGACACGCCCGCGCGGGGTCCGCTTGAGCATCCCCTGCTGGAGCAGGTAGGGCTCGTAGACGTCTTCGATCGTGTCCTGCTCCTCGTCCACGGCGGCGGCGAGCGTCGAGAGTCCAACCGGACCGCCCGAGAACTTGTTTGCGATTGCGCCCAGGATGGCTCGGTCGTGGCGGTCGAGACCACCTTCGTCGACCTCCAGCATCGCGAGCGCGGATGCGGCCATCTCAGACGTGACGACGCCCTCGCCGTGAACCTCGGCGTAGTCGCGCACCCGCTTGAGCAGCCGGTTGGCGACTCGCGGCGTCCCCCGGGAGCGGCTGGCGATCTGGGCGGTTCCACCCGGTTCGATGCCGACGCCGAGAATCACCGCCGAGCGCTCGACGATCAGCGCGAGATCCGCCGGGTCGTAGTGCTCGAGCCGGTGGCTGACGCCGAAGCGGTCGCGAAGCGGCGTCGTCAGCAACCCGGCTCGGGTTGTAGCTCCAACCAGGGTGAAGGCGGGTAGATCCAAGGTCACCGTCCGCGCCCCGGCCCCCTGGCCGAGGACGACCGGCAGCTGCCGGTCCTCCATCGCCGGATAGAGCGTCTCTTCGATTGCCCGGTTGAGGCGGTGGATCTCGTCGATGAAGAAGACGCTGCCCGGCTCGAGCGTGGTCAGGAAGCTGGCGACGTCGGCCTTGCGCTCAAGCGCGGGACCGGCGGTCTTGACCATCGGCACGTTCAACTCAGCGGCGATGATGTGGGCCAGCGAGGTCTTGCCGAGGCCGGGCGGGCCGGCCAGCAGGACGTGATCCAGGGGCTCACCGCGTCGTCGCGCGGCCTCGATGAAGACACCGAGCTGATCGGTCACCTGGCGCTGATTGACGAACTCAGCCAGCTTCGACGGCCGCAGATTGCGATCGAGGTCCTCCTCCCCGCCACCGGCGCGTGCGTCGGCGATCCGCGGCTCGGCGTCGGCCTCGATCGCCGCCTCGTTGAGTGGAATTCGTTCTATCGCCATCGGCTACCGCTCAACAGCTTCACCTACGCCGCGGCGCGACCGCTGCGGAGGGCGAAGCCGACGATCTCCTCGGCGGTCTGGCCTTCGGCGGTCGCAAGCAGGCGCTCGACCTCGATCGGCGTGTAGCCGAGCCCGATCAGTCCCTCACGGGCTTCCTCGCGGGCGCTGCTCTCCGTCGTCACCACCGAAGCCGCTTCGTCGAGCTCACCGGCAACGCGCTCACGAAGCTCGACGATGATCCGCTCCGCGGTCCGCTTTCCGATCCCCGGTACGGCCTGGAAGCGCTTCGCGTCGCCCGCCGCGAGGGCGCGCATCAGCTCGCCGACCGAGCCGCCGGAGAGCACAGCCATCCCGACCTTCGGGCCGACCCCGGAGACCGACGTGAGCGAGAGGAAGAGCTCCCGCTCGTCCTCGGTCGCAAAGCCGTAGAGGGCGAGGGAATCGTCGCGCGAGATCAGATGCGCGTGGAGGGAGACCCGCTCCCCAACCGCGGGGACAGTTCGAAGGGTCTCCGACGAGACGGCGAGTCGATAGCCCACTCCGCCGGCGTCGACGACCACGTGATCGCTGCGCCGGGAGAGGACTTCTCCGGTGACGGCGGCGATCATCCGACCGCGCCGGCGGCGAGCACGTCCGCCGTCCCATCGTCGCGCAAATGGGCCGCGTGGCAGACGGCGACCGCGAGCGCGTCGGCCGCGTGGTCGGAAGGGGGCTCGACCGGCAGACTGAGAAGGACGCCGACCATGTGCTTGACCTGGTCCTTCGCCGCCGACCCACTCCCGCAGACCGCGAGCTTGACCGACTGGGGCGTGTAGTCGAAGCATGGGATCTCGTGCGAGGCGGCGGCGAGCATTACCACCCCTCGAGCCTGACCGACGCTGATCGCGGAATTGACGTTCCTGCCGAAGTAGATGCTCTCGAGGGCGAGCGATTGCGGCTCGTGCCACTCGATCAGCTCGGTGATCGAGTCGTGGATTCGGCGCAGGCGCTGCTCAGCGGGGATTCCCGCGGGAACCTCGACGGTACCGCCGTCGATCGCGGTCATCCGCGAGCCAGCCACCCTGACAACACCGAAACCGGTGTTGGCGATGCCGGGATCGATACCCATGACGATCCTCATACGGGGACATTCTGTACCGACCCCCGGATGCCTCCCCCGGCGGTTCTAGCTCACCGCTTTCTCCATGATCTCATCGGACATCTCGAAGTTCGTGTGGACCGCGTCGACATCGTCGTGGTCGTCGAGGGCCTCGATCAGGTTGAGCAGCGTCTTCGCGTCGCCCTCCCCCACCTCAACGGTGTTCCTGGGGTCCATGGCGATGTCGGAGGACTCGACCGAGACCCCGGCTTCATCGAGGGCCGCACGGACGCTCGTCAGCTCACTCGGAGTGGTGAGCACCCGGAAGGTCCCGCCGTCGTCGACGACGTCCTCCGCGCCGGCGTCGATTGCGATCATCAGGTCGTCCTCGTTGTAACGCTCGCCGTCGACGCGGATCACGCCGCGCTTCTCGAAGATCCAGGCGACCGAGTTCGGTTCGCCGAGGCTTCCGTTGTGACGGTCGAAGGCATGGCGGATCTCGGAGCCGGTCCGGTTGCGGTTGTCCGACATCGCGTCGACCAGGATCGCCACCCCTCCGGGTCCATACCCCTCGTACATGATCCGCTCGACCGCAACCCCGTCGGAGCCCTCACCGGTACCGCGGTCGATGGCCCGCTGGATGTTGTCCTTCGGCATCGACTGGTCGCGAGCTTTCTGAACCGCCGTCGCCAGCGTGGCATTCCCCTCCGGGTCCCCACCGCCCTCACGCGCCGCGACGGTGATCGCACGCGCGAGCTTCGTGAAGAGCTTGCCCCGCTTCGCGTCTGTGGCGCCCTTCTTGTGCTTGATCGACGCCCATTTGGAGTGTCCGGACATGACCTGATCTTAGAACCGGCGCACACGGACGCGAGATCCGCAATGCTGCCTGCGGTCCGATACGGCCCGCAGAACGACGACGACCGAACCTACGGGGGGACGAGGTCCGGTCGCGTCGACACCCCGTCCACGTCAGTTCACATTCGTAGGGAGCTCCCGCAAGCGTCCAAGAATGGGCTGATGTTTCGGGGATCTGGAACGTGAAACAGCCTCGGCCGGGGAAAGTTGCGCTAGCGTCATCCGGGGGGCCCGTCCCGGCGAAAGTCGTCGCCCGCGGGTCCTGCCGAGGGGTGGATCGCACCGCTCGCTGACGCTCGGGTGTCGACCCACGCCCGCGCCACCCGCGGCAGGTCCTCCACGAGGACCGACCCCGAGCGGTGGTTGGAGGGTGGGTTCCAAGGTGAACCCTACGAAACGCACCCTGTAGGTACGGAACATTGGGTTCACCCCGAAAGCGCCCTCGGCAGGCGGGTGAACGGTGACCGACCTCCCAGATCCTCCCCTACCCAGCCCAACCGACCCTCACCGGCCGGCGGGTCTCTCGGCAGGCCACGCCCACCTCCAACTCCCCTCGGCAGGCCACACCCACCTCCATCCCACACCCCCCAGCCCTCAGACCACGAACTTCCCGTCCTGCTGCAACAGCTCGCCGTCCATCGTGATGCTGCCGCCCTTGCGCAGGTCGCAGATCATGTCCCAGTGGATTGCGGAGTTGTTGACGCCGCCCGTCTCCGGATAGCTCTCACCGACCGCCAGGTGGACCGTGCCGCCGATCTTCTCGTCGAGCAGGATCTCGCCGGTGCCGGCCGCGATCCCGAAGTTGGTGCCGATGCCGAGTTCGCCGAGGCGGCGGGCGCCCTCGTCGGTGTCGAGCATCTCGATCAGGAAGCTCTCGCCACGCTCGGCGGTGGCGTCGACGACCCTGCCCCCCTCGAAACGGAAGTGGACGCCGGCAACCTCGCGGCCGGCGTAGGTGGCCGGCAGGTGGAACGTGACCTCGCCCTCGGCCGAATCCTCGACCGGACCGGTGAAGAACTCGCCGTCGGGCATGTTGTACTTGCCGTCGGCGGGCTTGAAGTGGCGCCCGGCGACGTTCAGCTTCAAATCGGTGCCGGGGCCCTGGATGTGGACCTCCTCGCGCCCCTCCGCCCAGTCAGCCAGCCGGTACGTCTCCTCGGCCGCATGCTTCCAGGCGGCCACCGGGTCCGGCTGGTCGCAGAGGCAGGCGCGGTAATAGAAGTCCTCGTAGTCGGAGAGGCTCATCGACGCCTCCGAGGCGTAGGCGTTGGTTGGAAACAGCGTCACGTTCCACCGCAGCTCGCCGGCGGCGCTCCGCTCCATCATCTTCTGCATGTGAGGGTGCATCGCCTTCTGGCGGAGGGTCTGGCGGTCGGGCGGAACGCTCGAGAGCTCACGAACGTTCGTGTCGGAGAGAATCCGCATCCGAGCGTCGGCCTCGTCGAAGGCCCACTTGTTTGCGGGCGACACCCACTCGAGCTGGGCGTCGCTCGCGAGTTCGAAAAACGCCGCCTGGGTTCCCTCCAGGGAGAGGTCGAGCACGGGATGGGCGCCGGCTCGCAACGTCTCCTCGTAGAGCGCCTGGACGAGCGGCTCGGCCACGGCGCCGCTGGAGATCGTGAAGGTCTGACCCTCCTGCAACTCCAGCGAGTAGCGCACGATCACCCTCGCCAGTCCCTCGATCCTCGGATCCCTCATCTCGCCTCCTCCATGGCGCGCTCCCGCGCCGCCGTAGCCATTGCCATCAACAGTGCATGCACCCGTGAATCCTCGGTCAGCTCCGGGTGGAACGCGCAGGCGAGGACCACGCCTTCGCGGATTACCACCGGGTGATCGTCCCAGCGTGCCAACACCTCGACCCCTTCGCCGTGGGTCTCGATCCACGGGGCGCGGATGAAGGCGGCGCGGATCGGCTCCGGACCGATTCCGGGGTCGGCGGAATCGAAGACGATGTCGGCCTCGAAGCTCTGCAGCTGCCGCCCGAACGCGTTGCGGCGCGCCACGGCGTCGATCAGGCCGAGATGCTCGCTGTCGCAGACGATCATGCCCGCGCAGGTCCCGAGAATCGGACGGCCGGCATCGAAGTGGCCACGGATCGCCGGCTCGAGCCCGTCGCGCTCGATCGCCTTGGTGATCGTCGTGCTCTCCCCGCCGGGGATCACGAGCGCGTCGAGAGCAATCAGGTCGACGGGAGTCCGGACCTCGGCGGCGTCGGCCCCGAGCCCCTCGAGAATCCGGACGTGCGCGGCGAAATCACCCTGGCTTGCCAGGACGCCGACCCGGAGCCGGTCGCCTGCCTGGGCGGGCACTACCAACCGCGTTGCTGCAGCAGCTCGCCCTCGGCCGCGAGCTCGGCGATGTCGTCGCCTCGCATCGGCTCACCGAGATCCGTCGAAGCCGCGAGAACGCGCTCGGGATCGTTGAAGTGGGTAGTCGCCTCGACCACAGCCTTCGCGGTCCGCTCGGGATCCTCGGACTTGAAGATCCCTGAGCCGACGAAGTTGCCCTCGGCGCCAAGCTGCATCGTCAGCGCCGCATCGGCGGGGGTGGCGATGCCGCCGGCGCAGAACATCGGTACCGGCAGGCGACCGCGCTCGGCCACGTCGCGAACCACCTCGAGCGGGGCGCGCAGGTCCTTCGCCTCGGCGGCGAGCTGAGCGGGCTCGAGGATCGAGAGCCGGCGGATACCGCCGACGATCGATCGCAGGTGGCGGACCGCCTCGACGATGTTGCCCGTCCCGGCCTCGCCCTTGGAACGGATCATTGCCGCACCCTCGCTGATCCGGCGAAGCGCCTCGCCGAGATCGGTGGCACCGCAGACGAAGGGGATATCGAAGGCAAACTTGTCTATGTGGTTGGCCTCGTCGGCCGGGGTCAGGACCTCCGACTCGTCGATGTAGTCGACTTCGAGGGCCTGCAGTACCTGGGCCTCGGCGAAGTGGCCGATCCGCGCCTTGGCCATCACCGGGATCGTCACCGCGGCCTTGATCTCGGTGATCATTCGCGGGTTCGACATCCGGGCGACGCCGCCGTCACGGCGGATATCGGAGGGGACGCGCTCGAGAGCCATCACCGCGCAGGCGCCGGTCGCCTCAGCCACGCGGGCCTGCTCGGCGTCGGTGACATCCATGATCACGCCGCCTTTGAGCATCTCGGCAAGGCCGGTCTTGAGGCGGAATGTGGCGTGCTCGGCCATCGGCCAAATATAGACGGACCTGGAGCTGCATCGATCCCGACTGGGCCGATGCGCCAGTCCTTGGAGGCGCCTACTTGAGCTTGAAGGCGCGGATCCGGTCCTTGAAGGCGGCCTTGTCACGGGCGTAGACGCCGTGAGCCAGTGCTTCGACCAGAGCCAGAAGTGCGGTCGTCGACCTGGTGTAAGACGGCGAATCGGACGACCAGTAGAGCGTGTGTTCGGCATGCTCTCCGACATCGGAGAGCGTCGCGTCGGTGATCGCCATCGTGTGCGCGCCGCGGTGCCGGGCGAGCTTCATCGCCCGAATCACAAGCGGGTGGGCGCGGCCGGCGGAGAAGGCGACCACGAGGGTGTCCTCGTCGACGTTGCCGAGCCGGGTGATCGATTCCTGCCGCGGCTGCGTGATCGTCTCCGCCCGGATGTCAAGCAGGGCGAGCATGTGGCGGAGGTAGGAGGCGAAGAAGGCCATCTGATCCATCGCCACGATCACGACCCGATGGGCGGTGGCGAGTTCTCGCACGCAGAGCTCGACCGACTCGCGGGTGAGTCCGCGGACCGTGCTCTCGATGTTTGCGTAGTCGGCCGCCAGCGATGCCTCGAACTCGGTGTGATCGAAGTCGAAGAGGGCTCCACCGCTGCCGGAAGCGGTACCGGTGGTCGCGACGGTCGCCCGGTACTCCTCGATCGCGGCCTGCTGCAGCTCCGGATAGCCGTCGAAGCCGAGGGCTTGAGAGAACCGGACGACGGTCGAAGAGGAGGTGTCGGCTCGCCGAGCGAGCTCTTCGGCGGTCTGGAAGGCCGCCTCCTCGAGGTGATCGACTATGTAGCGGGCCACATCCTTCTGCGAGCGCGAGAACTCATCGAAGCGCTCCGTGATGTAGGTCGAGAGGGTCTTGCCGTTCGGGGTTCCGGTCGCGCTTGCGGCGCTGGATCCACTTCGGCGGGGCTTGGACTTGGTTGCGGTCTTGCTCATCGGTGACCCCAGATTCGCCCCACCCCGCGGTTTCCCTTCTGCGGTTCCCCCAAGACTCTCGAGCTCGTCAGGCGCGTGTTAGCTTGCTCCCGATGACCGCCACCGCCCAGAGCGACGCAGCGCCCGCCGCCGACGACCCGGGGGCATGGGACCTTGCGGACCTGATCGATCTCGAATCCGCGGGTATCACCGACTCCGGCGGGGACGATCGCGCTGCCGTCGATGCGCTGTTGGCGGAAGCTGACGAGCTTTCGGCCCAGTTCGCCTCCGACCTGGAGGGCAGGGTGGGTGAACTCGACGGACCGGGGCTCGTGGAGGCGATGCAACGTCTGGCAAGGATCTCCGAGCTCGTTGGACGGGCACTCAACTACGCCCACCTCAGGTTCGCGGCCGACACCGAGGACCCGGCGATCGGCGCACTCCTCCAGGGTTCCTCGGAGCGGGCCACCCAGATCCAGACTCGCCTCATCTTCTTCGAGCTCGAATGGGTCGAGATCGACGATGAGCGAGCCGAGGAGCTGCTTGCCGCCGACGGGCTCGACTTCTGCCGCCATCACCTCCGGATGGAGCGTCGCTACCGCCCCCATCTGCTGACCGCGCCCGAGGAACGGATCGTGACCGAGCTCTCACTGACCGGTCGCGGGGCCTGGAGCCGGCTGTTCGACGAGCTCACGTCCGCGATCCGAGTCGAGCTTCCGGAGGGCGACGAGCCGGTCGCACTCGACGTCGCGCTTTCCGGCCTCTTCGATCCGGACCGGGAGCGGCGGCGGACGGTCGCCGAGGCGGTGACTGCAGCCCTGGAGCCCGGGCTGCGGACGCGCGCCTATGCCTTCAACACACTGCTGCAGGAGAAGGCGACCATGGACCGCCTGCGCTCCTATCCACACTGGCTGGCCACCCGCAACCTCTCCAACGAGGCGTCCGACGAATCCGTTCAAGCGTTGGTCGAGGCGGTCCGCGGCCGCAACGACCTGGCGCGACGCTGGTATCGGACCAAGGCCAAGCTGCTGGGGATCGAGCGACTCGCCGACTACGACCGGATGGCCATCGTCGGCGCCGACGACGAGCAGATCGGCTGGAACGAGGGCCGCGAGATCGTTCTCGAGACCTTCGAGTCGGTCTCTCCCCGGCTCGGCGAGATCGCCGGTCGCTTCATCGGCGAGCGCTGGATCGACGTACCGCCGCGGCCGTCCAAACGAGGCGGCGCCTTCAGCGCCTCGACCGTGCCGTCGGTCCACCCCTACGTGATGCTCAACTGGACCGACCGACGGCGCGACGTGACCACGCTCGCCCATGAGCTGGGCCACGGGATCCACCAGTACCTCGTCAGCCGAGCAGGGGATCTACCACCAGAACACACCGCTGACCGTCGCCGAGACGGCATCGGTATTCGCCGAGGAACTGGTCTTCGGGCGTCTGCTCGAGGGAGCGGCCGACCCGCGCTCCCGCCTCAACCTCCTCGCCGAATCGATCGAGGGTCAGATCGCGACCGTCTTCCGCCAGATCGCGATGAACCAGTTCGAGGACCGCGTCCACACCGCCCGGCGGGACGAGGGGGAACTCTCGGTGGAGCGCTTCGGCGAGATCTGGACCGGGACTCAGACCGAGCTGCTCGGCGACGCCGTGGAAGTGACTGACGGCTACAAGTCGTGGTGGTCCTACGTCCCCCACTTCATCGGCTCGCCCGGCTACGTCTACGCGTACGCCTACGGCCAGCTGCTCGCGCTCTCCGTCTACCGGCTCTACCTCGACCGCGGCGATGATTTCATCCCGGACTACCTCGAGATGTTGTCCTGCGGCGGCTCGCGGTCTCCGGAGGATCTGGGCGCGATCGTCGGGGTCGACCTCGCCGATCCCGGATTCTGGGATCGCGGCCTCGACCTGGTGGCCGAGCAGCTCGACGCCGCCGAAGCGGCCGCCGAGCAGGTTCTCGCCGTCGGCTGATCAATTCCCCCGGTCCGCCGCGATCTGGTTAGGATCGCCCCATGGGCTCTGGGAGGAGCAACGAGGAGCAGCCCGAGACCCGCGCGCACGCGATGCGCATGGTCATCGCGACGGCAGCCATCGCCGGGCTCGGCGGCCTGCTGTTCGGTTACGACACGGGCGTGATCGCCAGCGCGCTGCTGTTCATCGAACCCGACTTCGGGCTCTCCAGCTTTGGATCGGGCCTCGTCGTCGCCGCGGTCCCCATCGGTGCCGTCGCCGGTGCCGCCTTCGCCGGCCGCCTCTCCGACCAGTACGGCCGCCGAATCCTGATCATCGGGTCGGCGGTCGTCTTCATCGTCGGCTCGCTGGCCAGCGCCGCCGCCGATGCAGAGGCGGTCCTGGTCATCGCTCGAGTGGTCATCGGTGTCGCGATCGGACTGGCATCCGCCACCGCCCCGGTGTACATCTCCGAGGTCTCGCCACCGGACATCCGCGGCCGCCTGGTCACCTTCTTCCAGCTCGCCGTGACGATCGGAATCGTCGTCGCCTACGCGGTCGGCCTGATCTTCGATTCCAGCGGCGACTGGCGCATGATGCTCGGCCTCGGCGCCGTCCCCGCGGTCTTCCTGCTGGTCGGGATGCTGAAGATGCCGCAGAGTCCGCGCTGGCTCGTGATGGCCGGCCGCGGCTACGAGGCCAAGGCGGTCCTGGAGACGATCCGCGAGGACGATCCCGCCCTGATCGACGCGGAGCTCGACGAGATCGCCGACAGCATCGTCGAGGAGCCGGGCGGCTGGAAGGACCTGATGCATCCGGTCGTCAGGGCCGCACTGGTCGTCGGCGTCGGCCTGGCGATCCTGCAGCAGGTCTCGGGCATCAACACCGTCATCTACTTCGCGCCGACGATCGTCCAATACACGGGAGTCGACTCGTCCTCGGCCGCGATCCTCGCCTCCGTCGCCGTCGGCATCGTCAACGTCGGGATGACCCTGGTCGCGATCCGGCTCCTCGATCGCGCCGGGCGCCGGCCGCTGTTGCTCTGGGGCAGCGCCATGATGGCCGTGGCGCTGACGTGTCTGGCGCTGGTCTTCGTCATCGGCGCCGGCAGCACCGTGGGCTCGATGGTCGCGATCGGCAGCCTGATGCTCTACGTCGGCGCCTTCGCGATCGGCCTCGGCCCGATCTTCTGGCTGATGAACTCCGAGATCTATCCGCTGCGGGTGCGCAGCAAGGCGGCCGCCGTCGGCACGATGGCGAACTGGTTCTTCAACTTCCTGGTCTCGCTGACATTCCTGCTGCTGATCGACGCCCTCGGGACCGGCGGCGCGTTCTTCTTCTACGCCGGAATCTGCGTGCTGACGTTCTTCTTCTGCATGCGCCTGGTCCCGGAGACGAAGGGCAAGCATCTCGAGGACATCCAGGCCATCTTTCGCAAGCGCGTCGAGGGTGGAGCCTAGCCCTGGAGCGTTCACCCCTTCGGGGTGACCCACGAAACGCCATGAATCGCGATCCTGCAACCGTGGAGATCGGCCCCGGAGGGAAGCAAATGAGTCCGACCTAAAGGAGCCCCTCGGAATCCTGCTGATCTCCGGACTCCTGATCGCGGGCATCGTTGCCCTGAGGCATCAGACCATGAAGGAGTTCCCGGCCTCAGAGCAGCCCACCAAGGCCGCCTGACGCCGACAGCTCCCTACTGCACGTATTGGCCGTGGAAGCTGAAGGGGATGTGGTGGGGAACTCGAGCCCGGCCCGCCTCGGCGAGCGTGCCCGCGTCCAGGACGAGCAGAAACGACGTCTCGGCATCGGTGTCGAGGACGATCGAGAGCAGGACGCCGTCGTTCTCAGCGGAGCCGGCCGGATCGGCGACGAAGACGGGCTCGCCGGGAAAGCATCCCGGCTCCATCCAGACCGCGCTCGTGCGTTGCTCCAGATCCGCGGCGACGATGCGGTCGAAGTAGCCGGTCCCGTCGGTGCCGGCCCCCCAGACGTAGCGGTACGGACGCTCGTTGCTCCGCGGGTAGTTGATCCGCGGCAGATCGAGCGGCTCCTCGATCAGGCGCTCGGACTCGACGGTGCCGGCATCGGGTGAGATCGTGAACCTGCTCAGCGCGGGTGCCGGAATCCTCGCGCCGTTGCGGAGGTTGCCGAGGTAGAGGCTCTCGACGATCTCGGCATCGTCAAAGGTGCAGATGTCGGCGACGACGCGGCCATCATCGGTCTCGTAGGCGTTGACGTGATGGAAGCCGAAGCAGGCGTCTGAAGGGAACGGGCCCTTGGCCTCTCCGCTCGAGCGGTCGATCAGCGTGAAACGGGTGTCGAGCTCGGGCTTCCACCGATAGTTCTCGATGTACGGCCTCCCCGAGAACGCCAATGCCAGCGGATTGACGACGTAGGGGAACTCAGCCAGCACGATCCAGTTCTCGGTCAACCCGAAGGAGTGCATGTAGGCCGGCTCCTTCGTCGGCGTGGACGACACGACCCTGGCGTCGTCCCCGGATGAGTCCGGCGCGAGCAGGAAGAACCGGTACTGGTTGCGAGGACCGAGTTTCGCCGCGTAGTTGAGCATGCCGCCGGTGGCCCGATCGAGGTGCGGATGGGCGGTCGTCAGCATCCCCGGCACCTCCCAGGCAACGCCGGCCGCCGCCAGTGTGTCGGGGTCGAACTGAACCGGGATCGGAGTTTCGGTCATCGCAACAAACCGCTCCCCGAGCTTGATCAGATTGACGTTGCCGTTGTCGGAGAACTTGGGCTGGAACATCGACATCGCTCGCTTGAACAGCGATCGACAGGGATCGGTTGCGAACTCCGAGTAGGTGATCTCGCCGGTCTCCTCGGCCGCGCGGTAGGCCTTTCCCTCGAGGAAGCGATTGGCGTAGGAGACGCTGCCGTCGTCGAAGGCGAAGCGGTGAAGCATGGCGAAGCCGTCGAACCAGTGGTTCATGCTGCGCTCGCCGACCTCGAACTTCGCCGGACCCGTCCGCATCAGCGAGCCGCTCAGCCACCCAGGTATCTCCCCCTCCACGGGTAGGGAGTCGACTCGGGTCTCGTCGGCGAGCGTCTCGAAGCCAAGTGCAAGTCCCATGAACATCTCCCTCGATGGTTCGGCGCAAGCGATGCCGGATCAACTGTAGCTTCCCCACCGTGGAGCAGTTCATCCAGATCATCGGCGCCGTCTTGATCCTCGTCGCGTTCGCCGCGGCTCAGTTCGACCGGCTCGACCAGCACTCGATCACCTATCTCGTCCTGAATCTGGTCGGCGCAATGATTCTCGCCTCGTTGGCGGCGATCGAACGGCAGTACGGATTCCTGCTCCTGGAGGGAGTCTGGACCCTGGTCTCAGGGTGGGCGCTCGTCGGGCAGTTGCGGGGTCGGCGGAAGCCTAAGGTCGATGCAGAGCCCGCCTAGCGCTTGCGCTTGACGATTCGGAACTCAGCCTTCGCCACGGGTCCCCGGTCGGCGTTGGACGCGATCGCGCGAACCCGGAACGTGTGCCCGCCCTTCCCCACCTCGTACCTGGCCGGAGAGGAACAGGGCTTGAATCCGTCGCCGTCCAGTCGGCATTCGTAGCTCGCTGCCGCCGTCGCCGCCTCGAAGCGGAACCGGACCTTCACCTTCGCCCGCTTCCCGGCCTTGAACTTCTTCGGCACCTTGCCGATCTCCACCCTCGACGTCTGCGACGCATCGACCATGCGGGCGAAGAAGCTCATGATCGCCTCGGTCTCGCCGGCGGTGTCGGTGGCGGATCCGACCGCTCCGTTGATCCCGTTGTGGTCATAGGGAGCAAGAAAGGCGGAGGTCATCGGATCCTGCCCGAGTGCGGCTGCCATTTCGCGGGTGTTCTGAACTCGCCCCGGAGCCGCGGCCTGGGTCACGAGCAGGAACTCGGGGTCCTCGGGAGTCGCGAAGTTGATCGGCGAGGCCTGGCCCCACGAGTCGTCGGTCGCGTCCTCCGCCGGAGTGGCGAACGCGTTGTAGAACAGGGCTTTGGCCTGGGCCGACCCGTTCGCGATCCGCTCTGAGACGTCGAAGGCATCGGTGTCGAGCGGAACGGTGCCGATCAGGTGACGTGGATCCATCCCGTAGGTCTCCACGAAGCTCGGGTCGGTCGAGACGAGCGAGACAAGATGGGCGCCGGCAGAGTGGCCGATCAGCAGAATCCGGCTCGGGTCCCCCCCGTACGGCGCGATGTTGCGCTCGATCCACGCCAGGGACTCCCCGACGTCGGCGGGATGATCGGGAAAGCGGATCCGATCAGCCGGATAACTCGCCTCGATCGGATCCGGTGAGAGGCGGTAATTGACGCTCGCGAAGACGTAGCCGGCATCGGTGAAGAGTTCGATCTTCTTGGCGAGCTGGTTGGACTTGTCCCCGGCCCGCCAGCCACCGCCGTGGACGTAGACGACGACCGGCCGCGAGTCCGCTGCGTCGGTGCCGTCCGGCGTGTAGAGATCGAGCTGGTTGAGCGAGGGCGGGGCCGGCGCCGGGGAGCCGTCGAGGTCGTAGGCGATGCCGAGATGCGGCGTCGCCGCTGCGGCGACCGCCGGGATCGCCAGGATGACTCCGGCCGCCGCCAGCAGCCCGATTGCTCTGCGGGGAAACGCTGCCATCTCGGGACATCAAACACGACGAGTCCGCAATCGACTCGGCACCGTCTTGCCGACCGGGTCCCGTCGCGGGCGGCGGCGAAGCAAACCGGGCTCCCATCTGGCAGGCTGCGGGCCGCGGATGACCGAACTCAGCGAAAACGCGAAGCTCGCGCTCGAGAGCCTGGAGACCAAGCCGGCCCTCAACACCCCGGCCCTGATCGCCCAGAACGAGGGCATCGAGAGGTCCGAGGCCGAGGCGGGGCTCGCCGAGCTCAAGGCAGCCGGGGTGGTCAAGCAATCGGTCATGGGCTGGAAGCTCATCAAGCCCGCCTGAGGACCAGCGGGTGAGCGGGACCGCGGCCTCGGCTCCCGCCACCGATCCCGGTCTCAGGACCGACCCGATGCCGTGTCGGCCGGAATGTCGGTCCTCCGAGGCCTGCGGGCCGAACGCGGCGTGATCAGGACCGGGCAGCTCGCACCGTGCATGACCTTGCTCGAGACTCCGCCGAGAAAGACGCGCCGGAGGGGGCCGTAACCGCGGGATCCGAGCACCAGGAGATCGAGCTCGCCGCTGCGGCTCCGTAGAACCTCGGCGGGGTCGCCGTCCAGGACCTCGCCGCTGCACTCCGACTCCGGCAGGAGGCCGGCGGACATCTTCGAGATCTCCGCGTCGAGCTGTTCGTGGACGAAGGTCAGATAGCGGGACGACGTTCCCCACGCAAGACCGGTGAGCACCTCGATGGGCTCCGAAGCTACCGCGATCAACTGCAGGGTCGCACCGGTCGCGATTGCGGCTTCGGCGGCGATGCGCGTCGCCTCCATCGATTCCTCCTCCCCGTCGAAGCCGACGCCGATTCGCCCGAACCCCGATTGCCCCCTCGCCGCGAACCCCTTCGGCGCTACCGCGACTGCGCATGGGGAGCCGGCGAGCAATCGATCCGCGACGCTGCCCGCAACCACCTTCCCGACCTCCCCCCGGTGGGTGGACCCGATCACGAGCAGGTCGGCGGAAACCCTGTCGGAGATCAACCCGAGGCACTCCGGCACGGAACCCGACATCGTCTCCCTCCGAAAATCTTGGTCGCCGAGGTCGACAGCGGCCTCCGCGAGCGTGTCTCGGAGGTAGGCGGCGCGCTCCTCGCCCGCCGCCGGCGCCCCGACGAACACATGGAACTCATCGATCACGACAACGACGAGGGTCCCGTCGAACCCCTGAGCAAACAGGGAACCCAGGGCGAGGGCATCTCGTGATTCGTCGCTGCCGTCGTAGCCGACCACAATCGTTTTCATCGAGTCGGGCCACCTCCGCGTAGCCACCTTATGCCTGATGCCATCGTGCCTCACGGCCATCGCCTTCAGGCCTTCCGGTCTTCCGGATCCGTCGAGGTAAACGGTAGGGGCCGGAGATCCCGGTTTACTCCGCTGCGACACAGCAGCCCCGCTCGGTACTGACCACTCACAGTGATCCGGGCTCGGTCCCGATGTCCGGCGTCTGCGGCGGGCAATATCGTCCCCGCCAGTGAACACCCTCGAGCTCGCCCGCTGGCAATTCGGCATCACGACCGTCTACCACTTCCTCTTCGTCCCGGTGACGATCGGTTTGGCGTTCTTCGTCGCCTACTGCCAGACCCGTTGGTACCGATCAGGAGACGAGCACTGGCTTCGAGCGACGAAGTTCTGGGGCAAGCTGATGCTGATCTCGTTCGCGCTCGGAGTCGTGACCGGGATCGTTCAGGAGTTTCAGTTCGGCATGAACTGGTCGAATTACTCACGCTTCGTCGGCGACATCTTCGGCGCACCACTGGCGATGGAGGGATTGGCCGCGTTCTTCGTCGAGTCGACCTTCCTCGGGCTGTGGATCTTCGGCTGGGGTCGCCTGAGCAAGCGAACCCACCTGTTCTGCATCTGGGCCGTGTCCGCTTCGACGGCGCTTTCGGCCTTCTTCATCCTCGCCGCCAACTCGTGGATGCAGCACCCGGTCGGATACGAGATGGTCGGCGGTAAACCCGAGCTGACCTCGATCTTCGCCGTGTTGGGCAACAGCACGGCCATCTATGCCTTCGTTCACACCCTCCTGGCGGCGCTGATCACTGCATCGATGCTCGTGATCGCGATCTCCGCCTGGCACCTGCTGCGGGGGAGCGAGACCAAGGTCTTCGGCTCCTCGATCCGCGGAGCCCTGCCGATGCTCGCCGTGGCCGCGGTGGTCACCGTCATCGTGGGCCACTTCAACGGCGTGTTGATGAGCGAGCAGCAGCCGATGAAGATGGCGGCCGCGGACGCGGTCTTCGAGACCAAGGACGGGGCCGGGCTGTCGCTGTTCGCCACCGGCGATTTCAAGTCGAACCCCGAGGGACTGAACCGGAACATCGAGATTCCGAACCTCCTCTCCTTCATCTCGACCGGCTACCCCCGAGGTGAGATCCAGGGCGTCAACAATCTCAACGCCGAGTACCAGGCGAAGTACGGTCCCGGCGAGTACGCGCCGATCATCGCGATCGCATACTGGTCCTGGCGGGTGATGCTCGGCATCGGGATGCTCGCCGCGGTGCTCGGACTCGCCGGATGGTGGCTGGCGCGAAAGGGAAGGATCGAATCTTCGAAGCGCTACCTGCAGGTGATGGTCTTCGCCGCCGCGCTGCCGTTTCTCGCCAACACCGCGGGATGGGTGTTCACGGAGATGGGGCGCCAGCCGTGGGTCGTGTTCGGCATGCTGAAGACCTCTGACGCAGGCTCGCCCTCGGTCGGTACCGCGGAGGTTCTGATCACCCTGGTCGGCTTCACCCTCCTATACGCGGTCATGGCCGTGATCGCAGGACGGATATTCCTTCACAAGGCCCGGATCGGGCCTGACCCGGAAGGCTCGGGCGACGAGGATCCCGACTCCAAGCGCGACGACCTCGCACTGGCGTACTGATGGAAGACGTCACCTTTCTCCAAGGCCTCTGGTTCGTATTGATCGGGGTGCTGTGGATCGGCTACTTCGTCCTCGAGGGCTTCGACTTCGGGGTCGGGATGCTACTTCGCGTCGTGGCTCGCGACGACCGCGAACGGCGAGCCGTGATCCACACGATCGGCCCCGTCTGGGACGGTAACGAGGTCTGGCTGCTCGTCGCCGGCGGAGCCACGTTCGCCGCCTTCCCCGAGTGGTACGCAACCCTCTTTTCGGGGTTCTACCTGGCCCTCTTTTTGATCCTCGCGGCGCTGATCGTCCGTGGGATGTTCTTCGAGCTCTGGGGCAAGCGCGAGGACTCCACCTGGCGTCGGCGCTGGGAGGTGGCGTTCGCCGTCAGCAGCTTCCTCCCGGCGCTCCTCTGGGGCGTCGGCTGGGCCAACATCGTCGGCGGGTCGCCGATCGACGGGGACGCGGAGTTCACGGGCACGCTCTTCAGCCTCCTGACCCCCTACGCCCTGCTCGGCGGACTCACGACCCTGACGCTGTTCCTCGCTCATGGCGCGAGCTTCCTCGCCCTGCGCACCAAGGGGGAGATCGAAGGCCGCTCACGAGAGATCGCCGGCCGCACCCTCCCGGTGGCGGCGCTGTGCGTGGCCGCCTTCATGGTCTGGACGGTCATCCGGCAGACCGACAGCGGCGGCATCGAGGTCGTCTCGGCAGTTCTCGCGGGCCTCGCAATTGCCTCCGTGATCGCCTCGGCGGTTCTCGCCTCAAGTGGTCCCGGACGGGCCTTCGCCGCCACCTCGCTCGGGATCGTCTTCCTCTTCTCGTCCCTCTTCGCCGACCTCTTCCCCAACGCCATGGTCTCCAGCACGAGCTCGTCGTTCGACCTCACCCTGAGCGCCGCGTCCTCGTCGGACTACACGCTCACGGTGATGACGGTCGTCGCCGTTGCGCTCGTTCCCCTGGTCCTCCTCTACCAGGGCTGGACCTACTGGGTGTTCCGCGCCAGGCTCGGGGCGGAGGACTTCGACGACGTTTCGAACCCGCTTGATCTGATCGAGCGCCGATCAGGAACGTGAGGCGGGCAGCGTCGCGCTGACGCGGGTGCCGCCCGCCTCCGGAGCGCTGATGACCAGCGTCCCGCCCGCCATCTCGATGCGCTCACGCATTCCCAGCAGTCCGAAGCCCTTCCCGTCGCCACGATCGCCGATTCCTCCCCCGTCGTCTTCGACGGTGATCGCAACCTCGCCCCTCCGCTCTTCGACCATCACCCGGGCTCGCGTGGCGTCCGCATGCTTGACGACGTTGTTGAGCGCCTCCTGCACGATCCTGTAGATGGTCGCCTCCAGCTCAGGTGCAGGGCGAGTCGCGACCCGTCCCCCCTCGTATGCGAGGTCGAGGTCCAATTCCACGGTAAGTTCACTTCGCGTAATCATCCGATCCACCAGCCCCTCCACGGCAGCGGCGACGCCGAGGTCATCGAGGGAGGCCGGTCTCAGCTCGGTGATCAGGCCCTGGAGGCCAACGATCACCCGCGCAAGCTGATCGTTGGCGCGGCCCAGCGCGGCGCGAGCTGCCTCCTCGTGGTCGACCTGCAGGGCGCTCTCGAGCATCACGTTCAAGGCGCCCAGCTCCTGCAGGGTCTCGTCGTGGAGCTCGCGCGCCCAGCGCCGCCGCTCACGCTCCGACGATGCAATCGACAGCCTCAGCTTTTCGTCCTCGATCGATCTCGTCGCATGAATGGATGTCGAGGCGCTCGTCGCAAAGGACTCCAGCGCAAGCACATCGTCGGCGCCGAATGCAAAGCCGAACTCGAGACGATGGAAGACCGCGAGCACCCCGAGATCGACCCCCCTCGACGTGAGTGGTACGAGCAGCCCCGAGTTCGCTTCGACCCCCAGCGACTTGAAATGCTCTATCTCGGGTCCTGAGATGGCCTGGCTGCGCCGAGCACGGATCGCGTCACGGACCGGTGATACCTGCGGGCCGAGCACTGTGCCGAGCAGGTCGTGAGCGACGTCGCCGGCCGCCTCCTCCACCCTGAGTTCGTCGTCCTGAAGCAGGAAGACGATGCAGCTGCTTCCGTCGACGAGCGCCCGTCCACGCTTGACCACGAGCTCGAGAACGCGCCGTAGATCGGTCTCCCCACCGACCTCCCTGTTGAGCGCGACCGTTGCCTCGAGACCCCTGACCGCCCGCTCGAGTTCCTCCTGGCGCCGCCGACTCGTCTCGTGGGCGCGTGCGTTGTCGATCGCGATCGCCGCCCACTCCGACAACACGCCGAGGAGATGCTCGTCCTCCTCGTCGAATGGGATCGACCCACTCTTTTCCGTCAGGTAGAGGTTGCCGAAGACCTCCCCCCTGATTCTCACGGGAACCCCCAGGAAGGTCGACATCCTCGGGTGTTCGGCGGGAAAGCCATAGGAATGAGGGTGGTCGCTTATCCGGTCCAGACGCAACGGCTTCGGATCACGGATCAGCTCGCCGAGGATCCCGTGCCCATGAGGTAGGGGCCCGATTCGCCGGCGCGTTTCATCGTCGATGCCGAGGGTCAGGAAGCGGCCCAGGCCGCTTTTGGAATCGTCGAGGATTCCGAGCGCGGCGTACTCGGCTCCCGTCAGATCCCTCGCGGCCTCGAGCACCTTCCTGAGAACAACCTCCGGCTCATGGTGAGCGACCAATCCACGACCAACCTCGAGCAATCGCTCCAGCCGCCGTGCATCGTTGCCGTTCGCGCTCACCAGAACTCCCCAGGGCGACTCTACCGTGCCGGCGACGCCCGAACGAAGCTCCCAGCGGCGGCACTCAGCAGGAACTACCGACCCGATCGCAGACATTTCCCGGATGGACCGGACGGTCAGTGCTCGTACGTTGAGCGTGTACCGGACCGATCAGGAGACTTCATGGAACGCAAGATAATCATCGGCTACCACCCCGAGCACGGTGGGCTCGATGCCGTTCAGCTCGGTCTGCTCTTCGCTAAGACGTTGTCGGCGAAGCCGATCGTCGTTACCGCTCTGCCGTGGCCCGACTACCTGGCCCCACCGAAGGAGCTGCAGAAGCAGCTCGACGCCGATATGGCGCCGGAGTTTTCGGCGTTGAGCGACCGTTTCCCCGATCTCGATGCCGAGACTCGTGCGATGGCTTGTCGGTCGGGCGCTCGCGCGCTGCACGAGGTGGCTGATTCCGAGGAGGCGGAGCTGATCGTGATCGGCTCCAGCCACCGCGGCCCGATCGGACGAACGTTCGTCGCAGGCGTCGGCGAATCGCTGATGCACGGAGCACCGTGCGCACTCACTATCGCGCCCAGGGGCTACGCCGAACGCGACCAGCTTCGCTGCGAGCGGATCGCGGTCGCCTTCGACGGCTCGCCCGAGTCGTGGTCGGCCCTCGAGACTGCAATTGCACTCACGGAACGAGTTGGGGGGAGCCTGACGATCCTCACCGTGGCCGACTACCTCAGCTACGGCTACACGACCACCTGGACGATCCTCACCGCCGGAGAGCTCGAGGACGCTGAGCGGCGCGAGAAGCGCCGGCTCCTCGAAACGGCCCTCGGCCGGGTTCCCGACGACCTGCCCTCCAACGGCAGGGTCCTGGTCGGGAGCGCTGGGGTCACGCTTGCCGAAGCAAGCGCGGAGTTCGACCTGATCGTCTCCGGATCGCGTGGCTACGGTCCTCTGCGCAGAACCCTTCTGGGAAGCACGACGCGCACGCTGATCGCAGGCTCCAACTGCCCCGTGCTGGTCCTACCTCGCGCCGTCGGGGCGGACCCACTTGGCATTCGCAACCATCGCCCCTCCTCCGGGGTTGGGGCAAAGGATACGGCGACAGGGAGTCGATGACCCACTCCTACCGCTCGTCCTGGCCTTCCACCTCCAGCCGCCAATCGTTCCGCTTCTCGACGTAGTCGGCGGGAAGCGTCACATTGAGGCGCTCGGCGATCTCGAGCCACCTCAATGCCCCCTTCAAATCCCCCTGGTTTGCGTCGAGATTCGCGAAGTCGAGTGAGAGTTCGAGTGCGGCGCGATGCTCCGCCTCGCTGTTGCCCTCCGAGGTGGGCGTCAGATCCTCGGTCAGACCGATCGGATCCCTGGGCTCTCCACCCCCCCACTCGCGTGCGAGATAGGGAGAGAGCCGGGGCCCGGCAACCTTGACCGGCGGCCACCACAGCGGGCTCGTCGAAAGCGTAGCTTCGGCTAGCTCGTGGGGGTCGGCGCGAAGGAACTGCGGCTCCCCACCCGTCAACAGCGCGGCGCGGATCACCGGCCGGAAGGGTTTCTGTTCGACATCGACACCCGCGGCGGCCGCGATCCCCGCGGCTGCGACCTCTGCCTGTTGAGCGGCCAGTCCACCCTGCTTGATCGGAAACCAACTCGCGTCGCCGGCGACCCAGACGGATCGGAGTCCATCGACCCGCATCTCAGGATCGCAGCCGATGAACCCACCCCGGCCCTGCGGCAGTCCGGGAATATCTGGCACCTCGAGGCCGGGGAGCGTGATCACATCGTCGGCCTCGAAAGCGTGGCCGTCCTCGCAGACGAGCTCGCCGTCACCGAAGCGGATCGGTGGCCGACCCGTCTTCAGCTCGATCCCGGCGTCTTCGAGCAGGCTCGCGATTCGCTTGCTCGGCGCCCGCCCGAAGATCTCGAGCGGGCTCTTCGCAGCGGTCACGATGGACAGCGACACGGGCCGCGACACCCGCCCGCCAAGCCACTCGGACGTCAGAAAGGCGAGCTCCAGAAGAGGCAACGGCCAGCGGATCTGCTCCGGCAACGCGAAGACGATTCGATCCTTCTCACCGACCTCGATCTCGCCGAGAAGCCCCTGGAGCCATTCGACGTCCTGGTAGCCCCGAAAGGCGTGGGCGCCGGGAAGGATCCCCGCGCGGCGCACACCGATCGTCACCAACAGCGCGTCGTAGAAGACCTCCTCGCACGAGGCCGTGAGGATCCGCTGTCGCTCGCCCCAGATCTCGGCGAGCGAGTCACGACGGAGCTCGACGTTCTGGCGCTCGCAGAAATCGGCGAGGTCGATCGCGTGAGCCTCGCCGCCCTCGAACGGTTTCGCGACCGAGAGAGCCTGGAGGCTGAAGCTCTCGTTGGGGGCGATCACCTCGACCTCGATCGCCTCGGCCCCGATCTCGCGCAGGGCCAGTACCGCCTCGAGCGCGGCGACACCCCCGCCGACGATCACGACCTTGAAGCGGCCATCGGCAGCCCCGCCCGACGGCATCGGGCGAGCTTCCGACTCCCGCTCGGCGGCAGCGTTGACGCTCAAGGCCGCAACCCGAAAGGCGAACGGGAGGCAAGTCGCTCTATACCTCTACCTGGCAGCGGGGATTACCAATACGGGTCGCTTGGCGATGTGCAGCAGGCGATCGGGGACGCTGCCGAGCAACAGCCCCGCGATTCCGGACCTGCCCTTGGCGCCCACGACGATCACATCGGCGCCGGCCGCTTCGGCGATGTCCTCGATCGAATGGGCCGGGCCCCCGAGCACGACCGAGGCGCTCTCGACCCTCGCGTCGACGCCATCGGCGGTGATGTCCTCCGCCTCGTTTGGAAATGGCAGCCTTGACCTCGTCCTCGTCCGCGCGGAGGGAAGGCATGTCGCCCTTCGCCGCGATCCGCTCGTCGACATGTGCCACGACGATGCTCCCGCCGCTCAACCGGGCGAGCGCAACCGCCGCCGGAATCGCTGCACTCGCACTATCCGAGCCGTCCAGCCCGATCACGATTGTCTTGAACACCTGATCTCCTTTGGGTCGATTCCGAGCGAGCATGCCACGACTTAGGTCGCCCGTAGAGTCGAACATATACGGCGGCGCGCCTGCCTTGCATCCGTCCGCACTACTGAGGACACGATCAGGAAGCCTCCGATGGCTCAAACACTGAGAATGACGCTGATCACCGACATGAACAGAACGCCGCCGAATCACGCCCAGCCAACCCCGGCCTGCGTCCTCGTTGATCGCGTCGGGCAACAGTTGCCTGAACGACGAGGGCGAGCATCGCGCCGGCAGCGAAACCGAACGAGAGCGGCAGAAGCGCCTCGACGCGCTCGACGAACAGGTACGCGATCACCGCCCCGATGGGCTGCGGCGAGCTGGACATCACTGCCGCCCAGAACTGCTCGGTGCCGCTGCGCCCATCGATCGACATCGGGATCGCGACGCTCGTCCCCTCGGGGATGTTCTGGATCGCGATCGCGATGACCACGAACAGCCCCAGTCCCGCGGTCGAGGACGCGTAGGCCGTCCCGATTGCAAATCCCTCCGGCAGGCTGTGGGCGAAGAGCACCACGAAGACCAGGACCGACGTCGTGGTTCCGCTGATTCCGGCCTCGCCCCGATCGCGTAGCCAGCGCCGCAGGAGAACCAGGAGGGCGACGCCCACGACCACTCCACACAGCACCTCCAACGTCGGCCCCTCACGCAGTCCGGGCAGCAGCAGGCCGATGATCGCCGCAACCGTCATCACCCCCGCCGCGAATCCGACCATGGCAGCGCGCAAGCCCCGCACCTGGAACCCCGAGGGCGAACACGGGGATCGCCCCGACCCCGCTCGCGACTGCGGTGAGGGTCGCGACGAAGATCAGTTCGAGCACCCGTCCTTCTTAGTGCAACGGGGGCTCGAGCTGCGTCCGTGTTCAGTACCGATGGTCTGAGGCGAGAATCCCCGATGCGCTCGGGACCACCGGGGGCGAACCTACCCTCGAGGACAGGAATCAAGGGGATCCCGGAGGTGCGAATGGTCGAGACGATTTCGGAGGGACCGAGGAACGCAGTCCCGCAGCCGATTAGGCTCGTGGCGTGAGCGACTCGGCGACCGAGTACGCTCGACGCGATCTCGATCGTCCTCGCGGACGATCACGAGATCGTTCGCAGCGGGATTCGGATGGTGCTCGAAGCCCAGCCGGACATGACCGTCGTCGCCGAGGCCGGTGACGGCGACGACGCCGTCCGGTACGCCCTCGGTCACAAGCCGACGATCCTCGTGCTCGATCTCAACATGCCCAACGTCTCCGGGCTCGATTCGATCCCCCGCATCCAGGAGGCCTCCCCCGACACGGCGATCATCGTCTTGACGATGCAGGCCGAGCCCGCCTTCGCGCGACAGGCGCTCCAGACCGGAGCCAAGGGCTACGTCGTCAAGCAGTCCGCCGCGAGCGAGCTCGTCGGCGCGATCAGGGCCGTGATCGCAGGCGACACCTACATCAACCCGAGCCTCGGAGCGCGCCTTGCAGCCGAGCCGCCGCCGAGCGGGCCCGCCCGACGACCTGACCCCTCGAGAGACGGAGATCCTCGGCCTGCTCGCCCTCGGCTACACGAACCCCGAGATCGCCGACCGGCTCGTCCTCAGCGTCCGGACCGTCGAGACGCATCGCGCCAACGTCCAGCGCAAGATCGAGCGCCTCGACCCGGGCGGAACTGGTCGCCTACGCCGTCGACAACGAGCTGATGCCGAGCTAGACCCGGGCTTCGCACCGCTCCGCTACGGTCCCGCGCATGCCGCAGCCGGCGTTCTTCACGACAGGGGACGGAACGAAGCTCGCCGCCGACCATCTGCCGGCGACGGGCCGACCGTCGTCCTGCTGCACGCCGGCGTGGCCGACCGTCGTTCGTGGAGCGACGGTGGCCGCCGATCTCCACGGCCGGGGTGCCGAAGTCGTCGCCTACGATCGGCGCGGCTTCGGCGAGACGCCCGGGTCCGAATCTCCGTTCGACCACGTCGACGACCTTCTCGCCGTACTCGAGGCCGCGACCGATGCACCGGCCTGGCTGGTCGGCAACTCCCAGGGCGGGTTGATCGCGCTCGATCTGGCGTTACACAGCCCCGAACGCGTCGCCGGCCTGGTGTTGCTGGCGCCCGCCATCAGCGGTGCCCCCGAGGAAGAGGACGAGGATCTGGATCCGACGCACCCTGCAGCTCGCCCAGGACATCGAGCTCGCCGAGGCATCGGGAGATCTGGATGCTGGTCAACAGATTGGAGGTCCGCCTCTGGCTCGATGGCCCGGCCGGTCCGGACGGACGGGTGATCGGAGACGCGCGGTCCCTGGCGCTGAACATGAACGCAATCGCCCTCGCCTCCGTTCAGCCGGTCGAAGCAGCGCCTGAGCAGAGGGACGCATGGTCGCGCCTGGAGGAGATCGAGACACCCGCCGACCGTCGGCTGGGGCGAGCTCGACATCCCGGTCGTCATCGAGCGGTGCCGCATCCTCGCCGACCGCCTCGGGAACGTCGGGCAGGTGGTCGAGATTCCCGGCGTGGCCCACCTCCCCGCGCTGGAGCGACCCGACTTGGTGGCCGCCCTGGTCGCTGAGGCAGTTGGCCTCTGAGCTCGACCTAGAGCTGCATTCCCTGCGATCGGTCGTGTGATCGTGTCCCCTCAGGACACACGATCACACGACCGTTGGGCTTTCTGCGGTTAGGAGACGTGTGTGCTGACGGATTTGGCCGAGGCGCACTTGCCACCGGAGTTCAGGGTCAGACCGCTCGTCTTGGCGTAATAGTCGCCGGCGGCGGGCTTGCTCGCGGCCACGCTCCAGCGCCCACTTGCGGCGGCGGTGTCGTTGCCGATCGACCGGTCGCTCCCGGGACCCTTGCGGTAGACGACGACCTTGCGGCCGCCGACGCATCCGGCGTGAGAGCGCACCTTGCCCGCGAAGGACCCGCCCGACGAGGTTGAGTATCCGATCGAGAGACTGGTTTGGTACCTGGACCCGCCGAGCGCGACGCTGTTTGAGCAGAACGCGAGCAGCATCACGAGCGTGCCCAGGAGAATTGTGCGTTTCATAGCCCTCCTTGTTGAACTGAGCGAGAAGCCGACCGTAGAAGCCCGATGGGCAAGGGCTGGCAACGTTCCAGCAAGGAATCGGTAAAGCCGTCAGTGACTTCGCACGGGGCAGATAACCGCTCCCGGCGAGGGGTCCCTTCTAGCTGAGCGTGCGAGCCATGCTGATCGAGTCCGGCGCGGTCGGGGCGAAGCCGTGGCGGGCGTAGAGCCGGCGACCGGGCTCGTCGGCGATCAGGTTCACGAGGCTCCGGCGGGTGCCTCGCGGCGGATTCGGTCCAGGAGGGTGCTGAGGATCAAGTCGCCGAGACCCTGGCGCTGGTGCCCGGGCAACACGGCCATATCGACGACGTGGAAGTACCAACCGCCGTCGCCGAGCAACCGGCCCATGCCCACGGTCGCGGCTTCGGCGTCAAGGACGACGTGTACCGCCGCCCAGCTCCCCTCGAGCGCTGCTCGGGCCTGGTCCTCTCGCCGCGAGGTGAGCCCGGAGCGCTCACGCAGCAGCAGGTAGTCGGAGAGGGCGGGCGGGCCGTCTGCCAGGCGATACCCGGCGGGCAGCGTCGCGGTGGTCATGGCGGCAGTCTGCCAAATGGCCCCATGGAGCAACGCGGGTCGATTTGCCTTGCCGGCCACGAGATCGGGGATAGGTTGTCCTCATAGACACCAACGGGAGGCCCGATGCCCAGAGGAATCGACCACATCGATCTCGCAGTCAGTGACGTTGAACGCTCCCTCGCCTTCTACCTCAGCCTGCTCGGCCCACTCGGCCTCGCGGTGGAGGCGCGGTTCAGGACCTACCGCGGGACCGAGGATGTGATCTACCTCGGCTTCGGTCAGCAGCATGTTCCGGGAGCTCAGGCCGAAACCCGACTGGGGCTCAGGCAGGCCGACGGCGGCGAGCACCGCTACTTCAACGTCGGGGTCGAGCACCTCGCATTCACGGTCGACGGTCAAAGCGAGGTCGACGACGCCTACCAACGCTGCCTGAGCATCGGTGCCCGGATCCACTGCCCGCCGGAGGAGGAGTCGGACCTACCGGGCTACTACGCCTTCTTCGTCTTCGATCCCGACGGGATTCGCATCGAGGTCTGCCACTGGTCCGATCAGGTGCGCAGACAGTGGGACGCCGGGCAGTTCCTGGAGGTAAAGCCGTAGCGATCCCACCATTCGCCGTCGCCCGCAGCGGGATATAGGCTCCTGTCCTGACCTCCCTCGGCTACAGACTCGGAGTTGCCGGGGCGAGCTTGGGCGTGATCGCCGGAATCGTTCAATGGGCGTTCGGCGCCGACATCCGGAGTGGACGGGGAACAAGCTCCACCCCGTCCAACTTGGGATCATCACCATCGCCCTCAGCCTGCTCTCGCTGATCTGCGTCCAATACTTGGACGGCCATCGCGGCGGCCCGACCCGCGAGCGATTGCTCGCGGGGTTCCTGATACTTGCCACGGCGGGCATCTGCTTCACCACGGTCGGACGGCTCTGGTACGTGCCGGGTCCGCTGCTGCTGGCCTCCTTGGCGCTTCTGCTGCGGAGATAGCGGCGATCTCGCGAGGGTTGGGATGCGCAGCGGGATCACATCGCAGCCGCGGGCCGCGGCGATCCGAAAACTGTTCCTCCGCCGTCGAGTCCGGCGAGGACACCGCGGGCCGCCCTGAGGCCCTCAGGCCCTCAACTGAAGTCGTCAGGAAGAATGGTCGGCTTGGTCTCGCCGTACAGCCACTGCTGGAAGTAATCATCGAGCAGGGCGCGCTTGGAACTGGAGAGTCCGCTCGCCTGCTTGGCCTCGGTGATGAACCTCTCGGTGCTGATGTTGCCGTACTCGAACTCATTCAGTAGCCCCGTCGCGAGCGCGAAGAAACGCTGGTCTCCGACGATCTGCCGGTACCCCTCGACGGTCATCGCGCCGCGCTGGTAGGTCGGGAAGAAGGTGAACAGATTGGCCGGATCGCCGTCGAGGATCGCAGGGGCGATCTCCCAATCCTCGGCCGGTGTCGTTGCGTAGAGGTCGTCGAAGATCACGGCCGGATCATCCCCACCCTGGGTTTCGAAATCCCAATACCACTCGGTCCAGTTCGCCCAGCCCTCGTTGAACCAGATGTCCGCCCAGGTCGCGAGCGTGACGCTGTTGCCGAACCACTGATGTGCCAGCTCGTGGAGCTGTGTGCCGATGTTGATCGACGGATTGCCAAGCGTGAAGCTGCCCGAGTAGTGCGGCTTGCCCTGGACCTCGAGCGCGTAGCCGACCCCGGTGGCGCGGTCGGCGACCGCACCGGTCGAGTCGAAGGGATACGGCCCGTAGAGATCGCTGAGGTAGTTCACCTGTCCGGGCGCCTGGTCGAGCGAAGTCTGGATCGCGGCGGCCTGCGCCGGGGTGGCGCTGCTGTCGACGGCGTTGTAGACCGGCAGCGACCTTCCGGTCGAGGTTTCGGTCATCGACCCGGCCGTGTAGTTGAAGTTGCCGACCGTTGCGGTCGTCAGATAGGTCGCGGTCGGGTCGTCCTCGCGCCAGTGCCATGTGACCGTTCCATCGCCGTTGTCCTCGTTACCGACATTCTCGCCGACGCCAAGTGCCGTCTTGCCCTGCGGAACTCGGATCAGCGTGTCGAAGGTTGCTTTGTCGGACGGATAGTTGTTCGACGGGAACCAACTCTGGGCCCCGATCGGCTCGTTCACGACGAAGGCTCCGTCACAGGTCTGAGGTGGGGTGAGCGGATAACAGGCCGGGATCCAGCCTTCGATCGACGTGTCTGCGTCGGTGATCGGCTCAGGCACCCCTGAGTACTTGACCTTCACCGTGAACTCGCGGCCGGCCTTGGGCCAGCTCGACGGATGCGGGTTCACGACCAGCTTCATCGGCTGGGTGACATCCGGATTGGTGCTCAGCTGGGGAGTTGCATCGACCTGCTTGAAAGCGGCGGTGCGCCCGTCAACGGTCACGCTGGCAACGTCGAGCTCCTGGAAGTCGAGGCTGAACTGTCTGAGCTTCCTGTCGGCGATCGCATCGATGGTCGTCTTCGCCGAGTTGAACTGATTCGCGACTGGGTCGTAATCCAGGTAGATCCGGTAGTGGTCGACCTCGTAGCCGCCGTTGCCGATCTGCGGCAGCAGCGGGTCACCCAGGGTTCGGGCTCCGTCCGATGGCTTCCCCTGCCCCTGACCGCCAGGATTAGCGACGCTGACCGCCGGCAATGCCAGCAACACCAGCGCGATTGCAATTCCGGTGATCCGACCCTGAGCAATCATCTGCCGCCTCTCCCGTTGATGAACGAACCTTGCAGTGACTATATGCCCAAGCGGAAATCAGGGGCTTCCCTTGCGTCGGTGCTTTGTCCGAGGACCTCGCCTCGCGGCCGGCAGCCGACTGAGCTGCTTCGTCCGCCCCACTGCGCCATTCGGGCTCCGCTGCGCAGGCGGGTCCACTCATCCTTCGCTGGGGCCCCTGACCTTTGGAAGGGTCTACCCTTCGACCGCGCTTGACAATTGCGACTGCACGAGCGCGAGTCTCGACTTCCACGGCGAAGACGAAATCCCAGTCCAGCCGTGCCCATGCGCCGGACCGAGTGCGAAACCGGAAAGGGCTGAATGAGATTCTGGGAGGCCGTCAGGTCTGGATTCGACCACTACGTGAGGTTCGGTGGTCGAGCCTCTCGACCCGCATTCTGGTGGTGGCTGCTGTTCGCGATCCTGGTCGCGGTGGCCGTCAGCGCCATGGACGGCACCATCTTCGAGGAAAGCATGCTCCTGACCATCTTCGTCTGGCTGGGACTGATCCTGCCGAGCCTCTCGGTCGCGATCCGGCGACTGCACGACACTTCCCGCAGCGGCTGGTGGATCCTGATCTCGATGATCCCGATCCTCGGGTTCATCGTGCTGCTCGTCTTCTGCCTACAGAAGAGCGACCCCGGGGCCAACACCTACGGGCCTCCGATGGCCGGACGCGTCGCTTAGGCCGCACCTCCTCCGCCGACTACCGGGGAAGGGGCCAACCGATCTGCCAGCCACGTCGCCCTCGCGTCTAGAGTCGGAGGCTGGGTGTATCGATCTGAACGACGAAGGAGTCCACGATGTCCGTACCAGACATGAGCGGCAAGGCGAGCGAAATCACCGACCCGCACCACCTGATCGAGCGAATCGCTTACCGCGACGAGCTGATGCTCGAGAACATTCACAAGGGGATGAAGAACGCCGAGGCCGAGATCGAGATCATGGTCGGACACAACGCCGCCGAGTTGCACCAGCTGGCCAAGCTGATCGACTGAGTCTGGGCCACCATCAGGTCGGGATCGAGGGCCGCGTCGGCTAGGTTGATCGCCGAAAGGCAATCAATGGGAGGAAACCGATGAGGTCAATCAGAATCGCGGCGGCGTCCGCTTCGTTGCTCGCGCTCGGCGCGATCGCAATCGTCGGCTGCGGCGGCAACGACGACACGAGCACAACCACCGCGGCGATCAGCAAGGACGACTTCATCACTCAGGGCAACCAGATCTGCGCCGAAGGCAACAAGGCTTTCAACGCTGCCGCCCAGGAAGCCTTCAGCGGCGGGAAGCCCACCGATGCGGAGATGTCCAAGTTCGTCGATGAGACGGTCGTGCCGACTGTTCAGGGTCAGATCGACGACCTCCGCGCGCTCGGTGTGCCGGCTGGGGACGAAGACCAGGTCAACGCGATCCTGGATGCAGCTCAGAGCGGCGTTGATGCTCTAGAGGCCGATCCGACACTCTTCAGCTCGGGTAGCGGGGATCCGTTCGCCGAGGCCAACAAGCTGGCGAACGATTATGGGCTGACGGAGTGCGGCGGCTGATCCGCTGACGAATCGCAGGACCTAACTGGTTCAGCCCGCCCTCAGGCGAGCTGCTGTTCGACTGCGGAGATCTTCTTCCTCAGTGAGCGGATCCGCTCGCGCTCGGCGGTCGCCTTCCTGCGCGTTGTCTCCAGCCTTCGTTTCAGCGCCTGACGACGCTCACTACCGTCCGCGCTCTGCAGCTTCTCGGACAACCTCTTGATCGCCCTCTGGTCGGCGGCCAAGCGCTCCCTCGCCTTCTTCAGCTTGGCTCTGAGCCGTGCGATCCTGGCCTGCGCGGCCTCGTAGGAGTCGGTCTGCAGTTGCGCGATCGTCAGCAGGTTGCCCTCGGCCAGGTTCACCTCCGGCACGTGGTAATTCGAGCCCGAGGCCACCAGGGCGCCGAGATCGAGCCGCGTGTCGCCCTCGAGTCCGACCTTCGAGATGTTGAGCCAGTGGGCGCCGCCCTGCCGCTTGCATTCGACCCTGTAGTAATCGGGCTGGCCGGACCATGGCGCAGCCGTCTCGCTGTCGGGCGTTCCGGTCAGGTAGTCGAAGTTGACCAGCGGCTCGAGAGTGCCGTCGCCGCCATCGAGTCGGGCGGGGTCGGTGCATATGACCTCGAATTCGCTCGAGTCGGGGCGCTGTTCAGGGTAGATCCAATAGCCGGCATCGACCCGCGAGAATTCTGCGTTTGGTCCAGGCACGTCGTTGTAGGTCGAGAATGCGATGACGCAGCCGTACTCACCGACCTCGGTGCAGGCGGGCACGTGGTCGAACAGCCCGCCGACCGCCTCCCCGATCGGGACGCTGATGTTGGCGCCGGGCGCGATCGCCCCGACGAAGCGCTTCCTCAACTTCGCGTTGGTGTCGACCAGCTCATCGATCAGGCGAGCGGTATGGGCCGAGCCCTGCGAGTGGCCGATCATGATGAAGCCGCGGCCGTCGTTGTAGTTCTTCAGGTAGTCCCTGAAGGCGGCCTTGGCGCTCTTGTAGGCGGTCTCGACCTGCGAGTTGTAGGCGCTCTGGTCGCCGTTGAGCGTCACCTGCCTGTACATCGGTGCGTACACGTCGCAGACGGACGAGAACATCCGGGCCTGCTGGACCACAACCCGCCTGATCGGGGGATCCTTGTCGAGATTGCTGTTGGGACCCGCCTGCTCGCTCTGCGTCGGATACAGGTAGAAGCAATCGATCGGCGCATCGTCGGGACGGGTGTACCCAAGCGGCTGGGCCGACCCTCCCGGCGGGGGCGCGGTCATGCCATCGATCGTGCCGGCGCAGAGGTCGTCCACCTGACCGGGCTTGCAGATCCAGGTGGTGTCCGCGGCGCTCGCCACCGCCGGGCCGGCGACGGCCACGGCGGCGAGGGACGCGACCAGGCTGGCCAGCACCAGCCGGCACCGTCTTCAACATGACACCAGTCACGATCAGACCTCTCTCCCGGGGACGGCGAAGTTCACGGCCCGCCACATTACGACCTCAAACGGATAGGCGCGCCGCTTGCGATCGGTCCGATACGTTCCCCAACCTGACAGGTCCAAGGGGAAGTGCGACTTTGGCATCAGCGGCTTCCAGATCTGCCAGTACCAGAAGGGGGAACGCCTTCGAGCCCGGATTCGCCGAGATCTCCTCCGAGACGAAGAGCAAGGTTGCCTCCGCGGATCCTCGCCGGCTTCAAGGACGGCAAGTACAACTTCAAGGGCCCGCTGATGAAGTTCGAGACCAAGGACGGACTCGGCCTCGGCGACAAGGCGTCAAGGATTAAGAAGCTCTACCCGAAGGCGAAGAGCTTCGGCGGCGGCTCCGGGTACTCAGTTTCAGGCGGTGGCAATTCAGCGATGTCGTTCTCGGCCTTTGACGGCCGAATCTTTCAGATCGTCATCAGCGACGGAACCCAGGGCTGAAGCGGCCAGCCAGGCGCTAGTCAGCCAGCCAGGCGCTAGTCAGCCCACCAGTCGCGCTGGCCCTCGACGTCGTCGCGCCGGCCCTCCCCGAGACTGGGCGCGCCGATGACGATGATCTCGAGGCCTTCCGGCCCGGCCTCGTAGCCTCGCCACGTACCGGGGGGGACGCGCACCGCATCCCACTCCTTGAGCTCGACGATCTCGTCGTCGAGCTTCATCCGCCCGCTCCCGCGCACGACCACGTACACCTCCTCCTGCGTCTCGTGCGTGTGGCCGTAGGGAAAGCGATAACCGGGCGGGACGCGCTGCAAGCTCAGGCCGGACTGTTCGAGCTCGAGCGCATCGGTCGCCAAGCGGAACTCCAGGTCCGGCGCGCCGTCGAAGTTGGATCCGACGTCCTCCAGGTCCTCCTTGAGGTTCCTGAGCGTGAACGGCACGGCCGCAAGCCTACTCCGGAGCTTCGGGACAAACGACTTCTGCCAGGGCTTCCGATGGGCCGGTTCTGGGTAGGGTCTTCGCGTGGTTTCACTTCGTCGGCTAAGCGGCTCGAACCGTCAAGCCGTCGAGGCTTTGCGCGTAGCGCCGAGCCAAGAGCAATTCGTCAGCGGCGTCGCGGACTCGTTGCGCGAAGCAGCCGAACATCCGGACGCTCGTGCCTTGTACTGGGCGGTTCATGCCGAAGACACGCCGGTCGGGTTCGTGATGATCGCCGACGAGGTCGGAGATCCCGACTACATACCGCACTACCTGTGGAAGCTACTCATTGACGAGCGCTACCAGCGGCAAGGCTTCGGCACGGCGACGCTCGACCTGATCGTCGACTACTTTCGTGGCCGACCCGGAGTCGAGGTGGTGAGCACGAGCGCCGGTCAGGGCGACGGCAGCCCGATCACCTTCTACGAGCGCTACGGCTTTGAGCGAACCGGCGGGGTCCATTTTGACGAGGTGTTGCTTCGGCTCAAGCTCCGCTAGCACTGGCTCTGTCAGCCCGGGTCGATGGGCCGGCCTGCGGGGCTCTCGTCGAGCCGCTCAGAAGAGCGGGTCTGGCAAGTATGTTTTCGCAGTGCGACCTCTTCGATATTCCATCAACGTCACATTGGACGGATGCTGCGATCACCGTGCAGGCTCCCCGGACGAAGAGACACATCGTCACGCGACGAAGACTCTCGAGCAGGCCGACGCTCTCCTCTTCGGCCGGGTGACTTACGAGATGATGGAGTCAGCCTGGCGGCCGCCGGGGCAGATGGAAGCGATGCCCGATTGGACGGCGCCTTTCGGCCGGACGATCGACGCGGCAAAGAAGTACGTCGTGTCGAGCACCCTGGACCGGGTCGATTGGAACGCGGAGCTCGTGCGCGGGGATCTGGGAGAAGCCGTTCAGGAGCTGAAGCGGGAGCCGGGTAAGGGACTGTTCGTGGGAGGCGTGAAGCTTCCGCTGGCGCTGGCGGAGCTGGGGTTGATCGATGAGTACGAGTTCGTGGTGCAGCCCAGGCTGGTGGGCCACGGGCCGACGTTGTTCGCGGGGCTGTCGAAGCATGTCGACCTGAGGCTCGTGGACCGGCTGGAATTCGGCTCAGGGGCGGTGGCGATGCGGTACGTGCCTAGGGCTTCCTAGGGGCCAGATTGTGGAAACTGTCCACCGGAACGGGTCAGGTCCAAAGCGCGATAATCCGACCGCCAACGACGGGGTAATACGTCAGTCTGCCCGCCTGTTCCCTGTGGGGCTGGTGCGGCAATGTCAAGTCGGGGTGCCCCGATGACCATCTCGACCCAAGAACTGGCGACCCCAATCAACCAGGGCGTCAGGTTCGCGTGCCGACGACGACCAGATATTCCTGCTCGAAGCGAGCATTGTCCTCGGAGCCCAGATTCCACTGGTCGCAGAAGCGATCAAGCGCGTCGTCCAGTTCCCCCTCGCGTCCATCGGCAACCGCGTTATTGCGCGCGGCAATGGTGGGCCCGTACTTCGCCTTGAAGTGCTCGCCGTAGCCGCGGGGATGCTCGAAGGCCGTGACTCCGAGGACGTCACGCTCGAGTGTCCGGAAGTCGAGGCGACCTCCGAAGAGTTCCCTGACGTGCTCCTCGCTACCCCAGAGCGGCGGGGGCTGAGCGCCGGGCGGAGGCGGAGGCGCGAACGGACCCATCATCTTGAAGAGGGCTCCGATCATGCCCTCCGGCGTCCAGTTCAACATCCCGATCGTCCCACCGGGGCGGCAAACCCGGAGCATCTCGTCAGCAACATTCTGGTGGTGGGGAGCGAACATCGCCCCAATCGATGACATGACGACGTCGTACGACTCGTCCTCGAAGGGGAGACCTTCAGCATCCGCTTCGACCCACTCGAGCTCCACCCCCTCTGTCTCAGCCCGCCGACGGCCGGCGTCGAACAGCTCCGGCGTCAGATCGCTTGCGGTTACGTTCGCGCCCGCCTGAGCCGCGGGAATCGATGCGTTGCCGGTTCCGGCGGCGACGTCGAGGACGTTCATTCCCGGTCCGATGCCGCAAGCCTCAACCAGCCTGGGACCCAACGGCAGCAGGAACGTCACCACCATGGAGGGATAGTCCCCGGAAGCCCACATCGCCCGGTGGCGCGCCTTGAGCTCGGAATCCGATGACATTAGATCCTCCCGTCGGGTTGGCTGGAGCAGCCTAACCGAAACCGCTCCCGGTTTGGTCCCGGCTTAGCTAATGCCCGTGTCCGAGACCTCGGGGACAAATTCGGGACACGCTTCACGTGTTGAAGCCCGATCTGGCTTGAAACCTATGGGCCGGCCTGGACTCGAACCAGGGACCTACGGATTATGAGCACACCGGCTCCCGTACTGCCTAGCTGCCCTGGGCACGTTTGGATTCCGGTCGTTGCGCTCCGTTGTGTCCGTGTTCGGATGTTTGACACCCGCAGGGGCCCCGCGGTACCCCGATTGGTACCCGTCGGTTAAGCGCTCAAGTCATGCTGGGCCGTCGTCATCGACCCAAGGCGTTCGAATGCATCTCGTAGGTGATCCAGCCAGTCCGAGTCGCTACTCGATCGTAGGCGGTTCGAGCGCGATAGTTGTCGTCAGCAGTGGTCCACCGGACGATGCTCCAACCCTCTTCGAGAGCGATCCTCCCGATCGCGGCGAAGAGGGCCCGGGCGGCGCCGGTGCCGCGGAATGCAGGGTCCACGAAGATGTCGTCGAGATACCCTGCGATCTCGCCGCGTAGAGGGCGCACCCAGGGACGCAGGTGCGCGAGGCCGACGGGCTCATCGGGATCACCGGCTGCAACGACGACGATCGCTAGGACGGATCCCGATTCGTGTATCCACGACCACACGCGGCTGAGTTGCTCCTCGGCCGGCTCCCATTCGTAGAAGGTGCAGTACCCGACGAACAGCCGCCGCCACGCCTCAAGGTCCCTCTCCTCGACGGGCCGAGTAATCCACGCCGTTTCATCCATGGGGCGATGGTATTGCGGGAGCGCAGATCGAGATGGATGAACCGAGAGCCTTAGATTGTCCCTTCCGACGGCGCCGAGTTCGACTTGCACACTGGGCTCTCGAGATGGGCCGGCCTGGACTCGAACCAGGGACCTACGGATTATGAGCGCGGAGCCGTAACGACCTAACGTTCGGTCCACTGCGGTAATCCGCCTGTTTGTGCGGTAATCCGGGTGCAGGCTTTACGTTGCGTACGGCCTGGTTCGGCCCAGTCTGTTGCCACTTTGTTGCCACCTTCATGGCGTGGCCGAGCGTAATCGAACGGTTCGGAGCTGAGACGAGTGCAGGATTACCGAGGTCCAACTCGCGGCGGCGGCTCTCGGTTGGCTTTGGGAGAATCCGGAGTCGGAGGTCCCGATGGCGACTCTGTCGGCGCTGTTGCCCAAATCACTGCGAGCGAACCGCCCTCCTCCCCCGGAAGGCGATCCGCCAAACGCAGGCTGTCCCCCGACTTGCCTGGAGCCGCATTCTATCCCCTGATCCGCAGCGAGACAGCAGTTGTCCGGGAACGGGTATCTGGAATCGGGATAACCTCGCAACTGGGCAGGCGTGGCCATCCCCCGAGCTGCGTCTGCCCATTTTCTTCACGGTCGGTTCCGCAGCAAGTCGAAGATCGGCCCGAACCGGCGCGGCTGCTCCTACCGTCGCCTACGATTCCCCGGTCCGTCGTCTCGCTGAGGGGAGTCCCGTGCTCAGGAAGTTCGTGGGGAAGCTGTCTTACGCCAATGTCATGGCGACGGTCGCCGTGTTCATCGCCATCGGCGGAGGTGCGTATGCCGCCGGCCTGGCCAAGAACAGCGTCGGCTCCAAGCAGATCAAGAACGGCCAGGTCAAGGTCGAGGACCTCGGAGAGAACTCGGTGTCGGGCAGCAAGGTCAAGGACGGCTCGCTGCTGCCCGCCGACTTCAACAGCCCGGACTCCCTCAAAGGACCGAAGGGCGACCAGGGCGACCCCGGTGAACCAGCAACGAAGCTTTTCGCAGCGGTTCGGAGCAACGGAGACCTCTCGTACGGAAGCGGCGTCGACAGCGTCAGTCGGGACGAGGCGGGGAAGTACTCGGTCGAGTTCAACCAATCGGTAGTTGGTTGCGTTGCCATCGCCAGCGCCGGCGTAGGGGATAACTTCGCCCTCGGCGACCTCTATGTATCCGGATCGACAGCATCCGTGAAAATGTTTGAGTCGCCGTCTACGGGCAGGGTTGACGTATTCACCGACGATGGCGGCGGCGGGATCGCGGATCGCTCCTTCCTTGTGGCGGTGCTTTGCTGAGACCAGGCTGGTGAGGGGTCCGAGCAGCGATGGCAAAACCTCGGTGGCCAAACCGAGTCTGCCGTCCCCGCAACTAGGTTCCGCGCGGACTATTCGACCGTCGTTTTCTGCCGGTCGGAGTTGTTGTCCGTAGCTGGATCCACGAATTCGATCCCAAGCGCCACCGAGACGGTGTCGGAGAGGGTGGCCACGGTGCGTGGCGGCGGGATGTCGGCGCGCGGGTCCCATTTCGACGGGGTGCCAGGGGTCAGCGGCCCGCGCCGTGTTGCCAGTCAGTTGCCATTGGCCCTGAAATCAACCGTATATCCGCCCCTTTGACGCACACTTGGCTTGTCTGTCGGATGGGCCGGGGTGGACTCGAACCACCGCCCGACGGATTATGAGCTAGAGCAATCCTGTTTCCCCTAGCTGTGCTGGGCACAGCGGATGTATCTTGGTTGCGCCCCGTTGCGCTTGGTATTCGGCGGTTTGGTACCCGCTTTGGTCCCCGGTGGCACCCAGTCCGGTACCCAACTCGGCTCAACCTACAAGTCGTTGTCGATCTCTTCGAGCAGGAGCCACGATCGCAGCTCGACGAGCAAGGCAAACGCTTCCTCGCTGATCGCCCGTCATTGCGGGCCTCGTTGAGGTCGACCATCCATGACGTGCGCGCCTTCCACCCGCACGTCTTGTTCTCGTCTCCCGGCTTCGTATAACGCTTCTCGAACCGCCTGGTCCAGAGGTCGTGGTTTTGGGTCAGGAGGTCGCGGTAGTCAATGAGATACATCATGTCCCAGTCGTCCACATGCTTGCTCTTCGGCAATTCGAGGTTCTTGTCGGTAGCCCGGTGGGCGATCTCCGCCCGGACTTTCTTTGGAATGCCAAGCCGCTCCCAGTCGCTGCCGTGCTCGTCTTCGAGGCGTGACCTGATGCCGGACTTTAGAAACTCCTCGATCTCACTGACAATGTCTCGGGCCTCAGCATTGAACTCTTTGTCCTGAGCCTTCAGCCAGTCATCGACACCGGCGGGGTTGAACTTCGGGCGCGCCTCGCGCAGTGCCTGCTGAAGTCTGCGGAAGTACCTGAGGCCCGCCCCGGATCCGTAGAGCTTTCGATACTCCTCGCCTTCTTCGGCGCTCAAACCATCCAGGTGGTCGATGAGCGGATCGAGAAAGTAGTGGCACGCCCGAGAGCGCCCCACAGTAGGGGCGCTTTCGCATTCTGGGACGCAGCTCCACTGGACGATCGTCCGATCGGGACTTGACGACACCGCTTTCGTGAGGGAGGCTGCGGTCGTCAAACGAGAACGTCCGCCGACCGCGAGCCGTGCTTGACTGCGTCGCTCTGGTCTCCCTAGGAGGAAAGATGAACAAGTTCAGACGGGTGCCATCGCCCGCAATGGTCGTCGCCGTAGCCGCTCTCGCGTTCGCGCTGGTTGGGACCGCGGTCGCCGCAAACGAAGGCATTTTCCCGAAGCTGACCAAGTCCAAGGTCAAGACGATCGCCAAGAAGCAGGCCGACAAGGAGCTGAAGAAGAACGTCAACGGATCCCACGTCAACCTGGCTGACACCGCGACCACTGCCGACGATGCCGGCAATCTGGGCGGCGTGCCCGCTTCCGATTACCAGCAGGAGGGCCTGACGGAGTTCACGCCGATCACTGCGTTCAACAACAACTGGAGCCAGTTCGCGGCCGGCTGGTCCGAGCCCGGATATTGGGTGGATCAGGACGGCGTCGTGAACCTGCAGGGCTCACTCCACAACGGGACCAATCCATCGGCGTTCAATCTCCCCGAGGGGATTCGACCGGCGACCTACCGCAGTTACGTGATCCGATGCTCGGGTGGCAGCGGTTCCGGGATCGTCGAGATTAGCCCGACGACCGGGTCCGTCAGCGTGTTCAGCCAAGGTGGATCAAACTGCGCCACGTACGCGTTCATCGACGGCATCACATTCCGGCCCGACATTTAGAAGCGAACCATCGACGCCCCGGGGACGCTCGATTCGAGGCCCCGGGGCGATCGGTGAGATGATGAACACGTGCGCAACCGGATGAACAACGCTGCGTTCGCCTGTCTCGCGACGGCTGCGTTCTGCGTACTCGCAGGCTGCGGCTCCACCTCCGGCGACGCTCCGACGGGAAGCAATCCGGTCACCGCACCGGTCTCCACCACGCAGGACCGCTCGCGTGATGACACGCCCGATCAAACTTTCGGCGATGCCAATCAGCCCGACGAACCAACCGCGAAACGTCGAGACCGCTCTTCCGGGGGTTCGGAGCGAACAGCAGGGCCGCCGAGCGACCGGTCCGATGCCGAGAGCCAGGCGCAAGGCTCAAACGCGGCCGACCCCGACCTGAGCGTGGAGGGATCGGCCGCCGCCCAGCAAGCGGGATCGGGGCAGGGTGGCGCCTATGGGGGTCAGTCGGCCGCCGACGGCGAGTAGCTCGCCGACGCAGGGGGGTTCGAGCGACCGAACTACCTGGCGGCCGGTACGCCGAGGCAAGCCAGCACGCGCTCGGCGGCCGAATCGCCGGTCAGGCCGACCTCCTCGCGCAGCAGCCCGGGCTTTGCCGTCGGCGACATATCGATCGGGGACGCCAACGCGCATGATCCGGGCGCGCTCGGGCCCGGAGGCGATTCAGACGCCCCTCGGCCCGATTGGGGTTCCGACGCTGTTGTTTAGTGCTCCGACCAGCCCGCTCGGCCCGAGCAAGGTCCTGCTTTGCCTCGCGTCGGGATGCCCTGGCACAGGCCGTTGGGGTGCATGCGGAGAGGTCCACATCGACCGCGTCTGAATCCGGCTCGCTCATGCCTTGCCCTCCTAGTTGTGGACCGGGAACCTCTCAATGATTACCGTGGGGGTCGGCAGCTTTTCCCCGGGGAACAACATCTCGGCAGGTCCTAGAAACGCCAACGGCGCCGCTAGGGCGGCGTCCCGAGCAAGGTGCGGAAGGACCTCAAGCTGGACTGCTTCTAAACCTTGGCGCGCGCGGGTCGCTGGGGCTTGCCCAAATATGAATAGGGTGTTGCGTAATTCATGGCCTCAGTGGCCTGTATTCCGACCAATGGGAGGATCAATGTCCGGTCCCGTCACCTTGTTTCGCTCCGCAGCCCTGCTCACGGTTGCCACGGCCGCTATCGCGCTCGCCGCTTGCGGAGAAAGCACCGTCGACCAGGATGCACTCGAATCGGGGGTGATGACCGTGGGAGAGAGAACCGCCGACATCGACTCCGTGTCTTGCCCCGATGACATCAGCCAGGATGAGGGCACCGAGTTCGAATGCACCGTGATCAATGCTGCGGGTGAGGAGGTCCCGGTCACCGGGATCATTACCGGCGTGGATGGCGACGATGTCCTGTTCGAGATTCAGACCGTCGACGGCGTGGACATAACTCAGTAGCCGCTGCGCGCGCCGGTCGCTGGCGCTGTGACCGCTCCGCCCGCTCAAGAAACGCAGCGGCCCACGGCTACTACGGCCGCGAGGCGGAGGCCATTCGCCTAGGGCGTGGCTGCCCCTATGTGCTGCCGGGGGAAGGGCTGGCTGGCGCCTTCCGGATATTGCGGATAGCGCAGGAAGTAGTCACGATCTGCAGCTTCGAGCTCCCAGAAGCGAAACCGACCTGCCTCGCTGATTTTGGTCACGGTCTTGCCAAGCCAGTGGTCCGCGGTCCGCGCGGCATCGACATCGACGATCGTCTCCTCCGCAACCCGACGCTGTTTCTCGCTCGTATAGAAGATCGCCGAGCGGTAGATGGAGCCGAGGACATCCTCATCGAGATCCGAGCGGTGAACCTGGAAGAAGTATTCCAACAGGTCTCGATAGGAAAGTCGCTCTGGGTCGAATACGACCTCGACCGCCTCGACGTGACCACCAGGGCTTTCCTCGGTCGGGTCATCGCCCTCCCCGCCGGTCCATCCCGGCCGGGTCGAAATGACTCCCTCGGGTTGGCGCAGGAGCTGCTGCATGATCCACGCGCAACCTCCTGCGAGGATCGCGGTCTCGGCACTGTCGCTCATGGTTATCCCTTCCGTGGAGGCTCTGTCGAAGCTACTCTCGGAGTGCTCGACAGTCAAGCTGCGGCGCCTACTCAGCTTTGGGGTGGCTTCGCGAGCGGGTCGGGCGTGACGTGGGCGAGGACGCGCGTCCGGTCCGGCCTGATCACGATGCACCCGACCGCCGGGAAGGCCGGGGGCATCGACCCGACCGCGTGGACGTCCTCGCCAGCGTTGGCGAAGTAGATGCCCGAGCCACCGTCGAACCCTCCGCCGTCGACCACGAGAGCTTCGGCACCATCGGGCAACGTGGTCCAGTCGACCTCGTGCTGATCGAGGTCCATCTCGGGTACTCGGGCAGCGATCCTGTCGAGCAGGATCAGTCGATCGTTGTCTCGGACCTTGGCATCGTGGGTTTCGTCCTGCATCCGGATCGTCTCCTCCAGGTTGGCGAGCTTGCGCTTGTGGTCGTCGGTGTTCATGGTCTCCTCAGTTTTCGGGTAGGTGAGGACATATCTGGCAATAGAGGTCACGGGCGGTATCTGCTTCACCAGGTCGAGGGGCTGATTCCTCTGGGTCTCCTGCGTATCGCTCTGGCTGGGATAGGCGGTTCCCCGGTTGGGTATCGCGCTGCTTCACTGTGAAGTCCCGACCGAATCCGCTGGGTTGCCCGCTTCTGCCTTTCACCCTTTGTCCTGCGACCGGGGATAGACGCGGTGAAGTTGTCGGATGCGGCTATCCGATCGCGACCTCGATCCGGCGCAAGCGCAGCGGCGCGGCCCCAGGGGAAGTTGCAAGGCAACCCGCGAGGACCGCGCCGGGATGCACCCTAGCCGTCGTTGCGTGGGGCCACGTCTGGGGCCAAGTGGCGACGACGTGCAGGTCACGAGGGCACGAAACTCGCTTGCTAGAGCGGGTTTCGAAGATGGGCCGGCCTGGACTCGAACCAGGGACCTACGGATTATGAGTCCGCTGCTCTAACCAACTGAGCTACCGGCCCGGGTGGCAGTTTTCGGCTTGTCTATGCGGATTCCTGCCGCAGTCGCCGGACGTTAGACGGGGCAAGTCGCGCTCAGAATCGCATCCGCTGCCAATTGCTGCCTAATCAAGTGCCCGATCATAGGCTTCAAGGTAGGCGCCGGTGAGCCGGTCGCGTCGCTTTGCGGCCTTCTGATAGACGCGGTACGTGAAGCCGAAGTCCTCGTTCCGAGTTGCTCAGCGATATAGACAAGGTCATCCCCGGCTGCCGCCCGGATGCTCGCGTAGGTCCGCCTCAATGAGTGCGGCGTCACCCGCTCGCTGATCGGCTCGATTCCCTGCTCGGTCAGCACCTGTTGGCGTCACGGATCGTCCCGGGGGCCGGTTCACCGCTTGATCCCGCCATCTATGCGGTGTTCCGATGCCGGTACCGCAACGCTTTGCAGGCCGCTGCGTAGCCACTCCGCCAAGGCGCCGCCTCGACGAAATGGTTAGGTCCCGGGTATAGGCTCGGTATACCCAATGGAGAGGTGGACGCATGTCCGCAGAAAGCAACAAGCAAGCGGCCAAGGATGGCTACGAGGCATTCGCAAGAGGTGACGCCGCAGGAGCGATGGTGAACATCTCCGATTCGGTCGAGTGGGTGGTCGGCGGCGACAGTGCCGTATCCGGCACCTATCACGGCAAGGAAGAGACCGGGAAGTTCTGGGCTCAGCTCGCTGAGAAGGGCTTTCAGAACAAGGCGACCGAGTACATCGCCGACGGCAACAAGGTCGCAGTCATGGTGGTCGGGAGCGCCGGCGGCGAGGAGGCCGCCTCGGTAGACATCCTCACCTACGACGCCGAGGGGCAGCTCATCCGCTTCGAGGCGTTCGGGGGCGACGAGGTACTCGACCGGGCGTTCCCGAAGTAACGGGGGAATCGTTTGGGCAGCGGGCCTGTCTCGCTGCCCAACCCCCTCGAATCGACCCGAATCGGCGGGTATTCGGTGAGTCTCAGAAACCCCGCTATCCCGCTAGTGGTAAGGGTCCGTCGCGAGCATGAGGCGACGATCATGAGTCCGCTGCTAACCAACTGAGCTACCGGCCCGGGTGTTCTGGGCGTGGCGCGCCTAACGGGCGAACAAGTTGGCGTTCTCCTTCGCCCGTTGCGTTCCTGCTCCGACCTGGGTCGTCCGGAAGGGGAATCCGATCCGAGCCGGGAACAGCCGACCCGGCCGTGCCGAAAGGGGTACATTTCAAGGCTGTCTTAGGTATCCCTAACTAATGAGCACTGCATCTCACTGACCGAAACAGTCCTGCTCGCCGCTGTGGCGGGAGCAACCATCTTCGTCGGGTTGCCCGTGGGGCGCATGCAGATCCTCAGTGCGCGGGCGAGGGTCGGGCTCGCGATGTTCTCCGTGGGCATCCTCGTATTTCTGCTGGTCGACGTCCTCGGTCACGGCTTCGAGATTTCGGAGGAGGCCGTCGCCGCCTACGAGGCCGGCACCGGCAGCTTCGGCGAGGCCTTGGAGATGGCTCTGCTGCTGATCGGAGGTTTCGCGATCGGCAGCGCGGGCCTGGGCTTCGTCGAGCGTTGGATCCGCGCTCGGCGCCCCGCCCCCCAGCCGATTGCGGGAGGCGCGACCGAGGTGCTGACGATGGATGACGCACAGCGTCTAGTCCCCGAGCCCGACACCGCCGCCAAGCAGGCATTGCGCACCGGGTTGTTCGTAGCGGCTGCGATCGGCGTCCATAACTTCGCCGAGGGGCTCGCGATCGGGGTCTCCGCACAGGCCGGGGAGATCAGCCTGGCCACCGTTCTGATCATCGGGTTCGGGCTGCACAATGCAACCGAGGGCTTCGGCATCGTGGGACCGCTCGGCGACGTTCGTCCGTCGTGGCGGTGGCTGCTGCTCGCCGGACTGATCGCCGGTGGGCCGACGGTCGTCGGCTCGGTGTTCGGCTATCAGGTGACCTCCGAACCGCTCGAGCTGGCGTTCTATGCCGTGGCCGGCGGAGCCATCCTCTATGTGATCGGCGAGATCTGGCAGGGGATGCGCCGGTTCGGTCATCGCGAGTTCGGGCTGGCGCTGCTGGCCTGCGGATTCGCCGCCGGGGTCCTGACCGATCTGGTCGTCGTCTACGGCGGAGGGTGACCGCCGACCCGGGCTCCGCTGTGAGCGCAGCGGACGGGGATAGGATCGTCGGCGGTGAGCACCGACCCGACGTCCAGTGATGATGAGGCCGTGCGGCCGGAGCTGACCGAACTCCGCGCGCGCAAACGACTGCTCGAGGATGAAGCGCGCCCAGATGCGGTCGCCAAACGGCACGGCAACGGGCTGCGAACCGCTCGGGAGAACCTCGCCGATCTCGTCGACCCCGGCAGCTTCGTCGAGTACGGCGGCCTGGCGATCGCCGCCCAGCGGGCAAGACGTGAGGTGCAGGAGCTGATCGAGCGGACCCCCGCGGACGGGCTGATCGCCGGAACCGCTCGGATCAACGGCGAGCGGTTCGGGGATGCGTCCGCCTGCGCGGTGCTCTCCTACGACTACATGGTCCTGGCGGGGACCCAAGGCGTGCAGGGCCACCGCAAGAAGGACCGGATCTTCGAACTGATCGAGCGGATGCGCCTGCCGACCGTGCTCTTCGCCGAAGGTGGCGGCGGTCGGCCCGGCGACACCGACTACCCGGTCGTCTCGGCGCTGGACACGCGCGCGTTCGCGCTCTGGGCGCGGATCTCAGGCCTGGCGCCGCGGATCGCGATCGTCGCGGGCCGCTGCTTCGCCGGCAATGCGATCCTCGCCGGCAGCTCCGACCTGATCGTGGCGACCGAGGACATCTCGCTCGGCATGGGCGGGCCGGCGATGGTCTCCGGCGGTGGGCTCGGCGACTTCGCACCGGAGGAGATCGGGCCGATCGGCGTCCAGTCGCCGAACGGGGTTGTCGACGTTCGGGTGGCCGACGAGGCCGAGGCGGTCGTCGTCACCAAGCGGCTGCTCTCCTACTTCCAGGGACCGCTGCCGGAGTGGACCGATCCCGACCCGCGACTCGTGCGGGAGGTGATCCCCGAGAGCCGGCGCCGCGCCTACGACGTCCACCGGGCGATCGACGCCCTGGTCGACGTGGGCTCGGTCACCTATCTGCGCGACGACTTCGCCAAGGGCATGGTCACGGCGCTGGCGCGGATCGAGGGGCGCGCGATCGGGGTCGTGGCCAACAACCCGATGCAGATGGCCGGCGCGATCACCAGCGAAGGCTCAGACAAGGCTGCCAGGTTCATGCAACTCTGCGACGCCTACGAGATTCCGCTGCTCTCGTTGATCGACACGCCGGGGATGATGGTCGGACCCGAGGCCGAGGCGACGGCCCTCGTCCGCCACTGCTCGCGGCTGTTCAACACCGGGGCGAACCTGCGGGTACCGCTGATCGCCCTGATCCTGCGCAAGGCCTACGGGCTCGGTGCTCAGGCGATGGCCGGCGGCGGACTGCACGAGCCGCTGCTCACGATCGGCTGGCCGACCGCCGAGCTCGGCGCGATGGGGCTCGAGGGCGCGGTCCGGCTCGGCCTCAGGCGCGAGCTGGACGCGATCACCGATCCGGACGTGCGCGAGGAGCGGGTGCGGGAGATGACCGCCGATGCCCACGAGCACGCCAAGGGTCTGAACGCAGCGTCGATCTTCGAGCTCGATGACGTGATCGACCCCGCCGAATCGCGGCGACTGATCTCGGCGACGTTGGCCGCGGCCGGGGCGAGTGACGCCGAACCGGGCCGGCGGGGCGACCGCCGCCCGGTCGACACCTGGTGAGCGGTGGCCCTCCCCCGCCACCGTCGTCCGACTACTTGTTGGCCTTGGTCTTCAGCTTGGCCTCGAGCTTGGTCACCTGGTTCGTAAGCTTCTGCTGCTCGCTCTTCAGCTTCGAGATCTCGTTGGCCTGATCCTTGACCTGCGTGTTGAGGCGCGAGATCTCGTTGGCCTGCTGGGCCTGGGTCTTCGACAGCTTCTGGCCTTCGCGCTTGGCCTGCTTGCCCTGCTTGTTGATCTTCTGCTTGGCCTGGTTGGCCTGCCGCTGCGCCGCCCTTCGCTCCTTCGAGGCCTCCGACTTCTGAGAACCGAGCTCACCCTGGAGCGCGGCAACCTGGGTCTGGACCTCCTGCTTGACGGCAGCGCTGTCGGAGCTGGACGAATCCTTCGCCGTCAGCGCCACAACGACCGCGACGATCGCGATCACGAGGGCCAGCACCGACCCTGCGATCAGCAGCTTCTCTCCCCGTTCACTCAGCATCTATACGTCTCCAACCTTGAGGGCGCCGCCGGGCGGGCGACGCGATTTGCCTGACATGAAGATCAACTACCCCGACTTGATCAGATTGATCGTCACCGGGCAGGTTCGCCTTGAACCGCTGATTTCCCCTTGGTCGCGACGATTCAAAGGGAGAACCCGGAGAGGGCGTCGCCGACCAGCTTCGCGCCGATGAGCAGGCAGATCACCGCCATGATCGCGGAGTTGTTTCGGCTCATGCGCTCCTTGAGCCGGTCGAGGATCGGCTTCGAACGCTCTCCCATGGCGAAATAGATCGCGACCGGGGTCGCGGCACCGATCGTGGCGATGACGATGAAGACCACCATCGCAACGGCCTGCGAACTCGCTGCGGCTCCGGTCTGGGCGATCGCGGTAGCGCCCCCGATGATGAGGATCAGGTTCTTCGGGTTGACGGCCGAGAGCGCCACTCCGAGGGACGCCGAGCGTCCGGGCGTGAAGTGATCGACCGACTTCATCCAGGTAGGCAGCTCCGGCTCGTCGCCGTCGCCAGGTCGCAATCGCCATTGCTTTGCCGAGAGAAGGAGGAGGCCGATCCCCAGCAGCAGCTTGAGAACGTTCACCCAACCGGATGAGCCGCTCGTGCTCGCATCGGCACCGCTCGCGAGCAGCAGGACCGCGGTGCCGACCAGCGTCAGACCCGCCAACCAGCCGGCGACGAAAGCGGGACCATTGGTCCGGGCCCTGGGAGTCGCCAGCATCAGGACAACTCCGATGATCGGGATCGGGCTGATCGCGATGCCGACCGCGAATGCCAGGACCTCTCCGCTCGCGTTCCCCATCCCTGTGACTCTATTGCGGCGGCCAGCCATTCCCGAGCGACGCTCCGGTTTTCCCGGGATCGACATGATCGGCAGCTAGAGTCGATTGCGATGGCCGAGCCGAATGCATCTGACGCAGAGCGGACGACACTCTCGGGCGAGCGCACCCTGCTCGCCTGGTGGCGGACCGGGCTCGCGGCAATTGCGGTTGGAATCGCGGTCGGCAGGCTGGTACCCCAGTTGAACACGAACCACGAACTCTGGCCCTACACGGTCCTCGGAACCGCCTATGCGGCATACGGGATCGCAATGATCATCTACGGGACGATCAGGGGCCGCGGCGTCGAAGCGGCCGCCCGGCTGGGGAGGATGAGCAATCCCAGCTCGACCGCCACCTGGCTGATGGCGACCGGTGCGGTCGCGCTCGGGATCGGCACTCTGGGGCTGATCATCTTCGGATGATCAGCGAAGAGTGCCGGCCCTCCAGGGCCGGTTAACAGTTTGCCTGAGGGGTGCCGATAGGGATGCATGAACCGAACCGGGGCCTCGAGCTCTACTCGGCCCCGCTTCCCCCAGCTATTGCTTGCGGCGGCGATCATGCTGGCGATCGCCTGGGGCATCTGGGACGGCCTCGGCCGGCCCGGGCACACGGGCTGGATCTTCAACGTCTGGATCTACAGCGGCGCGATCCTGCTCGCCGGCGGCGCCTGCCTCGCGCGAGCGCGATCGGCCCCGACGGGGGGGCGGGCCTGGATCTCCTTCGGAGCCGGCCTCGCCCTCTGGGCCACCGGCAACATCGTCTCCTACCTCCTCGCCTCGGTCGGCCCGATCTGGGGTCTAGACGTCTCCGACTTCTTCTTCCTCGCGGCGCTCCCCTGCCTCTTTGCCGGGATCGGTTTCATCATCAAGGCGCGGGTCGGCAGCCTCCCGCTCGCCAGTTGGTTCGACGCGTTGGCACTCGGGCTGGCGGCGACCGCGCTCGTACTCGCTCTGCTGGGCCCGACACTGATCTACGACGACGGCGGGAAGGACCTCGGCGCGTTCACGAACGTCGTCTATCCGATCGGCGATCTGCTCATGGTCGGCTTTCTGGTCGGAGCCCTGGTCACCCACGGCGTTCGCGGTTCACGATCGCTGCAGCTCGTGGCCGCCGGGCTACTGGTCTGGGCCACGACCGACACGGTCTTTCTGCTGCGGATCTCGAACGGCAGCTACGAGGCGGGCTTCTTCGACCTGCTCTGGCCCGTCGGCGCCATCCTGATTGCGGCCGGTGCGGTGGTCGGCGTCGAGGAGCGTCCGGCCGGGCGCGAGGCCTACCGGTCGCCGAAATGGCTTGCCGCGGGCAGCGGCATCGCGGCCGTTTCCCTCCTCTGCGCCAGCGGGCTGACCGACGTACCGGAACTGAGCGTGGTCGCGGCCTCGGCGGCGATGATCGCCCTGACGCTTCGCCTCGTCGTCGCCTCCCGGGAATACGACGAGCTGCTCACGGCAGCGACGATCGAAGCGGTCACCGACCCCTTGACCGGCCTCCCGAACCGCCGTCGACTGTTCGCCGATCTCGCGAAGTTGGCCCGTACGGATGAGCGCGGCGAGAGTCTCATCGCAGTGTTCGACCTGAATGGATTCAAGAGCTACAACGATGCCTTCGGCCACCCTGCGGGGGATGCGCTGCTGCGCCGCCTGGGCGGGAACCTGGCGGCGGCCGTCGCCGGAAGCGGCACGGCCTACCGGCTCGGAGGCGACGAGTTCTGCATCCTCTGCAGAATCGACAGGCGCCCGCCGGCTGCGATCGTGGCGCTGGCCCGCAACGCGCTGGCCGAACGGGGCGAAGCGTTCTCGATCACGGCCTCGGGTGGATCGGTTGAGCTCCCCCGCGAGGAGAGCGACCCGGACGAGGCGCTACGCCTGGCCGACAGTCGAATGTACGCCGAGAAGAACCGTGGTGCCTCCCGTTTCGACCACCAGACGGCGAGAGCTCTGCTCCAGGTGCTGCATGAGCGCGAGCCCGCTCTCGGCGAACATCTGCAGAGCGTCGCCGAGACCGCCGCCTTGACCGCATCGGCGCTGCGGATGACCGCCGAGGAAGTCGATGTCGTTCGGAGAGCAGCGGAGCTGCACGACGTCGGCAAGGTCGCGATCCCAGACGCGATCCTCCACAAGCCCGGCCCGCTCAATGACATCGAGATGGACCTGATGAAGAGCCACACCCTGACCGGGGAACGGATCCTCAGCGCCTCACCGGCGATGCGTCCGGTGGCCGAACTGGTTCGCTCGTCCCACGAGCGCTGGGACGGAGGCGGATACCCCGACGGGCTGGCCGAAGCCGAGATTCCCCTCGGCTCGAGGATCATCCTCGTCTGCGACGCGTTCGACGCGATGACTCACCAGCGCTCCTACCAACCCGCAATCGACCGGGCCGAGGCGATCGACGAGCTCCGGCGCCACGCCGGCAGTCAGTTCGATCCCGCGGTCGTCGATGCCTTCTGCAGAGTCATCGCCGAGCAGGGCTCGCCAGAATGGGCACATGAGCAGATCCTCGGACCTCCCGAACTCGCGTCAGAGCCTCCTCGGCCTATCGGCTGAGGGCGACGAGGTCTGGCTGATCCGCGGGATCTCGCAAAAGCAGTACACCTGCCCGGGGTGCTACGGGGACGTCGAGATCGGTGAGGACCACGTGATAGCCCAGACCGTGATGAAGCTCGGAGGCACCGAGCATCGCCACTGGCACCGGGGCTGCGCGATGAGGATCCTGGAGCCGGGTCTGAGCCGAGTCAAGGCCGTGAACGCCCGTGAGTCGGGTAGGACGAAGCTGGAGAGCCGTGGGAAGCGGCCGGCCGGCAAGCGTGGGCGCCGGACGCCGCGGCGCTAGGGAGCGGCCCGTGCAGCCCCGTGCCTAGGAGGGCTTGACGCCAGAGTCGGCGTCGGCCTTGTCGATTGCGTCCTCGAGCTCCTGCTTGCTGAACGCGCCCTCGATCACGGTCGAGACCTTGCCGTCGGTGTCGATCACGAACAGCCAGGGCTCCGAGGGCAGGCCGAAGTCCTCGACCTGCGGGCGCGGGCCCTTGTTCGGATCGTTGTCGTTGTAGATCTCCATGTGGATGAAGGCAGCGTCGCCGGGCCGCTCGTTCTTGACTTCCTCGGCGATGTCGACGACGGGCCCGCAGACGCGGCTGGTGCAGAGCGCGGGAGTGGCGAAGAGGAGGACGATCGGCTCCTTGCCGAGGGCGTCGGCGTAGTCGACGTCGTGCATGGAGCTGGGCGGCTGGCGAGTGTCGATCTTGGTCAGGTCGCCGCCGACGTCGTCGGCCGTGGGAGTGTGCATCGACGGCGCTGCGTCGCCCACCTGAGGGACGTCGGGGAACTTCCCGACGACGGCGCTGGGCACGTTGGCGTAGGAGTAGCTGCCGTCGTCGGTGCGGATCATCGCCAGGATTCGCCACTCGCCGTCGCCGTCGAGGTCGACCTCGGACGTGTAGATGTATTTGGCGGCGTCCGGGTCTTGCGAGGTCGTCTGGGATGCGAACGCCGGCGGCGTCACGAGGGAGTGGACGGTGGCGGGAAATGGCCCGACGGCCTTGCCGTTCGGACGGGCGGCGTAGATGGCCACCTCAGCGTCGGGAACGTTGTCGTGATCGACTGTGAAGACGCCGAATCCGTAGCGGCTCTTGCCCTCGTGGAAGACCTGCTGGGTGGGTGCGAGGACCAACTCGCTCGGGGTGCCGGCCTGAGCGAGCTGCTCGAGGGTCTGGCCGTCGACGGCTGGGAAGTCGCTGGTGGCGGGAGCCGCGGTCGAGGAGGTGGCCGTCGAATCGTCGCCGCCGCAGCCGCCGGCGATCAGCGCGAGGACGATCGGGACGGCGACGAGCGCAAGGGTGTTGGAGCGGGCGGGGGCGAGCACGGCGGTCAATCCTAGAGAAGCCGGTCCATTTACTTGACAGTTAGGCTGCTCGCGTCGTCGAAACAGCTGAATAGGAGAGAGCGTGGCGGAGAGAGCAGCACTTGTAACCGGGGGATCGAGCGGGATCGGGTTGGCGATCAGCCGGGCGCTGGCGGAGGACGGCTATGCGGTGACGATGTCGGCCCGCCGTCCCGACAAGCTCGAGGCGGCGGTCAGGACGCTCGCCGACGACGGGCTCGAGGTGTCGGCCGCCGCCGCCAACGTTGCCTCCGAGGACGAGCTCAAGGCGCTGCTCGCCGGTCACAAGGAACGTTACGGCCGACTCGACGTCCTGGTCAACAACGCGGGTGTGGGCATCGGCAGCGCAATCGACGAGGTCGATACGAAGAAGATGGACATGCAGTTCGACGTCAATCTGCGCTCCTACGTGCTGGCGATGCGCGAGGCGATGCCGATGCTGCGCGAGGCGGGCGCCGAGCACGGCAAGGCGCTGATCGTCAACACCGCCTCGATCGCCGGCAAGGGCGGGCAGGGCTGGCTCGCCGTCTACTCGGCGACCAAGGCGGGCGTGATCGGATTGAGCCAGGCAACCCAGATGGAGGTCGGGACGGCCGGAATCCAGGTGACCGCGCTCTGCCCGGCCTTCGTCGATACGCCGATGACCGAATGGGTCCAGGAACAGGTCAAGCCGGAGGAGATGATCCAGCCGGAGGACCTGGCCGAGACGGTCCGGCTGCTGTTGCGCACGTCCCGCTACTGCCTGATCCCGGAGGTCGTGTTCGCGCGCCCGGGCGACCCCTCGGCCTTCGCGACCTGAGGGGAGCGGGGAAGGTCGCGCCGCTAGGCGACGCCGGCAGGCTGCCGAGCTTCGGAGCGGTGTCTGCGGCGGAGACGGCGGATGCGGAAGGGGTGGCCGGGGCCCTCCGGCGGCTCGACCCTGGGCGGGGCAAGCGCCTGTGGCTCGGGCCGCGTCACGGGCGGGACGACGCCGGCGAGGGAGACGTCGGCGATCAGGCTGCTCTCCAGGAGCGAAACCAGGGTGAGGATCTCGCGCTTCGTCGCCGGGCGGGGTTCGCGCGCGTCGGTGTAGCGGTCCCAGGAGCGGGCGAAGCTGGCGAGGTCGGTACGACCGCCGTTGCGATGGGCGGCAAGCATCGGGCAGATGCCGCCACTGGAGGAATCGACGTAGGCGCCGACGATGATCGTGTTGTCGGCGATGCCCCGAAGCATCGCCTTGCGGCTCTGCCTGGGCATGGCCTCCACCGCGGTTCGGAGACGCTGGCAAGCGTTGCGCGGTCGTTTGTTTGGCCGGAGGCGGCTGAACATGCTGGTTTCGAGGATGCCGCGGGCGTCCGCCCGGGGCAGCGCGGGGGGCGGCGAGCGGCAGGCATCTTGCAGGTGTACGCGTGAAGGTCTTGATCGGGGCCTTCGGCGACGCGGGCCACGCGTTTCCGGCGATCGCGCTTGGGCGTGAGCTGGCCGGGCGGGGCCACACCGTTGTGATCGAGACGTGGGCAAGATGGCGCGAGCCGGTCGAGACGCTCGGGCTGCGCTTCGAGGCGGCGGAGGAATACGTGGTATTCCCGCCCCCGCCGCCCGGTGAGTCGCCGGGGGCCGGGGACGCGGCGCTGGCGATGCTGCCTCTGGTCGAGGACTTCGCCCCCGACGTCGTCGTCAGCGACATCCTCACCCTCGCGCCCTCGCTGGCCGCCGAGCTGTGCGGCATTCCGAGGGCCACGCTCGTTCCGCACCTCTACCCCGTATATGAGGCCGGCATGCCCTTCTTCGGCGTCGGGATGACGTCCCCGAGGACGGCACTTGGTCGGTTTGGATGGAAGGCCGCTCTGCCGGTCCTCGAAGCGGGGCTGCGGCGGGGACGGAGGGAGCTGAACGAGACGCGAGAGGGGATCGGGCTGGCCCCGCTCGAGCGCTTTCACGGCGGGATCAGCGAGAGCCTCGTGATCGTTGGCACCCTCCCCCAGCTCGAGTTCCCGCGCGACTGGCCGGATGAGGTCGTCGTCACGGGGCCGCTGGAGTTCGAGTTGCCACATCCCGACATCGAGCTACCGACGGGAGGCGACCCGCTGGTGCTCGTCGCGTCGAGCACGGCACACGACCCGGAGTGCGATCTGATCCGGCGCTGCTTCGAAGGGCTGGCGGACGAGCGGGTGCAGGTGGTGGCGACGACCAACGGTCACATGCCGAGCCTGCCGATCGAGGTGCCCGCCAACGGGACGCTGGTCGACTGGCTCTCCTACTCGCAGGTGATGGCCGCCGCCGACGTCGTCGTCTGCCATGGCGGCCACGGCACCGTGGCCCGGTCGCTGGCGCTGGGACGGCCGCTGCTGATCTCGCCTTCCGTCGGCGACATGGCCGAGAACGCCGAGCGGGTGCACTGGGCCGGCGCCGGCCTGACGGTGCCGAGCAGGCTGCGCAGCGGAGCGACGCTCAGGTGGGCGGTGCGGGCCCTGATCGAGGACGACCGATACCGGGTGAGGGCCGAGGAGATCGCTGCGAGCGAGTGGGCGACGGGCGGAGCGGCGAGGGCGGCCGATGCCGTGGAGGGGCTCGTCTAGACATCGGTCGGGATCGGCTTCTACAATGAGCGAACGGAGTGCTCGACGGGTGCTTCTTCATTCCCCGGTGATGTAACGGCAGCATCTTTCACTGTTAATGAAATCGTAGTGGTTCGAATCCACTCCGGGGAGCTTTTCAGGAGTTTGGTCACATTTCGAGGCCTCTGCGGACCATCGGCAAGTCTGGTGACTCCGGCCTCTACTTCGACGTGACAGTTCGCGCAAAGCAATGCGCATTTCGCGGCCTCTTCCCGCGCCGACCGCAGGCTGATCGTGTAGCCCTTGCCGCGAGACGCTGAACCGCTTCGTTTCTCGGATCGATGTGATGAAACTGAAGCGCTACCGATGCAGCGGTCGTACCCGCAGATGAAGCAACCTCCGCCAGCCTCGTTCGACGAGGATGCGCTTTACCTTGCGCCGTGCGCTCGCGCAGACCGCTTCCTGCCTGCAAAGTCGGCATCGCCATGCACCGCTGTCGTCCGCGAAGAACTCTGTCTCGCCATGGTGTCGGCAATTCCAAGACGACCTCGCGTCTCACCGCTTCGAAGCGTTCGCTGCGACGAGCGCTTCCGAACCTCGTGCGGCGCCGGGAGCTCGTACTTCTCGATCCAGTACCTACACGGAAGCGATCCCCACCTCCAAGTCCTTGGCGATCTGACCGAGTGTAAGTCCGTCCTGTCACCAGGGATCGCAGTGGTTCAATCTTCAGGCCCTTTCCGGGCCGGAACTGCTGGTGAGCCGTTGGCAACCAATCCGTGCCGCTTGACCCAGTAGCCCACGGTTCCGGGGGCCTTACCGACCAGCCTCCCGATCTCGGGGAGGGACATCCCGTCGGCCAGGCACTGCTCCAGAAAACACTTGTCGATGCCCCTTCTCATGACCCCATGTTGACCGCCGGGTCGGACGGAAAAACGAACGTGTGTTCGGGTGCCTGAAAGCTAGTTGACCGCGGAATCGACCGCAGCGATCAGGGCGTCGACGTCCTCTTCGCTCGTGTCCCAGGAGCACATCCAGCGGACCACGTTCGCGTCCTCGTCCCAGACGTAAAAGGGGTGCTCGGTCGGAAGGTCGCGGAGGAGAGCGTCGATCACCGGGCGCGGGAGCCGGGCGAAGACGCCGTTGGCCTGGACTGGGTGAACGACCTCGACACCGTGATTGCCGGCGACGCCCGCGCCGAGGCGGGCCGCCATCGCGTTGGCCGCCTCGGCGTTGCGGCGCCAGAGCTCGTCGGGACCGAGGAGGGCCTCGAACTGGGCGCTGAGGAAGCGCATCTTGGAGGCGAGCTGCATCCCCTGTTTGCGGACATACTCGAAGCCCTTGGCGAGGCCCGGGTCGAGGAAGACGACGGCGTCGCCGAAGAGGCCGCCGTTCTTGGTCGCCCCGAGGGAGATCACATCGGCATCGACGCCGACGGCGAGGGTACCCAGGGGTACTCCGAGCGACGCGGCCGCATTGGCCAGGCGGGCGCCGTCGACATGCAGGAGCATGCCCATGCCGTGGGCCTCGTCGGCGAGCCCGCGCAGCTCCTCCACGGTGTAGAGCGTCCCGACCTCGGTGGCCTGGGCGACGGAGACCAGGCGCGGCTGGTTGTGGTGCTGGTCGCCGCGCTTCGCCTCCCAGCCGCGGAGGCCTTCCGGGGTGAGCTTGCCGTGGTCGGGCACCGCTCTGAGCAGCTTGACGCCGGCCCAGCGCTCGGGAGCGCCACACTCATCGACGTCGATATGGGCGCCCTCGACGCAGATGACGGCCTCATGGGGCCTGGTCAACGCGTCGATCGCAAGGACGTTGGCGGCGGTGCCGTTGAAGACCGGGAAGCCGACGGCCTCCGGCCCGAAGTGCTCCCGAAAGAGCTCGTCGAGGCGGCCGGTCCAGCTGTCCTCGCCGTAGGAGGCGGCATGGTCCACGTTGGCACGGGCGATCGCCTCGAGCACCTCCGGGTGCGCGCCGGAGTGGTTATCGGAGGCGAAGCCCCGGGGGTCGGCGCTCACGGATGGAGCGCCAGGCGCTGGCCGTTCATCCGCCCGGCGGCGTCGGAGCAGAGGTAGACGAGCGCATCAGCGATCTGCTCGGCCGGCGTGAAGCTCGGGTACTCCTTGTCGGGATTGCGTTCGCGCATCCCCGGGGTGAGGATCGCGTTGATGACGACGATGTTCGCCGTCGCACCCGTGCCAGCGAAGGAATCGGCCAGGGCGAGTGTCCACGACTCCGCCGCCGCCTTCGTCGCCGCGTAGGCGGCGTTGGTTCCCTCGGGCGTCTGCGCCTGGGTGGAGGAGACGACGGCGAACCGCCCGCGGCCGCTCGCGATCAGCGCGCCGTGGAAAGCCCGTGTCGCGTTCTGCAGCGTCCGCACGAGCAGGTCGTGCAGCCACTCGTAGTCGGCCATGTCGAAGGTTGCTATCGGCTCCCCCCCACGCCATCCGCCGACCAGATGCAGCATCCCGTCGACCCGGCCGAACCGCTCGGTCAGCGAGTCGCACCAGGCAACTGCGGCGACGGGATCGAGCAGGTCGACAGCCTGCATGTCGAGGCGGTCCTCGGGAATCCCGAGCCCGTCGACCGCCGCCTCGATCCGATCAACGCCGATATCGGCGAGAGCGAGGGTCGCACCGGCCGCGGCGAAGCGCTCGGCCACCAACGGGCCGAGTCCACCGCCGACGCCGGCCACGGCGATCACCCGTCCGTCGAGCTCGCCCATCAGCTCACCCCCGCTTCGGTCGGAGCTGATCGCCTGGGCCGCCCGTCGAGCGCCGGCTGGAGCTTCGGCCCGAGCTGGGTGTAGAAAAGGCTGAGCGGGAACTCGTCGTCGCGAACGAGATCGACGAGTTGCTTGGGCTCCTCGACGTCGGGCAGGTCGCGGCGATCGGCAGCCCAGACCGAACCCTCGGTCGGCGGGACGAATCGGGCAACGAGGTCGTGTGCGGCGATCCACTGCCCGAGCTTGGAGCGGTCGATCCCGGAGTGGTAGAGCTCACCGACGAGTTCGCGGAGCCCTCCGACGCCCTCGGCGACCCTCCCCCACTCGATCACGAGCCGGTTGTCGGTCCAGTGCAGGTAACCCTCGTGATGGAGGAATGCGAACAACAGCTGCCCGCCGAGCCCGTCGTAGTTGCGAACGCGGCCGCCGGTCAGCGGGAAGCGGAAGAGCCGATCGAAGAGGATCGCGTACTGCACGTGACGGGCGAGCGCGAAGCCCTCCGCGTCCAGCTTCACCGCCTCACCGAATGCCGTCAGATCGCAGCGGAGCTCCTCCAGCGAGTACATCCAGTAAGGGCTCCGCTGGCGGATCATGAAGGGGTCGAATGGCAGATCCCCACGCATGTGGGTCCGGTCATGGATCAGATCCCAGGCGATGAAGGCGTCCCGCGAAAGCTCCGGAGAGGCAAGCAGGCAGGCGGCGTCGGGTGGCAGGTTGAGACGCAGGATCTCCGCCGCGCTGCCGCCGACCCGGCGGAACCGCTCGGCCTCGCGGTCGCAGAAGATCGCGCCGAAGTGCGCCGGCGGGCGCTCCTTGACCGCGAACGTCTCCGGAAAGAGCACCGCGCACTCGGAGTCATACCCCGAGGTGAAATCGACGAACTCCACCGGGAGGAACTTCGCGTTGTCGTAACGGCTCTCCAGCTCGACCGCCCAGCGCGGCCACGGAACCCTGACGATCAGTGCCTCAAAGCAGGTGTCGGGCGAGCCGTTCTGCTTGTACATCGGGAAGACGACGAGGTGCTCGACGCCGTCGCGACGGTCGCGCTCCGGCCTGAACGCCTCGATCGAGCGCCGGAAGTCCGGCGCCCCGAAACCAGAATCAACCCACTCGTCGAGATCCTCACCGAGTGCGGCGATGTATTCGCCCTGGTGCGGGAAGTGACGCACCAACGCCACCGAGCCCTCCTTGATCTCGGCGACCAGTGCGCGCAGGCGGTCCTGATCGGCCCCCTCGGCGTCGACGGCGCCGTTCGGGCTCTGATGGGTACGGAGTTCCTCGACCGCGCCGCGGATCCGTTTCCAGGCCGGGTCGGCCGCGGCCGCGGATTCGACCGGCTCGCCCTCCGCGCCGAACGCAGGCTCCGCGGCGTAGTAGGCCAGGTTGACCCAGAAGGCTTCGTGGTCGAGTGCGCCGATGCAGTCGTCGCCGAACAGGTCGGAGTCGGCGAGGACGACAACCCGGCCGGAGCCATGGCTCGTCACCGCCGCGAGCGGTGCGGTCGCCGGGGCGGCCGTCGCCGACGTCTGTGCGATGACCTGAGCGCCGTTGGAGAGGGCGAGGGTCCCGGTCCGGTAGAAGCAGGCCTCGCTGACGCCCGCGAGCGGATCGGCGCCGGTCGCCCCGGGCGAATCGACCAGGTCGGCGAGGACCCAGCTCGGCGCGTCCCCGCGATGGCGCTCGTAGTCCTGGACGGTGGTGTTCTCGATCTCGATCCCGAATCGCGCGAGCAACTCGTTGAGGTTGTTGCCGTACTTCTCCTGCTCGGTCTCGCCGAGCACGATCAGCCCGCCCCCGCCCTCGACCCAGGATGCGATCGCCTCGATCTCGGCGTCGCTGAGTCGAGGATCGCCCTCGCCGGTGGTCGATTCCCATCGAGGGTCGGACGGGTGAGCGATGACGAGCACGTCGGCCGTTCCCAGCAGACCGGCGTCGATCGGCGCAGAGGCGTTCGCCCGGACGACGAAATCGCGCCGCTCCAACGCCTCGGCGGCGGCCTTCAACGAGGCATCCGCGGGGTGGGTGCCCTGCATCCGCTCGGCGACCTCAGCCCGAATCGACCACGATTCCGAGTGGGCCTCGTCGAAGACGATCCTGGCTCGCTTGCTGTGCTCTGAAGTGTCCATGGGTACCTCCAAGTTAGCGGGCCTGAGTGCCTGGAACCACGCCGACTCCCCCCTGCTGCGCGGACGCGATCTCGGTCAGGAGGGCACCTCTCTGCTTCTGCATCGCGACCCGCTCCTCAGGCTTGAGCTTCTCGGCGTGGCGCAACCCGCGATCAAGGCGGTTCACCTCGACGAGCATCCAGCGAAACTCGAGGTTCTGAGCGGTGGGCGGCTCGCCCTCGAGGGCCTGCAGCCTGGAGATCGCGTTGATCAGGGAGGAGTCCGATTCCCCGAGGCCGTCGAGCGGATCCTCGAAATGGTCCCGCAACCTCTCACACGTCGCGGCCAGGATTGGCGAGGTGAAATGCTCGGGCGTAAGGCGGTCGATGTAGGCCGAACCCAGGCCCGGCTCGGCTGCCAGGCAGAGGGCCAGCAGCTTCGCCTCCAACCGCTCGTCCTTGGTCGGCTCTCGCCTCGGCCTGCTCGGCGCCGCCGCCTCGGACTGCTGCGGGACCGACGGCGGTCGGCTGCCGGCGCCCGATCGCATCCTGCCGGCCACCATCTCGGGCGGTGCGTCGAGCCGGTCAGCGATCTCGCGGACCATCTCCTGGCGGGTGATCGTCTCCCCCATCCCGACCAGAACCGGGACCACCTCGTCCAGCGCCCGGTCTCGCCCCGGCGGCGTCGAGAGATCGGCGTCCCCAAGGATCGCGCGGACGTGGAAGACGGCCAGGTCGACGGCCCCCGCGAGAGCCTCCCGAAGCCGGCCGGAGCCCTCCTCCGACGCCATCATCTCGGCCGGGTCCTCTCCCTCGGGCATCGCCGCGACCATCAGCCTGAGCCGACCGCTGCCGGCGACCCGCTGGGCCCTCAGCATCGCCTCCCGCCCGGCCCGGTCGGCATCGAGGGCAAGCACGACCTCCTCCGCGTAGCTGCCGAGCAGCTTGAGTTGGTCGGGGGTGATCGCCGTGCCCATCACCGCGACCGTCTCCTCGACCCCCGCCCCGTGCAGTGCGAGCACGTCTGTGTAGCCCTCGACCACGACCGCCCGCCCGCCGCGGGCGATCGGCCCGCGCGCCCGGTCGATCCCATAGAGCGTGCGACTTTTGCGATAGACCTCGCTCTCGGGCGAATTCAGGTATTTCGGCTTGGCGTCAGGGCCCATGCCGCGAGCGCCGAATCCGACCACGCGACCGCGGTGGTCGCGGACCGGGAAGGCGATCCGGGCGCGGAAGCGGTCGTAGTGGCTGCCGGGTTTGTTCTGGGACCGCTGGATCAGTCCGGCGGCCAGCAGCTCGTCGATCGAGTAGCCGGCGCGCTGTCCGCGGGTCAGCACCGAATCCCAGGCGCTCGGGGCGAAGCCGACCCCGAAGTTGCGCAGCACCTCCTCCCCCAGCCCCCGCTCCTCGGTCAGGTAGGCCCGCGCCTTCGCGGCCTTGGGCGATTCCCAGAGGAAGGCCTCGTAGAAGGCGGCGACGCGCTCCAGCGCCTCGCCGAGCCGTCCGCGGCGCCGGCGCGCCTCCTCTGCCTGCGGATCCTCGGCGTCTCGTTCGACCTCGACGCCGTAGCGCTCGGCGAGCGCCTCCACCGCATCGGGGAAGGCGAGCCCCTCCTTCTCCTGGACGAAACGGATCGTGTCCCCGCCGGCCTCACACCCGAAGCAGTAGTAGAAGCCGTCGCGCGGCTTGACCGAGAACGACGGCGTCCGCTCGTCATGGAAGGGACAGAGCCCGACGAATCGCTCCCCCTGGCGCCGCAGATCGGTGTAGGCCGAGACGACCTCGACGATGTCCGCGGACTCGCGGACGCGCTCGATCGTCTCGGGGGTGAAACGGCTCATCTACCCAAGAATGCCGTGCGCGCCGAACATGCGCCCCCTCAAGGGCCGGAAATCTCCGCGATTCACCGCAAATCGCCGCAAGAACCGTTCGAATCGGTCAGAGCCGGGACTCCTCCGGGAGTGCAAACCGGCGGAAGGTGGCGATGCAGAAGCGGTCCGTCATCCCGGCGACATAGTCGGTCACCTGCTGCAGCGGATCATCCCCGGGCCTCCCCGGCGACATCTGGTCGGGGTGGGCGAGGTAGTGGTCGATCAGCGTCGTCAGCGTGAGCAGGACGCGCTCGTGCTCGGAGCGAGCTGCCGCCCCGAGGTAGACGCGGTCGAACATGAACTTCCGGAGGCGCAGCATAGCCCCGCCCATCTCGTCGCTCTGGACGATGTCGCCGGCCTCGCGGGAGTGCTCGACGATGTCTCGCACCAGCGCGTCGATCCGGGCCGAGCCGGTCGGGCCGAGCCGGTCGATCTGCTCGGCCGGCAGGTCCCCCTCGGAGATCACCCCGGCCCGCACGGCGTCGTCGATGTCGTGGTTGATGTAGGCGACGCGGTCGACGAGCCGGACGACCCGGCCCTCGAGGGTCGCCGGCTTGAGCGAGCCGGTGTGGTTGAGGATTCCGTCGCGGACCTGGTCGGTGAGGTTGAGGCCCTGACCCGCGCGCTCGAGATGCTCGACCAGCCGCAACGAGTGCTCGTTGTGGCGGAATCCGCCGCCTCCCCGCTCCTTGATCGCATCGTCGAGGACCTCCTCGCCGATGTGGCCGAACGGCGGGTGGCCGAGATCGTGACCGAGGCCGATCGCCTCAGTCAGGTCCTCATTCAGGCCGAGGGCCCGGGAGACGGTGCGGGCGATGAAGCAGGTCTCGAGGGTGTGCGTGAGGCGCGTCCGGTAGTGGTCTCCCTCAGGGGCGATGAAGACCTGGGTCTTGTGCTTGAGGCGGCGGAACGCCTTGGAGTGAGCGATCCGGTCGCGATCGCGCTGAAACGGGGTCCGGACGGGACTGTCGGGCTCCGGCCGCTGCCTGTGGGCGGGATAGGAACGAGCCGCCCGCTCCCAGAGGTAGGTCTGCTCGAGCGACCGGATGCGCTGCTCGAACTCGGTGGCGTCGGGCGACGAAGACATCGGCGCCTCAGGCGACCGCGCGAAGGTTGACGTGAGCATGATGGGAGAGGGTGTCGCCGATCGCCCGCTCGACCTGACGGAGCGAGCTCTCGGTGGCCGATGGAAGCTCGGCGATCGGCCGACCGATCGCCGCGACCATGAACCGGTGCGCCTCGGAGCTGATCGGGAAGCCGCCGGCCTCACAGGAGCCGCAGACGACGCCGCCGGCCGCTCCCGAGAACGAGACGATCCCCTCCCGCTCCCCGCAACGGGCGCAGGCACCGAGCTCGGGTGAGAACCCGGCCGCGAGCGCCAGCTTGAGGCGGAACGCGAGGCCGACCGCCCGCGGGCCCGGCCCGTCGGTCCTCCCGTCGCTGCGCGCGAGGTCGTCGAGCAGGGACAGGTAGCGACAGAGCAGGTTGTAGGCGGGGCGGTTCGGCTCCGCCGAGTCGAGCAGGCGCAGAACCGCATCGCAGCCGCGCGCGGCGGAATCGATGGCGGAGCCGTCGGAGCGCAAGTGCGAGTAACCGTCGACGGTCGACGCCCCCGTCACCGTGCAGAGATCGCTACGGCCCTCGTGCAGCATCAGATCGAGCCGGAAGAACGGCTCGAGCCGCCCGCCGAAGCGGGATTTGGGACGCCGCGAGCCCTTCGCGATCGCGTTGACCCGCCCGCGCTCGGCCGTGTAGAGGTGGAGGATCCGATCCGCCTCCCCGTAGCGGATGCTGCGCAGCACGACACCTTCTGTCTTGAAGCTTCCAGGCATGGGGATCCACCTCGAAGGATGACGACCGATCCGGTCGGTCAGGCCCGGATCCGCTTGCGGCGTCTGCGGAGGCGAACCTGACAACCGGGGCAGAAGTAGGTCGACCGGCCCGAGACCACGATCCGGTTGATCCGCTCCCCGCAGCGCGGGCAATCCCGGCCGGCTCGGGTGTGAACCAGGAACTCATCCTGCATCGAGCCCTGCTCGCCCCGCGAGTCAAGGTAGTCGTCGATCGAGGCGCCCCCGTTGCGGAGGCCCTCCTCGAGTGCCTCGACGATGCCCTCCCGCAGCGCCTCCCAGTGCATCGGGCGCATCGAACCGGCTGGCGACAGCGGGTGCAGCTCGGCCCGGTGAAGCGCCTCGTCGGCGTAGATGTTGCCGATCCCGGCGATTCCCTTCTGATCGAGCAGGAATGACTTCAGCGGAGCCCTCCGACCCTCGGCGATCCGCCCGATCAGCTCGGCGGTCATCTCCTCCTGGAGCGGCTCGACTCCGATCCGGGAGTCGAGATACGGATCGAGCTCCCCGGCCGGCAGCAGCGATGCGTGGCCGAAGCGCCGGGGGTCGGTGAACTGCAGCAGCCGGCCGTCGTCGAGCTCGATCTCCGCCCGCAGATGCGACGGACCCGTGGGGGACTCGGACTCGTACAGGCGCGCACCGCCGAGGCGCCGCGCCTCCTCTCCGCGCTCGGCCAGCAGCAGATTGCCGGTCATCCGCAGGTGCATCACGAGCGTGGCCCCGTCGTCGAGGCCGACGAGCAGGTACTTCCCCCGGCGCCCGACGCTCTCGATCCGACGGCCGAGCAGCCCCGCCACGATCAGCGCCGACCGCTCGGGCCGCGTCCAACGCTCGTCGAGGACGGTTGCGCCGACGAGTGTTCGTCCCGTGAGCTCGGGTTCGAGTTGGCGGCGAATGGTCTCGACCTCGGGCAGCTCTGGCATAGGCACAGGAGCCTAGGCCAACGAAAGCCTGACACCCTGCCAGGCGGCAACACCGCGCCGCGGCCAGGCTCGTGGGTGGTTTCAATCGCCTGCCGAGCGGCAACACCACGCCGGCCGACCGGACCGGACGCGCAGCGGAGGATCCGGTTGGAGTTATCTACTACGCCTTCGCCCTCGGGTGCGCGTCGAAGTAGACCTCTTTGATCCGGTCGGCGGAGAGGTGGGTGTAGATCTGGGTGGTGGCGACATCGGCGTGACCGAGCATCTCCTGGACCGAGCGCAGGTCGCACCCGCCTGAGAGCAGATGGGTGGCGAAGCTGTGGCGGAGCGTGTGAGGGCTCATCCGGTCGCCCAGGCCGACCTGCTTGGCGCGCCCCTGGATCACCTTGTAAAGCCCTTGCCTGGAGAGGCCGCCGCCGCGCTGGTTGAGAAAGAGGGCGCGGACGTCGGAGCCGGCGGCCATCTCGCCGCGACCGGCGCGGAGGTAGCGCTTGACGGCGGCGTTCGCCTCGCGGCCGAGCGGCACGATTCGCTCCTTGGAGCCCTTGCCATGGGCGCGGAGGAAGCCACGCTTGAGGTCGATGGAGCCGACCTCGAGTCCTGTTGTCTCAGATGCCCGCAGGCCGCAGCCGTACATGACCTCGAGGATCGCGCGATCGCGGAGGTCGGCCGGTTTACCGCCGTTCACCGAGTCGACCAGGCGCTTGACCTCGGAGTAGCTCAGGACCTTCGGCAGGGAGCGACCCTTGCGCGGCGGCCGGATGTTCGCCGTCGGATCGGCGTCGATCAGCTCAGCGCGGCGCAGGTGGCGATAGAAGGAGCGCAGGCAAGCGGTCTTCCGGTTGAGGGTCGCCGGGCTGCAGGGCGGCTTTTCCTCGCCTCCTGCGGCCAGCTCGGCGAGGAAGTCCGCGACGTCCTCGCCCCCGGCCTCAACCGGCCCCTTGCCGCGCGTCGCGAGGAATGCCCCGTACTGGAGCAGATCGGTCCGGTAGGCGGACAGCGTGTTGCGGGAGAGCCCCCGCTCGAACTCCAGGTAGGCGAGGAAGTCGAGCAGCAGCCCCTCGAATCGGGCATCGACGTCTGATTCTGGGATCGCGGCAGCAGCGGGCACTCCCTCAGGTTTCGGCTGGGCGGCAGGACCCCTGCCGGTGCAACCAGGCACCCGTCGCGCGGCGGGTCAGTTTCAGCGCCCGAGCGTCAGCTCCGCCAGCGCCGCTCCTGCCGCAAGCGGGGCGGCGAAGAACAGGCGATCCTCGTCCAGGTCCCGACCCATCGTGCGCTGCGGAAGCCCGGATTCCGCGTAACCGGGCAGATCGACGGGGAACTCCCGGAGACGGTGAAGCCCGCCCCGAGCCTCCTCGAGGGCCACGACCGGCTCGCCGGCTGCCACGGGCCACAGATCATCGAGCCCGCGCGGCACCGGCAGCTCTACGCCGCCGAGCAGCAGCTCGAGGACCGAACGGGTGTGGTGGCTGAGGCCCAGATGCCGCGGCCGCGGATCGCCGGCGGACATCCGCGGGGAGATGATCGTCGGCAGGCCCAGCGCCAGGGCGCCGTGTGCAGCCTCGAGCGCGGCCATCCCGCCGTGGCCGTAGCGAGTCGACGAGCCGAGGATCCCCGGGCCCGGACCGACGATCACGGCATCCCACTCGTCGCCCTCGGCCGATGCGTGAAGGGCGCCGACGAGGCTGATCGCCTCGCGCTCGCCCCCGTATGAGGGCGAGGCCGTGATCGCTCCCGCGATCAGGCCCCGCTCGCGCAGTTCCCTGAGATCCCCCGAAAGCGAGCCCGGCAGCCCGCCTCCGGCCGCCTGGATGAAACCGACTCGGAGCGATCCCGATCGACCGGCCGCCCACGCCGCCGGGGCGAGATGCCCATGCAGCGGTAACACGAGGACGGGCAGCATTCTCGCGGGCAGGGCGGCAGCGTCCGCCGGGAGCTCCACCGGATCAACCGCGTGCTGGATCGAGCTGTAGTTCAGCTTCATGACGTGCACCCCCGCCGGCGGATCGCCGCCGTCGAGACCCCGGGTGAGGTTGACGTGGACGATGTCGTAGCCGCCCGAGCCCAGCCCCAGGTCCAGCGCGGCCGTGTTGACCACGACATCGTCACCGGCCTCGACCGGCCCGACCATGGTCTCGTCCGCCCAGGCCCGCCGGCGCTCGCCATCGACCTCGACCGTGAGCTCCCCGAGATCGGCCTCCAGGACGGTCCCGCGACGGAGTTTCAACATCTCAGGAGGCTCCCGTCTCCCCGACGATCGCGTCACAGACGTCGAGCATCGTGACCAGGGCCTCGGCCGCCACCGATTCATCGGAGGTGTGGTTCGCCTCGGTTCCGTTGGCGAGGAGCAACGCATCGAATCCGGCGGCCCGTAGCGCGTTGGCGTCGCTGCCACCGCCGGTGGTCACCTCCACCGGCTCGATCCCGTGTCGCTCCAGCGCCGCCCTGGCGATCGCAAGCGGCCGCGAACCGGGCTTGATCCGGTAGCCCCGGAAGTAGGTCTCGACGAGCAGGTCGACGTCGACCCCCGCCTCCCCGGCCGCCCACGAGCAGGCGTCGACCATCTGCTGAGCGACCTCCTCTGCGCGACCCGCGTCGACCCCGCGCGCCTCGCCCTCCACGCGGCAACGACCGGCGACCACGTTGGGGGCCGTGCCGCCGTCGATCACGCCGATGTTGGCGGTCGTCTCGGAGTCGAGGCGCCCGAGGTCCATGGTCGCGACGGCGGCCGTCGCCGCCGCGATCGCGCTGCGGCCCGCCTCGGGGCGCATGCCGGCGTGTGACTCGATCCCCCGGAACTCCGCGATCAGCTTCTTGTAGGTCGGTGCGGCGGTGATCACCTCGCCGATCGGGGTCGCGTGATCGAGGACATAACCGAGCTGCGAGCGGAGAGCGTCGACGTCGAGAGCGGCGGCGCCACGCAGGCCCTGCTCCTCGGCGACCGTGAAGACGAGCTCGAGGCCGACCGGCCCCGGTTCGGCTGCCAACCTGGCGCCGAGCTCCATCAACACCGTCACGGCCGCCTTGTTGTCGGCCCCGAGGATGGTGTCGCCCGCGGTCCGGAAGACGCCGCCGTCGTCGACCACGGTGATCGGCTCCGAATGCGGGACCGTGTCGACGTGGGCGAAGAACGAGACCCACTCGGCATTCTCGTCGCCGGAGGCGGGTGCCACATGGGCGATCAGGTTCCCGGCCCCGGCGCGCGCCGGACCCGCGGAGTCGTCCTCCCTCACCTCGATCCCGAGATCGCGAAGCTCGCCGGCGATCGCGTCGGTGACGGCCCGTTCGGTGCCGGTCACGCTGGGGATTTCGCAGAGGCGGACGAACCGCTCCAACAGCCTGCTCTCACTCACGGCGTCAGGCTAACGGGCGCCGGACCGAGAAGGACTCAGGCGGTGCGGCGGATGGAGATCTCGCCCTGGTCGCCGGAAACCTCTTCGTCCTCCCCCTCGACGGGATCACGATCAGATGCCTGGCGAGCGGCGGCGCCGACGAACTCGCGGAACAACGGTTCCGGGCGGGTCGGGCGGGAGTTGAACTCAGGGTGAAACTGGGAGGCGACGAAGAACGGGTGCTCGGGTAGCTCGACGATCTCGACCAGGCGCTCGTCCGGTGACGTCCCGCTCATCACCAGGCCCTCGTCCTCGAGGCGGCGCCGCAGCATGTTGTTGACCTCGAAGCGATGCCTATGGCGCTTGTAGATGACCGCCTCGCCGTCGTAGATCTCGCGCGCCTTGGTGCCCTCATGGAGCTTCACCGGGTCGGCGCCGAGCCTCATCGTGCCTCCGAGGTCGGTGATCTCCTTCTGCTCGGGGAGCAGGTCGACCACCGGATACGGCGTCTCCGGATCGAACTCGGCGGAGTTGGCGCCGTCCATATCGCAGACGTGGCGCGCGTAGTCGACGACGGCCATCTGCATCCCGAGGCAGATGCCGAGGAACGGGATTCCCTGCTCGCGGGCATAGCGTGAGGCGGCGATCTTGCCCTCGATGCCCCGTTCGCCGAAGCCTCCGGGGATCAGGATCCCGTCGGCGGCATCCAGCGTCTCGGTATCGAGATCCTCGGAGCTGACCAGGTCGACCTCGACGTTGACGCCGTGGTGCCAGCCACCGTGCTTGAGCGACTCGATCACCGACTTGTAGGCATCTTCGAGCTGAACATACTTGCCGACCAGCGCGATCCGGACGGTTCCCTCGGCAGCGTCGGCGCGTCGGCAGAAGTCCTCCCAGTCGGTCAGGTCGGGAGCGGGGGCGTCGATCCCGAAGTGATCGAGGATCAGGTCATCCATGCCCTCGGCCCGGAAGGCCAGTGGGACCTTGTAGGTGTTGTCGACGTCGCGAGCGGAGATCACAGCCTGCTCCGGCAGCGACCCGAACAACGCGATCTTGCGGCGGATGTCGCGGTCGAGGCCGGACTCCGATCGGCAGAGGACGGCATGGGGCTGGATCCCGATCCGGCGCAGCTCATTGATCGAATGCTGGGTCGGCTTGGTCTTCAGCTCGCCGGCGTGGCCGACGTAGGGCACGAGGGTGAGATGGAGAAACATCGCCCGCTTCGGCCCGAGGTCGGTGTAGAGCTGGCGGATCGCCTCGAGGAACGGCAGCGACTCGATGTCGCCGACGGTGCCGCCGATCTCGGTGATCACGAAGTCGACCGACTGGGCCTCGGCCACGATCAGGATCTTCTGCTTGATCTCGTCGGTGATGTGAGGGATCACCTGCACGGTTCCGCCGAGGTAGTCGCCGCGCCGCTCGCGGGCGATCACGGTGTTGTAGACGCCGCCCGCCGAGACGCTCGAGGCTCGAGAGGTGTTGTGATCGGTGAAGCGCTCGTAATGGCCGAGGTCCAGATCGGTCTCGGCGCCATCCTCGGTGACGAAGACCTCACCGTGCTGGAAGGGGCTCATCGTCCCCGGGTCGACGTTGATGTAGGGGTCGAACTTCTGCAGTTGGACCCGGAAGCCGCGGGCGACGAGGAGGCGGCCGATGGAGGCGGAGGCGATGCCCTTGCCGAGGGCTGATACGACACCACCGGTGACGAAGAGGAAGCGGGTTTCCCCTGCTGGCATCCGAACGCTCAAACCGGGATCCGAGTCTAGTCGTCGAGGGGACGGAAGTGAGAGGCGGCGACGAGTCGTCCCAGGTAACTCCGCGTTTTGCGGAGATGATCAGTCGGGTAGGCGGCCGATGCGGTCGAGCGCCCGCAGCGGCGGGATCCTGTCGATCGCCGCCGAGATTGACCGGAACTCGCCGTAGATCGTCAACAGGGCGACGACGATCAGCGCGATCAGCCTCGCATCGGTACCCAGCGCTGCGAAGAGCGCCACCCCGGCGACCGCGCCGGCGAGGTTCGCCCCTGCATCCCCGAGCATCGCGCGCTCCCTCAGCGTCAGCACGGCGCCGACGAGCAGGGGGCCGATGAAGATTCCGAGCAGCTGAAGAGGGAGGATCGTCCAGGCGCCGAGGCAGACCCCGGCGAGCAGGAGCAGCAGCACCTTCTCGACCCGTCCCGGACGCAGGTCGAGCAGGTTGAAGAGGTTCGTCGTCAGGAGCAGCAGCGCCAGATCGGCGAGGTACCCCGGCCATTCACGCCCGAGTCCGGAGACCGCGAAGGCGGCCAGGCCGAAGGCACCCACGGCCTTGATCGCCCCGGTCGACAGCCGCCCCGAAAGGACCGCCCGCGCATGACCCCTCCAGCCGCGGGCCGTGTCTCCGGATGACCCCCGGCCGAGCATGTCGTCGAGCAGTCCGAGCAGGGCGATGCCGAGCAGATAGGCGGCCCAGCGCGAGAGGTCGGGTTCGAGCAGGCTCAGGTCGGCGCGGTCGTTGAGCACCGCGAGCGGCACCAGCGCGATCACCGAGACCGACACCACCAGCGCCCCGGAGGGGAAGGCGACGACCGTTCCCCGCCAGTTCTCGCGGGTCAGACCGGTCCGCAGCATGTCGGCGGTCCAGGAGGGCAGAAGCCAGATCGCCAACAACCCCGAAACGACGAGGCCCGCGATCGTCACGGCGCTCCGGCCGTCGCTGAATCGCGCGCGAATTCGGGCAGGTAGCTGCGGGCCTCCTCCTTGACCCCGAAGTTGCCCTCGAGCCCGTCGAGGGCGAAGACCATGCTGACCTGGCCGGCGGGAAGATCGAGGTGGTCGACGGTCGGGATCCCGGCGTCGATGAACGGGGTGAGCGTGCTCGGGTCGGTGGTCGTCAGCTCGACGCCGACGCTGGCGAAGGCCCTCTGGTCGACGCCCGCGATCACAGCATCCTCGAAGGTCGTCGCCGCCTCCCGCTCGTCCGGCTCGAGATCGCTCGTATCGGCGCGCGCGAGGATCACCCGATCGACCCCCCGCAGGCTGCCGGTGAACGTGGCGAAGACGGTCGGCGTCAGCGCCTCGACGATCGGCCCGCCGCCCGGCCAACTGCCCTCCGACCGCCCTGCCGACGGCGACGAGGGCGTCGGGATCGCGGCGCAGCGCGGCAAATCGCGGCGGCAGCTCGGCGCTCAGAGCCTCGGCGTCGGGAGGCTGGGCGATCTCGGCGACCGAGGCGAGGTTCCCCCCGGCGGCCTCGACCGCCTCGCGGGATGCGGATGCGACCTCGTCGGGGACGTCGCCGAACTCGATCAGCGCCACCCGCCGGCCGGCGAGTCTGCCGGCGAGTACCGCCGGCAGGATCTGGTCGCCGAAGCGTTCGCCGCGGTCGAGCTGCGCCTCGAGCTCGTCGGCGCGGTCCTCGGCCGCGCTCAGATCCGACCGAAGGCTTGCCTCGACCCCCTCCGACGCACTCGAGACGACGTCGTCTGCGAGCCCGATCCCGATCAGGATCCCGACCGCGAGCGCGATGAAGACTGCTGCCAGTGAGGCAGCGTGATAGCGACCGCTATAGCCCATGAAGCCCGAAGACTCGCAGGAGCCGAAGCGGGGCGTCTGCTGCGCGGATGGACAACTCAGCCGCCGAACGCATCGCGGATCTTCAGCCAGAGCAGTTCGAAGACGTTGTCGAGCCCGGGCGAGGCGATGACGATGACCACGATCAGGAGCACGAACGCGACCGCAAACAGCGCCACCCCGAGCTTCCCGATCCCCGGGCGGTAGAGCCGGCTGACGCCCTTGGCGTCGATCAGCGTCTCCCCGACCCGCAGCCTGGTCAGGAACGTGGACGACATCCCCGCCCGGTTCTTGTCCAGGAACTCGATCAGATTGAAATGGGCACCGACCATCACGATCAGCTCGGCCCCTCGCTCGTGGGCGAGCAGCATCGCCACGTCCTGACTCGTGCCGGGTGCCGGGATGACCAGGTGGTCGAGGTCGCTCGTCTCGAGGCGCTCGCGACCCGGAGCCCGCCCGTCGGGATAGGCGTGGACGATCAGCTCGGCGCCGCAACGGAGGGCCTGGTCGGTGGCGCTGTCCATATCGCCGAGGATCACATCGGGCTTGAGCCCCGCCCTGAGGACCGCATCGGCGCCGCCGTCGACGGCGATGATCAGCGGGCGGACATCGCGGATATAGGCGTTGAGGGCCGCCAGGTCCTCACGATATGTGGGCCCGCGCACGACGATCAGCACATGCCTTCCGGCGAACCGGGTGCGGGTCGGCGGCAGGTCGATCTCGCCCGAGAGCAGCCCACTCTCCTCACGCACGTGCTCGATCGTGTTGAGCGCGAAATCCGCGATCGCCGTGTCGATCCGCTCGCGCTGCTCGGCGAGCCGACCCTCGAGCTCCTCAATCGACGGGCGAAGTCCCTCGGCGATCCGCCGCCCGGATAACAGCACGTCCCCGTCGTCGAGCTCGACGACGTCCCCGTTGGAGAGGGTCTCGAACAGCGGCGAGCCATCGGCTTCGATCAGGACGATGCCCGCCCGCGCGAGGATCAACGGGCCGATGTTGGGATAGCGATCGGTCGAGAACCGGGCGACGTTGATCACCGCGGCCGCCCCCGAGACCGCGAGATCGTCGGCCGCGATCCGATCGAGATCGGCGTGGTCGATGACGGCGATCTCCCCATGCTCGAGCCGCTTGACCAGATCCTTGGTCTTCTTGCCGAGGCGAACCGACCCGACGACGACGCGAGCCGGATCGGTCGGGACGTCCGCCCGGGCTCGCCGGCCGAGCAGTCCGCGCAGCGTGCCGCCGGAGCTCATCAGCCGATTATGGGCCTATGCGGCCGTTAGAAGTTCCCTGGCATGCCTGCTGGCAGCTTCATCTCCGCTGTCGGCTCCGAGCATCCGGACGATCTCGGCGAGTTGCTCGTCCCCTGTGACGGCCTCGACCCTGGCGACGGTCGCAGTGCCGCTCGCCTCCTTTTCGACCCGGAAGTGGGTCGTGGCGAGCGATGCGACCTGAGCGAGGTGGGTGATGCAGACGACCTGTCGGCCCTCGCCGAGGGAGCGCAGGCGCTCGCCAACCCGGCGCGCGACCTTGCCGCCCACCCCGGCATCGATCTCGTCGAAGACCAGCGTCTCGACATCCCCCGCCGGGCCCAGGCCCGAGAGCGCCAGCATGACCCGGGAGAGCTCCCCGCCGGACGCCGCATCGCCGAGCGGCGCGATCGGCATCCCCGGATTGGTCGCCACCCGCAGCTCGATCGTCTCCCTCCCCGAGGGGGAGAGCCCCTCCGCGACCGGTTCAAGACCCACCTCGAGGCGGGCGCCGTCCATCGCCAGAGCGGCCAGTTCGACCGCCACCTGCCGCTCGAGCTTCGGCGCCGCCTTCGACCGCGACTTCGACAGCTTCTCGCCGAGCTTCGCACGCTTGGCCTCCGCTTCGGTTAGCGCTGCGGCGAGCTCGCTGCCCCGCTCGGACGCCCGCTCGAGGCGATCGAGCTCCGCCCGGCAGTGCTCGGCGTGGGAGAGGACCGCATCGACGCTGCCGCCGTGCTTTCGGGTCAGGCGGTCGATCGCCTCCAGCCTCGTCTCGAGCTCCTCCAACCGGCCCGGTTCCGGCTCGATCCCGTCGAGGTATGTGCGTAGATCCTGCGCGAGATCGGTGAGGTCCACGCCGGCGGCCACCGTCCGGGCCATGAGCGCGTCGAGTGCCGGGTCGACGTCCGCGGAGCGCCCCAGGGAGCCTTCCGCCTCGGCAAGCAGAGCCGTGGCACCTCCGCCCTCCTCCCCGCCGGCAATCGCCATCAACGCTGCACCGGCTCCCTCTTGAAGCGATTCCACATGGCGGAGCCGGTCACGTTCGACCTCGAGCCCCGCTTGTTCACCGGCCTCGATCGCCGCCTCCTCGATCTCGCCGAGCTCGAACCGGAGCAGGTCGATGTCACGCTCCCTGGCGCCCTCGCGGGTTGCGAGCTCGTCGCGTTCGCGGGTGAGTGAGACGACGTCGGCGTGGGCGGCGCGGTATTCGGCGCGGAGCTCAAGGTGGGCACTGCCGGCGAAGCCGTCGAGGATCCCGCCCTGTGCCGCCGTCAGAGTGAGCTTGCGATGCTCGTGCTGACCGTAGAAGGCGAGCAGGCGCGAACCCAGAACCCGCAGATCAGCCGCCGAAGCTGAACGACCGGCGATGAACGCCGAGGAGCGACCGGACCCCGCCGACACGCGCCGCGCCAGGGCGACCTCCTCACCCGGGGGAAGCCGCTCGGACAGCTCGCTCAGCTCGGGATCCTCGCGCAGTCCGTCGGGGATCTCGAAGGTGCCCTCGACCCACGCCTCCTCGGCACCGGGCCGGACCACGCTGCTGCGCGGTCGTCCGCCCATCAAGAGGTCGAGCGAGTGAGCGAGCACCGTCTTGCCGGCGCCGGTCTCCCCCGTGATCGCGTTCAACCCCGCTCCGAAGCGCAGCTCGGCCCGCTCGATCAGCAGCAGGTTCTCGATTCGCAGCTCTCGGAGCATCCCCGGTGGGATACCAGCCAGGCCCGACGGATAAGCCAAACGCAGCGGGAATCACTGACGAGTCCGTCAGTGCGCCAGGCGGCCGAACTTCTCCCTGATCCTCTTGTAGAAGGTGTCGCCCTCGAGCTGAGCCAGCAGGGCGAGGCCGTCGCGGAAACCGACCACCACCTCCTCACCGGGCCTGATCTCGCCGGTCTCGACCCCGTCGACCCCGACGTCGACACAGTCACGCTCACCGACGTTGGCAACGTGCAGGAGGTCGCCGGGGGCGACGACGAGCGCCCGGGCGGTCAGGGTGTGGGGAGCGATGAAGCTGACCACGTACCCCTCCACCCCCCAGGCCAGGATCGGGCCGTTGTTGGCGAGGTTGTAGCCCGTGGATCCGGCCGGGGTTGCGGCCACCAGGCCGTCGCAGCGAACCCGGCCGACCTCACGGCCGCCGACGCTGTAGCTGAGCTCAGCTACCCGATGGTGAGGTCGCCGCGTGAAGGAGACGTCGTTGACCGCGATGTGGCTGCTGCCGCCGACCTCGATGTCCAGCCCCGGCAGGGAGACGGTCTCGAAGTCACCCGCGAGAGCGCGGGCGAGGCCGGTTTCGAGCTCCGACGCCTCCGCCGCTGCGAGGAAGCCGACCGTCCCGTAGTTGATCCCGAAGACGGGCACGTCGAGGGTCGCATAGTGCCGCAGCGCCCGCAGGATCGTGCCGTCGCCGCCGAGGGCGAGGCAGAGATCGGCGTCAGCCGGCAGCTCCTCGACGAACCGGACGCCCTCGAGCGCTCCGCCGCGTTCGCCGCCGGGGGCGGGATCCCGCTCGGCCACGACCAGCTCGCAACCGGCGGCCGCAGCGGCCTTGGCGGCGGCGATGATCGCCACGTCGGTGTTACTCGGGCGTGAGTGGGTGTAGACGGCGACCTTCTTCAACTCACCACCCCCTCGATCAGCCCGGCGGGGTCTTCGACCGAGTCCCCGCGGACGAGCCGGACGAAGAACTCCTGGTTGCCCTTGGGACCGGGAACGCCGGCGGCCGCAACACCAAGCAGGCCCAGCCCGAGCGAGTCGGCGGCATCGACCACGTTGCCGACCGCCTCGCGACGATCCTCGCTGGAGCGGACGACCCCACCCTTGCCCACCCGGCCCCGGCCGAGCTCGAACTGCGGTTTGACCATCGCCAGCACCTCCCCATCATCGGCGATGGAGGCGACGACCGGGTCGAGCACCTTGGCCAATGAGATGAAGCTGACATCGATGACCGCGAGATCAGCCTGGAAGGGGAGCTCGCCCGGCGCCAGATGGCGAGCGTTGACGCCCTCGAGAACCACGACCCTCGGATCGTTGCGCAGGGTCCAGTCGAGCTGTCCCTGCCCGACGTCGAGAGCGATCACGCGAGCGGCCCCGCGCTGAAGGAGGCAGTCGGTGAAGCCGCCGGTCGAGGCGCCGACGTCGAGGCAATCGAGTCCCTCGGCCTCGACGCCGAACCGATCGAGTGCGGCTTCGAGCTTCAGGCCGCCGCGGGAAGCGAACCTGCGTCCCCCCTCCACCTCAACCGCGATGTCGTCGGCGACGAGTTGGCTCGGCTTGGACGCGCGCTCCCCGCCGCGCCCGACCCGGACGAGGCCGGCCCGAATGGAGGTCGCCGCAGCGGTCCGGGATGGCGCCAGGCCGCGTTCGGTCAAGAGGCTGTCGAGGCGAACCCTGCTCATCGCCGGGGACGGTAGCGCCCGCAGGTCGAAACGTGTGGAAACGATTCACGATGTATGTGACCGGACTCACACACAAGCCGGACAGGTGTTCGTATTCTGGATCCAAGCTTAAGGACCGGTTGGCCACCGCCACATATCGCGATGTCCCTAGAGCCGGTCTCTCTCAAAACACACAACTCTCCTCCCTGTACCCGAGAGCGCCCCCTAGTTGGGGCGCTTTCGCATTGTGGGGCTTGTTCACGCGATTACTCGAAGGAGTAGGTCTCGTCCTCTCCGGCTCGTCGCTGGCTCAGCACAAGCGCCCCTGCAGCGTTGTTGATCGTGGTCTGCGCCCCGCCGGAGAGGTACTTGCGAACCTGCCCGTAGCCGATGCACGAGGCACGGATCACCAGACCGCCGAGGTTGAGGATGCGCTTGCTGTTGCGGACGTGGTCAGTTAGGTTCTGAGCGGGCGCGGGATGGGCCGCACCCACTTGGAAAGGGGAGCCTCATGAGCACCAGGTCTCGCAGAGTTGCGATCACGGTGACGCTCACGCTCGCGGTCGTTCTGATCGCAGTACCGACCGCCGGGGCGATGTATATCTCCGGCCAGCAGAAGATCGTCGACGAGAGCGCGGGCAAGTACAAGATGACGGGTGGCATCAAGGGCAAGTGGGAGATCACGAAGTTTCACGTCAAAGACACGAGTCCGGTATTCAAGGCGAAGGGAGAGGAGAAGTTCAACGGATGCATCGACGTCGATCGGGACGGCTCCTGTACCGGTGACCCATCAGGCAAGCTGAAGTTCACGTTCCGCTACTGGGGCAGCTTCACCGAGAGCGACGAGCTTCAGTTGGGTACCTGCGCGCATCGGATCGTCAAGGCCAAGGGCGGCCTCAAGGGAGCGAACGGGTTCCTGATGATGGTTGACACGCCGACGAAATCGCCCCCGGGTGTCAAGACCCAGTACGAGGGCGACATCAACCTGGGCGGCTCACACCACCGGTCCGCAATCCCGAAGCGAGAAGGGTGCTGAAGCCCGATCGGCTGGACGGAGGGCTGCGATTTCCGAGAGCGCCCCATAGGGGCGCTTTCCCATTTCAGAGTCAGACAGCCGCGGGCTCGCCGAGCGCCGCCAGGACACGTTCGGCGACGGCCTCGCCGGTCAGGCCGACCTCCTTGCGGAGCAGGGCCGGTTTGCCGTGAGTGACGTAGCGGTCGGGGATCCCGACCCGCATGATCCGGGCGCGATCGGAGCCGAGGGAATCCTCGACGTGCTCGAGGACGGCGGCGCCGAAGCCGCCCGGGAGAACGTTCTCCTCGATCGTGACCACGAGTTCGTGCTCGCCGGCGATCCGGTCCGCAAGCTCCCCGTCGACCGGCTTGGCGAAACGGGCGTCGGCGACCGTGGGGCGGAGACCGTGCTGGGCGAGGATCGTCGCCGCGTCGTTGGCAACCTGGACCCCCCACCCGTAGCCGAACAGGGCGATGCGCTCGCCCTCCTGGAGGATCTCCCCCTTTCCGATCTCGATCTCGCGGGGAGGCTCGGGAAGCGGTACCCCCTCGGAGGTGCCTCGTGGATAGCGGAACGCGATCGGACCGTCGTGGGCGAGGGCGGTTCGGAGCATGTTGACCAGCATCGCCTCGTCGCGAGGTGCCATCAGCACCACGTTTGGGAGCGGCCGGAAATAGGAGACGTCGAAGGCGCCGTGGTGGGTCGGCCCGTCGTCGCCGACGAGACCGGCACGGTCCATCGCGAAGACGACGTTGAGGTCCTGGAGGCAGACGTCGTGGACGATCTGGTCGAAGGCCCGCTGTAGGAAGGTCGAGTAGATCGCGCAGACCGGCTTGGCGCCCTGCAGGGCGAGTCCGCAGGCGAAGAGCACCGCGTCCTGCTCGGCGATGCCGACGTCGTAGTACTGATCCGGCACGGCGTCGGCGAGCTCGTTGAGCCCGGTGCCCCCGGCCATCGCGGCCGTGATTCCGATCACCCGCCGGTCGAGCTTGGCCTCGGCGACCAGCGCCTTGGCGAAAACCGACGTGTAGGCGGGTGGGGCCGGCTTCGGCGCTGCGGTCTCGAGCTTCTCGGGAGCGATCGAGGCGGGGGCGTCCGATTCGCTGACCGGGACCAGCTTCGGCTTGTCCTTCGGCGCCGGCCGGCGGTCGACGATCGAGCCCGGCTTGGCGGCGTGCCACTGCTCCATCCCCTCGAGCCCGCCGTCCTCGGCGGGGGCGAAGCCGCGGCCCTTGACCGTATGGATGTGGACGACGACGGGGCGCTCGGCCTCGAATGCCCGGCGCAGAGCCCACCGGAGGTCGGCGACGTCGTGGCCGTCGATGACACCCATGTAGGCGATCCCCAGTTCCTCGAACAGGAGACCCGGCGCCCAGTAGGCCTTGATCGCCGACTTGATCTCCGGGCCCAATCGCTCGATCCGCCGGCCGAGGCCGAGCGGCAGCTTGGTCAGCCGATCCTCGACGTCCTCGCGTGCGTGGAACAGGCGGGGATTGAGGCGAAAGCGATTGAAGTAGTGGGAGAGCGCGCCGACGTTGGGTGAGATGGACATGCCGTTGTCGTTGAGGACGATCACCATCGGCGTCTCGAGACCGCCCGCCTGCTGAAGCGCCTCGTAGGCGACCCCGCCGGTCAGGGCTCCGTCGCCGATCACCGCGACGACCTTTCCGTCGGCGCCGATCCCGTGGCGCATCGCCTCCTTCAAGCCGACCCCGTACCCGATCGAGGTCGAGGCGTGGCCGGCGCCCATGATGTCGTGCTCGGATTCGGGGATCGAACAGAAGGGGGCGAGGCCGCCGTACTGTCGGATCGTGGAGAGGCGGTCCTTGCGGCCGGTCAGGATCTTGTGCGGGTAGGACTGATGGCCGACGTCCCAGAGGATCTTGTCCCGCGGCGACTCCATCAGGCTGTGGAGGGCGACCGTCAGTTCACAGGTGCCGAGGTTGGCGCCGAAGTGCCCGCCGATCTCACCGATCGTGTCGATGATCAACTCCCGGACCTCCTGGGCGACCTGCTGCAGCTCGGCGTCGTCGAGCCGGTGCAGATCGGCGGGTCCGTCGATGCCGTCGAGGAGGTAAGGGGTGCTTGTGCGGTCGCTGTCGCTCATCGCTGCGAGGTGCCGGAGGCGGCCGAAGGCGCATCGGCTCCGTCAATTGTCACAGGTTGCCCTCCGCGGGTGGCCCACAAACGAATCGATGAAACGGACCCTGAAAAGAGACGGGCCCTGCTCAGGAGGTTCGGGTGTAGATGAAGTCGGCGACTTGAGTCAGGGCACCCACGTCGCCGCTGGCCCGACTCAGTGCAGCTACTGCCTGCCCGTGCGACTCAGCGGCGAGGTCACGAGCCCGGTCGAGCCCGTAGAGACTCACGTAAGTCACCTTGCCGTGACGCGCATCCGACCCACTCGGCTTGCCGAGCTGTTCGTCGCTGCCGGTAACGTCGAGGATGTCGTCCACGATCTGAAACAACAGCCCGAGTTCGGAGGCGAAACGGCGGTATGGCGCCTGGGCGGCCTCGCTCCCCCCGGTCAGCGCGAGTGCCGAGCCGACGCTGGCCGCGATCAGCCTGCCGGTCTTCAGTGAATGCAGGAGCCGGAGTGAGTCCGGATCGTTGCCGCTGCCGACCACGTCGACGTACTGGCCTCCGACCATCCCGTCGACTCCGGTGGCAGCGGCGATCTCCCTGACCGCCGCGAGCACGCGCTCAGGCTCACCCTGCTGCTCGCAGGCCAGCCGGATTGCCTCGGCGAAGAGCGCGTCGCCGGCCAGGATCGCAACGTCCTCGCCGTGGGCGACGTGGGAGGTCGGGCGTCCCCGTCGCAGGTCGTCGTCGTCCATCGCCGGTAGATCGTCGTGAATCAGCGAGTAGGTGTGGATCAGCTCCAGAGCGGCGGCCGTGGGCAAGAGGTCCTCGGGCCGGAGCCCGAATGCCCTCGCCGTCGCCAGGCAGAGGACCGGTCGAATCCGCTTGCCACCGGCGAGCAGCGAGTAGCGCATTGCCTCCTCGATCCCGGCGGTCTCGGCTCGCGGCGAATAGGTCAACCGGCCCAGATACCCCTCGACGAGGTCGCGGAGATCATCCGGATAGGCCGCCACGGGTCAGGAGTTCTCGAAGCCGCGCTCGGCCGCCGCCCGGGCGGCATCCGCGGCTACGACGCCGGCATCGGCGGCGATCTTCGCCGCCTCCTGAGCGAGCGTAACCGCCGCGGCGTCGGTGGTCTCGGGGGCGGCGAGCTCCGCCGCGATCCGCCCGAGACGATCGGCGGCCTCATTGAGATCAGCGATGCCGTCAGGCGGGCTCATGCGCCTCCTCCGCCCCGACTCCCCTGGCCACGGCCGAGAGCACCCCGTTGACGAATCCGGGGGCCTCGGTCCCGCAGTAGCGGCGGGTGATCGAGACGGCCTCGTCGATCGAGACCGCGACCGGTATCTCCTCGCGATGGTGAATCTCGAACAGGGCGATCCGCATGATCCCGCGCTCGAGCGGCGCGATCCGCTGGATCGTCCAACCATGGGCGTTGGCGGAGATCTCGGCGTCGATCTCGGCGAGGTGGGAATCGGCACCCTCGGCAAGGTCGCGCGTGAACGGCCTGGCGTCCGCCAGCAGATCGTCGAGCGGACGACCGGTGACGTCACGTTGATAGAGCGCGAAGGCGGCGTCGCGGCGTTGGTCTGATCGGCGCACGCCCGAGAGGTTACGCGGCCGGGTGCCGCTCAGACGGTCGGGGCGCTTGCGCACGACTGCTCGCCCGGCTAAGAGCGGGAGACGTACTCGCCGCTGCGCGTATCAACGCGCACGCGCTCCCCCTCTTCGATGAAGAGGGGGACCTCGATCGCAACGCCGGTCTCGAGCGTCGCCGGCTTCGACCCGCCACCGGAGGCGGTGTCGCCCTTCAATCCAGGCTGCGTCTCGGTGACCTCGAGATCGACCGCGCTCGGGATCTGAACTCCCGAGGGCCTCTCGTCGACGAAGAGGACCTCGACCTCATCGTTCGGCCGCACCCAGCGCATCGAGTCGGGATCGAGGTCGTTCGGAAGCTCGATCTGATCGTAGTTCTGGTTATCCATGAAGACCTGCGTATCGCCCGAGTCGTAGAGGTACTGCATGCGGCGGGTCTCGGTCCTGACCGGACGGAACTTCTCGCCGGCCCGGAACGTCTTGTCGATCACGGAGCCGTCCTCCTGGCGCCGCAGCTTGGTGCGGACGAAGGCCCCGCCCTTGCCGGGTTTGACGTGCTGGAACTCCATGATCCGGAAGACCTTGCCGTCGACCTCGATGTGCGACCCGTTCTTGAATTGCGCCGTGCTGATCACGGCGCGGAGACTAGCGACGCCGCTGAAGGCGGGCCTAGATGACTGATCCAGGGCTGGACGGCCGACCGCTCCTCCCCACGTTTGCGGGACCGGATCGGGCCGTTACCCGCCCTCGGCGGCGTAGCTCGCGAGCATCTCCTGTTCCCGCTCCTTCTTCGGGAAGAAGCGGAAGACGACCAGGGCGCCGGCCAGGATCGCAACGATCCCGACGACGTAGGCCCATTGGTCCCCCTGTAGGAACGCCTCGCGCGCCCCGGCGATGATCTGGTCCTTGTACTGGGGGTACTGCGCGGCGGTGTCGGCCGCACTCGAAAACGACTTCTGCAGCTCGCTCTCGACGGCGTTGGTGACCTTGCTCGACTCGGGCGAGGCGGCGATCTCGCTCGAGACCGCCGACGCGTAGCCGGCCGTCAGGACCGCACCGAGGATCGACTGCATGATCGCGCCCCCGAGGTCGCGCTGGAGGTCGGCCGTGGCCGAGGCCATTCCCGCGCGGCTGACCGGGACCGAGCCGGTCAGCGAGTGCGAGGCAGGGGTGCCGGCGAAGCCGATCCCGATACCCACGAAGGCGTAGGCGAGTCCGATGTGCCAGTACGGGCTGCCCTCGCCCCAGAGCAGCAGCATCGTCAGGAAGCCGAGCAGGATGAACAGGTAGCCCAGGAGCAACGTGAACCGGGCCCCCCTGCTCTCCACAAGCTTCGCCGAGCGCGGTGCGATCACGATCATGAAGACGGCGGCCGGCAGGATCGAGACGCCGGCGTCGAACGTCGAGTAGTCGAGCACGTTCTGCAGGAACTGCTGGCCGATGAACGCCGCCGCCATCAGCGAGCCGAAGACGATCACCCCGGCGACCGCCGCGACCCAGAAGGTGGACCGGGCGGCCACCTCGAGATCGTAGAGCGGGGCCTTGACCCGGCGCTGGCGGATCGCGAAGCCCGCCAGCGCGGACGCGGCAACCACGAGCAGGCCGATCGCGAGCGGGCCTTCGCCGGGGACCGCGGCGAAGTTGATGCCGAGCACCAGCGCGGCGATCATCAGCACCGAGAGGATCCCGCCGAGGTTGTCGACGGGATCTGTGGTCTCGTGCACGTGCGCGGGAATCAGGCGAATGGCGGCGATCAGTGCGATCACCGCCAACGGCAGGGTGACGAGGAAGACGGAGCCCCAATCGAATTTCGTCAGCAACGCGCCCGCCACCATGGGCCCGAGAGCCGAGATCGCCCCGCCGATCGCCGACCAGAGGGCGATCGCCTTGGTCCGGTCGGGGCCGGACCAGAGTGCCGTGATCAGGGCGAGGGTCGTGGGGAACGCCATCCCGGCGGCGAGCCCGCCGAGCAGGCGGGCCACGAACAGGACCTCGATCGAGGGGGCGAATGCCGCCAGCAGCGACGCGGGGATCGTCAGCGACATGCCGAGGACGACCATCCGTTTGCGCCCGTGCCGGTCTCCGAGAGCACCCAGGTAGAGGACCGAGGCGGCCAGGCCAAGCGAGTACCCCACCGCCACCAGATTGAGCTCGGTCTGGCCGGCGTCGAAGGCCTTGCCGATCGACGGCAGAGCGACGTTCGCCACCGAGAGGTTAAGGTTGGCGACGGCGGCGACGAGGATCAGGACGCCCAGCACAGCGGCGGCGTGCGCCGGCCTCGCCCCCTCCGCCCTATCGGCTGAGTCCGGCATGAGTTGCACCCTGACCGCGGTCAACCTCCGCGGTATCGGCCCCGTTGCTTCATTAGAAGGGGCCGAATCAGCCGATCCCAGGCGGGTTGATGTCGTCGACGTAGAGATCGGCGGCGGGCTCGGCGCCCGGCGCGGCGGCGTACGCCTCAAAGCTGGTGGCGCCCTCCTCGACGAGCACGTCCTCGGCGAGGAAGAAGTTCCCGGTGCAGTCGCGGCTCGGCCGGGTGAGGACGGCGTACGCGGAGTCGGCCATGATCTCCGGGGTTCGCGATCGGACCATGGCCGCGTCGCCGCCGAGCAGGTTCTGGACGGCCGCCGTCGCCACCAACGTTCTCGGCCAGAGCGAGTTGAACGCGATCCCGTCATCGCGGAACTCCTCGGCCATACCAAGGGTGCAGAGGCTCATCCCGTACTTGGCGATGGTGTAGCCGACGTGATTCTTTACCCAGCGCGGCTCGAGGCTGATCGGCGGCGAGAGCGTCAGCACGTGCGCGTTATCGGAGCGCTTCAAGTGGGGCACGCAACTCTTTGAGACGACGAACGTGCCCCGGGTGTTGATGTCCTGCATCAGGTCGTAGCGCTTCATGTCGAGCTGCTCGGTGCCGACGAGGTTGATCGCGCTGGCGTTGTTGACGCAGAGGTCGATGCCCCCGAACCGGTCGACGGTCTCGGCGACCGCCTCCGCGACGCGCCCCTCGTCCCGGATGTCGCCGAGGATCGGGAGCGCCGTACCGCCGGCCGCCTCGATCTCGGCAGCGGCCGTGTGAATCGTCCCCTCGAGCTTCGGGTGAGGTTGGTCGGTCTTCGCGATCAGAGCGACGTTGGCGCCGTCGCGAGCGGCCCGAAGCGCGATCGCGAGGCCGATGCCGCGGCTGCCGCCGCTGATCAGCATGGTCTTGCCTTGGAGGCTGCGGGATTCAGTCATGGCCGGAACCTATCCGGTGGGAGCCCTCGCGGGCTACTTGGGGTGGGTGCTGAGGTTCCGAAAGCCGTCCACGGTCACTACGACCAGGTCCTCGATCCGGATTCCGAACTCCCCGGGCAGGTAGACGCCCGGCTCGACGGTCACCACCTCGCCCGCCATGAGCGTGTCCTCGGAGCGTTTCGACAGACGCGGCGCTTCGTGGACCTCGATGCCAACGCCGTGCCCGAGACCGTGGCCGAAGCGATCGCCGTAGCCCCCTTCGCTGATCACCGCGCGGGCCACCGCGTCGACCGCGCGGCCCTCGGCACCGGCGCAGATCGCATCGAGTCCGGCCAGCTGCGCCGCCAGGACCAGGTCGTAGGCCTGCCGCTGGACCGGATCGGGTTCCCCCTCGACGAGCGTTCGGGTGCAGTCGGAGCAGTAGCCGCCGAAGATGGCACCCATGTCGACCACGACGTACTCCCCGGCCGCGATCTGCCGGTCGCCCGGTATCGCGTGCGGCAGGGCGCCGTTCTCACCGGCGGCCACGATCGAGCGGAACGACGGATCCTCGGCCCCGAGCTCCCTCATCTTCGCCTCGGCCGCCAGCGCGATCTCGCGCTCGGTCCTGCCGACCATCCCCCGCTCCTCGATGAATGCATAGACGGCGTCGGTGATCCGAGACGCCTCGGCGATCAGCTCGATCTCGACCTCGTCCTTCACCCTTCGGAGGTCGGAGAGCATGTCGTTGACCCCGACCAACTCGACGTCGTCGCCGATCAGCGTCGATCATCTTCGACTGCGACCTGACGCTCGTCTTCGACTCGTCGATCCCGACCCGACCGTGGAGCAGGGATGCGACCGAAGGCAGCATCTCGGCGGTTGCGTCGACGATCCGGAACGACTCCGGAATCGTTTCCGCAGCCGTCGTCGTGTAGCGGGAATCGGTGACGAAAGCGCGAACTTCGGGTCCGACGACGGCGACCCCACTCGAACCCGCGAAACCGGTCAGCCAGGTGACGTCGGCCATCGAATTGCGGCTCGAATCGCCCGGCTGAACGAGGTCGCCGACGATGACGGCCTCGAGATCGGCCGCAACCACGGCGTCGGTCAGATTCTCGGCTCGTGACTCGGGCGCGGCGCTCAAAGCTCGAGCTCGCGGACGAGGACCTCGAGCCCCTCGCGGTATCCGCCGAGCCCCTTGCCGGAGATCTTCGCCGCCACGAGTCCGTCGAATACCGAGACCGACCGCCAGTCCTCGCGGCCCTCCACGTCGCTGATGTGCACCTCGACGGCTGGCTTGCCGGCGACGTCGAGGGCGTCGCGAATCGCCCAGGAGTAGTGGGTCCAGGCGCCGGCGTTGATCAGCACGGCGTCGGCGGTCTCGGGAAGGCGGTGCAGGTACTCGCAGAACTCGCCCTCGTGATTGGTCTGAAAGAAGGAGATCTCCAGTCCGAGCTCACGCCCGAACTCGTGGATCCGGTACTCGAGTTCGCCCAGCGTCTCGGTGCCGTAGACGGCCGGATCCCGGCGGCCGAGCGTGTCGAGGTTGACGCCGTGCATGACGGCCACCCTGTTGTGTGCGCCACTCAACTGCTTCGAAGTTCCTCCACGGCACGGCGCAGGCTATCGGCATCGACGGTGCGCCCGAACTCGACCCGCCCGGGCTCTTCGATCAGGACGAAGCCGATGCCGCCTGCCGTCCGCTTCTTGTCCCGCCCGACCGCGTCGATAACCGCTCCGACGTCGACCGCCGGATCGAGCTTCACCGGCAGTCCGGCTCGCAGCAGCAGCTCCCCGACCTCGTCGCGCAGCTCGTCGGCTCCAGACAGCTGGAGTGTCGCCATCAGCCCGATCGCGATCGCCTCGCCGTGGCGGTAACGCGTATATCCGCTCGCCGCCTCGATCCCATGACCGACCGTGTGACCGAGGTTGAGCACGGCCCGCAGGCCGGATTCGCGCTCGTCGGCGGCGACGATGTCGAGCTTGGCGGCGGCGCATTCGAACACGAAGGAGCCGGCGACCTCCGGGTTGAGGTGGTCGAGCGCGCGCACCCTCTCCCAGAGCGGTCCGCCCGCGATCAGCGCCGTCTTCACGACCTCGGCGAACCCGGCCGAGAGCTCGGCCTCGGGCAGCGTCCGCAGCGCCGCGGGGTCGGTCAGCACGGCGGCGGGTTGATGGAAGGCACCGACGTAGTTCTTCCCCTCGGGGAGATCGACGCCGGTCTTCCCCCCGTAGGCGGAGTCCACCTGGGCCACGAGCGTGGTCGGGACCTGAACAACCGGGATGCCGCGCTGGTAGACGGCCGCGCAGAAACCGACGATGTCGCCGGCCACGCCGCCCCCGAACGCAAGCAACGAGTCCTCCCGGCGAACCCCGGCCCCGGCGAGTTCGGCCAGCAGTTCCTCGGCGGCCCCGAGGCTCTTGGCGTCCTCCCCACCCTGGACGCCGATCGGCACCGATCCCTCAATCTCTGGCAGGAGCTCACCGACCGCGGCAAATGCATCGCGATCGGCGAGGCCGAACAGGCGCGCACCCGGCCGCAGCGCCGGATCGACGCGGTCCAGGAGCCTGGTCGCACCGGGGCCGATCAGCGCCGGGTAGTCGCCCGATGAGGTGGGTGCCCAGTACATCCGGACCGCGGGTGCCGACCGCAGCAGGTCGAGCCACGGAGCGGCGGCCGCGCCGGTCCGCTCGCCGCCGGTGGGCAGCAGGACCCGACCGCACGCCTCATACAGCGGCCGACGGGCTCCGTAACGTCGACGGAAGGCATCGCGATCGCGGGCGAGCGGCCTGTCGGTTCCCGAGCACCGCTCCCAGGCGACCTCCTCCTCCACCTGACACCAGGCGGTCACGTGACCGGCAAGGGCCGCTCGCACCCGCTCGCTCTCGACCGCACCACCACCGACCGCGACGACGACGCCCGGTCGCTCGAGCGCCCCGAGAACGACCCGCTCCTCGAGCTCCCTGAACCTGGCCTCCCCCTCGTCACGGAAGAATGCGGCGATCGACCCTCCCGGGATCTGCTCGGCGATCAGATGGTCGGTGTCGACGTACTCCACCCCGAGAACGTGCCCCGCCGCGCGAGCAGCCGCAGACTTGCCGGCACCCATGAAGCCGATGAAGACGATGGACGGGGTGGCCGAGTCGGGCATCGGGCAAGTATGGCGTCTATCGGCCGGCATTCGCGGGCGAAAGCGCCAGACCGCGGGTCCTGCCGAGGGGTGGATCGCACCGCTCGCTGACGCTCGGGTGTCGACCCACGCCCGCGCCACCCGCGGATGGGGATTCCACGAGGACGAACCCCCGAGGTGCCGGTAAAGGGTGGACGTGGGTCTTCCTGAGCTCCCCAGGGGAGCTCAAAACGACCCACGTCCCAACAAAGCCCCTCGGCAGGCGGGTGAACGGAGGCCGACCTGCCAAATCCTCCCTTACCCAGCCAAACCGACTCTCACCGGCCGGCGAGTCTCTCGGCAGGCCACACCCACCTCCAACTCCCCTCGGCAGGCCACGCCCACCTCCAACCCTAACCCTCGATCCGCCCCCGGTATGCCTCGATCGCCGCCCTCACGTCGTCGATGTGGTCACCGCCGAACTTCTCGCGATAGGCGCCAGCTAGGGTCAGGGCCAGCATCGCCTCACCGACGACGCCGGCGGCGGGGACGACGGTTGAGTCGGTCCGCTCCTTGTGAGCCGCCTGCGGCTCCTTGGTGTGCACATCGACCGAGCGCAGCGGCTTGGTCAGGGTGGAAATCGGCTTGATCGCCACCTGGGCAATCAGAGTCTCACCGTTGGTCATGCCGCCCTCGATCCCGCCGGCGCGGTTCGTCTCCCGGTAGAAGCCCCGCTCGGGGGAATGGAAGATCTCGTCGTGAGCCTCGGAGCCGGGGCTCGCCGCAACCTCCCAGGCGGGGCCGATGCTGACTCCCTTGACCGACTGGATCGACATCATCGCCTGGGCGATCCTGCCGTCGAGCTTCTCATCCCAGGAGACGTAGGACCCGAGGCCGGGAACCAGGCCCCAGGCGCGAACCTCGAAGGTGCCGCCGAGGCTCTCGTTCTCCTTGCGCAGACGGTTGATCTCCTCGATCATGGCCGCCGACGAGGCCGGATCGAGACAGCGGACCGGGTCGTCGTCGACGCCGTCGAAGTCGGCCGGTTCGAGGCCCTCCGGCGCCGGGGCGCTCACACCCGCGACACGGGTCACGTGGCTTCTGATCGTCACCCCCAGGGCTCCGAGGAACTGGCGCGCGAGGCCGCCTGCGGCGACGCGGGCTGCCGTCTCGCGTGCGCTCGCCCGCTCGAGCACGTTGCGAGCATCCTCGAACCCGTACTTGAGCAGGCCCGGCAGGTCGGCGTGGCCCGGTCGCGGCAGGTGAACCTGCTTGACGCCCTCCCCGCTCTCCCACGGTCCCATGCGCTCGATCCAGTTCTCGTAGTCGCGGTTGGCGACCAGCAACGCGATCGGGCTACCCAACGTGCGACCGTGCCGGATCCCGGAACGAACCTCGGCGGAGTCCTTCTCGATCTTCATCCGACCGCCGCGGCCGTGGCCGAGCTGCCGGCGGGCCAGATCGCGATCGAGGGCGTCGCGATCGAGCTCGAGGCCCGCGGGCATTCCCTCCACGATCGTGGTCAGGCCGGGGCCGTGGGACTCACCGGCGGTGACGAAATCAAAACGTGCCATACGACCCCAAGGCTAGCCGCGTCGGTGGAGGCATAGCGCTGAGACCCGGCGGCGCCGGGCGCCGGATCGCGAAGGGTGCCGGACTACTGGGTCATCTGCGCAACGAACTGCGCGGTGGCTTCCGCAGCCTCGACCGCATCCCTGCCCAGGCCCTTGATGTCCTTGGGGTCGACCTCGACCCGGTTGATCGCGAGCAGCTCGAGCTTGTAGACCTTCGCCTTCGGCCCATAATCGAAGAACTGCACATCGCCCTTCTTCATCAGGAGGAACTGGCAATTGTTGCGACCAGGATCGCAGTTGCCGTCGCCCTCGGTGGAGATCACCTCGGGCGAGACGACGAACGCGGCCTTGGTTGCGGCGTAGTCGCCCTCGACGAATTGAACGATCGGGCGCTCGTCTCCGGGCAGGAAATCCAGCGACTTGACGTCGGTGAGGACCTTCGCCTTGCCCGGACGACCGACCCGCACGTCGATCTGGATCTGGATCACCTTGGTCTCGCCCTTGCCGCCCCCCGAGCCGGTGCCGCCAGTGTCGGTGGTCGTCGACGATGAGGTGTCGCTGGTCGTCGAACTCGACGTAGAGGTGCTGGTGCTCGTGCTGGAGGTATCGGTGGTGACGCTGGTCGACCCACCGCCCGATCCGCCCGATCCGCCGTCGGCGTTGGCGGCTTCGCCGCCGCCGGATCCACCGGTCATCTGTTGCTTGAAGGGGTTGCGGGCGCCGAATTCATCGAGGCGTTCGCGGTAGTTGCGGAGTCCCGGAACCTCAGCGAGGACAACCGGATCGACCTCGGCGGAGCCCGTCATCGACGCCGGGGCCGCGCCCGCGGAGGGGGCAACCGGGGTCGTGACCTCGGCCGAGCCGCCACCGAGCAGAACCGGCACGGCGATGATCGCCACGATCAGGGCGATCGCGGGAATCAGCATGTTTCGATCCCGCAGGTCGCGGAAGATCTCGCGGGCGTACTCGGAGATGCGATCGCTCATGGCGACACCGCCGCTGCTCCGGGGACGCTGGACGTGGAGGTCGATGCCGAGGTGACGGTCGCCGCCTCATCCGCAGCGACCGTGGGACCGGCGGGAGTAGCGCCCGCGGAGAGGCCCTGATCGGCGGGAACGATGTAGGTGTTGAGAGCGACGCTCGCCTGAACGAGGGGGAAGCCGTGGATCGGGTCGCCGACCATGGCGAAGCCGTTGACGGTCATCAGTCGGCCGTCGACCTCCGGGCTGGCCCCCGTGTCGACCACGTCGACGCTCTTGTCGAGGGACGCGAAGAAGTCGGCCATGTTGAAGAAGCTGCCGTTGAACCTCAGCTTGTAGGGCATCACCGGCAGGCCGGCGGAGCCGACGGTTGCCCCGATCGGGAGCGTCGCGGCATCTGCTTCGGTTGGAGTCGCCGACACGGTCGTGCTCTCGCTGGTGGTCGTGGTCGCCGACTCGGCTCCGTCGGCGGTCGCGGGGGCATCTTCGGTGGAGGTCGTGGTCGTAGTGGCCGCCGGGGCGGGCTCAGCTGCGACGTCGCCGGAGTCGGCGAGCTCAAAGGATCGGAACTGGACTCCGGCGTCGGCGCTGATCTTCGTCAGGTCGTAGATCAGAGTCGCCTGGTCGCTGTCCTCGGGTACGGCGCTGCCGAGCGAGACGATCTCGCTGTAGTTGGAGCCGAATGACTTGCGTGCGTCCTCGGCGGCGGCCACCTCCGTCTCGGCCGCTGAGACTCTGGAGGTGAGGGTCTCGATCTGGGTGTCCAGCTCTCCGAGCTCCTTCTGCTTGGGCGAGATCACGAGCATGTAGAAGGCGATCACGAGGGCCACAGCGGGCAGGAGCAAGAGGATGGTGCGGTCGGTGCGCTTCATTTCTGCATCAACCTCCGGGGACCAGGTTCGCGGCCTTCTGGGCCTTGGTCTGGGCATCGGCGACGCCCTGCTGTTCGGCGGTGACCGCCTGCTCGGTCGCCGGTGGCGGCGAGGTCGGTGCCGCCCCGGACGCGTCGACGACCACCGCGTCGAAGGCGGCGACGAGCTGGAAGCTGGGCGCGGAGCGCGGGCACGATCCGGATGTGTCCGTGGCGGCGGTGTCGTCTGCGGCCTTGGTGCTCTCGGCGGCGTCGGTCGTGGTCGACTTGATGCCGTTCGCGGCGGTCACCCGGGTAATGCCGTCGATGTCATGCATGGAGGCGATCAGGCGCGCAATGTCGGGCTGGGAGCGCGCACAGCCGACGAGCTCGAGCGCCGGACCGGGAATGGCGGAGCGCAGCCCGATGCCGGCGGCATCGTCGATCTGGACCTCGGGTGAGACCGTGCCGGTCAGGTTCGAGAGCCAGATCCCCTTCGGGATCACGACCGAGAGCTCGCGGATGACCCGCTCCCAGTCGAAGCGGCTCTTCGCCAGCGAATCGATGGTCTGGACCCTCGCATCCTTCATCTGCTCGAAGGAGACGTAGGAGGAGAGGCTGTCGGCGCGCGCCTCGGTCTCGGTGGCGCGCGATTCCAGCGCGGCAACCTCGGTCTCCTTGTCGGTGATCTGATTGCCGAGGAGAACGACCGCACAGACGGCGAGCAGCACGACGGCGAGGCCGCCGACGATGAAGTAGACGATCGGGCCGGTGCGGGTCGGGGCGCTTCCGCCCCGACGCTCCTCCAGCGGGATCAGGTTGACCGGTCTCACCGCTACTCCTCCAGCGCCAGGCCGTAGGGAACGGTGAGTCGAGCCGCCGAGGCCGCGTCGAGTCCGGAGAGCGCCGGGGGTCGCCCGACTCGCAGGGCGTAGCCGAGCTGACGCTCGATCTGCTCGGGAAGACCGGGGATCACCGAACCGGGGCCGCAGACGACGATCTCCTCGATCGAGCGTGCCCCCTCCTGGGCGCCGTAGAAGTCGAGCGAAAGTCGGAGCTCGTCGGCAAGCTTCGCAACGCCATCCTCGAGCACGTCGCGAGTCGCGGCGACCAGCGCGGGATCCCCGTCGATCGTCTCCAGCGGGGCCTCGGCGCCAACGTGGTCGAGCCATTGGCGGGCGTGCTCCAGAGTCAGTTCGCGGCGCTCGGCGAGTCGCTGGGCGATGCCCTCGATGCCAAAGGGCGAGACGCGAGTGAAGAGGCAGTCCCCGTTGCGTGAGACGACGAGGTTGGTGATGTCGCCGAGGTTGCAGAGAAGCTGGGCCGCGCCGGCGGACATCAGCTCCACCCCCTCCCCCTGGTCGGCGCGATCCTCGTAGCTCGGTTGCGGAGCGGGTGCGGTCGGCGCGTCGCTCCCGAGGGCTCTGATCAGGGCGAAGGCGGAGACGTCGAGGCCGATCGGACGCAGCCCCGCGTCGCGGACGACGTGGGCGAGGTTGCTGACCATATCGCGGCGCGCGGCCACGACGACGACGTCCATCTTGCCGGCGCCCCTGACCTCGGGATCGGAGCTGCACACCTGCCAGTCGAGCACCGCCTGTTCCAGCGGCATGGGCATGTCCTCCTGGGCCTGAAACCGAATCGCGGTCTCGAGCTCTCCCTCGTCCTCGATCATCGGCAGGCGCAAGGTCCTGACGACGACCCTCTGGTTGGCGATCCCGAGACGGACGTTGCGGGAGAGCTTGTGCTCGGCGAAGAGGTCCTTGATGGCGGCCGTGAGCGCGGCGGGATCTCCGACCTCGCCCTCCCGGCTCACCCCTGCGGCAAGCGGGGCGATTCCGGAACGACCGAGCCGGACATCGCCGTTGACGATGACCTCGGTGGCGGCAACGCTCGCGGCCTCGATATCGAGTCCGACGACGGTCTTCGCCTTACGGGAGCTGAACGTAGGGACGCCCATGTGGGCATCCATCGGCTCACACGCCGTCGGTCTTGAATCTGACCGCGATTACGGCGGATGTCTTTCAGAAGCCCTGATCAGCCTTCGAAGAAGCTGTCCAGGTACCAGTCGACGATTTCATCGCCGGCAAGAAGTCCAACGACCCCGCCGAGGGCGAGGAATGGGCCGAAAGGGACCGCAGCCTTGCGCGCCTCCGCCCCCCTTCGCGCAATCAGGGCGACGCCGTAGATGGCACCGGCGGCGAACCCGATCAGCAATGCCGGGGCAACCGCCCGGCCGAGGAAAAGCCCCATCACGGCCGCCAGCTTGACGTCGCCCATGCCCATGCCCTTCGGATAGGCAAGAGCGACGAGCAGCAGGACGCCGCCGCTGATCGCGGCCGCGATCAGCCTGGCCGGCAGCTCGTCGGGGTCGCCGAGGAGCGTCAGCGCCACTGCTGCCACGGCGGCAGGTGCCAGAACCGCGTTGGGGATGATCCGGTGCTCGAGGTCGGTCAGGGTGATGATCGCCAGGACGAAGAGGAACACGCAGCCGAGGGCGACCTCGGCTGCCCCCTCTGACTCGAGCACCAGGTAGGCGGCCGCGAAACCCGCCCCGAGCGCCAGTTCGATCAGCGGGTAACGGATCGGGATCGCCGCGCCGCAACTTCGGCAGCGCCCACCCAACAACACCCAGGAGACGACTGGGACGTTGTCGTGGGCGGCAATGGTCGCGCCGCAGCCGTCGCAGCGCGAGCGACCGCCGATCGGCGACTCCCCCAGGGGCATGCGAAAGGCGACCACGCCCGCGAAGCTGCCCAGCAGGAGGCCGAGGAGAGCCAGGAGGAGGGCGAGGGCCAGCACGGGGGCGGGAAGCTATCCGGAGGGGCGGCGGGAGGGGCGCGGCGCGGTTCAGGGATCGAGCGTCTGCCGCTGCATGTGCCACGCCGACTCGACCGGGTCGAGGAAGTGAGGCGGGGCGAGGTACCGCAGGCGGTCGTCGTAGTTGTAGTTCTTGGTGTAGCCGGAGACGGCAGAGGTACCGCTGACCGTGCCGACCGGTCCGCGGAACTTCTGGGAGATCGCGCCGTTGACGGTGAGATTCCCGAGCGGCGAGCCGCAGTTGTAGTGGTCGACGATGAACGAATGCTGAATCGACAGCATCGCCGCGTCGATGCGCAGGTTGGACTGCGAACCGGAGCCGTTCGAGGTGCTGTTGCAGTTGCCCGCGGTCGTGGTGTTGGTCGGCGTCAGCGGGTGGTAGACGCGGATGAAGTTGTTGGCGATCAGGCCGAGCAGGCCGGACCCGCTCGGGGTGCTCGTGCTGCAGCTGCCGCGACAGAGGTCGTCGTTGATGATGATGTCGTTCTCGGCGGCGATCGTGAGCTGGCCCGAGTACCCGCCGGTGGCGCTCTTGACGTAGACGTTGCCGCACGATGAGCTCGACGGGTAGCTCGCCGTGAACGGCGAGTACGCGGTGCTGCAGGCCGAGCTGGTGCTGTTGGCGACGTAGATCACGCCGCTGCTGGGGATCGGTGTGGTGCTGGTCGAGCCGGAGTTGGTCGTCACGGTCATGTTGGTGCCGCTGAGGGTGATTCGCGTCTGACCCGTGTAGATCTGGGCCCCCTGGACCTCGCGCAGGCTGTCGTTGGTGCTCGGCGGCGTCAGCACCGGCGAGTTGGTCAGATAGGTGCCGTTGAAATCCGGATTGGCAGAGCAACCGGAGGAGGCCCGGTAGCCGACCGGAGGCGAGCTCACCTCGATCAGGTCAGCCGGGGTCCGCCCGAAGGTCGGCGACCCGCAGATGTTCAGCTCGTCGTTGGTGTGCAGTGGGCCGTTGATCTGCTCGTTGGTCGTGAAGACGATCTCGGTGCAGGGAAGGGTGCTGCTGCTGCGGCCCTCGCGGTAGGTCTTGACGCATTGGGCGTAGGCCTGGGCGATGTTCGAGGAGCTGCCGTAGGTGACCGGATCCGAAGTCTCGTACTGAGTGAAGTAGACGTAATCGAGAAAGCTCGCCCGCTTGAACGAGGCGACGATGCTCTGCTCGGTGTCGTTGGCGTAGCCGGTCGAGCGGATCCGGAAGGTGCCGATGCTGTCGCCGCTCTGCTCGATCATGCTGCCGACCGGGTCGGAGGTACTGCAGACGGATTTCCCCGTCGCCGGGATCAGCTCCAGCGCGTAGCTGGCGCCAGTGTTGCCGGGAACGTTGCGACGCTTGGCCGTGGAGCCGTTGTTGTTGACCGCGTTCGGGGTCGGCACGGCGGTGCATTTCGCCCAGTAGCCGTTGTCGCTGTTGAGGTGGAACGAGTAGTCGGCGAGGCCGGCCTGCGCGGCCTCGTAGGCGCGCTTGTGATCGATGTCCCTGCTGGTCAGGTTGATGTCGCCGTTGACCGCGGTGACCGTCGCCGCCATCGCCAGCGTCACGACCAGCAGCGCCAGCATCGCGGTCGCCATCGTGAAGCCGTCCTCGGCCGTCGCACGGCGACGCAACCCGCGCAGGTGTCGATCGATCAGCTGCACGGAAGGCCCGCCTGGTCGGTGTCCTCGTTGCTCGGCGAGAAGCGAACCAGCGCCGAGTTGGTCAGCTCGACCGGGGCGCCGTCCTCTCCGGACGTGGCGCTGCCGGAGGGGGAAACGGCCAGCGAGATATCCACCTGGACCGCGACAGCCGCGTCGGCGGCGCTCAGCGGTGTGGTCAACGGCGTGGTCGAGATCGCTCCGTCCTCGTAGGCGAAATAACTGAAGATCGGAGTCGAGCCGATCGTGCTGACGCGTTCGAGCAGGCGATAGGTGGAGGTGGGGGTCGCCGAGAAGGTCCAGTCGGGGGCGTCCCCTCCGGTAGCTGCGTAGGTGGTGTCGGTGAGCATGCCGTCGCTGAGCGCGATCGTCCGCTTCACGGGGGTCGGGGAGACCGCCGAGCCGGTCCCGTGGATGAACGTGATCGCCTCGCCCGTGCTGCCGGCCAGGATCGGGGCGACCCCGGGTGAGACGCAGGTCGAGTGGAGCTCGTCCATGATCCGCTGGACCATCGGCCTGGCGATCTGGTCGACGGCGACCCGCTCGGTGATCCGGCCGCTGCTGCGGGCCGTGGTGGTCACCAGGGTGACGACGCCGCCGAGCACGGCGATGCCGATCACCATGCCGACGAGCAGCTCGATGATCGTGATCCCGCTCTCGTCAGCGATTGGGCGGGGCCGGTTCACGGACACGCCCCCGAGCTGCTGCCGGACGCGCTGCTGCCCAGGTAAATGGTCCGGACCGTGTCGGTCGTCGTCGTCTGCACCGGGACGTCGTTGAGCGTGTTGCGGCGGTTGGTGCTGCTGCGCCAGGCACAGATGTCGTAGATGCCGAACGGCATCCCCGGGGTGCTGAGCTTGCCCGAGGCGTTGGTCGTGTAGGTGCGTTTCACGGGGGTGCCGCCAACCGAGCACTGGGTGTCGGTGATCTTGACCGTGGCGCCGCTGAGCACGGTTCCCGGCGAGCTGCTCGAGTTGCCGGTTCTGACGGTCAGATCGAGCGCGGGAAGCTGGATCTCCGCCGCGGTCGCCTGGTTGGAGATCACGTTGACGTCGGCCTTGGCGCCGGCAACCGCCGGATCCCCGAGCTCATCGGGGTCGGGGTTGTTCTCCGCGCAGCTGCCGGCATAGACGGCGTCGGGTGAGGAGAACGGGAAGAGCGACGTCGCCGCGAGGGTGGTGACGGGTGTGCCGACGGTCCCGTAGGTCGCCGCCTCCGTCATCCCGGTGTTGAAGACGACGATCGTGTCCTGGGTGGTCGCCACGACGGTGCCGTTGATCCTCGTCTTGAAGGTGACGTTGATCGAGCCCGGCATGTCGTAGCGGAGCACGACCGTATTGGTGCTCTGGCCGACGACGCTGGCGGTGATGGGGGTCGGCGGATCGCCGTCGGCGTCGACGACCCCGGATGCGGTGCTCGGCGTCAACGTGTAGTTGCCCTCCGGGAGGTCGGTGAAGAGAATGCAGCCGGTCGGGCCGGTCGAGCCGTTGAAGGAACCGGCGCCGGTCCCGGTCAGCGGGATGCCCTCGATGCCGTTGCCGGCCCCGTCGCGGACGACGACCGCCAGAGCTCCCGTGTCGTCGGAGAGGGAGCCGTTGGGCGGAGCGACGATGCTCTTGATCACCGTCGGATCGCGCTCGCCGATCGACGGCCAGCTGACCGTCGAGGTGATGCTGATGTAGTCGGAGGTGTTGGACCCCTCGTCGCAGGAGGCGGTACCGGTCGTGTCGTTGACGAACTGTCCGGTGGAGTGGACGGTGTACTCGGCGCCGCCCGCGCTGACGGTGTTCGTCTCGTCGAGTCCGTCGAGCTGGGAGATCTGCAGCGACCGCAGCCGCGCCTGATCCTTCTGAGCGACCGCGTAGGACTCCGCGTGATGGCGCTGCTCGGCCGTTGCGCGTCCGGCGGACTCGAGCGCGCCGAAGGTGGCGATCATCACCAGGACGACCACCACCGCGGTCACCATCACCTCGATGATCGTGAAACCGCCCTCGGAGGCGAGGTCGACACGTGGTGTCGGAGTTGGGTTCTCAGTATTCATGCGCGCCAGACACCATCGGCTCGCCATGGGGTGATCTTGAGCCCTGAAACGCTTCCGGACGCCTGATGGGCACCCGAACGAGAAGAGGCGGGCCCGAAGGCCCGCCTCTCTCAGTCAACGTTGCACTCATGGCGCTCGGTTGGTTGCTCAGGTCCTAACCCCAGAGCCCGTCGCTTGGACATCCACCGTCACCGGTTGCGGTGCAGGTGTAATCCAGGGTGCCGTCGGCATTGCGGGTCAGCGTGAATGCGTTCCCGGAATCGGAGTCACCGACGATCGTGTACGAATCGGCGGCGCCGGTGATCGTCATGTCGGCGGCGAAATCGGCGATCGCCCCCTCGATGGCGGACAGGTCGGCAATGGCGCTCGTGTTGTACGAGCCGTCGTTGTCGACAGCGTAGGTCTCGTAGGCCGTCTGCACGGTCCGGACGTTCGCCTTCGCGTCCGAGTCGTAGCCCTTGTCACGCTGGCTGAAGAACGCGGGGATCGCGATCGCAGCCAGAATGCCCAGAATGAGCATGACGACGAGGAGCTCAACCAGGGTGAAACCTGATTCCTCGTTGCGTCGCTCCCGGAACTTCTCCAGCATAGTTACCCTCCTCGGGTGTACTAAGTGGAGCCAGAGCCTGTCGCCAAGCCATTCGAGGATCGAACCCCGGTGGTAACCCGACTTGCTCCCAAAATCAACTTCAGATTGGGAGCCCCGTGGCTTTGCGCCCCCACCTCACGATGAGTTTGCCCTTGCACCAGAGCCCTGGCTCAATTTCTATTACTCGCCCACTATCGGCTGCTGGGGTCGCAACCTTTAGCCCTGCTGAAGCGGAAATCGCCGATTCGCTGAAGACTGGCTCCCACGTGAGCCTGAGGACCAGCCCCCAGACGCGGACTCCGGGCCTCTGATGGCCGCGCGGCGCCTGATCATCGTGCTCGTGATGCTGTTCGCGATCTCGATCCTGGCCGCCTCGATCGCCCCCGACCGCAGAGGTGGGCTGATCGGCGACGATTCGACCTCCACGACCTCCGAGACGACGACCACGACGACAAGCGCCCCTTCCCCGTCCGGCGACGCCCTGACGGTCAGAATCGACGCCTCGACGACGGACCCCGAGAAGGTGGAGGCCTTCGTCGGCGACCAACTCGAGCTCAACGTCGGAAGCGAGCGAGCCCGTGAGATCGAGATCGCCGAATTCGGGGTGACCGAAACCGCCGCCCCTTACGCCCCCGCCGACTTCAACCTGCTGCTGCGGGAGGCAGGCCGACTCGCCATCACCGACGCGGACACGGGCCAGATCCTCGGACGCCTGGTGATCACGGAGCCTGTGCGGAAGCAGGGCAGCTAGCCGGCCCGACCCGGGTGACGCGACGCGCAGTCGAGCAGCCCAGATGGCTGCGAGTCGCGCGGTTACCTCACGGAAGGGCCACCGGGCTTTGCCCGGAGGCCCGGCGCAGTCGAGCAGGGCGGAGCCCTGCGAGTCGCGCAGTTATCTCAACAACTCGGCGATCAGGACCGCCGAGCCGAAAACGAAGGCGAAGATCGTGATCGCGCCGACCAGTCGGGCGGGTGGGCCGCCGTGAATTCCGGTCTCGTGGACTGCGACGTGTCCCTTGCCGCGGGCGATCAACCAGCGGTTGACGGGAACCGCGAACAGAAATGCGATCGCGAGGGCGAACGAGAGGCTCCCCCAGAACAGCAGGTCGCCGAGGCCGGCGTGCAGCGCTCCCGGAATGGCCACCATGATCAGGTTGTCGACGATCTCCATGGTCAGGATGCTGAACGTGTCGGAGGCCAGTGCGATCGGGATGACGGCAGCGAACGCGATCCCCGCCCTCAACAGCGGCAGGCTGGTCAGCGAGTAGCCGAAGACGAAGGCGAGAGCCACCGAAAGGGCGATCGTCGCGCCGTTCGACATGCCCGTGGCGGTACCGATCGCCATTCCGGCCACCTCGCCGAGCGCGCAGCCGGTCAGGCAGTGAAGGGTTGCTGAGATCGAAACGGCCGTGAGCGCGGCGCCCTCGGTCGGCATCTCGTGGTGGTGATGGACGTGCTCGGGTCCGGCGGCTGAGGTCTCCATGACGTCAACCTAGCATACCCGGGGGGGGTATGAGACAGTGCTTCCCGATCTCCGCGTCGATCAGAGCAGGATCTGAGCGATCGCGGCGATGCCGACCACGACGACCACGCCCCGCAACCACGGATCCGGCAGCCTCCGCCCCAGTCCGGCTCCGAGCAGCCCACCGGCGGTCGAGCCGACGGCGATCAGGGCGGCGGGGAGCCAGGCGACGTCGGCGATGAAGAGGAAGACGATCGCGGCAACGAGGTTCGCGATGCCGGCCAGGACGGCGCGGACGGCGTTCACCTCTCGCAGGTCGCCGCCGAGCGAGCTGGCGAGGAGGCTGAACAGCAGGATCCCCTGCCCCGCCCCGAAGTAGCCGCCGTAGATCCCGGTCCCGAAGATGCCGCCGATCAGCAGGGGCCCGCCGTGCGGGCGATGGGTCTTCCTCCGAGCCGTGATCCAGCGGGTGATTCGCGGCTGCAGCACGATCAGCACCAGCGAGACGGCGATCAGCACCGGCACGATCGCCTTGAACGCACTCGCCGGGAGGACGAGCAGGAGGACGGCGCCGACCACGGCCCCGCTCGCCGTCGCCGGCGCGAACCGCTTCAAACGCGGCCTACTCCCCCGCAACTGCTCCCGGTAGCCCCAGGCGGAGCTGACCGCACCCGGGACCAGGCCGATGTTGTTGGAGACGTTGGCGACGACCGGCGGGTATCCGATCGCAAGCAACACCGGGAAAGGTGATCAGGGTCCCCGAACCGATCACGGCGTTGATCGTCCCGGCGCCGAATCCGGCGGCCACGACGGCGATGACCTCGAGCGCGTGACAAGGACCGATCATCGCCGATCGGCTGCTCTCAGCCGTCCACCTCCGAGCCGGCCTCCGCTAGCTCGCCGGCGTTCCCGCCGCGGCAGCGCGAAGCGCGCCGATGTCGAGCTTGCGCATCGTCATCATCGCCTGCATGGCGCGCTGAGCCCGTTCGGGGTCCGGGTCGTTGAAGACCGCCTCCATCCCCTCCGGCACGACCTGCCACGACGAACCCGTAGCGGTCCTTGCAGCCAGCCGCACATGCTCTCCTCGCCTCCGTCGGTGAGCTTCTCCCAGAAGTAGTCGACCTCGTCCTGGTCCTTACAGCTGATCTGCAAGGAGACGGCCTCGTCGAACGTGAACTGAGGGCCCCCGTTGATGCCGACGAACCTGACCCCGTCGAGTTCGAATTCGACGGTCATCACCTCGCCGGCGGGACCGGGCGAGCCCTCTGGATAGCGGGCGATGTTGAGGATCCTCGAGTTCTCGAATATCCCGACGTAGAAGTTCGCGGCCTCTTCGGCGACGGTGTCGAACCACAGGTTCGGCGTGATCTTCTGGCTCAATCTGATGCTCCTCGATCTCGGGCGGGAATTTCCCCGCGAAGTTCCGGTACGAACCCTATGACCGGCGCGGCCACCGAAACTCATCGCCCGCAGGCGGTCGATTGACGAAGAATGCGATCTCAGGTCGCAAATTTCGTCAATCGACGTAGGGCCGGCGTCAATCGGCCGGGCGGCTAGCGGATCTTGTCGTAGAGGCTGAAGATCGGCAGGTACATCGAGATCACGATGAAGCCGACGACGCCGCCGACGAAGATGATCATGATCGGCTCGATCAGCGAGGTGAGGGCCTTGACCTTGGCGTCGACCTCGGCCTCGTAGAAGTCGGCGACCTTGCCGAGCATCTGCTCGAGCTGGCCGGTCTCCTCGCCGACCGAGACCATGTGGGTGACCATCGTCGGGAAGACGTCGGAGCGGCCGAGCGGCGCGGCGATCGTGCCGCCCTGGCGGACGGAGGCGTAGACGTCGTCCATCGCCTCGGCGACGACGGCGTTGCCCGAGGTCTCGCCGGCGATCTTGATCGCCTGCAGGATCGGGACGCCGGCGGCGACCGTGCCGGAGAAGACCCGCGACCAGCGGGCGATCGCGACCTTCTGGACGACGTCGCCGATCTTGGCCGGCAGCTTCAGCTTGAAGGCGTCCCACTGCGTGCGGCCGCGGTCGGTCTTCTTCCATTGGAAGAAGGCGAAGAAGAGCCCGGCGATCGCGGGGATGAGGATGTACCAGGCGCCGGTGAGCAGGTCGGAGGCGGTGACCGTGATCTGGGTCATGAACGGAAGCGCGGCGTCCTCGCCGGAATCGGCGGCGAGGTCCTCGAAGATGCCGGTGAAGACCGGGACGATGAAGGCGACGACGATCGCCATCACGATGATCGCGAAGCCGAAGACGAGCATCGGGTACATCATCGCCGAGCGGACCTGACGCCTCAGGGCGTCGAGCTTCTCGAGCTGGATCGCGACCATGTCGAGTGCCTGCTCGAGCCGGCCCGAGCCCTCGCCGGCGCGGACCATCGAGCGGTAGAGCGGGTCGAAGACCGCCGGGTTGCGCTCCATCGAGTCGGCGACCGAGCTGCCGGCCTCGACGTCCTTGCGGAGGTCGACGATCGCGGCGGTGATCTTCTCGTCCTCGGTCTGGTCCTCGAGCGTGTAGAGCGAGCGCAGCATCGGCATGCCGGAGGCGATCAGGGTCGCGAACTGGCGCGAGAAGACCGAGAGGTCGCGCATGCTGACGCTCTGGAAGCGGTCGAGGAGGCCGTCGACCTTGATCGCCTCGCGCTTCTCGGAGACGTCGAGGACGATCAGCCCGCGCTGGCGGAGCTGTTCGGTGACCTGGCCCTTGGAGGCGGCCTCGAGCTCACCGCGCGAGGGCGTTCCGGCGACGTCGATCGCCCGGAATGCGAAGGTGCTCATCTACCGGCCTCCATCAGATCGATCAGACCGGGGATCCGAGGGTCGTGGCGGCGCCCTGGTACTGCGGAGCTGCCGTTGGAGGCCGCACCGCCGAGCAGGCGGCGCAGCTCCTCGGGCACGGCGGCTCGCTGCTCGGCGAGCTTGCCGGTGATCCGGCCCTGGCGGACGAGCTGGGCGAGGTGGGCGTCCATCGTCTGCATGCCCGGTCGCGCCGGAGGTCTGGATGGCCGAGTAGATCTGGTGGGTCTTGCCCTCGCGGATCAGGTTGCGGATCGCCGGCGTCGGGATCAGCACCTCGCAGGCGCAGACGCGCCCGGAGCCGTCGGCGGTCGGCAGCAGCTGCTGGGTGACGATGCCCTGCAGCGCGATCGAGAGCTGCATCCGGACCTGGTGCTGCTGCTCGGCCGGGAAGACGTCGATGATCCGGTCGACCGTCTGGGAGGTCGACTGGGTGTGCAGCGTGGCGAAGACGAGGTGGCCGGTCTCGGCCGCCGTCAGGGCGGTCGAGATCGTCTCGAGGTCGCGCATCTCGCCGACGAGGATCACGTCGGGGTCCTGGCGCAGCGCGGCCTTCAGGGCGAGGGCGAAGTCGGGGGCGTCGGAGCCGATCTCGCGCTGGTTGACGATGCAGCGGTGATGCGGGTGGAGGAACTCGATCGGGTCCTCGATCGTGAGGATGTGCTCGCTGCGCTCGCGGTTGATCGAGTCGAGCATCGCCGCCAGCGAGGTCGTCTTGCCGGAGCCGGTCGGGCCGGTGACGAGCACGAAGCCGCGCGGCTTGCGGGTGAAGTCCTCGAGCACGGCCGGCAGCGCGAGCTCTTGCAGCGACTTGATCTCCTGGGGGATGTGACGGAAGGCGGCGCTGATCGCACCGCGCTGGAAGAAGCAGTTGACGCGGAAGCGGGCCACGTTCGGGATCGCGTAGGCGAAGTCGAGCTGCATGTTGTTCTCGAATCGCTTGCGCTGGTCGTCGTTGAGGATCGAGTAGACGATCTCGCGGGTCTGCTGCGGGGTCAGGACCTCGAGGTCGTCGAGCGCCTGGATCTCTCCGCGAACGCGAACGGCCGGGTGAAATCCGGGCGTCAGATGCACGTCGGAGGCCCGCATCTGGACCATCCGGGTCAGTACCTCGGCGAAATCGAAGTCAGCTCATCCCCGTTTATGTCGTCACGGAACCCCCATCGCTTGAGTCCGGGGGCTTCGATGACAGGCTCCTCGTCCAGATCGCGCGCCCATCTCATCGAGCTCTCCGCGGCGGTAGAGCATGAACTCGCGGACGCCGATCTGCCCCGCCGCGGCGACCGGAATCGCCAGCAGGGCGCCGACGATGCCGAGCAGCGTGCCGCCGAAGATCGCCGCGACGACGATCACGAACGGGTCGAGCTTGACCGCCCGGCTCTGGATCCGCGGCTGGATCACGTAGTTCTCGAACTGCTGGTAGGCGATCGCGAAGATCAGCCAGATGATCGTCACGGTCGGGAAATCGGTGAACAGCGGTGACCACTCCGACGATGAACGCTCCGATCGTGGCGCCGATCAGCGGGACGAGGTCGAGCACGGCGACGATCACCGCGAGCGCGAGCGGCGCCGGCACGCCGAGGATCGTCAGGACGATGAACGCGACGATGCCGGCGATCAGGGCCTGGCGTTATCGCACCGCCGACGTAGCTGGAGACGGCGATCGCCATCCGCTCGAGCGCCTTGCCGATCGCCTCGGCCTCCTCGGGCTTGCGGGTCGCGAGGATCGCCCGCGTCCATTGGTGGCCCCGGGAGACCATGAAGATGCTCATCACGATGATCGTGAACAGGGCGAACAGCGACGCCGATCAGCCCGGCGCCGATGTCGGCGAGGGTCGTGGCGACGTTGTCGAGCGAGCCGGCGGCGTTGTTGGCGACGTCCTCGAGCTTGCCGACGAGGTCGTAGTCCTCGTTGAGGTTGCGGAGCGTGTCGCTCTGCTGGACGGTGTCGTTGAGGTCGCTGACGTAGCTCGGCGTGTTCGCAGACGAGGTCGCTGCCGGCGGTGACGGCCGGCGGGATCAGGATCACCCCGATCACGATCGGGACGAGCACCAGCGCCAGATAGACGACCGCGATCGCCGCGCCCGCGCGGCATCCGCTGCTCGAGCCGGCGAACCGGCGCCGCCACGGAGACGGCCACGAACGTCGCCACGAAGAGCCAGCCGAGCGGGGTCCGCAGCAGGTAGATCAGATAGAGCGCGATCGCGCTCACGACGACCGTGACGACGACCCGGATGATCCCCCGCAGGGTCGGCTCGTGCTTCTGGACGATCACCGCGTCCGCGTTCGCGATTTCGGAGTCCTCGGAGGGCCCCTCCCCGCCGGGCGATACGGGATGATTCTCCATCCACATGGATCCTAGGCCCGCATCGGACGGCTTTTCGGACCCGCTTCAGGTGCTGAAGCGGTCGGCCGTCGTGCGTCGTCGTCGACGCGATCGTCCTGCTGATCTTCGCCCAGCTCCTCGACCGGTTCACGCTCGACGGGGTCGGCGCCGCGCTCGGAGCCGCGCTGCTGATCGGCGTCCTCAACGCGCTCGTCTTCCCCACCCTGGCCCGATTGACGCTGCCGCTCAACGTGGTCACCCTCGGCCTCGCCGCGATCGTGATCAACGCGATCCTCATCGCCTTCGCCATCGACCTCGTTCCAGGTGCCGAGATCACCGGGCTCGCCGAGGCGATCGTGGTCACGATCGGACTCACGATCGCGACCTCGGCCACGTCGTCGCTGCTCGCAATCGACGACGACGAGAGCTGGTATCGCAACGTCGTCCATAACCAGGCGCCGGAGCGACGAGCTGATCCGTACGAACGTGCCCGGCGTCCTCTTCCTCGAGATCGACGGCCTCGCCCACGAGGTCCTGCAGCGGGCGATCGCCGACGGGCGCACGCCCGAACATCGCCCGCTGGATCGAGGACGGCTCCCACGAACTGCATCGCTGGGAGACGGACTGGTCCTCGCAGACCGGCGCCTGTCAGGCCGGGCTCCTGCACGGCAACAACCACGACATGCCCGCCTTCCGCTGGTGGGAGAAGGAGCGCAATGCCCCGATCGTCACCAACCACCCCAAGGACGCGGTCGAGATCGAACGCCGTCAGTCCAACGGCCGCGGCCTGCTGCTACGCGGACGGTGCGAGCCGCGCGAACATCCTCTCCGGCGATGCCACGTACTCGATGCTGACGATGAGCACGGTGCTGACGCGGCGGCGGCCGATCGGCCGAGACTACGCCGCCTACTTCGCCCGGCCCTACGCCACCTTCAAGACGCTGAATGCCGTCGTCGCCGAGTACTTCCGGGAGCGCCATGCCGCGATCCAGCAGCGCCGCCACGACGAGCTGCCGCGGATCGACCGCGACCGCAAGTACGGCCTGGTTCGCGCCTGGGCGACCGTGATCCAGCTCGACCTCCAGGTGGCAGCGGTGGTCGGGGACCTGCTGGCCGGCCGGCCCGTCGTCTACACGACCTTCCTCGCCTACGACGAGGTGGCCCACCACTCCGGGATCGAACGCAAGGACACGCTCGATGTCCTGACCAAGGTCGATCGCCAGATCGGGCGGATCGAGGGTGCGCTCGCCGCGGCCCCCCGGCCCTACCGGCTCGTCGTCCTTGCCGACCACGGACAATCCCAGGGGGCGACCTTCCTGCAGCGCTACGGCTACACCCTTCAGGACCTCGTCGAGACGGTCGTGCCACCCCGAGAGCACCTACGCGGCAGCGATGGCTCGGCGGAGGCGAGCGCCTACATGGGCGCCAGCCTGACCGAGCTCGACCGCGACCAGACCCCCGTCACCCGGGCACTGCAATCGACGGCCGAGCGCTCTCGATGTTGCCCACCCCGAGAGCCGCGACGACGGCGAGGACGGAGCCGACTCGAGCGACGCCGACGCCGAGGATGCGACCGCCCGAGCTCGCCGTGATGGCGTCCGGTTGCCTCGGCCTGATCAGCTTCCCCCGCGAGCGAGGGCGGCTCACCCTCGAGCGGATCGAGACGCTGTACCCGACACTGATCGAGGAACTGCGCGGCATGAGGGCATCGGCTTCCTGCTCGTCGACTCAGAGCACGACGGGGCGTTGGCGATCGGCGCCAAGGGCGTCAACCGGCTCGAGAAGGGCGAGGTGCTCGGTGAGGACCCGCTGGCTCCGTTCGGCCCGAACGCCGCCCGACACGTGCTCAGGACCCACACCTTCCCCCACTGCCCCGACATCGTCCTCAACAGCAGAATCTGGGAGCACCCGACCGAGGTCGCCGCCTTCGAGGAGCTGGTCGGCTCTCACGGCGGCCTCGGCGGATCTCAGAGCTATCCCTTCGTGCTCGCCCCGTCGGATCTGGAATGGCCCGCAGGAGAGGTCGTCGGCTCCGAGACGGTGCACGGAATCTTCAGGGGATGGCTGGCCGAGTTGGGGCAGGACGCCTATGCCGATCCGGCGCCACCAAGCCTGAATCACGGACCTCGAGCGATGAACCGGGTTCCAGCAACGTCGCGCGGACGCCGGGCGAAAGCTCCTTCAGCTGATCGCAGAAGCGCCTGGCCGGGTCGCTCCGATCGACGACGCGCCTCATCGCCAGCCGCTCGTAGCTCCCCCAATGAATGGGAATCGCGATCCGCGGTGCGATCAACGCCGCCGCCCGAGCAGCCTCGTCGGGGTCGAGGTGCCCGGAGCCGAGGCGAGGTCCCCAGCCGGCGACGGGAAGCAGCGCGACATCGACGTTCCCGACCTCCCCGATCGCGTCGAAGAAGCCCGTGTCGCCGGCGAAGTAGACGGAGCCCGACGGCCCCTTGAGCACGTAGCCGAGGGCCGTACCGTCACTTTGAAGGGGCAACCGCCGCCCGTCGTGTTCGGCCCGTACGGCCTCGATCGTGACCGGTCCGCGCTGAACCGTCGTGCCCTCGATCAGTACCTCCGCTTCGAGTCCGGAAGCCGTCACCGCCCGCCGTGCCGGCGGCGGACAGATCACCGGCGGCGCGCCCGCGAGCATCTTCAGCGACCCGACGTCGAGGTGATCGTGGTGGGCGTGGGAGACGAGGACCAGGTCGATATCGGTCAACTGCTCGGGCGTGGCCGTCGGAGCGACCCGGCGCAGGTGGAAGATCCGCGACCGCAGCAATGGATCGGTCAACAGCCGCAGGCCGTCGATCTCGATCAGCACCGATGCATGCCCGATGTAGGTGATCCGAATGGGGGTGGCTGTCATCGCCGGGAGTGTGACGGGTAACGTCGCCTGCCGAGGGCTCGCCGTTCGGTGGCAGATATTGCCTCTCCCTGCGTAGATAGCTGCCACCGAGGCCGGCCTGCCGGCGCCCGCTACGGGCCCCTCGGTGCGATTACACCGCTACGCGCGCGACTTCCTCGATGCTCGTTACACCCTGGGTGACCTTTGCCAGGCCGTCCTCGCGGAGGGTCAGCATCCCCTCGGTGCGGGCGAGGCGGGTGATGTCGGCCTGGGGAGCGTTGGCCACCGTCAGGTCCTTGAGGCCCTCCGACATCGTCATCACCGAGTAGATGCCCGTTCGGCCGCGGTAGCCGGTGTTGTTGCAGCGGCCACAGCCGACCGGCTCCCAGGCTTCGATATCGGTGCCGACCCGGAAGCCGGAGACCTCGAGCGCCCGCTGCTCGAGGACCGTGCGGCGCTTGCAGTCGGAGCACAGCATCCGCGCGAGACGCTGGGCGACGACGCAGTCGACGGCCGACGCGGTCAGGAAGGACTCGATGCCCATCTTCTGCAGTCGGGTGATCGCGCTGGGGGCGTCATTGGTGTGCAGCGTGGTCAAGACCATGTGGCCGGTGAGGGCGGCCTCGATGGCGATCCGAGCCGTCTCGGGGTCGCGAACCTCGCCGACCATGATCACGTCGGGATCGGCTCGGAGGATGGAGCGAAGCCCGGTCGCGAAGTCGAGGCCGGCCTTGCGGTTGACGCCCATCTGATTGACGCCGGGCATCTGATACTCGACCGGATCCTCGATCGTGATGATGTTCTTGGCGACGCTGTTGATCTCGCTGAGCGCTGAGTACAGGGTCGTCGACTTACCGGATCCGGTCGGGCCGGTGACGAGGACGGCGCCGTAGGCCTGGTTGTAGGCATCGGCGAAGCGCACCCGGGCTTCGCCGGTCAGCCCGAGTTCGTCGAGCGAGCGAAGGGCCTGTGTCTTGTCGAGGACGCGGACGGTCGCCCCCTCCCCCCTCTCGGTCGGGACGGTGACCACGCGGAGGTCGATCCGGCGGTCGTTGACGTTGACGGCGACGCGGCCGTCCTGGGGGATGCGCTTCTCGGCGATGTCGAGCTCGCTCATGATCTTGATCCTCGAGATGACGCCCGCGACCATGCGCCTCGGGACCCTCGCCACCTCGGCGAGGACGCCGTCGACCCGGAAGCGGACCCTCATGTCGCGATCCTCGAGCTCGAAGTGAACGTCGGAGGCGCCCTCGGAGACAGCCTGGCCCGAGGATCGAGTAGACGAGCTTGATGACCGGTGCATCGTCGGCCGACTCGCGCATCTCGGTGACGTCGGCGGTGGAGAGCGCCGCCTCCTCCTCGTCCTCGGAGACGGCCTCGGAGACTGCGCTCTCGAGCGAATTGAGGCGGCTGATCAGGTCCTCGATGTCGACCTCGGCGGCAACCGCCACCCGGCAGCTGAGGCCGGTCATCATCTGCACGTCGTCGACGGCGAGGACGTTGGCCGGGATCCGACATCGCCAGGAGGAGGGTGTCGGAGTCGATGTAGCCGACCGGAACCGCGTGGAAGCGACGGGCCGTCTGCACCGAGACCAGGTTCGCCGCGCCCATGTCGACGTGGTAGCTGTTGAGGTCGACGTGATCGAGGCCGTAGCGCTCGGCGATCGCCCGCGAGAGCTGGTCGGCGCTGAGCACCCCCTGCTCGACCATCAGTGCCTCCGGGGAGCGTCCGGCGGTGCGCGCCTCGGTGATCGCCTGGTTGACCCGATCGGCGGAGAGATAGCCGAGCTCGACCACGACATCGGTGACGAAGCGACCGCTGTGGGAGCGGGTTCGCGGTGCGGTCAGCCCGGGTGGGCCGCTCTGCTCTGGCTGGGGGGCGAGAGCTTCGGTCCCCATGCTCGGCGGCGGCACCGCGCGCAGATAGCTCGGACGATCGGGTGGATCGTTCATCACTGCTGCTCTCGGACTGCGTCTCGCATGATGTCTGTTGATGGCTCCAGGCCGGTCCAGATGAGGAACGACTCCGCACCCTGGCAAACCAGGATCTCGAGCCCGTCGACGAAGGTTGCCCCGCCGCTCATGCACGTTGCGGCCAGTTCCGTCGGTTCGGACCCGTAAACCAGGTCCACCACGACCAAGGGGTCGATCAACTGATCGGCGTTCAAGCGCAAGGCCTTTAGGTCGGCACCGCCGGTGCGCGGCTCCGCACCCTCCCTTGCAAGGCCGACCGAGGTGGCGTTGACGAGCAGATCGAAGCCCTCCAGGTCCAGCAGCTCGCCACGATCGGGCGGCGAAGGGCGGCGACCCCGAGCTCATCGGCGAGCTGAACGGCCCTCTCCTGCGGTCCGGTTGGCCACCGAGACCTCGGCCCCGACCCGGGAGAGCGCCCAGGCCGACGATCGGGCCGAACCGCCGGCGCCGAGCACCAACGCCCGCGACCCCGCGCAGGGTCGAAACCGATCGGTAGCGCGGCGATCAGACCGCTTGCGTCGGTGTTGTCGGCGACCATGCCCTTCTCGTCGAAGCTGAGCGTGTTGGCGGCCCCGATCTCCTGCACGGCGTCGGAGCGGCGGTCGGCCAGGGCGAAGGCGGCCTCCTTGTGGGGAACCGTGACGTTGACACCGACGAAGCCGCTTCCCCAGAGCTCGTCGACGCCGGCGGAGAACTCCTCCGGGGCGAGGTCGATCGCCTCGTACGTCCACTCCTCCTCCAGCCCCAGTGCGGCGAACGCCGCCGTGTGCATGACCGGCGAGAGCGAATGAGCGACCGGGTGTCCGATCACCGCGAGGCGATTCATCGCGCTGCCTGGAACGCGCGAACCACCATCAGCAGTCCGTCGGCGGACCGGTCTCGGCCTCGAGGGCCGCGTTGTACTCGTCGGAGGCCGCGAGGAACTCGTCGTAGTCGGCCGTGAAGAAGTGCTCGCCGCAGGTGCCGTACTTACCGACGTAGTACAGGTAGTCGTCGTTCGACGGATTTGCCGCCGCCTTCAGCGAATCGAGTCCCGGGTTCGCGATCGGCGTCGGGGGCAGGCCCGGGTTGAGCCGCGTGTTGTAGGGCGTGTCGGTCGCCAGGTCGGACTCGGTCAGCGCCTTGTCGAAGTTGTCGAGGTCGTAGCGCAGCGTGGCGTCGATACCGAGCGGGATGCCCTGCGACAGCCGGTTGTAGATCACGGCGGCGACGATTGGCCGCTCCTCCGGCACCAGGACCTCGCGCTCGATCATCGAGGCGATGATCACGACGTCGTAGATCGTCAGGTTCTTCTTCTCGGCCTGCTTGAGGTCGACCTCGGCGAGGTTCGAGTTGAAGGCGGAGAGCTGGTCGTCGATCAGCGTCGACACGTTCGCTCCCTTCTCGAGCTCGTAGGTCGACGGGAAGAGGAAACCCTCGAGGCTGGCGTCCGCAGGCGCGCCCTCCTTCTCGATGTCGAAGCCCTTCGGCGCGGTCGCGGTCTCCTTCTCGTAGTCGCCCTTCAGGCCGGCGTCCTTGGCGACCTCGGCGATCTGCGACCGCGTGTACCCCTCGGGGATCGTCAGATCCTGCGTCTTCAGGGTCCTGGGCCCCTGGCCCGCCGGGGCGGGGTCCTCGCCACCCCGGCTGAAGAGAACGACGAAGGCCGCCACCGCCAGGATGACGAGCACCGCCGATCGCGATCCCGCGGCGAAGCATGATCCCCCGGCGGGCGCCCGGAGGCGGGGTCGAGGGCGGGGGCAACGGTGGGTAGTCGCCCGTCGCGACCGCCCTGCGCTCGGCCGGAATCTCCGGCGGCGGCGAATCGTCGGCGTCGGCGAACCAATCGTGGTCCTCGGTGACCGGCCCCGCGGGTGACGGAGGGTCCACGGGAGGCGGGGCCGGCGGAACCGGTGGCACGGCCCACCGTCGGCGGGGCCTCGACCCGGGCGACGCGGCATCAGGACGTCCGCCGGGACGCGATCGGAATCCGACTCCCGGCCGACGGGCGGCGCCGACGGCGCATCGGGATCGGCGGGCGCCCCTGGCTCCGTGGCGCCACTCGAAGCCGGGCGGCGGAACGGCGGCGGCTCGGCCCCGTCGGTCGGGGCGTCGCCCTGGCTCACCCGCTCCCGTGTCTGCTCGATCGCCTCGCGGCCCTTGCCGGCCGCACCGTCGATCGCGCCGCTGACCCGCGACGCCAGCGACTTGCGACCGGAGCGCTCGCGGCGCTTCGCCTCACGCTGCAGGCGACGCCGTTCGCGCTCGTAGGCCTCCGGATCCTCCGACAGGAACGGGTCCTCCGCAGGCGGATCCTGATCGGGCCCGTCGCTCATCGGCGTGCCTCCAATGCGAGGAGGTAGGAATCGAGGAGATGCGCGGCCGCGAGCGAGTCCTCGGCGGCGCGGGAGCCGTCCCGCCGCGATGCAGCGGCCATCTTCGTCGTCAACCGCTCGTCATAGGTCTCGACCGGAACGTCGAGGAGTGCGACGAGTTGATCGGAGAAGGTCCGGGCCTCCGCGGCCTGGGCGCCCTCGGTACCGTCGAGGCTGACCGGCAGGCCGACGAGGACCATCTCCGCCCCCAGGTCCTCGACGACCGCGACGACAGCCGCCGGGTCGGGTGGAGAGATCGGATCGATCGGTCTGACGATCGTGCCGGTGGGATCTGAGACGGCGCACCCGCAGCGAGCGGAACCGTGGTCGAGGGCGAGAATTCGCATTTACTGGCTTTGCTTCTCCTGGCCGAGGCCGTTTTCGATCGCGATCCGCGCAGCTTCCAGGGCTTCGCCGATCCGCTCGGCGTCGCGTCCCCCGGCCTGCGCGACCTCGGGCTTGCCTCCACCTCCACCCCCAACTATGGCAGCCGCCTCGCGAACGACGTCCGCCGCCGAGAGCCCGCGCTCGATCGCCGCCGGTGCGAAGGCACCGACCAGCGAGACCTTCTCGCCGACGGTTGCGGCCAACACCACGGCGGCGTCGCCGAGACGCGACTTGATGTCGTGGGCGGCGCCGAGCAGGGCGCGAGCGTCGCCGACCTCGCCGAGCTCGCCGACGACGACGCTGATGCCGTCGATCAGCTCGGCCGACTCGCTCAGCTCAGACGCCCGATTGACGGCGGCCTCCGCCCCACGCTCGGCCGCCGCGGCCTCGAGCTCGCGCAGCCTGGCGGCCATCCGCCCGGCCGCCGCGACGGCGTCGCCGCGGGCGCCAAGGGCCTCACCGGCGCGGGCGAGCTCATCACTGCGTTCGCGGAACAGGTCGATCGCAGCCGGGCCCGGTGACCGCCTCGATCCGGCGCACGTTGGACGCGCTGGAACCCTCGGAGACGATCTCGAAGATGCCGATCTCGGCGGTGTTGGCGACGTGGGTGCCGCCGCAGAGCTCACGTGAAACATCCTCGACCTGGACGACGCGGACCCAGTCGCCGTACTTCTCACCGAAGAGCGCCATCGCCCCCAGGCGCTCGGCCTCGGCCCGATCCATCTCGATCGCCCTGACCGGCGCACTCGACTTGATCCATTCGTTGACCCGGTCGCCGACGGCCGTCAGCTCCTCGGGCGAGAGCCGGGCGCCGTGGGTGAAGTCGAAGCGGAGCTTGTCCGGGCGCACCGCCGAGCCGGCCTGGCGGACGTGCGTGCCGAGCCGCTCGCGCAGAGCCGCGTGAAGGAGGTGGGTCGCCGTGTGGTTGCGCATCGTCGCGTGACGGTCGAAGTGCTCGACCGCAGCCTCGACCCGCGAGCCCGGCGCCGGGTGTACCGCCCTTGACGAGCAGCGCCTGGTCGGAGCCGACGCGATAGACGTCGACGACGTCGGCCTCGCCGCCGTCCCAGCGGATCGATCCGGAGTCGGCCACCTGGCCACCGCCCTCCGCGTAGAAGGGGCTCTCCTCGAGCTTGACCAGGACCTCGCCGTCGCCGGCCGGCGCCGCGGCCACGACCCCGGTGTTCGCGCGCAGGTCCTCGTAGCCGACGAACCGCGTGGTCGGGAGCGGAGCCGACGAAGCCGATGACCTCCTCGTGACCCCCGGACTCCCCCGCGACGCCACCGGTTCGGGCCCGCTCGCGCTGTGCCTCCATCAGCTCGTCGAAGCCCTCGTCGTCGACGCTGAGTCCGCGCTCGGCGACCAGCTCGCGGGTCAGGTCGTAGGGGAAGCCGTAGGTGTCGTGGAGCTCGAAGGCATCCTCCGCCGACGATCCACGAGGTTCCGGAAGCGTTCCGCCTCGTCCATCAGCCGGTCGAGCAGCTGGCTGCCGCGGTCGAGGGTGCGGCCGAAGCTCTCCTCCTCGGAGTTGATCCAGCGCATGATCGGCTCGCGCTCGGCGTTCAGCGCCGGGATTGACTGGAGCGAGCATCTCGATCGCCCGCTCGGCGAAGCGGCCCAGGTAGGGCGGCTCGAGGCCGAGCACGCGGCCCTGGTAGATCGCACGGCGCATGATCCGGCGCAGGACGTAGCCGCGGCGTTCGTTGGAGGGAACGACACCGTCGGCGATCAGCTGCACCGAGCCGCGCACGTGGTCGGCGATGATCCGCATCGCCCGTGTGGCAGCGGCGATCGTCGCCGTCGTAGGGGCGACCGGAGAGCTCGGCGGCGAGATCGACGAGGGGTCGCAAGAGATCGGTGTCGAAGACCGAGTCGACGCCCTGTTTGATCGCCGCCATCCGTTCGAGGCCGAGGCCCGTATCGATGTTCTTGGCCGGCAGTTCGCTCAGCGACCCGTCCTCACCCAGGTCGTAGGCGGTGAAGACGAGGTTCCAGTATTCGAGGAAGCGATCGCTGTCGTCGCCGGGCAGATCGCTCGGAGATCCGAACGCCTCGCCACGGTCGACGTAGAGCTCCGAGCAGGGACCGCAAGGCCCCTTGGCTCCCGCCTGCCAGAAATTCTCCGAGCGCGGCAGGGGGACGATCCGGCCCTCCGGAACGCCCTGCGCCTTCCAGATCTCGATCGCCTCGGTGTCGGGGCCGAGCCCCAACTCGTCGTCGCCGCCGAACACCGTCACCCAGAGCTGCTCGGGATCGAACCCGAAGGCTCCCAGCGAGAGCTCCCAGGCGAACGCGATGGCCTCCTCCTTGAAGTAGTCGCCGAAGGCGAAGTTGCCGAGCATCTCGAAGCAGGTGAGGTGCCGCGTCGTGCTGCCGACCTCCTCGATGTCGGGCGTGCGGAAGCAGCGCTGACAGGACGTCAGCCGTGGCGCCGGCGGGGTCTCGCGACCGAGGTAATAGGGCTGGAACGGCTGCATCCCGGCCGTCGTCAGCAGGACGCTTGGATCGTCGGAGGCAGGGATCAGCGACGCCGAGGGGACGCGCAGGTGCCCGCGCTCCTCGAAGAAGGTCATGTAGGTCTCTCGAATCGCCTCCGAATTCACGGCGGCGAAGGCTACGCGACCGGCGGCCGGAGCCCAACGACCCTTGCCCGGAGACTCCCCGGTTGCCTAGGCGATGGTCCCGTGACCGACGACCAGATCGCCGTCGCAGAGGACGGCGGTCTGGCCGGGCGCCGCCGCACGCGCCGGCAGATCGAGTTCCAGCTCGAGCCGATCGTGGAGTCCCGCCTCGACCGCTGCCCCGACCCTGCAGGCGAGCGGACGGGATCGATAGCGCAGCTTGACCGCCCCGACGCGGTCCGCAGGACGATGAAGCACGGCGTCCCGGATCGCGACGCGGGTGGTCTGCAACTGATCGCCGGGGCCGACGATGACCCGGTTCGACGGTGCGTCGGTCGAGAGGACGTAGAGCGGAACCGGCGAGGCCAGGCCGATGCCCTTGCGCTGCCCGACCGTGAACCGGTGGTGTCCGGGATGAGTGCCGAGCACCTCGCCGCCGGCATCGGTGATCTCACCCTCGCGATCCACGAGGCCGCCGTGGCGGGCCAGGAAGCCGGCCTTGCCCTCGCCCGCGAGGAAGCACAGGTCCTGGCTCTCGGCCCGATCGGCCACGGGGAGGCCGGCCTCGCGAGCAAGCTCACGGACGTGGGGCTTGTCGATGCCGCCGAGCGGGAAGCGCAGGCGCCCCAGGGCATGCGGCGAGAGGCCGGCGAGCATGTAGGTCTGATCCTTGGCCGGATCGGCGGCGGCGGTGAGGAGCGCCCCGGCCCCGTCGTCGGAGAGTCGCGCGTAGTGCCCGGTCGCCAGCGCACTCGCCCCGAGCCGCTCGGCGATCTCGATCATCGGCTCGATCCGCACCCGGCCGTTGCATCGCACGCAGGGATTGGGGGTCACCCCCGCGGCGTAGCCCTCGAGGAACGGCTCCACGACCCCGGCCCGGAAGGCATCCCGGAGGTCGACCGTGAGATGCGGGATCCCCTGGGAGTGGGCCACGGAGCGCGCGACCCGGACCGCGTCCGCCGAACAGCAGCTGCGCTCGCCGTCATTCGCCGGATCCGACCAGAGTTCGAGGGTGACCGCGAAGACTTCGGCGCCGCGCTCGATCTCCCGCAGAGCGGCGACCGCGCTGTCGACCCCACCGCTGACTGCGACCAGCACCCGCTCGGCCCCATCGGCGGGCGGCTCGAGGATCTGCCCCGCAGTGGTCGCCACCGCCACACCAAGCGCCCGGTGCAATGCCTCGGCGGCGAGATCGGCCGCATGGGCTCCCACCGGACTGAGGCCGCCGAGCTCCGCCGAGATCGCCCCGGCGTCGATCAGCGCCGCCTCGCGCAGACCCGCCCCGTCCGCCAGCTCCGCAACCGCCGCCGACGAGGCCCGGGCGGCCGCACACCCTGAGCCCGTCCGGCGAACATCAGTGACCCGTCCGCCCTCGAGCCGCAACGAGATCCCGATCAGGTCCCCACAGGCGGCGCCGCCGGCTCTCCCACGGGCCGATCCAGGCGCGGGCTCCCCCAGCCGCGAGTCGTCGTCCAGATAGGCCTCGAGGGCATCGACATTCACGGCGCAAAGGGTAGCCAGGGGAATTCCACGAGAGGGGGCGAGTGGTGGAGGCCACGCCTCCGCACTTCGTGCTGAGTGTCGGCGCGACCTCCACCACTCGCCCCTTCATGGAGACGCGAAGGATGGTGAACCCGAAGAAACGCACCCTCCAGGTACGGAACTAGGGTTCATCCGACAAGTCCTCGGCAGGCCAGGCCTACCGCAGACCCCGACCTACGGGTAGGCGGAGATCTGCTTGCCCTTGTAGACCGCGTCGTCGATCGCCTGATTGACGCTGCGGGCGCCACGGAAGCCGTAGGAGACTGAGGCGGTCGGCACTGAGCCGGTGAGCTTGCGCGGGCGGATCACGACGAGGGCCGGGACGCGACTTACCGAGACGCCGGCGGTGACGCGCGAGTAATCGGCGATGTCGCGTACGTCGACGATGAAGACCTCGACGTCGTCGCGAGAGCGCAGCGCCTTGGTGTAGGCCTCGACCTTCTTGTCGGAAATTCCCTTGGGGTCGATCACGAGCAACGCGATCGTCTTATTCTTCGCAAAGGCGACGAGCAGGTCCCTGGGCAGGCCCTCGGACGGCAACAGGCCGTCGGCGACCGTGCCGCCCTCGGCGCCCGAAGGCGCTGCGGCTGCGGCAGGATCCTCGACCGCGGGGGCCGGCGTCTCGGTCGGCACGACCGCGGCCGGGGTCGAGTCGGCGGGAGCGGGCGTGGAGTCGGCCGCCGCCGCCGCAGCGGGATCGGCGGTCGAAGTGGCAGCGGGTTCGTCCTTCTTCAGTACGGACGTGAAGAGGATGAACGCGAATACGACAGAGGCGATGCCGAGCACCGCGAGTTGGACGACCGGATTCTCGTTGATGGCCTTCCTCATCGGGACCCACCGAGATGGCGAACGAGAATCATGGGCTCCAATTCGCCGGTGCCGCCCGGCTTCTGAACCCTGAAATACAGGGGGGAATCTGCCAGTACACCCACGGGCGCACCGGACAACGACTCCCTAGCCAATCGTGTTGGTTCACAATTAGGACGGCTGTCGAACGAACTCGAACCCATGGGGAAGCTACCACGGAGATTCGACCGACTGGAGCAAAACCTTGAGCGCCCCCGGACGGCGGGCGGCTACGTGCATCAGGATTCGAAGGCCGCCAGGCCGATCTCGGGGTCGTCATCGACCCGCAGCGAGCGCAGAAGATCGGCCTCGAACCCCAACGTCAGGGCAATCGGCGAGCTGTCGCCGAGCTCACCGCTGTCGCGCCATACGTACTCGACATCTCCCAGGATCAGTACCGAATCGCCGCGCGTCCGCTCCGTCCGAATCGAGTAGAGGCGATCGATGTGGTCGTATTGCTTGGCTGCCCAGGCAGCGACCTGCTCCGGCCCCGAGTAAACGTTGCGCCCGGTCGTGAGTTCGACATCGGGGTGAAGCAGCGGCTTGATCAGGGTCGGATCCTGGGAGTTGATCGCAGCTATCGCCGCCGCGGCCAGCTCGGCCCGGTCGGCGCCGCTCACGGTGCCGCGGGAGCCCGAACGGAGACGCCGAGCTCGCGGAGTTGACGCTCGTCCACGGGGGCCGGGGCGCCGGTCAGCGGGTCGCCGCCCGAGGCCGTCTTGGGGAAGGCGATCACGTCGCGGATCGATTCGGAACCGGATGCGAGCGCGCAGATCCTGTCCACGCCGTAGGCGATCCCGCCGTGCGGCGGCGCGCCGAAGCGCAACGCCTCGAGCAGGAAGCCGAAGCGCGCCTCGGCCTCCGCCCGGTCGATCCCGAGCAACGCGAGCACCTGCTCCTGCTCGTCGGCGTCGCTGATGCGGATCGAACCGCCGCCGATTTCCATGCCGTTCCAGACGATGTCGTAGGCGCGGGCACGAATGTCGCCGGGCTCGGAGCTCTCGAGGTCGCCCTCGAAGGCGGTGAACGGGTGGTGCAGCGGAGTCCAGCGCCCCTCCTCCTCACTCCACTCGAGCAACGGCCAGCCGACGACCCAGCAGAGGGCGTTCGAACCCTCGGGGATCTCGCCCCAGCGATCGGCGAGCCGGCGGCGCATCGAGCCGAGCACCTGGTTGGCGACGGCGGGCTCGTCGGCGACGATCAGGAGCAGATCACCCTCCTCGGCCCCGAGTTCGGCGTTCAGCTTCGCGAGCTCGTCCTCGGTCAGGAACTTGGCGGTCGGCGAGCGCCATCCGTCCCCCTCGCGAAACGCCCAGACGAGGCCTTTGGCGCCCAGCTCCTGGGCGTCTGAGATCAGAGCGTCGAGCTCGGAGCGGGCCAGCTCACGTTTTCCGGCGTTCAGCCCCTTGACGACGCCGCCACCGTCGATCGTCCCCCGGAAGACGCGAAACTCGGTCTCCCGCAGCGCGTCGGAGAGCTCGACCAGCTCCATCCCGAAGCGCATGTCCGGCCTGTCGGTTCCGAATCGCGAGATCGCGTCGTCGTAGGAGATCCGCTGGATCGGCAGCTCGACCTCGACGCCGGCAACCGCAAGTACGTGGGCGAGCAAACGTTCGTTGGCCTCGATCACATCGTCGACCTCGACGAACGACATCTCGATGTCGAGCTGGGTGAAGTCGGGCTGACGATCGGCGCGCAGGTCCTCGTCGCGGAAGCAGCGGGCCACCTGGTAATAGCGCTCGAAGCCGGAGACCATCAGCAGCTGCTTGAATAGCTGCGGGGACTGCGGGAGGGCGTAGAAGCACCCCTGCTGAAGCCGGCTCGGGACGAGGAAGTCGCGGGCGCCCTCGGGAGTCGAACGGGTGAGCACCGGCGTCTCGATCTCGATGAACCCGTCGCCGTCGAGCTGTTCCCGCATCGCCCTGATCAGCTTCGCGCGGAGCTGGATCGTCTCGCGCATGCTCTCGCGACGGAGGTCGAGGTAGCGGTAGCGCAGCCGAGCCTCCTCACCGGCGGAGGCCCCGCCCCTGCCCTCGATCTCGAACGGAGGCGTCTCGGCATCGGAGAGCAGGTCGGCCTCGGTGACCCTGATCTCGAAGGCTCCGGTCGGAATCTCCAGGTTGACGGTCTCGGGCGAGCGATCGACGACGGGGCCGCGAACGCTGATCACGTCTTCGGAGCGCAGCCTGTGGCCGAGCTGGAACGCGCTCCCGGAATCGTCAGGATCGAACACGAGCTGGACGATGCCCGTCCGGTCGCGGAGGTCGATGAAGACCAGCCCGCCGTGATCGCGGCGGCGGTTGACCCAGCCGGCCAGCCTGATCGCCGAGCCGACGCGGTCCGAGCGCACCTGCCCGCACCACGCGTCTCGGTAGCCGTTGCCGCGCTGGGCGGGGAACTCGGGGATCTCTGAGGAGGAACTCACGGTCGGGGAGTGTTTCAGAGGCCAGTCAGCCGGCCGCGGCCGTCAGCTCGCCGACCAGCGTCGCGAGGTCCGCATCGCGCTGCTCGCCGCGGTCCATCTCGCGCAGCTTCGCCGAGCCGTCGGCCTCTAGGATCACGGCGTGGCGGGCTCCGGAGCGCCCCGCCTGCTTCATCTGGCCCTTGAAGCTGCGACCGGCGAGATCGAGATCCGCTCCGAGCCCGGCGGCGCGCAGCTCATCGACGAGGGCGAATGCCCGCTCCCGGCCGGGGGGCCCTTCCGCGGCGACGACGAAGACGTCGATCCCGCTCGCCGCAGGTGAGTCCTTCATCGCCAGCAGGATCCGCTCGACCCCGGCGGCCCATCCGGCAGCCGGCGTCGGCGGTCCGCCGAGCAGCTCGACGAGGCCGTCGTATCGCCCGCCGCCCCCGACGCCGGACTGGGCGCCGAGGCGACCGCAGTCGAACTCGAAGACGGTGCGGTTGTAATAGTCGAGGCCGCGGACGAGGGTTCCGTCGAGCGCGTAGTCGACACCGGACGAATCGAGCAGGGCGCGGACCTCGGCGAAGTGCTCGGCATCGGCGCCGGCCAGTCGGTCCAGCATTCGCGGGGCGTCCTCCATCACGGAGCGGGTACCCGCGTGATCGGAGTCGAAGGCGCGCATCGGGTTGGAGTCGATCCGGCTGCGAACGTCGTCGGAGAGCTCGGCCTCACGTCCGCGCAGATAGGTCCGCAGCTCCTCGCGGTAGTCCCTGCGAGCCTCGCTGGAGCCGAGCGAGGCGAGGCGAAGCTGGAGATCTTCGATCCCGAGGTCGCGCATGATCCGGTCCGCGAGGATGATCAGCTCGGCATCGACGAGCGGCGAGTCGGAGCCGATCGCCTCGGCGCCGATCTGATTGAACTGGCGGAAGCGCCCCTCCTGAGGTCGCTCATAGCGGAAGTAGGGACCCTGGTACCAGAGCTTCACCGGCTGCGGCAGCTTGTGCATACCGTGCTCGACGTAGGCACGGCAGACCGGCGCCGTCCCCTCGGGCCGGAGCGTGATCGAGCGGCCGCCCTGGTCGGTGAACGTGAACATCTCCTTGCGAACGATGTCGGTGGAGTCCCCCACCCCGCGCTCGAACAGGTCCGTGCTCTCGAAGGCCGGCGTCTCGATCCGGCCGTAGCCTGCGGCGGCGAGCCTGGTGGCGGTGGCATGGGTGATCGCCGAGCGCGCCGGCTCGTCGTCAGGGAGCACGTCGAAGGTGCCCTTGGGCGCCTGCTGTTTGGACGGCCTCGGCTTCGCGGTCATGAGTTCGATCCCGACCTTAGAGGCTCAGAGCGCGGTCGCGGGCAAACGGGCCGAAACTACGAACCCGCCGGAAGCCGAGCGAGAAACGGGTTCGATGCGAGCTCCCGCTCCAGCGTCGTCTGTCCCATGTGCCCGGGGAGGACGGCGGTCTCGGGCGGGTGGGCATCGACGAGCAGCTGCAGGCTCTGGGCCAGCGTCGCCCAGTCGCCGCCCGGGAGATCCACTCGTCCGACCGAGCCCTGAAAGAGGACGTCGCCGCTGATCAACGCCGCCTCGTCGGGGATCGAATAGGTCAGGTGCCCGATGCTGTGGCCGGGGGTGAACAGAACGTCGATTTCGAAGCCGGCGAGCTCGAGGTGTTCGCCCCCCGCAAGGGTCTCGTCAGCGTCGTAGCCCTCGTAGGGACCGATTCCGGGGATCGGGGTGAAGGCCATGATGTCGGCGAGCATCGGGACCTCGAGAACCGGGCAGTAGACGGTTGCGCCGGTCTCACGGGCCACCGGGGCGACCGCGCCCACGTGGTCGACGTGGGTGTGGGTCAACAGGATGGCCTCGACGTCGACACCGAGTTCGTCGATCGCGGCCAGGAGTCGCGGAGCCTCGTCGCCAGGATCCACGACGAGGGCCTTGTCGGAGCCGTCGCGGCGAAGGATGTAGGTGTTCTCGGCGAACGGCCCGACGGTGAAGCTGCGGACGTCCATCCGGAACCTCAGTCGCCCTTCTGACTCCGTTGCGCCTCGCGCTCCCGCTGCAGCTTCATCTTCCGGCGCGTGTAGAAGTACTGCTCGGTGTAGAAGCCGAGCGGCACGTAGATGATCGCGGCGACGATGGTCAGGATGATCGCGCTGGCAATCGGCTGGCCGAAGAGGAGGGAGACGGGAAACAGGAACGCCGCGAAGAGGAGCCCTCGGGTGGTGGCGCCCTTCCAGGTCGGCGGCTGATCGCGGCGATCGATGCGGGGGCCGCCGCGTCCCGCCTTACCGCCGCCGCGACGGCTCTTGGCCTGGGCCATCGCCTCCTGGCGACTGCGCGGCCGGCCGGTGGAACGGCGACTGACGCTCCCGGTCTGGGTGCCTCGGTGCTTGCGGTGGCGGCGTTTGGCGTTGCCCGGCATGAGTGCCGGCAGGGTAGTTGATCGGAGCGTAATCACGACGCGCAGCCGCCCGGGGCAGTGCCCTCCGAGCCGCGCGGTCGGCTCAGGCTGAAGCCAGGCGTGCCTCGATCGTCCGCGTCCTCGGAACCTCGCCCGCGATCGGCACCTCATCGGGATAACCCTCGAGAGCCGCCTCGGGAACGAGGCCCACGAGCTCCCCCGCGACGGGTTTGCCGCCGTGCGGAGCGGCCAGCCGCTGCGTGGCAGCCACCACCTCGGCGAGCGGGATCGCGATCGGATCGTGGACGTTCGTTGAGATCTGAATCCGCCCGGGCGCGAGCTCGATCGCGATCGCCCGGACCCCGGGCAGGCCGCCGCCGGATTCGCGCAGGCCGGCGGCGATCGCCCGTCCGGCCTCCAGCGACGCCCCGGCCTCGAGCTCGAGGTTGAACGCCGCCAGCGGCGCCCGGGCCGTGACCAACACCCCGCCCGCGGTCGGATGAAGCCGGTCCGGGCCGAAGTCGGGCTCGAGCTCGTTCTCACTCATACGGCGCCCGAGCTCGACGTGGCCGCCGCGCCGGAAGTAGGCGCGCTCCGACCGCTCCGGCGAGGTCGCGAGGTCGCCGTAGAGGAAGACGGGCAATCCGATCGACCCAAGCTGCTCGGCCACGGCCATCGCCGCCTCCTCGGCGCGGGGGCGCAGCGACGGTTCGGCCCAGACGATCGGACAGACGTCGAGCGAACCGATCCGCGGGTGGGCCCCCTCCTGGCGACCGATGTCGATCCGCTCGACCGCGAGCCCGGCCAGTTCGTTGAGCGCTCGCAGCAACGGAGCGTCTTCGCCTGCCAGCGTGTAGACGGTGCGATTGTGGACCGCATCGGATTGCTCGTCGAGCAAGACCACCGGGTCGATGACGAAGCTCTCCCGGAGGTGCTTCATCACTCCCTGCTCCGAGCCGTCGGAGACGTTCGGAACCGCGAGCAGTCGCTTATCGGCAGTTGACGACAACGGGCTCAGCCGCTCAGACCAACAGCTCGCCGTCGCGGACGATCTCGGTTCCGTCGACGGAGACGACGGGACGCATCACGACACAGTCGAGATGAACCGGTACCTGAATCCTGCCCCCGATCGCGGCCGATGCGCCGAAGGCGACGTGAACGGTCCCGAGCAGCTTCTCGTCCTCGAGCACGTTGCCGGTCAGCTCGGCCATCTCATTGGTTCCGACGCCGAGCTCGGCGATCGTCCGGCCCTCCTCGCCGTGGGCGGTCAGCAGCTCGATCAACGCCGCGCCCTCGATCCCGCTGGCGTCGGTCAACAACCCGCCTTCGATCGTCAGCGTCACCGGAGTCGCGGGAATCCCGACTCCCGCGATCGTGCCGTCGACGACCAGGGTGCCGTCACACGCACGGTCGTCGGGGGAGATGAAACCCTCCCCGCAGGGCAGGTTCCCGAATGCTGACCTGGCGGTCAGCTCACCGGCGTCCGGAATCGCCGTCCGGCCCTCGAGGCCGAGCCTGAGGTCGCTGCCGTTGGCGCAGGTGATTCGGGCCTCGGCACCGGCGTCGAGGATGTCGGCGATCGCGTGGCCGCGGCGCCGCAACTCCCCCATGTCGGCGCTCATGACCCGTGCGAGCATCTCCTCTGTGACGCCGGGAAGGGTCGCGATCCGCGCTCCGGCCTCAGAGGCGGCCTTGCGGGATGCGGTGTGGGAGAGCGACTGGACGGTCGGGGCCAGGACGACGTCGGCGGCCCTCATCGCCGCCGCCACCGTCGCGGGCGGCTCGGCGGCGTGCGAGTCGCGCTCGGCCATCAGCGCCAGGACCGCGTCGGCGCCGGCCCGGCCGGCCTCGCCGCGCAGGCGCTCACCGAGGCCGAGCGTCGCCGGGTTGCAGATCACAAGAACCTGCTCGCCCTCGCTGACCCCGAGGCAATCGTTGACCACGGCCGAGACGGCGCGCTCGAGATCGCTTCGCTGGCTGCCGAGGCTCACCCTTCCGACCCTAACAAGGTGGGGGGCCCGCCCGACCCGGTCCTCGGCTACTCGCTCGTCCCGGTCGACTCCTGCCCGACGCCGACCGGCGGCAGCGTGGAGCTGAGCTCCTCGGAGACGATCAGGATGACCAACACCGCCAGCACAAGCGCGGCGACCACCAGCGCCGACGAACCGGCGAAGACGACCCCGATCCCCACGCAGGCAGCCGCGGCGACCGTCCGCTTGGCGCTGATCGATCCGACTGCCCGAAACCTGACCAGCGAGAGGGCCACCAGGTAGAGGGCCGGCCCACCGACCAGAGCGATCATCTCGTTCGTCGACAGTGCGTCTCCCGGATGCTCGATCAACAGCTCGTCGCCGACCGCCGCGACGATGATCGCCGCGATCACGACCACATGCATGTAGGTGTAGATGTCACGAGCCAGCTGGGTGCGTTTCTCGGTGTCGGCCAGGTGTCCCGCCATCCGGTCGGCGGCGCGATTGAAGTAGAGCCACCAGAGCGCGGCGCTACCGAGGAACGCAACGACGAGCGCCATGATCGTCTCGGTGTTCGGGTCCAGTTCCGATGCGGTGGCACCAGTGATCACGATTGATTCGCCGAGGGCGATGATCACGAACAGCTGAAAGCGTTCGGCGAAATGCTCGCTCGCGACGGTCCACGCCTCCGGCCTCAGCCGCTCCATCCAGGGCACGCGATAGACGAGGAGCGGCGCCGAGTAGTCGATCATCAAGCCTGCCAGCCAGAGCAGCGTTCTCGCGGTGCCCTCGTCGGCAAGCGCGCCGCCGAGCCAGAAGATCCCCGAGAAACAGAACCAGACCAGGATGTGGCTCGAGCGCGCCCGCTCGTTGGATCCCGACGTTCCCGATGCGAAGGTGAGGAACGATTGTCTGCCGATGTGGATCGCCACGTACGCGCCGGCGAACAGCAGCGCCCGGTCCTCCCAGGCGTAGGGGATGGCGATCGACATCAGCAGGCTGCCGAGCATCACCGCAACTACCAGGAGCCGGACGGGCGGGGCGCCGGTATCGAGCTCGTTCGTGGCCCATGTCGTGTAGTTCCACGACCACCAGACGGCGAGCAGGACGACCGCTGACTGCCCGGCCCCCGACCAGCTCAGGTGATCGAGCAGGAAGTGCGAGACCTGGGTGATCGCGAAGACGAAGACGAGGTCGTAGAAGAGCTCGAGCATCGACGCTCGCGAACGCCCATCAGCGGTTTCCTGGCGACTGAAGCGCGGCATCTGGCCAGCGCAAGCTACCTTCAGCGGCGACTGGGTGATGCGCGGTAGCTTCTCTGCCATGGATCACGCTTCACCCCAGCGGACCGTCTACTACGCGGCCATGAGCCTCGACGGCTACATCGCCGAGCCCGAGGAGAGGCTCGAATGGCTGACCGCCTTCGAGGGACCGGGATACGACGGCGAGGTGGCAGGTTCCGTCGAGGATGCCTATCCCGCGTTCATGGAGGGGATCGGCGCCCTCGTGATGGGGTCGAAGACCTACGATTTCCTACTCGGTGAGACCTGGCCCTACGCCGACATGCCCGCCTGGGTGTTCACCCACCGGCCGCTGCCGCTGATCGATGGCGCCGGCGGCCTCCGGTTCACGGCCGGCTCGGTCGCCGAGCCGCATCCGGAGATGCTCGCCGCGGCCAGTGGCAAGGACCTGTGGGTCGTCGGCGGTGGCGACATCGCCTCCCAGTACGTCGATGCCGGGTTGCTCGACCTGGTCCGGGTGACCGTGGTCCCGGTCGTCCTCGGCGCCGGGCTGCCGCTGTTCGCCTCGGCGGTACCGCCGATGAAGCTCCTCCACACGACCCCGTTCGACAACGGCATGGTCGAGTTGAGCTACGAGGTCGTGCACTGAGAGGCGAGTCGATCGATCGGTAGTGCGATCGTGTCCTCCCAGGGGACCCAATGACACGACCGATCAGTCGAGGCCGGCCTCGATCGCCTCGACGGACCGCCGCTCGAAATCACGAAGCCCCCGCGGCACGTCCAGCTCGAGCGGATCCTCGGCGAACGAGGGATCGAGCCTCGCCAGCGCCTCGATGATCGCGAGGTTGCAGAACGGCAGGTGCTCGAGGCTGTAGCCGCCCTCGAGCGCGACCACGAGGCGATCGCCGCAGAGCTCGGCGGCCAGGTCCATGGCCCGGACCGTCAGCCCGCGAAAACCCTCCGTGGTGACGCTCATCCGCCCGAGCGGATCCGCCGCCGCCGGGTCCTGTCCGGCCGAGAGGATCAGCAGATCCGGATCGAAGCCGCGCACCGCGGGCTCGACGATCCGCTCGAACGCGAACCCGTAGCCCTCGTCGCCGGTTCCAGCCGAGAGCGGGATATTGATCGTCGCCCCGACCCCCTCCCCCGCCCCCTGCCGATCGACCCCACCGGCCCCGACCGGGTAGAGGTCGTCCTGGTGCAGCGAGACGAACAGCACCGACGGGTCGTCGTAGAAGATCGCCTCGGTTCCGTTGCCGTGATGGACGTCCCAGTCGATGATCGCGACCCGCTCGACGTCGCCGCGGAGCTGGGCGTGCCGAGCCGCGATCGCCACGTTGTTGAACAGGCAGAAGCCCATCGGCTCGGTGGCCGTCGCATGGTGGCCCGGCGGCCGAACCAACGCGAAGCCGTTGTCCGCCCGGCCGCCCAGCACCGCATCGGTCACCGCGATCAGGTTGCCCGCCGCCAGCAGCGCCGGCTCCCAGGAGTCCGGGCCGATGCGCGCCTCGGGACCGACCCAGGCGTGCTCACCGCGGGCGCAGGCGGCTTCGATTCCCTCGATCATCGCCGCGACGTGGACAAGCTCGAGCTCTTCCCGGGTCGCCGCCCTGGAGTCGAGCCGCGGAAGCCGATCGAGCACCCCGGCCTGTTCGAGCACCGACATCGTCCGGGAGAGGCGCTCGGGCCGTTCGAAGTGGGGCACCTCGAGCCACGAAGCGGCGCGTTCGTCGAGGATCATCGACCCGTTGCGGTGGGCAAGGCACCGCTCGTCGTATGCGTAGGCGGTCGCCACGAAGCCCATTCTCCGACGGCTACCGGATACCATCCTGCGCCACCCCGCCGGAGTAGCTCAGTCGGTTAGAGCAGCGGAATCATAAAGTGGTCATCCCGCTTCCCGGTAGGTCCCGGCTGCTCATGAAATAGCGGTTTTCGGACCCTCGCCGATCCTCAGATTCACGGGTATTCACGGGTGTTCCGTTGTCCATTCGTTGTCCCGTGGCAGCCAAGGGTTGCCCAGGGTCTACTCCGCTACGGCCTCTTCGGACTCAAGCTGCTTCAAGGTCTGATTCGTCGCGGTTTTCCATTCGATCAGGCCATTGGCCGAGCGTCCGAGTAGGAGCGCTGCGGCGAGCGACGGTGAGCTAAACACGTAGTCCTGAGTAAGGGTAAGCGTGGCAGTCCCCTGGACCACCCGGCCAAAGGGGCGAGCTCAGCCGCTCGCTACCAGTTCATGCCCAACTTCGTAGCTGAGTGTGAGGTGAGCGGTGCCTGATCGCCCAAAGGCGAAGCGAGCAGCCCACGACCAATGTGAAGAAGGCGACCGCTTCGGTAAGCGCGAACCCGAGTCAGTGGATGTTCTGAGGCTTTACTGATGAACGGAGAAGCGATATTTCTCGGCGCCAGGACCGCCGTTGTGCAACCGCACCACGCCCGTGGCGCCTGCCCAGCGGTGGTTGCCGCCGACGATGTTGATCTGGGAGTCGCCGGCGCCGAAGTTGCCCCTGACCTCGAGGACTCCGCCGCCGACCGCGAAGACTCCTCTCGCATGGACCTGGCCGTGCGACAGGGGCGAGAACTTGATGACCGCGTGCCCGATCCGCGCACTTCGGTTGCCCGGAGGCGTCAACTTCGAGCGGACGATCACACCGTTGCCGGACTTGATGGACGCCTGCGTTAGGCCCACCGCTTTGAACTTCGTGTCGGCGGAGGCCGTTGCACCCGATGCAAGCGATACGAGGATCACCGCAGAGGCGGCCAGGACAGGGACGATTTTTCGCACAAGATGCCTCCCGAGATCAGACTACGACTCCGCCCACCCTACCCGACAGATTGTCATCCGAGGCATACCTGAGGCCGAACCGGCTCATTCCTCCAACTGCCGTCAGTCCAGCGCTGAGGACACGGTTGTTCCGGCCGACCTTAGGCACGGAGCCATCACGGCCCTCCGGCCAGCGGGCGCACGATCTGCCAAACGACAGATTCAAGCGCAGGAGTATCGCTTTGGACGAGAAGCGGCGTCAACCAGCCTGGGTGCCTTTCGTTTCTCGCCACATTGTCCGAACCGTTGTCCAGCCAGGCCGGGGGCGGCCCGATCCGCCCGTGATCTCACGGCATCCCGCACGGCCACGAACATTCCCGCCTCCCCGCCCGAGTAGCTCAGTCGGTTAGAGCAGCGGAATCATAATCCCGTCGGACGTTCCGTCCTAGTCCATCTGAGTCCGGTAATCGGCTCCGGCAAGGGAGATCCGCTCGATCGGTTCCGGGCGAGTACGGTCACTTACGGCTCCGCCCGTTCGCACCCTGTTCGCACACCGCACGGCCCGAGCTTGTTCTCTTGGCGGTCGAGGGTCCGCTACCCACGCCTGATTCGCAAGTAGGGATGCTGACCTACGGACATCCGTTGCTGCCGGAAGGTGCGCAACGGAAGGTGATGCCGTCGAGCGACACCCAAGACTCGGCATCGACCCAGTCGGCTGCGACGGTGCAGGCGAAAGGCTCGAAGCATCGCCACGCCGGTCGTGTCCACATCGACTCGTGCGAACGCGCCCAGATGGCGTTGCTGACGTGAACAGCGACCTCCCAGCGGGACGGTACCCGGGCGGCAGGGTCGGTGATCACTCTTGTCTTCCGCGCGCTGTGCACACGAAGTTCCCGCAATTGTCGGTGCCGTCGGTCCGCGTAGACGAATCCCTGCAGGTGCACGAGGCCGTCGCGGTCGCGGAAGTAGGCGGCGTCGTTGAACCCGCTGCGCGTAGCTCACGCCAGTAGCAATACGGCAGTTGACGGCCTCGGAGAGTTGTTCAACGTCGCCGTGGTGAACGGATCCGAGCCCTTCAACTGGAAACGCGGTCGAGTCCTTGTTGTCGAGCTTGTCCGCATTGGCGGCGCTCGTGGCCGAATCGGCGTTGGTGGCGCTGGGTACCTTGCCGAGCGATCCCTCGTTGATATCGGTGCCAGTGATGCCGTTGTCGGCAACATCGACGCTCTTGACCTGCCCGTCCTTGATCTGCTTAGAGCCGACGCTGTTCTTGGCGAGGTTCTTAGCCGCGTATGCGCCGCCCATGCCCAGGATCAAGAACAGGCACAGCGTCGATACGACGTTGGCATACGACAAGCGATCTACCAGCCTCTTCGTCATCGGATCTCCTACTCGTCCGGTCGGAAACTGATCCCGTCGAGCGAGACGAATTCGCCAAAAGCGCTACAGCCGGGATTGGTCTGTCCGCAGTCTACGATCAGACTCACCAAGCCGTTGGGGCTAACGTCGATCCGCCCCACGTTCACCTCGCGGTCTTGCGTTTTCCCATTTGTCGTGAACAGCCTGGCGCTGTCGGGCCTGTACCCGGGCGGCAACCGGAAGATCCACGGGTTGATTGGATTCTGCGAAAGAACCCAGGAGAGGGTCGTAATCGTGCCTCGCAAATGGACAGTCCCCATCTGGTCTTTATAGAAGGCGGCTGTCGCATAACCGCCGCCGAGGTTGTTCCAATAGTTCACGCCGCAAAAGACGGCCGTATTGGCCGGGTCGGCGCAGGGGTCGCTGCCCGAGGGTCCCCCAATCTCATGCCAAGGCTCGGGCGGCGCGATGTCCTGGGCCTGCACCGATCCGTCGCCGATCTGCTGCGACCTCACGGCACTTGGGGCGATATTCGGTGTGGCTACCGCGCCTCCGGCGATCTTGGACCCCGTGACCGAGCCGTCGCCGATCTGCGAGGGACCGACAGCATTGGCCGCGATCTTGGCCGTCGTCACCGAGCCGTCAGCGAGTTCGGCGTTCTTTACGGCGTTCGCCTTGATCTGCTTGGAGCCAACGCTGTCCGCCGGGACCTTGATAGCCGCATAGCTCGCGCCCCCGAGAGCGACGAACAGCGCAAGCGTGGCGACCACATTCGCATACGACAACCGGTCAATCAGCCTCTTGGTCATTGCGGTCAAATCTCACTTCCGGCAATGCGGTAGGGGACGTTGCATTCTGTCTATTGAACGCCGGAACCGGAGTCAAGCCTCAACCGGTGCTCGCTCACGGCCTGGTGAACATCCGACCCTGCCGCGAAACTGCCTCCGACGATCCGATCGCGTTCGATCTCGACGCGGATGGAGGGCTGCGATCACGACCCCGCCGGTATCCTCGCGGCGACCGCGACCGTCTGAGGTGTTCGCACTTTGTTCGCACCCGGCCGATCTTGGGGGCGAGCGAAACCCCGCAAATGGCTTGGACAAGCGGCCCGCCGGAGTAGCTCAGTCGGTTAGAGCAGCGGAATCATAATCCGCGTGTCGGGAGTTCGAGTCTCTCCTCCGGCATCCTGTAGGTGAGCTGCCCTGCCCATAGCGGGTGCGGGGACTCGATCTCGGCACAGACTGGTGTCAACAGAGTGCGAACAGGCCCACACCTGCCGGGTCAGCGGACGGCAAGGGTCCAGCCGGCTCCCCGCGGCCACCCGAGCAGGCGAATCGCCCTCGTGGGCGCCGCCGCTCAGGTGCGGGTGTCGATCAGCCGTCCGCGGCGCCGGTCGCCGGCGGCCGCTGAACCGCCGGGGCCGGCGGGAACTCCCGCGCCGTCTGGCGACGCAGGACCTCGACTCCGACGGCGGCCAGCGCGGCGAGCACGAGGATCGCCAGGACTTGTCCGATGGTGTCGATCCCAGGGGTGAACGCAAGCCAGAGCAGGAAGAGCCCGGCGACGATCGAGTAGACGGCGACCGGATGCTCGCGCAGGAAGGGGGCGATGTACCGGCGGGCGGTGACGGCATAGCGGCCCGGGCCCGCGAAGGCGCCGCCTCCGATGAACGCGATCCCGACCACGAGGACGAACCGGGCGCGGTCGCGAAGGGTGGTGGAGATGATGTCCCAGACGGACTGCACGGCGGGCTCGACCGTCTCGGAGCTCGCCAGCGAGGTGACTTCGTTGCCGGCCATCCGCCGGACCACGAGCACGAAGAGCGTCGCCGCCACGATCCCTCCGCCCGCGGCGATCAGGGCCTCACGGCGCCACCCCTTGGCGAGGAATAGGGCCGCGAGGTAGAACAGCACCACCAGGATCGGCAACACGATCCCGAGGTTGCGGAGCACCGAGACGAGGGTCTGGATCCCGCCGAGCTGGCTGGAATCCATGATCACCAGCTGACCGGGGGTCTGGACGACCTGTCGGTCGAGGAGAGCGGTGATCTGCGACTGCAGCGATGCGAGCTCGGCGTCGAGCGCACTCACGTTGGCATCGGCCGGATCGGCGAGCACGGCGGCAGTGCGTCCCGCGATGACTGCGAGCCGGTCCTTGACGTCGGCCAACAGGCCTTCCAGCTCCTTGAGCTTGTCCTGGAGCTGAGAGGGGACCTTGCCCTCGATCCCGGCGATCTGCTTCTCGAGGCTGCCGATCTCCTTGGTCAACTGGGCGGCGAGCTGGTTGAGCTCGCGCAGGTTCGCCTCGGTCGTCGAATCGAGCTCTCCCGCCTGGACCTGCTCGAGATTCGCGCGCACCGACTCGATCTTGCTCTGAGCGGTCGTCAGGTTCTCCTGGAGCTTCTGCGAGAAGCTTTGGACGAAGCTCTGAATCTCGGTGATCGTCCCCGGATCAAGCCCGAGCCGGGCGGCGAGGTCGGCGATGACCTTGCCGTATTCGAGCGTGACCTCGCCACCGGTCGTCGAGACGTACGTCCCCTCATCCTCGATCAGGGCCACGAACCGCTCGTGGGCGGTGCCGATGGCGCCCGAGACGATCGACTGGACCTGAGGCGACGCGAGCGCCTTGTCGGCCACGTTGGTCGCGAGCTCCCGGGCCGCCGCAGCGAGCGGACCCGCAAGGGGCTGGGCGGGCGGCGGCAGGCGTTCAGTAATCGCCCCCTGCACATCGACGTTGGCGTACAGCTGGTCGACGGCGAAGACGCTGAGCTGCTCCTGAACGTCCTGGTCGGCGAGGATCTCGTCGGTCGTCTTGGTCACCTCGCCGGTGTCGAGGACCGCACGCTGCACCCAGTTCGCGGTGATCGAGAAGACCAGCAGCACCGATGCGAGTACCACGAGCGTCCAGACGAGCGCACGATGACGCCTCCGCGGCGGAGACTGGTCGATCTCGTTCGTTTGCTCCGTCAAGGCTCGGCTCCTTCTCCTATCCGTCGGTCCAGGGCCTGCTCATTATGTCCGTAATGGACGCCTGGGGTCGTTCGCCTCATTCGACCCGGCCCCGTATCCAGAGGACGAACAAGGGGGCGACCTCTTGATCTTGGTCTGGGCCGGTCGGTATCGGGACACGGTCCCTGCGTTGTGGCGTCGGTCGGGCATTGGAAGTGCCAACAGGCACCTCCCTGTTGGGTTCCACCGGGGCTGCCATCGCCCTGCCATATGAGAACGGCGGGATCGCCGAAAGGGACGCTGTCAGGGACCCGCTCTTAGCCGCGACGTTACGCACGACCGCTGGACGGTCGACCGCGGTCCGCCCACGATGAATGGCTCGGGCAGCAGCACACGATCAACAAGAGCGCAAGGAGCGACATGGCCGACAAGGAACAGACGGGCGAAGAGCTGGAGAAGGAGCGCGACGAAGCCGAAAGGCTGCTCTCGGAGCTACGCGCGAGGCGGGAGCGGGAGACTGGCACCGATCCGAGGCCGGGTTCAGGTGGGAGCGCGCTTCGGCCGTCGCGGCCGCGACGGAAGTCGAAGAGCCGGGGCCGACAAAGCAATGAGCTGGCTGCTGAGAGCAAGGTTCAACCGAACCCAAGCGGCGGCCCTGCCGAAGCCGGGTCGAATGACCCGAGCGACGGGTCGCGCTCTTTCGCCGAAGCCGTTGCTATTCGGCGCTGGAATCACTCGCTGACCTTGCTCCCAAGTTGCCGCTCCTCGTTCGCCTTCAATCCGGCCGGCTTGGCTAGCGAGTTGTAGGCCGAGGTCGCGTCCTGCCGCTCCGTGTGGAGGGCAGCGACCGTCTCGGCCAGCCTTCGCCCGACCGCGCTCGCGTCCGAGCTTTAAGCGCCCAATCCACGATCCCGCCCGTGATGGCACAGAACAATCCGCCGATAATCGCGGTGCTGCCTGCAATCACAGCGTCAGAGACAGCGGCGAGCGGGAGACTCATCATGTTTCGGCAGCCTAAGAGCGGCGGAGGACGCTGCCATGAGGCCGTCGAGTGGCAGGGACCTATCGGCTGCCCTCAGCCGTACACGGTGGGATGGTGAACGCAACGCGCACAGCACTTGCCCTGGCGGCGACATTCCTGGTCCTGGTCGGCGTCGGCTGTGGCTCCGATCACCCCGAGAGCGTCACGACTTCGACCGAGGCCATGATCGACCCAACAACCTCACCGACGACAAGATCCAGAGCGGCACGTTCGATGTCGCCGAGGGAACCTGCCACTACAACCGCTTCAACGATGAGATGGGCTGGACCGTCAGGTGTGAGTCGGACAGCGGTCAGACCTCGCGGTTTCGGTTCACGCCCTGATTCTTTGAACAACGCAGTAAGGATGCCGCGCCGAGCGCGATTGAACGCAGGCAATCGCGGAGTTCGACGACCTTCCGGGGGCCCCTAGCGGTTGACGCTCGCCATCCCGCTCTCGTTATAGCGATCGCCGGCGACCTCGCCGGCCGCGCTCTCGAGCGCCTCCAGCTCGTCGTCTCCCAGCTCGATTTCGAAGGCGGCGACGTTCTCCTCGAGGTAGGAGCGCCGCTTCGTGCCCGGGATCGGGAAGACGTCCTCGCCGCGGGAATGGACCCACGCCAGGGCCAGCTGCGCGGCCGTGACCCCGCGGGAGTCGGCGATCACCTCGAGCGCCTCGACGATCGCCATGTTGGAGTCGAGGTTGCCGCCCACGAATCGCGGGTTCTGGCGCCGGAAGTCGCCCTCGGCCAGGGACTCGACGTCGCGGATCTTCCCGGTCAGGAAGCCACGGCCGAGGGGGCTGTAGGCGACGAAGCCGATGCCGAGCTCGCGGCAGGTGTCGATGACGCCGTTTCGCTCGGGCTCGCGCGTCCACAGGGAGTACTCGGTCTGGATCGCGGTGATCGGATGGGCCTCGTGCGCCTTGCGGATGGTGTCGGGCGCGGTCTCCGAGACCCCCAGGTACCTCACCTTGCCCTCCGAGACCAGCTCGCCCATCGCGCCGACCGTCTCCTCGATCGCCACCCCCGGGTCGACCCTGTGAAGGTAGTAGAGGTCGACGTGGTCGAGGCGCAGGCGCTGCAGCGAGCCCTCGATCGACGCCCGCACGTTCTCGGGAGTCCCGTCGTTGGTCATCGTGGGCGGGTCGGCGCCCATGTCCGGCTTGATGCCGAACTTGGTGGCGAGCACGAAGGAGTCGCGGTCGCGGCCCTCGAGCGCCGCCCCCAGCAGCTCCTCGTTCGCGTGCGGGCCGTACAGCTCGGCGGTGTCGAGCAGGGTCACGCCCAGCTCCAGCGCGCGGTGGATCGCCTTGGTGCTCTCGTCAGCGTCCGTGTCGCCGTAGAAGGCGCTCATTCCCATGCAGCCGAGCCCCTGTGCGCTCGCCTCGAGTCCCTGGCTTCCGAGCTTCCTGGTTTCCATCAGCGGACCTCCCCTTCCTCGTATCTTTGGATCTTCTTGTCGATCGCGGCGAGGTTACGGCGGCTCTCATCGAGACCGGCCAGCACCGTCTCGCGATGACGCCGAAGCAACTCGAGCCGCTCGGCGGTCGTCGCCTCGCCTTCCCGCACGAGCTTGAAGTACTCGCGGATGCGCCTGATGGGCATTCCCGTCTGGCGCAGGTAGCCGATGAAGCGCACACGGTCCATCTCGGCCGCCGTGTACCTGCGGTGGCCCGATGATGCACGCTCGACCGGCTCGACGAGCCCCGCGCGCTCGTAGTAGCGCAGGTTGTGGGCGCTCACCCCGCTGGCCTCGGCGGCCTCCGAGATCGTCAGGAGCTGCTCATCTTGCGTCGTGGCTTCCATCTCCAGACAGCGTAGGAGTTGGAGCGCACTCTAAGTCAAGGCCGGTTTCTCGTCCTCGGCTGACCGGGCGCACTCCGCCTGACCGAGAGCAGCAGGTGACCCTGGTCGCGGCGTCTCAGACCCCGCGCTCGACCGCGATGCGCTGATCGGCCGCAGCCTCGGTGAAAGCTGCGTAGTCGGCCTCGCTTTGATCCGCGTACGTGGTCGCGAACCGTTCGATCGCCCGGTCGAAGTCGTCGTCGTCACCGAGGTAGCCGGTGATCTTCGCCGCATCGCCGGTACGGGCGTGTGCGCGTGCAAGGGTCGCACCGCAAAGTCCGCCATAGCGCGCGAGTCGCTCCGGCGGCATCGCCTCGATGGCCGCCGAGCCCTTCATGTCGCGTAGCTGGCGAACGTAGAACTCCCGGTGGCGCTCACCGGTCCCGGTGACCCAGCCCAGGAAAGCGTCACTCGCGGCCTGCGTCAGGCGCTGCCCCTGGACGACGCGCTCGCCCTGGTGCTCGTACTCACTCGCGCCGGCGTAGGGCGCGAGCACCGATGTGTCAGCCTCCTTGACCTGCAGAAAGAGCGGGTCGTCCTCGAGATCGCCCATCAAGAGCACCATCAGACACTCGGTGCCCACCGATCCCACACCGACGATCTTCCGCGCGAAGTCCACGTAGTGGTAGTGGTCGAGCACGACGCGGCGGTCCGGGCTCAGCGAGCGCTCGTAGTCCGTCAGCCCCTGGCGGACGATCCCCTCGTACTCCCCTTCCATCGACTCCGGCGGTCTCACTATCACGGGTGGCTGCTGCTTGATCCGATAGCCGCCATCGACCCGCTCGGCGAACTTGCCGAGCGACCCGATACTCGTTCGCTTGCGCGCCTTCGCGAGGTTCTTCTTCGCCGCCTTGATCGTGGCCTTGTCGCCGCCGGAACCGATCTCCTGCAGCAGCAGCTCAGCATCGGTCCGTGCGTACCAGACCTCGAGGAACCGCGTCGCCGCGGCAGTGGCCATCGCATTCCGGTAGGCAGCGATCGCGGCGCGCACGGCCTTCCGCTGCTCCTTCGGCCGGTGGCCGTTGTCCCGAGCGGCTTCCACGAGGCTCGCCGCCAGTCGCTTGACGTCCCACTCGAACGGCGCCGGCAACGTTTCGTCGAAGTCGTTCAGATCGAAGACCATGCGGCGGTCGGGGGCTGCGAACACTCCGAAGTTCGACAGGTGGGCGTCTCCGCAGCACTGAACGCGCAGCGAGCTCGTCGGCGTGCGCGAAAGATCCCAGGCCATGATCGCCGCAGCGCCGCGGTAGAAGGTGAACGGTGAGACGATCATCCGCCCGTGCCGGATCGGCACGAGATCGGGCACGCGCGTCTCGTCCTGCTTCTCGAGGATTGCCACCGGGTCGGGGCGGTCTGCCGGCGGATTCCATTCGGCATGGGATTCGAGGGGCACCCGCTCCCGCTCGGCCTTCCCCTCTGCCATCCGCTCCTCGGTCGCCTTCGGGAGATCGAGCACACCACGCGGGTGCTTGCCGTGCTTGGCCTTCTTGGAATTCTTGCTCTTCTTGGATGCTGCTGCTTTCACCATTTCAGTGACGCTACTCCTCTCCCCGCCGTCTTCTAGTCGGGCCGTGGTGCGTCGTCGTCGATACCGGGTGGAGTGACCTCACCACGATCGATCGCGCCGGCGAGCTTCTGCTTCTCCTCGAGGCTCCCAGGCGTCAGCACGCCCGAGCCCGCCGCCTTGGAAATCGGGTCACCGCCTGCTCCGCGCAGGACATAGGCGCAGCCGACGGCGATCAGCGCGCCGAGTAGAGGCCCCGCGACGTAGACCCAGTAGCTCGTGAAGTCGCCGCTGACCAGCGCCGGTCCGAACGAGCGGGCCGGGTTCATCGACGTCCCGCTCACCGGCGCCGCCCAGAGGCCCGCCAAGGCGATGTAGCCGCCAACGCCGAGGGCAGCGATCGCACCAACATTCTGCGCCGCCGAGGCGGTTCCGAGGATGACGCTGACGAGGCCGAGGGTCAGGACGACCTCCATCAGAAACGCCTGCCAGTTCTCATACCCGGCGCCCGGGAGGGTCGCGCCGAGGTGCTGGATGTTCCCGAACACCGCGTCGAGGAACAGGCAGGCCAACGTCGCGGCGACGAGCTGGACGATGATGTAGCCGGGGACGCGCTTCCACGGAAAGTCGCCCCGGAGTGCGAACGCGAGCGACACGGCGGGGTTCAGGTGCGCTCCTGAGATCGCGCCCATGAAGAGGATGATCGCCATCACCATGAGGCCCGGCGCGACGACCGCGGCCGCGAGCGTGATCTGACCCTCGCCGACGAGGATCCCGCCGCCTGCAGCTACGAGGACGAGGAAGAACGTGCCGAGCAGCTCCGAGAACAGCCGCCGCCACTCATGGCTCGGATCGTCGAAGTCCTTGCGATCGCCGAACTCGAGCGTCAGCAGATGCCGCGAGCGAGGACCGAATGTCAATCCTTGGCTCGAGGGGTCGGCGGTTCCGTCGTGAGGGGCTTGGGGGTCAGCGGCCAAGGCGAATCAATCCTATATCCACAGGGTTCATGGATCGAGCCCCGGTTGGCTGTGGCGCTCCCGCTCGAACTGCTCCAGCTCCTGGCGCAGCAATGCGTTGAAACTCAGTTGCGGCGCGACTCGCTCGCCCATCTCGAGATCCGCGTGCCAGGCGCGGACCCTGGCGGCGAGCGTCGGGGCTTTGAAGAACTCGACCGCACGCTCGCCGACCTCGGCGTACACCAGGCGCCAGTCGTGAAGGTTCGCCAGCTTGTCGGCGATGTAGATCGCGGCGCACTCGGGCCCTGACTCGGCGACGCTTTCGCGGAGCGCAAGCTTGCGCTCCTCCCAGTCCTCGATCGTGGCGTCCTCGGTCAGCGCCTCGACGAGCGCGCCAACCCGCGAACCGAAGCCTTCGACCACATCGCTGACCGTTAAGCCCGAATCCTCGACCACGTCGTGCAGGAGGCCGGCGGCACACACCGCCTCGCCGTAGCCCTCGTCACGAAGCAGCTCGGCGACCTGGATCGGGTGTTCGAGGTAGGGCCTGCCGTGACCACCGCGCGTATGTCCGGCGTGGGCCCGGCGCGCGACCGAGAACGCCACGAAGAGGCTGTCGGACTCGGCGACGAAGGCCGGCGGCTCGGTCCCGCGCTCCGCATGTAGGTCAGGATCCATGGCGCGCGAAGTCAACCTGACGTTCTGGCCCGGAGTCGTCCGGGGCAACGGCGGGGCAACACAACGCCCACGAGCGCCCCGCGATCACTGCCGAGCGGGAGCTGGGGATCGAGCTGACCTGGTGGCCCTGGCGGGCAGGATCTAGGGTCGGAGGGGGCCGGGGATTCTGTCCTTCAGGAACTCGCGGAGTCGCGGCCCCACCTCGGGGTTGAACATGCTCAGGGCCGGGATGCCGACGAGCTTCTCGATCAACGCCACGCCGGCACTGGTGCTGGTCGCCTTGCCGCTGACCAGGTCGGGACGCGATCCGAAGGCGCTGATCACGCCGACGACCGCGTAGGGATCGGAAGCGCAGAGAACCGTCGCGCAGACGTTCTCGGCCAGCATCCCCACCGCGAGCTCCCCGTTGTAGGGCTCCAGCGGTGAGGCGCCGGCCTCGGCGACGACGATGTCCACCTCGGCCGCCGCGAGCCTCGAGCAGAGGATCCGCAGGGACTCCCCGTATTCGTCGGCAGGGACGACCGTCGACGGCAGCCCGGCATCGACGAAGTCGAGGATGACGTCGGCCCCGGCATCGCTCATCGCGAGGATGTCGCGGTAGCGGCCGACGCCGGTCAGCTTGGCTCCGGCCACCCGCATCCCCATGCTCTTGAGCTCGCGGATGATCGCGACCGCGGCCACCGTCTTACCCGCATCCATCGAGGTGCCGATGATCAACAACACAGGCGTCCGCAGCGGCTGGTCGGGAGTGTCCTCGACGCAACCCCGCATCGTCAGCAAGCTTCCGTCGCGCGATGCATGCCCGAGGTAAGTCAGCTTCGCGATCGGCGGTGGAGGCATCGCCGTCGATGTGGATCTCCCCAGCACCCCGGCCTGGGTCAGCGTCTCGAGCACCAGGTCGTCGCCGACGTCCCGCCAGTCACCGACCAGGGTCAGGGTGGCGGACCTGACGCCCAGCGCCCCGATCAGACGATCGCCTGGGCTCATCTCCTCCACCCCTCCGCCGGGCGGCTCGACCGGGAAGCTCGCCAGCCCCGTCTCGATCATCTCGCCGACCACGAAGTCCCCGGTCGCCCAGAGACCGCGCGACCGGGGCTCGAGCGCCGGCGGACGGCGGACGAAATCCCCGCCCCGCGCGACGCTCCCGACAATCGTCTTCGGCGCAGCCATCTACGGCTCCAGCGGAGCGGCGAGGAGCAGGGCGAGGAGCGCGGCTCGTTCGGGCATCCGCTCGACCACCAGGTGTTCGTGATCGGCGTGAGCACCGTCCCCGACCGCCCCGAGGCCGTCCAGGGTGGCGGTCTCGGTGCTTGCGAGGTTGCCGTCGGAGGCACCACCGACCAGCGCCTCGTCGAGGTCGATCCCGAGCCTCTCCGCGGCGGCCAGCGCCGCATCCCACAGGGCCCGGTTACGAGGGGTCCGCTCGAGCGGCGGGCGGCGGAAGTCGCCGTCGATCTCCAGCGAGACGCCGTCGGTGACCGGCTTCAGGCCGCGAATGTGATCCTCGACCCGGATGGCGTCGGCGGCGGTGACGACACGCGTCTCCACCTGGGCGACCACCTTCGGAGCAATCACGTTCGCCCTCAGCCCCCCGTCGATGGTGCCAACGTTGACGGTGACCCCCGAGGCGGGGTCGTTGAGGGCGAACAGGCTCTGGATCTGGTGGGAGACCTCGAGGATCGCGCTGTGGCCGGCCTCCGGGTCGAGTCCGGCGTGACTCGCCACCCCCTTGACCGTCACCGTGAACCTGCCGACCCCCTTGCGCGCCGTCTTCAGATTGCCGTTCCGCCCGACCGACGGCTCGAGCACGAAGGCCCGAGCGGCTTCGCGCGCGAGGCGGAGGACGTGATCGCGCGATTCGGGGCTGCTCAGCTCCTCATCGGCGTTGATCAGCACGACCGGCGGGCAGGCGGGCGCCACCTCCAGCTCGTTCATCGCCCGGAGGGCGAACAACATCTGCACGAGACCCCCTTTCATGTCGAAAACCCCGGGGCCGAACAGGGAACCGTCACGAAGCTCAACCGGCATCGTCGCGAGGGTCCCGAGCGGCCACACGGTGTCGAGATGCCCGAGCAGGAGCTGGCGCGCGCGCCCCACCTCGATCCCGGGGCCGTGGGCGAGTAGATGGTCGCCCTTGCTCACCCCTCGAAGCCGCTCCGTCCTGAATCCGAGAGCCGTCAGCTCCCCCTCGAGAATCGAGAAAGCCTCCGCCTGGGCGGTGGGCTCGTCGGACGGGGACTCGGCGCGGGCGAGGCGCTGGAGCAGCTCCACCATCGGGGTCGTCCGCTCGCGCAGCCAGCCAAGCAGAGCGCGGGCCGTCGGGTCGGACGGCTCGCCGTGAGCACCGGCCCGCCCCGATTCGCTCACCTCAGATCCTCATGTTGACGTGAAAGGGAAACGAGTAGCTCTCCGAGATGCGGGCGAAGCGGCCCGGGCTCAGGTAGGCGAGCAGCGGCTGGTTGAAGATCAGATCGGCGTCGTCGTCGTCGGCCGCCCTCATCGCGCCCGGTGCCACCGCCGCGGCCACGATGCGCCCGATGATCACGGTGTTGCGACCAAAGCCTTCGACGATCCGATCGAGCTCGCACTCCAGCCAGAGGTAGGAGTCCTCGACCAGGACGCCATCCACCTCGCGGGAGGGGAACGTCCTGATCCCGGCCAATCCGGGCTTGGAGTTGTCGTCCGCCCGCGGGGAGGCCGAGAGGCTGGCGGCGACGATTCCGTCCGGGCGCGGGAAGCTGACCGTGAACTCGCCGGTGCGCTGGGCGTTCCCCTGCGTTGCGTGTTCGGGGCTGCAGACGAAGCAGAAGTAGTTGTCCCATCCCAGCGGCATGGCCATGTGCTTGGCGGCCAGGTCGTGGCCGTCGTCTTCGACCGTGCCCACGATCACGAGGGGCGCGACGGTGAAGAACCGATTCCAGATCGGCCGGTCGACGGAAAGGGGTATGGCTCGTTCGGCTGCGTCCTCCATCAGAAGCGCCCTACCCGTCGCGCGACATGGACCGGCTGGCGTGGGCCCCCGCCAGGTCGAGCGCGACCGCGAGGATCAGCGTTCCCAGCCAGACGTTGACCGGGTCGGCGATCAGCGGCTCGTGGCTGCCAACGTTGTTGCAGACGAACCAGATCAGAAACCAGAGGATTGTCATTTTTCGGCGACCTCCTGGGGCGCTTCGGTGACTGAACGCGGCATCACGATCACCGGGCACGCGGCGCGGCGGACGACGGCCGAGGACACGGCGCCGAGGAGGACCCGTTTCAGGGGTCCGTATCCGCGCGAGCCGATGACGAGCAGGTCAAGATCGCGAGATGCTTCGACGAGGGCAAACCGGGGGTCGCCCTCGCTGAGGCGGGTCCGGACATCGAGCGCCGGCGGGAGCTCCGCCGCCACCGACTCGACGGCCTCCCGCAACTGGGCGCGAGCTTTCTGCCGTCCCTCCTCGGTTGCGACCAGAACCGGCCATTCCTCCGTACCGGGCGCCGCCGCGAGCGGCTCGTCGGGGTCTGCAACGGCGACCAGCTCGAGCGACGCCCCGGCGGCAGGCGCCAGTTCGGCCGCCAGGCCGAGGGCGCTCTCGGCCTCGGCGGAACCGTCGTAGGCGACGCCGATGGTCTGCAACTTCGCATCGACGGCGTCGAAGTCGTGCGGTGCGATCGCGAGCGGGCACGGCGCACCGGACATCAGTCGATCCGCGACGGTGCCCGGGAGCACGCGGCCGATCGTGCCACGGTGGGTCGATCCGAGCACCATCAGATCAGCCTCGCGTCGTTCCGCGAGGAGGCTGAGGTCCCGGGGAGGGCTCGAACCGCAGACCGCAACGGTCTCAACTGAGCCGACCCCCTGCAGACCCTCCCGCGCCTCGGCGGCAAGCCGCTCTTCGTCGTCCTTCAACATTCGTTCATACAGCGCCCAGGTCGCCTCGGTCGGGGCGTAGGTGAGCACCGAAGCGGCAATCACGTCCGCACCCATGAGCGGGGCGAGGACCCGGGTGAGGGCGAGGGCGTCGCGGGAGCCGGACAGGCCGTCATAGCCGACGAGAATGCTGGGCATGCAACGACACTAGGGCGCCTGGGTCGGCGGTTCCTCCGCATCCAGTACCGAATCGGTTCCGAGGCTCCGTAGCCGCAACGGATGGCGACTGTGGATCGCTTCCGATGCGAGAGGGGGCTCTTCGCCCTTAACTTGACGCTGAGGACATCCCATCCGAGCTAGGACCTCCGAATCTCATGACGAGCAGTAGACCTCCGATCGGCGCAGCCGCCGCGACAGCGGATAACGACAATGACACCGGGCCCTTTCGGGATCGTCGCGAGGCCGGTCGGGCTCTCGGGCGAGCGCTGGCCGACCTGGCGGCTGACGAGCCGATCGTCGTCGCGCTGCCTCGAGGCGGAGTTCCGGTGGCCTACGAGGTGGCACTCGCGCTCGGAGCGCCGCTCGACATCGGCCTCGTTCGCAAGCTCGGCTCGCCGATGCAGCCCGAACTCGGAATCGGCGCGATCGGCGAGGACGGACGCGGCATCGTCGATCAGGACGCCGTACGCCGGCTGGGAGTCTCCCGCGAGCAACTTCAAGAGATCATCGATTCCGAACTCGAGGAGCTTCGTCGCCGCGCGGATCGCTATCGGCCGGACACTCCGCCCCTTGACGTCGACGGTCGGACGATCATCCTGGTCGACGACGGCCTGGCCACCGGTCTCACGGCGCTGGCCGCGGCCCGGGTGCTCAGGGCCCGTGGCGCCCTGAGCGTGATCCTCGCCGTACCGGTCTGCCCGCGCGAGATCGAGGCCGGCGTCAGATCGGCATTCGACGGATTCGTCTGTCTGCATTCTCCCGAGCCCTTCGGGGGAGTCGGCCGGGGTTACGACGACTTCACGCAGACGACCGACGCTGAGGTCATCGAGCTGATGAGCAGTGCCCGTGGCCCGGTCGCCTCCGACCTTCGATCGCAACCGGCCGGCCACGGGTTCGAGGTGACCATTCCGAGCCATGATGAGATCGAGCTCAACGGGACGCTTCGTATCCCGGAGCGGGCGAACGGACTCGTGATCTTCGCCCACGGCAGCGGCTCGAGCAGGTTCAGCCCCCGCAACCGAGAGGTCGCTGCGACGCTCAACGGCGCGGGCCTGGGGACTCTGCTCTTCGACCTGCTGACCGACCGGGAGGCCAAGGATCGCGAGAAGGTCTTCGACATCGGGCTGCTCGCCGGTCGGCTGCTGGACGCGCTCGTCTGGGCGCAGCATGCAGAGGAGGCGCAAGGGCTGCCGATCGGGCTCTTCGGGGCCTCGACTGGAGCGGCCGCCGCACTGAAGGCCGCGGCCGTCGCCGGCGGCGGCGTGGGGGCCGTCGTCTCCCGAGGCGGTCGGCCCGATCTAGCGGGCGAGGATCTGGCTCGCGTCGTCTCCCCCACCCTGCTGATCGTCGGGGGAGCCGATGAACAGGTACTGGCTTTGAATCAACAGGCGTCCCGGCAGCTTGCGGGGATGCACGAACTCGAGGTCGTCGAGGGCGCCGGGCACCTGTTCGAGGAGCCGGGCGCACTCGACGAGGTCGCCCGCCTCGCCGCTCATTGGTTCACCGCGCATCTCTCGGAGGGGCGCGTCGCCCGGTGACGAGCGCGCGGGTCACGGACCGATGAGGAAGGGTGGTCGGTGATGACGGCTCACACCGAGGACGGGGGTCCGAGCGCTAGGCAGCCCTACGCGAGCCGGGAGTCGACCAGTGCGGCATTCGCCGCCCATGTGAACCGGGGAAAGGTCCGAGCTCTGGAGGCGATCGGGGTCGACATCGTGATCGGGGAGCGCGCGGGAGCCCGTTTCCAGGACGCGTACTCCGGTCGCTGGTACTGGAACTGCCACTGCAACGGCGGCGTCTTCAACCTGGGGCACCGCAATCCGAAGGTGGTTGCGGCGGTGAAGGAGGGACTCGACCACGTCGACGTCGGCAACCATCACCTCGTCAGCGGCTGGCGCGCCCGGCTTGCCGAGCAGCTGGCGGCCAGCACGAACGGCGCCCTCCCCCACGCCGTCTTCACCCCCTCGGGCACCGAGTCGGTCGACCTGGCGCTGCGGCTGGCGCGCGCGACGACCGGGCGATCGCAGATAGTCGCCGCGCTCGGTGCCTATCACGGCCTCAGCGGGTTCGCGCTCGCTGCCAGCGACCCGCGCTGGTTCGACCCGTTCGGCTTTGCCCCGCAGGGCTTCGTCCACGTCCCCTATAACGATGCGGCGGCGATGCGAGATGCCATCGGCTCCGAGACGGCCGCCGTGATCCTCGAGTCGATTCCCGCCACGCTCGGGTTCCCCGCCCCGGCACCCGGCTATCTGGCGGCGGTCGTCGAGGCGGCGCGCTCGGCCGGCGCACTGGTGATCCTCGACGAGGTCCAGACGGGGCTCGGCCGCACCGGCACCAACTGGTACTACCAACAGGAGGGAGTCGAGCCCGACCTGCTGATCACCGGAAAGGGACTCGGCGGCGGGGTCTATCCGATCAGCGCCATGATGCTCCGCCCGGAACTCGAGTCGTTCTTCGACGGCAATCCGTTCGCCTATGTCTCGACCTTCGGCGGTGCCGAGATCGGCTGCATCGCGGCCTCGGCCGTTATGGAAGAGGTCGCGGCGCCGGGCTTTCTCGAGCGGGTCGAGCAGCTCGGGAATCGCTTCGAGCGTGCCTTCGAGGGAATGCCGTTCGGACTTCGTCGCTTTGGGTTGACAATGGGGCTCAGATTCGACGAACCGCAGGGCGGCGTACTCGCCGCCAAGCGTCTGATCGACGCTGGGGTGTTCGCCGTCTACGCCGAGCACGACCACTCGGTCACCCAGTTCAAGCCACCCCTGATCGTCACCGAAGCCGAGGTCGACGAGATCTCCACGGTGGTCGGGGCCACGCTCAAGTGAGCATCGGGGCCGCCCTCTCCGACCACGATCTTGGAGAACTCGACGACCGCGTGGAGCGGGTGCTCTCGGCCGGCGAAGAGGAGAGCCTCCCCGTACTCGGATACGGCGAGATCTCCCTCGTCCTCGGCTGGCCCACCGACGACCCACGATTCGCCTGCAAGCGAATGCCGGTCTTCGACACGAGGTCGCGGTTCGAGTCCTACCGGCGGACCCTGGAGGACTACATCGAGGCCCTCGGAGCCGCTGGGATCAACGTGATCGAAACGCGAATGCGCGGGGTCGAGCGGACCGACGGGACGGTTGCCGCATACGTGGTGCAACCGGTGCTGGAGGCGGCGACCCTGGCGCCGGCCATCCTGCGGCGGGGCGACCCGGTGATGGGCCACCAAATCGTCGTCGCCGTGGTCGACGCGGCGGCGGGCACGGTCTCGCCCCGGCTCGGTCTCGACGCCCAGCTCTCCAACTGGGCGTGGAAGGACGAAGCACTGGCCTACATCGACGTCTCGACCCCGATGATCTGGGACGGCGACGACCGCTCGAAGCTGGATCTCGAGCCCCTGGCTCAGGCCTACCCCATGATCCTCCGGGCGGCGCTTCGACGATTCGTCGCTCCCGGAATCCTCGACGGCTACCGCGATCTGCGCAAGGTCTATCTCGACCTGACCGGCAACCTGCTCAAGGAGCGACTCGACGCCTGGCTCCCCGAGTTCCTGGTGCCGATCAACCGGCACCTCGAGGAGCCGCTGACCGAGCGGGAGGTCCACCGCTACTACCGATCCGACGCGCGCCTCTGGGCAGCCCTGCTCGGATTGAGACGCCTCGATCGCGCATGGAGGAGGCGGACGGGCCGGCCCTATCCGTTCCTGCTGCCGGGTCGGATCGAGCGCTGAGCGGACCACGACCCACGGGCTCGATCGCCTAATCCCGTACCGACCACGGATGATCCGACGGGGACCCTGTGGGATGGTCTTAGGACGATGGATTCAGACGAACGAACCCCCCGAAAGCCTCCGGTCAGCTCCCGGAGATCGCGGCTCGGCGCGGCCGAGGAATCCGAGGACGGCCGGCCGTTGAAACACGACTCCGTCGGCGGGACCGCAATCCCACCCACGAGCCTGCGACTGCGCTTGGCGCGCCTCTATCTGTCCCGACTCCCTCGAGCCGGCGTCAAGAGGTAGCCAGGCTGATATATCGGCGATCGGGCAGTCGACGATGACGAGGCGGCGAGGGCAAGCGTGCTCGTATGACGAGGAGAGGCTCGCCCTCAATCCCGTAGCGACTACGGAAGTTTTCTCCGATGTGCCTGTGAGAAAGTCGGGCCAGGATGGACGTACCCGACCAGGATCCGCGCGGCCCGCTCGACCAGCCCACGGCGGCGCGGATGTTCGAGGTCATGAATTCCAGGAGGCGTCGCCTCTCCACCGCTGAGCTGGCCGAGCTGGCCGATGTTCATCCCAACAGCGCTCGGCTCCACCTCGCTCGGCTGTCCGAGGCTGGGTTGATCCAGCGATCCACTGTCGCCGGCGACCGCGGTCGCCCGCATTACGAATGGTGGATCTCACCGGACGCCCGCATCGACGGTGAGAGACCCGTCGCCTACCGAGACCTGGCGAACTGGCTCAGCCGCTCGATCTCCACGTTCGGCGGCGAACTGGAGGATGTCGAGGCCGCCGGGTGCCAGATCGGCAGAGGTCTCGTTCCCGCAGGGGGCGGCGGCGAGCCCGGGGAGGTGCTGCAGAGCGCCCTCTCGGCGATGGGGTTCCAACCCAGCCGCCGTGACGATGACACGAGAACCAGCTTCAGGCTCAGGAACTGTCCCTACCGCGACGTCGCCAAGGCGAACCCCGGTGTGGTCTGCACCTTGCACCGAGGGATCGCTCGCGGCCTCGTGGGGCAGGTCGATCCCGATGCGGAGCTGACCGGTTTCGTGGTCAAGGACCCCGAAAGGGCCGGATGCCTGATCGAGATCGAGATACCCGCCCGTGCCACCACGAAGGAGGCGATCTGAATGCCGGACGGTGAAGGCTCTGCATCGCCGAAGGGAAACGCCCGCGAGCTCACCCTGGCGACTGTCTCGTTTGCGATCTGCTTCTACGCGTGGGCGCTGCTCGGGCCGCTGGGGCCCGATCTGCAGGAGCAGCTGGACCTGACCGATAGCCAGCTGGCCCTGACCATCTCGATCCCGGTCGTCCTCGGCTCGCTGATGCGAATCCCGCTCGGAGTGCTGACCGATCGCTACGGTGGACGGAAGGTCTTCACGCTGTTGATGGCGTACACGCCGCTTCCGTTGATCGGCCTGGCGTTGTTCAACGATTCCTGGGCGGCGGTGCTGGTATTTGCGCTTCCTGCTGGGGTTCGCGGGCGCTTCGTTCGCGGTGGGCGTGCCGTTCGTCAACAAGTGGTACCCGCCACATCGCAGGGTTTTGCACTTGGCGTCTACGGCGTCGGGATGGGCGGCACGGTCGTGGCCGCGCTGACCGCGCCGGGAATCGCGACGCGACCAGCCTCGACGTCACCGTTCTGGATCGCGGCCGCAATCGTGGCCGTGATGTCGACCGTCTTCTGGTCCTGGCCAAGGACGCGCCGGGCTCCGTTCAGGGCAGGACCGGATCGATGCTCTCCGCGCTCTCGGCCTTTCGCGGCCCGGGGGAGCGGGCGGGCCTGGGCACTGACGCTCTTCTACTTCATGGCCTTCGGCGGGTTCGTGGCGATGTTCCTCTACCTACCGAAGCTGCTCGTCGACGTGCACGACCTGACCAAGACCGGATGCCGGAGCCCGAGCAGCCGGATTCGCCCTGCTTGCAGTCGTCGCACGCCCGATCGGAGGCTGGCTCTCCGATCGGGTCGGTGCCGGACAGTGCTGGCCGACGTCGTTCGCGGGCACCGTCGTGCTCGCACTGGTCCTCGGCGCTTTCTACGAGGACATGGTGCCGCTGACGATTTCCTGCCTGACAATGGCGGTCTTCCTCGGCCTCGGAACCGGTGCCGTCTTCAGGCTCGTGCCCGAATGGTTCCCGGAGCACGTCGGCGCAGTAACCGGCGTTGTCGGTGCAGCCGGCGGGCTCGGTGGCTTCTTTCCTCCGCTGGTGATGGCCCTGGTGAAGTCCCAGACCGAGAGCTACACGCTCGGCTTCGTGCTGATGGCCGCGGTGGCGGCAATCTCACTGTTCGTGCTCAGGGCCGAGGGCAGGGCAACCGGACCTTCGGGTTCCGGACAGGCTGAAGCAACGGCGGGTGCGAGCTCGTGAGCGAAGGCCGGGCGCTCCTGCGAGCGCGGCAATTCTTCGGCCCAAGCGAGCGTTCGGCCGACGGCTGGAACGAGGCTTCGACCTATGCCCGCGACTGGGAGGCCTCATACCGCCGGCGCTGGCAGCACGATCGGGTCGTTCGCTCGACCCACGGGGTCAACTGCACCGGCTCGTGCTCGTGGAAGATCCACGTCAAGGACGGGCTCGTCACCTGGGAGACCCAGCAGACCGACTACCCAAGCAACGGTCCTGACGCTCCCGATTACGAGCCTCGCGGCTGCCCGCGCGGGGCCTCGTTCTCGTGGTACGTGTACTCGCCGCTCCGGCCCAAGTACCCCTACATCCGGGGTGTCCTGCTGGAGATGTATCGGGAGGCGCGGGCCCGGACCGGCGACCCCGTCGAGGCTTGGGCGTCGATCGTCGAGGATCCCGAGCGCGCCCGCGCCTACAAGTCCCAGCGGGGCAAGGGTGGCTTCCTGCGCGCCCCCTGGGACGAGGCCTCCGAGTTGGTCGCAGCAGCCCACGTGTACACCGCCCGCCGCTACGGCCCCGACCGGATCGCGGGCTTCTCCCCGATTCCGGCCATGTCGATGGTCTCCTACACCGCCGGCACTCGATTCCTCTCGCTGATCGGCGGCATTTGCCTCTCCTTCTACGACTGGTACGCCGACCTGCCACCGGCATCGCCGCAGATGTGGGGAGACCAGACCGACGTGCCCGAGTCGGCCGACTGGTGGAATTCCTCCTACATGATTCTGTGGGGCTCCAACATCCCCCAGACCCGCACACCCGACGCGCATTTCATGACCGAGGCCCGCTACAAGGGCCAGAAGGTCGTCGTGGTCTCCCCCGACTACGCAGGCCATACGAAATTCGCCGACAACTGGCTCCCCGCCGAGGCCGGCACCGACGGCGCACTGGCGATGGCGATGGGCCACGTGACCCTGAAGGAGTTCTACGTCGAGCGCGAGGTGCCCTACTTCCGTGATTACGCGCGCCGCTACACCGACATGCCGATGCTGGTCTCGCTGCGCGAGCGGGAGGACGGGTCGGTGGTCGCCGATTCGTTCCTGCGCGCCTCCGATCTGGGCGACGAGGGGGAGAACGCGGAATGGAAGACCGTGGTCTACGACGCAACCCGCAGGCAGGCCGTCGTCCCCAATGGCTCGATCGGCTTCCGCTGGGGAGAGGAGGGCGCCGGCAAGTGGAACCTCGATCTCAACGAGGTCGACCCGGCGCTGACGCTGCTCGGCGACCACGATGAGCTGGTCGAGATCACCCTGCCCCACTTCGAGGGTGGAGAGACCGAGGGGGGTACGACGATGCAGCGGGGCGTGCCCGCCAAGCGGGTCGGCGACCGACTGGTGACGACCGTGCTCGATCTCGCGCTCGCCCAGTACGGAGTCGGGCGCGAGGGGCTACCGGGGGATTGGCCGACCGGCTACGACGACGCCTCGGCTCCCTACACGCCGGCCTGGCAGGAGGCGATCACCGGCGTCGACGCAGGTCTCTGCCTGCAGATCGCGCGCGAGTTCGCCGACAACGCCGAACGCACCGAGGGGCGATCGATGATCGTGCTTGGGGCCGGCGTGAACCACTGGTTCCACTCCGACCAGACCTACCGGTCGATGCTTGCGCTGGTCCTCTTCTGCGGCTGCCAGGGCGTCAACGGCGGCGGCTGGGCGCACTACGTCGGCCAGGAGAAAGTGCGTCCGATCACCGGCTGGTCGACGGTCGCGTTCGCGCTCGACTGGTCACGTCCGCCGCGCCAGCAGGCGGCAACGCCATTCTGGTACCTGGCCACCGACCAATGGCGCTACGAGAGCTACGGGACCGAGGAGTTCACCTCGCCGGCGGGGAACGGGTCGCTCGGCAAGCGCCACATGGCCGACTGCCACGCGCTGGCCGTTCGTCTCGGCTGGCTGCCCTCCTACCCCACCTTCGACCGAAACCCCCTCGACATCTGCGACGAGGCCCGAGATCTGGGGGTCGAGCCGGCCGATCACGTGGTCTCGGAACTCCGCGAGGGTCGCCTGAGCTTCGCCTGCGAGGACCCCGACGATCCGGCCAACTTCCCACGCGTGCTGTCGCTGTGGCGGGCGAACCTGATCGGGTCCTCGAGCAAGGGCCACGAGTACTTCCTTCGGCATCTCCTCGGCGTCCCCGACGCTGCTGTCCGGTCGGAGGAATCCGACCCCGACCAGCGCCCTGAGGATGTCGAGTGGCACGACGAAGCGCCGGTCGGCAAGCTCGACCTGTTTACGACGCTCGACTTCCGGATGAACGGATCGTGCATCTACTCCGACGTCGTCCTTCCGGCCGCCACCTGGTACGAAAAACACGACATCTCGAGCACGGATCTGCACCCATTCGTCCATCCCTTCAACGCCGCGATCCCACCGCCCTGGGAAACCAAGACCGACTGGGAGGCGTTCAACCTGATCGCCGCTCAGTTCAGCAGGCTGGCCCAGAAACACCTCGGCACCCGCACCGACCTGGTGGCAGCGCCCCTGCTTCACGACACGCCCGAGGAGCTGGCCCAGCCGCTCGGACGGGTCCGCGACTGGAAGACGGGCGAGTGCGAGCCAGTCCCGGGAAAGACGATGCCGAAGCTCGTCGCGGTCGAGCGCGACTTCACCGCGGTGGCCGAGAAGATGAACGCGCTCGGCCCGCTGGTCGAGACCGCCGGGATCGGCGCGAAGGGGGTCTCGTGGAAGCCCGAGCCGGAGGTCGCCGAGCTCGCTCGCCGCAACGGGCGCTCCAACGGAGGCGGCAAGGCCGACGGTCGGCCCTCGCTGATGCGCGACGTCGACGTCTGCGAGGCGATCCTGGCGCTCTCGGGAACCACGAATGGCCGCCTCGCGGTCGAGGGGTTCCGGGCACTCGAGCATCAGACGGGTCTCGAGTTGGCCGACGTTCCCGCCGAGCGCGCCGACGAGCGGCTCACCTTCGGCGAGATCGGCATCCAGCCGCGCAAGGTGATCGCCTCGGCGGAGTGGTCGGGGCTCGAATCGCGCGATCGCCGCTACTCGCCGTTCACCGCGAACGTCGAGCTCTTGATCCCCTGGCGCACCCTCACCGGCCGCCAACAGCTCTACGTCGACCACCAGTGGATGCTCGACATCGGCGAAGGGCTCCCGGCCTACCGGCCGCCCGTCGGCACCGGCCAGCTTCTGGGTCTCGGCGGTGAGCCGTCCGCCGGTGACGGCGTGGAGGTCACGATCCGCTACCTGACCCCCCACTCGAAGTGGTCGATCCACTCGGAGTTCCAGGACAACCTGATGATGCTGACCCTGTTCCGCGGCGGGCCGGCGATGTGGCTCTCTGTGGAGGACGCGGAGAAGATCGACGTTGCCGACAACGATTGGCTCGAGGTCTACAACCGCCACGGCAACGTCGCCTGCCGAGCGGCGGTCTCCCATCGCGTCCCACCCGGTGTGGCGCTCTTTTACCACTCCCAGGACCGCCACATCAACGTCCCGATTTCGGAGATCTCCGGAACGCGGGGCGGCACCGACAACTCGCTGGTCCGGATCACGATGAAGCCGACCCACCTGATCGGAGGCTACGCACAGCTCTCCTGGGGCTTCAACTACTACGGCCCGATCGGCTCGCAGCGCGACCAGATGATCATCGTCCGCAAGCGCCGCACCGAGGTTCAGTACTGATGAAGGTCCGAGCCCAGATGGGCATGGTGATGAACCTGGACAAGTGCATCGGCTGCCATACGTGCTCAGTCACCTGCAAGAACGTCTGGACCAACCGACCGGGCACCGAGTACGTCTGGTTCAACAACGTCGAGACCAAGCCCGGGCGCGGCTACCCGCGTGACTACGAGGATCAGGATCGCTGGAACGGCGGCTGGAAGCTCGACCGGCGCGGGCGACTGAAGCTGAAGGCCGGAGGCAGGCTGAAGAAGCTGGCCAACATCTTCTGGAACCCGGACCTGCCCGACCTCGACGACTATTACGAGCCCTGGACCTACGACTACGACCATCTGATCAGCGCTCCGACGACGAAGGTTCAGCCGGTCGCCCGGCCGAAGTCGCTGATCACCGGAGAGGACCTCGATCTGCAGTGGGGGCCGAACTGGGACGACGACCTCGCCGCCTCGCAGGTGTCCGCAGCCGGGGATCCGAACCGTCGCAACCTCGAGGACAAGGTCAAGATGGAGTTCGAGCAGGCGTTCATGATGTACCTGCCGCGGATCTGTGAGCACTGCATCAACCCGTCCTGCGTCGCGTCGTGTCCCTCGGGGGCGATGTACAAGCGCGAGGAGGACGGGATCGTGCTCGTCGACCAGGAGGCCTGCCGCTCGTGGCGATTCTGCGTTTCCGGATGCCCCTACAAGAAGGTCTACTTCAACTGGAACACCGGCAAGGCCGAGAAGTGCAACCTCTGTTACCCCCGGATCGAGGCGGGGCTGCCGACCGTCTGCTCGGAGACCTGCGTGGGTCGCCTGCGCCATCTCGGGATCGTCCTCATCGACACCGACCGCGTCGAGGCGGCTGCATCCGTCACCGATGAGAAGGACCTGCTCGAGGCCCAGCTGGATCTGATGCTCGACCCCGAGGATCCCGAGGTTCGGGAGCAGGCGCTGCGGGACGGGATCGCGTCCGACTGGATCGAAGCGGCCCGGCGCTCCCCGGTCTATGCGATGTGCAAGAAGTGGCGGATCGCCCTGCCGCTCCATCCGGAATACCGGACGATGCCGATGGTCTGGTACGTACCACCGCTCTCCCCGATCGAGACGATGGTCGACCCCAGGGGCGGCGCGCTCGATCCCGATCGCCTCTTCGCGGCCGTCGACGAGATGCGCATCCCGATCGAGTACCTGGCGAGCTTCATGAGTGCCGGCGACCCCGAACCGGTGCACCGCTCGCTGTCGCGGCTGGCGGCGATGCGGCGCTTCATGCGGGCGGCGAACGTCGATGGTCGCGTCGACGCCTCAATCGCCCACGACGTCGGGATGGAGCCGGAGGAGATCGAGGCGATGTTCAAGATGGTGGCGATCGGCGACTACGACGACCGCTACGTGATCCCGAAGCGGCATGGCGAGGATTCCCCCGACGCGTTCGGCCGGCAGGGCTCGGTCGGCCTGGATTTCGCTGGATGCTCGGTGACGGTCGCCCCCGCGGCGGCGAACGAGGACGGAATCGAGAACTACGACTCCCCGGCCGTGGCGGCGGACTTCGATCTAAGGGATCAGTTGGTGCGACGAAACGGGCGAGCGGATGGCTGATCTCGTCGACCCCCTGAAGCTGACGTCGCTGTTGCTCCAGTACCCGGGCGATTCGTTGCGGGAGGCCGCCGCGGCCGTACCCGAGATCAAGATCGGCCCGGGACGGGATCGCTCCGAGGAGCGACTGCGGGAGTTCTGTGCCTGGTACGCGTCGCAGCCGGTCGGCGAGCTGCAACGCCTCTACGTCGATGCCTTCGATTTCACCAAGCAATGCAGCCTTCACCTCACCTACCACGTACACGGCGACCGGCGCCAGCGGGGTCTCGCAATGCTTCAGTTGAAGGAGGCCTACCGCGAAGCCGGGCTTCGAGCCGCCCGGCGACGAGCTTCCCGACTACCTGCCGCTGATGCTCGAGTTCGCCGCCCTCGCCTCCGATGGCGCCGGCATGGGGCTGCTCGACGACAACCGGGTGTCGATCGAGCTGATCAGGGCGGGGCTGAAGCGCGAGAAGAGTCCCTTCGCAACCCTGCTGGACGTGGTCGTCGCCGGCCTCGGTCGACTGAGCTCTCGAAACCTTTCGCGGATCCGGCGTCTGGCGGCCGAGGGGCCACCCGTCGAGGAGGTCGGACTCGAGCCGTTCGCGCCGCCGGAGGTGATGCCCACCGATGGCCCCACCCTCGCACGGCCGATGGTCGGGGGATGGGAGGCGCCATGAGCAGCGCTGACATCCTGCTCTTCGCAGTTCTTCCCTACGCGGCCCTCGCGGTGTTCGTCGTCGGACATTGGTGGCGCTACCGCAAGGACCAGTACGGGTGGGGAGCGCGATCGACCCAGATCCTCGAGAGTCGCGTGCTCAAGTACGCGAGCACGATCTTCCACCTGGGCGTTCTCGCGGCGATCGGAGGACACGTGCTCGGCCTGTTGATACCGGAGTCCTGGACCGCCGCCGTCGGAATCAACGACGACATGTACCACGTGGTCGCGGTGATCGGGGGCATCACGGCCGGTGCCGCCGTGTGCGTCGGATTCGCGCTTCTGATCTACCGTCGGCTGCGGTTTCCCCGTGTACGGGTGACCACGACCCGCGCCGACGTGATCATCTTCGGGTTGCTCGCACTCGGCATCGTCACCGGAATGCTCGCTACCCTGACAAATATCGGCGATACCGTCAACTATCGCGAGTCGGTAGCGCCCTACTACCGCAACCTCTTCATCCTCAACCCCGAACCCGAGCTGATGACCGGCTCAGGCGTGACGTTCATCTTCCAGGCCCATGTGACGGTGGTCTGGGTGCTGTTCGCGTTCTGGCCGTTCAGCCGACTCGTACATGCCTGGAGCGTTCCCGTGGACTATCTGCGGCGCAGCCCGGTGCTCTATCGATCGCGAGGCGGGCGCCCACGCCGCGGCGCGCGATCCACGGGACCCGCGGATGCAGCCGTCGGGATGAATGCCGGCCGCCGATGAAGCGAAGCCCGGAGCTGACGCCGCTCTCCCACGACCATCATCAGGCGCTGTTCGTCGCGATGCAACTCAAGCGCGCCGAGGACCGGTCGGTCGCAGGCGTGTACCTGGATTTCTTCGATCGGACGGGCAATCGCCACTTCACGATTGAGGAAGCGATCCTCCTTCCGGGCTGGATCGTCGCCGATCCGGATGCCGATACCGAGATGGCCACGCGGGTGCTGGCCGAGCATCTCGAGCTCCGCACCCGCGCTTGCCGGCTACGTTTGGACCAGCACACGATCGAGGACCTGCATGAGCTCGGCGAATTGCTCGATCGGCACGTCCGATTCGAGGAGCGAGAACTGTTTCCGCGGATCGAGAGCGGCCTGGACACCGAGGCAATCGCCGCGTTGGGCGCAGAGATCGACGTGGCCGAGGGCGTCGACGGATAGGCTCGGCTCGAGCCGCCGAGCCGCACCTACACCGGCGATAGGAGGATGACCCTGATGATCGACCCGACCGAACGTTGGCCGGACGGCGAGAAGCCCGACTTCGCGGGCCTGCTGACCTTTGGAGGCCTGCCCTACACCGAGGATCCCGGGGAGCTCGTCGGCGCCGATGCCGCGATCGTCGGCGCCCCGATGGACGATCTCGTCTCCGATCGTCCCGGCGCACGCTTCGGCCCGCGGGCGATCAGGGCGGCGAGCTGTCCCCCCGGCCCCCACCTCGAAGCGGGGATCGACGCGCTCGGAGCCGATCTCCGGGTGATCGACTTCGGCGATGCGCCGGTCCTTCCCGCCGACCCGCTCACCTCCCACAAGGCGATCGAGCGGACGGTAACGGCGGTGGTCGAGGCCGGTGCGATCCCGATCGTGCTCGGCGGCGATCACTCGATCACCGAACCCGACATCCGAGCATGCTGTTCGGTGCACGGCCCCGTCGGTCTGATCCACTTCGATACCCACACCGATACGGGTGCCGAGGTCTTCGGGGTCGAGGTTTCCCATGGAAGCGTGATGTACCGGCTCGTCGAGGCCGACCTGGTCGATCCAAGTCGCTACGTCCAGATCGGCTTGCGGGGCTACTGGCCGGGCGATAAGGAGTTCGAGTGGCAGCGCAGCCGTGGAATCGTCTCCCATTTCATGCACGACGTCCGTGATCGCGGCATCAAGCCGGTGGTCGCCGAGACGATCGAGGCGGTGGGGCCGGGCCCGGTGTTCATCTCGGTGGACATCGATGTGCTCGACCCCGCGTTCGCCCCCGGCACTGGTACGCCGGAGCCCGGTGGGATGACGCCCGCCGACCTGCTCTGGGCCTGCCGGGAGGTCGCGGCCAACGTCGAGGTGGTCGGCGCCGACGTGGTCGAGGTTCTCCCCGAACACGTCGGATCGCGTGACACCACCGCACTCGTCGCCGACCGCACCGTTCGCGAGATCCTGTCCGGAGTGGCGATGCGGCGTCGTCGGACCTGAGCGTTCTCGCCCGGCCGACCGGCCTCGCCGACGGCACCTCGGGCAGCCGAGCCCCCGCCCGCCGGCGGATCCGACCGCCCCATCGTTAAGTCTCATGGCGACTCGTCGAGGAGCGGGTCGCGGTGACGTCGGCAGCTACGCGCGTCCCGGCAGACGTCTCGAGAGGGAGAGAGCTTGAAGCTGGTGATCGGAATCGTTCGCCCAGAGCGGGCCAACGAGGTGCTGGAGGCGCTCTATCGCGCCAACGTACGCGGGGTCTCGATGAGCCGGGTCCAGGGTCACGGTGGAGAGCTCGACAAGGTTGAGACCTATCGCGGAACCACCGTCAAGATGGGGCTCGCAGAGAAGGTCCGGTTCGAGATTGCCGTCTCCGAGGAGTTCGTCGACCCTGCGGTGGAGGCGCTCGCCGAAGGGGCCAGGACCGGCCGAGTCGGCGACGGAAAGATCTTCGTCGTGCCGCTTGATCGGGCGGTCAGGATCCGCACCGGAGAGACCGGCCAGGGCGCGGTGACGCCGGTCGATGGAGGGGCGGGCGAGTGATCGGCCTCGACGCGGCGATCGATTCGGGGGACACGGCCTGGATGCTTGCGGCGACGGCGCTGGTGGTCCTGATGACTCCCGCGCTCGGTCTCTTCTACGCCGGCCTGGTGCGCTCGAAGAACACCCTCAACACGTTCATGATGTGCGCGGCGGCGCTCGGGGTCGCGGTCGTGTCCTGGGCGATGATCGGCTACTCGTTCGCGTTCGCCGAGGGCAACTCGATCATCGGCGGCTTCGACTACGCCCTCCTGAACGGTGTCGACTTCAGCCCGCTCGAGGGTCAGAGCATCCCGCACCTGCTCTTCTTCGCTTTTCAGGGGAGCTTCTGCGTGATCACGGCGGCGCTCGTATCGGGCGCCGTTGTCGAGCGCATGCGATTCGCGCCATTCATGGTCTTCATCGCGCTCTGGTCGATCTTCGTCTATCCGGTGCTGGCCCACTGGGTCTTCGGTGGCGGCTGGCTGGCTGACCTCGGCACACTCGACTTCGCCGGAGGCGTGCCGGTCGAGATGGGCTCGGGCTTCTCAGCGCTCGCTGCCGCGCTGGTCGTTGGCGCACGAAAGGACTACGGCCGCCAGGCGCTCCTTCCCCACAACGCCGTCTACGTGTTGCTCGGCGCCGGGTTGCTCTGGTTCGGCTGGTTCGGATTCAACGGCGGCAGCGGCCTCTCGGCGGGCAACTCGGGTGTGCTCGCGTTCACGAACACCTTCCTCTGCCCCGCCGCCACCCTGGTCGTCTGGTTCACGCTCGACCTGCTCCGCGGCGGCAAGGTGACCGCGATCGGCGCCGCGACGGCGATCATCGTCGGCTGCGTCGGCATCACCCCGGCCGGCGGGTTCATCAGCCCCGCCTGGGCGCTGGCGCTCGGCGCCCTGGCGGCGCTGCCGAGCTACGCGTTCATCGTCTGGCGACCCCGAACCCGCGTCGATGAGACCCTCGACGTACTCGCGGCCCACGGAATGGCCGGCATCACGGGAATCCTCTTCATCGGGTTCGCCGCGCAGTTCGCGTGGAACGGAGTCGAGAACGGCCTGCTCTACGGCAACGCGGCCCTACTCGGTCACCAGGCCGTTGCGGTACTGGCCACCCCCGCCTACGCCTTCCTAGCGACCTTCCTGCTCCTGCGCCTGGTGGGCGCGGTGATGCCGCTCAGGGCGACCGAGTACGAGGAGGCCCTCGGCATGGACGTCTCCCAGCACGGCGAGGAGGCCTATCTGACCGGCGAGGGCGCGATCCTGCTGAGCGCCACCCCGGAAGAGGCCGAGCGGATCACTGCCGCGCGAGCCTGATCGGGGCCTCGGTCGATACCGTCGGCAAACCATGACCACCTCGTCGGCCTCAGAGCCGAACCGCCGGGTAGCAGTGGTTGGAGCCGGGTTCGCCGGACTCGCCGCGGCCGAGGCGATCGCTGCCGCCGGAGTCGAGGTCGTCGTGGTGGAGGCCCGCGAGCGGGTCGGCGGCCGCGTCTGGTCGGAGCGGCTGGCGAACGGCGGCCTGATCGAGCGAGGGGCCGAGTTCATCACCGGCGGATACGACGTGACGGAGGAGATCGCCGGCCGGCTCGGGATCGAGCTCGATGGGATGGGTATCCGCTACCCCGACCGCGATCTGGTTCCCGGCCCCGGCCCGGGGGCAGCCGTCCTGGCGCGGGCGGCCGAGGCCGTCGCCCAGCTCGCGAGCGTCCGAACCGAAGGCCTCGGCGCTCGAGGTCTTCCGCCGGGCGGTCGAGAGCGGCACCGTTCGCGACGTGCTCGAGACCCGCCTGCAGAGCGCCCTCGCCCACCCGCTGGCCGATCTGGACGCCAGCTATGCGATCCACCTCCCCTACCTCGTCAAGTCGGCGGAGACGCGGCGAATGCGCGGCGGCAACCAGCGGCTGGCGACCGACATCGCGGCGACCCTCGGCGACCGGGTGCGACTCGGCTGCCCGGTACGGGAGGTTCGCAGCGATGGCGGCGGCGTCCGCGTGCTCGGCGACGGCATCGATATCGACGCGAACGTTTGCGTGATCGCCGTCCCGGTCGCCCTCCTGCCGGACGGGATCCGGTTCGATCCGCCGATCGAGAAGGCCACTGGGCGAGCGATCGCGTCGATCCCGACCAGCAGGGCGGCCAAGCTCGCGGTCCCGCTCGCGACCTCCTCCCCACCCCGCGCCGTGATGTCGGGGCCGGACCGATTCTGGGCCTGGACGACCCCCTGCGACGAGATCGGCGGCCGGGTTGCCGGGGCCTGGGCGGGCGCTGAGCCGGTGCTGACGAGCCTCGGGGTCGACCGGGGTTCCGGTGAGTGGCTGCGGCGGCTCCGCGGTCTTTGGCCCGAGCTGAATCTCGAGGAGGACGCCGCCGTACTCACCGTCTGGGAGGACGATCCCTGGGCCCGCGGCGCCTACTCGGTGCTGCCGTCGGTGCCGGACCCCCGCGGCAATGCTGCATCCATGGGCACGGAGACCGTCGTCTTCGCCGGGGAGCACACCGCCGAGCCGGAGTGGACCGGGACGATGGAGGGAGCCCTGCGCAGCGGCCTGCGTGCCGCGAGGGATGCACTCGGGCTCGTCGGCCGCCGCACCTGAGCTATGGCTCTCAGGGAAGACCCAGGCCACTCAGACGTCCGAGACCTCCGGATGAACCAGCTCCCCGTCGCATTGACGAACTTTGTGACCCTGGCTCGCAAATTCGTCAATCGATTCAGCCAAGGCGTCGAGGGGAAGCGTTGAACCCGCCAACGACCAGGCCCGTTGATCTACCCCGCGTGCGCCTCGACCCACTCCAACGCGTAGTCAGCCACATCTTCCCAACCGTCCTGAGCGGGCATCAAGTGGGCGAAGCCGTCGTATTGCTTGACCTCGGTTACGGTGTCGGACTTGTAATGCGTGGCGTTTGACCTCTGAACCGAGGGCGGCATCAGGTTGTCCTCGCCGCCGAGAGGAACAGCAGCGGAGCACGGTCGTCGAGCAGCCCGATTGCCGCCAGCAGGAACGACCCTGCGCAGACCGAAGCGATCCACTTGCTCTGCTGGGTTGCGGAGCGAAGCGCGTCGAGCAGCTCCTCATCCTCGAGCATCTCGTCCCAGGCGAGGGAACCGGGTACGACCGGGATGTCGACCGGCTCACCGATCCGAGATGCAGCCGCGTCGACACGGCTTTGCGCCGGCACCGCACCTCACCTCCTTCCCGTCGACCGAAGTGACGATGATCCTGTAGAGCTCCTCGCCGGCGATCGCGTTCGCGGTTGCGAAGACCTCGAGCGGCCCAGTGATGTCGATCAGCCGGGCTTGATCGAATCCAAAGAAGGCGACTGTCTGCGGACGCACCGGCTGAGTATTTCAGCGATCAGGCGTCAGCCGTCAAGCGAGGCCGGCAGGCCGAAGCGAAGGAAGAAATCCTCGAGGCGACGTTGGTCGACCGGAGCCTCGGGCCAGCGGCCGTAGTACTCGGGATCGGTGCCCTCGAGCGAGCGGGTGATGAAACAGGTGACGTCGCTGATCCTGCGGCTGTCGGCGTCGAAGCTCAGCACGTTGAGGGCGAACGGGATCCAGGCGCCGTCCGGCTCGTACCAGCAGTAGAAGGCGAGGGTGGGTTGGCCGTTCGCGTAGACGAAGCGGTGGCGCCAGTCCCAGTCACCGGTGAGCGGGCCCGCCTCCATGAAACCCTTGAGCTCGCGGTGGCCTCCCTCCCCGCCGAACCAGGTGGTCTGCGGCGGCATCGAGAAGGTCGCCTGCTCGGTGAGCATCTCGACGACGCCGTCGATGTCGAGCCGGTCCCAGGCCTCGACGTAGGCGCCGACGATCTCCTGCATCCCCTCGTCGCCGAGGACCCTGAGCGTGGCCTGCTGGCTGCGGTCGGGGAGCCGCTGCTCGAGGGTCGCCCGGGCGCGCTGCAGAGCGCTGTTGGCGGATGCCGACCGAGGTCTCGAGTGTCGCGGCCGTCTCGCGGGCGGAGTAGCCGAGGACCTCACGCAGGATCAGCACCGCGCGCTGGTTCGGCGGCAGGTGCTGGAGGGCCGCGATGAAGGCCAGCTCGACCGCCTCGCGGCGCTCGTAGCGGGCGTCGGGACTGATCAACCCGTCCTCGAGCTCGAGCTCGTGGTCGGGATACGGCTCGATCCAGACGGTCTCGGCGACCGGCATTCCCGGCTCACCGAAGGGATCGGTGCGCGGCCCGAAATCGATCGGATGGACCCGCTGTCTGTCGCGCCGTCCGATCGCGTCCAGGCAGGTGTTGGTGGCGATCGTGTAGAGCCAGGAGCGCAGGGAGCTGCGGCCCTCGAAGCGCTCGATCGAGCGCCAGGCGCGAAGCATCGCCTCCTGAAGAGCGTCCTCGGCATCGTGGAGGGAACCGAGCATCCGGTAGCAGTGAGCGCTGAGTTCACCCCGGTAGGGCTCCACGATCAGCTCGAAAGCGCCCTCGTCCTTGCGCCGGGCGGCCTCGATCAGCCGCTCCGACTCGCCCTCTCTCGCACTCGAGATTCCCGCCACTCGTGCGCAGGATAGACGCCTCCGTCAGCGCAGCTCTTCAGCCGGCCCCCGCGGAGTTCGGCGCGCCTCGCTCAGCCCGGCGACCCGAGCTCGAGCTCGGACCCGGGGGATGAACCTGTGTGCCGGCCGCGCCGGCGACCAGCCCGTCCAGATCCTCGAGCGCGCCGATTACGGCCCGGTTCCCCGTCTGCTCGACGAAGCGACAGGCCGCCTCGACCTTCGGCCCCATCGATCCATCGGCGAAGCCCTGCTCCCGAAGCCAGTCCGCCGGAGATGCGGAAACGGCACGCTGACCTGGGCCTCCGAAATCGAGGTAGACCGCGTCGACGTCGGTGGCGAGAACGAGGATGTCTGCGCCCAGGCCCACGGCGAGCAGCGAGGAGGCCAGGTCCTTGTCGATCACCGCTTCGACCCCCTCCTGGCCGCCGGGAACCTCGACGACCGGCACTCCACCTCCGCCCACGCAGACGACGAGGAACCCCGATTCGACGAGCTGGCGGATGGCGGCGAGCTGCACGATCTCCCTCGGCTCGGGTGAGGGTACGACCCGCCGCCATTTATCCCCATCCGGCTTGACGACCCATCCCCGCTGCTCCGCGAGCTCGTTCGCCTGCGGCTCGTCGTAGACGGGTCCGATGAACTTCGAGGGCTCGGCGAAGGCCGGATCGTCGGCATCGACCAACACCCGGGTGATCACGGCAACCGTGTGCTGATGGTCGATCGCGTTGTCGAGCTCGAGCTCGATCACGTAGCCGATCTGCCCACCGCTCTCGGCGTCGAGGACGTCGAGCGGGTACGGGTCTCCCTCCTTGTAGGCATCCTCCTTGAGGGCGAGCAGGCCGACCTGAGGTCCGTTGCCGTGGGTGACGACCAACCGGGCCCGTTCCGAAGCCGGGCCGAGCATCCGGGCGGCAACCCTTGCTGCAGCATGTTGATTGGCCGCGCTGGATTCCTCGCCCCGCTTCAGCAACGCGTTGCCACCGAGGGCGACGACGACGAGGGGACCGTCCTCACTCACGCCAGGGTGGCGACCAAGACCGCCTTGATCGTATGCAGGCGGTTCTCGGCCTGGTCGAAGACGATGCTCGCCGGGGAGCGGAAGACCTCGTCGGAGACCTCGAGCCCGCTCGCCATTCCCGTTGCCTCGGCGATCTCGGCGCCAACCGTGGTTCCGGAGTCGTGGAAGGCCGGCAGGCAGTGCATGAACTTGACCTTGGGGTTGTCGGTCGCGGCGAGCAGATCCGAGTTCACCTGGTAGGGGGCAAGCAGGTCGGCCCGCTCGGCCCACACCTCCTTCGGCTCACCCATCGAGACCCAGACGTCGGTGTGGATGAAGTCGACCCCCGCCACTTCTGTGACGTCGGGGCTGATCGTGATCTGAGCGCCGGAAACAGCGGCCAGCTCCTGCGCCAGATCCACCACGTCCTGGGGCGGACCCAACTCGGTCGGCGTGATCAGGCGGACGTCGGAGCCGAGGATTGCACCGGTGATCAGCAGGGACCGACCCATGTTGAATCGCCCGTCGCCGACGAACGCGTATGCGATCTCGTCGTAGGGCTTGTTGGTCCGCTCGTGCATCGTCAGGAAGTCGGCGAGCATCTGCGTCGGGTGCCATTCGTTGGTGAGCCCGTTGTAGACCGGGACGCCGGAGTGGCGGGCGAGCTCCTCGACGTTCTCCTGGCCCGAGCCGCGGTACTCGATTGCGTCGAACATGCGCCCGAGCACCTGCGCGGTGTCGGCGATCGATTCCTTGTGCCCCATCTGCGAGCCCGTCGGATCCAGGTAGGTCACGTGGGCACCCTGATCGAAGGCGGCGACCTCGAATGCACAACGGGTTCGGGTCGAACTCTTCTCGAAGATCAGGGCGATCTCCCTGCCCGTCAGTCGCTGCACCTCGTTGCCGGCGTACTTCGCGGTCTTCAGGGCCTGCGAGAGCGCCAGCAGGTGCAGCAGCTCGTCGCGGCTGAAGTCGATCTCCTTGAGAAAGCTCCGGTTGCGAAGGTTGTACATGCCCTCAGGCCTCCCGTTCGATCGGACAGGTCATGCAATGGGAGCCCCCACGGCCACGACCAAGCTCGGAACCGTCGATCGTGATCACCTCGATCCCCTCCTTGCGCAGCCGGGTGTTGGTGTCGACGTTGCGCTCGTAGCCGACCACCACGCCCGGCTCCAGACAGACGACGTTGTTGCCGTCGTCCCATTGCTCACGGGCCATCTCGGCGGAGTCGCCCCCGGTCGGGATCACCCGCAGGCCGTCGAGATCCAGCGCGTACTCGAGCGCCGCGACGACGTTGCCCTTGAAGGGCTCGACGACCGGCAGCGATTCCCGCTCGTCACCGGGACGCAGCGTCCAGATCTGGACGTCGTCGTTGACGACCGCCGGATACAACGTGATCGCATCGCGGTCGACCATGGTCATCACCGTGTCGAGGTGCATGTAGGAGCGCGACGGGGGAAGCTTGACTGCCAGGACCAGCTTCGCCGCCTCCTGTGCGAACAGGGTCCGGGCCAGGATCCCGACCGACTGCGGTGAGGTTCGCTCGCCCATCCCGATCATCACCGCGCCGTTGCCGATCGTCTCGACGTCCCCGCCCTCGATCGTGCAGCGGCCCCAGTCCTGCTCGGCGCCACCGAACCAGATGTTTGTCCCACCGTCGGCGGCGAACATCGGATGGAACCGGTAGATCGCCTCCAGGATGGCGGTCTCCGGCCGGCGCGCGGGCTTGGTCATCGGGTTGATGGTCACGCCGTTGTAGATCCACGACGACGGATCGCGCTGGAAGAGAAAGTTCGGGAGCGGCGGCAGGACCATCTCGGCCGGGCCGGCGGAGCTCCAGAACAGACCCGCCCCCTCCTCGAGGTCCTCCTTCGTCATTCCACCGATCAGGAAGTCCGCAACCTCCTTGGGGGACGCCGATGCCGCCCAATCGCGGCCGCTGCGCGCCAGATACTGGCCGACCTGACGCTCGTCGAGGACCTGATCGAGGACCCACTCCTTGCCGGCGGGCTCGCCGAGCGTCTCGGCAAGCAGATCCTCGGCGTCGAAGACCTCCACCCCGCGCTCCTTCATCACCTGGACGAAGGCGGCGTGCTCGACCTTGGCCTTGCGGACCCAGATCACGTCGTCGAACAGCAGCTCCTCGGCGTTCTCGGGTGTCAGCCGACGCTGCTCGAGCCCCGGCCTGTGGACGATCACCTTGCGGAGCTTGCCGACCTCGGAATCAACGCTGAACGACATCAGTCTCTCCTTCCGGGCCGGGTCGGACCGATCATCCGATTGCCGAGCCGATGAACATGAACACCATGCTGAGCACCAGCAGGATCAGGAAGTACGGAATCGCGAACCGCAGGTAGCGGTCGTAACCGATCTTCGAGAGGGTCAACCCACCCATGATCACCACCGAGGTCGGCGTGATCAGATTGACCAGGCCGGACGCCGTCTGGAAGGCGGTGACGGAGAGCGACCTGGGGACGTCCGCGAAGTCGGCGAGCGGAGCGAGAATCGGCATCACCAGAGCCGCATGCCCCGACGACGACGGGACCAGGAAGGCGATCGGGAGGTTGACGAGGATCGCGACCGATGCGAAGACGCCGCCACTGAGATCCGTCACCGCGTTCTCGGTCCAATGCAGGATCGTGTCGGTGATGTAGGTGTTCTTCATCACCACGGTGACCGCGCGAGCCAGGACGATGATCAGAGCCGCGCCGAGGAACTCGCCGGCGCCCATGATGATGGCCTCCACCGTTCCCTTCTCGCCGAGCCTGTCGATCAGCCCGATCAGGATCGCCACGACGATGAACAGCACCGTCGCCTGCGCGAAGTAGAAGGCGTTGAACACCGGCAGCGGGAAGTCGGCGCTGAAGATCGTGTCCCAGATGTCGGGCCACGGGATGAAGCCGTAGATCATGATCGCGAAGGCCGAGAAGAACAGGGTCAGAATGACCTTGTGCCGACCGGTCAGCGGCTCGACGTCGCCGATGGCCTCGTCGGCCATCCGCAGCCCGCCGCTCTCCATCCCCTCGAGGCCCAGCACCGACTTCGTGTTGTCCTTGCGGACGCGAAACGCGTAGCGAAGGACGAACAGGATCCCGACGGTCACCAGGACGACCCACATCGCCAGACGCAGGCCGATCCCGTCCCCGATCTCGATCCCGGCGGCGTCCGATGCGACGCCGGTCGCGAACGGGTTCACAGTCGACGCAAGCACACCGGTGCCGGCGCCGAAGAAGATCATCGCGGCCCCGGTCATTCGGTCGAATCCGAGCGCGAGCGCGAGCGGTACGAGCAGCGCGAAGAAGCCGAGGGTCTCCTCCCACATGCCCTCGGTGGTGCCGCCGATCGCGAACACGAGCATGATCACGATGATCAGCGCCGCCGGACGGTCCTTGAAGCGCAGTGCGAGGCGACCGATCCCCCGCTGAATCGCTCCGGTCTTCATCGTCACGCTGATGAACGCACCGATCGCGAGGACGAACAGGAAGATCTGCGCGGACCCGTAGAGATAGCCGCGGTTATCGACCGAGACGAGTCCCTTGTCGTTCTCGATGCCGTAGAGACCGTCGGTCGGGGCGGCCCAGAGGTCGCTGAACTGATGCAGGATCGACCGGTCCGAACAGGGCTGCTTGCCATCGACGTCACCGCAGGAGGGAAGCTCCTCGTAGGAGGCGGGAACCGGGCCGCCGCGTCTTCGGATCGAGCTCGTACTTGCCCGCGGGGATGACGAACGAAAGGCCCCAGACCACGAGCAGAACGATGGCCAGCACCGTGAACGCGGTCGGGAACCGCTTCGGCTTGTTCTCCTGGGGCGCGTCACCGCCCTCCGCGAGTTCGCCGTCGGTTGCGGGCTCGCCGCTCGGAGACTCCTCGGATCCTTCGTCGCTCATTCGATTCCTCCCGGTCTGTGCCCTCGCAGGCTTTCAAGCAACGTGATCAACCTATTTCCGGCCGCGGGGTCGCGGCATCCGTGACGACTACCCAGGAAGAATCGGATCGGTACCTAACCGGGCGGCGGTTGAGCGAACCGCCACGTCGCGATTACCCAGGTGGAGCGTCGCTCGGGGCAGCGGGTTCGATGTAGATCCGGGTGGCGATCGGGACGACCGCCCTGATCCGCGCCTCGCAGACGTTGATCGCCTCGCCCGCCTGGGCAGCGGAGATCTCCGGCTCGGAAGTTGACCTTGATCGCCACCAGCAGGTCGTCGGGGCTGAGGTGCTGGGTCATGACGTAGACGATCTCGGTGATCTCGGGCACCTCCCCGGCCGCCGCGCGGATCGCCTCCTGCTGATCCTCGGTGGCCGCCTCCCCCAGCAGCAGGCTCTGCATCTCGACTGCCAGAAAGACTCCGACGACGACGAGCACGACGCCGATCCCGAGCGTCCCGACGCCGTCGAAGACCGGGTCGCCGGTGACCTGCGCGAGCACCACCCCCATCAGCGCGCAGAGCAGTCCGGCGATCGCGGCGCTGTCCTCGACGAGAAGCACCGGCAACTCCGGGCTGCGCGAGCCGCGTACGAAGGCGAGCCACCCCTGCTTGCCTCGGGCGGGCCTCGCGTGACGAACCGCGGTCCGCAGCGCGAAGCCCTCGAAGACCATCGCCAGGACGAGGATCGTGATCGCAACCGCCGGCGAGTTGATCTCCTCCGGATGGCTGATCTTGTGGTACCCCTCGTAGAGCGCGAACAGTCCGCCGGCGCTGAACAGGACGATCGCGACGACGAACGACCAGAAGTACCGGCTCCGTCCGAAGCCGTACGGGTGCAGGTCGGTCGCGGGTCGCTCGGCCCGCTTGCCGCCGAGGAAGAGCAGACCCTGATTGGAGGAGTCGGCGACGCTGTGGATCGGCTTCGGCGAGCAGCGACGAGGACCCCGTGATCACGAAGCCGACGAACTTGGTCGCCGCGATCGCCATGTTGGCGAGGAAGGCGGCGAGGATCGCGCCGGTGCTCTCACCGTGACCACCGGAGTGCGCCGTTTCGGAGGTGCTCATCGGGCGGGATGATTGCAGCCGCCCCCGCCCGGGCCGAACGCGTCGGACCGGGAATCGGGATCGGGTGCGACGGGTATCAGCCGGTGGCCGTCTTCCGGTACTTCCGGACCGCCAGCGGGGCGAAGATCGCGATCAGCACCAGGCACCAGACCACAGCGCCCCAGATGTTGTTGCCCGGCCGGCGCACCGAGCCACAGGGCCCGCATCGCGTCGACCACGATCGTGATCGGGTTCACCTCGGCGAACTTCTGGAGCGCCGCCGGCATCGAATCGATCGGCACGAACGCCGAGGAGATGAACGTGATCGGGAAGATCAGCGTGAATCCGATCCCGTTGGCCGCCTCCGGCGAGGAGACCGACATCCCGATCAGCGCGAAGATCCACGAGAACGCGTAGCCGAAGAGCAGCAGCAGCCCGATCCCGGCGACGATCTCAGCGACGCTCGCTTCGAACGAGAACCCGATGATCAGGCCGGTGATCACGAGGATGATCACGGACGACGGAGGTTCGTGACGACGTCCGCAAGCGTCCGCCCCGCGAGCACCGAAGCCCGCGAGGTCGGCAGCGACCGGAAGCGATCGATCAGGCCCTTGGTCAGATCCTCGGCGAGTCCGAGCGCGGTCACGAACCCGCCGAAGGCGGTGTTCTGGACGATGATCCCGGGAATCAGGAAGTCGATGTAGGAGAAGCCCGGCGTCGAGATCGCCCCGCCGAAGACGAAGGCGAAGAGCAACACGAACATGACCGGCTGAATCGTGAAACCGATCAGCAGGTCGGGCGACCGGGGCAACCGCACGAGATTGCGCTCGGCCAGGACCAGGGTGTCGGGTACGAAGCGGCTCATGCCGGCGACCTCCTCGCGGTCGGAGTCGGCTTGCTCATCGGTCTCGCTGCTCAGCTCGCGACCGGTCAGCGTCAGGAAGACGTCGTCGAGCGTCGGTCGTCGGATCGCGACATCGTCGGCGTCGATCCCGGCCTGATCGAGGCGGCGCGCTGCATCCATGATCGTGCCCGCTTCCTTGAGCACGCTGACGCTGACCCGCCGGCCCTCGACCAGCGGCTCGTCACCGGACATCGGCGCCAATGCGGCCCCGGCGGCATCCACCGTCGACGGATCGGTCACGTGGACCTCGACCCGGACACCGCCGACCCTGTCCTTGAGTTGATCGGAGGTTCCGTCGGCGATCACCTTGCCGCTGTCGATCACCGCGATCCGGTCGGCGAGGCGATCGGCCTCGTCGAGGTACTGGGTGGTCAGCAGGACGGTCGTGCCGTCGGCGACGAGACCCTCGATCGTCTCCCAGAGGTCGAGCCGGCTGCGCGGGTCGAGGCCGGTGGTCGGTTCGTCCAGGAAGAGAACCGGCGGGTGGGCGACCAGGGCGGCCGCCAGATCGAGCCGCCGCCGCATGCCCCCCGAGTAGGTCCTGACGACCCGGTCGCCGGCATCGGACAGCCCGAAGCGATCGAGCAGCTCACCCGCCGTGACCTTGGCGTCGGCGCGGCGTATTCCGTAGAGGCGACCGACCATCACGAGGTTCTCGACTCCGGTCAGGTTCTCGTCGACCGCGGCGTACTGACCCGCGAGCCCGATCTGAGAGCGCAGCGCAGCCGCATCGTCGACCACGTCGAGACCGACGACCCGCGCGGAGCCCGCATCCGGGGCGAGCAGGGTCGTCAACACGCGCACCGCGGTCGTCTTGCCGGCGCCGTTGGGGCCGAGCACGCCGAGGACCGTCCCCGTCGCGGCCTCGAGGTCGATGCCGTCGAGGGCGCGAACGTCCCCGAACGACTTGACCAGCCCCGAGACCTCGATCGCGGGTCGATTGCTGTTTCGATCCGTCAAGTAATGCTTCTCCTTCTGCGACTGCTTTCGGGTGAGACCGGGACCCCGCCCGGAACTCATCGCACCCCTGCCGAACGCCTCGTTGTACAGGATCGGACTCACGGGCCAGAACGGTCAAGGACCGGGACGGCAAGATGGCAGAAACGTCCCCCGGGAGGACGCTTCTGCAGCTTCGCCGGACTTCAGGCGATCTTGACCGAGAGCTTGCCGGTGTTGGCCCCGTCGAAGAGCATGTTGAGCGCCTCGGGGAGCCGCTCGAAGCCCTCGACGACGGTTTCGAGCGCCTCGATCCTGCCCGCGGCCATCAGGCCGCCGATCTCGGCGCCCGCTTCCGGAGCCTGGTGGAAGTGATCGAGGACGATGAAGCCCTTGATCATCACCCGATTGATCAGCACGTTGCCGAAGGTCCTCGGGCCGGGTGGCGGGTCGTCGGAGTTGTAGCCGGAGATCAGACCGCAGAGGGCGACCCGGGCGTTCAGGTTGAGCCGGCCCATGACCAGCTCCATGATCTCGCCGCCGACGTTCTCGAAATCGACGTCGATGCCGTCGGGCGTGGCCTCGATCAGCTTCCTCTGCCAGCCGTCGGCCTTGTAGTCGACGGCGGCATCGAAGCCGAGTGCCTCGGTCAGCAGGGCGCACTTCTCCGGCCCACCGGCGATTCCGACCACACGGGCACCGTGGGTCCCCGCGAGCTGCCCGGCAATCGAGCCGACGGCGCCGGCGGCGGCGGAGACGACCACCGTCTCCCCCTCCTTCGGCTTGCCGATCTCATGGATCCCGACCCAGGCCGTGAGCCCGGTCATCCCGAGGACGCCCAGGTAGGCGCTCGGCGAGGCGACGCCGGGAACCTCGGTCACCGGCATCAGTGGAGCGGTGTCGGAGGCGACGAACCAGTCCTGCCAGCCGACCAATCCCTGGACGAGCTGGCCCTCCTGGTAGGCGGGGTGGTTGGACTCGACGACGCGGCCGAGCCCGCCGGCCCGGACGACCTCGCCGAGGGCGACCGGCGGCAGGTAGGTGGGCGTGTCGTTGAGCCATCCCCGGTTGGTCGGATCGACCGAGATCCACTCGTTCCGGACCAGCGCCTCGCCCTGGCCGATCTCAGGAACGGGCTCGGTTACGAACTCGAAGGTATCGGCATCGACGCGCCCCGAGGGACGCTCGCGGAGCAGGTAGCGACGGTTGCTCTCAGACATTGAGTTGGCCTCTTTCCTCGGAGGTTGAAGCGTCTATTGCTCGTAGCCCTCGACGGTCGATTCGTCCCGCAACGAGGTGTTGTCGGGATCCAGCTGGAACTCCTCGTGGCTCTTGCGCTGCCGAAGCAGATCCCAGCATTGATCGAGTTCGACCTTGATCTGGCCGAGGCGCTCGTGCCGCTCGTCGTCGGGCCCCCTGCCGGCTGCCTCGTCCGTCAATCGGTGCTCCTCGGCAACCAGCCGTTCGATCTGTTCACGAAGTGTTGCGTCGTCCATTCCGCCACCTTACCGCGCGGTCTGCTCAATCCACCTGGAACGAGAACGGGCGGCCACCGGGGCCGCCCGTTCATCGATGGATCAAACCGGTCAGTCCTGCTTGACGGCCTCGACGTCGAGGGTCAGCTTGACCTTGTCGGCGACGACTGCGTTGCCGCTGCCGAGGGCCGCGTTGAACTTCATCTCGAAGTCCTTACGGGAGATCTGGCCGGTGACTTCGAAGCCGGTCCGCGACTCGTCCTGCATGCCGACATCGATGCCACCATGCTCAGCGTTGAGCTCGACCTCCCTCGTCACGCCGTGAATCGTCAGGTTGCCGACGATCCTGAAGTTCTCCTCGCCGACCGACTCGATGTCGGTGGACTCGAAGCTGATCTCCGGGTAGTTCTCGGCGTCGAAGAAATCCGCCGAGCGAAGGTGCTCGTCGCGCTGCTGCTGGTTGGTGTCGATCGATGCCGCCTTGACGGAACCGCGGGCGGTCAGCCGACCCGTCTCATCGACGTCGAGAGAACCCTCGAAGTCGCGGAACTCGCCGCGCACGGTCGATACGCCCATGTGCTTGACGGCAAAGCCGACCTTGGTGTGGGCGGTGTCGACGGCCCAGGTGCCGGTCGGGATTGCTGTCTCGGTTGCGGTGCTCATTGTGACTCGCTTTCGTGGAAGGGGGAGGATAATGGTTGCTTGCGCAAATAACTTACCACATAGACGCTTGCGGTGACAACTAATCTGATCGGACCGTGATCGAGGGACTCCGAGAGGGACGCCCGGACCCCCTACCCTCACGTCCGGAATGTCCGATCCGAAGGCAAAGTTGTCCGCGAATCGCACCCCGCCGCGGCTGACCGAGGTTCGCAGCGTGGAGCCCCTGAGCCCGCAGATGCTCAGGGTCGTCGTCGGCGGCGAGGATCTCGCCGGATTCGGTGCCGGCCCGTTCACCGATCACTACGTGAAGCTGCAGCTCCCGCCGGCGGGTGCCCCCTATTCCGCCCCGTTCGACCTCGACGAGATCAAGGCGACCCTCCCCCGCAATCAGTGGCCCAGGGTCCGCACCTACTCCGTTCGCGGCTGGGATCCCGACCGCCTCGAACTGACGATCGACTTCGTCCATCACGGCAGTGCCGGCGTCGCTGGGCCGTGGGCGGCTTCCGCTCAGCCGGGCGACCGACTGCAGCTGATCGGCCCAGGCGGCGCCTATGAGCCCGACCCCGACGCGGGCTGGCACCTGATGGTCGGCGACGCCTGCGTGATCCCCGCCATCGCGGTTGCCCTGGAGCGGATCCCAGCGAGGGTTCCCGTCCATGTGATCGTCTCCGTCGACGGCCCCGAGGAGGAGCACCCGCTGGAGACCTCGGGTGAACTCGAGCTGACCTGGATCCATCGCAACCCCGCCGTCGAGCTGGCAGCGGAACCCCTGCTCGCCGCGGTCGAGGATCTGGGGTTCCCGCCGGGCCGGGTTCATGCCTTCGTACACGGCGAGGCCGGCGCCGTGCGGGCGGTTCGCAAGCATCTGCTCGGCGAGCGCGGGGTTCCGCCCGAGGACTTGTCGGCATCCGGTTACTGGAAGCGCCGCCGAACCGAGGAGGGCTGGCGCGAGGACAAGGCGGAGTGGAAGCGCCAGGTCGAGGAGGACCTGCGGGCCGACACCGGGAGGTGACTGAACCACCACCAGGGTGAGGTGCGTTCAAGCCCCAGGACCCCTGGGAGCCGGACGAGCTTCGGGCGACCCTGATCGGACCTACCCAACCCGATCAAGGAGGACCCCGATGATGACCACCCACTCCCCCACCCGTTCGCCGCTGGCGATCGCGGCGGGGCTACTGATGGCCGCCGCGCTGGCGCTGCTGCTGGCAGTTCCGACCAGCAGCCTCGCGCACGGCTCCGGCGTGCAGAAGGCGAAGTTCGGCGCCGACCTCTCGATGCCGGGCATCGACGCGGTCGACGCGCCGGTCCCCTGCCCTCTCGTAGGCAGCTGCACCAGGGTTCAGTCCTACTACGAAGGACCGCCGCACGCCGGGGGGACGCCGTTCGCCCCGAAGAACGGGACGATTACGAAGATCCGGCTGATCGCCGACTCGCCGGGCAAGCTGCATCTGCAGATCGCCAAGCGAGGCATGGCCACGGAGTCGAAGGTCACCCGCGAAGGGCCGACGATCAAGTACGCCGGCACCGGCTCGGTCGAGAAGTTCAAAGTCGACGTACCGGTCAAGCACTACGAGTGGCTGGCCTTCAAGACCAAGCAGGCCGACACGCTGACGTGCGAGCCAGGCGCAAGCGGCGAGGACTACGTCTACCAGCCGGCCCTGGCGCCGGGTGGGCCGTTCGCCGCGGCCTACGCCACGGAGGAATGCACCCAGCTCATCGGGGCGACCATGAAGTACTAGGAGGTCGCCGATTGCAGCCCCGGACCCGGGCGGCAGAGGTCCCGCCTTCACACTCCTAGCTGAGTGTCGGCGGACCTCGACCGCCCGGGCCCTCCGTCGTCCGTACGAAGGCGGGCGCTTGCGCCTCGAGGCCCCGTTTGGAGGGGGGGTCAGCCGAGCGGTGACCGTGGAATCCGGGTCTCCCCTTCGACGTCGGGGAGGCGCATGATCAGCTCGTCGGGGTAGCACCAGGACCAGACCTCGCCGGGCTCGAGCGAGCGGATGATCGGGTGCTCGGAGGCCGCGGCATGGGCGGTCGCATGGCGATTCGGAGAATCGTCGCAGCAACCGACGTGCCCACAGCTCAAGCAGATCCGCAGGTGTAACCAGAGATCGCCCGTCCTCAGACAATCCTCGCAGCCTTCGGCCGACTCGGGAAGGCGCCTGATCTTGATCTGGTCGAGATGGGAGCAGCCCGGCATCGCTGGGCCGATCATGACACCCGCAGCTTCTCGAGAGCCCCGAACGGCCGAAGGCCGGCGCCGATTTGCGGTCGGTCCGAAGCGTAAGATCGACCCCGCGTTGACCGTCGTCGCCGATACAGCCCTCGATCTGGCGCGCTGGCAGTTCGCGGCGACGACGCTCTACCACTTCATCTTCGTGCCGCTGACGCTCGGACTGGCCCCGATCGTCGCGATCATGCAGACGCTCTGGTATCGGCGCCGGGAGGAGAAATGGCTGCGGCTGACCAAGTTCTTCGGGACGCTGATGCTGATCAACTTCGCGATCGGAGTCGCCACGGGGCTCGTGCAGGAGTTCCAGTTCGGGATGAACTGGTCGGCGTTCTCGAGGGTCGTCGGAGATGTCTTCGGCTCCCCGCTGGCGATCGAGGGCCTCGGCGCCTTCTTCCTCGAGTCGACATTCCTCGGCCTCTGGGTCTTCGGCTGGAACCGGCTCAGCCCGAAGCGTGCACCTGGCGACGATCTACCTCGTCTGGGCCGGTACCTGGCTGTCGGCATTCTTCATCCTCGCCGCCAACTCCTGGATGCAACATCCGGTCGGCTACGAGATCGACGGGGCCACCGGGAACGCCCAGGCGCACCAACATCTTCGAGATCCTCTTCCAGACGTTCACCTGGTTCGCAGTCGGTCACGCCCTCCTCGCCGGGCTGATGACCGCGGGGTTCCTCGTCCTCGGCGTCTCGATCTGGCAGATGCGACGCGGCAGGGATCCCCTGATCTTCCGTGCCTCGGCGAAGCTCGCGATCGTCGTCGTCGTGCCGGTCTCGATGTTGAACCTGGCCGTCGGCAGCGAGTTCGGCGTCCAGATCACCGACGTCCAGCCGATGAAGATCGCGGCGGCTGAGGCCCTCTGGGAAACCGAGCAGCCGGCCGGATTCACCCTGTTTCAGATCGGCGGATTCACCGAGGACGACCAGGACCCCGCCTTCAACATCTCGATCCCTCGCGCGCTCTCGTTCCTGGCCACGAACTCTCTCGACGGCAAGGTCGTGGGAATGAACGAACTGCAGAGCAGTACGAGCAGCAGTTCGGGCCCGGTGACTACATACCCAACGTCCCGCTCGATCTTCTGGAGCATGCGCGCGATGGCCTATCTCGGCACCCTGTCACTGCTGCTCGCCCTCTGGGCCGCCTACCTACTGCGCAAGGAACGGCTCGGCGAGTCGAAGTGGTTTGCGCGGGCCGCCGTCGCCGGGATCGCCCTGCCGTACGTCGTCCAGCCTCTCGGGCTGGGTTCTGAGCGAGGCGGGACGACAACCGTGGGTGGCCTTCGGCCTGCTCAAGACCGAGGACGCCGTATCCCCGACGACGAGCGTCGGCATGGTTGCCGCGAGCCTCACGATCTTCGTCGGCCTCTACGGCGGGCTCGCCGTACTCGACTTCATCCTGATGCGCCGCTACGCGACGCCTCGACCTGCCCGAGGCCGACCCGCCGGCGGACCTTCCGGAGGGTGGCGCGGCTGCGGCCGCGCCGGGGTACTGAGATGTCGCTGGAGACCGTCTGGTTCATCCTGATCTGCGTCCTCTGGACGGGCTACCTGGTACTCGAGGGCTTCGACTTCGGCGTCGGCATGCTCGCCGCCGTTCCTCGGCGGTCGCGACGATGAGAGCCGCAAGTCGGTGATCGCAACGATCGGCCCGGTCTGGGACGGCAACGAGGTCTGGCTGATCACGGCCGGCGGAGCCACCTTCGCCGCCTTCCCGCAGTGGTACGCGACGATGTTCTCCGGCTTCTACCTCGCCCTGCTCGGCATCCTCGTCCTGCTGATCCTGCGGGTGATCTCATTCGAGTGGCGCAACAAGGTCGACTCGGATCGATGGCGATCGTTCTGGACGTGGACCAACTTCACGTGCTCGCTGCTGTTGCCGATCCTCTGGGGCGTCGGGCTCTCGAACCTGCTGGCACGGGGTCCCGATCGACTCCGACGCCGAGTTCGCGGGCAACTTCTGGTCCCTGTTCAGCCCCTACACGGTCTTTGCCGGGCTGACCGTCGGCCTGCTCTGCCTCACCCACGGATCGACGTTCCTCGGCCTCCGGCTACAGGGCCCGCTGCGCGACCGGGCTCATCTGGTCGCCTCCCGCGTCTCCCCCCTCGCCGCGATCGCCGCGGCCGGTCTGCTGGTCTGGACGGTCGCCGTCGGAGCCGACGTCAACGACCGCGACATCCTTCCCGGCGCGGCGATCGCCGCGGTCGGAGCGCTCGCGGCCTGCGCTTCGGTGCCGCTGATCCGCTCGCGGCGCGAAGGGCGCGCATTCGTCGCCACCGCGATCACGATCGCCGCCTGGGTCGTGACCCTCTTCACCGAGATGTATCCGCGGGTGATGGTCGCTGCGCCCGACTTCGCCAACAGCCTGACGATCGACAACGCATCCTCGGCCAACTACACGCTGACCGTGATGACGGTGGTCGCCGTCGTCCTGACCCCGGTCGTGATCCTCTATCAGGGGTGGACCTACCACGTGTTCAAGGCGCGCCTTGGTAAGGCCGACCCCGTCGACAACCCCATCGACCTGCTGGCCGGCAGGGAGGGACGTCCGCCTGAATCGGCCGAGTAGGCCATGAAGGTGATCGATCGGCGCCTGATCGAGAGGGCGCGCGGAATCAAGGAGATGCTCGCAGCCGACGCGGTCCTCGGGCTGCTCGCGACCCTGATGGTGCTCGCGCAGGCGATCCTGATCGCCCGGATCGCCGCACGCGGCTTCGACGGCGCCGCGATCGCCGACCTGACGGCCGGAGCTGATCGCGCTGCTGGCGGCGATCTCGGTCCGGGCCGCCGCGAGTTGGGGCTTCGAGGTCGTCGGCCGCCGGGCCGCCACGGCGGTCATGTCGAGCCTGCGGATCGATCTGCTCAGATCAAGGCTGCTCGGCGATCGGGGCCGCGAGCGGACGACGGGCCGATGCCGGCGAGGTCGCGGCAACCGCCGTCGACGGCGTCGACGCCCTCGAGGCGACGTTCGCCCGCTACATCCCCCAGGTCGTGCTCGCGATGACGGTCCCGATCGCCGTGCTGATCGTCGTCGCGTCGATCGACCCGATCTCCGCCGCGATCATGCTGCTCACGCTGCCGCTGATCCCGGTCTTCATGTGGCTGATCGGCCGGTTCACGGAAGCCCGGGCCGAGGGAGCGTCTCGAGGCGTTGAACCGGCTCGCCGGGCCACTTCCTCGACGTCGTCCGCGGCCTGCCGACGCTGCGGGCCTTCAACCGCGGAGAGATCCAGACCGAGCGGATCGAGGCCGTCAGCGACGACTACCGGAAGACGACCATGGGGACGCTGCGGGTCGCGTTCCTCTCGGGGACCGTTCTCGAGCTGGCGGCGACGCTCGAGCATCGCGCTCGTCGCCGTCACGGTCGGCGTACGGCTCGTCGACGGCGAGCATCGGCTTCGAGGCCGCGCTGACCGTCCTGCTGCTCGACGCCCGAGCTCTACCTGCCGCTGCGGAACCTCGGCGCGCAGTTCCACGCGAGCGCCGACGGGCGGGCGGTCGCCGACCAGCTGCTCGAGCTGATCGGCGACGAGGCGCCGACGATCCGTCGCCGGAGCACCGGGACGCCACCCGAGCCCGGCGGTGGCGCCGATCCGGCTGCGACGGATGTCGGCTTCGCCTACCCGACCCGCGACGTCCCGGTGCTCGAGTCGCGTCGACCTCGAGATCGGCGCCGGGGAGACCGTCGCGCTCGTCGGTCCGAGCGGCGCGCGGCAAGAGCACGCTCGCGGCGCTCCTGCTGGGCCTCCGATCGCCCGACGTCGGGTCGGGTCCTCGTCGGCGACACCGACCTCGCCGAATGCTCGACCGAGGAATGGCGGCGCCAGCTCGCGTGGGTGCCGCAGTCGCCGACGATCTTCCGCGGCACCGTCGCCGACAACGTCCGGCTCGGCGACCCCGGCGGCGAGCGACCGACGCGGTCGCCGCGGCGCTGCGGCGGCAGAGGCCGACGGGGTTCGTCGCCGCGCTGCCCGACGGCGCCGAGACGGTGGTCGGCGACGGCGGCCGGCCACTCTCGGCCGGGGAGCGGCAGCGGATCGCGCTCGCCCGGGCGTTCCTCCGGGACGCGCCGCTCGTCGTCCTCGACGAGCCGACCGCGAACCTCGACCCCGCCAACGCCGAGCGGATCGGCGGGCGATCGAACGCCTCGTGCCGGGACCGCACGCGCGCTGCTGATCGCCCATCGGCCGGAGCTGGCCGCGACTCGCCGATCGCGTCGTCCGCCTCGAGGCCGGACGGATCGCGACCGACCCCTGGGAGCGGCAGGCGGGCGTCGGGAGCGACGACGTCAGGGTCGACGCCGGACGCATGCGCCGTCTGGTCGAGCTCGCTCCCGTCGGACGGCGTCGGTTCGCGGCCTCGGTGCTGCTCGGCGCGCTCGCGATCGCCTTCGGCATCGCGCCTGATGACGACGGCCGGGTACCTGATCTCGCGCGCGGCCGAGATGCCCGAGATCCTCTCGCTGACGGTCGTGATCGTCGCGGTCCGATTCTTCGGGATCGGCCGGCCGCTGGTCCGCTATCTCGACCGCCTCGTCTCCCACGACATGGCGCTGCGGGCGCTCGGGCGGCTCCGCTCCCGCTTCTACGAGCGGATCGAGCCGCTCGCCCCGGCCCAGCTCGCGCGGCTTTCGCCACGGCGAGCTGCTGAGCCGGATGGTCGGCGACGTCGACGCCCTGCAGGGGCTCTACCTGCGGGGGCTGGCGCCGCCGTCTGGCCGCGATCCTGGTGGCCGTCGGCGCGATCGGCTTCGCCGCCGTCTTCCTGCCCGCTCGCCGCGCTCGATCCTCGCGGTCGGGCTGCTGCTGGCCGGCGTCGCCGTGCCCGCGCCTCGCCGGCGTCATCCAGCGCTCGCAGCGGCAGCCGCCAGCGTGCGGCCCGCTCGGAGCTGACCGCCGATCTCGTCGAGTTCCTCCGCGGCACGCCCGAGCTGGTCGTCTACGGCGCGGCCCACGAACGCCTTCGAGCGCACGGCGGTCGCGACCGGGAGCTCGCCCGGCCTCGCCCGGCGCGACGCGTTCGTCGCCGGGCTCGCCGACGCCCTCTCGGTCCTGATCACGCGGCGCGACCACCGTCGGCGTGCTGGCCGCCGCGGTCGCTGCCCACCACGACGGCTCGCTCGACCGGCTGATGATCGCGACGCTGGCGCTGCTGACGATCTCGTCGTTCGAGGCCACCGCCCCTCTCCCCGAGGCGGCCCGGGAGCTCGGCTCGACGATCTCCGCCGGCAGGCGGGTCCTCGAGCTGACCGATACCGAGCCGAAGATCGTCGATCCTCCCGATCCCGAGCCGCGCGCCGGCCGACCCGACGATCGCCCTGCGAGCGGGTCACGGCCCGCTATCCCGGGTTCGGCCGACCCGACCTTCACCGGACCTCGACCTGACCGATCGACCCCGGCCGGCGGGTCGCACTGCTCGGGCGCGAGCGGGACCGGGAAGACGACGGTCGTCTCGCTGCTGCTGCGCTTCCTCGACCCCGACGCCGGGCGCGTCTCGGTCGGCGGGGTCGATGCCCGGGCGCCTGCGCCAGACACGACCTCCGATCGACGTTCGCCCTCGCCGGCCAGGACGCCCACCTGTTCAGCTCGACGATCGCCGCCAACCTCCGGATCGCCCGGCCCGATGCCGCGGACGCCGAGCTCTGGGCTGCGCTCGAGGCGGCACGGCTCGCGGAGTGGGTCCGCTCGCTCCCCGACGGCGCTGGACACGTTCGTCGGCGAGGGCGGTCGCGAGCTCTCCGGGGGCCAGCGGGGACGGCTGATCGTCGCTCGCGCCCTGCTCTCCCCCGCGCCGGTGCTCCTGCTCGACGAGCCGACCGCCCACCTCGACCCAGCAGACCGCCGAGCGGCTGATCGCCGACACCTTCGCAGCTGCCGGCGGGCGTTCGGTCCTGCTGATCACCCATCGGCCGGAGGGCCTCGACCTCGTCGACGACGTGCTGACGATCGAGGAGATCACCCGAGCCGGGTGATCGGATCAGAGTCGGTCGGCGCTTAGGATGACGCGGAACGCCCACCAACAGGGCGAGCAGCGACACAGGAGATGAAGAATGGCCGACGACGATCGCACGATGCCGATGTCCCGCATCACCGGGCACCAATGGCTTCTATCCGGCGCCCCTGACAACCAGATCCCGGCTTCCGGCACCGAGCCGCTGATCGCAAAGCGGCTGATCGAGCAGGAGGTCGTCCTCGACGGCATCCCCGAGCGTAACCTCGCGACCTTCGTCACCACCTTCATGGAGCCCGAGGCCCAGGAGATCATCGCCGAGAACCTCCACCGCAACTTCATCGACCACGCCGAGTACCCGATCACCGCCGAGGTCGAGCAGCGCTGCATCCGGATGCTCGCCGACCTCTACAACGCGCCCGGGGAGACGACGGGCGCCCGCACGCAGGGCTCGTCGGAGGCGATCATGCTCGGCGCGCTCTCGCTGAAGTGGAAGTGGCGTGAACGTCGTGAGGCGGCGGGCAAGGCCACCGACAAGCCGAACCTGGTCTTCGGCGGCGACGTCCATGTGGTCTGGGAGAAGTTCTGCCGCTACTTCGACGTCGAGCCGCGGATCGTCCCGCTCCAGCCTCACAAGTTCACGATCGGCCCCGAGGACGTCGAGCCTCACGTCGACGAGAACACGATCGGCGTCGCCGCGGTTCTCGGAACGACGTTCACCGGACACTCCGACGACATCATCGGGATCAACGACCTCCTGGTGGGGATCAAGAACGACAAGGGCATCGACGTACCCCTGCACGTCGACGCCGCCAGTGGCGGCTTCGTCTGGCCGTTCCTCTACCCGCACACGAATGGGATTTCCGGCTCGAGCAGGTCCGCTCGATCAACGTCTCCGGTCACAAGTTCGGCATGGTCTACCCAGGGATCGGCTGGCTGATCTTCCGCGAGAAGTCGGACCTCGCCGAGGACCTCGTCTTCTACGAGAACTACCTGGGCAAGACGGACGCCACGTTCACGCTGAACTTCTCGACCGGCGCGTCGATGGTGCTCGCCCAGTACTACAACCTGATCCGCTTCGGCCACGACGGCTACACCTTCGTGATGGAGGTGATGAAGAAGAACGCCGACTACCTCGCCGGAAGACTTCAGGAGGTCGGGCCGTTCGAGATCGTCGGCGCCGAGGAGGAACAGCTGCCGCTGGTCGCCTTCCACCTCAAGGACGACGCCGACCTCCCCTACGACGAGTTCGACATCGCCTGGCAGGTCTCGGCGGAACGGGGCTGGATGCTGCCCGCCTACACGATGCCGCCGAAGGCCGAGAGCGTGAAGATGCTGCGGGCCCTGGTCAAGCTCAACCTCTCACGGCCGCTGGTCCACGCTCTCGCCGACGACATCGCCCAGGCCTGTGAGACGCTCGAGAAGAAGGGCGGGGCCAGCAAGGCCGAGCGCAAGCAGGTCAAGACGGGCGTCGGTTACTGAACGACGGCTTCGGGCTCGTTCGCGGACTCGCGCTCGTCCGATGCCTTCGGGAGGAGAACGATCGCGCCGACGAGGAAGCACATGGCGCCGATCGACGTCATGAAGTTGGCCGCTCCGAGGGCGAGCACGTCGCCCGTCGATGGCACCACGAACGAAGCGATCGCCGAGATACCGAAGGCGATGCTCCCGAGCATGTTGGCCGCGCCGATTCGCCATTCCTTAGTCACCCTGCGACGCCAGCCGTAGCTGCCGCTCGCGGAGACGTAGGCGAGGTAGCTCGCGACCAGAAAGCAGATCGACCCGTAGACGTCGGGGACCCAGACCAGGCGGTCGACCGCCCGGGTATCTACCGCATCCTGCATGGCTGAATAGGTACTGATATTGAAGAAGAGGGTGCCGAGAAACTGAATGCCACCCGCCCACCAGTCCATCCGCCCACCGCCGACCAGTCGGGTTGAGAGGAGCTGAAGGAACGCCGCGGAGGTGAAGAAGATCGAGCCGACGAAGAAGGTGATCCCGTCGGCGGAGGAGCCCACGAGCTGCAGATAGCCGGGGAACGGGCCGATCAGAAAGCACGTCGACCCGATTGCGAACAGCACCGCGATCCAGCAGTTGGCGATCCTCGCAGTGATCCGCATCGGCGCAGCCTAAGCGTCTGCGCGGCTGGGTAGCTTGCCGACGATGATCCGTGCACGCCTGCGACGGGAGCACCTCGATCGCTCCAAGGAGCGCGAGGACGATCAGTACCTCGAGATCGATGCCGGGCGATATGAGCGGCATCCTGAACGTGCCCGACTGGCTGCGCAACATCGGACTGATGTCCTGGCTGATCGTCGGCGTCCTGTTGCTGATCAGCGGTCTGGTCTGGATCCTTGCACTGACGCAGGTGATCTCCATCCCGGTGATCGTTGCCGGCATCATCGCCACCGTCGCATCGCCGGTCATCGCCTGGCTCAATTCCCACGGCATTCCGCGTGCCGCGGGGGCTGCACTGTTGATGCTCGCCATCGTCGTCCTGGGTGTCGGGATCGGCATCATGATCGTCGTCGGCATCGACGGTCAGGCCGCCAGCATCAGCGTAAATCTCAACTCGGCGAAGGACACGCTCGGCGGCTGGCTGCAGGACCTAGGCCTCGATCCCGGTAAGGCCAACGAGGCGAAGGACAGCCTCGGCAAGGGGGCGAGCGACGGTGCCTCGGCGCTGATGAAAGGCCTGATCGGTGGCTTCGAGCAGCTGGCCTCGCTCGCCTTCTTCCTGGCGATGACCGTGCTCAGCCTCTTCTTCCTGCTCAAGGATGGGCCGACGATCCGCTCCTGGGCCGAGGGACACATGGGCCTCCCCGACCCGGTGGCCCGGATCGTCACCCACCGGTCCATCGGATCGATGCGCGGCTACTTCCTCGGCGTCACGATCGTCGCCGTCTTCAGCGCCGTGGTCGTCGGAATCGGGACGCTGATCCTGGGCGTCCCGCTGCTCGGGACGATCGTGGCCGTGACCTTCATCGCCGGGTACATCCCCTACCTCGGCGCCTGGACCGCGGCGATCTTCTCCGTGCTCATCGCCCTCGGCAGCTCCGGCACCGATGCGGCGATCGGCATGATCGTCGTCCAGTTCCTCGCCAACGGCGCGTTGCAGCAGCTCGTTCAGCCATTCGCCATGGGGGCTGCACTTGGGATTCACCCGCTCGCGGTCCTGATCGTCACGATCGCCGGCGGCGCGATGTTCGGGACGGTCGGATTGATCGTCGCGGCCCCGCTCGTTGCTGCGGCCACCCGAATCTCAACCGACCTCGCCAAGTCACGCGCCGCCGAGGCCGCCAAGGCCGTTGATCCGGAGGCGGCCGGCGAAGGCCCGCAAACGGCACCAGCGCCGGCGTAGTGAGTCACCGGGGGGCCGAGATCGCGGCGCTCTGCGCCACCGTGCTTCTGCTGTTCGGGGGTTGTGGATCCGAGGACGAGGCCAACTCGATGGACGTGGCGGTCCCAGCCGAGAACAAGGTTGTAGCGGGCATCTATTTCACCGCCGGAGAGCAGCTCGAAAGGATCCCCGCCCACGCTCCCGGTCCTGCCCGCGCCGCTCAGGTCCTCCTCGAGGGTCCCGCTGCTGCCGCCGCCAGTAACGCCGAAACCCAGATCCCCGCCGGTACGAAGCTCCGGGGCTTGGCGATCGGCGGCGACGGCACTGCGACCCTGTACGTCTCCCCGGAATTCACACGCGGGGTCCCCGCCGAGCCCGGCGGACGCAACCCGAACCAGCAGGCCGAGCTCGATGCGCGGCTCGCGCAGGTGACCTATACGCTCACCCAGTTCGACCGGGTCGGCAGGGCCCGGGTCGTCTCCGGAGGTGTCCCGGTGCGGACGGCCCTCGACCGCGAGGACTTCGCCAGGCCGGAGCCCAGGGCTCCGAAGCTGGAGCGCGGACCGAAGGGCGATTCGAGGCGTGTATCGGCGGGGGTCAGAGCGCTCCAGGAACGCCTCGCCCGCCTGCGGTATCTGCCGAGAGGCGCGGTCGACGGAATCGACGGATACCGGACCAGACAGGCCGTGATCGCGTTTCAGTCCTGGGAGGGGTTGCAGCGCGACGGCGTGGCCGGCCCGCAGACGATGGTTGCGCTCGAGACCGCGAAGCGCCCCGAGCCGCGGGACGGCGGGCCGTCGCGGCGCATGGAGGTCTACCGGGACAGGGGCGTGACGCTGCTGGTCAGGAAGGGCCGCACGAAGCGGGCGATTCACACCTCCTCCGGGGCCCCTGGGTACACGACACCTGCGGGTACGTTCGAGATCTTTCGCAAGGAGATCAACTCCTGGTCGGTGCCCTACCAGGTGTGGCTGCCGTTCGCCTCCTACTTCAACGCCGGGATCGCATTCCACGCCTACCCGGACGTTCCCGCCTACCCCGCCTCGCACGGCTGCGTCCGGGTCCCCGAGGTCGAGGCCGAGCATCGTCTACGCCTTCGCTCGGATCGGCACCGCGGTGATCGTCAGGTAGTTCGGGACGGATTGGACTCACGGCAGACCCACCTTGGTTCTGGCATCGTTCTCCACCCCCCGACGAAGCGAGGAACCGACCCAATATGGAGCACCTGAGCAACCACCATCGAAGCACCCTGCGCGAGATCTTCGACCATCAGTCGACGGGCAACGTCGAGTGGCGCAAGGTCCGCTCGCTGCTCGAGGCCGTCGGTACGGTGGAGCAGGAGCACGACGGCAAGCTGAAGGTGACCCTGGGTCCCGAGACCGAGTTCTTCCACGTGCCCAGACACAAGGAGCTCGATCGCCAGGCCGTCGTCGACCTGCGGCGGATGCTCACCGGGGCCGGCTTCGGACCGGAGGGAGAGGTCGCCACCGACCAACGGGCCCGGGATCACGGCGACTCCCGCTGGGGCGAGCCGACCTGACCGACGCGATCGTCGATCAGGTTGCGTGGCCCGATCCGCCCGAGAGCCCGCGGGACGCCGCGGTCGCTTACGCGAAGGTGGCCGCGCGCAAGCCCAGCGTGATCGGCAGGGCGCTGCTCTGGGGCCTGGCGCTGACGGTCCTCGGCGGCGCCTTCGGCTTCATTCTCGGTGGTACCTTCGGCGCGGTCACGGCCGGCGCCTTCGGGTTCCTCGCGGGCTTCGCAATCGCCCTGCCGATCCTCGCCGGAAGCCACCTCTTCGAAGGCACCCATTCGGTCGATTCGATCGCCAGGGAGGCATTCAATCGCGAGTACGCGAAGTCCCGAGGATTGGAGCCGCAGGAGGTCCTGGAATTTCGCCGCGCCTACCCGGACCTCCCGATACCGGGCGTCGTCGAGAGCGTCCAGGTCGGCGAGGTTCCAGCCGCGGGCATTCCCGGGCTGCTCGTGACGCTCACCGGTTCGCCGCAGGGTTCACCCGGTTCCATCGACGCCCTGATCGCCGCACTGCCGATCCGGCCGACGGCGACCGCAATCGATGCCCTGCCGACCCCCGAGGGCTACAGCGTCGAGCGAACGGGCGACCGCAGCGTGATCGTCTCCCACCCGATTGACGACGCCATGGCCCGCAGGACCGAGAGCTGCGACGAATTCCGTCGATCGGCGGGCGAGCTGATCGCCAAGCTTCTCTAGTAGTCGTAGGCATCCCGTCGGGGCTCCACCAGTGCTCCGTAGAGCTCCGGGCGGCGGGCGCGCAGCAGCCCCGGCAGCGAGTCGAACTCCTTTGGCTCCTGCATCGAGTCGTCCCGTGCCCGCAGCCATCGGGCCCGCTCGAGCTCGCAGTCGGCAACGAGCAGGCCCGCGGTCGTGCCGGAGGCGGGATCCGCTCCGGGCCGGCGATCAGCGCCGAACCGTTCTCGTCGCCGAACAGCGACTGGGTGAGGCCGACGTGGAGCTGGTTCTCGATCGCGCGGGCGCGGGCGATCAGCTGCCAGTTCGGGGCCACCCGATGGAATGCACCACCGGCGGGTGCGAGGATCACCTCGGCGCCGCTCGACGGCCAGCGAGCGGGCGATCTCCGGAATCCAGAGCTCCGAGCAGATCAGGACGCCGATCCGCAGAGCCCGTCGAGATCAGCGATGCCGAGGCGGCGCCGGGGGCCATCGAGACACCGGAGAGGACGCGTGCACGTCCCCGGTCGCGGGGTGGCTGCGCTCGTAGCGGAGCACCTCATCGCCGGCGAGTCATGGAGGTAGGCGACCGTCCGGTGCAGCCCGTCTCCCCGACCTCGATCCGGCTCCAGCAGACGGCACATCGCGCGGTCCGCGCGGCCGTGGCGATCGACCGGTCTGCATCGAAATCTGAATCCGACCCGGATCGGGCCCGGGTAGGACTCTGGGAAGAGCAGCAGGTCGACCCCCGCGCGCGGCCGCTCGGCGATCGTCTCGACGGCGTCGTCGAGCTTCACCCGCTCGGTCTCACCGGCCCGAGCGGATGGCTGGAGACCGCATCCGCAAGGTCGAGGCGATCACCCACTCAAGCGCGAGATCGACTTGCGGGCGCGCGCAGGACCGCAATCGGCCCGGCGTCGCGGCGCAGCGACTCGGGCTCGAGGCCCGCGTCGCGGACCCAGCCGGCGATCTCGTCCTCGGTCCACGTGCCTCCGCCCTCGTTCTCGACCAGCATCATCAGCGCGAACAGCGCCACCGCCGGCGGCGAGATCGCGATCGGCGCCGAGCACCCACTCGTAGATCAGCAGCGTGCCGCCGGGCGCGAGCAGGCCGGCGGCCTCGGCGACCAACTCGCGGCAGCGGTCCGGCGGGTGGTCGTGGAGGATGTTGGCGAGCAGCACGTAGTCCCAGATCTCGCCCTCGCGGTCGCCCGAAGCGCGGCGCTCGAGGTCCCCGACCACGAAGTCGAGCTCGGGGTGGCGCTCGCGCAGGACCGCCTCGGCCGCGGGCAGGTCGAGCACGGTCGCCTCCAGGCCGGGCACCGCCGCCTCCAGGTAGGCCGAGTGGGAGCCGGCGCCACCGCCGACGTCGAGCAAGCGGCCGCCGCGGTCGAGCCCGGCGAGCTCGGGCAGCCCGGCACCGAAGCGGTCCGCGAGGTCGTCGAGCGCTCGCAGGAAGTGCGAGTGCCTGCGGCAAGTCGTCGCGCAGGCGGTCACGCCACGGCGCGATCCGCGCGTGCCCGTCGTCGATCGCCCGCGGCAGCTCGGCCCAGACCCGGTAGAAGAACCACTCCTTGCGAACGATCTCGGCGATCGAGCTCGGGGGCTCCGTCGACCAGGCTCGCGCGCCGCGCTCGCAGAGCCGAAGCCGGTCGTCGTCGCCCTCGGCGAGGCCGAGGACGACCATCGCACCGAGCAGGTAGTCGGCTGGCGCGCGGGTCCGTGCCGAGCTCCTCGGCGACCTCGGATGCGGTCCGCGGTCGATCGGCGAGCGCGCCGCGCGACATCCGAGCTCGACCGCGGTCCCGACGATCGCCGCGTTCTGATAGCCGGTGAGCATGTCGAGCGGGTCGGCCGACGCCGGGCGTGCGGCGGGACTCATGCCGCGCTCCGCAGCGACCGCGCCGCGCGGGCGGCGTCGCGCAGCATCGCCGCCTGTCCGCGCCAGCGCTCCGCATCCGCTGCCGCTCCGCAGCCCGAGGTCGCGCAGCACCACAGCCGCGGCGTTGCGGCCCGGCATCCCGGTGACGCCGCCGCCCGGGATGGGTGCCGGCGCCGCTCAGGTAGAGGCCCGGAATCGGCGTCGCGTAGCGGGCCAGCGACGGCGACGGGCGCATTCCGAGGAGCTGGTCGAGCGACATCTCGACGTGGTTGGGACATGCGTACGGGTTGCCGTTGCGCGCACCCAGTCGCTGCGGACCGGTGATCTGCCGCTCGACCGGCTCGAGCGATCGGCCCGAGCGCCCGCTCGGCGGCGTTCCACGTGTAGTCGGCGGCGGCCTCGAGCGAGCGCTCGTCCCACGGCCCCTCGGCCGGCGCGCCAGGGAACGAAGGTCGAGAGCCAGATGACCGCGTGGTCGGGATCGCGCGTCCAGCCCGGCTCGCGGGTCGAAGGGAAGCCGATCATCAACGGCGGGTCGCTCCGGCAGCTCGCCGAGCGTGATTCGCGCGAAGGCGGCCTCGATGTCGGCATCCGTGTTCGGCGACAGCATCAGCGCCCGCTCGAAACCGGCCGGGACGGACGAGCTCGGGCAGCCTCGCGAGCACCGCGTCGACCTTGAGCTCGGAGACGTTGCGGCGGCCGACGTGGATCGCGGCCACCTCGCCGCGCGAGGGCGGCGGGAACGTCGCTGCCGGATCCACCAGCCCGCTCGAACACGCCGCTTGCGCGTCGATCGCCGAGACGACCGCGCGGCGAGCCTCGAGGCGCTCGCCGCCGGCGTGGACGGCGACGGCCCGCCCGCCGGCGATCTCGATCCGCTCCGCCGGAGCGCCGAGGCGCAGGATCCCGCCGTGACCCTCGAGGCAGCGAACGAGCGCGTCGACCGTCCCGCGCGAGCCGCCCGCCGGACGGGCCGAGGGGGCCCCGTGGAACGCGGCGAGCATCAGCGCGCCCGCCGCGGTGCCGGGGTCGTCGGGCGGCTGCTGGGAGTGAGCTGCCCAGTGCTCGAGCAGCGCCACGCAGGCGGGGGTCGCCGAGGTGCCCTGCGCAGAGCGTGGAGACGGAGGCGAACAGCGCCTGGATCAGCTGTCTGACCCTCGGCGCCGAGCGTCAGGTCGGCCAGCGCGGTCAGCTCGCGCATCGTCGGCGGTGGGCCGTTGTTGGCCTGGCGAGAGCACGTCCGATGCGCCCGCTCGGCCCAGTGCGCGAAGCGGCGGTAGCGCTCGGCCTCGTCGCGGCCCATGATCTCGGCGAACCCCTCGACGGTCCGGTCGAGCGAGTTGTGCAGGGCGAGCGTCGACGCCGTCGTCGCAGGGAGCGAGGACGAGCTCGTCGGTCGAGCAGCCACTCGAGCCCGAACCTGGTGCTCAGCTCGAGGTCGTCGGCGACGCCGCTGGCGCGGATCCCGCTGTGCTCGAACGCACCGAGCTCCAGCCGCCCGGCGCCCGCTCGGGAGCTCGTTCGGTCACGACGCACCCGCCGGGCTCTGGCGCCTGCTCGACGCACGATCACGTCGAGGCCCGCCCGGGCGAGGTAGCCGGCGCAGGCGAGACCGTTGTGGCCGGCGCCGATGACGACGACGTCGGCCGCCGCCATCAGGTGCCGCCGTCGGAGCCGGAAGGAAGGCGCGACCGCGACCGGCGTACACGGACTCTCCGTGCATGCCGGCGCGCCGGACCAGGTCGGCGCCCGCCGCCGCGCGCCTCGGCCGCAAGCGCCGGCACGTCGACTCCGACGACCTCGCCGCCCGCGACCCGGTGGCGACCATCGACCCAGACGTCGCTGACGCAGCGGGCGGTGGCGCAGTAGACGACCTGCTGCCATGGGTCGTGGATCGTGGCCAGCTCCGGCGTGTTGCCGTCGAGGAGCACTACGTCGGCTCGCTTGCCGGGCTCGAGCGAGCCGACTTCACGCGTCGAGGCCGAGCGCGCGAGCGCCCTCGATCGTCGCCATCGCGAGGACCGTCGCGGGCGTCGATGATCGTCGGGTCCATCGTGTTGACCTTGTGCAGCAGGCCGGCGGTCTTGATCACGCCGAACATGTCCTGGTTGTCGTTGGAGGCGGCGCCGTCGGTGCCGAGGCCGATGGTGATCCCCTCGCGCCGCAGACGCGGGACCGGACAGACACCGTTCCCCAGCAGCATGTTCGCGACCGGGTTGTGCGCGACCGTCGACGTCGTGCTTGGCTGAGCAGGCCGATGTCGCGCTCGGTGCACCAGATGCAGTGGGCCGCGATCGTCGTCCGACTCGAGCAGACCGGTCCGACCAGCGTGCTCGATCGTGGTCGCGCCGTAGCGGAGCCGCGCCTCGGTGAGCTCCTCGCGCACCTCCGACAGATGGGTGTGGACGGCCCAGCCGTTGATCGCGGCAGGCTTCGACGTGCGCTCGAAGAGCGCGTCGCTGATCCCGAGCACGGTCCCGACCCCGCAGCGGAAGCCGATCAGCGGCCTCCCCGGCGGCGCGATCGGCCAGTGCCTCGTGCTCGGCCATGAACTCAGCCGGGACGGGGGCGCCCTCGTACATGTCCTCGGCCCCGAAGGAGACGACCCCGCGCAGCCCCGCCCAGGCCAGACCGTCGACGGCCCCGAGGGTCGCGAGGCTGCCGAGGTTGCGGTGACACGACATGTCGTTGACCGTCGTGATTCCGCTCCTCAGCATCTCGACCGCCTTGAGCCGGGTCCCGAGACGCGACCTCGTCCGCGATCGATCACCTTGCCGACCGGATTGACGATCCGCTCGAACCACTCGAACAGGACGGCGTCCTCTCCCATCCCCGGGATCAGGCACTCAGTCAGGTGGGTGTGGGCGTTGACCATGCCGGGCATGACCACCCCGTTGCCGTCGCCGACGACGTCCGCATCTGGATGGGCGGCCCGAGCCGCCTCGAACCCGCCAACCGCCGCGATCGCGCCTCCGCGCCGATCAGCGACGGCTCCGTCGCTTGATCGGGTCGCCGCCGCCCGACATCGGCAGCACCCAGGCGCCGCGAACCAGGGTCTCGTCCGCCGAGGGGCTCAAAGCTGAGCCCCGATCTGGACGGCATCCTCGGCGGGCTCCGGCGCGGTGTCGTCGGCCGGCTCCTTACGGGAGTCGTGGTACCAGGGAAGCAGCAGCCGCTCGACCAGGATTACGAGCCCGAACAGGGCGATGCCGATCACCGCCAGCAGGAAGATCGTCGCGAACATGGTGGCGGTCTCGGTCGCGTTGTTGAGGACGAGGATCAGGTAGCCGAGGCCCTCGGAGGCGCCGACCCACTCGCCGAATACCGCGCCGATCACCGAGAGCGCGGCGGCGATCTTGAGCCCGCTGAACAGGAACGGCAGCGCGGCCGGAAGCTGTGCGTAGACGGAACCGCTGCCAGCGCGATGCCCTCAGGGTCCGCATCAGGCGCAGAAGCTGCGGGTCGGCAGCCCTGCAGGCCGTCGATCGTGTTGACCGCGATCGGGAAGAACGCGACCAGCGCGATCACCATGATCTTCGGGCGCAGGTCGAACCCGGTCCAGATCACGAAGATCGGGGCGACGGCCGGCACCGGGACCATCTGCGAGACGACCAGCCACGGATAGAGCGCGCGCTCGACGACCCGGGAGGAGCGGATCAGCATCGCAAGCGTCACGCCGAGCACGATCGCCGCCGAGAAGCCGATCAGGATCTCCTCGACGGTGACCCAGGTGTTGTCGAGCAGCAGCTCGACGCTGATCCCAGCCCGCCTGAGCGATCTCGGTCGGCGACGGCAGCGACGACTCGGGCACGTCGGAGATCCCGACGTAGAGCTGCCAGACCGCCAGGACCCCCACGGCGAAGATCAGCGGAGCCGCCGACCCTGCGCAAAGCGCGCGAGTCGGCGCTGAAGCCGCCGGTGCGAGAGCGCATCAGACCTCCGCGCCGTTCGCCGGCGGAGCGTCGCAGCGGCTCCATCAACTTCAGCTTCAGCGCACGCGAACTCGGGCGACATGGTCGTCTGCTCGATCTCGCGCGGACGCGGCAGATCGACGTCGACGCAGAGCTCGAATCCGACCCGGCCGCCCCGACATCACGTAGACCCGGTCGGAGAGGAAGAGCGCCTCCTCGACGTCGTGGGTCACGAACAGGATCGTCTTGCGGTCCTCCTGCCAGATCTTCAGCAGCCACTCTGCATCTCCTGGCGGGTCAGCGCGTCGAGCGCCCCGAAGGGCTCGTCGAGCAGCATCACCTCGCGCCCGGCGAGGAAGGTGCGCAGCAGGGCGGCGCGCTGTCGCATGCCGCCCGAGATCTGTCGCCGGCCAGACGTCCTCGAAGCCGGTCAGCCCGAAGCGCGCGAACTCCTCGAGGGCACGGGCCCGCGCCTTCCGTCGCGGCACGCCGTTCAGCTGGAGGCCCAGCGCGGTGTTGTCGAGCACCGAGCGCCACGGCATCAGCAGGTCGCCTGGGGCATGTAGCCGATCTCGCCGAGCAGCTGCTCGGCCGGACGGCCGTCGAGAAGGATCCTCCCTCCCGACGGCCGGTCCAGTCCGGCGAGCAGGTTGAACAGCGTCGACTTGCCACAACCCGACGGCCCGACGATCGAGACGAACTCGCCGGCGCCGACCTCCATGTCGACCCCCTCCAGCGCGCTGACTCGACCGTCGCTCCCGGATCTCGCCGGGAACGCCTTGGTCAGGCCCTCGGTCTGAAGGCGTGCCGTCGTCGTGGCCATCGACTACTCGGAACCCTCGACGAACTCGTTGGTCGCGTAGCGATCGGGCGGGATCGGCTCCGTTGCCAGGTCGTTGTCGACCATGAACTGCGACAGCTGCTCGAGGTCATCGGTGTTGAACGCACCGTACTGGTCGGTACCGGCCGCGAACAGCGGCACGTATGCGTCGAGCGATGCCTCGGCGAAATCCTCCGGGATCGCCGGATTCTCGCTCGAGCAGGGCGTCGAGGCCCGCCTGCGGGTCGGCGATCACGTCGTCGTAGCCCTTGACCGTCGCGCTGACGAAGGCCTGCATCAGGTCGGGGTCGGCCGCGATCTGCTCCTCGGTCGAGAAGACGACGAGGCCCGGATACTTCGGCCCGCCGTACTCGTCGAGGGCGAACGACGTGGTCGGGAAGCCGTCGACCTCGATCTGCACGCCGTCGGCCGGGATGAACCCGGTGAAGGCGTCGACCTTGCCGCTCTCGAGGTTCTGCACCCCGTTGAACCCGATCGTGACCTTGTTGACGCTGTCGGGATCGCCGCCCGCATCGGTGATCGTCGTGTTGAGGATCGCGTCGTCGGACGGCACGCCGGTCACGCCGACGGTCTTGCCGTCGAGATCGGCCGGGGATGTGAAGCCCGGACTCGGTCGAGCGTGATCAGGCCGCCCAGCGGTCGCTGCACGACCGCCATGATTCCCTTGGCGCCGCGACCGTCGGCGATCTGGCGTGGCGACGTCGATGCCGTCGGCGATGCCGAAGTCGGCCTTGCCGGCGTCGATCAGCTTCAGGGTGTCTGCGGTCGAGGTCGGCTCGATGATCTCGAGGTTGAGGCCCTCGTCCTCGTAGTAGCCCTGCTCGACCGCCTCGTAGATGCCGGCGTGAACGGGGCCGGGAACGAAGTCGAGGACCAGAGTTGCGTCCTTGGTCTCCCCACTTCCCGCTTCCGTACTGCTGGTGGTGGAATCGTCGCTGCCGCAAGCGGCGAGCGCGAGGCTCCCGATCGCCAGCAGCACGGCTCCGAGCATTCCGAGCCAGGTTGTCCGTGATGTTTGTCGTCTGGTCACTGTCATCTCCTTGACTTGATGGACTTCGTTCATGCGGAGTTCCTCACCTCGACCCGTAGATCTCCGGCCTTCCAGCCGGGGATCTCGGTGTCTGGACAGGCCGAGACTGCAGTGCGAACGTCCCGCAACGCCCGCAGGGTGATTAGGTCACCAGGTTCGATCTTCACCTCGCCGAGACCGCGGTACGCGGTCGTGTCGACGGTCGCGCTGACGAAGAATGAGAGCATCCCGGTGATCTCGCTACGGCGGATGCCGAGCGCTTCGGAGATCAGATCGCGACAGCCGGGTCGGCCGTCCTCGTAGAGCTCCGACCAGCAACCCGGATACATGATGTCGTTGCGTCCCTCTCCCGTGCACTCGCCGACCTCCATCACCGGTTCCCCCTCGCCGTCGTAGAGCCGCATGCCCTCGTCGGCGGCGAAGACCAGCCAGGGGCGACCGAACCGCTCCCACCCGTTGATGTTGCGCGACAAAGCCTGGTCGAAGCCGTGAAAGCTGAAGTCACCTCCCTGACCGCCATCGATGGTCGAGATGACAAGTTCCTGGCCCTCCGCCAGGTCGACGCCGAGCCCCGAGCCCGAAGCGACCACCCAATCGCAGGCGTTCACAGTGCCCCCTCCCCGAACCGCCATTGCATCCAGGCCCGGGCGCGCTCGGCCTCGGCCGGCCAATGCACCGCGCGGGTCTCGAGTTCTTGCGGGCTCAGTTCGTGCCGGCCCTCCGAGGCGACCCAGACACGGGCGCGCTCCTCGAGAAACCAGGCGCGGACCGCGGCGTCACCGAGGTTCTGCGCGGTGACCAGGGCGCCGTTCCCGCGGAGGATCAGGCAATCCGCCGATCCGAGCGCCTCGGCAGCCTGACGTGCCCGCTCGCCGTCGCTGACGAGTTGCGGGTCGGCTGTCCAGGCCAGATCCCCGGCGAGACCTGCGAGGCCATGGGTGACGCCGGGCAGGGCACCCTCGAGACCGACGACGACCACCGATGGGGAATGGACGCGAACGATCGCATTGACGTCTTTGCGGTGCCCGTAGACGGCGGCATGCATGCAAGCCTCGAGCGGCAGGCCCGCCCGTCGCCCGCTGGACCGCTCGTCGGCACCGCAGGTGAAGACCTGCTCGGCTGTTGCGGACCCGAGGGGCCCGGTGTCGGTGATCGCGTACCCGCCGTCGGGAAGCCTCGCGGAGACGTGGCCGAACGCCTCGACCAGCCCGGCTGAGGCGATCAATCGCGCGGTCGAGGCGACCTCGGCCGCGATGCCCTCCACCGTGGACTGTGAGGTCGCCGCGATCACTCAGCCCTCCGGCTCCCAGATCCGGATTGCCATCGAGGTCGGATTGAAGGCATTGCAGGGCGAAAGATCCTGTGGGCAAGCTGAAAGCGCGACGACGAGATCCTCGAGGACATCCAGGTCGATCGAGGCCCCGGCGCCGTGCTCAGGCTCGTAGGTGACGATCCGGCCGTCCTCGTGACGGTTGTTCATGAACACGTTCCAAGCCGACTCCCCGGGGGCGTCGAAATCCGATCCGAACTCCGCCAGCGCGGTCTCGAGTGATCCGAGGCAGGACGGGTGCTCGGGCTTGCCGTAGTCACGTCCGTAGCGCTCCGGATCACAGCAGGGGACGATCATGTCATGAGTGTTGACGTCGTCGCGGGTGATCCGCAGCAGCGGGGTTCGGTGGTTGGAGAAGAGCTCGTCCCCGGTTTCCGGCATCAACTTCACCAGGCAGGAGAGCGTGTGTGCCGGGGACAGGTACTCGGTCGGGTCGCCCGGCCTGTAGGCCATCAGATCGCCGACCTGCTGGCCTTCGAGGTCGACGATCTGAAGCACCTGGCCACGCTTGGCCTCGGCCACTCCGGCCGTGCTCGCCGGCACATGCACCTCCGAGACCATCCGACCACGGTTCTCGATCGCGATCTTCTCGCCGTTCCTCATACCCTCGCCTCCTCGTTGCTCTCGACCTGACAGATGCCGTCCGGGGCGGGCGTGTTCCGGGAGCGCAGCGCCCTGATCTCGCCGTCGATCACCATCGCGCCGATGCCGGGGATGTCGCCATGCTCTATGCATGTGAGCGGATCGCCATGGGCGCTGCCGAGGGGCGGGAAGACGAGGGCCAGATCAGCAGGGCGACCGACCTCGAGCACACCCTCGTCGCGACCCAGGACCGCACCGTTATTGCCGCAGGCCATCGCCAATGCATCGGCGGCCGCCACCCTCCCGAGAGAGGAGATCTCACAGACCGTCTTCAGCATGCCCAGCGGCATCACGCCCGTCCCCGTCGGGGTGTCGGTGGCAAGAACGATCCGATCCAGAGCGTCCCGCTCCTTCGCCAACTCGACGATGCGCAGCGACGAGCGCAGATTGCCCGCCTGAACGATCTGCAGCGCGCCCGGGGCGTCGAAGAGGGCCGGCAGATCGGCGTCCGGAAGCGCCGTGGGGCCCCCGTTGGCGTGGCCGACGATGTCGCAGCCGAGCGCCAGCACATCGTCGATCGTGACGGCCGAGGAATCCGGGATCGAGGCCCCGCCGGTGTGGTTCATCACCACCATGCCCGCATCCTGGGCGGCCCGGACCAGGGGGGCCGCGTCAGATTGGCTTGCGAAATCTCCGAAGCCGACCTTGGCGAGACCCACCCCCGCAGCGGCGAGCTCCGCGAGGTCCGAGGGCTCGAGGACCGGCTCGAGGATCACCGAGCCGCCGAGGACCTTTACGCCCCCGGGTCGGAATTCGGCAAATGCGCGTTGCGCGGTGATCGCCAGGGCCTTGACGCCAACCCGATCATGAGGGCGACCCGGCAAGTGAACCTCTGAGGCCGACATCATCATTGAGACGCCACCGTGCATCGAGCTCTCGATCCAGCCCAGCGCGGATTGACGGGGCGTCCAGTCGCCGAAGACGACATGAACGTGAGAGTCGATCAGCCCGGGGATCGCGACAGCTCCGCCAGCGTCGAGTACCTCGTCAGCCTCCCCGGTGGCCTCCACTGCGGCAATTCGTCCGTTCTCGATCCGGAGCGCATCGATCGGAGAGGGCCGCTCGCCGAGCTTCCCGCTGACCATTCCCCCGAGGCCGGTTATCTCGAGGCTGCTCACGTCAGGAACCAGCCTCCCCCTCGGCGGGTTCGAGCTCGGCGAGCACATCCGCCTTGGTCTTGCCTCCGAGCCGGGCGTTCAAACGACCCCGCGAGGCGACTGCGCCGATGAGGACGATCTCGTCGGCGGCCGGAGCGTCGGCGATTGCGACCGTGATCGTGTCGTAGTGCGAGCGAACCCAGATCTCGTCCTTGAAGCAGAGTGGCACGTCGACCGACGCCCCCGGCGCGCAGCGCTTGGTGGTCGAGGGAAGCCATGCCCGGCCGCCGTCGAAAGCCTCGCGAAAAGGATTCCCGAACGTGGTTGTCTTGGCGGCGTTGCCATGCTCCTGCTCGCCGGCCGTGCCGACCAAAACCGCCTTGCCCTGGCTCTCGACGGGGCGACCGACGGCGGCCAGGCATCGCTCGCCGATGATCCGACCCAGCTCGGCGCTGGGATCCTCGATCTCAGACAGGTCCTGTGACCACTCGCGACCCGCGTAGGGATTGCGGAACACCACAGCGACGGCAGCCTTGATCAACGGGTCGCCGTCGGAACGCCCGCCCTCGGTCCGGATCTCCTCGATGAAGGTCGAGATCTTGCGGATGGCCAGGGAATCACTCATCAATGCCTCGAATCCGCGGCCTTCGGAACCGCCTCGTCGGTGTTTGACTCGCCCGTCGGGGTGTTCTCTCCGCAGGGCCGCACGGGCAACGACCGCAGGTAGGCGATCACCTCGTCGGTCCTCTTCACGTCTCCGTACTTCATCTGGATGTCAAGGAGGTTGACCTTGTGCGAGATGGTCGATCGATCCCAGACGCATTCCTCGGGGACAACCGAGCGAAAGTTGTATTGAGCTGCGTCGACGGCGCTTGCACGCACGCAGCCGCTGGTCGTCGTCCCCGTCGTGATCACCGTGTCGGCCCCCAGATAGATCAGATAGTCGAGCAGATGGGTGCCGTGGAAGGCGCTCGGCTTGTCCTTGACGAAGTGGATGTCCTGGGGCTCCGGCGCGATGTCGGCCACGATCTCGTTCCCCAGTGAGCCCTTGATGTCGCTGGCGTCGCCGGCGCGATGGCTCTTCCAGTTCCAGGCGCCCTGGTCGAACCCGTCGGGACGACGATCCATCCCCGTGTAGACGATCGGGATCTGCTGCTCGCGGGCGACAGCGATCAGCTGCTTCAGGTGCTCCACCCCGGCCCAGCCGCGTTCGCCGCACGAGTAACGCCAGCGCTCAATCGACTCCAGGATCGGCTCCGGCCGATCACCGACGAAGTTGTAGATCACGTCGACCACCAAGAGCACCGGACGCTTGCCGAAGCCGACCTCCCTGCCCCATCCCGCCCGCTCGAAGACGAGTCGGTCCTCCTCGGGAAGCACGTCATCCCAGACGTTTCCCATCAGGCTGCTCCCGCCTCCGCCGCCACCGGAACCCGGTCGCGACCGGGTATGCGCCGCAGGTATTGTCCGTCGGCGTCGCCGATGAACTCCGGCTTGGGCGCGCCGTCGTCCCAGCGCGACATCTGCTTGCCACGCAGGAAGGTCGCCACTCCCCAGCCATGCATCTCGTGACCGTCGAGGACGGTCCAACCGGAACGGGTCAGGACCATGTCGTTGGAGACCTTGACCGTCTTGTCGAGATCGACCAGCACCAGATCGGCATCGGCGCCGACCTCGAGCGAGCCCTTCTTCGGGTAGAGCCCGAAGATCTTCGCCGGGTTCTCGCAGGCGACCTCGACCAGGCGCTCGAGGGTCAGCTTGCCCTGATGAACACCCTCGAGCAACACCGGGAGCAGCATCTCAACCCTTGAGGTGAACCCGGTCTTCAGGTCCCAGATGTTCTCGTTGAACGAACTGTCGTAGTCGGAGGGCGGCCACGAGACCACATGATCGGAGCCAACGCTGTTGATCACACCGTCCCGGAGTGCCTGCCAGATGTTCGGGTTGTTCTCCCGTGAGCGCAGCGGAACGTTGATCCGCCAAGCGTTGAACTCCTCCTTGCCGAAATGCAGCCAATGCGGTCCGCTCTGCGCGTGCACGGTCACCCCGCGCCCACGCAACTCGAGGATCTCGCGATAGCTCTCCGGCGTGGTTGCGTGCTGGATATAGATCGGGCAGCCGAGCTCGCCGGCCATGTTCCCGTAGTTGCGGATGTGGCTCGCCTCGAGGTAGTGCGGCGAGCGATCCGACCAGGTCGCCCAGTCGGTTCGACCCTCGGCCCGGAGCCGCTCGTCGAAGATCCGTGCAATGTCCCAGTTCTCACAGTGCATGCAGACGACGCCCGGATCGCCCAGTTCGGCCACGGCCTCCATCGTCAACCAGCAGGTTCCGTCGTCGAAGCCGTGGCCGAGCCCGGCGCGCCGGCCGGGCCAGTTCGGCTCCGCCGCGGGGCTCATCGACTGCAGGTAGAGCTTGTAGGAGGTGACGCCGTGGTCGCGGGCGTACTCAGGGATCTCTCTCGCCTGCTGGTCGGTCTCGAGCATGTAGGTGGCGAAGACATCGACCGCGGAGTCGGACTCGACCAGACCGGTGAAGTAGTTCGATCACGTCGTGGAAGCTGACGACGTCCTCGGCCTGGACGTACTCAGGGAACTCCGGATGGCCCATCCTCGTCGACGGCGCGTGGATGCCCCAGGTCGTGACGCCGGCCGTGACGGCGGCCCTCGATTCAGAGGCCAGGTCGTCGGCGAGCGGCACGTAGCAACCGGGATGCGCCTCGGAGTCGACCAGCCCCGGGAGAACATGCAGCCCGCTCGCATCGTGGTTGTGGCGAGCAGGAGGCAGGAGCTCATCGGAGGCGACGGCGACGATCCTTCCTCCGTCAACAGCGATGCCGACGCGACGCGGTCCGCTCGGTGTGACGACTGTGCCTCCGGTGATGGTGAGGTCGACTTCGCGGCTCATGTCTCTGCTTCCTCCTACTCGGCTGGTGGCGGCTGCTTCTTCGGCCTGTGTTCACTCTGCTGAACTAGATACGACTAATCGAACCGACCCTATCCGATTGCGACGGGAGGGGTCGGCTGAGGGGCCACGTCCTCCCCATTGTCGAATCCGGCCGTAGACCTGATCTGGCGGCCGAGCTCGACGAGCATCTCCCCCGTGCGCTCGATCTGCCCGCCGCCCAGTTGCTCTGCGAACCCGAGGACGAGCAGGATCAGAGCGACCCCGCCGTTACGGCCAGCGACCGGGGCGGCGACCGCGTTGTTCTCGTTCAGCTCCTGCATGGAAGCGCCCCAACCCCGCTCCCGCACGGCTGCGATCTCGTTGATCAGAGCGTCCGGGCGCGTCATCGTGCGGTCGGTGTGGGCGGGGATCGAACGCTCCTTGATGATCCGCTCGACTTCCTCCTGCGGAAGTGCCGCCAGCATGCACTTGCCGAGCGCACCCTCATGAAGACCGAAGGTGCTGCCGAGCCTGATTCCCGACGTGGACTCCCTCGGGGGGATAGAAGCGTTCGACGATCACGGCCTCGTAGAGCCCGACCGGCTGGGCGACCGCGAACGAGAGCTGTAGTTCGGTCGCGAGCGGTGCCAGGCGTTCGGTGGCGATGCCGATCAGGCGAGTCTGCCCGGTGGCGGCAGCGCCGAGGGTGATCAACGCCGGCCCGAGCCTGTACTCGCTTGTTCGCGCGTCGCGGCTGACGAACCCCTCTCCCTCGAGCGTCGAGAGTAGGTTGTGCATGCTGCTCTTGGAGAGCCCGGTGGCACGGACGAGCTCGGTCTGAGTCGCGCCGGCTTCTCCGATTCGCCGCAGCTCGCCCAGTATCTTGACCGCCGAGACCACGGCCGGGACACGATATCCGCCGCTCAACCGATCAACCCCTCGCCGGTCGAGTCTCGGAACCGACGCAGGACGATCGTCTTCTCACGGCTCAGCTCCTCGATCGTGTAGCCAAGACCTTCGCGACCGACCCCGGAGAGCTTCACGCCGCCGAACGGGATCACAGGCGGACGGTAGTTGTCGGAGCCGTTGATCACGACACCGCCGGCCTCGAGGCGCTCGGCGATCGCCCAGGCGAGCCTCAGGTCGGAACTGAAGACGCTGCCCATCAGCCCGTAGTCGGACGCGTTGGCGATCTCGAGCGCCCTTTCCGGCGAGGGAGCGGGAATCAGGCTGAACACCGGTCCGAAGATTTCCTCGTTGCGCGCGACGGCGCTCTCCGCCGGGACCCGGGCGAGTACGGCAGGGCGGAAGTACGCGCCGTCGGCGCTCGCCGATCCGGCTGCCAACATCGCCCCCTCCGCCACCGCCGCCTCGACCTGGGAGGCGACTCGACGCGCTGCTCCCTCGTTGATCAGGGGACCGACCACCGTCGCCTCCTCCCGGGAAGCCCCGACGACCTGCCTCTCGGCCTGCTTCGACAGCCGATCAGCCAGTTCGTCGTGAAGGGACTCGGCGACGATGATCCGCTTCGTCGCCGAGCATGCCTGGCCGTTCATCATCAGCCTCCCGCGCAGCGCCTCAGCGACGACGAGGTCGAGGTCCGCGTCGGCGAGGACGAGGCAGGCGTTGTTGCCGCCAAGCTCGAGATGCAACCTACGCAAGGTCGGTGCCGCGGCCTTGGCGACCGCGATCCCCGCAGCCGTGGAGCCGGTCAGCGAGATCGCCGCCACCCCATCGGCCGAGGCGAGGGCCGCCCCCACTTCGGCGTCGCCGTGGACCAAGCCCATCGCGGCCGACGGTACGCCTCCTTCGACGATCGCCCGACGGAATCGATCGATCACGAGTGGCGCATCGATGGGGGGCTTGGCGACGACCGCATTGCCGGCGACCAGCGCCGCGGCGCACTTCTCGACGAAGAGCTCCACCGGGAAGTTGAACGGCAGAATCGCGGCAACCACCCCGAGCGGTTCCCGGAGGGTCATCGCGATGTCGTCCTCGGTTCCCGGGTTGCCCTCGGTGGGGAGCATGCGACCGACCATCCGCCGCCCTTCCTCGGCATTGCCCCTGAGCAGCGAGATCGAGCCGCCGATCTCGAAGCGGGCCTGCCCGATGGGCTTGCCCGACTCGGCGGAGAGCAGGAAGGCCAGCTCCTCGGCGCGCGGCTCGAGCGTGGCCGCCGCCCGGTCGAGCGCCTCGGCGCGCGCACGGACCGGGAGTCGCGCCCAGCCCCGCTGGTCGCGACCGGCTGCATCGACGACCCCCTGAACCTCGGCGACCGGCGTCAGCTCGATGGTGCCGAGCTCCTCGGACGAGTCCGGCGGGGTGATTGTGAACATGCGCTCCTAGATATCGAACAGCTTTCGACCCACTGTACAGGGCCTCCGGGCAAGGGCAAGGATCTGCTGCTGGTCTCGAAGCCGAACAAGTACGCCCACATCGACCCGCTGACGGCATCGCCGCAGAAGAACTCATTTCTGAAGAAGCTGGTGCCGTTCCTCAGGGACCGGGTGCGCTGAGCGGGAACATCACCTCGACGCGCTCCTGAAGGGCGTCGAGGCCGACGTGGGAAAAGCGTCCGTAGGCGGGTGGCGGGTCCTCAGCGTCGATGAAGTCGGCGACCCAGAATCCGCGTTCACCGTGCAGGAGCTCGGCGCATCGGGACGGGGTCAGGGACTCGAAGGAGGAATCGATCAGCTCGGCGGCCGCCCGGTCGACGTGGTCGCCGACGAGTGAGAGGCGCTTGGCGTCCCACTCGCTCCAACCACCCTCCCCCTTTCCGTACGAGGTGCCGTCGCTGTGGGCCACGAACCCGCAATCGGCGAGTTCGCGCGCCCGACGCAGCTCGGCATCGCGAGCTCGGGCGGCGCCCCTCAGGGGATCCAGGTCCTCGTAGAGATCGGGGCGCAGATGGAGGGCGAACCGCTTGACCAGCCCGGAGGACTTGTAGCCCCGACGGTGTTGATCGAACCGAATCTCGGGATCCCGCGCACTGGAGCCCACGTACACCCATGGGATGCGGGGATCGCGGCGCTTGCCGGCGCCCCGGTTCAGCTCGATCACGTAGACGCGGGCCACAGCTTCTCTGCTTCGCCGCATCCCCCCTCGACCCCTGCGGGAGGGAACGGGGCCCCACGGCGGCCGAGTGAGTTGCGTCGCTGCTCTAGCCTGGGTACATCGACTCGATCAGCTCGGAGTACTCCTCGTTGATCGGTTTCCGCTTCAGCTTGATCGTCGGAGTCACGACGGTCCCGCCGGGTTCCCAGAACTCGGGGACGACACTCCAGCGTTTGATCTGCTCGACCCTGGAGAGCTGCGAGTTCGCCTCCTCGACCGCCGCTTCGAGCTCGGCGAGAAGCGCGGGGTCCTTCGCCATCGTCTCGATCGGGGCGTCGGCGATGCCCTCGCGCTGGGCTCGCACCGCCAGGGCGTCGGGGTCGAGCACCAGAAGAGCGGTGTTGTAGCTGCGGGCGTCGCCGATCGCAACCGCGAAGGCGATCAGCGGGGATGCGGCCTTGATCCGGGACTCGATGTTTGCCGGCGACATGTTCTTGCCGGAGGCGCTGATGATCAGCTCCTTCTTGCGGTCGACGATCGAGAGGTATCCGTCTTCGTCGATCTGCCCGATGTCCCCGGTGTGAAGCCAGCCCTCCGCGTCGATGGTCTCCGCCGTCTTCTCGGGCTCTCCGCGATAGCCGACCATCACCACGCCGCCTCTGATCAGGACCTCTCCGTCCTCGGCGAGGTCGATCTCGGTCTCGCCCGCAGGGCGGCCGACGGTGCCGATGCGGACCTCGCCCGGAACGTTGACGGTCCCGACCCCGGTCGATTCGGTCATCCCGTAGCCCTCGCAGATGGTCACCCCGAGGCCCTGGAAGAACTCGAGGACGTCCCTGCGGATCGGTGCCGCGCCCGAGACGAGAAGCTGGGCGGTATCGAGGCCGAGCATGGCCCGGACCGCTTCGTCGGTGAGCTGATCGGGGTCGGAGGCCGACGCTCGCATGGCGTCGATCGCGTCCTTGAGCTTCTCCCAGATCCGTGGCACGGCCAGCCAGATCGTCGGTCGAACGGTGGTCAGCAGGCCGACGGCGGCGCGCATGTCGGCGACGCAGGTGATGGTCGAGCCGTTGTTCATCGCCGGGTAATGGGAGAAGATCCGGTCGGCGATGTGTGCCGTCGGCAGATAGGACATGTAGCGACCGCGCTCCTCGAGCATCGGCAGCGCCGCTATCGAGGACTCCCAGACGGCGATCAGGTTCGCGTGGGAGAGCATCACCCCCTTGGGCGGCCCCGTGGTGCCCGACGTGTAGATCAGCGTCGCGATCTCATCGGATCCCACCGACCTCCAGGTCCGGTCGAAGTCGAAATCGGAGGCCTCCTCCACCCCGCGCCGCTCGAGCTCCTCGAGGCCGCCGCCGGGGTCGTCGACGACGATGATCTCGGGGTCGAGGGCAACCTGGCCCGCAGCCTCCCGCACCCGATCGAGGAAGCTCTCCTCGGTGATGACGATCCGGTTGGCCGCGTTCTCGAACAGGTAGACGATCTGCTCGACCGCCGACGTTCCGTAAACCGAGAACGGAGTCGCTCCGATGTGCAGGGCGGCGGCGTCGACGAGGTGGAACTCCGGGCGGTTGGCGAGCATGACCGCGACCGTGTCCCCGGAACCGATGCCGAGCGCGGTGAGTCCCCGTGCGATGCGCTCGACGCGCGCGGCGTAGTCCGACCAGGTCAACTCGGAGCCTTCCTCGGTGGTCCGGAGTGCGACCTCGTTGGGGAACTTTGCGACCGTCTCCTGGAATGCCTCGGCGAGATTCGTGTTGCCTGCGGTGCTCATCTCTCCCCGCAACCTATCGCGATCGTCTCCAGCTGAGGGCGTTTCGGCTCCCGACCGTCACCCGAGGAACGACCTCGGATCCTGCGGATCAGCCACGGGGTGAGGTGCTTGCACATCCAGGCAACATCGGAGGCGTAACGCACGACGGCCGGCGTGACGGGCGGCTCCGGAAGCGGCCGGGCCCAGGCGCGATCGGGATCCCCGAGGCCGAGGGCCGCGGCCGCGGCTCCCGCGATCCGCTCGTGACCGTCGCCGTTGGCATGGAGGCGGTCGGAACACCAGAGCGTCGGGTGGGCGATGCCGTCGCGCTCGAGGTCAACGAGGACTGCGCCCCTGTCGGCAGCCATCGCCCGGAGCCTGGCGTTGAAGGCCTCCACCCGCGTTCTGATTCGCGTCGCTCCCACCGTGATCACCGCGGTCGGATCGGGAAAGGTGAACGTGAGAACGGTCGCGCCCTGTTGCCTCAGGGCCACCGTCATGGCCTCGAGATCGGCGACGACCCGGTCGAGGTCGAGGCTGCGTCGGAGGACGTCGTTGATCCCGCCGAGGACGCTCGCAAGGTCCGGTTCGAGGCTGAGCGCAGGGTCGAGCTGCTCGGTGCGGATCTGGGGAACCTTGCGGCCGCGAACCGCGAGGTTCGCGTACGTCAGGTTCGGATTGGCGACCGCGAGACGCTCAGCCAGACGATCGGCCCATCCCCGATAGCCGCGGCCGTCTGGATACGGGTCCTCAAGCCCCTCCGTCGTCGAATCGCCGAGGGCGACGAATCGGGTGAAGGCCACTGGGCCTCCCGCGGGCCGATCACTGGCGGTCATGTGGACACCTCGGTGCTGGGACTCAGGCGGGGCTGCGCGGTCCGGGGATGTTGCGGAAGCTGAACGAGTCCGACTCCCTGCCGGCCTGAACGAACCAGCACTCGCCGCTCATCTCGCCGGTGAAGAGCTCCATCACGGTGGCGGCGACCTGCTCGGCCGGGATGATCGGCATGCCGGAATTCACCAGCTCGTCACGGAACGGGGCGATGATCGCCGACTCGGAGAAACCCGGGCAGACTGCGTTGAAGCGGATGTTGTCATCGGTGAGACCGACCCCGAGCGAGCGCGCGAGGCCGACGACGGCATGTTTGTTGGCCGCATAGAGGGGATCGAACGGAACGGCGGTCAGGCCCGCCAGCGAGGCCGTGGCGACGATGGAGCCCCCACCCCGCTCGCGCAGCACGGGCAGCGCCGCGACGGTGCCGAAGACGACGCCGTCGAGGTTGATTCCCATGACCCGGCGATAGCGGTCGACGTTGAACTCCTCCCCCAGTCCGATCCCGCTTGCGACACCGGCGTTGAGGAAGACGAGATCCAGGCCGCCATACTCGGCGATCGCGAAATCGACAATCGCCTCGTTGGCCTCGAGACTCGCGACGTCGGCCTCCACGAAGGAACCACCGACCTCCTCGGCCAGGGCGGCCCCGGACGCATCCACGTCGGCGACGACGACGCGCGCACCCGCTCCCGCGAGCGCCCTGACGGTCGCCGACCCGAGCCCGCCGGCCCCGCCGGTGACCAGTGCAACCTTGTTGTCCAGGCTCTCCATCCGACCACCCTAGAAGACGGCGGCCGTTGAGCGAACCCGGATAGGTTTACCCCGATGAGCCCCGGGCCCCGGATCAACTGATGGTCGCGCTGATCCTGATCGGGGCGGTGATCCTCGCCGTCGGCCTCTTCGTTCTGCTGACCTACAACCGCCTGGTCCGGCTCCGGCTCGCATGCGACAACTCGTGGGCCCAGATCGAGGTCGCTCTGAAGCTCCGCCATGACCTGGTGCCGAACCTCGTGGCGGCGGTCGCCGGCTATGCGGGCCACGAGCGGACCACGTTCGAGCGCACCGCGGAATCCCGCAGTGCGGCCATATCCGCAGTCGGGGCGGGACCGGCCGCACAGGGCCCGCTCGAGGGCTCCCTGGCCCTCGGGATCGGCAGCCTGATCGGAATCGCCGAGGCCTATCCCGACCTCAAGGCCAGCGAGAACTTCGCCACGCTGCAACGCGACCTGGCGTCAGTCGAGGAGCGCATCTCGATCACCCGACGCGTCTACAACGACACCGTCGAGACCCTCAACACCGCAGTCGCGGTGTTCCCGCCGTCGCTGGTGGCATCCGCATTCGGGTTCGGACCACGCGACTTCTTCACCGCCGACGCAGAGGTTCACATCGCTCCCGCGGTCAACATCGGCACGGACGCGACGTGAAGCGATTTCTGCTGCGACTTGCCGGCGCATTCGTGGTCACCGCCATCGTCGGCTTCGCCTTCATGGTGATCCCGGCGATCCCGACCTCGGAGAAGGAGTACGAGATCACCGACGCCCGGATCTCGGTCGAACTCCAGGAGGACGGCAGCCTGTTGGTTCGCGAGACGCTTCCGTTCGACTTCACCGGAGACTTCACCGGCGCCTACCGCGACTTTCCGCTCAACGGCGATGCCCGGGTGACGAATGCCGTCGTCAGCGAGGACGGCAAGGATTACCGGACCGGTGGCAATACGGCGCTGGGGTCCTTCGACTTCCCGGGTACGTTCGGCGCCGAGAACCGCCGCAACGGCTACCGGATCGTCTGGCACTACGACCAGCAAGGTGGAACTCGCACCTTCGACGTCGTTTACCGGGTGGAGAACGCGGCCACGATCCACGATGACGTCGTCGACGTCAGCTGGATCGTCTGGGGGGACCAGTGGGATTTCTGGCTCGACGGCCTGAGCGCCGAAATCTCATCCGAGGCGGGCGTCGCGCCAGAGGAGGCTTGGCTGCGTCCGCGCTCACTCGGTGCCGATGTGGAACTCGGCGACGCCGCCTCGGTCTCGGTCGACCGGATTCCCGAGGGAGAGAACGTGGGCTTCCGGGCCGTCTTCCCTCGCGAAGCGATCAGCGCCACGAGCGGGGCCGAGGTCGTCTCCGGCGACGGCCTCCCGGCCATCGAGAAGGAGGAAGCGGAGCTCGATGACGGATACGGGACCTTCGGCAAGCTGAAGAACGCCGTCGTCGAGAACGTCCTGGCGATCTCGCTGACCATCTCGCTCCTTGCGCTGCTGGCGACGGCGCTGCTCTGCCTCCGGGCCCGCGAGCGCGACACCGGGGTCCCGAAATACCTGGCCGAGCCTCCCGAGGACATCTCCCCCGCGGTCGCCTACGCGATCGCCGAGGAGGGCGACTACGACGAGCGAGTCGTGCTGGCGACGCTGATGGACCTGGTCGACAGGGGGTACTACGAGGCTCGGGCAGCTTCCACCGAGGACCTCGATCTGGAGCTGAAGAAGTCGGGCGAACGCGGCGAGCCGCGCTCCGCGCTGGAGATGCACGAGAGCAGCGTCCTCGACTTCTTCGACGAGCTGATCGAGGATGACTGGGTCGCGCTCGGGAAGATGAAGGACAGGATCCCCGCCCATTCGAGCACCTGGCGCAGCCGCTGGGAGGCGATGAACGGCCACCTGGACGAGTCCGAGGCGGGCACGATCACCTGGGACCTGGATCTGCGGGCCTGGAGACTGGGAATCGCCCTCCTCGCCACCGTCGCGCTTGGCGCCGTGATTGCCCTGGCCTTCATCCGGACCCACCTGGTCGGAATCCCGGCGACGGCCCTGATCGGCACCCTGCTGTTCATGTGGGTACCGCCCTCGAACTGGCTGCGGCGGCTCGACTCTGCCGCCCGGGAGCGGAACGAGCGCTGGCTCGCCTTCAAGCACTGGACCGAGGACTTCCCCCGTCTCGACGACGATCCGCCGGCGACGCTGAAGCTCTGGCGACGGATCCTCGTCTACGCCGTCGCCTTCGGGACGGCAGAGCGCGTCGCCAGGTCGGGCCGCATTCCGGCGCCCGTCGGTGAGGAGGCGGCGAGCTCCGGAGTCTGGACCTCGTACGCGATCGGCTCCGGGTTCGGGTACGGCTTCGGAGGGTTCTCGTCGGGCTTCGCGAGCCAGGTTGCGCCCGAGTCCTCGAGTTCCGGCTCGGGCGGGTTCTCCGGCGGCGGTGGCGGCGGCGTTCTCCGGCGGCGGTGGCGGCGGCGCCTGGTAACCGGTCGGTTGCAACCCGATCAGTGCTCTCGGAGTACCCTCACAACAACAATCACCACTGACTGAAAGGAATTGAATTGCTGCTGGCTGACTACTCATTCGGCGAGGCCCTGGGCACCGTCCTCGCGGTCTTCATCTTCGTCGCCTGGATCATGGTGCTCTTCACCATCCTGTCCGACCTCTTCCGCGACCACGACATGTCCGGTTGGGGGAAGGCGTTCTGGGTCGTTTTCTTGATCTTCATCCCGTTCGTCACCGCCCTGATCTACCTGATCGTCCGCGGAAGTGGGATGCGCGATCGCGCGCTCAAGGAGCAGGCTGAGAACAAGAAGCACTTCGACGAATACGTGAAGGAGACCGCCGGGACCTCGAAGGTCGACGAGCTTGCGAGCCTCGCCGAGCTGCACGACAAGGGCAAGGTCACCGACGCCGAGTATGAGTCGATGAAGGCAAAGCTGCTCGCCTAGCGAGCCGTCCACATCGAATCTGGGGGCTGCGCCCGGTCTGTTCATTCAGGCCGGGCGTTGTTGTTCTCCCTCAAGTTCCACGACGGGGATCGAGCTGCGAAGGAACCGCCTCCGGTAGCGCCCAGACCGCGGGGCCTGTCGCGGGGTGCGTCGCACCACTCGCTGACGCTCGGGTGTCGACGCACGCCCGCGCCACCCGCGGCAGGACCTCCACTGGGACGGACCCCGAGGGGGTCGGCCGGAGGATGTCTTCAAGGTGAACCCTACGAAACCGACCCTGTAGGTACGGAACTTAGGGTTCACCCGAGAATGCCCTCGTCAGGCGGGTGAAAGGTGGGCGAACGCTCGAGTCTTCCCCTCCCCAGCCCAAGCCGACTTCCGCCGGTCGAGCACCTATTCCATGACGCTGCCGCAGAGCACGTCGTCCAACTGGTCCCGAGGAAGGGCGGAATGCCCGAGGTCGCTCGGTCGGTCACGGCTGGTGGCAAGCCCGTCGATGAAGATCCGCAGGTACCGGCGCCAGATCCCGGGAGCGAGATCGTGGGTCGCGTTGCTGACGGCGGCGATCATCTCGACGAGCAGCGGGAGGTCTTCGGCCTCGAAGTCGGGGCGGAGACTCCCGGATTCGCGTGCTCGCGTGATCAGCCGGTGGACCTTCGGCTCGATCCGAGCGCGCGCGGCCGCGAGTCGCTCCGCTCCGCGAGTGGGAACCAGGAGCGCCTGCTTCAGACCCCGATCGGCTGCGTGCATCTCCTGGGAGTTCTCGAGAAAGCTCACCAGTCCCAGCCACGGGTCGTCGAGGCTGAGAGCTTCCTCGGCGATCGCCTCGATCTCGGTGATCTTGTCCTCGAGCAACTCGTCGATCAACGCCTCCCGATCCGGAAACCGGCGGTAGACGGTGCCGATGCCCACGCCGGCATGGCGAGCGATGTCGTCGAGGCTCACATCGACGCCGGACTGGGCGAAGAGGACCTTGGCAGAGACCAGTATCCGCTTGCGGTTCCGCTCCGCGTCCCTCCGCAGCGGCCGCGTGGCGACTGCCGTTGTGTGGGGTTCGCCACTGATGGGATCAACTGTACATGAGAAACGGAGGTAGCCCTCCGCTTATTGCCCGGAACCGGCTTCAGTAAGAATCCCCTAGACCGGGACCCGAATGGAGGTGAGTGATCTTGAGCGAACCCGCGGCACGCGGCGGCGAGGGGATCGCGTACGCCAGCCGGCCGGGTCGTTGGGTGCTGGCAATCGCCGTCCTTGGCTCCGGGATCGTCTTCCTCGACGGGACCGTCGTCAACGTCGCGCTGCCGCGGATCGGCGACGACTTCGGTTCCGAGACCAGCTCGCTGCAGTGGATCCTGAACGGCTACATGCTGACCCTGGCCTCGCTGATTCTGCTCGGGGGCTCACTCGGCGATCGCTTCGGGCGGCGGCGGACGTTCGTCGTCGGAGTTGCTTGGTTCACGGTGGCCTCGCTGCTCTGCGCGCTGGCGCCGAGCGCCGACGCCCTGATCGCGGCTCGCCTCCTGCAGGGGGTCGGAGGAGCCCTGCTCACACCCGGAAGCCTGGCGATGATCGAATCGAGCTTCCGTCCCGGCGATCGCGCACGGGCGATCGGCGCCTGGTCCGGACTCGGCGGCGTCGCGACCGCGCTCGGGCCCTTGCTCGGCGGCTATCTCGTCGAAGCGGTCTCCTGGCGGGCGATCTTCCTGATCAACGTTCCGATCGGCCTGTTCGTCGCGGTCATGGCGACCCGACATGTGCCCGAGACCCGGAATCCGGACGCTCCCACCCGTCTCGATGGACTGGGCGCCGTCCTCGCTGCGATCGGACTGGCCGGCACGACCTACGCCCTGATCGAGGCGCCCGACCAGGGCCTTTCGGCGCCGATCGTCGTCGCCGCGGTGGGCGGAGTGCTCGCGCTGATCGCCTTCATCGCCACCGAGCGGCGCAGCGCCCATCCGATGATGCCCCTGGGGCTCTTCTCCTCCCGCCAGTTCAGTGCCGCCAACCTGGTCACGTTCGTCGTCTATGCCGCCCTCGGCGGCGTCTTCTTCCTGCTCGTCGCCTTCCTGCAGATAGCGGCCGGTTACTCGCCGATCGCCGCCGGGGCCGCGTCGCTGCCGGTCACCCTTCTGATGCTTCTGTTCTCGGCCCGAGCGGGGGCGCTTGCTCAGCGCATCGGGGCGCGCATCCCGCTGACGGTCGGCCCATTGGTGATCGCACTCGGCATGCTGCTCATGGCGCAGATCGACCCCGACGCGAGCTACCTGACCTCGGTGTTTCCCGCCGTGGTCGTCTTCGGGCTCGGCCTGACCCTGGTGGTGGCTCCCGTCACGGCGACGGTCCTCGCCGCCGCCGACTCCCGGCACTCCGGCATCGCCTCGGGGATCAACAACGCCGTCTCGCGCGTCGCCGGCCTGCTCGCGGTGGCCGTGCTGCCGCTGATCGCGGGTCTGACCGGAGACGCCTTCTACGATCCGGTGGCGATGACCTCCGGCTTCCACACCGCGATGTACTTCACGGCCGCCCTGTCCGCTCTCGGCGGGGTGATCGCCTGGTTCACGATCGACTCCGACGTACTCGTCAGGGATGAGCCCGACGAGGCCGTAACCGGCGAGTTCTCCTGTCCGGTCAACGGACCGGCCGTGTTGCCGGGGCACGCGGTCGAGGATCCTGCGCCGGCCGCGTAGGGGCCGGGTCGACCTCCGCCGAGGAGCCTTTCTGGATCAGTGAATGGGGTTCATCCGGTATTTCGGAGCAATCCCATTCACTGAGTTCGCGTCCCCTCGGGGTTCCCTTGCTCTTCGGCCTTCGTGGCCGTAGTCATCACCTTGGCGGTGCCCCCGGAGAGGATCCGGCGAACGAGACCGGGAGCGACGATGCGCAAGACGGCGATCAGGCCATACGGTCGGGGAACGTAGCGCTCGGCCCTGCCGCGCAGGCCGGTGTCGACGATGGCCTCCGCGGCCCTCTCGGGAGTCGAGACGATCCAGCGTGTCAGTGCCTTCGCCTTGAGCTCCGCGGCCGGGAAGCCCTCAGTTTCGATGAAGCCGGGGAGGACGAGACCGACGTGGACTCCGTGCTGGAGCTCCTCGGAGTAGAGGGAGTCACTCCAGCCGACGAGTGCGAACTTGCTGGCCGAGTAGGCGCCGGCACCGGGCCGGGAGATGCGCCCGGCGGTGCTCGAGACGTTGACGACAGCGCTCGGCGAGGACCGTCGGAGGATCGGCAGGAGCGCCTCGGTCAGGCGGACGACGGCGTTGAAGTTGAGTTCCATCGTCTGCTCGACGTTCGCCCAGCCCGCCTCGCCGAACGTTCCCCGCCAGGAGGCTCCGGCGTTGTTGACCAGCAGGTCGAGGCGACCGTGGCGCTCCTCGATGTGAGCGGCGATGCGCGCCGGAGCGTCGGCCTCGGTGAGGTCGGCGGCCACCCAGCTCGCCGGTGCCGGCAGCGAGCCTGCGATCTCGCGCAGCCGCTCCTCGCGACGGGCAACCAGGACGAGCTCGACGTCGGGCTCGACTGCGAGACGCCGGGCGGCGGCCTCACCGATGCCGCTGGAGGCGCCGGTGATCAGAAGGACGCGACTCGCCATCAGGCGACGTCCAGGACGACCTTGCCCGTCGCTCCCCGACCGTCGATCAGCTTCAACGCGTCGACCGCACCGTCGACGCTGAGCGGGAACTCGGCTCCGATCGGGGGGCGAACGTGTCCGGAGTCGATCAGCCTGTCGATCTCGGCTCCGATCTCTCGGTTGAGCTCGGGCTTGCCGATCACGTAGCCGCCCCATCCCGCCCCGATCACCTCGGTGTTGTTGAGCAACAGCCGGTTGACCTTGACCTCGGGGATCGAGCCGGCCGTGAAGCCGACGACGACGAGACGCCCACCCTCGGCGAGCGAGCGCAGGGAGTCGGTGAAGCGGTCGCCGCCGACCGGGTCGAGAACCAGGTCCACCCCCCCGCCCGACAGATCCTTGGCCTGATCGCGCCACTCAGCATCGGAGCGAACGACCTCGTCAGCCCCCGCTTCGCGCGCGACCCGCTCCTTCTCGTCGGTCGAGACAACGGCTATCGCCCTGGCCCCGACCCCCTTGACGACCTGGATCGACGCGGTCCCGACCCCACCGGCGGCCCCGTGGATCAGCACGGTCTCTCCCGCCCTCAGGCGACCGCGGATCACGAGCGAAAACCAGGCCGTGTGGTAGTTGAGGATCAGCGCTGCGCCCTGCCTGAAATCGAGCGCGTCGGACAGCTTGAACGTGAGGAACTCGGGTGCGACCGCCACCTCGGCGAAACCGCCGAGCATCGGGAACGCCGCCACCCTGTCACCCACCGAGACCGCAGCTCCCTCAGGCGCGGAGCGAACGACGCCGGCAACCTCGCTGCCGGGAACGAATGGCAGCGGCGGCTTGACCTGGTATTCGCCTCGGGTTTGAAGGACCTCCGGAAAGGAGACGCCGGCAACGGCGACGTCGACCAGAACCCCGCTCCCGGGCGTCAGCATGTGCGACGCCTCGGGCTCGGGTATGTCCACCTCTCGCAGGGCCGTGTCAGGTCCGCTGAGGTCGGCTATCTGGATTGCCCTCATCAGGGCCGCAACGCTACTTGTTCTTGCGATGCCCGTCGAACGAGATCACCTGCTGAATACCGCTCGGGCGGTTGGTGTACCGCATCGACTTCAGCGGGATCGGCGAGAACTGGATCCGCTCGCGGACCGCGTCCGAACGCCAGGCCGCCGGATCCTCGGATCCCTGGTCGACGGCGATCTCGTCACCCGATGTCTCGATCGCGTTCCAGATGTCGCTCTGGCACCGCTTCAGCTTGCCCTTGCCGCAGTAGGCGTTGTTGAACGGGCTCGGGACATTGTTCCCCAGCAACGCGTTGATGTCGCGATCGAAGTACTGGTACCAGCCCGAGTACTGACCGCTCGGCGGGAGGTCGAAGCGCGAGAACAGGCTGTTCAGCTCGTCCAGCTGGGAGCCGATCCGCGGCTCCATGAACGCGTTGGCGATGTTGGTCCAGGAACCGTCCATCACGGCCGCTCCCGGAGCGTCGATGTCGCCGTCGTCGTTCAGGTCGAGGCGGCTGCCGCCCTCGTTCTTCCAGTCGACCATGAGCTGGAGCATCTGCTCGGCGCGTGCGCTCGGGGCCGGAGAGCCCTTGAGCAGCTTCGCCAGCAGCGGCACCGTGTCGATCGCCCGGATGTCCTGGGTTCCTCCGGCGTTCATCGCCGAGGTCACCGTCGCAAGCGACCACTTGCCCGACTTCGACTGGAGGCGCTTCAGGTTCTTGTCGAGCAGGTCGACCCGCTCGGCGGAGCCGGCCCGGCCCCACTCGTCGTCTGCGGAGCCGAAGCCCTTGGCGACGACCTGGTTCCAGTTGGTCATCGTCCCGTCCTTCGGGTCGGTGCCGTGCGGATGGCCGTTCTTGCTCAGGAAGCCCTGCCACTCGTAGTCTCCCGTGCCCTTGGCCGGCAGGCCCGGATCGACCTTGTTCGAGCGAATCGGCAGCTTGCCGGTCGTGTACTCAGCAATGTGCTTGTTGTCGATGTAGAAGGAGTTGAACGTCTGCGGAGTCTTTGCCGCGGCGTTGAAGAACGACTTCGGATCGTGGACCTGTCCGTTGGAGATCCTGCGGTTGAAGAGCAGGTCCAGCACATCCTCGCCGTAGCTCGAGCGCTTCGAGGCGATCGCCACCTTCTTGCCATTGACGGTCGCGTAGCCGGTGACCGGCCCGTGGACCGTGGTCTTGAAGCTGACCGGATCGCCGCTCAGGGTGCCGGCGTCGAAGGTGCCCATCTCACGGCACTTGCCCTTGTACTTGTACTTCGTGTCGCTGCCGCCGCAGAGAGTCTCCGCGTACTGATCGATGACGTCGCCGCTGGCCGAGGTCAGCGTCGTTGCGAAGTCCTCGCCACGGCCGATCAGCAGGTAGCCGGGGAAAGGTGCCGACGTCGCGCCGCGCCACTGCAGGCCCGGGGCGTTCATGTCGATCTCATAGGTGAGGCCGGGGTAGAAGTAGCCGATCTGGGGGCCGCCGACCATCAGCGGGTTGCCGGTGTTGGAGTGTTCTGCGGTGATCATCAGCGTGTTCGATGCCTGCACCGGCTGCGGAGCGAGTTCCTTGGCCAGCGCCCGGTTGGCGACGGCCGGAGTCGTCACGTAGCTGTCGTGGTCGAGGACGACGCTTCCCGGTGCCTTGTCGGGAATGCTCCCGTAGGGGAACTTGCCGTCGATCGAGGTCGGGACGCCCTTGTTCTTGAACTGGCGCAGGTCGTTGAAGACGCTCATGCCCTTCTTCGCCCCGAGCCGGTCCTGGAGCCCACCGAGGAACTGCGAGCGCCGTGCCTCGTCGCCGCCGCCCTCGCCCAGGAACTGGTCCTTGAGCGCGTTCAGCGCGTAGATGTCGTTGCGGGTGAACGGCGCCGTCGACGGGCTGTTGGCCGCGAAGTAGGCGTTGATCCCGCCGATGTAGGTGTCGATGTCGTCGAGGACCTTCTGGCCCTCCTTACCCTGGTCCTGAAGAGCCTGGGTCTGCTCGGCCACCACGTCCTCGGTCTGTTGGCTCGGCACGAAGCTCTTGAGCTGGGTGACGAGGCCGATCGCGCTCAGCCCCGGCGCGTCGATCGCGGCGACGCGAGCGTTGTAGCGGGCCTGGCTGAGCAGCAGCCCCCGGTCCTCGGCGGCGATCCAGCCGGCGGCGAAGATGCCGTCGTCGTAGGTGTCGGCCGTGACGTGGGGAACGCCGTAGACATCACGAAGGATCTCGATTCCGGGGTGCCCGGGGACGGTTTCCAGGGTGCCCGGGCCGTCCGTGCCGAGGCTGCCGAGCGCCTCGGACTTGAAGTAGGTGGTCAGGTCGCCCTTGGTGACGTTGTCGAAGAGCGGAGTGAGCCCGTCGTACATGGTCGCCTGCGCGTCGTTGGGCATGGGTGCAGCCGGCTGACCGGGCTGAAGCTGGCCCGACGGAATGATGTTCAGGGCGGTGTCGGCGTAGTCCTTGGCGGACGCGACGGCCGGTACTGCCAACATTGCGATCAGACCAACGACGATCGCGCTCAGACGCTTAGACAACTGCTCTCCTCTTATCGGTCGCCCGCGGGTCGGACGAAGTTCCTTCGGCAACGATACCTGCCATCGAACCCACGGGTGCCGGTTACCGGGCCTCTATGATCCCGAGACGCTCCGGCCGACCCGTTGGCCCTGCGACCCGGCACATGGGAACCCACATCTACACCCGAAGCCTGCGCATCGCAGCAGTCATCGCCGCCTTCGCGGCGCTCGCCCTGGCGACGGGGTGCGGGGGCGACGATTCGACCTCCACGGGTGAATCGACCGCGACGGCCGAACTGCCGACCGGCGAGCTGACGAAGGCCGAGCTCGCGACCGAGGCCGACAGCCTCTGCTCTGCGACCACCGAGCGGATCCTCGCCGCCGCCGATTCACCTGAGTTCGGTGAGGATGGACCTCAGCCGGAGGAGGTCGAGGCCTCCGCCCCGTTCTGGAGCGCGACCGTCGAGGAGCAGCAGGTTCTCGTCGACCAGCTCAACCAACTCCAGCCGGAGGCGAAACAGCAGAAGCAGTGGGATGAGTTCCTGGTGCTGTTCGAGAGCGGGACCGTCGACTTCGCCAACGATCTCCTCGACGCCGCCGAGAACGCTGACCCCGACACCTTCTACAGCACGGCGCTGGCCAAACAGAAGGATCTGACCGCAGCTGGCGGCGCTCTCGAGCGATCTCGGGATGCGGGTTTGCGGCCAGCCCGACTCTCCCTGATCAAACCACGGCGCTCGCGTCTTGGCTGAGGGCGGCGATCCGGACGGGGGGGAACGTCGCCTGGCCGTCGGCCTGGTGCTCACGGGCATCGCGTCGGTGCAGTTCGGCTCAGCGCTGGCGACGACGCTCTTCGACGAGGTCGGCCCCGCGGGCACCGTGCTTCTGCGCACGATCTTCGCCGCGCTGATTCTGTCGCTCGTCTGGCGCCCGGCGCTGGCAACCCTGAACCGGGCGACGGTTCGCGACATCGCCCTGTTCGGCCTGACCCTGGCGGGGATGAACCTCTGCTTCTACGAGGCGCTCGAGCGCCTGCCGCTCGGGATCGCGGTCACGCTCGAGTTCGTTGGACCGCTGACGGTGGCGATCGTCGGTTCCCGCAGCAGGCGCGACGCCCTCTGGGTCGTTCTCGCCGCCGGCGGAATCCTCCTGCTCGGTCCCGACATCGGCAACGGACTGGACCCCGCCGGCGTGGCCCTCGCGCTGATCGCCGGCGCCTTCTGGGGCCTCTACATCCTGCTCTCGGCCCGGGTCGGTCGCGGACCCGCCGGACTCGGCGGCCTCTCGCTGGCGATGATCGTGGCGTCGATCCTGCTCGTCCCGGTCGGCGTGGCCGACGGCGGCGGCGATCTGCTCGACCCGGCGATTCTCGCGATCGGCCTCGGGGTGGCCCTGCTCAGCTCCGCGATCCCCTACACGGTCGAGCTCGAGGCGCTGCGGCGGCTGCCCGAGAGGACGTTCGGGGTGCTCCTCAGCCTCGAGCCGGCCCTCGCAGCACTCGCCGGCGTCGCGCTCCTCGGCCAGCACCTGGTCGGCCGCGAGCTGGTCGCCATCGCGCTGGTCATGATTGCCTCGGCCGGCGCTCTCAGCACCGCCGAGGGCATCGAGGCACCACAGAGCTGATCAGTCACTTCTGCTCCCGCTCCCGGCCGGCGAAGCCCGAACACCGCAGCACCGGGACGGACGGGTACTTCGGGAAGCCGCTGTCGATCGCCGAGAGCCGGCACAGCGAGAAGGTCGACCCGCGGGTGTTGCCGACGACCCGCTGATGGCGGCATCGATCGCACAGTCCGTTCCGGTCGGCACCGCTGGGGGCCACGGCTCGATCCTAGCTCATTACTTCATTTTGTATAGTGAGTGCTCGCTTTGCCGACCTTTCGCCGTCTACTTGCCTTCCTGAAGCCGTACCGGCGACAGAACATCGTTTCGATCGTGCTTGCGTCGGCCGCGATGGGCGTCACGGTGCTGATCCCCTGGCTGGTCGGCAGCGTGGTCAACGCGATCGACGACGGCGACAGCTCCGCGTTGCTCCCCCTGACGCTGACCATCGTCGGGGCTGGATTGCTGCGACTGGCGCTGACGGCTTCCCGAAGGATCGTCGCCGGCAAGGTCTCGCTCGCCGTCGAGTACGACCTCCGCGAGCGAATCTACTCGCACCTGCAGTCACTCGAGCTCGGCTACTTCGACTCTCAACAGACCGGCCAGCTGATGTCACGGGCAACGGTCGACCTGCAGTCGATTCGATTCTTCCTCGGCTACGGGCTGATCTTCATCACCCAGAGCGCCCTGACACTGCTGCTCGCCGGCGCGGTGATGTTCGTACTCCAGCCCTGGCTCGCCTTCCTGGCGCTGCTGCCGGTGCCGTTCGTCGTCTACACCGCGAGTCGCTACAACCGGACCTCGAGGCCGGCGTTGCAGGAGGTTCAGCAACGGATCGCCGAACTCACCGTCGAGGCCGAGGAGTCGGTCTCGGGCGTCCGGGTCGTGAAGGCATTCGCCCGCGAGGAGCACATGCTCGACCGCTTCCGCAACCGGGTCAACCGGGTCTTCGACCAGAACGTCTTCTCGACCCGGCTGCGCGCCTTCTACAACCCGATGATCGCCTTCCTGCCCAACCTCGGGCTGGCGGTCGTCCTGCTCGTCGGCGGCCGGCAGGTGATCGACGGAACCCTTTCGCTCGGCGCGTTCACGGCGTTCTACACCTACCTGATCATGCTGATCGGGCCGATGCGCATGCTCGGCACCGCACTCGGAATGTCACAGCGCGCGATCGCTTCCGGAAATCGCCTGTTCGAGGTCCTCGACCGGGAGCCGCAGATAAGCAACCCGCCGGACGCGCCCGAGTTGCCTGCGGGAAACGGCCACGTCGTGCTCAGGGACGTCTCGCTCAGGTACGGGGAGACCGAGTCGGCCCTCAACGGCGTCGACCTGGAGGTCGAGGGCGGCAGGGTCGTCGCCCTCGTCGGACCCTCCGGATCGGGCAAGACGAGCCTCGTCGCCCTGCTGGCACGCCTCTACGACCCGACCTCCGGGTCGGTGACGATCGACGGCGCCGACCTTCGAGACGTCGACGTTCGCTCTCTGCGCCGCCAGATCGCGTTCGTCGCCGACGACAGCTTCCTGTTCAGCGCCACGGTCGCCGAGAACATCGCCTACGCAAAGCCCGACGCAACCCGCGCGGAGGTCGAGCTCGCCGCCCGGCGAGCCCAGGCACACTCGTTCATCGACCGGCTCCCCGACCGCTACGAGACGATGGTCGGCGAGCGCGGCCTGACGCTCTCCGGAGGGCAGCGGCAACGGCTCGCGATCGCCCGTGCCCTGCTCGCCGACCCCCGAATCCTGATCCTCGACGACGCGACCTCGTCGGTCGATGCGCAGACCGAGGCCGAGATCAAACGGGGCCTCGACCGAAGCGCTCGACGACCGCACGACCTTCATCGTCGCCCATCGGCTCTCGACGATCTCCCTCGCCGACGAGATCGTCGTGCTGGACGAGGGACGGGTCGTCGACCAGGGCACCCACGAGGAGCTGCTCGACCGCTGCCCGCTCTACCGGGAGATCGCCGACTACGGACTCGTCGACCGCACCTTCCTGCAGTGCGACCTCGAGGAGCGCGAGGAGGTGGCACGCCTGTGAGCGTCGAGAGCGACCCCCGTACGGACGAGGAGATCGAGCGCGAGGACGAGGCGCGAGAGTCGGAGACCCGGGCGCCGTTCGGCGATGCCTGGCTGCTCGTCAAGAGCATCTGGAGCACGATTCGCGGCGACGACGGGCGCGGACGCAAGGTCCGCTGGTTGTTCGGCCTGCTGCGGCCGTACCGGATGCGGGTCTCGCTGATGATGGTCGTCACTCGTGATCGCCACCGCGGCTGCGCTCGCGCCCCCCTACCTCACCGGACTCGCCATCGACAAGGGCATCGTCCCCGGAGGATCTCGACGCGTTGACCATGATCGTCGTCGCGTTCCTGGCCTCGGCGGCGATCTACTGGGCCGCCACCTACGTGCAGACCTACCTGGTCGGATGGGTCGGGCCAGCGGGCGCTCCAGGACCTGCGCGAACGGATCTACATCCACCTGCAGAGCGATGTCCCTGGGCTTCTACACCCGCAATCGCCCCGGTGTGCTGATCTCGCGGATGACCAACGACGTCCAGGCGCTCGACACGCTCGTCACCGACGGGATCGTGACCATGGTCTCCAGCGTGCTGACCCTGGTCGGCGTGATCGTGATCCTGCTCGCGATCGACGTCGAACTGGCGCTGGTCACCTTCCTGACCTTCCCCGATCCTGGCGATCGGCAGCGTCATCTTCCGGGTCGCCTCGGCCAACGCGTACCGGCTGACGCGCGAGAAGATCGCCAACATCACCGCCTACCTCCAGGAGACGCTGAGCGGCGTTCGGGTGGTGCGCAGCTTCGGCCAGGAGCAGCGGCACCTGGACGAGATGTCGGTGCTCAACGAGGAGAACCGCGAGGTCAACATGAAGACCGTCTACCTGAACGCGTCCTACTTCCCCGCGGTCGAGCTGCTGTCGGCGATCGGGACGGCGGCGATCCTGTTCTTCGGCGGCTATCAGGTGATCGACGGAAACATCGAGATCGGCATCCTCGTCGCCTTCGTCGGCTACCTGCAGACCTTCTTCGACCCGATCCAGCAGATCAGCCAGCTCTACACGACCTACCAGCAGGGCATGGCCGCCCTCGACAAGATCTTCGACCTGCTCGACACCGAGCCCGACGTGGTCGACCGTCCGAACCCGATCGATCCGGGGGAGATCCGCGGTGCGATCGACCTCGAGGGACGTCTGGTTCGGGTACGCGGACGAACCCGGGCAGAGAGCAGGACTGGGCGCTCACCGACATCGACCTGCGGATCCTGCCCGGCCAGACCGTCGCCCTGGTCGGCGAGACCGGCGCCGGGCAAGTCGACGCTGGCGAAGCTGATCGCCCGCTTCTACGACCCGCAGCGCGGGCGCATCCTGATCGACGGGATCGACGTCCGCGACCTCGATTCCACCGCCCTTCGCAGCCGCCTCGGCATCGTTCCCCAGGAGGGGTTCCTGTTCAGCGGGACGATCGCCGACAACGTCGCCTTCGGTCGCCCCGAGGCCTCGAGCGAAGACATCATCGAAGCCCTCCACACGGTCGGCGGCGAGCCGTTGATCGCGGGCCTCGCCGAGGGGATCGACACCGAGGTCGGCGAGCGCGGGACATCGCTGTCGGCCGGGGAGCGGCAGATCGTCGCCTTCGCCCGCGCCCTGCTGGCCGAGCCGCGGATCCTGATCCTCGACGAGGCGACCTCGAACGTCGACGTCAGGACCGAGCGGCGAATCGAACAGGGCCTCGAGCGGCTGCTGCTCGGCCGCACCGCGATCGTCATCGCCCATCGCCTCTCGACGATCAGGCGGGCGAGCCGGATCGTCGTGCTCGAACACGGGACGATCGCCGAGAGCGGCACGCACGAGGAGCTGCTCGAGATGGGCGGGGCCTACGCCCGCCTGTACGGAACGTGGGCCGGCCAGGCCGCCGCCTGACCACCGCGATCCAGCCCGACTAGGGGCTGATCCCTCCCGAATTCCCGCCGCCGCCGGTCGGCGGGGTCCCGCCGCCCGTGGCTCCGCCGGTTCCGGTCCCACCCGTGGGCGGCGTCGCCGGGGTGACCGGGCGGGCGCCGGGGTGACCGGGGCCGGGGTCGTGGTCGCGGGGGCGGCGCCGCCGGGATCGGGGGTCGGTCGGTCGTGGTCGACCCGTCCGCTCGAGAGCGTGGACCCGGGCTGGCCGCACTCCTCGAGTCCGAAGAGGACGCTGCGGTCGTCCGGCATCGCTCTCGGCCTGGGTGAGCTGCACGCCGAGCGTGTCGTAGGCCGCGGTATCGCCGCTGGCCGAGCGCCGTCGACTGCTGTTTCAGCACCGAGACCTGCTCCTGCATGGCGGCGTAGAAGTCCTCGAGCGAGCCGTCCGGATCCTCGGGCGAGCCGAGCGCCTGCAGCCCGCTCAGAGTCTGCTTGGTGATGTCGAGCTGCTGCTGGACCGCGGTCGCGCTCGCCGCGGTGTCCGGTCGACAGGTTCGCGATGGCGGCGTTCGCCTCCGCACAGCGTGCGTCGGCTGCGGTGATGAACTCCTCGGTCGAGACCAGGGCGGCGGTCGAGGTCGTCGAAGACGTGGTCGAGACCGACTGGATGGTCGAGTCGTCCCCACCGCAGGCGGCGACGGTGAATGCCGCCACCGTCGCGGCAGCCGTTGCGATGGCCACTTTCCCTCTCATTGCAGGGAGGTTAGCGGCCCGGCGGACGGCCCCCGCCCGATTGCCGCGCACGGCGAAGCTGCGGGCCAAGGACTCGAACCTCGAATACCTCTTCCAGAGAGAGGCGTGTTGCCGATTACACCAGCCCGCAGAGCTGCCCCAGGAGTCCCCGAGGGATGGAGAGATTAGCTAGACGATGTCGCCGAGGTCGGCATCCGGGTCGGCGATGATCGCCCCACCCGCGCCGAGCGGCGTCCCCGCCGCGATCAGTCGTCGGGCCTCGAGCAGATCCTCGGAACGGCCGACCGAGAGAGCCGCGACCAGCCGGTCGGAGTCGACATACCAAGCGGAGAACTCGCCCCCGACGGGGTCGCCGCGCCACAGGACCTCGTCCCAGTCCGACGCCCCACCGACGTACTCGAGCGACGCCCAATCGGCGAGGTCGCTGAAGAAGTACGGGACAACCGCGTAGGGACTCTTGTCGCCGAGCATCCCCCGGGCTGCGTGTCGGCCCTGCTGAAGGGCGACGTCCCAGTGCTCGAAGCGGACGCGGGCCCCGCCGTGCACCTCGGCTCTCGTAGCTACAGCAGTCTCCCGCGGCAAACACCCCTGCGAGGGAGGTCTCGAGACCGGAGTCGCAGATGATGCCGTCACCGACCTCGAGTCCCGCGCGGCCGGCGAGCATCGTGTCGGGCCTGACCCCGGCGCCGATCACGACGGCGTCGCAATCGATCGCCAGGCCGCTCTCCGTGAGCACCGTCGGTGATCCGCTCGTCCCCCTCGAAGGCGGCCACGGTCTCGCCCGAGGCGATCTCCACCCCCTTCTCGGTCAGCAACTCGTGAAAATGACGACCGACGGCTTCGCCGAAGACCCGCGAGAGAACGACCGGCTCGATCTCGACGATCGTGCAGCGCTTGCCCAGTTCGATCATCGAGGCCGCCACCTCCGCCCCGATGTAGCCGCCGCCCACGCAGACGACGTGCTCGGCGTCGGCGACGTCGTTGCGGATCGAGTCCGAGTTCCCGAAGGCCCGCAGGTAGTGGATGCCCTCCAGCTGCACGCCGTCGACCCGCAGGAGGTTCACCATCGCCCCGGTGGCCAGCAGGGCCGTACCGAAGCCGACCTCCTCCCCACCCTGGATCTTGACGGTCCTGGATTCGGCGTCCAGCGCCATGACGCTCTTGCCGGTCTGGAGCTCGATCCCGTTCTCCTCGTACCAATCGCGAGGATGGACCAGGGCGTCCTCCCGCCCCGACTCCCCCCGCAGGTAGTCCTTCGAGAGCGGCGGGCGATCGTAGGGCGGCTCGGGCTCGCGACCGACCATCAGAATCGACCCGGAGGCCCCGCGCTTTCGCAACTCCGAGGCGCAATAGGCGGAGGCGACGCCGGCGCCGACGAGCAGGTGTTCGACCTCGCGATCAGCCACCGGGGTCAGATCGTCACTCGGTCGTCGGGTCGGCGGCGCCGTCCTCCAGGCCCAGATATCTGGTCAACTCGCCCTCGATCTGCGGATCTAGAACCGCGAGCACCTCGTCCCCCTCCTCGAGCACGGTGTCAGCCGTAGGGACGAAACCGGCACCCTCGCGCATGACGCTGATCAGAAGGCTGCCCTTGGGCATGTCCAGCTCGTCCACGCGCTTGCCTACCACCTGCGCGTTCTCGCCGATCATCAGGTCGATGATCTCGATCTTGGCCTCGGCGAGGTCGAGCAGATGGACGAGGCCGTACCGCGGCACCTCGCGTTCGATCAATCGCAGGATCAGGTCGGTGGCGGAGACGTAGGGCTTGACGCCGAGCAATTCGAAGTGCTGACGGTTTCGCGGGTTGTTGACCCGGGCGATCACGCGGTCGACCCCGTACTTGTCCTTGGCGACCTGACAGATCAAGAGGTTGTCCTCGTCGTCGCCGGTGACCGCGATGACCATGCTCGCCCTGGCGATTCCGGCCCGCTCGAGAACCCAGAGCTCCGACGCATCGCCGTGGAGGACCCGATGCTCGAGCTCCTGCTCGACCGTGAGGTAGCGCTCGCGGTCGGATTCGATCAAGGTCACCTCGTGGCCCTTGTCGATCAGCTCGCGGGTCAGGTTCCAGCCGACCTTGCCGCCGCCGACGACGAGCAGATAGCCCCGCTCGATCGGCTTACCCATTTGCCTCGGCCCCCTCGCGAGAATCAGCGATCCCCTTCACCTCGCTGACGAGCATCTCGATCGCGGTGCGGGTCGGACAGACCGTGTTCAGGCCCTGGGTCTCGTACCACTCGGCCCGATAGGGGTCGAGGATCCGAGCGATCACGGTCTCGACCTGGAACCGGCGCTGGGCGATCTGAGCGATCACGATGTTCGTGTTGTCGCCGTTCGTGGCGGCGATGAAGACGTCCGCTCGCTCGATCCCGGCGGTCGTCAGCGCGTCGATCTCGAGGCCCGCTCCGACGGCAAACTGACCGCCGGCGTCCTCCCAGGACGTGTCCAGCCCGAGCTCGAGCCGCGCGTGGGATTCGGGATCCTCATCGAGGCAGGACACCTCGTGGCCCTCGGCGAGCATCTTTCGTGCGAGCGACGAGCCGACGCGGCCACAACCAACGATCAGGATCAGCATGGCGCCGATCTTAGTCGGCTGCTCACGCGGGGTGGGTCGCGCCCGATCAGCTCTCCGGGGGAGCGGTCAACAGCACCCTGCAGGGAGCGTGGCGCAGCACGTACTCGGTCACCGGACCGACCTCCGCGGGCCTGGAACCGCGAACGCCGCCCAGCACCGCGCCCCCGCGAATTCTGGTCGGCGGCTCACCGCCGACGATGATCGCCTCGACGGCGCGCTCGCGAGCCTGATCGACGATCGCCCTACCGACGCTGCGGGCCAGTACGTAGCTCGATTCCGCCTCGACGCCCGGGTACTCGGCGGCGATCTCCATCGCCCGGGCCAGCGTCCGCTCGGCATCGGTTAGGCGTTGGCCGCGGGATCGGGCCGGTCAGGGGCACCGTCAGCGGCAGATCGATGACGTACAGAATCTCGAGCCGCGGCCGGCTCTGGCCCTCCAGCGGGTTCGACTCGGCGAGCCGGCAGGCCGTCGAGACGATGTCGTCGTCGAGCTTGCCCGCGCCGAGCACCGGAACGAGCACGCTGTCGAGTTCAACGTCCGGCTGGTGCTTGAGCAACGCCTGCTCGGGAACCGACACCCGCGTGGTCAGCGGTAGCCCCTGGACCACCCGCCGGTAGACGAAATAGGAGACGAGTCCGAAGATCATCCAGGCGGCGCCGACCCAGAAGGCGGCACCGTGCAGGATCACCAGCGAGAGCAGACCGGCGCCGGTCAACGCCAATCCGATCAGGGCCGGCACCGGGACGGAGGTACCACCCACGTTGATTCCGAACGGCACCGAATAGGGACGCGCACGATCCGGATCGGTGAATCGCAGGCGGATCAGCGAGAGATGGGCGATCGAGATCGCGAGGGTCGCGCCGAACGCAAACACTCCGGCGAGCAGCTCGACATCGCCGGGCAGGACCAACCCGATCGAGATCGCGGCCGCGATCAGGATCGCGACGTGCGGGGTCGAGCGCCGGCCGCCGAGCTTGCCGAGCCAGCTCGGGATCTGCCTGTTGGTCGCCAGCACGTAGACGTGACGCGAGAGTCCCAGCATCGTCACGTTGGCGGCGAAGAGCAGGATCATCGGCGCAATTGCGACGACCGCCCACTGAAAGACGTCGGAGAGCCAGGGCGGCTCGAAGGCGGCGGTCACCCCCAGAACCGGTGCATCCTCGAAGGTCGTGGCGAGTGCCGTCTGGGGGCCGCCCGGGCCGTCGACGACGGGCAGCGCCATCAGCGCCACCAGGGACATACCGACGTAGACGAACGGCACAACGAACGTGCCGGCTCGCAGAACGTTGCGAAGGTCCTCGCCGCGCCAGGCCAGGTCAGGGGCGAGGTCGGATGCCGCCTCGATCCCGGCGAGGGCGACCATCGAGATGACCAGAGCGGTGGCGATGTCCTCGACCCCGGGCGACGTGAACAGGTCGAGCTGGTTGGTCAGAGCGCCGGGGTCCCAGACGACGATCAGGCCGACGACGATCAGCGAGAATTGAAGCAGCAGGTCGGCGGCGGTCAGGGCGACCAGCAGCCCCTGTCGGCGACTCCCGGTGAAGCCGATGATGTTGACGACCGCGACGAGCACCACCGCCGCGACGGCGATGATCTGCTCACCCGTACCACTTGACAGACCGGTGGAGATCGGCTCCAGATAGTGCGGAATGGTGACCGCCGCGAGCGCGATCACGATCACGTAGTCGATCAGGATCGCCCAGCCGGCGATGAAGCTGACGACCTCGTTGAAGGCGTGGCGGGCCAGGGTGTTGGACCCACCCCGCTCGCGGAACATCCCGCCGCCCTCGACGTAGGTCATCGTCGTCAGGATGTAGATGAGCCCGGCGACGCCGAAGATCACCGGGGTAAGGGCGAGGGCATGATCGGAGACCACGCCGAGCGAGTAGTAGATCGAGAACGCGACCGCGGAGTGGGCGACCGCCCAGAGCCAGGGCACCCCGAGGAATCGCCGGCCGACCGGCGGCCTGGCCACGCGGCGGTCCGTCACCGCGCGCCGATCAACGCGACAGCCGCCTGGACAGGTAGAGGCGAGCGGCCCCGATAGCGACGAAGATCACGCCGATCAGCACCCCCACCGAGAGGGGCCCGCCGCCGGCGATCGCGGTCCGGACGATGATGATCACTCCGAGAATGAGGATCACCGACGAGAGCACCTTGGTACTGCTCGAACCGATCCGCGGGGAGGCCATCGGCGGCGATTGTAGTTACCGCTCCGTGGCTCGCACGTCTGCCAACCCTGCAGGTCAGGTCGCCGCGGCAATCAGCCGGTCGGCCTGATCCCCAAGCGGATCGGCGGCGACGATGACCCGGCACGGCCGGTCGCCGAGGACTCCCTGCAACGTGCTGCCATAAAGCGGGGTGCCGTTTCGGTAGGTGAGCTGCATGACGATCGCGACCGCATCGATGGCGACGGCTTCCTCGACGATCGCCTTCGGAGCCTGACCGGGCCGGATCCGCTGGACATGCCCGGTGACCCGGCGGCCGCCGATCAGCTTGGCCCGCTCGATCTTCGACTGGGCTTGCTCCTGCTGGCGCGGCAGCGGGGCCTCGATGGGCAGGTGAGCGGGGACGTTGAGGAACGAGACGACGTGGATCCCGCGACGCTTGCGAGCGGCGAGACGGGCGGCCGTCCCGATCGTCAGCTCCGAGAACGGGTCGTCCTCGAAGGGGACGAGCACCGACCTGTATTCGACCTCCTCGACGTCGAGCGGCTCGGGGAGGACAATCTTTACGGTCTTCTTGACCGGCAGATCCTGGTGACGCCGATAGCCGAGGTAAACGACCGCCCCGATCACCATCCATCCGGCGCCGATCACCATCGTCGGCGTGTTCATCACCATCACGACGATCCAGGCGGAGAAGGTCGCAGCGCCGCCGATCAGCGCCGTCAGCGGCAGAGTGTTACCTCTGATTCGAACACCGCCAGGTGGCTTCCAGGGGCGCTTCACATCGGGATAGCGCACGCGCATCCACGCCACCGAGACGTGAGCGATCGTAAAGGAGAGCATGGCGCCGAACGAGTACATCGTTGCGAGCAGGTCAGCCTGCCCGGGCAGGATCGCAAGCGAGGCAACGACCGAGAAGGCGATGATCGCGACGTGGGGTGTCCGGTACTTGGGGTGAACCTGCCGCAGGCGCTCCGGCAGCTGGCGGTACTGGCCCATCGAGAATGTGAGGCGGGAGACACCGATCAGCGCCGCATTTGTGGCGATCACGAGGATCACCGCGGCAAGCACCCCGACGTAGACGCGAAGTATCTGGGTGACTCCTGCGCCCAGACCGAGGTTCTCGACGATCCCCAGCACCGGGTCTCCGGCATACGTGGTCCCCAGCTCAGTCGTGAAGCCGTTGGCACCCTCCGTCACCGGCATCGCCGAGAGGGCGATGATCGGCAGCAGGGAGTAGAGGCGCGAGCACCGCGATCACGACCAGACCGGTTCCCCGGGGAATGGTCCGCTCGGGCTCCACAGCCTCCTCGGACATGTTCGAGATCGTCTCGATGCCCGTGTACGCGATCATCCCGAGCGCGATCCCGAGCGCGAAGTCCCCCCAGGTCGGAGCGATGCCGAGTTGGACGTTGTTGGCCAGGATCTCAGGACTGAGGACCAGGAAGAGGCCCGCAATCACGAGCAATATCTGGGTCGCCAGGTCGCCCACCGCCAGGACGAGGTTGAACTTAGCCGATTCCTGAGTTCCCCTGACATTGAGCGCTGCAAGCCCCGCAATCAGGACGATTCCCCCGATGATGTCGCCGGGACTCGTCCGCAGCGGTTCCCAGAAGACGCCGAGGTAGTGAGGCACGAAGAAGGCCGAGATCGCGACCGTGATGATGTAGTTGAGCATCTGGCCCCAGCCCGCGATGAAGCTGACCAGTTCGTTGAACGCATGGCGCGCGAAACTGGACGAACCACCAGCCTCGGGGAACATCACGGTCCCCTCCACATACGTCGCCGCCGTGCAGACGAAGATCAGGCCCGCGATCACGAACGCCAGGGGCGTCAGTCCGAGCGCGAAGGCGGCGACGACGCCAAGCGCGTAATAGATCGACGACCCGACGTTCCCATAGGCGGCGCTGAACAGGGCGCCGACGCCGTGAACTCGTTGCAGGGACTGATCGCGGGGTACGCGGTGCGCCATCCGGTGCGCGACTATACGACCGCGGCAGGGCGATCAGTTGTGGGGGTCGTCGTCGGCCCCTTCGTTGCCCCGCTCGAGCCCCAGGTAGAGGCGCCCGCAGCCGAGCAGCAGGAAGAGAGCGCAGATCCCGAACTCGGGTGACAGCGGCCCGGCCGCACCGAGGCCCACCACCAGCATCCCACCGACGGCAAAGGCGATCACGACCCCCGCGAAGAGGCTGCTGGAGAGCTCGTAGAGCGTCCGTTCTCGCTTCGGTTCCACCAGATCAGGATCGCAGGCCCGGTTCGCGGGGAGACGCTCTCGGGACCAGGCCTCGGGGGACCCGGGGGCAGTCACTCCCGGGACCAGGCCTACGGCCTTGCTTGGGGACGGTCCCGGGAGCGCCTCCCCCCGGGTCCCTCAAGATCTCTTCCCCTGGCCGCCGTCACTCGTGCATCCCACGGTGGAACGTGGACGCACCTTCCCTCGAGCCTCGGCCACCTATTCGTGAGACAGGCCCGGGGGAAAGCGTCCCGGGGACCGTCCACAAACACGCCGAAGGCAGGGTTTTCAGGTGCTGCCAACCACCGCGGATCGGCGAGCCTCCGCGGGTGGCTGACGGTGGCCGGTGACCGCCCTCGTGCTGGTTGCACGGGGGCGGGCGCCGGGTGCCGTCAGGCGCGCGCGGAGGCCGCCGAACGCGGTGGTTAGAAGTGGATGATGGGAATGATCAAGAGGGCGACGATGTTCGCCACCTTGATCATTGGGTTGATCGCGGGGCCGGCGGTGTCCTTGTAGGGATCTCCGACCGTGTCGCCCGTGACCGAGGCGGCATGGGCTTCCGAGCCCTTGCCGCCGAAGGCCCCATCCTCGATCAGCTTCTTGGCGTTGTCCCACGCGCCGCCACCGACGGTCATCGAGACCGCCATGAAGAACCCGACGACGATCACGCCGATCAGGAGACCGCCGAGCGCCTGGACGCTGATCACGCCGACGATGATCGGAACGACGATCGGGATCAGCGAGGGCAGGATCATCTCGCGCTGCGCCGCAGCGGTGACGATCGCCACCGTTCCACCGTAGTCGGGTTTCTCGGTGCCCTCCATGATCCCGGGGTGCTCCTTGAACTGCTTGCGGACCTGCTCGACGACCTCGCCGCCGGCACGACCCACCGCCTCGATCGCGAGCGCCGCGAACAGGTAGGTCATCATGCCGCCGATCAGCAGGCCGATCAGTACCGCCGGATCGCTGATGTCGAAGAACAATGCACCGAGCCCGGATTCCTCCGTGGCCTCGATCTTGAACGCTGCGAACAGCACGAGTGCGGCCAGCACGGCCGAGCCGATCGCGTAGCCCTTGGTGACCGCCTTGGTCGTGTTACCGACCGCGTCGAGCGGATCGGTGACGTTCCTCACGTCCTCCGGAAGGTCCGCCATCTCGGCGATTCCGCCGGCGTTGTCGGTGATCGGACCGAACGCGTCCAGCGCGACGATCAGACCGGTCAGCGAGAGCTGACCCATGACCGCAATCGCAATCCCGTAGATCCCCGCGAGCTCGTTGGCCCCGAAGATCGCGAAGATGATGATCAGCGCCGGGATGGCCGTGCCCTGGAAGCCCTGGGCGAGCCCCTGGATGATGTTGGTCGCGTGCCCGGTGATTGAGGCCTTCGCGATCGTCTTGACCGGCCGGAACCGGGTCGACGTGTAGTAGTCGGTGACGACGAAGAGGCCCGCCGTCACGGCGATCCCAATGATCGAGCAGAGCCACAGATCGGTGACGCTGACGCTCTGGACCCCGGCCTCGGCGAAGCCGAGGCGCAGCGGGTCGGCCATCAGCCACTCGGTGATCGGGTAGAACGCGATCGCGGAGATCACGCCGGAGACGATCAGGCCCTTGTAGAGGGCGCCCTCCACGTTGCCCGACTTGCTGCGGACCGAAAGAGCACCGACGATCGACGCGAGGATCGCGACGCTGCCGAGGATCAACGGGTAGACCGCAACCTCACGAGCGAACTCGAGGTTGAAGCTGAGCACGCCGAGCAGCATCACCGCAACCGCGGTGACGGCGTAGGTCTCGAACAGATCGGCCGCCATGCCGGCGCAGTCGCCGACGTTGTCGCCGACGTTGTCCGCGATCACGGCAGGGTTGCGGGGATCGTCCTCGGGAATTCCCGCCTCGACCTTGCCGACGAGGTCGGCGCCGACATCGGCGGCCTTGGTGAAGATGCCGCCGCCGAGTCGGGCGAAGACGGAGATCAGCGAACCGCCGAACCCGAGACCGATCAGCGCGTCGATGGCCTCCTTGTCGTCGTCGCCCATCAGGATCAGAATCCCGAAGTAGCCGGCGACGCCGAGCAGGGCGAGACCGACGACGAGCAACCCGGTGACCGAGCCGCCCTTGAAGGCTGCGTCGAGGGCCGGCGGAATGCCGCCGCGCGCCGCCTCGGCGACCCTTGCGTTGGACCGCACCGAGACGTTCATCCCGATGTAGCCGGCCGCACCGGAGAGGGCGCCACCGATCACGAAGCCGATCCCGGTTGCGATCCCCTGGAGCGCGATCAGCACGATCGCCAGGATCACGGCGACGATGCCGATGATCATGTACTGCCGGTTCAGGTAGGCCTTTGCGCCTTCCTGGACTGCGGCAGATATCTCCTGCATACGTTCGTTGCCGGTCGGGAGGCTGAGCAACCGCTTGGTCACCAGCGCTCCGTACAAGACCCCGGCAGCGGCGCACACAAGTGCGATAACGATGCCGTTGTCGGTAAGGAACTCAGTCAAGGTTCGATTCCCTCCATCGATGTGGACTCATGAAGAAGCCGCCCCCTCCAAATAAACCAGGGGCGGCTCCGAAAAGCCGGCGGAGCATACCCAGAGCCGGCGGCGGAGCGCGATTCGGCCCCGGCGAGCCTCAGTCAGAGCCCGGTGTCCAGAGGCCCGGCGAGGGCCGCTCAACGCCTCCTGCGGGGCCGGCGGCGGGGCCCGGTTGGCCGGTCACGCCCTCCCCGCCCTCTCCAACCTGCTGGGCATAGAGCACCTGCACCTGCGAGAGGGCGTTCTTGATCTCCCGCTGCGACTCCGGATCGAGAACGTCGACCATCCCGCGGATCGCCTCGATACCCACCCGGGCCTGCTCGAGGTCCCGCTCGTCCTCCTTGGCGATCCGCCGGTAGGAGAGATTGAGGATGCTGACGACGCTCTGAGCGACGAGGTCCTGGACTCGGACCTTTCGCATCTCCTCCTCCATCTGGCGGAGCATCTGCTCCTGCTCGGGGGTCATCTGCTCCGCCTCAGGATCTCCCGGCCCTGGTTGCGGTGCTTCCGGTGGCGTATCGCTCTGCTCTTCGCTCATGCGCGGACCTTACTTCGTGTCCGGTGCCGTGTAGGTCTCTCGGGTCAGATCGACGGCGTCGCGATAGATCTCGGCGATCGTCGCCCCGTCGGCCAGCGCCGCCCGTGAACGCTGGGCGCCGTTGGGGCGCTCACCGCCCGCGGCCAGATCACGGAGATCGATCCCGAGCATGTGGCGAGCGGGGTCCGTCCATTCCACCAGTCGCTCAGCCGCTTCCATGGTCGGGATCTCGACGCCCCGGTCGAAGTCGATCATGCGCCCGTCGAGGCCGTGCCTGATCGCTCGCCAGAGGTTCTCCTCGACCTCCCGCGCCCGCATCGGCTCGGCGAGCGTGCCGGCGTCGTAGTCGAGTGCGGCCTGAGCCACACAGGCGATCATCAGACCCGCGAGCGCATAGGAGCCGCGGCCATCGCTCTGTGCGTCGCAGATCCGCACCTCCACGGTGCCGAAGCTGTGATGGGGCCGGACGCTCCACCAAAGCTGGGTCGACTCGACGATCGAATCGGTGCGCTCGAGCAGATCGACGAAATCGGCGTAGGTCGTCCAATCGCCGAACGGATCGTGGATCCCGCACCGAGGGAAGGTGCGGGTGAAGATCTGGCTCCGCACCGAGTGCAGGCCGGTGTCGGTCGCATCCAGAAAGGTCGAGTTGGCCGAGATCGCAAGCAGGACCGGCAGCACGTTGCGAAGCTGATCGCAGACCGCGACTGCTCGATCGGCCCCGCGAACGCCGACGTGGACATGGAGGCTCCAGGTGTTGTTGCGCTGAGCGACCCAGCCGAGTTCGGCTCGCAGCCGCCGGTAGTGAGGTGTGTCGATGATCGCCTGGTCGAGGTAGTTCGCCCAGGGATGCGTCCCACACGCCGCGAGCGCCCGGCCGTGGCGCTCGGCGAGATCGAACAGACGCCTCCTTGCCTCTCCCTGAAGTTGGAGCATTTCGGCGAAGCTCTCGGAGCGCCCCGAACGAATCTCGACCTCGGTGTCGATCAGCTCGCCGCGGACGGACTCGGCCAGGATCGGATCGCTCTGGGCATCGGCGAACATCTGCTCGAAACCGTGGGCGAGGTCGAGCGTCTCCGGATCGAGGATCGCGAACTCCTCCTCGACGGCGAGCGTGAAATCCGTCGATTCCTCGAACCGCGCCCGAGCGGCTTCGAGGTCGAGACTCTCATCTCGAACCGCGGTCATCGATCGCTCACGCCAGGTAGAAATACAGCGCGTAGAGCAGGTCGACTGCAGGGCTCGACGTGTGAACGGTGACCTCGGGCGGAACGTCGAGGAGTTGCTCGGAGTAGTTGAAGATCACCCTGACCCCGGCGTCGACGAGGCGGTTGGCGACCTCCTGGGCGGCGGAGGCCGGGACCGCGAGCACGCCCACGACCACGTCCTCGGCGGTCACGGAGGACTCGAGCTCCTCGAGGGGCTGCACCGTGATCCCTCCCACCTTCTTGCCGGCGAGCTTCGGGGAGACGTCGAAGATCGAGACGATCCTGAACCCGTGGTCGGCGAAGATGTCGGAGGTGGCGATCGCCTGACCGAGGTGGCCGGCGCCGAACAGGGCGATGTTGTGCTGGCCCGAGGTCCTCAGGATCTTGCGGATCTCGCTGACGAGCGAATCCACGTTGTAGCCGACCCCGCGCTTGCCGAACTTGCCGAAACCCGAGAGGTCCCGCCGGATCTGGGTCGAGTTGACGTGGGTCCAGGAGGCCAGTTCCTGCGAGGAGATCGTCTCCCGGCCCATCTTCCTGGCCTGGATCAACACCTGCAGATAGCGGGCCAATCGAGCCGCGACCCCGAGCGAAAGGCGATCGGAGACGACACCGTTGCGGTTCACGCCGGCTGCGGATGGATCGGTGGTGCGCCGCGCGCTCACGGGGGAAAGGTATCGAGCCGGGCGAGTACGGCGTCGCGCTCGAAGATCAACTCACTGACGCGAGTGCCGTTCACCTCGACGACGGGAATCAGTTCGAGGAGCTGTCGATGGAGCGCGTCGTCGCTCTCGATGTCGACCTCGCGGAGCTCGAAGAGGACGCCGGCATCGAGCATCGCTGCGAGGCCCGCCCGGGCCTCGTCACAGAGATGGCAACCAGGGCGCCGGTAGAGCGTGACGACGTCGGTGGTGTCCATCGAGCGATGCTCAGCGCGCCGCGGCGTCGAGATCGAGGTACTCGGGGTACGGGAGCGGCTGCGCAAACCGTGCCGCCGAACCGATCATCGCGGCGTTGTCGGTACAGAGGGCCGGCGCCACCTGCTTCAGGCGTACTCCACGGGACTCGCAAAGATCTGCGGCTCGCCCTCGCAGGAGCGAGTTGGCCGCCACACCTCCCCCGAGGGCCACGGCATCCCAATCACCGTCATCGAGCGCCCGGCGCAGCTTCGCGATCAGCTGCCCCACGACCGCACTCTGAAAGCTCGCAGCCAGATCCGCCCGGCGCAGGCGAACCTCGTCCTGATCGAGCTTGTCGACCGCGTAGACGAGGGCGGTCTTGAGGCCGCTGAAGCTGAAGTCCAGGCCGCCCCCGTGGCTCATCGCGATCGGGAACGAGAACGCGTCGGCATCGCCCCCCTCCGCCTCCCGTTGAATCGCCGGACCGCCGGGATAGCCGAGGCCGAGCAGCCGGGCTGCCTTGTCGAGCGCCTCTCCGGCGGCATCGTCGAGAGTCTGACCGGCGATGCGATGCGATCCGTGATCGCGCACCTCGGCGAGGAGCGTATGCCCACCGCTGGCGATCAGGGCGAGGAAAGGCGGCTCGAGCGGATCGGGCTCCAGGAAGGCCGAGGCGACGTGGCCCTGCAGATGGTCCACCGGGATCAGCGGCTTGCCCGTCGCTGCGGCCAGGGCCTTGGCCGAGTTGACCCCGACCAGCAGTGCCCCGATCAACCCGGGCTTCACGGTGACCGCGATCGCGTCGACCGTCTCGAGGCTGCATCCCGCCTCCTCCAGGGCCGACTCGATCACCGGATTGATCAGCTCCAGATGCCGCCGCGAGGCAACCTCCGGGACGATCCCACCGAAGCGTGCATGCAGATCCGCCTGCGAGGAGATCACGCTGCTGAGCACCCGGGAACCCTCGAGGACGGCGGCGCAGGTGTCGTCGCAGGATGTCTCGATAGCAAGGATCTGCGTCATCTACAGCCCGGGATCGCCGAGCCACATGATCATCGCGTCCTCGCCGTTGTCGCTGTAGTAGCGACGACGCCTTCCCGCCCGCTTGAACCCCAGGCGCTCATACATCGCGATCGCCCCGTGATTGGAGACCCTGACCTCGAGTGTGTACCGCTCCTCGCGGCCGGCCTCCCGCAACATCCGCTCGATCATCTGCACGGCGATCCCTCGTCGCCGGCGCTCGGGATCGACGGCGACGTTCATCAGGTGGAAGACGTCCGCGTATCGCGAGCAGACGAGGTAGCCGACGATCTCGTCCCCGACGGTCGCCGCCAGGCAGACGCCCGAGGGCTTGGAGACCTCGAGCACGAACATCGCCAGCGACCAGGGCGCCGGAAACGACCGGCGCTCAATCGAGAGCACACCGGGTAGGTCGCCGTAGGTCAGGCGACGAACCGAGATCTCGCCCGGAACGGTGATGATGGGTTCAGTTGCCGTCGTTTCGCTCAAGCCAACGCTCCGCGTCGGGTCGTCTCATGTAGTTCGGTGTCAGCTCGTCGGGTGGCGGAGAGCCGTCCGTGTCAATTCTGGCGCCCAGCAGACAGATCTGGCGGGCCGAGAGGCGATTCGCAGGATCCTCATCAGCGAGGACGTCGATCCCGCCCGCCTCGATCTCGGACCTGAATCGTACTGCGCCCTCCCCGGCGGCCAGCGCGTTTTCGAGCTCGCCGCCGAGCGCGGACGCAAGCCCTTCCGGCGAGCAGACGACCGGGTCGCCGACACCGTTTCCGCGATCGACGGCGGCGAAGATCTCGCCGCGTCTGGCATCGATCACACCGATCCGGGGGCGGCCTGCAGCCTCAGGGAGCTCGGTCAGGCCGGCCGCCAGGGCTGAGGTGGAGCTGACCCCGACGAGCGGGATCCTGCGGGCCTGGGCAAGCCCGCGGGACGTGCTGACGCCGATTCGGAGGCCGGTGAACGAGCCGGGACCGATCCCGACGGCGATCCGATCCACCAACTCCCAGCCCCCGGCCTCGCGCACAGCGGCCTCGATCATGCCAAGCAGCGCCCGCCCGTGAGCAGGTCGGCCCCCCGGCTCCGGGCCCACGGCGGCCTCGTGCAGGGTCGTCGAACCGTCCATGACCGCCACCGCGGTGTCGGTCGTCGAGGTGTCGAAACCGAGGATCACCTATGGCGCCGTTCGATGGCGCCGTTCGATCGAGATCGAGCGAACGTCCTCGCCCGCATGGCTCATCTCGACCACGGCGAAGGCCTCCTGAGCCGACCCCGCCGCGACCTCGGGCCATTCGATGAACGCGATCGCATCGGGGGTCAGGTAGTCGTCGAGCAGACCCGGATCCTCCTCGGCGAGCCCACCGCCGCTCAACCTGTAGAGGTCGAGGTGGGAGACCGGCACCCTGCCCTCGTAGCGGTGTCCGATCGTGAAGGTCGGCGACGTGACGGGCCCCTCGACCCCGAGCGCCCGCGCCGCCCCGCGTACGAACGTCGTCTTGCCGGCACCGAGCGCCCCGCTGATCAGGACGACGTCGCCAGGGCGCAGTTCCGCGGCCAGCTCAGCGGCGATCGCCTGGGTTTCCGTCGGGCCGTCGGAGCGACGGCGCTCGATCTCGACCTCGCCCCGGCTCATCTACGGGGCGAAGATGTCGAGCTGGTCGTCCCCCTGCGGACGGGCGGGAGGGACCTGTCCGGGCCCGGAATCGGGCAGAACCTGCGGGAGCGCAGGATCCTCCAGCAACAGGCTGAGCGCGGCGAAGTCCTCGGCCATCGTCTCCCGTAGCGACGGCGTCCGCAGTGCTGCAGCCGGGTGAAGTATCGGGAAGACCTGAAGCGTCCGGGAGCCCAGGGTGTGAACCTGCGGCTTCCCCCGAACCCGCGTGATTCCGGTCTGGTTACCGGTGATCAGCTTCGTCGCGAAGTTCCCCAGGGTCGCGATCACCTTGGGCTCGATCAGCCGCACCTTCTCGAGCAGATAAGGGCGGCACGCATCGAGCTCGTCGGGCTGTGGATCCCGGTTGTCCGGCGGGCGGCACATCAGCGTGTTGGCGATGAAGACGGAATCGCGGCTCAGGCCGATCCCCGCGAGCAGATCGTTCAGCAACCCACCGGCCCGGCCCACGAACGGGAGACCGAGACGATCCTCCTCGGCCCCCGGAGCCTCGCCGATGAACATCAGGTCCGCGTCGGCGTCGCCGGCCCCGAAGACGACCTTGTTTCGCGTCACCGCGAGCGGACACAGGGTGCAGGTCGAAGCCTCCCTGTAGACGCCGACGAGCTGCTCTCGCCGCGGCAACGGTTGCCCGCTCACGGGCCCGGCTTCCTTCCGCGCTCCCGCGCCTTCGCCAGGTTGCTCTTGAATCGCTGCCGGGCTCCGTCGCGGTTGACGCCCCGCCTGTCCTCCATCCGGCGCTGCTGGTTCGGGGTCAATCCCTGGCTCAGCCCAAAGGTCGAGAACCGCCGTCCGGCGCCATCGGCGCCGCAGGCCGGACAGCGGGCGGAGTCGGTGCCCGCCGACGTCAGCTCCTCGAAGCGTTCACCGCATTCACCACACTCGAACTCGTAGATGGGCATGCGCCGATCGTAATGGCGCCGCCGGATCGGCCCCAGGCCCGTCCCGGCCACGAGTATCATTGACGGAGGCCGTCGGCTGCTACCCGGAGCCCGTTCGATCGGGTCGGGAGTGGACCGAGCAAGGCCACCGTCCAAAGCACAACCAAACCGTCTGGTATCTCGACGAGAACTGGAACGGATGCAGCCTCCCCGCGCCCACATCCCTGCGCTCGCACCGATCATCCTGGTCGGCTCCGGTCGCGTGGGCAGCGCCCTCGCTCGCGCCCTGAAGGACGCCGGCCGCGATGTGCGCCTCGCCGGCCGAGACGGCTTCGACGAAGCCTGCACCGGCGCCGAGACCGTCCTTCTCTGCGTCCCGGACGCCGAGATCGGCGCAGCCTGCTCGCGGGCCGCGGCCCTCTCCCCCGCTCTCCGGTTCATCGGGCATACGAGTGGCGCGACCGGGCTCGAGGCGCTCTCGCCGGCCACGGTGCAGGGAGCCGAGGGGTTCTCGCTTCACCCCCTCCAGACGGTGCCCGACGCCGGTGCGGACCTGACGGGGGCGCCGGCGGCGATCGCCGGTACGAGTCCGGGCGCCGTCGAGGTGGCGCGGAGTCTCGCCCGCGACTGTCAGATGCTCCCCTTTGAGATTCCGGAGGGCTCACGTACCGCCTACCACGCCGCCGCATCGATGGCATCCAACTTCCTGATCGCGCTCGAGGTGAGCGCCGAGGAGCTGCTGGGCGCCGCCGGGGTGAAGGACGGCAGGGAACTCCTCGCCCCGTTGGTTCTCCGCACCGCGGCGAACTGGGCCGAGAGCGGCTCGACCGCCCTGACCGGGCCGATCGCACGCGGCGACGAGGAAACGGTTCGCCGGCACCTGGCGGCGATCGAAGACCTGGCGCCCGAGCTTGCCGACACCTACCGGGCACTCGCCGAGCGCACGAGATCAGTCGCATCGACCGGAGAGCGAACATGAGGATCGTGGAGACCAAGCGGTCGGTGGGCGAGGCGCTGGCTGAGGCCCGCCGCGAACATCGCATGATCGGCCTCGTGCCGACGATGGGGTTCCTCCACGCCGGCCACATGTCGCTCCTTGAAGCAGCGAGAGTCGAATGCGACGTAGTCGTGATGAGCTTGTTCGTCAACCCCGCGCAGTTCGGCGCCGACGAGGACCTGGCCCGGTATCCGCGAGATCGCGAGCGCGACACCCGCCTCGCCGCCGAAGCAGGGGTCGACCTGATCTACGCCCCCGATGTCGACGAGGTCTACCCCGACGGCTTCGCGACGACGGTCGAGGTCGGCGGCCTCACTGCGGTTCTGTGCGGAGATCTGAGCCGTCGAGGTCCCGAGCATTTCCGCGGCGTCACCACAGTCGTCGCCAAGCTGCTCAACACGGTCGGACCGGACGTGGCCTACTTCGGGCAGAAGGACGCCCAGCAGGCGGTGGTCGTCCGACGGATGGTGCGCGACCTCGACTTCCCGACCCGAATCGAAGTTCGCCCCACGGTCAGGGAGGCCGACGGACTCGCGCTCTCGTCGCGGAATTCGTATCTCAGCTCTGCCGACCGCGAGCGCGCCCCGGCGCTGCACCGGGCGCTCGTCTCGGCAGGCAGCTCCGCTCGAGCGGGAGCTTCGTCGGCTGAGGTCCTGGCCCCGGCGAACCGGATCCTGGCCGAAGCCGGCATCGAGCCCGAGTACCTGGAGATCCGCGACGCCGAGAGGCTGGAGCCGATCGAGACCATCAACGGCCGTCCGGCCCTGATCGCCGTCGCCGCCCAGTTGGGCGAGGCGCGGCTGATCGACAACCTGATCATCGAACCACAGGCCGTTCCGCAAGGAAGCCGCGACGAAGGGCGAGGAACCTGATGAGCACTCAACCGCGCGTACCGAACACCCCGCCGAATGAGCGACCGAAGGTGTCGATTCCCCGGATCGCCGAGATGAGGGAACTGGGGGAGCCGATCGCGATGGTCACCGCCTATGACTTCCCCTCGGCTCAGGTTGCCGAGGAGGCCGGCGTCGACATCGTCCTCGTCGGCGACTCCGGGGCGATGACCGTGCTCGGCCACGACTCGACCGTCCCGATCGGCATGGAAGAGATGCTGATGCTCTCGGCGGCCGCTCGGCGCGGTCTGAAGACGGCGTTCCTCGTCGGCGATATGCCCTTCGGCTCCTACGAGAACTCCAACGAGCAGGCGATCACGAACGCTCAGCGCTTCATCAAGGAGGCCGGCTGCGACGCGGTCAAGCTCGAGCGCGGCGGAGCATCCGTCGACCGCGCGCGGGCGATCATCCGTGCCGGCATCCCGGTCATGGGCCACGTCGGCCTGACGCCCCAGACGGCCACCGCACTCGGCGGCTACAAGGCCCAGGGCAGGACCGGTGAGCGGGCTGCGCAGATCGCCGAGGACGCCTTCGCACTACAGGCGGTCGGCTGCTTCGCGATCGTCTTCGAGGCGGTCCCCGCCGCGGTGACTGAGGCGATCATGCCGCGGATGGAGGTCCCGGTGATCGGCATCGGCGCCGGCGGCTCAACCGACGGCCAGGTTCTCGTCTTCCACGACCTGCTCGGGATCCACACCGGCCACACCGCCCGCTTCGTCAAGCGTTACGCCGAAATCCACGCCTCGATGGTCGAGGGCGTCAGCGCCTACGTCGCCGACGTGCGCGGCAAGCGCTTCCCGGAGGACTCACATACCTACTCGATCGACCCCGAGGAGCTCGAGGCGTTCGCCAAGTACCTGGATCAGGACACCCTGGCCGGCAAGTCCCCCTGGGACTGGTAGCCGGCGACCCCGAAGGCGCCAGGCTAGTCCTCATCGGGCGGCTCGCGGCCCTCGGGACGAACCTCACCCATCCTCACCCTTGAGCGAGAACGCGGTCCGCGGGCCTCCCTCGGCGTTCCTCCGCCGCCCGGACGCCCGCTCCAACAACCGACCTAAGGCCCGACCGGGACGTTGGAGGAGATCCTGTCGATCTTCCAGCCGTTGCCGACCTGAACCACCGTCACCTTCAGCGTTTCGCCGGCGAATACGCCGCCCTGCGGCTGCGCGGTGACGATCACGGTCCCCTTCTTGACCGGCCCCTGCTGAACGATCACGCCGTTGGCCAGCCCGGACGCCTTCCGGGCGGCCACGCAACCCTGCCGATCGCCGTAGGAGCGCCTCAGGAACCCCGGCGTGATCAGCTCATCGCAGACGGTCGGGTCGTTGGGCTTGACGAGGTAGTCGGTGACGGTCGTCTTGATCTTCTCCTCGTCGGTGACCGGCTGGCCGCCTCCGCCGCCCGTCGTCGCGGTGGTCGTGCTCCCTCCGGTCGTGGTCTGGGTGACGACCGGGCCCGTGGTCGGAGGCTCGGACTTCTCCCCGCATCCGGCGATGAAGAGGGTGGCGACCGCCATCAGTACGAGAGGTGTTGCAGATCTGAAGCTCACGCTGGACAGGCTAGCCATCCGCCGGCTCGACCCGCTGAATCTCCCTGATCACCCGGGCGGGGGCTCCCGCCGAGATCGTCCAGGAGGGAGTGTCGTGGGTGACGACCGCATTCGAGCCGATCACGCAGTGCTCGCCGATCTCGGTGCCGCCGGTGACGACGACCCCCTTGCCGAGCCAGGTGTTGGATCCGATCCGAACCGGCCCTCGGGGGACGAATCCCTGCCACGTGATCGGCAGTTCCGGGTCATCGAAGCGGTGGTCGGCGTCGCCGACGAAGCAGTGATTGGCGAACATCACGTGGTCACCGATCTCGATCAGCTCGTGAGCCGCCAGCATCGTCTCGCGGTTCAGGAAGCACCCCCGACCGATCGAGATCCGCCCCTCAGGTCCGAGCGTCAACCAGCACCCCGGCTCCAGGAGCGTGCCCTCCCCGATCGTCAGACGGCCGTCGTCGAGCGCCTCCAGCACCTCGCCCTCGATCGGATGGCGGACGTAGAAACCGCCACGCGCGGCGTGACGATTGATCCGCCAGCGGTTCCGGGCGCGATGCGTCCGCTCGTACCAGCGTCGCTTCGTCCACCACATGCGCCAACCGCGCTGCGGAGTGACGTAGGGGTCATCTCCCGCCACGCCTGTAGCTTCCCAGACATGGCAGCTCTTGGAGACGCAGGCGAGCAGACGCGCGAAGAGCGTCTCGCGATCGCACGCAACTATCGCGAGCGCCGAGGGCGGGAGCTGCGGGAGCTCGCCGCGCGGGCCGTCGATGCGGAGGTGGTGGCGGCCGGCGAGTTCAGCACCGTTCCGACCGAGGCCATCGCGTCGATCCCAGGGCTCGGGATGTTGATGCTGCCGCTGGCCCGGAGACGCAGCCGCCGGGTCGGGTTGTCGCCGACGATCATGCTGGCGCTGACGGCCGACACCGTCCACGCCCTGGCCGTCGAATCCGCGGGTCTGCGACGCGACGAGACCGAGATCCACGAGGCAAGGTCCTGGCCGCGCGCCGACGTCTCGGTCGAACGCGGCGGTCGCGCCTTCATGCGCGACAAGCTCCTCCTCCACGTTCCCGGCGAGGACGAGCCGCTGACCCTCTTCGCTCCGACCCTGCGGACGAACCCGTGGAGCTCCGAGGTGGTCCGCCTCCTCGGCGGGGACGCGCCCGACCCGATCGATCTCGAAGGTCCTAACCGCCCCAGGTGACGTGCCACCACTCGTCCGGCGCCTCGGTCTTGCCCCAGCCGTACTGCCAGCCGATCTGATCGACGACGTCGCGCATCGCCGGCGTCGCGAGATCGACGGAGACGCCGAGCTCGTGCGATGAAGACCCCGGCGGGTTGGCCGGCGCGCCGACGCCCGCCAGGAACAGCTCGTAGAGGTCGCCCTGCTGCTCCGCGGTCCGGTAGGCGGACATCGGCCCGGCCGGATAGAGGTCGACGCCGTAGTTGGTGAGCGCATCGGTGCGCATCGAGTTCCATGCCGCGGCGGCGGCGGCGTCCAGGTAGAGGTCGCCGTAGGGGCTCGGGATCGTGCCGAGCCAGGACGCGGGCGCAACGCCGGTGGTCGCCGGAGCCGTCGTCGTCGCGACGGGCGCGGCGATCACTCCGGTCTGCTCAAGGGTCGGAACCGCGATCGAACTCCCGGCGATGACCAGATAGTCGCTCGAAAGGCCGTTCCAGGCGGCCAGCGAGTCCGTCGTCAGGCCGTTGGCGGCGGCGATCCCCGAGAGGGTCTCGCCGGGCTGAACGGTGTGGGCGACAGCGGCCCCGGCGGGCGCCGCGAGGATCCCCGCGGCCAGCAGTGCGGCCACGAAGGGCGGAACGGTTCTCCTTGCTGACATGCGAACCCTTACGGCAACCCCCGTCGCGGTCCTGCGGAAACTCATGCCGGGTTCCCGATCCGCAATGGACCGTTCACCAGGTAGCGCGGATCAGCGCTTCGGCTTCTTGACCTTGAACGAGGCCTTGGCCGGCGTCGGTCGGTATTACCGTCGGAGTCGTGGCTCGGACGTAGAAGGTGTGCTTATCGGGCTTCAGTTTCTTGTAGCTGATCGGGGAGGCGCAGGTATTCCACTTCCCCTTGTCGAGCTTGCACTCGAAAGCGGCGTCTGGATCATTGGATTTGAAGCGGATCCGGGTGTCGCGGTTTGCCTGGTATTTCAGCTTCACGTTGATCTTCGTCTCCGGCGCGGTGACGTCGGTGAGTGTGACCGGGTCGCTGCAGGCGGCCGCCGAGTTCGCGTTGTTCGCATCCCCCGAGTAGGAGACCTGCCAGCGGTAGTCGGCCGTAGACCTCCCTGGCCCATCCATGCCGCCCCACCCGCGAAACGTGATTCCCATGCCGGTTATCCCCCGCGGCGAGGTGATGTCAGGCGGCGACAGGCTCGCGCTGCTTGCGCGGCGAGCGCTCGACGGTCGGCTCGACCAGGTCCTCGAGGAAGCGGCCGGTGTAGGAAGCCGGCTCCATCGCGACCTGCTCGGGCGTTCCGACGGCGATGATCTCGCCGCCACCGTCACCACCTTCGGGGCCGAGATCGACGACCCAGTCGGCCGACTTGATCACGTCGAGGTTGTGTTCGATCACGACGACGGTGTTGCCGGCGTCGACGAGCCGAGACAGCACCTCCAGTAGGCGCTCGACATCGGCGAAGTGGAGGCCCGTCGTCGGCTCGTCGAGGATGTAGAGCGTCTCCCCGGTGGCGATCTTCGAGAGCTCGCTGGCGAGCTTGACCCGCTGCGCCTCACCGCCGGAGAGCGTCGTCGCCGGCTGGCCGAGCCGGATGTAGCCCAGCCCGACGTCGTTGAGCGTCTTCAGTCGCCGGTGGATCTTCGGGATCTTGGCGAAGAAGTCGACCGCCTCCTCCACCGGCATCTCGAGCACGTCGGCGATCGACTTGCCCTTGAAGCGAACCTCGAGGGTCTCGCGGTTGTATCGCCGGCCATGGCATTGCTCGCAGGGGACGTAGACATCCGGCAGGAAATGCATCTCGATCTTGATCTGCCCGTCGCCCTTGCAGACCTCGCAGCGACCGCCCTTGACGTTGAAGCTGAACCGTCCGGGCTGATAGCCGCGGGCCCTAGCCTCCTTCGTCTTGGCGAAGAGCTGGCGGATGTGGTCGAAGACGCCGGTGTAGGTCGCCGGGTTCGAACGAGGCGTCCGGCCGATCGGGGACTGGTCGATGTTGATCACTTTGTCGATCTGCTTGAGACCATCGATGCGATCGTGCGCGCCCGGCCTGGTCCGCGCCCGATGAAGGCGGTTGGCGACCGAGCGGTACAACGTCTCGTTGACCAGCGTGGACTTGCCCGAACCGGAGACGCCGGTGACGCAGGTCAGCGTCCCGACCGGTATCGAGACGTCGACGTTCTTGAGGTTGTGCTCGCGGGCGCCGCGCACGACCAGTTCCCCTCGACCCTTCCGCCGAACGTCCGGGACGGGGATCGAGACCTTGCCGGAGAGGTAGCGACCGGTCAGCGACTTCGGATCCCGGATCACCTGCGCCGGGGTGCCCGCCGAGACGACCTCGCCGCCGTGCTCGCCGGCCCCGGGGCCGAGGTCGACCAGGTAGTCGGCGGCGCGCATCGTGCCCTCGTCGTGCTCGACGACGATCACGGAGTTGCCGAGGTCACGCAGGCGCTCCAGCGTCCCGATCAGCTTCGCGTTGTCGCGTTGGTGCAGACCGATCGAGGGCTCGTCGAGGATGTAGAGGACGCCGACGAGGCTGGACCCGATTTGCGTCGCAAGCCGGATTCGCTGCGCCTCGCCACCCGAGAGCGTCGTCGCCGCGCGCTCCAGGGTCAGGTAGCCGATCCCGACCGAGACGAGGAAGTTGAGCCGCTCCTGAACCTCACGGACGACCAGGCGGGCAATCGCCCGCTCGGTCTCGGTCAGCTCCAGCGAGCCGATCCACTCGAGCGCCGCACGCGCCGACTTGTTCGAGTATTCGGCGATCGAGAGGCCGCCGACCGTGACGGCGAGGCTCTCCGGGCGCAGGCGGGCGCCGCCGCAGGCCGGACACGGCTGCAAGGCCATGAGCTCTTCGATCTTCTCCCTGGTCTTGTCGGAATCGGTGTTCGAGTAGCGGCGCTCGAGTCCGACCGTGATTCCCTCGAACTTGGCGCTGTAGTTGCGGCGCCGGCCGAAGCGATTCTTGTAGGTGATCTGATGCCGCTCGTCGCCGGTCCCCTCGAGCAGGATTCCGCGATCAGCGTCCGAGAGATCCTGCCAAGGGACGTCGATCGGGATTCCACGGTTCTCACACACCGCCTCGACCAGACGGCGGTAGTACATCGATGCCGCTCCCATCCAGGTCGACAGCGCGCCCTCGGAGATCGCCAGCGTCGGATCGGGGATGCAGAGCTCGGGATCGATGACCCGCTGGAAACCGAGGCCGTGGCAACGCTCGCAGGCGCCGTGAGGTGAGTTGAACGAGAAGATCCGCGGCTCGATTTCGGGCATCGACGTACCGCAGCTCAGGCAGGCGAACTTCTCGCTGAAGACCAGGACCTCGCCGCGCTTGCCGGCGCTCGGCCCGGAAAGCGTCTGGGCTCCCGCGACCTCTTCCCCGCCGGGACCTCGCTCGATTAGCTCAACCTCGACCAGACCGTCCGCCAGCGCGGCGGCGGCCTCGATCGATTCCGCGAGGCGCTTGCGCAACCCCTCCTTCATCACAAGCCGGTCGACGACGATCGCGATGTCGTGCTTGAACTTCTTGTCGAGGACGATCTCCTCGTCGAGTCGACGTAGATCTCCGTCGATGACGGCCCGCGCGTAGCCCTGCTGGCGCATGTCCTCGAGCAACTTGCCGTACTCGCCCTTGCGCTCTCGAACGACCGGCGCGAGCACCATGAATCGGGTCTCGTCCCCGAGCGTCATCACGCGATCGGTGATCTGCTCGATCGACTGGCCGGCGATCGGCTCGCCGCAGGTCGGGCAGTGGGGCTTGCCGATCCTCGACCACATCAGGCGCAGGTAGTCGTAGATCTCGGTCACGGTCCCGACCGTCGAGCGCGGGTTCCGCGAGGTCGTCTTCTGATCGATCGAGATCGCCGGGCTGAGCCCCTCGATCGAGTCCACGTCGGGCTTGTCCATCTGCCCGAGGAACTGGCGGGCGTAGGCGGAGAGCGACTCGACGTAGCGCCGCTGCCCCTCGGCGTAGATCGTGTCGAACGCGAGGCTCGACTTCCCGGATCCGGACAGGCCGGTCATCACGACCAGCGCGTCGCGCGGCAGATCGACGTCGACGTTCTTCAGGTTGTGCTCGCGGGCGCCTGAGACGACAATCCGCCCGCTTCGGGAGTTCGATGCCACCACCGTGAGTTTAGAGGCACGAACGGACGTTCGCTACCGCCTGGGCAGTGGCCACTCGCTCAGCCGGCGCCGCGTGACGAGATTGCGCCGACCGCTCAGCGACCGGCGCGTTGAAGCACGTCGTCGACCAGGTCGTCGGTGGCGTCGACCGCCACGAACTCGATCCGGATCCGCTCGAGGATCTCATCCCGGGTGGCCCCTTCGAGCGCCATGTTCATCGCCACCAGTCGCGCCGCCCCGTGGTCGGAGTGGGAGTCTGCAGATGCAGGCGACACGGGCTCGGCGGACGCCTCGGTTTCGACGGCCGACCCGCGCAACTGCGAGATCAGGTCCTCGTTGCTCGGATCCTCCGCGGCCCGGGAGGCCTCCCCGACAACCGGAACCGGCTCGGGCGCAATGTCGGGAACGACGGCGGGCTCGGCTTCGGGGGATGAGGTGGAGCCCGGCATGTTGGAGGCGAGATCCTTGCCCAGCGCGCCGACCTGGTTGCGCAGCTTGTCGGCCTGGGCGATCAGCCCCTCGACCGCTCCCCGTGCCTGCTCGACCCTGCCGGTGGCCTCGCGATTGGCGGCGGTCACGGTCTGTACCGACTCGTTGCGGGCGGCCTCCCTGATTCGCTCTGCATCCGCCCGCGCCTCCTCGAGGATCTCCCCGGCCGCGGTCTCGGCCGCGGCGATCACGGAATGGACGTGCTCGGAGGCAGCGTCGGCGACCGGTGTCGGCCGATCGTCTTGGTCGGGGAATGCCTCGGCCACCGCGGCCAGGTGCAGACGCACCGCCTCCGGACTCCAGCCCTTGCGCACCGTCGGGAAATCATCGCGAACGATCTGCTCTCGATCCATCGGCGGAGCGTAACGAACCCCGGCCCACGGGTCTGCAGGGACCAGCGCGTCCGCCAAGTAGCGAGGTGGCAGAAACCGGCTCCGGTAGCCGGTTTCTGCCAATTCGCGTCGCCAGGCCTCAGGCCGTGAGCCGACGAGGACGCCGAGCAGCGGCCTCCGGCCCGTCAGGTCTCCTGACGAGGTCGGGAGGTGTCAGATCAAGGAAGAGCCGGCGATGCGGCCATTGCCGGCCGTGAGGCCGGCAATGACGCGGAGCTGGGCCCTCCGACCCGTCAGGCGCGCATGCCTTCGAGGTCGCGGCGTAGCTCCTTGAGCTCGTCGCGGAGGCGACCCGCCTCCTCGAACCGGAGTTCCTCGGCAGCGGCGAGCATGTCCTCCTCGATCGAGACGATCACCCGCTCGAGGTCCTCGGGGCCCTCGATGGGCTTACCGTCGAAGGTGGCTCCCTTGCGGCGGCGCTTTCGGGGGGCATTCGATTCCATCGCCAGGAATTCCGACATGTCGCTGATGCCCTTGGTCACCGTCTCGGGAGTGATTCCGTGTTCGAGGTTGTAGGCGACCTGGATCTCACGGCGGCGATCGGTCTCTCCGATGGCGACCCGCATCGCCTCGCTCTCGCGATCGGCGTACATGAGGACCTTTCCCTCGACGTTGCGGGCGGCGCGTCCGATGGTCTGGATCAGGCTGGTCGAGCCCCGCAGGAAGCCCTCCTTGTCGGCGTCGAGGATGGCGACGAGCCCGACCTCGGGGATGTCGAGACCCTCGCGGAGAAGATTGACGCCGACGAGCACGTCGTACTCGCCGAGCCTCAGATCGCGGATGATCTGGATCCGCTCGATCGTGTCGACCTCGGAGTGGAGGTAGCGAACTCGGAAACCGTGCTCGAGCAGGTATTCGGTCAGATCCTCCGACATCTTCTTGGTCAGGGTCGTAACCAGTGTGCGCTCCTTGCGCTCAACCCGGATCCGGACCTCGTTCATGAGGTCGTCGATCTGGTTCTTGGTCTCGCGGACCTCGACCTCGGGGTCGACGATTCCGGTCGGCCGGACGATCTGCTCGACGACCCTGTTGGACCTGTCACGCTCGAAGTTGCCGGGGGTCGCCGAGACCATCACGACCTGGTTGACGCGGTCGAGGAACTCATCGAACTTGAGCGGCCGGTTGTCGATCGCGCTGGGCAGCCGGAAGCCGTGGTCGACGAGGGTCAGCTTGCGCGAGCGATCGCCCTCGTACATGCCGCCGATCTGCGGCATCGTCTGGTGGGACTCGTCGACGAACACGACGAAGTCGCTGGGGAAGTAGTCGATCAGGGTGTGCGGGGCCGTGCCGGCCTCCCGGTTGTCGAGAATCCTCGAGTAGTTCTCGATCCCGTTGCAGAAGCCGAGCTCCTTCATCATCTCGAGGTCATATTGGGTCCGTTGGCGCAGCCGGTGCGCCTCGAGGTCCTTACCCTCGGTCTCGAACTGCTTGCATCGCTCCTCGAGCTCGAAGCGGATCTCCTCGACCGCTCGCTCGATCGTCTCCTCCTCGGTCACGTAGTGGGTCGCCGGCCAGACCGATACGTGAGCGACCTCGTCGAGAACCTCGCCGGTCAGCGGGTCGAAATGCGTGATCGCCTCGACTTCGTCGCCGAACAGGTTGATCCGGTAGGCCGATTCCGCGTAGGCCGGATAGATCTCCAGCACCTCACCCTGGACCCGGAAGCTGCCGCGCGTCAGGATCGTGTCGTTACGCTGGTACTGCATCGCGATCAGCTGTCGGAACAGCGTCTCGCGCTCGATCGACTCGCCGATCTTGAACATGATCATCTGCTTGCGATAGAGGTCCGGCGAGCCGATCCCGTAGATGCACGACACCGAGGCGACGATGATCACGTCGCGACGCGCGAACAGGCTGGCCGTCGCCGCGTGACGGAGCCGGTCGATCTCGTCGTTGACCGTGGCGTCCTTTTCGATGTAGAGGTCCTGCGCGGGCACATATGCCTCGGGCTGGTAATAGTCGTAGTAGGAGACGAAATACTCGACCGAGGCGTCCGGAAAGAACTCGCGGAACTCGTTGCAGAGCTGCGCTGCGAGCGTCTTGTTGTGAGCGATCACCAGAGCCGGGCGGCCGATCCTCTCGATTGTGGCCGCCATCGTGAACGTCTTGCCCGTCCCGGTGGCACCGAGCAGGGTCATGAACTTCTCGCCGGCCTCCACCCCCTCGGCCAATGAAGTGATGGCGTTGGGCTGGTCTGCCGTGGGTGAGTAGGCGGAGTTGAGGTCGAAGTCGGGCACCCGGCGAGGTTAGCGACCACGGTGGGCGCCTCCGTCGGGGTCGCCCTTTCGGCTCATGCCCCCCAGCAGGCCCAGAGACGTCGCCGGAAAGAAGATGACCGAGAGCAGCCCGGCAGCGACGAAGGCGGCGGCGGTGCCAGGTTCGATCGACCCCAGCGAGACGCCGATCGCCGTGGATGCAACGATGAACGGCAGCGAGGTCGCCTGCAGGAGGCCGGCGACGATCACCTCCCGCCTGGGCAATGCGTGGCGATACAGAAGGGCGGGCAGACCGCGAACGGCCAACAGCGCGAAGAAGAAGATCGGCACCTCCGCCAGCGTCGCCGGGTCGCCCAGGGAGCCGAGGTCGTAGTTGATTCCGCTGGCGACGAAGAAGACCGGGATGAAGACCCCATAGCCGACGGCATCGAGCTTTGCGCCCAGGTCGGGATGTGTCATCAACGTGTCCCGGTCGACCAGCTTCAGGATCGCCCCCGCGAGGAAGGCGCCGAGGATCACCTCCAGCCCCAGCGAGGTTGCCAGTGCCGTCAGCGCGACGAGCAGAAGGAAGGCACCGCGAATCCTGATCTGCGCCGTCGTATCCTGAAGTTGTCGCAGGACTGAACGCAGCCGGGTCAGGTGCTCCACCTGGGCGATTGCCAGGCCGAGCAGGGCGGCGAGCGCAAAGAATGCTCCGATCAGCAGCAGAGTCGAGGTCAGGCTCGCCGCCTGGCCGGAGTAGAACAGCGTCAGCAGGATAATCGTGGCGAAATCGGCCACCGAAGCAGCCGCGATGACTATCTGGCCGAAGTCGGTCTCGGCCTTCCCCGAGTCCTTGAGCACCGGAATCACGACCCCAAGCGACGTTGCCGAGAGGACGATCGCGATGAACAGCCCGTCGTTGACCACTCCGGTGGCCGTGAGGACGAATCCGATCGCGATCGCGATCGCAAACGAGACGGCGAAGCTGGCCACGGCATTCGCGGCGAGCCGGCCCCGGAGGCGGTCGTAGTCGATCTCGAGACCGGCGAGAAAGAGGAGCATCGCCAACCCGAGAAGTGACATCACGCGGACCGGCTCGTCGATCTCGACCCAGCCGAGGACCGCCGGGCCGGCGACGATGCCGGCCACGAGCAGCAGGACGACCGCTGGCAACCGGACGTTGGGAAAGAAGCCGAGTAGCAGGGGCGCCCCGAACCCGATCGCCGCGACGATCAGCAGATTCGTGAACTCGAGTTCCATGCCCCTCAGTCCTCTCCGGACACGAATCGTTACGGGAAGGCGATTGCGTGCGAGTATGTCCACCCGGATGGCGGAACTCGGGGAAATGGCTCTGGTCGAGGCGCTTCGCTCGGGCGACGAATCAGCATTCCGCGATCTCGTCACCGCGCTGAGCGGAACACTCCTGAGGGTGGCCCGGAACTACGCGCAGACGGACGCGGTCGCCGAGGAGATCGTCCAGGAGACCTGGATCGGCGTGATCACCGGTATTCACCGGTTCGAGGTCCGCTCGTCACTGCGGACATGGATCTTCCGCATCTTGATCAACATCGCCAGGACGAGATCGAAGCGAGAGGCGAGGAGCATTCCCTTCGCGAGCGCCGGCCCGCCGGGCGAGGAAGCCGAACCGCTGGATCCTGACCGCTTCTTCTCCGATGACCATTCCCTCTACCCGGGGCACTGGCGACTTGGCCCGGCGCCCTGGGGCGGCCCCGAGGAGGAGTTGCTAACGGGTGAGGCACGGGCTTCGATCCTCAGCGCGATCGAGGAGCTTCCGCCGAGCCAGCGCGAGGTCATCGTCCTTCGCGACATCGGCGGTTGGCCCTCGGGCGACGTTTGTAACGCCCTCGAGGTCTCGGAGACGAACGGGAGGGTGCTCCTGCATCGGGCCCGCGCCAGGGTTCGAGCGGCAATCGAGAGTCAACTCGAGGCGGTGGAGCCCACCACATGAACGGAAGTGCAATGAACCAAGACGATCTCGAGATGCGATGCGACGAGCTCGTCGGGCTCGTCACCGACTATCTCGAGGGCACGATCTCGAAGCCGGATCGCCAACGCTTCGAGCGCCACATCCACGAATGCGAGTGGTGCGACCGCTACGTCAAACAGACGCGGGCAGTCGTCAAGGCACTGGGGAAGCTCGGCGAGGCCCCACCCGATCCAGATGCGTTGAACCTGGCGCTGATCGCATTCCGGGAGGCGCACCGGGGCGGCGCGTAACGAATCGTGCACCCGCCGACACGGAATCGTCGCCATCAAAGAAGCGAAGGAGACGGGCGAATGAGCGATGGACCGACGGGAGCCGCGACCGCGGCGCAACGGAACCGGGCACGGACGGGCGCAGACCTCGAGTGGCATCGTGTGCTGGCCGACCGAGGAACTGCCGGAAGGCCGGGTGACCACCGTCGCGCCGGCACCAAGAGCATCGCGCTCGTCCACCACGACGGCCAGTTCTCAGCGCTGGACAACCACTGCCCGCACCAGGGCGGGCCGCTCGGCGAGGGCTCGATCGAGAACGGGATGCTGCGATGCCCGTGGCACGGCTTCGACTACTGCCCGTCGACCGGGCAAGTCGCCGGGATTCGACGACGAGGCGACGACCTACGCGCTCGAGGTCCGCGACGGGGAGATCTTCGTCGGGATCGATGAAGCCGCACCTCACGTCGAGACGGTCACCGATGTGATGGCCGAGACCCTCGTCAACTGGGGCGTCGGCACGTCTTCGGGATGGTCGGCCACTCCAACCTCGGCCTCGCCGACGCGATCCGCCGCCGGGAGGAGGCCGGCGAGCTGACCTACATCGGCATCCGCCACGAGGGGGCCGCCGCGTTCGCGGCCTCCGCCTACGGCAAGCTCACCGGCCGGCCGGCCGCCTGCCTGACGATCGCCGGCCCGGGCGCGACCAACCTGCTGACCGGCCTCTGGGACGCGAAGGTCGACCGCGCGCCGGTGCTGGCCCTGACCGGCCAGGTCGACTCCCAGGTGCTCGGGCCCGGGAGCCTTCCAGGAGGTCGACCTCGCCGCCGCGTTCGGCGCGGTTGCCGGCTGGAGCCAGACGGTCCTGCCGTCGAGCCAAGCACGTCCGAGCTGGCGAACGCTGGCCTGCAAGAACGCCATCGTCGAGCGCGACGTCGCGCACCTGATCTTCCCCGACGAGGTGCAGACGATCCCGGCGCCCGAGGAGCGAGGCGCCGGCGGGCCCGAGGGGACGGATCGCCGCAGAGACGATATCACCGCCGCCGGAGGACCTGGCCAGTCGGCACGTCGAGCGTGCTCGCCGCGGCGAAGCGGCCGGTGATCATCGTCGGCTACGGCGCGCGCGACTCGATGGCCGCAGGTGACCGACGCTCGCCGAGCAGCTCGAGCGCGCCGGTGATCACCACGTTCAAGGCGAAGGGCCAGATCCCGCGACGACCACCCGCTGGCCGCGGGGTGCTCGGCCGCAGCGGCACGCCGGTCGCGAGCTGGGTGATGAACGAGGCGGACCTGCTGCATCGTGCTCGGAGCGTCGTTCTCCAACCACACCGGGATCTACCCCGGCCACCCGATCGTCCAGGTCGACTTCGACCGGATGCAGCTCGGCAAGTTCCACCCGGTCGACGGTCCCGGTCTGGGGCGAGATCGGGAGGACCTGTCGAGCGCCTGCGGCAGGAGCTCGGCGATCGCGAGCTGGTGGCGACGGACCAGCGCGGCGACGTTGCCGACCGGAGGGCGATCTGGGCGGCCGAGAAGGCGGAGCCGGGAGGGCGACGACCGCGGCCACGGCGATCAACTCGGCCTCGGTCTTCGCGGCGATGAACCGGCTCAGTTCCCGACGACGCGGTGATCGCCGTCGACGTCGGCAACAACGCCTACTCGTTCGGCCGCTACTTCGAGACCGCAGGAGCCACAGCGGGTGCTGATGTCGGGCTACCTCGGCTCGATCGGCTTCGGCTATCCGGCGGCGATCGGCGCCTGGGCGGCGACCGCGGTCAACGCCCGGTAGTCGCGCGTGACCGGGGACGGGGGCTTCGGCCAGTACATGGCGGAGCTCCGACCGCGGTCAAGCATCGGATGAACATCACCCACGTCCTGCTCAACAACGGACAGCTCGGCAAGATCAGCAAGGAGCAGCGGGCTGGGGAGTGGGACGTCTGGCAGACGTGACTGCACAACCCGGACTTCTCCGAGTACGCCGAACTCTGCGGCGCGCTCGGGATCAGGGTAACCGACCGCACGGTGCTTGATGAAGCGATCGGCTCAGCGCTGAGCCACGACGGCCCGGCACTCGTCGAGGTCATGACCGATGCGGAGCTGATCTGATGGGAGAGACGATGGAGCACGATGACGCTGTCGCGAGCGCGCGAGCGCACCTCGCCGCAAAGGACGGGGTCCCGCTTGGGGCCCTTCCCAGCGGTTACAGCGCCACCAGGGCGGCCATGCACTCGGTCGCCGAGATGCGGATGAAGCCGAAACGCGAGCTGGAGACAGGCAACGAGATCGCGCTGGAATTCACCCCGGGCGGCTTCGGGAGCCCACCGTGGGAGACCGGCGTCGCCAGCGGGGCCTCCGGCCAGATCCGGGTCGAGGGCACCGAGCTGGTGTCACGGGAGGGGAACGACGTGACTCGGCGGCCACTTGACGACGTCAGCGCTGCCGGCGCGGCGGCCCTCGCCGACTGGTTCGCATTCGGCACGGTCGTACTGGCGGAGCTGCTGAGGATCCGCCCGGGCCTCGACCCGGCACCGATCCGACTCTGGCCCGAGCACTTCGACGTCGCGACCGAGCTCGGCTCCGAGTCGGCCGGGCGGCGCGCCAACTTCGGAGCCTCCCCCGGCGACGACGACCACCCCGAGCCGTATCTGTACGTGGGCCCATGGGATCAGTCGGTCGAGGGTGAGATCTGGAACGCAACCGGCTTCGTGGGCGCGGAGCTTCCGTACGCCGACCTGCTGACGGCCGAGGATCAGATCGGGGTCGGAATCGAGTTCATGGCGGCGAGGGTCGGCGCGCTCAGCTGACGGCCGCGGCCAGCCGCTCCGCCAGCCAGAGGTCGGCGAGCCAGTGGGTCCCGCCGCCGGACGACTTTCGCCGGACCTCGATCCCGTCGGGGCCGCCGCTGACATTCAGGTTCTTCCATTCGGTCGACCCCGGGATCAACCGCAGGGATGATTCGATCTCGGCTGGAACGGCGCCCTTCCCGCCGCGGATCTTGCCGTCGCTGCTCCTCGCCTCGAACTCCGGTGAATCGGCGATCACCCGGACGATGGTGGACCCGTCGGCCATCACGATCGAGACGCGGCGCCCATGGCGCTCGCCGCTGAGCCGAAGCGCGCCGCGGATGTCTGTCTTCAGGCCGGGCGTCGGCGACATGCGTTGCTGCACCCCGACGGTGGGGCGCTCGTCGACGACCAGACCGAGGGGCCCCACCGATCGCGCGAGACTCTCGTATCCGCGGTCCAGATCGCCGCCGCTGCCGACCACGCCAAGGCCGCGGTAGAGCGCGTAGCCGGCGATCGGAATGGCCCCGATCACCACGATCGCCGGCCGCTCGAGCAGGTAGGCGGCGGGGACGAAGGTGAAGATCATCAGGCAGATGATCCACCCGGCCCGGTGGCTGGACCGTGCGATACCCCATGCATCGGTCCGGGCTTCAATCGCCTCCGAGGTGATCGGGTCCACCGCCAGCGAGGCCCAGAGATCGGGCTCGGGCGTCGTCATCGGGTTCTCGACCGGGGCCCCGGCGGCGACCGTAGGAGCTTCAGAAGCCCGGCTTGCGGCCCTGAGCTCCCGACCCTGGACGAACAGCAGGAGGAAGACGAAACCGCCGACGACGGCGAAGATGATCGCGAGAGTGCCCTTCGGATTCGGGTCTCGGCTGTCCGCACTCAACGCGACGAGGGCCACGGTCACCGCGACCACCGGGATCCCGACGAGGGCCAATATCCGCGAACCTCGGAACACGAGCAGGTGAGTCTATGCGGGGGGCCCCGTCACAAACGAACCGGCCGGCCGGTCCCAGGACAGCAGGTAGGGTTCGCGCGGATGTCGACCTCCCAGCGAACGCTCGCCGCCTTCTGGATCCTCGCGGGCGTCAACCACTTCCGGATGCCCAGGGTCTACGAGGCCATCATGCCCGACTATTTGCCGGCCCATCGGGAGATGGTCTTCTGGAGTGGGGTGGCCGAGGTGATCGGCGGCGTCGCGCTGATCCCGCCCGCCGCCCGCCGTTTCGCACGCTGGTGGTTGCTTGGGGTGCTCGCCGCCGTCTACCCGGCGAACATCCACATGGCACTTCACCCTGAGCGCTACGAGAAGGTTCCATCGGTGGCGCTATGGGCGCGGCTACCGCTGCAGTTCCTCTGCGCCTGGTGGGTCTGGAAAGCGACCGACGTCCGCGGCGCGGGCGCCGGCACCTGACCCGGCGCCGGGACCCGGGCGTCAGCTGACGGGCCGCAGGGCGCCCGAGCGCACGATCTCCGCCGCCCGCTCCGCCGAGGGGTCGTAGACCTCGACCTGGATGCCGGAATCCGGTGACAGGTAGACGCTGGTGGGGTTGTCCCTGTTGCTGACGGCGCGGACGCCGCCTCTCCCTTGATAGATGATCGCCCCGGGACGATCCGTTGCGGCCTTCAGGTTCACCTCGGCGTCGGCGACGGGGTAGGTCGCCACCGTCAGGAACTCGGCGGCGGGGTCGCCCGCATCCACACCCGGCTCGAGATAGCGGACGAAGGTCGTCCCATCGGCTGAGGTCGTGACCTCCAGACCGGCATCTCCCCGCGGCCCCGCCCAGTAGATCGGACCGTCGGCGACGCGGGCGAACTCGGTCAACTCGGCGACCGAGAGCAACTGCGGCTCTGGGGCCGAGGGCGAATCGTCATCGGAGCCGAACAGCAGGATCAACGCCCCCGTCGTCACGAGAGCCGCCAGCAGACCGAGCGTGACCTTCGCCGGCGTTGAGAGGGTCGAGCCGATCACGATTCTGATCAGCCGGGAACGCAGATCACGTAGACGGTGGTGGTCCGCTCGGTATCGCCGACGGACTGGGCTCGCCAGCCGTCCGCCACGGCGCCGCTCGGCGCCAGGTCACCGGCCTTGATCGGAGCGCTCGTCAAGAGCCGCACGGTGGGGTCCTTCGGATCCGCGATATCGGTGATGGAGGCTCCACCGCTGATCGCGACCGGCTTCTTCTCCGGGCACTTGACGTCGATCGGGGAACCGTCCTTGGTGAAGGCTGTCACGACCTCGGTGTCTGCGGTCCCGCTGGGTCCGGCGGGACCCTGGGGGCCCTCGGGTCCATCAGCCCCTGCGGGACCCTGGGGTCCCTCCGCACCCTCGGGACCGGCGGGTCCCTGCGGGCCCTCCACACCGGCGGGCCCTTCGGATCCATCAGGTCCAGCGGGACCCTGCGGGCCCTCCACACCGGCGGAACCGGCGGGGCCTTGCGGGCCGATCGGACCGATCGCCCCTGAAGGCCCTGGATCACCCTCGGGTCCGATCGGACCGGGGATACCCTGCGGGCCGATCGGTCCGGCGGGACCGGCGGGACCCTGCGGTCCGGCGACGCCCTCGATGCCTTGTGGTCCCACGGCGCCGGTCGGGCCGGCTTCGCCCGTTGCGCCCTGCGCACCCTCAGGGCCCTGAGGCCCGCGAGGCCCACGAGGCCCGACCGGGCCCCTGAGGCCCTGCGATGCGGACGCCGACCACTGGATCAGAAACTCATTGGGACGGCAGCGAGGCTTGGTGACGAAGCGAAACCTACCCCGGACACCGAGCCACCCGTTTCCGCTGACCGTCTTCTTGATGCATGCGTTGATCATCTCGCCGGACCCGCCCTTCGCCCGGGCGGGCGAAGCCGCCGGAAGCGCTGCGGCGACCAGTACCGAAAGCGTCACCGCAGCCATGCCCGCGAGGAACATCCGGTTGGAGGGTAGGACCGATTTTCCAGTTCTGGGGCGCACGGGTACGGGTATCGGTGAAATCTCCGAAAGCTGTAATCCCGCAACCGCTCGTGTCACCCGTCAGGAACCGCTCAGAGCCCCAACTCGTCGGCGTACTTCTTGCGGTATTGCTCCCGCCGCTCGATCACGTCCTTGACGTAGTCGTAGGTCTCGGGGAACTCGATGTCGGAAACGTCCATGCCCGCGCCGCCCCACGCGTCGGCGTTTCCCTCCCCGGCGTTGTAGGCGGCAAGAGCAGCGATGACATCGCCGTCGTACTTGTCGAGGAGGTAGGCCAGGTAGAAGGTCCCATAGCGGATGTTCAGATCAGGGTCAGCCAGATCCTCGTAGACGAAGGTCTCTCCCCCCGAGAGGTTCTCGATCGTGTCTGCCGTGTCGGGAGTTATCTGCATCAAGCCCCGAGCGCCCGCCGAGCTGGTCTGGTCCTGGAACTTGGACTCCTCGTAGATCACGGCGGCGATCAGGTCGGCCGGCACGCCCTTCTCCGCGGCCTGCTGGCGAATGATGTCCTCATGGCGAAGCGGCAACGTGAGCTCGCCGATCGTGTCGCCGAAGTTGAACCGGGCGATCCCGATCACAACCCCGACAACCAGCAGGACCGCGACCAGCAGGAAGATCCTGCGCAGTCGGATCAGCCCGGCGGAGGAGCTGCGCGAGTTCGCGCGGCTCATCTCGCCTCGGCGAGCTCCGGATACAGCTGCTTGAGCCGGCGCTCCAGATCGGACACAGATCCATTGTTCTCGATCGCGTAGGTGGCGCGCGCCGCCTTCTCATCCTGGGGAAGCTGACGACCGTCACGACCCTCCAGCTCTCCCGTACCCCTCGCCGTCGCCCGCGACACCCGCTGCTCATCGGCGGCGACAACCGCGATGGTCGCATCGAAGGCCGAGGCCATCGTTCCCTCGAAGAGCAGCGGAACCTCGACGACGGCCACCTCGGTGGCAGCCGGGAGTCCGTCGGCCCAGATCCGGACCCGCTCGCCGACCAGCGGATGAAGGACCGACTCGAGCCAGCTCAGCTCCTCCGGGCGCTCGAAGACGATCGCGGCGACCGCCGCCCGGTCGATCTCGCCCCCGGGGGCGACCGCGGCCCCCCAGCGGTCGGTGAGCTGATCTCGCACCTCGGCGGTGCCAAGCAACTCGTGGACGAGCCCGTCGGTCGAGACGGTCTCGGCGCCGAGCCCGGCGAGGATCCGCAATGCCTCCGACTTTCCGGCGGCGATTCCTCCCGTCAACCCGATCAGCGACGGACCGGGCACGGAATCAGGAGTCTTCGGCCTCGGAATCGTCCTTGGATTCTTCTGCGGGCGCCTCGACGGAAGGGGCGTCTTCAGTTGCAGCCTCAGCCTCCGCCTCGGGGGCCTCGCCGGCTGAAGCCTCCTCGGCTGCCTCAGGTTCGACCGCAGCGGCCGCCTCGGCCTCGACGGCCGCGTGGGCGGCGGCGAGGTCCTCATCGGTGATCTCGAGGCCGCCGGCCTTCGCCGGGGTCGTGGATTCGGAGAAGACTTCTTCGGAGAGTCCGAGCTCGGTGCTGGCCTCCGGGGCGCCGGCCTGCGTCGCAGCCGCGAAAGCGTCGCGCAACGGCAAGCCGCCCTCGCCGACCCGCTTGATCGACAGTGAGATGCGTCGCCGCTCCTCATCGATCTCGAGGATCTTGACCCGAACCTCTTCGCCCGGCTCGACGACTTCGCCCGGGGTCTCGACATGGTGCTCGGCGAGCTCGGAGATGTGGACGAGGCCCTCGACGCCGGGGACGATCTCGACGAATGCGCCGAAGGCGACGACCTTCGTCACCTTGCCCGAGAGCGATGAGCCCGGGCCGTAGGCGTTGAGAACCGTCTGCCATGGGTCCTCCTGCGTCTGCTTGAGACCGAGCGAGATCCGCTGGCGGTCGCGATCGATGTCGAGGACCTTGACCTTGACGGTCTCCCCGATCTTGAGGACCTCGGAAGGATGATTGACGTGACTCCACGAGATTTCGGAGATGTGGATCAGGCCGTCAATCCCCTCGAGGTCGACGAAAGCGCCGAAATCGACGATGTTGGAGACCTTGCCCTCGACCACCTGACCGGGCTGGAGGCGGGTCAGGATCTGCTCGCGAACCTCCTTGCGCTCGTCCTCGAGGACTGCGCGGCGGGAGAGGACGACGTTGTTACGACTGCGGTTGAGCTCGATCACCTTGCACTCGAGGGTGCCGCCGGTGAACTCCTCGAGGTTGTGAACCCGACGGATGTCGACGAGCGAGGCAGGCAGGAAGCCACGAACCCCAAGATCCAGGATCAGTCCGCCCTTGACGACCTCGATCACGGTGCCCTCGACCGGTTCGCCGGACTCGGCTGCAGCCTCGATCTTGCGCCAGGCCTTCTCGAAGCGAGCCCGCTTCTTGGAGAGGATCAAGCGACCGTCGGCATCCTCCTTGGTGAGGACGAGAGCGTCGACCGCCTCGCCGAGCGAGACCTCGTCGGCGGGATCCACCGATCGGCGGATCGAGAGCTCATGCGACGGGATGACGCCTTCCGACTTCCACCCGATGTCGAGCAGGACCTCGTCCTTGTCGATCCGGACGATGGTGCCGCTGACGACCTCGCCCTCCTCGAAGTGGGTGATCGTGGCGTCGTAATTGGGGAAGATCTTGCCGTCGAGCTCGAGTAGGAGGCCGTCGGAGCCCTCGACGAGGGTTGCTCCTTCGGGCGCCAGAAGCGCTCCGCCTGCTGTTTGAGTCGCGGACATGGAGGCGGGATTGTGGCAAAGACAGCCCATCGGCGTATCTACCCCACACCCCGCTCACCCAGCAGCGAGCTCAGGTCGCCGTCGACCCCGTCCGGCTCCATGGTCAGACGCCGCTCACGCAGCCTATAGACGTAGGGAACGTCAGATGCGCCGGCAGATTCCATGAGGCCGATCATCTCGCCGAGCGGGACGCCAATCCAGACCCGAAAGTGCCGAAAGCCGCTCGGGAGAAGGGCGATCTCGTGGAACTCGCCCTTGATCTAGGCTCCCCGGGCAATGCCGGTACGCAAGACGAAGCGAGGGGCCGAGCGGACGTCGCTCAGCGGCGCCTACGACGTGATCATCTGCGGCGCGAGCTTCGCCGGATTGACGATCGCGAGGGAGCTGACGGGCTCGGGGGCTCGGGTCCTGCTGCTGGATCGCTACGAGATCGGGGATCGGCAGACGTCGGCTTGCGCGGCTCCGACCCAGTGGCTGGAGGCCCTCGGGTTGATGACCTCGGTGCGCCAGACGTTCGACGACCTGGTCTTCCACACACCCCACGTCGACCTGAGGATGCGGCTGCCCTGGAGCTTTTCGACCTTCGACTACCCGGAGCTCTGCGGGTTGCTCTGGGCCGGTACCGACGCCGAGTTCGAGACGGCCAAGGTCGAGGGGCGGTCGGACACGGCGTTGTCGGCGGTGAACGGATCGCCGCGGCCGATCGCGATCGAGACCGATCGCGGCACCGTCCAGGCGCCGCTGGTCGTCGACGCCCTCGGGTGGCGGCGCGTCCTCGGGGACGGCTACCAGCCACCCGACGCCCCATTGTCTCGCGGCTTGGAGGTGCACCCGACCGGCACGGGCACCGACCTCGAGGTCTGGATCGAGCGCAGCATCGTCCCCGCCGGTTACGCCTGGAGCTTCCCCGCCGAGGACGAGATCCGGGTCGGTGTCGGCAGCTTTGACCCCAATCACCACGTGAAGGACCCGACGGTCGACCTGGCGCAGCGCCTCGGCCTGCCGCCCGACGGCTATCAGGGCAACTGGATTCCCCACAAGCTCCGGGATGCAGTCGACCGGGATGTCTTCTTCTGCGGCGACTCCGCCGGGCATTGCATCCCGGTGACGGCGGAGGGAATCCGGCCCGCCTTCTACTTCGGGGTCGCCTGTGGCCGGGAGCTTCGCTCGGTGATCGACGGCCGCTCGAGCAGGGACGCCGCCCTGACCCGGTACGGGGCCTTCAACGATGCTCATCGCTGGAAGTACGAGTGCATGCTGCAGGTCCAGAGGATCGTCCCGCGTGTCCCCCCGCGCCTGCTGGCATCGGCGCTGCGCGGGATGAGCCATGAGGGATTCACGCGCTGGTCGTTCAACCACTACCTGAACATCTGCGGTCCGTCGATCGTCGACCGGGCCGTCGACGAGCGCGAACTCGCCCACGCCGCCTGAGCGCCCCGACCCGGCCCGCTCAGGCGACGATCAGGGACGTTCCGACGGCGAGAAGACCAACCGCCGCGAGGCGCACCGGCGTCAGCGGTCGTTTCTCCAGACCGAGGGCCCCGGTCCGATCGAGCGCCACCGAGGCGGCGAGCTGCCCGGTGATGGTCGCCGCGGCTATCCCACCCGCTCCGATCGTCCGCACCAGGACCACTGCGGCGGTCACATAGGCGGCGCCGATCAAGCCACCGAGCAGGTACCTGCGAGGCACGGCGGTAGCCGCTTGCAAGCCGCCGCTGCCGCCGACGACGACGACGGCCGCCCCGAGCACGAGTGAGCCGACCAGGAAGTTGATGAACGCCGCCTCGAGCTCGCCGACCGCGTCGCCCAGGCCGGCGTTGATGGGCGCCTGCGCCGCGAGCAGCAGCCCGCCGACCACGATCGCGACGCCGGCCAACCTCCTCCCTGGGACCGCCGCGGCCCTCGCTCCCGATCCGTCAGCGGGCGATGCCCGACGGATGATCAGCAGCGTGCCGGCGAGCAACAGCGCGGCGCCGATCACGCGAGGCGCGGTCAGCGGCTGGGTGTCGAGGCCGAGCGCGCCGCCGGCGTCGAGGGCGATCGAGCCGGTCATCTGTCCGGTGATCGCCGCCGCGGCCACGCCGCCGGCGCCGATGATCGGCACGGTGGCCAAGGCGGTGAGCACGAACGCGGCGCCGATCAATCCCCCCGTGAACTCGTAGGGCGCGGCATCCCCGAGACCGGTGAGGCGATTCAGACCGCCGCTGACGATCACGAGGACCGCCAGGGCGCACGCCCCGATGAGAAAACTGACGAGCGCGGCGGGGACCCGGCCGGTGTCGATTGCAAGGCGCGCATTGACGGGAGCCTGAAGCGCGAACTGCGCGCTCACGGCCAGCATGATCAGTACGGCGACCGTCGAGTCCATGGCGGATCATTCAACTGCACCTGCCCGTCTGGCCCGCCCTGACTCGCAAACGCCGCGTGATCTTCGACCTCCCGGTGTGTTGAGATAGTGGGAGGACTAAAGAACTGCCCCCGATTGCTCGATGTACAGCTGAGATGTCCAAACCCCAACCGCTGAGGCCGATCGCTCGCCGTGCCCTCGCGGCCCAATCCGACGAGCGCCTGGTCAAGTTGCTCCGAGAGGGCCACGGGCCGGCATTCGAAGAGATCGTCCGGCGCTACCGCGGTCCGCTCGTCGGTTTCGCCACCGCCATCGTCTCGGCCGACGGCGCCGAGGATGTGGTCCAGACCTCGCTCACCAAGGCCCACAGCGCGCTGATCGAGGACTCGCGTGAGATCAACCTGAGGCCGTGGCTGTTCGCGATCGTGCGAAACGGCGCGCTCAACGCAATTCGGGGCGAGCCTCGAGTCGACGAGCTCGACGAGGCGCTCGCCGCGCACTCGAACCCGAGCGAGATCGCCGAACAGCGGGACGACCTGGACCGACTCGTCGTCGCAATGTGCGCCCTGCCGGACGCGCAGCGCCAGGCCCTGGTCAAGCGGGAGCTCGAGGGCGTCGGCCACGGCGAGATCGCGGCCCAGCTCGGGACGACCGCCACGGCGGTGCGAGGGTTGATCTTCCGTGCCAGGACTCAGGTGCGCAACGCGATGGGCGCTCTCGTGCCCCTGCCCCTGCTGCGGACACTGCTTTCCCAAGGTACGGCGATCGGCGCTGCCGGCGGCGGTGCTTCGGCGGCCGTGCTCGGCGGTGCGGGCGCCAAGGGGGGAGTCGCGGTCGCCGCCGCGGTTCTCGCGCTCGGTACCGGAATCGCTATCGAAGGGCGCAAGGGCGACAAAGACGGAGATCGCTCCTCGGTGGCCCTCGCCCAGGAGGGTGGCAGTGGAGCCTCTCGGTCAGCCGCGGGAAACGGCTCCGCGCCCTCGGCATCGACCGAGCTGCCGAGCGGGACCGGGAAATCAGGTGACGACTCATCCTCGAACTCCGACCGCGGCGACGAGAGCGGAGCGGGCGGCTCGGCAGGCTCCGGGCAGGCATCCGGCAGCGACGGCGGCTCGGGACATTCTGTTGGCTCGGGCGGCAGCGGCTCGGGTTCCGGGTCCAGCGACTCTGACGGAGGGGGTCATGGATCGCCAACCGTGCCGCCCCCGTCCGACGACGATGGCTCCGACCACGAAGGATCCGGTCCAAGCGACGGGAGCGACGATCACTCCGAAGGCGAAGACATCCCGGAACCCCCCGAGGTCGAAGACGACTCTTCAGGACCCAGCGACGAACCGGAGGAGCCGGAGATCGACTCATCCGGTCCCGGTAGCGGTGACGAGTCCCCCGCGGAGTCCGACGACCACAGCGGACCCGGCGGCGAGTGACTTGCGTGATCTTCGGCCGCCCAGCGGGTTTCAGGTTCAGAACGTAATAGGCGGGTCGCACATCAGCGGCCCTCCGATCACACGGAGGTGAAAATGAAGATGCTCAGAAACGGTTTCCTGGCCATTGCAGCGCTGCTCGTGATGGCGCTGGTCGCGGCCGGCCCCGCCTCGGCGGCCGATCGCAACAACGACAAGATCCCGGATCGCTGGGAGAAGAGGCACAACCTCTCACTCAAGGTCAACCAGGCGAAGCGCGATCAGGATCGCGATCAGCTGAACAACCGAGGTGAGTACAGGTCGGACAGCGACCCGCGCGACGACGACACCGATGACGACGGCACCGAGGACGGTGACGAGAACGCCGGGACCGTCGCCTCATTCGATGGGACGACGCTGACGATCAACCTGCTCAACGGCGGATCGATCACCGGAACCGTTGACGAGAACACCGAGGTGAAGTGCGGCGACGAGTGCGATCACGACGGGGAGAACTCCGGCCCAAGCGACGACTCAGGGCCAAGCTCGCAGAGCGAGTCCCGCCGCGATCACGGTGACGACGACGTCGACACCAGCGACGATGACTCATCCGATGACTCGTCCGACGACGCATCCGACGACGAGGACGGAAGTGAAGGCGGATCCTGCTCCGTCGACGACCTCGTCGAGGGCGTCGCGGTGCACGAGGCCGAGCTCAGCCTGAAGAACGGCGATGCCGTCTTCGAGGAGATCGAGCTGGCCAAGTAAGACGACCGACGAACGGATGACGACGACGCCAAGGGCGCCTCGGTACGGGGCGCCCTTCGTCGTTCTGAAGCGGAGTCAGTCGATCAGACGACGCTCCACGGCCCAGCGGCTGAGCTCGTGACGGCTGGAGAGCTGGAGCTTGCGCAACACCGCACCGACGTGGGCCTCGACGGTCCGGGGGGAGATTTCCAGTTGCTGGGCGACCTCCTTGTACATGTAGCCGCGGGCGATCAATCTCAGCACCTCGCGCTCGCGCATCGTCAGCTGATCGAGCTCCGGATCCACCTCCGCTTCCGGAACCGATCCGGCGAACGCATCCAGGACGAATCCGGCAAGGCGCGGAGAGAAGACCGCATCACCGTCGCGGACGCGGGTGATCGCAGCGGCGAGCTCCTCGCCCGAGATCGACTTGGTCACGTACCCGCGGGCACCGGCCCGGACGACGGCGATCACGTCCTCGGCGGCATCGGAGACCGACAGGGCGAGAAAGCGCTGAGAGCTGTTGACCGCGGCAACCCCTCGGATCACCTCCACCCCTCCCCCGCCGGGCATGTGGACGTCGAGCAGTACGACGTCGGGTCGCTGCTCGGCGATCACCCGGACCGCCTCCTCCACCGAGCCGGCCTCCGCCAGCACCTCCACGAGTCCCTCGACTTCAGAGCGAACGCCGCTGCGGAAGAGCGCGTGGTCGTCGACGATCACGATCGTCGGCAGAGAGCTCACTCGCCACCCCCCTCGATCCTCAACGCGACCTCGGTTCCGGCTCCCGGCACGCGAGCGATCGTCGCAGCCCCTCCGTGGCGCTGCATTCGACCGACGATCGACTCACGGACGCCGCGTCGGTCCGCCGGCGCCTCGCTCGGGTCGAACCCCGGGCCCCGGTCGCGCACGTAGGCCTCGATCGCGTTCTCGCTCACCTCGGCGTAAACCGAGATCGGGCCCGCATCGGCCGCGAACTTCGCGGCGTTGGTGAGTGCCTCGCGAGCGGCGCCGACCACCGCCGAAGCACCCCCGTCGAGACCGCGATCACCGACCGTGACGACCTCGATCTGCACCAGGTAGGCGTCCTCGACCTCTTCGGCGGCGGATCGCAGCGCAGCCGCAAAGCCTCCTGTCTCCCCCTCGGGGCGGCCCCGTCCCTCGCCGGCCAACCAGCCCCGTAGCTCGCGCTCCTGTCGGCGAGCCAGCGCCGAGACCTCGCGAGGGTCGCCGGCGCGCTTCTGCATCAGCGTCAGCGTCTGCAGCACCGAGTCGTGCAGGTGGGCGGCCATCTCAGCACGCTCCTGGGAGCGGATCCGCTCGGATCGTTCGGTGGCCAGGTTGCGGCCGAGGCGCCAGATGAAGGGCGCCAGGATCAGCGCCAGGGCGAAGATCGCGACGATCGCCGTGAAGGCCGCGTCGCGAGCAGCGCCCAGCGCATCGTTCTGGGAGAGGAACAGGAGCGCGGCGCCGATCACGAGCGCGATGCCGAATCCACCCCTGTAGAGATCGAGGAATCGGCCCTCGTCGGGACCTGCCGGCGACTGCTCGGGGCCGAGACGACGGGCCGGGCGGTGGCCCGCACCGACGTCGGCGACCTTCGGCGTCCTGCGGGTCTGCGCCCACAACAGGGTCGCCCCGGCGACGGCGAGGACGACCGGCCAGACCAACGCGTCGCTCCACCAGATCCCGAGTTCCCGGAAGACGAGCAGGCCCGACAACGTCAGCAACCCGACTCCGAGGCCGAGCTGCCAACCGCGGCGGCCGCCCGGCAGGCCGAACGAGGCGCCGCGACCGGCAGCGACCTGAGGAGACATCACGACCCAGCCGAAGGCGTAAACCGCGAGGAGGACCCCGCCCGTCAGCACGACCGCGACGACGAACAGGACCCGCAGCAACCAGACGTCCCAGCCGAACCGCGAGGAGAGCCCGGCGATCACACCTCCGACCATCCCGCGCTCGGTGTCGCGATGAAGCCGGCGGCGCCCCGCCGGAGACGTCTGATCAGCCACCGTCTCTCCCGTCGCCCCCCTCGGGCCCGAGCCCGGCCATGACGAGGACGAAGCCGGCGGCGGCGCAGAGCGCCGCCGCCATCAGCCCCATGCTCAGTGAGATCAGGTCGAGCTGATCGAGACAGAGCGCGCACCCGAGCAGCACCGAGGCGATGCCGGCCGTGAGCGAGACCCGGTCAGCCCGACCGTTACTCATGTTCCGCAGGCCCTCGCGTTCGCTGCCCGCGCGATCGAATCGTCGCCGTGGAGATCGTGATCCCAGCGATCACCGAAGCCCGCGATCTGGACATCGTCATCGTTGAGAACGAGGATCTGGCCGAGATCGACGTCGGCGTCGAGACGCAGCTGCGGCGTCGCCCGAGAGCCCTCGGCGGTCGCCAGCTCGACATCGACACCGTCCGCCCACTGGCCCGCAATCCTCATCTCGCCGGCTCCCGCGTGGCCGTTTGCCGCCACGCATACATCGGATGGAACGGCGATCACCGCCTGACCGGCGCCGACGCGGACGTCGAGGTCGACGACCCGGCGAGGCGACCAGTCGATGTCGCGCAGGTCCACGGCCAGGCGACCGACCCCGAGCCCGTACCCACCCGCGGGAATCGCAGCGGCGGTGGCCGGACGGTACTCACGCTCACCGATGCCGCCCTCGAGGTCGAGGTCCGCAGCAGCCGCAACGCCGACGCCAACCGTCAGCGCCAGCGCCGGGACGATCAGCCACTTGGCTCCACCCCGGAACGACAGTGCCACCAGCACGATCCCGATCACGACGATCACGGCAGCGACCGCCAATCCGTAGCCGAGCCCGGTCACGAACGCTGCACCCGCGACCAACGCGCCGAAGACCGCAAACGCCAGGCAGGCGAGCGCGATGATCCCGAGCACCTGCAGGACTCCGCGCCCGCGGCCCGCGGTCACGGGTACACCGGTGCCGTCGTCGGAGGGGACGAACAGCGCCACGGCGAGGTACGCGACCACGCCGAGGCCGCCGAACAGGATCGAGACGGCGAATGCGATCCGGATGATCACCGGGTCGATGTCGAAGTAACGGCCGAGGCCGCCGGCGACACCGGCGATGACGCGGTCGTCGCGGCTGCGCAGGAACCGGCGAGGTGAGCGCCCTCCGCCCGGGTCGGCGGCTTCCTCTCCCGGTGGGAGCTCCCGGGTGGGAGCCTCTTCGGTCGGCGGCTCGCCGCTTCCGGCGGCCGGCTGGTCGATGTTGTCGCTCTCAGTCATTTTGCATCTCCTGGTTGAAGTGATTGGACTCCATCCAGGCTGACGGCAGGTCGGCGCTCCGTCTATACGGGATCCCCCCTACCCGACCCTCGTGCTACCCCGAGTCGCATCAGGGCTACTTGGCGCTGAGCCAATCGGGCCCGACCCCGATATCGACGGCCAGCGGTGGATCGATCGGGAACGCTCCGGCCATCTCCCTCCGGGCCAGCTCGGAGACCTCGGCGGTCTCCTCCACGGGGCCCTCGAACAGCAACTCGTCGTGGATCTGGAGGATCAATCGCGAGCTCAGGCCCTGGTCTTCCAGCGCCTTCCGCGAGTTGATCATCGCCAGCTTGATGATGTCCGCTGCCGTCCCCTGAATGACGGTGTTGACGGCGAGGCGCTCGCCCAGGGTCCGGGTCTGCCAGTTGCTCGAACGGAGCTCGGGGATCAGACGCCGCCGCCCCATCAGGGTTCGCACGGAGCCCTCCTCCCGGGCGGATTCGATCGTCTCGTCGATGAACGTCTTGACGCCGGCGAACCGCTGGAAGTAACGCTCGATGTAGGTGGCGGCCTCCTCCTGCGGAATCGACAGCCGATCGGCCAGCCCGTACGCCGACAGCCCGTAGGCGATCCCGTAGTTGACCATCTTCGCCTTTGACCGCTCCCCGGCCGTGATCGCCTCGGGGTCGGCGCCGATGATGCCCGCCGCGGTCGCCGAGTGGACGTCCTCTCCCGAGATGAAGATGTCGCGCAGCACCTCGTCGCCGGAGACGTGAGCAAGCACCCGCAGCTCGACCTGGTTGTAGTCGCAGGAGACAAGCTCGTTACCCGGCTCAGCAACGAAACATCCCCTGATCGGCCGGCCGAGATCGGATCGGATCGGGATGTTCTGGAGGTTCGGGTTGGTGCTCGAGAGCCGTCCGGTCGCAGCGCGAACCTGGCTGAACGTCGTGTGGATCCGCCCATCCACGGGGTCGATCAGGCTCGGCAGCGAGTCGAGGTAGGTGTTCGTCAGCTTCGTCACCTCACGCCAGCGTTCGACCTTGGCGACGATCTCGTGCTCGTCGCGGATCTGGGAGAGGACCCGAGCGTCGGTCGAGAAGCCGGTCTTGCCTCGGCGCTTACGGCTCAACCCAAGCTCCTCGAACAGGACCTCACCGAGCTGCTGGGGGGAGCCGATCGTGAACTCACGGCCCGCCAGATCCCAGATCTCCGCCTGTAGGGATTCCGCCTGTCCGGCCAACTGCCCGGAGATCGCGGCGAGCTTCTCGGTGTCGAGCTTGACCCCGTCGCGCTCCATCCCCGCGAGCACCTCGATCAGGGGCATCTCGACCTCGCTCATCACCCGCTCGAGGCCGAGGTCGGCCAGCTTCACCCGCTGGCGAGCCGTCAGCTCCCAGACGAGTCGCGCGGTCTCCGTGGGGTCCTCGGGCGGCTCGTCGCCGCCGTCGAGCGAGAGTTGCCCGTCGTCGGGCCCCGCCTCGCCGCCCTCCCCGAGACGGAGAGATATTCCCTCGTCGGCTGCGAGTTCGTCGAGCTCGTAGGTGCGGCGCGCGGGATCGATCAGGTAGGCGGCGATCATCGAGTCGTGCGCCAGGTCGAGCGATCCGTCGGCCAGGTCGGCGAGCAGACCGTGCGGTGAGTGGCCGCCGATCGACTTCACGTCATGAGCGATAAGCGGGTGCTCGGAGAGCGTCGCGACGAGCGTCTCCGGCTCCGGCAGCCGGCCGCCGATCAGGCGCTCGCCGTCATACCCACCCCAGCGTCCGCCTTCGGCGTCAGGGCCGGCTGCGATTGCGAACGCGATCTCCCCCGTTCCCAGGTCGGAGATCTCGCCCTCGGCGGCCTCGTGTTCGATCTCCTCGTCGGCCGGGCGATCGGGGACGTCCCCCTCCCACTCGTCCTCGAGGCGCTGGACGATCTGGCGCAGCTCGAACTCGGCCGCCGCCTCACGGAGGCGGGACAGGTCGGGGCCCCGCTCCATCAGCGCCGCCAGGTCGAGCTCGAACTCGATGTCGGTGTGCATCGTCGCCAGCTCCTTGGAGATCCGGGCGTCGCCGGCGTGCTCGGTCAGGTTCTGCTTGCGCTTCGGCCCCGAGATCTCGTCGATGTTCTCGAGCACCGCCTCGAGCGATCCGTAGGTCTGCAGGAGCTGTGAGGCGGTCTTCTCGCCGATTCCCGGGACGCCCGGGATGTTGTCGGAGGTATCGCCCTTGAGCCCGATCAGGTCGGGCACGAGTTCGGGGTCGACCCCGTAGCGCTCGATCACGGCCGCCCGGTCGTAGATCTTCGTGTCGGTCACCCCGCGTGAGGTCGACATGACCCGGACCCCCTCCCCCACCAGTTGGTAGGCATCGCGGTCGCCGGTCACCACCATCACCGGGATCTCGCGCTCGCGTGCCTGGCGGACCATCGTCGCGATCACGTCGTCGGCCTCCCATCCCTCCACTCGCACGTTGGCGAAGCCGAATGCATCCGAGAGCGGCGCGAGGTGCGGCCACTGCTCCTTTAGTAGGTCCGGACGCGAGGACCGCTGCGCCTTGTACGGCTCGTAGATCTTCTCCCGGCCCGACATCCCGGCGTCCCAGGCGACCGCGACCGCACGCGGCCTGAAGTCGGTCAGGACCTTGACCATCATCGACGCAAACCCGTAGATCGCGTTGGTCGGACGGCCGTCGGAGGTGGCGATCGATTCGGGCAGGGCGAAGAACGCCCGGTAGGCGAGGCTGTTGCCGTCGATCAGGAAGAGATCGCCGGAACCCTGCGGAGCTTCATCGGCGGAGGCCACCGGCTGATCATAGGTGCGGTCGATGTGGTTCGATCGTGCGGCCATGAAGTGGAAGAAGGGGACTAAGAGCCGCGACGTGATCGACATCCGCGGGGCCTCGAAGGGCTCGTCAGGCGGCGGCGGCCCACAGCTGCCGATTCCGGGCGGCCTGGCCGGGAAGGGCGGCGTCGCGGGAGTGATCGTGGTTCTGGTCGTGATCGCCATCAACCTGCTCGGCGGCTCCGGCGGCGGCTCCGGTGGATTCGACCTTCCCGGCGCCTTCGGCCTCGGCGGCACCGCACCAGGAGCCGACAACCCTCAGCCGTTACCGCCCGGTGAGGACCCGCAGGCCGACCTCAAGGACTTCTCCAGCTACGTCTTCGATGACACCCAAAACGTCTGGGAGAGCTCCTTCGCGGCGGGCGGCGACCCCTACGACACGGCGAAGCTGGTGATCTACGCCGACGCGGTCCAGACCGACGGCTGCGGGAGCGCCACCTCGGCGGTCGGACCGTTCTACTGCCCGGCCGACAAACGGGTCTACCTCGATCTGAGCTTCTACGAGGACATGGAACGCCAGCTCGGTGCCTCCGGCGATTTCGCCTGGGCGTACGTGATCGCCCACGAGATGGGCCACCACGTCCAGCGCCAGACCGGCACCAGTTCCGAGGTGGACCGGCTCAGCCAGGCCGACCCCTCGGAGGCGAACGAACTCTCGGTCCGCCAGGAGCTTCAGGCCGACTGCTACGCCGGCGTCTGGGCAAGCACCGTCTACGCCGACGGCGCCCTCGAGCCGGGCGACCTCGACGAAGCGTTCGGGGCCGCCGAGGCGGTCGGTGACGACCGCCTCCAGGAGCAGGCAACCGGCAGGGTCAATCCAGACAGCTTCACCCACGGGACCTCCGAGCAGAGGCGGACCTGGTTCGAACGCGGCTACAGCTCAGGGAACCCGGCCGACTGCGACACCTTCTCGGTCGACGAGCTGTAGGGCGGCGTTCCCCGGCGGAAGACCTCGACCGCGGGTCCTGTCGCGCGGTGCGTCGCACCGCTCGCTGACGCTCGGGTGTCGACGCACCCCGCGCCACCCGCGGAAGGGATTCCACGACACCTTTCGGTTGAGCTCACGGCCCAGGAAAGCACTGGACCATTGCCATCCGGCCTTCATACTCATCTATTCCGGGAACTGGTGGTAGAGGCGACTGCGCACGGCGTCCATCGTCTCGGGGCTGAGCGCGTCCACGGTCGCGACGATGTGAGCGAACGGCGGAGCGACGCGACGGGGGCGGCCGATCACGGCCTCGGAGACAAGCTTGCCGGCCTCCTCGGGGGTGAGCGCCGGAATGTGGTCGTAGTGGTGGGTAGGCGAGATCATCGGCGTCCGGACCAGGGGCATCGAGATCGTGGTGAACCGGATGCCGTCGTCGCGTGATTCAGCCTGCACCGCGTCAGAGAAGGCCTCGAGTGCAGCCTTGGAGGCGATGTAGCCCGAAAAGCGCGGGGTCCGCATCTGCACCCCCGCCGAGGAGACGTTGATCACCTGGCCCGCTCCGCGCTCCCGCATCGCGGGCAGCAGCCGCAGGATCAGCCGGACGGCCCCGAAGTAGTTCAGCTGCATCGTCCGCTCGAAGTCGTGGAATCGATCCCCGGACATGTCGACCGATCGCCGAATCGACCGGCCCGCGTTGTTGACCAGAACGTCGACGACGGAGAATTTGGCAAGGACGAGATCGCAAAGCTCGTCGATCGCGCCGAGATCGTTGAGGTCGCAGGGATATGCCCCGGCGCCTCCCGATCCCTCGGTCGCATTGATCTCAGCCGCTATCCGCCCGAGCGCCTCGGCGTTGCGGGCCACCAGCAGGACCGTCGCACCCTCCCCGGCCAGCTGCCGCGCGGCAGCCTCACCGATTCCCGAGGAGGCTCCGGTGACCATGACCACCTTGCCGCCAAGGCCGTGGTCGCCGCGCCCGGTCACGCGATCGAGCTGAGCCAGAGCCGTACCGCTGATACCGCTGCCGCCGCCGAGCGGCTTGCTGGCGGCACGGAACAGTGCTCCGGCCGGGCCGATCGCCGATCGCCGCAGCCTGTCTATCAGTGGATTCACGCCGGTCAGTGTCCCAAGACCGGTGTCGGGAACCGCCTCCTCCTATGATCCAGCGGCACCAATGGCTTCAGTCAGCGCCCAATTCTCAGTCACGATTCGCGTCGAGCTCGACTCGCGCAACGAACCCCTCGGCCGGATCACCGCGGCAATCGCGGAGTCCGGCGGCGCGTTGCAGAGCGTCGACTTGATCCCCGGGGCGGGAGCCGAGGGCAAGCGGGTCCGCGTCTTCACCATCGATGCTCGCAGCCCCGAGCACTGGGAACAGATCCTGCGCGCGATCGGCTCGATCCGTGGATCGAGGGTGATCGACTACACCGACCGCACGTTCGCCATGCATCGCGGCGGCAAGATCGAGCTGCACAACAAGTACCCGCTGAAGACCCGCGACGACCTCTCGATGGCCTATACGCCCGGGGTCGCCCGCGTCTGCACCGAGATCGCGGGCGATCGGTCGAAGGCGTTCGAGTTCACGATCAAGAAGAACACCGTCGCGGTCGTCACCGACGGCAGCGCCGTGCTCGGCCTTGGCGACATCGGTCCGGAGGCCGCGATGCCCGTGATGGAGGGCAAGGCGATGCTGTTCAAGGAGTTTGCCCAGGTCGACGCCTTCCCGATCGCGCTCGACACCAAGGACCCGGAGAAGATCATCGAGGCCGTGAAGCTGATGGCTCCGACGTTCGGCGGCATCAACCTCGAGGACATCTCGGCCCCACGTTGCTTCGAGATCGAGGATCGCCTTCGTCGAGGTGCTCGACATACCCGTCTTTCACGACGACCAGCACGGCACCGCCGTCGTCGTGATGGCAGCCCTCTTCAACTCACTGAAGATCGTCGGCAAGCCGATCGAGTCCCTGCGGGTGGTGATGCTCGGCCTCGGCGCGGCCGGAATCGCGTGCACGAAGATGATGATCGCCGCAGGCGTCACCGACATCATCGGCTGTGATCGGCAGGGCGCGATCTCAACGGCTCGCGAGGACTACGCATCCGATGGGATGCCGGCGATCAAGCGCTGGTTCGCCGAGACCACGAACCCGGAGAAGATCCAGGGCGGGCCCAACGAGGTCCTCGAGGGAGCCGACCTCTTCGTCGGATTGTCCGGGCCCGGACTGGTGGACGCGAAGTCGCTGGCGGGAATGAACCGGGACGCGATCGTCTTCGCGATGGCCAACCCGACTCCCGAGGTGATGCCCGAAGATGCCGCGCCCCACGTGCGGATCATGGCCACGGGCCGCTCCGACTACCCGAACCAGATCAACAACGTGCTCTGTTTCCCGGGGATCTTCCGCGGCGCACTCGACGCCGGTGCACCGACCATCACCGAGGAGATGAAGCTCGCCGCCGCCAAGGCGATCGCCGCCGTCGTCACCGACGACGACCTCGACGAGGACTACATCATCCCCAGCGTCTTCGACCGCGATGTCGCCCCTGCGGTAGCAGCTGCGGTCGTCGCCGAGGCCAAGAATGCGGGGATCGCCCGGATCACCGAAGAGACGGGTACGTTCGCGACAATCGGGTAGGGAGAGGTTCATGAAAGTTCTCGTCACGGGCGCCAGCGGCACCATCGGTAGAGCGCTCTGCGAGGCGCTACTGGCCCGCGGCGATCAGGTCGTCGGACTCTCGCGGAGCCCCGAGCGCTCCAAACAGCGCGTTCCCGGCGTCACCTGGCACGCCTGGAACCCGACCCTCGAGAGGCCGCCCGAGGAGGTATTCGACGGCGTCGGCGGAGTGGTCAACCTGGTCGGAGAGCCGATCAACCAACGCTGGACCGAAGATGCCAAGAAGCGCATCTGGGAGAGCCGCGAGATCGCCACGAAGAATCTCGTCGCCGCCATGCTCGCGGCCCCTCAGACCCCACCCGTCCTCGTCAGTCAATCGGCCGTCGGCTATTACGGCGACCGCGGCGATCAGATCGTCGACGAGTCGGCCCCGGCCGGCTCCAGCTTCGACGCCAAGGTCTGCATCGCCTGGGAAGCTGCAGCCGAGGAGGCTGCCGGCGGCGACGTCCGTGTGGCGATCATGCGCACCGGCCTGCTGCTGACCAAGGACGCCGGTCTGCTCGGCGAGCTGCTGCTGCCGTTCAAGCTCGGGGTCGGCGGACCGGTCGCCGGGGGTCGCAACTACATGCCGTGGATCAGCCTCGCCGACGAGGTCGGACTGCTGCTCTGGGGCCTCGACACCCAGTCGGCCTCCGGCGTCTACAACGCCTGCGCCCCGAACCCGGTGACGAATCGGGAGTTCTCGAAGTCCCTGGGGCGCGCCCTCGGTAGGCCCGCTGTGATGCCCGTGCCCAAATTCGCGGTCAAGCTCAGGCTCGGAGGGGAACTCGGCGATGTCGCCACCGGCGGCCAGCGGGCCCTGCCCCGGCGCGTGCAGGACGAGGGCTACGTCTTCCGCTTCCCGGAGATCGACGCCGCGATGCAGGACGCCCTGTCCTGAGCCCCCTCACGGGACCGTGATCGGCGCCGGGGCCGGCCTCAAAGGACCGCCGCCGAGCGCGTCGTAGGCACCGACCTGCGGCAAGGTGGTATCTCCCACGTCGTCGATCGAGTAGGTGCCGAGGTTCGATTCCCGGTCGGTCGTCGCGAAGAAGGCGTCGATGACCGAGCCGCGATCGAGCGGATCGTCTGCCCGATCGATCGAGTCGAGGACGACGGCCATGGCCTCGTAGCCGTAGGCGGCAAAGCGGCCGGGGTCGCGACCGTGCGCCGAACCGAAGTCGTCCCGAAACAGCCCGGCTGTGCCCGGGAGCTGAGAGGGCGCAAGCGCGCCGGAGACGATCCTGACGGGGGCCGGCAGCGAGGATTCCGGCGGCGAGCCGGTCAGCTGAGCATCGGCTCCGAACGTCGTCGGGCTCGCGATCGGCTCCGGAGAGGTGGCCTTGGGGCCGCCGGAGACGACGTAGATCCCATCTACCGGTCCACCCGAAGCCATGAGCGGCCCATCGGAGACCGATTGGAAGCCGTCGATGAGCGACTCCCCGTAGGGCCCGCCGTCGTTGATCACCGAGACGCGCCCGATTCGCTCGTCCACCATCCAGACGGCCGCCGCCGCCCCCTGAACGGTGTCGGAGGGGATCACCCTGCCGAAGGTCCGAGCGCCGCTCGGCTGGACCTCGGTCGGAATCTGGCTGCTGCCGGGGGCCGCCCGGGTCAGATCCACGGCCGACGCGGCGGCCGAGACCTGCAGCATCCCGGCCTCGTTGGTGATCGGAAGCGAGGTCCTCGTCGTGCCCGAGTCGAGCTCTCCTATGTAGGCGATCGCGGTCGAGTCCCCGGTGGCCTGCCGGGCGTTGGATCCAGCCAGAGCATCGGTGGCACCCCGCTTGCCGGCAGCGTCGAGAACCTCGATCTGCACCTCCGTGCCGCCGGCCTCGTGCTCGGCATCGTCGAGCGCCAGGAGGGCGCCGTCGGCGACGTCGTTTCCGTCCCCCGCCGCGGGCCCCGTGAGCGGCGCGCTCAGGTACACGGTCAGCCGGGGTACGCCCGAGGAGTCCGATCCGCATCCGACGGCGGCCAGCGGCACAAGTCCCGCGATCGCCGCCGCGAACCCGACCCACGATCTCCTCACCGGCCGCATGCCCCGATTATCGCTGGCGACGACTAATCCACCGAGCGGGAGCGCAGCCCGACCTTGCCGAGCTTGCCGCGGTGACGGGAAATGAACCCGTAGGTGCGGGCGGTTTGATCGGGAAAGCGTCGCATCGCTCGAGAGGGAACGTGACCTCCGCGGAGCAACCGGGTCAGCGGAGCCGCGGCCTCGGGGCCGGAGAGAACCGTCCCGCCCGGCGTCAGCAGGTGGAACGAATCGAGTCGGCGCTCAGGCGGCACCTCGGTCAGCAGGCGCTGCCCCTCCTCACTCTGGATCGCCACCGCCCGAAGGCGCTGGTCGTCGTCCAGGCGCATCGCCCATTTCGCCGACAGACGACAGAAGCCACAGTCGTCGTCGTAGAGCAGAGCGAAGTCACGGCGGGATTCCACCCGTCAATTATCGACATCGGGACAAGGCGGCACCGGACGACCGGCACTATTGTCGATTCGATGAAGATCGGAATGCTCACCGCAGGTGGCGATTGCCCGGGTTTGAACGCCGTGATTCGCGCGGTAACCCGCTCGGCGATCGCCCGTGGAGACGAGGCGGTCGGGATCACGCGCGGCTTTCGGGGGCTCGCCGAGCGCGACTACGTTCCCCTCGACATGCGGGCGGTCTCGGGGATCCTGTCGCTCGGCGGAACGATCCTCCGAACCTCGAGCTTCGAGCCCGCGACCGAGGGCGCAATCGACCGGGTGGCGGCGGCCTTCGAGCTCGACGGGCTCGACGCGTTGGTCGCAATCGGCGGCGATCACACGATGGAGATAACGCGCGACCTCTACGAGCAGGAGGGCCTGCCGCTGATCGGGGTGCCGAAGACGATCGACAACGACATCGTCGGGACCGACTACACCTTCGGCTTCGACACCGCCGTCCAAGTCGTCAGCGAAGCCATCGACCGGCTCCACACGACCGCGCAGTCGCACAATCGCGTCATGGTCATCGAGGTAATGGGGAGGAACGCCGGCTGGATCGCTCTCCACGGAGGGATCGCCGGGGGCGCCGACGGGATCGTGATCCCGGAGGTCGACACGACCTGTGAGGATCTGGCGGCTGCAATCACGGCGCGCCATGAGCGTGGCAAGGACTTCTCGATCATCGTCGTCGCCGAGGGGGCCAACCTCTGCTTCGAGAGCGGCGAGGTCGATCAGGTCCGCATCAACGAGGAGACCGACGAATACGGCTACCAGCGACTCGGTGGGATCGGGGCGGCCCTGAGCAAGGAACTGGAGCGAATGACCGGCTTTGAGGCCCGCACCGTCGTACTCGGCCACATCCAGCGAGGCGGAACTCCGACGTCCCATGATCGGGTCCTCGCGACGCGCTACGGGGCCAAGGCTTACGAGCTTGCCAAGGCCGGCGAGTTCGGACGGATGGTCGCCCTCCAGGGCAATGAGATCGGCTCGATTCCACTCGAGCAGGTGACCGGGATCAAGACGGTGGACCTCGAGCTGCTCGAGATCGCCAAGCGCTTCTACTCGTAGGGATAACTCCGACGCGGTGTTGGCGGGTGCTACAGCTTGGCGGCGGGGCCGCGGGCCCAATCGATGAGCCCGTGCCAAGCGTGCAGCAGGGCACCGGTGAAGAGGATCAACAGGAAGATCATCGCGCAGAGGGCTCCGCCGAGATCGAGCGCGAAACCGATGATGAAGGCGAACATCGCCAGGAACAGGAAGCCCAAGAGCTGCATCGCTGCGAAATCTACAGGGCCAGGCGGGTGTCCGCCATGAACGCGGTCACGGCGTCGACCGCCGCGGTCGTCGGATCCGGCTCCTCGGCCGCATCCGCGACGGCCCTGACGAGCCTGGTCCCGATGATCACCCCGTCGGCGACGGCTCCGACCTGGGCCGCCTGCTCAGGCGTCCCGATGCCGAACCCGACCGCAGCGGGTGCCGCCGACGCCTTTCGAACTGCCGCGACCATCTCACCCAGGGATTCGGGCAGCTGCGACCGCTCGCCGGTCACGCCGGTCAGCGAAACGACATAGGTGAACCCGACCGCGTCGCGCGCGATCTCGGCCAGCCGTGCGGGTGACGTGGTCGGCGAGACGAACCCGATCGGGGCGAGGCCGCGCGCCTGGAGCGCGGCGGCGATCGCGGGGTCCTCGCTGCGCGGCAGATCAGGAATGATCGCCCCTGCCGCACCAGCGCCTTCCAGAGCCGTGGCAAAACGCTCCGCCCCAAGGGTCAGGACGACGTTCGCGTAGACCATCGGCAGAACCGGGACGCGAGCGGAGACACGCTCGCAAAGCGTCAGCACGCCGTCGAAACTCGCACCGGCGCGAAGGGCCGTCGTGCCCGCAGCGTGGATCAGCGGCCCGTCGGCGAGCGGGTCGGAGTACGGCACCCCGAGCTCGATCAGGTCGGCGCCGGTGTCGGCATAGGCGTCGATCACGGCAGCGGACGTAGCCATGTCCGGGAAACCACCCATCAGGTAGGGCATCAGGGCCGCCCTTCCCTCGGATCTCGCGGCCGCAAAGGCGCCGGCAATCCGGTCGATTCCCGTCTCAGACATCGGCGTCAAGCCGTTCGAGGCCGGCGAGGGCTTCGGCGAGGTCCTTGTCACCCCGGCCGGAGAGGGTGAGCACGTCGAGATCCCCCGATCCCTCGCGCCCCTCACCCAGGAGCCAGGCCACGGCATGGGAGCTCTCAAGCGCCGGAATGATGCCCTCCAGCTCCGAGAGTTCACGGAACGCCCGGAGGGCGTCGTTGTCGGTGATCGCCACATAACGTGCGCGCCCGGTGTCCCGGAGCATCGCGTGCTCGGGTCCGACTCCGGGGTAGTCGAGGCCGGCGGAGATCGAATGCGCCTCGAGGATCTGCCCTTCCTCGTCGGCGAGCACGGACGAGAGCGCCCCATGGAGGACGCCGGTACGGCCGGCGCCCAGCGAGGCGCCGTGGCGCCCCTGGAGACCCTCGCCAGCCGCCTCGACCCCGATCAACTCGACGCTCAGGTCCTCGACGAAGGGAACGAAGCTGCCGATCGCGTTCGAGCCGCCCCCGACGCAGGCGATGACCCGATCCGGCAGGCGGCCCTCGGCAACGAGAATCTGCTCCCGGGCCTCCTCGCCTATGACCATCTGCAGGTCGCGGACCAGTGCCGGATAGGGAGCCGGGCCGACCGCTGAGCCGATGATGTAGTGGGTGTCGTCGACGTTGGTGACCCAGTCGCGGATCGCCGCACTGACGGCCTCCTTGAGGGTCCGGGCACCGGCCTCGACCGGCTCGACCTTGGCCCCCATCAGCTCCATCCGCTCAACGTTGGGCCGCTGCCGGCGCATGTCCTCGGTGCCCATGTAGACGATGCATTCGAGGCCGAGCAATGCGCACGCCGTGGCGCTCGCGACGCCGTGCTGGCCAGCGCCGGTCTCGGCGATTATCCGGCCCTTGCCCATCCGCTTGGCGAGCAGGGCCTGACCGACCGCGTTGTTGATCTTGTGCGCACCGGTGTGAGCCAGGTCTTCACGCTTCAGATAGACGGTCCGGCCGGCGCGCTCGGAAAGCCGTCGAGCGAGATAGAGCGGCGTCGGACGACCGACGAAGTCCCGCAACAGACCGTTGAGCTCGTCCCGGTAGGCCGAATCGGATCGCGCCTGCTCCCAGGCCTCGGTCAGCTCGTCGAGAGCCGCGATCAGAACCTCGGGGACGTAGCGGCCTCCGTAGGGGCCGAATCGGGACTCGATCGCGGTCACTCGCCGGGCCGTCCGTGGGCGACTGCTCGACGCATGCGCTTGAGCGCACGCCGGCGGTCGCGTTCATCGCGCTGAATGACTCCGGCACGCTCGGCGGCGGCCAGGAACGAGGCGATCAGGTTGTGGTCCTTGATTCCCGGCGCGGACTCGACGCCGCTGGCGACATCGACACCCCAGGGGTTGGCGATCGCGATCGCATCGCCGACGTTGTCGGGGGTCAGGCCGCCGGCGAGTATGGCCGGCACGCCGCCTCGCCGCCCGGCGACCAGATCCCAGTCAAAGGTCGCCCCGGTGCCGCCATGCTGACCTCGGCGGTAGGTGTCGAACAGGTGGTAGTCGGTGCGGAATGCCCGGGCCGCCGTGATCTCGGCCGGGGACTTCACGCGGAATGCCTTGATCACCTTGCAGCCGGTCCGACGATCGACCTCCCGACAGAACGTGGGTCCCTCGTCCCCGTGCAGCTGCACGATCGTTAACTGGTCGCGGTCGGCGATATCGACGACCTCGTCGAGATGCGCGTTGACGAAGACGCCGACGACCTCGATCCTGCGCTTCATCGCCGCCCCGATCTCCTCCCCCATGAGGGGATCAACGCGGCGGGGGCTCTCCGGGCTGTGGTTGAGGCCGATCGCCCAAGCGCCGCCCGAGACCGCCGCCTCGGCGTCCTCCATCCGTGTGATCCCGCAGATCTTGACCTTCACAGGTCAAAGATCGCATAACCGCCACGCGGGGCGCCGGGCGGCGGAGGCACCGCCTCCGCACTTCGTGCTGAGTGTCGGCGGCACCTCCACCCCCCGGCCCCTCAGAGCATGCACGGCTGGATCTCGATCGCTAGGCCTCGCAGGGTGGGCCTACCTTGCGGCTTTGGAGGCGTGGAACTAACCCTGGATCGTGTCCGGCCGGTCGCCCAGCGTCACCGTGATCTCCTCGCTGGAGCCGTCGCGCAGAGTCGTCAGGGTAACCGCGTCCCCCGGCTGCTTGGCGTTGATCACCGAGATCAGATCCTCCATGCCGGTGATCTGGGCGCCGTCGATGGCGGTGATCACGTCGCCGCCGGCCTTGACCTGGGCACCCTGGATGGCGATTGGAGCATCCCCGGCGGCAAGACCTGCGTCTGAGGCAGGCCCATCGGCAGTGACCCTCTGGACGAGGACACCCTCATCGACGTCGAGGTCGAGCTCCTTGGCCAACTCGGCATTCAGGTCGGCTCCCTCGATACCTAGGTAGGCGTGCTCTGCGGAGCCGCCGTCGATGATCTGGCCGGCAACCGTCCTGGCGGTGTTGATCGGGACGGCAAAGCCGATGCCGACCGACCCGCTGCTGCCGGTCCCGGTCGCAATCTGGGAGTTGATCCCGATCACGCGGCCGCCGTCGTCGAGCAGAGGGCCGCCCGAGTTGCCGGGGTTGATCGCGGCGTCGGTCTGGATCACGTCCGAGATGGTGAAGCCATTCGGTGCGCTGATCTGGCGCTGCAGGGCGGAGATGATCCCCGAGGTGACGGTGCGATCGAGGCCGTAGGGGTTACCGATGGCTATCGTCCCGTCGCCGACCCTGACCGAGTCGGAATCGCCGAGCTCCAGCGGGGTCGCATCCGACCTTGGCGGGGTCGACCGCGAGCACCGCGACATCGGTGGAATCGTCGGCGCCGAGGACCTCCGCCGGCAACGCATCGCCGTCGCCGAACTTGACCGTCACCGAGGTCGATCCGTCGACCACATGGGCGTTGGTCAGGATGTGGCCGTCGCCGTCGATCAGGATCCCGGAGCCGGTGGCGGTCCCACCGCCCGAGGGCTCACCGAAGGGCGACGAAGACGTCTCGCCCGACTGCTCGGCCGAGATGAACGCCACGCCCTGGGCGTCCTGCTCGTAGACCTGGCCGATCGTCCGGCCGGCGCCGGAGGCAGGCTCGCTCTCCGGGGAGACCGGAGGCGACGCCACCGAAGAGGACGAGCCCGACGAGTTGTCCACGGAGATCAGGCCCGACGTGATCGCGATCACGCCGAACGTCACCGCGACGGCGCCGCCGAGCAAGCCGGAGCCGAAGGAACTGCCGAAGAAGGATCTGATTCGAGTCATGGCGCAGATCATGCGGCGGCATTCTCAGGCCGATCGAAATCCGCTCTGAAGGGCGGTTAAGACTTCCCCCGGTCGAAATCTAAAGCGGAAGGGCGCTCAGCGCTCGTCCGTGAACAGGTACTCGCGGGTGATCCTCGTCCGGCATGAACGACCGGACCACCGCCTCTGGGTCCTCCGAGCGCATCAGGACCTCGCCGATCAAGACGGCGTCGACGCCGATCCGATCGAGCTCCTCGACCTGGGTGCGCTCGCTGTAGCCGGATTCGGCCACCACCGTCTTGCCGGCCGGCACGTCTGTGATCAGCTCCGGGGTCGTCTCGGTGTCGACGACGAGATCGGCGAGGTTGCGGTTGTTGATGCCGATCACGTCGGGGTCGAGCTCCAGGGCCCGCTCGAGATCGAACTCGTCATGGACCTCGACCAGACAGTCGAGATCGAGCGCTGCCGCCTCGTCCCAGAGCAGACGCAGATCCTCGTCGGCGAGTGCCGCAACGATCAGGAGAACAGCGTCAGCGCCCGCCAGCGCCGCCTCCCAGAGCTGGTAGGGGTCAACGATGAAGTCCTTGCGGAGGATCGGCAGCGCGGAGGCCACCCGAGCGGCCTCGAGGTCGGCCAGGGAGCCGTGAAAGTTGGGCTCGTCGGTCAGCACCGAGATGGCCGCCGCGCCTCCCCGTTCGTAGGCACCGACGACGGAGGCCACGTCGGCATCGGAGTTGATCGCCCCGGCCGACGGCGAGCCCCGCTTGAACTCGGCGATCACCGAGAGCCCCGGCCGGACGAGAGCCTCCTTGAACGGCCTCGATCCGCTGCGGGTACCGAGCCGTGACCGGAGCTGATCTCCGGAAGTTTCCGCGCTGCGCCTGCGGACGCCTTCGCGTGCCGCGTCGACGAGCTGATCCAACCTGCTCATCTGTCGGGGAGGCTACCGGTCGGCGATGCGGGGGGTGAGGGCGTTTCAGCCATCGCGGTCGCGATTTCGCAGATCGACGAGCTTGCGCAGGACCTCGGCCGCCGCCCCCGAATCGATCGCCTCCCGGGCCGCATCGACACCGGTGGCGAGGTCGGAAGTCCCGCCGCCGACGTAGATCGCCGCACCGGCGTTGAGCAATGCGATGTCGGCAGCGGGCCCCGGATCGCCGGCGAGGATGGCGCGCGCGGTGGCGGCGTTCTCCTCCGGCTCACCGCCGGCGACCTCCTCGAGCGGGGCCTCCTCGAGGCCGAACTCGGACGGCTCGGCGAACCACTCGGTCGTACCGCCCGTCACGCACCTCGATCACCCTGGTGCGGCCGGAGATCGTGAACTCGTCGAGGCCGTCGTCGGCGGTGACGACCACGCGTGCTCGCACCCGAGCCCAGCGAGCGCCTCGGCGATCGTCTCCTGATAGCGGCGATCGGAGACTCCGAGCAGCTGCCGACGTCGCTCCGGCCGGATTGGTCAACGGTCCGAGGAAGTTGAAGATCGTGCGCACGGCAAGTTCCTTGCGGACCGGGACCACGTGCTTCATGGCCGCGTGGTGGGCGGGGGCGAACATGAATCCGAAGCCGGTGGTGCTGATCGCCTCACCGACCTGCTCGGGGGTCAGCGCGATCTCGACTCCGAGCGCCTCGAGCATGTCGGCGGATCCGGAGCGGGAGGTATTGGATCGATTGCCGTGCTTTGCGACCGCGCAACCGGCACCGGCCGCGATCAGGGCGGCTGTGGTCGAGACGTTGAAGGTGGAGGGGCCACCACCGGTGCCGGCGGTGTCGACGAGATCGTCGCGGCCGGTCTCGACGTGCGTCGCGAGCTCGCGCATCGTCCGCGCCAGGCCGATCAGTTCCGGCACCGTCTCCCCCTTTGCCCGCAACGCCACCAGGAATGCTCCGGTCTGCACCTCGCCCGCTCGACCCTCCATGATCTCGGTCAGCACCGCCGAAGCGTGATCGGCCGTCAGGTGCTCGCCCGGAGCAGACGGCGTCGATGGCGCGGGTGAGAATCTCGTTGGGCATCGTGGTGGGTGGAACCTGTTCTTGGAGCGGCTCAGTCTCTCACGCGGAGGCGGTCGCGGAGCCCCCGAGGAAGTTCCCGAGCATCCGCTTGCCCTCCGGGGTGAGCACCGACTCGGGATGGAATTGAACGCCCTCTGCGGGCAGTTCGCGATGCCGTACAGCCATGACGATGCCCTCGAAGGAGGCGGAGAGCTCGAGGACGTCCGGAAGCTCGGGGGCGGCGATCAGCGAGTGGTAACGGCCGACGGTCAGCGGATCGGGAAGGCCGGTGAACAGCGTCCTTCCGTCGTGGGTGATCGAAGCCTCCTTGCCGTGCACCGGCTCGCCCTGCAGGACCCGGCCGCCGAACGCCTCGACCATGGCCTGGTGACCGAGGCAGACGCCGAGCGTCGGAATCCCGGCCTCGGGGAACCGACGAGAGGCCTCGACCGAAATCCCGGCTTCGGTCGGAGTGCACGGGCCCGGAGAGATGACGAGGCGATCTGCGTCAAGCGCAAGCAGCTCGTCCACCGTGGCCCGGTCGTTGCGGACGACTTCGATCTCCGCCCCCAGCTCACCCAGATACTGGACCAGGTTGTAGGTGAACGAGTCGTAGTTGTCGATGACGAGGGCCCTCATCCTCATTCCCACTCCGGGTGCTCGACCGCGACTTCGATCGCGCGGAAGATCGCCTTCGCCTTCTGCAGTGACTCGCGGTACTCGTAGTCGGGCTTGGCGTCGGCAACGGTGCCGCCGCCCGCCTGGACGTGGGCGAGACCGTCCTTGACGACGACCGTACGAATGTGGATCGCGACGTCGAGATCCCCGCGGAAGTCGAGGTAACCGATCGCGCCGCCGTAGGAGCCGCGTTTGTGGGGCTCCAGCTCGTCGATGATCTGCATCGCGCGGACCTTCGGCGCACCGGAGAGCGTTCCGGCGGGCAGGGCCGAGCGCAGCACGTCCATCGCTCCCAGACCCTCCCGAAGCTTGCCCGAGACCCGGCTGACGATATGGAGCACGTGGCTGTAGGTCTCGACCTTCATCAGCTCGTCAACCTCGACGGTCCCGTACTCGGAGACGCGACCGAGATCGTTGCGGCCGAGGTCGACGAGCATCACGTGCTCCGCCCGCTCCTTGGGGTCGGCAAGCAGCTTCTCCGCATTCGCACGGTCCTCCTCCTCGTCCTCCCCACGTGGATATGTGCCCGCGATCGGTCGCGTCTCGACCCGACCACCCGCCACCTTGACGAGCGGCTCCGGGGAAGCGCCGGCGATCTCGAAGTCGCCGAAATCGAGGAAGTACATATACGGAGACGGGTTGACGGCGCGAAGCCCGCGATAGATCGAGAAGGCCTCGACCGGGCAGGTGGCGGTGAACCGCTGCGAGGGAACGACCTGGAATGCGTCACCGGCCCGGATGTACTCGACGATCCGCGAGACGTTCGACTCGAACTGCTCTCGGGTCATGTTCGACTCGAACTCCACCGGTCCGCTCGAAATACCCTTCCGCTCCCCGCGTGAGGTGAGGCCGGTTCGCAGGCGCTCGCGGGCCGACTCGATCAGAGCCACGGCCCGTTGGTAGGCCTCGTCGAGATCACCGCCGTCGGTGAAGGCGAGCGCGATGATCGAGACCTCGTGCTTGTGGTGGTCGAAGGCGACGACGAGGGACGGGACCATCAACGCCAGGTCCGGGAGGCCGAGCGGGTCGGGGTTCGGCTCACCCAACGGCTCAACCGTTCGGACGAGGTCATATCCGAACAGACCCACGGCCCCGCCGGCAAACGGCAGTCCCTCGGCGTCGGCCAGCCTGAACGACTCGACGCGGTCCGCGACCGCTCCATACGGATCGGGCGCGGGACTCCGCCGGCTCGGTTCGGTGGTCGGATCGGCGGCCGCCCCTCCCTCCCACTCCAGCAGCTCCCCGTCGGCCCAGCGGATCAGCAGATGCGGACTGAACCCGAGAAACGAGTAGCGACCGAGGCGCCCGCCCTGCTCAGCGGACTCGAGCAAGAAACACGGCCCTGCATCCCGGAGCTTGAGAAAGGCCGAGACCGGAGTCTCGGTGTCCTCGACGAAGGCGTCGACGACCGGGACGACGTTGCCCTCGGTCGAAAGCTCCCGGAACCGCTCCAGTGTCGTCAGCGTCGAACTCATCGGAGGGCTCAGCGGCGGCGGTCGACGAGGACGTCGAAGACCTCGCCGATCGAAATTTCGCGGGAGAGCAGCGCCACCTCGAGGTGGTAGAGGACATCGGCGGCCTCCTCGGCCACGCGCTCGTCCGATTCGCCGGCGACGGCGCGGGCGACCTCGTCCGCCTCCTCTCTGACCTTCTCCCCGATCAGGTCCGGGTCGGCCAGCAGCCGGCTCGTGTACGAGCCCTCAGGCTGATCCGCTCGACGGGCGATGATCGTCCGCTCCAAGGCGGGGAGTGCTTCGTGGGTGACGAGCTCCGGCTCGCCCCCCAGCGCGCGGTGAAAGCAGGTCCTCTGCCCCGTGTGACAGGCGGGACCGGCGGGATCGACCAGGGCGAGAACCGCGTCGGCATCACAGTCGTAGCGAATCTCGCGGATCCGCTGGACGCTGCCCGACGTCGCGCCCTTGTGCCAAAGCTCATTGCGGGATCGGCTCCAGAGATGGAGCTCGCCGGTCTCCGTCGTCTTCTCCAGGGACTCGGCGTTGACGTAGGCGAGCGTCAGGACCTCGCCGGTCCCGGCGTCCTGGATCACACACGGGACAAGCCCGTCCTCGTCGAATTCGATCGTGTCGATCATTGGTTGCAGTCTAGGCCCGGGGTCCAACCACGCGCCGGGATCGCCGCCGCCGCCGCAGACGGATCAGTACTGAGGATCGTCGCTCGCATCCGGCGTCAGATACGCCTGCGACAGCCCGCCGTCGACCATGAAGCTCGACGCCGTCACATAGGAGCTCTCGTCGCTGGCGAGAAACAGCGCGCCGTTGGCGATCTCGCTCGCCTTGGCAAAGCGGCCGAACGGCAGGTGGACGAGTCGCCGGGCCGCCTTGGCCGGATCGCTGGCGAACAGGTCCTGAAGCAGGGGCGTGTCGACCGGCCCCGGGCAGAGCGAGTTAACCCGTACGCCACGGTGGGCGAACTCGACCCCGATCTCCCTCGAGAGCGCGAGGACCGCGCCCTTGGAGGCGGTGTAGGAGATCTGCGAAACCGCCGCGCCCATCACGGCGACGAACGAGGCCGTGTTGATGACCGACCCGCCCGACTCGTTGTCGAGCAGATGCGGAATTCCGTACTTGCAACAGAGGAACACGCTGCGCAGGTTCACGTCCTGGACGCGTTGAAAGACGTCGAGTGGCGTGTTGAGAATCGACGCATCCTCCGACGGGTTGATCCCGGCGTTGTTGAAGAGAACGTCGATGCGACCGAACTCCTGCCGCGCCTGCGCGTACATGCCCTCGACCTGATCGGGCTCGGTCACGTCGGCGACGATCGCAAGATCCCCGGCCGAGCCATCGGCAAGGTCGACCCCTGCGACCTTCGCACCCTCACCCATGAAGAGCCTGGCCGTCTCCGCTCCGATGCCGCTCGCTGCCCCGGTGATCACGCAGACCTTGCCCTCCAGACGTCCCGGACGTTCGGCCATCGCTAGTCCTCCTCTGTCTTGTAGAAGACGTTCTTGACGTCGGTGTAATGCTCGAGGGCGTCGGGGCCGAGCTCGCGACCCACCCCCGACTGCTTGAAGCCACCGAAGGGCGTCGAGACGCGGACCGACGAGTTCGAGTTGATGGAGATCACCCCGGAGTCGAGCGCCCGGGCCACCCGTAGAGCCCGCCCGCCGTCGCCGCTCCAGATCGAACCGGAGAGCCCGTAGATGGTGTCGTTTGCCAACTCGATCGCCTCCGCTTCACCGGAGAACGGGATCACCGAGACGATCGGGCCGAAGATCTCCTCCCGGGAGGCACGGTCGTCGTTGCTCATCGGCGCGAGCACCGTCGGGGGGAACCAGAAACCGGGGCCGTCGGGTGCCTGACCGCGGAAGGCGATCGGGGGGTCGTCGTCGAGGAAGGAGCTCACCGTGTCCCGGTGCGAAGCGGAGATCAGCGGGCCCATCTGCGTGGCCTCGTCGAGCGGATCGCCGACGACCATCGATGCCACGGTCGTCTCGAGCGCGGACATGAAGTCATCCATCGCGTCGCGCTCGACGAGGATCCGGGAGCGGGCGCAGCAATCCTGGCCCGCGTTGCCGAACACCGCGAACGGCGCCGATGCTGCGGCGGCATCGATGTCCGCGTCGGAGAAGACGACGTTGGCGGACTTGCCGCCGAGCTCCAGCGTCACCCGCTTGATCGTCCGGGCCGCCCCGGAGGCGATCCCGCGACCGACCTCGGTCGAACCGGTGAAGGCGATCTTGGCGACGTCGGGGTGCTCGACCAGGCGTTGCCCGCAAATGGAGCCCGGCCCGGCGACGACGTTCAGAACTCCCTCCGGCAACCCGGCTTCGAGCGCAATCCCCTCGAGCTCGACCGCCGTCAGCGGGGTCAGCTCAGCGGGCTTGAGCACGACGGTGTTACCCGCCGCCAGCGCCGGAGCCGTCTTCCACGAGGTGATCACCAGCGGGAAGTTCCAGGGCACGATCAACCCGACGACCCCCAGCGGCTCACGGAAGGTCATGTCGATCCCCCCCGCCACCGGGATGGTCTGCCCGAGCAGGCGCTCAGGGGCGGCCGAGTAGTAGCGGAAGCACTCGACGACCATCGCGATCTCGCCGCGAGCGTCGCCGATCGGCTTGCCCGCGTTGCGAGCCTCGAGCGTCGCCAGATCCTCGGAGCGGAGTTCGATCGCATCCGCCAGCGCCCGCAGCATCCCCGCCCGGTCGCCCGGGGCGACGGCCCGCCAGGCCGGGAACGCGCGCCTGGCCTTCGCCACGGCCTCGTCGACCTCTTCGACCCCCGCTCGGGGCAGCTCCGCCATCACCTCGGCGCTCGCCGGTTCGATCACCTCGATCATCGCTCCACCCTCCGGTTTCTGGCCTCTTCGACCAGCGAATCGATCACCCTCGACTCGACGTCCTCCTCAGGGTGCCAGAGGACGCCGAGCGCGTAGCTGCGGTCGGGGATCTCGATCGCTTCGATCACCTCGTCGGCGACGGAGCGGCCGGTCACCTCGAGACCGTCTCCGAGCCGCTCGACGCCCTGATGGTGGTGGGACTTGACCGCCGCCCGGTCACCTCCGGCCGCCCGCGCGGCAAGCGAACTTGGATCCAGGGAGACCTCGTGGTCGCTGAACGTGCCCGGGATCTCCCGGTGCTGTTCGTTGCCCCCGAGGGTGTCGGGGATGTGCTGGTCGACGGTGCCCCCGCAGGCAACGTTGAGCATCTGCATGCCGCGGCAGATCCCGAGCGCCGGCATGTCACGCTCGATGGCCCGGCGGAGCAGCGCCAGCTCGAACGCGTCGCGCTCGGGACGGTTGCCCGCGGTCTGCTCCGCCGGCTCCGCCCCGTAGCTGGCCGGATCGACGTCGGAGCCGCCGGCGAGCAGCAGGGCGTCGATCCGGTCGAGCAATGAGTCGGGATCCGCCGTCACCGCCGGGTCCGGCGGCAGGATCACAGCCAGCCCACCGGCTGCCTGGACCGCGGTCGCGTAGGTCTGAGGCGCCATCGTCACGACCACGTCCCAGGAGGCCCACCGCACGCGCTCGATCGCCGCGCAGATCCCGACGACGGGCGCGCTCACAAACGCTCAAAGCCCCTGTATCTATCCCAATCCGTCACCGCGGCCTCGGCGGCGTTCAGCTCGACCTGGGCGCGATTGAGGTAGTGGTCGACGACCTCCTCGCCGAAGGCCTCGCGGGCGACCTCGCTGGCCGAGAAGAGGTCGCGGGCGTCGTAGAGGTTCGTGGACACCCGCGGAGCTTCCGAGGTGTAGGCGTTGCCCTCGAGCGGCGGCTCGAGGGGCAGCTCGGCATCGATCCCGTGCAGGCCGGCCGCGATCATCGCGCTCAGCGCCAGGTAGGGGTTGACGTCGGCCCCCGGGAGGCGATTCTCGACCCGCAGCGACTCGCCGTGGCCGACGACTCGCAGGGAGCAGGTCCGGTTGTCATGGCCCCAGGCCACCGCGGTCGGGGCGAACGTGCCCTCTGCAAACCGCTTGTAGGAGTTGACGTAGGGCGCGTACATCAGCGTCATCTCACGCATGCAGGAGATCTGGCCGGCGACGAAGTGGTCGAACATCGCCTGATCGGCCCCGAATGCGTTGGAACCGCTCTCGGCGCCGGCCAGCGAAATATGGATGTGGCAGGAGCTGCCCTCGCGCTCGTTGAACTTCGCCATGAAGGTGATCGACGAGTCCTCCTGGGCGGCGATCTCCTTCGCGCCGTTTTTGTAGAACGCGTGCTCGTCGGCGGTGCGAAGGGCCTCGCCGTAGAGGAAGTTGATCTCGTGCTGGCCGAGGTTGCACTCACCCTTCGAGCTCTCGACGGCGAGGCCCGCCTCACCCATCTCGTTGCGGATTCGGCGGATCAGCGGCTCGACGCGTGCCGTTCCGAGCAGTGAGTAGTCGACGTTGTAGAGGTTGGCCGGCTCGAGGTCGCGGTAGCCCTTCAGCCACGCCTCCTCGTAGGGAGTCCTGAAGACGATGAACTCGAGCTCCGTGCCGGCGTTGGCGATCAGCCCGCGGTCGGCCAGGCGATCGAGCTGCTTGCGGAGGATCTGCCGCGGGGAGGCGACGACGTCGGTGCCGTCCTCCCACTGCAGGTCCCCCATGACCAGCACGGTGCCCGGGTGCCAGGGGACCGGACGCAGAGTGTCCAGGTCCGGCTTCATCCCGAAGTCTCCGTATCCGCGCTCCCACGACGACATCGCGTAGCCGTCGACGGTCGCCATGTCCACATCGACGGCAAGCAGGTAGTTGCAGCCCTCCGCCCCGTGCTCGAGGACCTCGTCGAGGAAGTGGGAGGCGGTCAGGCGTTTGCCCTGCAGCCGCCCCTCCATGTCGGCGATGGCCAAGAGCACGGTGTCCACCGTGCCCTCGGCTACCGCCTTCTTGAGCTCCTCGACAGTCACGCGAGACGCAGGCTACGCCCCGCGGCGATCACGCGCCCGCAGGCGGGCCGGAGCCGGCCGGTGGGTCCCCGCCCTCGAGCGCCTCGTCGATGTCGATGTTTCGCGACTGGCCGGTAAAGTACTTGTGGGCACTCACCTTCCACCAGATGCCGACCACCACGATCACGAACAGAACCGTGACCGGCGCGTAGTTGAGGTACTTGATGTCGAACGCACCGTCGCCGCCGCCCGCGCTGTTCCACGGGACGGCCGCAGGCGTGAACGGGAGGCAGAAGATGATCGTGATGATCACCACCCAGATCACGGCGAACGGGTTCATCCAGCGCCACTTGTTGCCCAGGTTCCAGGCCGGCGACTGGATGAAATCGGTGCCCTGCCGCCAGCGCAGGTAAACGGGGATCACGTATGCGATGTAGAGACCGATCACCGCGATCGAGACGACCGCGAAGAAGGCGTACGGGAAGGCGTTCTCGTCGCCCTCCAGCGCCGGCAGGGTGATCAGCAGGGCCAGAATGGCCATCGTCAGGACCGCCCGAACCGGGACGCCCTTCGAGTTGACCTTCGACAGCGACCCTGAGCCGGGCATTCCTCGGTCACGCGAGAACGCGAAGCACATTCGTGAACCGCTGGTCAAGCAGGCCGCTCCACAGAAGAGCTGCCCAATGGTCGAGATCAGGATCACGGCCTTGGCCGCGGCCGGAGTCAGCGCCGAGTTGAAGATCGCCAGCGAGGAGCCGGCGCCCTCGTTGACCGCCGCGACGTCCGTCGCTGCGAACGTGATCGCCAGCAGGACGAACCAGCCGATCAAAGCTGAATAGAAGATCGACTGCCACACCCCTCGCGCCGCCGACCGCGACGCACCGTGCGTCTCCTCGGAGATGTGGGCGGAGGCGTCGAAGCCGGTGATCGTGTACTGGGTCAGCAGGAAGCCCAACGGCAGCACATAGATCCAGAACATGAAGCTGGATACGGACCCGCCGGAGAACCCGGAATTGTTGAACCGCTCCGTGAAGACGAAGTCGAGGCTCTGGTGCTGGTCGGGGACGAAGATCAGGATGCCGATGATCACCGCCACACCAGCGACGTGCCAGAAGACGGACACGTTGTTGATCAGAGACAGCAAATGGGTTCTGGTGATGTTGATGATCACGCCGATGATCAGGATCAAGACGAAGAGCGCGAACGTCTCACGCAGGATGTGCTCGGAATCGGCGAAGTTGAAGATGAAATCGAGGCCGTAGAGCCCCAGCAGGGCGTTCAGGAAGGTTGCGGCCGCGTAGTCGACCGATGCGATCACGGCGACCAGGCCGATCAGGTTGAACCAGCCGGTGAACCAGCCCCAGACGGGGCCGCCCAGACGCGAGGCCCACCAGTAGATGCCGCCGGCGGTCGGGTACTTGGCGACGATCTCCGACATCGAGAACCCGATGATCAGGATCGGGATCGAGATCAGGGGCCAGCCCCAGGAAATCGCGATCGGTCCGCCGTTGTTCCACGCCTGGCCGTAGGTCGTGAAACAGCCAGCGAGGACGGAAATGATCGTGAACGAGATCGCGAAGTTGGAGAATGCGCTCCACCCGCGCTTGAGCTCCTGCTTGTAGCCCATCTCCGCGAGTTGGCGCTCGTCCTCGTCCCGAATCTCATCGATCGTCGACATGCACTCCCCTTTACGTGGAACTTAGGTCGGGGCGACCCTATTCGCGCAATCGGACGGGGTCAAGCCGAACCTGACAAGTTCACGCCGGTTGCGACATCGCGGACATCGACCGGATGGGCGATGCGCCGTTCTGGCGTCTCGCCCTCGGGCCGATCGACTCAGTCGATGCCAAGCCGGTCGAGCAACGACTCGTCGCGGCGCCAGTGCTCGCGAACCCGGACCTTGAGATCGAGGAAGACCTGCGTCCCGAGCTCGCGCTCGAGCTCGCGGCGAGCCGCCGTGCCGACCTCGCGGACCATCCTCCCCCCCTTGCCGATCAGGATCGCCTTCTGGGACTGCGACTCGGCCCAGACGTCGGCCCGCACGTCGATGATGCCGTCCTCACGACCTTCGATCGAAGCCACCTCGACCTCGACGGCGTGCGGGATCTCGTCGCGCGTCCGGCGAAGGATCTGCTCGCGGATCAGCTCGGCAAGGTGGACCTCGCTGGGAAGGTCGGTGTGGTCGCCGGCCGGGTACATGAGGGGGCCCTCGGGCATCAGCTCGGTGAGCCGCCGGTGCAGGGCCTCGAGCCCCGTCCCGCGGCTGGCGCTGATCGGGAAGACCTCGTCGACGACCTCCAGCTCGCCGGCGGCCGCCAGCGCCTCGATCAGCTCGTGGCGCTTGAGGCGGTCGATCTTGTTGACCGCGCAGATGACGGGTGCATCCGGCCGGGCCGCCTCGAGCATCGAGGCGATGAACAGGTCGCCGGGGCCGATCCCCTGCTCGCCGTTGAGAACGAACAGGACGGCGTCGGAGTCCTTGAGCTCACGCTCGACCCGCTTCTGCATCCGCGAGGTGAGGACGTCCCGGGGCTTCTGCACCCCTGGGAGGTCGACGAGGACCATCTGCCAGGAGAGATCGGGGGCCGTCGCGACGCCGCGGACCGCTCGTCGCGTCGTCTGCGGCCGATCGGAGACGATCGCGACCTTCGAGCCGATCAGGGCATTTGCGAGCGTCGACTTGCCGACGTTCGGGCGGCCGGCGAGACCGATGAAACCGGACCGGGTCGGCTCGCTCACAATCGACTCGCCGAGCCCGTGCCGGCCGAGCGATGCCGAGCTCGCGTCGCTCCCTCGCGATCGAGGGCGGCGAGAATCCGCTCCTGCAGCTTCAACATCGCTCCGTCGTCGACCTCATGGTCGTAGCCACAGAGGTGCAGCACGCCGTGAACGACGGCCTCGGTCAGGTCGGTCGTGTGCTCGGGGCAGATCATCACGTCGCCGAGTTCGCGCGGGCCGGGGCTGGGACCGGTGCCGTCGAGCGGGAACGAGAGGACGTCGGTGGGGCGGTCCCGGTCGCGATGGTCGCGGTTGAGCTCCCGGATACGCGTCTCCTCGACGAGTTCGACCGAGAGGTGCCCGTCGGTGACCCCGGCAGCATCCAGGGTCGCGACGACGGCAGCCGAGAGCTCGGGCGGGACGTCATCGAGGTCGATGCTCAATCGTTCCCGTCCGCACTGCGATCCGCCCGCCTCGCCTGCTTGCGCTCACCGTACTCGCCGTAGGCGGCGACGATCCGCTGGACGAGCTGGTGGCGAACGACGTCGTCGCCTCCGAAGCGGATGAAGCTGATGTCCTCGACCGCGGAGAGGATCTCGCCGACCACCACCAGGCCCGAGCGCTGGTTGGAGGGCAGGTCGATCTGGGTCACGTCGCCGGTCACGCACATCTTCGAGCCGAATCCCAGGCGAGTCAGGAACATCTTCATCTGCTCGGGGCTCGTGTTCTGAGCCTCGTCGAGGATCACGAAGGAGTCGTTGAGAGTTCTACCCCGCATGAAAGCCAGTGGCGCGACCTCGATGATGCCGCGCTCGAAGTAGTCGTTGACGCGATCGGGGTCGAGCATGTCGTAGAGGGCGTCGAAGAGCGGGCGCAGGTAGGGGTCGACCTTGGCCTGGATGTCCCCGGGGAGGAACCCGAGCCGCTCCCCGGCCTCAACGGCGGGGCGGGTCAGGATCAGACGGCTGACGTCCCGAGACTCGAGTGCGGCGACGGCCATCGCGACCGCGAGAAAGGTCTTTCCGGTACCGGCTGGACCGATCCCGAACGTCACGGTGTGCTCCCGGATGGAGTCCACGTAGCGCTTCTGGTTCGGTGTTCGCGGCGAAACGCTCGTACCGCGGTGACGCCAGACCGAATCGCCGAGCATCGCCGCCGGCTCGATGTCGGCCTTGGTCGCCTCGTCCACGGCAGCGATCGTCTCCGGCTCGAGCCCATGACCGCCTTCGATCAGCCCGACGAGCTCCTCGACCAGACCCTGGCCCTCACTGACGGACTCGTCGGGACCGTCGAGGGTGATCACGTTGCCACGCAGAAAGACGTCGCAGTCGAGACGGTCCTCCAACCTGCGCAGGACCGAATCGCCGGAGCCCGCAAGCTCCGCGGCGACGTCGTTGTCGATCGTCAGCCGCCTACGCGCCAAGCCGCTCCCGCACCATCGTCGAAACCCTCTTGCCGTCGGCACGGCCCTTCACCTGCGGCATCACGATCCCGATCACCCTGCCCATCTCCTTGGCCGAGGAGGCTCCACTGGCCGTGACCGCCTCGGCGACGATCGTCGCGAGCTCCTGGTCGGAGACCTGCTCGGGAAGGTAGGTCTCGATCAATTCGGCCTCCCGGCGCTCCGACGCAGCCTGGTCGCTGCGGCCGCCGGCGACGAACGCCTCAGCCGCCTCGACCCGCTTCTTGCGCTCGCGCTGGAGCACGGCGACGGCGTCGCCGTCACCCTCCTTCTCATCCTGCTGAAGGGAGCTGGTGATCATCCGCAGGGTGCTGACGCGGTCGCGATCGCCCGCCTTCATCGCCGTTCGGGTGTCGGCCTGGATCCGTTCGAGTATCGAGTCGCTCATCTGCCCGAAGAGTAGTGCTGGAGGCGCCCGATGCGTCAGACGCGCTCGACGTCGCCCAGTGGCATCTGCAGGAACCGGGTGCCGAGCTCGCGGAAGCTGTCGGCATCGCCGGTGCAGAGGAAGCGGTAGTCGCCCTCTTCGTCCCGCTCGCGTTCGATGCCCGACGACTCGAGGATGCGCTGGGCCGTCGCGGCGATCGCGTGGCCGGCGCTGACCAGCCGGACGTCCCGCCCAAGCATTCGCTGGAGCATCGGTGCGACGAGCGGGTAGTGGGTGCAGCCGAGGATCAGGGTGTCGATCTCCGCCCTCTTCAGCGGCTCGCAGTAGGAGCGGACCGTCTCGACCACCGTCTGATCGAAGGGGAAGCCGCTCTGGATGATCGGAGCCAGATCGGGCGCGGCGACCTCCGTGACCTCGAGCTCACGCCCCTGCTCTCCGAGCGCCCGACGGTAGGCGCCCCCCTCGACGGTCGCCGGAGTGGCGAGCACCCCGACCCTGCCGGTCTCGGTGATTGCGGCGGCGATCTCGGCCTCCGGGTCGATCACGGTGACGACCTCGACACCATGCTCGGCGGCGATCTCGCGGGCCGCCCCGGCCCCAGCCGAGGTGGCCGAGTTGCAGGCCACGATCAACAACTTCGCCCCCCGATCGAGCAGAAAGGTGGTGTTGCTGACCACGAGCGCGCGCAGCTCCTCGGCAGTCTTGGTGCCGTAGGGGAAGTTGGCGCTGTCGCCCAGATACAGGAAGTCCTCCGCCGGCAGCGACACGAGGCATTCGTGCAGGACGGTCAGCCCTCCGACCCCGGAGTCGAACATGGCGATGGGAAGTGAACTATCCGGCACGGCAAGTGCCACCGATCGTCTCTAGGAGAACGGTTGTGCCGTCATCACGTAGATCGTCAGGATGATCGTGACTCCGGCGACGGTGCCCATCCGGGCGACCTGCGCATCGAGCGCGGCAAGCTCGTCCGAGCGCGGTGTCGTGCGGTCCGGGGCCGCGTCGGCCTCGGCCTCGAGGCCGGCGATGAGCTTGCGCTCGCGAGGGAGGAAGTACCCGTGGACGAGGCCGAAGAGCAGCAGGATCGCAAGGAACCCCCAACTGATGAAGAAGTCGCTGAGACTCCAGGGCCCGTCGCTGACGAGGTAGAGGCCGCTGGCCAGGATCACGAGCATCCCGAAGGTGGTCCCGGTCATGTTCCACTTCAGGATCGCCCGCTCGACGGCGAGCGATGCGCGCAGACCCTCCTTGCCCGCAACGGCGGCGAACAACGCATAGGCGAAGGTCGGCCCGAACCCGATCACGACCGCGAGGATGTGAACGAAGACGATGACATCGTAGAACTGGACCGTTGCTGTCGAGATCATGGAAACAAGTTAACGCCGCGTCCGGCGTCAGCGGGAGGGACATCCATTACTCACCGGCTGAGCAGCAGGGCCGCCCAGTCGCCGCTCTCGATTTCGCGCTCAACCGACAGACCGGCGGCGACATAGGCGGCGGCGACCTGGTCACGCTCGCTTCGCAGCAGGCCGCTGAGGACCAACCTCTCCGGTCGGGCTATCTCTCCAGCGGCCATCCGCGCGGCGAGCGGAAGCAGCAGGGGGGCGGTCAGATTCGCGACGACCGTCGGCGCCTCCGGCGGCTGCTCCTCGCGCAGGTTGATCCGCTCCAGGGTCAGCTCGACCCCGTTGGAGGCGGCGTTGGCGATCGCCGCCTCGACCGCCGGCAGCTCGTGGTCGCATCCCGTGACCGGGCGCCAGCCGAGCTTGGCCGCCGCGATCGCCAGGACGGCGGATCCGGTACCCCAATCCGCGAGCGGCCCGGATGCGAAGCCACGGTCGGCGAGATCGAGCAGCAGTTCCAGGCAGGATCTGGTCGTCGCGTGAGCGCCGGTCCCGAAGGCCCGCCCCGGGTCGACGACGATGTCGACCTCGGCTCCCGCGCCGGCGGCGTCTTCCCAGGACGGCCTGACGATCAGCCGGCCGTCGCCGACGACCACCGGCTCATGAAAATCACGCCAGCGATCGGCCCAGTCGTCGGGTATCTCGGTCGTCTCGATCTCGACCAGACCCGCCCCGGCCGCGGCCTGTAGGTCGGGAAGGTCCGGCAGCTCACCGGGAGGTCCGTAGATCGCGAACTCGACATAGTCGGCCCCTCGCTCCTCCTCGACCCCGCCGGGTACGAGCTCGACCAGCTCGGCCAGAACAATCTCGGCCTGCTCGGGTCGGCAGCGGACGGCCAGGCGAATCACGGCGCGGGAATCAATTGAACGCGGCTACCGGAACGCGCGCCGGACGCGCTCGAAGATTCCCTCGCGGGCGCCGCCGGGGGCGTTGTCGGGTCCGAGGCTGGCCTCGAGCTGCTCGGCCAGCTCCCGCTGATCCTCCGTCAGGGCGACCGGCGTCAGGACCTTGATCGCAACGTGCAGGTCGCCGCGGCGGCGGGAACTCTGCAGCGCCGGCAGCCCCTCTCCGCGTATCCGGATCGCGTCGCCGTGCTGTGAGCCGGCCTCGAGCTCTACCTCGCGCTCGCCCGTGAGCGTGGCGACCGGCAGGGACGCACCGAGCATGGCGGTCGTCGCCGTGACCTCGAGCACGCTGACGAGATCGGTGCCCTCCCGATGAAAGCGGTCGTCCTCGGCGATCTGAACCTGGACGTAGAGATCCCCGGGCGGCGCGCCGCTGCCCCCGGCATGGCCGGCCCCCGAGATCCTGATCCGCTGTCCGTTCTCGATTCCGGCCGGCACGTCGACCTCGTAGGTCTTGGCCTCCGAGGTGACCCCCTCGCCGCTGCAGACCCCACACGGGGTCTCCGGGATCTTCCCGGCGCCGTGGCAGGTCGGGCAGGGCGCCGCCCGGACCATCTGTCCGAAGGGCGTTCGGGTCACCTGCCGTACCTGACCGGCTCCGTCGCAGGTTTCGCAGGTGCTGATCGGGGTACCCGGCTCGGCGCCGTTGCCGTGACAATGCTCACAGCGGACCACCGCGTCGAACTCGACCTCTCGCCTGATCCCCTCGATCACGTCGGCGAGCTCGATCTCGACCCGGATCCCGATGTCGCCGCCCGGCGCCGGCCCTCCCCCGCCCCCGCGACCGAAGAGATCCCCGAACATCGGATCAGACTGGCCGAAGATCGCCTCGAAGATGTCCTGGAAACCACCGGCGCTCTCGGCCTGGGAGTGGAAGCCGCCGGAGCGCAGGCCGTCGTGGCCGAAGGCGTCGTAGGTTCGCCGCCGCTCGGCGTCGGAGAGGATCTCGTAGGCCTCGGCGGCCTCTTTGAACTTCTCCTCCGCCCCCGGGTCGGACGTGTTGACGTCGGGATGGAGCTCGCGAGCGAGACCCCGGAACGCCTTCTTGATCTCCGCTTCGTCGGCGCCGCGGTCGACGCCGAGGATCTCGTAGGGGTCGCGCGGCACCGGTTCCTCTGGCCCTAACCCTCGTAGACCGTGGCGAAGAGGCGGGAGAGCTCGTCGGCGGCGTCCCGGACCGAGTCGATCGCCTTCGCGTAGTCCATACGCAACGGACCGACGACGCCGACCGCGCCGAGGTTCCGGTAGCCGAGGCCGTATCCGGCCCCGACGACGCTCATCGAGCGCAGGGCGGGCTCCGGGTTCTCCTCGCCGATGCAGAGGAAGACGGAGCGCTCGCGCAACGCTGAACGCAGGACCGAGAGGACGCTGACCCGCCCCTCGAGGGCGCTCACGACGCCGTCGGGATGCGGGATGTCGCCGGCGTGACTCTCGGAGAGCAGCCGACCGGTGCCGTCCATGTAGAGCTGCTGCGGCGTCGCCTCGGCCAGCTCGGACACGGCGGTTCCGATCTCGCTCAGGAAGGCGCGTTCCTGATCACCGATCTCCGGGTCCTGGAGTCGCGCCGAGACCATGCTCGAGGCGATGCCGAGCCCCGCAAGCCGCTCGTTGAGAAACGACGAGGCCCACTCGACGAGGCCCGAGTCGACCGCCCGTTCGAACGTGAAGACACGTTTGGCGACGTCGCCGTTGTCGGCGATCGCGACGACCGCGACGACGCGGGGCTGCAGACGCAGAACCTCGACCCGGTGGATCGTCGCCGTGCTGACCGGCGGGGCCGTCGCCAGGGCGAGCAGGTCGTTCGCCTGGGCCAGCGCCGCGGTGGTCTCCCGAAGCGCGTCCTCCACCTCTCGGCGGGCCTGCAGGAGACCGGTGGGCGGCGCAGCGGCCTCGCGGCTCGGCCGGGCCCCGGTTGCAATCAGGTCGTCGGCGTATCGCCGGTATCCGGAATCGGTCGGGACCCGGCCCGCCGAGGTGTGCGGCTGGGTCAGGTAACCCTCGTGTTCGAGCGCCCCGAGCTCAGCCCGCACCGTCGAGGGACCCCAGTCGAAGTCAGCCCGCTCGGCGATCGTCTTCGAGCCGACCGGGGTGCCCGTTTTCAGATAGGCCTCGACGGCAATGCCGAGGATCAGTTCTTGGCGTTCGCTGAGCACGCCGTGGATTCTAGGTAGCGGGCGAGCGTCGGCCGCCGAGGGCGCCTCTGCGGCACCGGTCAGGAGGGGTCGAGCTCGGCCTCGGCGTTGCGAACGATTCCGTTCCCGGCCTGGAACGCCTCGGTTGCGATCACAACCTGATCGCCCTTGCGTTCGACCACGGTGCCGGTCACGACGATCTCCTCCTCGGGCACTCCCATACCGCGGAACTGCACGCTGAGGCGCTTGAGGGCTCGGGGATCGCCGCCGGCCGCCTCGGACTGAGCCCGTGCGACCTGAGCCATCGAGTAGAGGCCGTGAAGGATGTTGCGGGGAAGGCCGACCATCTGCGCGAAGTCGTTGTCGATGTGGATCGGGTTGAAGTCGCCCGAGGCGCCCGCGTACCGGTGCGGGAGATACTTGTCGGGCGTCACCCGCAGTTCGGGGATCGCGTCACCCACGTTCAGTTCCTTCAGGTCGGTCATTCCGCTACCTCCTCAGACGCCGCGGACGATGTTCGTCCAGGTCGCGCGAACGACCTCGTCGCCGTTCTGGTTGGTCGAGACGGATTCGAAGACGTAGAAGCCCTTGCCGTCCTTCTCGTAGATCTCGGTCACCTTCGCCTGCGTCGTGATCACATCGCCGGCGCACACCGGCTCGCCCCAGACGAACTCCTGGCCTCCGTGGACCATGGCGGCGAAGTTGATCCCAACCTCGGGGTCGAGGATCGCCGGGCCGAGCGCGGGAGAGCTGTAGACGACGGCGAACATCGGCGGAGCGACCACGTCGCGGAACCCAGCGGCCACGGCGGCGTCGCGATCCTGGTGGACGGACTCCGTCTGCCCAACCGCGTTCGCGTACTCGCGCACCTTCTCCAATCCGACCTCATAGGTCGTCGGCGTGTACTCCTTGCCCACTGCTTCCGCGCTCACCGGCATGGCCGCGATCCTATTCAGACCCGGCGAATCTGGGAGCCGCCGGTGATCGTCTCCACGCCGTCGTCGTCAAAGCGCACGAGCGCCTTGTTGCCGCCGTCGTAGTCCGGAGCCCAGAGCAGCAGCGTCGCGTCGCGTCGGTCCTCGGAGTCGGCCGGGCCGACGGTGCACCGCTCCTCGGTCGGTTCGTCGAGACCCCTCCAGAGTCGGATGAAGGGATTGTTCTCCCACTCCTCGATCACGGTCGTGGGCTCCCTGTGGCCGGGATGAAGACGAACATCATTCGGGAGCGCCATCAGCCGGTCCATGACCGAAGCCTTGAGGTCGCCGAGGCCGGTGGCGCCGGGCGCGCCGGTCCCGCCGACCGTACCCTTGAAGACCACGTCCGCGGTCAGGCAGTCGTCGTCGTTGATCCTCAGCGCCAGATGATCGGCGCAATGTCCAGGGGTGTGGATCGCCTCGATCCGCAGGTCGCCGGTCTCGAGGACGTCGCCGTGATCGATCGTCTTGGTGACGGCATCCCCGACCAGTTCCTTGCACTTGGGGTGCGCCAGAACCGGCGGGTTGCCGAAGCGCTTGGCCAGATCCTCAAGGCCGACCACGTGGTCATAGTGATGGTGGGTGAGCAGGATGTGGGTGATCGTCGTCCCCTCCCGCTCGACCCGCTCACAAAGCGGTTCGGTAGCCAGGTTGGAGTCGATCAGGACACCGGTGCCGCCGATCTCGTCGACCGCCAGGTAGGCGTTGGAGAGCCATTCGGATTGTTCTACTCGCTGAAGGATCATTCCCGGAAAATACCCGACCAGGGTGAGCGAACGCTTCGGCGGGCGTCGCCGAGGGGACGCTGGGAGACCGGGTTCGGTGTGGCCTGTCGAGGGGATCGCCGGTCGGCGTGACCCGGTGAGGGACTCGCCCGGGGGGCGCGGCCCGCGGAGAGACTCGCCGGACGGCGGGGATGGGTTTGGCTGTGAGGAAGGTAGCTGGGCCGGCGAGGCCTCCACCGTTAGGTGGGATCACCATTGCTGGCGGCTCGGTGGCAGTTCAAGCACCGTATGGGTGCTTTTCCTGCCATCGGGAAGTTCAGTGGCAGATACCGCGCAGCCCGACGGAAGCGGAGCCCGCCCCACCAACAACCCGACGCCCCTGCCGAGCGGCAACACCGCGCCGCCCGACGGAAGCGGACGCGAAGCGGAGCATTCCGTCGGAGTTACTCCGGTCGGAGTTACCCGAACTCGATCACGCTGCGGATGCCGTCCTGGGCCTCCATCAGGTCGAAGCCGCGGTTGACGTCGTCGAGCGTGATCCGATGGGAGATGAACGGATCGACGTCGATCTCTCCCTGCATGTAGAGGTCGACCAACTTGGGGACGCCCTCGCGGCCCTTGACGCCGCCAAACGACGAGCCCGCGATCCGCCGGCCCGTGATCAGCCAGCGGGGGATCACGTCCAGGGTCTCGCCCTTGCCTGCGACCCCGGCGACGGTGCAGAGTCCCCAGGCCATGCGGGCGGCCTCGACGGCCTGTTGCATGACCTTGACGTTGCCGGTCGCCTCGAAGGTGTAGTCGGCGCCGAAGCCCCCGTCGGTGGTCTCGAGGATGCGCTCGACCGTGTTCTCGTCGGCCTTCATCAGATCGGTCGCGCCCTGGCCCTTCGCAAGCTCGAGGCGGTCGTCGGAGAGGTCCACGCAGATGATCCGCTCGGCCCCCTGAAGGCGACAACCGGCCACCGCACCGAGGCCGACCATGCCGGCTCCAAAAATCACACAGGTTGTTCCAGGCTGGACCTTGGCCGTGTACATCGCCGCCCCGAGGCCGGTGGAGAGCCCGCAGGCGAACAAACAGGCGGCATCGAGGGGAGCCTCCGGGTCGATCTTGGCAAGCGCGATCTCCGGCATCACCGTGTACTCGGCGAACGTGGAGCAGCCCATGAAGTGGCGGATGTCCTCTCCTCCGGGCCGCTTCAGGCGTGTCGTGCCGTCGGGAAGGTGGCCAAGGTTCTGCTCGGCGCGGATCGCCATGCAGAGGTTGGTCCGCGGATCGACGCAGTGGACGCACTCCCCGCATTGCGGCGAGAACAGCGAGACGACGTGATCGCCCTCGGTGACCGAGGTGACGCCCTCGCCCACCCGCTCGACAACACCGGCGCCCTCGTGGCCGAGGACGGTCGGCGCATACCCGGACGGATCGACGCCGGAGGCGCTGTACATGTCGGTGTGGCAGACCCCGCACGCGACCAATCGGACCAGCACTTCACCGGCCTGCGGCTCCTGCAACTCGAGCTCCTGGACCTCGAGTGGCTGACCGAACTCCTCGAGTACCGCTGCACGCATTCTCATCTTTCGAAAACTCCTCCGTAGGGACCGGAGCCGATCCTAATGGGGTCGGGGTCGCTGGTGGCAACCGGGCCCAGGCCTCAGCGCGCCCGGGCGGCCTTCAGATCCCTCTTGGTCGCATCGAGCGAGACGACGTAGCTGCGCTTGCCCACCCGCTCGGCGAGGCCGCGACGCTCCAGCTTCTTCATCGCCGTTGGACAGCGCTTGCAGCGCGGTCCCGATTTGCAGCACTTCTTCTTCGTCTTGATGGGGCTTCCGTGGGGCACGGAGGCGGAGGCTAGCAGGGCGGGTTAGGGAGCCCTAAGGAAGCTGCCGGTGGCAGATATTGCCTCTCCCTGCGTAGATATCTGCCAGCGACGGCCTGGAGTTCGCCCCATCCCCTACTACGCCTGTCTCGCCTTCCACCTCGCCCGCGCCCAACGGACGCCGAAGTAGACCGCCACCGCATAGATCCAGCCGAGGAGGATGTCGAAGACGTAGTGCTCGCCGCCGTAGACGAGGGTCCATCCCATCGCGAGGACGTAGGCGATCCCGAGCACGCGGACCCAGGTGCCGGTTCGCCAGAAGAAGCAGAGCAGCAGCATCGGGAAGGCGGCGTGTAGAGAGGGAAGCGCGGCGACCGGGTTGTAGAGGGAGTCGCCCTTGTCCCAGATGGCGGCGGCGGGCTGGACGCCGAGCTCGGTCCAGACGCTGCCGGTGACGCGATAGACGGGGCCGATCAGACCGTCGTCGCTGGCCATCCAGGGTGGCGCCGCAGGGACGAATGCGTAGGTCAGAAAGGCGGCGATGCTGAGGGTGAGCACCATCGCCCGGAACTCGAGGAAACGAGGCCTGGCGACGCGCCAGAGAATGGCGGCGGCGACGAAGATCATGAAGTAGTGGGTGAGGTAGACGGCCCAGGAGAAGAGGTCATACCAGGGGAGTTGGCCGAGGTCGAAGAAGCGCTCCTGCAGCGCGACCGTCGGCACGGAGCCGCCGAAGAGGAACTCGTCGACCCTGATCTGCGGGAGGAAGTACGGCTCGAACAGGGGGTTGTTGCCGACGAAGCCGCGCAGGAAGTCGTAGGCCAGGAGGATCAGGTAGAACGGCAGCCAGTCGAGGATCACGCCTTGGGCGAAGCCGCGGATGTCGGCCAGCGAGATGACGAGCAGGCCGACGAGCAGCCAGAGGAAGATCGTCTCGCGGGCCAGAAGCACCCCGGTGAACGAGATCAGAACGATCGTCGCGATCACATAGGCGGCGAGGCCGATCAGGAGACTGCGACGAGCCGACTTCCGGGCAGGCTCAGGCTCAGGTCGCTCCCGACCTGGATCCTCGACTATCGCGCCCGACTCCAGGGTTCAGCCCCTCGGCCGGCGACTCGCCTGCCCCGGCGGTTCGCATCGCATCCGGCGTGATGATAGGCCGGCTAGTGGCCGAGGCCGAGAACGTCGGGGAGGTTGACGCAACCGGAGACGGGATTGAGCGAGGAGACCTTGCCGTCCCTGGTTACCGTCACCGCCTCCCAGCAGCCGTAATCGCCGACCGTCGCCCGATAGATCCGGGAATCGCCGTCGGTGCAAAACCAGGAGTTCTCACGGTGATGACAGCCGCCCGGCTTCGACGCATCGGCAGAGCGCGCGATCGAGGTCGCGAGGGCCTCGTCGCTGATGCTGAGCACGGTGCCCGGCCGGAGCGTGAGTCCGATCGCCACCGTGGCCACGATTGCGATCACAAACAGGGTCATGAATTTCGCCACACCGGCAGGCTAGGCGGATCGCGCACGCCCAGCGGCAACTTTCGTTGCGTGGGAAGGACTTTGCGAAAAAGGCTCTAGGCCGCGGGGCTGGGGCCGCGGGGCTCGCCGACCCAGTCGTCGAGCTGCTGCCAATTCTCGTAGAGCCATGTGATCTGTCCCCTCGCGATCGTCGGGTACCTCGGTCGCCGGGCAGCGCCAGAGGCGGATCGCGATCGTTCTGCCGACGAGACCACCCGACCAGATGTCGCTGATCGTCTCGAAGCCGTCGAAGCCAACGTGTGCGCAGAAGACGACATCGATCCCGGCGGTTTCCTCCAAGAGAGCAAGTGGCCCGCCGAGCCGCGGCGGCAGCAGGTTCTGCAGGCGATCAGCGAGCGGGGCGATCTCGGGCTGCGAGGCGGCGATCTTCTCCTTCGCCCGGGCGAGCTTTGCGTCGGTGTGCCTGGTGCCCTCCGGGTAGATCAGAATCCCCTCTCCCTCACCGAGGTCGTCGGCGAGCGCACGCAGGCGGTCGACCTCCCCCTCCGTGTCGCCGGACGCCCGCCGAATGAAGTTGGTCGGAACCCAGCGGCCGGCGATGTCGATCGTCGGAATCATCTGCAGCTCGCGCTTGATCACGTACCGGAGCCCGAGGCCGTGAGCATGGGCGAGCACCGCGTCCGGAACCGCGTTGTCGATGATGCTGGCGTGGCGGATCATGACGACGACCGGCCCCGGTCCGGCGAGCTCGAGATCCTCGACCTCGAAGCGCAGGCTGAACAGGACACGGATACCGGCGAGGTGGCTGCGGGCCCAGTGAATCCGCAGGTTGTAGATGCCGAGGCGCCGGCGCTCCGAATCGCCGCCGAACGGCCCACCGGACCGGATCCAGATCCACAAGACACCCAGCAGAGCCTGCATCTCGCCGAACAGGAACCACCAAAGGAAGGCGGCCAGGCGGAGGCCGACCCAGGGCTTGCGACGGGTGACCCAGAGGAACGTGTCGACGATCGCCGCGCCGATCAGCAGGACCGGCAACAACAGGGTCACGAGGATGAACGCAAGGACCTCGAGGGGAATTCCCCGCAGCCTTCGCACCAGCCTCTGCCGCTTCGAGCCCTGATCGGGAAAAAGCGGCCCGAGACCGATCCGTGTCACCCGCATGGGCCGAGCCTACGCGGACCAGGCGATCAGCGGGCCTGCGGCACGGATCGTGTAGCCATGGACTTCAAGATCCGGGCCACCAGGCTGGTCAGTCGTCGTCGCCCAGGGTCAGGACGGCCAGGAAGGCCTCCTGGGGGACCTCGACCGAGCCGACCTGCTTCATCCGCTTCTTGCCCTTCTTCTGCTTGTCGAGCAACTTGTTCTTGCGGGTGACGTCGCCGCCGTAGAGCTTGGCAGTGACGTCCTTGCGGACGGCCTTCACGGTTTCCCGAGCCAGCACCCGGGAGCCGATCGCGGCCTGGACCGGAACGTCGAACTGCTGACGCGGGATGGTCTTGCGCAGGCGGGAGACGAGCTTCTTCCCCTGCTCGAAGGCGCTGTCGCGGTGGCAGATGATCGACAGCGCGTCGACCGGCTCACCGGCGAGCAGCACGTCGAGCTTGACCAGATCACCCGGCCGGTTCGGCAGCGGCTCGTAGTCCGAAGACGCGTATCCGCGAGTGCCCGACTTGAGGGCGTCGTAGAAGTCGAGGACGATCTCGCCGAGCGGCAGATCGTAGTGGATCTGGACCCGTTCGGGACTCAGATAGTGCATGTCGACATGGGCGCCGCGGCGGGACTGGCACAGCTCCATCACCGCACCGACGTACTCCTTCGGACAGATCAGCGAGGCGCGGATGTAGGGCTCGCTGATCGAGTCGATGAAGCCGGGATCGGGCAGGGCCGTGGGGCTGTGGACCTCGATGACCTCGCCGTTCGTCCTGGTGACGGCGTAGCTCACGTTCGGCGTCGTCGCCAACAGCTCGAGGCCATACTCGCGCTCCAGCCGCTCGCGGACGATGTCCATGTGCAGCAACCCGAGGAACCCGCAGCGGAAGCCGAATCCGAGCGCCTCCGAGGTCTCCGGCTCCCAGGTGAGCGCGGCGTCGTTGAGCGCGAGCTTCTCGAGCGCATCGCGGAGGTCGTCGTAGCGGTCCGTGTCGAGTGGGAACAGGCCGCAGAAGACAACCGGCTGAACCTCGCGGTAACCGGCGAGCGGCTCGGTGGCCGGATTGAGCCGAGAGGTCAGGGTGTCGCCGACCCGGAGCTTGGCCACGTCCTTGAGCCCGGTGATCACGTATCCCACCTCGCCCGCCTCCAGGCCGGCGACGGCGGTCATCTGCGGCCGGAAGAAGCCGAGGTCGTCGATCTCGGCCTCGGTGCCGTTCTGCATGGCGCGGATCTTGTCGTGCTTGCGAATGCTGCCGTCGATCATCCGGATGTAGGCGATCACGCCGCGGTACTGGTCGAACTCGGAGTCGAAGATCAGCGCCCTCGGCTCGGCGTCGGGCTCGCCCTTGGGCGGGGGGACGCGAGCGACGATCGCCTCCAGCACCTTGTCGACCCCCATACCGGTCTTCGCCGAGATGTGGATCGCGTCCTCGGGATCGGTTCCGAGGAGATCGGCGATCTCATCTGCGACCCGCTCGGGCTCCGCACCGGGCAGGTCCACCTTGTTGAGAATCGGGATCAGCTCGAGGCCGGCGTCGATCGCCGCGTAGGTGTTGGCAACCGTCTGCGCCTCGACCCCCTGAGCGGCGTCGACGACGAGCAACGCGCCCTCGCAGGCGGCTAGCGAGCGCGAGACCTCATAGGAGAAATCGACGTGCCCGGGCGTATCGATGAGGTGCAGGTGATAGACCTCGCCGTCGGGGGCCGCGTACTCGACCCGCACCGCCTGAGCCTTGATCGTGATGCCGCGCTCGCGCTCGAGGTCCATCGAGTCGAGCAGCTGCGAGCGCATGTCGCGCGGGTCGACGGCACCCGTGATCTCGAGGATCCGATCGGCCAGGGTCGATTTCCCATGGTCGATGTGGGCGATGATCGAAAAGTTGCGGATCTTGTCCATTGCGGAGGGCATATGAGGGTTCGGGCCGAGTCGATGACGGCCGCGGACCGCAGAAGGGTAGAGCGCCTAACGTCTGGCGACGGAGAGCAGCTGACGCGCTTCCGGAACCCGCATCGCGAGAATCGCGCCCAGGTAGACGAACCCGCCGGCGGTCAAGGCGATACCGAGCGAGGTGATCTGCGCCACGGTGCTGCGACCGAGCGCGTTGTCGAGCAGATCCCAGACCAGATAGGAGACGCCGGCGAGCGCCGCTGAAGCAACCGTGATCCGAAGCGCCGCATCGAGCAGCGCCGGGAACTCGATCCCCTTCAGCGGGCGCCGCAGGACAAGCATCTGGGCTGCAACGCTGACGGCGGTCGCGATCGCCGTACCGGCGACGATCCCGGCGACCCCGAACGGCTTGTAGAAGGCGAACGCGGCGACTGCGGTGATCACCAGGTTCACGGCAGCGATCCAGGTCGGCGTCCAGGGCCGCTGGAGGCTGAAGAAGGTTCGGGTGAGGATCAAGAAGAGACCGTTGAAGGGGAGCGAGAAGGCGAACCAAAAGAGCGCCGTCGCGACGAGAGGCGTTTCGTCGGGAGTGAAGGCTCCGCGCTCGTAGACGAGGCGGATCATCGGCTCGGAGAGCACGAGGATCGCGGCCGCCGCGGGAATCAGGACCAGCAGGATCATGCGCATCCCGTTGGCCATGGTTCGGCGGAGGTCGTCGTAGTCCCGTCGCGCCGCGTAACGCGCCAGGGTCGGGAAGATCACCGTGGTCACGGCGACCGAGAACATGCCTTGAGGCAGCATGTAGATGCGGAAGGCCTTGTCGATCGCGGCCGGAGCTGTGTCGGAGAGAAGCTGGTCGGTCCCCTCGAGCACCCCGGGGATCAGCGTGCCGAAGATGCTGTTGATGACCAGGTTGACGTTGATCAGCCCGAGGCTGATGGTTACCGGGAGCATCAGCAGAAGCACCCGCTTGATCAGTGGGCTGTGCCAGTCGAAGACGCGCACCATCCGAAACGGGGTGTTGCGCAGGTCGAAGGAGACGAGGGCGAGCTGCAGCGCGGTACCGACGAGCACGCCGATCGCGTACGCGTAGATCTTCTTGTCCTCGGAGAACATCGGGGAGACGCCGACGAGCACGCCGATGATCGCCAGGTTCCAGAACAGTGGTGCGATGGCGAACATCGCGAAACGCTGGTAGCTGTTCAGGATCCCGACCACGACGCCGGAGAGCCCCAGCATCAACAGGATCGGGAACAGGAGCTGCGACAACCCGATGGTCAGGTCGAGCGTCGCACCCTCGAGTCCAGGCGCGAACACCGGGATCACGACCGGGGCCAGGAGGATGAAGAGCGCCGTGATCACGCCGAGGACTGCGGTGATCAGGAAGATCAGCGTCGAGGCGAGCCGGAACGCCTGGCGTTTGTTGCCCATCTCGAGCTGCTCGGTGAAGACCGGCACGAACGCCGCCTGCAGGGCCGCATCGGCGAACAGGCTGCGAACCAGGTTGGGGATCTGGAAGGCAATCGTGAAGGCGGTCATCGAAGCGCCGACGCCGAAGTAGCGCGCGGCGATGATCTCGCGGACCAGGCCGACGAAGCGGGACGCGCCGGTCGCGATGCTGAAGAACGCAGTCGAGCGGCCGATCCGGCGGTTCTGAGCGGTCGGCTCCGCGGCGAGAGCGGACCCCGCGAACTCCTCATCGATGGGATCGACGGCCATCGCGCCATGGAAGCGCTCGGCGCGCTCGGGCAACGGCGGCAGGCCGGGCTTGTCGGTCGAGTCCGTCATCAATCGCTACAGTGTGCGGCCGCTGATGGCCAACATTGCTTCACAGAAGAAAAGAATCCTCCGCTCCGAGCGGGAGCACGACGAAAACCGTCGTCTCACCGGTGCGGTCAAGACACACTTCCGTCGCCTCGAGAGCGCGGTCGATACGGGCAAGTCCGAATCGGTCGAGACCGAACACAGGGCCCTGATCTCGAAGATCGATAAGGCCGTCCAGAAGGGCGCGATGCACGCCAACACCGGCGCACGTAAGAAGAGTCGCGCCGCTCGCGTCGTCTCAGCCTCGTAGCTCTCCCCTCCCCAATCACGGTAGCTCGAAGGCCTCAAGTGCCGTCGCGGGCGGCCGCACGCCGGACGGAAAGCGTCAACGCAACCTCGTCGCTGTAGTTGGATCCCCCGCGGGTCCACCACTCGAGATCCGCGATCGCCCCGATTGCCGCCGAGAGTTCGGCCGAGTCCACCCCCTGGACCGATCGAACGAGCATCCTGGAGGGATACGGAGCCATCGGGAGCTCCGCCTCCACCTTCCCGGCCGGGGTGCCGGCTTCGATCGCCGCCGCGGCCTGATAGGCGCTGCGCAGCCTCGAGGCCATTCCGTAGACCATCGGAGTGACCGCCTCGCCCTGATCCATCAGGATGTCGGCTGTGGCGACCGCGGCCTCGCGGTCGCGGGTGACGATCGCATCGGCGAGTGCCCACCCCGCCCGCTCGGACGTGTCCGTGGTCATCCGCTCGATGTCCTCGATATCGACACTGCCGCCGGGACCGGCCCAGAGCGCCAACCGATCCAGTTCGCCGCCCAACCGCTCGGTGTTGTCCCCGATTCTGACCGCAAGCGCGCGAGCCGCCTGGGGATCGAGCGAGAACCCGCGGGCCCGGGAACCGGCGACGATCCAGCCGGGCAGGTCTCGTTTGCTCGGCGCCTCGAAGGTGGCAACGTCACCGCCTGCTGACTTGACAGCTTCGGCAAGCCCCTTGGGCGCCATGCCGCGGGCGACCAGCACGACCGTCACCTCGACCGGAGCCGAGGCGAGGGCCTCCGCCACCAGCTTGACCTGAGCCGCCTTCCAGCGCTCGACCCCGTCGGCGAGCAGGTAACGGCGCTCGGCGGTCAGCGACATCGCCGGTATCGATCCGATCAGGGCGTCCACATCAGGCGCGGCGGCGGCGGAGGCGTTGAAGGTCTCGAGCGCCCCCGCTCCGCCCTCCCGCTCCGCCCGTGCGCGCAATCGCGACAACGTCGCCGAGAGCTTCGCGGCGTCGCCACCGGCGAAGAGATACGCGGGTTTCATCTCATCTGCCACCGGAATTCAGTCTACGTCCGGGGGCGGTCCAACCCGTCAGCCACAGCCGGATCTGTCCCCCAATGGTGATCCACGCTCCGTCTCGACGCCGAGCCCGGCCGGACCGAGTTCGACCGTGAGATCGCCGTCGAGGTCCGTTCGCAGCGTGCAGACCCCGTGATCGGAAAGGGTCTCCAGGGTTCCGACGGTCGGGTGGCCGTACGTGTTGTCGGCGCCGACGCCGATCAGCGCGACCCGCGGCACCGACCGGTCGAGCAGGGCCGAGAGACCGGCGTCGTCGCTGCCGTGGTGGGCGACCTTGAGCACGTCGAACGGCCCCGGGTCGAGGTGGGTGACCTCAGACTCGGCGTCGCCCGTGAGCAGCGCGTCGTAGCCGCCGAAGCGAACCGCGAGGATTAGCGAATCGTCGTTGGTCTCCGCAGCCGGGGAATAGATGTGCTCGCGGGGCGGCCAGAGCGCATCGAGGCTCATGGCTCCAAATCGCAACGAGCTCCCCTCCGCCGCAGCCACTATCCGAACGCCGGCGGATCGAGCGGCGGCCTCGATCCGGGGAATGGGACGAGCCCGGATCAGGTCGTCGACCGCGACGGACTCGAGCACCTCGAAGAGCCCGCCGGAATGGTCGCGATCCTGATGGGAGACGACAACGGCGCGGAGATGACCGATCCCACGGTCGGTGAGCGCATCGGCTGCGCCGCCTCCAGGTGGTCCGGCGTCGACCAGGACCGAGCCGCCCCGGGGCGGCTCGAGCAGGGTTGCATCACCCTGTCCCACGTCGAGCTCGATCACGCGCAGCGTCCCCGGCGACGGCGCGCCGTCAACGGTCGGGCCGAGCGGAACGAGGGTCGCCAGACCTGCGAGAACGACGAGCGCCGCACCGATCCGCACGGATCGGGAGGTGCCCAGTTCCCGGCGGCGCCGCAGCCACCGGATCGAAAGAGAGGCCGCTGCCGAGACCAGCAGGTAGATCACGATCACCGCCCCCGGCGCCGGTAACGGGACCTCGATCTCCGACCAGGACCGGGAGCCGAGCATATGCGCGACCCAGGCGACGTAGTCGATCAGAGCTCCCTCTACCGATCCGAGCCCCGCGGGAGGGAGTCCCGGCAACTGCCCCAGCAGGCCGATCACCATCCCCAGCCACATGACGGGCGCGACTGCCGGTAGGGCGAGCAGGTTGGCCGGGATCGAGGCCGGCGAGAGACGCTCGAAATCATGGGCAATCAGCGGAGCGGTTGCGACGGTGGCCGCCAGGGTGATGGCGATCCCGTCGCCGAGGCCCCTGCTGAGCGACTCGGGAAGCCGCCCCCCGAGCCGCTCAGTGATCAGCTCTCGCAACGGGCCGGCCCAGAGGATGATCCCGATCACGGCGGCGAAGCTGAGCTGCCAGCCGATGTCCTCCCCGAATCGCGGGTTGACCATCAGGGTCACCACCGCGGCCAAGATCGGCGGGTAGGCCCGATCGGTCGGCCGCCCCGCGAACGTGGCGACGATCGCGGCAGCCCCCATCACCCCGGCCCGCTGGATGGATGGCCCGCCTCCCGCGACGGGAACGTAGATTGCGATCACGGCGATCGTGAGCAGTAGCCGCGACCGCAACCGGAGACCGAAAAGTGCCAGGACGACGCCGGCGAGAACCGCCAGCAGCATCACGTTCTGGCCGGAGACGGCCAGCAGATGGCTGAGGCCGGAACGTCTGAACTCCTCGCGTGTGACGGGATCGATCCGGTCGTCCTGTCCGAGGACGAAGCCTCGCGCGAGAGCCGCCTGGTCCGGGCCGACCCCTGCTCCGAGCGCCCGCTCGGCCCGATCGCGGATCCGGTCGAGCGCGCCGGATACGCCGCCTCGCGACGCTCCGGTGAGGACGATCCGTCGGGAATGAAGTTCGAACTCGGCGCCGACCCGCTCCAGCTCCGCGGCCCGGAAGTCATCCGGGGCCGTGAGCGAGCCACGGACTCGCACCTCGCTGCCGACCGGCAGGTCGCCCACCGGCTCAGGGGCCACGACCACCACTCGGCCCGCGTCGGCCTGCAACTGCACCCGCACCTCTCCGTAGCTCCGGCGCGGAACGGCCTCCACGAACCCGGTGATCTCGACCGCGTCACCGGCTCGGCCGGACAACGCCCCCGCATCGATGGCCTCGACGCGGGCCGAGCCGAGGCCGAGGCCGATCAGCCCACCGACGCCCGCCAGGGCGAGTAGAAGGACGACGACCGAGCGTGAGGAGGCTCCCTCCCCCACCGCAGTCACGTCCCGCCCGGCGACGGCGATGCCGAGCGAGGCGACCAAAGCGCACGGGAGCCACCCCCCGGGGGCCGTCAGGTGCGCAGACATCAGCAACCCGACGGTGCCCCCGGCGAGGGCCGCATGGCGCCACCAACCGATCCATCCGCTCACCGCGATCGGCGGGACTCAGGGTTGGAGCCGGTCGCTCAGCGACTCGATCGTGGCGGGACCGATGCCGGGGATCTCGTCCAATTGCTCGATCGACGAGATCCCTCCGTTCTCGTCTCGATACTGGAGGATGTCCGCGGCCGTGACCGGCCCAATGCCCTCGATCGTCTCCAGCGCCGCCTGGTCGGCGGAACCCAAGCTGATGGGTCCTTCCTCTGCGGCCGTCGCAGCGGCGGTCGATCCCACGGCACCCGTCCCGGCGCGAGACGGAACGACCACCTGCTGCCCGTCGGCCAGCCGCGCCGCGAGGTTGATCGAGTTCGGGTCCGCCCGACCGGTGGCCCCGCCGGCCCGTTCGACCGCATCGGCAACGCGGGAGCCGGCCGGCAGCCGATAGACGCCGGGCTCGCCGACCGCACCGGCGACGTGGACCACGACGTCCCCGTTTGTAGCGGGGGGTCCCCCGGTGCCGACGGGTTCGGTGGCGAGCACGGCTCCCGTCCCTCCCGTCGAAATCTCCGCCGAACCGGTCGACGCCTCCTCTCGCACGGCTCGGATGCCGAGCAGCAACAGCACGATTCCGATCGCCGCGTAGACGGCGAGCTGGGTGCGGCTCACACCGTCGAGCATGTCCCTCGTGTCCGGTCGCCGAGCATCGTTCCCCGAGCCTGAACGCCGGGGCCGCGCGTGTGGCGCCCAACGATTGAACTTCCGTCACGAAAGCGTGACTATTGCCTCGCGCCCGGAATCCGGGGGGTCAGTAGAGGTCGGAGTCCTCGTCGTAGCCGACGGTCGCAGCGGACTGCCGGCCGATCGTTTCCTCCACGGAGACGGCGGGTGATTGCACCGAAACGAGCAACAGGGTCTCGGTCCCCCGGTTGGCGACGACGTGATCGCTGGCGGGCGGGATCAGCGCGAGATCGCCCGGCTCGAGGCGCTCGGTGTCGCCGGTGGCCGACAGCTCGCCGACGCCGCCGACGACGACGTAGACCTGCTCGGCCTCCTCGTGCGAATGCAGCTCCTGCTCGGTGTCCGGCGGGACTTCGATCCAGGTCACCGTCATGTTCCGCGACCCGAGTTCCCCTGCATCCATGAGGATGTGAGACCTGAGCCGATGAAAATCCTTCACGGCGGCGTCGGAGAGGCGCCTGACGAGCATCAGCGGGGTTTCTAGCAGACGCCCGCCCGATCCCGGTTACGGCCTCGTTCACCTTGCGCAGCCGGGAGTCGACGCAGATCAGCGAACGACGAGGTTGACGAGCTTGCCGGGGACGACGATCTCCTTGACGACCTCGAGCCCGTCAAGGTGTGCGGCGACCTTCTCGCTGCCCCGGGCGGCCGCGAGAACTTCGGCCTCGTCGGCCGACGACGGCACCTCGATCCGATCCCGCAGCTTGCCGTTGACCTGCACGACGAGGGTGATCACATCCTTGATCAGCAACGCCTCGTCGGCGACCGGCCAGGGCTCGTCCCAGATCCGGCCGCCCTCGAGCATCTCCCACACCTCGGAGGCGATATGGGGAGCGAACGGGAAGACGAGCGACGCTGCGGTGGCGGTCGCGAAATGCAGCGCTCGCTCTCCATCGGGATCCCCCAGCAGGTCCGCCTTCAACCGGTAGGCCTCGTTGACGAGCTCCATGACGGCGGCGATGACGGTGTTGAACTGAAAGTCGCGCTCGAAGTCGCGCGTTGCCTTGTCGATCGCCCAATGCGCCTTGGCCAGCAGCTCGCGCGTCCTTCCCGTGCTCGACCGCTGCCACTGCGGATCGACGGCTGACGACTCGAATCCGGCCGCTTCGAGGGCGAGTCTCCAGAGACGTGAGAGGAAGCGCTGCACCCCGTCGACGCCCTCGTCGACCCAGTCGCCACCGCGGTCGGGCGGACCCATGAAGCAGACGTAGGTGCGGGCTGCGTCGGCCCCGTAGCGGGATACGTAGTCGGCGGGGTTGACGACGTTGCCCTTCGACTTGCTCATCTTGTGGCCGTCGCGCGTGATCATCCCCTGGGTGAAGAGGTTCGCGAACGGCTCCTGTATCCCGATCAAGTCCTCGTCTGCCAACGCCTTGGTGAAGAAGCGGGCGTACATGAGGTGCAGGATCGCGTGCTCGACACCGCCGATGTACTGATCGACCGGCATCCAGTGGTCGGCGATCTCGCGATCGAACGGCAGCTCGGTGTCGTGAGGGTCGAGGTAGCGCAGGAAGTACCAGGACGAGTCGACGAAGGTGTCCATCGTGTCGGTTTCACGGCGGGCCGGACCGCCGCACCGCGGACACTCCGTCTCGACCCATTCGGTGGCGGTCGCGAGCGGGCTCTGCCCCTTCGGCCGGTAGTCCTCGACGTCAGGCAGCTCCACCGGTAGCTGGTCGTCGGGGACGGGAACGGTCCCGCAGGCACCGCAGTGGATGATCGGGATCGGGCACCCCCAGTAGCGCTGGCGCGAGAGCAGCCAATCGCGGAGGCGATAGTTGACGGCCAGCTTACCCCTGCCCTCGACCTCCAGCTCATCGATGATCCGGCGCTTCGCAGCGTCGGGGCTGAGACCGTCGAGGTCGCCGGAGTTGACGAGGTGGACGTCCTCGAATTGGGTGACGAACGCCTCGTCGGCGGGAACCTCAGCGCCGTCGCTGGGCGCAACGACCTGCCGGACCGGAAGATCGAACCTGCGGGCGAACTCGAAGTCGCGCTGGTCGTGAGCAGGCACGGCCATGATCGCGCCGGTCCCGTACTCCATCAGCACGTAGTCGGCCACGAACATCGGGATCTGCTCGCCGTTGACGGGGTTGGTGACGGTGCGCCCGAGGCGGACGCCGGTCTTCTCCCGATCGTCGTCGCCGCGCTCCCCGGTCGACTGCCGCAACGACGCCGCCACGTACTCGCGGACCTCGTCGGCGTTCGCCGTCCCCTCGATCAGCCGATCGAGATCGGGATGCTCGGGGGCGAGAACGAAGAACGTGGCCCCGAAAAGGGTGTCCGGCCGGGTCGTGAAGACTGGGAAGTCGAGCCCCAGCTCCTCACAGCGGAAAACCGCCTCGGCGCCCTCGGAGCGGCCGATCCAGTTGCGCTGCATCGTGACCACGTGCTCGGGCCACGACTCGAGCAGGTCGAAGTCGGCCAGCAGCCGGTCGGCGTAATCGGTGATCCGGAAGTACCACTGCTCCAGCTTCTTCGGCACGACCTCGGTGCCGCAGCGCTCGCAGCGCCCGTCGACGACCTGCTCGTTGGCGAGCACCGTCTGATCCTTCGGACACCAGTGGACCGCGGCGTCGGTCTGGTAGGCCAGGCCGGCATTGAAGAGACGCAGGAAGATCCACTGTGTCCAGCGGTAGTACTCCGGCTCGTGGGTCGCGATCTCGCGGCTCCAATCGACGGAGATGCCCCAGGACCGGAATTGCTCGCGAAAGCTCGCGATCGATCGCTCGGTCGAGACCCGTGGATGCTCGCCGGTTCGGATCGCATGATTCTCGGCGGGCAGGCCAAAGGCGTCGTAGCCCATCGGCTGAAGCACCCCGTAGCCGTTGCGACGCCGGTAGTGGGCGATCGCATCGCCGACCGAGTAGACCTTCAGGTGGCCGACGTGGGGCTCGCCCGACGGGTACGGGAGCATGACGAGCACGTAGGCCTTCGGCTTGTCCGGGTCGAAGCCGGGATCGCCCGGGTTGGGGACCTCCCAGGTCCTCTCCTGAGCCCAGATCCCCTGCCACTTGCCCTCGAGAGCGCGCGGGTCGTAGCGGGCGGGCTCGTCGCTCGGGGCGATGCTGGTCTCGTCTTCGGTCGACATCGGATGCGGGAGTCTAGGAGGCGAGGTGCAGGTCGAGCCCGAGAAAGCGCCCCACATCGGCGACCTCGGCTTCGAGGGCGCCGATGGCGTGGCTGGGGAGCGGTTCCGAGAAAGGCGAGATTCGCACCTTGCGTCGCTTGCCCGAGCCCTCGAGCCGCCACGTTGCGGCGCCCCGACCGGCGACCAGGAGCATAGCTCTGATCATTCCCGCACCGCCGCCGATCCGGTAGTCGTGTTCGGCCGCGATAACCGGCTCACGAGTGCTCCAACCGAGCATCGCCGTGTCGAAGGCGCCAAGCAGCTGCGCGGTCGGAGGCGCAGGTGAAGCCGCTTCGAGGGTGCCGGGAAACGCGAGCAGGTCCCCGTGGCGCTCGAGCGGGCCGGCCGCTTCCAGGGCCCGGCGACACTTCGTAACCGGCAACCCCGACCAGCGGGCGAGATCGCCGGCCGACGCCGGCCCGTAACCCTCGAGGTAGCGGGTCCCGAGCGTGGCGAGCGCCTCGTCTACGTCGACTTTCGGCGGCGGCTCGACCGCGCGAAACGTCCCGTCGGCGAGGCCGACGACGCGACCCGAGGAGGCGAGCCACGGCATCAGGATGTTGATCGAATAGTCGCCGAGGGAGGGCAGGCCCCGCTCGCCGAGGAGCTCGATCAGGCGCGCCCGGGTCATCGGGGCTTCGGCGAGGATCTCGATCGCGGGCTCAAAGATCCGGCGCGCCGTCTCGAGGTTTTCGCGCTTGGCCATGAGGCCGTCGAAGCGACGCCGGTTGCGCGGGCCGGTGAGCGTGGTGAGCCAGGAAAGGTCGGAGGCGGCGACCAGGTGGGCCGTCCCGCGAACCGTCCAGGTCCGGACGAGGGGTGCGGCATCGACCTCCTCCCGGGTCACGCCCGCGACCCTCGAGCGGATCGCCAGGCCGGCCGCCCGAACGTCCTGGGCCTGAAGCCCGAGCACCGATCGCGCCGCCTCGGCGGAATCAGCGGCTCCCGCCTGCGGGCTCAGGCGTTGCGCGGCAAGCCGGAGGCGAACCAGTAGCTCGGGCGGGATCGGAGTGCTCACCGGTCGATCGACACGACGAGGGAGACAGTCCCGATGCTTGCGAAGAGGCCGAACACGGATCGGCGTCAGCCTATTTCGGGAGTTGGGGCGAAGGCGGGGAGATCCGGGGCATCGGCCTGCCTCGGCGGGTGACGAGGAACTCCTCGCCGGCTGAGGCACGCTGAAGAAAGCGGGCGTAGCGGTAGCCAAATTCCTCGGCGCCGACGATGGTCGGAGCCGAGGAACTGGAGTGGAGCTGGTCGGACTCGAACCGACGCCCTACCGGCTGCCAGCCGATCGCTCTAGCCAACTGAGCTACAGCCCCAGTGAACTCGTAATCAGAAGCGTAGTTTATCGCCGCCTGTTGATTGTTCTTCGCCGGCTTCAACCGAAGGAAAAATGGCCGATCGTCCAGCCAGCTCCTCGATGGGAAACAGGTAGCACTGATCGAGATCGCCGCAGTAGGCCGCGATGGCGTCGATCTCGTCAGCTTCGTACTTGCTTCGTACATATCCATTCAACGGGGTGTGGCGAGAGGTGGCCAAGTGAATCTGAACGACCTCGGCGCGTTTCCTTGCCCATTTGCATTGGACGCGCAGGATTCGATGCTCGATTTCAAGCGCCAGGTCGTATCGGCCATGTTCGACCATAGGCCACAGCACGCCGAGACCGAGCGCTGCTGCCCTGGCGGCGATGGCCAACTCCGCCACAGCTCCCTTGTGATTGGGTGTTCCTAACTGCACGAACACACGTTCGCATAGCGGTCGGACGGTACCGTTGCCAAGGCGCAGGGATCGGGATGGGCGCAGAGTATTCTCAGCGGTAATCGCCACCGTGGCCGAGCGCGTGGCCTGGAGCAAGGAGCCAAGAGCGACAGATGGACGATCAGTACGGAACCCCCGCCCTCCCGAGCGCCGACGCGCAGCTCGCGAGGCAGTCGTTTCTGACCAGCGTCTTCGGCTGGATGTTCCTCGGCCTCGCGCTGACCGCGGGGATCGCCGCCTACGTGGCGGCCAGCACCGACATGATCAAGTGGTTCGACGAGAACCAGTTCGCGTTCATCGTGATGATCTTCGGGCAGCTCGGCCTGGTGGTCGCGATCTCGGCCGGGATCAACAAGATCAGCTACTCGACCGCGGTCTTCCTCTTCGCCGCCTACGCAGCTCTTAACGGCTTTCTGTTCTCGGTGATCCTGTCGGTCTATACGACGTCATCGATCGCCGGAGCGTTTGCCGTGTCGGCCGGGATGTTCGGATCGATGGCCCTCTACGGTTACGTGACCAAGCGCGACCTCTCGGGCATGCGCTCGATCCTGTTCATGGGATTGATCGGCCTGCTCATCGGGATGGTCGTGAACATGTTCTGGGCCAACTCGACCCTCTACTGGTTCGTCACCTTCGGCGGCGTCCTTCTCTTCTGCGCCCTGACCGCCTACGACATGCAGAAGATCAAGAGGATCGGCGAGAGCGGGATCAGCGGCGAGGATGCGAAGAAGGCAACGATCCTCGGTGCCCTCTCGCTCTACCTCGACTTCATCAACCTGTTCCTCTTCATGCTGAGGATCTTCGGCTCCGCAAGGTGATCTGACGCGGCTGGGAGCCGCCGGGCCAAGGAAGAGGGACGCGATGCGGCCAAAGAGGGCCGTGAGCGGCCCGATGACGCCGGGCCGGCGCCTCCCAGGCCGTCAGAGGTCGAGAATCAGTTCGTCGTCGGTCCTGGATCTCACCTTGAACTCGAGGTCGCTGTTCTCCTCCAGCTCGCGAAGGAGGTCCACCGGTTCGCTGAGCGCCACGTCGATCCGCGCGCGTCCGCCGGAGAAGCGCTTGATCGAGATGTCGCCCGTGGCGCCGATGGCGTTGGCGGCGTCCTCGAAGCGCACCAGCTGTGAGAAGTCCTCAAAGGGGCCGATGTCGACGCTGACGTGACGGCGGGGTGCGCCGGCCACCTGCCCCGCGGCGAACGACACCCGCGCCTGAGCGGACCGGGCCAGCGGGGGATCCGGCGTCTCGGCCTCCCATTCCCCGGCGACCCGTGCGAGCGCGTCCTCGAGCGCAAGGTGCAGCCGATCGCGGGCCTCCGCCAGCCTCGGATCGCCGAGATCAATGAGACGGGCGTTGACCCCAGCGGCCTCCCGCAACGCCGACAGGCGAATCCGCGTGGCGGCACCACGAGCGCTGACCCGCATCTCCTCGAGCTGGCTCGTCAGCACCGCCATGGTCCGCATCTCCTGCTCGGCGCGGGCGCGTGCGTCCGCAAGCTCAGCGCGCAGATGGTTCGCGACTGTCTCGCCCTCGGTGAGCTGTCCGCGAAGCGCCGCCGCCTCTCCCGTCAGGCGCTCGACCTCGGCGTCGCGACCACGAAGCGCCTCGGCCCTGCGGCCGAGTTCGGACTCGAGCGAATCGATCGCCTCGCCGACCTCCGACGGGCGGAATCCGAACAGCGACCTCCTGAACGTCTCTGCAGCGATGCGGCCAGATTATGGGCCGCCGCGGACGGTAAACAGCGGCGGAGCGCCGGATACCAGGGCTGGGATCAGCCCTCGCCCATGGCCCGCGCCGGCGGCTCCTCGGGGAGGCCGAGGTCGATTTGGGGCGCCTCTCCCCAAAGTTGATCGAGCCTGTACAGATCGCGGGCCTCGGCGACGAAGACGTGCAGGATGCAGTCGAGGAAGTCGACCAATACCCAGCGTCCCTCCGGCAGCCCCTCGACCCGGCGCGGCAGCAGATCGTCCTCGTGTTTGAGCTTGAACTGAACCTCGTCGGCGATCGACTTCGCCTGCCGCTCGTTGCGGGCCGTGCAGATCAGGAGCACATCCGTGTAGCCGAGGATGCCCGAGACGTCGAGGCCGACGAGATCGGTCGCACCCTTCGAGTCCGCGATCGCGGCGATTCGGCGAGCTAGATCCAGCGAGCCGCTCACTCCTCCACCCCGTCCTCCCGGTACAGGCCGCGATCGGCGATCAGCTGGGCGACCGCGTCGGGAACCAGCCAGCGAACCGGCCTGCCGGCCGCGATCCGGCCCCGGATCATCGAGGAGGAGATCCCGATCGAGGGCATCTCGATCCGAGTGACCCTTCGCTGTCCACCGATGCGAGCCAGGGTTTCGTCAACCTCGGAGCGGTCGAAGCCCGGACGCTCGGCGATCGCGACCCGCGCCAGCTCGAGAACCCGTTCCGGACGCTTCCAGCGCTCGAGGCCGGCGGCGACGTCGGCACCCATCACGAAGGTCAGCTCACTCCCTGGAAGTTCATCTGCGAGCAATTCAAGCGTACGGAAGGCGAAGGACGGCCCCTCCCGGTAGACCTCGAGCTCGGAGACCGAAATCCGATCGACCCCGGCGACCGCGAGACGAGCCATCTCGAGCCTGACCTCGGGTCCCGGCTCGGGCTCGATCCGCTTGTGCGGCGCGACCCCCGTCGGGACCAGGATCAACTCGTCCAACTCGAGATCGTGGACGGCCTCCTGAGCGAGCAGGAGATGGGCGAGATGCGGAGGATTGAACGCGCCCCCGAGGACGCCGACGGCGCGGCTCACCCGCGGGTCTGACCCGTGCCCTGGAGTACGTACTTGGTCGAGGTCAGCTCCCGCAGCCCGATCGGACCCCGAGCATGCAGCTTCTGGGTCGAGTTGCCGATCTCGGCGCCCATCCCGAACTCGAAGCCGTCGGTGAAGCGGGTCGAAGCGTTGACGTAGACGCAGGCCGCGTCGACACCACCGGTGAACGCCCGGGCGGCCGCCTCGGAGGTGGTCACGATCGCCTCCGAGTGGCCGCTGCCGTGTCGGTTGATGTGCGCGATCGCGTCCTCGAGCGAATCGACGACCGCCACGGACATCTTCAGACCGTGGTACTCGCGATCCCAATCGTCGTCGGTGGCAGCACCGACGGAGACGTCCCCGGCGTCGACCCGAACCCGCTCGTCACCCACCAGCTCGACGCCGGCCGACGACAGCTCGGTGAGGATGGCCGGCAGGAACCTCTCGGCGACCGCCGCGTTCACCAGCAGTGTCTCGGCCGCATTGCAGACGCCGGGTCTCTGGACCTTGGCGTTGTAGGCGATGCCCCGCGCCATCTCGAGGTCGGCGTCGACATCCACGTAGATGTGACAGTTACCGGACGCGGCGTAGAGGATCGGCACCTCTGCAACCTCCTCGAGCGCCGCCTTCAGACCCTCGCCTCCACGCGGGATGATCAGGTCGACGAAGTCGCGTTGGCGGGCCAGGGCGCTGAGTTCCTCGCGGCCGCCTCCCGCCACTGCTTCCACCGTGCCATCCGGAAGACCCGCTTCGGCAACGGCCTCGCGGACGAGCTCGACGAGCACGGCGTTCGAGGCGGCCGCGGAACTCGAACCGCGCAGGACGGCCGCGTTGCCGCTCTTCAGACACAGGGCTGCGGCATCGACGGTCACGTTCGGGCGAGCCTCGTAGACGATGGCGATCACGCCGATCGGAACGCGGCGGTGCTCCATCTCGATTCCGCTCTCCAGCGTGCGCTTCTCCAGCAGCTCGCCAACGGGATCTTCGAGTCCGATCACAGCCTCGACCCCAACGGCCATCGCCTCGACCCGGGCGTCGTCGAGGCTCAGCCGGTCGACTAGCGCGTCGTCGAGCCCGGCCTCCCTCCCACGCTGAAGGTCGACGAGGTTGGCGGCGAGGATGTCGCCGGCCCGCTCGCGCAGGAGCCGCGCAAGAGCCGTCAGCGCCTGATCCTTCGCGGGGGTCTGAACTCCGGGCAGGACCAGCGAAGCCGCCTTGGCCCGGCGACATATCTCGGTCACGGATTCAGCAGTGACGGCCATCGGGAAAGAGTAACGGGGGAGATCGGTGTGGCCGGCCCGGGAACCGTGACCGCCGGTCGAACTTTGCCATGGCACGGAGGGCTCGAATGCCAGTGAATGGGATAACTCCGGGATATCGGAGAAATCCCATGCACTGGCAAAGCACCAGCGCTCCGAAGGAAGCGAAGCATTCCCCCGGGGCCGCCTAGGTGAGCACGAACCGGTCCCGGTGGATCGCCTCCTCGGCACCGCCGGGAAGGATCTCGGCGACCTCCGAGCTGCGCTTGCCGCTCAGGCGCTGGAGGACCTCGGAGGAGTGCTCGGCGATGCCCTTGCCGACGATGCCCCGCCCGTCGATGACCTCAACGGGGTCCCCGGCGGCGAAGCTCCCCTCAACCGTGGTTATGCCGACCGGGAGTAGTGAGGAGCCGCTCTCGCGGAGGACGCGTCCAGCGCCATCGTCGACGACGATCCGCCCCTGGGCCGGGGTCGCCCAGCGAAGCCAAAGCTTGAAGCTGGGCGCGCGGTCATTGCCGCCGCTGAAGGAGGTGCCAACCTTCTCTCCGCGGGCGGCGGCGAGGAGGGTGCCGGGAGCGGTCCCGTCGCAGATCGTCACGCCGATGCCGGAGCCGCTCGCCATCTGTGCGGCGACGACCTTGCTTCGCATCCCGCCCGAGCCGAACTGCGAGCCTCGCGAGCCGATCTCGTAGTCGTCGAGCTCGCCCGTGTCACCGACGTGCTCCACCAGCTCGGCATCGGGGTTGGCGCGCGGGTCGGAGTTGAAGAGGCCGGTCTGGTCGGTGAGCAGGATCAGTCGCCGCGCCTCGATCATGATCGCTACCTGGGCCGAGAGGAAGTCGTTGTCGCCGAAGGTGATCTCGTCGGTGGCGGTCGTGTCGTTCTCGTTGATCACGGGCACGACGTGCCAGGCGAGCAGCCGCTGGAGCGTCTGTCGCGCGTTCAGATAGTTGATCCGCTCGGACATGTCGAACGCGGTGAGCAGCACCTGCGCGGCTCGCGCGTCGCCACGAGCCAGGCGCTCCTCGTAGGAGCGGAACAGCGAGCCCTGCCCGACGGCGGATGCGGCCTGGAGCTCGTCCACCGCCGACGGGCGCACCGCGAGTCCGAGCAGCCGCCTCCCCCGAGCGATCGCTCCCGAGGTGACCATGACGATCTCCTCCCCGCCCTCGTGCAGTTCGGCAACCTGCGCGCAGACCTGATCGAGCACGTCCGTGCGCAGAGCACCATCGGCACCAGCAACGATCGATGATCCGAGTTTGACGACCAAAGTCACAGGACGGGCAGTCTGACACCGCCGAACCGGACGCGAAGCAGAGCCTCCACCCCACCAATCACCTGACGCCCCTGCCGAGCGGCAACACCGCGCCGACCGAGCAGAGCGGACGCGCAGCGGAGCATCTGCTCGGAGTTATCCCTGACGCCCTTGCCGAGCGGCAACACCGGGCAGGCCGACCGGACCGGACGCGCAGCGGAGGATCCGGTCGGAGTTATCCACCTAGGCGTCCAACTCGAATGCCTGGTCGCCCACCCTGACCTCGTCGCCGTCCTCGAATCCGGCGTCTCGCAGCGCCTTGATCACACCGATCTCCTTCAGACGGCGCTCCAGATAGCTGATCGCCTCAGGGTTCGCGAGATCGTGCCGCTCGACCAGCATCTCCACCCCGCGGCCGACGACCTCGAAGATCCCTTCGTCGATCATCGCGACGTCGAACCCCCCCGCACCCCTGGGCCTGTAGATCCGGTGCTCGGATTGGAACTCGGGCTCCGCGTTTGCGGCAGCGGCGATCGGTGTCTCCGCGTCGGGATCCGCACCGGCGACGGTCCTGAAGATGGCGCTCACCAGCTCTTCGATGCCCGCCCCGGTAGCGGACGAGATCGCCATCGGCGAGGTCCCGGGATGGCTCTCCCGCCAGGCGTCGAGCTCGAACTCGACCTCGTCGGCCGGCAGCAGGTCGCTCTTCGACAGGACGATCAGCTCCGGCAGCCGGTCGAGACCCGATCCGTGTGCGGCGAGCTCGCCTCGGACCACGTCGTAGGCCGTGTCGGGGTCGGCCCCCTCGCCGATCTCGAGCAGGTGGACGAGAACACGACAGCGTTCGACGTGAGCGAGGAACTCGTGCCCGAGGCCGGCCCCTTCGGCCGCCCCTTCGATCAGGCCGGGGATGTCGGCGAGGACGAGTTGGCGCTCGCCGTCGTCGATCGTCCCGAGGATCGGTTCGAGTGTGGTGAACGGGTAGTTGGCAACCTTCGGCGCCGCTCGGGTTATGCGACCGAGAAGTGAGGACTTGCCGGCGTTGGGCAGCCCGACGAGGCCGGCGTCGGCCAGCAGCCTGAGCCGGAGCTCGACCCACCCGGATTGACCCACCAGGCCCTTCTCGGCGAAGCGCGGCGCCTGATGGGTCGCCGAGGTGAAGCGCTTGTTGCCGTGGCCCCCGAGCCCCCCGTTCGCCACCGTGGCCTGCTGGGCGGGCTCGACCAGGTCGAAGAACTCGCCCTCGAGGCCCTCGACAGTGGTCCCAGGAGGGACGAGAACGACCAGATCGCCGCCGCGTGCACCATGCTTGTTGGCACCCTGACCGTGACCGCCCCGCTCGGCCCGGTAGTGAGCGGAGACGCGCATCGAGGCGAGATCGCGTCGCGACGGATCGCACAGCAAGACGACATCTCCGCCATGCCCGCCGTCGCCACCGTCGGGTCCGCCGCGCGGAACGTGAGCCTCGCGGCGAAAGCTGACGACGCCGTCGCCGCCGCGGCCACCCTCGACGAATATGCGCGCGCGATCGTGAAACACAGCAGTGAGGATCGCAGCCCGACGCCAGCCGGGAGCGAAACCGATCTCAGAGGATGGGCGCTACTCGGACTCGGCGACCGAGATCACGCGGCCCTTGCGGCCGGGCTTGAACTCGACCGTGCCCGGGCGGGTGGCGAAGATCGTGTGATCGCGACCGATGCCGACTCCGTCGCCCGGGTGAAAGCGGGTTCCACGCTGGCGGACGATGATCTCGCCGCCCTGGACGGACTGACCGGCAAAGACCTTCACGCCAAGAAACTTCGGCTTGGAATCGCGACCGTTGCGGCTCGAACCGAGCCCCTTCTTGTGAGCCATCAGTCAGTCTCCTTCTCGGCTGCCGGCTTCTTGGCCGCAGCGGGCTTCTTCGCCGCCGGCTTCCTGGCAGCGGGCTTCTTGGCAGCGGGCTTCTTGGCAGCGGGCTTCTTGGCCGCCGCCGGCTTCTTGGCTGCAGGTTTCTTGGCCGCAGGCTTCGCCGCCGGCTTCTTCGCAGCGGGCTTCTTGGCTGCATCGGGCTTCTTGGCTGCAGGCTTCTCGGCCGGCGCCTTGGGAGCGGCCTTCTCGGTCGCCGCGGGCTTGGCCTCGGCAGCCGGCGGCTTCGACTCGGCCTTGACCTCATCCTTGGCGGCGGCGGGCTTACGCGAAAGCAGCTTGACCTCGGTCACCTCGAGCCGGGTCAGCTCGGAGCGATGGCCCTGGTGCTTGCGGTAGCCCTTCTTGGCCTTGTACTTGAAGACCTTGATCTTCTCGCCGCGCTCGTGGCCGGCGATCTTGGCCTCGACCTTGACCTTCTCGAGATCCTTCGGGGCGATCATCATGTCGGCATCGCTGCGGAACATCACCGGACGCAGGCCGACCTTGGCGCCCTCGTCCTGGGAGATGCGGTCGACGAGCAGGGACTGACCCTCCTCGACGCGGTACTGCTTTCCTCCGCTTTCGACTATCGCGTATGTGGACATATCGATCTGGCTCGCCTCAATGGAACTCGGACTGAATCAAGATTCTTGGCCGGGATTGGTACCGCTCCCGGCGCGGGAACGGCGCCGTCCGCCTCTACGGCCGCGGCGCCGAGTGCCGGATTCTAGCCCGTCGGCGGATTCGTCATCGCCCGACCCCTCGGGGATCCCGTCGACCAGCGTCGCGACACCAGACGAACGCCCGATCTCCTCGATCCTGACCAGCTTGCGCTCGCCCACCAGGGGGGCCGCACCGGTGACCGTGATCACCAGCGCATCGACCCTGGCAACGGCGTCGCCGGGGTTGTACATGTGCGGTTCGTCGATCGTGAGCAGGACCTCGTCGCCGAGCTGGAACGGCAAGGCACGCCGCTCGATCTCGGCCTTTTCCCCCGACTCGGCAACCTCAAAGGTGTCGATCGGCAGCGCGTCCCCGCCCTCAAACAGGAACGTCTTCTTCGTCTCCTCCTCGAGTTCGACCAGACCGCTGTCGTGGCGCATCAGCTCGCGGGCGACCTTCGGGTTGACGCGGATCAGATGGGCATCGGGGTCCGGGCTCTCCAGGACCACGTCGCGCAGCTTGCGCAGCGCCTCGATCGCGACCGTCTCGGCCGAGCGGACGACGCCCTCGCCGTCGCAGGTCGGGCACTTGGTGGTCAGGATCTCGCGCACGCCGTCGGTCACGTTCTGGCGCGTCATCTCGACCAGCCCGAGCGGTGAGACCTCGACGACGTAGGTCTTCGTGCGGTCCTCGTCGAGAGCCTTTCGCAGCGTCTTCAGCACCTGATCGCGGTTCTTGGCCCGCGCCATGTCGATGAAGTCGATGACGATGATCCCGCCGATGTCTCGTAGCCGGAGCTGGCGGACGACCTCGTCGGCAGCTTCCACGTTGACCTTGGTGATCGTGTCCTCGAGCCGGCCCTTGCCCTTGCCGGTGAAGCTGCCGGTGTTGATGTCGATCACCGTCAGCGCCTCGGCGTAGTCGATGATCAGGTAGCCACCCGAGGGCAGGTCCACCCGTCGCGACAGGGTCGAACGGAACGCTTCCTCGGCGCCGTGGCGATCGAAGAGGTGCTCGCTGTGGGAGTGCATCTCGACCGAGTCGACCAGCTCCGGCGCGGTGCGCTGGAAGAACGAGGTGACCCGCTCAAATTGCTTCTGGTCATCGATCTCGGCGCCGTCGAACTCGCTGCCGAGGACGTCGCGCAGAACCCTGATCGGTAGATCCGCCTCCTGGAAGATCAGCGACGGTGCCTCGACGTCCTTCGAGCGGCGCTCGAGCACCTGATGCAGCTTGTGCAGGTAGGCGATCTCGCGCTCGAAGTCCTCCTTCTTGGCACCCTGCGCGGCGGTCCGGACGATGTAGCCGCCCTTCTCCTTGCTGGCGTCGTGGATCTTCTCGAGGCTCTTGCGCATCTGGCCGCGCTCGCCGTCGGGGAGCCTGCGGCTGACGCCGATGCCTCCGCCCTGCGGCATGTAGACGAGGTAACGGCCCGCGATCGAGACCTGCATCGAGAGTCGAGCGCCCTTGGTCTTCAGCGGGTCCTTGACGACCTGAACGACGATCTCCTGACCGCGTTTGATCAGCTCGTCGATCCGGCGTCCCTCGCCGCGACCGCGCTTCGGCGCCGGCTTGCCGTCGGGGGTGACGATCTCGTCGACGTGGAGGAACCCGTTGCGCTCGAGGCCGATGTCGACGAACGCCGCTTCCATTCCCGGCAGCACGTTGTCGACGACGCCCTTGTAGATGTTGCCGACGATCGAACGGGATCCGCGACGCTCGACGTAGAGCTCACCGACCCTCCACTTCGAGTCGCCGGAGCCGCCGGCCCTGCCCCGGCCGCCGCCGCGACCTTGCGGCTCTTTGGCCTCAGCCCCTGATTCGTTGTCCTTCTCAGCGGTCTTAGGGTCTGCAGCGGCGCGACCCGAACGGGCCGTTCCTTTTGCTTCTAGTACCGCGACACGGGTTTCACCGGCGTCAACCGATACGAGGATCTTTTTCTTCAAGTTGGCTCACCTCACAGAGCATTTCTCAACCTGCTCGGCGAGGAGAGCTGCGACTGGACGTAGATGCTCTGAAGCAAACCGATGGACATGAAGGTGACCAGCACCGACGTTCCGCCGTAGCTCATCAACGGCAGGGTGATGCCCGTGACGGGCATCAGCCCGACGTTCATCCCCACGTTGACGAGAACCTGGAAGAGCAACATCGCGGCGATACCCGCCCCGACGAGGCTCCCGTACAAGTTCTTCGAGAGTGTCGTAATCCGCAGCGCCCGCCATATGAGCAAGGCATAGAGGGATAGAAGGAGCGCAGCGCCGACAAACCCCCATCGCTCCGCAATCACGGAGAAGATGAAGTCTGTACGGCCTTCCGGGAGGAAGCCATGCTGCGCTTGAGTTGCGTCATCGCCACGTCCGACCTTTCCGCCGGAACCGATCGCGATGAGCGCCTGATTTGTCTGATAACTGGAGTCGGCCGGGTCGTCACTCGGATTGAGAAACGACGTCAGTCGATCGAGCTGATAGCCCTGAAGCACCGGTTGACCGACCGCCGGCGCGACCACAAGAACGACCGCGATCGCCGCCACCGCGAGTCCACCGAGCGCAGCGAAGTGCGTCCAGGGGGTTCCCGAGATGAACAGGATCGCGAGCGTGATCGCGCCATAGACCAGTGCGGTGCCCAAGTCGGGCTGCACAAAAACGATCAACGCGGGCACGAGGCCGAGCAGGAGCAGTCGCGCGGTGCGCTGCCACTCCGTCTGGCGCCGAGCCCGGTCGATGGCAAAGCCGGCGAGAGCGAGGATAAGCAACAGCTTGCCCAGCTCCGACGGTTGAAATTGGAAGAAGGGAAGTTCGATCCAGCGCCGCGCTCCGAGCGCAGCGACGCCGAGAACCAGGACGATGCCGATCGTGAAGATCATCGCCGTGTAGAGACCGACCCGAAGCTCGCGGAAGCGCGAGTAGTCGACCCGGGCCAGCGCGAACATCAGCGCGATGCCGATCACCGCATAGATGCTCTGGCGGATCGTGTAGAAGAACGGATCACCCTCAACCAGGTTCTGGGTGGTGTAGCCGAGGGCGACGATGCTGAAGACGATCAGCGCGATCCCGGCGAATGCGATCACCGGGTCCATACGCAGGAACCCGGTGCGCTCGGCAAAGCCGGCGCTGCGCTCGTCGAATGTCTGCGGTCTGGCGAGTGTCGGCATCGTTGGTCTAGTTCATCTAAGCAGCGTGGCGGGCAGACCGAACTAGTCGGCGCTGGTCCCCGTGCTGCAGGAATCGTTGACGTTGAAGATCTGACTGAGGATCTGGCAGGCGGCAGGCGCCGCGGTCGTCGCGCCGAATCCACCCTGTTCGACGGTGGCCACGACGACGAACTTCGGGTCGTCGGCGGGGGCGAGGGCCGCATACCAGGCCTGGTCCTCTTGGTCGGTCTTCTCCGCGGTTCCGGTCTTGCCGGCGATCTCGATCGGGAAGCCGCCGAAGACCGGCTCAGAGGTGCCCCCCGGCTCCATGGCCGCCTGCCGCAGTCCCTCCAGCATCGTGTCCCGGGTGGATTCGGAGATCTCGACCTGCCGCCGGGCTGCGGGTTCGAACGTGGTGGTCTGCGCCCCCGTCGCGTCCACGCCCTCCATGCCGAGGTGGGGTCTCACGACCTCTCCCCCGTTGCCCAACGTCGCATACGCGGTCGCAAGCTGCAGAGGCGTCGCCGACAGGTCGCCCTGACCGACGGAGAGGTTCATGTTGTCGCCGACCGACCAGGGCCGGTCGGTCTCGAAGCAGCCGTCCTCGAACAGCGCCGCCTTGCCGCCGCAGGAGTCCGGGTCGGTTGCGTCCTCGTATAGCTTGTCGCGCCATTCGGGCGTCGGCACGAGCCCCGCGCCCTCGCCGGGCAGATCGATCCCCGTCAGTGACCCGAACCCGAACTGAGAGGCCCAGTCCTGGATCGGCTCCTTCTCGCCACCGGTTTCCTCGATGACCCTCTCGGCTCTGATCCCGAGGTCGTAGAAGAAGACATCGGAGGAGACGCGGAGGGCGGAGACCATGTCGACGACGCCGTTCGGCTGCTCGCCGGCGTTGATCCACTTCTGCTCCGCGTACTCGAACGAGCCCTGATCGTTGAACGTGTGCGAGGGGGTGATCAGCCCCTCCTCGAGGGCGGCCGTCCCGGTGATCATCTTGAACGTCGACCCCGTCGGGTAGCCCGACTGGATCGCGCGATCCAGCAGCGGCTTGCTCTCGTCGTTCGTCAGCGCCTCCGCCGTCGCGGTCGAGACGGGCGGCGTGTAGACGCTCGGGTCGAAGGTCGGATAGGAGCCCATGCCGAGGATCGATCCGTCGTCGATCTTCATCACGACGAATGCCGCCGGCAACCCGAACTGAGAGATCGCCGACTCGCCCGCAGCCTGGATCTTCTTGTCGAGGGTCAGCTTCAGGTTGGCGCCGGCCTCCGGCTCGACCCGCGAAAGCTCTCGTCCGCGCGGCTCACCGGTGGCGTCGACCGGCACGCGAACGGCTCCGTTGCGACCCCTGAGCAGGTAGTCGTACTGCGACTCGAGACCGGTGGCGCCGATCCGGTCGCCGGCTTCGAGTCCGTCGTAGGCGGGTTCCTTGAGCTGGTCGGGGCCGATCTCGCTGACGAAGCCGAACAGGTGCGCGCCGAGGGTTCCGCTCGGGTAGTCGCGGACGTAGACCTGCGATGCGGTGACGCCGGGGAACTCATCCTGGCGCTCGCGGAGGTAGTAGACGACGTCCTTGTCCACGTCCTGCTTCAGGGTGACCGGAATCGCCGGAGGCTCGATCGTTCCGGCGCGGATCTCGCCCTTGTACTCGGATGGCTCCATCCCCATCGCCGCGGCCATCTGATTGACCATCTCGCGCTTGACCTTGTCGTAGCTCATTCCGGCGACCTCGGCCACCTTGCGGAGCTCGCGATTGCGCGGCTCTGTCTGCTGGGGCAACTCGCTCGGCTGGACCTGCAGCGACAGCACGGTCTTGTTGTCGACGAGGACGCGGCCCTTGCGGTCGAGGATCTGACCTCTCGGGGCCTGGATCTTGATCTCACGGACGCGGTTGGCGTTGGCCTGCTTCAGGTACGCCTCGCCGGAGAGGATCTCGAGAAACCAGAGACGGAAGAAGATCGCGGCGAAGGCGACGAGCGCGATTCCACCGAGCACGGCGACGCGCACGGCGAACTGGGCGTGGGTCGGAGCGGCGTTCTCGTCGTGGCGGAACATCAGAGACTTCCCTGGCCACTCATCATCCCGAACGGTCCGCCGCGGCCCTCACCGGACGGACCGCCGGCACGGGATCGCGCACCGGTCGCATCGTCGACAAGCGCGGGTCGCAACACGCGCTTGATCAGCGGGAAGACCGGGATCGCGAGCAGGATCGCGAGCAGCCCCTGCACCAGGACCTCTTGGAGGGCGAGAACGCTGATCGGAGCCTCGACCCCGAGGGTCAGGGTCAGCGCTCCGTAGATCAGCGCGGCGATCGCGGTCAGCGCTCCGGTCAGCAGCGGCGGAACGAGCGAGCTGACGATGTCGTAGCCCTCGCGCCAGCGGCCGGCGAGATATCCAGCGCTCATCAGCGCCAGCGAGGCCACACCGAGGGTGCCGCCGATCATCACGTCAACGAGCAACCCGGCCGCAAAGCCGGCGACGGCGCCCGTCACGGCACCGCCCAGCAGGCCAAGCGCGACGATCACGACGGGAATCAGATTGGCCACGGAGCCGAGGAGGGGGACCTGGGAGAAGAGCGCGACCTGGAGCAGAACAGCCAGGAACACGACCACCACGAGGCGCACGAGAATGGGCGGGGTGACGATCATCCGCCTGCGCCCCCGGTCGTCAGGACGGTGACCTCGCTCAGGTCGGCCAGATCGGCGAACGGCTCGACGCTGACCTGCTCGCGCTGTTCCTCCTCAGCGGGGATCGTCTCGACGACCTCGCCGATCGGGATGTCGGCCGGGTACCTGGATGCCAGTCCGCCCTCGGTGGTGAAGCCGGCGGTCACGAGGCGGTCGCCGTCCTTGACCTCCTTCTCACCCTGAATCAGGCTGAAGTCGAGCTTCCCGGGAGAGCCGACGACGGGGCCGACCAGCCCCTCCGGTCCCTCGCCGACCACGCGGGCCGTGACGGCGCTGGAGCCGTCGGTGATGAGTGCCACCTCGGCGGTGCCTCCGGTGACGTTCGAGACCCGTCCGATCAATCCGTCCTCAGTGATGACCACATTGTTCCGCTCGACCCCGTCGGAGCCTCCGGCGCTGATCTTGATCGTCGCATACCAGAGGCTGAACGAGCGAAAGATCACGGATGCGCTCACCGGCGTGTAGCCGGCGAGACTGCCCTCTTCGAGCAGCTTCTGGACGGCGTCGGAGTATCCGGCCTTCTCGGCGGCGTCCTGCGTATCGAGGAGCTCGCCGCGCATCGATGCGAGTTCACTTCGCAGCTCGTCGTTCTCCCCCCGCGCGTCCCAGGTCTCGTCGAACCAGTTGATCAGGTCGCGGACCGGCTTCAGAGCGCGGCCGGCGCCCTCGCCGACCGGTGAGAAGACCGACGAGACCCCGGACTGCACCGAGTGCAGCGGACCATCCTCGGCCTCGCTGATCGAGATGCTGATCAGCATCAGACAGGCGACGACGAGGGCGACGAGGATCGCGCGGCGCCTGCGTACCTGCTTGCGGTACATCGGCCGACCCCTGTTCAGCGCCGCCGTCGGCGGCGGGAGTCGTTGGCGTTGACCCGGTGGATGGTCTCGAACTCCTCGAGCGAGCGACCGGAGCCGACGGCAACGCAGGTAAGGGGGGAATCCGCGAGCTGGGCCGGCATCTGACATTCGCGGCGCAGGCGCTCGTCGAACCCCTGCAGGAGCGACCCGCCGCCGGCGAGCGTGATGCCGCGATCCATGATGTCTCCGGCGAGCTCGGGGGGAGTGCGGTCGAGGGTCTCCTTGACGGCGCCGACGATCGAGTTGACCGGATCGACCAGCGCTTCGCGGATCTCCTCCGAGCTCAACATCACCGTCTTCGGCAGTCCGGAGACGATGTCGCGACCGCGGATCTCGGTCCGGACCTCCTCGCGGAGCTCGACCGCCGAGCCCGCCTCGAGCTTGACCTCCTCGGCCGTCTGCTGGCCGATCATGAGCTTGTGGTGGGTCTTGCACCAGTTGACGATCGCGTCGTCCATCTCGTCGCCGCCGACCCGGATCGACTCCGAGACGACGATGCCGCCGAGCGAGATCACGGCGACCTCGCTCGTGCCGCCGCCGATGTCGACGACCATCGAGCCGGTCGGTTCACCGACCGGAAGCCCGGCGCCGATCGCGGCGGCCATCGGCTCCTCGATCAGGTAGGCCTGTCGAGCGCCGGCCGCCAGGCAGGCCTCCTCGACGGCTCGCTTCTCCACCCCGGTGACGCCGGAGGGGACGCAGACGACGACCCGGGGATGGGCGAAGCGATTCTGGTGCACCTTCTGGATGAAGTGGCGGAGCATCGCCTCGGTCACATCGAAGTCGGCGATCACGCCGTCCTTGAGCGGCCGGATCGCCTGGATCGTGCCCGGGGTGCGACCGAGCATCCGCTTGGCCTCCATCCCGACGGCGTGAACCTCGCCGCTGCGCGAGTCGACCGCGACCACGCTCGGCTCAGAGAGCACGATTCCGCGTCCGCGGACGTAGACGAGGGTGTTTGCGGTGCCGAGGTCGACGGCCATGTCGCGGCCGCCGAATCCAGTCATGTAACTGAAGATGCCCAAGGTGAGGTAATTCGTTGGTCCTGAGGTTCTGGAGGTGTACGCGTTGTCGGAATGTGCCTGACGGCACCTCCCGAAGAAAACTGATCGGCGGCGGGCTGACGCGAAGCGGCCGGGAGTGGCACGAGTCTAGCGAACCACGCCGGAAACGACTAATTTGTGAGCACTACCCAACATAAAACCAACAGTTCCTTAGGGATTCTGCAATTCACCGATCATCCTGCTCAACGCCGGAATCGGTAGGCCGATCACGTTTGAGAGGTCGCCGTCGATCGCGGCGATCAGGGACGAGCCCAGGCCCTGGACCGCATAGCCCCCCGCCCGGTCCCGCCATTCACCGGAGCCGACGTAGATCTCGATCTCGCCGGCGGTGAGCTCGCGGAAGGTGACGAGGGTGCGAACGAGCTCCGTCCTGGTCCTTTCGCCCTCGATCAGGGCGAGTCCGCTGAGCACCTCGTGCGTCCGGCCGGCAAGCGCCCCGATCCGCTCGCGCGCCTGCCGCTCGTCCTCCGGCTTGCCCAGCATGGCTCCGCCGAGGACTACGTCGGTATCGACGCCGAGCACGACGGCGCCGGCATCCGCCCGGTGGGCGGCCGCGCGCGCCTTCCGAAGGGCGTTCTCGACGACGAGTTCAGCGGGTTCGCCCTCGGTCAGCTCGTCGGCGCCGGTCGCCACCGCCTCGAACTCGAAGCCCAGCAGGCCGAGCAGCTCTCGCCTCCGCGGCGAGGCAGAGGCGAGGATGATCGGCTTCACGCGGACCTAGCCGAGCTCCGGGAACCAGATCCCGATCTCGCGCTCGGCGGACTCGTCGGAGTCGGAGCCGTGGACGAGGTTGAACGTGACCTCGGTGCCGAGGTCGCCGCGGATCGAACCGGTCTCTGCCTCGACCGGGTTAGTGGCTCCGATCAGCTGACGCGCGGCCTTCACGGCCTCGACGCCCTCGAACACGGCGGCAACCAGCGGGCCACCCGTGATGAAGGTGACGAGCTCGCCGAAGAACGGGCGCTCCGTGTGCTCGGCGTAGTGCTCGTTCGCGGTCACCTCCTCGGCGGTCAGCTGCTTCAGGGCGGTCAGGCGAAGGCCCTTGCGCTCGAACCGGGCGAGGACCTCGCCGGTGAGCCCGCGCTCGAAGGCGTCGGGCTTGACGAGGATCAGCGTGCGGGTGGTTTCGGACATGGTTGGAACCTCTCGAATCTCGGGAGTTTGCGGATGGAGTCGTGGGTGTTGCGGGGTCGCGGCTCAGGAGCCGGTCGTCGAGCGGCGGCGTGAGCCGGGCTCGCTGTCATCGGCCGACGAATCGCTCGCCGGGGGTCGCTCAGCTCGCTGCGGACGCTCACTGCGCTTCGTCCGGGCGGCAGCCTCGGACGTCGATGAGGATGGGGCTGAAGTCGTCGTGGGCTTGGAGCGCCGCGGGGCAGATCTCGGGGGGGCCTCGGAGCTCGCCTTGCTGCGCCCCGCGCTGGAGCGGGGCCGCTTGCGGGCGGACGGCTTCTCCTCCGCCGAGCTGCGGAGCGGGGTCTCGCAATAGGGGCAGATTGCCCAACGGGGGTCGACCGGACGGTTGCAGGAGACGCAGGGATCCTTGAGCCGGTGCTGACATTCCGGGCAGCGCAGCCAACTGCGCTCGATCGGATGCTCACAGCGCGGGCACGATTGGGCCGTCAGGTGACGCATGCGCAGCTCCGAGGCCTGGGTCTCGACCTCCCGCTCGCGAACGTCGGCGAGGAACTCCGGAGGACGGAGGATCGTGTAGACGATCGTGCCGATGAAGGGGATCAGCGACGCGGCCGTCGCCGTCGCGATCAGGACCGGATCGGCAATCCGGCGCCGGGCATCGGCCCAGGTCCAGTAGACCAGCGAAAGCCAGACCACTACGAGGACGAGGATCAGCAGGTTGACGGCAAGATTGAGCGAGCCGTCGGTGATTCCGAACAGGGCTAGGGGCATCTGAGGCGCGGCAGTCTACCCGGATCTGCGGGCGCCTCCCGGTCGGGAGACTCGTGCTGAGTGCGGGATTTCAGAGAAACATCCGGCCGAACAGGTACCCGAGGCCGAAGAAAACGAGAATGACCACGGCGACGATGACGGCCACCAGGCCCATCATCGAGAGTAGTTCGGAGCGTGCCTCCCGTTCCATAAGTACCTGAGAAGGTAATGCGAGCCGGCAAAAAGTGCCACCCCGCCGCGCGCGCGGGCGAGTTCGAGCGTGCGGGCGATGGCCGCTTGCGGATCGGCCAGCGCCTCAGCGTCAACCCCGGCCCGCGCCATCTCCCCACTCAGGTCGGCGGCATCCAGCGCCGGCGCGCCGGGCCGACCCATCGCCGGCCCCGGGTCCGCTGCGGTGCAGACGGCATGCTGGAGCCGCGGTGCGAGGGCGGCGGCGATCGCGGCTGCGTCCTTGTCGGCGAGCACGGAGAGGCAGCCGATTACAGGGCGGCCCTCGGAGAGTTCGGGCAGAGCCTCGGCGAGGGCCCTCGCGCCCGCCTCGTTGTGGGCGGCGTCGGCGATCAGCGGCGGATCCCCCGCAACGAGCTGCGCCCTCCCGGGCAGCTCCGCAGCGGTCAACGTGGCTGCGATCCGCTCCGGGGGAATCTCTCCGGCCACCGTTTCGGCGAGGGCGACCGCAACGGCGGCGTTCCGCCGCAGATATGGAGCCGTCGTGGGTGGCAAAGTCTTATCCGGCAACGGGTCGGCGACGATGAACGCCGCCTGCCGGTCGGCCGCTGCAGACCGCGCCAGTGCGGCGATCTCGGGGGTCAGATCACCGACGACGAGGGTGGTTGCCGGGCGCAGGACGGCCAGTTTCTCGGTCGCGATCTCAGCGTCCGTCGCCCCCAGCCACTCGACGTGGTCGAGGCCGACCGACGTCAGCGCGGTCGCCGTCGACGGAATCACATTGGTCGCGTCCAACCGCCCGCCGAGCCCCGCCTCAACGACCGCCACCTCGACCCCGGCGTCGGCGAAGGCGACGAACGAGGCGGCGATCGCAGCCTCGAACTGCGTGACCCGATCAGGCCGCTCCTCGCCGGAGGACCCCTCCAGCCTCGCCTCGACCACATCGATCGCCGCGGCGACCCGCTCGATCGCGGCGGCGAAGGGCGCGGGGTCGATCTCACGCCCGCCGATCCAGGTTCTCTCACTCCAGCGCCAGACGTGCGGGGATATGCAGGCGCCGCTGCGCAGGCCCGACTCCTCGAGCAGGGCCGCGGTCATCGTCGTCACCGAGGACTTCCCGTTGGTGCCGACCACGTGGAGCGAGCGATACCGGCGTTGCGGCCAATCCAGTTGCTCGCAGAGGGCGCACATCCGCTCCAACCCGAAGCGCCAGCCGACCGGCTCGAGCTCGGCCAGGAACTGCTCGGCGTCGGTCAGGCCGGCTCCCCGTAAGGCGAGTTCCACTGAGGCCAGTTCATCTCAGGCCATTTCATCTCAGGCCATTTCACCCAACTCGGAGCGATACCGCTCGAGCTTCTCCCGCTCAGCCTCCACCACTTCCGGTGGTGCGTTCGCCACGAACCCCTGGTTGGCCAGCTTGCCCTCAGCCCGCTTGACCTCACCCCGCAGGCGCGCCCGCAGCTCGTCGAGCCGCTCGGCGACGGCGGCGGGGTCGAGGCCGTCGGAGTCGAGAATCTCGATCGCGCCGACCGTGGCGACCGGCGCAGCGGCGGGGCTCGCGTCCAGGTCCAGTCGCGCGAGCCGTCGCGACCAACCGGTGGGCGGTGCCCCCTTCGCCCACCGAGCGGGCCTTGAGCGTCGTCGCCGGCGGGACACCGGCAAGCTCGCGCCAGCGGCGCAGCGCCCTGGTCAGGTCGATCGCCTCGCCGACCTCGGCCTCGGCCTCATCGTCGAACCGGTCATCCGCGGCGATCGGATATGCCGCGACGATCAGCTCGCCCTCGCGATCGGGTAGGTAGCCCCAGATCTCCTCGGTCACGAACGGCATCAGGGGGTGGGCCGTGGCGAGGGTGCGCTCGAGCACGTGGAGGAGGTTGCCGGCCGCGCTCAGATCGCCCTGGGCAGGGCCGTCGTAGAGGCGCGGCTTGACGATCTCGAGGTACCAATCGCAGAGGTCCGAGTAGACGAACCGGTACAGCTCCAGCGCCGCATGAGCGAAGTCGAAGGCGTCGATCCGGTCGCCGACCAGCTCGACGGTATGTTCGAGGCGCGAGAGGATCCAGCGGTCCTCGATGCTCTCCGCCGAGGGCGCCGGCTCGGCGTCGGCGGAGTTGAGCAGGATCAGCCTGGATGCGTTCCAGAGCTTGTTGGCCAGATCGCGACCCTGCTGCACCTTGGCCTCCGAGAAGCGGACGTCCTGGCTCGACGACATCGCCAGCAGCCCGAAGCGGAGCGCGTCGGCGCCGTGGGAATCGATCAGCTCGATCGGGTCGATCCCGGTGCCCAGGCTCTTCGACATCCGGCGACCGTCCGGTGCCTGGATCACGGAGTGGATGTAGACGTCGTCGAACGGGACCTCGTCGAGGAACTCGAGCCCGGACATGATCATCCTGGCGACCCACAGGTAGATGATGTCCCTCGCGGTCGAGAGCACGTCCGTCGGGTAGAAGGCTCGGAGCTCTGGGGTGTCGTCGGGCCAACCGAGAGTCGCGAACGGCCAGAGCGCCGAGCTGAACCACGTGTCCAGCACGTCCTCGTCGCGGCGCAGAACGCCACCGCACGTTTCGCACCTGCCCCCGGGCGGCTCGGTCTCCGCGACGATGGTGATCTCGCAGTGATCGCAGTACCAGACCGGCAGCTGGTGGCCCCACCAGAGCTGCCGGGAGACGCACCACGGCCTGATTGCCTCCATCCAGTCGAGGTAGACCCTCCCCCAGCGCTCCGGGGTGAAGGTGACCCGCCCGTCCTTGACGACCTCGATGGCCGGCTTGGCGAGCTCGTCCATGCGACAGAACCACTGCAGGCTGATCAGGGGCTCGATGCGCTGGCCCGATCGATGCGAGAAGGGAACGGAGTGGGTGTAGGGCTCCTCGGCCGACAGCGCCCCGGCCTCCCTGAGCGCGGCGACGACCCGCACCTGGGCCTCGGCTGCGGTCAGTCCCTCGTAGTCGGGGCCGGCGTTGTGGTTGAGGCGACCGTCCTCGCCGATCACCGAGATCTCCTCGAGCCCGTGCTTGCGCCCGATCTCGAAGTCGTTCAGGTCGTGGCCGGGGGTGATCTTCAACGCTCCGGTCCCGAACTCGACGTCGACGTGATCGTCGGCGATGATCGGCAGCCGGCGGCCCACCAACGGCAGGATGCAGAAGCTCCCGACGAGGTCCCTGTAGCGCTCGTCGCCTGGGTTCACCGCGACGGCGGTGTCGGCGAGCATCGTCTCCGGGCGGACGGTCGCGACCGTGAGGACGCGATCGGAACCCTCGACTGGGTAGTCGATCGAGTAGAGGGCGTCGTCGACCTCGCGGTTTTCGACCTCGAGGTCGCTGATCGCCGACTTCGAGCCGGGATCCCAGTTGACCATGTAGTTGTCGCGGTAGATCAGACCCTGCTCGTGGAACGAGACGAAGACCCTGTTGACCGCTCGCACGTAGGCGTCGTCGAAGGTGAACCGCTCGTTCGCGTAGTCGCCGGAGGCCCCGAGGCGCTCGAGCTGGTTGATGATTCGCGGCCCGTACTGGTCGACCCACTCCCAGACCCGCTCGATGAACGCCTCGCGCCCGAGCTCGTGGCGGTCGACGCCCTCCCTGCGCAGCTCCTTTTCGACCACCGATTGGGTCGCGATCCCGGCGTGGTCGGTGCCGATGATCCACTTCACCCGCTGCCCCATCATCCGGTGCTTGCGAACGAGGGTGTCCTGAATGGTGTTGTTGAGCCCGTGGCCCATATGCAGGGATCCGGTGACGTTCGGCGGCGGGATCGCGATCGAGTAGTTCTCCTCCGGCGTGCCCTTCGCCTCGGGCGTGAAGTAGCCGCGCTCGCGCCAGCCGGCGAACACCCTGCCCTCCACCTCGGTGGGGTCGTAGCGAGTCGTCTGCTCGAGCCGGGCCCGGCGATCGGAATCCATCAGAGGCGCCGATGTTATTGGCGCGGCGTCAGTCCCAAGATCCGCCGCAACTGGCCGACGAGGGGTCGACGGCCCGGAAGGACGTCGATCCAGCCGGCTCGCAACGGGCGATAACCCGCTGCGGCCAGCGCGCGATCGCGGGTCAGATCCTGGCTGGCGCGGCGCGCCACGCGCCCGTGCTGGCGGGCGGCGATCTCCGCTATCCACCGATCTATCGATCGGTCGTGTGATCGTGTCCCCTCAGCGGTAGCAATGACACGACCGATCTCCATCGGGCGATCCTGACGCCGCCCGGCGCGCGTGTGTTCCCCTCATTGCCACAACCCCGTCACGGGGATGTGACGAGTTCCCCCCGCCCTGAGCCTAGGCGGTCTCTTCGCCGAGGTCGCCCATATCGCCGGGGCCGTCCGCCGCCTCCGGCGGGACTGCCTGGGTTACGAGCGTGGGGGTCAACCCCTTCTCGATCGTCTCACGGGTGACGACGCACTTCTTGACGTCGCGGCGGGACGGCAGCTCGAACTGGACGTCCATCAGGGTGTCCTCGATGATCGAGCGCAGGCCGCGCGCACCGGTCTCCCGGTGGATCGCCTTGTCGGCGATCGCGTCGAGTGAGTCGGGGGCGAAGACCAGCTCGATGTCGTCGAAGTCGAAGAGGCGCTGGAACTGCTTGGTCAGGGCGTTCTTCGGCTCGGTCAGGATCGTGATCAGGTCGTCGCGTCGGAGCTGGTTGATCGAGGCGAGCACCGGCAGGCGGCCGATGAACTCGGGGATCAGCCCGAACTCCATCAGGTCTTCGGGGAGAACCTGCCCGAACATCTCGCCGAGATCGCGCTCCTCCTTGGTGAGGATCGAGGAGCCGAAGCCGATGCCGTTGCTGCCGATCCGCCGCTCGATCACCTTGTCGAGCTCCGCGAACGAGCCGCCGCAGATGAACAGGATGTTGGTCGTATCGACGGTCAGGAACTCCTGGTGGGGGTGCTTGCGCCCGCCCTGCGGGGGGACCGATGCAGTGGTGCCCTCGAGGATCTTCAGGAGCGCCTGCTGCACACCCTCCCCGGAGACGTCTCGAGTGATCGACGGGTTGTCGGCCTTGCGCGTGATCTTGTCGATCTCGTCGATGTAGATGATTCCCGTCTCGGCTTTTTTGACGTCGTAGTCGGCGGCTTGGATCAGCTTCAGAAGGATGTTCTCGACGTCTTCGCCGACGTAGCCGGCCTCGGTCAGAGCGGTTGCGTCGGCGATCGCGAACGGGACGTTGAGGATCCGGGCGAGCGTCTGTGCGAGCAACGTTTTTCCGCAGCCGGTCGGGCCGAGCAGCAGGATGTTCGACTTCTGGAGCTCGGTCAGGTCCGAGCCCTCCTCCGTCGCCATCTGCACCCGCTTGTAATGGTTGTAGACGGCGACCGAGAGGGCGCGCTTGGCGGCGTCCTGACCGACCACGTACTCGTTGAGGATGGCGTTGATCTCCCGCGGCTTGGGCAGCGCTTCGAGTTCGAAGCTCGGAGCCGTGGTCAGCTCCTCGTCGATGATCTCGTTGCAGAGGTCGATGCACTCGTCGCAGATGTAGACGCCGGGACCGGCGATCAGCTTCTTGACCTGCCGCTGCGACTTCCCGCAGAAGCTGCAGAGAAGTTGCTCATTCGAGTCGGTTGGACGTGCCAAGGGTTCTTTCCTTCGACCTGGGTGACGGATACGAGATCCGCGCCTGCAAGGTTACGGAACCCCGAAACCGGCTGAGCGCGATTGCCACCAGTTACTCCCCCGGCTTCCGCGTCCCTGCAAGCGCGGGTGGGATTGCAGGCTTGACCCCCCTTGGGCATTGGGTTGCGGGTTGACCGACCCCGCGGGTAGGACGTAGGGTGGCCGGGCCGTGCAACGTCGCCGAGAGCGGCGACATCCTCCGAGAAAGGGACCCTCCTCCATGAATCGCCGCCGCATCCACTCCCCGCGAGTCCTCATCGCCACCGTTGCCGTGCTCCTGACGTCCGTCGCCGCCGCCCCGATGGCCGGTGCACTGACCGCGGACAAGGCAACCACCGGGCTCAGCTTCATCGGTATCTCCCGCAACGGCGAGATCATCAAGGTCAAGCAGTTCACCTTCGCCAACCTGTCGCTCAACTGCACGGAGGGCCCGACCACCTACACGCCCGCGAAGCCGCTCCCGGGGATGAAGGTCGTCGACCGTGAGTTCAAGGGCAAGTTCACGCGCGGCTCCGTCACCACGGCCGTGACCGGCAAGTACAAGCGGAGCCTGCAGAAGGCGACCGGCACCCTGAAGGTCACCGGCGACATCGGCTCCTTCACGAACTGCACCAGCGGCAAGGTCAACTGGAAGGCTGAGTAACCCCTCCGGCGAGGCCGGGCAGCTCAGCAGGCGGGCAGCGCGAACGTGTTGCCCGCCCCGCAGTTGCCGGCACCCTCGTCGAAGAACTGGGCGGACCCGTTGCCGCTCGACTCGTTGTCGTTGAGGACGTTGTCGTGGGATTCGGCGTCGACATGGATGCCGTAGTCGCCGTTGCCGCGGGTCTGGTTGCGCTCGATCAGCGTCCCGGCCGAGTTGTGGACGAAGATCCCACTCGGGATCCCCTCCCCGCCGATCCTGTTGTCGTTGAGCGCGTTTTCCTGGACCCGGATGTCGACGTCGGGACCGAAGGAGTCCTCGACGATCGCCCCACGGTTGTTGCCGCTGGCCTCGTTGCGGCGGATGATCAGAGCACCCTTCCCGGTTGAGGCGATGCTGCCGACGTAGTAGCCGGCGTCGAGGAACCCGGTCGCGTTGTTGTCGGTGATCTTGATCGCGCCCTCGCCGTAGACGTTGACTCCGTAGAGGGCCTGGCCGCAGGTGTTGTCGAGACGGACATCGTCGACCCTGCCGGAAGGGACGCCGACAAAGCTGACCGAGAAGGCGTCCGCCGAACCGACGACCTTGAGCCCCTGAAGTGAGACGCCGGGGCTGAGGACGTCGACGACCACGCTGAAGTTGCAACGGGCGTCGATCGTGGGGCGATTCTCGCCGCGGGCCCCGAAGATCGAGAGCCGCTTGTCGATCCTGAGCGCCTCGCGGTAGCGACCCTGATGAACCCGGATCCGATCTCCGGGCTCGGCCCTGTTGATCGCACGCTGAAGCGGGTCCGACGAAGGCCCACGCGGCTTCACGTCGATGGTCTTGGCGCCCGCCGAAGGAGCGAGCAGCAGCAGTGCAAGCGAAACGATCAGGAGGCCGAAGGGCAGATGCTGCCGGGGGGCCTGCACGCCTATCGGTTCTCGATTACCCGATCGACGATGTTGTACTCGACCGCCTCCTCGGCGCTCATGAAGTAGTCACGCTCGGTGTCGCGCTTGACCCGCTCGATGTCCTGGCCGGTGTGCTTGGCGATGATCTCGTCGAGCCGGCGACGAATGTCGATGATCTCGCGAGCATGGATCTCGATGTCGGTCGCCTGACCCTGGAATCCGCCGGAGACCTGATGAATCAGGATCTTCGAGTTGGGTGTCGCCATGCGCTTGCCGGGGGCGCCGCCGCCGAGCAGCAACGCTCCCATGCTCATCGCGATGCCGACGCAGATCGTCTGCACGTCGGGCTTGATGTACTGCATCGTGTCGTAGATCGCGAGGCCTGCGTAGACCGATCCGCCCGGCGAGTTGATGTACATCGAGATGTCCTTGTCGGGATCCTCCGACTCGAGGTGGATCAACTGAGCGACGATCAGGTTCGCGATGTCGTCGGTCACCGGGGTGCCGAGGAAGATGATGCGCTCGTTGAGGAGGCGGGAGTAGATGTCGAACGCTCGCTCGCCTCGCGAGGTCTGTTCGACCACCATTGGAACCATTGGACTCATCGGCGCGGCAGTCTATAGAAGCGCCGACCCGGGTCCGCCAGGGCCTTCTATGCAGAGGCGCCGGCCGGCGTGCTCATGAACTGATCGAGCCGGGCTCCGGCCTTTGCCCTCACCTTGGAGCGGACGATCGGCGTCCACCCGAGCAGCAATCCGACCGTCCCCAGTGCCTGACGAGACCAGGCGTGGAAGTCGAAGTCGTCGTGGTGTTCGACGATCTCCCCGTCCTCGAAGCGGAAGGTCGCGTGAATGTCGTTGACGACAGGACGACCCGTCTCCGAGAACGTGTAGTGAGCACGCCAATGGGCCGAACCGGTGGTCGCATCGGCGTCGTGTTCGAGCAACTCGATGCGCACGTCCCCGGGCGCCCCGGTCAACATCCGCCACATTCCACCCGCATCGGGACCGCTGAGATCCGGGAAGACCGGGTCGGAGAAATGGATCTCGGACGAGTAACACGATGCCATCGCATCCCCGTCACCGGCGCTGAACGCGTTGTAGAAGCGCTCGATCAGCGCCTTGTTCGCGGCGCCTTGTTCATCGGCCATCAGCCCTGCCCCCGCTCGGTCTCGATCGTGTGAATCCTCACCAGGCAGCAGCTTATGCGATTGCTACGGTGACGCTCGTCGGACGGAGGGGTCGTCCGAGTGGACCCGTGAAAGCGCAACCGTGACTGCGTTCAGGAGTTAGGTCTAGGAAGGCAAAAAGCTCTACGGTCGGGTGCCGCCCGACCCCGAAGGGATATCCATGAAGAAGTTTGCAGTTCTCGCGGCCGCCGTCGCCTCGCTGGCGTTCGCTGCCACCGCGCTCGCCGGGTCGAAGACGATCGCTCAGACCGGTCAGATCACCGGCGACAAGGCGACGTCGGTGAAGCTCCGGATCAAGGTCAAAAACGGCGAGGCGATCAAGGTCTCGGGCTTCGAGGCGAAGGAGGTCTTCACCCGCTGCGACGGTGAGGTGGTCCGATTCACCTATACGGCGCTCGACCCGCTTCCCGTGATCGACGACGAGTTCAAGATCAAGCTGGTCGGCGGCGGCGGCGCGGTGATGAAGGTCCAGGGCAAGGTCAAGAACCACGGCAAGGCAACCACCGGCAGCCTGAAGACCAACAACTTCGACAACAACGGCGCCACCTGCAAGACGCCGAAGCAGAGGTTCAAGACCTCGAAGTAGGCCTCGGCCTAGTCGTCGCCGGGGGTCCAGAGATCCCCGGCGGCGGCCTGACCCTCACCCTCGGGGGTCCAGAGCTTCTCTCGGGCCTCCTCCGGATCGGTCTCGACCGGCTTCGCCTCGTCGACGATCAGGTCGGCGGCCTTCCGCATCGTGATCTCCTCGACGAGAAGGGCGTCCCGGCCCTCGGCGCGCAGGCGCTTGAGCAGCTTCTCGGGCTTGCCCTTCTCGCCGGCCGGCGGCGCCAGCGCCTCGAGCAGATCCTCCTCGGTCGCCTCCAGGCCCTCGGCCTCGGCGACCGCGGCGAGAACCGCCTCGCGCTTCAGACCCGCCTCGGCGTCGCCACGAGCGTCGGCGATCGCCTCGTCACGGTCCTTGCCCTGGATCTGCAGATACATCGCCGGGTCCATCCCGCGTGATTGCAGGGAACGCTCGATCCGCTCCCAGATCTCGATCGCACGAGCCTGAGCGATCTCCTCGGGGATCTCGATCTCGGCACCGTCGACGGCGGCCTCGAGCGCCGCATCGCGGAACTGGTGGTCGACCTGGTGCTCCGCCGAGTGCAGCAGGCGCGCCTCGATGTCGGCGCGTAGCTCCTCGAGAGTGTCGAAGTCTGAGTTGTCGGCGGCGAAGTCGTCGTCGAGATCGGGCAGGCTCTTCTCGCGGACCTCCTTGACCTCGATCTCGAAGCTCGCCGGCTTGCCGGAGAGGTGCTCGGCGTGGTACTCGTCGGGGAAGGTCACCTCGACGGTGCGGGTCTCGCCCGCGGCCGCGCCGGTCAGTCCCTCGTTGAAGCCCTCGATCAGGGTGTCCGAGCCGAGTTCGAGCAGGAAGTCGGTCGCGGCGCCGCCCTCGAAGGGCTCGCCGTCGATCTCACCGGCGTAGTCGATCAGGATGAAGTCGCCGTCGCCGCTTGCGCGTTCGACCGTCTCGAGGCCGGCGAAGCTCTCGCGCATCCTCTCGATCTCGGCGTCGATCGCCTCCGCCGGCACCTCGGGATCGAGCTTGCCGACCTCGAGGCCCTTGTAGTCGCCGAGCTTGGCCGTGGGACGCACGCCGACCTCGATCGTGAACTCCAGCGGGTCGCCCTCGCTCGGGCGGATCCGGCATGTCGAGCTTGGGATCGCCGACCGGCGTCGACTCCGGAATGGATCATCGCCCGCTCGTACCACTCGGGCAGCCCCTCGCGGAGCGCCTCCTCCATGACCGCCTCGCGTCCGATCCTCTGGAGGACGAGCTGCGGCGGAACCTTGCCCTTGCGAAAGCCCGGGCAGCTTCATCTCGCCGGCGAAGGTGCGGGCGGCGGCCTGGAGCCGCTTGTCGAGCTCGCTGGCGGGCACCGTCGCGGCGATCTTCACCTTCGACTCGGGCAGGTCTGTGACCTCGGTCTGGACTTCGAACTGAGCTGGCATGGGGCGGGAACCTTAGAGACTGCCCTGAGGCTCTACCGTTCAGCCCCATGGAGCCCTCAGACATTCACGGCGCCGACCCCGGCCGGGTCGCTCTCGGCACCTGGAGCGGCGGGCTGTTCATGGGCTTCGGGGTGAAGGTCGAGGAGGCCCGGCTCGAGGCGTTGCTGAAGCCGGGCGACGGCATCTCGACCGTGATCACCGCCGACACCTACGGACAGGGTGAGGCGGACCGGCTCCTGGGCCGCTCGCTGGCCGGGGTCCCGCGGGGCGAATTCAGTCTCGTCGGCGCCGTCGGCCACGACTTCTACGAGGGCGAGCGCGACGGGCCCAAGGGCTTCCCCCGATTCACCGACCCGCGGATCCGCGGGCGCCGACCGCTACGCCGACTACCTGCGGATGGCGACCGAGCGGAGCCTCGAGCGCCTCGGCTGCGATCGCTTCGACGCTCCTGCTGCTCCACAACCCCGACCGCACCGGATACACCTCCGAGGTCGTATGGGACGGGATGGCCGCGCTGCGCGAGGCGGGGCTCGCCACCACGATCGGCGTCGCCCCCGGACCCGCCAACGGTTTCACCCTCGACCTGCTGGATTGCTTCGAGCGATTCGGCGACCGGATCGACTGGGCGATGGTGATCCTCAACCCCCTCGAGCCCTGGCCGGGTGAGTTCATCCTCGACGCGGCCGCCCAGAACGGGATCGGCGTGATCACCCGGGTCGTCGACTACGGCGGGTTGTTCTGGGGCGACGTAAGCCGGATCGACGACTTCCCACCCCACGACCACCGGCGCTTCCGTCCCGAGGGCTGGATCAAGGCCGGCCTCGCGAAGCTCGATTCACTGCGTCCGATCGCCGAGCGACACGGGCTGACAACGATTCAGCTCGCCTGCCAGTGGAACCTCGCCCACCCCGCCGTTCGGTGCGTCGTACCGACGCTTGTCCAGGAGGCGGGCCCCGACGCCCGGCCGATCGAGGACAAGCGCGCCGAGCTGGCCGCACTCCCGGCGCAGGTGCTGACCGAAGCGGAGGTCGACGAGATCCGCCGGATCGGCGACAACTCCGGCTCGATGGCCCTGAAGGGCGCCAGCCCCGAGCACGAGGGTGAGATCCGCCCCGATCAGTGGCCGGTCAGCCCCGAGCTGGCGGCGGCGGGCGTCCGTTGGGGCATCGACCCCGAGCCGCGATCTGATCAAGCTCCCCGCTCCGGCATGAGCGGCCTCGATCGGGCCCGGGCGAGGTTCGTATCGGGGCCCGTCGGCCGCGGCGCGGCCTTCGCCACCGACCTCACCGTCGCCCTCGTCCAGGGCATGAGAAACAAGCTCCGCAACTCAAGGTCGTGACGCGCAGTCGAGCAGCCCGGAGGGCTGCGAGTCGCGCGGTTGTCTACTGATCGCCGGCGTAGCCGAGGATCGACTTGTCGATCAGCCACTCGACCGGAGCCTTGTCGTCGGTGTAGACGGGGCCACCGGTGAGCATCGGGCCGATCCGCTGCGACGACACGGCCGCGAGGTTCTTGAGGTCGTCGGGGAGCTCGCCGATTGCCGCCAGCAGGCGCTCCTTGGAGGCCGGCTCCGCCGTTCCCAGCAACAACGTGTTGGCGCTCTCGAGCGGATCGCGGATCACGGTCGGAAACACCTCAGCCATCGTCGCGGCCACGGCCTGCTCGAGATCGTCGTTGCCCTCGGGATGACCGACGTTGACGACGACCACCCCGCCCGGTGCGAGCCGATCGCGAACGAGCTCGAAGAACTCCGTGGTCGCCAGGTAGAACGGGATGTAGGGCTGGCGGTAGGCGTCGACGACGATCACGTCGTAGTTGCCGTCGGATTGGCGCAGCCACGGCCGCGCATCGTCGGTATAGGTGTGGAGGTCGGGACCGGTGAGGTCGAAGTACTCGCGGCCGATGTCGGTCAACTCGCCGTCGATCTCGACTGCGTCGACCCGCGCCTCAGGGAAGTAGTGGCCGTACATGCGCGCCGCGGTGCCGGCCGCGTTGCCGAGGATCGCGACGCGCTTGGGTGCCTCCTCGAGGGCCGCGAACGGTAGAACGATGAGACCGTCCCAGTATCTGCCGGTCAGGTAGGACCCGGGCTTGTAGAGCGAGTGGATCGCCTGGCCCTCGTTGAGCTGGAGGATCCGATCGCCGTCCGGCTCCTCGACGACCTGTGACGTACTGCGACTCGGTGTCGGTCTCGTAGATCACCTCGCCGGAGTCGGACGGCTTCACCGTTCCGACGGGGATCAGTAGTGCTGCGGCGATCAACGCGGCCGCCGGTGCAAACCGCAATCCGAGCCCCGCTACCGCCGTGGCTCCGATCAACAGGGCGAAGACGAGAAACGTCCGCTGCGTCCCGACGAACGGGATCAGAACGAGCGCCGAGACCATCGTTCCGGTCAGCGAACCCGCGGTCGAGACGGCGTAGAGGCGACCCGAGATCCGTCCGGCGTGCTCGACGTCCGGCACTGCCAGGCGCAGCGCATACGGGGACGCGGCGCCGAGCAGCATCACCGGGACCGCGACCAATGCCAGGACGGCGAAGAGGGAACCCGCGAACGCCCCCGCCGAGATCGAGTCGAGGGCATCGACGGAGATGTCGAAGAACGGGCGGGCCACGAACGGCACGACCGCCAGCAGGATCGCCGCCGCCAGGACCAGCCTGCAGAGACCCTTCAGGGAGGGATCGCGATCGGCCAGGCGTCCGCCGAACCAGTAGCCGATCGAGAGCGCGACCAGGACCACGCCGATCGTGTTGGCCCAGACGATCGTCGAAGCGCCGAAGAACGGCGCCATCAGGCGCGCGACCGCGATCTCGGCGCCAAGCGACCCGGTGCCGACCACGAAGACCAGCACGTAGAGGTAACGGACCTGGCTCAAGCGGGACCGCTCAACTCCGAACGCGTTGAGCCCGACTCGATTCGCTCCCGCAGCCGCTCACCCTGGCCGGCGCTGACAGCACGCTCGGCCCGCTTCGGATCCAGCTCCACTCCGCGCTCCAGAGCGAGATCGATGAGCTCCTGCCGCTCGGTGTCCTGACGGGCCCAGCGCAGGACCAGCCAGCTCAGGACGGCGATCGTGATCACCGTGCTCTCGGCCATCATCACCACCCCGGCGGTGCCCTGGTCGGCCAGCCCGGAGATGCCGTGCTCAGCCTCCCCGGAGGCATAGCGGACGTAGATCACCGAGCTCGACCACATCAGCACGTTGGCCAGGACCGCCCCGATCAGGCGGACCGCGAAGACGAACCCGGCACTGGCGCCGCCCGTGAACCAGCTCGGCTTCGGCAGCGGTCCGAGCAGCGACATCCAGAAGGCGACGCCGGCGAAGAAGAAGCAGAGATGTTGGGCGGCGTGGACCAGGTTGCTGTCGAAGGTCGCGGCCTCGTAGAGGGCTGGGATGTGCCAGGTGTAGAGCAGGATCGCCCAGGCCGCGAGGGCGAAGATCGGGTTCGCCAGATGGCGCATCCAGCGAAAGCCGCGCAGCGCCAGCAACGGCTGCATCAACGGTCCGGTCAGGCCCAGGACGAAGAAGAGCGCCGCCACGTCCATGATCAGCAGGTGCTGGATCATGTGGGCGGTCAGGAGCTCGTCGGAGAGGTCGTCGAGCGGCGACACGTAGGCGACCGCAAGCACCGCAAGGCCGACCCCGAAGAACGCCTGCCGCCAGCGGGGAACCGGCCGGCCCTGATCGCCGAGGCGGATCATGCGGATCGCGTAAGCCACCGCAATCACCATTAGCGAGAGCGGCGGCAACCACTCGGCGAGGACCGAATCGAGGTCGGCGACGGGAATCATGCCCGGGTCAGGCTAGATGATCGATTCCACGGCCCTCAAGGGAGGAGAATCGAGGCCGATCATGTTGGAGATGCGATTTGCAGTGAGGAGATCCGGCGGAATCCTGGCGGCCGCGCTGGCGACGGCGGGCGCGCTCGCCCTCCCGGCAATTGCCGAAGCCGCGAGGTTGCGCCCGGTCTCCGACCTCCGGGTGGCCTCGGTCGGCACAGAATCGATCGACCTCCGCTGGAAGGACCGCTCCAGGGGCGAGAGCGCCTACGAGATCCAGACCCGCGAGGGCGGCGAGTGGAACTCCGGCAGGGCCCGGCGAGGCTCGACCCGTGCCACGGCGACCGGCCTCGGTCGAGGAACCGTCTACGTGTTGCGCGTCCGCGCATGCAAGCGCAAGCGCTGCGCCCCCTGGGGAGCGGCCGTCGAGACGGCGACCCTGCTCGCACCGATCAACGGGCCCCATCCCGACCCCGAATGCGCGACCTTTCCGGCGAGCGACGAGTTCAACCGCGACATCTCGGGCGCACCTCTGGCCGCCAACTCCGACCAGATCATCGACCAGATCAATGCCGACGGGGGCAACGAGCTGCACCCCGACTTCGGCTCCAATCCGAGCTACGGGATTCCGTACGTCGTCGTCCCGCCCGCGCAGCCGACGGTCCCGATCGGATTCCGCGCATACGGGGACGAGAGCGACCCGGGGCCCTATCCCGTCCCGCCGGGGGCGCCGGTAGAGGGCGGGAGCCGGGCCGACGGCGATCGACACGTCCTCGTCGTCCGTCGCCCCGGGGAGCCCGGCGGCTCCTGTGATCTGTTCGAGCTCTACCGGGCCTTCGAGAAGGGCGGTGCGAACAACCGCTGGCAGGCCGACTCCGGCGCCGTCTACGACCTCGGCTTCCCCCTCGCCGGACAGCGACCGGACGGCTGGACCTCAGCCGATGCCGCCGGCCTACCGATCTATCCCGGACTCGTCACCTACGAAGAGGTCCAGTCCGGGGTCATCGACCACGCGATCCGGATCACCTTCGACGAGACCCGCAAGGGCTACATCGGCCCCGCCACCCATCACGCTTCCGACTCCTGCAACGCCGATCGTCCACCGATGGGCCTGCGGCTGCGGCTCAAGGACCAGTACGACCTCTCCGGGTTCAGCGGCGACGCGAGAGTGGTCGCCATAGCGCTGAAGCGATACGGGGTGATCAACGCCGATAACGGGTCCAACTGGTACATCTCCGGCTCCACCGATCGGCGCTGGAACGACGACAACCTCAATCAGCTCAAGGCCATCCCGGGTGGCGCATTCGAGGTCGTCGAGCCCGGACCTGAAACCACTCCCTGCTAGCCCAGCGCACCCTCGAGCTTCAGCAACTCGCGCTTGACGTCCAGGCCGCCGCCGTAGCCGCCCAGGCCGCCGCCGCTGCGGAGCACCCGATGACAGGGGACCACGATCGGGATCGGGTTGGCGCCGAGAGCGCTGCCCGCCGCGCGGAATGCCCTCGGACTGCCGGCGCTCACCGCCATCTCGCCGTAGGTGCGGGTCTCACCGAACGGGATCAGCGCCGTTTGCTTGAGCACCTCCCGGACGAAGCCCGAGGTGAGCTGCCAGTCGACGGCGACGTCGAAGTTCCGGCGGCTGCCGAGGAAGTACTCGTCGAGCTCGCGTCGTAGGGGGTCGAGATCGCCGGGCGCCTCGACGATCCGCGGCGAGATCCGCTCGGCGAGTGCCTCGAGCTGAGCATCCACCGGCCGGTTCGGGTAACCGAGGTGAACCAATCCCTGGGGGGTACTGACGGCCAACAGGTCGCCGAGCGGGGACTCGATCTCGGCATAGGCGAGATCGAGCAATCCCTCCTCGCGAGCACGGTCACCGATCGCAGCGCTGAGCGCGTCGAGGTCGACCCGCCCTCCGGTTGCGGCCTTCGCCGCCCGCTTCAGTTCCATTTCCGTGCTCATCTCAATACCTCGCCTTCCGTTGCCGTCGCGTATCGGTCTCGCAATCTGCTGACGCCCTCGTGGACGCTACGGCGCGCCGCCGCCTCGGTGCAGCCGATCGCCTCACCGACCTCCCGGTAGCGGAAATCGAGGGCGAAGCGCAGGACGATTGCCGCCCGTTGTTTGGGTGGCAGCTCCGCGACCGCCGCCCAGAGCGCCTCGCCGTCGAACGCACTCTCCTCAGGGCTGGACGATGAAGCTGCAATCTCGTCGGGCTCGGCCAAAGGACCCGGCCTACGCGAGGACGCGCGGTATTCGTCGATCGCCTTGCGGCGGGCGATCGTCAACAACCAGGCCCTCGGGTTGGCACCGTCGAATGACGGATACGCCCGCATCGCCGCGACGAACGTCTCCTGGATCGCATCGTCGACGTCGTGAGGTGGAAGCATCCCGCGGAGGAAGCCGGCGACGGTGTTCGCGTTCGCGTCGATCAGCCTCTGGAATGGGACGAGTGTCTGCTGCGGCTTTGCCATCTGCATCAATGCTTTCAACGTCACGGGTTGCGTTTTCGTGAGATCAACGGATAGCTTCGTCCTATCGCAATCATCACGCTGACACTCAACCCCGCCCTGGACATCAGTACGTCGGTTGCGGAGCTGGTCCCGGAGGTGAAGCTGCGCTGCGAGGCCGAGCGGATCGAGCCCGGCGGCGGCGGCCTCAACGCCGCGCGGACGATCAAGGCGTTGGGCGGAGAGGCGACGGCGATGCACTGCTGCGGAGCCGAGACCGGCAGGCGGCTCTGCGAGCTGCTCGACGAGGAGGACATCAACCATCACCCGATCCCGATCGCGTGGCGCACCCGCGAGTCGTTCGCGGTCACCGAACGGCGCACGGAGCGGCTCTTCAAGTTCGTCCTGCCCGGACCGGCTCTCTCGATGCACGAGGTCGATGCAATCGTCGATGCGGTGACGGCGGCCGTCGGCGCGGGCGACTACGTGCTCGCCAGCGGCAGCCTGCCGATCGGAGCTCCCGACGACCTCTACGGACAGCTTGCCGCGATCGTCGACGCCGCGGGCGCACGGATGATGCTCGACGCGGACGGGCCCGCTCTGGGCAAGGCTCTCGGTCACGGGCTCTTCATGATCAAGCCGAACTGGCGCGAGTTTGACGCTCTGCTCGGCAGCCCGCGAGAGCTCGACGACCCTGGGCGGCGCGAGGACGCGGTCAAGTTCGTCGCCAGCGGCCGAGCGCAGGTGGTCGTGGTTACCGAGGGTGAGCGCGGTTCCTTCGTCGCCTCCAGAGATGGTCACTTCGAGGTTCACCCACCCCGCGTCGAGGTCATCAGTGCGGTCGGTGGCGGAGACGCGTTCGCGGGCGCCACCCTGCTGGGGCTCGCACGCGGAGAGTCCCTGGAGGAAGCGTGTCGCCTGGGGACGGCCGCAGCGGCAGCTGCGATCGGAACCGTCGGGACCGCTGCCCCCGCCGGGGAGGACGTCGAGCGGATCCTCGCGGCAGTCGTCTCCGGGCCACCCGACTGAACGGCAAGCCACGCCGCGAGTGACCGATACGCTTTCGGCGTTCGGGGACGAGGGATCGGAGAAGGAGAGAGATGACGACCACGCCCGAGGGCATGTTCGATGACGTTCGCAGCCGGGCAATCGCCGCCGCGATCCTGATCGCCGCGGTCGCGGTCCTGCTGATCGCGACGGTTTCCCCGTCCGACGCCTCCGCGGCGACGAAGTGGCTCTGCAAGCCCGGCGTCAAGCCGAATCCCTGCAAGGGCAGCCTCGAGACGACCGTCTTCAAGAGCAACGGCAGCTCCTCGGTCGAGACCGCCGAGAACGCCAGGAAGCCCAAGTTCGACTGCTTCTACGTCTACCCGACCGTCAGCGAGCAGCCGACCCCGAACGCCAACAAGGACATCGACCCACAGCAGACGGCGATCGCCCAGTACCAGGCAGCTCGCTACTCCGAGCACTGCAAGGTCTACGCGCCGGTCTACCGCCAGGCCACCCTGGCCGGCATCAGCGACCCTGACAACGTCGATCCCAACATCTTCCAGTTCGCCTACGGGGACGTCCTCGCGGCCTGGAAGAACTACCTGCGGAACTACAACAACGGCCGCGGCGTCGTCCTGATCGGCCACTCGCAGGGCACGGGAATGCTCAGCCAACTGATCAGGGAGGAGATCGAGAAGAGCAAATCGCAGCGCAGGAGGTTGATCTCGGCGCTCCTGCTCGGCGGCAACGTCACCGTCAGGAAGGGCAGCGACGTCGGCGGCACGTTCGAGAGGACGCCCCTCTGCCGCTCCGAGGCGCAGACCGGCTGCGTGATCGCGTTCTCGACGTTCAACGCCACACCGCCCAGCGACGCGCTCTTCGGCCGGACCGACGGCCCCTTCGCGGCGGTGCCGGAGGGCAAGGATCCCGCCGACTACAAGGTCGCCTGCACCAACCCGGCCGATCTCACCGCCAACAGCTCGAGCCCAGTGGAAACGATCGCCAGGACCGAGCCCTTCCCGGGCACGCTCGGAATCGGCATCACGATCATGTACGGCGGTCCCGCTCCGACTGCGGAGACTCCCTGGATCACCCCGCAGGATCACTACAAGGCCAGGTGCGACTACACCGACGGCGCCAGCTCCCTGCTGCTGTCGTCGATCGACGGCGCGAAGGTGCTCAACCCCTCGCCCGACGCATCGTGGGGACTGCATCTGCAGGACGCGAACGTCGCTCTGGGCGAGCTCGTCGACATCGTCGGCAAGCAGGGCAAGAAGTACCTGAAGAAGGGCTAGCCCGCCCGCTCGGTGAGCGACGCAATCGGGCGATCGCGACCCTGGGAAGTGAGCGGGGCCGCAATCTCGCGCTGCTAGGTTGCCTGGATGTCATCGGCACACACCCTCGGACCCGTACTGCTGCTGCGAGGTCTGTCGGTGAACCGTCACCGTCCCGACCTCCCCTCGCTCGCCCGCGAGAAGCGCCCCGAGCGTTTCGTCTGGCGGGTACTCCCTCACGCGGCCCGCAGCTTCGCCGCCAGCATCGTCGTGCTCCCCCCCGAGGAGGCACGCGCGGCCGCGGTCGCCTACCTCTACTGCCGGATGCTCGACACCTACGAAGACCTCTTCCCCGACCCGGACGCCCGGGCCGTGGAGCTCGAGCGCTTCGGCAACCGCTTCGATTCCTCCCCCCTTCCCGCACCGACGCCGATCCCCGACGCGCTGGCGCGCGACGACCGTGATCGCGTCCACCTGCTGCTGGTCGCTCGCTGCAAGCACGTCGACGCCGTCTACGCAACGCTCGCCCCGGAGGTCCAGGGCCAGATCGCCGAGCTCGTCAGGTCGATGGCCGCTGGAATGGTCTGGTCGACGGAGACCTTCGCGCGCCAGGGGGGTGTGCTCGTCGACGAGGAGCAGCTCTCGCTCTACTGCCGCAACGTGATCGGCCACCCGGCCGTTTTCGTGCTCGATCTCGTCGCCAGCCGGGAATGCAACGAGCCGGCCCGCGAGGAGGCGTTCCAGGTCAGCGAGATGATCCAGCTCGCCAACGTGACCCGCGACATCGAGACCGATCTGGCCCGTGGGGTCTCCTACCACCCCGCGCTGAAGCCCTACCTCGGAAGCGACGGCGAGCGGGAGGAGGTCCGGGCCACGATCCGAGACGTGCGCGAGGACTACATGCGGATGGCCCTCGGCCGGGCCGGCGCCTACCGTCGTCTCTTCGATCGACTCGATCTCGGGGGAACTGCGGCGGTGCGGACCGCGGCCGTGTTGATGCTGCTCTTCACCGACCTGCACTACCGGGGATGCGCTGAGCGCATTGGCCACGAGCCCTGGCCGGGGCCCGGCGGGCGCCTTCAGGTCGTCGCCCGCTCGCTGCCCGCTCTCCTTTCGCCCGAATGGGCGGCCCGGACGGTCAGGGGAGTCGAGGGGAACTTCCTTGGCGCCGCCGGGCGCCTGAGCTCCGTCCCCCCCACGGCGACGCCGGCGCCAACGGCGACGTCAACGCCGGCGCCCGTCTAGCGCAGGATCTCGACGAGCAGGATCCAGGCGTTGACGACGGCCGCGAAGACCGTCGTGATGATGCCGGCGGCGATCCAATAGAGGCCTCCCCCGCTCCCGGCGATCATGCTGATCGCGCCGACCACCAGGGGCAGGGTGCCCGCCAGTGGGAGCGCGACCCGCGAGAACAGGTGCTTGTCGGCGTCAGCGCGGGGCACGCTCGCGTACAGCCTTGTCCCGACCAGACAGCCCCAGATGATGCCGCCGCCGATCAGCTCCCAGCCGAACGCCTCGATGCTCTGGCCGGGGATCAGCCCGAGCAGCGAGACCATCAGCGCGCCGAGCAGCATAAGCAGGGTGACCATCGCGAAATCCGGAACCCCCTCGAACTCCAGGATGCGCTCGATGTTGATCGAGGTCGCAACGAAGACCAGGCCGGCCAGCGCCGCCGTTGCACCGGCGCTCGCCACGAAGAGGTCGGACCACTCGCTGACGTCGTAGGCGATCACGCCGCGAATCTATTCGATCGGAATCCGCGTTCGCCTAGTCTGGGCCGATGAAGCTGGATTTCGCCGAACGCCCCGCCGCCGACGTCGCCGAGGGGCTGCTGGTCCTCCACCACGGCCGCGGCTCCGACGAGCACGATCTGATCGGCCTCGCCGACGCGCTCGATCCAGGCCGCAGGCTCCACGTGGTCACGCCCGGTGGTCCGCTGGCGCTCCCCGGCTGGCCCGGCCGCCACTGGTACGTCGTCCCGCGCGTCGGCTATCCCGATCCGGAGACGTTCTGGGCCGCCCACGGTGCGCTCGCGGACTTCCACGACTCGGTCTGGGAGCGAACCGGGTTGACGCCGGAGCAGACGATCCTCGGTGGCTTCTCGATGGGCTCGGTGATGAGTTACGCGCTCGGGCTCAGCGCCGGCCGGCCGTCTCCGGCCGGCATCCTCGCCTTCTCGGGATTCGTCCCTACGGTCGAGGACTGGGAGCCGTCGACGTCGGACCGGCAGGAGCTGCGCGCGTTCATCGCCCACGGTCGCGCCGATCCCGTGATGGACGTCTCATTCGGCCGGGCCGCGCGGGATCTGCTGTCAGGCGCCGGGCTGGTGGTCGACTACCACGAGTCCGACGCCGGCCACAACATCGATCCTGCTGCGGTTCCTCTGGCGCGGGCCTGGATCGAGAGCACGGTTCCCTAGGCTGCCGACTTCCAATCCTGGCCGCGGAAGTGCTCGAGCGTCTCCTCGAGCCCGCGCTCCCACGGAGTGATCTCGAGTCCGAGCTCGTCCCGGACGCGGTCGGCCGCGGGCACCGGGTGGGAGATCAGGAAGAGCAGCGCGCCATGCGGGATCAGCGGCGGCCGTTTCGTGACCTTGGCGACCAGCTCTCCAACCGCTGAGACGCCTCTGGCGACCGCGATCGGCATCACCCGCGGCGTCTTCGCCCCGGGAACGACTGCGGCGACAGAATCAGCCATTTGAGACAGCGTCAGGTAGCGGTCGGAGACGATGAAGCGGGAGCCGCTCGACGCACGGTCGGCTGCGGCGATATGTGCGCGGGCGACGTCGTCGGAGTGGACGACCGGCATCCCTCCCGGCAGCAGCATCGGGATCTTTCCCGTAGCCAGGCGGACGAGCAGGTCGTTGGCGCCGGCGAACAGGGCCGGCACGGGACCGTAGACGGCCGACGGATGCAGAAACACGACGTCGAGCCCCTGCGACGCGAGCCCGACCACGATCCGATCGGCCTCCTGCTTGGAACGCTCGTAGAAGGTCGGGCGTGGATCGGAGTCGATGACCGTCTCGTCGAAGGGTTCGCCCGGCGTCCATTCGAAGACGTCAATCGTGCTCGTATAGATGAACCTCCGCACGCCGGCCGCCGTCGATGCCTCGGCCAGATTCCGGGTTCCCTCTACATTGACGCGCTGAAAGTCGCCCGGGTCGAGGCGCCACTGCTCCGGCAGGCCGGCCGCGTGGAAGACCAGCTCGCATCCGCCAACCGCCCGCTCCACGGAATCCCGGTCGCCGACGTCGCCGACGAGAGGCTCGACACCCTCGGGGAGCAGCTTGCGCGCCCGTTCGAGGTCGCGGACGAGCGCCCGCACGTCGTCGCCCCGGGCAACGAGTTCCCTCGCGATCGGAAAGCCGACGGTGCCGGTCGCACCGGTGATCAGAATCGTGCTCACGCTCGATCTCCGGACTCAGCCCTCGTCGCGGAGCACACCGATGTTGAAGTCACCCGTCCCGAGCCCCCCATATAGGGTGAGCCAGAGCGGCAGGTACATCTCGGTTCCGCGAGCCGCGGTGATGCCGCCCAGATCGTGGATGCGTCCCGGCGGCCAACCGAACGACTCCAGGAGCCCGCTCACCTCGTGCTTGGAGTCCTCATCGTCGCCGCTGATGAACACGACGTGCTCCCCGGGGACCCGCCCCGGGTCCACCATCACGGCGCAGTTCATCGTGTTGAGAGCCTTGACCACCTTCGCCTCGGGACAGGCCGCCTGGATTCGCTCACCGAGGCTGTCGTCGTTGCAGACCGACAGGGTCGGCGGCATCCCGCGGGAGAAGTCGAGCGGATTGGCCACGTCCACGAGGATCTTGCCGGCGAGGTTCTCCGATCCGGCCGCCTCCAGCACCTCGAGCGAGGCTGCACCGGAGGTGCAGTTGAAGAGCAGTTCGCCGAACGCAGCGGCGTCGGCGAAGCTCCCTTCGCTCGCACCCTCGCCTCCCCGCGCGACCCAGGCCACCGCCTTCTCGTTGCCGGACCGCCTGGAACCCATCCGAACCTCGTGGCCCAGGCTCACGAGCTTCGAGCCGATCGCCTGCCCGACCATTCCGGTACCGAGAACTCCGATCTTCATCCGCTTCCTTCCGTCGATCCGAACGTTGCCATTGCCCGCCTCCTGATCCTAGATGGGTGAATGATCCAGGTGGGACGCAGCCGGTATACAGGACCATCATGCCCGCTCCCACCACCGTCGCCGAGTACCTCGCGGGCGTTCCCGAAGCCGATCGGGTCGCGCTCGAACACCTTCGGCAACTGATCCGAGAAACCGCACCGCAGGCCGAGGAGGCAGTCAGCTACGGGATCCCCCTCTACAGGTACCGGGGTCATCTGGTCGGCTTCGGTGCGTTCAAGAAGCACCTCAGCCTGTTCGTCACGCGATCCGAGGTGATCGAGCGATTCGCCGAGGAGCTCGGGTCCTTCCAGTGCTCGGGCACCACGATCCACTTCACCGCCGAGCACCCCCTGCCCGACGGGCTGGTCAGGTCGATCGTGGAGGTCCGGCTCGCTGAGAACGAGGCGGCCTGACCGGTCCACGGGGCGACGGCGGCGGGCGTCGTGCTACGGAGGCTACGACCTCCCCCGCGGAGCTTGCCACCCCGGCTGCCGGCCTATTCTGCGCCGATGCAACAGAACACGAGTGGCGAGCGGGACCTCGATCGGCTCCTGGCCGATCTTCGGCCGGTCCAGCGATCCGGGGAGTTCGTCTTCACGGGCGTCGATGGTGAACCGCCGATTGGAGTAACGCCGGCGATCGCCATCCACGAGGACGAGGGCCTGGCAATCGTCATCGAGCGGTCGCAGGCCGACGAGCACGGCCTCACCTACGACTCGACCTGGGCCTGGATCACCCTGACCGTCCACTCAGACCTCGAGGCCGTCGGGCTGACCGCCGAAGTCTCCGCCCGCCTCGCCTCAGCAGCAATCAGCTGCAACGTGGTCGCGGGCCGCTTGCACGATCATCTCTTCGTCCCCCTCGACCGGGCGGGAGAGGTGCTGGCGCTGCTCGAGTCCGGCTGACCGGAAGAACGGAGGGAGCGTGACGGGGCTCGAACCCGCGACCAACCGGACCAGAACCCCCAAGGGCAGATCAGAGGGAGCCACAAAACGTTCTCGTTCCTGGATCTGGGCCCTCACAGTTCGATCAGCGCTCTTGGCTCAGCCACCCCTCGGAGTATTTCTGCCTGCGCGAGGGCGTCCTCAGTACGGCCACGAGGACGTTCACCCCATGCACGCGGGCCCTTGTTCTCCTCCATGACTCCGATTCCCGCGTGGGAGGCAGCCCAAAGGTTGGATCGGCCGATCCCGCGCCCACCGACTAGCGCTTCGTCGTGAACTCGATATTCGGCACCTCGCATCGACCTGCGCCTGCGATCTCGACCGTCTTACCTCCGATCGAGGCATGAACGCGAGAGCCGTCCCGCTTCACCTTCCCCTCGAACTTGAACTTGCTACTTCCGTACACGTAGGTCTTCTCGAACTTGCGTCTTGCATCGACCTTCGCCGCGCCCCCGTAGAGTCGCAGTGTGATTCGCGCCTGACCGCTGGTGCAGTTGGAAGACAGGTCCTTCACCTTCACGTTCTTGACGCTCTTAGCAGCGCCGCCCTGTTTGATCACCACCAACTGGACGCTGGCCTGAGAGTCCCCATTGACCTTCCCGGTTTGCTGAACCTTCTTCGAACCCGCCGCAATCGCTGTCGACGCTGCCAGCAACCCCACCACCGCAACTGCAGCGACAATCCGTCTCTTCCCCATTGGTCTCTCCCTTTCACGACTTGAACCCATCCCGGGAAGGATCCCGGACTCCGGCAGCCTACTGCGGCGTGAGCGTCGATGCGACGGTCATGAGTTGCCGTGCCGGGTCAGTTGGGCCCGCTTCTCTCAGTTTGGGACCACGGGCACCCGTATCGAACGGGTCCTCCAGATCAGCTGCCGCTGGGCGTCAGGCCGGCGGGTTCTCGGCGAACTGCGGCACCTCGTCGCCGATCTCGTGCCAGTTGGCCTTGTATGCGACCTGGAGGTGGAAGCTCGGATCGAGGTCGAGGTCTCGCATCAGTCCTGCAGCCACGAAGTACTTCTCACCAAGGTCGTCATAGAGGCTGGATCCGCAGTTGCCGCAGAAGTTGCGAGGCGCGAACTCGCTCTCGTAGGTCTTGACCAGTTCCTCGCCCTTGGTGAACCTGAAGTTCTCCTTGGCCACGACCACCCCGGCAAGGCTCTCGCCCGTCCATCGCTGGCAGCGAGTGCAGTGACAGTAGCCCAGTGCCTCGGGGTCTTGAACCTCGTACTCCACGCCGCCGCACAGGCAAGCTCCCTTGAGCGTTTCAGACATCACGAACCCTCCTCGAGTTGGCTTTCAACGATCCGCGGCAACGCTACCACCAGCAGGCCGACGCGGTGCAATTGATTCCAACGACGGGGCTCGAACCCGCGACCGCCTGGACCACAACTCTCAAGGTCGGGGGAAGCACAGGTGCTGCCGTGCCTACGTCGTGCCACCGAGGGTCACCCAGGGGCACCGAGAGTTCGGCAGATCTATGCCCTCTTCTATGCCCCGTTCTGGATCTTCTGAAGCCCTGAATCTATCGAGCAGACCCAGATCCGAACGCCATGGCCCACGAACCCCCCATGTGGATGCCCCGGGCATAGTGAGCGCATTTCAGGGTGGTCTTGAGATCTTCGGGCCAACCATTCTTGAAGGGTCCGCATCGCTGACGCCCTTCGGAGACAGACCTCGGTTCCCATTCCTTCCGGTCCCGGCTTGACAACTGCTCCTTCGGCAGCGCAGCATTCCCCTATGCAGCACTGGACTGACGAGTTGCGCGCTGATCCGCTTCCTCCGCTCCTGGCCGGCGGAGAGGCTCTCGCGTTTGCGGCGAGCGCGGATCTGCTCGATAAGGGCGGGGACGTGAAGCCACTCTGGGAGTTGAACCCCGTCGTGAGGACGCTTCAGCGGCAGCGACCGGACGGTTCGTGGGCCTACCCTTCCACGCGGTCGCGCACCCACACCGACTACGACTGTCTCGCCACCTACGAGGCCCTACTGCCGCTCGTCTACCAGTATCGCCTCGATTCGCGCCACCCACAGATCGTCGACGCGGCTGACTACCTGCTCGGATCGCAGACGGACGAGGGGGACTTGCGCGGGATCTACGGCACCCAATACAGCCCGAGCTACACGGCGGCGATCGTCGCCGCACTGCTTGATGCTCGGTGCGTCGACTCGCGCATCGTCCGCTCCCTGGACTGGCTCTTGGCAATGCGCCAGGACGACGGCGGATGGGCGATTCCCTGGCGTACCCATCCCCGCTCAGAGGTGAGCAGTTTCGCTCAGGCCATCGCCCTGCCGGAGCCACTTGGACTCGACCGGTCGAAGCCGTCCTCCCACCTGATTACCGGGGTTGTGCTCCGGGCCCTCGCCGCCAGCGAAGACCACCGTCATCTCCCTCAGACGCGGCGGGCGGCGGAGTTCCTCGCGACTCGGTTCTTCAAGGCCGATACTTACCCCGACCGGCGCGCGGCCGTCTACTGGGAAAAGCTTCGCTTCCCGTTCGAATGGACGGATGTCGCCTCAGCACTCGACTCGATGCTGCGGATCGGCATAGACCGGCGCCAATCGGCCGTGGCCCGTGCTCTGGTCTGGCTCAGCGGCCGGCAGGGCGAGGACGGCCTCTGGCGCTCCGCCTACGGCAATGCCGCCGAGCCACAGATCCATCTATGGACGAGCTTCGCCGCCGCTCGCTGCTTCCGACTCGCCGCCGCTCGCTGACCGGCGCCGGCCCGCCTCGGAGGGTGAGCGACGGGGCTCGAACCCGCGACCACCTGGACCACAACCAGGAGCTCTACCAACTGAGCTACGCCCACCGTGACCGGGTAAATCTAGCTTAGGTGACGACCAGCACCACGACGGCGAAGTAGGTCACGATCGAGAGCAGGTCCTGGACCACCGTCGCCAGCGGTCCCGAGCCGAAGGCGGGATCGATGCCGAGCCGCTGAAAGACGGTCGGCAGGAGCATCGCCACGCCGGTGGCGATCGTGCTGCTGGCGAGCAGGGCGATTCCAACCGCGAGCGCGACCTGAACGTCGCCCCAACCGATGGCAGCGAAGGCAAAGAACGCCGCCCCGATGACCAGCCCGATGATCGCTCCCGTGATCAGCTCGCGGAACACGATCGTCCTGGTGGTGACACCGACGGCGAGTGCCCTGATCAGCACCGTCTCGGTCTGGGTGCCGACAGCGTCGGCCATGTAGACGATCGCCGGGACGAACAGGGCGATCAGAACGTTGGCCTCGAGCCTGTCGTCGAACGCCCCCATGATCACGGCCGAGCCCATCGCGCCGAGCAGCCCCAGCAGAAGCCACGGGAGCCGGTGCCAGAGGCGGTGGCCGATCGCCTCCTGCGCAGCGTTCCTGCGCCCGGCTCGCGCCGGAGAGATAGCCGCCGATCCGAGCAAGGTCTTCGTCGTGTTCGGTGAGTAGCACCGACAGCATCTGATCGGACGTGATCAACCCGCGGAACTCGCCCGCGTCGCCGGTCACGACGAGGCATCCCGCTCCGGAATCGACCATCGCATGAGCGGCGATCTCCTCATCGGTCTCGAAGGTGACCGTCGGGGGATCCGGGCGCATGATCTCGCCGAGCGTCCGCTCGGCCTCGCCGGCGAGCAGGGACTCCAGGGAAACCAGCCCGACTGCGGCTCCGCCTTCGATGACGACGATCTCGCGGGCCGACTCGAATGCCCGCCCGCTCAGATCTCCCCTGACGTCGCCGACCCGCCTGTCGGGACTCTCCGTGGGTACGTCGAGGGTCGCGTGATCGATTGCCGCCCTCACTGAGGTGCCGGGAGAATCGGTCACCGGTCGTCCTGGTTGTTCACGGTCGCCGATTCAAGCACGCGCAGTGAGAGTCGGCATCCCGTATCGGCATCCCGAGCCAATACCCCCGGCAGGATTCGAACCTGCGACATCCGGCTTAGAAGGCCGGCGCTCTATCCAGCTGAGCTACGGGGGCTCGGGGGCCGAGTGTAGGAGGGCAGGCGGAGCCTCGAGCGAAGAGATTGCAGTTTCGTCCTGTGGACGGACGAAACTGCAACTTCGAGGATGCGGCTGCGCCGTCATCTCCGCAATGCTCCACGGCGTGAGCAACCGGGAGATCAGCGCGCGGATCGAGGAGATCTGCGGCTTCGAGGGGCGGCTTGCGGGCACCGACGCCGAGCGGCGCCTGGCGAATCGGCTCGCGGCAGAGCTCGGATTCGGGATCGCGCTCAGTCGAGGTCGAACCGATCTGGGTGCAGCCGCAGTGGGCGATCGTCCACCTGCTTCATTGCCTGCTGGCGATCGTCGGCAGCGTGCTCGCGCCGTCGGAGCCGGTGATCGGCTTCGCGATCGTCCTCGTGGCCGCGACGTCGGCCTACCTGGACCTCTCGGGCCGCTGGTATCTGATCCGGCGGCTGCTGTTCCGGCGGGCGTCGCAGAACGTCCACGTGAGCGGACGCAGCGGTGGAGCGGCGCCCGCAGACGCTCCGCGGGTGATCCTCTGCGCGAACCTCGACGCGCCCCGCACCGGCGCCGCCTACAACCCGACTGCCGATGCGGCTGCTCGACCGCGCCTCGAGGCGATTCCCGGTCGTCTCATCGCCGACGCGGATCTGGTTCTGGTCGATCGCCCTGCTCGCTGCTGCCGATCGGCGCGCGGATGGCCGGGGTCGAGGCGGACTGGCTCGACGTCGTCCAGCTCGTCCCGACCTTCGTCCTGATCGTCGCCTGCTTCGCGCTCGGCGAGATCGCCCTCTCCCCCGCCTCGCCGGGCGCGAACGCCAACGCCTCCGGCGTCGCCGCCGTCCTCGAGGCGCTGCGGTTGCTCGACGACGAGCCGCTCGAGAACGTCCGGGTCGAGGTCGCGCTCTGCGGCGGCGGCGAGACCACGATGCAGGGGATGCGCTCGTTCGTCCGCAGCCATCGAAGGGAGCTCGACCGCAGGAGCGACCCGCTTCGTCTCCTTCGAGTCGGTCGGTCGCGGCGAGCCGCGCTTCGCATCTCGGAGGGCCTCGCCGTCAGCCTGCCGCTCGACGCCGAGCTCGCCGAGCTCTGCGCGGCCGTCGCGATCGCCCACGACACGCGGTGACGACGACGCTACGACGCCGAGCCGATCCGCGACGGGCGGACGAGCGCCGCGTTCGTCGCCCGCGCCTACGGCTACCCGTCGATCGCGATCACCTGCCGCGAGGGGCGCGAGGCCCTACCGGTCGGACACCACACCCCCGACGACACCGCCCGACGCGATCGATCCCGCGGCGATCGAGCGGGCCGCCGCGTTCGCGGTCGAGGCGATCCGCCTGCTCGACCGCGACCTGCGGCCGGTCTAGGCAGCCGGCTGCAGCCGAACCGGCAGCGACTTCAGCTGGTTGACGAACTGGGTCGCCGCGTGGCGGGGCTCGCCCGCCAGCTCGATCTCCGGGTACCGCCGCAGCGTCTCCTCGATCAGGACCTTCAGCTCGAGCCGGGCCAGGGCGGTGCCGAGGCAGAAGTGCCGACCGCCGGCGCCGAATGCCTGGTGCTCGGGATTGCGGGTGACGTCGAAGCGGTCGGGATCCTCGTAGCGCGTCTCGTCGCGGTTGGACGAGACGTACCAGAGGACGACCTTCTCGCCCTCGCGGATCGTCTGCCCGTTCAGCTCGGTGTCCTCCGTCGCGGTGCGGCGGAAGTGGGCGAACGCCGGGAACATCCGCAGCGCCTCCTCGACCGCCGGAGCCGACGAGCGACGGATCGTCGAGCAGCTGCTGCTTCTGCGACGGGTCCTCCATCAGCGCCCGCATCGCGCTGCAGTAGGTCGCCTTGGTGCTGTCGTTGCCGGCGGCGACGAGCAGGAAGAAGCCCATCACGATCTCGTGCTCCTCGAGCCGCTCGCCGTCGACCTCGGCGTGGACGAGGACGCTCGTCAGGTCGTCGGTCGGGTTCTCGCGGCGCTCGGCGATCAGCTTCGTGCAGCGCTCGAAGATCTCGGGGACGTCGCGCTCCATCACGGCGGGGACGCCCTCGGGGTTGATGTCGGGGTCGTTGGCGGCGAGGATCGAGTTCATCAGCCGCGCCCAGATCGGCGTCGTCCTCGGGCGGGATGCCCATGAAGCTGTGGATCACCCGGGAGACGAACGGCTGGGCGACCTCGTTGACCAGGTCGACCGTCTCCCGGCCCTCGATGCCGTCGAGGACCTCGGCGGCGATCTCGCGGATCGCGGCCTCGTGCTCGGCGATCCGCTTCGGCGTGAAGCCGCGCTGAAAGAGCGCCTTGAGCCGATCGTGCTTGGGCGGGTCCATGCCGATGAACATCGCCTGCGTCAGCTCGAGCGGCAGGATCGCGTTCGTCAGCGCGGTGATCCCGTGGGCGGAGGAGTACGTCCGCCAGTCACGGCTGACGGTGTGGACGTCGTCGGCGGTCGTCACCGACCAGAAGCCGTCCTCCTCGGGGTACTCGGTGATCTTCGGGCTCCAGTGCACGGGGCACTCGGAACGCATCCGGGAGAAGAGCTCGTTCGGGAGGCCCGTCCTCCCAGTACTCGAGATCGGAGATCAGGACTTGGTCCACGGCACCTCGGCAGGGTCGGGCGCAGCGTCCGGCTCGGCGTTCGCCGTCTGGGGATCGGTCGCCATCTCGGTGCTTCTCCTCCTCGACCGGCGATCTTGGCCAGCCAGCCAGTTTCGTCGCTCCTGCAATCTACCCACTCGTAACGGATGATCGACCCAACGTGACGTACCTCACAACGCCGTACATCGAGAAAGGTGAGACCGATGCCCGACCACGACTTCTCCGACCTGCGAGCCCTGTTTCCTGAACTGCTCGCTGAAGACCTCCGCCGCCGAGCCCTCCAACACCCAGGCGCTGATGGACAACTCGATCGCGATCATGCGCGCCAACGGCGTCACCGTCGACACGATCCGCCTCACCGATCACGTGATCCCGCCCGGCGTCCAGGACGACATGACCGAGCACGGCTTCGACCGCGACGACTGGCCGGCGATCCAGCGATCAGGTCTTCGACGCCGACATCCTCGTCCTCGGGACCCCGATCTGGCTCGGGCGAGAAGTCGAGCGTCTGCACGCAGGCCATCGAGCGGCTCTACGGGTACTCGGGCGAGCTGAACGAGCAGGGTCAATGGATCTACTACGGCCGCGTCGGTGGCGTCCTGGTGACCGGGAACGAGGATGGGATCAAGCACGTCGCGATGAACGTCCTCTACTCGCTGCAGCACCTCGGCTACGTGATCCCGCCGCAGGCCGACGCCGGCTGGATCGGCGAGGCCGGGCCCGGTCCCAGTTACGCCGACGAGGGAAGCGGCGGCCTCGAGAACGAGTTCACGCAGCGGAACACGACGTTCATGACCTGGAACCTGATGCACGTCGCGGCGATGCTGAAGCGGGCCGGCGGGATTCCCGCCTACGGCAACCAGCGCCGCGAGTGGGACGCGGGCGCACGCTTCGACCACCCGAACCCGGAATACCGCTGAGGCTCGGCCTCAGGCCGGGGTGATCGGGTTGTGCCGCTCGGTGAAGTGGCGGTCCTTGCCGGCCGCATCGGCGTAGCGGCGGATCAGCTCGGCCCGGAGATCGTCGGGCTCGATCACGGAATCGATGACGAGCTCGGAGGCGAGGTGGAGGATGTCGATGTCGGTCGAGTACTCGGCCCGCTTGCGCTCGACGAACTCCGCCCGCTCGGCCTCGTCGGCGATCGCCTGGATCTGGTTGAAGTAGACGGCGTTGATCGCCGCCTCCGGTCCCATGACGGCGATCTGCGCGCCAGGGAAGGCGATGCAGGCGTCCGGCTCGAAGGCCGGGCCGGCCATGGCGTATAGCCCCGCTCCGTAGGCCTTGCGGACGACGACGGAGATCTTCGGCACCGTGGCCGAGCTGACGGCGCTGACCATCTTCGCGCCGTGGCGGATGATGCCCTGCCGCTCGACCGCCTTGCCGATCATGAATCCGGGGACGTCGGCGAGGAAGAGCAGCGGGACGTTGAAGGCGTTGCAGGTGTTGATGAACCGGGCGGCCTTGTCGGAGGAGTCGACGAAGAGCACGCCGCCCTTCTGTTTCGGCTGGTTGGCGACGATGCCGACCGCCCGGCCGTCGAGGCGTGCGTAGCCGACGACGAGCTCCTTCGCCCAGCGGGCATGGACCTCGAGGAACGTGCCGGCGTCGCAGACGCCCTCGATCAGAGTGCGGATGTCGAAGGCGGTCTTCTCGTCGGAGGGGACCACCTCCGAGGGCAGTGACCCGGCGTCGGGCTCGCCGGGGGCGACGGCGGGCGGCTCCTCGCGAAAGCTCGTCGGCATGAAGGCGAGGTAGTCCTTGGCGATCCCGATCGCTTCGTCGTCGGTCTTGGCGAGGAAGTGGCCGCAGCCGGAGACGCCCGTGTGCATGCGGGCGCCGCCCATCTCCTCGAGCGTGACCTCCTCCCCGATCACCATCTGCGCCATCCGCGGGGAGCCGAGGTACATGGAGGCGTTGCCGTCCCGCATGATCACGACGTCGCAGAAAGCGGGGATGTAGGCACCGCCTGCCGCGGACGGCCCGAAGAGGACGCAGACCTGCGGCACCCGGCCCGACATCCGGACCTCGTTGTGGAAGATCCGCCCGGCGCCGCGACGGCCGGGGAACATCTGGACCTGATCGGTGATCCGAGCTCCGGCGGAGTCGACCAGGTAGATCATCGGCAGCTCCAGGCTGAGCGCCCGCTCCTGGATGCGGATGATCTTCTCGACGGTCTTGGCGCCCCAGGAACCGGCCTTGACGGTCGGATCGTTGGCCATCAGCGCGACCCGCCGACCGCCGATCGTGCCGAGACCGGTGACGACGCCGTCGGCGCCGAGACCCTCGACGTCCCAATTGGCCAGCAGCGCTTCCTCGGAGAAGCTGCCGGCGTCCAGCAGCAGATCGACCCGCTCGCGAACCGGCAGCTTGCCCTGTTCGGCCGTCTTCTCGTGATGGCGTTCGGGCCCACCGGAGAGTCCGGCCTCCCGGGCGCGTCCGAGCGCTGTCTGGTCTGTCGTCTCGCTCACGGCTGGGTAGGTAACTACAGAAGCGGGCCGGAGGCCTAGAGAAGCTCGGTGAGCTTCTGATCATCGGAGGGAGGATCCACCGAATCGACCGAACGTCGGCGCCGATCACGCTCGGCCTCCTCGTCTACGAGCTCCTGCTCGTCGGCCTCCGCCTCGAGCTCCTCGGTGCCGACGACCCGCGACACCTCGGTCGGCGCCTCGTCGGGATCGTCGCTCTGGGCGACGACCTTGGTCTCCGGCTCCTTTTCCGGATCGGGCACAGGCTCCGGGTCGAGCAGATCAGGATCCTCTACGGCCGCCTCGACGCGCTCGGAGAGGCCGAGATCCTTCTCCCCCGGCCCGTCGATCGCGAGCTTCATCTCGGCGTTGAGCTGCTCGAGGTTGGCGACGACGTCGCGGCGCTTGCGGACGAGGTCGGCGATCTCCCGCTCGATGCCCCGCGTCCTCGCGGCCGCCTCCTCCTCGGCCTTGCGCAGCCGCTCCCCGGCCTCGGCCCTGACGGCCTCGGCCTCGCCGGCAGCAGCCTCCGTGGTCGCCTTGGCCTGCTCGTCGGCGGCCGTTCGGGTCTGCGCCGCGTAGTCGTCGGCGGCCCGCCGGATCTCGCCGGCCTCGCGCTCGGCGTCCTCGCGGAGACTTGCCGCCGCCCCCTCTGCCTCGCCGGTCAGCTTGTCGGCACTCTCCTGGGCGGCGGCGAGGACCGTGCCGGTCCGCTCGCCGACCCGGCCCATCTCGCGCTGGATCACCGACCGCCGCGCCTCGTCATCACCACCCGACTCGAGCCATTCGGCCAGCTCGGCCAGGTAGGCGTCAACCGCGCGCCTGTCGTATCCACCTCTGCGTTCAGTCGGAAACTGAACGCTCTTCAACTCTTCGATTCGGTCAGTTGCCATTCGGGCAGGATAGATGCCCGCATCAATCGATCCCGCTCAGGACCCCGGTCCGACTACAGGCCGAGGTCGCTCGGCACCGGATTCTCGCCCGAGTAGTCGTAGAAGCCCTTGCCGGACTTGCGCCCGTACCAGCCGGCGGCGACCATCCTGCGCAGCGTCGGAGGCGCGGCGAAGCGGCGCTCCCGGTACTCGTCGAACATCACGTCGCCGATCGCCTTCAGTGTGTCGAGCCCGACGAAATCGGCCAGGGTAAGAGCGCCCATCGGATGGTTGGCGCCCGCCTTCATCGCGACATCGATTTCCTCGATCGATCCGACGCCCTCCTCGTAGGCGCGGATCGCATCGAGCATGTAAGGGACGAGCAGACGGTTGACGATGAACCCGGTCTTGTCCTTGGCGTGGACGACGGTCTTGCCGAGCTTCTCGCCGACGTCGAAGCCGAGCTTCAGGGCGTCCTCGGAAGTGGTCACCGTCTGCACGACCTCGAGCAGCGGCATCACCTGGGCGGGGTTGAAGAAATGCAACCCGAGAAACCGGTCGGGCCGGGACGTGACGGCGGCCTGATCGATCACGGCCAGCGAGGAGGTGTTGGTGGCGAAGTAGGCATCGTCCTTGACGATCGGATCGACCGCCCGCCACATCTCGAGCTTCATCTCCAGGTCCTCGGTGATGGCCTCGATCACGAGGTCGCAGTCGGCCAACTCGTTGTAGTCGGTCGTGTCGTTGATCCGGGCGCGGACCGCATCGGCGTCCGCCTGCTCCATCCTGCCCTTCTCGACCGCGCGGCCGAGCTGCTTCTCGATCTTGCCGATGCCCTTGGCGAGATGCTCGTCATCGACCTCGCGCAGAACGACGTCCCAGCCGGCCTGAGCGCAGATCTGGGCAATTCCATGGCCCATCAGGCCACCGCCGACAACTCCAACCTTGCTGATCGCCATGTTCTCCTCGAGACTCGTCCGTGGTGAGTAGGGGCTGCGGACCCTAGCCATTTCGGTGAGCCGTCGAAATCAGGCCGGCTGGGTGAGGCCGAGCTCCTCGAAGCGCCGTCCCATGGCCGCCGCCATGGCGTCGACCCCACTCTTCGGCCTGAGCATCACCTTCATCTCGGTGATCAGCCCGTCGTCGTCGAATGTGAGCAGATCCAGGCCGTCCATCCACTTGTCGCCGACCCGGGTCCGGAAGATCAGCGCCGCGACCGGCTCGTCGGGGTTCTCGATCAGGTGGACGTACTCGAACTCCTCGAACAGCTTCGCGGGGCCCTCCATGAGGATCGTGACGACCAGGTCACGGCCGTCGTAGGACTTGAACGAGACCGGGCTGAAGAAGCGCACGTCCGGGTGGAAGACCGCTTCGAACCTCTCCCTGGAAGGATTCGTGGACATCGAATGGACAACGTCGATAAAGGCATCTGCTCGCATTGCGGCAGCCTATTCGCTCGCCATGAACTTGGCATGGAGCTGATCGATCGTGCCCTTGGTCCGCATCGTGGCAAGACCGAGCAGCTTCTCGATCGCCTTCAGGTCGAGAGCGGATTCGAGGGTGCCGCCGCTCGGCAGCCAGAAGAGCTCGGCCTCCCCGAAGGCGAGCAGGTCGCCATCGGTCGCCAGGCCGAGCACCGCGTCGCGCGCGGCGGGCGACGGCGCCTCGGCCAGCAGGGAGACCTGCAGCTTGCCGTTCGAGGCGGCGACCGCCGTCCGGGTCGAACGGCTCTCTCTCGACGACCTCTCGCAGCTCTTCGTCGGTTCGGAGCACGGTCGGAACGGGGTAACCGAGAGCCTCCTCGAGCCCGCCCTCGATGCGCTCGATCAGCCCGGCCTTCGACTCGGGCGGCGTCTCGAAAACGACGTTCCCGCTCGCCCGGAAGGTCGCGACGGATTCGAACCCGAGGGACTCGAACTCGCCGCGCAGATCGGTGTTGGTGATCCGGCGGTTGCCGAGGTTCATCCCCCGCAGGAACGCCGCGACCCTCAGCGTCTGCTCCAGTCCACCGGCCCGGCGGTGAGCAGATGGGCGCCGAGCGGGCGCCCGAGGGTCTCCTGGGCGGCGTGGGAGGCAGCCAGCAGCGCATCGAGATCGACGCCGGTCTCGATGCCCATCTCATGCAGCATCGAGATCAGATCCTCGGAGGAGATGTTGCCGGTCGAGCCCGCCGGCACCGGACAGCCTCCGAGCTCGCCGAAGCTCGCCTCGAAGGAGGCGATCCCCTGACCGAGCGCGGCGAGCGCGTTGGCGAGCCCCTGTCCTCGGGTGTTGTGGAAGTGGGCGGTCAGCTCGGGCCCATCGAGGCGCTCCCTGGCCGCCGCGTAAAAGGAGTCGACCTGCCTGGGGTTGGCCATTCCGGTCGTATCCCCGAATCCGATCTCCTCGCACCCGCCGGCACGCAGGCGCTCGGCGATCTCGAGGACCCGCTCGACCCGGACCTCGCCCTCGTAGGGGCAGCCGAAGCTGGTGGCGATCACCCCCTCGCATCGAAGGCCCTCGGCGACGGCCGTGGCGAGCACCCGCTCGAGGCCGTCCAGCGATTCGTCGATCGAGCGGTTCACGTTCTTGCGGTTGTGTGTCTCCGAGGCCGACAGGAAGACGCTGATCTCATCGAATCTGTCGCGGCAGCGCAGGGCGTTCTCGAGTCCGCGTTCGTTCGGGATCAAGACCGAGAAGGCCACCCCCTGGGGTCGGTCCAGATCAGCGAGCGCCTCGAGCACCTCGGGACCGTCGGCGAGCTGCGGGATCACGTCGGGACGGACGAAGGAGGTCACCTCGATCCGCTTCAACCCGGAGGCGACGAGCATCTCGATCAACCTGACCTTGTCGGCGGTCGAGATCACCTCGGGCTCGTTCTGGAAGCCGTCTCGGGGGCCGACCTCGCGGATGCTGACGCGGCTCGGGTATTCAGCCACGGCCAATTACCCGGCTGCCGGCGGCGCTTGGTCAGGCACCTTGATAACGCGCCGCTGATGGGTGCCGACACCGATCGTCCGGTCCCCCTCCTTGACCTCGACGTCGAAGTGGAGCTTGCGGCCGTCAACGACCTCGGTCAGCTGCGCCCAGACCGTGCAGGTCGAGCCCTCCGCCGCGCCGCCGACGTGCTTGATGCAGACCTCGAAGCCGACGGTCGCGCTTCCCTCAGGGAGGCTCTCGTAGGCGAGAACGGCGGCGGTCCGTTCCATCATCCCGATCATCCCGGGGGTCGAGAGGACCGAGATCCCGATCGTTCCGCCGACGTCGGTGAGCAGAGGGCCGGTGACCTCGAACTCGTCCGTACGCTCGGCGCCGGGCTCGAGCGGGCTCGGACCGTCGGCAACTCGTTTGGGCTCGGGAAGGTCGAGGGAGTCGGCTGGTCCGATCATCGGAATGGAGCATAGACTCGCGCGAATGAGCCGCGAGCCCGAGGAGAGCAAGTTGACCGAAGCACCCGCCCAATCCACCGCACCGATCCCGATTCTCGGTGGAACCGGCGCGCTCGGCTACGGCCTGGCGGTGCGCTGGGCGCGGGCGGGTCTCGACGTCGTGATCGGCTCGCGCGATGCCGCCCGGGCGGCCGAGGCCGCCGAGAGGGTGGCTGGGGCGGTCGAGGGCGCGAGCGTTGACGGCCTCGACAACGCTGAGGCTGCCGCCCGTGGCCCGATCGTCTTCCTCACGGTCCCGTTCCGAGCTCAGTCGGAGACGCTCAACAACCTCCGGGACGCACTCCGGCCGGGCCAGATCCTGGTCGACTGCACGGTGCCGTTGGCGGCCGCCGTCAGCGGCAAGGCGACGCGCTCGCTCGGCGTCTGGCAGGGCTCGGCCGCCGAGCAGGCCCAGGAGATGGTCCCCGAGGGGGTGACGGTCGTCTCGGCGCTGCACACGATCGGCGCACCGAAGCTCGCCGACCTCGGCGTTGAACTGGACGAGGACATTCTCGTCTGCGGCGACAGGAAGAAGGACAAGGCTCCGGTCGCGAGGTTGATCGAGCGGATCGACGGTCTGCGGGCGATCAACGCCGGACCGCTGGAGACCGCGCGGCTCGCCGAGCAGTTGACTCCCCTGCTGATCTCGATCAACGTCCGCTACAAGGCCCACGCCGGCCTCAGGCTGGTCGGGTTGCCTGACACCGACGCCTGGGCGTGAGGGTCGTAGCCCTCGCCGGGGGCACCGGGGGCGCGAAGCTCGCCGCCGGCCTGCAGGATCTCGTGGGTGCGGACCTGACGGTGGTCGCCAACACCGGCGACGACATCGAGGCACTCGGCGTCTACATCTCGCCCGATCCCGACCTGTGCACCTACTGGCTCAGCGACGAGATCAACGAGGAGCAGGGCTGGGGCATCAGGGACGACACCTTCACGGTCTTCGAGCGACTGAAGAAGCTCGGCGCCCCCGATTGGTTCGGGCTCTCCGACCGTGACCTGGCGACCTGCTTGGAACGCCGCCGCCGGTTCGACCTGGGCGAGCGTCCCACCGTGATCTGCTCCCAGCTCGCGAGTTCCCTCGGGGTCGCCGCGACGATTCTGCCGATGTGCGACGAGCCGGTCCGAACCCGCGTGCGGACGCCGGATGGCTGGCGCGGATTCCAGGAGTACCTGGTCCACGATCAGGCCGGCCCTCCGATCGAGGAGATCGAGTTCTCGGGTATCGCCGACGCCTCCCTGAGCGCGGAGGTGCGGGGGGCAATCGAAGGGGCCGACGCGATCATCGTCGGACCCTCGAACCCGGTGATCTCGATCGGGCCGATCCTGGCGATCCCCGGCATGAGCGAGTTGCTCGCCTCAGCCCCGGCACCGATCGTGGCCGTGAGCCCGTTCGTCGCGGGCGAGGTGATCAAGGGACCGACCGACAAGTTCATGCGGGCGGTCGATCGGGAACCTTCCGCCGCGGGGGTCGCCAACGCCTACTCGGAGGTGATCGACGCCCTGGTCGTCGACGCCGCCGACCCCGCTCCCGACCCGCAGGTGGACGGCGTCAGGACGACCCGCTTCGACACCCTCATGGAGGGCGCAGTGGGGCGTCGCGCCGTCGCCCGCGCGACCCTCGACTACGCGGCGACGCTGAGCGCCTGAGCGACGGCGATGCAGGCCACCGCCATCGTCCCGATCAAACGGTTCGGCAATGCCAAGAGCCGGCTCGCCGGCACGTCAGCCGCCGATCTCCGGCCGGCGCTCGCGGAGGCAATGCTCACCGACGTGCTCGCCGAGCTTGGTCGCTCCGAGCTGATTGAGCGGACCGTTGTCGTCAGCGGCGAGCCGGCGGCGGCACGGCTCGCTCGGGAGTCCGGGGCCGACCACCTCGACGATCCCGACGACGCCGGCCACTCGCAGGCGGCGGCCCGCGGAGTTATCGACGCCATTGGCCGCGGCGTCGCATGCGTCGCCCTGCTGCCCGGGGACTGCCCGCTGATCCGTGCGGCCGAACTCGATGCAGCACTCGAGGCGATGAGCGACGGTGTAGCCGTGATCCCCGACCGGCACGGAAGCGGGACCAACGGCCTGCTCCTCTCCCCTCCCGACGCGATCGGCCCAGCGTTCGGGCCGGGTAGCCTCGAGCGACATCTGAGCCTCGCGGCCGCAGCGGGCGTGGACGGCTGGGTCGCCGAGATCGCCTCGCTGGCACTCGACCTCGACACCGGGGGCGATCTGATCGAGCTCACCACACAGCTGACCACCAATCCGGACCTGGCGCCGGCGACCGCCGCAGCGCTCTCGGCCCTGGCGGGGCCCCACGAATGAGCAAGGGCGTCGCCATCGAGCCGATTACCGGGATCGCCGAGATCGGAGACGGCGACACGGTCGGCGAGATGATCGGCGCCGCCGCTTCGCTGCAGGACGGGGACATCGTCGTGGTCGCCCAGAAGGTCGTCTCCAAGGCCGAGGGAATGCGGCGGAGCCTGAGCGACGTGACGCCGTCGAAGCGGTCGGTCGAGCTCGGGGCCGCACTCGGCAAGGATCCGGCGCTGGTCGAGCTGATCCTCGGTGAGAGCCGAAGCATCATCCGCAGCGAGCGCGTGCTGATCGTCGAAACCAACAGCGGACTGATCTGCGCCAACGCGGGCATCGACTCGTCGAACGTGGGGGGCGCTGAGGGTGAGGTCCTCCTGCTTCCACGCGATCCCGACGCCTCGGCGCGGCGGCTGCGGGCCGAGATCAGCGCCGCGAGCGGGTGCCGGCCGGCGGTGATCATCGGCGACAGCTTCGGTCGCCCCTGGCGGATCGGCCAGAGCGAGATCGCGATCGGCTGCGCCGGCATCGATCCACTGGACGATTGGCGCGGCCGCCCCGACCGCGACGGCCGAGAGCTCGCGGCAACCGTGATCGCGACCGCCGACCAGCTGGCGGCGGCCGCGGACCTGGCCAGAGACAAGGCCAGCGGGAGCCCAGCGGTGCGGATCCGCGGCCTGGCGAGCCTGGTCACCGAGGAGGACGGTCCGGGGGCGGCGACCCTCCAGCGAGACCTCACCGAGGATCTGTTCCGCTAGCCGTCCTCGCGAGATGTCAGGAACCGGCTCCCACAGCCGGCTTCTGACACTTCGCGGAGCTAGTAGGTCTCGAGAACCTCGTAGAGCGTGTTGCGCTGGGCCGGCGTCCGCCCCGCCGCCCGGGCAGCGCCGATCAGGTCCGACGGCTCGAGCCGCGAGCCATGCTGCGAACCGGCCATCCGGGAGATGCTCTCCTCCATCAGGGTGCCGCCGAGGTCGTTGACGCCCCAGCGGAGGGCCTCGGTGGCGGCGCCGAGGCCCATCTTCACCCAGCTCGCCTGGAGGTTGGTGATCGACCTGCCGAGGGCGAGCCGGAAGACGGCCGTGTGCTTGAGGTTCTCGGCGTCGGAGATCTCCTCGATCCCATGCGTGCGGCCGAGCATCGTGTGGTACGGGATGAAGCTGAGCGGAACGAACTCGGTGATCCCGCCGGTCCGCTCCTGAACCGCGCGGATCACCCGCATGTGCTCGGCGAGCTCCTCGGGCGTCTCGATGTGGCCGAACATCACGGTCGAGGTCGAGCGCAGCCCCGCCCGATGTGAGGCCTCGATGATCTCGACCCAGCGGCCGGCGGTGAGCTTGTTCGGCGAGATCCGCCTGCGGACCCCATCCTCGAGCACCTCGGCGGCGGTCCCCGGAGTCGAGCCCAGCCCGCAGTCGCGCAGGTAGCCGAAGACGTAGTCGGGGTCCCGCCCGGACCGCTCGCACATGAAATGGACCTCCATGGGCGAGTAGGCGTGGAGGTGGATATCGGGGGCCACGTCCTTGGCCCGTCGCAGCCACTCCCCGTAATGCTCGAGGTCGTAGTCGGGATGAATGCCTCCCTGCATGCAGATCTCGGTCGCCCCGAACGCCACCGCCTCGCGGATCCGTTCGGCGAACTCGGCGGGTTCGACCTCGTAGGCGTCGGGCGATCGGCGGGTCTGCCCGAACCCGCAGAACGCGCAGCCGACCGTGCAGATGTTGGTGAAGTTGATGTTCCGGTTGACGACGAATGTCGCGACGTCCCCGGCGAGATCTCTCCGCAGCTCGTCCGCCCCCGCTCGGATCTCCTCGATCGCCTCCGGCCGCCGCTCGCTGAACAGCGCAATCAGCTCCTCGCGGCTGAGCTCGAAGCCGTCCCGGCCGCGCTGGACTGCCCGCGAGGTCAGGTCGCCGCTCCCGACCGCGGGGGACGACCCGTTCGTCGCACCGTTCGAGCGCGGCAGGAAGGTGGGAAAGCGCTCCGCCAGCACGCCGAGGACTCCGGGCTCGACCCACTCACGGTTCATGTATTGCGGGTAGACGCAGAGCCGCTCGGTCAGCGCGTAGCCGAGCGGGCGCAGCCGCTTGCGCACCTGAAGCGGGCTCGGAAAGGGGTGCTCGGGGGAGATGTGATCGCCGTTGGCCGAGAGCCCCCCGAGATCGGTCGCCCCGGCCTCGACCAGGTCCACCCACCAGTCCGACAGGTTCGGCGGCACCTGGATGCCGACGTCGGGCATCAACCGCCGGCATTCGGCTACGAGACGCTTCATGTCGTCGAGCGAGATGGGCGAGGACCATTCGGGCCAGGTCAGTTCGTCGGAGCCCGCTTCGGAATCGCCCTCGGCCCAGCGCCGCTCGGATGCCTCCTCGGCGATCTCTGCGACCTCCGCCCCGTAGTAGCGGGGGTGGGGTACGAAGTTCTGGAGGATCACCTCCTGGATGTGGCCGTGCTTGGCATGAACCCCGGCGAGCGCCTCGAGCGAGGCGACCCGTTCCTCCTCGGTCTCGCCGATGCCGACGAGCACGCCGCTGGTGAAGGGGATGCGCAGCTCGCCGGCCGTATCGATTGCCTCGAGGCGAACCCGCGGATGCTTGGTCGGAGAGCCGGCGTGCACCGTCTCCATCAGGCGCTCGCTGATCGACTCGAGCATCAGCCCCTGCGATGCGGTGACCGCGCGCAGCCGGGCGAAGTCGCCGGGCTCGGCGACGCCGATGTTGGTGTGGGGAAGCATGCCCCGCTCGAGCGCCTGTTCGCAGGCCCAGACGACGTAGGAGGTGAAGTCCTCGTGCCCCCACGAGCGCAGCCGCTCGGCCACGATCGGGTTGACATCAGGCTGCTCCCCGGTCAGGACGAGCAGCTCCTTGACGTTGCGGCGGGCGGCCTTGTCGAGCCGCTCGACCACCTCCTCGGGAGCGTGGATGTGCGCCTGATGGGTGGCGAACGCGCAGTACTTGCAGTACGCACGGCAGGTCCGCGACAGCGACAGCGTCAGGTTCCGGGAGAAGGTGACGCGCCGCATCGGCTTCACGCTAACGAAACGGGGCGCCCCGCAATCAGCGAGGCGCCCCGGTCGATCAGTTCATCGGCTCGAGCGGCTACTTGGTCGCTCTGTCGGGGCCGCTGGAGGGACCGGTGGCCTTCTCGAGCTCGTCGTCGGACTCACCGGCGACGATCACGAACTTGTAGAGGATGGCGGCCAGCAGGGCGCCGAGCAGCGGGCCGACGATGTAGGGCCAGACGCCGCCCCACTCGTTGCTCACGAGCGCCGGACCGAACCAGCGGGCCGGGTTGAACGAACCGCCGGTGAGGGGACCGAAGATCATCACGCAGAACGCGAACGTCAGCCCGACGGTCAGCGGGCCCCATTCGTTGCGGGCGCGCTTGTTCATCGCCACGGCGACGACTCCGAGCGCGATCAGGAAGGCGCCGATGCCCTCGCAGACCATGCCGGCGAAGTCACTGCCGAGCAGCGGGCTGACCTGAGCGGCACCCCAGTTGACGGCACGACCCTCGTCGAGCAGCAGGCCCTTGACGGCGAGCGCTCCGAGGACGGCTCCGGAGAGCTGAGCGAGGATGTAGACGACCGCGTCGATCGGGTCGATCCGCTTCAGGAACGCTGCGGCGGTCGTGATCGCCGGGTTGAAATGGCCCCCGCTGACTGCGCCGAACACCATGATCAGCGCGAACAGGACCAGGCCCTGGGTGAGGCCGACGACGGCGAAGTCGGAGCCGAACTGGGCCGAACCCCCGGCGGCGACGTAAAGACTGACAACCGTCCCGATCACGAAGACCAGGAAGAACGTTCCGACCAACTCCGCGATGTATGCGGCCAGTCCTCGATCCTGCACTCTCAAACCTCCTGTAGGGCATTCTCGCGCCGTGGGCGCAACTAAGCGGCGCCAGTCTAGTACGCCGGACCACCGCGTTCGCCGGTCGGCGAGGCGCGCGACCGATCAGGCGAGCAGGCCGGCGACCAGATCGGGGAGCTCGCGGGCCATCCGGGAACGCGGTACGACGAGATCGAAGCCCGCCGCTTCGGCCCTTCGGCGGGTCTCGACATCGACGTGGGAGTAGAAGCCGAGCGTCGGCGGACCGATCGTCGCCACCGCCCCGGCATCGACGAGGTCGAGGTCGGCGACGATCACGTCGAATCCGGCGGCGTCGGCCTCCGGCTCCGCCCGCACGGTCACGGCATACCCCGCGGCCGTCAGCGAGCCGTCCACCCGGCTGGCGAGCATCAGGTCGGAGACCAGCGCGAGGATCCGGGGCACGTTCGAGCGGCTAGATCGAGCGCCGGCGGCGGTACTCGGCGCGGACGCTTTCAGGCCGGCCCCACATCTGGACGACCTCGGCACGACCCTCGTTCAGGTCCCGAACCACGATCTCCCCGTCGATTCCCTGGCGATCCAGCATCTGCAGAACCCAGGCCACCGTCTCAGGGGAGGCGCCGTGCCCGAACCCATGAGCGACGTTGATCCGCCAGTGCCAGTCGGCCTGCGAGTAGGGCTGCGCGTTGATCTGGGTCATCGGGATCGAAGCGTCGACGTAGCGCGTCTCGTCGCTGATCCGCAGATCGAGCTGCATGTCCGTCCAATCCCGCGGGAGTGCGTCGACGATCTCCTGAAATGACTCCGAAAGTGCCATCGACGCGAAGCCTACCGCCGGCGGACGCCTAGCCGAAGAAGAGCTGCTGGAGGAGGAAGAGGTTGAGCCCGATGATCATGGTCGCGAGCACCGACGCGAAGGAGGTGAGCCAGGTCGGATTGACCAACGCACCCATGACCCGCTTGCGACGGGCGATGATCAACAGCGGGATCAGCGCGAACGGGATCCCGAACGAGAGCACCACCTGGCTGACGACGAGCGCCCTCGTCGGATCGACCCCGATCGCCAGGATCAACAGAGCCGGCGCCAACGTGATTCCACGGCGCAGCGTCAGCGGGATCCGACGCTCGATGAAGCCCTGCATGACGACCTGACCCGCCATCGTCCCGATCGAGGTCGATGCGAGCCCGGAGGCCAGCAGCGCGACTCCGAAGATCGTGGCCGCGTTGTTGGAAACCGTCTGCTGAAGGCCCGTGTAGGCGCCCTCGATCGAATCGATCCCAAGGAGCCCGCCGGCGTTGAAAAGCCCGGCGGCGACGATCACCATCGACATGTTGACGAGCCCCGCGAGGCTCATCGCGATGATCACGTCGACCTTCTCGAACTTGAGGATCTTCTTGCGCTCGGCGTCGCTACGGCCCGTGACCCGGCTCTGAGTCAGCGCCGAATGCAGGTAGACGACATGGGGCATCACCGTTGCGCCGAGGATGCCGACGGCGAGGAGGACGCTCTCGGTCCCATCGAAGCCGGGAATGAACAGGCCCTCGGCGATGGCCTTCGGATCGGGGTTCGAATGCGCCACCTCGAAGACGAAGGATGCGATCACGATGCCGACGAAACCGACGATCACCGCCTCGAACTTGCGCACGCCGCGCTGCTGCATGGCGAGGATCGCGAACGATCCCGCACCCGAGATGACGCCGGCCCAGAACAACGGAATCCCGAACAGCAGGTAGAGGCCGAGGGCCGCGCCGATGACCTCGGCGACGTCGGTTGCCATCGCGATCAGCTCGGCCTGGATCCAGAGGCCGAAGGAGGTCTTGCGAGGGAACTCCTGTCGACAGAGTTCCGGGAGGTTCTTCCCGGTCGCGATGCCGAGCTTGGCCGACTGCGTCTGCACGACCATCCCGATCAGGTTCGCCGCAAGGACCACCCAGAGCAGGCTGTAGCCGAACTGAGAACCGGCGGCGATGTTCGTCGCGAAGTTGCCCGGGTCGATGTAGGCGATCGAGGCGACGAAGGCGGGGCCGAGAAACGGCCAAAGCTTGGAGAAGCCACGACGGTGCCCTTCCAGCGAGCGGCGAGCGGCATCGGCGACCATTGCCTCGCCCGGCAGCACGGCGTCGACGGGAGAGGGGGCGACATCGGGCTCAGGTGCGGGGGGCGGCTTGGGCGGGGCCTGGAGTTCCTCGCTCAATCGCTGACTCCGGGCACGACGAGCATCCGCGCAGCCAGGTCGGGGCCGATCGAGCACTCCCTCGCACCACTGTGAACGATGATCGCGCCTCCGAACGGCTCCCGCCGGAGCACCCGCAGTTCGGCTCCGGGCCGGATCTCGTGTGCGTCGAGGAATCGCAGCATCTCCGGGTGCCCATCGGAGACCCGGGTGAAGACACCCCCGTCACCGGCCCCGAGATCGATCAGGGGTCCACCCGGCTCCGGATCGGAGATCGTCAGGTCTCGGTCGGGGATCGGATCGCCGTGGGGATCGCGGTCGGGGTCGCCGAGCACCGCGGCGATGCGCTCCTCAAGGTCCTCGCTGATGTAGTGCTCGAGCACCTCCGCCTCATCGTGGACCTGATCCCACGGCATGCCCAGCTCCTCGGCGAGGAAGGCCTCAAGCAGGCGATGATGGCGAATCACCTCGAGCGCCATGCGCTCGCCCGGAACGCTCAGCTCGACCCCCTGATAGGGCTCGTAGCTGACGAGTCCGAGCTCCGACATCCGCTTGACCATCGCGGTGACCGTCCCCGGCGAGACGCCGAGGCGCTCGGCGAGGGCGCTCGTGCCGACCGGCCCGGGAGCGCGGGCGGCGAGAGCGTGGATCGCCTTCGCATAGTCCTCGATCGCCTCGGAGGCGCTGGCGCGGCGATCGCGCCCATGACTCCCGGGGGTGGCGAGCGACTCAGGCACTGACCAGCAGCCCCGTCAGGTACATGACCAGCGCTCCAGCGAGCAGGCCGGCGAATGCCGTCGTGTCGAGCGCCTGGCCCTTGCCCGGTCGGATGCCCGGAAAGATCTGAACGATCACCTGGAGAATTGCCCCGATCCCGGCGCCGAAGAGAAAGCTGACCAGGCTGGCGTTGAACGCGGCCGCCCCGATCCAGGCTCCGAGGACCGCGGGCGCCCCCGCGATCAGGCCGAGGGAGATCAACCGCGCCGGGCGAACACGTTCGTTGGCCAACGGGGCGACGATCGCGAGGCCCTCGGTCGTGTTGTGGATCGCAAAGCCGACGACGAGGAAGGCGCCCAACGCGAGCGCTCCGGTGGCGTAGGCGGAACCGATCAGCAGTCCCTCCCCCAGGTTGTGCATGCCGATACCCACTGCGATCAGGGTTGCCATCTGAACCTTCGCGGACCCGGCCGCGCGCGCCCGCTCACGCCGGGACCGCATCCGCGCGTCGACCAACGCCAGCACCAGATAGGAGACCCCGGCGCCGAGCAGTACCAGGGCCGCCCCGCCGAACGCCTGCGGTCCGGCACCGGCGATACCGAAACCCTCGAGCAACGCGTCGAGGCCGAGAAACGCGAGCAGGCCGACCGTGAACGCGAGCAGTCCCCTGATCAACGCCGGCCCGACCCGTCGCAGCATCGGCAGCCAGACCATCCCGATCGCGACGGGAATGATGCCGACGTAGATGCCGAGCAGTGCCATCAGGCCGAGGAAGCTCAGATCGACTCCCGGCGTCTCCGCAGCCGCGTCGATCGCCGCCGGAATCGCCGTTCCGGTCGAGGTGAGCAGGAAGATCTCGTAGGCCTCGCCCTCGATCCAGGGGTAGGGAACCGTCAGGGTCCGGGACCCGAGCCGGCCGACCTCGCCGCCGCCCTCGAACGGAAAGTAGGCGTCGTTGACGGAGACCTGCTCGATCCCAACCGGATCCGGCCCGTCGTTACGAACCGTCAGCTCGATCAGGCCTGGCTTGAGGACCGTGCGCTCGACCGTCAGCTCCTCGACCGGAACGCCGTTGCGCTCACCGAGCCCGGGAGCGCCGAGCGCAAAGATCGCGACCGCTGCCCCGATCAGCAGGAACAGGGGCACGACGCCGAGGAGCCAGGCCGGCGGCCCCGCAGTACGCGGCGCCGCGCGTTCGGTGCTCGCCTCCACTCAGCTCACCTCGAAGAAGCCGGTCCAGCCGAGCTCGGCGAACTCGGTCTTGTGGCCGTGGAACATGTAGAGGCCGGGCTTGGGGAACCGCATCTCGAGGATGCCCCGCTGTGCCTGACCCTGGAGCACGATGTCGGTGAACTCGCTCGGCTCGAGCGATGTCCCGGTCGGAATCGAATCGAAGAAGTTGCCGTGCAGGTGGAAGGAGTTGATCGGGTCGTACTCGACGAGGTTGGCCAGGTAGATGCGGACCAGCTCGTCCCGCCTGATCTGGATCGGGTGCCGCTGGTAGTGAAAGCCGACCGTGTTGACCGCGTACACCTCGTTGCCGAAGTCGAAGTTGGTGTCGAAGGCGTTCATCACCATCACCATCTCGTCGGCCTCGGGACGACCCTCCTTGGGGTCGATGATGAACGCGCCGTAGAGCCCCTTGGCGATGTGAGCGGCCAACGGGGAGACGTGGCAGTGGTAGAGGTGCATCCCGAACGGCTCGGCGTCGAACTCGTAGTCGAAGCTCTCGCCTGGCGCGATCATCCCGGCGCCGCCGGACTCGCCGATGCCGGGCATGCCGTCCATGAAGGCGGAGTGGACTCCATGGAAGTGCATCGTGTGGGGATGGGAGGAGCCGTTGACGAAACGGATCCTCAGACGGTCGCCCTCGGTGCAGCGAAGGGTCGGGCCCGGGACCCGGCCGTTGTAGGTCCAGGCGGCGTAGAAGACCCCCGGTGCCACCTCGATCTCCCTGTCCAACGCGACCACCTCCCACTCGCGGAGGACCCGTCCACCGGGAAGCCGGCGGGTCTTGCCGTAGTCGAAGTCCCGCAGCATGGCGGTCGGGTCGAAGCCGTTGGCAGCATGGTCGACGTCGGCGTCCCCCTGGAACGCCGCGTGATCGGCGTGCCCTCCCATCGACTGCGCGGAATGGTCCATGGCCATCGGCTCGGCCGCCAGAGCGCTGCCCTCGCCGCTCCCGCCGTGGAGGCCCTTGTGAGGAATCAGCTCGTGCAGGACGGGAAGCGACAGGCTCGCCAGCGCACCGCCGGCGAGCAGCTTGCGACGGCTGATCCCCCGCTTCTCACCCTCCTCTGCCGGGGGCGCTGGAGGACGCTTGTTTTGCGATGCCATGTTCGAAAGTTTGACACATCAAAACCCGGAACGGCAATACGGCCCCTCCAACCAGTTGGGCCGGCCCCGCAAGGACACCCTCCTACAATCGGACGCGATGGAGACGACCCTCGAGATCGACGCTCAATACCGCGCCCTGCGAGAGGGCGCAGGACTGCTCGATCGCTCCGACCGGGCCCGGATCGCGGTCACGGGCAGCGAGGCGGCCGAGTTCCTCCAGGGTCAGCTCACCAACGACATCGAGGCGCTGAGCGCCGGGCGAGGGTTGCTACTCGGCGCTGCTCGACCGAAAGGGGAAGATCCGCGCGGACATGCGCGTGCTCCGGATCGCCCCCGACGCGTTCCTGATCGACACCGAGCCCGCAGCCGGAGAGCTGATCCTCCAGCACCTCGGCATGTACAAGATCGGCCGCGACGCGGATGTGGTCCGCGGCGCGGCCGACGAGTCGCCTCGCTCTCGCTGATCGGTCCGCTGACCGTCGAAGCTGCTCGGCGGCGCGCCGCTCGGGACCGAGCACTCCCACCGCGACCTGCTTCGTGGCCGGCGCCGAGTGCCGGGCGGTCACGACCGACCAGGGCGCCGACCTGATCGTGCCGGCCGAGGCGGCCGCGAAAGCGTCGGCGACTGGCTGATCTCCGAGGGCGCGGAGGCGGTCACCGAGGCCGCCGCCGAGATCGTCCGGGTCGAGCGCGGCAGACCGCGGGTCGGCCATGAGATCGGCCCGCAGACGATGCCGCAGGAAGCGGGCATCAACGAGCGGGCCGTCAGCTTCACGCAAGGGTTGCTACATCGGCCAGGAGACGGTCGCCCGGCTGCACTACAAGGGCAAGCCGAACAGGCACCTGCGGCTGTTGCGACCCGAGGCGCCGGTCGCCGCCGGCGATCGGTCGAGGCGGACGGGGAAGGAGGTGGGCACCGTCGGCACCGCGGTGGTGTCGCCGGCCGGCGGACCGCTCGCACTGGCGATCCTGCGCCGGGAGGCCGAACCCGGGGACGAGGTCCTGATCGGCGGGCGCACGAAGGCGACGGTCGAAGCCATCGGCGATTGATCCCGCCGCGACTCGCGCCGTCGGTTCGGGTAGATTCATGCGCGGATGAGAGGGAGATGCGCCGCAGCACTTCTGGTGGTCGCCGCGGTCGTCGCGGCGGGATGCGGCGCCGAGGAGTTTCCGAACGAACCCCGTCCGCCGGCTCCGATCGAGCTGAGCGCGAGGGTCGACGACCGCAACGTCGTCGTCGTCCCCGACGAGGTCGGCGCCGGGCTCGCGATCGTGTCCGTCTCGAATCAGTCCGACGAGGACGTCCAGCTCAGCTTCGACGGCCCGAACACCGGCTCGCACGCCGGAGATCCCCGCCGGCGAGACCGGCAACCGTTCAGTTCGAGCTGGAGACCGGCGACTACGTCGTCGAGTCGAGCTCCCCGACGATCCAGTCGGGCGAGCTGATCGTCGGTCCGGAGCGGCCGAGCGCTCAGAACGATCTGCTGCTTCCCTGACCGGAGCGCTGGAACGATCAGGTCGTCTTCGGCGGGCGCCTCCGCGACCAGGGAGTCGATCCGCTCGAGCTTCGCCTGAACCGACCCGACCATCTCGTCGAGGCCGGTTCTCGCCTTGTCGGACGACGTCTTGATGCCGGTCAGGGTCGAGCGGATCGCCTGCGCCTGCTTGAGGCACGAGACGGCCTCCTCGGCCACGGCGCGTACCTCCGCGGCGTCGACGGTGAGATCCCGGTCCCGCGCCATCGATACCCGGGCCGCCGCCAGCCGATAGGCGACTCGCGAGGGCCAGCGACTCGGGCTCGTCGCGATCGACGGCGACGATCAGCTTGTTGCCCTCGTACTCGTGAAGCTGCTCGCGGCCGGCGGGCACCCGGTCCTCGCCGGCGACGACGAGGACGCCGAACGACGGCGGCCCGCGCGGCCATCGCCTCGTTGAGCTCGTCCCAGGCCGCGTTCTTCGAGAGCTTCCGGTCCTTGACCTCGAACACGATCCGGCCCGTGGAGGGGCCCTCGGCGGCGCCGAGCTCGACGAGCGACGTCGCCCTTCTTGCCGCCGCCCTCGGCGCCCTCGCCGCCGGTGTGGGTAGCGGAGATCGCCGCGCGAGTCGAGGCGATTCGCTCGATCGCCTCGTGGACGCGCTCCTCGAAGGTGAAGCCCTTCCGGGTACCGGCCTCCTCGGCCTCGGCGACGCGCTCGTCGCCCTCGTTGCGCTCGAGGTGGACGCTGAAACGCTCGGTCAGCTCGCGGACCTGTGCGTGGAGCGCCCGGTTCTCCTTCGAGTTGCGTCTCGCGAAGCTCGGCGAGCTGCTTGCGGTGGCGCTCCTCGGCGTCGAGCATCGCCTTCGTGGAGCGCATCTGCGCGGCGACGAGGGGATTGCTCGCGTCCTCGGCGGTGAGCAGCCTGCTGGAGTCTCCTGCTGCTGATTCTGGATCGCCGAGGCGAGCATCTCCTTGATCTCGCCCTGGACGGAGTCCGCGCGATCGACGTCGAACTTCTCGGCGATGTGCTCGGCGATCTCGGCGCTGCCCTGCTCGAGGGTGCCGCTCAGATCCTCGTCGAGCTTGCCCACCCGCTCCTCGAAGACGCGCTGGACGTAGTCGACGTTCGTCGCGGTCGCCCTCGGAGTCGATCACGCGGGTTCCGATCTCGATCGCCTTCGACGACGGTCTCGGCGGCTGCGGGCCCGGACTCAGCCCGCTCTCGTACGACCTTCGCGGCACGCTCGTCGGCGATCGTCAGGTCGCTTGATCACGATCCGGTCGCCGAGCGCTCGGACGGACGCGGACCCGTCGTCCAGCGGGAGCTGGTCTGAGGTGTCGAAGGGGTGTCTGCGGGAGGCTTCCATCGGACTCCCCAAGGTAGTCGCGGCCCCGGATGCGTTTCTGACACTGCAACGGTCCGCCCAGGAGCGGGCGCCGGCGGAAGCCCTCAGTCGTCGGCCAGGTAGTCGATGTAGATCGGCCGCAGCATCTCGGCCGTCTCGCCCTTGCCCGAATCGGTCAGATCGTTGACGTGGCCGAATGCCCAGGACACGTCGCGTTCGGCTTCGTCGGTGTCGCCGGCAGCCACCTCGGCAGCGGGCAGGATCTCGAGCAGACCGCCAGAAGAACTTCACGTCGAGGTGGCGGCGGGCGTGCTGAGGGCGCGGTCGTGCAGCTCCTCGCTGCTCAGTGCGTCGAGTTCGCTCCGGTCTGCCATCTGCGAGCGGCAAGTTAGTCGAGTCGCCGGATGAATGCGGCGACCGTGCGTGGCAGCTCACACACAGAAGGTGCGTGGCTGCAAAGGTTGCGTACGTGAAGCAACCTCCACCGACCCGAGACCGGATCGGACATCCGAGCCTCATCCGAGCGTCTGTTCGCGCTCATGCGGACGGTGATGCTGACCCCGGACGCCGACCACTTCGGGTGCTGGAGCGATAACGATCTGACGGTGAGCCAGGTCCGGGCGATCGTGACGCTCGTCGTGCGCCGATCCCGATCCGCTACTCGGGGGCCGCCTGGCCGAGCGACTCGGCATCTCCGCCGCCGCGATCAGCCGGGCGCTCGACGGTCTCGTCCAGAAGGGCTTCGTCGAGCGCCGCGAGTCCCCTGAGGATCGGCGGGTCCAGCTCGTCACCGTGACGGCGGCGGGCCGCGACCTCGCCGATGACCTCGTCGCCCTGCGCCGGGCCCAGATCGACAGCTTTCTGGAGACCCTCGACCGACGATCAGCACGAGCTGCTCCTCGACGCTCTGGGCTCGCTCGCGGAGGCGGGTCTGCTCGGCGTGGTCCCGAGGTCAATGGCGGTCGAGGGCGGCATGACGCAGCGCTTCGGACATCTGATCACGGAGGAGAACTCCAAGTGGTGGACGCTCGCGGCGATGTGTTTCGCCCTGTTCATGATCATGCTCGACAACACCGTCATGAACGTCGCGCTGCCGTCGATCCAGAGCGATCTGGATGCTTCGATCTCCTCGCTCGAGTGGATCGTCAACGGCTACACGCTCTCGTTCGCCGTGCTCCTGGCCACCGGTGGCCGGCTCGGCGACATCCTCGGGCGACGACGCATGTTCATGACCGGCGTGGTGCTGTTCGCGATCTCGTCGGCGATCGCCGGGCTCGCCCCGTCGACGACCGCACTGGTCGATCAGCCGCGTCACCCAGGGAGTCGGCGCCGCTCTGATGATGCCGGCGACGCTCTCGATCATCACCAACGCCTTCCCGCCCGCCGAGCGCGGCCGAGCGATCGGTACCTGGGCCGGAGTCTCGGCCCTCGCCCTGGCGCTCGGGCCCCTGCTCGGTGGATTTCTGACCGAGCACGTCTCCTGGCGGGCGATCTTCTACCTCAACATCCCCGTGGCCGCCGGGGCCGTGGTCACCGCCCTGTTCGCGGTCCGCGAATCTCGCGACGAGACCGTCGGGCGCGAGATCGATTGGGCCGGGACCGCGGTCCTGACGGCGGGTTGACCGCCGGCGTTCTCGCCCTGATCGAGGGCAACAGCTGGGGCTGGACCTCTCCGCGGATCATCGGCTCTGTTCGCCGTGCCGCGATCGTTCTGCTCGGCGTCTTCTTCTGGCTCGAGGGCAAGGTGCGCGCGCCGATCGTCCAGTTCGAGTTCCTTCGCAATCGCAACTTCGTCGGCGGCACTGACGGTCGCTTTCGTCATCTCGTTCGCGATGCTCGGGATGTTCTTCTTCATGGCCCTCTACATCCAGAACATCCTCGGCTACTCCCCGCTGGAAGCCGGCGTCCGGTTCCTGCCGACGACGATGGTGATCATGGTCGTCGCTCCGATCGCTGGTCGGATGACCGACCGGATCGGAGCCCGGCCGCCGATCGTCGTCGGGCTGGCCTGGTCGCGGTGGCGCTCTTCCTGCAGGCGCAGATCAACCGTCGACCTCCGGCTATGCATCGCTGCTGGTGCCCGTTCATTCTGATGGGCTTCGGCATCGGCCTGACGATGTCGCCGATGTCGACCGCCGCGATGAACGCCGTCGAGGTGCCCAAGTCGGGGCTGGCCTCCGGACTGCTCTCGATGTCGCGGATGGTCGGCGGCACCTTCGGGGTCGCCGTGCTCGGTGCGATCTTCCAGAGCCAGCAGCCAGGCCACGCTCGAGTCCGGGCTGCGGGGACCGACATCCCGCCGTCGGAGGTGAGTTCGATCGCCGATCAGCTCGGCAGCGGCGGGCTCGAGCAGACGTCTCGACGCCTGCCCGCCGGACGTCGCGCGACCAGGCGGCCGGCGCCGCCCGCGACGCGTTCGTCTCCGGCCTGACGACATCGATCGGGATCTCCGCGTCGGTCGCCGCCGCCGGCGCCGTGCTCGCCTGGTTTCTGATCGCTCCGAAACGCAAGCAGAACGCCGATGAGCCGAGATGCCCGCGGGATCCCTCGCGGCGGTCCGTCGATAGCATCCCGGCCGCTCACCTCCGCCCACCCAACAAGAGGAGAACCGTGGCCGTAGACATCGCTGAAGTTTCGAAGCTGGACGTCGAGCCGGGCACCCTGCCCGAGACGATGGCGGCGTGGGTGATCCGCCAGGATCGCGAGGGCGAGCCGAAGGACGCCTTCCAGGTCGAGGAGGTCGAGGTTCCGGAGCCCGGCGCCTTCGAGGTCGTCGTCCGGGTGATGGCGGCAGGGGTCAACTTCAACAACGTCTGGGCGGCGCTGGGCAAGCCCGTCTCGGTCTTCGGCTACGGCGACCACCCCGAGTACGGTCACCACATCGGCGGCTCCGACGGCTCGGGCATCGTCTGGAAGGTCGGCGCCGGCGTGACCAACTGGAAGCCGGGCGACGAGGTGGTCATCCACTGCAACCAGGCCTCCTACGAGGACGTCGAGGTCCACGGACTCGATCCGATGGCCGCGCCCTCGCAGAGGATCTGGGGCTATGAGACGACCTGGGGTAGCTTCGCCCAGTTCACCAAGGTGCAGGCCCAGCAGCTGCTTCCGAAGCCGCAGAACCTCTCCTGGGTCGACTGCTCGGCCTACGGGCTGACCTACTTCACGGCCTACCGGATGCTGATGGACCGGGCCAAGATCCAGGCCGGCCACAACGTGCTGATCTGGGGAGCGGCCGGAGGCCTCGGGGTCTTCGCCGTCCAGCTCTGCAAGGCCGCCGGAGCGAACGCCGTCGGCGTCGTCTCCTCGCCCGGAGAAGGGCGAGCTGGTCAAGCAGCTCGGCGCCGTCGACTACATCGACCGCAACGAGTTCAAGGGCATGATGCGGACCGGCAACGAGACGCCCGAGGAGGAGAAGGCCCGCTTCAAGGAGTCGCGCGCGTTCGCCAAGCAGGTCAAGGGGATCCTCGGCGACGCGCCCGACATCGTCTTCGAGCACGTCGGACAGGCGACGTTCCCGACGTCGGTGTTCACGGTCAAGCCGTTCGGCAAGGTCGTGATCTGCGGGGCGACGTCTGGATACACGCTCGATTTCGACGTCCGCTACCTGTGGATGAAGCAGAAGGAGATCCTCGGATCCCACTTCGCCAACGCCTACGAGTGCATGCGCGCCAACCAGCTCATGGCCGAGGGCAAGATCCGCCCCGTGCTGTCGAAGTCGATGGGCTTCGAGGGGGTCCCGGAGGCGCATCAGATGATGCACGAGAACCGGCACTCGGGAAAGATCACGATCAGGGTCGGCGCCACCGACGACGATCAGGGCAAGACCGTCGAGGGCGAGGGCGCGATCTGGGCCGAGGTCGGCGCCTGAGGGCCTCCCTCCCGCGCTCCGAATAAGATGGGGATCCAATGGCCGAAGTAAACGTAGTCAACTGGCATATCAATCCCTGGCGTGCCGACCGTTGGTATGCGATCTGGATGCCGGCGCTGGAGCGGGCGCCTTCGTTCGGGGCCACCTCGTTCTCGCTGACGCGCTCCGAGGAGGACCATCTGAACTTTCTCCAGACGACGATCTGGGAGGACCGGGGCGACTTCGATCGCTTCTGGGCCTCCGACGAGGTCTCGGAGGCTCGTCAGGCGGCGCTCGACGTCTACAACAAGCCCGTCTACCCGGTCTGGCACGTTCAGCTCGCCGCGGCGGGCGCCTCCTAACCGGTCCAACCAGTTACGCCTCGCGGGCGCGAGGCTGCTTATATTGGGCTCGTGGCCGAGGTTCTCTACTACGCGATCCCGTTCTTCATCCTGCTCCTGGCGGTGGAGGCGATGTCGTTCCGATTCGCCCGCGACGACGAGGACCTGATCGGCTACGACGTCAAGGACACGCGAACGAGCCTGCTGCTGGGAACCGGCAACGTGATCATCAACGTTCTCTGGAAGCTCGTTGTCGTGGCCCTGTACGCCGTCATCTACGAGCTGACCCCGTTGCGCATGGACCCGGGAAACCCCCTCACCTGGGTGCTCCTCTTCTTCGCCGACGACTTCTCCTACTACTGGTTTCATCGCTGTAGCCACGAGAGCCGCTTCTTCTGGGCCAGCCACGTCGTCCATCACTCGAGCACCCACTACAACCTCTCGACCGCTCTGCGTCAGACGTGGGTCCCGATGACCTACCTGCCGTTCTGGCTCTGGCTGCCGCTGCTCGGGTTCGCGCCCTGGATGGTCCTGCTGGCCCAGGCGTGGTCGCTGATCTACCAGTTCTGGATCCACACCGAGCGGATCAGGAGGCTGCCGAAACCGCTCGAGGCGGTCCTCAACACGCCCTCCCACCACCGTGTCCACCACGGCTCCAACGAGGTCTACCTCGACCGCAACTACGGCGGCATCCTGATCATCTGGGACAAGCTTTTCGGCACCTACGCGCCCGAGGGCGAGCGCGTCCACTATGGGCTGACGAAGAACATCCACACCTTCAATCCGATCCGGGCGGCATTTCACGAGTACGTCGCGATGTGGCACGACATGAAGCGGGCCAAGGGGGTCAGAGCGAAGTTCGGAGTGCTCTACCACGGCCCCGGCTGGACGCCGCCGGGCCTCACCCCGAAGGACATGGAGTCGAACACCCGGGGCTGAGGTTCACCGCGGAAACGGAGAGGCTCAGGCGGCGGCGCAGACCTCCGAGTACACCTCGGAACCGACCTCGGTGAGGATCTCGATCATTGCCTCGGCGGCGGTGCTGCGGGAGCCGGCCTGCAGCGTTCCCGCCCAGACGCGCCGCACCGGAGGCTCAGGCTCGACCTCCACGACAGCGATCCCGGGGTTGCGCAGAAACAGGGCGAGATCGGGGAGGAGCGTCACGCCCATCCCCGCGGCGATCAGCGCCTGCATCGCCGTGTAGTCGCTGCTCCGGTAGGAGATGTTGGGACGGAAGCCCGCTTGCTCACACGTCCCGATCGTCTGCCGGCGACACGAGCTCTCGCTGTTGCCGCAGAGCCAGGCATCGTCGGCAAGCTCCTCGAGCCGGACCGAAGTCCGACCGGCCATCGGGTGGGTCAGCGGCAACGCAAGATGCATGTCCTCCTCGAGCAGCGGCGTGAGGCAGAGGTCCCGATCCGGCCCGATCGGATCGATCGCGAAGTCGAAGACGATCGCGATGTCGGCTCCGCCGCGGCGGAGGGCCGGAACCGCGTCCTCGGGCTCGGCCTCGTCGAGGGTCAGATGAACCTCCGGGAAGCGCTCCTGAAAGATCCTGGAGGCACGGGTGAGAATCGTGGCGCTGGCGCTCGGGAAGCTGACTATCCGCAGCTCGCCCGCCCGCATGCCGGAAAGCTCGTCGAGCTCGCGCTCGGCCTGTTCGAGGCGAGCGATCGCAGCATCGGCGTGGCCGACCAGCAGGGCGCCGGCATCGGTGAGCACGGGGCCCGACCGCAGCCGCAGCAGAAGCGGGGTCCCGACCTCCGCCTCGAGTGCCGCAATTCCCTGGGAGATGGCTGACTGGGAAACAAACAGGCTCTCAGCGGCGGCCGAGAAGGACCCGCATTCGGCCACCTCACGCAGAACCCTCAGCCGCTTCAGATCAAGCATAAGTGGAGCTTATCACCCTGGCCTCAACTTCCTATTGCGCTAATGCAAGGAGGGGAGGACGCTGGTTACAGAAACCCAAAGGAGGCCCACCATGTTCCCCATCGATCCCAAGCAGATGACCAGCGCCCACCCGGTCGAACGCCGCGAGGCGCTGCGACGGGCGGACCATCTGCGCGCCGTCCGCGGCCCGAAGGGGGGCAAGCCCGACCGCGAACGCCGATTCGGTCGCACCCGGCGGGCGATCAGGCGCGGGAAGTCTCGCGGCGCGCTGGCAGGTTCGCCCCCCGGCGGCGGCGGCAGGCTCCTGCAGCTCTAAGCGAACGGGCTCCGGGGCCGCCGCCAGCTCAGTGCTGCTCGAGCGGAGCCATCGTCAGGCCCGCCGACGCGAGCTGTTCCCAGTAGTGCTCGGCGGGCTCCCGCATGCCGGACCAGACGATCGCCTGGCCGGTGTTGTGAATCGTGTTGGCAAAGGCCATGCCGTTGCCGTAGGTCACGCCCGGGAGCACTCTGGCGAGCGTCCCGGCGACATGCTCGAAGGTGTTGTGGTCGTCGTTACGAACGATCACGCGCCAACCGCCGCCGGAACCGGACCCCGGCCCTGCGGTTCGCGGTCGTTCGATCGTCTCCGTCGTCATCGTCAGCAGACCCCCATCGTTGGTCCAGCACAGGTCGCAGCGGCGACCGTATCGGGGATCAGCCGTTGGGGACGCCGACCTTGAGCTTGTCGAAGAAGGCGACCGCCTGCTTCTTCTTGACCTTCTGGCTGATCCCGTAGACGAGGCCGGTGCCGAGACCCTCGACCTCGTCGGGAGCCGGATCCTTGTAGGAGATCTGCGTCTTGCCGTTGACCTTGCCGACGATGGTGTCGCCCTTGGTGCTGATCTGGAGCTGGTTGAGCTTCTTCATGCCCTTGACGGCCTTGTCGTCACCCTTCTCGACGACGACCCGGTTCTTGAGCAGTTCCCACTTCCGGGTCTTCGGGAAGACCCGGAACACGTAGCCCTGCTTGCGGCTGGAGCGGACCGAAACGCCGACGTAGGTGCCCTTGCGCGCTGCCTTCTCGGTGCTTTCGGTCACCTTCGCTCCAACAGCGACGATCAGATCGGCCCTCACGGAGTCGCTCTCGACCGGAGTCTTCAGGGAACAGTTCTGCTTGCCACCCTTGACCGTGACCCCGAGCGCCGACTTCTTGCGCCAGTTCCGCTTGCACTTCTTGCTCTTGCCGGACTGCTTGGTCACGGCGGCGTAGTCGCTCTTCGAGGAGAAGGGATTGCTGTAGACCGTGACCCCGGCGAACGCGGGAACGGCCACCGCAAGAGCGGCGAGGATCGTGGCTGTGAGGGCGATTCGCTTGATCATGGGTTCTGAGCGTAACCAGCTTTGCGGACTACCGGGACGCTCGCCCGGTATTCCTGCTTCGAAGATTGCGAACACGGAAGTCCGCCCAGAGTCGCGGTCCTAGTCGCGGTCCTTCTCACGACGCTTCCGCCAGTATCGATCGAGCCCGAACCAGTTCAGCTCCGGCGGCATCGCTGATCGGGCCCGCTCCGCCGGCTCGGGCGCCTCGGAATCGATGCGGCGTTCAAGCCCCTCGAGGAAGAGTTCCCGGTCGCCGGCGCGCGAGGTCTCGGCAACCCGCAGCAGCTCCTCCGCGGCCTCCGCCAGGTGTCGGGCCGGTTCGTCGGCCGCCCCAAAATGCGTCAGGAGCAGCCGCGCGGGCGAGTGCTCGCCGATCGCGGCGATCGACTCCTGCCAGAGGCCGACGTCGATGTCGGGCGGCGGGGTCGGCAACCAAATCGTGTCGCTCGGCGGAATTCGGACGCCCCCGACATCGCCGACGAATGCGTCACCCGTATCCGGATCGAAGTAGGCGACGTGATGAGAGGCATGTCCGGGGGTCGCGATCACCAGCAGGCCCTCGACCGTCTCTCCCCCGCTCAGCGCCGTGACGTTGGCCTCCGGAACCGGCAGCACCTCACCCCAGAGGTGATCCATCTGATCGCCGTAGAGCATCCCCGCGCTACGCAGGAGGCGGGAGGGATCGATCAGGTGCGGGGCGCCGACCTCGTGCACGTAGACGCGCAGATCGGGGAATCGGCTGACCAGGGTCCCCGTGGCGCCGGCGTGGTCGAGATGGATGTGGGTGAGGAGGATCGCTCGCGGCGCGCCCCCCTCGACCGAGCCGAGGACGGTGTCGATCGTCCGGGCCGGACCTGGATCGACGATCAAGCCGCCCCGCTCCCATGCTCCGATCACCCGATCGAGACCGAGGTGCAGGGTGTCGATGAGGTTGACCTCGCTCACGGCCGCGGACCGTACAACCCCTGCACCGGGGCCTGCGATCTAGAATCAGCGTCGATGAGTGATCACCGTCTGCCCGAGCGAGACCGCCCCTGGGTCATGCGCACCTACGCCGGACACTCCGACGCCCGGCGGTCGAATGAGCTCTACCGCAAGAACCTGGCGAAGGGCCAGACCGGTCTCTCGATCGCGTTCGACCTGCCGACGCAGACCGGCTACGACCCCGACGCGGTGCTCGCGAGCGGCGAGGTCGGCAAGGTCGGCGTCTCGGTCGCCCACCGCGGCGACATGGAGACGCTGGTCGACGGCATCCCGCTGGCGGAGATGAACACCTCGATGACGATCAACGCGACCGCGGCCTGGCTGCTCGGCCTCTACGTCGCCGTCGCCGACGAGCAGGGCGTCCCGCGCGAGGCGCTCAAGGGCACCACCCAGAACGACATCATCAAGGAGTACCTCTCCCGCGGCACCTACGCATTCCCCCCCGAGCCCTCGATGCGGCTGATCGCCGACATGGTCGCCTTCACCGTCAACGAGATCCCGAGCTGGAACCCGATCAACATCTGCTCCTACCACCTGCAGGAGGCCGGCGCCACCCCGGTGCAGGAGATCGCCTACGCGATCAGCAACGCGATCGCCGTGTTGGATTCAGTCCGCGAGCGCGGCCAGGTCTCCGAGGAGGACTTCCCCAAAGTCTTCGGCCGCATCAGCTTCTTCGTCAACGCCGGCGTCCGCTTCATCGAGGAGCACGCCAAGCTGCGCGCGATGGGCGTCCTCTGGGAGGAGCTGGGCCGCGAACGCTACGGCGTCACCGAGCCGAAGTTCCTGCGCATGCGCTACGGCGTCCAGGTCAACTCGCTCGGCCTGACCGAGGCGCAACCCGAGAACAACGTCCCCCGGATCGTGCTCGAGGCGCTCGCCGTGACCCTCGGCCGGGACGCCCGTGCACGGGCAATCCAGCTCCCCGCCTGGAACGAGGCCCTGGGTCTCCCGCGCCCTTGGGATCAGCAGTGGAGCCTGCGAATCCAGCAGATCCTCGCCAACGAGACCGACCTCCTGGACTACCCCGACATCTTCGAGGGCTCGAAGGTCATGGAGGGCCTGGTGAGTGAGCTGATCGGAGGCGCGCGCGCCGAGATGGCCGTCGTCGCCGAGCACGGCGGTGCAACCACGAGCGAAGCGGTCGCCTACATGAAGGCCCGCCTCGTCGAATCCCACCGCGACCGACTCTCCCGGATCGAGTCCGGGGACCTCAAGGTGATCGGCCAGAACTCGTTCACCGAAACCGAGGAATCTCCGCTCACCGTGGGCGACGACGGCGGCATCCTCACACCCGACCCCGAGGTCGAGCGAGAGCGGATCGAGGCTCTCGAGCAGTGGAAGGCCGGCCGCGACAACGAAGCGGTGGAACGGGCGCTCGCGGCGCTCGCCGAAGCCGCCCGCGAGGAATCCACGAACCTGATGCCGGCGACGATCGCAGCGGCGAAGGCGGGAGCGACAACCGGCGAGTGGTCCGAGACGCTGCGCGAGGTTTTCGGCGCCTACCGGGGGCCGACCGGACTCGACGGCTCCGCGACCGGCGGCAACGCCGAGCTGCTGAAGGCCGTCCGCGAGAGGGTCGCCGAGGTCAGCGGACGAATCGGCCATCAGATCCGCATTCTCGTCGCCAAGCCCGGCCTCGACGGCCATTCAAACGGCGCCGAGCAGATCGCCGTTCGGGCCCGCGACGTCGGCATGGAGGTCATCTACCAGGGCATCCGACTCACCCCCGAGGAGATCGCCGCCTCCGCCGTGCAGGAGGACGTCGACGTGATCGGCCTCTCGATCCTCTCCGGATCCCACCGCGTGCTGGTCCCCCGTGTGGTCGAGCTGATCCGTGAGGCCGGCGTCGACGCCCCGGTGATCGTCGGCGGCATCATTCCGCCGGCGGACGCCCGAATGCTCGCCGAGGCCGGCATCGCCCGGGTCTACACCCCCAAGGACTTCGACCTGAACCGGATCATGATCGACATCGCCGACCTCGTCGCCGAGCGCTCAGCCGCTTCCCAGCCCGCCTGAGCTCCCGCAACTGGGCTGACAGGTTGGCCGTTGCATTGGCGCCGCCTTGCTCGAACCGCCACAATTGACCGACGGAGATGAGCGAGGAACTGAACACCACCGATCGCAGCGCCTGGCTGCGCTGCTACCGCTGCTGGTCGCAGCGGCTCGAGGCGCAGGTCCACTACGACGCGATCCTCAGGATCGACCCCGAGACCGGCGAGCCCGCCGAGCGCATCGACGAGGTCCAGGAGTCGGTCGTCCAATGCCTCGACTGCATGCACGACCAGCCGCACCTGTCCGTCGACGAGGGCAAGGTCGTACCGATCGAGGACCGCTGGGAACGCCTCGTCGCCGGCACCCCCTGGGTTGCATCCTGCACGGTCACCGTCGATCAGGACCTGGTCGAGGTCTGCTCCGGCCCCGAGGCCGCCGACAGCCTCACCTATGGAGCTTTCGGCGACGCCGGCACCCGCGAGTTCTTCACCCACGTCCGCTTCCACAAGCACGACGAGGAGCGGATCGTCGTTCACCTGCTCGTCGAGCTCTACGCGCGCTCGCCCAACGAGGCGACCGACGTCCTGGAGGGCGCCGCCCGCGGCCCGCTCGAGATCACCTCACTGGCTGAAGAATCACGCCCGCCGGCGCACGCGGCCGACGAAGCCCATTAGGTACGCGCAACACTGCCATTTACTGACCTATTTGGTCACTGAATGGCAACTCCCGTGTGGGGCGTCGACAAGCCCCTAGCGGATGAAGGACTCGGTTCCGTCCAACCGCTTGATGAAGGCCACCAGGAGTTCGATCGCTCCCTCCACGTCAGCCAGCGAGACCATCTCGACGGATGAGTGCATGTAGCGGAGCGGGATCGAGACCAGGCCCGCGGCGATGCCGCCCTTGGAGATCTGGATCGAGTCGGCATCGGTGCCGGTGTACCGACCTGAGGCCTCGAGGGTGAAGTCAATGCCGTCGGCCTCAGCGGCGTCGCGAAGCAGGTCGGCGACGATGTGGTTGAGCGTCGAGCCGCGGCCGATCACCGGGCCGGAGCCGAGCGCGTGGTCACCGTTCTCCTGCTTGGAGATGCCGGGGGCGTCGGTCGCGTGGGTGACGTCAACTGCGATCCCGATGTCAGGGGACAGCGAGAACGAGGTCGTGGCCGAGCCGAAGAGCCCGATCTCCTCCTGGGAGACGGCGGCGCCGACAACGCCGACCTCGACGTCATCTCCTTCGGAGATCCGGCGGGCCACCTCCAAGGCGACGTAGGAACCGAGCCGGTTGTCAAGAGAACGGGAGACGAGGCGACCGTTCGGGAGGTTGAGGGGCTCGGCCGCGAGCACGGCCGGGTCGCCGACGCTGACCAGCTTGCCGGCATCGTCCTTGCCGGTGGCCCCGATGTCGATGTGCATCGACTTGATCTCGGCGGGCTTCTTGCGGTCGTCCGGCTCGAGCAGGTGGATCGGCTTCTTGCCGATCACGCCGGGCACGTCGCCGTCCCGCCCGCGGATGATCACGCGCTGACCGACCAGGTTCTGCGGGTCCCAACCGCCGATCGGACCGAACCAGAGGAAGCCGTCGTCGTCGATGTGGCTGATGAAGAGGCCGATCTCGTCGATGTGGCCGACGATCGCCACCGTCGGGCGGTCCTCCGCCACGCCGACTGAAACAGTCGAGGAGCCGAGCACGTCGGCGGAGACCTCGCCGAACGATGCGGCCTCGCGCCAGACCTCGGCCGCGGGGGTCTCGTAGCCGGAGGGTGCGGGGACGCGAATCAGTGCGTCGAGGGACTTCGGTGTTTCGCTCATCTGGTGGTTGACTCCTCGTCTGAAGGCTCAGGGTGCCCGTGTAGCTTCGCAAGCCGCCGGTGCCGGTGCCGGAAGAGCCTCCCGGCTATCGCTCCGGCAGGTCACTCCGCTACAGGAATGAGCGCCGGAGGGCGTCCGGGTACGGCAAGATCGACCGACCCGGTGACGCGGCCCACGGTCGTCAGTCGCGCCAATCGTCGGAGGTCGGCCGCGGAGGCCACCCGGCGATTGCGACCACGGTGGGGTCGAGGTCGGTGACCGAGGCGGCCAGCTCGTGGCGCTCACGCTTCTTGGCCGCGACCAGCCCGGCGTGTTCGTAGACACGATCGTTGTCGGCATAGAGCAGCCGCGGCATCAGGATTCGGGCAGCGGGATCTTCAATGCCGGGCACCGATGTCGGCACCCGATAGGCGAAATCGGGGTCCTGCTCCCATCTGATTTCCTCGCGCGCCCCGAGCAGCTGTGCGATCAGCTCCGTCGTGACCGCCGCGCAGCCGGGACGCTCGGCAGGACCGCCGACGGAGCCCTGCTTGATCGCGAAGACGGGGCCCTCGAAATCCGCCAGCACGGCCAGCAGCCGGTTGGCGGCGGCCCCGTCGCGGGGAGCAGCCACGTGCTCGAGCCAGAGCAGCACCGCCATCGCCGAATCGGCGGACGCGAACGGAGCCAGCGTGCCGACCCCGCAGCAGGGAACGACCGCGAACCCCGCTGAGCGATCGCCGAGGCCCCCGTCCGGGCCGATCACGACGCCACCATGCCGCGCGACCTCGTCACCCCAGGGGGGCGGGCCGTCGGGGCGTCCGCTCAGGTCGGGCGTGCGGGTTGCGTAGGGATCGGCCACCGATCCGAGCCGCTCGTGGCGGCTACTCCCCCGGGTTCTTGCGCGGGATCAGGACGGTGCGCTTGAACTCGGCCACGAGGGTGTTGTCCTGCTTGTAGACCCGGGTGTGGACCTTGACGATGCCGCGGTCGAGCTTCGACTTCGACGGGCGGACGTCGAGGACCTCGGACTCGCAGAAGAGCGTGTCGCCATGGAAGACGGGGTTCGGATGGCTGAGCTCCTCGGTGGCCAGGTTGGCGATCGCCTTGCCGGAGACGTCGCTGACCGACATTCCGAGGGCGAGCGAGTAGACGAGCGGCCCGACGACGACGTTCTGGCCCTGCTGCGACTGCCCGGCGTAGACGTCGTTGAGGTGCAGCGGATGGTGGTTCATCGTGATCAGGCAGAAGAGGTGATCGTCGGACTCGGTGACGGTCTTCGCGGGCCAGTGCTTGTAGACGGCGCCGACCTCGAACTCCTCGAGGTAGCGACCATAGGCGTGGGCTCCTGATGCCTCGCGCTCGGCCTGGTCGGTGGTCAAGACGTGGTTCTCGGTTTCGTTCTCGCTCATGGCTCCTCGCAGTGCGTTCTGGGTGGGGGACTTGGGAAGGCTGGAATCAGCGTCGGGCGAGCCGGCGGGGCTCGGCGTTCAGCGGACGTGCTTGAACTTCGCACGTGCCTCGTGCTTGGCGATGACGCCGCCCAGCAGTCGGATCACGGCAGGGTCTCCGCCGACCTTGACGACCCCGTGCTCGTATGCGGTGTGCCAGTGCTCGAGGTCGGCATCGGCGAGATCGTTGAAGTCGGCGCGCGGCAGCGAGATCGTGATCCTGGCGTCCTCGGGCTCCTCCTTGCTGATCTCGGGCCCGGGCGAGCTGACCCTGAAGACCTGGACATCGCCGCGACCCCGCAACTCGAGCCGGCCGACCAACTTCAGCTTGGCCAGCGCCGGCAGTTGCTCGACGAACCGCTTGTAGGCGATCCCGATCAGGTCTTGGGTGATGGAGCTCATGGTCTAGATCTTGTTGCGCTGCAGGAGCTTCTTCCCGATCACCATGCGCTGGATCTCGGACGTACCCTCGCCGATCAGCAGCAGCGGCGCGTCGCGGTAGAGCCGTTCGATCTCGTACTCCTTGGAGTAGCCGTAGCCGCCGTGGATCCGGAACGACTCCTCGACGCACTCCTTGCCGGTCTCGGATGCGAGCAACTTGGCCATTCCGGCCTCGAGGTCGGAGCGTTGCCCGGCGTCCTTCATCCGGGCCGCCTTCATCGTGACGAGGCGAGCCGCCTCGATCTTGGTCGCCATGTCGGCCAGCTTGAAGAGGATCGCCTGGTGCTGTGCGATCGGCTTGCCGAACGTCTTGCGCTCCTGGCTGTAGCGAAGGGCCAGCTCGAGAGCGCGCTGGGCGATGCCCACGCCGCGGGCGGCGACGTTGACGCGACCGACCTCGAGCGCGTCCATCATCTGCGCGAAGCCCTTGCCGAGGCCCTCCTCCTCGCCGCCGAGGATCCGGTCGGGCGAGCAGCGGTAGCCGTTGTAGACGAGCTCGGTCGACTCGACGCCCTTGTAGCCCATCTTCTTGATCTGGGGCGGAACCTCGAGGCCGGCGAACTCACCGGTGTTCTTGTGCTCACCGGGGACCTTCTCGGTGATGAAGCAGGTCATGCCGGTATGCGGCGGATCGGCCTTCGTGTCGTTCTTCATCAGGGTGAAGACGACCGACGGAGCGGAGGCCGTTGGTGACCCACATCTTCTGGCCGTCGAGTATCCAGTCGCCGCTGGCCTCGTCCTTCTTGGCCGTCGCTTTGATGCCCTGCACGTCGGAGCCGACCTCGGGCTCCGAGAGCGAGAAGGCCGCGCGGATCTCGCCGGTGGCCATCTTCGGCAGGAAGTAGTCCTTCTGCTCGTCGGTCCCGAACTTCATCAACAGGTAGGAGCCGATGAAGTGGGTGTTGACGACGCCGGAGATCGAGATCCAGCCGCGCGAAAGCTCTTCGACGATCATCGTGTAGGTCGTCAGGTCGAGCCCCATGCCGCCGTATTCCTCGGGGATCGTGACCCCGAAGAGGCCGAGCTCCTTCATCTGATCGACGATCGCATCCGGGAACTTGTCCTCGTGGTCGTACTCCTCGGCCACTGGAATGATCTCGTTGTCGACGAAGGAGTGCACCATCTCGGTGATCTCCTTCTGGATGTCGGTCTTCTCTTCGAAGGTCGGGGCGTCTACGGCCATGGGTGAGGACTCCTGCGGGTGTCTGGGGCGAACGTCGAACCTCGTCGCGGCACCGAGCGCTCACGCGTTCTCGAGGTCGCCTACGACGCCCTCAAGGATACCTGCGCGCAGACCCGGGCGCGGAAAGCGAAGAGGCTCCCCCGGACCGGATCCGGGGGAGCCTCGAACGCATACGCGCTGCGATCAGGTGATCAGCCGGTGGTGGAGTCGGTCGAGGTCCCGGAGTCGCCGTTCAGGCTGATGCCCGCCTCCTCCAGCGACTGCGCCGCCTGAGTCAGCTCAGTCTGGAAGTCCAGGCCGGCCTCCTGAAGACCCTGTGCGGCCTCCTGCAGAGCCTGATCGTCACCGGAGTCGGCGGCCTCACTGACGTCGGTCAGCTTCGAGGAGAAGTTCTCCAGCGCAGAGAGCGTCTGGTCGTGGCCCTCCTGCGCGTCGGCCGGGGGGTTCAGTGCGCTGAACTCGTCGATCGCCGTCTGGATCTCGGCCTCGGCATCGTCGACGAGGGTCCCGAACTCCTCGGGCGTCTTGGACGCCGAGATGTCGGCGCCGAGCTGCTGGAAGCTCGTGCCGAACTCCAGCAGGATCGCCGAAGCCTCCTGGGCGTACTCCTCGTTGGTGAGCTCCTCGGAGCTGCTGCTGTCGGTGCTGTCGGTGCTGTCGCTGCCGCCGCAGCCGACGACTGCGATCAGGCCCGCGAGGGCAAGGATGATGAACGGAACTCTGAGGACTCGCATGTAACTCCCAGGTAAGGGTCCAGCGGGGTTGGACCGATTGCGCGCTGGAGTCTATGCGCCGGCGGGACGTAACTGCGCGCCGAGCCTTCGGTAGCTTCCGGGTCCCGACAACGACGATCCCAGGAGCAGACTTGAGAAACCCACGCACCTTCGCCCAGCCACTCGCAATCGGTGCACCCGATCCCGTTCTCGACGTGCCGTTTCGGCCCTCGCGGATGATCCATTTCTTCGACGCGTCCAACGAGAAGATGGCGGCGAAGGTCCCCGACATGGCGAAGCAGGCCGACATCCTGCTTGGCAACCTCGAGGATGCGGTCCCCGTCGACAAGAAGATCGCCGCCCGCGACGGATTGGTCAAGGTCGCCAAGGAGGTCGATTTCGGCGAGACCCAGCTCTGGACGCGGGTCAACTCACTGGAGAGCCCCTGGGTCCTCGACGATCTGACGACGCTGGTCACCGAGATCGGCGACAAGCTCGACGTGATCATGGTCCCGAAGGTCGAGGGCGCGTGGGACATCCACTACATCGACCGCCTGCTCGCCCAGCTCGAGGCCAAGGCCGGGATCGAGCGGCCGATCCTCGTCCACGCGATCCTCGAGACCTCGCTCGGCGTCGTCAACCTGGAGGAGATCGCGACCGCGAGCCCGAGGATGCAGGGAATGAGCTTCGGCCCGGCCGACCTCGCCGCCTCGCGGAGGATGAAGACGACCAGGGTCGGCGGCGGCCATCCCGGCTACCTCGTGATCAACGACCCGGACGCCGACGATCCGGACGCGCCGCGGGCGACCGCCCAGCAGGACCCATGGCACTACTCGATCGCCCGCATGGTCGATGCCTGCACCTCGGCCGGGATCCTTCCGTTCTACGGGCCCTACGGCGATATCAAGGACGTGGCCGGCTGCGAGGCCCAGTTCCGCTCGGCGTTCCTGCTCGGCTGCGTCGGCACCTGGACCCTCCATCCGGTCCAGATCGGAATCGCGAAGAAGGTCTTCAGCCCCGATCCGGACGAGGTCAGGTTCGCCAAGAAGGTGATCGAGGCGATCCCCGACGGCCGCGGCGTCCACATGATCGACGGCAAGATGCAGGACGACGCGACCTGGAAGCAGTGCAAGGTCATGGTCAACCTCGCCGAGATGCTCGCCGAGAAGGATCCCGAGCTCAAGCAGGCGTACGGACTCTGATCCAGGGGCGGGACGGTTGCTCTAGTAAGTAGAGCTTTTCTGCTCTACTCTTTGGCGGCCAATGAACCCGTTCCGGTACAGCGAGCCCGTCCCGACCGCCGAGCTGATCGATCGCGACGCGGAGACCGCGCGGTTGGTCGAGACCGCCGTCAGCGGCAACAACAGCCGGCTCGTCGCCCCGCGACGCTACGGCAAGACATCGCTGCTCAACAGGCTCCGCGACGACGTCGTCCGCGAGGGATGGAACGCCGTCTACGTCGATTTCTTCGGGGTCCTGACGCTCGCCGACGTCAGCGCCCGGGTCGAGCGCGCATACGCGACGCAGCTCGAGGGTACGGTCGCCGCCTGGTTCTCGGGCTTTCGCCGGAAGCTCCGGCCGGGCCTGCGGATCGGGGCCGACGACGTCCTCAGCGCCGAGCTCGAGCTCTCCTTCGACCCGGCCGCGGAGCCGCCGCTGCTCGAGCGACTGGCGATCCCGTTGCGGATGTTCGAGCGCACGGGAACGAGGACGCTCGTGATCTTCGACGAGTTCCAGGACGTGCTCACGGCATCCGACCGTGCCGATGCGGTCATCCGCAGCGAGATCCAGCATCACGGAGACGCCGCGAGCTACGTCTTCGCGGGATCGCAGCCGGGGATGATGAGGAGCCTCTTCGCCGACAAGCGACGCGCCCTCTACGGCCAGGCGCGCGGGATCGACCTCTCCCCCCTCGACCCCGCCGACGTCGCCGAGTATCTCGAGCTGCGGTTCCGTGACACCGGCAAGCAGGTCGGCGAGGCGCTCGACCCCCTTCTCGACCTCGCGGCGGGACACCCCCAGCGGACGATGCTGCTCGCCCACCTCGTCTGGGAGGGGACGCCCCCGCGATCGCGGGCGACGGAGACCGAATGGGCCGACGCCGCCGACGCCGCCATGGTGGAGGTCCAGGACGAGCTGCGCGCGGTCTGGACGGGCCTGAGCGCCGGTCAGCGCCGTGTGCTGACGGCGATCGCCGAGAACCGCGAGGGGATCTACGCGTCGGGCCGTCGCCACGGAGGCTCCCGGGGCGGCTCGGCGAAGGCCGCCGTCGAGGTGTTGCGCGACAACGGCGAGATCTACGAAGATCCCGACACCAGCACCGGCTTCCGCGTCGTCGATCCGCTCCTCGGCGCCTGGGTAGCCGGCGGAAGGGGCTCAGAATGAACCGCACGCACACACATCGGATGCGGGTCCGCTTCGCGGAGTGCGACCCTCAGGGCATCGTCTTCAACTCTCGCTATCTCGAGTATTTCGACGTCGCGATCACGGAGTTCTGGCGCGACACGGTCGGTCCCTACGACGAGGCGACCGCAGGCCAACGAGGTCGAGTTGGTGGTCGCCGAGGCGGGGATCCGCTACCGAAGCTCGCTGAGCTTCGACGACGAGTTCGAGCTGCGCACGTCGATCGGCCGCCTCGGGACGACGTCGATCACCACGTCGATCGCCGTCGTCAGGGACGCGGAAGACCGTCGCCGAGGGCGAGCTGCGACACGTGTTCCTGGACCGCGCAGGCCGGCACCAAGACAGCGATACCGGCTGCGGTGCGAGCCGGATTCGAGCCGTATCTGAAGTCGGACGGCGAGTCGCCACACACCTGATCGACTCGATCCTCGATCATTGGAAGCCCGTGAACGACGACGACTTCATCGATCCCCGCCGGACCCGCATCTACGTCACGGGCCATCGCAATCCGGATACGGATTCGATCGCATCGGCGATCGCCTACGCGGAGCTGAAGCAGCAGCTCGACCCCGACAGCGACTACGTGCCGGTGCGCCTCGGGAAGGTCAACGCCCAGACCGCCTGGGTGCTGGAGCAGAGCGGTGCGAGCAGCCGGATCTGATGGAGCACGTGCTGCTGCGAGTCAGCGACGTGATGCAGGAGAGCTTCCCGATCGCCGACCATCGCGAGCCGCTGCGTCTGGTCGGGCGGACCATGGCGGCCGGCGACCTCGACTCGTCCCGATCGTCGGCTCCGAGGGCGAGCTGATCGGCGTGATGACCGAGCGCGCGCTGGCACACCGCTACATCCGTGAGACCGGCAAGACCCACAGCCTCTCCGACGCTCCGACGACCGTCTCGGCGATCGTCGACACGCTGGACGGTGAGCTGATCGAAGGTGATGACGGCACCGTCTCCGGGCGGGTCTGGGTGCATTCGATCGACGCCTCCCGCAGCGACAGCAAGATCTCCGACGGCGACATCGTCGTGGTCGGCAACCGCGTCGACGCGCAGCGACAGTCGATCGAGCTCGGCGCCACGGTGCTGATCACCAGCAACGGTCTGCCGCCGACCGACGAGGTCCTGACCCTCGCCCGGGAGCGGGGTACGCGGGTGATCATCAGCCCACTCGACTCCTACGTGAGCTGCCGGATGGTCACGCTGGCCTCGCCGTGCGAGGGCATGGCCGATCGTGAGCCGCTCACCGTTGACCCCGACGACCTGATCGTCGACATCTCCGAGCAGATCAAGGATGTCCACTACCGGGCGGCGGTGGCGATCGATTCCGGCAAGCGCCCGGTCGGACTGATCACGCGGACCGACCTCGTCTCCCCCGCCCCGCGCCGAGTGATCCTCGTCGACCATGCCGAGGCGGCCCAGAGCGTGCCGGGCGTCGAGCAGGCCGAGATCGTCGAGATCCTCGACCACCACCACATCGGCTCGATCGAGACGAGGGTGCCGGTGACCGCGACCTTCGATCCGGTCGGCTCCACCGCGACGCTGATCACCGAGCGATTCATCGGCAACGAGATCGAGCCGATGGACTCGACCGCGACGCTGCTGCTCTGCGCCGTGCTCTCCGACACCGTCCTGCTGAACTCGCCGACGACGACCGACCGCGATCGCGCCGCGATCGACTACCTCGAGGACCTGATCGACGTCAACGCGATGTCGCTGGGCCGGCAGATGTTCGAGTCGACCTCCGACGTCTCGGAGGTCTCGGCTTCGGAGATCGCGACCAGGGACGCCAAGGAGTACCAGCTGCCCTCCGGTGACACGGTCTCGATCGCCCAGATCGAAACCGTCGGTAAGCGGGTCCTCGAACGTCGCACCGAACTCGTCGAAGCGATCGACGACGTCCGCCACCGCAACGGCTACTCACTTGCCGCCCTGATGATCACCGACATCCTCGACCAGGGCACCGTCCTGATCGCCGTCGGCGACGTCACCGGGGTCGAGAAGGCCTTCGGCGAGCGGGACGACGACGGTCTGATCTCGCTGCCCGGAGTGATGAGCCGCAAGAAGCAGGTCGCTCCCGTCCTGCTGGGCGCCCTGTAGGCGGGTTCCACGAGGGCCGGGCGGGGCAGGGGTCCCGCGGGGGCAACTCGCTGCGCTCGTGCTGGACTCCCCGCGGGACCCCAACCCCACCCGGCCCTTCACAGCTTCGGTGGCGCCCGCAGACGGTTGCCTGTCGGGGCAGCAGGGCGCGTGGGTCGCGATAGGCTCGCGCTGTGAGCGAGGTTCCGGACCTTCCCCTGACCGGCGGTTGTCCCTGCGAGGCGGTTCGCTTCGAGCTGAGCGAGCCGCCCCTTGGCGCCGCCATCTGTCACTGCAAGCGATGCCAGAAGCGCACCGGGACGGCATTCTCCGTCAGCGCCCTGACCGCGGTCGGCTCATTCCGGCTCACCGCCGGTGAGGACACGGTGCGCGCGTGGAGCGCCGGCGATGGCTGGACGAAGCACTTCTGCCCTACCTGCGGCGGCCACGTCTTCACAACCAACCCCGAAGACGACGAGTTGATCGCCGTCCGCATGGGGTCGCTGGATCAGGATCCGGGAATCCGACCCGCCGCCCACCAGTTCGTCGACTACGCGGCGCCGTGGCTGGCGATCCCTGACGACGGCCTGCCGCGGTTCCCCGAACGGATCTCCAGCTACACGGAAGAACCGCGATAGGGCGGGGCGAGATGCCGCCAATGCGGGGGAATGGCGCGGTCGTTGGGGTAGTTGTCGCGATTTCGATCGGGGCCCTGCTGCCCGCAACCTCGAGCGGAGCGGTAGGCGGCCCACCCACCCTCGAGGGAAATCGTTGCGACCGTTACTCGAAGCCTTGCGGCAAGCCATACGTGCTCGCGGAGGGCCGCCAGTTCGGCGGCAGGCGCGAGGTGGTCGGCATGAAGAGCCGCCTCGGCGCCTGTCTCAGCTTCGAGCGGACGGCGGTTCTCGTTCCGTTTTACGGCTACCCGTGCGACGAGCGAGCGACCCCTCGGCCGAAGAGGCCATTCAGGGTGGAACTCGTGTCATCCCAGACCACGAAGCAGCCCGACAATGCCGACCCGGGGGCCAGGAAGACGGAGATCGGCGGAGTCCTTCGGCCGGACGTTGCCCGCGTTGAGGCGGTTTACATCCGTGCGGGCGAGAAGCTTCGACAGGACGCGATCACCGGGCAGGTCGATCGCGATCTGGCTCGACGGGTTGGTTTCGGCGGAGCGGTGGGGGTCTTCGACCTCGGCCTTCGCGGTAACCCCCTCAGCCGGCGGAACGGAATTCGCTTGAAGGCTTTCGATGACGGCGGCAACCTGCTTCGCGTCGACTCCCTGAGTCCCTGATCGGCTTTCGCGACCGGATCGCCAGCAATGCCACTCCCGCGGCCGTGACTGCGCCGAGGACGGGGACCGCTCGCCGCGCAGTGCGGGGCGGGAGAACCAGCTCGAACAGCGGGACCGGGTCACCGATGCGATCTCCGAGCGCTGCCAGCGGCAGTCCCCCTGGTTGGCGGCGACCAGCACCCCCTCGGCCACGAGGATGCCGATGGCCCGCCGGAGCAGCGGGCCGCGGCGGCCGCTGATCGCGCACCACCAGATGTAGGCGATCGAGGCGAGGAAGCCGGCCGCAATCAGCGCATGGCCGGTGCGCCACGCAATCACAACCGGCGGCAGGCCTTGCCTTGGCCTCAGATTAGACCCGGTTGGCGTCATGGATCGCAACGAGTATCCCCCGGCCCACTCGCCCAAGGCGAACTTCTGGCGCACCTGCCGTTCACCAGGGGCGCAAATGCACCAGCAGCCTTCGCCCAGGGGCCTTCGCCCGCCGAGATCCGCGGTAGCAGCCGCCCCTAGGCCAGTTCGGACTTGAGCTTGTCCAGGTGCGACTGGATCTCGCTCGGCAGGTTCTTGAACTGCGCCAGGTGCTCCTCGAGCTGTGGCAACTCGGCGGCGACCTTGGCGCCGTCGACCGCGGTCAGCTCCTCGAGCGCGGCTTCTGAGAGCTCGAGCCCTTCGACGTTGAGCTCACCGGCCGCCGGGACGTAGCCGATCGGGGTCTCGACGACCTCGGACTCGCCGTTGCAGCGCCGGAAGACCCACTCGAGGACGCGGCTGTTCTCGCCGAATCCGGGCCAGATGAACTTCCCGTCGGCGTCCTTGCGGAACCAGTTGACGTAGAAGATCTTCGGCAGCTTGTCGGCGTCGCCCCTGCGGCCGATCTCGAGCCAGTGCTCGAAGTAGGCACCCATGTCGTAGCCGCAGAAAGGCAGCATCGCGAACGGGTCGAAGCGGAGTTGGCCGACCGTGCCGAAGGCGGCGGCGGTCATCTCCGACGACATCGTCGAGCCGAGGAAGACACCGTGCTCCCAGTCGAACGCCTCTCGGACCAGCGGCACCACGGAGGCGCGGCGACCGCCGAACAGGAAGGCGTCGATCGGGACGCCGACCGGGTCCTCCCACTCGTCGGCGATGACCGGGCATTGGGCAGCGCCAACGGTGAAGCGGGCGTTCGGATGGGCGGCCGGCGCCTCGGACTCAGGAGTCCATTCGTTGCCGTGCCAATCGATCGCGTGCGCCGGAGCGTCCGCGGTCATGCCCTCCCACCAGACGTCTCCGTCGTCGGTGAGCGCACAGTTGGTGAAAATCGTGTCCTTCTCGATCGACGCCATCGCGTTCGGGTTGGTCTCGACGCCGGTTCCCGGAGCCACTCCGAAGAACCCGGCCTCGGGGTTGATCGCGTACAGGCGGCCGTCGTCGCCGAACTTCATCCAGGCGATGTCGTCGCCGACGGTCTCGACCTTCCAGTCGGGAAGGGTCGGGATCAGCATCGCCAGGTTGGTCTTCCCGCAGGCCGAAGGGAACGCGCCGGTGACGTACTTGACCTGGCCCTCGGGCGAGGTCAGCTTGAGGATCAGCATGTGCTCGGCCATCCAGCCCTCGTCGCGGGCGATCGCCGAAGCGATCCGGAGCGCCAGACACTTCTTGCCCAGCAGCGCGTTGCCGCCGTATCCGGAGCCGAAGGACCAGATCTCGCGAGTCTCGGGGTAGTGGACGATGTACTTGGTCTCGGCGTTCGTGGGCCAGGCGCAATCGGCCTCGCCCTCGGCCAGCGGGGCGCCGACCGAATGCACGCAGGGCACGAACTCGCCGTCGGCCCCGAGCGCCTCGAGCGCGCGGTCGCCCATCCGGGTCATGATCCGCATCGAGACGGCGACGTAAGGGGAGTCGGTGAGCTGGATGCCGATCTCGGACTTGTCGGAGCCGAGCGGCCCCATCGAGAACGGGACGACGTACATCGTCCGGCCGCTCATGCACCCATCGAAGAGTCCGGAAATCGTCTCGCGCATCTCCGCGGGGGCCTTCCAGTTGTTGGTCGGACCGGCGTCGCTCTCACGCTCGCTGCAGATGTAGGTCTGATCCTCGACCCTTGCGACGTCACTGGGGTCCGACCAGGCGAGATAGGAGTTGGGGCGCTTGGCATCTGAGAGCCGCTGGAACGTGCCCGCCTCGACCAGGCCGCCGCAGAGCCGGTCGTACTCCTCGGCCGAGCCGTCGCACCAGTAGATCGACTGGGGCTTCGTCAGGGCTGCGATCTCCTCGACCCAACTGGTCAAGGCCTCGTTCTTCGTGGGCGCCTCGGGCGCGGCGGTGGCGTGGGTCATGGTGGGCTTGCTCAACTCCTATCTTGGGATCTGCACTCTGGGTGCCGCCCGCGGTAGGCGAAATCGACGGCTATGCAGTGCGTAGAGGTTGGGTCCATTGTGCCGCATAGCGCCGCGATTTGCCCAGGGCTGAATACCGAACAGCTCCAAGGGTTGAGTACTGATCCGGCTAGGCGAGGTGAACCAGTGCCGCCGAGGCGGCATCCGTTCCCGATCCGACCGCACCGTCCATGTAGCCGTTCCAGGCGGTGGCCGTCTCGGCTCCCGCCCAGTGGATCGGGCCGACCGGCGCGCGCAGCGCCGGCCCGTTGTCGGTCCAGGCGCCAGGCGGCATGAAGCCCCCATAACAGCCGCGAGACCACTCGTCGGCCGCCCAGGCCCGATCGACGTAGCCGACCGGTTCGACGGCCTCAGGGCCGAAGAAACGGCTGAAGCACCCGACGACGATCTCCCGCCGCTCACCCTGGGGGAGGTCCATCGCCTCGCGAGCGGCGCTTCCCTCCAAGAAGCCGAGCAGGACCCCGGGTCGGCCGCCCGGCGGGGAGTTGTCGAAGCCGACGGAGACGGGACCATCAACGCTGGTCACGGCACCGGAGAGTCCGCGTTCGCGCCAGAACGGCCTCTCGTAGACAGCCATGCACTTGACGACGCTGCCCTGAGCCATCCGCTGGGATAGGCCGTCGCGAATCGCCGGCAACGGGGGGTCGTATGAGATCCGCCCGGCGAGGGTCGGCGGGACCGCAACGATCACGCGGCGAGCCCGGACCGTGAGCCGGTCGGAGGTCACCTCCGCCCCATCCTCGCGATGACGGATCTTCCGCACCGGCGATTCGAGCTCTACCACTCCGGCGCCCAGCTCCTCGGCCATTCGCAGGGAGATCAACTGGGTGCCGCCGACGACCCGGTCCTGCTGCGCGCCGCCCTCGGTGTCGGTGAGCATCTCGATCGAGCCGGCCGAACGGATGTAGAAGAGGACATGGAGCAGCGAGACATCGCGGGGCTCGGCAGCCCAGACTCCGATGATCGCGAGGCGCAGGATGTCGCGAGCCGTGCCGGTGCGGACGTTGCGACGCATCCAGGACTCAAAGGTCTGGGAGTCCCAGTCGTCGGCCTTCGGGGCCAGCCAGGGGGACTCCGGCGGCACGGTCGCCGCCATCGAGTTGAGCCGACGCAAGATCAGCCCTACCTCAGCGAGGCCGACGGGGTTCACCTTTGGGATGGTCCCCTGGTACTCACCCAGCTGTCCGCCGCGCTCGAACAGATTGGCTCCCTGCGAATGGGTCGGGAAGGTCTTCAGGCCGAGGTCTTCGATCAGGCCGATCACGCGATCCTGGGTCGGGCCGACCCACTGAGCTCCGATCTCGACGACCACGCCGTCGCCGATCGGCTCGTTCAGGGTTCGCCCGCCGACCCGGTCTCGCGCCTCGAGCACGACCACGTCGCGACCGGCGGCGCGCAGGGCGCGGGCCGCCGACAGGCCTGCGAGGCCGGCGCCGACCACGGCGACGTCGGCATCCCGGAGCACCGCTGAGTCCCTGCGTCCAAACATGGCCGCGGATCCTAATGCGGGAATGAGTCGGTAGGGTTCCGCGGCGCTCGGCCACGGCCCCGTGTCCGCCGCACCACACCCCTGATCCATGCGCTTCTACGAATACGAATCACGCCGAATCGTCGAGCGGGCCGGAATCCCGGTCACCAAGTACGGGTTCTGCACGACCGCCGACGAGGCGCGGGAGGCTGCCGCTGAGATCGGCGGCTCGGTCGTGGTCAAGTCACAGGTTCTGACCGGCGGCCGGATGAAGGCCGGCGGAGTCAAGTTCGCCGACAGCCCTGAAGAGGCCGCCGAGCACGCGCTCGCGATCCTCGACCTCGAGATCGGCGGGCACATGCCGGTCGGCGTCCTCGTCGACCCCAGGGCGGAGGTCGAGCAGGAGTACTACGCGGCCGTCCTCTGGGACCTGCGCGCCCGGCGGCCGATGATGCTGTTCAGCGACATGGGCGGAATCGACATCGAGCAGGTCGCGGAGGAGCATCCCGACCACGTCGGACGCGCCCACCTCGCCAACCTTCGCGAGATCGCCGATTTCCAGGCCAAGGAGGCCGTCGCCCGTTGCGGCATGACCGGCAAGGAGCTGACCCGGGCGACGATGATCCTCGCCCGCCTCGCCCGCCTTCAACGCGACTACGACATGACCCTGGCCGAGATCAACCCGGTCGCCCGCCTCGCCGACGGCTCGTTCGTCGCGCTCGACGCCCACATGGAGATGGAGGACGAGGCCGTCGGCCGCCACAAGAAGATGCTGACCGAGATCGGCGTCGACCTGAGCGAGCCGCGCGAGATGTACGAGCCCAGCGAGTTCGAGCGCAATGTGAAGGCGATCGACGCCGCCGACCATCGCGGGGTCATCCAGGGCAAGGACCACGGCTTCACCGGCAACATCGGCCTCGTGATCGGGGCCGGAGGCGGCTCGCTGACGCTCACCGACGCGGTGCGCAGCCAGGGCGGCAAGCCGGCCAACTACGCCGAGATCGGCGGCAACCCGTCAGTCGCGAAGTCCTGCGGCCTCGCCAAGGAGGTCCTGCAGAAGGACGGGGTCGAGAAGATCGCGGTGATGATGTCGATCGTCTCCAACACCCGCGTCGACATCGTTGCCCGCGGCGTGATCAAGGCGTGCCTCGAGCTCGGCAAGGACCCGGCCGAGACGATCGCGATCTTCCGCATCCCCGGCGCCTGGGAGGACGAGGGTTACAAGATCCTCGACAAGTACGGGGTCGAATACTGCGACCGCAGCGTCTCGATGTGGGAGGCCGCCGGGCGGGCGGTCGCCAAGGTTCAGGGGGAAAAAATGTCGGCCATCTCCGTACTACTCAACGAGGACTTCACCTTCATCGTCCAGGGCATCACCGGGCGCGAGGCCGTGAACCTGACCCGCGAGTGTCTCGACTTCGGTTCGAAGATCGTCGGCGGTGTCACCCCGGGCCGCAAGGGCCGCGAGGTCCACGGCGTGCCCGTATTCGACACCGTCGAGCAGGCCGTCGCCCACCACGGCAAGCCGATCGACGGCGCCGTCGCCACGGTCCCCCCCGCCTTCACCAAGGACGCGGTGATGGAGGCGATCGAGAACGGGATCAAGCTGATCGTCGTCGTCACCGAGCGGATCCCCCGCAGGGACGTCGCCGAGATGGTCGAGCTCGCCAACCTGCGCGGTGCTCGGATAATCGGGCCCAACTGCCTCGGCCTGATCACCCCCGGCGTCGCCAAGATGGGCGGCATCGGCGGCCCCGCGAAGGATGCCGCCAAGGCCTACGTCGCCGGATCGGTCGGCGTGATGAGCCGCTCGGGAGGCATGACTACCGAGATCTCATCCACCCTGACCGCTGCCGGCCTGGGCATCTCGACCGCGATCTCGATCGGCGGGGACGCGATCATCGGCTCCACCTACGCCGAGTTGATGCCGCTGTTCGAGGCCGATGAACAGACCGAGGCAATCGTCATCTACACCGAGCCCGGCGGCCGCATGGAGGCCGAACTGGTCGAGTGGCGCGACGAGGCCGGTTCGAGGATGCCGATCGTCGCCTTCATGGCGGGACGCTTCATGGACGACGAGGAGATGAAGGGCATGAGCTTCGGCCACGCCGGCACGATCGTCGAAGGCGTCGAGGATTCGGCGACCGAGAAGATCGCCAGACTCGAGGCGGCCGGAATCCCGGTCGTAGAGCGGATCGACGAGATCCCCGAGCGCGTCAAGGGGCTGCTGGGCCGATGAGCGAGCCTGAGCATGGAATCTTCATCGACGTCGAGGTCGACGACTCGATCGTCGACGACGCGGCCCTGTCCGCGAAGCTCGCCGAGGTGTGCCCGGTCAACATCTTCGCCTCCGACGCCGATCGGGTCACGATCGTTCGCGAGAACCTCGACGAGTGCGTGCTCTGCAACCTCTGCGTGGACGCCGCTCCCGAGGGCAGCGTCCGCATCGTCAAGCTCTACGAGTAGCGCGCACGCGTCCGAGTCGGAGCCCCCGCTAGCGTGCCGGGGCCGATGAACTTCACCGACGAAGTCCTGAACTCATTCCCGGCGGCGCAGACCGCGCTGGTCGCCGTCGACGAATCGGGTGGTCGCCGAACGTGGGGATTCGGCGAGCTCTCGGCCCGCTCCGCCGGTCTGGCGGGCGCGCTGGCAGCCCGTGGGGTCGGGCGCGGAGACGTGGTGATGACGCTGATCGGCAATCGGGCGGAGTGGGTGCTGTCGATGCTGGCGTGCTTCCGGATCGGAGCGGTCGCGCTCCCCTGCAGCACGCAGCTGCGCGAGGGCGACCTGGCGCACCGCATCGCGGTCGCAAATCCGGCGATCGCATTTGGCGAGGAGCGCTACCTCGAGGAGCTCCCCGGTGGGGTGCCCTACCTGACGCTCACCGAGATTCACGAGATCCTCGACGAGGAGCGACCCCAGGCACCCCCCGCCAGACCGGTCGACCTCGACCCCGACGATCCCGCCCTGATCGTCTTCACCTCCGGTACGACCGGGTCGGCGCGTGCGGCGGTTCACCCTCACAGGTACCTGTTCGGGCAGAGTGTGCAGGCGGAGCACTGGTTCGGCGCCCGCAGGGGCGAGCTTGCCTGGTGCACCGCGGCGACCGGCTGGTCGAAGTCGACACGCAACTCGTTCATCGCCGCCTGGCTCGGGGGCGCCGCCGCCTACATCCACGAGGGGCGCTTCGATCCCGACCAACGACTGGCGATCTGCGAGCGCGAGGGCATCAACGTCCTCTGCCAGGCGCCGACCGAGTACCGGATCCTGGCCAAGCGGACCGAGCTGCGCCCGGTTCCGGGGCTGCGCCGCATGGTGAGCGCGGGGGAGCCGCTCAACGCCGAGGTGATCCGCGCGTTCCGCGAGGAAATGGGGATGGACATCCACGACGGCTACGGGCAGACCGAAACCGGAGCACTGACCGGAGCGTTGACCGGCGGCGAGGTTCGGGACGGCTCGATGGGCCTGCCGCTACCCGGCATCGAACTGCGCGTCGACGACGGAGAGCTGGTCCTCCGGACCGCAAGCTGCCCGACCTTCTTCAGCCACTACATCGGCGCGGAGCCGTTCGCCGACGAGTGGTGGAGAACGGGCGACCTCGTCTTCGCCGACGACGGCGGCTATCTCTGGTTCGAGGGCCGCTCCGACGACCTCATCCTCTCGTCCGGCTACCGGATCGGACCGTTCGAGGTTGAGTCCGCGCTGCTTACTCACCCCGCCGTATCGGAGGCAGCCGCGGTCGCCGCCCCCGACCCTGAGCGCGGCTCCGTGGTTCGCGCCGTCGTCGTGCTTCGCTCCGGCGAACCGGGCGACGCGCTGGTGAGCGAGCTGCAGGAGCACGTCAGGCGCACGACGGCTCCCTACAAGTACCCCCGGATCGTCGAGTTCGCCGACTCGCTGCCGAAGACGGCGAGCGGCAAGATCAAGCGGGCAGAGCTGCGCACGGGTGGGTCCACGGAGCTCGCGTGAGCCCGACCGCGGAAGGGGCCGCGGCGCCCAGAGCAACCTTCTCGGCCCTGTTCGCGGTCACGTTGCTGGTCCTGCTCAGCATCGGCGCGACGATCCCCGTCCTGCCCCAGTACGTCAAGGGCCCGATCGGCTCGACCGATCTGGCTGTCGGGATCGTCGTCGGCGCCTACGCGCTGACCGGGATCGCCTTCCGGCCGCTGGCGGGCAGCATCGCCGACGCCCGGGGTCGCAAGCCCGTGGTGATCGCCGGCGCCGTGGTCACGGTCGTGGCCAGCCTCCTCTACTTTCTCCCGCTCGGCGTGGTCGGCCTCCTGGTCGCCCGCCTGATTCTCGGCGCCGGCGAGGGCGTCGTCTACACCGCGAGCTCCGCATGGGTCGTAGACATCACCGATCCGGCGCGGCGCGGGCGGATCATCGGCCTCTACGGCCTCGCGATCTGGGGTGGGCTCTCGTTCGGCCCGCCGATCGGCGACTTCCTGCACCGGGCGATGGGCTACGAGGCGGTCTGGGCATTCGCCGCGGCCGCACCCCTCGCGGCGGTGATGATCGCCCTCCGCATCCCGGAGCCGGCCCGACCGGCCCCGGAGACCGACACGTCGGGGCGGACCCGCCTGCTCGCACCCGAGGCGCTTGGGCCGGGGTTGGCGATGACTCTGGCGACACTCGGGTACGCGGCGCTGGCCGGCTTCATCGTGCTCCACCTCGACGATCGCGGGATCGAGCACGGCGCAACGATCTTCACCGCTTTCGCGCTGACGGTGGTCACCGCTCGGGTCTTCTTCGGCTGGCTCCCCGATCGCTTCGGAGGGGTCCGCTGCGCGATCGGTGCCGGCATGCTCGAGGCGTTCGGACTGGTGGTGATCGCGCTCGCGCAGAGCCTCCCGGTCGCAGCCGCGGGAGCGGTCGCCGTCGGCGGGGCCTTCTCGCTCATCTTCCCCAGCCTCGTTCTGTTGGTGATGGACCGCGTGCCTCAGGAGCGGCGGGGGATCGCGATGGGGACGTTCACCGCCTGCTTCGATCTCGGCGTCGGGCTCGGGGCGCCGATCGCCGGCGCGGCGGCCGTACTCGGCGGCTACGGAGCCGCGTTCGCCGCCGCTGCGGCCGGGGCCGCGGGCGCCAGCACGCTTGTGTTCCTGATCGGCCGGCGGATGGTCGCCGGCGGCGGCGGATCGCCCCAATCGGCGATGGCCGCGGTCGGCCCTTCCGGCCGGCGACATCTAGAGTCCGAGCGATGAGCACCCCACAAAGCGTCACGCTTCACGTCCTGCCCCCTTCCCACCCCTCCCACGCCGCAGCGGCCGCACTGGATTACAAGGGGATCGAGTTCGAACGCGTCGAGATGACCGTCGGCGAGCACAACGAGCAGATGGAGGCGATCTACGGGGAGGGGCTCCGAACCGTTCCGGGAATGGTCGTCGACGGCGAGCCCGTCCACGGATCGCGGGCGATCTTCGCCAAGCTCGAGGAGATCGCCCCGGATCCGCCCCTCTTCCCGGAGCCGATCGCCGACGAGGTTCGCGAGGCCGATCGCTGGGGTGACGAGGAGCTTCAGGATCTGGGTCGGACGCTCGGTTGGGGGGCGCTTCAGTTCCGGCCCGAGGCGCTCGGGACCTTCGGCGGCGGGGAGCCCCTGGATCCCGCCGGGACCGACTTCGCGATGAAGTACGTGCGGGCGACCTGGCGCTATCACGGGATCACCGCCGTGCTGCTCGCCGAGCAGCTGGCCGGGATCCCGGAGAAGGTCGGCCACATCAACCAGCTGGCCGAGGCGGGAGTGATCGGCGGCGAGGCGCCCACCGCGGCCGATCTGCAGATCGGCTCGACGATCCGGGTCCTGATGACGGTCGGCGACCTCGAGCCGTTGCTCGAGGGCTGCGCCGGAACCGAGATCGCGATGCGCTGGTTCCCCGACTACCCCGGTCACGTACCCGCAGGCGCCTTCCCGGCCGGTTGGGTTCCGGGCCGATAGTCCGAGTCGGTCAGCCGCCGAGCTGCCGCGGACTGAAGATCGGCTTCAGGTTGGCCTCCACCCGGGAGCGGAGATGCTCGTAGTCGGGAGGTAGCGAGAGCTTCTCCCCCAGGGACTCCTGCGGCTCGTCGACCGCGAACCCGGGCCCGAGGGTCGCGATCTCGAACAACACCCCGCTCGGCTCACGGAAGTAGACCGATTTGAAGTAGAAGCGATCGATCACCGGGGTCGGCCTCGCGCCGCCGCTTGCCACGCGCTCACGCCACCGCTCGAGTTCCTCCGGCGGCGAGGCCCAGGCGACGTGATGGACCGTGCCCGCCCCCTGCATGCCCGGAGCGTCCGGCGGAACGTCATAGCGGATCGACCCGCCCCTGCTCTCGCCGCGAGCCTCCCAGGTGCCGGCGCCACCCTCGAATCCCAGCTCACCGAGCAGATGCTCGCTCGCCTCCGGGGCGGACGCGTAGGCGCGCACCGCATCGAATCCCTGGAGGGCGTGCTCTGTCGGCACATCCGGATGCCGAGCGATCAGCGGCTCGTCGGCGACCCGGCTGACCCGCAGTTCATGGCTCAGGCCCTCCGGGTCGTCGAAGCCGAGCGACTCCCCATCGCGCTCAACGGCGATCCCGCTGTCGGTCAGCCGTTGCGCCCAGAACTCCAGCGATTCGGGTGATCCAACCCGCCAGATCACCGTGTGGACCATTCCGTCGCCGGCCCGGCCTCGGGGTGCCCCCGGGAATTCGAAGAACGTGATGTCGGAGCCGGCGTGACCCTCTTCGTCGGAGTAGAAGACGTGGTAGACGCTGGGATCGTCCTGATTGACGGTCTTCTTGACGAGCCGCAGTCCGAGCACTCCGGCGTAGAAGTCGACGTTGTCCTGGGCGTCGGCGGTGATCGCCGTGATGTGGTGGATGCCTTCGAACTTCATCGCGCTCGAGTTCCTCTCGTTTCGCGGGATTGCATGGACGACGAATGCTCTCACAACTATGGTTGCATCGTCAACGACCCCTGATAGGATCGGCTGATGCAACCGAATGCCACCAGATCGGCCGAACCCGACAGCCGTCAGCTCGGCGAACTCGAACTCGCTGCCTGGAGGGGTCTGCTCGTGGCCTACCGGAACATGACCGCGGCGATCGACGGGCGCCTGGAGCGTGAGCACGGGCTGGCCCTCAGCTCCTACGAGGTGCTTCTGCTGCTCTCCAAGGCCCCTGACGACTCATTGCGGATGGGAGAGCTTGCCGAGCTGTTGATGCTCAGCCGGAGCGGGCTCACGCGACTGGTGGACCGGCTCGCGGCACGGGGCTTCGTCGAACGCCACACCTGTCCGAATGATCGACGGGGAACCTACGCCCGGCTCACGGACGCCGGCGTCGAGAAGCTCGAGCAGGCCAGGCCGACCAATCTCGCCGGCATTCGCGAGCAGTTCCTGAGCCGCCTCGAGGAGGATGACCTCGAGCACCTGGCGAGGATCTGGGACCGGCTAGCCGCAGTCGACGGCGAAGCCGACCAGTCCGGCTGTTAGTCGGGGTTTCGGCAGCGGTGGCCAACCGACTCGCGGGCGAGACCTCGCCCTACCTGCTCCAGCACAAGGACAACCCGGTCGACTGGCTCCCCTGGGGCGACGAAGCCAGGGCGGCGGCCCGCGAGCGAGACGTCCCAATCCTGCTCTCGATCGGCTATTCGGCCTGCCACTGGTGCCACGTGATGGAGCGGGAGTCGTTCACCGACGCCGCGACCGCCGCCTACATGAACGAGCATTTCGTCCCGATCAAGGTCGATCGCGAAGAGCGCCCCGACGTGGACGCGATCTACATGGAAGCCCTACAGGGGATGACCGGACACGGAGGGTGGCCGCTGACGGCATTCTGCGACCCGGATGGAGTGCCGTTTCATTGCGGAACCTACTTCCCTCCCGAGCCGAGGCAGGGGATGCCCAGCTTCCGGATGGTGCTGGAGGCCGTCAGCGCCGCCTGGGGCATGCAGCGGGACGAGATCGGGGCGGCCGCTGAACGCACCAGAGAGCAGCTCGGAGCGATCGGCCGGATGCCGGCCACCGCCACCGATCTCGGGGCCGAGATCGTCGACGAAGCGGTTCGATCCCTGCGGGAGGACATCGACCCGGTCAACGGCGGGTTCGGGAGCGCCCCCAAGTTTCCGCCGGCCAGCGCCATGGATCTCCTCCTCGCCCGCTCCGTCCACGAACCGGTCGAGCTCACCCTGGACCGGATGGCCTCCGGCGGGATCCACGATCAGCTCGGCGGGGGCTTCGCCCGCTATTCCGTCGACGCCGGCTGGCTCGTGCCCCACTTCGAGAAGATGCTCTACGACAACGCCCTCCTCGCCCGCACCTACCTTCGTGCCTATCTCGAGATCGGCCACGCCCGCTACCGGCAGGTCACAGTCGGGGTCTGCGACTGGGCGCTCCGGGAGATGCGCGGCCCCGAGGGCGGCTTCTACTCCGCCCTCGATGCGGACTCCGAGGGCGTCGAGGGCCTGTACTACACCTGGACGCCCGCGGAAGCCCGGGCGGCTCTCGACCGCGCCGGTCTCGATCACACCGAGCCGGCCGTGCTCGCCTACCTGGGGATCAGCGAGCACGGACACCTGGACGGTCGCAGCGTTCTCCACCTTCCATTCGGATACGGCTCGGAGCCCCCCGCGAGCTTCGAGCCGGCTCGCGAGGCGCTGTTGGCCAGTCGCGAGACCCGGGTCCGCCCTGGGCTCGACGACAAGCGGCTATGCGCGTGGAACGCGCTGATGGCAGGCGCGCTGGCCGAGGCGGGGGCCGCACTCGGGGAGGACCGATACCTCGCGGCAGCCCGTGAATGCGCCGACTTCATCCTCGGCAGGATGCGCAACGAGGACGGCCACCTCCTGCGGACGTTCAACGGCGGCGAGGCACGGCTCAATGCCTACCTCGAGGACCACGCCTATCTGTTGGAGGCGCTGCTCGCGGTTTACGAAGCGACGTTCGAGGTCCCGTATTTCGAGGCAGCACGGGAGATCGCCGACGCGATGATCGATCGCTTCGGCGATCGGGAGCGCGGCGGCTTCTTCACCACCTCCGACGACCATGAGGAGTTGATCGCTCGCCGCAAGGACATCGACGATCACCCCGCCCCCTCGGGGAACGCCGCCGCCGCCAACGGACTGCAGCGCCTGGCGGCGCTGTCCGGCGAGGCGGCCTACGAAGATTGGGCCCGCGGCGTCCTGCTGCTGCTCGCCGAACCGGCCCGCAGACAACCCCAGGGCCTCTCCTACCTTCTGGCGGCGCTCGATCGCTACACCTCACCGACCCGGGAGGTCGCCCTGATCGCGCCGGCGAATCAGCCGAATTCGATCGATTCGATGGCCGCGGTCATTCGGAGTCGTTACCGGCCCCATGTGGTGCTGGCGGGCGGAGGCGAGGGTGCCGCGGTGCCTGCCCTGCTCGCCGGCCGCCCAGCGCCCAACGGAGCCGCCGCTTACGTGTGCGAAAGCTTCAGCTGCAGGGCGCCGGTCGGCTCGGCCGCCGAGCTCGAAACGCTGCTCGGGGCCTGAGCCGAAACCCGGCGGCCGATCGTCAGGCCTGCTCCCGCTCGCCCCGCAGCCGGGCAATGAGGGTGTCGGCCTTCTCGAAGCCCTCGGTGACGCCGGTCGACATGCCGGAACGGAGCTTTCCGTCCCGCTCCTCGATGGAGACGAACGTCGAGACGCAGATCATCAGCGTCCTGCCGCCTTCGACCGCCTCGAGCTCCAGGCGGTCGATCGACTCCGCGCAGTCGATGCCGGAGAAGTTGAAGGTCGACTCGAGGACCCTCGGTGGAGCGACTTCGCGATACTTGCCGGAGAACGTGACCACGCTTCCGTCGGGTCCCGTGGCCGAGTAGCTGTAGGCACCCCCAACGCGGACATCCATCTCGTCGAACGTGATCGTCATGGCCTTTGGGCCAAGCCACTCGGCCATTAGGTCCGGATCGGTCCAGAGCTCCCAGACGAGCTCGGGGGGCGCGTCGAAGATCCGGTCGATTCGGATCGTCAGATCGGTAGGCGTCGTGATCGACGTCTCGCTGGTTTCCTTCACGTCACTGGTCATCTCGATGACCCCTTTCTTCGTTCGATGATCTCGTCCATTCGCTCGAAGCGCTCGTCCCATTCGCGGCGATACGCCTCGATCCATTGACTCGCGTCCTCGAGTCGCCTCGGGCCGAGCTCGCAGTGCCGTGTGCGACCCCGCTTCTCGGTCTTCACCAGTTCAGCCTGCTCGAGAACCTGAACGTGCTTCTTCAAGCCGGTTAGCGACATGCCATCCGGCACCAGTTCGCTGATCGTTGCGCGGCCCCGTCCGAGGCGCTCCAGAATGGATCGCCTTGTTGGGTCGGAGAGCGCCGAGAACGTGGTGTCCAACGCGTTCGCATACTGAACCATCTGGTTCAGTATAGCTGAGGTTCAGCGAGGGCGTGGCAGACGCTTGGCCGAGGTCCGCAACGTCGCGACCATGCCAAGCTCGGCATGCCCAGGGATCGAACACCAGAGCGCGTATCGCGACTTCCGACGCAGCTTCAGGTCGAGCCGGCCCGTGTCGCCCGGTCCGACCTCACCGAGCTCGGAGATCGTGCGACCACCGGCCCGCTGAAGTTTCAGATCGTGAGGATCCTCGCCGTAGTTGTAGAGCTGGATGATCGAGGGCCCGGCATCGACCTTCGGGCGCGAGAGCGTGAACCCGTACTCGCGCGCGGTCACCAGGAGCCGCGATGGAACCGGATCGGTGGGTTTCGCCGCCGCACCGGCCGACTGGATTACCACCGCCGACAGAACCGCAGCGACAGCGACGGCCTTGAGCCTCATCCGATCAGCGTCGGCCGCGCGAAACCGGAGGCGCCGGGGATCACAGCCGCAGCATCGACGCCGAACCACTGCTCGAGCAAGGAGCAGTAGACCGAACGGAAATCGGCCGTCGAACGCAGGTTGTCGTCCTCGTCGAGCGTCGCCAGGCCGGGCCACTCCCCCACCATCTTGCCGCGGGCCGGTGTCCCGATCAGGAAGGCGTTTCCGCCCGCGCCGTGATCGGTCCCGGAGCCATTCTCCTCCGGGCGCCGCCCGAACTCCGACCAGACCAACGTCACCACCCGGTCGTCGAGGCCGCGCGCCTCTAGGTCGCGCTGGAACGCGAACAGCCCGTCGCAGGTCTCACTCAGATTGGTTGCGAAGTCAGCAGCCTGGTCGTCGTGGGTGTCGTAACCGCCGGGCGCGTTGACGGAGGCGACGGTGATCGGGAGTCCAGCGGCAAGCATCGCGGCGAGACCGGCCAGGCTCTCGGGGAAATGGCCTGTGTCCGGGTAGCTGACCGGGCTGACGATGTCGTCGGAGAAAGCGGCGAGCTGGCTCCGCAACGTGGTCGCCTGCCGGACGACCTTGCCGGCACCCTGGAGCTGCTTGTCGCGGGCCTTCTCGGCCGCGTCGCCGATCTTGGCGAAGCTCTCGAACATCAGCTCCTCAACCTCACCCCAGACGCCCGGAGCCCAGAGGTCGTAACGCGCCCCCCAGGTGGCCGCCACCGGTACCCGGGCGGACGCCAGGCTCGGTGCGAGGGAACCGTCGAGGGAGAGCCCCTGCAGTGGGTTGTCGTCGTTGCCGACCGCATCGAGGAGCCGTCCGAGCCAGCCGGTGTTGGTGCCGGGGCTGAGCTCCCCCACCTCCCAGTAGTGGCGAGACGTGAAATGAGACTGATCGGCGCCGGCGTAGCCGATCCCCGGGAAGACCGTGACCTTGCCCTCCCCGTGCAGCTGGTGAAGCGGGGATGCCCCCGGATGCCATTGCAGGCGGGAGTCCTCAGTCCACGCCGGCCCATCGCCGGGCTCCAGCCTGAGCGTGGGCCGAAGCTGGCGATACCTGTTGTCATTGACGGGCGAGAGAACCGAGAGTGCATCGACACCACCGTCGAGGAAGACCGAGACGAGCACCTTGCCCTGACTGCCGGCCGCCTTGGCGATTCCGTCGACGAAGGCCTTCGGGTTGAGCAGGCTCGCTCCGTAGAGGCTGAGGGCGAGGCCGCCGCTGCGAAGGAGAAACGACCGCCGCGAGAGCCCGGTGCCGGCGGGGGCGGGCATCCCGCGCTCGATCGCCGGTAGGCCCTTGCCGGCCTCGGCCAGCGAACGCCGAGCCAGCTCCGAGCGGGTGAACTCGCCGCAGCAGCTGTGATGTCGAGGCGCAGGGGTCATGACGTCTGGAAGTCCGGACTCGACGCGATCAACATCCGCAGGGCGTTCTGGCGCAGGGCGCGGTAGGTCTGCTGCTGCCAGTCGGCGGTCGCGATCGCCTCCACTCGAGCCGCGAAGCTGTGCAGCTCCTTCTTCGTCTGCGGGGTGAGCATCGGGGACCCCCAGAACTTCATCGCCTTCTTGACAGCCTGATTCGCCGTCTCCTCGGCGTCGTAGCCGTCTTCCTCGACCTGGGACTGGTAGGTGGTCTCGGCCGCGGCCGACCACCGACCGCTCAGTCGGGCGGTGTCGAGCCAGCGCTCCTCGTCCCATCCGGAGACGTTCGGAGGGTCGAACAACCGCTGACCGGCGTCGTCGGAAATCCAGGTCCAGGCCTGCGTCTCGACCCCCGACCGCCTGGCTCGCAGCATCCCCGCGATCTGGACGATCGGCGGCTTGACCATCCGCGGGCCGTCGTAGAAGGCCGGATGCATCAGGATCGCCTCGACCACGGGCCTGATCCCGTAGCCGCGCCTGTACAGCTTCTTGAGCGATTTCAGGGTCGACCTCGGCGGGGCGGTCGGTATGAAGTACGACCAGAGGCGCTCCACGAAGTAGGTCGCGTGGGCGGGGTTTTCGATGCAGAGGCGGCAGGAGTCCCGCCAGTCGAACGTTCCCGTCTTGCCGAAGATCTTCTTCTTGCCGCCATCGTGTCGATCCTCCTCAAAGCGGAAATCGATCATTCCCAGGTCGTCATCCCAGTCGTTGGTCCATCCGGTAAGCGCCCGGGCCTGCTCGCGGACGTCGTCCTCGGTGTAACCGTTGGCGGCGCCGAGCGTGAACAGCTCCATCAGCTCGCGGGCGTAGTTCTCGTTCGCGTATCCCTTCTCGTTCTCGTTGCCGGAGAGCCAGACGAGCATCGCCGGATCGATCGTCACGTCGAGCAGGAGCTTCTCGAAGGAGCCGAGTCCGCGCTTGCGGAAGAGCTCGTTCTGATCGAGGTTGAGCGACACCTGGCCGACGTCGGCGGTAGCGAACCAGTCGTGCCAGATCAGAGTCATCCGCTCGACCAGCGGCTGATCGGAGCGCACCATGCGGTCGAGCCACCAGAACAGATCGTGACCCCAGGCATCCGTGGGGGCAAGCGGCAGGCCGTCGTCGTCGTGGGGCGCGGGGCCCCGAAGCCGCGCTTTGCCCTTCGGGCGGGTGAGCGAAAGGACGGCCCGGCGCATCCCCTTGCGAGCGAGCTTCGCCGACTCCCCCGGGGCCGGACCGAATCCGGCACGCCAGAGGAGGCGCTCGGCGTCCTTCGCGCTGAATCGGCCTCGATGGACGGGGACGGGCACGATGACTACTTCGGCAGGTCGTCGCGGGCGGTTGAGCTCGAGGGGCTCACGGTGGACGATCTTGCCGATACCAACGGACGATTGAAAGGCATATGCTCGGCCCTGATGAGCGAAGCGACCAAGGAAACCGGCGCGAAGGGCGGCCGCAAGGGGCCCACGACCGTGACCCGGGCCTACTTCCAGGCTCTCGACGACCACGACCTCACGGCCGCCGCCGACCTCTGGGAGCCGGGGCGAACCGACCGCATCGTCGGAATGGTCGAGTTCAGGATGCCGGAGGGCTTCATGCAGTGGTTCGGGGCGTTGCTGACGGCGTTCCCCGACATTCGCTTCGAGGTCCTGTCGATCACCGCTCAGAGGGAGAACGCCGCCGTCCGCTATCGCGTGCAGGGCACCTTCAACGGCAGCGGCAAGTTCGAGGGCCTGACTCCGAACGGCGCGAGGGTCGACATCGAGGGCTTCGACCTGTTCACCGTTCGCGACGGTCTGATCGTCGAGAACCACGGATATCTGAACGCCGCCGACATGGCGCGCCAGCTGGGGGCGCTACCACCCCAGGGATCGGTCGCCGAGCGGGGCATGACCGCCGCGCTCAACGCGAAGGTCGCCGCGGGCGAGCTGGTTCAGCGCCTGCGTGACAGGTAGCTGAGCGCCGACCGCCTACAGGACGGGCAGGAACTGGGAGATCTCCCAGGGGGTCACGCGGACCCGGTAGTCGTCCCACTCGGCGCGCTTGATCTCGATGAAGCGGTTGAACGTGTGCTCACCGAGCGTCCTCAGGACCAGCTCGGACTCAGCGGCGAGCTCGATCGCCTCGCCGAGGTTCTCCGGCAGCTGCTCGATCCCACGCCTCTGGCGATCCTCCGGCGAGAGGTGGTAGAGGTTCTGCTCCATCGGCTCGGGCAGCTCGTAGCCCTTCTCGATTCCCTCGAGACCGGCCTGAAGCATCGCTGCGAAGCACAGGTAGGGGTTGCAGGCCGGATCGGGACAACGCAGCTCCGCGCGGGTCGCGGACTCATGGCCGGGGTGGTAGAGCGGCACCCGAATCAATGCGGATCGGTTCCGGCGCGACCAGGCGAGGTAGACCGGCGCCTCGTAGCCGGGCACGAGGCGCTTGTAGGAGTTGACCCACTGGGCGAAGAGCGAGGAGATCTCGCGGGCGTGCTTGAGCTGCCCGGCGATGAACTGCTTGGCGGTCTGCGAGAGGAAGTACTGATCGTCGGGGTCGTAGAACGCGTTGGCGCCGTCGCGGCTGAGTGACTGGTGGACGTGCATCCCGCTGCCGTTCTCACCGTTCAGGGGCTTGGGCATGAACGTCGCGTGCCAGCCGTTCTTCATCGCATATTCCTTGACCGTCATCCGGTAGGTCATGCAATCGTCGGCCATTGCCAGCGCGTCCTTGTATCGCATGTCGACCTCGTGCTGGGATGGACCGACCTCGTGGTGGGTGTACTCGACGTGAATCCCCATCTGCTCGAGGGCCAGGACGGTCTCGCGGCGCACGCCGGAACCAGCGTCGAGAGTGGTCAGGTCGAAGTAGCCGCCCTCGTCGAGGACCTCGGGGACGCCGCCCTCGGGACGGGCGTCGCGGAAGTAGAAGAACTCGAGCTCAGGGCCGACGTTGAAGGCGTCGAAACCCATGTCCTGCGCTCGCTGGATCGCCCGGCGCAGGATCCAGCGGGGATCGCCCTCATAGGCATCGCCCCCGGGAACCTGGATGTTGCAGAACATGCGGCCGGTCGGCTGTTCCTCCGGGCTCCACGGCAGGGTCGTGAAGGTCGAGGGGTCGGGTACGGCGAGCATGTCGGATTCCTCGATCGGGTTGAAGCCCGTGATCGACGATCCGTCGAATCCGTTGCCGCCGGCGAAGGCGTCCTCGAGTTCGGATGAGTTGATCGAGAAGCTCTTCAGCTGACCGAGGACGTCGGTGAACCAGAGGCGGATGAAGCGGATGTTCCGATCGGCGACTTCGGCGATCACGTCTTCGGCGGTCTTCGGACTGGTCGGGGTCGGATCGGCGCCACTCATCTGGCTGAAACTCCTTGGTCGCTGAACGCAGCACCCTAGATGATCGGCCCTGATCGGCAGCCCTTGTCAGGTGCCGGAGAAACATCGTCGAAGACTGATCCAGCCATGATTGGAGGCCGTTGGAATGGGCAAAGGCTTCCTTGCAAGGCGCCGCGCTCAGCGGTATAACTTACGCAAGGTAAGTAACCGGCTAAAAGTAAAGTAAAGGCTCGATCAAACGCCGGTAAGCGTCGAGACCGCAACACGATCTGGAGTGACGCAATGACCGTGAAGACCGACTACGCCCGATTCGACATCCATGACGAGCTGACGGCACCAGCCGGCAGCGAGCGCCTCCTCAAGAGCATCTCCACGGCGGGTGGCTCGGTTTCGAAGCTTGTCGGTGTACTTGCGGGCTCCCCCGCGACCCTCCGCGCATTCGCCCGATTGCGATCCGAGCTGCACAGCGGCGACCTGCCCGCCCCGACTGCGATCAGGATCGGCCTGGCGGTGGCCGAGCGCCGCGGCGACGGTTACAGCGTCGCCCAGCACGCTCGTTCGGCTCGGCTCAGCGGCCTCGGGCTCGATGAGATCTCACTTGCCCGGGGTTTCTCCTCCAGCGATCCCAAGGAGGCCGCCCTGCTGGCCTTCGTCAAGGGGACGATGGACTCAGACGGTCACCCGCCGGCCTTCCTGCTCGAGGAGGCCCGCGAAACCGACTGGACCGACGAGCAGCTGCTCGAGGCGCTCGGCGAGGTCGCTCTGAACGAGTTTCAGAGCCTGGTCGCGAACGCGGCCGGCCTGCCTCAGGATCAGATCGACGCATCGGTGCTTCCGGCCGCCGCTTAGATAACCGCGCGACTCGCAGCCCTCCGGGCTGCTCGACTGCGCCGGGCCTCCGGGCGAGAGCCGCCCGCTCGCACTACTAATTGGCCGGTGTCAACGAATCGGCCTTCGTCAGCGGACGATTGCGGTTCTGACCCAGTCGACGCCCGCGCCGGTGAAGCCACCGAGCCGCTTGGCTGCTGCTGCGGTCAGATCCCACTTACGCCCCTTGATGTAGGGGCCGCGGTCGATCACGCGGGTCCGCAGGAAGTGGCCCCTGTACTTGAACGTCACCTTGGTTCCACAGGGCAGCGTCTTGTGCGCAACCCCCACGGTTCCGCGCTTCAAAGTCTTTCCACAGGCGGTCCCGTTGCCCCACATGCCCGGGCCGTACCAGCTGGCCTCGTCCTTGCGCATCGTGCTGACCACCGCGTCGCGGGTTTCCTCGTCGACGACCCCCGACCGCCGGATCCCGACGACCTCCTGAAGCCCTCGGACGGCCTTATCGGTGCGACCGTCGAAGTCGTCGCCGAGACCGGCTCCGGCGCCGAAATCGCGCGAGTGGAGAATCCAATTGAGCGTCTGCACGTCGGCACCGCAATCGCCGCGACTGAGGGTTCGGGCCCCGAAGTCGGCGTCGGCGCATCCGTCCTTGCCCCCATCCCCGGTACCGAGACCGCCGGATGCCGCGCGCGCACTGGCCGCTGCCGCCACAAGCACGACGACGGCGAGGATCACCGCCCAGAAGGCGATCCGGTCGGGGCGCGAGCCGATCCGATCGGAATCGCGGAAGCTTCTTGAATTGAATCCGGCCTGACGGCGCGGAGACCGGTCGTCCATGGGCCTCTCTTGACGCTTACGGGGTTAGCTGTCGGGCTCGCGCGAAAGAGATCGCGCTACGCAGCGTGGTGCTGCGATTCGCCCCGGAAAGGAACTCGTGGTTCCCCCATTCCCTGCGGTATGTGGCGAGGGATTCAGCGGTGGCGGCACACTAGCAAAGGCGCGAGCGGCCGGCCGGAAAAATCGAGAGGCCCCGATCAAATGAACGGGGCCTCTCATCAGCGGGTCTCTAAGCCGGATCCTGTCTGGCGCGACCATCCATCTCAACGGAACCATCGGCTCCGAAGGGACCACGTTCTCCGCAGTCCTGCGGCCTACCTGGACCTCGCCGGGCCGGGTCATCGGTCCTACTTGGCCTTGCACCAGGTGGGGTTTACCCGGCCGCCGCGTCACCGCGACGCCGGTGCGCTCTTACCGCACCTTTTCACCATTGCCTGTGCGCCGCACGAGGCGGCGCCATCGGCTGTGTCGTTTCTGTGGCACTTTCCCGCGGGTTTCCCCGGGTGGGAGTAACCCACCACCTTGCCCTTCGGTGTCCGGACTTTCCTCGAGGGATTGCTCCCCCGCGGTCGCGTTGACCCGCAAGAGGGAGGATAGCCCGAAGAACTACCTTCTTGAATCCGACCATCCTGATCCCCCGGTGGCGAGAAAAGCACCTATACGGTGCGAAAGCTGCCACCGAGACGCACAGGGCGCAGGAGCCGCCCCGCTCCGCCTCAGTGCAGTTCGGAGCCGCAGTCCACGCAGCCGTCGGTGTGCAGCGCCCGCTCCAGACAGACCGGACACTCGGCCGTTCCCGCCGATCGAAGTTCGGCCCAGGCGCCTACCACGACGTCCTCCAGCGAGCGTGGGGTGCCCGCCTCGCCGCCGGAGCCGCCGCGTCGCTGCCTGAGCCTCGAGCTATACGAAGCCCGCTGCCGCACTGAAGTCCTGCCCGCCGCCATAGCTACACCCTTCTGAAGACGCCGATCACCTTGCCGAGAACCTCCGCGTCGCGGGAGATGATCGGTTCGTAGGCGGAGTTCTCCGGCTGCAGCCGAACCGCGTCGCCCTCGCGGAAGAATCGCTTGACGGTCGCTTCATCCTCGATCATGGCAACGACGATCTGGCCGTTGTCGGCATCGTCGGCAGGGTGAACCACCACGTAATCCCCGCCGAGGATGCCGGCGTCCTGCATCGAGTCGCCGCGCACCTTGAGCGCGTAGTCGCCGTCGTCGGCGCCGATCACCGCGGGAATCTCGAGCTGATCCTCGATGTTTTCCTCGGCCAGGATCGGCGTACCCGCTGCGACCTCGCCAATCAGGGGGATCGACGGGCGCATCACGCGTTTCGTCCGTTCGACGAGGATCTCGATCGCCCGCGGCTTCGACGGGTCGCGGCGCAAGACCCCCGACTTCTCCAGCTTGGCGAGGTGCGCGTGCACGGTCGACGGCGAATGGAGCCCGAGGGCGCTACCGATCTCCCGCACCGTGGGCGGGTAACCGGTCTTGTCGAGGTGACCCTTGATGTACTCGAAGATCTCGCTCTGGCGCTTGGTCAGATTCAGGTCCATGGTTGAAGTCGCCCTCCTGGTGCCTCGGGTTGGTTGGATCGCGGTCGGCGGTGCTCCGCAGCAGGGAACACATGTTCGTAGAGTAGCCAGGACCGCGGATGGAATCAAACGTGAGGCCTCCTCAAGCATCGAGGGCTTACAATTGCGGCCGCCTGCGGCTGTGGCGGAACTGGTAGACGCGCAAGGTTGAGGGCCTTGTGGGCTTTATAGGCCCGTGGAAGTTCGACTCTTCTCAGCCGCACTTCGAGGTTGTTCGTGGTTCTCGCCCCGAGGCAATCTGGGGAGTTCAGGTGTCATAGCGACAGTGGTCCAGCCTCCCGGGCCCCCCGAGGAATCTAGAGCAGCTCGGCAATCATCCGGGCGGCCCGGGCCGCCCCGTCAGTGGCCACCGGCAGATAGTCGACGTCACGCCTCATCTCCTCGGCGATCGCCGTTGCGATGTCGCTGGTCGTGGCCGTCTCGTATTCGACACGGCGACCAGCGCGGTACCGCTTGAGCCGGAAATCGACGTGGCGGTCCTGCTCGAAGTGGTTCTTGAGTGGGAAGTACAGGAATCTGGTCCGGCAAGCGGCGAGCTCCATGCAGGTGGTGAGACCGCCTTGGACGATGGCCAGGTCGCACGCCGCGAGGTGTCGGTAGAGGTCGTCGACGTAGGCGTGGACTTCGACCCCCGACGGCGTCGGCAGCGATTCCGGATCGATCCGCGGCCCGGCGACGACGACCATCCGCAGGTTGTCGACGCTCCGGCGCGCCTCGGGGTAGGCGGCAATGACGCGCCGCAGGAGGTCGGCGCCGACACCCGAGCCACCGACGCTGACGACGCAGATGCGCTCGTCTTCGCCGTAGCCCAGCTGACGCCGCAGACCTGCGCGGTCCTCAACGGCCGCGTGGTCGAAGCCGCTCACGTAGCCGGAGAACGAGAAATGCTCGACCGTCCAGTCGCGAATCAGCGGCAGTTCCGGACCGAACCGATCCGGAACGATGTCGGCGGGCTCGCCAACGAAGATCGCCCGGTCGCGAACCTGCGGGTGATCCGCGATGTGCTCAATCATCTCTGCGTTGTAGTCGGCGGTCAGAAGGGCCTCCCGCTCGCCGCCGGACGGCATCGGCAGGTAGCCGACGAAGTCGGTCAGCCAGGCAAACGGCACCCGCTTCTCCTCGGGGTTCTCGTGCAGGTAGTAGTCGAGGTCCCAGGCCTCGTCGCCGATCCAGAGGTCGAACCGCTCCTCGCTGACGACGTCGTGAAAGACCATGAAGTTCGCGAGCAGGATCTCGTCCATACGCCGCATCGCCTGAAAGCAATGCAGCTCGTGGCCGCTGGATTCCCGCTGGATGTGTCGCGATTCGCTTGCAAGCTCAGCGCTCAGCGGGTGGATTCGCTCACCGCGCGCCTCGAGCACGGTGGTCACCGGATGCTGCGCCAGCCACTCGATCTCGAGCCCGGGGCGAAGCGCTCGCAGCTCATTGGCGATAGCGATGTCGCGGCGAACGTGGCCGAGGCCGATCGGCGAGGAGACGTAGAGGGCGCGCTTCGGGCGTCCGGCGGATCGATGCGCCGTGCGATCGCGGGCTACCCGGCCGTTGCCATGGCCATTCGTGCTCTCCACCAACTCGCGTAGCGCCAGGTTGACGGGCACGGGCTTGCGCGCGTGGGGCGCGTGGCCGCCGTCGCGGACGCTCAGCAGGTCGCCGCCGGTAGCGGCAGCCAGCGCCCTGGCGTCGGCATGGGAGCTGATCTTGTCGTTGGAGGCGGAGATGACCAGCACCGGGCACCTCGTTCGACCGGCGAGCGCCGCCTGACCTTCGCGGGTTGCGGGTGCTGCCCGCTCCCCGATCGCACTGGCCAGCAGCGCCTCGGGTTCGGTCTCGTGCGCCCATCCGATTGCGTCCTCGATCTGTTTGGTCGAATGCGCCGGGTTGAACATGCGACGGACGAACCAATCGACGAACTCAGCGTAGTTGGTGCGCCAGTGAACGCCGTTGAACTTTCCCCACCAGCGAGTAGTCAGCGGCGGCCTAAGCATCAGGCCGCGCATTCGCGGGCTCGCCATGATCCGCCAGCGCAGCCCACCGATGCGGCTTGCCGGAAACCACGGACCGATGAACGCTGCCGCGAGAACGCGCTCGGGATGCTCGGCGGCGAGGAGCAGTCCGCGCTGGGCACCACGCGAGAAGCCCACAATCACGGCGCGTTCGGTCTCGGTTGCGTCCATCACCGCCAAAGCGTCGGCGGCGAACTCGGACTCGGCGTACTGCGCACGATCGCGCGGACGATCGGACCTGCCGTTCCCCCGTGGATCGAACGTGACGACGCGGAAGTGGCGCGCGAGGTAGGCGACCTGTTGCTTCCAGACCCGCGAGTGCACCAGCGTCCAGGTCGGCAGCAACAGGATGGTGGGCTCGCCGTCGCCGTAGCGCTCCCAGAACACCCGCACCCCGTCGCGTTCGACATAGCCCTGCGCATCGGGGTAACTGGCTCTTGTCTGCTCGGCGTGCTCGGCACCGGCGCCGGTCTCGGGCATCCGATCGATCGTAGCCCTCACGGCCGTGCTTCGAATACGAGGTTGAACGGGGTTTCGGTCGCCCGCCGGAAGCGGGTGAACCCACCCGCCGCAACGACGTCCCCGATCCTCGCCTCACCGGCCTGGGCACCGAGCGCGAGTCCGACGTCCTGCGAGAGCGACGCGGGCGTGCACAGGAATGTCGAGAACCCGTAGTACGCGCGGCCGACGGGATTCAGGTTGTCCTCGACTCGGTCTCCGGCCATCGGCTCGACGATCAGCCACGTCCCCTCAGGCGAGAGCATCCGGTGAACCTGCTTCGCGGCACCAACCGGATCACCCATGTCATGGAGACAGTCGAACATCGTCACGAGGCCGTAGCCGTCGCCGTGGTCGGTGTCGGCCGCCGCGGTCTCGAAGACCACCCGATCGGAGACGCCGGCGTCTTCGGCACGCAGGCGGGCCGTCTCGATCGAGCCCTCGTGGTAGTCGGAGCCGACGAACGTCGAGTTCGGGAACGCCTCAGCCATCAGGATCGTCGACGAACCGTGCCCGCAGCCGACATCCGCCACCTTGATCCCCGCCTCGAGCTTCTCGACGATGCCGTCGAGCTGGGGAAGCCAATCAGGGACCAGGGCCGCGTTGTAGCCGGGCCTGAAGAACCGCTCGCAGCCTTCGAACACGTCGTGGTTGTGCTCGTGCCAGCCGACCCCCTCCCCGCTCCGAGCCGCCTCCGTGATCCGCGGTGAGTCGATCACCGATCCGAGCGCGATCTGAAAGAAACCCGGCAGATAGGCGGGGCTCTGCTCGTCGGTCAAGGCCACAGCTTGCTCGGGCGGAAGCGTGTAGCCCCCGCCCGCCGGGTCGTAGTCCACGTATCCGCCGGCAGCCTGCGCGTTCAGCCACTCGCGCACGTAGCGCTCGCTGACCCCACTCCGGCGCGCGAGCTCGACCGGGGTCAACGAGCCGGCACCGGCGAGCTCCCTGTAGAGCCCCAACTTGTCGCCCATGACGACGAGCGCGGCGTTGAGCGTTGCGCCGACCTCGTCCACGGCGCGGAAGACGAACTGATTGAGCTTGTCGCCGTCGACTTCGACCGGCTCTTGTGTGACGGACATTTCCTGCTCCTTTGGGTGGGTTGCGGATGGGTTGCCGCGACCGTACGTCCGCGCGATCGCCATCGCATCAGGGGGGCACCTAAGATCGCCAGATGCTGTTGGGTCGCAAAGACGAGCGACTGGCACTCGACCGGCTTCTCGCCGAGGCGCGTAGGGGAAGGAGCGGGGTGCTGGCGCTCGTTGGCGAGCCGGGGATCGGCAAGACGGCGCTGCTCGACTACGCCGAAGCTCGGGCGGGCGGGATGCGCGTGCTGCGTGCCCGCGGAATCGAGTCGGAGGCGGAGATCCCGTTCGCGGGGCTTGCCGAGTTGCTGCGCCCGGCACTCCAGGTGTTCGACCGGATCCCGGCCCCGCAGGCCACCGCGCTCGCCGGCGCGCTGGCGCTTGGTCCCCCGAGCGCCGGAGACCGGTTCGCGATCGGGGCTGCGACCATCAGCCTGCTATCGGCGAGCGCGGAGGAGGGGCCCCTCGCCTTGCTCGTCGACGATGCGCACTGGCTCGACGGATCGAGCGCCGAGGCTCTTCTGTTCGCGGCACGCCGTCTGGTCGCGGACCCGATCGCGCTCGTGCTCACGGCGCGAGAGGGCGAACCGTCGCTGCTGGACGGTGCTGACCTTCGCGTAATGCGGGTTGCCGGACTCGACCGCGCCGACGGAGCTGCGCTGCTGGCTGCGGGTGATATCCCGACCGACGTGGCGGAACGCCTCGTCCGCCTCACCGGCGGCAATCCTTTGGCGCTGCTCGAACTCGCCTCCGAACGGACCCGCCTCGAGGCCATTCCTGCCGCTGAGCCGGTCCCGATCTCGACGAGCATCGCCACGGCATTCCTGAGTCGATTCGGGCGCCTGCCGGAGTCGACTCGGCGCATGCTCGTGATCGCGGCGGCAAGTGACGCGGGTGACCTCGCGGTCCTCGCGAGGGCGGCGGCGGGCCTCGGGTTGGACGTTGCGGACCTGGAGGCGGCCGAGGAGGCGGGCCTGGTCACCCTCGACGCGATCGATGTGGCCTTTCAGCACCCGCTCGCTCGTGCGGCCGTGTACGCCGATGCATCTCCACATGAGCGCCGCGAAGCGCACGCGGCCCTCGCGGCGGCCCTCCCGGGTCACGACGATGACCGCCGCGCATGGCACCTGGCGTCGGCGAGCGTGGGTCCCAACGACCGGGCAGCCCTCGCGCTCGAGCAAGCCGGCAATCGGGCCCGCGAGCGCAGTGCCTATGCCGTTGCCGCCGCAGCATTCGAGCGCGGCGCCGGCCTCGCCCCGGCGGACGACTTTCGGGGTCGTCTGTACTTTGCGGCAGCGGACTCAGCATGGCTGGCAGGGGATGTGCTTGGGGCGTTGGGGCGCCTGGACGACGCTCAGCTGCACGAAGCCGACTCCCTGCTATCGGCGCGCATCGATCACCTCCGAGGCCAGGTGGCGATGAGGCGCGGGCCGGTCATGGATGGATACCCCCTGATCGTCGGTGCGGCCGCGCAGATCGCCGACACGCATCCGGAGCTGGCGGTGGTGATGCTCGCACAGGCGGTCCACGGCAGTTTCTACGCCGGCGACACACCGGCGATGATGTCTGCAGCTCGGCAGGCGGTCGAGCTGGCCCGGCGCCATGACTCAAGCCGTGCACAGTTCTTCGCCACGATCGCCCACGGCATGGCGCTGGTTGCCGACGGAGACGGCGAAGCCGGCGCGGCTGCCGTCCGTCAGGCGGTCGGGATTCTCGAACGGAGCGATGAGCTGCGCGACGATCCGGAGCTGCTCGTCTGGGCAGCCGTGGGGCCGTTGTGGCTGCGCGAGGCCGATGCGGGCCGTGCCGTGATCGAGCGGGCCTTCGAGCTCACGCGCGCGCAGGCCGCCGTCGGCGTGCTCCCCTCGTTGCTTCACATGCTCGCGCGCGATCAGGCCACGACCGATCAATGGCCGGCCGCGGAGGCGAGCTACGACGAGTCGATCCGCTTGGCGCGCGAAACGGGACAGCGGGTCGAACTGGGAGCGGCGCTGGCCGGTCTCGCGTGGCTGGAAGCGCGACAGGGCCGAGAGGAAGACTGCCGCGAGCATTCGGCCCAGGCAAAGGAGCTGTGCGACGAACTCGGCGTCGGCCTCTACGGAATCTGGCCGGTTCAAGCCCTGGGCGACCTTGAGCTCGGCCTCGGTCGCGTCGCCGAGGCGGTCGGTCACTACGAAGCCCAGGTCGATGCACTCCGGCGACTCGGCATCGCCGACGTCGATCTCTCACCGGCGCCGGAACTGGTCGACGCATACCTTCGCCTGGACAGAGTCGGCGACGCGACCCTGGTGGCCACCGATTTCATCGAGCGAGCCGAAGCCAAGGGCCAGCCCTGGGCACTTGCTCGCGCTGCCCGCTGCCGAGGGCTCCTGGCCAAGCCCGACCAGATGGAGGACTGCTTCGATGAGGCCCTGCATCTGCACGATCGCACGCCCGATGCCTTCGAGACGGCTCGAACCCGCCTCACCTACGGAGCGCGACTGCGGCGTTCCCGTAAGCGCATCCGCGCGCGCGAGGAGCTGCGAGCCGCGCTGGAGTCCTTCGAGGCGCTCGGTGCCCAGCCCTGGGCGGAGCAGGCTGACGCGGAGCTGGCCGCAAGCGGGGAAACCGCACGACGCCGCGACGCCAGCACGCTCGACGAGCTGACCCCTCAGGAGCTTCAGATCTCCCGCCTGCTCGCCGGCGGAAAGACCACCCGGGAGGCTGCCGCGGCCATCTTCGTCAGCCCCAAGACCATCGAGTACCACCTGGGCCACGTCTATGCCAAGCTCGGAATCCACTCGCGCGACGAACTCGCCGCTGCCTACCGCGATCGCAGGTGAGCAAAGCGGGCATGCCTGGCTTTCCGAGGGCTGCGCGAGCTTGGCCTTGTCAACTGCGCCCTGAGCAGCCAAAAGATCGCCGACCCTGTTCGGCGGCGGGACTGGCGACAACACCTCGGCGAAGCTCAGGGCCTTCGCCTGCTGCGGCTGACCCTCGGGGACTGGAACCTTCTCGCCACGTCGCTTGCCGGGACGGTGGCCATCAAGCGTGACCAGGGCCAACGCGTGAGAATGGCCCGATGAGGATCTCCGCCAAAGCCGACTACGCCGTTCGAGCGGGGATCGCACTCGCGGCGCCTGAGCAGGAAGGGCCGATGAAGGGCGACCGGATCTCGGAGACGCAGGGGATCCCGTTGCGCTTCCTCGAGAACATCCTTGGCGAACTCCGCCACGCGGGGCTCGTGCAGAGTCAGCGCGGTGCCGACGGGGGCTACTGGCTGGCGAAGCCGGCATCGGAGATAACGGTCGCCGAGGTCATCCGGGCCGTCGACGGCCCGCTGGCGACCGTGCGCGGAGAACGACCCGAGGACCTCGAGTATCTCGGCGCCGCCCACAAGTTGCAGGATGTTTGGGTCGGGCTCCGCGCCAACATCCGCGAGATCCTTGAGACGGTGACGCTCGCCGACATCGTCACCGACAAGCTGCCGGATCCCGTCGTTGAGTTGGTCGGACGCCCCGACGTCTGGGAATCGCACTAGACGACCGCGCGACTCGCAGCCCTCCGGGCTGCTCGACTGCGCCGGGCCTCCGGGCGAAGCCCGGTGGCCCTCCCGTCGGACAGACGACCGCGCGACTCGCAGCCCTCCGGGCTGCTCGACTGCGCCGGGCCTCCGGCAACGAGTTCATTGGCTGAAAACCACTGCGCCTCAGTGGAAAGCCGCCAATGAACCTCCCAGCGGGGCACCCCCCGATCCTGTGTAGTAGGTCAGTCTCGCCGGCGGGCCGGCGCTGAGAATCGCTTTGCGTGCGGATCCCGAGCCCGTGAGGGGGATGCCACCGGAGATTGTTCAGCGGCTCGAGCTTCGGCCCGCGCCTGCAGCCTGCGGGCGGCGATTCTCCCCGCGTCCACGGCGCTGAGGATCACCGCCGCCAGGCAAACGCCTATCGAGCCGACGATGAGCACCGCTGCGATCAACTCGACCGCGCTCACGACAGCCTTCCGTCGGCCTTCTCACCTTGACCGGCTCCGCCGTTCATCTTGGGATCGAGCTCCGGGTTCAGGCCACCTGGAGCTCGTTGGTAGGGACCCCGTCGCCGTCGCCGCTCTCGAAGACCTTGGCCCGGCTTGGCCGGGCGAAGATGATCTGGCCCTGCTCGAGCTCGAGGTCCTCGGCCTGTGCACGGGTCACCTGCGCCCAGGCGTGGTCGCCGTTGGCCATCGAGAGCTCGACCCGGACCTCGAACCCGAGGTGACTGACCCGCTCGATCATCGCCTCCTCAGCGCCGTCGACCTTGACCTGGCTGAGATCGAGGTCGTGGGGACGGATCAGGGTGTTGCCGAACCGGTTGACGTCGCCGACGAAGCTCATCACGAACTCCGTCTTCGGGTGCTCGTAGAGCTCCTTCGGCTCGCCGATCTGCTCGATACGGCCCTCGTTCATGACCACGATCTGCTCGGCGACATCCATCGCCTCCTCCTGGTCGTGGGTGACGAAGATCGTCGTCACGTGCACCTCGTCGTGCAGACGTCGCAGCCACTCGCGGAGCTCCTTGCGGACCTTCGCGTCGAGCGCCCCGAAGGGCTCGTCGAGCAGCAGCAGCTTGGGCTGCGCCGCCAGAGCGCGGGCGAGCGCCATCCGCTGGCGCTGGCCACCGGAGAGCTGCGAGGGGTAGCGATGCGCCATGCCCTGCAGCTGCACGAGCCGGATCAGCTCCTTGACCCGGCTGCGGATCTGGTCCTTCGGCGTCTTCCGGATCGCCAGGCCGAAGGCGATGTTGTCGCGCACGGTCATGTGCTTGAAGGCGGCGTAGTGCTGGAAGACGAAGCCGATTCCACGATCCTGTACGGACATTGCGGTGACGTCGCGGCCGTCCAGGAAGACGCGCCCGCCGTCGGCGTGCTCGAGGCCGGCGATCAGCCGCAGCAGGGTCGACTTGCCGCTGCCGCTCGGCCCCAGCAGAGCGGTCAGCGAGCCATCGGGGACATCGAGCGAGACGTCGTCCAGCGCCTTGAAGTCCCCAAAGTTCTTGTTGACGTTCTCGACGGTGATTCCCATCAGATTTCCTTCCTTCGGTTGATCGTGTTCATGAATACGAGCGTCAGCAGTGCGAGAACTGCCAGAACCATGGCGGCCGCATAGCCGCCTCCCTCGTTGAAGATCTCGAACTGCTTGCGCACGAACAGCGGCAGGGTCTCGGTCTGACCCGAGATCCGGCCGGAGACGACGCTCACCGCGCCGAACTCGCCGAGCACGCGAGCGGTCGAGAGCACGACGCCGTAGGTGACGCCCCAGCGGATCGCCGGCAGGGTGACCCTTCGGAACGTCTGCCAGCCGTTGGCGCCCAGGGTCTTGGCTGCCTGCTCCTGGTCCTCCCCGATCTCCTGCAGCACGGGCACGACCTCGCGAACGACGAACGGGAGCGAGACGAACAGACAGGCGATCACGATCCCGGGGGTCGAGAAGATGATCCGGATCCCGTTCTCGAAGAACCACTCGCCGACGATGCCGTCGCGCGGCCCGTACAAGAGAATCAGCGACAGGCCGATGACGACGGGCGAGATCGCAAACGGGATGTTGATCAGGGTGTCGAGGAACGCCTTGCCGCGGAACTTCTGACGGACCAGCACCAGCGCCGCGGTGATCCCGAACACCGTGTTGATCGGAACCGCGATCACCACGGTGATCAGGGTCAGCTTGAGGGCGTGGAGCCCGGCTTCGCTCGTCACCGCCTCGAAGGATTGGATGAACCCGTCCTCGAACGTCCGGACGAAGATCATCAGGACCGGAACCAGCAGCAGCGCCGAGAGGTAGAACAGGACGCCGAAGCGAATGCCGTACTTGCTGAGACGAGGGACCGACATCAGACCGGGAGCCCCTTACGCGCAAATCGACCGATCAGCAGGAGGATCCCAATCGCGATCACGAGCAGAACCACCGATACGGCGGCGGCGCCCTCGGTGTCGCCGCTCTCGATCTTGGCGAAGATGTAGATCGAGGCGATCTGCGTGTTGCCGGCGAGCAGGATCAGCGAACCGAACTCACCGATTGCCCGGGCGAACGCGAGGGCGGCGCCGGCGAGGATGGCCGGTCGCAGGTTGGGGAGCACGATCTTGCGGAAGATCGTCAGGTTGCTTGCGCCGAGCGATGCCGCCGCCTCCTCCATTGCCTGATCCAACTCGATCAGGGTCGGCTGCACCGAGCGGACGACGAAGGGGAGCGTGACGAAGAGCAGCGCCAGGACCACCGCCGTCGAGGTGTAGGCGATGTCCACTCCGATCGGGCTGTCGGTTCCGTAGAGGGCGAGCAGCGTGAGGCCCGCGACGATCGTCGGCAGGGCGAAGGGAAGGTCGATCAACGAGTTGATGAGGTTCTTGCCCGGGAACTCGTCGCGCACCAGAACCCAGGCGATGGCGGTGCCCATGATGCAGTTGATGACGGTGACGATCAGGGCACAGAGAACCGTGACCTGAAAGGCCTCGATCGCCTGCGGCGCCGTGACGGCGTCCCAGAAGCCGGCGAGACCGCCCTCGAACGACTTGAGCACGACGGCGGCGAGCGGGATCAGCACCATGATGCTGAGCCACGTCGTGACCAGTGCGCGAGAGAGCAGAGCGCTCCCGAGGCGCGGCTTGAAGGCCGACCTCGGGAGCTTTGCTGCTACTTGAGCTGAACCGCTCATCAACCCGTCGTCACTCCGAGGTCCTGTTCGATCGCAGCGATCGAACCGTTCTCCGGATCGAAGAACTCGGTGGTGACCTCGTCCCAGCCACCGAACTCAGAGATCTCGAACAGGCCGGAGGGCGTCGGGAACTTGTCCTCGTTCTCCTTCAGCACCTTCGGATCGACCGGGCGGTACCCGTTGTCGGCCCAGAGCTGCTGGGCCTCCGGCGTGTAGAGGTAGTCGAGGAACGCCTGGGCCGCCTCGGGGTTCTCGGACTCCTCGGTGATCGCCGCCAGAGTCACGATCTTGATCGTGTCATCGGGGATCACGTAGTCGACGTCCTCGCCCGCATCCTGGGCGCGAATGGCCTCGTTCTCGTAGGAGAGCAGAACGTCGCCCTCACCCGAGGTGAACGTCTCGAGCGCATCCGATGCGCTCGCGTCCTGTTTGGCGGTGTTGGCGAGCATGTCGGCGACGAACTGCAGGGCCTCGTCCTCGGACTTGCCCTGGTTGATCTGCGACCCGTAGGCGGCCATGATGTTCCAGCGGGCGCCACCGGACGTGAACGGGTTCGGCGTGATCACGGACACGTCGTCTCGGAGCAGGTCGTCCCAGTCCTGAATGTCCTTCGGGTTGCCGCCACGGACCACGAACGTCACGACCGAGGTCTGCGGGCTCCCACCGTAGTCGCCCTGGTCCTGATAGTCCTCGGCGACGATTCCGGCATCGACCAGGCGGGTCATGTCGGGCTCGAGCGGGAGGTGGACGACGTCTGCCGGCTGGCCGGCCTCGACCGCACGCGACTGGTCGCCGGAGGAGCCGAACGAGTTCGAGAACTCGACATCGGCGCCATCGCCGGCCTGGAAGTCGGGCTCGAGGACGCCTTCGTAGACCTCCTGCGGGGTCGAGTAGGCGACGAGGCTGACGTTGCCGCTGACGGCACCGCCCGCGCTCGAGGTATCGCCACTGGTCGAGTCGTCGCTGCCGCAGGCGGCCACGGTGACTCCGAGGGCGAGTGCGGCCGAGGCCGCGATCGACGCGCGTACTCCGCGTCTGCGCATCAAGTTGATTCTTTGCATCTTGACCTTTTCGATTGAGTTTGGTGGACAACGGCGCGGCAGACTAGCAACATCCGCGGTCGTATGTCTAGCGATTCGATCAACAAGGTCGGGAATACCGATCGAGCGTGCTGAAGCGGCCCTCCCGCCGACGGGTCGAGGGCGTCGTCCATTGACGACTCTGCGAGCTCAGCTCACAGGATTCGTCGCTCGATCGGTGGCGGCGCGGGGCGCGCTACCGGCCGAGGCGGGTCAGATCTTGAGGAGGACGATCGTGTTGAGGACGAAGAGCACCGAGAAGAAGATCGTCCAGCGCGTCAGGTTGCGCTCGACCAGCGAGCCGCCGCCGAACGAACTGCCGCCGCCGCCGATCCCGAAGGCGCCGGAGAGCCCGGCGTCCTTGCCCGAGTGCAGGAGCACCAGGAAGATCACGATCACCGCGATCACGAACTGAGCTATTCCCAAAATCGTCTCCATGAGGGGGCGAGTTTAGCCGGATGCCTGGGCTTCGTCGATCTCCTTCAGGATGCCGACGGCGTCTCGGCGCAGCTCGGCGTCCTGGCGGGCGAACTCGGCGTCGGAAAGCTTGTTCTGGGCGTGATCGAGCTCGGTATCGCGGATCTCGCGGTACTTGGCCTGCTTGCGGGCCTCCAGCTCGGCCATCAGCGGGTCCTCGAGCCCCGGCTCGAACTGATCGGCAGGTCGTCGCAAGGGGACCGTCACCCACGCGGCGACGGCCACCACGATGACGACTGCAATCAGCAGCTCCATAGATATCCGTGCAGCCGAACCACTCGGTCAGCCGGCGCTGGGAGTTCGGTTGAGTTCTCGGGCCAGGCGCGCCCCATAGACGTCGGAAACGCGGCGGCGGCGGCCCTCGGGGGAGGGCCAGATCGCGAACAGGGCTCCGCCGACGGCGACGATCACGCCGAACCAGAACCAGATCACGAACGGGTTGACGTTGAAACGGATCTCGGCCGGAGGGGTGTCTCGCAGATAGCGCTGTGAGAGCTTCACGACGAGCTGACCCTGGGTGCTGGCGATGATCGCCTGCACCTCGGGGTCGGCACGCGTCGACTCCGGCAGCTTCGCCAGCGCTTCGGCATAGTTCTGATCCCGGCGCTCGATGATCGGGTCATAGGTCGTCAGATCGGGCTGCATCGCGCTCCAGAGGTCCCGGGAGAAGCTCTCGGTGCGGCCGACCTCGCTGGTGGTCTCCCCCTCGAAGAAGCTCTGCAGCGGGGCGTTCGGATCGGCGGCAGCACCGGAGTAGTACTCACGCGACGGATTCAAAGTGGTCACGTGCTCGCCGTCCTTGGAGACGTCGAGCACCGCCCCGAAGGAGAGCTTCTGCTCTGCAGCCGTCGATCACGCTGGTCGGCTGTTCGTAGGTGATCGTGTAGCCGCCTACCTCAGCCGACTCCCCCGGGCTGAGGCGGAGATCGCGGCTGGTCTGGAAGCTGGACGAGGCGGCGACGCCGAAGAGGGCGAGGACCAGGCCGACGTGAACCACGTAGCCGCCGTAACGCCGCCGGTTGCGGGCCAGCAGCGAGCCGAGCGCTGCGATCCGGGTGCCGCCGACGAGCTTGCGCCGCGCGACGGAGCCCCGCCAGAACTCCTGGCCGACGGCAACGATCGTGAATGTGGCGACGAGAAAGAAGGCGTAGGCGGTGATGCTCTCGGAGACCCCGATCGTCAGGGCAAGGGCGATCGCCATCGCAGCGGTGGCGGCCAGCGGTATCCCGACCGCCCGGCGCAGACCCGAAAGCGTGACCCGGCGCCAGGCCACCAGCGGCCCGATGCCCATGAAGAGGACGAGGACGATCGCCAGCGGGGTCGCGTAGCGATCGAACCAAGGCGCCGCGAGCGACGACGACTCACCGGTGAACGCCTCCGAGATCAGCGGGAAGAAGGTGCCCCAGGCAACCACGGCCGCCAGGCCGACCAGCAGCACGTTGTTGAGCAGGAAGACCGACTCCCGGCTGAACAGCGAATCGAGGCGGCGCTCGGATCGCAGCGAATCGAGGCGGGAGACGATCAGGACGGTCGAGCCGATCACGACGACGGCGATCAGGACCAGCAGCGGCGGGCCGACCTTCGACTCGCCGAAGGCGTGGATCGATTGCAGTACGCCCGAGCGGACCAGGAAGGTACCCAGCAAGGAGAGAGCGAAGGTCGCGCAGATCAGCGAGACGTTCCAGACCCGCAGCATCCCGCGCCGCTCCTGGACCATGATCGAGTGGAGGAAGGCGGTGCCGGTCAGCCACGGTATGAGCGCTGCGTTCTCGACCGGGTCCCAGGCCCAATAGCCGCCCCAGCCGAGCTCGCTGTAGGACCAACGGGCTCCCAGCGCCAGGCCGATCGAGAGGAAGATCCAGGCGATCAGGGCGAATCGCCTGGTCGATCGGATCCAGCTCGCATCGAGCCGGCGAGTGATCAGGGCGCCGATCGCGAATGCGAACGGGATCGTGAAGAAGACGTAGCCGGAGTAGAGCATCGGCGGGTGCATGGCCATCGCCGGGTGGCGCAGCAGGGGCGTCAACCCGGCGCCCTCGGCCGGTACCGGGTCGGAAGCCGCAAACGGCCAGCTCTCCGCGCTCGGGACGAAGATGCCGGCGACCATCAGTCCGAGGAAGAAGATCGCAACGCCGGCGAGCACGGCCGTCGCCCACGGCACCACCTCGCGGTGGCGGTAGCGGGTGATGTAGAGGACCGCGGCGGAGGCGATCGAGAGCACGAACGCCCAGAGCAGCAACGAACCCGCCTGACTCCCCCACAACGCAGTCAGCTGGTAGAGGAGGGGGGTCGTCGTCGAGGAGTGATCGGCGACGAGCGCGACTGAGAGATCGGTGCGGACGAACAGGGTCTCGATCGAGATCGCCGTGATCAACAGCAACCCGCAGAGCGCGTACATGGCCCGTCTCGCCGAGATCACCCAACGGCGGTCCCCGCGGGTGCCGATCAGCGCGGCGACGCATGCGTAGATCGCGACGAGTAGAGCGGAGATGAGTGCGGCGGAGCCGAGAGCGCTCAAAGGACCGGTGGCCTAATCCACGAACTCCACGTTCGTCGGATCGACCTCATCCGAGAACTTGGACGGGCACTTGGTAATCAGGCTGTCCTTCTCGGCCATGAAGACGCCGGTCTCGTCGAGCCTGCCGGTGACGATCACCTCGCGTCCCTCGCGGAACGGGTCGGGGACGATCCCACTGTAGGAGACCGGGAGCTTCTCCTCGCCGCCCTCGCGATCGACGATGTCGAACTCCAGATCCGCACCCTCGCGCTGGTACTCGGTGACCTCGCCGGTCAGCTGGTAGGTCTCACTGCTGGGACCCGCGGCGAGCACCTCGGAGGGCTCGCGCGCCTCGGTCCCCGCGTTGAAGGAGGTGTAGATCAGCGCAACGGCCAACAACACCGCGACTGACAGCGCGACGACGAGACGGATCTGTCGCTTGCGATCGTGATCCATCGAGTTCCGGATTATCGCAGGCTGCAAGCCCGGGCCGGTTGCCCGCATCGACGACGCGACACCCTCCGATTGATCGAAGCTAGGCTCGCCGGGCATGCTCGGGCTCGGGATCTTCGCTTCGGTCTTTGCGGTCTACGGGCTGGTCGCGGTGCGAGCCGGGCGATGGGGCCTGTCGCGGCCACTCGTGTTCGTGGCCGCGGGCGCCGTGGTCGCGCTGACGGGCGCAATAGCCCCATTGTCCGACGGCGAACCGACGAGCCTGCTGTTGAGCCTCGCCGAGATCGCGCTGGTGCTCGTGCTGTTCACGGATGCCTCACGGGTGAACCTCGCACGGCTGCGCAAGGGAGCGGGGCTCCCGATGCGCCTGCTCGGGCCCGGCATGCTCGGGTCGATCGGACTCGGAACGCTGGTCGGGATGCTTCTTTTCGGTGAGCTCGACGGGTGGGAATGCGCGGCGCTGGCGGCGATCCTCGCGCCCACCGATGCGGCGCTCGGCGCCGCGGTTGTCGAAGACGATCGGGTGCCCGGACGAATCCGACAGGCCCTGAACGTCGAAGCCGGACTCAACGACGGCCTCGCGGTTCCGTTCCTGCTGCTGTTCGTGGCAGGGGCAACCGTGACCGAGGGCCTCGAGCCGGCCTCGTTCTGGGCCACCACCCTCGTTCAGAAGGTCGGCATCGGCGTGCTCGCCGGCGTCGCAGCCGGCCTGGTGGCAGGTGAGTTGGCCCGGCGCGCTCGGCGCGACGGATGGTCCAGCCAATCATCCGAGCAGCTGGCAATGGCGGGCGTGGCGATCGCACTCTTCGTGTTCACCGAGGAGCTGGGAGGCAGCGGCTTCATCGCGGCCTTCGTCGGCGGCCTGATCGCCGGCTCGCGACTGGGAAGCGAGCGTCGGCCGGCACTGGGATTTGCCAACGAGGAGGGCGCCGTCGTCAGCGCGTTCGTGTTCTTCGCCCTCGGACTGTTCGCGGTCGAGCTCTTCGACCAGATCACCTGGCAGGTGTGCGTATACGGGGTACTGAGCCTGACGCTGGTCCGCATGCTGCCGGTCGCCGCCTCCCTCCTCGGCTCGGGTCTCCGCAGACCGACCATCGCGTTCATGGGCTGGTTCGGCCCGCGCGGCCTCGCATCCGTGGTGCTCGCCCTGGTCGTCCTCGAGGAGGACCAACAGCTGGCGAACATCGACACGGTCGTCCTGACCACGCTCTTCACCGTGATCCTCAGCATCGTCGTCCACGGTTTCAGCGCCGGGCCCCTCAGTGGCCGCTACGCCGGCTGGGTCGCGACCCTGCCACCGGATGCATCCGAGTTGAACGAGGTTCCGGACGTTCCGTCCCGCCGAACGGGATTTGACTGAGGACCCCGCCGTCGCAGGTGGTCGTGACCGCGGCCCGACGCTGCTATGAATGTGCCATGGCCGAAGCAAGGACCGTTCTGATCACGGGCGCCGGCACCGGTATCGGTGCCGCCACGGCGAAACACCTCCACGCGGCGGGCAACCGACTGGTCCTCTCGGCGCGACGCGAGGGGCCGCTGAACGAACTCGCCGCCGAGCTGGGCGGCGGGGACGACGTCATGGTCAAGGCCTGCGACGTCACCGACTGGGAGCAGAACACGGAGCTGGTCGACGCTGCCATCGAACGCTTCGGCAGCATCGACATCGTCTTCGCCAACGCCGGCTTCGGCGCCTCCCGGGGATTCCTCGAAGAGTCCCCCGAGCACTGGAAGTCGATGGTGCTCACCAACGTCCTCGGAGTCGCCTACACCGTGCGGGCCACCCTCCCCCATCTGCTCGACCAGGGTCACGGCCACTTTCTGATCACCAGCTCCGTCGCCGGCCGCCGAGCGCTGCCGGGATCCCTCTACTCCGCAACCAAGTGGGCCGCCACCGCAATCGGCGAATCACTCCGCCAGGAGCTTCGCCAGATTCACGAGAACGGCTCGATCAAGGTCACCCTGATCGAGCCCGGCATGGTCGACACCCCCTTCTTCGACAACCGGCCGTCCGGGGCGCTCGAGGCCGACGACATCGCCGAGGCGATCGTCTACGCGATCTCGCAGCCCGATCGCGTGGACGTCAACGAGATCCTGATCCGCCCCAGCTCCCAGCCGATCTAGATCTGGCGAGGCTGGCAGCCGCCGGATCGAGGAAGCGCCCGGCGCGCGACCCTTCCCGGCCGCGAGCCGGGCGATGACGCCGAGCCCGGCGCCTCCCCAGGCCGCCAGAGCGGGTGAGGGGAATCGAACCCCCGTCACCAGCTTGGGAAGCTGGTGCTCTGCCATTGAGCTACACCCGCGGGGGAGGCGGAATCTACCTTGTCTATGCGGTGCGACGCACAATGAGCTAGTGCTCCGCTCCGTTCCAACGCACGCCCAGCGCACTTCGCCTCGGCGTAGCCAGGGATCCAAGCGGTGCGCTCATCTGTGGTGAAGTCCAAATCCCTTGGAATGAACGGATTTCGAAAGAAGGACCTAGCCGAAGCCTCGATCCGGTAATGGGCGGTGACTGGTGCCTCGATGGAAATGGCGAACCGTCCGTCCTTAAGCATCCAGGCTTCCTCGAACGAAATGGGACCGAGTTCGCCAAGGTCTTGAAACTCCCAATCCGCCGTGCAGCCGGCACCGAGTCATGCTCGGGACACGATCAGGCGCTTCGACGAGGCGTGCCCCCTGATCGCGGATGGCGCGGATGCTCCCGCAGCCGCCTGACGGTCAGGCTGCCACCGCGGAGGATGCTTGCGGGGGGGAACGAGCCTCGGGACTGAGCAAGCTTGGGGAACGTCCGTGAAACCAGGTTCACGAACAGCGGTCGCCGCCGACCATGCCTGCCCACGGGAGCACGCTTGAGTCGCACCATCCCGGCCTTGGTGCCGACGCAAGGGCTCTCGAAGGCGCTGTGACCGAGCGTGCAGTTGAAACCGTTCAGCTCGGTCGCCCGCCCACCGCGGGAGAGTATGCGACGGGCCAGGCCGCTTGGGCTCGTCCGGGAGCGGTCCGTGGTGACGATGATCTGGTCCGAGACGAAGTAAGGAATCCCGTGGATCTCGGTTCGCTGTCTGGAGCGGACCAGGAGCACGTCACCTTTCCGCAGCCCCCGCACCCGCTGGGAGTAGACCACCCGGTGGCCGCCCGAGAAGGACGCGGGCAGCGTCTTGGTACGGCGCTTCGTGGTTCGCCAGCGATGCGTTCGGATTTCAGCCGCGTCCCGCATCATTGCTGCGCTGATGCGGGCCTTGCCGCCCTCGATCGTTCCGTCGGGCTGATCGGCGCCGACGACGACGACCTCGCCGCCTTGAACTCCGTCGTTTGATGCTCGTACCACCATGTTGAGCCGGCACCTGGTGGGTCGGCACGGAAGGCCCCGCAGATCGTGGACGTGGAACCCGCCGGAATCGATGACGAGCGGGCAATGGTGATTCCTGTTCGGACGCGTCTGCTGGCAGGTGAGCGAGATGCGCCGTGAAACGCGATTTGCGCGACGGCCATGCGTCGCCCGCTGAGACGTTGCCAGCTCCATCCAGGCCGAAAGGTGCGGGTCGAAGCCGTAGCTGCGCCCGACGCAGCGCTCGATCGGATCGACGCACGTCGTCGTGAGCGCCACCTCGGCGTTGAATCGGACCTCGTCCCCCTGCCGGACGCGAGGCAGGGGAAGGGACAGGACGGAGGAGCCATGACCGGGTCGGGCCGTTATCGGCACGGTCTCCCGCAACTCGGCTTTGGGGCCTGTCGAGATGCCCATGAGCCCGCGAGGATCCCCGCGCTCGACACTCGACGAGGCCGCTGCGATGCCACTCGCCGCTGCCAAGAGCATCGGGAGCGCGATGCCGGCGATCAGGTGTCTGCGTGACGGGGGCAGAAGGTCCTCCCAACTGAGTATCGGCTTCGGCGAGGTACATCGCCACGCCCATGTGCCGACAGCGTCCTAGGCGCTGCCGTTGGCGGTGTCGCCGCTGAAGATCGCGAGCCAGATCACGAACGCGGCCGCCGAGGCGACCACGACCCAAATGCCGTGGCGATTCTTGTTGATCTGGGTCAGTCCGATGATGAAGCCGACGAGCGGCATCAACGCGGCGAAGATGTAGCCGGCGATGATCACACCGCTGGCGTCCTGCTCCTTCTCGCCCGGCGCTCGGCGGATGGGCTGGCGGCTCTCCGTCCATTTCTTGCCGTCCCAGTAGCGCTCGACCTGAGGGTCGTTCGGGTCGGGGTAGAAGCCCGGGCCCGGCGCCGACGGCCCAGGCTCGTCGGTCCAGTTGCTGCCGTCCCAGTACCGCTCCGCGTAGGGGTCGTCGGGGTCGGGATAGAAGCCGGGCGCCGCCGCCGGCGCGGGAGCCGCACGCGGGGCCTGATCGTTCGCCGATTCGCTCACAATCGGGCCCCTTCTGGCATTGACGGCTTGCCGATCACAGGTCGTCACCCTAGCGAGCGCTCGCCCCGTTCAACCGGCGTCGAGCAACCGTCACCTCTAACCTCCCGGCCGATGAGCAACCGTGGATTTCTCGCCATCCTGGCGGCGATCGCCTTCATCGGGCTGCTCGCTTTCGGCCTGGTCGCCAAGCAGGGCGCCAAGATCGCCGTCGGCGAGCCGGCTCCCGACGCTGCGGTCGAGCGCCTGGACGGATCCGGCGAGGTCAGCCTCGCCGACCACCGCGGGAAATGGGTACTGCTGAACTTCTGGGCTTCCTGGTGCGAACCATGCAGGGAGGAGGCGCCGGCGATCGAGAGCTTCGCCAGGAAGAACCGCGACGAGGTGGTCGTGATCGGCATGGACACCGAGGACCTGAGCAGTGACGCACTCGATTTCGTTCGCGAGTTCGACCTGACCTACGAGATGCTCCACGACGGCGACGGCGACCGCAAGGACGCGTACGGGATCTTCGCCCTCCCCGAGAGCTTCCTGATCGATCCGAACGGCGACCTCGCGCTGATTCAGCGAGGTCCCGTCGACGAGAAGTTCCTCGTCGAGCGGGTGCAGCCGTTGATCACGGGAGCGACGGTCGAGCCCGAATGAGGCGGCTCGGCAACCGTTCTGTCGACTCTCACCCTCGTGGCGTCCCTCGGCCCGGCGGCCAGCGCCCTCGCGACTGCCGCCTCCCTGCCCGACATCGAGGACGAGGTCATGTGCACGATCTGCGGCACGACCCTCCAGCTCTCAAACGCCCCCCAGGCCGAACGGGAGCGGGTCTTCATCAACGAGCTGATCGCCGAGGGCAAGAGCAAGGAGCAGATCAAGGCGGAACTGGTCGACGAATACGGACCCGAGGTGCTCGCCGTCCCCGGTGACGACGGCTTCGACCTCCTCGGGGGATGGATCTTCCCGGCGGTCGCCCTGCTTGCGGGAGCGGCAGCGGTCGCCGTGGCCGCGCTGCGCTGGCGACGGGATCAGCGAGACGACGACGGCGATCCGACCCCCGTCGCCGACCTGAGCCCCGACGACCAGCGCCGCCTCGACAAGGACCTCGGCCGCTACGACACCTGAAGGCGTCTCACCGCCTCGGCAGGACCGTCAGCGTCCGTGCCCTCGACATCACCGGCGTCAGGTAGGGAAAGCTCCGCTCACGGGAGACCTTGAGCCGGAACCGGTAGCGGGTCGGCTGCTCGTAGAAGCGGTCGAACCGATAACGCATGCGCCAGTTTCCGTGGGAGTCGGTCCGGAACGCGCGGCCGACGGTGCGGTAGCGCCGGACCCCTCCCCCCTTTACCTGCAACTCCACGAGCTTCCCCTTCGGTATCGCCGCCCCGTAGCCGCCGATCGAGCCGTGGAAGCCGATGCGCCTACCGGCGCGACGACGCCGCGGGAACGGGTCGATGCTCGCCGATCCCCGGACCCCGAGCGTCAGCTCGCTGGACTGGGTGGACAGGTATCGCCGCGAGCCCGCGTACCCCACCCGGATCGCGCGGGACGGGCCGCGCGAAAGTCGCACGGAGATCCGCCCGTTGGCGTCGGTTCGCACGGTCCGGCCGATCGGGTCGAGCGAAGACCCAGGGTCGAAGCGCTCCACCACCTCGACGTCCTGGCCGGCGAGCGGTCGACCGTCCGGCCCAAGGAGGGCCGCCCGCAACTCGGGCTGCGTTCCATAGCCCGTCTGAGCCCGCGTCTCGCCGCCGATATTAGCGCTAAGACGGGTCGCCTCCCGAAGGGGGAAGTCGACAACCATGTCGGTTCCGTCCGCCCTCGAGGTGCTCACCGCGACGTTCCCGACCGCGTCCGCAGCCACCGCCCGAAAGACGTACCGCCCGCGCGGCTCACGTGCCGAATCCACGCGAGCTCGAAGCTCACCGCCCGAAACCTCGGTCGGCAGCTCTCGCCAGGACCCGCCCGAGAGGGGTCGATAGGCGATCGCGGTCGAGCCCAAACCCGAATGGCGATCGACCGCCGTCGCCCGGATCAGCTCCGGATCCTCAGGGTCCCGTGCGTTGGCGAAGGCGACCTCGGGAGGAGCGTTGTCGACCAGCAGGGTTCGCTCCACACATCCCGGCAGGGCTCCCGACCCGTAGTCGGACGCGCAGATGCGCACGGCATTGGCACCGTCGACGAAGGGCGCTGAGCGCGTATCCGCGGCGGACTGGACAGCGTGGACCGATGGGCAGGGACGCAGGCGGCTCGCACGCGGGCTGCCGGCGATCAACGAGCAGGGGACGGTCTGCGTCGGCGCCACGAGCGATCCGTTGACACGAATCTCGAAGCTCCGCACGCCTGAGCCGGCGTCGGAAGCGACCGCACCGATCGTGCCGTCGCCGCGCTTCCAGCCCCCTGAGCTCAGCGAGCCGCCGGCGACGATCGCGGGCGGCCTCCTGTCCTCCAGGGTGAGGACGATCGAGCGGATCCAGTTGCGGGCCTGATCGCTCGTCCGACAGCCGTCGCGCTCGACACAGGTCAGGGTCGCCGCAAACCCCCCACGACCCCCGTCGCCGAGCTGGCGGCCGTAGCTTTCGAACGAGCCCGCCGAGTCGCCGCCCGTCGCGATCCTCCCGACCTCGAGCCCGGCATCGTCGAGAAAGGACAACCGGGCCTGCTGGCCGGCATCGCTTCGCATCCGCGCCTCCAGATCCACGCCGACGATTCGCGCCTCCCCTGGTGCCTCCCACGAGATCCGGCCGTACCGTCCCTGAGGAGCTCCAGTGATCGACCTGATCTGCAGAGAGTTCCCGTCCTCGTCCTCCTCGCAGCGGTAGAGAAACCCATAGTCGCCGCCGTTGACTCGCTCGAAATGCGCATCGGTGAACGCGCGGTTCGAGCGATCACATTGGACGACCTCGTAGCGTCCGGCGAAAGCCGCCGAGGGCTCGAACGCAATGGCGATGATCGCCATCAGGAACGCCGTCGCAGCCGCGGTCGTCGCGATCGCGCTCCGGCGCAGAGTTGGTCGGCGGGTAATCGGGCTCCTCATCGAAGTTCCTCCTGATCGGGCAGCGGCCCCGGATCCCGGCGCCTCGCTCCGTCAAGCCCGACCGGCGGGCGGGCGCCCCCATCGCTCAGGTGCGGCCGTCGCGGCCCGCGCCGCGCTGACCAACGCGTGCAGTACTGCGGAGGCGGGACGATCACCGGTCCCACCCTGGTCGACGAACGCCCGCCAGAACGCGATGCGAGCTTCCGGGTCCACGGCATCGATGATCATCTCTAGCTCGTCGCGAAGTGCCGGCTCACGCTCCAGGGCCGACTCGACGGCATCCAACTCCTCCGGGTCGAGCCCGGACAGATCGACGACTGACATCTGCTCGCTAACCCCGCAGCGGGGATCCGCGCCCCCCCCGGCGGGAAATCAATCCTTCTCGCAGCCCTCGATCAGGTTGGCGGCGGTCGAGAAGAGGTGTTCGCCGCGCGGTCCTGATTCCAGCGCGACCTCCTCCCCGCCCGCGAACCAGACGCGAGCGAACGGACGGCTGCGCATCTTCCGGCGACGCAGGTAGGCCTTGCCCTCCTCGCTGTAGGAGGAGACCCGACCGAGCAGAAAGCGATGCGGCTTTTCGATCATGATGGCCGCTCCTCCAGCCCGCGGAGGGCCGATCGGAGATCGCAGAACATCAGCGAGGCGAGGGTGAACCGATCGGTCACGGCGATCGCCGAACCCGCCGGGCCGCGAACCGCATAGACCTCTCCGTCTTCGTTGGCGACATGAACCTGGGTGGGCTCCGGCCTGGACTCGTCGGCAACCGAACTCCAGATCTCGATCGCTCCCGCCGCCCAGTCGTTCGGCGCGCTCTCGGCGACGACCGCGCCCGCCGAATCGAGGATTGCGCACGACCTCAGGCCGGCGCACGACTCCATCAACCCGGCCACGGCCGCCTCAGCCGCGGAACCCGGGCTTGCAGTTTTCGTGCTCATTGCGCCGGCCGCAGGCGCCGATTCGTCATCTGATGGAAAATAGCGATCGTGGACCTAGCAAGAACCTCCTGGATCACAGTGCTGGTGACCTGCCTCGTAGCGGCGCTGCTGCTTGCACTGAACGGATACACGGGCTACGCAATCACCTTGGTCGCGGTCGGACTTGCCGGCGCCGTGAACCTGACCTGACCAGTCGACCCGGTCGCTGGGCGTTCATCCCTGCCGGAACGGGCCGGCCGCGTCCCTCGTCCCGCGATAGGACTGCTCCGGCTCAACATGGATCAGGACGTCGGCATTGGTGAACTCCGCCTCGATCGCGTCGCGCAGATCGTGGGCCTGCCGATGGGCCTCCTCGAGGCTAGTCCCGGAGCGGAACTGCACGTGCATGTCGATGTGCCGACGCGAACCGGCGCTGCGCCCGCGAAGCTTGTGGTAGCCGGCCATCTCCGGGAGCCTGGTTGCCGCGATCACATTCTCGATCCGGTCCAGCTCCTCGTCCGGTAGCGCCTCGTCCATCAACACCCGGCCCGACCGACGCGCGAGTCGGATCCCGGTGGCGACGATTGCGACGGCAACCACCAGCGCCGCGATCGAATCGAACGCGGCGTTCCCGGTGACCTGAACCAGTACGAGGCCGACCAGCACGGCGATCGAAGTCACGGCGTCGGCGCGCAGATGGGCAGCATCGCCCTCGAGGGCCGGCGATTCGAGAGCGGTCGCTCGGCGGTAGAGATAGCCCGAGACGACCAGGTTGGCGACGATCGAGACGCCGATGATCACGATGCCGATCCCGACGTCGTCGACCTCGGACCCGTTGACGAGGCGACGGATCGCCTCGAGCACGATGATCGCCGCGCCGAGCAGAATCAGCATCGCCTCGGCGCCGGCGGCGACGTTCTCCGCCTTCTCGTGTCCGTATGGATGGTCCTCGTCCGCCGGCTCTTCGGCCTTGCGAACCGAGAAGAGCGCAATCAGCGAAGCGACCAGGTCAATCGCCGAATGGATCGCCTCGGTGAGAATCGCGATCGAACCCGTCAGCAACCCGGCGACGACCTTGAGCAGAATCAGGACGCAATTGGAGACGACCGAGAGCCAGGCCGCCCCCGACTTGGTGGAGGTCATCCCGTCTCCTCGATCGCAGCGGCGATCGCCCGCACCGCCCGTCCACGGTGGGAGATCGAATGCTTTTCAGCGCTGGTGAGCTCAGCCATCGTGCGGTCGCCGGGGATGTCGTCAGGGATGAAGGCCGGGTCGTAACCGAACCCGCCCTCTCCCCGCGGCCGCTCGGCGAGCCGCCCCTCACAACGGGCCTCGCGGAGGGTCTCGGTCCCCTGCTCGTCGATGTGAACGATCGCGCAGACGTAGGCCACGGATCGATCCTCGGCCCCCTTTACCTCCTCGATCAGCAGGGCGAGGTTCTCGGCGTCGTCGGCATCGGATCCCGCGTAGCGTGCCGAGCGTACGCCCGGACGCCCACCGAGCGCGGCAGCGCTGATTCCGGAGTCGTCGGCGATCACGGCCGCGCCGGTCAGCCGGTGAGCCGCCCTAGCCTTGCCGATCGCGTTCTCGGCGAACGTCTCGCCGTCCTCGGGAGGGAGTTCGACGCTCACCGGCAACGGCACCAGTTCGAATCCCGAAAGGATCTCGCCCAGTTCGTGGAGCTTGTGGTGGTTACGGGTGGCCACGACGATCGACCGCCGTTGCGGTCGTACGCTCACCGCTCCGTCGCTTCCTCCTGCACGAGACGAAGCTCGGATATCCCCGCCTCCGCCAAGCCGAGCAACTCGTCGAGGGAAGCCCTGGATAGCGGCGTCCGTTCAGCGGTCGCCTGTACCTCGACCAGGCCCCCATCGCCGGTCATCACGACGTTGGCGTCGACCTCCGCCCGTGAGTCCTCCGAATAGTCGAGATCGCAGAGGGACCGTCCGTCGACTACACCGACGCTTAGCGCCGCGACGGTACCGGTGAACGGGAGAGCGGCCAGATCACCGCGCTCGACCAGGTCCGCCAGCGCCAGGTTGAGTGCGACGTAGGCGCCGGTGATCGACGCGCAACGGGTTCCACCATCCGCCTGCAGAACGTCGCAGTCGACCCAGACCGCGCGCTCACCGAGCGCCTCGAAATCGACTACCACTCGCAGGGCACGACCGATCAACCGTTGGATCTCGATCGATCGCCCATCCGGCCGGCCACGCTTGGAATCGCGCTCCTTGCGCTCGCCGGTTGAGGCGGGCAGCATCGCGTACTCGGCGGTGACCCAGCCCTTGCCCCGCCCGCGCATCCAACGCGGTACCTCCTCCTGGATCGAGGCGGTGCAGATGACTCGCGTCTCTCCGATCGAGATCAAGGCCGAGCCGTCCGCGGTGCGAACGAACCCGGGTTCGATCGTCACCGGCCGCATCTGCTCTGGCGAGCGTTCGTAGCTTCGGGCCCGATCGGGCAAGGCGTCAGTAGGCATGCGCGTGAGTCTCCCAGATCATCGGCCACCCGCCCGAGGGCGGGTGGCCGTGCGATTGTGGATCGTCAGCCGCCGAACGTGATCTTCTGCACGCCCTGGATGATCTTCTTGGTGATTGCCTCGGCCAACTCCTTGCCGATCCCCGACAGGCTGCCGAGACCGCCGACCGCGGCCACCATGCCCCCCATCAAGGCCGCGACCAGCAGCACCAGGCCGACGTACTCGACCGTGCCCTGCCCGCGCTCGGACGACAACCTCGAACGCACCCGATTGGCGACGACCGCCCCTCGGGCGTGGACGAGGCCGAAATATGCGTACATCGGAACTCCTTTCTCGGCGTGGTCCGCCGAGTCGTTTGACACCACCGATCGTTGGGGTTGGGCGCCCACCGATCAATGCCTCGATGTGCCCTTATGCGAACAATCCCGTGCCGCCACTGTGAATCTCGAATTCGGCGCTCGGCCCTGATCGCGTAACCTGCGGCGGCCGATGGCTCGATGGAGAGGGATCTTCGGTCGCAAGGGCAAACGCGAGGGCGAGCCCGATGCGACGCCGACCGCTTCCGCGGATACCGGGACGGACCCCGTAACCGCGCTCTACCCCACCACCGAGCCCCCGGAGAGCGACCCCTACAACACCGAGGATTGGGAGCAGGTCGCCGATCCGGCCGCGGGTACGGGAGCGCCCGAGGACGGTGACGACGACGCCGACGATGGGCCCGTCACCGGCGATGTCGAGAGCCGCGCCGGGATCCAACCCTTCGATCCGGACACCGGAACCGCCGAATGGGCGCCCCCGTCGCCCGTCGCATCCCGGCGCTCACCCCAACCGGAAGACCTCCCCGACGACCTGCCCGACTACGAGCTCGCAGGACGAGGGCGAGATCGATGGCGGGGACGAGGAGGAGGGGGACGGTGCACCACCGGGGGACGAAGCGCCCGCCGACCCCGCGGATGTCGACGAGGTCGCCGAGCCGCCGACCGGTGAGCGGATCCAAGCCGCCGCCGACGAGGCGGCCCAGGTGGCCGAGATGCGCTCCCACGACGAGATCCTCGCCCTCGAGAAGGATCTCGATCGGGCCAAGACAAATGCGAAATCAGAGATCGATGAACTTTCCATCCGGCTGCGCGAGGCCGAGGCGCGAGCACGACAGGCCGAAGAGCGTGCCGACCGCGTGGCCAAGGAGCGCGACGAGGTCGAGGCGAATGCTCGCGACGCAGCAACCCAGTGGCTGCGGCAACAGGTCGTCAAGCTCAAGGCCGAGGCCCAGCAGCGGGTCCGCGAGGAGGTGACGCGGATCCGGGCCGAGGGAGCCGCGGCGGGCGAGACGGGTGGTTCCGGCGCCCCGGTATCGGCGGTGGCTGGAGCCGAGGCGGAGGGCCTGCGCAGCGAGCTGAGGCTCGCGCACGAGGAGGCCGACGCGCGCGCGGCGGAGGCTCGCGAGACGGGTCGACGCGAGGGAATCGAATCAGCCGGCGACGGCGACCTCGAGACCAGACTCAACGCGGCCCGCGCGGAGGCCCGCGCGGAGCTCGAAGCCGAACTCGAGCGCACGTCGGAGCCCCGGCGTCGTGAGCTCGAACAACGCGCCCTCGAGGCGGCTGAGAGCAAGACGGCTGAGCGGATCGCTCGAATCGAGGCCGACGCCGAGGAGCGGATCCGAGCGGAGGTGGCCGTGGCCCGCCGCGCCGCCGAGGAACGGTTCGCGGAGCTGCTCGGAAAACGGGAACGGGAACTTCAGAGCGAGCGCGAGGCCAAAGCGGCAGCAATCGAGCAGTCGCACGAGCGCCTCACCCAGATCGAAGGTCAGGCCGTCGAGGCAGCCCAGCGGGTCAGCGCGGCGGAGCAGAACCTCGAGGAGGAGAAGCGGCGGCTTCAGGAGGAGTCGGCCGCCCAGCTCGAGATCGCCACGGCCCAGGCACGGGCGGTGGCCGATCAGAACGTCGCCGAGCGAATGCAGGATCGCGAGGACGAACTCTCCGACGCGATCGCCGCCGCCGAGCGGGCCGAGAAGGAGGTCGCGTCGAAGGTCGAGGAGGCCGAGGAGCGGGCCCGGGGGTCGGAGGAGCGGGCCCGAGCGGTGGAGGCCGAGGCGGCGGCGACGATCAGCGAGGTCCGTCAGGCCGCCGCCGACTGGCTCCGGGAACAGACGAAGTCCGTGCAGGCCGAGGCCGCGCGGGCCGCCCGGTCTACCGGCTCGAACTGAAGGCCGACCGCCACCGGTCGAGGCCGGCCGCACGCGCTACTGCCTCATCGACCAGGGCCACCGCCTCCACCGACTCCGGTGACTCGTCGTCGCCGAGCGCGAGGATCGTCGCCAGGACGGAGCTCGCCAGCGCGCCGGGCTCGTAGCCGCCCTCGAGGCAGACCAGGATCGGCGCACCGATCTCCCGCCCGAGTTCCCGGAGATGTCTGGCCATCGTCGCGTAATCGGACGTACCGACCTCGCAGTCGGCCAGGGGGTCGATGACGTGAGCGTCATAGCCGGCCGAGACCGCGATCAGATCCGGTCGGTAGGCACGTGCGAGGGGGCCGACCACGTGCTCGACGAGCCCGATGAACTCGGGGCCTCCGGATCCGGGCGGCACGGGCAGGTTCAGGGTCGTCCCGAGACCCGCGCCCCTGCCGGTCTCGTCGACCATCCCGGTACCCGGGTAGAGCGGACTCTGGTGGATGCTGATGAAGAGCACGTCGTCGCGGTCGTCGAAGATCTCGGCAGTTCCGTTGCCGTGATGAACGTCCCAATCGAGAATCAGAACCCGCTCGGCACCGCATTCGGCAATCGCGTGAGCCGCCCCGACCGCGACGTTGTTGAAGAGGCAGAAGCCCATCGACCGATCGGACTCGGCGTGATGGCCGGGGGGACGCAGCCCGCAGAAGGCGAAATCCGACTCGCCCGCGAGCAGTCGCTCAGCACCGGCGCCCGCGGCGCCCGCGGCGCGTAACGCCGCCTCCCAGGATTCCCCATTGACCATCGTGTCGGCGTCGATTGCGCCTCCGCCCGCCGCACAGAGTGCTTCGATCGCATCGACCAGCCGCGGGTCGTGCACCTGCAGCAGCCAGCTGCGATCGGCCGCCGGCGGTTCGAGGACGTCCAGCCCCGGCCAACCCACCTCATCCAGCATCGCCTCGATGGCTCGGATCCGCTCGGCATTCTCGGGATGAGAACCGGTTCCGTGGAGGAGCGATGAGTGGTGTCGGAGATAGATGCCCATCGATGCGGGGTACGGTACTCGCCGACTTGACGCAGCCCGATCCCTCCCCCATCAATCCCGCCGACCTTGCGGTAGTCGGCGGCGGTGCCGCAGGGCTCCATGTCGCTCTCGAGGCGGCGGAGGCCGGCGGGCGGGTGGTGATGATCTCCCGCAAGTCGCTGACCGAGACGGCGAGCTTTCGAGCCCAGGGCGGGCTGGCGGCTGCGATCGCGCCTGACGATTCACCGGCCAGGCATGCGGAGGACACGCTCAACGCAGGACGGGGGCTCTGCGATCCCGCCGCGGTCGAGGTGCTCGTCAACGAGGCCCCCGCGGCGGTGGAATCGCTGATGAGTCGCGGGGTCGCCTTCGACCTGCAGGCGAACGGTGAACTATCACTCGGCCTCGAGGGCGGGCATTCAGCTCGGCGCATCGTCCATGCCGGTGGCGCCGAGACCGGCCGCGCGCTGACGAGCCGACTGGCTCAGCTCGCGGCTGAGCACGACCGGATCGAGGTCCTTGAAGGGGCCTCGGCACTGGCCCTCTGGTCCGACGGCGGGCGTTGCCACGGGGTGCTCACCGACCGCGGCCCGGTGCCGGCCGCCACGACGATCCTCGCCACCGGCGGGGGCGCGGCCCTCTGGCAGCGCACCACGAACCCCCGCGGAGCGATCGGTGCCGGAGCGGTCCTCGCCCACGAAGCGGGTGCAGACCTCGCCGACCTCGAGCTCTGCCAGTTCCATCCGACCGCGCTGGCGCTGCCCGGCGAGGAGCTGGACGGCTGGCTGATCACGGAGGCCGTCCGGGGCGAGGGCGCACTACTGCTCGATGCCGATGGCCGCCGGTTCACCGACGAGCTCGCGCCGCGAGATCAGGTCACCGCTGCCATCCTCGACCGCATGGCCGCCGATTCGACGGCAGCCGTGGACCTCGACCTCCGGCCGGTGCCGCTGGAGCGATTTCCCACGATCACCCGGACCCTGCAATCGATCGGCATCGATCCGAGGAGCGACCTGGTTCCCGTCGCCCCGGCCTCCCATTATCTGATCGGCGGTGTTCGCACCGACCTCGACGGTCGCAGCAGCCTGCCGGGACTCCTCGCGGTCGGCGAGGCCGCCTGCACCGGGTTGCATGGGGCCAACCGCCTGGCCTCGAACTCGCTCAGCGAATGCTTCGTCTTCGGCACCCGAGCTGCCCGTGCGGCGCTCGCCACCGAAGCACCGGACCCGAATCCCCCTCGGCCCGCCCGGAACCCTGAGTTCCCATCCCCGACGACCGAGACCCGCCAGGCCGTCTGGGATCTCGCCGGCCCGGTCCGGGATGCGATGCGCCTCGAGCGTCTGCTCGGGGATCCATACCCGTTGGCGAACCTGATCGCAGCATCAGCCCTGGCCAGAGAGGAATCCCGCGGCGTCCACCGGCGCTCCGATTTCCCCGGCCCCGATCCGGCGCTCGACCTGCGCCATCACGTCGTCTCGGGCGACGGCACGATCCGCCTCGAGCGCTGGCCCTCTTAACCCGAACTTAACCTCGATCGGCACGCGCTTCATGTGCGGACCGTCACACTATGCGGTGCGGGGGGTTACCACGGACTCGAAAGGTTCAGGGCAACCCATGTACCAATTCAGTCGTTCGATCTATCGGGAGCTTGCCCCGAAGGTCGTTGAAAGCACCGATTCAGGATGCGCCGGCAAGCAGCATGTACTCGACGCCTGTGAGGCGACGATGCAGCGACTCCTCAACGATCGTCGCTACTTCGCCAAACCGACCAAGGCGCTCTTCACGGAGCTCCGCGGGCACTTCCCGATCAACGAGCAGCTGTTCGTCTTTCAGGTGGTGGACCGCAACGTGAAGCTCGCTCTTCGTTACCTCGATCAGGCACCTGCCGACGAGCTGGCCCTGATCGTGGAGCGCGAGTGCAAGGCTCACACTCGCAGGGGTACCCCCTGTCAACGGGAACCGCTGCCGGGACGGGACTACTGCCCGTCGCACAAGCATCTCGAGGAGGACGTCGTGCTCGAGCCTCGGTCTCAGGTGCTCGAGCGTCGGGAGGAGCTCCAGGTGGCCGCATAGGCGGCTGCGGCCCGCTGCCGCTGTAATGGGCGGTGTGCTGCTCGGAGTCGACGTAGGAGGAACGTTCACCGACGCCGTCCTGGTGGACGGTGACCGGGTTCACGCGGTGAAGTCGCCGACGACACCCGACGATCAGTCGATCGGGGTGGTCGAGGCGATCGAAACCGTGCTCCGCCGCGCCGCGACGTCCCCGTCGGAGGTGACCCATTTCGCCCACGGCATGACCGTCGGCACCAACGCGCTGCTCGAGCGCCGCGGGGCCAGAACGACCCTGATCGCCACGGCGGGCTTCACCGACCTGCTGGAGATCGCGCGACAGAATCGACCTTCGCTCTACCGGCTCTGCGACGACCGGCCGGCCCCGCTCGCTCCACCTGAGCTCCGGATCGGCGTCAACGAGCGGATCGGCACCGACGGCGTGATCGAGAACCTGACCGATCGACGAGGTTGACCGCGTGGTCGCGGAGATCGCCCGACTGGAGCCGGAGTCGGTTGCGATCTGCCTGCTCTTCTCGTTCCTCGACCCGGTGCACGAGCATCGCCTCGCCTCCGCCATCCGCGAGCGCTACCCGGAGCTCCACGTCTCCGTCTCATCGGAGGTCCTCCCGCAGTTCCGCGAGTACGAGCGGTGCGCGACGACGGCGCTCGACGCGTACCTGTCCCCGCGGCTGGCCGGCTACCTCGGGCGGCTCCGATCCCGCAGCGCGGAGACCGGCGTACCCGAGCCCCTGATCATGCAGTCCTCGGGCGGCGTCGCGAGCTCGTCGGAGGCCGGCGCGGGAGGAGCCTGGAGCGTGCTCAGCGGCCCGGCTGGAGGCGCGGTCGGGGCTGGCATACTCGCCCTTGCGAGCGGGAACGGCAACGCCCTGGGCCTCGACATGGGCGGGACGTCCTGCGATGTCTGCGTCGTCGAGGGCGGCCGCGTCGGCCGCACCGACGCACGCGAGTTCGACGGACGCCCGATCCAGCTGCCGATGGTGGACGTCCACACGGTCGGAGCCGGCGGTGGTTCGATCGCCTGGCGCGACAGCGGCGGCGCCCTCTGCGTCGGGCCCCGCTCGGCAGGCGCCGAACCCGGACCCGCCTGCTACGGAAAGGGGGGCGTCGAGCCGACCGTGACCGACGCCAACCTGATCCTCGGATACCTCGATCCAGAGGGAGGGCTCGCGGGAGGGGTCAGCCTCGATCGGTCCGCCGCCGAGAACGCCGTCGCCCGACTTGCTGCCGATCTCGGACTCGATCCGATCGCGACCGCGGCCGGGATCATCGAGGTTGCGAACCAGGAGATGATCCGGGCGCTCCGGGTGGTCACGGTGGAGTGCGGGATCGACCCTCGCGAATTCGCCCTGCTGCCGTTCGGCGGCGCCGGACCCCTGCACGCTGCCGCCATCGCCGCCGAGCTCGGCATTCGGCAGCTCCTCTGCCCAAGCTCGGGCGGAGTGCTGTCGGCGCTCGGACTGGTTTGCTCGGACCGCCGTCGGGACACCGCAAAGACCGTGATGCTCTGGGGACCCGATTTCAGCGCCACCCGGATCGAGGCGGAGGTTGAATCGATCGTCGACGCTCTCGACCCGAGGCCCGGAGCGGATCTCGAAGCCACCTACGAGCTCCGCTACCGAGGGCAGTCCTTCGAGCTGCCGGTCGCCGGTCCGCCCACCGCCGATCCGGCACAACTCGCCGCCGATTTCGCCGCCGAGCACCAGCGCCGCTACGGCTACCACGAGCCGGACGGCTCAGTCGAGCTCGTCAACATCCGGATCGCGGCCCGTGAGCCGCTGGTCGAATTCACGGTTCCCGCCGGAACCCACGCCCCTCCGCGACGGGCCAGGCGGAGGGCCTGGTTCACCGGCGGTTGGGAGGAGACCGCGGTAATCGCGGGTGAGCCTCCGATCGGCTTCACGGCATCCGGTCCATGTGTGTTCGAGCTGCCGGAGACGACGCTCCTGCTCCCGAGGGGATGGCGGGCGAAGGTCGACGGGCACGGCACGATCGTCGCCCACACCGACGCTCCAGATCAGGGGGCGGCCCGATGAGCGACCCGGGAATCGACCCGATCGGACTGCAGGTCCTGAGCGGCGGCCTGCGCGCGATCTGCGACGAGATGGGCGCCGTCCTCGTGCGGGCGGCGCACTCCCCCAACATCAAGGAGCGGCGGGATTGCTCGACCGCGTTGTTCGATGCCGGCGGCGAGCTCGTGATGCAGGCGGAGCACATTCCCGTTCATCTCGGTTCGATGCCGGAGGCGGTGAAGGCGGTGGCCGACCTCGCCGGCAGCGCCGCCCACCCGCCGGGGGCGGGGGACCTCTGGATCCTCAACGATCCGTTCAGGGGCGGCACGCACCTTCCCGACATCACGCTGGTCTCGCCGATCGTCGTCGAGGGAGGCCTGATCGGCTGGGCGGCGAGCCGTGCCCATCATGCCGATGTCGGTGGCCCCACCCCCGGGGGTATGCCGGCCGATTCAAGGCGGCTGAGCGACGAGGGGATCGTGATCGAGCCGCAACGGATCGACGAGGATGGTCTCGCCCGACTCGCCCTGCGGATGCGCCGACCCGATCAGCGACTCGCGGACCTGCGGGCGCAGAGGGCGGCGAACCTGCTCGGCGAGCGACGCATCGGCGAGTTGGCGGCACGGAACGGCCCGGCGCCGTTGGTGGCGGGGATGGCAGCCGTGCTCGACTATGCCGAGCGACGCAGCCGGTCCGCGATCGCGGCGCTCGCGGACGGCACCTTCGTCGCCACCGACGCCCTCGTGGCCGCGGATGGCGCGGAGATCCCGCTGCGGGTATCGATCGAGATCGCCGGCGAGGAGATGCGGGTCGACTTCGCCGGATCGGCGCCCCAGGTTGCGGGCAACCTGAACTGCCCGCTGCCGGTCACCCGGGCGGCGACATTGTTCGCCGTCCGCACGTTGACCGACCCGGACGCGCCCGCATCGGCAGGGGCGTTCCGCCCGGTCGCCATCGCGGCCCCTCCGGGCAGCGTGCTGAACGCGCGGCCGGGCGCCGCCGTGGTCGCCGGCAACGTCGAGACCTCGAGCCGCGTGGCCGACCTCGTCTTCGCGGCGCTCGCCGAGGTGGCCGACGGCCCGGCCCAGGGCCAGGGCACGATGAACAACCTGACGCTCTCCGGGGGCGGCGACGGCCTGGAGGAGTTCACCTACTACGAGACGATCGGCGGCGGCCAGGGTGCATGCCGCGACGCTCCCGGCCCGAGCGGCGTTCACGTCGCGATGTCGAACACGCTTAACACCCCGGTCGAGGCGCTCGAGGGCGACCTGCCCGTGCGGATCAGGGAGCTCGCGATCCGTCGCGGCAGCGGCGGCTCCGGCTCGATGCGCGGGGGCGACGGCGTCGTGCGGCGCATCGAGGCGCTGGCACCTCTGCGGTTCTCGCTGATCACCGAGCGCCGCGCCGTCGGCCCGCGAGGCCGTGAGGGCGGCGGCGACGGACAACCGGGGCGCAACAGCCTCAACGGGGAGCCGCTGCCCGCGAAGTGCGAGGGGATGATGGAGGTCGGCGACGTGCTCTCGATCGAGACGCCAGGCGGCGGCGGGTTCGGCCGAGACCGTTCGTAGCGGGTGCTCAACCCGCCGAAGGATCGGCTGCAAGACTATGTGCGAGTCGTCACTTATTTGAGGTTAGGACTCATCTGCCCTAGACTCGCGGCCCTCCGACGGGCCCTGATGCGGCCCCGGCTGGGTCGCCCTCGTCCGAGACATGCGAACCCCGCCTTAACCCCCGACCCCGGACGTATTACCCATGCCAATTGCTTTCAAGGAATGGTCAGTCACCGTGCGCGCCCTCGCCGAGGGCGAGCAGCTAGTCACCCTGCGCAAGGGCGGCATCCGCGAGGACAACAAGCACTTCGAGCTCGAGCACGAGCGCTTCTTCCTCTATCCGACATTCGACCATCAGCGCAACGACCTCGTCCGCGAGTCACACCACCCCGAGCTTCGACGCGCCCTCGAGGAGGGCGTATGGCCGGAGGAGGAGCCGCCCCCGCGCGCCCTGCTCCAGGACGGCGGAATCCCACAGCCCGACAGGGTCCGGATTCGTGCCTGGGCCGAGGTGGCCGATCACTTCACCACCGACGATCCCCGCATCGTCGACGCGCTCAGCCCCTACCACGTGTGGACCCAGGACTACGCCCGCAAGCGGCTGCGCTGGAAGCGCACCCATCCGCTGCATGTCCTCCTGCTCAAGGTCCATCGGATCCCGCGACCGGTGACGGTCCGGGTCCGCGACGAGCACATCGGCTGCCACTCCTGGGTCGAGATCGATCGCGATCTTCCCTTCGAGGGCGTCCCGGTGATGGCCGACGACGAGTTCGACCGGGCCGCAGCGGCGATCCGCGCGACCTGCGGCGCCGCCGAGCCCGAGCCGGCCCTGGCGTAGAAACCACCCCGGCGAAATCCTCCGCTTCGCGTCCGGTTTCGCCGGACCGTTGGGATAGATAACTCCGAGCAGATGCTCCGCTTCGCGTCCGCTCTGCTCGGTCGGCGCGGTGTTGCCGCTCGGCAGGGGCGTCAGGGATAACTCCGAGCAGATGCTCCGCTGCGCGTCCGCTCTGCTCGGTCGGCGCGGTGTTGCCGCTCGGCAGGGGCGTCAGGGATAACTCCGAGCAGATGCTCCGCTGCGCGTCCGCTCTGCTCGGCCTGCACGGTGTTGCCGCTCGGCAGGGGCGTCAGGTGGTTGGTGGGTCGGGCCAGATGGTTGATTCATGTCCCTCGGCAGGCCACGCCCAACGCTGACCCCTCCGGCTCTGCCGAGCCACCCCCCGCTCTACCCTCAGACGCGTGCCCTGGATCGAAACCGATTCGCTCAGCTTCACCGCCCGCTTCGAGGAGGGGGACGAGGAATGTGCCGAGCGTACGCTCGACCAGCTCGAGGATCTGCGTCTGAGGCTCGAGGATCGCTTCGAGCATGCGCCGGGAGGGGTGACGGTCATCCTCCACCCGAGCTCCGCCTGGCTCTCAGCGGCGCATCCGTTCCTGCCCGCAGCACGGTTGGCCGCGGCACCCGCCAGCCGTCGCTACCTGGCGGGCTGGGCGACCCGGACCGAGCTTCACACGCTCAACGACGGCGCGCTCGAGCGCCGGGCGGGTGGGCCCGACTCACTCCGAGCGCTGCTGGGAACGGCGGACCGGCTATACGCCCAACTCGTCCTGGCCGCCAATAATCCGCGGATCCCGCCGCCCTGGGGCCCGCGCCCGTTTGCCCGGTACCTGCGCTGGGCTTGGTTGATCGAGGGCGGCGCGCAGTACTACGCCGGTCAGTACTCGAGCTTCCGGCCGGCGGTCCTGCGTCGCCTCAACGAGGGCGGCAATCCATCCTTTCCCCCGTCGGCGCGCGACGCGATCATCCTCGGCGGCAGCATCTTCGATCTGCTCGACCGTGAGATCGGGCGCCACGCCTGCGACCTGCTCGTGACCCGCCTTCCGAAGAGCGGGCCCGTAACCGCCCTCGAAACCGCGTTCGGCGCCCGGATGCGTGAGATCGAGCCGATCTGGATCGACCACATCCATGAGCTGGCCTCTGGAGCCTCGCCCGATCCCTACGACGGTCCCCACGGCATCCCGAGCGAGCCGCCGCTCAGGAGATGAGCGCCCAGATCAGGGTCGCCAGCGCGCCGAACGCGAGCACGAAGATCAGCATCGCCGCCGCCAACCGGAAGGCCAGCCTCCGGAAGCCGTCAGGATCACGCTCGATCAGGGGCTCGTCACCGATCGTCAGCAACTCGCGGGCGGCCTCGACCCCGGAGGCGGGCACCATCACGTCACGAGGGCCGGCGGCGAGGAAGTCGGGGACGTCGAACCCGCCCGAGCGGCGCAGGATGCTGGGAATGCCCTCCTCGAGCAGGATCCCCTGGATCAGCTCCGCCTCAGCAAGGTTGAGCCCGACGGCGACCCGCTGAACCTCGCCGCGAGCGAAGCGAGGCTGAATCTTTCGCGCGCGCTCGGTGCGCTCGTCGACCGGCGCCGCTTCGGCGGGACCGGCCTGGGTCAGAACCATCCCGCAGCCGGCGCAGAACCGCTCGCCCTCCGCGTGGGCCAATCCGCAACCGCGACAGGCGAGCTCGCGATCAGACGACGTCTAGATCGACCTCCTGGACGCCGCCGTCGCGGATCGCGAAAGCACGGACCACCGGGTTGTCGAGGTCGGCGACGGAGCAGATCAGATAGAGCGGATCGGGCCAGGCCCCGGCGAGGTTGATGTCGGTCTGGGATGGGTACGCCTCGCTCTTCGTATGCGAGTGATAGATCCCGACCATCTCCTCCCCGTCGGCCTCGATCCGGTCCATGATCCGGATCTGATCACTGGGATGAACCTCGTAGCGGAGCCAGGTGCCGGCGGCGTTACGGGCTCTGTGCACCGACGTCATCTCCTCCGCGCTGCCGCCGATCAGCCCGCAGCACTCGTTGGGGAGGTCCTCGCGCGAGTGGGCGACGATCTCGTCGATCAGTGATCGGGCGATGCGCATCGGCGGGCTACCACCAGTTGGTGGTGTCGAGGTCGTCGATCGAGTCGACCTCGGTCGTGTAAACGCCAGACGAGAGGTACTTCCAGCCGTCGTCGGGAATCAGGAAGACAACGTTTCCCTCGTCGAGTTCACCAGCGATCCGGTTGGCGACGTAGGCAATCGCGCCGGCGCTGACACCGGCGAAGATGCCCTCCTCGCGCAGCAGCTTCTGGGTCCAGATGACGGAGTCGCGGTTGGAGACCATGATCTTCCGGTCGAGAATCGAGAGATCGATGATCGGCGGGATGAAGCCGTCGTCGAGCGAGCGGAGCCCGTCGACCAGTTCCCCCTGCATCGGCTCGGAGGCAACGATCTTGGTGTCGGGGTTGTGCTCCTTCAAACGCCGGCCGACGCCCATCAAGGTTCCGCCGGTTCCGAGGCCGCCGACGAATGCGGCTACGTCCTCGAGTTCCTCGAGGATCTCGAGGCCGGTGCCGTTGTAATGGGCGAGTGGGTTGGCATCGTTCCCGTACTGGTAGGGCATGTAGTAGGAGGAGTCCTTCTCGGCCATGTCGAGGGCCAGCTCGACCGCCCCGTTTGAGCCCTTCGGACCCTCCGAATAGACAATCTCGGCCCCGTACATGCTGAGCAGCTGGGAGCGTTCGACCGTGACGTTGTCGGGCATCACCGCCTTGATCGAGTAGCCCTTGCGCCGGCAGATCATCGCGAGTGCAATACCGGTGTTTCCCGAGGTGGGCTCGAGGATCGTCTGCCCCGGCGAGATCAGGCCCTCGGATTCGGCCCGGTCGATCATCGCCTTGGCGACACGATCCTTGACCGAGCCGGTCGGGTTCCGGCCCTCGAGCTTGGCGAAGACCCGAACTCCCGGTCGCGGCGAGAAGCGCTGAAGCTCGACCAGAGGAGTGTTCCCGATCGCTTCGAGAATGCTCTCGAACTGGCCGCCGCAGGGTCGGTTTAGCAGTTCTCCACCCATCACTTCAATAAGTGTAGTGAACCAACCACGCCGATCAAAGCAGCCCGATCGCGACCCGATTCGGCCCCGGTCGGGAAACCCCATCGCGGGCGAGATTTATCCCATGCGGCTATCGTGACGCAAGGCCTCACCCGCATGGGGCAGGTGGGCATCGGATGAAAGGGACGACCTTGATGACAAAGACCAGGATGTGGTCGCTGATCGCGCTTGTCGTCGGGCTCACGGGCGCATTTGCGGTTGCGGGCTGCGGCGGCGATGACAGCACCGACAGCACCAGCGCCGACAGTTCGACTGCGAGCGGTGACCTCCAAACGCTCGAGCCGGGGAAGCTGATCGTGGGTTCCGATATTCCCTACCCCCCGTTCGAGCAGGGCGATCCGCCTGACTACGAGGGCTTCGACATCGACCTGATCAACGCAGTCGCCGACGAGATGGGCCTCGAGGCCCAGATCGAAGACGCTCCGTTCGATCTGCTGTTGCAGGGCGGCGGCGGTCAGTTCGACCTCGCGATCGCGGCAACGACGATCACGCCCGCCCGCGAGAACCGGGTTGACTTCTCCGATCCGTACTTCCTGTCATCACAGGGTTTGCTGGTCCAAGAGGGCTCCGACATCGCCACGGTCGACGACCTGAGCGGCAAGATCGTCGCTGCCCAGGACGGGACCACGGGCGAGACCTACGCAACCGACAACACGGACGCGTCCGAGGTTCGCCCCTACCCGGAGGTCGACGATGCGTTCAACGCACTGTCGGTCGGTCAGGTCGACGCCGTGATTGCCGACCTGCCGGCGGTCCAGGATGCGGCCGAAAACAAGGAAGGCCTCGCGGTCGTTCAGGACTTCCCGACCGACGAGGAATACGGGATCATCGTCCCGCAGGGCAACACCGCGCTACTCGACGCGGTCAACACGGCGCTGCAGACGGTCAAGGACGACGGGACCCTGGACGAGATCTACCAGCAGTACTTCTCGATTCCAGCTCCCGAGGAGTTGCTGACGTCCACCCACGACGCCAGCTGAAAACAGACCTCAATCGGCGGCCACGTGGCCGCCGAGTTCCGGTTGGAGAGGGCGCCGAACGGGCGCCCTCTCCAGTTCGGGCGCCCCGACCGCGAACGAGCGGTTAGGGTGCTTGACACCTTGGGCAGCAGGAGAGGTTCATGCAGCGAATAATCGAGCAGTACTTCGACTTCGGGGTGATGTTCGACCCCGACAACTTCGACAAGGTCCTCGCCGGTTTCTGGTTCACGATCAAGCTCTCGATCGTCGCCGGGATCATCGCCCTGATCTGGGGGCTCATACTCGCAGTGCTCAGACAGACTCCCGGGCAAGTGGGGGCGCGTCATTCGCTGGCCGACGATCGCCTATATCGACATCTTCCGCGGCGTCCCGGCGCTGCTCACCATCCTGCTCGTGGCCGGCAGCCTCGGCGCGCTCTCCGTCGTCTCCCCGGAACGGGAGACCCCGGGGTGCTGCCGCGCTGGATCGGCGTCCCCGATTGGTTCGGCCAACCTTCGCCGTTCTGGTACGGCGTCTTCGCACTGGTGCTGACCTACGGCGCTTACCTGGCAGAGGTCTACCGAGCCGGCATCGAGGCCGTGCCCGGGCGGCCAGATGGAGGCCGCTCGCTCGCTCGGCATGAGCCACGGCCAGGCGATGCGCAAGGTGATCGTCCCGCAGGCCATCCGCAAGGTGATTCCGCCTCTGCTCAACGACTACATCGCGCTGATGAAGGACACGACCCTGGTCAGCGTGATCGGTTTGATCGAGGTCGTGCAGGCAGGCCGCGACATCCAGTCGGAGACGTTCAACAGCTCGTCGCTGATGCTGGGAGCGATCCTTTTCGTCCTCGTCACGATCCCGCTGGCTCGGATCGTCGACGTGCTCATCTCCAGACAGCAGGCGACGCTTCCAGCGGGGGATGGCATGAGCCGCGACGAGGCGGAGAATGACGTCCGCTACGAGGGTCCGATCCTGGAGCTGATCGGGCATCCACAAGGCCTTCGGCGACCTCGAGGTGCTCAGGGGCGTCGACCTGACGGTCGAGAAGGGCGAGGTGATCTGCGTTCTCGGGCCCAGTGGGTCGGGCAAGAGCACCCTGTTGCGTTGCATCAACCTCCTCTCCCCGCCCGACGCCGGAACCATCTCGCTGGCGGGTCAGGAGATCACCGGCCGCGGTCAACGACGGGCTCGACTTCGTCCGCCGCCGGGTCGGGATGGTGTTTCAGAGCTTCAACCTGTTCCCCCACAAGAACGCGCTCGAGAACGTCACCATGGCGCCCGAGACGGTGCTCGGCCGCTCGAGTGGGGAATGTAAAGAGGAGGGCGAGAAGCTGCTCGCCCGGGTCGGGCTGACCGATCGCTCCCACGAATACCCCGAACGCCTCTCCGGCGGCCAGCAGCAGCGCGTCGCGATCGCCCGCGCCCTGGCGATGGGCCCGGACGTGATGCTCTTCGACGAGGTGACGAGCGCTCTCGACCCCGAGCTCGTCAAGGAGGTGCTCGACGTGATGCGCGAGCTTGCCGACGAGGGCATGACGATGGTCGTCGTCACCCACGAGATCGGGTTCGCCCGCTCGGCCGCCGATCGAGTGATCTTCATGGACGAGGGCGTGATCATCGAGCAGGGCCCGCCCTCGCAGGTCCTCGACGCTCCTCGCGAGGAGCGGACCAAGAAGTTCCTCGGTCTCGTGCTCGCTCACTGATCGCTGAGCGGCGCTCTCCGCGGATGCGCTCGCCGCCTCCGAGGCGGCTCGTCCGTGCAACCGAGCCGATACCCTTTTGCGCTTCGTGATCCCTTCACCGAAACGAAGGGCGAAGTCGGCGGCCCGGACCCTCTGCCTGGCACTCCTCATCGCACTGTCGGCGATGGCGTTGATGCTCAGCACCCCGGCCGGCTCCGAGGCCGCCCAGGCACCGAAGCGATTCTTCGGAGTGCACCCGCGGTCGATCCACCCCGGAGATTACGAAGACATGCGGGCGGCCGACGTCGGGTTGCTGCGCACGGCCTTCTACATCCAGTCCGTCAGATCCCACCCGGGCGACCCCTACGACTGGAGCGAGTTCGACGCGATCGTCACCGGTACCGCGAGCAACGGCATCGACGTGCTGCCGGTCCTGCTCGGCGTGCCGCGGTACGTCTCCACCCAGCCGTACGTGGTCCCGCTGGGTAATTCGGAGAGCGAATGGAAGGCCTTTCTCGCGGCTCTGGTCGATCGCTACGGACCGGGTGGCGAGTTCTGGTCACTCAACCCAGCGATCCCCTACCGGCCGATCGGCGAATGGCAGATCTGGAACGAGGAGAACGCACTCACCAACTGGAAGGGCAAGCCGAGCCCCAGGGAATACGGACGACTGTTGACGATTTCCGCCGACGCGATCCAGGCCGAGGATCCAGACGCCAAGCTGGTCACCGGCGGGGTCATCTCCGAGCCGCAGAACCCGAAGGCGATGGACGGCGTGGACTACCTGCGGAAGCTGCTCGGTTCGACGGCGGTCGTCCGGGCGGTCGACATCATCGCGATCCACCCCTACAGCGGCACGGTCAACAGGGTCAAGAAGCAGATCCAGCTCACCCGCGAGATGCTCGGAGACTCGAAGCTGAAGGAGGCACCGATCTGGGTGACCGAGCTCGGCTGGGGCTCGGGGAACAGCGACCGCAACCCGCAGATCGTGTCGCCGGCCGAGCAGCGCAGCAACCTTCGCGGCTCCTTCGAGATGGCCCTGAAGCAACGCAAGCGGCTCGGCATCGAGCGGATGGTCTGGTACCAGTGGCGTGACGGGGAGGACACCGTCTGCAACTGGTGCGGAACCTCCGGCCTGCTCCACAAGGACGGAATCGCAAAGCCGCTTCTCGACGTCTTCAGCGGGATTGCCCGAATCTGAGCCGGTCGGCGCCCGAGGTGCGCGCCGCGGCGTCTATTCGTTCGCGGCCGACAGTTTGCGTCGCCGCCCCAGCCGGCGCTGGAGGTTGCGAATGAACGGCGAACCGCCGCCGCCGGCAGCCACCGCCGCCGGAAACTCGCGGGTGTGACGAGCCGACCGCCAGCCCCGGACCCTGCCCTTGACGCCGGTGAGCGTGCGGTCGATCACGGCTTGCCCGCCGACGATCACGAGGTCCCTCGCGAGGATCGAGGGTAGGCGCCGCGGGGTCATCACCCCCCATTTCCGGAGCACGTAGCCACGACCGAACCCGGTCAGGTAGTTCTTCGCGCTGGATCCGGACCCGAGCGTCGCCGAATGCTCGTGGACGCCGAATGCATCGGGCGCGAGCCGGCAGCGCCCCCCCGCCTCGAGCAGCTTCAGCGCCAGGTCCACGTCCTCCCAATAGGCGAACAGGCTTCTCGTCGAAGCCGCCGACCTCGAGGAAGGCGTCCCGGTCGAAGGCGGCGGCCTTCGGCGAGGGGCCGATCGGGTCCGGGGGGGCGGTTGCAAGGACGCTGATTGGCTCGCCGTTCAGGTAGTCGTAGACCAGGAGGGTGCGATCGAGCTCCATGCCGGCGCTGTCGATCAGATCCGGGAACCGGAAGTCGCGCAGCACCCCGGAGGTCATCACGATCCCGGCAGCCGGGATCGAGTGGGGCGATCAGACGCTCGATGAAGTCGGGGGCGCAGACGCAGTCGTCGTTGACCAGCACCAGCGTCTCCGTCGAGGCTCGGTGCGCACCGATGTTCATCGGCGCCGAAAACCCGGCGTTGTGGTCGAGAGCAACGACCTCGGCGAAGTCGTATCGCGAGCCCGTTGCACTGACGGCACCCCCGGGGGAGTCGTTGTCGATGACGATCGTCTCGTGCGGGACCGTCTGGACAGCGAGCGAGTCGAGCAGACGGTCGAGCCGGCCCCCGGCAGACGCCTGTGAGGGGACGATCACTGTGGCCGAAACCAAAGTGCCGGGGCCGCTCAGAAGGCGCCGGTGCCCCGCACGACAGCGGGGAGTGTGTGGATCAGGATCCGCAGATCCTGGCCCAGCGACGGGTTCTCGATGTACTGGATCTCAACCGCCAGGCGCTCGGAAAACGTCAGCTCGCCGCGGCCGAACACCTGCATCGGGCCGGTTACCCCGGGCTTGACGCTGAGGCGAACCCGCTCTACGTCGCTGTAGCGCTCGACGATTTCGACCTGCTCGGGTCGCGGGCCGACTATGCTCATCTCCCCGACGAGAACGTTGATCAACTGTGGGACCTCATCGACGCTGATCCGCCTGAGGAAGCTTCCGACCCTGGTCACCCGCGGGTCGTCCTTGAGCTTGAAGACCGGTTCCTCGAGCTCATCGATGGTGACGAGGCGATCGAGCTTCGCCTCGGCGTCGACGTTCATCGTCCGCAGCTTGTACATCCGAAACGGTCGGCCGTCGAGTCCGGCGCGAATCTGGGAGAAGAGAATCGGGCCGGGGCTGTCGAGCTTGATCGCGATCGCAATGATGACCGCGAACGGGGCGAAGACGAGCAGTCCGATCGACGCGACTGCGATATCGAAGAGGCGCCTGATCAGCAGCGTCGAGCGAGATGGGTCCCAGGTGTTGTACTCGAGGATCGGCAGGTCGGCGAGCTGCACGAATCTCTCCGACGGAAGCGCCTTCCCGCGCAACGGGGAGACCACGCTGATCTTCACCTGCCGAGCACGGCAGAGGTCCTTGAGGTAGCCGATCAGGTCCGCCTCGACCCCGGTAGCGGCGACGACTATGCGGTCGACCCGGTCGGCAAGCAACCGCAACTCCTCGTCGCGGTGCCTGCCCACGCCGAGCTGCTTGATGTCTCGCACCGCGGCGAGCTCGAGATGCATCTCCTCGAAGAGCTGGAACTTGCGCTGCAGGGAGGCCATTGCAGGACCGTCGCCGACGAGCCCGACCAATTCGGGTGGCGTGCGCTTCCACCAGAGCCATCGAGTCAACGAGCGGAATCCGATCGCGGCAATCGCGGCAGCGAAGAAGAGCTCGACCGCGGGGCCCCAATCGACGAGGCCGGCCGGTGTCAACGACAGCAACGCGACGATCAATGCGGTCGTCACCCCGACCCAGGCGAGTATCGACGGGACCTCGTCTGCGGTCAGGTGACGAAGCGCCCGGTGGTCGCGGTCGTAGAGGCCGAAGAGCTTGGCGATCAGCGGCCAGAGGGGCAGAAACAGGAATGCCCAGAATGTGCCCGTGGCGGGGACCGTCGCCACGAGGGTCGCCAACGCGGCGGCGGACACGTCCGCGAGCGCGAGGAAACGACGGCGTGTCGCATCGCGCCACCAGCGCCCCCGAGGCGTCGAGATGATCCCTTGACGGGAGGTGGAAAGCGAGGCCATGCGCTCCGTATGCTCAGTAGCGCCCTCCGCCACTGCTTGCTGGCTAGCCACATTCGGCATCTATGAACTGATCCTGCCTGATCTTGTGCCCGATGACCGCAAACAACGATGCATTGAACGAAAGCACAGAGCCGCGGCGCGGATATCACGGCCCACTACCCAAACCCACCCCAATATATCACGGCTCACTACCCAAACCCACCCCAGGCTCAATCGATGCGCGAGGGAGCACGAGAGGGGCAAGGAACAAGGCCCGTCCGGCATATGCGGTCACCGCATCGTTGTTCCCAAGCGCCGCCTCCAGGTTCGCTGCAAGCAGCCACGAACGGAAGTCCTCGGGGGCCAGCTCGATCGCTCGAGCGGTGTTGGTCCGAGCGGCATCGAGGTTTCCAGCAGCCTGCTCCACCGTCGCGAGCTGGAGCCAGGGATCGGCCGCCCACGGCTCGATCTCGGCCGCCGACCTCGCCGCCTGGGCAGCCTCGTTGAGCTGGCCGCGAGCGAGCGCATCATCGCTCGCCTCGAGGCGATCGGTGGCCGCCGCCAGGACGCCGCCGGCCCAGATGGCGGGGATCGCCAAGGCAATCACGATCGCGGCGAAAGCCGGAGCGGGGATCCTGATCGGCCTCCCGGCAAACGATCGAGCGGGCGACCCGGAGACGTCGGTGCTCGGCGGGTCCAGCGCCCGGGTGGAGAGGATCGCAGCGGCGACAAGGATCGGCACCATGACCGCCGGTAGATCCCAGGTCCAGTCGATCAGAAGGCCGATGAGACCGGTCGCCAGCAGGCCCAAACAGGCCCCGGCCGGAGCCCCGTCGGAGGACCCACGGGCACGGCGAACCCCGGAGACCACGACGACGCCGAAGAAAGCGGCGAACGCCAACAACCCGAAGAGTCCAACTTCGGCAAGCAGCTCCAGGGGTTCGGAATGGGCGTTCTGGACCGGAGTCTCCAGCCCCCCGTGCTGGTTCCAGTAGACGGCATAGGCGCCGGTACCGATCCCCTTGACCGGATCCGAACCGAATGCATCCAGTGCCGTGCCCCAGAACTGAGCCCGCCCGGAACCCGAGACGGAGAACCCGTTGGATCCGGATCCGACGGACTCTCGGCCCGTCGAGGAGGTCGCGGCGAAGTCACCGGCGATCTCCCCCGGCCCGACGAGGACGAGCAGGACGGCCAGGAGTGCGATCGATGCAGCGACGGCGTGTCGCATGCGGATCCGCCGGAAGCTGACCGCTCCGAGCCGCTCCACGCCACCGGGCCCGACCAGAGCTGCGAAGGCAATGCCGAGGGCAAGCGCTCCACAGACCGCAAATTCGGGCCCACCCGGTCCGGAACCGGGTGAATCGAGGATTCCCGATGCGACGGACGCGGTGATCACACTCGGGACAGCCGCCGTCGATCCAATCAATAGCGCGGCGAGAGCACGGCCGCGGCTGGGGGTTACGGCGATCACGATTCCGGCGCCGAGGGCTGCGGCGATCAGGGCCCCGCGAGACGACGTCATGTAGGTCGCGAGCAGGACCGGGACGAACCCTGCGAGAACGAGAGCGCTCCCGCGGCGGCCGCGGATCTCTGCGGCAAGCCAGACCAACAGCGGCACAGCCATCGCGACCATCGCGCCGAGCGCATTCCAGTAGCCGATCGGGTAGCTCAGCCGACCGCTGGACGACGGGAACGCCTCAACCAGCTGGGAATCACCGGCGCCGATGCCCAGCAGCCTCGAGCCGATCGCGATCAGGCCGACCGCGATCAGGCCGACCGCGATCCCGGTCAGGGCCGAGCGCCCCGACCCTGGACCCAGCAGCATCCCGGCAAGGAGGAAGACGGCGAGGTAGCCGGCCAGCCTGACGACGTCCGTGAAACCCGACCCAGGGTCCGGGGTCCAGCCGAGCGACAACGCCGAGAGCACCACGATGACGAGCAGAAAGCCGGCGGCGAGCAGGAACCCCCTGGTGATAAACCGCTCCGCCGAGCGCCCGAAGATCGCGATCCCGACGACCGCCACCCAGGCCGCCGCGGTGGCGAGGCCCATGGCAACTCCCCCGTAGCCGCCGCTGTCGAGCGAGAGCGCGACGATCGCGACGGCAAGGCAGACCGCCGGAGCATGCCTTGCGGCGCTGCCGACAATCCCTGCTGGTACTTTCACTATCTTCTGACCGACGATGGATCGCCCGACCCACTCGAAGGCAAGGCTGACGCTCGCGATCGTAGCGACGTTGACCGGGCTCTCCGCCCTCTCGACCGTCGTCGCGCCGGCAGCACTGGCCGAACCCCCGGCCGGTGAGGAGTATCAACTCGAGATTCCCGGAGTTCGCCAGAACCCAAGCAACACTCCGGTCGAGGCGGCAGCGACATCCGGGAGTTCCGGGGACGGCACCCAGCGGGGCGTCGTCGGCGAGGCCGCCCCGCCCGACACCGGGCTCGAATCCGTGGTCGCCGCCCTCGGCTCCACCCCGGCGGCGCTCCTCTTCGGGCTGGCCGCCCTGGTTGCCGTGGCCCTGCTGAGGAACCCACTCGCGTCACGCTCGGCCGCCAGCGGGGCACGGTGACCCGACGGCCCTCCCGCTGGGCGGCGCTTGCCGCCGTCGCGACCGCATGCATCTGCGGCTCGGCCTTACTGGGCGGCTGCGGCGGCGATTCAGATGAGACCGATGGCCAGGCACCCGACTACGGCGCCTTCTACGGCATCGCCCCCGAGGGCACCCAAAGCCCGACCGACTACGCCCGGATGTCCGCCGGCGGGCTGGGCACGGTGCGAGTCGTCCTGCAGTGGTCGACGGTCGAGGCGACCGAGAAGGGCGTCTACGACTGGTCCTCGTTCGACCTGCTTCTGAGCCAGCTCTCGATCGCCGGCCTGGAGCCGGTCGCGACGGTGTTCGGGACCCCCGGCCTCTATTCACCCGAGGTCACCGACGCGCCCACCAACGACGAGGAGACCTTCGACGCCTGGACCGACTTCATCGGCGCCGCTGCGGCGCGTTACGGGCCCAATGGCGACTTCTGGCCCGTCTTCGAGGAGGCCAACCCCGGCGAGACGCCTCAGCCGATCCGCGAGTGGGAGGTCTGGAACGAGCCGAACTCGTCGACGTTCTGGTCCCCCACCCCGGACCCCGACGCCTACGCCGCCCTCGTCAAGCGGTCCGCCCGCGCTCTCGATGAGGCCGACAACGAGGTCCAGCTGATGACCGGCGGTATGTTCGCCACCCCGCAATCGGACGGGGCGATCGTCTCCTACGACTTCATCGAGGACCTGTTCGGCCACAGCGGTATCGACGAGGCCGTGGACCTGGTCGGTGTGCACCCCTACGGGCCCGACATCGACGCGGTCACCAGTCAGGTCGAGGACACCCGCAAGGCAATCGACGACTCCGGCAGCGATGCCGGGCTTTGGGTCACCGAGATCGGATGGGGCTCGAACAACCTGGGGGAAGTCGACCTGTCGACGACCCCCGAGGGGCAGGCCGACCTGCTGACGGAGAGCTTTCAGACCCTCTACGACTCGCGCGAGGAATGGGGCGTCGACGGAGTCATCTGGTACACGTGGCACGACTCGACGGAGGGCTCCGTCGGCGATTGCGGCTGGTGCGCGAGCGCCGGGTTGGTCGATGCCGACCGCGACAGCAAGCCGGCCTGGCTGGCGTTCACGGATCTGAGCGGCGGGACGCCCTAGGGCGAAGGCCGGCAGCCGCCGGCCATGGCCGGCAGGATGACGACGGTGTCGGCAGCGCCGACGCCGGTCCCGAGCCCGTCGAGCAGGCGTACGTCCTCGTCGTTGAGGTAGACGTTGACGTAGCGGTTGAGCTCCCCCGCATCGTCGAAGAGCTGGCCGCTGACCCCGGGGTGAGCCTCGGCGAGCGCCCTGAGGACGGCGTTGACGTCTGCGCCCTCGACCTCGACCATCGACTCGCCCCCGGTCTGGGCGCGAAGAACTGGCGGAATCTTGACGTTCGGCATTGGCGGAACCCTACATACCCGAGCAACGCCGCTCAGTCGAAGCCGACGGGCATCAACGCCGGCCGCTCCGTCACCTCGTGATAGCAGAGGACCCGCTCGGCGAAGTAGTGGCCGACGAGGCTGCGTCTCGTGGCTCCCGCACGCGTAACCGCCGAGCCGCCGTGGATCAGATTGTGGTGCCAGAAGAGCACATCGCCCGCCTTGGCGGTGAACTGCAGCGGCTCGATCCCCGATGAGCCGACGACCTCGCGCATCCTCTCGACGTAGGCCGACTCCTTGTCGGCGATCAGTACCGACGAGGACGGCTCGACGTCGAGGTCGTCGGTCATCACGTAGGGAAGGCGATGGCTGCCCGGCAGGTAATAGACGGGGCCGCTGCCGGAATCGATGTCCTCGAGCGCAACCCACATCCCGACCAGGAACCCGGGGGGCTCGGTCATCATGTGGAACGCGTCGGAATGGGCCTCCTGCTGGCTGCCGGTGGCGAAGTAGATCGTCTGGAAGAGATGCGCGGGGCGGCCGAGAATCAGCCCGAGTAGCTCGAGCACCCGTGGGTCGGTGGCGATGCGCATGCCCACCTCAGAGCGCTCGTGCACGTTCATGAACCGAGGGTCGCGGTGGTGGTGGTGAATCTTCCCCTCCGACGCGAGCCGGCCGATGTCGTCGTTGAAGGCGGAAACGGTCTCGGAGTCGAGGAATCCCTCGGCGACGAGGTAACCCCGCTCCGGCCACGCCCTCAGACCCTCCTGAAGCGCCGGGTCGATCGCGCGGTAGCGCTCGTCGGCGTCGAGCCGTTCGATGCCGTCGGCGAGATCGAGCGTCGCCGCACCCTCCCCCCTGCCGGCCACCTGCTCGCGGCGGACCGTGGCGAACCAGGGCTTGCGGATCCCGAAGTCGCGATACCGGCGACCGGCCGGTCTCAACTCCCTCGGATGGGCCATCTGGTTGGCCACGACCACCGGCCGCATCCGTCCCAGGGCATGCCTGATCCTCGCGCTGGTCGCCTGCAATCCCATATTCGCACGGAGCCTATCCCGATGGGGATTCGGCGGCGCTCAACCGGCGCAGAAGAGCTCGTAGTCCGGGAACTTGCCGAGATCCTCGTCGGCGACACGCGGTGCATCCGGGCCGCAGATCGGGCAATCGGGATCACGCCTGACCTTGAGCTCGGTGAACTCGGTGCCGAGGGCTTCGAACAACAGCAGCCTGCCGATCAGCGGCTGCCCGGCGCCGGTCACCAGCTTGAAGACCTCGAGGGCCTGGAGCATGCCCATGATCCCGGGCAGTACCCCGAGCACGCCGGCGGCGCCGCAACTCGGTGCGAGCTCGGCCGGGGGCGGGGTCGGGTAGAGGCAGCGGTAGCAGGGGCCCTCGAAGGGAACGAAGGTCGAGATCTGGCCGTCGAAGGAGAGGATCGAGGCGGAGACGACCGGCTTCTTCAACCTGACCGAGGCATCGTTGAGCAGGTAGCGGGTCGGGAAGTTGTCGGCGCCGTCGACGATGACGTCGTATGCGGAGAGGAGCTCGATCACGTTGTCGGGCCCGAGCCTGCCGTTGTGTTCGATCACCTTGACATCGGGGTTCAGGGCCTCGATCGCGACTCGCGCCGACTCGGTCTTCGGCATCCCGATCCGATCGGTGTTGTGGATCACCTGACGCTGCAGGTTGGAGGCGTCGACGACGTCGTCGTCGACGAGGCCGATCGTCCCGACACCCGCGGCGGCGAGGTAGAGGGCCGTTGGCGAGCCGAGGCCACCGGCGCCGAGCAGCAACACCTTGGCGTCGAGCAGCTTGAGCTGGCCCTCGAGACCGATCTCCGGGACCAGGATGTGGCGCGAGTAGCGCTCCTTCTGCTCCTGGGTGAGCGAACGAGGCGTGACCACCGGCAGGCCGCGATCGCGCCAGAGTGTTATCCCGCCGGCCATCGACGCGGTGTCTTCGTAGCCGAGATCCTCGGCGAGGGTCTTCGCGGCGAAGGCGGAGCGGATGCCGGAGGCGCAGTAGAGGATCAGCCGCTTGGAACGGTCCGGGACGAACTGCTCGATGCGAGACTCGAGATAGCTCCTCGGCACGTGGATGGCACCCTTGATATGGCGCTCGTCGAACTCGTGCTGCTCACGGACATCCACCAGGACGACGTCGTCGCCCCCGATCTCCTTGGCTGCCTCGGTGGGCTGGATCTCCTCGACGGCGGCCTTCGCCTGGGCGACGAGGTCGGCGCCGCTTGCGCGGGACTTTGTGTCTGCAGTGCTCATTACTTCAGAAAGTATAGCGAGGTCCCGAACGGTGCGGCAGCCGAGCGGGAGAGCCGGAATCAGCCCAGCGCGGGACGCATCTGACGGAGGCGGCGGACGCGATCCTCGATCGGCGGATGGGTGCTGAAGAGGTTCGCCAGACCCTTCTTGCCGTGAATCGGCTTGACGATGTACAGGCACTCCGTCGCCTCGTTGACCTTCATCGGCACCGCCTTGCTCCCCTCCTCCAGCCGGAGCAACGCAGAGGCGAGGCTCTCAGGGTTGCCACATATCTGGGCGCCGGTCGCATCGGCCGAGTACTCGCGCTGGCGAGAGATGGCCAGCTGGATGATCGATGCCGCGATCGGCGCGAGCAGCACGAGCGCGAGCGAGGCGATCAGGCTCAACGGACTCTCGTCGTCGCCGCCGAACCAGAGCAGCATGTAGCCGAGGTAGGTGATCGCGCCTCCGATCGTCGCCGCGACCGCCTGGATGAGGGTGTCGCGGTTGCGGATGTGGGCGAGCTCATGAGCGATCACGCCCCGCAGTTCGTCGGGCGAGAGCAGCTGGGTGATTCCCGCGGTGACGGCGACGGCCGCCTTGTCCGGGCTGCGGCCGGTCGCGAAGGCGTTGGGCTGTGACTGGGGGATCAGATACAGGGCCGGCATCGGCATCTTCGCGTTGGTGGTCAGCTCGCGGACCATCTCGTAGATCCTGGGAGCGTCCTCCTCCGACAGCGGCTTGGCGCCGGCCGACTTCAGCGCGATCTTGTCGCTGAACCAGTAGACGCCGAGGTTCATAACCGCGGCGATACCCAGGAACAACAGGGCCGTGTTCGGCCCTCCGATCAGGGCGCCGATCACGACGAGAAGCCCGGTCAGGCCGCCGAGAAGTGCGGTCGTCCTGATTGCTGCGGCTACGTTTGATCGGCGGGTCGTCTGCATCGGGGTGCCTCCTGGGCGTCTCGGTGGACGAGGAATAGTTGCAAACCGCCATAAGGGACCTTTAAGCGGGCGGGTTTCCACGAGCGGGGTCGAAGCGGCGGAGGCCCAGCTTGGTTCCACGAATGGGCCCGAGCGGCGGAGGCCCCAGCTTGGTTCCACGATTGGGCCCGAGCGGCGGAGGCCCAGCTTGGTTCCACGAATGGGCCCGAGCGGCGGAGGCCCAGCGGGGGCAACTCGCTTCGCTCGTGCTCGAGTCCCCGCTGGACCTCCACCGCTCCGGCCCTGCCGGGGCTGGAGGTGGGTGTGGCCTGCCGAGGGGACGCCTGAGATTGGTGTGGCCTGCCGAGGGACCGCCGGCCGGTGAGAGTCGGTTGGGCTGGGTAGGGGAGGATCTGGGAGGTTGGTCACCGTTCACCCGCCTGCCGAGGGCGCTTTCTGTGGTGAACCCTATGTTCCGTACCTACGGGGTGCGTTTCGTAGGGTTCACCTTGGAACCCACCCTCCAACCACCGCTCGGGGTCGGTCCTCGTGGAGGACCTGCCGCGGGTGGCGCGGGCGTGGGTCGACACCCGAGCGTCAGCGAGCGGTGCGATCCACCCCGCGACAGGACCCGCGGTCGACGACTTGGCTAAGGATTCCCGGGAATTGGTCGATTCATCATCCGATGCGCCGAGGAACGTTGCTGACCCAGGTATTGATGGTCAACCTGCTGCTGATCGCGATGGCGGTTATCGCCGCCTCGATCGCCTCCAACCCGGACAGTGCTTTTCGCGACAGTGCGACGATCGGGCTGGTGCTTGGGTTCGCTCTCGCCCTGACGGTCGCAATCAACATCTGGCTGCTGAGCCGCCGCTTCGAACCGTTGGAGCGCCTGGCGGCGCAGATGGAGGCTGCCGATCTGAGCAAGCCGTCCGCCACCAAGGTGATCGTTGAATCGAAGGGACCGGAGGAGGTCCGGACGCTGGAGCGAACCTTCCACGAGATGCTCGAGCGGCTCGAGGCTGAGCGGCGCCGTGCCGCAAGCTCCGCACTGAACGCCCAGGAGCAGGAGCGAGCCCGGGTCGCCAGGGATCTCCACGACGAGGTCAATCAGGCGCTGACCGGGCTGCTGCTTCGACTCGAGGCACTGCGTAGGCAGTCCGACGACCCCGATATCTCTGCCGAGCTGGAGGAGACGAGCGCGCTGGCATCGCGTGCGATGGGGGAACTGCTCGACTTGGCCCGGCGGCTTCGGCCCACCACCCTCGACGACCTCGGCCTCAAGGCGGCGCTCGCGACGCTGGTTGAACAGGTTGATCGAGAACGCGGGATCGCTGCCGGCTTCGAGGCCGAGGGTGATCTCGACGATCTCTCCGACGCGGTTCAGCTCGTCACCTACCGCGTCGCCCAGGAGGCGGTGACGAACGTGATTCAGCATGCGGGAGCCGAACACCTGAGGGTCCGCTTGATCGGCGCCGAGGAGAGCCTGGAGCTGAGGATCAGCGATGACGGGGTCGGCTACGACGGCACGAGGGAGCAAGAACAGCTCGGGATCGCCGGAATGCGCGAGCGAGCGCTCCTCTGCGGGGGCGAGCTGACCGTCGAGTCGGAGCCAGGTTCAGGCACCCGGGTAACGCTCAGGACCTGAGATGCCGATGAGAACCAAAGTGAACCGACGTTTCAAGACCCAAACCGAGAGCGCGCAGTGCGTGTCCTGATCGCAGACGACCATGGGATCGTTCGCTCAGGGCTGCGGAAGCTGCTCGAGAGCGAGGACGGGATCGAGGTGGTCGCGGAGGCCGCCGACGGCGTTGAGGCTCGCGACATGGCGATCGATCGCCGTCCCGATCTGGCAATTCTGGACGTGAAGATGCCACGGCTCAACGGCCTCGAGGCCACTCGAGCGATTCGCGAGTCCGTGCCGGAGGTTTCGGTCCTGATGCTTTCGATGCACGACGAGGACCGCTACCTGTTCGAGGCGCTGAAGGCCGGGGCTTCCGGCTACGTGCTCAAGCGGGCTGCCGACCGCGAGCTGATCGGCGCGATCCGGGCCGTCGAGCGCGGCGAGCCGTTCCTCACACCCGAGGCGCAACAGGCGCTGATCCGCGACGTCCTCGAGGGCGGCGAGAGCCGCGAGGAGGAACTCACGCCCCGCGAGGAGGAGGTCGTCAAGCTGGTCGCCGAGGCGCACACGAACAAGGAGATCGCCGAGATCCTCGGCCTCGCCGAGAAGACCGCCGAGAATCATCGCTCGAACGCCATGCGCAAACTCGGGATGCGGGATCGGGTCGAGCTGGTCCGCTACGCGATCCGGCGCGGCCTGATCGAGCCCTGACCTCGACCTGAAGTACCTTGCGTCGTCCGGGCTCGAGAACGCCCGCAGAAACCGTGACCGACGCCGCCCCTCATGAGCCCACCCGACGCGAACTCCGCGACGGCTCCGTGATCGAGCTGCGCGAGGTGCGAGCCTCCGACAAGGACGCCATCGAGGTCGGCTTCAACAAGCTCAGTCCCGAATCCCGGTACCGCAGGTTCTTCTCGGCCCGCAACCGCCTGTCGGCCTCCGACCTTCGCTACCTGACCGAGGTCGATCACCGCGACCACGAGGCCGTGATCGCCACCGATCCGGACGGACAACCGGTCGGCATCGCCCGCTACGTTCGCGGTGAGGACCAGGGATCGGCCGAGGTGGCAGTCGCCGTCGTCGACGAATGGCAGGGGCGCGGCGCCGGAACCGCACTTCTGGAGCGGCTGACCGAACGGGCCTCCGAGAACGGCGTCGAGCGATTCGTCGCCCTCGTCCTGGAGGAGAACACCGAGGCGATTGATCTGTTCCGCAGCATCAGCGGCGATACGAGCGAGCCGCAGCGGACGCCGGAGGGCTACCTGGAGCTGGTCATCGACGTGCCGACCGGCGAGGTTCACGGCACCGCACTGGGCCGCGCCCTGCGCAGTGCGGCCAGCGGAAACGTGGTGATCCATCCGTGGCAATTGATCAAGGACCGCCTTCAGGGAGTCAAGCGACCGAGCTCGGAGTCGCCCGCCGATGCCGACGACCCCGCGGAGGACCTCGAGGTGGAGTAAAGCCGACCTGATCGCTAGGATTTAGGTCATGCTGTTTTCAACCAAGGCCGAGTACGGAGTGCGTCTGATGGTCGCGCTCGGACGGCAAGCGAGCGAGCGCCCCGTGGCGCTCGCCTCCCTCGCCACCTCCGAGACGCTGCCGCTCTCATACCTCGAACACCTCGTCGCGAAGCTTCGCGACGCCGGCTTGGTCAGCTCGCAGCGCGGTGCTCACGGCGGCTACCGGCTGGCGATGCCCGCCTCCGAGATCAGGATGCTGGAGGTGGTCGAAGCCCTCGAAGGGCCGATCGCTCCGATGGACTGCTTTCTCGAAGGCACCGACGGCAAGGTGCTCTGCTCCCACGAAACCGACGGCGATGCGGCCTGTTCGACCAAGCTGCTCTGGACCCGGGTCCAGGGCGGGATCACCAAGGCCCTGGCGGGGACCACGCTGGCCGAGCTGATCGAGTTCGAGAACCGCGACCAGAAACAGGCGATCCGCGACGAAAAACTGACGACGGCCGGCGCCGCCTGAGCGCCGCAGTCAGCCACTCAACCGAAACCGAACTGGAGTCAAATTGGCCGATCTCGAGATCAAGAACCTGCACGTATCCGCCGAGGACAAGGAGATCCTCAAGGGGCTCAACCTCGAAGTCGGGCGCGGCGAGGTGCATGCGCTGATGGGGCCGAACGGCTCCGGCAAATCCACCCTCGCAAACTCGATCATGGGCCACCCGGGCCTCGAGGTGACAGACGGCAACATCACCTTCGACGGTGACGACATCACCGAGTCCCCTCCCGACGAGCGCTCCCGCGCCGGCCTGTTCATGGCCTTCCAGTATCCGGTCGCGGTTCCCGGCGTGACCGTCGCTAAGTATCTGCGGATGATCGTCAACGCACGCCGGGAGGCGCTCGGCGAACGGGAGATCAAGCTCAAGGACTTCGCCCGCACCACGAAGGAAGCCATGGAGATGATGGACATCCCGACCGAGTTCTCCAGTCGCTACCTCAACGACGGATTCTCCGGCGGTGAGAAGAAGCGGATGGAGATGCTCCAGATGGCCCTCCTGAAGCCCAAGATCGCGGTCCTCGACGAGACCGACTCAGGGCTTGACATCGATGCGCTGCAGACCGTCGCCGAGGGCGTCAACCGCTTCGCGGGGCCCGACATGGGCGTGCTGATCATCACTCACTACCAGCGGATTCTCCATCTGGTCAAGCCCGATCGCGTGCACGTCATGTACGAGGGCCGGATCGTCAAGAGCGGCGGGCCCGAACTGGTCAGCGAGCTCGAGGAGAAGGGCTACGGCTGGATCAAGGAGGAGGTTGCGGCGAGCGCCTAGGCGCCCCGCGCCTCGAGATGTCCGCGGTTGCGCCGCATCAACCGGCATCCGCCGAGAGCGCCGCACTCACGGGGCTGGACATCGAGCGGATTCGCGGCTCCTTCCCGACCCTGAGTCGCCTGATCGGAGACGAGCCGCTCGTCTACCTCGACTCCGGAGCCAGCTCCCAGCGCGCCCTGGCCTCGATCGAGGCCGTCGACCGCTACGAGCGCCGCCACCACTCCAACGTCCATCGCGGCTCCCACACGCTCTCGGCCGAGGCGACGGCCGCCTACGAGGGCGCCCGCGCGACCGTCGCCGATCACCTAGGCGCGCGCGACCGGCGCGAGGTGATCTTCGTCCGCAACGCGACCGAGGCGATCAATCTCGTCGCGCGGGCCTGGGGAGCGGCCAACATCGGCCGCGGCGATCGGATCGTGCTCACCGAGATGGAGCACCACTCCAACATCGTCCCCTGGCAGCAGCTCGCCGAGGCGAGCGGCGCCGAGATCGACTGGGTCGGAATCGACGACCAGGGCGAGCTGTTGATGGCAGAGCTCGAGACCGCCCTCGCCCGTGCCCCGAAGCTCGTCGCCGTCGCGCACGTCTCCAACGTGCTCGGCACGCTCAACCCGATCGCGGAGATCACCCGGCTCGCCCACGATGCCGGCGCGTTGATCCTGATCGACGGCGCTCAGTCGCTTCCGAAGATGAGCGTGAACGTGAGCGAGCTCGGTGTCGACTTCTACGCGGTGACGGGCCACAAGGCCTACGGGCCGACCGGCATCGGGGCGCTCTGGGCCCGCCTCGACCTGCTGGCTGAGATGCCGCCCTTCCTCGGCGGCGGATCGATGATCCGCAAGGTCTCGAAGGAGGGGTCGACCTTCGCCGATCCCCCGGCCCGCTTCGAGGCCGGCACGCCCGCGATCGCCCAGGCGATCGGCTTCGCCGCTGCCCTGCGGTGGCTCGATGCGCTCGGTATGGACCGGGCCCTCGCGCACGAGCGGGACATCACCGCCTACGCCCTCGAGCAGCTGTCCCCGGTCCCCGGGCTGCGTGTCTTCGGCCCACCACCGGGGCCGGAGCGGATCGGACCGGTCTCCTTCGAGCTCGACGGAGTGCACCCTCATGACGTTGCCGAGATTCTCGATCGCCACGGCGTCGCGGTCCGCGCCGGGCACCACTGCGCACAGCCGTTGATGCAGCGCCTGGGAGTTCCGGCGACCGCCCGTGCGAGCTTCGGGATCTACACGACCAAGCCCGAGATCGACCGGCTCGTCGATGGTCTCCACGAGGCGCGAAGGGTGTTCGAGCTCTAGTGGCGTTCCTGACCGAGCAGATCAAGGACGCCGGAGGCGATGCGGCCCCATGGGCCGTGAGCCGACGAGGACACCGAGGTGCGAAGCGTCAGGGGCGGCGCTAGTGGACGAGCTTTACCGGGATCAGATTCTCGAGCATTACAAACGGCCGCACAACTTCGGAAGGCTCGAGTCCTTCGACCTCGACTACGAGGACACGAACCCGTTCTGCGGCGACGAGCAGCACGTATTCATCAAGCTCGACGACGAAGGCCGGGTCGAGAACGTCTCCTTCGAGGGACAGGGCTGTGCGATCTCGACCGCCGCCACCTCGCTGCTCACCGACGAGCTGACCGGAATGACTCGGGAGGAGCTACTGCGGATGCCGAAGGAGACCGTCCTCGACCTGCTCGGCATCGACATCTCGGCGACGCGGATGAAGTGCGCGATGCTCGGCCTCAAGGTGGTCAAGTCCGCCAGCCTCGGCGAGCCCGCCGACTGGGAGGACGAGGGACAGCAGGGCGACCCGGCTGAGGTCGGCTCGACCGATCTCTAACCGCGGCCGGCTCGGAAGCGGATCAGCTTCCGCCAGAGGATGCCGCCGAAGACCACGCGTTCGCGGCCGAGCGTGTCGTTGCGTCCGATCCAGGGCCGGAACGAGCGGGCCAGAAGCCAGCCGGCAGCCGCCGGCGAGCGTTCGGCGGCGAGCAGGCGGTCGAGGTCGCGCAGGTGACGCGGTTCAATTCCGCCACGGCCGAGACGGAGCAAGAGGATCGTCGCCAACTGCCGGATCAGCAGGTAACGGCCCGTGTAGGCCGAGCGCCAGCCCGGGCTGCGGGAGGCGAGTCGGAGGCGTCGGGCGAAGCGTCGGGAGCGCATGGACAGCTCCTCGCGACGGTTCTGCGGCGGCCGGACCCAATGACCCTCCGTCTCGCGGATCGTCACCGAGGCATTGTGGCGCGTGTAGTCGTGCAGCGGCCGGTCCACGTACGCGAGCGGCCCGGTCGCGAGAGCGCAGAGGGCGAGCCAGTGGTCGTGGTACAGCTCCTGACCGGTTCCCCCGGGCGGAAACGGGAGAGCCGTCGCAAGCAATTCCCGGCGAAACAGCGAGGCAGCGCCCGTGACGTTGTTGGTGATCATCATCGACGCCATGCTCTCAGCGTTGTTGCGGCGCTCGAAGAAGTACGTGTCCGAGAGGACGTTGCCGTCGGCGTCGGCGATCCGGACGTCGCTGTAGGCGAGAAGCGAGGCGGGGTTTGCACGCAGCGCGTCAGCGAGCGCAACGAGTTTGTCCGCATCCCAGCGGTCGTCCTGATCGGCCAGCGCGATCATCTCGGCATCCGCGGGGGCGAGGGCGATCGCACGCTCGAAGTTGCGCAGGAAGCCGAGCCGCTCGTCGGAGCGACTGACGAAGAAACGGGGGTCCCCTGCGACCTGGCGCTCGACCTCGGCGAAAGCGTCCGGGGAGGAGCTGTCGTCGCTGATCACGCAGATCCAGTTCCCCCACGTCTGGGCCCGGATCGAATCGAGTTGCCGGGCGAGGCGGTCGGGATGCGGCTCATACGTCGCCATGCAGATCGCGATCAGCGGATCGGCTCCGGCGGATGCAGGAGCGGGAGCCTCCTCCGGCAGGCCCTCCATCCCGGCCGCGAGCACGATCTTCGCCCGAAGGTCGGGCTGATCTCGTCCGCTGTCCGTGCGCACCTCCACCTCGACCCTGCCCGGCGGCACCGGACCGGCGATCTCGACCAGCGACCACCACAGACCACCGGCCCCGTAGGCGCGCTCGGGAGGCATCGAGTGGGCGTCGACCTCAGTTTCCACCCCCGCGACGCGCAGCATGACCCTGCCGACGCTGGGATCGAGCTCCAGCCTGCCGCCGAGGTAGAAGGCGGTGCCCGCGCCGACTCGGATCGGTTCGGGCGGTGCCTGAGTCAACTCTGCTCGGCGGTCGGGTTTTCGGGCGTCGTCCATCGGCTCAGGGTCATTGTCGAGCCTCGCGCCCGAGGCTGCCGCCGGGGTTCCGCTAAAATCCGACCAGCAGAGTAGGGATTAGATGGCAGACCACACCGTATGCAGCACAGAAGAGCTCCCCGAGGGGGCGATGAAGCTCGTCGAGATCGACGGAGTCGAGATTGGCGTGTTCAACTGCGGCGGAGATCTGATGGCAATCGAGGATCGCTGCTCTCACGACGACGGACCTCTCGCCGAGGGGGAGTTCAACCCCGAGGCCTGTACCGTTGAATGCCCTCGACACGGATCGTTGTTCGACCTGAGATCCGGTCGCCCCAAGACCCTCCCCGCCTTCGCGCCGGTCGAGACCTTCGAGGTCCGCGCTGAGGATGGGAAAGTAACGCTGGAGGTTGACTGAGATGAACCCGCCACCCGAGACCGCAACCATCGATCCCAAGCAGGCCGAGCGCGAGGCCATCAAGGACATCAACCAGGACTACAAGGCGAAGTTCGGCTTCAACGACCCCGAGACCGGATACGTCTACAAGGCCCCCAAGGGGCTGAGTCGCCAACTCGTCGAGGACATCTCCGAGTACAAGAACGAGCCGCAGTGGATGCGTGACTTCCGGCTCAAGGCGCTCAACCACTTCCTGGCCCGCCCGATCCCCCAGTGGGGCGCGAACCTGAACCAGATCGACTTCGACAACATCCACTACTTCGTGCGCGCCTCCGAACGCGCCGAGAACAGCTGGGACGACGTCCCCGACGACATCAAGAACACGTTCGACAAGCTCGGCATCCCCGAGGCGGAGCGGAACTTCCTCGCCGGCGTCGGCGCTCAGTACGAGAGCGAAGTGGTCTACCACCAGGTCCGCAAGGACCTCGAGGAGGTCGGCGTCCAGTTCCTCGACATGGACACCGCGCTGCGTGAGCACGAGGACGTCATCCGTGAGCACTTCGCCACCGTGATCCCCGCCAACGACAACATGCTGGCCGCCCTCAACTCCGCCGTCTGGTCGGGCGGCTCGTTCGTTTACGTCCCCCCCGGCGTCAAGGTCGAGATGCCGTTGCAGGCCTATTTCCGGATCAACACCGAGAACATGGGCCAGTTCGAACGCACGCTGATCATCGCCGACGAGGGCTCCGACGTCCACTACATCGAGGGCTGCACCGCACCCGTCTACTCGAGCGACTCGCTGCACTCCGCGGTGGTCGAGCTGATCGCCCGACCCGGTGCCCGGATCCGCTACACGACCGTCCAGAACTGGTCGCAGAACGTCTTCAACCTGGTCACGAAGCGTGCGATCGCCGAGCGTGACGCGACCGTCGAGTGGGTCGACTGCAACCTCGGATCGAAGGTGACGATGAAGTACCCGTCGATCTACCTGATGGGCGAACGCGCCCACGGCGAGATCCTCTCGATCGCTTTCGCCGGCAAGGGGCAGCACCAGGATGCGGGAGGCAAGATCATCCACGCGGCGCCGAAGACGACCTCGTCGATCTTCGCCAAGTCGATCTCCAAGGACGGCGGTCGCTCCACCTACCGCGGTCTGCTCGAGGTCGCCAAGGGAGCCACCGAGGCGCGGTCGAAGGTGGTCTGCGACGCGTTGCTGCTCGACCCCGAGTCGCGATCCGATACCTATCCGACGATTCGCATCGACGAGAACGACGCCAACGTCGGTCACGAGGCCTCGGTCTCGAAGATCGGCGAGGAGCAGCTCTTCTACCTGCAGACGCACGGTCTCGACGAGGAGGAGGCGTCGAAGATGATCGTCAACGGCTTCATCGAGCCGGTCGTCAAGGAGCTTCCGATGGAGTACGCGGTCGAGCTGAACCGACTGATCGAGCTGCAGATGGAGGGCTCGATTGGCTAGCGCGACCGCCCAGTCAACGAAGCCCGAGGCAAGGGAACCGTCGTGGCTGGTTGAACGGCGAGCGCAGGCGGTTGATGCGGCCAAGGAGTTGGCCCTCCCCGGGCCGAAGACCCGCGGCTGGGAGTTCACCGATCTCTCGAAGCTGGATCTGAATTCCTTCGCCCCCGCCGATGGAGGCGACGTCGCGAGCGCCGAGATCGTCGCCACCCGTCTGCAGGTGCCCGAGGGCTCGGCCGGCCTGACGCAGGTCGACGCGACGGCTCTGCTGGACGAGGCCTCTCCCCCGGCTCCCACCGGCAACGGCCGCCCCGACGCCGTCACGGTGATGAGCCTGTCGGAGGGTGCCGAGCGCTTCCCCGACCTCGTCGGCGAACACCTCGGCACCATCGTGCCCGCGGGCAGCGATCCGTTCGTGGCGATCAACGACGCAGGCTGGAGAGGCGGCGCGCTCGTCTACATCCCCAGGAACAGCAGCCCGGATCAACCGATCTCCCTGACGGCGGTCCAGCAGGCAGCGGGGCGCACTCTCAATTGGCGCACGCTGATCGTGCTCGAAGAGGGTGCGGAGGCCGAGGTCTGGGAGCGTTACGTCTCCGCCGACGAGCAGAGCGAGGGCCTGTTCAACGGCGTCACCGAGCTCATCCTCGGCGCCGGCTCGAACCTTCGGTACGTCTGCGGCCAGGACCTCTCACCCAAGTCATGGGTCTTCGCCAGCCAACGGGCCGAGGTCGAACGCGACGCGACCCTCGAATGGGTGGCCCTCGGCTTCGGCTCGGCCAACGGCAAGGTGCGGATGGAGACCAAGCTCGCAGGACGCGGAGCCAACGCGCGGGTCACCGGTGCCTATGTCAGCAACGGCCGCCAGCACATCGACTACGACACAACGCAGGAGCACGCCGCCGAGGACACGACCTCCGACCTGTCCTTCCGGGGGGTCCTCGACGGGCGCTCGACCACCGTCTGGCGCGGAATGATCAACGTCGATCGCGGTGCCCAGCGCACCGATGCATTCCAGGACTGCCGCAACCTGATCCTCTCCTCGAAAGCCCACGCGGACGCGATTCCGGGCCTCCAGATCGAGGCGGACGACGTCGCCTGCACGCACGCCGCGGCCGTCGCTCAGATCGATCCTGAACAGCTCTTCTACCTGACCTCGCGCGGGCTCGATGCCGACCAGGCGGGGGAGCTGATCGTCGGCGGGTTCCTGGCCGAGCTGGTCGAGCGGATTCCCGCCGGACCGGTGGCGGATGCCCTGGCCGCAGCGCTGGAAAGCCGCCTCAGCGAGCTCCTCGACGGCTGAGCGGGGAGGACGAATCCCCCGACGGCCCGAACGCAGCAAGCCTCGTTGGAGGACTGGTCAGATCCGCGGCGGTCCTCGTCGGGGTGACGGCCTCGCTTGGGATGGCAGCCTGCAGCGGTGAGCATGAATTCACCGCGCAGGACTTCATCGAAGAGATGAACGACAACGGTGCGGCGCTGGCCCTCGGATCGGCGCTCACGAAGAACCCCGACGGGGCGGACATCTACACGGTCAGCCTGACCGAGTTCGCGCCGAGCGCCGTCGGCCAGGCGCCGCCGCCAACCGACGTCCACGGCGCAGCGACGCTACTGATCGCCGCCGATTCCGACGCCGGGCGCGATGAGTTCGACCGCTGCGAGCAGGCCCCGATCCTCACTTGCTTCAGGGCCGGGAACGCGGTCCTCCGCGTGGAGGACCTCCCACCGGCCGACCAGGCGCGGATCACGACGGCGGTTGAGTCCCTGGCGACCAACGGCGACTGATCCGGTTCAGGGGGGTCGCTCGCACGCTGTCGCAATCGCAAAGGCGCGCACCGCTCAACCGGGAGGTTCAGCCTCATCGGCGTCGCGTCGGCGACGCTCCCTGATCGTGCTGATCACCACCGCGACCAGGACCACCAAAGCAGGGATCACATATGGCAGCCAGTGACCTGCGTGAGCGACGGGAATCACCATCGCCTCAAGCGTTGGCCTGGGAGAGCAGATAGAGACCGAGGATGCTGAAGAACATCATCGTGACCAACATCCACACCTGAGACCAGGCGGCGTCCCGAGGGTCCCTCCAGAGAGCCAGCGCGCGATCGTGGCCGATAGCGAGGGCGATGACGTGCCCGACCACGATTGCTCCGAACTGCACGTACCAGATCGCCGTGGCACCAACGAGGCCGTAGTCGATCCCCGAGCCGGCGGTTCCGAACAGATTCGAGCCGTCGCCCAGGGGATCGGAGAGCAGGTAGGTGAACTGCGCCTGCTCCTGGTAGACGACAAGGCTGAAGTAGTGAGCGACGAGATACGCGAGGGCGATCGGGATGAACGCGTGTGCGAACGCCTTGGCGAGCTCGCGGACGCTGCGCCTGTTGTCGACGATTCGCATCCCGTAGATGCCGCCCCAGAAGACCGCGGTGACCACCGCGAGCGTGCCGGCGAGAAAGAGCGAGTTGGTCAGCCTGAGCGCGGCCACCGGCGTCAGGCCGGCGTCGGTCAGCGCCTGGAAGGCCGAGCTGATCGGCTCCTTGAGTACCCCTTCGGAAGCCCCGTCGAAGGTCGTGGAGCCGATCGCTGCGAGGACCAGCGCGAGCGATCCGGCGGGCAGCGCCCAGGTCGTCGTCCCGGCGAGTAACGGGCGGCGCCCGAGGCGGCCGTCGCGGACCTCGAAGGCAGCGAGGCTCGCGAACATGCCGAAGTACTGGGAGAAGGTTTCGCCCCGATCGATCCAACGCTCGACTCCGAAGAGCCCCATTGCGACGAACGTGTAGGCCGAGTAGATAAGCGTGGCAATCGTCAGGGTCTTCGGCGTCAGCCCGGCCGCGGCGAATCCGCTCTGACCCCAGACGAGCTCGAGGAAGACGAAGGCGACGAGACCGACGACAGCCGGCCAGCGGCCGAGCCGTTCGGGGTAGGTGAACGGTGCCGATTGCTTCTGCCCGACGAGCCTGCTGAAGCCGGCCCCAGCAACACGCCCGATCGCCCGCCAGGGATTGAACGCTCGGAACACGTCGCCGAACAGCACGCTCAGGCCGACGAGGCCGAGCCAGAAGGTGACGAAGACGAACGTGACCGAGAAGTTCCTGTCCGGGGCTTCGGTTCCGTCGAGCCCGGTCCAGACGACCAAGCCGAGCAGGAGGACGCCGATGGAACCCGCGGCGACCTGGGCGGGGAGGCCGAGCAGGGCGGAGTTGACCCCGTCACTGAAGCTGCGCCAACCGTAGTTCTCGAATCGGACCTTCCGCCATCCGAGCGTCAGGCCGACGAACGAGACGATCAGGATGATCGACGAACCCCACGCGAACAGCCAGTCGGGTAGCGGCAGGTCCGATCGGCCGACCAGCCCGTGCGCTGCTGCCGAGGACGGCAGCAGCGCAGCGGTGATCGTGACACTCAGCAGCGCCCAGCCCAAGGACCGGGTGAGCCGCGCCCCCAAACCTGCGGTGGCTCGCGGCCTCACGGGTTGACGGTCAGCTCGGCGATCTGGGTTTCGGAGCTGTGCAGCTCGACCTCGTAGATGCCGTCGCTGTCGGCCGGGAAATCGAACTCGGCGCTACCGCCGGCGGGGACCTCCTCCTCGATGTCGTAGCCGTGGACGTGGACCTCGTCGGCGGTGTCGGACATGACGACGAACCGGATCTGGTCTCCCTTGTCGAAGGTAAGGTCGGCAACGCCGCCCTCGGGCTCCCCGCCGACGACGTTGATCGTCGGAACTTCGGGCGCATTGGGCACTTCGGGCTTGTCACCCCCGCCGGCATTCGACTCAGATGTGGTCGAGGTGGTCGCGACGGACGCGGTGGTCGCATCATCGCTCCCATCGTCACCCTTGAAGACGAAGAAGAGAACGACGACGACGACAACCGCGCCGAGGGCGGCAGCGATTCGGGTTCCATTGGATTTCATTGAAGGCTCCTTGACTCATTTCATCTCGATCGCCGCCGGATTCGGCGGCTACTGCTGTCACTGGTAGACGAGGACGCGAGGCGGGGCTCGCCCTGCCAGCGAATAGGCGAGCAGGAGCCCGCTCCGGCGAGATGATTCGGCTGGGAAGTCCGGTGGTGGTGAAGCGGAAAGCTGCGCTCGTCGGTGAGAAAAGGCAACCTTCGACCGGATTCGCTCCAGGGCCTCCAGACCGGGTGCGCGGCCCGTGATCAGGATCGGCACCACCAACAGCAGGAGTGGAACGAGCGCGAGGAAACCGCCCGAAACCGCGACGGCAAAGACCGCCGGGAGGCAAACCGTCAGGAAAACGCCGGCGGCTACGCGCTGAGGACTGCGACCGGTCTCGCTCACCCTGAGGACGCTACCGGATCGTGATTCGGCGCTACCTAGGTTCGGTTGGTGCTCGGGGCTCCAATGACCTGATCCGGCGGGCCAGAACATCGGACTGCGTTCGAAGATGCTGTGAGGCAATCGGACCGCGACCGGGGACGCTGGCTCGGAGTAAGAGGGTGGACCGGCCCTCGTCGGATGCGGAGAGCCCGATCTTCACCGACATCGGCTGACAGTGGCAATGAAGCCGGGCGAAGTCCTCGGTGGCAACGAGTGTTCCGGGCTCGGTTTCCTCCACAGGCCAATCGAGTTCGGCCACGGCAGTTCGCGCCGCGGCCAAAGCCTGATCTCCGGAAAGCAGCATGGGGATCGAGAGATCGCGTTTGGTTGTCAGAAAGCCCATCGCCGCCAGCTCAATGGTAGGCCACGAGCACGCTGCCATCGGAATTCGGAGCCTTTGCCCATCATACCCCCATAGGGTATATTGGAATTGATCAAGCGGATTCCCCCGATCGCACGAAGGAGCCGTCCTGGATGAGCGAGACCGATGACGGCGGGGTCGTACCCGCTGAGGGCGCAAGGATCGAGTTGGCCGTTCAAGGCATGACCTGCGCATCGTGCGCCGGTCGCGTCGAGCGCAAGCTGAACGAAATCGAGGGCGTTGAGGCGACGGTCAACTTCGCGACCGAGCACGCGGCGGTGACCTATGACTCGCGGTCGGTGGGTCGAGATCAGCTGCTCGGGGCCGTGAAGGCGGCCGGGTACAGCGTGCGCCTTCCCAGGCCGCGGGGCGACGCCGGCGCCGATGCGGCGGCAGACGCTGAGTTGCAGGATCTGCGTACCCGCCTCGGTTTCGCGATCATGCTCTCCGTACCGGTCGCGCTGATCGCGATGATCCCGCCGCTGCAGTTCGACTACTGGCAGTGGGTCAGCATGGTGCTTGCGACGCCGGTCGTTTTCTGGGCCGGCTGGCCGTTCCATCAGGTTGCCTGGCGAAATCTGCGTCACGGATCCGCATCGATGGACACCTTGATCTCACTGGGAACCTTGGCGGCCTGGACCTGGTCTGTCGTGGCGTTGTTCGTCCTCGGCGCCGGCGAGCCAGGCATGCGGATGATCTTCACGCTGATTCCCGAGCAGGGCGCCGGGGCTTCGGAGGTCTACTTCGAGGTGGCAGCTCTGGTCACCACGTTCATCCTCGCCGGCCGATTCTTCGAGGCCAAGGCGAAACGCCGCGCCGGCGCAGCGCTCGAGGCCCTGATGGAGCTGGGGGCCAAGGACGTGTCGATACTCGATGGCGACGGCAGCGAGCGCAGGGTTCCGGCCGATCAACTCGAGGTCGGCAGCATTTTCGTCGCCCGGCCCGGCGAGAAGGTCGCAACGGACGGCATCGTGATCGAGGGGCACTCGGCGGTCGACGCTTCGTTGCTGACCGGGGAGTCGGTACCGGTTGAGGTCGGCCCTGGATCTGAGGTGACAGGCGCAACTGTCAACGCAGGAGGTCGCCTGGTGATTCGCGCCACTCGGGTGGGTTCGGAGACCGCGGTGGCGCAGATCGCACGCCTCGTCACCGAGGCGCAAACAGGCAAGGCCCCGGTTCAGCGACTCGCCGATCGCGTCTCCGCGATCTTCGTACCGATTGTGATCGGATTGGCCCTCGCGACGCTCGCGTATTGGCTTGCCACGGGGGCCAGCGCGACCTATGCGCTCACGGCGGCGGTCGCCGTGTTGATCGTTGCCTGCCCGTGCGCCCTCGGGCTCGCGACGCCCACCGCGCTGCTCGTCGGCACCGGCCGAGGAGCTCAAATGGGGTTGCTGATCAAGGGGCCCGAAGTGCTGGAGTCGACCCGCGAGGTCGACACGATCGTGCTCGACAAGACGGGAACCGTCACCACCGGCGAGATGAGCGTGCAGGAGGTGGTCGTTGCCGCAGGGACTGACGAGGTCGAGGCGATGCGGCTGATCGGCGCAATCGAGAGCTCGTCGGAGCACCCTGTTGCCCGTGCAATCGCGGCCGAGGCCTCGAGGCGAGTCGACGATCTACCGGTACCCGAAGGCTTCGCCAACATCGAAGGGCTTGGCGTCGAAGGGACCGTCGGCGATCGCCACCTGGTGGTTGGCCGTCCGAGATTGCTCGCGGAGCGCGATCACTCGACCCCCGATCGGCTCAAACGAGCACTGGAGGAAGCGACGGCCCGCGGCCAAACCGCCATCGCCGCAGGCTGGGACGGCAAGGTCCACGCGATGATCGCGGTGGCAGACACGATCAAGCCGACGTCGGCGGAGGCCATGGTTCGCCTGCGAGCGCTCGGGCTGCGACCGATCCTGCTGACCGGGGACAACGCCGCAACGGCCGAGGCCGTCGCCTCAGCGGTCGGCATCGATGAGGTGATCGCGGAAGTTCTTCCATCAGGAAAGGCAGACGTCATCAGTCGCCTGCAGGCGGAGGGCTGCACGGTCGCGATGGTCGGAGACGGTGTCAACGACGCCCCCGCGCTGGCCCAGGCCGACCTCGGTCTTGCGATCGGATCGGGGACCGACGTCGCGATCGAGGCGTCGGATCTGACGCTCGTGTCAGGGGACCTCAGAGCGGCCGGCGATGCGATCCGCCTCTCCCGCCGAACCCTCTCGACGATCAAGGGCAATCTGTTCTGGGCATTTGCATACAACGTCGCCGCGCTGCCGCTGGCAATGAGCGGTTACCTGAACCCGCTGGTAGCCGCGGCGGCGATGGCGCTCTCGAGCGTGTTCGTGGTTTCCAACTCGCTCCGCCTTCGAGCATTCAAGGCGGAGCGTTGATGGTGTCGCGGCGCGCTACTTGGGCGGCGGCGCCGAGATCGGTGCGGGCGTGGTGGAGTCCAGCGACGGCGCATCGATTGATTCGCCCGAGACACCGAACACGAACAGGATCAATGCCGCGATCCCGATGATCACGCCCAGAGCGATCCCGATGGCGCGGTCGGTTCGGCTCATCCCGATTGATTCGTCCTTGCTAGACGCCGTCGAGTAGGCGCCAGTTAGCCTCGAAGGCGCGCTCGGCGGCGGCGACCACGGCGTCCTCGTCGGCAGGGCTGGAGATCATCTCCTCGAGCAGCTCACGGCCCTCAGCAGCATGCTCGACGTCGCGGCCACGATGGACGGTGAAGTACCGGGTTCCCTCGGGTGAGTCGATCCCGTAGTGAGCCGCGAGGCCCTCGAGCTTGGTCTTCGAGATCTCCGGCTGACCACTTTCAATCGCGTAGAGCCGCGCGAGCGTGCTCAGGGCGCCGTCACGCTCGGTCCAGACCTCGACGCACTGAACGGTCTCGGTGGTCGGAGCGGCCGCGGCGTCGCCGCCGACGGCGTCGACGAACCCGTCCCAGAGCTCGATATGAGCGTGCTCCTCGTCGGCATGACCCTGCAGATCGGGGTACTGGGGAAGCTCTGCAGCCGCCTCCGACGAGAGATCGGCGATCGCCGCGACGGCGTGACGGTACTGGCCCGAGTAGCGGGCGAGCTCGTCTCGCGTCAGCTCTCCGGCCGACCAGCGGATGTAGAACGGATGCTGGAGCACATCGTGTCGCTCGCGAGCGGTTTCGATGCGATCCCAGACGGAAGTAGCCATAACTTGCTCCTGTGCTCCTCAGACGACGATTACGGGAAATCAGCATACCCGCGTCCAACCATGGAACTCTGCGATGCTCGGGAAATGCGCCCAGAACGCGACAACATCGCGATTCCCCCGTTCCCGCCGGGGATCACTTGGATCGGGTCCGAGCCCCCGGTCAGCGAACGCATCACCGCTCGCTCGGCCCTCCTCGTCCACTTTTTCGAGCTCGGCGAGCTGAGCGGCGTTCGGACGCTTCCGTTCGTCGCCGGGCTGGCGCAGCGATACGCCGCCAATGGTCTCTCGGTGCTCGGCATCCACTCGCCTCGCTCCGCAGTGGCGAGCACGGATGCCGCCCTGACGGCCGCCGTCGATCGAGTCGGGTTGCCCTTCCCCGTCGCCAACGACAACGAACACCGGATCTGGCACGCCTACGGCTGTCAGGGCTGGCCTTCGACGTTCCTCTGGGGCCAGGGCGGCACCCTTCGCTACGTCCACTTCGGTGAGGGCGCCTACCACGAAACCGAGGCAGCTGTCCGGGCCGAACTCGCAGCCGGTGAGGGCCACGAGCTTCCCGAGCCCACCCTCGGGCCTCCTCCCGAAGGGGATCCACCGAAAGCGGAGAAGCCGAGCGACGAGGTCTTCCCCGGCGGCGCATACGATCGACCCTGGGAGCCGGAGACGATCGACGAGCCGCTGATCGTCGAGTACGCCGGCGCCGGCGCCTGGGCCGCCCTCGACGGGACTGGAAAGGTCGCAATCTCAGTCGACGGAGAGCCGACGGGATCGATCGAGCTTGCTGGACCCGGCCTCTACGAGCTCTGCAGCCACCCTGTACACGGAATGCACGAGGTCCGGATGGAACTCGACGGCCCGATCAGAGTCTGGTCGGTGGCATTCGCCCCCGGTCCGGCCGCCGGGTAACTAACCGGCGGAGGCCAGCTCGACGCGGATCTGCTTCGGCAGCATGAACCGGACCGACTCGTCGATCGCGCGCAGTTCGCTGATGTCGGTCGTGCCGCGATCGCGAAACAACTCGACGAGCTCGGTGACGAGCTCCTCGGGGGCGCTCGCACCGGAGGTGATGCCCAGGGTGTCGACGCCCTCGAGCCATTCCTCCCTGACTTCAGATGCCTTGTCGATCAGATAGGACGGCGTCCCGAGGTCACGGGTGACGTCGACGAGGCGGTTCGAGTTCGAAGAGTTCTTCGAGCCGATCACGAGGACGAGATCGCACTCGCTGGCGAGCTGCTTGACCGCGAGCTGGCGGTTGGTGGTCGCATAACAGATGTCGTCGGACTTGGGGCTCGTGATGTTGGGGAACCGTTCGCGAAGCCGGGCGATTACCCCCGCGGTCTCATCGACGGAGAGGGTCGTCTGGGTGATGAAGGCGACGCGGTCGGGGTCGTCGATCTCGAGATTGTCAACGTCCTCGGTGGTCTCGACCAGGATGATCGAGTCCGGCGCCTCGCCGGTCGTGCCCTCGACCTCCTCGTGACCCTCGTGGCCGATCATGACGATCGTGAAGCCCTCCTCGGCGAACTTGCGGGCTTCGACGTGGACCTTGGTCACCAACGGGCAGGTCGCGTCGATCGTGCGAAGCTTGCGCTTGGCGGAGTTGGCATGGACCGCCGGGGAGACACCGTGGGCGCTGAAAACGACGAGTGCGCCCTCAGGGACCTCGGTCTCCTCCTCGACGAAGATCGCACCGCGCTCGGTCAGCTGCTCGACGACGTGCTTGTTGTGGACGATCTCCTTGCGGACGTAGACCGGGGCCCCGTGGAGATCGAGGGCGTGCTCGACCGTCTGCACGGCGCGATCGACGCCGGCGCAATACCCGCGGGGAGCGGCCAGCAGCAACCGCGTGGGGGCGTTGAGAGTGGCTTGAGCCATGCACTGAAGGGTAGCGGCGCGGGGGCTCGGGCCGGAGAAGTGAGCGTCAGCCGGGCTCGCCCATGTGGCGATTCTCCGCCCACGGCGCGAGGACCCGGTTGGAACGCCGGATCATGTCCGTATCGGCAACCCGATCCTGAAAGCCTCGCCGGCGGTCGGTGAACACGATCGGCACCAGCCCGAGGCCGAACGGCAGCACGGCGAGCACGAGCGCCCACAGCCTGCGGAATGCGCGCCTCACCCCGATCCCCCGGCGATCGCCGTGCTCGACGTGAATGCCGACGAATCGCATCCCCGGCGTCTGGCCCTCGAAGGCCCAGAAGCCGACGAAGTAGACCCCCCAGGCGACCATCGCGCCGAACGAGAGGATCCCGGCCACCAGCGGCGAGAGCGTGTCGACGCTGGACACCAGGCTGAGGATGGCTGCCAGGAGTGCCGAGAAGATCGCCGCACCCGCGGTCAGGATCCCCGCGTCGACAGCGATTGCGACGCCCCTGGTGGCAAGTCCGACATGGTCGGTTGCCTCCTCGCGCGGGGCGCGGCGCAGCAGACGGCGGGCGAACCGCTCGAGGAAGTCGTCGACGATGCCGGCGGCCCGCGAGACCTGCCGTCCGAGATCCCAGATCAGGCCCACGCCCTGAGCGGCCACCGCGACCCGGATCTCAGGGGCCTCGGCGATCCGTTCGACAAGCATCTGGGCCTTGTCGCTCGCCAGCAGGTCCTCCCAGATCCGATCGGCAACCTCGCTGTCGATCGCACGGCGAACCGATGCCTCGATCTGATCGCCGTCGATGGCATCCTCAACGGCCTCGACGAGCCTGCCGTCCTCGATCAGCCTGGTGATCGCCCGCTCCACTGCGGCGCTCTCCAGCGCCCGGACTATGGCCTCCTCGACCGCCACCTCGACGGTCCGGTCGATACCCGTGACACCGGCGATCCGCCCCACCCCCCTGGCGCCGCCCTCAAGCAGCCTGCCGCCGATCGGCACTTCCGGCCGGGAACCCTCGGCTGAGCCTCTCTCTCCCACTCGGTGGCGAGTCTATGGACCTAACGACCGATGCGGGGCAAGGCCTGCCATGCGGCGCCGCCGACCGCGTCGAGGCTCTCGGGGCAGACCCTCTCGAGCGAATCATCAGCCGAGTGCCAGTACTCACCCGGGGGATCGCCGGGGCCGTAGCTGAAGTCGATCAGATCGACCACGGGGATGCCGGCCCGGAGGAACGGAACGTGGTCGTCGTCGATCCCCGAACGGACTCCCGCGAAGAGGTCCGGGTCGGCGTCGGCGAAAACCTCGTACAGGGCTGGATCGGACTGCTCCTCGAGCGGGATGTCGAGGTCGCAATCGCCGACCATGTCGAACAGGACCATCGCCTCGATCTCACCCAGCGGCGGAGTCCCCTGGGCGCCCGAGGCGGCGTCGACGACGTACTGGCTGCTGCCGCGCATCCCGTCGACGGAGAATTCGCGATCGCCTCGCGACTCCTCACCGTCGAACAGCGCGATCGCGATCGACGGCCCGGGCATCGGGTTCGGCAACGTCCGCGCCAACTCCAACACCACCGCGACGCCGGAGGCACCATCGTTGGCGCCGACGAACCCCGGAATTCCGGCCTTGGTGTCGTGATGGGCGCCGACGACGACATAGCCGTCGCCGCGCCCCGGAATGGTGCCGACCACGTTGCGCTGCGGACTCTGGATGCCGACGTCCTCCAAACCGGCTCGGCGCAGCTCGGCCGCGAGGTAGCGGGTCAGCTCGGCGTTGGCCTCCGACCCGGAGGGACGCGGGCCGACCTCGACCTGCTCGCGCAGGTCGGCATACGCTCGTGTGCCGTCGAACGCGTCGTTGTCGGCGGCATCCCCGGCACCATCCGGTGAGTCGCCGTCGCAGCCGGGCAACAGCAGAAGCAGGGCCGTCGCCGCCAAGGCGATCAGACGCGATCCCTGAGGGATTGGGAAATGGCGAGCCTGAGTCATGCGCGATACGTTAGGGCCATGCCCCAGGGTCACATGGATCGGCTGACGTCGATCGACGCGTCATTTCTGACCAACGAGTCGCCGACCAGCCACATGCACATCGGCGGGGTGACGATCTTCGAGGGTCCTCCGCCCACCTACGAGGATCTGCTGAACCACGTCGAGGGCCGCCTCCACCTGGTCCCCCGCTACCGGCAGAAGCTCGCCGTGCCGCCGATGGAGACCGGCAGGCCGTTCTGGGTCGACGATCCGCAGTTCAACCTCGGCTACCACGTCCGCCATTCGGCCTTGCCCGCGCCGGGGAACGAGGACGTGCTGCGAAGGATGGCCGCCCGGGTCTTCTCCCAGCAGCTCGACCGGACCAAGCCGCTCTGGGAGCTATGGCTCGTCGAGGGCCTTCGCAAGCGCCGATTCGCGATCATCTCCAAGACCCACCATGCGCTCGTCGACGGCGTCTCGGGGGTCGATATCGCAACGGTGCTCTTCGACGTCAAACCGGTTCCTGAGCCTGCCAAGGCGGATCGCGACTGGATTCCCAGCCCGGGTCCCTCCGAAGCTGCCCTGGCCGCCCGGGGGATCGAGAGCGTCGCCAAAGCTCCGCTCGGTCTGGCGCACAGGGTCGCATCGGCCGTCAGCTCGCCGAAGGCGGCTGCTCGCAGCATCCAGAACGCCGCCGAGGGCGTCGGCGAGGTCGCCTGGGAGTTCGCCAACCCCGCACCCGACCTCCCCCTCAACGTGCCGATCAGCCCTCACCGCCGCTACACCTGGGTCCGCGGCGACCTCGCGGAGTTCAAGCGGATCAAGACCGAGCTCGGCGGGACGGTCAACGATGTCGTCCTCTGCGTGGTCGCCGGCGCATTGCGACGCTGGCTGCACGCACGCGGGGTCCGGACCGAGGGACTGGAATTGAGGGCGTTGGTGCCGGTCTCGATCCGGGCGACCGACCAGCGCGGCGAGCTCGGCAACCAGATCGCCGCCGTGCGCGGCCCCCTGCCGGTCTACGTCGAGGATCCGGTTGCGCGCCTCCGGACCGTGCGCGAGGCGATGGACGGCGTCAAGTCTTCGAAGAAGGCCCTCGGCGCCGAGGTGATCTCCCGATTCAACGACTTCGCTCCCCCCACGTTGCTCGCGCAGGCGGCTCGAATCAACTTCTCGACCCGCCTCTTCAACCTGATCGTCACCAATGTTCCGGGGCCGCAGATCCCCCTCTACGTGCTCGGGCGAGAGTTGCTGGACATCTTCCCGGTCGCGTTCCTGCCCGAAAACCACGCCCTGGCGATCGCGATCATGTCCTACAACGGGAAGATCGACTTCGGTCTGCTCGGCGACTACGACGCCATGGAGGACCTGCTGCTGATCTCCGAGGGCATCGAGGCCGAGACCAGGCAGCTGCTCGAGGCCGCCGATGAATCCGAGAAGCGGACGGGCAAGAGGAAGCCCGCGAACCGGCGGAAGCCGTCCGCCAGCTCCGACCAGGCAACGAACGCGTCGGCCTGAACGTGAGCGACCCCGGCCCGAGCCCGTTCAAGTACCACCTCGAGCTGACCCCGGCCCAGCTCAAGCTGACCCACGATGCGCTCCGCGATCTGCTGGCCGGATTGGACGATGATCGCGACGAGGCTCGCAGGGTGATCGGCGAGGTACTCGAGATGCTCCCCGACGAGCACGCGATCGCCGCGATCCGGGTCGACGACGACGGCGAGCCGGCCGACGGGAGTGGATCGACACCCGATCCGGATCGGCCCGAACCTCCAGACCTGCTGGCCTGAGCCAGCCTGGGCAGGGCCGCAACGGCAGCCCGGACCGGAGGCTCGCTAGCCTGCCCGCTCTCCGATGAGCCTCTCCGTACAGATCGGGCTGCTGATGGCAGTGGCGACCGCATTCTTCTCGACGGTCGGCTTTCTCTACAAGCACAAGGGCGCCGTCGGCTCGCCTCCGGTCGATTGGAAGCGGCCCGTGCGGACCTCGCTCTCGCTGTTTCGGAATCGCTGGTACGTGCTCGGGATCGTGATCGCGATCGGTTCCTGGGGCTTTCACGTGGCTGCGCTCGCGCTGGCACCGATCTCGCTGGTCCAATCGGTGATCGCCGGCGGGCTCGTCCTGCTCACCGTGGTCGCCGACCGACTCTTCCACCAGCAGGTCACCCGCCGGGAGTGGATCGGGGTCGGCCTCGCGGCCCTCGGGCTGGCGTTCCTCGCCGCCTCGCTGAAGGGCTCCGAAGGCGGAGCCCACTCCGACTACACCGCCGCCACCCTGGCGATCTTCCTCGCCCTCGTCACCCTGCTCGCGATCGTCGTCGCCGTCGTCGGCTGGCGCACGAACCACGCTGGAGTTGCCCTCGGCGCATCGGCCGGCCTCTTCTGGGCGGCCTCAGACACCGCGATCAAGGCCCAGACCGGGGCCTTCGGCGAGAACCTCGTCGAAGTCTTCGTCAGCCCGCTCGTCCTGGTCATCATCATCGCCTCGTTCGTCGGGCTCACGGTCTCAGCCAAGAGCCTCCAGATCGGCAAGGCCGTACCCGTGATCGCGATGACCACGGTGGCGGCAAACGCGATGACGATCCTCTCCGGCCCAATCGTCTTCGGCGACCCGTTGCCCGACGACTCCCTCGGCTTCACGGCGAGGATCCTCGCCTTCGTGCTGGTCCTCACCGCCGCCGCCATGACCCCGGCACCGGTCAGGGCAGCCGAGGCGTAGATGACCCCGAGGGAATGCTCCGCTGCGCGTCCGCTTCCCTCGACCGTTGGGTGCTGCCGCTTGGCAAGGCGTCAGTTGGCGAGGGCGTCAGGGGCTGGGCTGGGGAGGGTGCCCCCACCGCGGTGGCCAGTGCATGGGATTCCTCCGGGATTTCGGAGCAATCCCATTCACTGACCCTGAAGAGCCCCTCGGTAGGCGGTTGAACGGTGGCTGGGAGTTCAGGTCCTCCCCTCCCCAGCCAAATCGACTCCCACCCAACGGTGGGAGTCACTCGGCAGGCCACACCCACCGCCAACCGAACCAGGTCTTCCTGGAACTCTTCATGACCGAGATGACGACCGCTACCGCCCTTAAGTCGTTGCCCTCATTCCCGTTCAGGGTGTCGTTGCCTTCGTGGCCTCGAGGTCGCCTCCTCCCCGAGCACGGCGCGCAGTTCCTCGAGCACCTCCTTCACCTGTGCATCGGTAACGACCTCACCGTCACATGCCTTGATCTCGCCCGGCCCCGGTTCTCGGCCGCATATGGAGTACACGAGCTGCGCCGGGCCCTCGGTTAGATCGAGGTCTCCGTTCTGGTCCTGAGCCGCATCAGAGCGCAGCCCTCGACGACCGCCCCAGGGCGCTCGACGAGAAGCTTGCAAGCTGCAAAGTCTCCCGTCGTCTGCCACTTCCCGGAGCCAACTATGCCTTCTGGTAGTCCCTCGGCAGTGGCAACGTCGCCCTTGGAAGGTTGGTCCAAGTTGTAGAGCGCGGGACCGCCGTCGGAGAGTTCGGTCCTGTAGACGTTCACCCCATCAACGACGATCGTTTCGCTGGCGGCGGGGGAGTTGGCGGGATCGAGTCGGCCCCCGCGACCGAGAAGCCAACTGCGGCTCCCGCGGCTATCAAGACCGCGAGTACTGCGGATAGGGCCGTGCGCCTAGAACCGGTCGAACGGAACCCTGCTCCGCCGGAGGTAGGCCCTCTGGGGCGTTCTGCCTTCTTCGATGGTCTGCTCACGCCCGCAACTTAGCACCGCTAGATGCATCTGCAACTTGGAGCAAACATCGTCCAGTTTCCGAGCCTTGGCGCCGGAATGGGGTCACCGAAGTAGACGACGCCGGCTTTCTGCGCCCGCGCCATCCGGCGGCCTGCTCAGCCGGGACGAAATCGGAGCCGATAGTGAAATGCCCCGCCTGGTGCACATTCTTGATGGTCCTCGCCGAGACCTAGCGCCAAAGCCGCCGGGTGGCGTGGCTATCGCGATCTGGCGGGGATCTCAGACCATCCCTGACATGGCCGCTACGTGTCTCTGGGCGCGACACCCGGCTCGGCCACCCAAAGCGGTATCTCGCGGCCACCTGCCTCCGGCTGGCAAGCCCGCAAACCGTCGGACTGTCTCGCGAATCGCCCAGTTCCGCCCCGTGACTATTGGGCCATATCGCCCTGAGGTGAGTCGCGTCGAGGTCAACTGCGCGGCAAGAAACAGCTCGTCCAGCCCTTCAGAACCCCAACGCGAACTTGGCGTCCTCGGTCATCATCTCCGGGGACCAAGGTGGATCGAAGATCATCTTCGGGTAGACGTTCGCGACCCCGTCGATATCGCCGACGAACTCCTTCATCTGCTCGGAGACCTGAGGGCCGATCGGGCAGGCTGGGGTTGTCAGCGTGAAGGTCACGTAGACCTCGTTCTCCTTCTCGATCTCCACGTCGTAGACGAGCCCGAGCGAGACGAAGTCCAACCCAAGCTCCGGGTCGATGACCTCCTCGAGGGCCTCGTAGACATCTTCCTCGGTGACTTTCACAGCATCAGTCATGGGTCCAAGTTAGCGAACGGGCACCTCCGACACACCGATCGGGTTGTCTACGCTGGAGTGGTGTTCATCCTGATCCTCATCTTCATCGTCCTCCCGATCGCGGAGCTCTACGTGATCATCGAACTGGGGGGTGCAATCGGGATCTGGCCGACCATCGCGCTGCTCTTCCTCGACAGCGTGCTCGGGGCGATGCTGCTGGCCTCTCAGGGGCGCGTGGCATGGCGTCGCTTCAACGAGACGCTCTCTTCGGGGCGGGTTCCGGCCAAGGAGGTCTACGACGGTGCGGCGATCATCTTCGGCGGCGCCCTGCTCCTGACCCCGGGCTTCATCACCGACATCATCGGATTCCTGCTCCTGATCCCTCCGACGCGGGCGATGTTCCGCCGTTTCCTGCTCGCCATCGCTCGACGGGTCGGGCCAACTCGCTCGGTGTTCTTCATCTACGACCGCCGCCCCGGGGCAGCCCGCCCCAGAGCTGGCGGCGAGGGGGCGACACGGCCCGGGCGGCAGCCGCCGCCCGCCGGCGCCGGGCCCGCGCCCGGCTCGCGATCCCCGCGCTCCTACGATTTCGACGGCAGCGCCCGTGAGATACCTGACGACGCCCCCGAGCTGGATCCGGGGAAGGAGGGCTGATCGGCGATGCGGTTGTTCTCCTTCATCGATGGCGAACGCGGCTACTGCTTGCTCGTGGAAGGATCCGATGGCGCCCATGCGTTGCGGATCGGCGACGGTGAGAGCGTGCGCGCCTCATCCGCGGAACAGATCGAGGAGGGTCGCGCGATTCTCGCATCCGACGCCGGCCCGTTCGAGATCTCCTGGAGCCCCGCCGGGCCGGTGCTCGAGTTCGCGATCGAGGACGCGGTCGTGGCCGTGTACGGGATCGCCGCCAGCGGCACCCAGGGAGGCGATCGCATCTCTGGCCCCGGCGTGGCCTGGGAGCTTCCCGACAACGGCTACTCGGCGCTGCGCACGGTCTGGGCGATCACGGCGAAGAGCGATCTCCTGGTGTTGATCTCGCTGCGGCCCGAAGATGCACGGGACCACGGCGAGGAGCTCGTCGGCGCAGCGAGGATCATGGCTCGCGATGAGCCCTACGGCTACGTCGAGCCGCTGCTGTCCACCGAATACGACGAGAACGGGATCCACACCCGCGCCACGCTCGAGCTCTGGGCCGAGGACGACGGCGCCGCCGAGCGCGGCGCCGGCCGGAGCGTCGCCGGCGGCGCGATCTCGACCCCCGCGGGACGGCTCGAAGCCGCCCGGTTCGCATGGAGCCTCGGCGGCTCACCGGCGGTCGGGGGCTACGAGATCCTGACCCCCTGAGCCTGCGCCGCGCGATTGCGCCAGAATCTGCCGCCTTGCCGACCCGCGCCGTCATCTGTGATTTCGGCGGCGTGCTCACCTCGCCGCTGCTCGGAGCCTTCGCCAGCTTCCAGGAGGACACCGGCGTGACGCTGGAGCAACTCGGGACGGCGATGGTCGCCGGCGCCGACCAACTCGACGGAGCCAACCCGCTGTTCGAACTCGAATGCGGGCGGATCACCGAGGACCGTTTCCTCGAGATCCTCCGCGACGGGCTCCAGCCGATCATGGGCGAGCGCCCGCGATTGCACCGGTTCAAGGAGAAGTACTTCGACGGGCTTCATCCCAACGAGGAGATGATCGCGCTGATGGCCGAGCTCTCGGCGAGCGGCTACCGGATGGCGATCCTGACCAACAACGTCCGCGAGTGGGAGCCGATCTGGCGGGCGAAGCTGCCGGTCGATGAGATCTTCGAGACCGTCGTCGACTCGGCATTCGTCGGCATGCGCAAACCCGATCCGGAGATCTACCGGATCACGGTCGAGAGGCTCGAGGGGATCGCCGCCGAGGAGTGCCTGTTCATCGACGACATGGGGGTCAACTGCGATGCCGCGCGGGCGCTCGGCATGCGGGCCGTGCACTTCCGCGAAACCGAGCAGGCGATCGCGGAAGTAAGGTCGGCGCTCGATGAGTGAGATCTCCGTCACCGCCGTGTCCGGTCGCGCCGAGCTGCGCGAGTTCATCATGCTGCCGTTCCGGCTCTACGAAGGCGTCGACCAGTGGGTGCCGCCGCTGATCAGCGAGCGCAAGCGACATCTCGATCGCAAGCACAACCCGTTCTTCCAACACGCCGAGGCCGAGTACTTCCTCGCCCACCGTGACGGCAGGGTGGTCGGCCGGATCTCCGCCCAGGTCGACGAGCTCTTCAACGAGGTCCAGGACAACAACTGGGGGGAGTTCGGCTTCTTCGAGTGCGAGAACGACCCCGAGATCGCCCAGGCACTGATCGATACGGCTCTGGCGTGGCTTCGCGACCGCGACCGCGACCACGTAATCGGCCCACTCGACTTTTCGACCAACCACGAATGTGGTCTGCTCGTCCAGGGTTACGAGCTGCGGCCGCAGATTCTCGAGAACTGGCATCACCCCTACTACGCCCAGCTGATCGAGGGCTGCGGCCTGACGAAGGCGATGGACCTCTACAAGTGGAGTCTGCACGTCAAGGATCGGGATCAGGTCCTGCCGGTCGTCTTCGAGCTGGCCGAGAAGCTCGAACCCGAGCACGGGATCAAGATCAGGGGGATGCGCCGGAACGACCTGAACGGCGAGATCGCCCGCTTCATGGAGATCTACAACGCCGCCTGGGAGCGGAACTGGGGCTTCGTTCCGCTCACCGATGCCGAGATCAAGGCCTACGCCAAGGAGCTGAAGCCGATCATGGACGAGAACTGGGCGATGGTCGCCGAGACCGAGGAAGGCGAGACCGTCGGCGTGGCGCTCACCCTCCCCGACTACAACCAGGTTCTGAAGAAGCTCAACGGTCGCCTCCTTCCCTTCGGCTGGATCACCGCTCTCCGCGAGCGCAAGAAGATCGACACGGTGCGGGTGTTCGCCCTCGGGGTCAAACCCGAGTACCAGCACACCGGGGTCGCCGCCGGCCTCTACGCCCGCCATTACGACATGGCCGCCTCCACCCCCCAGCACGGCGGCGAAACGGGCTGGATCCTCGAGACCAACGTGCCGATGAACCGCGGCATGGAGGCCATGGGCGGCGAGATCGTCAAGACCTACCGGATCTACGAGACCGACCTCTAGCCCCGCCGAATCCATTGACGAAAAATGCGAGCTCAGCTCACAAAATTCGTCAATCGACGGGGATCAGCCGCTGGTGGCAGTGCCCCAGAAGAGACAGCGATTGCCGTCCGGGTTGGGGCTCGGGAACAGAGAGGTCGAGCGCGCAGCCCACTGGACCGTGGTCACTCCCCCATCCTCGGTCAGCGAGTCGAGCGTACCGTTGAAACTGAAGTCCCCCGCCTCGGTCCCGTCGAGGATGTCGATTCCGCTGGCGGGCAGGGTTCCCTGGCCCTGGGTCTTGACACCGTCGGCGAAGAAGAGCGACGAGCGGGTGGTCTGCTCGGGGGCTCCCGCCGCCGGCAGCACCCTGAGCTGGGGCGAGCCGGCGCTACAGCCGAACTGGAGATCCAGGGTGCCCACGGTCGCCACCGTCGCCAGTGCGCTCGGTGGAGTGACCCGGGCCGAGAACTTCGCCGGGGTGAGGCCGCCAACCGTTTCGGCCTCGGCGGCGCTCTCAGCCTCCGCGGCGCTCGGCACCGTTCCCAGGGTGCTCTCCTTGACAGCCTTTCCGGTGACCGAATCCTTGGCGAGCGCCTTGGCGGTCACCGCACCCTTGGCCAGCTTCTTGGCGGTGATCGCCGAGTTCTTGATCCCGGAGCTGCCGATCTTGGAACCCGCGTAGGCGGCTCCCCCGAGCGCCACGAACAGGGCGAGGGCGGCGAGGATCGAGGCGGGCGAGATGCGAGGCATTCGACTCACGCTTTGCACCCTATCCGGCGAGCACGGGAGCCGCCGGGTCGGGTGACGCAGGAGGCGAAGCGACCTCCAGGGCCGTGAGCCGACGAGGATGACGACCAGGGCCCCGCGCCGCCAGTGGATCTGGCGAGCCTGAGAGGTGTCAGATCGGGTGACGCAGGAGGCGAAGCGGCCTCCAGGGCCGTGAGCCGACGAGGAGCCCGAGCTGGCGCCTCTCAGGCTGCCAGATCAGTTGTCGGAGCCGGCGCGGTCCCAGAGATAGAGCTCCATCGCCTCGACGGCGAGCTCCTCCTGGCGCATCGGCGAGAGCCATTCGAGCACCGTCTCGAGCGCACGTTCCTCGGTGAGTCCGCGATCGACGGCCTCCTCGCCCCGGAAGCCGGCCGCGAGCTTCAGCGCCTCGCGGCGATGCTGGCCGAGGGAGCCGAAGGCGTTGATCAGGAAGTCGCGGTTGGGAATCGGGTGAGCGATATCCATCGAGGCGTGCCAGGCGGCGAGCATCGAGATATCGTGCTCATCGAGTTCCTGGATGGCCTTGGAGTAGTGGGCCTCGAGCTCATCGTCGGGAATCTCGTCGACCCAGGCCCTGACGGCCTCGCCCAGCAGCTGCCTGCGGGCCTCGCGACCGACCGAATCGGCAACCACGCGGATGGCATCGGCCGGATCGATGAAGCAGAGGGGCACAGGGCGAAGATAGACCGCACCCCCGACGGTAAAACGATGCGGCCCGAAGTCAGCGATGTAGGCCGCTGAGCGACCTATGCTCAGACGGCATGCGCGGAGACTCGAAATCGGGAGGGCGGCGGTGAGCTTGGCGGTGATAGCCGGGCCTCCGGGCTCGGGGCGACGCCCGGAAGTCCTCGAGGCCTTCCGGGCGTCGCTGGATCGGGATCCCGTCCTCGTCGCACCCACGACCGATGACGTCGACCGCCTCGAGCGCGAGCTCTGCTCCGGCCCCGGCGGGATTCTGGGTGGGACGGTGACGAGCTTCCCCGGCCTGTTCCGGGAGCTCGGCCGGGCGGCCGGGCTCGAGGCGGTCGACGGGCTGAGCGGAATGCAGCGAATCTGGCTGGCCCGCGCCGCCGCCGCTGAAGCTCCGCTGCGCAGGCTGGCGCGATCGGCGCGAGGCGGGGGATTCGCCCCGGCGCTCGAGGGCCTGCTCACTGATCTGCAGGCCGCCGGCCTCGACGCGAACGCCTTCGGCGCCGCGGTCGCCGCCGGGGCGGACGCGGGCGACTACGAGCGAGAGCTGGTCGCGCTGTTCGAGGGCTACGAGTCGCTGCGGGACCACGGCGGGTTCGCCGACAACCATCAGCTCGCTGCCCGGGCGACGGCCGCCCTGCGTCGGGACCCCCGAGCATGGAACTCACGCCCGGTGTTCCTCTATGGCTTCGACGACCTGACCCGCGAGCAGATCGAGTTGGTCGGCGCGCTCGCCGGTGCCTGCGCGGTGACCGTGACCGTGACCTTCGAGGACCGGCAGGCGTTGGCGGCCCGAGCGCAGCTGCTGGCGGTGCTCCGCGACGAGCTCGGCGCCACCGTCACCGAGCGCACCCGCGCCGGGGGCGAGGGCTCCGCGACGCTCGGCCACCTGGAGCGGAACCTGTTCGTCCCGGATTCGGTTGCGCAACCGCCCGACGGGTCGCTGCGACTGCTCGAGGGTGCCGGTGATCGCGGGGAATCCGAGCTGCTGGGACGGAAGATCGCCCGCCTGCTCGCCGAGGGCGTCGACCCCGACGAAATCGCGATCGCCGTCCGCAGCCCGGATCGGCAGGCCCCTCTGATCGCCAGGACGCTGGGGCGCCTCGGCATCCCGCTGGCTCCCGAGGCCAGCATCCCGCTGGCGATGACGGCGACCGGCTCGAGCCTGCTGGAGCTGCTCGCGATCGCCGGCGGGGACGGCACTGCGGCGACGGTCGTCTCCTTCCTGCGGCGCCCGGCTCGCGCCCGACCCGATCAGGTCGATTGGCTCGAGCGAACGGTCCTGCGGGGTCGGATGCAGGAGGCCGGCGACGCATTGACGGCCTGGGCCGGCGAGGGCGAGGGCCCCCGTCGGATCTGGACGCTGGACGCACTTCGGGAGGCGAGAGACGATCGGCATGCGATCGCCGAGACGCTGGCCCGGGTTGCCGCTGACGTATCCGAGCGGCCCCACGCCCGCTCCGGCCTGGTCCCCTCCGGAGGCCCCGCGGTGGAGCTCCGGGCTGCCACCGAGGTCGCCCGCGCCCTCACCGAGGTCGTGGGGCTCGGCGACCTGGCACCAACCCGGTACAGCGACATCTCCGAGCTTCTCGCCCACATCCGCGTGCCGCTCTGGCGCGGCCCGACGGAGGGCAGGGTGCGGATCCTCAGCCCCTACCGGCTGCGAGCCACGAGGGTCGCTCACCTGTTCGTCGCCGGACTCGCCGACGGCTCCTTCCCCGCCGCCGGCGGCGCCGATCCGCTGCTCTCCGACGAGCGGCGGCGGGCGCTGGGCCTTGCTTCCCGCAGCGACCCCGCCGCCGAGGAGCGTTACCTGTTCTATGCCTGCGTCTCGAAGCCCGAGCGCTGCCTGCACCTCTCATATCCGGCAAGCGACGAAGCCGGCGGTACGGCCCCCCGGAGCGCTTTCGTCGACGAGGTCCGCGACCTCCTCTCCCCTCCCCCGACTCCCGACCCCGCCGACGACCCGCTCGAGGCGGATCTGATCGAGCGAGCCACCCTCGCCGACTTCGTCCCGATCCCCGAGGAGGCCAGCACCGCCCACGATCTCGCCCGCGCTCTGGCGGCCCACGGCACTCGCGCGGAGGAGAGCGCCAGCGCCCTGACGCTCCCGGAGGGTGCGGCCGAACAGGCGCTCTCGAGCGTGGCAGCCGCACGCGAGCGCGTCGCGGCGGCGGCCGCGCCGGGCCCGATCAGCCACCCGGACATCCTCGCCTCCCTCGCCGCCCAGGACCTGTTCGGGGCATCGACGCTCGAGGAATACCACCGCTGCTCCTATCGCTGGTTCGTCGGCCACGAATTGAAGCCCCTGCGGATCCAGCCCGACCCGGAGCCGCTCGAGACCGGCGGAATCGTCCATGAAACGCTTGAGCGGCTGTTCCGGGATCCGCCCGGCGACGGGGCCCGCCCGACCCCGGAGAACGTGAGCCGGTGGAGCGAGCTGGCCCGAGCTCTGGTGCGGGAAGTGGCCGCCGAGCGGGGCTGGGACCTTTCCGCTGCCCCCGCAACGATCTCGTTCGCCCGCCTCGACGCGGTCCTGAGTCGATTCCTGCGTCGCGACGCGGAGACCGGCGGACCGATGCAGCCGAAGCCCGACCTGCTGGAGGTGCGCTTCGGAGATCGGCCCGGCGATGCTTACGGACCCGCCGATCTGGGCCGATTCAAGCTCCGCGGCGCAATCGACCGGATCGATGTCGCAGACGGTTTCGCTCTGATCCGCGACTACAAGCTGAGCGCGAGCGTCACACCCGGGGCAGCGCTGGTGCGGGAGGGCAAGCTGCAGCTGCCGCTCTACATGCTCGCGGCCCGCGAACTCGGGCTGCAGCCGATCGGAGGCCTCTACAGCCCGCTTGCCGCGACCGACAAGGACCGGCCCCGAGGACTGCTGGACAAGGACCACAAGGGAACGCTGATTCCGGGCGAGACCACGGCCCACGTCGGCACGGATTTCAAGGACCCCGACGACCTCGAGGCAATCGTCGGCGCGGCGCTGGAGGAAGCCGAGACCGTCGTCGCGGGCATCAGGGCGGGGATCGTTGACCGCAACCCCAGGGACGGCTCCTGCCCCTCCTGGTGCGGGCTGGCGCCGATCTGCAGGATTGAGCGCGGGATTCCAATGATCGACGAGGACGAAGAGGAGGACGAGCTCTGATGGAGGAGCCCGAGCAGCTCAGCTTCGAGACCGCCACGGAGGTGGACGTCAACGCGGAGTCGGGCGCAGTCGAAGCCGAGCCGGATGGGGCGTCGCCACGGCAAGGGGAGGTGAAACCGGTGCCGCCTCCGACCGCCCAGCAGCAGACGGCGATCGACAACCGCGACCGCGACGTCTTCCTCGAGGCCGGCGCGGGGACCGGCAAGACCCGGGTGCTGGTCGAGCGCTATTGCGAGGCGATCGACGCCGACGGGGTCGAGCCGGAGCGGATCCTCGCCTTCACCTTCACCGAGAAGGCGGCGGCCGAGATGCGGCGTCGCGTCCGGGTCGAGCTCATGCGCAGGGCCGGCGTCGCCGCCGATCCCGACCGGCGCTCGCGGCTGCAGGAGGCCGCCAGGGCCGGCGAGTCGGCACCGATTACGACGATCCACGGCTTCTGCCGACGCCTGCTCGCCTCCCACCCTGTGGCAGCCGGGCTCGACCCCCGGTTCCGAGTCCTCGACGCGGACGAGGCGGCCCGGATCGCCAGGGCGTCGTTCGACGAATCGCTGGCGGAGCTCGCCGCCGACGACGACGCCGTCGCGCTGACCGCCGCCGGTTACCGCAACCGGCTCGGCTCGATCGTGCTGGCGGCCCATTCGGACCTTCGCAACCAGGGGATGCTCAGCCCCGAGCTGCCGGAACTCGAGGTCCAGGGCATCGACAACCGCGACGAGCCGCCGACGCCCGCCGAGATCGAGGAGATCACCCGCGGGTACGAGGCGCTGCGGCGGCTCCTCTCCGATTTCGGCGAGCGCTTCGATCGGCACAAGGCGGAGCGCTCCGCTGTCGATTTCGACGACCTCCAGTTGCTCGCGCTCGAGCTGATCCGCCACAACGAGTCGATCGCCGAGGCTCAGCGGACGCGCTTCGACCACCTGCTCGTCGATGAGTTCCAGGACACGAGCCCGATCCAGGTCGAGCTCGTGCGGGCATTGGCCGGTCCTGAGACCCGGACCTTCACCGTCGGCGATGCCGCCCAGTCGATCTACGGCTTTCGCGGCGCCGATCTCGAGAGCTTCCGACGCGAGCGCGAGCGCCTCGCCCGGGGAGAGGGTCGCGCCGGCGGCCGGGGCCGCGAAACCGCGATGCTGGGCCTGACCGGTAGCTTCCGGTCCACTCCCGACGTGGTCGCGACGGTCAACGCCGTCGGCGATGCGCTGCTCGACGACTATCACCCGCTCAGCGTCGGCAAGCCCGTCGGCGATCCACCCGCCGGTCCCGAGGGCCCGGCCGTCGAGTTGCTGCTCACCGAGACGAAGGGTTGGGGAGACGAGGAGGCGGGGACGCTGATCGAGACGGTTGCCGCCGACACCGCCCAGAACCGGGTCGCTGAGGCACGCGGGCTCGCACGGCGCCTGCGCAGGCTGGCAGATCAGGGCGTCGATCCGAGCTCGATGGTGCTGCTTCTGCGCGCCTACACCCACGTCGACGCATACGCCGAGGCGCTGGAGCTGGCAGGCCTGGATCCCTACATCGTCGGTGGACGCGGTTACTGGTCCTCCCAGCAGGTCGCCGACGCGCTGGGGCTGCTCGCCTGCGTCGCCAACCCGCTCGATGATGAACCGCTCCTCGGCGCCCTCGCCTCACCGGCGTGCGGGGTCAGCCCCGACGCCCTTTGGATGCTCCGTCGCGTGGCCGGTAAACGCCATCTGTGGCCTGTGATCGAGTCGATCCTCGGCCCCTCCGAATCGGGTGCCGATCCGGAGGCGCCGAGTGACCCGGAGCGCGAGCAGCTCGAGGCGGAGCAGCGGCTCTGGCAGGAGCGCATCCCCGACGTCGACCGCGAACGCCTCCGCGACTTCCGCGCCACCCTGGTCGGCATTCGCGTCACCGCAGCGCTGTTGCCGCTCGACGAGCTCGTCGAGCGTGTGCTCGAGGGCTTCGGCTACGACCTCGCGGCGTTGCTGATGGACGACGGGCTGCGGCGCACCGCAAACCTGCTGAAGCTCGTGCGGATCGCCGGTGAGTACGAGGCTCACGAAGGACGGGACCTGCGCGGCTTCCTCGACCAGGCAGCCTCGCGGGCCGCCCTCTCCGATCGCGAGGCCGAGGCCGCGATCGCCGCCGAGGACCACGCCGGGATCCGGGTGATGACCATTCATGCGGCCAAGGGACTGGAGTTCGACTGCGTGGCGGTCGCTGACCTCGGCCGCAAGCTCGCAAGCGGCACCCAGACCCCCTATCTCCGCCTCGCCTTCGAGGCGAGTGCCGACCCGGCGGCGGAGACCGAGGCCCCGGCGCCGCGAATCGGGCTTCGCCTCGCTCGTGCCGGAGCGAAGGTCATCGACCACGCCGGCTACAAGCAACTGAACCTCGACGCCTCCGACGCCGAGGCCGAGGAATCGGGGCGGCTCGTCTATGTCGCCGCAAGCCGGGCCCGTTCCCGACTCCTGCTCAGCGGCCTGTTCGACCCGGAGAAGGACATCCTCGAATCCGACAAGCCGGACCGACAGCTGTCGGTCCTCGGCTGCCTCCTGCCGTCGCTGGGCGTCGACGGCACCGATGGCCAGATCGTCGCGGCACCGGCCCCCGATGCCCTCGAGGGAATCGAAGCCTCGTCGTTCGGCCCGGCGCCGATCACGGTCCGGGTCACGGGAGCCGGAAGGGAGCAGGCCGAGCGGCTCGCCGCCGACGACCGGCGGCCGCGGCGAACGGCGGCGCCACGGGGAGGGACGCCGCCGATGCTGGCGCTCGCCGAGCGCGCTACCGCGGCGGCCCGAAGCCTCTCCTACGCCGCGCTTGCCGACTACAGGCGGTGTGGCTACCGCTTCCTGGCCGAGCGCGTGCTGCAGATCGGGCGCGACGGCGAGGCGACCGTGCAGGCCGCCGACGGGCCTTCGGCGCCGCGACCGGGCGGGATGGGGTTCGGTCGCGCCGTTCACGAGTTGCTCGAGTGGTCGGCTCGGAACGGCTGGGATGCACCGCCGGGACCGCTGGTCGACGCAACGCTGAATCGCGAGGGTTTCGACCCCGCCGCCGGCGGGAGCGCATCCGCGATGGTCTCGGGATGGCTCGAATCGCCCCTGTTGTCCGAGCTGCGGGAGGCGGGCGCATCCTTCCGCCCGGAGGTTCCGTTCCGGATTCAGATCGGCGAGGGCACCGTGATCCGCGGAACGATCGACCTGCTCGTCACGAGGCCTGGCGGATCGCTGATGTTCGTCGACTACAAGACCGATTCGATGACCGCGGGCGCCGCTCCCGATCTCCCGCCCGCATACGAGTTGCAGCGGGTCCTCTACGCCTCGGCGATCGCCGAAGCGACCGGGGAGCCGAGCGTCGTCGCCGCCTACTGCTTCCTCCAGGCCCCGAGCGATCCGGTCATGGCGACGCTCGACTCCGAAGCAATCGCGAGCGGGCGGGTGGGGGTGGAGGAGCTCGTCTCCCGGATCCGCGAAGGCGACTTCCTGCCGACCGACGAGCCGGGACCGTCTATCTGCCACGACTGCCCGGCGCGGGCCCGTCTCTGTCCATATCCGCCCGAGATGACGATGGGCGCGGGGCAGGCCTAGGTGCCGGGCGGGCGCCGCTCGTCGTCACGCCACTTCTGAGCCCAGTCGTAGAGGGCCCGCAGGGCCGGGACGAGTGCTTCGCCGGACTCGCTGAGGCCGTAGGAGACGCGCGCCGGAGAGCCCTCGTGAACTTCGCGCTCGACCACGCCCTCGCGCTCGAGTTCCCGCAGGCGCTGCGAGAGAAGGCGATCGGACAACCCCGGCACCGCCGCAGCGACCTCGCTGAAGTAACGCGGACCTTCGATCAGGCTGAACAGGATCGCGCCACTCCACCGGCGACCGACCAGCTCAACCGCCTCGTGATAGCGGTGACAGACGACCGGCGGGCCCTTGTCGGGTGCCGGTCGGCCTTGCGTATGCCCCTTCAGGCCTGCCTCAACGGAGCCGGCTTCCACCTGATTGAGAGTAGCGAAGGCTCAGCGCGGCTCTGCGTGATTCCTTGCACGACGACCCCGACGGCTCGATCCCAGGGCGACGATGGAAGGCCCCGGATAAGAGGGCGGCCGGTAGCCTTACGGGGTACGGGGTCCTTTCGCCCCGCCGGCGAACAACCAGAGCCGATCCGATCCCGTGACACAGAATTCCAGCTCGGCAGCGAGACGCAGACGGCTTCTCCTCTTGCCGCTGGCGGTCGTCTGCGTGATCGCCTTCATCGCCGGGGCCGCAGTCGCTGGCGGTTCTGACGAGCGGGACTCGGTAACCCGCTTCGGCGCCGCCTGGGCGAGCGGCGACGCCGAGGGCATGTACGCCGAGCTGACGCCGGACTCCCAGGCTCAGAACTCGCTCGAGGATTTCCAGGCGGCCTACGACCAGGCGGCGACCACCTCAACGACCACCTCCCTGTCGGTGGGTGAGACCCGCGGTCCCCTCGAACAGGACGGCACCGAGGTCGTTGCGCTTCCGGCCACGATCCGGACGACTGCATTCGGCGCGGTCGAGGGCGAGATCGCGGTTCCGGTCGCCGAGGACGGCATCGACTGGGAGCCCAACATGGTCTTCCCCGGTCTCGGCGAGGGCGATGAGCTGGCGAGCGAGACGAAGCTCCCCAAGCGGGCTCCGATCCTCGCCGCCGATCGCTCAACGCTTGCCGAGGGCCCGGCTTCCGCCCGGACGACGAACGGGACCGGCGGCATCATCACCGGCGAAACGGGCAAGCCGACGCCGGAGCGCCAGAAGGAGATGCTGGCGCAGGGCTTTCCGGAGGGAACGACGGCGGGCGCAAACGGCATCGAGCTCGCCTTCGACTCCGTCCTGGCCGGGATCCCCGGAGGCAAACTGTTCGCCGTCGGTGACGACGGCCGCACGCTGATCGCTGAAGGGGCCCCCGTACCGGGAGAGCCGGTGCGGACGACGATCGACCCCGGTCTTCAGGATGCGACCGCAGCAGCACTCGGCGACAACCTCGGAGGGGCCGCGGTGCTCAACGCCAAGACCGGCGAGGTCCTGGCGCTGGCCGGGTTCGGCTTCTCCGCGCCTCAGCCTCCGGGCTCGACATTCAAGGTGGTCACGACCACGGCTGCGCTCGAGAACGGTGTGACCAAGCCGAGCGAGGAGTTCCCGGTCGAGACAGCGGCCTTCGTCGAGGGTCGGGAGATCTCGAACGCCTACGACGAGTCCTGCGGGGGTAGCCTCGTGACCAGCTTCGCGCTCTCGTGCAACAGCGTGTTCGCGCCGCTGGGCGTCCGAGTCGGAGGCGAGAGGCTGGTCGAAACCGCTGAGCTGTACGGGTTCAACTCACCCCCGACGCTCTACAACCCCGAGGCGCTCGCACTGACTCAACCCCCGGAGAGCACGATCCCGAAGCAGATCGGCACCGATGTCGACGTCGCGGTCACCGCGATCGGACAGGGCGAGGTCCTGGCGACGCCGTTGGAGATGGCCGCGATCTCGCAGACGGTGGCCAACAAGGGCGTCCGCCTGCCGAACGCGATCGTCGCCGACCCCGAGCTGGCCGGGGACTACCCGCCGGTCAACGTGATGAGCCCCGAGGTCTCCGATCAGCTCAAGCAGATGATGATCGAGGTCGTCAACTCGGGCACCGGCAGCGCCGCCTCCGTGCCCGGAGTGACCGTGGCCGGCAAGACGGGCACCGCCGAGCTCGGCACCTCCTCGGGGGAGACCCCCGAGGGCGAGGATCCCGAACTGGACGTCGATGCCTGGTTCACCGCCTTCGCCCCGGCCGACAACCCGAAGCTTGCTGTGGCCGTGTTGGTGGTCAACGCAGCGGGAGACGGCGGCTCAGTGGCCGCCCCGATCGCCCAGCAGATCCTTTCGGCCGGGCTGTAGACAACTCCGACCAGATGCGCCGGCTGGGTAACCCCGAGGGAATGCTCCGCTTCGCGTCCGCTTCCCTCGGTCCGTTGGGTGTTGCCGCTCGGCAGGGGCGTCAGGGGGTTGGGCGGGAGGGGTGGTGGCTGGGCGTCGGAGCTGTCAGTGGGGTGACTTGAGGTCGCATACCGGAGCTAATCCGCCCCACTGGCCTTGAAGGGTCCCTCGGCAGGCCACGTCAATAGAACCCCGGACAGGAGGCCTACCGTCGCTCTGGGAACCCGAATGCCGACCCCGCCAGTACCGCCACACCGCCGATCAGGGCCACAAGGCCGCCGACCGAGTCCGAAGCAAGGGCGAGCAGGGCGCCGAGCACCGAGAGGGCGGCGCCGGCTGCCAGCAGCGACCACCATCCGTTTCCGGGGGTCTTGCCGGCCGGTGCAGTCAACGTGGTGCCGAGCAGGATCGCGGCGAGGCCGATCAGATCCGCCGGGGTACCGAGAATCCCGAGCAGGATCAGCACCGCACCGACAGCGGCGAGGATCAATGCGCCTTGAACGAACCTGACGCTCACGCTGAAATGTCCGGGCCCCTACGCGGGCGGCTAGAGGTCGAGAACGATCTCGCCGATCCCGTCCGGTCCCGGAATCTCGAGGATCAACGGCCGGTTCTCGTTGGCCTCCTCGTCGATGGCGAAGAGAATCAGCGAACCCTGGACAGGGCCGTTCCTGGCGACCGTCTCGGGGCCGGGGATCGTCTCGCCGGGCTCGATCGGCACACCCGGCTCCAGTGCCCAATCATTCTCGAGCGGGACCTGCTCATAGATCGTTCCGCGGGTGTCGATGATCTTGAAGGGGTCCGCCACGACGGCGGCCTCCTCGCCTTCGTTGGTGACCTGCATGAAGACTCCGAGATACTCGAAATTGGGCTCCAGCTCCGGTGCTCCCTCGAGGTAGGAGGCATCTTCGGTCGAGAAACGGTTCAGCTCCCTGGTGATCTGAATGTTGTAGGCGACGTCGCCGAGCTCGAGGGGTTCGCCCTCCTTGGCCTCGCTCGTCTCCTCCTCGCCGCAACCCGACGCCATCGCGGCGAAGCCGACGAGGGCCAGGGCGAGCAACGGGAGGATCAGGAGGCGGCGGCGCATCGGCGGCGGGAGTTTATCGGCGGAGCCTCAGAGTTGACTCGACCCAGCAACGTGCAATCGCTCGATCCCGGCGTCGGCCTCGATCAGATCGCGCAACCTGACGAGCGTGCGCTTCCACTGGCGTCGGTGCCAGCCGGCCGATCCGAGGTGGTCCTTGAACCTGTCCATGATGTGGGTCGGCTCCGTCCAGAAGCTGACCCGAACCTCGGTCATCGTCCCTCCCGAGTCGGTCAGCTCCCACGCCGTCCCGACGTCCATCCGGTCGATGCGCCCGCCCTGCCCGGCCTCGATGATCACATGAGGTGCCTCGATCTCGGCCACGACGGTCTCCATCCAGAACGCGAACAGGGGCGCATCCACGTGAAATCGTGCCGCCGCGCCGACGCCGGTCGAGTCGACTCGCTGCAACCGGAACGACTCCTGGAAGTGGTCGCAGAAGGAGGGTCTGTTTGCGAGATCGGCGATCGCTTCGAAGACGCGCTCCCGGGGGGCGTCGATGGTGATCTCGGCGGTAACTGGACCCATCCCGGCCGAGTCTATCCGCGCCGGCCCCCGCTCAGCGGGGCAGGACCCGGACGGCATCCGGCGAATCCGGTCACATGGAAGCGGCAACGGCGATCGACGGGGTGGTTCGCTGCGGATGCTGCCGGCGTTTCCCCCTCGTCGGCGAGCAGGTCACGTTCCACGTCGGCCGTGGAGGCTGTGAGTGGGCCTGTGAGTCGTGTGAGAGCGCCGGCCGAAGCGCCGGCCTCGGGACGGTCTCCGGCAGCGACCGGGTGCGCTCGCCCGGCGGGGCCGCGAACGTTCGCAGAGCCGCGTAGCGACCCACCGGCGACGCCCGGGGGCACCGCGCCTGCGAGACCGCGCGGCCCGCGTCTATAGTCGCGACGATGCGAGCAGGCACTCGAGGGCCAGAGGCGGAACCGGCCGGATGTCGGTGACGATCGCCGTGCTCTCCCAGAAGGGGGGCACCGGAAAGACCACGACCGTCAGGTCGCTAGCGGACGTGTTCCAGCGGGTCGGGCTCGACGTACTGGCGATCGACGCCGACCCCCAGGGCAATCTGTCCGACTACTTCGACGTCGATCCGGGGGCCGAGCCGACGCTGGCGGAAGTGCTCGGCGGCAGCGCGAAGGCCACCGATGCAGTCCACGGTGGCGTGATTCCGGCAAACCTCGGACTTGCCGAGTCGGAACTCGTCCTCGCCGGCAAGATCGGCCGCGAGGTGACGATGCGGAACGCCCTGCGGGAGCTCAAGCGGCGTCACGACGTGATCCTGATCGACTGCCCGCCCACCCTGGGCCTGCTGACCGTCAACGCACTCGTTGCATCGACCCACGCCCTGCTCTCGACCCAGGCTCAGCACTTCTCTCTGCAGGGGGTGGAACAGGCGATGCAGATTTTCGACCTAGCTCGCGAAACGCTCAATCCCGAGCTCGAGCTGCTCGGGGTACTGCTCAACATCGCGAACATGCGCACGAAGCATGCGAAGCAGACGCTCGAGGCGCTCGAGGCGCGATTCCCCGGCAAGGTCTTCGACACGGTCATCCGCCAGTCGATCGCCTACGCGGAATCCGCTGAGCGGGCACGGCCGATCCTCGAATACCGGCCCGAGCGGGGCGTCGACTACATCGACCTCGCGGCCGAGATGTTGAGCCGGCTCGGCATGGACGATCGGGTTCGCCGGCTCGAGCAGGTCCGCCAGGACACCCTCCCCGCTCGGCTGCTGAGCTAGCTGGCGATCTCGACCCGAGCGCCGCGAGGAGAGAACTGGGCCCGTCGCACGTCTGCCCAGCCGTCCGCAAACTCCTCGAGGTTCGCCAGCAGACCGGGACCCGATTGCCAGAAGGTCCAGACCAGAACGGTCGGTCCGGCGCCCGAGATCGTGGCCCCGAGCGCACCGAACTCCTCAGCTCGCCCGACCAACTCCATCGATCGGGGATAAAGGTGGGCGCGGCGGGGCTGATGGACGCGGTCGGCAAGCCCACTGCGAATCAGGCCCAGGTCGGATCGCTCGATGCCAAGCACCAGCTCGGCCGTGGCCGCAACGTTGTGGGTGACGTCGGCGAGCGGCAGCTCATCGGGCATCGCCGCGCGGGCGGCGCTGGTCGAAACCTCCTCGTGGGGAATCACCAGGATCCCCTCCACACCCTCCGGAGGGGTCAGCTGGACGGGCGTCGGCGGCGGCGCGCCCTCGACCCGAGGCGGGCAGAGCGTGACTCCCCCGTAGAGAGCCGCGGCGGCGTTGTCGGGATGGCCCTCGAGCTCGGTCGCGTGGGCGAGGATGCCCTCCCGGTCGATGGCGAGCTCGAACATGTGGTCTGCGGCGAGCAGGCCGGCCACGATTGCCGACGCGCTCGAGCCGAGGCCGCGGGCAAGCGGAATCTCGCTGCGAACCCGAAAACCGATGCCGTCGGCCGGGTGCAGATGCTCGAACGCCCGCACGATCAGATTGCTGCGGTCGGTGGGGGCCTCGATGCCCTCCGACTCGACCATGAAGGCGCCCGTCTCGGCCACCTCGAGCTCCAGCTCGAAAGCAAGGGCAGCCCCGAGGACGTCGTATCCCGGCCCCAGGTTCGCGGAGGAGGCCGGGACCCGGACGATGCGCTTCCGTCCGCTCATCGGCCGATTCCTACCAGTCGCCCGAGGCGAGCCGGGCCGAATCGCCGGCGATTCCTCGCGCCAGGACGCCGCCCTCGGCCACCTTGGCCCCGGGGAGCAGCAGCGACTCCTTGACCTGCGCCCCGTTGCCGATCTCTGCGCCGGCGCCGATCACCAACGGCCCGACGAGCGAAGCCCCGGCGCCGATCCGGCAGCCGTGGCCGAAGAGCACCGCTCCCTCCACCTCGACATCGGCGGGCAGCTCGAGCTCCGCGGGGGCCTCCCCATGGGCGAAGGTCCCGCCCAGCCGCGGCAACTCCACCCGCCCCTCGATCGCATCGAAGTTCCCCTGCAGGTACTCGGGGAGAGTTCCGATGTCGTTCCAGTAGGAGTCGATCTCGTGCACGTGGAACGGGATGTCGTTCTCGAGCAACGCCGGAAAGACGTCGTTGGCGAAGTCGACGGGATCCGGCATCTCGTCCAACGGGAAATAGTCGAAGACCTCCGGGCTGAACGCATAGACCATGCAGTTGACGAGGTCCGATAGAGCCTCAGCCGGATCCGGCTTCTCCTGGAAGCCCTGGACCCTGCCGTCGGATCCGGTCACGATCACCCCGTACTCGCTCACATCGGAGACCTTCTTGACCGCAAGCGTGGCGACGCCGTCGTTGGCGCGGTGTGCCGCCGCGAGCGCACTCAGGTCGACGTCGGTCAGCGCATCGCCGGCGAGGACGAGGAAGACGTCGTCATCGGTCGCGGTGAAGAAGTCGGCAACGTTGCGGACCCCGCCGGCGGTTCCGAGGAGTTCCTCCTCGTATCGGAAGGTGACATCGACCCCGAGGGCGGAACCGTCGCCGAGCCGGCGCTCGACCTGCTCTGGGAACCAGTGCAGGTTGGCGATGACCTGATCCACCCCGTGCTGACCGAGCAGCCTGACGAGCTGCTCGACGATGGCGACGTTGCCGACTGGGACGGCGGGCTTGGGGATCGCGTGGGTGATGGGCCGGAGCCTCGTACCCAGACCCGCCGCCATGACCATTGCTCTCATGGCCGACCCAGACGATCCTTGAGGTTCTCGATCACATCGACCGGGGTCGGGTCGACGCTCTCGCGGGCAGCGAGCTCGAGCGAGATCAGGTCCCCCAACATCACCGACCAGAGCAGGCGCTCGGTTCGCGTCTCGCCCTCGGTCTCGATCCTGATCACGTCGTGGGCTGGATCGGAGATCAACTCGGCCGTGAGCTCGACTCGCTGACGCTCGCGCGGATGCTGGTCCTGGTCTTCGAGGAAGACTGCGCTGAAAGTGGCACCCTCCACTCCGGCCCCTCCCCCTCCGGCCCAGCCGACGATCTCGTTGTGATCCATCTCGGGGAGCGCATGCTCGAAGGCAGGGAGCTTGGCGTTCTCGTTGATCTGGCACTTCCAACGGTAGGCGACTGGAGCGGTCAGCCCGCACCCGTAGAGCAGCGGAACAGAACCATGCAACCGCTCGGCGATCTCTGCGGCAGTGACGAGCAGCGAGTCACGAGCGGCTTCGAGGTGGGCGGCGGAGCTGTCGATCTCAGTCCTGATCGCCGGACCGACGCCGGCCAGGGCGGCGACCTCCGCTGCGATTGCGAACGTGTAGCCGACGGCCGCCCTTGGTTGCAGGCCGGCCGGCATGCCGATCACGGGGACGCCGTCATGGCGGGCAAGTTCGCCGATCGTGCCACCGGTGGTCGCCACGATCCGCTGCGCGCCCACGGCTTCGGCCGCCGCGTAGCAACCGAGGGTCTCCTCGGTCTCGCCCGAGTAGCTGGAGCAGAAGATGACGCGATCGGGCGGCGTCCAGGGCGGGACCGCATACCCACGGACCACGTCGAGCGGCTTGCAAAGGCGGGCGCCGAGCACGGCGGCCGCGAGGTCCCCACCGATCGCCGATCCACCCATCCCGCAGACCACGAGCCCGCTGGACTCCAACGGCGCGATCTTCGCCGACGCGACCCGCCAGAGGGCATCGCGCAGGAAGTCGGGCAACGAAAGCGCCGCGTCGAGCTGATCGCCCGAGTCGAGGGCGCCGATCCGCTCGGCGAGGTCGGAACCGCTCATACGGTTTCCCCCGGTTGCACGCGGGCCCCGGGCTCGAGATCGGCTGCGGCCGTGATCGTCGCTCCCGCTCCGATCACCGACCCGTAGGGCACGAGCGCGCCGGCCTCGACGATGGCGCCCTCGGCGAGGATCGAGCCCCGAATCACCGCGCCGTCGCCGATGAAACAACCGAGATGGAGGGCAGCGCCCTCAATCAGAGCCCCGGCGCCGACCGTGGTGCCGAGCCCGATCACCGCCTTCGGCCCGACCTCGACATCGGCCGCGATCACGGCGTTGGCGTCGACGAAGCTATGAGCGGCGACCTCGGCGCTCGAATCGACCGTCGCGGACGGATCGACGAAGCGGCCATGGTCGTCGACCAGCTTCCCCGGCTCGGACTCGACCTTGCGTTCGAGAATGTCCCAGCAGGCATCGAGGTAGCGCTCGGGCGTGCCGATGTCCATCCAATAGCCCTCGAGGCGGCGCGAGTAGAGGCCGTTACCGACCAGCTGCGGGAAGATCTCGCGCTCGATCGAGACGTCCATGCCGGGGGCGACCAGGTCGAGCACCTCCTTCTCGAGCACGTAGGCGCCCGCCGAGATCTCATCGGTGTCGATCTGGGAGGGATCGGGCTTCTCGAGGAACTCCACGATCTCCCCGTCCGGCCTGCGGCGAACGAGCCCGTAGGCAGACGGGTCCTCGACCGGATACAGCGCGAGGGTGGCCCGGGCGCCGCTGCCCTCGTGCTGCTCGAGCAGTGCGGTCAGGTCCAGATCGGTCAGGACGTCGCCGTTCAGGGCGAAGAAGCGATCCTCGAGCAGGTCCTCGGCGAACTTGATGGCGCCGGCGGTGCCCCGCGGCTCGGGCTCCTCGATGTAGCGCAGGCGGGGGCCACCGGTGCCGCCGTCCCCGAGGACCTCGCGGATCCCGTCCGGAAGAAAGCCGCAGGCCATGACGATGTCATCGACGCCGTGGCGCGCGAGCCAGTCGATCATGTAGCGCAGGAACGGGCGATCGACGAGGGGGATCACCGGCTTCGGCAAGCGTCAGGGTGACCGGCCGCAGGCGAGTGCCGTGACCTCCAACCAGGATCAGCGCCTGCAATTCGTACTCCTCTCCGGCCGCAATCATGGAATCAGGTTCTACACCGTCGCGCGGTCGAGCGGTCGGCCCGCACCCGCCCTCGGCTCAGCGGCCGATGCCCTCGTAGATGAACCCTGCATCGCGCAGCGTCTCGGGATCGAGGAAGTTCCGCCCGTCGACCATCAGCGGCGTCCTCATCGCCTGAGCCAGCGTCGGCCAGTCGAGTTCGCCGAACTCGGGCCACTCGGTGACCAGGATCGCCCCGTCGGCACCGTTCAGTGCATCAACGGCATCGGCGGCGAACTCGGTCGACGCGAGCATTCCGAGGCGGCGTCGATCGCCACCGGGTCGTAGGCGACGACCATCGGCGCCCTCGCCCTGAAGCCGGGCTGAGAGCACCAGGCTCGAGGCCTCCCGCATGTCATCGGTGTTCGGCTTGAACGCCAGGCCGAGCAGCGCGATCCGCTTGCCCGACCAGCGACCCGAGGTGCTTGGTCAGCTTGCCGATCACCCGTCGCTTCTGCAGCTCGTTGACCTCGATGACCGAGTTGAGCAACTGGAAGTGGTAGCCGGAGTTGCCCGGCGAGCTGCTTGAGGGCGGAGACGTCCTTTGGAAAGCAACTTCCGCCGTAGCCGATCCCGGCGTTCAGGAAGGCGCTGCCGATCCGATCGTCGAGACCCATGCCGCGAGCGACCTCGGTGACGTCGGCGCCGACCTCCTCGCAGACGTTGGCGATCTCGTTGATGAAGGAGATCTTGGTCGCGAGGAAGGCGTTGGAGGCCAGCTTGATCATCTCGGCGCTGGCGACGTCGGTGCGGACGATCTCGGCCCCCGAGCGGCTCGTAGAGGCCGGCAACGGAGTCCGCCGCCCATTCGTCGCCCTCGTCGGCGCCGATCACGACGCGATCGGGGTTGAGGAAGTCGTCGACGGCTGACCCCTCCTTGAGGAACTCCGGGCAGGAGACGTAGGAGAGGCCGGGCATGTCGCGGCGAATCGACTCACCGGTGCCCGAGGGGACCGTGCTCTTCATCACGAGCGCGTGGCCGGCGTCGTCGGGAAGGCGATCGACGACGGACCTGACCCGTGAGAGATCGGCATCGCCGGAATAGGTCGGAGGTGTGTCCACGCAGCAGAAGAGCAGCCGCGCGTTGGCGAGCAGCTCGTCCATCGACGTCGTGAAATGCAAGCTGCCGGCATGCTCGACCACCAACTCGCCGAGGCCGGGCTCGTGGAAGGTCACCTCACCGGTCGCGAGCTTCGCCACCTTCGCCTCGTCGACGTCCATCGCCCAGACCTCGTGGCCCTGGGATGCGAAGCAGGCGGCGGTGACGAGTCCGACCCAGCCGACGCCGACGACGCCGACCGGCTCGAGTTGATCTTCAGGTTTGGACATGGCGGCGAAGAGTACTTAGCGGCCGCCGTTCCTTAGCGGCCGCCCTTCCCAGCCAAACCCCCCAACCGCGGGGCCTGTCGCGGGGTGGATCGCACCGCTCGCTGACGCTCGGGTGTCGACCCACGCCCGCGCCACCCGCGGATCAGAGGACCGACCCCGGGCCACTACAGCCGGGAGGGGTGGGCCGTTTTGAGCCCCCCTGGCGCGCTCAAAACGACCCACGTCCCAGATCGCGACCCCATGGGCAGGGTGTTTCCCTGCCAGTGGGCGGGGTTAGGTCCGCCATGCGGACGAAACCCGCCCCACTGTCCTCAACGCCCCTCGGCAGGCGGGTGAGCGGTGACCAACCTCCCTAATCCCCCCTTACCCAGCCAAACCGATTCTCACCGGCCGGCGGGTTCCTCGGCAGGCCACGCCCACCTCTGGCGGGTCCCTCGGCAGACAACACCAGCCTCCAGCCCCCCTCGGCAGGCCACACCCACCTCACCCCGCGACTCCTACCCGTGGGCCTCCTCCATGCTCTCGGCGATCGCGAGCATGTCGGCCTCGTCGAGGGTCTGCACGAGGGTGTTGCTGACCCAGTAGGAGTTGTCCTCGTCGTCGTGCCAGGCGACCATGCGGATCCGGTCGCCGTCGTAGTAGATGTCGAAGTCGCGGCCCCCGATCGTCCGCGTCTCGGAGGGCTTGTCGAGGATCGGCGGGTCGCTCCAGGTGGTTCCCTGAACGCCGTAGTACTCGGGCAGTGTCGACGGGGTCGTGTACTGGATCACGAGCTTGTAGGCCTCTTGCTTCTTGTCGTCGGTGTCCTTGATCTCGTACTGGCGCGACTCGTCGCTGTAGACGGAACCGGGGACGACCTTGGTCGGGATCCAGACCGGGAACTTGAGACGGCGGGCCGAGGTCCGGCCGAACGCATCAAACTTGTTGATGCCGGTATCGGGATCGAGGACATCCGCGGTCGGGATCACGTTGGCACCGTCGGTCGGGTCCTCCTCCTTCGGCTTCTTCTCGTCCTTGGACTTCCCCTTGCTGCTCTCGTCGGTGACCGCGTCCTCGCCCCCCGTCGGCCCGGGCGTGTCCTTACCGTTGAGGAACTCGTCGACCGCCTTCTTGATCTGCTCCGGGGTCGCGGTCACGTAGCTCTCGCCGAGCGTGCCGTCGAAGCTGATCTGATTGATCGGGACATCCTTGACCCCGTAGAAGGCCTTCAGCACCTCGACCATCTGCGCCGAGTCCTTGATGTCGGACGCCGTGTATTCGGTGAAGATGTCGATCAGCTCGCTGCCCTTGTTGCCCCCGATGATCGGCACGACCTCGCTGACCGGCACCTGCGAGCGGGCGTTGCGAAGGAAGTCCTGCTGGCGGGCGGCCCGGACGATGTCGGTATCGGTGTGCCGAAAGCGGACATAGTCGAGCGCGTTCTGGCCGCAGAGACGCTGATAGCCGGCGTTGACGTTGATCTCGGCATAGGTATCGAGCGAGCTGAGCGCGGTCGAGTTGTCGTTGAAGTAGTGGCGATCGACGTCGACGTAGACGCAACCGATCGCATCAACGGCTTTTGCGAATCCCTCGAAGTCGACGTTGACGATGTGGTTGATGTCCAGCCCGGTCAGGTCCTTGACCGTCGCCGCCGTCTTGGTCACCCCGCCGATCGTGAACGCCTCGTTGAGCTTGGTCTCGCCGTAGTTGGCGCCGGCGATGTCGACCTTGAGGTCGCGCGGCAGCGAGAACAGCGAGAGCACGCCCTTCTCCGGGTCGACCCGCAGGAGCATCGTCGTGTCCGAGCGGCCCGGATCGCCGGGTGTGTCGGCACGCTTGTCGGAGCCGACGATCAGGATCGTTTGCGGCTCACCGGGTTCGATCTCATCGATGAACTTCTCGGCCTTGGGGATCGTGTTCAGGTCGCTCGCGATCGTGTTCAGGGCCAGCAGTGCCGACAGCGAGACTGCGGTGGCAACTGCGATCACGATCAGCACCGACGCGGTCATGAACCGCCACCACAGGGCCGGCGTCTTGATCTCGGGATCGTCCTCCGGCTCGGCGTAGGCGGCGATCGGCACCGGCGGCGGGCCGTGCCGGACCACGGTGTGCTCGAAGGCGGTCTCCTCGGCCTCCGACTCGGCCTCCGTTTCCTCGGCTTCCGCTGACCCGGCATCGGGCTCGGGCTGGGCCGCATTTTCGTCGCCGTCGCCGTCGGACCACTCCTCGGTCTCCCCGCCCGCGCCGGCGGCGACCCATTCGCTGGAGTCGGTCTCGTCGAACTCGACGGGCTCGGTCGAAGCCCGGTCGTCCTCGCCCTCATCCTCCTTGCCCGATTCGCCGTCGCCACCGACGGCGGGCTCGGGGGCGCGCCCGACCTCGCGCTGGATCTCCTCCTCGAGGCGGGCGAACTCCTCGGTCAGGCCGAGGCCCTTCTCCTCCCGCTCCTCTGGTCGGAGCACCGTCGGTGCCCTCGTCCTTTCCGATGCCCTCGTCCTCGGGCCTTTCGTCGCTCACTTGCTCACCCCCTCGGATTCGATCACGGGGGCCGATGAAGTGTGTGAAGAACCGGCTACCGGAGCACTGCGAGCGAAGTCACAGAGGGTGCGCCGATAGGCCGCCAGCGAGGAGACCGAGACCCACTCCTCGGGCCCATGATGGCCGGAGCCCACCGGACCGAATTCGACCGCCGGGGTTCCGGCGCGGATGAACGCGACCGCGTCGGAGGCGCCGTCGCGACCGACGCTGGTCACTTCGTCGGCATGATTCGGCGCGGCCGCGTCACCGAGCGAGCGGACGAAGGGCGAATGGGGGTCGATGTCGACGGGCGGCCAGCGGAAGGTCGAGACGACGTCGGTGTCCGGGATCGCGGCGATCTGGCGGAGGATCGCCTCGGGGTCCTGCTCCGGCAGGTAGCGGATATCGACGTCGATCACGCAGGTATCTGGCACTTTGTTCAATGCGTCTCCGCCCACGATCCGGCCGAGGTTGATCGACGGGCGGTCGAATAGCTCCGATGACTGAAGCGAGAACGGTAGCGATTCGATCCCGCGGAATACCGAGATGGCCTTGATGATCGCGTTGTCGCCCTCCCAGGGAGTCGAGCTGTGGGCGGCTCGGCCGCTGACCTCGATCCGCACCGCCAGGACGCCCTTGGCCGCGACGCCGATCAGCATGTCAGTCGGCTCGCCCGTGATCGCGAACTCGCCTGTGTAGCCGGCGTCGACAAGGATCTCCGTGCCGCGGTCGAACTCCTCCTCGGTCTCCTCATCGGGAACGAACGCCAGCAGCACCCGCACGTTCGTCTGCTCGCGGAGGTCGGCGAGCGCGAGCATCATCGCCGCAGCGGCCCCCTTCATGTCGTAGGCACCGCGGCCGTAGAGGCGATCTCCGTCCAGGCGTCGGCTCGAACTGCCCGTCCCTACCCGGGACGACGTCGATGTGGCCGTGGAGGATGATCCGCGGAGCACCCGGCGGGCCGACCTCGGCGATCACGATCGGGAGGTCGCGAACGGTGAGCTGCCGGGTCGGGATGTCCCGGGCCTCGAACCACCCCTTGACGAAGCCCGCACACAGGCGCACACCCTCCGGCGTGGACGTGTCGTAGCCGATCAGCTTCTCGGCGAGGAGACGCTCCTGCATGCCGAAAGCGTGAAGGCCAGGAGGGCTTCCGACGCTCGCCGGGCCCCGTGAGGTGGCCGTTACCGTTGGCAGGGGTCGCTCGTGGTGGAGGAGCTGGCGTTGGCTTCAGCCGGGAACGCATGGGTGACCTCGAGGAAGCCGCCGTCGAGGATCTCGACGGTCTCCCCCGGCTTCGCCGCCATCCGTGAGGCCGCCGAGACGACGTTGATGTAGCGACGCCCCGCCTCGACGTCACAGGACAGGATTCGTGATCACCGCTGCGGCGGCCTCCGCCTCGCAGCGCGAATCGCAGTTGCCTCCTGCGTTTCCGGTCTTCGAGGGGTCGTAGCTGTCGCTGATCAGGAACCGCCCCTTGATTCCCGTCGGGCTGTCGCTGAGCACGATGTAGGAGGCGATGTCGGGAGCCTGCCGCAGGCGCTCGCGGATCCGTCCCTTGGCCTGCGAGCTCGAACTGCTTGCCGACGAGCTCGTCGACCTCGTCCTCGGGAGCGAGCTCGACGCTGTAGACGACGCGGCGAACCTTGTTCTTGTTGCTCTTGTTGGGAAGGACCTTCAGGGTCTCGACCTCGGCGGTTTCGTCGGCGGGCGGAGGGGTCGCCTCGGCGACGTCGTCGTCCGCCTGCACCCAGTACATGGCGGTGCCCTTCTGAGTCTCCACCGCGAGGACGTTGCAGCCCCTGGCCGTCGGCGGCTTGCAGCCCTTCGCCTTCGGAGAGGACGCCGTCGCCTCGAATACGACCCACTTGTATCGGGAGGCGTCTTCGACTTTCAGGCCGCCCCCGCCAACCGCGATCTCCTCCTCCTGGGAGACCGAGCAGTGATGGATCGCGGTCGTGCACCGGTACCTGAGCGGCTTTCCAATCGTCAGGCTCGGACCGCTCAGATCAGGGCTCTTGCCGCCGCCGACGAGCTTGAAGGATGTCTCGATGATCACCGGGTCGTAGCTGTACTCCCTGGTCCCCTCGCAGGCGGTGTTCTGGCGGTTGTTGGGGATGTAGTCGGTGATCGCGCACTTGGTCAGGGTCACGTTCGCAATCGTGCGCAGATCCATGCCCTGCGCGAGCTCCCGCACCGGAGCCTTGTAGATCGCGACCGGCATCCCGCCCTTGGTGATCGCCACGCGTTGATTCTGAGATCCCGAGGCGGCGTCGCCCTTGACCAAGGCCGGATCGCCAACCGGTCCCGTGTCGCTGCTCATCGAGACCTTGCCGTCGTCACCGCCACCACAGCCCGCCAGCACGCCGACCAGCGCGAGCGCCAACCCCCAACCAACAACTACCCGCCTGCGATCTCCAAGAATGCTTCGGCCCTTACCTTGTCCTGTTCTGCGGTCTGATGGGCGGCGGAGCCCTCTTCGGCCTCCTCGAGTCTCATCTCGGCATCTTCGGCCCTGGCCTTGAGGTCGGCCGAGTCGAGCGAGCCGGGATCGACCGCCTCCGTGACCAGCACGGTGACCTTGTTGGCGAAGACCTCGAGCCAACCCTCGGCCGCCGCGAAGCGCTTGGCGCCGTTGGTCGCTCCGAAGTCGGACTCGGACTCGAACAGGCGCAGTTCGTGCGGGACCAGGCGGGCGAGCATCGGCGCGTGCCGCGCCCTGATTCCGACCTCGCCGACGACGGTGCGCGCGGAGATCTGGAACATCTCCCCCTCGTACACCTTCCCGTGCGGGGTCAGGACCTCGGCCCTGAACGTTGTCGAGTCGTCAGCCATGGCTCAGGCGGCCGCCCCGGCCTCTTCCTTCTCCGCCTTCTCGGCAGCCGCGGCGGCCTCGGCCTTAGCGCCGGCGGTCTCGTCCTCACCGCGGCCCTTTGCGGCGTCGAGGACCTGCTCGATGGAGCCCTTCATGTAGAAGGCACCCTCGGGGATGTCGTCGTGCTCGCCGTCGACGAGGCCGCGGAAGCTGGCCACCGTCTCGGCGACGGGGACGACCTCGCCGGGGGTACCGGTGAACTGCTCGGCAACGTTGAACGGCTGGCTCAGGAAGCGCTCGATCTTGCGGGCGCGGTTGACCTGCAGCTTGTCCTCGTCGGAGAGCTCGTCGATACCGAGAATGGCGATGATGTCCTGCAGCTCCTTGTAGCGCTGCAGCACCTCCTGGACGTCGGTCGCGGTGTTGTAGTGCTCCTCGCCGAGGATGTCGGCCTTGAGGATCGTCGACGTCGAGTCGAGCGGATCGACCGCCGGGTAGATGCCCTTCTCCGAGATCGCCCGCGACAGCGACGTGGTCGCGTTCAGGTGGGCGAACACTGATGCCGGCGCGGGGTCGGTGAGGTCGTCGGCGGGGACGTAGACGGCTTGGATCGAGGTGACCGAACCCTGTGTCGTCGACGTGATCCGCTCCTGCAGCTGACCCATCTCGGTCTCCAGCGTCGGCTGGTAGCCGACGGCCGAAGGCATCCGCCCGAGCAGCGCCGATACCTCGGAGCCGGCCTGGACGAACCGGAAGATGTTGTCGATGAACAGGAGCACGTCCTGGCCGCCGACCTCGCGGAAGTACTCCGCCATCGTCAGACCGGTCAGGGCGACCCGCAGACGCGCCCCGGGGGGCTCGTTCATCTGCCCGAAGACCATCATCGTCTTGTCGATGACGCCGGACTCGGTCATCTCGACGTAGAGGTCGTTGCCCTCGCGGGTCCGCTCGCCGACCCCGCAGAAGGCCGAGAGGCCGCCGTGCTCGGTCGCGATGTTGTTGATCAGCTCCTGAATCAGGACGGTCTTGCCGACGCCGGCGCCACCGAACAGGCCGACCTTGCCGCCCTTGGCGTACGGGGCGAGCAGATCGATGACCTTGATGCCGGTCTCGAGGATCTCCTGGGTCGGAGTCAGGTCCTCCGCGCTCGGGGCGGGGCGATGGATCGGCCAGCGGTCCTCGCCTTCGACCGGAGCGCCCTCGTCGATCGGCTCGCCGAGCAGGTTGAAGATCCGGCCCAGCGTGTCCTTGCCGACCGGCACCGTGATCGAGGACCCGGTGTCGATGACGGGATCGCCGCGGCGCAGGCCGTCGGTGGCGTCCATCGCGACCGCGCGCACGCGATCGTCGCCGAGGTGCTGCTGAACCTCGCAGGTGAGGTCGAACGCCTTGCGGCCCTCGCCCTCGGGGATCTCGATCTTCAGGGCCGAATAGATCTCGGGCAGGCCGTCCGGGAAGACGATGTCGACGACGACGCCGATCACCTGCTCGATCGTGCCCTTGTTCTGTCCGTTTTCAGCCTCGTTAGACATCTGTTTCTCCTAGCTCAGTCATGTTCAAGTTCATTGCCCAGCTCATCGTGGCTACGCGCCGAGCGCCTCGGCGCCGCCGACGACCTCGAGAATCTCCTGCGTGATCTCCGCCTGCCGGACTCGGTTCATCTCCAGGGTCAGGCTGTCGATCATGTCGCCGGCATTCTCGGCGGCACTGCGCATCGCGGTCATCCGTGCGCCGTGCTCGGACGCGGCCGACTCGAGCAGCGCCCGAAAGATCGAGAGGTTCACGTACTCCTCGAAGAGGAGCTTCAGCGCCTCCTCGGGATCGGGCTCGTAGATCCACTCGGAGCGCTGATGCGCTGCGGCGAGCTCGGGATCGGCGGGCTTCTCGGGCTCGGGAATCCCCTCGCCGAAGACCTCGGCCTGCTGCAGGGGAAGCAGCGTGTGGCGCCGCACGTACTGCGTCAGCGGCGATACGTAGCGGTTGTAGATCAGCTCCACCCGGTCGATCTCCTCGTCGACGTAGGAGGCGGCGAGCCGATCGCCGATCTCGCGTGCGTTGCCGAAGACCGGTTGGTCGGTGAACCCGGTGAAGGAGTCGACGACGCTCTCGCCGCGGAAGTTCAGCGCCGAGTTGCCGCGTCGGCCGACCACGAAGTAGGCGACCTCCTTGCCCTGCGCCTCGAGCTCCCGCTGCAAGAGGCCGCCGGCCCGGATGATCTGCGTGTTGAAAGATCCGGCAAGGCCGCGATCGCCGGTGACCAGAATGATCCCCACCCGCTTGACGTCCTCCCGTTGCTGCAGGAGCTTGACCCGGTGGCCGTCCTGGCCGGAGGCCTCGGCCACCTGCTGGGTCATCCGGCGAAGCGACTGCGCGTAGGGGCGCATCTCGGCGATCCGCTGCTCGGCCCTCCGCAAGCGCGCAGCGGCCACCATCTCCATCGCCCGCGTGATCTTGCGGATGTTCTTGACGGAGTTGATCCGGTTCTTGACGTCCTTCTGGGTAGCCATGGTTGCTTAGACCGTCGCCGCCTCTTCCTCGTCGGACGTCTCGTCTGAGCCCTCGGCCTCCTCGGTGGCCACCTCGCTGGTACGAGCCGGCATCGAACGCTCCTCCTCGGACTTGATCCGGTCGGACTCGCCCTCCTCGAGCTCGTTGCCCTCGGCGTCGAAGTCGGGACCGAAGTCGTCGATCATCTCAGCGATCACCTTGCCGAGCTGCTCCTCACGATCGTCGTCCAGCTGACCGTCGTCGTTGATCGCGTTGAACAGCTCCGCCTGCTCGCTGCGCATCCGATCACGCAGTGCGGCGAGGAATTCGGCGACGCGATCGACCTTGATCCGATCCAGATATCCACCGGTACCGGCGTAGATCGCCGCGACCTGCCCGGCGACCGTGAGCGGCTGACGCTCGCCCTGGTTCAGGGCCTCGACCAAACGCTCGCCGCGAGACAGCGTGCGCTGCGTCTCGGGGTCGAGCTCGGAGCCGAACTGGGCGAATGCCTCGAGCTCGCGGTACTGCGAGAGATTGAGGCGTAGCTTGCCGGCCACCTTCTTCATCGCCTTCGTCTGCGCGTTACCGCCGACCCGGGAGACGGAGATGCCCACGTTGATCGCCGGCCGGACGCCCGAGTAGAAGAGATCCGGCTCGAGGAAGATCTGTCCGTCGGTGATCGAGATCACGTTGGTCGGGATGTAGGCGGAGACGTCGGAGGCCTGGGTCTCGATGATCGGCAGCGCCGTCAACGAGCCGCCGCCGAGGTCGTCGGAGAGCTTCACGCCACGTTCGAGCAGGCGCGAGTGCAGGTAGAAGACGTCACCCGGGTACGCCTCGCGACCCGGCGGGCGACGCAGCAGCAGCGACATCTGACGGTAGGCGTACGCGTGCTTGGTCAGGTCGTCGTAGATGCAGAGCGAGTGCCCGCCCTTGTAGGTGAAGTACTCGGCCATCGCGGTACCTGCATACGGCGCCATGTACTTGATCGGAGCGGCCTCATCGGCGGGAGCGGCCACGATGATCGTGCTGTCCATCGCGCCGGCTTCCTTGAGCGTCTCCATCAGCTGCACGACCGTCGCCATGCGCTGGCCGATCGCGACGTAGACGCTGACGACGTCCTGGTCCTTGTTGTTGATGATCGTGTCGATGGCGATCGCGGTCTTGCCGGTCTGGCGGTCGCCGATGATCAGCTCGCGCTGACCGCGGCCGATCGGGATCATCGCGTCGATCGCCTTGAGGCCGGTCTGCAGGGGCTCCTTGACCCCCTGGCGCTGGATCACGCCCGGGGCCTTGAACTCGGCGGGCCGGGTCTCGGTCGTCTTGATGTCCCCCTTGCCGTCCAGCGGGCGACCGAGCGGGTCGACCAGGCGGCCGAGCAACTCCTCGCCGACCGGGATGTCGAGCAGGTTGCCGGTTCGCTTGACCGTATCGCCCTCGACGATTCGCTCCCACGCACCGAAGAGGACGGCGCCGACGCTGTCCTCCTCGAGGTTCAGCGCGAGGCCGGTCACCCCGTGGGGAAGCTCGAGCATCTCCAGGGACATGCAGTTGTCGAGCCCGTGAACGCGGGCGATTCCGTCGGCCACGGAGAGCACGGTCCCGACCTCGGAGAGGTCGGCGCTGCCGGTCTCGAGGCCCTCGATCCGCTGCCGCAGGATCGAGGAGATCTCGTCGGGCTTGATTTCCATCTGCTCTATCGCTCCTTGTTATTCGAAGTTCGTGGGCTGAAGTCGTGAATCATTGAAGTGTTGAAAATCTCGGGTCTTCGCCGGGGCTCAGGCCGTGGCGACCTCTCTGCGCAGCTTGTCGAGGCGGTTGCGGATGCTCGCGTCGAGTACCCGGTTGCCGACCTGAAGAACCAGGCCGCCGATGATCGAGTCGTCGACCCGACTGGTCAATTCGATCGTCTTCCCGGTCTTCCGCTCGATCTGGGCGCCGACCGACTCGATCACGGACGGGTCGAGTTCGATCGCACTCGTCAGGGTCACGTGAAGCAGCTGATTCTCCACCCCCCAGAGCTCGTCGAAGCGCTTGCGGATACGGAACAGCGCCGGCATCCGGTGCTTCTCGGCCAACAGCTCGAGAAAATTGATCAGCTCGGGATTGCCGTCGGTGATCGCCTTCCTGATCCCCTCCCGCTTCTCGACCGACGAGAAGTACGGGCTGAAGAAGAAGATCTGCAGATCGCGATCGGCGGCGACCGCGTCGGCGATCTCGCCGAGCTGATCGCGGACCTCGTCCAGCGAGTCATGCTCTTTGGCGACGTCGAACAACGCCTCGCTGTAGACACGAGCGACCTCTTCCATGGCTAGTTCTGCGACCCCCCGTCGCTGCCGGCGAGGGCGCTGAAGTCGACTTCGCCGAGAGCTTCCTCGACGAGTCGCTTCTGGTCCTCGGGGGTCAGCGACTTGCGCGCCACCTTCTCGGTTGCCAGGACGGTCAGGTCAGCGACCTCCTTGCGGATCATCTCGAGCGAGCGCTTGGTCTCCGCCTCGATGTCCTTGCGAGCCGCCGCGACGAGTTCGTCGTGCTTGGCTCGACCCTCGGCGGTCGCCTCCGTCTTCGCCGCCTCACTGGACTTGCGTGCGCGGGCGACGATGTCGTCGGCCTGCTCGCGGGCCTCCTTGAGTCGCTCCCGGTACTCGGAGAGCAGCTCCTCGGCCTCCTTGCGCACCCGCTCGGACTCGTCGATGTTGTCGTTCACCTTCTTCGCCCGCTCCTCGAGCGCCTCCGAGATCTTGGGGAACGCGAACTTCGAGAGCACGACCATCGTGATCACGAACGCCAGCAGCGTCCAGATCATCAGCCCGATGCCGGGCTGGACGAGGAAGCTGCCTCCCTCCTCTTCCGCGCCGCCTTCGGTGGCGGCCGTGAGAACGAGGGCCGTTATGTCGCCGATGAACTCCACAGGCCTAGAGGAAGAACGCGATCAGACCGAAGATGAACGTGTAGAAGGCGACGGCCTCGGTGAGGGCGAAACCGAGCCAGCGGATGCTCTGCAGCTCGTCCTTCATCTCGGGCTGACGGGCGACGGCCTGAATCTCCGAACCGAAGATGACACCGATACCGATGCCCGCTCCGATCGAACCGAGACCGGCGCCGACACCGAGGGCGATGGCCTTGCCCGCGTCGGTGATACCAGTAGCGACCGGGTCGGCGGCCTGTGCCAGAAGCACTAGATCCATTGATTGACTCCTTTTCCTAGTGACCCTCGGAGGTCGCGCCCCCGAGGTAGATTGCTGTGAGAATCGCGAAGATGAATGCCTGAAGACCGGCCACGATGACGATCTCGAAGATGTAGAAGGCGAATGCCATCGGGAAGGTGAGCACGCCGAGCGCCGAGATCCCCAGCAGCACGGCCAGGCCGCCGCCCATGAAGAGAAGCAGAAGATGGCCGGCGAGGATGTTGGCGAACAGACGTACCGAGAGTGAAACGAGCCGGACGAAGTTCGAGATCACCTCGATGGCGAAGACGAAGGCCTTGAAGAGCCAGGGCATGTCCTCGATCCCGGCGGGCAGCAACGTTCCCAGGTAGCCGAAGAACCCGTGCGCTCTCACGCCCTCGGCGTTGTAACCGATCCACACCACCAGGGTGAGGACGAGGGGGATCGAGATGTTGGCGGTCGCGGCGTAGAGCGCGAAGCTTGGGATCTCCATGCCGAAGACGTCGATCGGGTGCTCGGTGTTCGTCGGCAACGGGATCAGCCCGATCAGATTCGAGAAGAGGATGAAGAAGAAGAGCGTCGCCAGGAAGGGGAAGTACTTGGCGGCCATCCTGTCGTCGAGATTGTCGTTGACGATCTGGCGCCGGATCAGGTCGTAGATGCCCTCGACGGCAACCTGGGTCTTGTTCGGCCGCGCCTGCATGCGGTTGGCGATCCAGACCATCGCCACGCAGGTGATGATCGAGGCGAGGACGATGTAGAGCACCGCCTTGTTGATGGACATGTCGATCCCGGCGATCTGGATGCTCACCCAGCTGTCGAGCTTGAACTCGTTCTGCGGCTGGAACTCCTCGTTCTTGCCGTCGCTCCCGAAGACGACCGCGAGGATGATCATCAGCAGCGCGTAACCGCCGAGCACCACGGCGACCTTCTGCCAGGCCTTCAGCGAGCTCATCGAAGCGTCCCGTCGGCCTCGGGGTCGAGAAGGTGAGTCAGGAAGGTGGCGGAGAGGTGTGCGGTGACCAGCACCAGGGCGAGCACGGCCGCGGCGAGGCCGGCCTCGCGCTCATAGAGCAGCCCGACGAGCAGGATCGCGGCGGCGAGGATCCAGACGCGACCCATCGTCGCCATCGCCGTGACGCCGAGCGCAGCATTGCGATTCGAGTCCGCCAGGGCGGTCCGGCGCTTGCGAGCGGCCATCTCCATGCCGATCCGGCCGACGATCCAGGCGCCACCGGTGACGAGCCAGGCGATCACCGGCGCGCCGACGAACACGAATACCGGGAGCGCGAGAGCGAGCACGAGCAGATCGAGGTTGCGGAGGACTTCCATATTCAGGGGTCTCGCGGCTACCGGCACGTCAACGGCCGGAGGCGAGCCCGGCTCCACCCCCCCGTCGCGCCGGGCGCGGCGTGGAGCTGGGACGGACACCGGTCGTCGCGCTTGCGGGGGCGCTCAACCCGGGTGACATCACCGGCGGATCGCGCGGCACGGCGGTGCTGCTGCGACGGGTCACGGTCTCCGGGGTTGTCGAAGTAGGGACTATCCATGTTGGTGCGCTCCGAGCCTTGGATTCGCCGATGTTGAAACTTTTCTCCCAGGCCGGCTGCTCGGGTGCGGGGACCGCGAATATACCCGATAGGGGCCGCCGCGAAGCGCCCCCCGCGTACGCCTCGTTCAGGGCGTAGTTTCGACCTCGTCGAACTCGCCCGTTTCCGGATTCTGCTTGCGGAATTGACCGGTCTCGAGTTCGTGTTCAACCTCACGATCCACGACCTCCTCGGTGGGCGGTGAACCGGTGGCGGCCGCTTGGCGGAAGCGGAACCGCCGGAGCTTCAGGATCTCGAGCACGTAGATCACGTAGAAGCTCGCGGCGACCGCGAGCAGAAGGATCACGAGCATCACGATCGTCCACAAGGTGTCGAAGTTGCCGCGGTCGTCGCTGTAGGGAATGAAGCGGAGCGAGAGGGCGACGCCGGCCATCACCAGGGTCCAGCCGTAGAGATAGGCGAGGGTGCGCCGCTGGGAGAACCCGATGTTCGCCATCCGGTGATGGAAGTGCCAAGCGTCGGCCTCATAGATCGGACGGCGGTACTTGAGCCGCTTGGCGACCACGAACCCGGTGTCGAGGATCGGAACCGCGAGGACCAGCATGGGAAAGGCGAGCGCAACGACGGCGTTGGTCTTCAGGGCGCCCTGGACGGCGGCCACCGCGAGCAGGTAACCGAGCAGGTTGGATCCGGTGTCCCCCATGAAACTCGATGCCGGCGGAAACCCGTGTCGGAGAAACCCGAGCGCACCGCCGGCCGTGATCGCGGCGAGGATTCCGGCCGGGTTCCGCTCCAGCGAGAGTGCGACGATCGCCAGCGTCGCCGCGCTGATCAGGCAGACACCGGAGGCGAGCCCGTCGACGCCGTCGATCAGGTTGACCACGTTGGCCATCGCGACGATGCCGATCACCGTGCCGAGCTCGCCCAGGTCGACGTTGCCGATCAGCGGCAGCTTGAAGAGCTCGGTGCCCGCGGGGTCGACGCCGCCGACGAACGGCAGCGTGAAGACGTCGACGGTGACCCCGGCGGTCACGGGAATGATCGCCGCTACGGCCTGGCCCAGCAGCTTCAGCAGGGGAGGCAGATCCCAGATGTCGTCGATCATCCCGACGGTTGCGATCACGACGGCGCCGACCAGGATCGCCCGCGTCTGCTCGTCCCAGGGCAGGAAGATCGCCCCCGAGGCGCAGACGGCGATCAGGATCGCGACTCCCGACAGCCGCGGGGTGGGAACGACGTGGAGGCTGCGCTCTCGCGGTTCGTCGATCGCCCCGATGCGCCAGGCGAAGGCCTCGGCTACGGGCACCAGCAGCCAGGCGATCGCGGCGGCGGCCACGAAGGCGAACAGTGCGTCGATCGACTCGGGCATCGGTCAGGTCCTCAGTACTCCGCGGCCCCCAGGGCCCCGTCGACGAGTATCGCCGGGTCGCGACGATCGACCGGCCCTGGGTCGCGATCGCGCTTCCGCAGATCGAGGTCTCCCGGATCGGTCAGCTCGCCGAGGCGGCCGTCGGCGATCAGCCGCTCGTCGACGGCACCCAACCTGCCGCTGAAGATCGTCTTGACCGGAACCCCGAGGGCGACCGCCTCCCGATTCATCGTCCCCCCAGCGCTGACGACGAGGTCGGAGTAGGCGATCAGGCTCTGGGCGTCGATCGCCCGCTCGGGAACGATCAGGGACTCCACCTCGCGGGCGAGCGCCGACTCGCGCTGGCGCTCCGTCCTCGGGATCAGCACGGTGACGACCAGGGGATCCACGCAGAGCCGGTCGAGAACCCCCTCGTAGAGCGGATTCTCGGCATGGTAGGCCGATGTCTCGGGGGGCGGGCGAACGACCGCAAGGACCCGCGAGTCGTCACGGCGAACGGCGAGGACACCAAGGCGGTCGAGGCCAAGCTCGGCGAGGATCGCGGCGTCCGGCTCGAAGTCGGCGAGGTAGTAATCCTCTTTCAGGCCCGGATAGCGGACCAGCTTCGCCGGTCGGGCGCCGGCCGCCTTGAGGCGCTCGATCGGGATCGCGTCGGGAACGATCACCCTGCTCGCCGCCCGCCAGGCGAGCTTGCGCTGCAGCCCGGCGAACTCGTAGTCCTGCATCTGCGCCTGAGGGATCCGGAGGACCGTTCCGACCGTCGCGACGTCAACCGACCCGTGTGCGACCGCGAGATCGAAGCGCTTCGGCCGCGCCCAGCGGGCGAGCGCGGCGCTGCGGGAGCCGAGCGCCATCGCCTTCGACGTGGTCGACGCGCCGCCGTGGGTCCCGAAGGATTCGTAGTCGAGGCCGAGCCGGTCGAGGAGACCCTCGGTCTGTCCGTAGTCGCGTGCGGTGATCGAGACCTCGTGGCCGCGATCCCGGAGCAGCGAGATCACCGGCCGCAGCACCACCGGATGGGCCGCGGCGGTGCAGTCGACCCAGATCCTCAAACGGTGGTTCTCGCCGTGAGCTGCGGGTAGAGCGGATAGGCGTCGACGAGTGCCTTCGTCCGCGCCTTGAGTCCGTCCCGATCTGCCTCGAAACCGTCCGAGAGCGTCGCGCAGATCACCCGGGCGATCTCGCGCATGTCCTCCTCGACGAGTCCACGGGTGGTCAGCGCCGGCGTGCCGATTCGCAGACCCGACGGGTTCATCGGCGGCCGCTCGTCGAACGGGATCGCGTTTCGGTTCACGGTGATGCCGATCTCCTCGAGCCGCTCCTCGGCGGTGCTCCCGTCGAGCCCCTTGGCGGTGACATCGACCAGGACGAGGTGGACGTCGGTCCCCCCGGTGAGCACGGGTACGCCGCCGGCGATCAGCTCGTCGGCCAACGCCTGGGCGTTGGCGATCGTCTGCCGCTGTCGCGCCCGGAATTCCTCAGACGCTGCGATCTTGAACGCAACCGCCTTGGCCGCGATCGCGTGCATCAGCGGGCCGCCCTGGTTGCCGGGGAAGATCCCCCGGTTGATCGCCGCCCTGTGCTCCTCGCGGCAGAGGATCATCCCGCTGCGGGGCCCGGCCAGCGTCTTGTGGACGGTGGTGGTGACGACATCGGCGTGAGGCACCGGGTTCGGATGCTCCCCCGCGGCGACGAGGCCGGCGAAATGGGCCATGTCGACCATCAAGCAGCGCGCCCACCGAGTCGGCGATCTCGCGGAAGGCGGCGAAGTCGAGCTGGCGTGGGTAGGCCGACCAACCGGCAACGATCATCTTCGGCTTGTGCTCGACAGCGAGGGCGGCCACCTCGTCCATATCGACGAGGAGGCTCTCGCGATCGACGTGGTACTGGACCGGGTTGTAGAGCTTGCCCGACACGTTCAGCTTCATTCCGTGGGAGAGGTGGCCGCCGTGGTCGAGCGCCAGGCCGAGGAAGGTGTCGCCGGGCTCGAGCAGGGCCGAGTAGACGGCGTTGTTAGCCTGCGCGCCGGCGTGGGGCTGAACGTTGGCGTGCTCGGCTCCGAACAGCGCCTTGGCGCGATCGATCGCGAGCTGCTCGGCGACGTCGACCTCCTCGCAGCCGCCGTAGTACCGCTTCCCGGGGTACCCCTCGGCGTACTTGTTGGTCAGAACCGAACCCGCGGCCTCGAGCACCGCCTGCGGCACGAAGTTCTCGGACGCGATCATCTCGAGTGTGCTCTGCTGGCGTTCCAGCTCACGCTCGAGAACGCGTGCGATGTCGGGGTCGACGTCGCGCAGCGACGCATTCTGGAAGTCCTCGGGAAGGTCACTCATCTTCGACTCTCGCTCTCGTTGTCAACCTGCGGAAATGGTCCCTGATTCGGACGCGTGTTCGAGCTCGGTGATCTTCTCGACCCGACGGGCGTGGCGGCCCCTCTCGAAATCGGTCGTCAGGAACGTCTCGACGATCAGTTCAGCGGCCGCGGGTTCGAGTCGGCGACCGGCGAGCGTGACCACGTTGGCGTCGTTGTGGCGACGGCTCATCTCAGCCTCCTCTGCATCGTGGGCGTTGACGGCCCGAACGCCATCGACCTTGTTGGCAACGATTGCGACCCCCACGCCGGAGCCGCAGACGATGACCGCGCGATCCGCCTCGCCCACGCCGACCAGACCCGCGGCACGGGCGGCTGGATCCGGGTAGTCCACCGACTCCTCGGAATCGGTGCCGACGTCGATCAGCTCGTGCCCGGCCGCCCTCAGTGAGGGAGCTACGGCTTCTTTCAGCTCGAAGCCCGCATGGTCGGATCCGATCGCGATGCGCACGCGGTCGAGGCTACCAACGGCTCGGGCCGGATAGATGAGATAACTCCGACGGAATGCTCCGCTGCGCGTCCGCTTCCGTCGGGCGGCACGGTGTTACCGCTCGGCAGGGGCGTCAGGGGGTTGGTGGGGTTAGGGCACCGCTTCGCGGTGGGAATCCACCACTGAACCTGAAACGTCGCTCGGCAGGCAGTTGAACGATGACCTGGAGTTCAGGTCCTCCCCTCACTGCCAAGACCGACTTCCACCAGCAACCGCTCGAGGTCGGCCGTTGGGACCGCGCCCTCGCGGAGGACCTTCCATCCCCCATTCGCCTCGATCGCGGTCAGGTCGACGACCGTGGACGGTAGGCCGGTCAGCTCGCCGCCGTCGATCGCCAGGTCCACTCCGCTGAGGACGGACGGGTCGACCTCGTCGAAACTCGCCGGCGCCGGCCGGCCGCTGCGATTGGCGCTCGTCTGAAAGACCGGGCAGGAGGCTCCCGCCAAGGGGCCCTCGATGAGGCGGACGCCGAGCCGCTCCGGATCGGCACCGCAGGCGAGCGGATAGCGGTGTTCGGGATTGGCGAGCACCAGGGTCAGGGCGCCGGGAAGCAGCGCGCCGATCGCATCCCGGCTGCGCTCGCCGAAACCGCTGAGCAACTCACGCATCGCCAGCGGCGAGAAGTACAGGACGGCTGAGGGCTTACCCTCGTCGCGGCCCTTGATCGAGTGGATCCGCTCGATCGAGGCGGCCCGCAGCGGATCGCAGGCCAGCCCGTAGAGCCCGTCGGCGGGGAAGACGACGACGCCGCCCTCGAGCACGCAACGGTCGAGCGCCGCTCGCGCCGCCGCCGATCCGTGACGGGCGATCGAGATGATCTCGGTCATCGCCGCCCGACGACCACGCGATCGATGCCGGCCAGATCGGGTCGAAGCTCGACCCGGTCGAATCCGGCGGCCGCGACGAGTCTCCGGACATCATCGCCCTGCCCCTCGCCGATCTCAAGTGCCACCGCACCGCATTCGGGGCCGGACCCCCCGGGCGTCAGGTCGACGAGCAACTCACGGAGCGCGTCGAGTCCGTCGGGACCTGAGAAAACGGCCACGTCGGGCTCGTAACGGGTGATCTCGGGCGGGAGCGTCCGCCGGTCGGAGTCCCGCACGTAGGGCAGGTTTGCGACGACGAGGTCGAAGGGCCCATCCGTCGCGGCCGCGGGGGCCGACCCGAGTCGGAACCCGACCCGGCCGGCGAACCCGAGGGCCTGGGCATTGCCCTCGGCCACGGCGAGCGCCTCCGCGGAGACATCGACGGCGACCAGTTGGGCCTCGGGCAGCTCGTCGGCAAGCGCGAGAGCGATCGCCCCGCTTCCGGTGCCCACGTCGAGCGCCCTCGCTGGGGCCAGCTCCAATGCGACCTCGACCAGCAACTCGGTCTCCGGTCGTGGGACCAGAACCCGTCGGTCGATCGCCAGGTCGAGGTTGCGGAAGCCGCGGCGGCCGAGGATGTAGGCGACCGGTTCGCGCGCCACGCGCCGTCGCACCAGCCCCCCGAAGATGCGTGCCTGGGCGCCGCTGACGGGGTCCTCCGGATGGACGGCCAGTTGCTCGCGGCTGCTGCCCGTCGCCTCGGCGAGCAGGAGCTCAGCGTCGAGGCGCGGGGATTCGACCCCGGCGGCGCGGATCGCAACGGTTGCCGACGAGAGCGCCTCGGCCACGCTCCCGGCCGACCTGACGGTCCCGGGCGGGCTCATCCCGGACCGGCGGCCTGAGCCTCGAGCTTGCGGCGCTTCTCCTCCGCCCCGAGCGCGTCGCTGAACTCACGCAGATTGCCGTCCAGGATCTCGTCGAGCGCGTGGCTGGTCAACTTGATCCGGTGATCGGTCACCCGTCCCTGCGGGAAGTTGTAGGTGCGGACCTTCTCGGATCGCTCACCGGTCCCGACCTGCGAGCGCCGCTCGGCGGAGATCTCCGCCTGCTGGTCGGCGATCGCCTTTTCGAGCAGCCGCGCACGCAACACCCGCATCGCCTTGTCGCGGTTCTGCAGCTGTGACTTCTCGTCCTGCATGGAGACGACGATCCCGCTCGGCTTGTGAGTTATCCGAACCGCTGAATCGGTCGTGTTGACGGACTGGCCGCCGGGACCCGACGACCGGTAGACGTCGATCTGCAGATCGTTGGGATCGACCGCGACGTCGACCTCCTCGGCCTCTGGAAGCACTGCCACCGTCGCTGTGGAGGTGTGGATCCGGCCCTGCGATTCGGTCTTCGGGACCCGCTGAACGCGGTGGGTGCCGCCCTCGAACTTGAACACCGAATAAGCGCCCTCGCCCTTGATCGCGAACGTGACCTCCTTGAATCCGCCGACCTCGGCCGGGCTCTGGGAGAGGACCTCGGTGCTGAAGCCTCGTTCCTCCGCGTATCGGGTGAGCATCTTGTAGAGGTCGCCGGCAAACAGGGCGGCCTCGTCCCCCCCGGCCCCCCCTCGAATCTCGACCAGGACGTTCTTGTCGTCGTTGGGGTCGCTCTCGACCATCGCCAGCCGGATCTCCTCCGCCAGCTCCTCGAGCTTCGCCGGCGCCTCGGCGACGACCCGGCGCAGCTCCTCGTCCTCGTCGTCGGCGAGCAGCTCGCGGGCCCCCTCGAGATCGTCGTTGAGCGTCCGCCATTCGTGGGCCAGCTCGTTCGCCGACTCGAGCTCGCTGTACTCACGTCCGACGGCGGCGTAGCGCTCCCGATCAGCGATCACATCGGGGTTCGACATGTCACGTTCGAGGCTGGCGAAGCGCTCCTCGATCTGGTTGACGAGCTGCTCGATCACGTCTCTGAGTCTGACGACAGCTCGACCTGAAGCAGCTCCTCGGGATGGCGATGCTCGACCTGCATCGTGGTGTGGTCGATCCCGAAGGTCTCGTGAATCTCGTGCTCGAGCGCGAGGCGAACGGCATGGCAATCGGTATCGGCATCGACGAGGACGTGCGCCGACAGGGCCGGAAAACCCGACGTGACCTCCCAGACGTGCAGGTCGTGGACCTCGACGACGCCGGGGACCGCGACCATTGCATTGCCGATTCGGTCCGGGTCGAGCCCGCGGGGCGCCGCCTCGAGGAAGACGCGACCGGACTCCCTGAGCAACCCGTAGGAGGAGTGGAGCATGATCGCGGCGACGATCAGCGAAGCGATTCCGTCAGCCTGATCGAAGCCGGTGGTGAAGATCACGAGACCGGCGATGGCCGTGAAGATGAAGGCGGCGAGATCGGTGAGCAGGTGCTGGAATGCTCCCTCGACATTCAGTGATTCGCGATTGGCCTTCGAGAGCGTCCAGGTGGCTGCCAGGTTGACGGCGATGCCGAGGATCGCGACGGCGAAGACGATTCCGCCCTCGACGACGGGCGGGTCGATCAGCCGGCGGATCCCCTCGTAGACGATCAGCAATCCGAGGACCAGCAGTGTCGCCCCGTTGAACTGGGCGCTGAGGATCCCTGCACGCTGCCAGCCGAACGTCATGGCCCCCTTTGCCGGACGGGCCGCCAGTCGGATCGCAACCAGGGCGAGGATCAACGCAACCGCATCGGTGAGCATGTGCGCCGCGTCGGAGAGCAGCGCGAGCGAGTTGGCGAGGATGCCGACGACCACCTCGACCGCCATGAACCCGAGGATCAGGACCAGCGCGACGGTTAGTTTCGAGCGATCCGCGTCCGCCGAGACCCCATGGGAGTGTCCGCTGCGACCGGCAGGGTGCTCGTGGGCGTGATCGTGGCTGTGGGCCATGGAACGAGGCTACGCGACTATTTCGATCGGGCTCTCCCGCTCCCTGATGTCGGTGCCCTCGACCGCCAGCACCTCACGCAGGGAGGCGATCGCGACCTCGAGCTGATCGTGGTCGGGCTCGCGGGTCGTCAGGTTCTGGAGCATCAAACCGGGCCACATCAGCGTCCGCACCCACGGCTTGCGGCGGTTGCGCCCAGCCCACTTGATCACCTCGTAGGAGAGTCCGGCGATCAGCGGGATGCCAACGATCCGGGAGATCACTAGCCAATACCAGGCGGGCAGTCCGAGCGGCGCGAAGACGAAGATCGCCAGGACCATGACGATCAGGAGAAAGCTGGTCCCGCAGCGCGGATGCAGGCGGGAGTAGCGGGAGGCCCGCTCGGGTGTCAGCTCGTCGCCCGCCTCGAAGCAGGAGATGGTCTTGTGCTCGGCACCGTGGTACTCGAAGACCCGCCGCAGGTCGGGCAGGCGGCTGATCGCGACGATGTAGCCGATGAAGATCGCCGTCCTCAGGATCCCCTCGACGAGCCAGAACAGCACGGCTGAGCCGAGCTGATCCTTGATCAGGCTCGTCAGCCCGACGGGAACCACGAAGAACAACCCGATGGCGAGCGCCATGGAGAAGGCGATCGTCAGCGCCCAGGTGACCCCGCCGATCGGCTCCTGATCCTCTTCCTCCTCGATCTGGGCGTTGGCGGAAATCGCCAACGCCCTGAAGCCGATCTTCAGCGACTCGCCGAGCGCAACGACGCCGCGGATCACCGGGAGCCGCAGGACGCGATGCCGTTTGGCCCAGGAGACCACCGGCTCGGAGCTGACCTGAATCTCGCCGTCGGGCCTCCGGACGGCGGCGGCCCAGGTCGAGACGCCGCGCATCATCACGCCCTCGAGGATCGCCTGGCCGCCGACGGGAGCGTCGCGAGATGCGACGGGCTTGCCGTCGGGCATCGGCGTCGCCGCCTGGTGCAGCTCTCGGACCGCGGTGCTCACACTGTCAGCCGGCGTGAACGCCGGCCTGAGTTACGACTTCTTCGCCGCGCGCCGTCGGAAGCGTTCAACCCTGCCGCCGGTGTCGACCAGCTTCTGCTTGCCGGTGTAGAACGGATGGCAGGCGGAACAGATCTCGACGTGGATCTCAGGCTTCGTGGAACGGGTCTCAAACTCGTTGCCGCAGGCGCAGCGTACGTGGGAGAGGGTGTATTCGGGATGTATCTCGGTCTTCATGGAACGAAGTCTAGAGAGACCGTCAATACCCTGGTTCAAGCCGGATTCATTATCTGCGCCATGAGACCGGCGGCGTCGACCCGATCCCACGCGACGGCGATCACCCCGTCGCGGGTCCGCAACGTCGCTCAATCACTCAGCCCGCGCACTCGGTCAGCCCGTATTCGGTCATCAGCTGGTTCGTCTCGGCGAAGGGATCCTGACCGCCGGAGGTCAGTACGCTCGGGTCGGCCTCCACCTGGTCGAGGGTCTCCTGGGCAGTGTCGAGGAACTCGTTGACCTGCTCCTCATCACCAGCCGGGACCCCAAGCGCAGTGATTGCGTCGATCTGGCCCTGGATGTTCGGCGCCATCGTGTCGGCGACGTACTGCTCGATCTCGGCATCGCTCGGCTCGCCGCTGAACGCTTCCTGACCCGCAGCTCTGAGCTCCTTGTTGCCCTCCGTACAGACCTCGTTGGCCTGCGTGACATAGTCGTCCTTGCTGATCTCCGCGGTGGTCGAGCTCGTGTCGTCGCTCCCGCCACAACCGGCAACTGCTACCGCCCCGATCACGAGCAGCACAGCTGCCGCGATTCCGATTGACCTCATCGATTCCTCCCCAGGTGATTGGCCTCCGTCGCGACCAACCTATCCGACCCTCGAGCTCACCGCCAGCGGATAGGGTGACGGCATGGAAGAGGAAGTTCACGGTTTCAAGGAAGGCCAGCACGTCTGGGTCGAGGACGGCGACGGCAAGCATCACCCCGGGATCTTCGTCGGTGACAACGAGGCGGCGGGCTGGTTCGGCGGCGGCCCGAGCGCCTACGTGGTTCACCCCGAAGCGCACAACGCCGAGGTCGTCTCACTGTTTCGGATCACAGCTCGCGACGAGTAAACGCAGCCTCATGAGGCTGAGCGGGCTCATGGAGGTATTCAGATGAGAGCCATGGTCTTCGACGCCCCCGGCGAGCCCCTGCGGCTCCTCGAGCGTGAGATCCCCGAGGCCGGGCCAGGCGAATTGCTGCTCAAGGTGCTCGCCTGCGGCATCTGCCGCACCGACCTCCACCTGCTCGACGGCGAGGTCGAAGTGTCGGACCCGCCCCGGATCCTCGGGCATCAGATCGTCGGTGAAGTGGTCGGCGAGGAGGATCGGCGCGTGGGCGTGCCCTGGCTCGGCTGGACCTGCGGGGAGTGCGTCTACTGCCGCACCGGTCGCGAGAACCTCTGCGAGCGCGCTCGTTTCACCGGCTGCGACATCGACGGCGGCTTCGCCGAGTACGCGGTTGCCGACGAGCGCTACTGCTTTCCGATCCCGCCCAGTTATCCCGCCGTCCAGGCGGCCCCGCTGCTCTGCGCCGGGCTGATCGGCTACCGCTCCTTGCGGATGTGCGGCGACGCCGAGCGGATCGGCTTCTTCGGCTTCGGCGCGGCGGCCCACATCCTCGTCCAGGTCGCCGCCTCGGAGGGCCGACGCATCTTCGCCTTCACCCGCGCCGGCGACGAGGAGGGTCAGGCGTTCGCCCGCAGCCGCGGCGCCGTCTGGGCCGGAGCGTCCGGCGACCAACCGCCGGAGCCGCTCGACGCCGCGATCATCTTCGCCCCCGTCGGCCCGCTCGTCCCGATCGCCCTGGCGGCGGTCGCTCCGGGCGGGACGGTCGTCTGCGGCGGCATCCACATGAGCGAGATCCCGGCGTTCTCCTACGACCTGCTGTGGGGGGAGCGCACCCTGCGCTCGGTGGCGAACCTGACCCGCAGCGACGGCGAGGAGATGCTCGAGCTCGCGCCTCGGGTACCGGTCGAGACCGACGTCACCACCTACCCACTCGAGGCGGTCAACGACGCGCTGGGGGATCTCCGGAAAGGCCGCTTCCTGGGCGCCGGAGTGATCGACCCAGCGCTCAATTGAGCCGGGCCGCGAGACGTGCTCCGCGGGCCGGGGCGAACGTGATCGCGCGTCTGGTCACGCTCTCGGGCCGAAGTCCAGGCTCCTCCCTCAGCCCGACCTGAGCGAGCACGGTCCGCAGGACGACCTTCATCTCGAACTGGGCGAAGCTGGCCCCGAGACATCGACGCACCCCGCCGCCGAAGGGGATCCACTCGTAGGTGCCGGGAGCGTCATCGCCGAGGAAGCGCTCGGGTCGAAATGCAAGCGGCTCGGGGAAGAGGTCGGCCCGCCTGTGCATCAAGTAGATGGATGGGGCTATGTTGACCCCGGCGGGAAGCTCCCAGCCGCCGAACTCCATCGGCGCCTGAAGCCGGCGGACGACGGCCGGGACCACGGGCCGCAGGCGCAGGGACTCCTTGATCACCGCGTCGAGGTACTCCTCGCGGCCGGCCCGTTCCTCGGCGAGCAGCGTGTGAAGCACCTCGGGGGTGCGGATCAACCTCTCCAGCGTCCACGACAGCGCCGTCGCCGTGGTCTCATGCCCGGCCACCAGCAGGGTCATCAGCTCGTCCCGCAGTTCGGAATCGGTGAGCGGCTCGCCGTCGGGGTCGCGGGCGGCGAGCAGCATCGAGAAGATGTCGTCACCGTCGGAGCCGTGGGGGTCACGGCGACGGGCGCGGATCTCCTCGTAGAGCAGGCCGTCCGCCTTACGGCGCATCGCCGCGAACCGGCGCCAGGGGCTGAGGGGCCCGCTGCGGCCGGCCGTAAGCGCCATCACGAGCACGCGAGGGCGGCTACCGACGGTGTCGAGCAGCCGCCGCAGCGGGTTGCCGATCCGCTCGCGCCGCTCCCGATCCTCAAACCCGAAGACCGCCCTCATGATGACCTCGAGAGTGATCGACTGCATGCTCGGCAGGACCGCGAACCTGCTCTCCCATCGGCCATTGGGCGATGTGGCGCTCGGCGACCTCGGCCATCACCGCTCCGTAGTTGCGCATCCGCTCGCCGTGGAACGGCGGCAGGAGCAGGCGCCGGTGCCGGAGATGCTCGTCTCCGTCGAGCAGCAACACCGAGCCCGGTCCGAGGATCGGGGCCAGCGAGATGTTGCCCTCACCGGCGTAGAGGAGGTTCGGGTCGCCGGTGAAGATCTTCTTTACCGCCGCTGGGTCAACGGTGAAGACGACCTCCCGGTCGGGGGTCGGGCGCAGCGTGAAGTAGTCGCCGCAGCTGCGATGGCAGGCGTCGAGGAACCGGGTGGGGGTCAGCATGAACCCGGCGCTCATCATGAAACTGGAGAGCTCCGGCCGGGGTGGCAACCCGGTTCGACGGTCTGTGCCGGGAGGGTTACATCAGGTGATGAGCGGCCGAGCTTACGCCATCGGCGATCCCGAACCGCATGAAGGCTCAAGGCTCCCTGACCGCGATCAACATCTCGACGCCGCCGAGCTGGAGGGTGAGTGAGCCGTCCTCATGCTCGATCGCTCCCCGGTAGACCTCGCGGTTGAGGCTGATCGAGCTCTCCTCCGAGCCGGCCTCGAGGCGGATGTAGATGGCTTCGTGCTCGCTCGGCTCTCCGCCGGTCATCGAATAGCCGGCCTGCAGAACCCCGCCGAAGGTGGCGACGAGGTGGGGGCTCTCACCCGCCGAGACCATGTGTACGTCCACCGGACGGCCGACGAGGGCGAGGAGAGCGGCGAGGGCATCGTCGAAGGTCATCGCGCTCAGCAGGCGTCGTAGACGTAGCGCTTCGAATCGGGCTTGCTGACCAGCCGATCGCGCATCACCACCGAGATCCGATCCCCGACCGTGTTGCAGGCCTCGAGGAAATCCTCGCGCCGGTACTCCACCGCAATCACGCCGTCGCCGTAGACCCCTCGATAGCGGTCGCACTCGTTGTAGCGAGCGCACTCCTCGGCGATCGCGAAGTCGAACCCCACCCGTGCCGACTGGCCCTTCGTCACGTCCGCGGCGTTCTTCTGCCCGACCGCCATGTCGAGGCCGTGGGCACGATCGGCGAGCAGCTCGGCGTAGGCGAGCGCGTCGGGCTTGCCGAACGGGACCCTGCGCTTCAGCGGCGTCCCGTCGAAGCGGGTCCACGAATCGAGGTTGTCGAACTCGACCGCGTCGTAGCCCTTCGCAGCGCAGCCCTCGATCATCCGACCCACCCAGCGCGCCGCCCGCTCCCGCTTGTCGGCGGAACGGATGTCGACCAGGTATTCCCCTCCCCACTTGGGATCGTCGCCGAGCTTGCTCAGCACCAAGCTGCGCGGCCAATTGGACCGCTCGTCGGGACGGTCCGTGCCGCGCTCGTTCGCCTGCGTCTGGAAGCCGTTGACGTAACAGATCGAGTAGGCGGGATCGGGCGCAGGACTGCCGCTGAACCAGTCGCGGGAGACCACCGAGACTCCTTCGGGAAGCGGGTAGTCGCCGCCGATCTGGTAGTCGAAGCCGGCGTCGATCGGGGGCGGCGAGTACGCGGAGGCCGCCGCCGGCTCCACCACCGCGAGCGAGGCCAAGAGGACGCCGAGGGCCGCAGCGATCGCGGGGCGAGTGACCAGCGCGCGCTTGGGGACTCCGTGGGACACGCCCCCATGGTCTCAGACCCAGGTGACCTCGATCGGCACCTGCGAGAGCTCGTGGTAGCGGTTCCTGCTCAGCCAGAGCGAGACCGCCTGGAACATCTGCTGAGCCGGCTGCCACATGGCGACCCATCCGAGCACGACAAGGCCCTGGGAGACGCCGACGAAGAGGGTTTCGTTCGCGGTGGCCTCGTCGAACAGGTTCGACGCGATCAGGCAAACGACCAAGAACGAGAATGCCACGGCCGCCTCACGCCGCTCACCTCGGGTGAATACGAAGAGATGCTTGCTCGCCTCGTAGGCTTCGTTCAGATCGTGTCGGATGGCCTCCTGGAGTCGCTCGCCAAGACCGTCCCGCCGCTCGCCCTCGGGCAGCTCGACGGTCAGGTGCTCGGGGCGGTCCTCTCGAGTGTCGATCCAGGCGCGCAGGATCCGCTCACGTACGTTCTCCCGCAGCGGGCGCTGGTCGAGAGGCTCGGTGCTGAAGGGATCGAACAGATCCTCGACCGACGGAACCCTGATCGCGAAAGCAAGCACGCCGGAAAGCTACGAGGAGGGCCGGACCAATCGACCGTCAGACCCGAAGTCCCGGGCGTGCCGCCGATGAATCCCGGCTCGCCCCACAGTCTCAGCGATAGGTTGCCGAACGCAGCCACAACCGAGGCGAAGGAGCCGGATTCAGATGGGACTACCAGTCGTTCATTTCGAAGTGATGGGCAAGGACGGAGGGAAGCTGAGGAGGTACTACTCGGAGCTCTTCGGCTGGGAGATCGGGGTGAACAACCCGATGGACTACGGCACGATCGAGCGAGAGGGGAACACGACGGAGAACGGGATCGGGATCGGGGGCGGGATCGGCACGGCCCCGGATGGCTACGACGGCCATGTCACCTTCTACGTGGCGGTTCCCGACGTCGAGGAAGCACTGGTCAAGGCAGAAAGCCTCGGCGGCACGCGGATGTTCGGTCCTGAGCGGATCATGGACATGCTGATCCTCGGTCAGTTCAACGACCCCGAGGGTCACCTGATCGGGGTCATCACCCCCTTGGACTGAGCGAGCCCGCGAACAATTGAACGAAAGGTCACGCCGCGGCCGCATCCCAGCCCGTGCGGTCGGGCTGGGACGATCCTTCGATGAGCGCAACCCCTCCAACGCGGCGGCGGCCCGTTTCTCGGCTCGAGCGAGCGATGAGCGCTCTCGGTATGGACCCCTCCCTACCGCTGCTGTCGGCGGGGATCGATGCGCCGGCGGACGCGCATCCCGAGGGACCCGCTCGGCTGCGCTTTGGCTCGCTGCGGCTGAAGGGGCTCGTGATCGCTCAGTTTCCCAATGCACCGATCGCGATCTGGATGCTGGCGGCGCTCTCGGCCAGGTTCCTCTCTGGAGATGCGGAATCCGTGGCGCTGGCGATCGCGTCGGTCTCGCTGACCGCCTGGGCCTATCTGGAGCTGGCCCAGGGGGTCAACTGGTTCCGTCGGCTGCTCGGGGCGACGGCTCTCGTCTACGTCGTGGTCGACCTGGCCGGCGCCCTGCCGGCCTGATCCGAATCGAATCCAACATTGCGGCGACCTGACCGCCGCGAGATTGGATTCGGCTGACCGGCGAGCTCAGACCTCCTGGTAGAGGGGGCCGTCGCCGCCCTCGGGCATCGTCAGGCGGCCGCCCTTGGCGGTGATCGCGCCGCACTGGACGCAGTTGGAGGCGGTGACGTGGACGTCGACCTCGGCCGCGCCGTTCTCGAGCTGATCCTCGGGGATCTCGTAGACCTGCGCCGGGCACATCGAGACCCAGGTCTGGGCGATCTCGCGCGGCACGTGGGTCTGGATGCGGACGTGGTTGGGGGCGTCGTCGCGGGTCGCGTTGCCGCTCAGGAACACCGACCCGAGCTTGTCGAAGGTGAGCTCGCCGTCGGGAGCCGGGTAGTTGTCGGCGCCCTTGCCGATCGTCATCTCGTGCTCGGCGTCGTCCTCCTGGTCCCAGTGGCCGCCCGGGAAGGCGCCCTTGGTGACGGTCATCGCCGAGGCCATGGCGCCGCCGACGAAGAACCCCTTGTCGAAGGGCTGGCGCATGTTGCGCGACTCGTAGAGCTCCTTCTCGATCAGCGATCCTCGGACCTTCTCCTCGTAGCCGGAGAAGTCGACCGACTCGGGATCGGCCTTCAGCTCCTCGACGATCGCCTCGGCCGCGTACATGCCGGCGTGCATCGCGTAGTGGACGCCCTTCAGGGTCGGGACGTTGACCATGCCGGCCGCGTCGCCGGCGATCATCATCCCCGGGCACCGCGAGCTTCTTCGGCATCGCCCAGTAGCCGCCGGAGGGAATCGTCTTGGCGCCCCAGGCGACGCGCTTGCCGCCGGCGAGGATCTTCTTGATGAAGGGGTGGGTCTTGAGCTCCTGCAGCAGGTCGTGGCAGGAGACGGTGGCGTCGGTGTAGTCGAGGCCGATGACCATGCCGATGCAGATCTTGTCCTCGCCCATCGGGTAGATGAAGCTGCCGCCGAACTCGTTGTACTTGGCGCCCTTGCGAAGCGGCCAGCCCATCGTGTGGATGACCTTGTCGAGCGGCTCGGAGACCTCCCAGACCTCCTTGACGCCGAGCTCCCAGCGCTGCGGCTCGCGGCCCGTGCGAGGTCGTAGTAGTCGAGCGCCGAGTAGGTCAGGTGGCCGAGGGTTCCCTCGGCGAGCACGGTCGCCTTGGCGATCAGGTCGGAGCCGGGCTCGAAGTTGCCGAGCTCCTGGCCGTCCTTGCCGCGGCCCTTGTCGCCGGAACGGACGCCGCGGACGATCCGGTCCTCGACCAGCAGCTTGTCGGCCGCGGTCTCGGTGAGGATGTAGGCGCCGGCCTCCTCGGCCTTGTCGGCGAGGAAGCGGCCGACCTTGGAGACCGAGATGCCGTAGTTGCCGTGGTTCTTGAAGTTCGGCGGCATCGGCTTCAGCGGCAGCGCCTGCTTGTTGGTCAGCAGGTAGACGGCGTCCTTGGTGACCTCCTGGTAGACGGGCCAGTCCGCCTTGTCGAGGTCGGGGAACAGCTCCTCCATCGCCGAGGGGCGCATGTTGGCGCCGCTCAGCAGGTGGGCGCCGCAGACCTTGCCCTTCTCGATCACCGCGACCGGGACCTCACCGAGCTGCTCGGTCAGCTCCGGCTCGTCCTCGAGCAGCTGCATCAGCCGGTTCGCACAGGCGAGGCCGGCGGGCCCGCCGCCGACGATCGCCACACCGACCTCGAGGCGCTCGTCCTCGGGGTCGGTGGGCGGACCGATGTACTCGCTCGAGTCGAACGGCGGCGGGAACTTGTCCGGAGCTACGCCCATGGCTCGTTCAGCCGGCCTTCTTGGCCTTGATCGCCTCGGTCAGCTTGGGCATGATCTTGTGCAGGTCGCCGACCACTCCGAGGTCGCAGAACTCGAAGATCGGCGCGTTCTGGTCCTTGTTGATCGCGAGGATGTTCTCGGAGCTCTGCATGCCGACCTTGTGCTGGATCGCGCCGGAGATCCCGGCCGCCAGGTACAGCTTCGGGGCGACCGTCTTGCCGGTCTGACCGATCTGGGTCGAGTACGGGTACCAACCGGCGTCGACGACGGCGCGGGTGGCCGCAACGGCTCCGCCCATCGACTCGGCGAGGTCCTCGGCGAGCTTGAAGTTGTCCTTCTCGCCCAGTCCGCGACCGCCACCGACGAGGATTTCCGCGTCCTCGATGTTGACGTCCTCGCCGCGGGCTTCACCGCGGGTGACCATCGTCGCCCTCGTCGACCACTCCGATAGCTCGACCTCGACGTCGACGACCTCGGCGGTCTCGGAGCTCGGTTCGTTGATGTCGAACGCGTTCAGACGGCCGATGATGATTCCCGGCTCGCTGACGTAACCGACGTCGACGATCGCCGAGTCCTGGAGGACCGGGCGCTCGGCGATCAGCTTGCCGCCGTCGGCCTTGACCGCCGTGACCTCCATGGTCACGCCGGCGCCGAGGCGCGCGGTCAGGCCGGCCCCGATCTCGAAGCCGAGCAGTCCGCCGCCGAACAGGGCGTAGCCGATGCCGTTGTCGGTGATGACCTTGGCCATCACGTCGACGATCGGCTGAGCGAGACCCTCCGGGCAGGACTTGGCCCGGTAGACCTTGCTCGCGCCGTAGTTGCCGAGGCTTGCCGCGGCGTCGTCGGCGATGTCGCCGACGATTACGACGCTGGCGGTACCGCCGGTCGCGGAGGCCAGCTTCGAGGCCTCCGAGATCGCGCCGAGTGAGTTCTTGTTGAAGACGCCCGCGTCGTCATGGAGGGCGTAGACCAGGATGTCCGCCATCTAGATCAGCTTCCTTTCGTCGAGCCAAGCGACGATCTTCTCGACCGTCTCGTTGGTGTCCTCGTCCTCGAAGACCTCGCCGGCCGACTTCGGCGGCGGCGGGTTGATCGAGAGGACCTGAGTCTGTGAGCCGGCTTCGCCGACCTTGTCGGCCTCGATGCCGACGTCGCCGGAAGCCTTGGTGTCGAGCGGCTTCTTCTTCGCCCCCATGATCGCCTTCAGCGACGGGTAGCGGGGCTCGTTGATCGCGTCACCGACGCTGATCACGGCCGGCAGGCGGATCTCGACGGTGTCGTATCCGTACTCGGCCTGACGCTCGCAGCGGAGCTTCTCGCCGTCGACGTCCATCTGGATCACCTGGGTCAGCGAGGGCATCTTCAGGTGGTCGGCCACGACCGCGCCGATCGTGTAGCACTCACCGTCATCGGACTGCTGGCCGAGCAGGACCAGATCGGGGGACTCGGACTCGAGCACCTTGGCGAGGGCGTAGCCCGTCGCGCAGACGTCGGAACCCGCCAGGGCTGCGTCGGTCAGGTGCACGGAGCGGTCGGCGCCAAGGGCGACGGCCTTGTGCAGGGCGCGGGCCGCGGTCTCCGGGCCCATCGTGACGGCGACGATTTCGTCGACGTCGACTACACCTCCCTCACGGATCTGCATCGCTGCTTCGATCCCATGAGTGTCGAACTGGTTCAGGGTTTTCTCGCCAGAGCGGTCGAGCCGCTTGGTTCCGGAGTCGATCCGCTTCTGCACAGCGGCGTCCGGGACCTCCTTGACTAGGCAACAGATCTTCAAAGTGGGTGCCTCCTTGGGGGACTTTCGGCCGGGAATGCTAGCGCTTCAGTCAGGCGATTGACTGACTAGTCAATCGGTTCCCGGATCGAATCGCGTTGAACCACCGCAACCGCCCAGATGCCTGGCGCAACCGTCAGATGGCTCCGGCCGGATCCTCCGCCTCGCGTCCGGCCCGGTCGGGCGGCAAGGTGCTGCCGCTCGGCAAGGACGTCGGGCTCTCGCGGGGCGAACGGTCGCTTCGGAGGTTCAATGGTGGATTTCCACTGAAGCTCAGTGGTTTTCGGCCACTGAGATGACTCCGGCGCAGTCGAGCAGCCCGGAGGGTTGCGAGTCGCGCGGTTGGTCAACCTCGGGAGGGCCACCGGGCTTTGCCCGGAGGCCCGGCGCAGTCGAGCAGCCCAGAGGGTTGCGAGTCGCGCGGTTTACCTAAGCGGGTAGGGCCACGCCGGCGCGCAGGAACTCGACGATGTCGTCGGTGGGCGAGCCGGGCGTGAAGACCTCGGCGACCCCGAGCCGTTTCAGCTCAGGGATGTCGTCGGCGGGGATCGTCCCCCCCACCGTCACCAGGACATCCTCTGCACCCTGCTCGCGCAACATCGAGACGATCTTCGGCACCAGCGTCATATGGGCACCGGAGAGAATCGACAACCCGACCGCGTCGGCGTCCTCCTGGATCACCGTCGCGGCGATCTGCTCGGGCGTCTGATGCAGGCCGGTGTAGATGACCTCCATGCCGGCATCGCGCAGAGCGCGGGCGATGATCTTGGCCCCGCGGTCATGACCGTCGAGGCCGGGCTTGGCGACAACTACGCGGATCTTGCGCTCACTCATGGTTGAAGCGTATCCGGCCGGCTCACCGGTCGCCGATTGGTCGAAAGCGGCGCGCCCGGCGCCGCAAGCGACCAATTGCCCGGCCCCGCTAGCCGCAGTTCGGCCAGGGACTCGTGCCGGTCCTCATCTTCAGACGAACGGCGACGAAGCCCTGGGTCTTGTAGGTGTAATCGACCGGGTCGCCGCCGGGCGAACGGGGCGAGGTCTTCCAGGTCGAACGTGAGAACTGAAACGCGCCGCGATAGAGGCCACCGGCGCCGATCGCGTTCGGATCGCCGCCCGACTCGCAGGCGCTGACGCGCTTGGCCCACCGCTTGTTCTTCTTCGAGACGCTGTGGTTCCACTCGCGATCGAAGGTGGGCTTGTGCTTGCCGTGGTCGCCCTGGGCGGCAGCCTCGGCGGCGGCGGCGGCGATCAGGGCGAGGGCCGCCAGGGTGGCCAAGAGGTATCTGGAGATCGGTGCCATCGGGTTCGGCACCCTAAGGATTGTGTTAGCGAAGTGTTAGCCGCACGCAGGTGGATGCAAGATCACGCCCAGATCAGGGTAGGCCCGCGCGGGAGCCGGCCTAGTAGACGGGCGTCTCGGTGTATGTGCCGAACACCAGCTGCATCGCCTTGATCATCTCGCCCTCGCTCACCCGGGCGCGAGCGCAATCGATCAGCGGCGGCATCAGGTTCTGCTCGGTCGCGGCGGCCGCACTCAGCGCTTCGAGGGCCGCGGTCGCGGCTGTCTTATCGCGGTTGGCCATCGTCGTCGCGAGCCGCTCCTTCTGACGGACCTCGGCGGCCGGGTCGGGACGATGGAGGTTGGTCGCACCGTCCTCTTCCACCTGGAACGCATTGACGCCGACCATGACCTTCTCCCCCTTCTCGAGCGCGGCCTGGTACTCGAAGGCGGCGTCGGAGATCTCGCGCTGAGGGAAGTTGGACTCGATCGCCGCGACCATGCCGCCGAGCTCGTCGATCCGGGCGAAGTAGTCGTAGGCGGAGGCCTCCATCTCGTCGGTCAGCTTCTCGATGAAGTAGGAGCCGCCGAGCGGATCGACGGTGTTGGTGACCCCGGACTCGTAGGCGATCACCTGCTGGGTTCGCAGGGCGATCTGCACGGCCTCCTCGGTCGGTAGCGCGAGCGCCTCGTCGTAGCTGTTGGTGTGCAGGGACTGAGTGCCCCCGAGTACTCCCGACAGCGCCTCGATCGTCGTCCGGACGATGTTGACCAGCGGCTGCTGGGCGGTCAGGCTGACGCCGGCCGTCTGGCAGTGAGTGCGCATCAGCATCGACTTCGGGTTCTTGGCGCCGAAGGTGTCGCGGAGCTCCCGGGCCCAGATCCGGCGGGCAGCGCGGTACTTGGCGATCTCCTCGAAGAAGTCGATGTGGGCGTTGAAGAAGAAGGAGAGCCGCGGGGCGAAGTCGTCGACGTCGAGACCCCGCTCGACCGCGCGCTCGACGTAGGTGAGGCCGTCCTTGAGCGTGAAGGCCAGCTCCTGCTGGGCGGTCGATCCAGCCTCGCGGATGTGGTAACCGCTGATCGAGATCGGGTGCCAGCGCGGCATCTCCCGGGAGCACCACTCGACCATGTCGGTGACGAGTCGCATCGCCGGCTCGATCGGGAAACACCACTCCTTCTGGGCGATGTACTCCTTGAGAATGTCGGTCTGGATCGTGCCGCCGAGCCGCTCCGGCGGGATCCCCTTCTCCTCGGCGGCGACGACGTAGAAGGCGAGCAGGATCGCCGCGGGGGCGTTGATCGTCATCGAGACGGTCACCTCGTCGAGCGGGATCCCGTCGAACAGGGTTTCCATGTCGTCGACGGTGTCGAGGGCGACCCCTTCCACCCCGACCTCGCCGAAGGATCTCTCGTGATCGGAATCGAGACCCATCAACGTCGGCATGTCGAACGCCGTCGAGAGCCCCGTCTGCCCGTTGTCGAGCAGGTAGCGGAAGCGCCTGTTGGTCTCCTCGACGGTCCCGAAGCCGGCGAACTGGCGCATCGTCCAGAGCCGCCCCCGGTACATGGACGGGTAGACGCCGCGCGTATAGGGAAAGGATCCGGGGAAGCTCTCGTCGCGCTCGCGATCGTGGTCGGCGAGGTCCTCCTCGGTATAGAGCGGGTTGATCGGGTGTCCGGAGAGCGTCTCGAAGCGCACCTCGCGCTCCTGCTCACGCGAGTACTGCTCCTCGAGCCACTGGTGGACTCGGCGCTGGGACCCCGGCTGAATCGCCATTGGGGGAAGGCTACAAGTCGGCCAGCGTGACGCGCAGTCGCGCGGCCCGGAGGGCCGAGCGTCGCGCAGCCATCTCGGCTACAAGCCGGGCTGGAGCAGGATCTTGAGCTCGCTCGTACCCGGCGTCAGCAGTTCCTCGAAGCATTCCGCCGCGTCCTCGAGCGGACGTCGCGAGGTGACCAGATGCTCAACTGGAACGGCGCCGGAGGCGAGCATCGCGACCGCTTCGTCGAAGTCCTTGGGGCGATAGGCGAACGAGCCGCGGATCACGGCCTCCTTGAGCATCACGTTGAGCTGGGAGATCGGCACCGGCTCGTCGAGCATGCCGACCAGGGCGATCGTGCCCTCGCCGGCGATCAACTCGACCGCGAGGCCCGGCGCCGAGACGTGGCCGGCGCATTCGATGATCACCTCGGGGGGAGTTTCGCCGAAGGCGCCGAGCACCGCCTCGTGGACGCCGTCCACCCCGAATGCGTGTGCGGCGCCGAGCTTCAGGGCGAGAGCACGTCGGTCGGGGTTCGGCTCGATCGCCACGATGTTCTCGAACCCGCGCGAACGCAGGCCGACGATCGTCATCGCGCCGATCGGCCCGCACCCCATCACACAGACGCTCTGGCCGGGGGTCGCCCGCGACGTGTCGATCCCGTGCAGGCCGACCGCGAGCGGCTCGACCAGGGCGCCGTGGGCGAGTTCGACCTCGTCGGGAATCCGCCAGAGCATCTCGGCGCCGCAGACCATCCGCTCGGCGTATCCGCCGTCGTTGGTGCCGAGCCCGATGCCGCTCGCCAATGCGACCACGAGGTCGAGCCTGTCGACGGGGGCGAACGGATAGACGCAAACGCGATCACCGGTCGACCAGCCGTCGACTCCGGGGCCGATCTCGCTGAGCACACCCGACAACTCGTGGCCGAGGATCGAGCCTTCGGAGAGCACGCCGGAGGGAAGCATGTGGAGGTCAGAGCCGCAGATTCCGCAGGCCTCGACGTCCACCATGACCTGGCCCTGCCCGGGGCTGGGGTCGTCCACGTTCCGTACCTCGAGAGTGTGCTCGGGGCCGACTGCGACTGCCTTCATGCTGATACCTCCAGGGTGTTGGCGATTGCCGGGACCCGGTCGGGCCAGGCGGTCTCCCGCTCGAATTGGGCCGCGAGCGAGATCAGGAGCTCCTCGCGGTTGGGGGCGACGACGAACATCGCACCGATCGGCGCCGTCCCGGCGGGAACCGGGGCGGGGACCGAGGCGGCCGGCTGGCCGGTGTAGTTCCAGATCGCCGTGTAGGGATAGGTGCGGCTCATCTCGGTGAGCGTGCCGACGGCGCCCTTGCCCTGCCAGCGGCCGATCTCGATCGGCGGCTCCCCCGCCACCGGCGTCAGGACGACGTCGACATCGTCGAAGATCGCGTTGATCCGGTCGGCGTGAGCTCGCTCGCTCGCCCGCGAGTGCCGGAGCAGGCGCCCGGGGATCGCGTGGCCGAGGCGACCCATACCCCTGGTTCGCTTCTCGAGCCGATCGGGGAACGGAACGAGATCGACGTCCTCGGCGATCCCCGCCAGGTAGCGAGGGATCACGCCGTTGCCGACCATGCCGTAGTCGGGAGCCCGCTCGATCACCTCGTGACCGAGCGAACGCAGGATCGCAGCCGTCTCCTCGATCGCCGCGGTCACGCGGTCGTCGAGTCTGGGGGCCATCGCTGCCCGGGCGGGGGCCGTCGATACGGCGATTCGCAGCTTGCCCGGATCCCGGCCGGCAGCGTCGGCGTAGCTGCCGGAGGGGGCGGCCGGGGGGAGCGGGTCGGTCGGCGAGGGGCCGGCTGTGGCATCCAGCCACAGGGCGGTGTCGAGCACCCGGCGAGTCAGGCACCCGAGCTGCGTCATCCCATACCAGTGCTCGTGAAGCGGCTCGAGGCTGATCCTTCCCCGTTGGGGTTTGAGCCCGAACAGGGCACAGTTGGAAGCCGGGATCCGGATCGAGCCGGCGCCGTCGGAGCCGGAGGCGACGCCGACCATCCCGGCGGCAACCGCCGCGGCGGAACCGCCCGAGGAGCCGCCGGTCGAGCGGGTGGGGTCCCAGGGATTGCGGGTGATTCCCCAGGCGTCCGTCTCGGTGAAGCCGAAGATCGAGAGTTCCGGGCAGGTGGTCTTGCCGACCAGGACGGCGCCGGCATCGTGGATCCGCCGGAAGTACTCGCAGTCGGCCTTCACCGGGCCGGGGAACGCGTTCGTCCCGTGGGTGGTCATCTCCCCGGCGACGTCCAGATTGTCCTTGACCGCGACGGGGATACCCAGCAACGGCTTGTCCTCGCCCGCGGCGCGAAGGCGGTCGGCTTCATCGGCCTCCGCCAGCGCCCGCTCGGCCAGGACGATCCGGAAGGCGTTGATCTCGGGGTCGATCGCGCCGATCCGCTCGAGGGTGGCCTCGGTGAGCTGGCGAGAGCTGACCTCACCTCCGCGAAGCAGCTCCAACTGCCTGGCGAGACCGGAGAGGACGAGTTCGGCGGAGTCCACGAGCGCTCGAGACTAGCGGCACGCCTGCAGGTCGAATGCCGAAAGGCCTATTGACGCCGGCCGGCGATCAGGTGGGCGGCACCTGCGAACGCACCGGCACCGAGCAGGGCGGCGCCCATTGCGATGCGCCTGCCGAGCTTCTCGAAGCGCATGACCCGCCAGCCCCGCTCGGCGGCAATACGAGCCAGCTTGGCGTCGGGGTTGACGACGATCGGGTTTCCGACCAGCTCGAGCATCGGCAGGTCGGATGCCGAATCGGAGTACGCGAAGCTCTCCGCAAGGTCGATGGCGTGGGCGGCGGCGAACCGGCGCATCGGCTCGATCTTCAGCTCCCCGTAGTTGAGGCCGCCGACCATCCTCCCGGTGTAGCGGCCCTCGGGGTCGACCTCGTAGTGGGTGCCGATGCCGCCCTCCATGTCGAGCACCCGGGCGAGCAGCTCCACGACCCCGTTGCCGGCGGCGCTGACGATGAACGTCGGCCTTCCGGCATCCTGGTGCTCCCTCACCTCGGCGACCATCTGCGGGTAGATCCTCGGCAGGATTCCCTCGAGCAGATCGGGGACCATCCTCCGCAGGGTGCGCTCGGGCACCCCCTGAAGCAGCTCGTTGACGAGCGCGACGAGTGCGTCGGTGTCCTGGTCGGTCGCACCGCGCAGCCGGAAGCGGAGGTGGTCGAGGCCCCAGCGCGTCACCTGCCACCGGTCGACCAGCCCGGCGCGGTGGGCGGCGCGTCCGAACTGAGCTCCGCTCGAGCCGGACATCAGCGTCCGGTCGAGGTCGAAGAAGGCCGCACCGCGTTGGTTCATCGGCGCATTCTGACGGGTTGCAGCGGGATTTCCCCCGTCCCCCGCCCCGCTCGAACCCGAACGCAACTGCACGTCATTGACAAAGATTCAAGAAGCGCCGCCATTGGCCGATATGGGTGCCAGCGGCTCGTGCCATCCGCCGACTCGGCGGCCCCGTGCCTCCCCAATAAAGCCATCTCGACAAGGAGAAGTCCCAATGAAGTCAAGAACACGGATCGTCGGTGTCGCAATCACCGTGATCGCCCTGGCCGTCGCCGGCCTCGTCTACGCCGCCTGGACGTCGTCCGGCAGCGGCTCCGGCTATGCCAAGGCGCAGTCGGCCCAGGCGCTGACCACCGTCGACGTCTCGGCGAGCACCACCGCGACGCTCTACCCCGGAGCCACCGGCAACGTCAAGATCGAGATCTCCAACCCGAACCCCTACCCGGTCCGGGTCACCGACATCACCGGCAGCGGCCCGATCACCGCCGATGGTGGTCATCCCGGATGCACCGTGACCGGCGTGACGTTCACCAATCAGACCGGTCAGACGATCGACATCGCCGCAGGCGCGTCGACCACGACCACGCTGACCAACGCGGCGAGCATGTCCAACGCATCCGTCAACGGTTGTCAGGGCGCCACGTTCACGATCCCGGTCAGCCTCTCCGGCGCGAGCAACGCGTAGGTAGGCACCGAGGTCAGAAGGCACGAGAGCGGGCCGGCATCAAACGCCGGCCCGCCGTGTGTTCTCCCACATGCGGACCGAGCAGATCAAATTGCGCTGGCTGATCCCGATATGGGTGGCCCTGCTCATGTCGGCGGCGATCGTCAGCGCCCAGCCTTCGGCTATACCACCGGTCGAAAACGAGATCTCGCTGGAGCGAGCGCCCGCGATCTCGATCCGGGGTCACGTCCGGGGGCTCTACCCGGGCCGGATGAAGCGCGTCCAACTGCGGTTGCGGAACCGCACCAACCATGCGCTGGTCGTCAGCTCGATCAGGGCCATGGCGACCCACGCCAACCGATCCTGTTCAAGTGACAACCTGAAGACCCATACCCGGCGGACGCACCGTCGCATCCCCGCCCACTCGACCGAGCACGTCCGCTATCGGGTCCGGATGATTCCGAACGCCGCCGACGCTTGCCAGGGAGCGCGCTTCCCCCTCCACTACAGGGCGAGGACGCGCCGATGAGGCCGACTCGCCGACTCGCCCCACTGGTCATGGTTCTGCTCGGATTGCTGCTCGCCGCTCCCGCCGGCGCGTCCTGGAACGGCAACGGCGGAGGCAACGGCTACTCGAAGGCCCAGAGCCTGCCGACCGTCGGCGCGCCGAGCGCGCACGTCTCCGGACGTCAGGTCACCGTCTCGTGGAGCGCCCCGGGCGGCGGACCCCCGATCGACGGCTACGTCGTCAAGCGCTACGACGGTTCGAACGTCTTGCAGAGCATCGGGGCCGCCTGCTCGGGAACGATCACCGGGCTGTCCTGCGTCGAATCGGCGGTCCCGCCGGGCAACTGGCGCTACACGGTGACCAGCAAGCGCCAGAACTGGCTCGGGAACGAGAGCGCGAACAGCTCCGCGGTGACCGTGGACCCTCCCGGCCTCTCGCTCACGTCACCGACCGTCAACAGCTTCCCGACGACGCTGAGCGGCCAGATCACCAGCTTCATCGGCGGCCAGAGCGTCACGTACCGACTCGACAACCCGACCAGCGGGCCGATCCTGAGCGGCAGCATCACCCCGAGCACCGTGCCGGCGAATGGGACCGCCAGCGCCTCGGTGACGATTCCCGCCGGAACTTCGAACGGCGCTCACACCGTCTACGCGATCGGCAACGGGGGCGACCAGGCGTCGGCTGCGATCACCGTCGACGCCCCCAAGGTGACGGCGTCGGCGATCGCCAAGTCCGCCGGTGGTCGATCCGGCTTCATCCGGCAGGGCGGGACCTATCGCGTGTACGCCAACGTCTCCGGCACCGGGGGTCCTCCGGCCGGACTCGCCTCGCTGACCGCCAACGTCAGCACCGTCACCACCGGACAGACGGCCGCTGCGATGAGCTTCGGCAGCTTCACCGTCGGCGGACAGACCTACAACTACCGAAGCGCCCAGCTGACCGCCAACGCATCGCTGTCGGCCGGATCGAAGTCCTACTCGGTGAGGCTCACCGACTCCGGCGGCACGGTGGACACCTCGAACTTCACGGTCACCGTCGACAACACCAAGCCGACCGCGAGCGCGGTCGAGACGACGAACGCCGGCATCACCGGCAAGGCCGAGCTCGGCGACGGCATCATCCTCATCTATGGCGAGCCGATCGAGGAGATCTCCATCCTCGCCGGCTGGGACGGCTCCGCGACGAATGTCGTTGTTCGCCTCAACCACGGCGCCACCGATTCGGTGCAGATCTGGAACGCGACCAACACCGCGCAGCTACCGCTCGGGACCATCAACCTCGCGGCCACCGACTACGTGACCACCAGTCGCACGTTCGGCGCCACCGGCACACCGTCGACGATGACCCAGAGCGGTTCGACCGTGACCATGACGCTCGGCACCCCGAGCGGTGCGACGTCGACCGCGGTGAACCCGTCGACGATGGTCTGGACGCCGTCCGCAACTGCGACCGACGCCGCCGGCAACACGGCCGCGACGACCGCCCGGTCCGAGGCCGGCCCCGCCGACAAGAACTTCTAGTCGCGACGAGGACGGCGATCCACCGCCTTCGCCCGCGGTCAGACGCGGATCAGAATTGCGTCGCCCTGACCCCCGCCCGAGCAGATCGCGGCGCAGCCGAGGCCGCCGCCACGGCGCTGAAGCTCGTGGACGACGGCGCCGATGATGCGGCCGCCGGAGGCACCGATCGGATGGCCGAGAGCGATCGCGCCACCGTTGACGTTGACGTCGGCCTCGTCGATGTCGAGCATCCGGATCGAGTTGAGCGCGACCGAGGCGAAGGCCTCGTTGATCTCCCAGACGTCGACGTCGGCGGGAGTCAGCCCGGCCTTGTCGAGCGCGAGCTTCGCAGCCTTGGCCGGAGTCCTGGCCAGGTAGGCGTAGTCGTCGCCGATCGTGCCGTAGCCCACGATCTCGGCGAGTGCCTGCTTGCCGTTGGCCTCCGCCCACTCATCGGAGGCGACGACCACGGCGGAGGCGCCGTCGTTGACGCCAGGTGAGTTGCCGGCCGTATGGGTGGCATCGTCGCCGCCGATGGCCTTCAGCTTGGCCAGCGTCTCGAGCGAGGTATCGGGGCGAATCGCCTCATCGGTCTCGAAGGTCGACTCGCCCTTGCGGCTCTTGACGGTGACGCTGACGATCTCGTCGGCAAGGCGGCCTTCGTCGGTCGCCCTGGCGGCGAGCCCGTGGGAGCGGACGGCCCAGCGGTCGAGATCGGGACGGGTGATCTCGAGCTCGTTGCCGATCTCGCTCGCCTCGTTGATCATCTGCTTGCTCGTGAATGGGTTGGTCAGACCGTCGTGAGTCATCGCGTCGACCGCGGTCACGTCCCCCATCCGGAAGCCGAAGCGAGCGCCAGGCAGCAGGTAGGGAGCGTTCGACATCGACTCCATGCCGCCGCCGACGGCGACGCCGAGGTCGCCGGCGCGGACGGCCTGATCGAGCAGGCCAACCGCCCGCATGCCCGATGCACAGACCTTGTTGACCGTCTCGGAGGGGACCTCCTTGGGGATGCCGGCCTTGATCTGTGCCTGCCGCGATGGGATCTGGCCCTGACCGGCCTGGAGGACCTGCCCGTAGGAGACCGCCTCGACCTGCCCGGGGTCGACGCTGGAGCGCTCAAGCGCGGCTTCGATCGCGATGCCCCCGAGCTCGGGGGCCTTCATGGAGGCGAGCGCGCCGCCCATCTTGGCGAACGGGGTACGGGCGGTCGAAAGGATCACGGTCTTCGGCATGCGGGTGATTCTCCTGGTTGGGGCGAGGTGACGGGGTGCACCCAAATCGTAGAGGCCGGAGCGGTGCCGGTAGATATCGTGGCCTACCCATGCGCCTCAACCACTCCGACTCAGCCCCGATCGATGTCGATGCGGACCTGCTCTGCATCGGCCTCTTCGAAGGTGACGACCTGCCCGCCGAATTCGCCTCCGCCCCCGGCTCCGAGGACGTCAGGGCCAGGTTCCGGACGCTCTCGATCCTGCGGCCGAACCGTCCGCACCGGGTCCTGGTGGTCGGCCTCGGCGCCCGTGGGGATTTCGACGCCGAGCGCGCCCGGGTGGCGGCGGCGCTCGCGACCCGTCAGGCGAGGCGCTTCGAGGCGACCTCGATCGCCTGGGTCCCTCCCGAGCATGAGATCGGCGCCAGCGCGGCTGCCGGCCTGACCGCCGGCACGATTCTCGGCGACTACCGCTTCGAGCGCTTCAAAACCCGCGGCGACGACGCCGAGTCTGCAGATCCCCCGGAGCTGAGGTCGCTGACCCTGATCGGCGCCAACGATCCGGACGGGATCACCGAGATCGCCCGTGTCTCCGCGACCGCCGCCAACCGCGCCCGCGACCTGCAGAACCTGCCGGCGAATATCGCCGACCCGGCCTACATCGTCGCCCGGGCGGCGGAGATCGCAGCCGCTCACGAGTCGATCGAGCTCGAGGTCCTAGGTCCGCGGGAAATGGAACGGGAGGGAATGGGCGGGATGCTCGCCGTCGCGGCAGGCTCCGACAGGGATCCCGCCATGATCGTGCTTCGCTACTCAGGCAGTCCCGGCGACGCACCGACCCAGAGGCTCGGCTTCGTCGGCAAGACGGTCACCTTCGACACCGGCGGGATCTCGCTGAAGCCGGCGGCCGGGATGCAGGACATGAAGATGGACATGTCGGGAGGCGCCGCCGTCCTCGAGGCCACGGGGGCAATCGCCGAGCTGGGCCTGCCGATCGACCTGATCTCCGTCCTGCCCGCCGTCGAGAACATGCCGAGCGGCGGTGCGACACGACCAAGCGACATCATCACCCAGCTCAACGGGTTGACCGTCGAGGTCAACAACACCGACGCCGAGGGCCGCCTGATCCTCGCCGACGCACTCACCTGGTGTGAGCGCCTGGGGGCTGAGCGGATCGTCGACGTGGCAACGCTGACCGGAGCGGTCGTCGTCGCCCTCGGCTCGACCTACGCGGGACTGATGGCGAACGACGACGAGTGGGCGGCCGAGGTTGCCGCCGCCGGAGAGATCGTCGGTGAGCTCGCCTGGCGTCTGCCGCTTCACCCCGAGTACACGAAGCTGACCCGCGGCAAGGTCGCCGACCTCTCGAACTCCGGGAGCAAGCGCAAGGCCGGAACGCTCTATGCCGGCGCCTATCTCGAGCAGTTCGTCGAGGACGCGACCTGGGCCCACCTGGACATCACCGGGACCGCGTGGGGCGTCGGCCGCGAGTACGTCGGCAGCGGCGCCAGCGGCTTCGGTGTTCGGCTGCTCGTGGAGCTCGCCCGCAACCAATCGGCCCCCGGCTGATTGAATCGCGGCATGGATTTCGAGCTCAACGACGACCAGCGCCTACTGCGCGACACGGTCCGAGACTTCGCCCGCAACGAGGTGGGGCCGCGCGCCGCCGAGCTGGACCGGACGAAGGCATTCCCCTACGAGCTGGTCGAGCAGATGGGCGGGCTCGGGCTCATGGGCATCCCCTTCCCGGTCGAGTACGGGGGCGGCGGAGCGGACAACCTCTCCTATGCCCTTGCCGTCGAAGAGCTCGCCCGGGTGGACTCATCGGTCGGGATCACGATGGCCGCCCACATCTCCCTCGGCACGATGCCCATCTACTTGTGGGGTAATGAGGCACAGCACGAGGAGTGGCTCCCCCAGCTCTGCTCCGGCAAGCGCCTGGCTGCCTTCGGGCTGACCGAGCCCGAGGCGGGCTCCGATGCCGGCAACGTTCGCACCAGGGCAGAGCTCGACTCGGGGGAATGGGTGATCGACGGCGCCAAGCAGTTCATCACCAACTCGGGCACGGATATCTCGGCATGCGTGACGATCACGGCGAAGACCGGCGACGGCGAGATCTCGAACATCATCGTTCCCAACGGGACCGACGGCTACGAGGTCGGCGAGGCGTACCGGAAGATGGGCTGGAACGCCTCCGACACGCGGCCGCTCAGCTTCGACGGATGTCGGGTCCCCGAAGCCAACCTGCTCGGCCCGCGAGGTCAGGGCTTCAAGCAGTTCCTGCAGATTCTCGACGGCGGCCGGATCGGAGTCGCAGCCATGGGGCTCGGCCTGGCTCAGGGAGCGCTCGACGAGGCGATCTCCTACGCGAAGGAGCGTCGGGCCTTCGGACAGCCGATCTCGAAATTCCAGACGATCCAGGCGAAGATCGCCGATATCTCGACGGAGATCGAGGCAGCGCGCCTGCTGACCTACCGTGCCGCGACCCTGAAGGATCGGGGTGAGCCGTTCTCTCTTACCGCCGCCCAGGCGAAGCTGAAGACGGGTCGACTCGCAGTCCGCGCGGCCGAGGAGGCCGTTCAGATCCACGGCGGCTATGGCTACATCGAGGAGTACCCGGTCTGTCGCTTCTACCGGGACGCAAAGATCCTGACGATCGGCGAAGGCACCGACGAGGTTCAGCAGATGGTCATCGCCCGCGCACTCGGCTGTTGAGATAACCGCGCGACTCGCAGCCCTCCGGGCTGCTCGACTGCGCCGGGCCTCCGGGCGAAGCCCGGTGGCCCTCCCGCAAACCAACCGCGCGACTCGCAGCCCTCCGGGCTGCTCGACTGCGCCGGGCCTCCGGGCGAAGCCCGGTGGCCCTCCCGCAAACCAACCGCGCGACTCGCAGCCCTCCGGGCTGCTCGACTGCGCCGGGCCTCCGGGCGAAGCCCGGTGGCCCTCCCGCAAACCCTTTCTTCCCTCTCTGCGAACGGGGCTGCAGGTAATCGACTCCGGCAGGCGCCGAGCGGTTGAGGTCCCGCCGACACTCAGCGCGAGCGAAGCGAGGGCGGAGGCGGGGCCTCTGCCGCTCGGCGCCCCTAGTGGAGCGCTACTCGCAGCCCTCTGGGCGAAGCTGAGTCCCAGGGGGCTCCGAGCGTCGGCTAATGTGCGGCGCGACGTTCTTTTCGACCGCCACGCCCGATGAACGACGAGCAAACAGCCCCGCAGCCGCCGGATCCAACCGCAGGTCAGGGCAGCTCTGCGGCCGCGATGGCGCCGGAGATCTCCAGGCGCATCAGTTCGATCCTGGACGCCGTCGAGCGTGAAGCTTCCCGCCTCCGCGAAGAGGCTCAGAACGAGGCGAATCGCTACCTCGACGCCGCCCGCCGGCAGGCCGACGATCTCGTGGCCGAGCGACGACGCCGAATCTCGGAGCTGAGCGACGAGCTGCTCGTCAAGTCCGAAGCGGTCGTTTCCCGCCTGGATGACGCGGCGCCGGTTCGCCAGGGTTTCGAGAATCTCGTCCGGGCACTCGGCGACGCCGCCGAACGGCTCTCCGTCGAATCCCAGCCAACGAAGGACAGCTTCAATCCACCCTCCTTCCATGAGGCGGCGAGGCAGCCCCCTCCGCTGCAGGCGCCTCCCGGCGGATACCCACAGCAGCAGGCCCCTGAGCCCTACCCCCCTCAGCCTTCTCACCCGAGCCCGCCCCCCGCAGCTCCCGCGGGCTTCGTCGAGCAGCCGTACCCGTCACGGGCGTCCTCCCAACCCGCCTGGCAGCCGGCGGCCGCCACGAGGCCCATGACTCCCGCCAACCCCCCGGCGCGGGTAGTGACACGTCAGGAACTCAACGACGCGCGGATGATCGCGATCCAGCTTGCCGGCGCCGGCGGCACCCGGGCGGACGTCCGCGGTCACCTCAACCGTGCGCTGGGCATCGTCGAGGCGGAGCCGACCCTCGACGAGATCTTCGGTCCAGGGACCGGCGAGGATGCCCGCGTTCCCTGGACCACCGGCCGTCGCTAGGGCCGCTACCGCCGAGGATGACGCACGACAAGTGCGATTCCTGCCTCCGCTTGCCGCCGGAAGCAAACCTAGACTCCCCCACAAAGTTCGGCCTCCCTGGAGAGGCTTCATCGAGCCGCCGCACGCGAGGAGGAGCAACCATGGCCGACCACGAGGGGTCCGAGCCCCGGGATCCGCATATCCCGGGTGAGGTCCTTCGATCGGACGTCGGCATTCCCGCCCTCGACCTGGCGGAGGCGCTCGGGGGGTTGGACCGGGCGACGCGGGAGTTCGCACGCAGGCTCGGCCAGGGCCGCGAGCCCGAGGACGTACCGACGGTCACCAGTCGCTTCACCGAGCCGCAGGCCGCCGCCGAGGGCGCTTCCACCGGAACACCGAGACCGGCGAACACCGCCGACGACCGAATCGCGGCGAGGGAGGACTTCGAGGTCCGCATGGGAGAAGCCGAGCGAGAGGCCCGCCAGTACCTCGAACACGCCAAGCGCCGGGCCGACAGCCTGATCAACACCATGCTCGCCGCCGTCGAGCAGGAGGCGGCCGAGATGCGGAGGGAAGCAGAGGCGGGCATCCGGACGCGCTGGCAGGAGGTCGAGGTTGACGCCCAGCGCCACGTCGGGGAGGCCCGCCGGATCGCCGAGAGCATGGTCGCCGAGCGCCAGCGCCGGATCGCCGAGCTGAGCGACGAGATCACGAGACGGGCGCAGGCGCTCACCACCGGGATGGTTGACGCCGACCGAGTCCGCGCCCAGTTTGATTCGTTCGTCCGTTCGCTCTCAGTTACCGCCGATCAGATCGCCGGCGGCGGAATCGGGACCATGCCCAAAGCGACGGCGGGTCGCTACGGAGACGATCGGGCGAGCGCCAACGCGGCCTAGGCCCCGCGGGGCCACCGCACCTCAGGTCCGTCGTTCGGGGCCGTCGTCGCGCGGCGTGATCCGCACGTGTCGCAATTCGCCTCTGATCGTCAGGTTGCCGGACAGCTCGAGTTCGATCTGGCTGCCCGGCGGAATGGCCGCGAGCATCGCCGAGGGATCCGGTGCAACCGGTTGCGGTGGGCGGCTCGGGTACTTGCTGGTACTGGTAGCCGGGCGGCGGCGGGGGCGCTTGATAGACAGGCTGGTAGACATACGGGGGTTGCTGGGGAGGCTGGGCGGCGGGCTGGGGCTGATACTCGTAGCGCGGTTCCTCGTAGCGCGGCGCTCCCGCCTGGGGAAACTGAGCCGGCGGGGCGGGCGGGCGCTGCGGTGGAGGCGATGCGTTGCCGGCTTGAGGGGCCACGACCGGCGGGGGAGGCCGCCGCGGGAGCCGCGGAGGTGGCAGTGGCGACTGTTCGGGATCGCCCGCCGGCGGCTCCGGCTGGTCGGAGGCCAACCTCACGGTTGCCGTCGCAGCCCCCGGATCGACCTCTGCCGCAGGTTGGGAGCGATGCGGGACCGCCGCGGTGGCACTGGTGGCAAAGTGGTTGCTGAGCGTGGCTTCCACCTGTCGGGTGAGCGGCACCCCGGGCTCGATCTGCGGCGCCGCCCAAACGACGTCCCGCTCGTAGGGAATCCAGAGATGACCGGAACCGGTGGTTACGTCGTTGAACGGAATCAGGGTCGAGCGCTCGCCAAAGCGGTCCTCGTTGACCAGCAGCCAGCGCGGAGCCCCGGTGCCCGGATCGATCCAGACATCCTCGATCAGGCCGACGGATGCCCCATAGATGTCGTCGACCCTCGAGCCGATCCAGCCCAGCGCCTCGTTCAAGCTTGGTTTATCGCCCCCACGCAGCTCCGCTGCGACCACCTTCATCCACCCTCCGAGCCGACCATCCTGTTCAGCGTTGGCGTGACCGTACCACCAAAGGGTTCGGACCGGGAAGAACGCGCCGGCCAGCGCTCGGCAGGCGGGTCCTATACTCGCCACACCCTTGAGCGAAGAGGAAGAGAACCAGAGCGAGCCGGCCTCCGACAACCACCGGGCGGCAGATCTGGGACGGCCGGAGCGCCCGAAGCTGCGACGGCGGCCACTCGGCTACAAGCGGGCCGACGTCGATGAAGCGTTCCGGGCCCGCGACAGCGAACTCGAGGAGCTCAAACAGGACATCGCGGCGCTCTGGCTCGCCTTCGCCCAGCACGACCGGATGATCCGCTCGGTCGGCGGCGAGACTCCCCCACCCGTCACCGCGCGACCCAAGCCCGTGGAGCCGGCCGAGCCGGCTGCGGTGCCCTCACCGATCGATGCCAAGGCGGAATCGATCGGCAATCAGCTGTCCGAACTCGACGAGGTCCTCGCCGCGATCGAGATGGCTACCCAGACGCTGGAGAAGACCTACTCAGACGAGATCGTGGCCTCGAAAGCGTCCGCGGAAGGCCGGGGGGCGGAGGCGGGAGGCGCCGATGGCGCCGAGGACCCCACGGGCGCCGAGGGCGCCGACCCGCAGCCGCCAAAGAAGGACTGAGTCCGGACCTACTCGTCGGGGATCGATGTGTGCTCTTCGTCGAAGCGCTCAGCCAGCGCGGCCGGCCGATCCGAGTCGAGCGGGATGCCGTAGTGGGCGGCGAGCTGCCGCTCCTCCGAGGCGGTGAGGCCCTGAGTGGGATCGATCTCGGCCGCGCCCCGGATCCAGGAGCGTGGGAAGGCGGCCCACGCCTTGTCGGCCGCCCCGACGACGAACCGGGCGGGCACCGCCGCGCGCCGACCGATTCTCCCCAGCTTGACGATCAACCAGGTCGGCGTGCCGTCGACTGAGTCGACGAGGACACCCTGGACCCGCCCGACACCGCCGCCGGAGGCTTCTTCGAGCTTGGTCCCCACGCAGGCGCGAGCATCGACGAGATCGAAACCTGAACCGGGAGCAGGGAGCCCGTTCGTCTCTTCAGCCATCCTTCCCCTTGCCTCGCCGCAGCAGCTCGGCCGCGGCCGTCGCCGGGTCGGTCTCTCGCCTGACCACGCTCTCGAGCAGTGCGCCGACGGTGTCGTCCTCGGAGATCTGCCGCTCGAGCTCGCGGCGCATCCGGGCGGCGGCCAGGCCGAGGACCTCGTTGCGCAGGTTGCGCGCGCGGCGCAACTCCAGCGTCCCCGACTCCTCCACGTACGCACGATGCGCCTCGATCGCCTCGAGCAGTTCGGGAATCCCCCGTCCGTCGGAGGCGACGGTCTTGATGATCGGCACCTTCCAGTCACCGGTCGGGCCCAGCGAGAGCGCCGTCCGGACCTCGCGGACCATCGTGTCGGTGAGCGGATGTTCGGCCTTGTTGACGACGATCACGTCGGGAATCTCCATCACCCCGGCCTTGAGCGCCTGTATGGAATCGCCCGATCCGGGCATCAACGCGAGGACCACGGTGTCGGCATGATCGACGATGTCGATCTCCGCCTGGCCGACGCCCACGGTCTCGAGCAGGACGTCGTCGAACCCCGCCGCGTCCATGACCAACGCCGCCTGCAGTGCCGCCTCGGCCAGCCCGCCGAGAGCGCCGCGGCTCGCCATCGAGCGGATGAACACGCCCTCGTCGAGAAAGTGCTCCGACAGCCGGATCCGATCCCCGAGCAGAGCGCCGCGCGTGAAGGGGCTCGAGGGATCGATCGAGAGCACGGCCACCCGCCTCTCGCGCTGGCGCAATTGGCCGACGAGAGCGCCGATCATCGTGCTCTTACCGACCCCGGGAGGCCCGGTGAAGCCGATGATCCGCGCTGATCCCGTCTGTGGGTAGAGCTCGGCAACCAGCTTTGCACCGGCCGGATCGCCGTTCTCGACCAGGGAGATCGCCCTTGCCAACGCGCGCTTGTCTCCCGCGAGCAGGCGCTCGCGGAGATCGGATTCGGTGATGCCTGCAGCCATCGGCGGCTGATCATGCCACGACCGCGCCTATCATCCGCTCCCGTGAGCGCGGAGACTCTGGCAGAGCAATCGAGCACCCAGCTCGGTCGATCATCGGGAGACCCGCAGCGGCAGGTCGTCGGCCCCCGGCGCAGCGGCCTGGCGGCGCTCCGATTCGCGGCCTCCCACGACATGCTCAACGCCAAGTACGGCCGGCTCGCTCTCCGCTTCGCCTGGCGTCGCCTCTTGACCGGTGTGGGGCGCCGCTGGAGGACCGACGGGATGCTCTTCCTGGGGCCGGGCCTGCAACTGCAGATGGGCAAGACCGGACAGATCAGCTTCGGGCGCTTCGTCTGGGTCGGTCACGGCAGCAAGATCCGCTGCCACGAGGGCGTCGTCGAGATCGGGCCGAAGTCCGTGCTCGGCCAGGAATGCACCATCTCCGCCTATCAGAGGGTCAGCATCGGCCAGCAGTGCGTGATCGCCGACCGGGTCATGTTCATCGACTTCGACCACAACGTCGCCGACCCCGAGCAACCGATCCGCAAGCAGGGCATCTACAAGCGCGACGTCGTGGTGGGCTCCAACGTCTGGATCGGCTACGGCGCCCAGATCCTTCGCGGCGTCACCGTCGGTGACAACGCAATCATCGGTGCCAGCTCAGTGGTCACCCGCGACATTCCCGCCAACGCCGTCGCCGCCGGCACCCCAGCTCGCGTCGTCCGCATGCGCCCCGAGCCGGAGCACCTGAAGTGGCCGAACCCGGTCGAGCCCGTCGGCTACGGACCGGCCGGTCCGCGGTAGGGCGGCAATCTCCCTGATGCGCCTGCTGCTGAACATCATCTGGTTCGTCCTCGGCGGCCTCTGGCTGGCGATCGGCTACACGCTCGCGGGCATCCTGATGTGCATCCTGATCATCACGATCCCCTTCGGCATCCAGGCCTTCAAGCTCGCCAGCTTCGCCCTCTGGCCCTTCGGCCGGACGATGGTCAAGCGGGCCGATGCGGGCGGCGGCTCGGTGATCGGCAACGTGATCTGGCTGATCCTGGCCGGCTGGTGGCTCGCCGTCGGCCACCTCATCACCGCCGCGGCCCAGGCCATCACGATCATCGGCATCCCGCTCGCGATCGCCAACGTGAAGCTGATTCCCGGCTGCCTCTGGCCCTTCGGCCGTGAGATCGTCCGGATCGATGAGCTGACCGCCGCTCAGCGCAGCGACGCCGTGCTGTTCCCGGGCGAGTCCTAGGCACCGACGCCGCACGCTGCGGCTAGGTTTCCCCGCATGCCCGAAGGAGCAGGACGGAACATCGCGATCGCGTCGGCCAGCGCTCTGGCGGCGGTGATCTGGTTCAGCCTGGGTGTCGTCGCCGCCGGCGGCGAGGCTGATCTGTTCGGCAATGGCGGCGCGGCCATCGGTGCCTGCGCCCTTTTTGCGCTGCTTGCCGCCCTCCTCACCGGCGTTGCGTTCGGCCTGCGCATGGCATCCGTCGCCTCAGAGCACCTCCCCGATTGGGTGTCCCGGATCGAGATGTACACCTGGATCGCCCTGCCGATCTGGTTTGTCGTCGCCCTTGCCGTGGCCAGGATTTGGGGAACTGCCTAATCGGCGGCTTCAGCGATCGAAGCCCACGACAACGCCACGATCGACAGACAACCAAGCGTCAGAGTGCAGAGCGCCTCCACCGACATGGCAGAAACCGGCTGTGGGGGCCTGTTTCTGACGCCTCGACGAAGAGCCGGCTCCAGATCACGTTCTGGCCACTGCCAACGGGCTGGCCAGCTCGCCGTAGACGCCGGCGGTGCGCCGGGCGACATCGCTCCAGTCGAAGCGGAGAACGTGCTCGCTGGCCTCGGCAATCAGGCCCTCGCGGAGCTCCGCGTCGGTGAGGACGCGCTCGACCATGCCGCCGAGGGCCTCCGGATCGCGGGTGCGGAAGCGCAGACCGACCTCGCCGTGAGGGACGACCTCGCGAAGGCCGCCGGTGTCGGCGACGATGCAGGGGCAGCCCGAGGCCATCGCCTCGAGGGCGACGAGGCCGAATGGCTCGTAGATCGAGGGGACCACGCAGACGTCGGCGATCCGGTAGAGGAGGTGCAGGACGTCGTCGCCGATCCAGCCGAGGAAGGTGCCGTGCTCCATCAGGCCGAGATCGGTGGCCTGTTTCTTCAGCTGGGCCTCATGAGTGCCGGAGCCGGCGACGAGGAATCGGGTCCCCGGGACGCGCTCGATCAGCTCGGGCATGGCCTCGAGCGCGATCTGAAAGCCCTTCTCGTAGACCAGGCGCCCGATCAGCAGGACCAGCTTCTCGTCCGGCGCGGCAAACTCGGAGCGAAGCCGGTCGAGCTCCGACTGCTCCCCGAGCGGCAGGTCGTCGGGGTCGATGCCGTTTGGAATGACCGCGATCCGCGCCTCGGGGACGGCGAAGATGTCGGCGATCTGCTCCCGCATGTAGGCGGAGCACGCGATCACGCGATCGGAGCGGTTGCTGATCCAGCGCTCGACGCCGTGGATGTAGGACTGGGGATGCTTGTCGACCCAGCCCTGGTGGCGACCGTACTCGGTCGCGTGGATCGTGGTCACCAGCGGGGCGCCGAAGCGGCGTGCGAGATGATCGCAGGCCGCCGCGACGAGCCAGTCGTGGCCGTGGACGAGATCGAAGCTGAAGCGATCACCGAGCTCGACCCCGGCGGCGAGCATGTCGGCGTTCATCCGCTCGACCCAGGTGACGAACTCGCCGAGGTCCCGAGGGCGTGTGGGCTCGAGGACGCGATAGACGTTGACCCCGCCGGCGATCTCGCTGCGAGGTGATTCCTCGCCCCCGCGGGTCAGCACGTGGACCTCGATGCCGAGCTCGACCAAGCCCTCTGACAGCTTGCGGACGTGCCGGGCCAACCCACCTTCGATCAGCGGGGGGTACTCCCAGGAGAGGATGAGGACTCGGCTCACGTGAGGGGCTTGCGGGGGCTCAAGGTTCGAGCAACGGAGCCGGCGTCAGATCAGGCGCGAGGTTGCGCATGGTCGGTTCCGTCGACTCGCCGCATTCTATGGCCTCAAACAGGGCACGGGAGTGATCGAGAAGCCGCTGGTATGGGTAGTCACCGGTCCGGCGGTTGAAATCGAGGAAGGCCCAATCACTCGCCTGGACTGCCAGCAGCTCCCGTGCGGCCCTGGCGAGAGCGGGGCCCTGGAGACGTCCCGACGAAACCTCACGGAGAACCCGGAGCTCGAGTCGGCGCGCAGCCCAGGCGAGGTCGGCGACCGGCCGCGAGTCCCAGGTTCGGCGGTCCTTACCCTCGCCCCAGGTCGAGGCCGCGAGCGGCCGGCGCTCGGGCTCGTGTTCGGCGAGCGCCCGGCTCAGGGTGATCGGGCGGACGCCGAACTCCGGGAGCTCGATCAGCACCCGCTCGAGCCAGGTCGGCCCCTCCCACCACCAATGCCCGAGCAGCTCGGTGTCGATCGCGAAGGTCAGGAGCCCCCGCCGGCCGGCGGTCGACCGGTACCGATCGAGGCGTGCGGCCACATCCCGGGCGAACTCGCGGGCCTGCTCGCGGGCACGATCGGCGGCCGCTTCGGGGTCGTATGGGTCGCCGCCGATCGACCACGGCCGGCACCCTCGCAGCGACTTGGCGTGGAAATCGGCATAACGGGGATCGGACGGGTAGCCGCCCCAAGACCAGAGCCACTGCACGGCCTCCCAGTCGATCGGAAAGGCGACGGGTCCGTCAGTTGCGATCGGGCGCATTGCCGAAACCGCAGGTTCGTTGGCCGACTGATCCGTGCAGAAATACTCGATGCCGACCTCGGCCAACAGGTGCTCGAGTCCCGGCTCATGGGCGCATTCGGGCAGCCAGAAGCCCCGCGCGGCTCCAAAGCGACGCCGATGAGAGCGGAGGCCGGTCTCGATCTGCAGCAGGCGCCCGGGGCGGGTGGCGAGCAGCGGCAGCAACGCGTGGGTCGCCGATGAGGTGACGAGCTCGACCCGCCCCGCCTCCGACGCCTCGACGAAGGCCCTGAGCGAGATGCCGTCGAAGCCCTCGAGTGCCGATATCGCACGCCGATAGCGCTCCGCCTCCGCCTCGCAGGCCGGGACGAGATCCGTCTCGACGTCACGCGCGTCAAGCTCCGCCGACCCGACCCGGAACTCACGAACGAAATCGAGCAGGCGTTCCCCGACCCCGGGGTTCTCGAGTTGATCGGCCAGAACCGGGGTCACCGTGATCGTCAGATCATGCGCGGCCTCGAGGACCGGAAGGTGCGAGCGGACGATCGCATCGAAGAGCCATTCCTCGCCGAAGGGATAGGTCCCGAAACCCTCGACGTAGGGCATGTGGGAGTGGAGGACGATCGCGATGTCGCCGACGCTCTCCCGTCCGGAGGTCATCCGCGGCAGACGGCCACGAAGTCCAGCGCCCTGCTGAGATCCGCCTCGGATTCGCTCTTGAGGGCGAAGTCGGATGCGCTGATTGCCGGAGTGAACCGGTCGTAGAAGGGCTTGGTGATACCCAGGAGCGAGTGAATTCGATCCCAGCCGAGTCCGATCGCCCGCTCGTGGACGGCGAGCTTGCCGGCGTGGAAGAGGCCGCGGATCTCGACCTCGGCAAAAGCCGGTTCGAGCAGCTCGCGGTACTCCTCGATCGTGTACTCGCGGAGGTGCCAGGGATTGTCCGACTTCTCGGCGCCCTCGGGGGCGAGCGTCAGTCGGTTCGGCGTTGAGATGAACGCAAACGGCGCCGCTTCCCTGATCACTGCGAGCAGGCCCGGGACGTCCTCGATGTGCTCGATGGTCTGCAGGAAGACGACGGCGTCAAGCGGACCCTCGACGTTCTCGACCAGGTCCCGCTCGAAGCGGAGATTTTCCCGAACGTAGCGGGCCTTCGCGTGCTCGTGAGCCTCCGGGTTCGCGTCGATTCCGACGACTTCGGCCGCGGCCGCGGCGAGCACGTTCGAACCGTACCCCTCGCCGCAGGCCAGGTCGGCGACCCTCATCCCGGCGACCTGCGTCCCGATCCATTCGTAGACGGCGAGATGGCGTCGGTACCAGTAGTTCTCCTCGGGTACGTCGGGCAGGGTGCGCTCGCCGGTCAGCTCCAGCGCAGGCACGCCGGAGGGCTGATTGGCCTGCAGATAACGCTTTTCGGAGGAAGCCACCGCGGCCGGACGGTACAGTCCCCGGCTATGCCAGCGGCTGCCGACGCCACGGCGGAGCAGATTCGTGACGTCAACACCCGCTATCACGAGCTCGCCGCCGACTCCTACGACGCCAAGTGGGGAATCGACTTCGCCGAAACCGGGCAGGCACAGGTACGCGCCAAGCTGACGAAGGCGCTCGGTACCGAGCCGGGCGTCTGGGAGCACGCGCTCGAGATCGGCGCCGGAACCGGCTACTTCTCGCTCAACCTGATGGCCACCGGCGCCATCGAGCGGCTGACCGCCACCGACATCGCGCCCGGCATGCTGCGGGCGCTGGAGGCCAACGCCGCCGAGCTCGGCCTCGAAGTCGAGACGGTCGTCACCGACGCCGAGACGCTCCCGTTCGACGACGACACGTTCGATCTGGTCCTCGGACACGCCGTCCTCCACCACATACCCGACCTCGACCGGGCTGCAGCCGAATTCATGCGAGTGCTGAGGCCCGGCGGGATCGTCGTCTTCTGTGGCGAGCCCTCCGCCAACGGGGACCGGATCGCCGCCCTGCCGAAACGGGCGGCGGTCGCCGCGGCTCCGGTCTGGCGCCGGGCCGTCGGCGCCGGCAAGCGCGGCAACGGAGAGGGCTGCGACCCCGACTACGGCCATGCGCTCGAGTCCGAGGTCGACGTCCATGCCTTCGAGCCCCGAAGGATCAGGGAGATCTTCGGGGGCGCCGGCTTCGAACGGGTCAGGATCCGCGGTGAGGAGCTGCTCGCCAATCTCTACGGATGGTGGCTGCGGACCGTCGAATCGACCGCCGAACCCGCCGAGATCCCCCACCGGTGGCGCCTCTTCGCGTTCCGCAGCTACCTCGGCCTGCAGCGAGTCGACACCGCGCTGCTGGAGCCGAACCTCCCCCCGGAGCTCTTCTACAACCTGGTCTTCTCGGCGCGCAAGCCGGGGTAGCGCTACCCGAACGTGAACGCGTAGCCCGCTACCCCCGGGGCGAACTCGAGGGTCAGGGTGTGAGTGCCCGCCCGTGGGAGGTCGACGAGCTCGTACAGGCGTTGGGGTCCGACCGCGAGCAGGCCTTCGGAGACGTCCCGGCCGGCGTCGGCCGGGGAGATGGGCCGGCCGTCGAGAAGCACCCGGACATCGCGCTCCCGATCGGGGGAGCCGAGAACGAGAAAGGCCTTGCCGGCGGTGAAGGTGACGTCGATCCGGGCGTCCCCGACCGCGGTACCGCTCTCGTCGGAGATGTTCCAATCGCCCGAATAGGTGAATCCGTTCGGGGGCGGGGGTTCGGCCGGCGACGGGCCGAAGTCCCTGCTGCCGGCGGGCAGGGTCCCGCCCCCGGTGTTCGTCCACCCCTGAGCGCGGGCGGAGCCGAGGTAGGTCTCGGGGGTCCGGAGCCTCGGGTCGGCGGTCTCGGCCTCCACGCGCTCGGCGCGTGAGCCGAGCGCGCCGTCCTCGGCGAGCAGGCTGCGAATGGCATCCTCGGTCTCGTCGTAGTCGCCCTCGCCGAAGTGGGCGTAGCGGACGTCACCCTGAGAATCGATCAGGTACTTGGCGGGCCAGTACTGGTTCCCGAAGGCGTTCCAGGTGCCGAAGTCGTTGTCCTGGACCACCGGATAGGTGAGGTCATTCTGGTCGATCGCGTCGGCGACGTTGCCGGCGTCGCGCTCGAACGGGAATTCAGGTGTGTGGACGCCGATCACCACCAGTCCGTCCCCGGCGTAGCGCTCGTACCAGGACTCGACCTCGGGAAGCGTTCGGATGCAGTTGATACAGGTGTATGTCCAGAAGTCGATGAGCACGGTCCTGCCCTCCGCGTTGAGGTCGGCGATCGACACCGGCTCACCGTCGGCGGTGTTGAAGAACTCGCCGGGATCGGTGATCTCCGGCGCGGGAGCCAGCACGGGCAGCTTCGAGCCGCCGACGGCCTCGGCTCCCCCACCTTCGCCGGCGCCGCCACCGATCCCTCCATCGAGGCTCGCGATCCGGGATGAGACCGCGTCCGATTCCTGTAGCTCACCGGCAGGGTTGGTCAGAAACGCCGGCAGGTCCTCGGCGATCGTGTTCTGAAAGCGGACATCGAGGTTGAAAGTCATCAGGACGGCGACCGCGACCATGACGCCTCCCATCGCGACCTGGATCTGGCGCTGATGACCCTTGAGGCGATCGGTGAAACGTCGGCCGAAGATCAGGATCGCGTAGAGGACGGCGGCGGAGCCGATCGCGTACGAGAAGGCGATCAGCAGCCGGCCGGCCGTGAAATCCTGCGCGGCCGAGACGGTGATCACGCCGGCGAGTATCGGCCCGGCGCAGGGGAAGTAGGCCATCCCGAGCGCTCCCCCGAGGACCAGCCCGGAGCCGAACCCCTCACCGCTGCGCATCCGGGGTGCACCGACGACGCTCGAGATCCACGCCTCGATGCGGTCACCGATCGGCGGGACCATGAGGGCGATCCCGAATCCGAGAAGGACGACGATCGCGATGATCCGCTGGATGTCGTCGGGCAGGCCGAGAGCGTCGATCAGGTAGACGAGCGCCACCGCGGCGAACGTGAACGACAGGGTCAGCCCGGTGACGATGCCGAGCGGCCGGCGCCGGCCGCCGGTGACGCCCGCCGAAAGCACGGCCGGCAGGATCGGCAGCACGCAGGGAGAGAGCGCTGTCCCCGCCCCCGCGAGCAGCGCAAATCCCACCAGCAGCAACATCGCGATCTCGATTCCGGGTCGTGGTCGTTAACGGACTCTAGGCACTGCGGCTCCACCGCCCGCGCGGATCAGTCGCTCTCGGCTGCGGCACCGCCCTCAGCCTCGGGATCGAGCCGCCGGACGCGGTACAGCTCGACGTTGTCGGAGATCCCCTTCATCCGCTTACGACCGGCCCGCGAGAAGTGATAGGCATCCTCGTCGACGTGGCCGAGAACATCGGAGTCGATCAGGACGCTGCCCGGCCGGGCGACCTCGGTGATCCGGCTGGCCAGATTGACCGGGCGGCCGTAGTAGTCGCCGCCGCGGGTGAAGGCGGGGCCGTACGAAATTCCCGCTCGGATCAGCGGGAAGCCCTCCTCCTCCCCGGCCATCGTGTCGACGAGCTCGAGCATCGCCTCGAGCAGCGACGTCGTGTCGGGAGAGGCGAGCATCGCGGCGTCGCCAATCAGCTTGACTAGCCGAACCGGGCCGTGAGCGACCTCGCCCGCGACCTCCTCGAGCCGGCCGGTGACCCTTCCGATCTCCTCGGGCGCCAGCTGCTCCCCGATCTTCGTGAACCCGACCAGGTCGGCGAAGCCGACGGCGATCTTGCCCGCGTCGGGCAACCCTCCCCCGATCCTCGCCTCCTCCCCCTCGTCGAATGCGGCGTGGCGGAGCTGCTCGCGGAGATGCCTACGATAGACGTAGTCGAGGGTCGGGCCGACGGTCGGGATCAGGCCGCCGGCCCCCTCCGCCACCCGATCGGAGACCTCGTTCTCGGCGCCCTCCCCGATGACGAAGGTCGCGCCCACCGCCTGCCGGGAGGCGGCGGCGAACTGCGACATCGCCACCGCGATCGTGCGCCCGAGCTCCGCCAGCTGCTCGGGTGCAAGCCCGGCGTCGAGGATCGCGCGCATCCGGTTCGAGGCGTCGAGATCCTCGCGGCTCATCACGACCTCGTCCCGATTGGGCACCGCAAGGCCGATCGAACGCCACTGGCGCTCGAGTTCGTCGATCGGGATGCCGGAGAGCTCGGAGATCTCCTCGGACGTGTAGCGGGGTCGTCCGGCGAGCATCCGTTCCAGGGGCATCAGCGCGAGCCGACCGCCCGCCACCGCGTCGCGGAGCTCGTCGAGCTCCGCTCCATCGTCGGCCAAGCGCACGAGCAGGGCGAGGCGGCTCTCACGCTGATCACCCTCCAGCCCGTCGAGCAGGCCCTCTTTCTCGAAGTCGATGGGCGAACTCATGGCCGACATTCTCGCGTGATGGGGCGAGGGGCGCGTGGTCATATCATCGGGGCGTGGACGAACCCACCCCAAACGAGCTGCCGATCTTCGAGTTGCCCCTCAGCCTCGTACCCGCGGAGCGCGTCCCGCTTCACATCTTCGAGGAGCGCTACCGGCTGATGATCGGCGACTGCATCGATCGTGACCTACCGTTCGGGATCCTCCTCCGCGACGAGGACGGGGTTCGCTCGATCGGCTGCAGCGCGCTTGTCGCCGATGTGGTCGAGCGACACGAGGACGGCCGGATGGACATCGTCGTCCGCGGCGAGGCGCCGTTCCGCGTACTCGACCGGTTCGAGGCCGAGGAATGGCCTGCGGCGATGGTCGAGATGGTCGAGGTCGACGACTCGACGGCCGATCTTGCCGCCGAGCTCAAGGAGGCCCAGGAGGCGTTCGCGAAGCTCCTCGAAGCGGTCGGGGCCGATCCGGCCCGAGCCGAGGCCTCGAGTTCCGCCTACCCGATCGCCGCGCAGGTTGAGATGCCGCCAATCGACAAGCAGCTGTTGCTCGAAGAGGAGGACGAGGGCGAGCGACTGCAGTCGCTCGCGATCTCCCTGCGGAAGCTGCATTCGGGCCTGCTGCGCGCCCGCCGAGACGCCAACCAGGCGCGGACCAACGGTCACAAGCCCGGCACGATCCCAAAGATCGACTAGCCAAGGCCAGGCTCGTCAGGCAAACGCGACGGCGCCGCCGCGCCGGGGATCTCCAGCGGCCTCGGGATAGCCGTGCCCCAGGGCAACCGCATGAACGCCGCCGAAGAAGAGGCTTCGATCACGCCAGCGGACGACCTCGTACCCGCGTTGCTCGAGACTTCTCAGTGCTGCTGGATCGATTCCGGGCTCCGCGTGCACCGTCCCCGCCTCGAAGTGGAGCCGGGGGGAGTTGACGGCAGCATCGAGTTCGAGGCCGTCGCCAAGGTATCGAATGATCGTCTGGGTGATCGCAGATCGGATCCGGTTGGAGCCGCCGCTACCCAGGCCCAGCACCAGATCCCCGTCCCGAAGTGCGACCGTCGGCGACATCATCGACGGCATCCGCCTGCCGGCGACGGTGGAATGGAAGCCGAACGGGTTCAGGTCCTCCTCGCCGAGCATGTTGTTGAGCTGGATCCCGGTGCCGTCGACGAAGACGCCCGAGCCCGAGCCGTTCGAGCAGGTGACGCTGGCGCAACCGCCGTCGCCGTCGAGGGCCGTGATGTGAGTGGTGGAGCCGAGCCGATCGGCGAGGAACCGGCGGCCGAAACCGGGTTCGTAGAGGCCGGCCAGGAACTCGCGTGTGCGCGCGCTCTGGGCCTGCTCCATGACCGCCACCAGGCTCGCGGTGTCGGTCACGCCGAGCCGGGTGAGCAGCTCGAGCGCGTAGGCGATCAGGATGCCCCCCGACGACGGCGGAGGATTGCTGAGGATCTCGCAGCCGGCGAAGCTCGCGCTGACCGGCTCCCTCACGGCTGTCTCATAGGCGGCGAGGTCCCCCGCCCCGACCGTCCCGCCCCCTCCCTCGACCGTCGCAGCGATCGCCGAGGAGATGTCGCCGTGGTAGAAGGGATCAGGGCCGTCGGCACCGAGTCGCTCGAGGGTCTCGGCCAACTCCGGGAACGAGATCCGCTCACCAAGCCCGAGCATCCGGCCGTGCGGGGAATAGACGGCGGCGCCGGCCGACTCCCGGGCGAGGATCGGCTCGAGAATCTCCAGCAGGTAGGCCTGCTGCGTGTTGATCGTCAGCCCGTCGCGGGCCAACTCGACCCCGGGGACAACCAGATCCGCGAGCGGCATGGACCCGAACCGCGAGGCGGCCACGGCGAGGCCGCTCGGCACCCCCGGGACGCCGCACGAGGCCACGCCGATGTTGAAGACCTGGGTGGTGTCGCCGAAGTCGATCGTGATCGGCTCGAGTTCGGCGTCGCGACGACGGCCGGCGAGGCCGCCTGCGGCGACGAAGAAGTCGAGCAGTCGCGGTTCCGCCCCCGGACGGTGAACGAGCATGAAGCCGCCGGCTCCAAGCCCGGTGAGCGGACTCTCCGCCGAGAGCGACGCGAGGACGGCCGCGATCGCGGCATCGACGGCGTTCCCGCCCTCGCGCAGCGCCCACGCCCCGGCCTCGGCCGTGGCGGGATGGCCGCCGGCGACGACGCCGCGGTTCACGGGCGGGCGGCCACTGGAACTCGACCCCTAGTTGGGAATGAACTCAGGGACGTCGATGCCCAGATCGGCCGGGCGCTCCTCGTAGCCGGGTACGCGCTTGGCGGGCGAGGTCTCGTCCGACGAGCGACGGGACGACGGACGCGCCGTCGAACGGTGAACTCCGGTGGAGGTGCCGTCCGCCCGACGCCCACGGGCGTCGAAGCGGGTGGCGATCACGGTCACCCAGATCTGCTCGTGGAGTGCATCATCGATGTTGGCGCCGAAGATGATGTGGGCCTCCGGATGCGCAGCCTCCTGAATCACCCGAGCGGCCTCGGAGATCTCGACCAGCGAGAGATCGGGGCCGCCGGTGATCGAGAGCAGGATCGAACGGGCGCCCTCGATCGACGTCTCCAGACAGGGGCGACGAGATCGCGCGTTCCGAGGCGGAACTTCCGCGGGCGTCGCCCGTGCCCATGCCGATACCGAGCAGAGCCGGACCGGCGTCCCGCATCGTCGTGCGGACGTCGGCGAAATCGAGGTTGATCAACGCCGGCAGGGTGATCAGGTCGGAGATTCCCTGGACGCCCTGGCGCAGGACATCGTCGGCGACGCGGAAGGCCTCGACCATCGACGTGTTGCGCTCGAGCACTGACAGCAGGCGATCGTTGGGGACCACGATCAGCGTGTCCACCTCGCCCGCGAGGGCGTCGATGCCCTTCTCGGCCTGCTTGGCGCGACGCGTGCCCTCGAAGCCGAAGGGACGGGTGACGATACCGACCGTGAGCGCGCCCACGTCGCGGGCGAGGCGGGCGATCACCGGGGCGGCGCCGGTTCCGGTGCCGCCGCCGGCGCCGGCGGCCACGAAGACCATGTCGGAGCCCTTGAGCATCCGCTTGATCCGGTCCTGCTCCTCGAAGGCGGCGCGATAGCCGAGCTCGGGATCGGAGCCCGACCCGAGCCCGCGAGTGACCCCGCCGCCGATGTGGACGGTCAGGTCCGCGGCGCTCTGCTGAAGGGACTGGAGATCAGTATTGACGGCCATGAACTCGACGCCGGTGATCCCGGCCTCGACCATCCGGTTGACCGCGTTGACACCGCCGCCGCCCACGCCGACGACGCGGATCAGCGGATCGTTGACCTGCGGTGTCGCGGTGGCCGGCGCACGGGTCGGACTCCGAGCGTCCGTAGGCGGGCTCCCGGTCGTTGGGGTCACTGGTGAAGACGTCGCGGAGACGATCCTTGGCCGGGCGGGCGGTCGAAGCCGGCTCCTCGGGGTCCTCGGCGGGCTCCGGGGCTGCAGCTCGGGGCTCCGGCTCGGGGGTCCGATCGGCGACGGGAGCCGTCTCGAGCTCCTTCCCGCTGCGGCGCCGGGACTCCGGGCGAGCCGGCGGCTCGGGCGGGTCGTCGGGTTCCTCGGTCGAACGGAACAAATCGGCGAGAGGGCCCTCTCGCATGCTTGCTCGCTTATTCCTTCGCGCCATGTTCCAGGACCTCCTCCGCCAGATCGCGGTAGCACTGAGCCGCGTTGCTCTGCGGATCGTACTTGAGGACGGAGCTTCCCTTCACCGGGGCTTCGGCGAACTTGATCGCCTTGCGAATCCGGGACTTGAAGACGAGCTCCCCGAAGTTCTCCTCGAGGATCTCCACGGCCTCCTTGGCGTGGATCGTCCGCGTATCGAGCATCGTCGGCAGGATGCCCTCGATCTGCACGTCGGGGTTGAGGTTTTCGCGAATCATCTCCAGCGTGTTCTGCAACTGCACCAGGCCTCGCATGGACAGGTATTCGCACTGGACCGGGACGATCACCTTGTCCGCAGCGGTGAGCGCGTTGATCGTCAGCAGCCCGAGGCTGGGTGGAGTGTCGATGCAGACGAAATCGTAGTCGTCCTCGACCTGCGCCAGCGCCTTCTGCAGCGACCGCTCACGGCCAATCTGGGTGCTCATCGCGATCTCGGCGCCGGCGAGATCGATCGACGCCACGGCGATGTCGACCTCGCGGTGCTGAATGATGTCCTTGAGCGGCATCTTTTCCACGAGCACGTGGTAGAGGCTGCGCTCGACCGTGTCGGGGTCGATCCCCTGGCTCATGGTCAGGTTGCCCTGAGGATCGAGGTCGACGGCGAGAACGCGGTGCCCGGATTCCGACAGCGCAACCGCCAGGTTGAGCGTGGTCGTCGTCTTCGCGACCCCGCCCTTCTGGTTGGCGAACGCGAATATCTTCATCTTTCGCTCCGTTGCCGGCTCGTCCGGCTCGAGGGCGAAGGGGTGACGGCGCTTCATGGTCGGTCCGATCAGATCGTCGGCGGAACGGCGACCATCCTCGTCGTCCTCGGACTCGTCGCCGGCGGACGATCCCTTGACCGCACGGCGCAACTCCTCCTTTTCCAGCTTGCCGGTCGAAGGTCCCTCGGCGGGTGTCGCCGCAGCCGGAGCCACCGAGGTCGCATCGGGCTCCGGGGCCGGGTCGGCAACCGCCTTCTCCTCGAGCTCCCGCAGCTCCTCGCCGAAGGGATCGGCGGCGGCGGGTGCCTCGGCGGGGTCCGGCCGCGGGACGGGTGCGGCCTCGATTCGCATATCGGCGGTCTCCTCCTGTGGATCAGGCGCTGCCCGATCCTCGATTCCAATCTCAAGTTCGGAGTTCTGCGGCTCGGGGGAGGTCTGGCTCTCCTCGCTACGCCCTTCCTGATTCTTCTTGTTGAACAAGCCCATGGTGACCGCTTATTCGGCTATGGGGGACGGTTTCCTCCCGGGCATTTCAAACACCGGGGGCGACGCTTGCGAGAATGCGGCCATCGCCGACCTGCTCGACAAGCGGCTCGCCTTCGTCACCGGCAAGGGCGGAGTCGGCAAGACAACCGTCGCCTACGCGCTCGGACTCGCCGCTGCAGCGCGCGGCAAGCGGGTGATCGTCTGCGAGATCGCCGAGCAGGAGCGAGGATCCTCGCTGTTCGGGCGGGAGCCGATCGGGTTCAGGGAAACGGAGCTCAGCTCCGGCCTCTGGGCGATCTCGATCAACCCCGAGGAGATGATCCGCGAGTACCTGGAGATCCTGCTGCCCGTGCGAGCGATGGCGACGCTGCTCTACCGCAGCAACCTGTTTACCTATCTGGCCGCCGCGACGCCTGGCCTGCAGGAGGTGGTCACGATGGGCAAGGCGTGGGAGCTGGCCCAGGACGAGCGGCGATCCCGGGACGAGACGCAGAATCTACGACCAGGTCATCGTCGACGCGCCGGCGACCGGACACGGGATCGGATTCCTCGAGTCTCCGGGGACGTTCCGCCGGATCGCAAAGGCCGGTCCGGTGGCCCATCAGGCGGCCAGGATCGAGGAGACGATCACCGACCAGGCCTTTACGGGTGTCGCCGTCGTCGCCACGCCGGAGGAGATGGCGGTCACCGAGTCAGGGACGCTGGCCACCGCGCTCCCCGAGGCGGGGGTCTCCCTCGACGCGCTCTTCGTCAACGGCCTCTACCCGACCCGGTTCACGGGCCCCGAGCTCGAGCGGATCCACGAGGTGCGTGGACGGGCGCAGGCGGGCGGCCCGGCCGAGGCGGCGCTCGACGCCGCGATCACCGAGTCCAAGCGGGCGCGGACCCAACAAGCCGAGCTGAGGCGGCTGCGGGAACTCATCCCCTCCGTACCGCTGACCGAGCTGCCCTTCCTGTTCAGCACCGAATTCGGGGCGGACGAGCTCGAGCTGCTCGCCGCGAAGATTCGATGAGCGCCCAGCTCGAGGAGATCCTGGCGGGGAACCGGGTCTGCATCTGTGTGGGCTCGGGAGGGGTCGGCAAGACGACGACCTCCGCTGCCATCGCGGTCGGGATGGCAGCGCGCGGGATGAAGGTGGCGGTGCTGACGATCGACCCGGCGAAGCGGCTGGCGGAATCGCTCGGACTCGAGGGACTCGGGAACACACCGCGCCAGGTGGACACCTCAGCCCTCGGCAGTCTGACCGACCTCGAGGGCGCGGGGGAGCTCTGGGCGATGATGCTCGACTCGAAGGCGACGTTCGACGAGGTGATCGACACCTACGCCCCCGACCAGGAGTCGCGGGACAGAATCCTCCATAACCGAATCTACAAGCAGATCTCGGGGGCCCTGGCCGGCTCGCAGGAATACATGGCGATGGAGAAGCTGTACGAAATCGACTCCGAGGGCGGGTACGACCTGCTGATTCTCGATACGCCTCCCTCCCGCAACGCCCTCGACTTCCTCGACGCGCCCCAGCGGGTGACCCAATTCATCGAGGGTCGGGCGATGCGGTTGTTCATTCGCCCGACCGGCCTCGGGGCGCGAGTCGCCGGGCGCGGCTTCTCGGTGATCTCCTCGGTCCTGCGACGGGTCACGGGCGGCGATCTGATCGCCGATCTGTCGGAGTTCTTCTCGGCCATGGCAGGAATGCTGGGCGGCTTCAGAGAGCGTGCCGAGCGGGTCGAGGCGTTGCTGAGCGACGAGGGGACGACGTTTCTGGTCGTCACGGGGCCCGCCGGCGAGCCGATCGAGGAGGCCGCCTACCTCCGCACGAAGCTCGAGGAGGGTGGCCTTCCGTTCGGCGGGCTGATCGTCAACCGCGTGCACCCACAAGCTGCCGGCTCAGACGAGCAGGGCGGCGCTGCCAACGCGCTCGCGGCGCTTCGGAAGAGCCTCGGCGACAACGATCTCGCCGAGCGGGTGGTGGCAGCTGAATCCGATCAGGCGGTTCTCGCCGACCGCGATCGCAGAAACATCGACGCGCTGGCCGCGGGGGCGCCCGGCGTGCCCCTGATCGAAGTGCCTGAGCTGAGCGACGCGATCCACGACATCGAAGGCCTGCTGGCCCTCGGTCGTCATCTGTTCGAGTAGGGCGATCCCGAGCGGATCAGCCCGCGGCACGCCGCGGGCTGCGGCCACCGACGGTCCAATTGGTCTCGGTCCGGGGGAAGAGGTACTGCACCCGCGCCTTGACCTCCTCGCGGTCCAGCGGCGGTCGTGCGAGGTCCTCGAGGTGATTGGATCGAGCCGGGAAGTCCATCGTTGCGTCGTTGTCGATCTCCTCGAACCACCCGGCCCCGGTTGCGGTCGGCGACGGCGCTTTCATGGTCGGCTCCTCCTGTAGAAGTCCTTCGTCGACGAAGGCGATCGAGCGGGTCGGAGCGAGGTCCTCCGCGGGCTCCGGATCCGGTTCCAGCAACGGCAGGTGGCGCTGCTCACGCTTGCGGAACGTCGGCTCGGGCGCAGGTTCGGGCTCGACGCCCGAGTCGGCCGTGATCTCGGCGTCCGTGTCCCAGGTACCCGCCGTCGGCCGGCTCAGCTTCGATCTCCACCCCGCGCGAGACGAGAATCTCCTCGTCGTCGTGGTCGAAGTCGAGGTCGAGCTCCGCGGACTCCGTGGTCACCGACTCGTCCTCGATCGTCATCGAATCGATCTCGATCGCATCGAAGTCCCACTCCGTGTCGGATCCGAGCTCGGTCGGAGATCCCTCGCCGAACGCGAGGCCCTCCGCCAACAGAGCCTCGTCGGCGGCGGCCCTGAAGTCGCTTCCGATCTCGCCGGTCACGCCGCGTCGCAGGATCATGCGCAGCAGGCCCTCCACCCGGCTCGCGATCTCCGAGGGCCCGGGCGCAGCGTCCCCGCGAGAGGGCTCCCCACTCCAGAGCTCCCGCTCGAGCGAGATCGCCTGCTCGACGACATGCTTGGCGTCGTCGCGACCGTCGCGACCTTCCGCACCCTCGGCGAGGGCGGCGACGCGCATCGGCAGCCCAACACCGGCGGGACCCTCACCCTCAAGCAGAAAGCGCAGGGCGAGCAGGTGGTCGTTGAGTGCGTCGACGGCGCCGCGGCGGTCAAGTCCGGCCTCGAACCGCAGGAGGGCGCGCCGCAGTCGGGCGATCCGCCGCGGGTGGACCGCGACGGTGCGCGAGAGGTCGGCAACATCCATCAGGTCAGCGTCGGTGAGGCGGTACCCGCCGGGCCGAGGCTTGCCCGCGCCCGTGGCGATCCGCCGCCAGCGGTCGCCGGAGACGCGAACCCAGCCGTGCGGGCCGAGCCCGACCCCGCCGGGCTTGTGCAGCCGCAGAGTGGTGACGACGCGCTCGAAGGTTCGGGCGACGCGGTCGCCGGCCCCGCCGAGGCCGCCATCCTCGTCGAGCGAGACCCTGGCGCTGATCAGGAAGGTCGGCTCCCAGGCGGCTCCGCCCGGCCGTTCGCCGCGGGCAGCATCTGCCGGCACGTCGACCGCATCGGCGCGGACGATCGAGGCGCCGCTCAGATCCAGGCTGGTCGTGGACATCTGGAAACCGATCAGCGGGACGATCGCCTCGACCTCACCGGCCTCCGGCTCGGCGCAATCCTCGATCTCGGCAACGGCAGACGCAAACCGATCGTCGTCGAGCTCGAAGTCGGCGGCCCCGTCCCAGAGGCGCGCGAGGAAGTAGGTGACGGCCAGGTCGGCCCGCTCGGACGCATCGGCCGGCGGTGAGATTCCCGCCTCCTGGAGATAGGTGCCGGCAATCTCCGACCGCCGCATCGTCTCGGTGGCCTCGCGAAAGCTCTCCAGCTCGCGCAGCTCGGTCGCGTTGTCGCGCACGAATCTCGCCGTCAGAGGCTGGTACTGGCAGAAGGCGAAACCCTCTTCCGCCTCTCCGATCTCGTAAGGAATCTCCTGTCCGCCCTCGACGAGGTCGCCAAAGACCCCGGAGGCATCGCGGGCCAGGCCGGTCAGCGTGTGTCTGAGATGAAGATCGCGCACACCGCCCGTCTTCGCCCAGGCAGGGCTCACTCCTGCCTGCAACTTTTGGTGCAAATCGAGCCGACCGGACAACTCCGCCTGGATAACTCCGAGGGAATGCTCCGCTTCGCGTCCGCTTCCGTCGGACCGTTGGGTGTTGCCGCTCGGCAAGGCGTCAGGGGGTCAGGGGGTTGCGCGGGGAGGGGCGGCGACGGTTCCGGCCCGGTTGCCAGTTTGTGCGATTAGCCCGGTGATCCCCGGGCTAATCACGATCACTGACCCTGAGAAGCCCCTCGGTAGGCGGGTGATGAAACTAAGCGGCGACTGGATCGGCGGGCTGTTCGGCGTTCTCGCCGACCCCAAGCCAGCGCGACCCGTAGTCGCGCATGTCGTCGATCAGCGGGGAGAGGGCACGGCCCTTCTCGGTCAATGCGTACTCGACCCGCGGCGGGACCTCGGGGTAGGTGTGGCGCTCAACGACGCCGCACTCCTCGAGGGCACGCAGGCGAAGGGAGAGCGTCCGCGGACTGATGCCGTCCAGCGACCGCTCGAGTTCGCAGAACCGACGGTTGCCGGAGGCCAGGTCACGAATGACGAGCAGTGTCCACTTGCCCGAGATGATCTCGGCACAAGCGCAAACTGGACAGTCTGGATCGTTCATCACCATGAGCCTCTGGGCCGGCGTGCAAGCGGTATGCGCACGCCTTCTTCCTCAGAAGAATAGCAATACTTCAGGAAGTGAAGTGAGAAGTTCCCGCGGTCTGAGGCGTCGGTGGCGCATCCAGCACCTCCACCTGAGAGATGTCGCTGGCGTGCTGCCCCGAGGAGGCGAGCATCAGCTTGAAGTCATGGGGGCTGGTGGCGTAGTCCATCGCCAGCCGCTCGTCAACCCGCCCGGCCTGCACGTGGGCGAGCAGCGATTGGTCGAAGGTCTGCATACCGTAGTACTCGCCCTCGGCGATGACCGCGCTGATCTTGCCGGTCTCCTCCGGGTTGAGGATCAGGTCCTCAACCCGGCCCGTCACGATCAGGACCTCGCTGGCAGCCACCCGCCCTTCGCCGTCGGCGGTCGGGACCAAGCGCTGTGAGACGGCACCCCGCAGGGTCGAGGCCAACATCACTCGGGCCTGCTGCTGCAGATGAGGCGGAAAGAAGTCGATGATGCGGTTAATCGTCTCGGTCGCGTCGAGGGTGTGCAGGGTCGAGAGCACGAGGTGTCCCGTCTCGGCGGCGCTGAGGGCGGTGCGGACCGTCTCCTCGTCGCGCATCTCGCCGATCAGGATCACGTCGGGGTCCTGCCGCAGCACCCTGCGCATGGCCCCCGCGAAGCTCTTCGTGTCGGAGCCGACCTCCCGCTGGTTGATGATCGAGCGCTTGTCGCGGTGCAGGTACTCGATCGGATCCTCGAGCGTGATGATGTGCTCAGGGCGCGTCTCGTTGATGTGGTCGATCATCGCCGCAAGGGTCGTGGACTTTCCTGAGCCGGTGGTGCCGGTCAGCAGCACGATCCCGCGGCGCTCCTCGGCGAGGGCGCGGATCGCCGGCGGCAGGCCGAGTTCCTCGATCGTTCGCACGTTGTAGGGGATCGCTCGGCAGACGATCGAGATCGAGCCGCGCTGGCGGAAGGCGCTGACCCTGAACCGGGAGAGCTGGGGGATCGAGTAGGAGAAATCCGCCTCGCCATCGGCGTCGAACTCGGCCCGAGCCTGCCCTCCGATCACGGTTCGCAGGGCCTCCTCCGTGTCCTCGGTCGTCAGCGGATGGGTGTCGGGGATCGGCAGCAGGGCGCCGTGGATCCTGCTCATCGGCGGCGCTCCCACCTTCAGATGCAGGTCGGAGCCCTCGCTCTCGACGACGTAACGCAGCGCGTGCTCTACCTGGAAGGGCATCGGACCCCCTATCGGGCGATCACCCGGATGCCTTGAGAACGCAAGGACGCCTTCACGAAGAAGGGCCCCTCCGAAGAGGGACCCTTGATCACAAGTGACGAGGCTGCGAGCCCGCGGATCCAGTGACGAGGTCGGGAGCCCGCGGATCGAGTGACGAGGTCGGGAGCCCGGAGATCTAGGAAGAGCGTGGCGACGCGGCCATGTGGCCGCGAGCCGCGCGATGACGACGAGCCGCGGCCTCGCAGCCCGTCACTCGGGGCGGCGTTTGCGGGCTTTGCGTACTGCCCCGATCGAAGCCCTTGCGGCCTTGGCGATCTCGCCCTCGGTCCGATCCGGATCGCGATCGATCTCGAAGTCGACGACAGCGGCGGAGCGCAGCTTGGCCCGGTCGGCGGTGCTGACGCTCTGGCCTCCGGCCTGTTCGACGGCCTGCTCCATCGCACGCTCGCGGCGGCAGACGAGGCAGTAGTAGAGGCCCTTCTCCTTGACCCAGTTCGGCGGCGTCGCCGCCCCGAGGCCCTCGGTCCAGCGGCTCGTCACCTCACAGCGCGCGCAGGTGAACTCCACAACTGCGCTGCTGTCGAAAGGTCTGGTCTTTGTGGCGGTACTCATGATCTATTTCTCCGTTCGATCGTCTGTCGAGGGGCGGCGGCGTCGGGCCCCGCCCGCGTCCATGGTTCTGAGGTCCTCTTGTCTCGGCCTCGACCCGTTCAACCAGGTTTCGGCCGGGCGTCCGATCATCGGGCGACTGACTCGGCGCCTACGCGACTTCGCGCAGCTTCTGCGCTTCGGCGAGCGTTTGCAGCTTCTTGAGCGACTGGTTCTCGATCTGCCGGATCCGCTCGCGCGTGACGTTGAACGTGCGTCCAACCTCGTCGAGCGTCCGGGGATGCTCACCCCCGAGTCCATAACGGAGCTCGAGCACCCGACGCTCGCGGTAGGAGAGATTCTCCAGCGCCTCGCGAAGGGCTTCCTTGGTGAGCAGGTCGGCCGCGCGGTCGAAGGGGGACTCGGCCTTCTCGTCAGCGATGAATTGACCGAACTCCGACTCCTCCTCGTCGCCGACGGGCTTCTCGAGCGAAACCGGCGCCTGCGCGGAGCGCTTGATCGAATCGACCTCATCCGGCTCGATGCCGGTGACATCGGCGATCTCCTCGGGCGTCGGCTCGCGGCCGAGCTCGGTGACGAGCTTGCGCTCGGCACGTCCGATCTTGTTCAGCTTCTCGACCACGTGAACCGGAATGCGGATCGTCCGGGCCTTGTCGGCGAGCGCGCGAGCAATCGCCTGGCGGATCCACCAGGTCGCGTAAGTGGAGAACTTGAAGCCCTTGCGGTAGTCGAACTTCTCCGCGGCGCGAACCAGCCCGAGCGTCCCCTCCTGGATCAGGTCGAGGAACGGGAGGCCCTGGTTTCGGTAGTTCTTCGCGATCGAGACGACGAGCCGAAGGTTGGACTCGACCATCTTCTCCTTGGCGGCGAGATCTCCACGCTCGATCCGTTTCGCAAGCTCAACCTCTTCGGCCGCCGTCAGCAGGCGGACCTTGCCGATGTCCTTGAGGAACAACTGCAGCGAGTCGGTCGTCATGTCCGGCTTGAGATCGATCGTCGTCTTGGCCCGGCGCTTGCCGCGCTTGCCGTCGTCGCGCTCGGGCGCGGCGGTCTGCGCAGGGTCGACGTCCTCGACGAGCTCGATGCCGGAGCGCTCGAGGTGGCCGTAGAGCTCCTCGATATCGCCCTCGTCGACGTCGACCTCGGAGACCGCGGTCGCGATCTCACCAAAGGTGAGTACTCCGACCTGCTGGCCCTTGCTCAGCAGATTCTTTACCTCTTCAAGTTCCTGAAGCTCAGCTACCAGCATTCCGCGTCCTTTTGCTCCGTTCAGTGGTTAGTTCTCGGGGTCCGCTTGTCGCATCGGCCCGCTTGCTTACATCGGGCGCAGGTGCTCTCGACATGAGCCGCGGCAGTGAAGTTACGAACCCGATCCGTGCTTCACCCACCACGCTTGTGTGTCCCGTCGGCCACAGACGAGACCCCGCAAGACGGCATTGTACGTACTTTACTTTCTGAAGTCAAGGCCAATCCGAGTCCCGACTCCATTGGATTCATGGTTCGCTACACCGGCCTTCCTACCCGGTTACGCCCAAATTCACGCACCGGATCAGATCATTGGCCGGGGCGGCGGCGCGTTCTTCCGCCAAACGCGCTGAAATAGCTCCATGAGCCCGGTCGACAACGGTAGTGAGAGAGGCGACACAGAGGAGCCCGAGGAACTGGACGAAGGCGGATCCGAGTCCACCACCGTGCCGCAGGCGGGCGTGCTCGGCAACCTTCCCAGGACCCGGCCTTCGGTTCGCAGTCCTCGTCGCACCAAGCAGGATCCGGCGGCGAGGCCGGCCGTATCGCGAAGCGAGTCTCGCGACACCGATCCGGATCGCAGCGGGGAACCCGAACCCTCGCCCCGTGCCGAGAGCGAGGCATCGCCGTCGGGAACGGCCGAACTCGAGGCACTTGCCCGCGGCGGGATCGCGATTGCCGGAGAGGCGGCGTCGCTGGGACTTCGCATCGCCGGACGCGCGGCGGCGGCGGTGCGAGACGCCGTAGAGCGGCGTTGAGCGGGGGCGCCGGCCGATCGCTCGCCGCCTTCTGGCGGCGTGCGTACGAGGAGAACGTGACCGGGATGGCGGCGATGGTCGCCTACAACCTCCTGCTCTCCGTCTTCCCGTTCGCCTTGCTGCTGTTGTTCATCACCGGTCAACTGCTGCAGAGCCCCGACGTCCAATCGAGCATCCTCAACGACCTCCAGGAACTCTTCCCCTCGACCGAGCAGGACACGCTGCGATCCAGCCTCGAGCAGCTCTCCGGCAACTCGACCGAGATCGGCATCGTCGCGATCGTCGCCGGCATCTGGATCGGGTCGTCGTTCTGGGGCGCCATGGACACCGCCTTCTGCCGGATCTACCACGTCGAGTGCCGCAGCTGGCTGAAGCAGAAGCGGTTTGCCCTGATCATGCTCGCGGTCTCGGCCTTCTTCCTGGCCGCCAGCGTCGCGGTGCCTGCCGTCGAGAGCCTCCTCGTCTCCGGGGTCGAGGACCTCCCGTTCGGCCTCTCCCGGGTCGACTGGCTGCTCAACGTGATGGTGATCGCAGGCGGTTTGACGATCAGCTTCCTGATCCTCTGCCTGATCTACTGGGCGGTCCCCAAGGGGCACCTGCCCTGGCGGGCGGTCTGGCCGGGAGCCCTGTTCATGGCCCTGGCCGGCGGCATCGCCAACACGATCTTCCCGATCTACCTCGTCAACATCTCCACCGTCGGCGAGTTCGGCCGGATCGTCAGCTTCGTGCTGATCGTCCTGATCTGGTTCTACGCGGTCGCGCTGGGACTGCTCGCCGGAGCCGTGGTCAACTCGTTGCGCTTCGAGCTTCACGCCACCGGAACGGTCCGCGGCATGACGGCCGACTTCCCCGCTCAGCATCCGACGGCCGAGGAGCCCGAGCACGACTGGCTGCCCTGATCGGGGCCGAGGCGAGGCCCGGTCAGAAGAGCTCGTCGACCGCCTTCCGCATCGCCTGATCGAGCGGCGTCGGTTCCACGTCGAAGAGCTTCATCCCCGACGGATCGGCGACGACGGTCTCGGTCGTCAGCCCCTCGACCAGGGGGCGAGCGACCCCGGCGTCGACCGGAGTGACCAGGCCGATCCAATGCGAGCTCAGGCCGGGCGAGAGCAGCGGCACGCCGACCCGGAGGCGCGGACGCAGGCCCTGAGCCCGGGCGCAGATGTCGAGCAGGCCGCCGTAGGTGGTGATCTCGCGACCGCCGATCTCGACCTCCCGACCGCTGGAGGAGGGCGCGTCGAGGGCGCCGGCGAGATAGGCGACGACGTCCGCCGCGGCGATCGGCTGAGTCCGGGTCGAGGTCCAGCTCGGCGTCACCATCGCGGGCAGTCGCCGGACGAGATAGGCAATCGTCCGAAATGATTCGCTGCCCGAGCCGATCACGATCGCGGCCCGGAAATAGGTGAGCGGAATGCCGGTCGAGGCCAGCCCCTCGGCGGTCTCCTGGCGCGACCTTAGATGAGCGGAGCTCCCCTCCCCCAGTCCGCCCAGGTAGATGATCCGCTCGACCCCGGCAGCTCGGGCCGCCGTGGCGAAGTTGCGGGCGCCACGCCGGTCGCGCTCCTCGAAGTCGCCGTCCCCGCCCCTGCCCATGGAGTGGACGAGGTAATAGGCGACCTCGACCCCCTCGAGTGCCGGGGCCAGCGTGTCCGGGTCGAGAACATCTCCCTCGACGACCTCGCAGCGGTCGTCCAGGCGCTCGGCAGCCCGTTCGGGAACGCGCGCCAGGCAACGCACGGGCCGACCCTCGGCGACGAGTCGGTCGGCGAGAAGACCGCCGATGTAGCCCGTTGCCCCTGCGATCAGAATCATCGGCTACCGGTTACCCGTAAAGGCCGCCGGTAACCTCGCGCAGCTTGGCCTGGTCGTGGCGGCCGCTGATCCGACGTACGGTCCCGGAACGGGAGCGCATCACGAGCGACTCGGTGGTCGCGAATCCGGAGCCGCCGTAGCGGACGCCCTGGAGAAGATCGCCGTCGGTTACGCCACTGGCAGCGAAGAAGGCGTCGTTGCCGCCGACGAGTTCGTTGACCTCGAGCACCCGCTCGATTTCGTAGCCGGCCTCGACGGCGGCCGCGCGCTCCTCATCGTTGCGGGGCCAGAGGCGACCGAGGATCTGCCCACCGAGACACTTGATCGCCGCAGCGGAGATCACGCCCTCCGGGGTGCCGCCGATCCCCCAGAGGAGATCGACGCCGGTTCCGTCCATGACCGCAAGCAGAGCAGCGGAGACGTCGCCGTCAGTGATGAAACGAATCCGGCTGCCTGCCTCGCGGATCTGGCGAACGCCCTCGTCATGACGCTCGCGATCGAGGATCACGGTGGTGATCTCAGTCGGGCTGACCCCGCGGCGTTCGGCAACGCGCTCGACGACGTCGCCGATCGGCTCCTCGAGGCTGAGGCAGTCGGCGATCTCGGGGCCGCCGACGAGCTTCTCCATGTAGAAGCAGGGGCCGGGGTCGAACATGGCGCCGCGCTCGGAGAGCGCGATGACGGCGAGCGACCCGGGCAGGCCGCGGGCGCAGAGCCGGGTTCCTTCGAGCGGGTCCACGGCGATGTCGACGCGCGGCGGGCTGCGGTCGCCGATCTCCTCGCCGTTGAAGAGCATCGGCGCCTCGTCCTTCTCGCCCTCGCCGATCACGACGATGCCGTCCATCGGCACGGTGTTGATCAAGAGGCGCATCGCGTCGACGGCCGCGCCGTCGGCCGCCTCCTTGTCGTCGCGACCGACCCAGCGTGCCGCGGCGAGCGCGGCGGCCTCGGTCACCCGGACGAGCTCGAGGGCGAGGTTGCGATCGGGCTTGGTGCCCGGGCGGTTGTCGTGTGAGATCACTCCCATCTCAATGCTCGCCGAGACACAGCTCAGACCGTGCCCGGCGCCTTGCGCGGGGCGTCCTTGGCCACTTCCATCGCTCGGCCGATCCCGGCCAAGGCAATTCCGAGAGCCGAGAACAGGGCGACGTAGTAACCGATTTCCTTGGTGATGCCGATCTCCTGGTTTCCCGCTCCAGGCGGGTCCACGATGCCGTTGTAGGCGATCAGGACGAACGCCGTGAAGCCGACGGTCATGGTCACCTCGCCGGGAGGCCAGGACAGTTTCTTGCCGCGAATCACGATGTAGGCGAGGATCCAGGGCGCGAGCGCCGCGGCCAGCAGGAGCCAGCTGAGGATCGGGAAGGTCTCGAAGCCGGTGCAGGTGAATTCGCCGTCTCCGCAGAGAAAGCCAGAGACGTCCTCTCCAACCACTCTCGAGGGTCCGGTTGCAAGGTCGTACCAGGGGAGGAAGAGCACCGCGACAACCAGCAACGCCGAGGCGGCGAGCCCGAGCCATTCCGAGCGCGAGAGCTTCGAGAAATCCATGGTGCAAGGCGAGCCTATCCGAATAACGGACGGGCGAGGCTGAGCGCGTAGAGCTCGTCGGGGTCGGTCCACCACTCGAGCAACTCAAGGCCCGCGTCGGCGTAGCTCGACTCGATCCGCTCACGGGTGAACTTGGTCGAGATCTCGGTGCGCATCTCCTCGTTGCGGGAGAAGTGCGCCTGCATGTCGAGGGCGCGCAGATCGACGAACTGCTCGGCGAGCGCTCGGAGGCGGATGTCGATCCACTCGTTGTCGGAATCCCAGAAGGCGACGTGCTCGAACGCGTCGAGGTCGAAGTTCGCCTCGAGCTCGCGGTTGAGCACGTTGAGCACGTTCTTGTTGAACTCGGCGGTGACGCCCGCCCGGTCGTTGTAGGCCGCCTCGAGGGTCGCCGCGTCCTTGACCAGGTCGGTGCCGAGCAGGAAACGGTCGCCCGGATACATCAGCGTGGCGATCCGGGCGAGAAACGAGCGCCTCGGCCCGGGCCGGAAGTTGCCGATCGTGCCGCCGAGGAAGGCGATCAACGCACCCTCCGGCCTGGGGATCCGCTCGAGGTGGGTCTCGTAGTCGCAGACGATTCCCCTCACCATGAGCCCCGGGTACTCGCCGACCAGTTCGGCGGCAACCCGGCGGGTGATCTCCTCGGAGATGTCGACCGGGACATATCTCTCGAGCGTTTCCGCACCCCGCATCGCGTTGAGGAGCACCCGGCTCTTGGAGGCGGCGCCGGATCCGAGTTCGATCAGCGTCCGCGGCCGCGCGGCAGCCACGATCTCCGCCGCTCGCAGGTTGAGGATCTCCCGCTCGCAACGGGTCGGGTAGTACTCCGGCTGCTCGGTGATCCGCTCGAATAGCTCGGAGCCCAACTCGTCGTAGAAGTACTTGGGCGGCAGCTCCTTGAATGGGCACGAGAGGCCCTCGCGGACGACTTCCGCCATGCCCGCGAGCGCACCCCCCTCGGGAAGGTCGACCGCGATCTCGATTGCCGCTTCGTCCGCCATCTATCGATCACCTACGCAGCGGAACCCGGAAAAGATCTGTCGGCGCTGAGGAAGGTCCCAGTTGCGGAAGGAGGTGCGGATCACGTTTCTGCGGGTCGCCCACGAACCGCCGCGGAGAACCGGGAAACCGCGGCCGAAGAAGACCTCTGAGTACTCGGGATACGGGAAGGCAGTGAAGCCGGGGTATCCAGCCAGATGGGATGTCGTCCATTCCCACACGTCTCCGAGCATCGCCAATGCGTTACACGCTGAGGCGTTCTCGGCGCTCTCAGGGAGAGGACCGAAGGCCCCGTGATCGAGGTTCGCGAGGGCTGGATCGGAGCCCTCGGCCGCGACCTCCCACTCGAACTCGGTCGGCAGGCGCTTGCCGGCCCAGGCGGCGAAGGCGCTCGCCTGGCGAAAGTCGACGTGGACCACGGGTGCATCCAGGCGAAGCTCCGCACGACGGCCGAAGGTGGTGCTCACCCAGCCCCCCTCTCCGTCACGATCCCAGTACAGGGGCGGCTCGGCTTCCGTCTCGGAGACGAACCGCGCGAACTCTCCGTTGCTGACCGGACGGCGGTCGATCCGGAAGCCACCGAGCTCGACCTGATGGCGGGGCCGCTCGTTGTCGTAAGCGAAGCCGTACCCGGAAGCGCCCACCTCGTAGTAGCCAGCGTCGACCGTGACCATCTCGCGGCCGCCGGAGGCCGGGGCAGGGGGCGCATCGGGAGGCTCGAGCGGGGGCTCGTAGCCGTCGACCATCTGCAGCAGCTGCAGCATCGTCTCGTTGTGCTGATGCTCGTGGGCGATCAGCATCTCGTAGGCGAATCCATCGCGAAGCACCGGGTCCTCCGGGTCGGCGAGGTCGAGTTCCTCCAGCACCTCCAGCGTTCGGTCGCGAACGTCCTCCATGTATCTGCGCAGATCCTCGCCGCGCAGGATCGGCAGCTCGTTGCGCTCCGCCCGCGGATTCTCGATCGCATCGTAGATTCGTCCCAGATCCCCGTTCAGGGGCTCGCGGCCCCCTGCCGTCTGCACCAGCCAAAGCTCCTCGAAATTGGCGATGTGCCCGAGGTCCCAGGCGAGTGGGCTGAGGATCGGCGAGTAGACCGTGTTGAGCTGCTCATCGCTGAGCTGCCGGACCAGGATCAGCGTGCGCTCGCGCGCCTCGGCCAGCCGCTCCGCAATTGCCGCCCTGTCAGTTGCCTTCGTCGGCGCCGCGATGGCTCCACCCTACCCAGCCGGGAGCACGGGCAATCATGGGTTCGGCTAAGCGGCCTCTCACGTGCCCATCGATTCGGGATCCCGCCATACGGCCTTCTCCCACGGCGCTGAGACGGCGAAGGTCGCGTCGGAGGAGCGAACCAGGGGCTCGGCCGGAATCAGGATCAGGTCGCCCCGATGGATCGCCCGGCTGTCCCCGAAGGCCACCCCGGTCGTTCCGGCGTGGCTACCGGCCGCAACGTGAAGGGTGTTGAGGCTCGTATCCCAGCCGGGTCGCGGATTCCACCCGGTGTCGCTACCGAGGCTCCCGATGCCGCCGCTGCGGCCGTTGTAGCCGTGGTGTGAGCTTGCCCGCGACACCGCGGACCCGTCGGCGGCGACGCGAATCTGAAAGCTCTCCCAGTCGTCCGCATGGAAGCCGCCGACGCGACCCAGCCCGTGCGTGAGACTCTCGGGGTAGTAGAGCCAGTACTGCAGATAGACGTGTCCGGCGCGCTCACCGCTGCAGTCGAAGGCCGGCGGTGCGGGGTCGAGGCGGCAATCGACGACATGGGTGAACGCGACCGGCGGCAGACCGGTCTGGGTCGCGTGGACCGAGCCTTGGCGAATGGTGTCCGCGCAGCTACGCGCCCGGCACTCGCGGAAGTCGACCGGAATGGACGCGAAGTCGGCCCGCTCAAAGAAGATGTCGGGCGCATGGCGGTCGATCAGCGCTGCGATCTCAGGCCCATAGGCCGCCTCCGTGGCCGAGATCGCGAAGGCGCCGCCCTCGTCCTCGCTGCCGCAGGACTCGGAGGAGCCGACCGCGCAGAGCAGCTTGGAGGCCAGGGCATGGGCGAGGTCGCCACCCGGCAGCGACGGGCCGACGACCGCCGCGAGGGCGGCGAAGAGGACTGCGACCGACAACACCAGGCCCACGTACTCGGTGGTCGCCTGGCCGCGACCCCCGAACCTGCGATGACCACCGATGCCCGCCATGGGTCGACGCTAGGGCGCGCGGACGCACACGTGGCGCCGCTTTCGTGACAAAAGCCGTTAGGGTCGCGAAGGAATGAGTGACCGACCGCATCGAGGGTCCGCGCCGCTGCCGGGTCAGAAGTCCAAGGGCGAACGCAGCTGGCGCTTCTACGTCGGAATCGTGGTCGCGATCATCGCGCTCATCTTCATCTTCCAGAACTCACAGAAGGTCCAGGTGGACTTCATCATCGCGACCACCGAGACCCCCCTCTTCTTCGTCTTGATCGTCACCTTTGCCCTCGGCGCGCTGGTCGGATGGCTGCTCCCGCACGTCCGTCGCGGCCGCAGGCGCGAGAGCGACGACAAGAGGTAACGAAGAGGCCGCGCCGGGACGGTCGATGCGGCCATCTGGCCGTGAGCCGGCCGATGACGACGAGCCGGCGGGTACCCCTCAGAGGTACTGACGAGGTTGGCAGGCGCCGGATCTAGGAAGAGGTCGGCGATGCGGCCATCTGGCCGTGAGCCGGCCGATGACGACGAGCCGGCGGGTACCCCTCAGAGGTACTGACGAGGTTGGCAGGCGCCGGATCTAGGAAGAGGTCGGCGATGCGGCCATCTGGCCGTGAGCCGGCCGATGACGACGAGCCGGCGGCTGCCAACCCGTCAGAGGTTGGTGATCTCGGAGGCGATCTCCTGCGCCGCCTTCTTGGCGTCGTCGAAGAGCATCGCGGTCTTGTCGAGGTAGAACAGGTCGTTGTCGATGCCGGCGAAGCCGGGGCTCATGGAGCGTTTGATCACGATCACCTGCTGGGCGTTGGCGACCTCGATGATCGGCATGCCGGCAATCGGGCTGTCGGGATCGTTTTCGGCCGCGGGGTTGGTGACGTCGTTGGCTCCGATCACGACGGCGACATCGGTCCGCGGCATGTCGGGGTTGATGTCCTCCATCTCGACGAGCTTTTCGTAGGGCACATCGGCCTCGGCGAGCAGGACGTTCATGTGGCCGGGCATGCGCCCGGCGACGGGATGGATCGCGTAGCGGACCTCGACCCCGCGGGCCTCGAGCTCGTTGGCCATCTCCTTGACGGCGTGCTGGGCCTGCGCGACGGCGAGGCCGTAGCCGGGGACGATCACGACCGAATCGGCGTAGACGAGCGAGATCGCGGCATCTTGAGCGGTGATTGAACGGTGCGGTCGGTCTTCAGCCGCTCCACCGCCTCCGCCGGACGGCGCGCCGCCGAACCCGGCGAAGAGGATGTTCGGGACCGACCGGTTCATCGCGGTCGCCATCTCCATGGTCAGGAGCGTTCCCGAGGAACCGACGAGCGTGCCGGCAACGATCAAGGCGACGTTGTCGAGCGAGAATCCGGCGGCCGCGGCCGACAGTCCGGTAGCTGCGTTGAGAAGGGAGATCACGACCGGCATGTCGGCGCCGCCGATCGGGAGGACGACCAAGTTGCCGAGCAGGGCCGCGGCGATCAGGACGCCGATGAAGAGGGCTTGGGAGGGGCCGCTGTCGTGGTCGATTGCGAGCACGATGCAGGCCACGATGATGCCGATCAAGAGCAGGGCGTTGACGACCTGCTGGCCGGGGATCGCAAGGGGCTTGGTCGGGATCAGATCCTGGAGCTTGGCGAAGGCGACGTTGGAGCCCCAGAAGGAGATCGAGCCGATCACGGCGGAGAACAGGATCGGGATGAACTCCTCGAGCGGGAAATCGCCGCCCATGCCGTGGCGGAACTCCGACCAGGCGATCAGTGCGACCGCGCCGCCGCCGACCCCGTTGTAGAGGGCGACCATCTGCGGCATCTCGGTCATCTGAACCCGCAGCGAGGCGATCATGCCGACCGCGCCGCCGACCAGCATCGCACCGAAGATGACTCCCCAGTTGCCGATCCCGTCGAGCAGCAGGGTCGTGATGACGGCGATCAGCATGCCGACGGCGGCGATCATGTTGCCGCGCTTGGCCGTGGTCGGGTGGGTGCCCTGCTTGATCCCGATGATGAACATCGAGAACGCGACGACGTAGATCAGCGTCGCGGCGTCGCCGCCGGGCTCGAAGACTGCGGTCAGGGCCGACACGTCAGCCCCCCGAATCCGATTCCGCGTCCGCCTTCTTGGCGGGCTTCTTGCGACTGAACATGCCGAGCATGCGGTCGGTGACCATGAACCCGCCGACGATGTTGATCGTGCCGAAGGTGATCGCGATGAACGCGATCGTCAACTCGAGGCCGCCCTCGGCGTAGCCGGCGACGATCAGACCACCGAGCATGACGATTCCGTGGATCGCGTTGGTCTGCGACATCAGCGGCGTGTGCAGGGTTGCGGGCACCTTCGAGATCACCTCGAAGCCGACGAAGGCGGCGAGGACGAAGATCGTGATGTTGGTGACCAGATCCATCTCGGCTTACTCCTCAGCTGCCCTCGTCAACGGGCTTCGCGGCAACGGACTTAGCGCGCTCGTTCTTGATCTCGCCGCCATGCGTCAGGCAGGCGCCGGAGACGACCTCGTCGTCGAAGTTCAGGTTCAACTCGCCCTCCTCGGTGGTGATCAGGCCGATGAAGTTCTCGAGGTTCTTGGCGTAGAGCTGGGAAGCGTGTGCGGGCATGTCGCTGGCGAGGTTGGCCGGTGCGATCACCTTGACGCCGTTGCTGACGACCGTCTCCCCCGCCTTGGTCAGCTCACAGTTGCCGCCGCTCTCTCCCGCGAGGTCGATGATCACCGAGCCGGGTGCCATGTTGTGGACACCCTCGGCGGTGATCAGGGTTGGCGCGGGGCGGCCGGGGATCAGCGCGGTGCTGATGATCACGTCCTGTCTGGAGGCGTTCTGGGCGAGTGCCTCGCGGACCTGCTGGTTCTCCTCGTCGGTCAGGGGGCGTGCATATCCGCCCTCGTCCTCGGCGTCGGGGATGAAGTCGAGCTCCAGGGGCCGTCCGCCGAGGGACTTGATCTGCTCCCAGGCGGCACGGCGGATGTCGAACCCGCTGACCACGGCACCGAGGCGCTTCGCCGTGGCGATGGCCTGCAGGCCGGCGACGCCGGCGCCGAGCACCATCACCCGGGCGGGTGAGACCGTGCCGGCGGCGGTGGTCATCATCGGGAAGAATCGACCGGCCTCACGCGCGGCCAGCAGCGCGGCTGCATAGCCGGCGACGTTGGCCTGCGAGGAGAGCGCATCCATGGCCTGGGCCCTGGTGATCCTCGGGATCGCCTCGACCGCGAAGGACGTCACGTCACCCGAGGCGAGGGCCCTTGTGGTGTCGGTGGCGGTGAGCGGCTGGAGAAAGCCGATCAGGACCTTGCCGGAGCCGATGCGACCGATCTCCTGGAGCGTCGGGGGCGCGACCCGGAGAACGATGTCGGCGGCCCACGCATCGCCGATCGTCGCGCCGGCGTCGGTGTACTGGTCGTCGGGATGCCCGGCGTCGACGCCGGAGCCGGATTCGACCACGACCTCGAGGCCCTTGCCGACGAGCGACTTGACCGTGTCGGGAATCAGCGCAACTCGCCGCTCCCCCGCTTGAGACTCTTTCGGGACACCTAACCGCATGGACGGGCGGGGAATGTATACAAGCGCCGTCCATCGACGACCCCACGTCCCCTCGCGGCGCTAACTTGCGGGATATGAGCGTCCCCGCAGATCAGCCGCGAGCGCAGAGCGCAGTCGAGCTGAAAGCGCAGATCGAGATGGAGCGGTTGGGCCTTCCGATGCTGATCTTCCGCGACGCCGAGGACGAGCAGCAGATCCGGACGATCGAGGGCGGACGCGGCGAGATCTGGATCGGGCGAAGCCCGTCGGCCGACATCTCGCTGGCAGCCGACAGCGAGGTCTCGAAGCTGCACTCCCAGATCGAGTTCGTCGGCTCCGACTGCACGCTCGTCGACGACGGACTCTCCCGCAACGGCTCGTTCGTCAACGAGGAGCGGGTCAGCGGTCGCAGGATGTTGCGCGACGGCGACGTGATCCGGGTCGGCCGGACGCGGATCCAGTTCCGGGCGCCGGTCGTAGCCGGCGGCGAATCGACGGTCGTCTCCAGCGACCTGGCCGGGGCGGCGGGCGTCTCCCCCGCCCAGCGCCGCGTGCTCGTCGCACTCTGCCGCCCGTTCAAGGACGGGGCGGCATTCGCCAGCCCGGCGACAAATGCCCAGATCGGCGAGGAGCTGCACCTGAGCGTCGACGCCGTCAAGACCCACCTGCGGGCACTGTTTGACAAGTTCGACCTCGCCGACGCGCCCCAGAGCCGCAAGCGAGTCGACCTCGTCCAACGGGCAATGCAGTCCGGCTTGATCTCCGAGCGCGATCTGTAACCCTCGCTTCGGTGGCCACCCACTGAGGGGTGAACCGGACCACCCCGCCTGGGGTCCGCCCCCCGCCCCCGGTGGCTGGTGTGGGGGTCCCTTTTGGTCGATGGTGCACCTACCGCGGCGTTAGAGAGCGCAGCGGGCAATCAATCGGAAGGAAACATCATGTCCAAGACCGTCAAGACCATCGCAGCCCTGCTGGTTGCCGCCGTCGCCATGATCGGCGCAACGTCGCAGGCCCAGGCCTCGACCATGTTCGGCGCCCACGTGACGCCGGACGTCCAGCCCTCGAACGCCGGGACCGCACACGAGTGCAACGGCTTCGAAGGCAAGAAGTGCACCTGGGTCCTCAACGACGCCTACGGCAACGCAGGCGGCGAGAAGGCGCCGAAGACCGGCAAGCTGAAGGAGATCAGGCTGATCGCCGGCGAGGCGGGCAACTTTAAGCTCCAGCTCGTCAAGGTCAACAAGCAGCAGAAGGCCAAGGTCGTCACCCAGGGCCCGAGGATCAACTACGAGGGCCAGGACAACCCGAACTCCAACACCTACGACGTGGAGAAGTTCAAGCTGGACGGCATCGAGGTGCACAAGGGCGAGCAGCTCGCCATCAGCACCAAGAGAACCAGCACGCTGCGCTGCAGCTCCGGTGGGGACAACACCCTGCTCTACAGCCCGGCGCTGAAGGTCGGTAACGCGATGCAGAGCCTCGGCTCCGACGACGGTTGCTGGCTGCTGATCGAGGGCGTCATCAAGTAACCCCCGATCACGAGATGAGTGACACGAGACCCCGCCCCGGCGGGGTCTCGTCGTTGTGGGGCCCTTACGCAAGGTTGCAGTTCCGTCCCCCCCGGAGGACGCAACTGAACGTTCGGCGAATCAGCCCTTCGCTACGCCGGGATCGAGGCGGACGACCTCGTCGCCCTCGCCCGTCGTCACCCAGACACGGTCCTTACCGATCGCCACGCCCTCAGGCGAACCTTCCACCGCGACCCTCTGCACGGAGTTGTCGGCAGGGTCGATCGCCTCGACTGCGCCGTTGCCGTCCGCGACCCAGATGCGCCCGAACCCGTAAGCGAGCAACCGCGGTTCGCCCCCAACCTGGATCTCGTCCAGTTCCCCACCTGTCGGGCTGAACTCCACGACCTTGCCGTTACCCGTGTTGGCGGCCCAGACCGACCCTGCTCCGGTGACGACGCCCTTCGGCTTGCTGCCGAGCGGCGAGTCTTCCTGGACCGAGGGGTCGCCGGGTTCGGCCGAGATCAGAAGGGCGTTCTCGCGATCGACGACCCAGAGCCTGCCTTCGCCCGCGGCGATCTGGGATGGGAAGCTCGCCCCCTGAAGCGTCACGGGTTCGGAGACCGAGTCGTCGGTGGGATCGATAGCCGAGATGGAGGGTCCTGCGGAGTTCGCAACCCAGATCGACGACCCGTCGAATGTCACCCCCATCGGTCCGTCGCCGACCGCGATCTCCTTGGCCTCCCCCCCACCGACGGGAGCCCGGACCACAGTATCCGCCGTCGGGACCGTCGCCCAGAAGGAATCGTCGGCGATCGTGACGTTCTCGCCGGGAGCGGGCAGTACGACTTCGCCGGTCGACTGACCGCTCCCCTCGTCGAAGAGACGGACCCTTTCGCCGGAGCGAGTCGCAACGGCCACGGTGCCATCCGCCACGGCGATGCCGACGGGCACGCCGTCAACGGCGATCGGTTCACCTACGAGCTTCGGCTCGGCAAACCCGGCGCCACCGATGGATCCGACGTCGTTGTCGCCTCCACCGCCCAGCAGCACTACCCCCGCGACGACGATCGCTGCGACGATCCCGAGCGCGATCCCGATCCGGCTCCACCTCGGACCGCCGCTCCGCTTGGCCGACGGCGAGGTTGCCGGCCGTGGGGACGCCGCGGTTGCCTCCCCTGAGGCACCGGCCACCCGCGTCGGGCCCGGGTGCTCGGCGGTGGTCTCGGCGACGGCCGAGAGTGGCTGGGTCTCCTCGGGCTGGGGTGCCTCCTCGGTTCCGCCGCCGGCGGCCACCTCGGACTCCACCGTGTCGGGGATCGGCAGAGGTGGCGTCGCCGGCTCACCGGTCTCGGGTGCGGCCTTGCCGGTCGCGACGCTGCGCTCGGCCGAGCGCAGGACCTCATGGCCCTCGATCGCAGCGGCGGCGGCCCGCGCGAGATCGCCGGCCGACGGGTAGCGATCGGCGGGCTCCTTGGCCAGTGCCCTGGCGATCACCTCGTCAAGCTCACCCTCGTTGCCGCCGTCGCCGGGGAGCCAAGGCGGCTCGTCCTGCAGATGGGCGTAGATCTTGGCGACGTTCTCCTCGCGATCGGCGAAGGGCGCGCGCCCGGAGATTGCCTCGTAGAGGACGCAGCCGAGCGCGTAGACGTCGGTGCGGGCGTCGACGCGATCGCCGCGGATCTGCTCGGGAGCGACGTAGTCGAGGGTTCCGACGAAGGCGCCGGTCCGGGTCAGCGCACCGGCCTCGGTCGCCTGGTCGAACCGCTTGGCGAGGCCGAAATCGGTCAGGAACGCACGGTCGTCGGAGTCCCGCTCGACGAGGATGTTGCCGGGCTTGATGTCGCGATGAACGAGGCCGCGGGAGTGGGCGACGTCGAGGGCGGAGGCAACCTGACCGATGATCTTGATCGCCCGGTCCGGGGGCAGGGTGCCGCTGGCGATCAGCATCCGTCGCAGGTCAGGTCCGTCGACGAGGTCCATGGTCACGAACAGAAGCCCGTCCTCCTCCCCGGCGTGGTGGATCGGAACCACGTTCGCGTGGCGCAGCGAAACGGCGATTCGCGACTCCGATCGAAAGCGCTCCCGGAAGGCGTCGTCGGCGGCCAGGTCGGCCGAGATCACCTTCAGGGCGACCACGTGGTCGAGCGCGATGTGGGTGGCGCGATAGACGGTTCCCATGCCGCCGCGACCGGCGATTCCCTCGATCCGGTGCCCGGCGAAAACGGTTCCCGGCTGCAGGTCCGGCATGTAGTGGTTATACCCCCGCCGCACTCAGCGCGACATCGAATCGGGGCTCAGGCAGCAGAGGATGCGCCGACGATCGCCGCGAGTCGCTCGATCGTGTGGGTGCGCTCGGCGCCGTCTAGGTGGACCGGCGAACAGATCAGCCGGTCGATGCCGACCGCCGTGAACCGCTCGATCCGCTCGGTCACCTCCGCCTCGGTGCCGACCAGAGAGGTCGCGTCGCAGAGCGCGTCCGGGATCGCCTTGAAGGCCTCATCGCGCTTGCCGTCGAGAAACAGCGACTGGACCTCGACCGCCTCCTTCTCGAAGCCGAAACGGCAGGCGAGATCGACGTAGAAGTTGGTCTCACGGCTGCCCATCCCACCGAGGTAGAGCAACAGCCCCGTCCTGACGACGTTGCGGGCGACCTCGAGGTCGCCGTCGATCGCGACCTGGATCGAGGGACTCACCTCCAGGTCGGAGCGGCTGCGGCCGCCCTTCGCGAAACCGGCTTCGAGGTGCTCGCCCCAGGTGTCCTCGAAGGCATCGGGGCTGAAGAAGATCGGGATCCAACCGTCGCAGAGCTCGGCGGCCATCTCGACCGACTTGCGACCGATCGCGCCGACGAATACGGGGATCTCGTTGCGCAACGGGTGGAAGTTGAGCTTCAGGGCCTTGCCCTGGCCGGTGCCGCCAGGCATCGGCAGGTGGTAGTGCTCACCCTGATGGTCGAGCGGGCCGGATCTGGCGATGATCTCGCGAACGACCTCGATGTACTCGCGGGTGCGACCCCACGGCTTCGCGTACGGAACGCCGTACCAGCCCTCCGAGACCTGCGGCCCCGAGGGCCCGAAACCGAACATGAAGCGGCCACCCGAGAGCATGTCGAGGGTCGCGCCCGCCATCGCGGCGGCCGCCGGAGGACGCGCCGGGACCTGCATGATCGCGGCGCCGAGCTTGATCGTGTCGGTCTGCGCCGCCAGCCAGCCGAGGATCGAGACGACGTCGGAGCCATAACTCTCCGCCACCCAGACCGAATCGAAGCCGTTCGCCTCGGCGGTCTTGACCAGATCGACCGCCTCCTGCCCCTGCGGGCCGATCCCCCAGTAGCCCAGGTTGATTCCAAGTTTCGGTGCCATTGAGCGGCAGCCTATTCAGATTTCCGGGTTTGCAATGCTGCGGCTGCGACCGACCGTGCCGGCGAGAGGAGAGACACCGTGACCGTGAGGGGCGATTATTCCATCAGCAGACGCGAGGACGCGATCGATTTCATGGCGGAGTACGAGGGCTACGGGGAGATGCGCTCGTACACGGATGCGCTCGCAACCGAGCAGGTCGCCTTCACCTGGCGACAGATGCCGCCGGGAACCGGCGGCAGAGGGAGCTACGGACACCGTCACCTGACCCAGGAGGAGGTTTACTTCGTGATCTCGGGGACCGTCACGTTCAAGATCGGCGACGACGTTTTCGAGGCCGGGCCTCGAACCGCCGTGCGGATCGCGCCGCACGCCCTCCGTTCGATCCACAACGACACCGACGCCGTTGCTGAGGTGATCCTGTGTTCGGTGCGCGTCGATGATCTGCGGGGCGAGGTGGAGACCCGGGAGGGCTTCTGGCCATAGCCCCGGTCGGCCTACGGCCGGATCTTGACGGTCCGCGTCACGGCCTCGCCGTCGACCAGCGCCTCAGCGGGTGCAAAATTCACAGTCGCCTTGAGCTTCGCGCCTCGCCTGAGTGCCCTCTTGGCGCTCTTCCTCGCGCCCCTGGATAGCTGCAGGCGGATCGGCACCGTTGCGGTCGAGACCGATACGTCGACCGGTTGGAGCTCGAGGCCGCGTTTCAAGAGTCGCCTTGGCTTGGCGGACACGCGACCGCTCGCGACGACATCGCATTCGTCGTTGCAGGAGACGGTCGCGGAGACCGCCTTGCGGACCCGCTGCTTGCGCTCGGCGGAGACGGTCAGACTCGGCGGGATCAGGTCCAGCTCAACCCTATCTCGAGCGATGTCACCGCCGTTGCACGAGGCGGTCTGGCCCGTGAAGACCACCACCGTCGAGCAGCCCTCGTCATCGGTCGTGGTCAACGTCGCGTCGTAGTCCTGCCCGATCGCATAGGTATGAGTCACCGTCGCTCCGGTCGCGGACTTACCGTCACCGAAGGCCCAGGAGTACGTCGCGAGCTCGCCGTCGAAATCGGTGGAGCCGCTGCCGTCAAACTCGACGACTCCCGCGCCGGTTCCGCGTCCGATCGAGACCGCCGCAACCGGTGGCTGATTGGGCGATACGACCGAGCTCCCGGGCCTCGCGTAGTACGGACCGGCGGAGATGCTCGCTCCAGGGACGATCGAGAGCGCTCCGCCGACCCCGACCTCGTACCCGGTGGTCAGCGTCATCGCGGGGCCGCCGGCGGCGTAGACGAAACGGTCGTCGGGGGGCACGGCGATGGTGTCGGTGGGTCGCGATGACGCGAATGGGCTCCCGGCTACCGGGGTGAGCGCACCGTCGGTGGCGAACGTAAACACCGCCACTCCCGACGGTCCGGGGGTATCTGAGCGGGTCGCGTAGAGACGAGCCCTGGATGGTGAGGCCGCCAGGGCGCCGCTGAAACCGCTGCCATAGGGCGAGCCCAAGGTCGCGGACAGGGATCCGCCGGCTCCGATGTTGAAGCCGTTGACAGAACCACCGTCGGAGGCCGTGTAGAGGTGAAATCCATCGGGGGTGACCGAGATCGTCGAGAGGCCGGCCGAAATCGGCAGACCCGGACCCGGTAGTTGCGTCAACGCACCGTCCGCGGCGATGGAGAACCCATAGATGCGCGACTGAACGCCGTCGATCGCCGTCGCGTAGAGGTACTCCCCGTCGGGCGTGATCGCAACTCCGTAGGTGTTCGTCACGCCGCTGATCGGGTCGATGTCCTGTTGGGCCAACGTGCCGTCGGCGCCGACCGAGAGGACCCTGATCGCCTCCGGGCCCGGATCGGCGACGTAGGCGTGGTCGCCGTCGGGTGCAATTGCGATCACGGAGGGATCGGGATCACCACCTCCTGTCAGAACGAGGCTCGGCAGAGAGGTCAGCCGCCCCCCATCGCCCACCGAGAAGGCGAGCACCTGCTGGGTCCCAGCCGAGCTGGCAAAGACGAAATGGTTGTCCGGCGTGGTCGCCACCTGCTCGGCGGCGACGGCGAGGGGGCCGAAGGGCGAGCCCCCGATCGTCCCCAGCGAGCCGCCGTCGCGGATGTTGATGCCCGCAAGGCCTGCCCCATCGGAATCGCCGGGAAGGACGTCCGCGGAGAAGGACCCCCCAGGTAGAGGGTGTGGTCATCGACCGCAGACGCATGTGCGGTGGATAGGAGCGCCAAGACCGCGACCACGAGACCAGCGAGCGATGCTCGTTTGGTGGCACCCTTGACCGGCTTCCTCAACCTCAGAACCTCCTGTTCCACCTCAGAACCTCCTGTTCCGATTCTGAGCCTAGGCGCTTCGGATCACGAAGGCAAACCCTCCTGCTTCATCCTGTGGGGATCGCCGCAATGGACCAGACAACCCGAGTGCACGGGCTGAGCAGTGCCGAAGCCGCGGAACGGCTCCGGCGACTCGGACCCCCCGAGCAGGATTCGAGCCGTTCGCTGCGCTCGATCGTGCTCGCGAACGTCCTCACCCTGTTCAACGGGATCATCCTGGTCTTCTTCATCCTCGTCCTCAGCCAGGGTCTGTGGGCGGACGCGCTGTTCGGGGTGATCGCGATCATCAACTCGGCGATCGGCATCCGCCAGGAATTCAAGGCCAAGGAGACGCTCGACAACCTCGCCCTGCTCGTCTCGCCGCAAGCCGAGGTGATCCGCGACGGCCATCAGCTCGAGCTCCATGCCGACGAGCTGGTCCCCGGCGACGTGATTCGTGTCAAGCCGGGCGATCAGCTGATCGCCGACGGTCCGGTGATCTCCTCCCGCGAGCTGACCGTCGACGAGTCGCTGTTGACCGGTGAGTCCGACGGAATCCGCAAGGAGCGCGGTGACCGCATGCTTTCGGGCGCGTTCTGCATCTCGGGCTCCGGCCACTACGAGATCGACGCGGTGCGCAGGGACTCCCACGCGGAGAAGATCGCCGGCGAGGCCAGGGAGTTCCGCCATCCGCCCTCCCCGCTGCAGACCGAGGTCAATCGGATCCTCTGGGCCACCACGATCATCATGGTGCCGCTGGCGCTGCTGATGCTGGCGGGCTTCATCCTTCGCGGCGTCGACTTCACCGAGGCGGCTCAGACCGCGACGGCCGGCCTGATCACCCTGATTCCAGAGGGGCTCGTGTTGCTGATGAGCGTGACGCTCGCCGTCGCCGCCGTGCGCCTGGCGAAGATGGACACGCTGGTCCAGCAGATCAGCGCGACCGAGTCACTGGCCGCCGTCGACACGATCTGCGTCGACAAGACCGGGACGCTCACGGACGGCACGCTGGAGCTGATCGACATCGTCAGCTCGGACCCTGCCGAGGTCGATTCGACCGAACGCGCCCTGGGTCGGTTCGCCGCCTCGGCCGGCGAGCGCAACCGCACGCTGGAGACGATCGCGGAGGCCTTCCCCGCGCCTGCGGCGGATGTCGCCGACGAGGTGTCGTTCTCCTCGCAGTGGAAGTGGAGTGGGCTGACCCTGAACGGCGAGGGCATGCACCGCAGCTACGTGGTCGGCGCACCTGACGTGCTCATCGGCTCGGGAGCGATGAGCCTGACGCCGCAACTCCAGAGCCGCCTCGAGGCGGAGGCGAGCCTGGGCCGCCGCGTCGTCGCCTTCGGCGAGGCCCCGGCAGGGCTGCCCGCCGACCCGGCCACCGAGCCGCCCCCCAGGATCAATCCACTGGCCCTGGTGGTCCTGGAGGAGACGCTGCGTCCGGACGCCGCCGAGACGATCGAGTTCATGCGCGACCAGGACGTCGACCTGAAGCTGATCTCCGGCGATGCCGCTCAGACGGTGACCGCGGTGGCCTACGCGCTCGGCGTCGCGCGGGACGCCGGGGTCGTCGAGGGCCCTGATCTTCCCGCCGATCCCAAGGCGCTGGCCCGGGTCGCCGAGAGCAACACGATCTTCTGCAGGATCACCCCCGAGCAGAAGAAGGCGCTGGTCGGGGCCCTGTCCGACTCAGGAAGATTCACCGCCATGATCGGCGACGGCGTCAACGATGTTCCAGCCCTGAAACAGGCCAGGCTTGCCGTTGCGATGGGTTCCGGCAGCCAGATAACCAAGGGAATCGCCGACATCGTCCTGCTGCGCGATCAGTTCTCGATGCTGCCGCGAGCGGTGGCCGAGGGGCGGCGGATCGCTCGCAACATCCATCGGCTCGGACGCCTCTACCTGACCAAGACCGTCTATGCGGGGTTTCTGATCGTCGCGACGGCCCTGGTCGGCTTCCCGTTCCCGTTCCTGCCGCGACAGCTGACCGTTGCGGCGCTGCTGACGATCGGTATCCCCTCCTTCGTGCTCGCGCTCGCACCGAGCGAGGGGCCGCTCTACCGGGGCCGTCTGCTGCGTGCCCTGGCGGCGTTCGCCGTTCCAGCTGGGATCGGGATCGGGGTTGGCTCGCTGATGTCCTTCGGACTCGTCGACGGCGTCTTCGGCGGCTCCCTGAATGACGGCCGGACCGCGGCGACGACGACGCTCATCGTCCTCGGCCTCGCCTTCATCCTGCTGCTCGAGCGCGGCCCCGGCCGCGACCACATCGCGATCCAGAGCTACATGCTCGCGATGGTCTCCCTGCTCGGCGGCCTGCTGGCGGCGATCCTCGCGATCGAACCCCTGCGGCAGTTCTTCGAGCTCGAGTTGCTCTCAGCGGGCCAATGGTTCATCTGCATGCTCTCGGTGGCCACCGGCCTGATCATCGCGAGCGCGCTCTGGCGCCTGCCCTACATCCAGCGACTCGAGGCGACCGATGATGGGTCCGAGGCAGCGACTCCGGCCGGCGACGCGCTCCCCGAGGCGACCCACGAATCGCAATCCACGCGTCGCGGTCGAGGCGCATCGACGGGAACCTCCGAGGCCGACCAGAGCGAAGAGCCGACGGAGATCCTCTGATGTCCGATCACCGGAGAACGAAGATCGTCGCCACCGTCGGGCCCGTCTCACGCTCCCCGAAGATGCTCGAGCGTCTGATCTCGGCGGGCGCCGACGTGTTTCGGCTCAACTTCTCCCACGGCGACGAGACCAGCCACGCCGAGAACATCGAGCGGATCCGCGCCGCAGGCGAGCTGATGGGCAAGTGGGTAGGAGTACTGGGCGATCTTCCCGGCCCAAAGCTGCGTCTCGACGAAGTCGAGGGCGGCTTCGTCCAGATCGAGGTCGGCAAGGAGCTGACCCTGACGACCGACGACGCCACGCTGGGTTCACGCGAGTTGCTTCCGGTGGGCTGGGACGGCCTGACCGGAGCCGTCCACGAGGGGGATCCGATCTACCTGGCCGACGGCAGGGTGCGTCTGCGCGCGCTCGAGATCGACGGCGTGGAGATCCGCTGCATGGTCGAGGCGGGCGGGCGGGTGGCATCCCATCAGGGGGTGAACCTGCCCGGCAGCAGCACGGGGATGCCGGCCGCCGGTGCAGACGACATGGGCTGGGTCGACTTCGCCGTCGACCATGACGTCGACCTGCTGGCGGTCTCGTTCGTACGCTCCGCCGAGGATCTGGAGCCGGTCATGGAACGACTCGCCGAACGCCATTCCGACATCCCACTCATCGCCAAGATCGAAAAGCCGCAGGCAGCCGAGCAGGCCGAGGGGATCGTGGCCGTCGCCACCAGCGGAATCATGGTCGCCCGTGGCGACCTCGGGATCGAGTTGCCGATCGAGGACGTGCCAGCCACCCAGAAACGGCTGATCCGCATCGCCGGCAGCCAGTCCAAGCCGGTGATCACAGCGACCCAGATGCTGGCATCGATGGTGCTCAGCGACAGGCCGACGAGGGCCGAGGTGACCGACGTCGCCAACGCGATCTACGACGGGACCGACGCGGTCATGCTCTCCGAGGAGACTGCGATCGGCGATCACCCCGTCGAGGCGGTCGCGACGATGGACCGGGTCGCACGCGCGACCGAGAAGGACCTCCCTTACGGCGACTGGCTGATCAACCGCGTCGAGATCGGGGCCGGCGACGTATCGACATCCGTCGCCCAGGGAGCCGTCGCATCGACCTATCGGCTCGGCCTGGCGGCCATCGTCGTCCCGACTCAGAGCGGCCGCACCGCCCGTATCGTCTCGGCACTTCGGCCCGAGGTGCCGATCCTCGCGATCTCCCCCAGGCCGGAGACCGTCCGCCGCCTCAACCTGCTCTTCGGCGTCCGCTGTGCCCTCCACGACCAGTGGCCGGACCTGCGTGACCTGCTCACCGACTGCGCCGTGATCGCCCGACGTGAGGGCATCGCCAAGCCGGGCGAGCTGATCGCCGTCACCGCCGGGCTGCCGGATCAGGAACTGGGAACGAACCTGTTCGAGATCCACCGGATCCCCGAAACCTAGGCGCGGACCCCCTACCCCCTCGGTTGGGCGTCCACCCTGGCGACCCATTCGTCGAGCATCGGGTGATCGTCGGTCCGCAGCAGGTCTACAAGGACGGCATGGAACGCCTCGACGTCGGCCCGATCGGGGTCGATCACCGCGTACTTGAGAAATGGGAAGACGCAGACGTCCACGATCCCGAGGGACTCGCCGCCGAAATAGGGCCGATCAGCCAGCAGGTCGACCAGCCAGCGGGTCCAAAGCCGCAAGCGGGAACGGAGCGCATCGGCGTCTGGCGGCTCGAGGCCGTCGAGCGCGTTGGGCGGGCCCTTCCAGACGCGATCGAACCAGTCCATCGTGATCAGCGCGCCGGCGCGTTGGGCGGGGTCGGAAGGGAACAGGGCCGGGGCCGGGTGCTCGGCCTCGAGGCGCTCGACGATCCGCATCGAGCCGCGGACGACCTCGGTGCCGAACTCGGCGATCGGGACGAGCCTCTGACCGCTGAGCTCGATCACCGCTTCGCGATCGGCGTCGGCGTGATCGACCCACTGCAGACGGACGCCCTTGTGGCCGGCCGCCAGGGCGACGCGCTCGACGTTGGTCGAAAAGGGGACTCGGTGGACTCTGACCATTCAGCCCGGGATCATGCCCGGGCACCCGCGGCGACGCGGCCCGGTCGATCCACCGTGCCCGGATCCGCGGCTGCTGCCTGAGCACGGCGGGCGGCGAACATCCGGTATCCGCCGACGGGCGGGTTGGCGCGGGAATGCTCGAACCCCGCGAGATCGAGGCGGGCGATCAGCTCGTCGGCCGAGACGGCTCCTCCACCCCAGAGGCGGGCGCGAAACCGGCTTGCGGCCGCGGCGACCGGATCGGACTCGGGTACGTCGAGCGCGAGCACGAGCAACCAACCCCCGGGTCGAAGAGAGGATCTGATCCGCACGATTCCTCGCTCGAAGGCCTCCCTGGAGAGGAAGGGCTGGGGAACGATCGCAAGGTCGTAGCGGTCGCTCACCCCAAGGCTCTCGACTCCGTGAGAGAGAAACTCGATCCGCGCCTCCAGCCCGGCTGACCGCACGCGCTCGCGCCCGATCCGACGCGCCTCCGGGTTCGGCTCGAGACACTCGGCGGCGACCTCCGGATAGACCATGCAGAGCTCGGTGCTGATCACCCCGATGCCGGCGCCGACATCGAGGAACCTCGCCCCGGGCGTCTCGAGCGCCTCGCGGAGACCGTTCAGGGAAGGCAGGAGATGTTCGGCCGAAAGCCGGAAGAGCCCAGCCGTCTCCCCCTGGGCGACCAGCACGTCGGGTTCGAGGTGATCCCACCCGGGCTCCAGTGAGCCGGCGCGAGCGTCGCCCAGTGCCTCGGCGGTCTGCAGATGATCGCTGCGGATCCCGGCCCGCGTGACCCGGCCGAGCGACCCGGCGCGGAAGGTCTCGAAGGCGGGTGTGGCCACGTATCGCTCGTCGCCGGGCCGGCCGCTGACCTCGACGGCACCGAGCGCGACGAGAACACCGAGGAGATCGCCGACAAGTTCGGGGTCCAGCCCGAGCCGACGTCCCAGCACTTCCGCGGAGACGGGGACTCCGAGCTCCCTGACGATGCCGAGCTCGAAGGCGGCCGAGAGGCTCGTGTAGGCCCACATCGACGAGCTGAGCGCGGAGATGTTGGAGAGGATGTCGGGCGACTCCGAAACCCGGTTCATGAAAGTCCGTGGTCCTCGAAGGGCTCGTCGCGACGTCGTACGGCCTCCCTGAAACCGTCCTGCCCCGCCTGGCGCTGGAACTCATAACCCTCGGGCGTGTGCCGGGCGACCCCGTCGAAGAAGACGCTCATCATCTGGTTGCCATAGAGGCCCTGGCTGAGCAGGGGAGCGTTGATCGCCAGCTTGTGCATGACCAGCTGGTTGACCGGAACGCGGCCCACCCGCTCGAGCAGGGCGTCGAATCGGTCGTCGAGCTCCTCGATCGGGGCGGCCTCGCTGGCGAGTCCCCACTCGACAGCCGTGGTGCCGTCGATCGAATCGCCGGTCAAGAGGAGCCGACGGGCCCGCTCGAGGCCGATCCGGTGCGCCCAGAGCATCGAGGTCGGAACGCCCCATACGCGAGCCGGCGGATAGCCGATCTTGGCTCGGTCCTCGATGACGATCAGGTCCGAGCAGAGAGCCATGTCAGTGCCGCCTGCGACGCAGTAGCCGTGGATCTTGCAGATCACCGGCTTGTCCGAGTGGAAGAGCGACATGAATCCACGCAGGTTTCGCGACATCATCTGGAAGTCGATGACCGGGTCCCAGATCTTCGACGGATCGTGATTGGCGGCCACGACGGCCGGATCGATTCGGCCGATTCCGCGCCTTCACCCGCTGTCGCAGGGCCTCCGGGGCCCATGCGCTCGGCGGCGGTCAGGTCGTAGCCGCCGCAGAAGCCGGTGCCGTTCCCGGCGAGTGCGATCACGTGGATCCGGGGATCGAGGTTGGCCTCCTCGACTGCCGCGGCGAGCTCGGCCGGCATCTCGAGCGTGATGCCGTTGCCGCGCTCGGGGCGGTTCAGCGTGATCCGACCGATCACGCCCTCCCGCTCGTAGGTCAGGGTTGCCGGTTCTTCCATTCTTACCTCCAACGTAATGCCGACGGCCGTGGATCACAGCCGCGAGGCGCGGGATACTCTGACTCACGATATGGGCGAGGCGATCGTGATCGAGGCTGCCGGTCGGGAGGTGCGCCTGTCGAATCCGGACAAGCCGTTCTTCAAGGAGACGGAACCGGTGATCAGCAAGCGGGACCTCGCCGAGTACTACCTCGATGTCGCCGACGCCGCACTGATCCACCTCCGGGATCGGCCGACCACGCTGAAGCGTTTCGTCGACGGCGCCGGGGGCGACTTCTTCTTCCAGAAGCGGATTCCGAAGGGAGCCCCGGATTGGCTGGAGTCGGCGACGATCCACTTTCCGAGCGGGCGTTCGGCCCGTGAGCTCTGTGCAAACGACGCCGCCCACCTGCTCTGGGCGGTCAATCTCGGCGTCATCGATTTCAACCCCTGGCCCTGCCGGCGAGCGGACCTGGACAGGCCGGACGAGCTGCGGGTCGATCTCGACCCGACCCCGGAGGCGAGCTGGGACGACGTCCGCAGGGTGGCGCTGGTCGCCCGCGACGTGCTCGTGGACCACGATCTGGTCGGGTTCCCGAAGACGAGCGGCAATCGGGGGATACACGTCAACGTCCGGATCCGCCCCGAATGGGAGTTCGACGATGTGCGGCGAGCGGCGCTGGCCCTGGCTCGCGAGATCGAACGGCGGGTGCCGAAGCTGGCAACCAGCAAGTGGTGGAAGGAGGAGCGCCACGGCGTCTTCGTCGACTACAACCAGAACGCCCGCGACCGGACCGTCGCCTCCGCCTACTCGGTTCGGCCCGTCCCCGACGCCCGGGTCAGCACGCCGCTCGATTGGGACGAGGTCCCCGACGTCGACGCGGCACGGTTCACGCTGCGCACCGTGCCCGATCGCCTTCGGGACGTCGGCGATCCCTCAGCCGACATCGACGGGCACGCCGGCGGCCTCGAGAAGCTGCTCGAGCTGGCCGCGGAGGATGAGGAGAGGGGGCTTGGCGACGCACCCTGGCCGCCGCACTTCCGCAAGGGGAAGGGTGAGCCGAAGCGCGTCCAACCGTCCAAGGCCAAGAAGGACTGACGCCGCTGCCGAGCTGCAACACGCCGCAGGCCGACCGGACCGGCACGCGAAGCGGAGGATCGGGTCAGAGCTTCCTACTGGTCGAGCTGGTCGACCGTGCACTCGGCCGGGTCCTTGTCGTCGCGCCAACGCAGGATCCTGGCGCCGTGGCGAATCCGGCCGGCGCTGACGTGATCGAAGCTCACCTCGATCACCAGCTCGGGTCGTAGGGTAACCCACTCGAGGTCGCGGTCGGCGGCCCAGCGACTCGGGTCGGCGGAGCCGCGGTCACCGGTCTCGTAGGGGGCGAGGGTCTCGACCAGCTCACGCTTCTGCGCCGCCTTCAATCCGGAGGTGTGGCCGACCACATGGAGCTCGCCGTCGCCCCCGGCGGCGTTGTCGTAGAGGCCGAGCATCAGCGACCCGACCGTATTCGGCTCCTTGCCCGGGCGCCAACCGGCGACGACGGCATCGATCGGTTCGCAGACGCTTGATCTTGACCATGCCTCGGCGCTTGCCGGGGCGATAGGGGGCGTCGAGCTCCTTGGCGATCACACCCTCCCCGCCCTCGAGCCAGGGCGCCGCGGCGTCGGGATCGAGGGTCAGCGGCGTGAGCTCGATCGAGCCGGCCGTCCAACCGCCGGGGCCCTCCTGCCGCGCCAGGTCGAACCCGCTGATCAGCTCGACCAGCGCCGCCCGGCGCTCGCTGAAGGGGCGGTCCATGAGACTCACACCGTCACGGCCGATCAGGTCGAAGACGCGGTAGAGGGCGGGAATCTCCTCCGATAGCCGCAGGATCCGCGACTCAGCCGGATGGACCCTGCTCTGCAGGGCATCGAAGACCTCGGCTCCAGCCTCGTCGAGGATCACCAGCTCTCCGTCGATCACGTAGTCGCCGGGGGAAAACTGCAGCTCCGGGAAGTACCGCGCCAGCGGCTTGCCCCCACGGGACTGGATGAAGACCTCGTCGCCGCGGCTGAAGACGAGCGCCCGGAAACCGTCGTACTTCGGTTCGTAGGCCCAGCCGTCGCCGACCGGGAGAGCCTTGCGCGAGCCGGCGAGCTGCGGCTGCAGAGGGGGCGCCGGGTAGTCCTCGGATGCCGGGCTCACTTGATCGTGCGGACCGATGGCGTCGCGTCCGCGGCGATCCCGTTGAGGACGTTGGCGACCTCGACGACATCGCCCTCGTTGTAGTAGTCGACGGCGAGAACGTTCGGCTCGAGGCTTCGGATCCGGCCGCAGAGGCGGGCTCGCCTCAGGAGGACGTCGAAAGCGTTGATTTCGCCCTGAAGTTCGGGATCGCGCGGCACCTTCTCGATCCAGTTGTTCATCTGGAGCAGGGGGTTGTCGGGGTCGCCGCGATTCTCCCTGCAGCTCTGTCGCGAGCCGATCGCCTCGACGTTCTTGAACGTGTAGGGCGTCTCCTGCATGAGGTCGAAGGCCGACTGATACCAGGGGAACTTGCCGTCGCCGTTGTCTCGCTCGGCCATCACCAGAAGCCGCTTGTCTCGCTCGATCAACTGACCGAGCGTCGGGGGCACCTCGTCGGTCTCGGGGTCGTAGACCCAGCGGAGCAGGCCGGCCTGCTGGAAGGCCTGGGCGGTCTCCTCCGGGCTGACCACGTCCTCGATCACGATCACGAGGAACTCGTCGGGATGGGTTCTCATCCACTCGTAGATCGCGTCCAACTCACGGTCCAGCGGCGTCGCGCCGAGCTCGCAGAGGACGTGGCAGAGGTAGGCCGTGGAATCGCCCTGCGGCTCCTGGCCGAAGGCGAGTCGTCCGACGAGCTCCTCGGCCCGCGCCACGGTCTCGGCGCCAAGCTCCTTGGAGACCTCCTCACGGGTCTTGTTCTCCTTGCCGAGGTCCGTGATCACGCCGCCGAACCCGCGCCCCGACTCACCGATTCCGTAGTGGGTATCGATCAGCAGCCCGCGGATCCCGTCGTCGAGCTGGCGGATGATTCCGTAACGCTGGTTGGGCAGGAACCATCCCGGGTCCGCCGCCGCCGACATCGCGTTGTGTGTTGCCGCGAACGTGACCTGGTCGAACCGCTTGCTGCAGAGTTCGGCGTATCCGTTGCAGGCCTCGGGGGCGCCCGGGGGTCGGGCCTGCGAGCGCTTCTCGCCTCCGATCACGAGGACGACCGCCAGGACGCCTACGACCAACGCGCCCGCGGCCGCAAGGCGCATCGGCGCGAATCGCCTACCGACTCCCTGACCGTCGGCTACCTGCACCGGAGCGAGGATCCCGAGCAACTCCACGACCGCGACGTAGATCAACCATGCCCCGAACGCGACGGTGACGATCGAAAGCGCAGCGCTCGGCTCCATGATCAGGAAGAAGCCGGCCAGGGCAATACCGATACCTCTCAGGACGCCGACGAAGGGCTTGTCAGGTTGGGAGCGGGCCAGCCTCGCCACCGTCGTGAACGGCGCCACCGGGTCGACCCTCTCGGCACCGAACCGGGCGGCGGCGGCAAGGATCAGCGCGAGAAGACCGAGGCCGACGGTCCAGAACAGAAGGTCTCCCAGAAGCGCGTCCCAGGCTGCCTTGGCGGCGTCGCGGAAGAGGGGATCGCCGATCTGGGCGAGCGCCAGAGATCTTCCGACGAGCAGGATGATGAGGCCGACGACGCCGGCGAGGGCGACCGCGATGCCGGCGCGTTGAACGGCGAGGCGACGGACCGGTGCGACCGCAACCGAACCGGCGAGCAGGATCAGAGCGACGAATGGCAGGATGACCCCGAAGAGGTCCACCTCGTGTACCCATCGCAACGGGGTAATGGTGATCTCACTGTCGAGGATCGCCGTCTTGACGTCGGTGATCTCCTTCGGGACCGACTTACCCAGCGTCGGCGCCAGTGCGTCCAACGCCTTGGCGGCAACCACGGTCGCATCGGTCAGGTTCAAGAGCAGGGTGTTCGGCGCACGATTCGCGAGCTTCGCGTCGATGCTGCGGACAGCCTCCGCGAACGCGGCCTTCGCGGGCGGGGTGCCGAGCGCCGAGACGACGATCGACTCGATGAAGGGCCGGGCGTTGACCAGCTCGCCGGACCCGCTGTCGACGATGCCATCGACTATCGGCTGGGAGATCGCAAGCCGCACGCGCTCGTCGTCCAGCGCGCTCTTCGACCGCTCCGCAAGATCGTCGGGGCTGAAGATCTCCTGGCTCGCATAGAACAGAAAGCCGCCGACCAGGGCGGCCAGAGCACCCAGCGCGGCGAGGACGATCGAGGCCCGTCGGCTCTTCGGTGACCTTCGGCGCTCGCCTCCCACGAAGGGGATTCAACCAGCGGCGGCGGCTGCCCGCACTCTACCTTTGCTGCCGTGAGTGACGTCGTCCCGACAACGAGCGACATCTGCGTGGTCGGCGGCGGCATCGTCGGCATCGCAACCGCTCGCGAACTGCAGCTTCGTCATCCGGGCGCGGACGTGCTCGTGCTCGAGCGCGAGAACGAACTCGCGACCCACCAGAGCGGCCATTCCAGCGGCGTCATCCATGCCGGCATCTACTACGCGCCCGGGTCTCTGAAGGCCCGTCTCTGCGTGGAGGGAGCGCGGCGCCTCTATGCCTACTGCGAGGAGCGCGGGATCGACGCCAGGCGGGACGGAAAGGTGATCGTCGCCACCGAGGAGGCGGAGCTCCCCCGCCTCGACGAGCTCGAACGGCGGGGCTTGGCGAACGAGGTCCCGGGGCTGCGGCGGATCGATACCGGCGAGCTGCAGGAGATCGAACCGCACGCAGCGGGCATCGCCGCGCTCCATTCCCCGGCGACGGGCGTCGTCGATTACCGGGCGGTGACCGCAGCAATGGCGGCCGACCTGCACGAGGCGGGCGGCACGATCGCAACGGGCTGCGAGGTGACGGCCCTGAAGGCGGCAGGCGCATCGGTGTCGATCGAACACTCGTCAGGGAACACGGCGGCCTCCAGGATCGTCCTCTGCGCGGGGCCCTGGGCGGACCGGCTGGCTGTGGCCGCCGGCGCCGATCCCGACCCGCGCGTGGTTCCCTTTCGGGGCGCCTACCTGCGGTTGAAGCCGGAGCGAGCCGCGCTCGTGCGGGCGAACATCTACCCGGTACCCGATCCCGACCTGCCGTTTCTCGGCATGCACCTGACCCGCAGCCCCGAGGGCGAGGTCCTGCTCGGCCCGACCGCCCTGTTCGTCGGCGCCCGGGATGCCTACCGTCTGAGCCGGGTCGTCCCTCGCGACCTGCGCGAGAGCCTCGCCTGGCCGGGAACCAGGCGGATGATGCGGAAGTTCTGGCGGACGGGGCTGACCGAGATGGCCCACGCAGCCAGCATGCGCTCCTTCGTTGCCGAGTGCCGACGTTACGTCCCCGAGCTGCGGCTCACCGACGTCGAGCGCTCCAGCCACTCGGGAGTGCGCGCCCAGGCGATCGCCCGGGACGGCTCCCTGATCGACGATTTCGTCGTCTCCGAGACCGAGCATGCGATCCATGTCAGGAACGCCCCTTCCCCGGCCGCGACGTCGTCGCTTGCACTGGCCGAGCTGATCGCCGATCGCCTCGACGCGCTCTCCTGAACCCAGCTCGAGGGCGGCACCTGCCGTCGACTACTCTCGATTGCAGACCTGACTGACACTGACTCAAGGAGCCGTCGTGGAATCGAGCGTCGTCGAGAAGCCGGAGAGCAGCGAGGCCGCCTCCTCGTTCACCAAGGCCCTGTTGCTCGGCGAGATCCACGAGGAGATGGTGTTCCCCTGGCCGCGGCCCGACGCCGAGGAACAGGTCAAGGTGCGAGAGCTCTGCGCCAGGGCCCGCGAGATCGGTGCCTCGATCGACCACCGCCAGGTCGAGGAGGACCGCTGGATCGGCGACGACGTGATCCGCGAACTCGGTGACGCCGGCCTCTGCGGGCTCTACGTCGACGAGAAGTACGGCGGCCAGGGCCTCTCCCAGACCGGCTACGCGCGCGTGTTCGAGACGTTCGCGCAGATCGACGGGACGCTTTCGATCATCCTCGGCGTCCACCAGTCGATCGGCTACAAGGGCATCGTCCTGTTCGGCTCCGACGAGCAGAAGGAGCGCTTCCTTCCCGACCTCGCGGCCGGTCGCAAGCTCGCCGGCTTCGCCCTGACCGAGCCCGAGGCGGGCTCCGACGCCTACAACCTGCAATCGCGAGCGGTCCGCCAACCCGACGGCTCGTGGGTGCTGAACGGCGAGAAGCGCTACATCGGCAACGGCTCCAAGGGCGACGTCTTCACCGCGTTTGCTCGCGCTGAGGTCGGCGGCAAGGATCGCCACATCGCCCTGATCCTCGAGAAGGGGATGGAGGGCTTCGAGGTCGGCGAGCGCTACGACACGATGGGTCTGCGCGGCAACGACCTGCGGCGCCTCTACTTCCACGACGTCAGGGTGCCGGCGGAGAACGTCCTCGGCGAGCCCGGCGAGGGCTTCAAGATCGCGATGTCAGTTCTCAACAACGGGCGGATCGGACTTGGCACGGGCACGGTCGGGGCAGCCAAGCATCTGCTCGACCTGACGATCAACCATTCAAGGGAGCGACGTCAGTTCGGCCGGTCGATCTCGGAGTTCGAACTGGTGGAGGAGAAGATCGGCTGGATGGTCTCCAACCTGTTCGGCCTCGAGTCGATGGCGTACCTGACCTGCGGGCTCGTCGATCAGGGGGTTGCCGACTACTCGCTCGAGTCGGCGATCTGCAAGGTCGCGGGCACCGAGTTTCTCTGGTACGCGGCCAACCGGGCGCTGCAGCTGCGCGGCGGCGAGGGGTATATGAAGTCGGACCCCTACGAAAAGATCATGCGCGACATCCGCATCTTCCCGATCTTCGAGGGCGCCAACGATGTGATGAGAGCCTTCATCGCGCTCTCGGCGATGAAGCCGGTCGGAGAGCGACTCTCGGGCCTGGGTGAAATCGGGCTCACCGATCCGATCCGGTCGATCGGCCTGCTCGCCGACTATGCGGCCGGCCGCGTCAAGCGCGAGGTGCGACCCGACAGGATCTCGATGGCGCATCCCGAGCTGGAGGTCCACGCCGACGCCGTGGGCGATCAGGTCAAGGAGCTCGCCGCCGCCGCCGAGGGCCTGATCCGCAAGCACAGGAAGGACATCACGCTCAAGCAACTCGACCAGAAGCGGCTCTCCGACGCGATCTCCGACGTCTACGCCCAGGTCGCGGTGCTGAGCCGGGTCACGGCGATCTTCACCGAGGACGGTGTCGAACCGTCGGGCCAGGAGCGCTATATCGCCGACACCTTCTGCACGAGGGCCGCGAGCCGCGTGCGGGCTCATCTGCATCAGATCGAGTCCAACGACGACGAGCGGATGACCGGGATCGCCAAGCTCGCCTACAAACGAGGCGAGTACGGCTACGCGCTATTCGCCGACCGGTGACCGCACAGACGGGGCAGCCGGCAAGGCGCCGGGCGTCGGTCGACCTACCGCCTTCGAGACAGGCGACCGTCGATCGCATGGGCGGCGAGTTGGGCGACCGCTGTTCCCAGCAACGCACCGGCGACGACATCTCCGGGATAGTGAACGCCGGTATGAACCCGCGAGTAGGCGACGAGCGCCGCGAGGCCGCGCAGCGGAATGGCGGCCGGCGGCATCACATGACCGACTCCGGTCGCAAAGGCGAACGCGGCGGCGGAGTGGCCGGAGGGGAACGAGGTGGTCGTGGGCATCGGTACGTGACGGGCGACCGGGACCCCGCCTGCGATCCGATCCGGTCGCGATCGGCGACTCAGGGGCTTGACGACCAGATTGAAGAGGCTCGAGGCCGCCCCGATCGAGGCGAGGCCCACCGCGGCGGCCCGACGTCCTCGACTGCCGCCGGTCACGGCCAGGAGAGCAGACGCAGCCAGCGACAGACGCGAGTAGTCCGCGGCTTTGGTCAGCCTCGACATGGCCACGTCGAGGGCGGGGGTGGGCGTCGTCGCGATCGCCGCGTACAGGGCGATGTCGACGCGTTCGGCGTCCGTCAACCAGCGGGGATCCTCGCCCGCGACCGAGACGGACTCGTCGGAAGAATCGTTCATAGGGGTCCGAGTCTATGAGCGCTCAGCGGGCGGCGGCGGTCGGCGCCCTCCTCAGCTTCGCAATGCTCGGATTTGCGGTGCTCATCGTGGTGCGGGAATTTCCGCGAGGTCTGCTCGTGCTCGCGTGCCTCTCGTTCGCGACCGTGGGAGGGTGGTACGGCCTGATCGGACGCGATGGAGTCCGCATCGCGGGCCTGCTCACGGGTATCGCCGGGCTGGTCGCGGCGATTCTCCTGATGGTCGGCAACGGGCTCTTCGAGGAGCTGTTCATCCTCACCGCCCTGCTGCTCAGCGTCACATGCAGCAGGGCGGCCTTCAGCACCCGGGTCCGGCTGCCGGCCGCGGCGCGGCCACAGCAGCCGGTCCTGTTCTTCAATCCAAAGTCCGGTGGGGGCAAGGCCGAGCGCTTCTCACTTGCCGCCGAGGCCAGGGATCGCGGGATCGAGCCGATCGAGCTCAAACCCGGCGACGACCTCGAAGGGCTCGTGCGCGACGCCGTCGCCGCCGGGGCCGATGGGCTGGCGATGGCGGGCGGCGACGGCTCACAGGCCGTCGTGGCCGCGATCGCAGCGGAGCTCAACCTCCCCTACGCCTGCGTGCCGGCCGGTACGCGAAACCACTTCGCCCTCGACCTCGGCGTCGATCGAAACGATGTCGTCGGCGCACTGGACGCCTTCGTCGACGGCGGCGAGCGCCGGGTGGACCTGGCCGAGGTCAACGGGCGCGTCTTCGTCAACAACGTCTCGCTCGGTCTATACGCCGACGCGGTCCAGCGGGAGGGATATCGGGAGGCGAAGCTCCGGACGCTCATCGACGAGGTGCCGGAGATGCTTGGACCCGACGGCAAGGGGCTCGATCTGCATTGGAAGGGACCCGGTGGACATCAACACAGTCACGGGTTCGCGATCCTGGTCTCGAACAATCGCTACCGGCTGGGGCGGGCGGTGGGCTCGGGAACGCGCCCGAAGATCGACGACGGGCTGCTCGGGGTGACGGTCGCCGGAGCCCCATCCAGCGGCGGGCGAAGGCTGCAGCGACCCTGGCGGGAATGGACCGCGCCGGCCTTCGAGGTCGACTCCGACCACCCGGTTCCCGCCGGCATCGACGGGGAGGCCGTGAAGCTGGACCCGCCGCTGCGCTTCCGCATCCGCTCCGGAGTCCTGCGCGTAAACATCGCCCGCCGGCATCCCGGAGCTTCGCCGTCGGCGATCATGCCCGACGGCCTGGTCGACGGCCTGCGGGCGCTGGTCCGCATCGCACTGGGCCGCCGATCAGACACGTACTTGCACGGCGCGCCGACCTCCAACCACCCTGTCAACCCAACGACCAAGGAGTACTGATGGAAATCCTCAAGGTGAAACAGAAGGACCGCCTCGGCCGGGAAGAGGCGGCCGCTCGCCTGCACGAGTTGGCGGACATGCTCGCCCGCCAGAACGAGGTCGAGTTCGAGCGCGAGGGCATGCGCTTCACGGTGCATGTGCCCGACGAGGTCGATTTCAAGGTCGAACTCGAGATCGAAAGCGACGAGCGCGAACTGGAGATCGAGCTGACCTGGTAGCTGACGCCGATCGGCGCAGCGGACGCCCTGCCGACTAGCCGGACTTGCCGGGCTGTACGTCGAGCAGGTCGATCACGAATACGAGAGTCGCGTCAGGGCCGATCGAGGGCGGCGAGCCCTGCGCTCCGTAGGCCAGGTCCGGCGGGATTGTCAGCTCCCGCCGACCGCCGACCTTCATGCCCTCGACACCCTGATCCCAACCGGGAATCACCTGACCGCCGCCGAGCTGGAAGGGGAAGGGCTGACCGTTGTCCCAGGAGGCGTCGAACTGCTCCCCGGTTGCGTAGTCGACGCCGACGTACTGGACCGTGACCTCGTCGCCCGCCGCGGCGGTGGCGCCGTCGCCCTCGACGATGTCGGTGGAGACGAGCTCGGTCGGCGGGTCGCCGGAGGGGACCTCCACGACGGGCTTCGTCGACGTATCGGTCGAAATCGAGCTCTCGTCGTCACCGCCGCCGCCACGACCGATCAGCACGATCGCGACCAGGGCGACGACCAGCACGAGCGCGCCGATCAGGACTTTCTTCGAGCTGGTCGAGCGTTCCATCGGCCTAGGCTATAGCGGGCGTGTCGGGGAGGTTGGCCAGCGCGGCCTCCATTTCCTCGGGGAAGAACTCGAGATCGGCCAGCTCTCCCCGGTGGTATGCGTCGTAGGCGGACATGTCGAAATGACCGTGGCCGCAGAGGTTGAAGAGGATGACCCGCTCCTCGCCGGCCTCCCGGGCGGCCTCGGCCTCCGTGATCGCGGCCCGGATGGCGTGCGCGGGCTCGGGCGCCGGGAGGATGCCCTCGACGCCGGCGAACTGGACGGCGGCGGCGAAGGCGCTCGTCTGCGCCACCGCCTGGGCTTCGACGATCCCGGCTTTGACGAGGGCGCTGACCAGCGGCGAGTCTCCGTGGTAGCGGAGGCCACCGGAATGGAGCTCGGGCGGGACGAAATCGTGGCCGAGCGTGTACATCGGCATCAGCGGCGTCATCCCGACGGTGTCGCCGTAGTCGTAGCGGTACTCCCCGCGCGTCAACGTGGGGCAGGCCGCCGGCTCGACCCCGAGAAACCGGGTGTCTCCACCCTCCTGGAGCTTCCGCCTCAGGAACGGGAAGGCGACGCCGGCGAAGTTGGAGCCCCCGCCGACGCAGCCGATCACGACATCGGGATACTCGCCCGCCATCTCGAGCTGCTCGAGGCATTCCTGGCCGATCACCGTCTGGTGCAGGCAGACGTGGTTGAGAACCGAGCCGAGCGAATAGTTGGTGTCTTCCGCTCCGACGGCGATCTCGACCGCCTCTGAGATCGCGATCCCGAGGCTGCCCGATGGATGACTCGACTGCGAGCGCCCCGCCTCGGTCAGATCGGACGGGCTGCGGTGGACCGTGGCATCCCAGGTTTCGATCAGCGCCCGCCGATACGGCTTCTGGTCGTATGAGACCCCGACCATGAAGACCTCGCACTCGAGCCCGAAGAGCTTGCAGGCGAGAGCGAGCGAGCTACCCCACTGCCCGGCTCCGGTTTCCGTCACCAGCTTCCGGATCCCGGCCTCCCGGTTGTAGAAGGCCTGCGGGATCGCCGAGTTCGGCTTGTGGGAACCCGCCGGAGAGACGCCTTCGTACTTGTAGTAGATGTGAGCCGGCGTATCGAGTGCCTTCTCGAGCCGGCGGGCCCGAAACAGCGGCGTCGGCCTCCAGAGCGCGTAGATCTCACGGACCTCCTCGGGAATCTCCACCGTCGGCTCGGCGGAGACCTCCTGCTCGATCAGGGCCATCGGAAAGATCGGCGCGAGATCGGGCGGTCCGGCGGGCTCCATCGTCGCCGGGCTGAGCGGCGGCAGCGGCTCGCCGGGGAGATCGGGCATCAGGTTGACCCAGTGGGTCGGAATCCGATCCTCAGACAGCATGTACTTGGTGGTTTCGCCCATTGCTTATCCCCTCGGTTCAGTTCGCGTGATCGCCCGGCCTCATCCGCCGAGCAGCTTGCCGATCGTTCCGCCGGCCCCGCCCCCGCTTCCACCGGCCGCGGTCGACGTAACCCGACCCTCGGACGGCTGGATCAACAGCCAGCCGGTTCCGGAGAAGCTGAGCTGCACCGTCTCACCCGAGCCCCTACCGATCAGCGACTTCATGTTCACGTCCGCCTTGACCGACGAGGTCAGTCCGCTCGACCAGGTGATCGCCGCCTGCGGGTCGGCGAAGGTCGTCTCGCCGTTGACCTCAAGCATCACCGGCGATCCGTCGGAGAGGATCGCAACGTAGCCGGTCCCCGACAGGTGCATGTTGTAGAGGCCGCCGCTGAGCATCCCCGAGACGCCCTCGACCTTCTTGATGTCCCATTCGATCCCGTCCTCGAAGGCGAGAACGTTGGCGCCGTTGGCGGTGATCGACTCGTCGTTGAGCCGCAGCAGCTGGATCTCCTGGGCGTAGTCGGCGAGGAAGACCTCACCGGTGCCGGTGATCTTCATCAGGGTCGTCCCCTCGCCGGTCATCGCCTTCTTCATGAACTTGCTCATCCCGCCGCTACCGGCGTGCTCGAACTTGACGTCGCCCTGGTGAGCGACCATCGAACCGAGCTTGGCCTGAACGGTCGCGTCCGCCAGCTCGACCTTCAGCATCTTCGAGTTCTGGAGTGAGAACGCGCCCTGGCCCTCGGTCTCCTTGAGCTGCGAAAGCGACTGTTCCAGCGACATTGCCAAACCTCCAAGGTTGAGTTCGTGGCCCAGCCTAATGGCTCTCGGCGGTGGGCCGAATTCGCTCAGGGCAACCCGGTGTCCGCGTCGGAGCCGTAGTGGGCCCGCAAGCGCACCCAGCCCGGCCGGACGACCTTCTTCCAGAGCAGCAGGAGCAGCAGCCCGCCGCCAAGCAGGCAGACCGCCGCGATCAGGGCGGCCAGCTCCGGGTACTGGATCGCGAGCACCGTGACGACGCCGACGACACCGTCCTCGACGAGGCTGACGAAGATGTTGGACGCGGGCTCCGGGGAGGTGTTGACGCCGAGGCGCAGGCCGGCCTTGACGCCGTGGCTGGCGAGGGCGGTCAGACCCGAGCCACCGGCACTGATCGCCTCCTCGATTCCCTCGATGCCGTTCTCGCCGGCGAACGAGAAGCCGAGGACCGCTCCGATCAGGGGGCGGATGACCGTGTGGATCGAGTCCCAAGCCGAATCGACGAACGGGATCTTGTCGGTGAAGAACTCAACCGTGAACATGCCGCCGGCGACGAGCAGGACCCAATCCTGGTCCAGCCCGTCCGGCACTCCTCCAACCCCCGCGCGACCGAGCAGGCTGAGGACGAGGACGGTCGCGTAGGAATTGATCCCCGAGGTCCAGCCGGTACTGAAGATGGTGGCAGCGACGTCCACGAACCCACCCTATGAAGAATCGCCCCGGGGGTGGGCGGCAGAGCCCGCCGCCCGGCAGAGCGGACGCGCAGCGGAGCCCACCCCACCAACCCCCTGACGCCCCTGCCGAGCGGTAACACCGCGCCGCCCGACCGGACCGGACGCGAAGCGGAGGATCCGGTCGGAGTTGTCTAGTTGAGCCGCTCGACGACCATCGCCTCGCCCTGGCCGCCGGCGACGCACATGGTCTCGATGCCGACGCTATGGTCGTCGGTCTCCATCACGTTCAGCAGCGTGCCCATGATCCTGGCCCCGGTCATCCCGAACGGATGCCCGAGCGCGATCGCACCGCCGTGGGTGTTCAGCTTGCCCTCGTCGATACCGCATTCCTCCATGATCGGAATGACCTGGGCGGCGAACGCCTCGTTGAGCTCGACCGTGTCGATGTCGTCGATGGTCATGCCGGCCCGCTCGAGCACCTTGGCGACCGCGCCGATCGGAGCGACGCCCATGTACTCGGGGTTGTTGCCCGCGGTGGCGGACGTGACGATCCGGGCGCGGGGTGTGAGCCCAAGCTCCTTGGCCTTCGTGTCGGACATGATCAGAGCCGCCGCCGCGCCGTCGTTGAGCGGGCAGGAGTTGCCGGCGGTGACGCCACCGCCGCCGAACGCCTCCGGCAGCGAACCGAGCTTCTCCCGCATCTCGCCGCCGTCGGCGCGTGGGCCGTCGTCCTTGCTGACCTCGCCGTTCGGCGTCTGGACCGCCACGATCTCCCGATCGAAGAATCCGGACTCCTGCGAGGCGACCGCAAGGTGCTGTGAACGCAGCGCGTAGTCGTCCATCTGATCGCGGGTGACGCCGTACTTGTTGGCGACGTTGACGGCGGTGATCCCCATGTCGATGTAGACGTTCGGGTAGCCCTCGTGGTCGCCGGTCAGCTTCTCGTTGCGGTCGGCGACGCCGACGGCCTCGCTGCGCTCGTTGAAGCGCGAGACGAACTCGACTCCGGCGGCGATGTAGGCATCGCCCTCGCCGTTCTTGATCGCGTTCGACGCGTGACGGATCGCGTCGAGCGACGACGCGCAATAGCGCGAGACGGTCACTCCCGTGGTTCCCTCCTCGAGCTTGTCGGAGAGGAGGACCATGATCCGGGCGATGTTGAAGGCCTGAAGGCCCTGCGGCATCCCGACGCCGGCAATCACATCCTGAATCAGGGTGGGATCGACGTCCGGGTTGCGCTCCAGGAGCTGATCGATCACGAAGGCGCCGGTCTCCTCGGGGCGAAGCTGGGCCAGGGATCCCTTGAAGGCGCGACCGATCGGGGTGCGCAGAGTGTCGACGATTACTGCCTCGGGCATTGATGACTCCTTGTCTGGACGAGAGGTGCGGGTCTCGACGAGTATTGACGTGAGGGTGCGTGCAGAATGCTACGCATCCGAGCCGATCACGGACCTCCTCCCAACGCCGACCACTATTCTTGAAGGCTGATGGCGACGCCCGAAGCCACCGACACCCAGTTGGAGCTGAGCCCCGGGGAAGCGGCCGAGAAGGTCGCCGAGGGCGCGCAGCTGATCGACGTCCGCCAGGACTACGAATGGGAGGCCGGGCATATCGACGGCGCCGTGCACATCCCGCTGGAACAGCTTCCGGCCTCCGTCGAGAGCATCGACCGCGATCGCCCGATCGTGTTTCAGTGCCGCAGCGGCGTTCGCTCCGCTCTCGCAACCCAGGTCTTCCGAGACTCCGGCTACGAAGCCTTCAACCTCAGCGGGGGTCTGCTGGCCTGGATCGAGTCCGATCGCGAGATCCTGCCCGCCGACGGCGCCGTCGCCGAACCCCGCCCGGACGCGAGCTGAGCGAAGTCGACGTGGAGGGACGACCCCCCACGAACCAACCACCGGGGAGCGGCGCGCCAGTGCCGCCGGCCCCGGGTCAACCTGCTCCTGGGCCGCCGCCCGCACACCGCCCACGCCGCCGCGGGGTGCGCCGGCGCAGCAGCCCGCGCCGCCCCAGGGTGCACCCCCGCCGCCGCCCGGCCCGCAACCACCGAGCCAACCCCGGCCCCAGGGACCGCCGACCGAGGTTCAGAGGCCTCCGGCCCAGGCGCCGCAGCCACCCGGCACCGGCGGCCAGCCCGGCACCGCGCAACGGCCGCCGGCGCCCGCAGGACGACCCCAGACCGAGATCGAGGGACTGCGGGCCTGGGTGGCTCAGCTCGATCGAAAGCTCGGCCTTCGCACCTATGTGATCCTCGCCTGCTCCCTGCTCGCGCTCGCCTGCTCGATCGTCGCCGTCGTCCTGGCCCTGGACGCCCGCGACAACGCGGCGAGCAGTGACGACATCGCCAGGCTCGAGGAGCAGATCGCCGGAGCCCAGACGGCCGTGGCGGCCGGGGCGACCGACACCTCCGCGGTCGACACGGCCGCGCTCGAGGAGCAGATCACGGCGCTCGAGGATCAGGTCGACGAACTCGTCACCTCGCAGGACGCGACCGACAAGCGGGTCTCGATCATCGAGGACGACATCGACGATCTGCGAGCGCAGATCGGCGATCTGGGCGGTAGCGGCCCCTAGCGGAAAGGCCCAGGCGTGACCGATTTCGCCGGTGGCGTCCGAAAACGGCTTTAGGCTCACGTTCGTCAGGCGGTTGTGTCGACTGGCACGATCGCCGCGTCCAGCAGGGCGTTGAGCGCCCGGAAGGAGTACGACCATGACCGAGGGTTACTGCGTCAAGGAACGCAAGAAGGTCGAAATGGTGAACCCGGAGCAGATCACGATGAAGAATGGTCGTCCCGCCGTCACGGGCACGTGCCCGGATTGCGGTACGAAGATCTTCAAGATCGGCAAGATGAGCTGAACTCCGCGCCGGCCCGTCCGACGCCGCGCGGGCCGGCGCAACGTGAACATTGAGCAGGACCCACGGGAGGTTGCCGCCAAACCGGTCGTCGCTGGTGACGAAAGGCGCAATCGGTGGAACAATGTTGCGACCGTATGTCCGGCTCGCAGAAACCACTCGAGCTGATCCTGGCCCGGAACCTCCTGACCAGCGTCACAACGCCAGCCTTCCTGGTTGCGCGTGACGGCACCCTGCTCTTCTACAACGAGGGCGCCGGGGCCCTGATCGGCCGTCCCTTCGAGGACACCGGGCAACTCGATCTCGCCGAGTGGACCCGTCGCTTCGGGCCCTTCGACGAGAACGACGAGCCGCTTCCATTCGACGACCTTCCCCTGACCCAGGCCCTGAAGGAAGGGCGGCCGGCCCACGCGGAGTTCTCAGTCCGTTCAGCCGATGGCGTCATGCACCAGATCGCCGCCAGCGCGATGCCGATCGTCGGGGCCGCAACCGGGGCCTCGGGTGCGATGGTGATCTTCTGGCCGGTCGACGAGGAAGAGGCGCGTGAAGTGACCACCGGTCGCCACGAGGTCGTTCGGTGAGGGTCAGGATCTGGGGCGCCCGCGGTTCGGTCCCCGCGCCCGGCCCGGAGATGAACCGCTACGGCGGCAACACCTCCTGCGTCGAGCTGACCCTCTCCTGCGGCGAGACGCTGATCCTCGATGCCGGCACCGGCATCCGGACCCTCGGCTTCTCGCTGCCGCGCGACCTGCCGCGAATCAACATCCTCCTCACCCACCTCCACCTCGACCACATCCAGGGGCTGATGTTCTTCCCGCCCTGCTTCCGAGCTGAATCGACGATCCGGATCTTCGGACCCAGCTCACCGGAGGCATCACTGGAGGCGCGGATCGCACGCTACATCTCGGCGCCCCTGTCCCCCGTCGAAGTGCGCGAGCTTCCCTGCGATGTCTCGTTCCTCGACGCCCCGGCCAGCGAATGGAAGATCGGAAACGCGACGATCCGCGCCGAGGCCGTCACCCACCGCGGACCGACTCTCGGCTACAGGATCACCGACGGAGATACGACCGTCTGCTACATCCCCGACCACGAGCCCGGACTCGGGGCCGACCTGGCGAAGCTCAACGAGGAGTGGATCTCGGGATACAACCTGGCCCGCGACGCCGACCTGCTGATCCACGACTGCCAGTACACCGACGAGGAGTACCCGGGCCATGAGGGCTGGGGCCACTCGCCCATCAATGAGACCATCACCTTCGCGAAGCGGGTCGGGGCCAAGCGGACGCTTCTCTTTCACCACGATCCCCTTCACACCGACGGCTTTCTCGACGACCTCCATCGGAGCGCACGGAAGCGCTGGCAGGAACTGGGCGGAGACCCTGAACAGATCGAAATCGCCGCCGAGCGAGCCGAGCTGACGGTCGGCGGCGAGATCGCCTCCGGTCGCGGGGCGGCGGCCGTCAGGCGTCGCGTCCCCGTCTGACGCTGACGACCCGTCGGCTGTACGAGCCGGCTGAACTCGCTCATTCCCTCATTCCAAGCCGTTCAGAGTGCTGCTCAATCCGAGCAGTACAAGCCGCGTGGGTGAATTTTCGACGCCGGTACAAACACGGCGGAGCGGCCTGGACCCACACTGACCGCGTTGGCAAACCACAACCGCCGGTCGACCCTGCCCGGCGCAAGGAGGACATCAAATGTCAAAGAGGCTAAGCCTCACGGCACTGTTGGCGATCATCGCCTGCTTGGCTCTGCCGAGCATCGCGTCCGCCAACGCCGCCGGCGCAGCTCTCAAGGAAGTCCAAGGTCAGCTCGACATCACGTGGGTGATCGTCGCGGCGGTCCTCGTTCTGCTCATGCAGGCAGGATTCCTGTTCCTGGAGATCGGCTTCTCCCGGCAGAAGAACGCCGGTGCAGGGGTGGCGAAGATCCTGGTCAACCTCGGGATCGTCACGCTCGCCTGGTGGTCGGTCGGTTACGGAATCTCGTCGCTTTCGGGGAACAAGATCTTCGGAACCGAGGGCTTCTTCTTCATGCACGGCCAGGAGATCGCGGGCACCATGGTGACCGGGACCGACTCGGCCCTGATGTTGTTCGGAATGCTGTTCTGCGCCGTCTCACTGGCGATCGTCTGGGGGACGACCCTGGAGCGGATCAAGTTCAGTGCATACGTCGTTTACGCGGTCGTCTTCGGTGCGTTGATCTACCCGCTGGTCGCCCACGGCGTCTACGGCGGCGGCCTGCTGTCCGATATCGGCGGCAAGCCGGTGATGGACTTCGCCGGATCGACGGTCGTCCACCTCACGGGTGCGGTCGGCGGCTTCGCGGCCCTGTTGCTGCTCGGTGCCCGGAGGGGCAAGTACGCGCCTGACGGCACACCGCGAGCGATCCCCGGACACTCGATGCCGATCGCCGGCCTGGGTGTCCTGATCCTCTGGGTTGGGTGGTACGGCTTCAACGCCGGCTCGACGTTCGGTACGGCGGACAACTTCTTCGCCGAAGTCGCCCTCAACACCCAGCTCGCGGCTGCCGCCGGTGCGTTGTTCGCGATGCTCGCCGTGTGGATGAAGACGAGGTCGCTCGATGTCGGCATGGCCGGCAACGGTGCGATCGCCGGCCTGGTCGCGATCACGGCGCCGTCCGGCTACGTGGAGTTCTGGGCGGCACCGATCATCGGGGCTATCGGTGGAATCGTCGCGGTGCTCGGCATCCTGGCGATCGAGAAGTACCTCGACGACCCGGTCGGCGCATTGTCGGCCCACGGGCTCGCCGGGATCTGGGGAACTCTGTCGGTGGGAATCTTCGGGTCCGCCCGACTGATTCTCGACGGCGCGAGCCCCGGCGTCTGGTACGGGATCACCGACGGCGATCTCGGTGCCTCGCTCGGCCAGCTGGGCGTCCAGGCGGTCGGAGTCGCGGCAGCGTTCACGCTGGTGTTCGTGCTCTCCTACGCAACGTTCGCGATCCTCAAGGCTACGATCGGGATCAGAGTGTCGGAAGAAGAGGAACTCGCCGGACTGGACCTCTCGACCCACGGTATGTACGGCTATCCGGAGTCGTTCATCCCGCGGGAGGAGTATCCGTCGACGGGCCTGTATCAGCCCAACGTCGCCGGAACGCCGATTGCCGGACCCACGAGCTCTACGAGCGCCTAGGAGGAGGTGAACCAAATGAAGAAAATCGAAGCATTCATTCGTCACGAAGCATTCGAGCCGATTCGCCAGGAACTGCTCGAGCGGGGCGTACCGTCCCTGTCGATCACCGAGGTGAAGGGCTCGGGCCGCCAGAAGGGTGTGGTCGAGCACTACCGAGGTGCGAGTCTCGCGGTCAATGTGAGACCGAAGCTCAAGATCGAATGTGTCGTCGACGACTCCGAAAGGGAGTTGGTGGTCGAGACCATCCTCAAGCACGCGAGGACCGGGTCGATCGGTGACGGCAAGATCTTCGTGCTGCCGATCGAGGAGGCGATCCGTATCCGGACCGGCGAGGAGGGCACGGACGTCCTGCAGGCACACGAAGGGCCTGAGATCCCCGCAAGCTAGGGGTCGAAAGTAGGAGTGACCATCCGTTGATCGGGCCGGCCCGGAGAGGGGCCGGCCCGACATCGGATCGTCGAGCGGCCGGAGCTTCGGCCGGGGCCGGTGAGAGGGAATCAGGAAACGAGAGTCGGAGGAGGTGCATTGGCGGTGGACGAGGCAACGGTCGTTTCCTTTCCCCAGGCCGACGAGCGTCAGATCGTCGCCTTCGGGGGCGGCGGCTTCTCGATGGAGGCCGGCAACCCCCTTCTCGACGACTACGTCCTCGATCTGGCGCGGGGCCGCCGAGAGCGTCCCCGGGTCTGCTTCCTGCCGACCGCCAGCGGCGATGCCGATCATTACATCGTCCGCTTCTATCGCGCGTTTTCAGGCGACATCTGCGAGCCCTCGCACGTGACCCTCTTCCGCCGCGACCGCGGTGCCCGGGACCTGCGCGAGCACATCCTCTCCCAGGATCTGATCTACGTCGGCGGCGGCAGCGTGATCAGCCTGCTCGGCACCTGGCGCGCCCACGGAATCGACTCGATCCTCGCCGAGGCCTGGCGCCGGGGAGTGATCCTCTGCGGGCTCAGCGCCGGCTCGCTCTGCTGGTACTCGGAGGGGGTCACCTCCTTCCACGGTGAGGTGCTGCGGGTCCGCGGACTCGGACTGTTGCCCTGGAGCAACTGCGTCCATTACGGCAGCAAGCAGGGACCTCGCGAGCCCTATCACCGGATGCTGAGCCGCGGGATGTGTCCCGGATACGCGGCCGAGGACGGCAGCGCCTTGCATTTCCGCGGATCCCGCCTGGTTGCGGCGGTCGCCTCGCGCCCGGACGCGAAAGCCTGGTGCGTCGGCGACGGCGGCGATCAGGTGATCGAGACCGCCCTGCCGACCCGATACCTCGGGGCCGAGGGCGGCCCGACGGAGACGGGCTCCACGCGGTTGCCTGACTGCCAGACCTCGACTTCACGCCCGAACCCGCGAGAATAGGCCCCATGACAGGACCGATCGTGGCCATCGGGGGCACCGAGTTCCAGATGCGCCCCGAGAACGAGGCGCTCCATGACTACATCGTCTCGCTCGTCGAGCCCCGGCGCCGCGCATCTGTCTGATGCCGACGGCGAGCGGCGACCCACGCGATCAGATCATCCGCGTTCTACGGCGCGATGGAACGGCGCGGTTGCGTCCCGTCCGCGATCTCACTATTCCGCCTCGGCGACCGCCCGATCGACTTCGCCGAACATCTGCTCGACCAGGACGCGATCTACGTGACCGGCGGCAGCATGGTCAACCTCCTGGCCCTCTGGCGGGAGCACGGGATCGACGAGATCATGGGGGAGGCGCACGAGCGCGGGATCCTCCTCTGCGGCTACAGCGCCGGGTCGATGTGCTGGTTCGAGGCCGGAGTCTCCCGCGGCGGCGGCTCCCCAGCCGTCGTCGAGGGCATCGGGATGCTCGCCGGGAGCCATTGCGTCCACTACTCCCAGGACCCGGAACGCCGGGACGCCTACCGCCAGGCGGTCGGCTCGCGGGTGATACCCGCAGGGCTCGCCCTCGACGATCACGCTGCCGTGCTGATCCAAGACGGCGACCTGGTCGAGGCGGTCGGCGGTCGGGAGACGGCGTCGGCCTTCCGGGTCGAGGCGGCTGGTGACGGTGCCCTCGGAGAGGTCAGGGAGACCCCGCTGCAGACGCGCCTCCTGCCCGTCGCCGAGAGCGATCCCGAGCCAGGGCTGGCCGAGATGCGCGCGCTTCGACGAATGCAGACGGGACGGCGGCCGGGACCCGGTCAGCTCGGACGGCGGGGCTGAGACCGGAGGTCGCGGCGGGACTCAGCCCAGCGCGTCGCGCCGAGCGCGCTCGGCGGCGAGCTCGGCTTCCTGGGCGGCTCGCTGACGAACCTCCCGCTCGAGCTCCTGTCGGCGCTCCTGGCCGTCGGCCTCCGCCTGCTTGGCCAATCGCGCCCCCTCGAGCTCGGCCTCGCGGGCCGCTCGCTGGCGCGCCTTCTCGCCGCTCACCTGGGCCTCACGCTTCAGCTTCTCCGTCTCGGCGGCCAGACGTCGCTCAGCCTCCGCCTTGGTGCGTCGCTCGGCCTCGTCGGCGAGCCGGTCGGCAAGCGTGCTGAGCCGGGCCTCGGCCAGGTTCAGCTTTCCCTCGATCTCCGTCCGCACCTCGACCTCGGCGGCGAGCCTGCGGCGCCCGTCCTCGCGGACGCGCTCGAGCTCCTCCTCGAAACCGTCCTCTCGCTCGGCAATCCGCGCATCGAGTTCGCGCGCCCGGTTCTCGATGCCCTCCTCGAGCTGCTTGCTCCGCGCGTTGATGTCGGTCTCCGCCTTGCGCCGCCGGACGTCCATCCGCTCCTCGAGCTCCGCCTTGCGCCGCTTCAGCTCGGTGCTGATCTGCTCGGCGCCCTGCTTCTTCATCGCGGAGATCGCCTCCTTGAGCTTCGCATCCGCCTCCACCAGGTGCTGCTTTCGGGCCTCCTCGAAGCGGGTCTCGTAGTCGGCCTCGGCCGTACGCACCTTCGCCTCCGCCTCCGCCGCCGCCCGCTTGGCTCGCTCGACGGCGGCGTCGCGCTCGGCGACGGCTCGGCGGGCTATCGACTCGGCGCCGGAAGCCCGCAGTGAGGACTCACGAGCCTCGGCCGCAAGACGTGTGACCTCCTCGGTCAGGGACCTCACGTCGTTACTGCGGACGCTCTCGATCTCCTCTTGGAGACCGTCGGTCGCCGCGCGGGCAGCTTCCGTCTCGCCGGAGGGCTCCTCGTTCACGCTCGATTCCACATCGTCCTCCTGCTCCGCAATGGTCCCGCGAGCCTACTGATCAAGGCTTCACCTGGGGAGCCGTGCCGTCGTAGCTGAACGAAACTGCGATCGCCAGCAGCGAGCTGAGCAGGACGAAGAGAATCGCGACCGCGAGCAGGCGCGGCATCTTTGCTGCGTGGGCGTAGACACCGACGAGAAAGCCCCCGCCGATCATCAGCGCGTACGGGCCCGCGGTATCGGTCAGTCCGAGCACGAGTGTTCCAAGGACGGATGAGGACACAACGCCATTATCATCGACCCGAGTGAGCCAGCCCCCATCATCCCTGGCCGCCCCTGGTGACGACGGCACTGCGGCAGGCGGCATCGAAGCGACGCGGGCCGGGCTGGCAGCGGCCGGATACCTGGCCGACGACTCGGCGGCGCTGGTCTCTCACCTCGCCCAGCGCCTCGGGAAGCCGGTTCTCGTCGAGGGGCCAGCGGGCGTCGGCAAGACCGAGCTCGCCAAGGCGCTCTCCCGCTCCACCGGTCGCGAGTTGATCCGCCTGCAGTGCTACGAGGGACTCGACGAGGCCAAGGCGCTCTATGAGTGGAACTACCGCAAGCAGCTGCTGCGGATCCAGGCCGAGGCCGGCGCCCCTGAGCCCACCGCGGCCGAGGCGGTGGCCGAGAGCGACTCGATCATGGACGACATCTTCGCCGAGGAGTTCCTGCTCACCCGGCCGCTGCTCAGCGCCATTGCCTCTCCCGATCCGGTCGTCCTGCTGATCGACGAGATCGACAAGACCGACCAGGAGTTCGAGGCGATGCTGCTCGAGGTCCTCTCCGACTTCCAGATCTCGATTCCCGAACTCGGCGTCGTCGAAGCGCAATCGATGCCGCTCGTCCTGCTCACCTCCAACAACTCCCGCGAGCTGACCGAGGCGCTGAAGCGTCGTTGCCTCTACCTCTGGCTCGACTACCCCAGCATCGAGCGGGAGGTCGAGATCGTCAGGCTGCACGCACCCGAGCTCGACGAGGGACTGGCCCGACGCCTGGTCGAGGTCGTCGCGATGGTCCGCGAGCTCGATCTGAAGAAGCCGCCTTCGATCGCCGAGTCGATCGATTGGGCGCGGGCGCTGCTGCTCCTCGGCGCCGACGAGATCGATTCCGAGATCTTCGCCCAGACGATGAGCATCATCGTCAAACACCGGACCGATCTCGATCTCGTCGCCGAGCGGGTCGGGATGCGGCTGCCGAGTCGGACGCAATCGGCCGGCGACGAAGCCTGAGGCCCGTGAAGGATCAGGGCTTCGCCCCGCAGATCGTCAGCTTCTGCGACGAGTTGCGCACCGAGGGCATCGCGATCGGAACGGCCGAGATCCTCGACGCCTTCGCCGCGGTCGAGGAGGTTCCCTGGACCGAGCGGAAGCAGTTCCGCGAGGCTCTGGCGGCAACGCTGGCCAAGTCGCAGGAGGACCGCCGACTTTTCGAGCTCGTCTTCGACCGCTGGTTCTTCCGCGCCGCCGAGATGGAGGCGCTCGAACGCCGTGACGAGGACGCCGAGGCCGACGGACCTCCGTCCTCCTCTGAGGCCGCCGGCGACGGGGAGCGGATCGATCTCGACGAGCTGACCGCGCAGATCAGACAGGCGATCGCCGAAGGCGACGAGGGCCGGATGCGCGACCTCGCCCAGCTTGCCGTGGCGGCCTTCGGACGGCGTGGCGAGGGCTCGGGAGTGGTCGGCGTCGACGTCCAGCGGATCCGCCGCTCGCTCGGGCTGACCCCGGGAGCCAACCAACCCGATGGAGCCGGCGAGGACGTGGAGCTCGATCGCGACGGAGTGCGCCGCTTCGAAACCCACCTGCGTCGCGAGCTCGAGCGTGGGTTGATCGAGCGGACCGGGAACCTGCCCCCGGCGCGACCGCTCGCCGAGCTCGACCGGGCGTTGCCGACCAACCCCACTCAGGACCTGGCCGCCGTGCACCGATCGGTGACGATGTTGAAGCGCCGCCTCGCCACCCTCGGCAACGAGCAGCGCGGGCGGCGCAAGGGCCGGGTCGTGGACATCCGCAGGACGATGCGGACATCGCTGGAGACGGGCGGAGTGCCGCTGACCCTGCGCTATCGGCCGAAGCGACCCCGCCGCCCCGAGGTCTATGTCCTCTGCGATGTCTCCACCTCGGTGACCTCGGCCAGCGTCTTCTTCCTCAGCGTTCTCCACGCACTCCACGACTCGTTCCGCAAGCTGCGGAGCTTTGTCTTCATCGAGCGGATCAGCGAGGTCACGGAGGCCTTCGAGCGCGAGCGCGACTTCCGCAAGATCAGCGAGCGGATCAGCCGCGACGGCGGCGTCGCCGATATCTCCGGCTACACCGATTACGGGCGGGTCTGGCTCGAGTTCCTCGACGAGATCTCGGCCGACCTCGATCCGCGATCAACGGTGATCGTCCTCGGCGACGCTCGGACGAACGGCCGCGATCCCCATGCGGCCGCGTTCGCACGCCTCTGCGATCGGGCCGGTCGGACCTTCTGGCTCAACCCCGAGCCGCGCCTCTACTGGAACTACGGGGATTCGGTCATGGCCGCCTACGAGCCCCACACCACGGAGGCTTTCGAGTGTTGGACGACCAAGCACCTCGAGCATTTCGTCGACGTCGTCGCCCGACCCTGAAGGTCCTCGCTCGCCGGCGGCTATGATCGACCCGGTCAAGGGGTGCTCGCGGGTAGCGGGCTGAGATAGCGTCTCCGGATACCCCGCCCGGCGCTGACCCTCCGAACCTGTGCGGTAATTCGCGCGAAGGGAAGATCGTCATCGCCGAGAGGCTCCCGTGATCGAGATCAGCGGACTGTCCCACCGGTTCGGGAGCTTGGACGTGCTCGCCGACCTGGATCTCGCGGTCGCCGCCGGCGAGACGGTCGCGCTGGTCGGGCCCTCGGGCTGCGGTAAGTCCACACTCCTCGAGTTGATCGGGGGGCTGCTCCCGCTCGGTGCCGGGAGGATCGCGATCGGTGGTGATTCGAGCGAAGAGGATCGGACCCGGAGCTGCGCGTGGATGCCCCAGAGCGATCTGCTGTTGCCCTGGAAGCGCGCCACCGACAATGCTGCCGTCGCCCTCCGGCTGGCCGGCAAGGACCAGAGCACGGCCCGCCGGGAGGCACGCCGGATGCTCGATCGGCTCGGCCTTGCCGACTTCGCCGGGGCCTATCCGCGCGAGCTCTCCGGTGGCATGCGCCAGCGGGTGGCCGTCGCCCGGACGCTGCTCGCCGGGACGACCGTCCTACTGCTCGATGAGCCGTTCGCAGCGCTCGACGCGATCACGCGAGCCGATCTCCAGAGCTGGCTCGTCGAGACGCTGCGGGTCGAGCGCCGAACCACCGTGCTGGTCACCCACGACGTCGAGGAGGCGCTCTACGTGGCCGACCGCGTCGCCCTGCTCTCGCCACGGCCGGGGCGGGTCGTGTGGGCGATCGACTCCCCCTCCGCGGGTCGGCGCGAGCTGCCCCGCCCGAGCGTGATCAGCGAGCCCGATTTCGTCGCGGCCCGCGAGCACGCCCTGGAGCTGCTCGCCGGGACGAGCGAGTCCGTGAGCGGTCGATGAAGCTCCTGCGTCACGTCTGGCCCCCGCTGCTCGTGGTCGCCCTCCTGATCGGTGCCTGGCAGCTAGCGGCCTCAACCGGGTTTCTCGCGGATTCCCTCGGGCTGGACTCGTTTCTGGTTCCCTCCCCAAGCGAGATCGCCGAGTCACTGGCCGAGGATCGCTCTCTGCTCGCCGAGAATGCGTGGGTCACATTCAAGGAGGTGCTCGCCGGCTTCCTGGCGGCATTGCTGCTCGGGGTCGCGACCGCGACGGTTCTGCACCTCTCCCCCCTGATGCGACGGGTCTCCTACCCGATCGTGGTCGCCTCCCAGACGATCCCCGTAATCATCATCGCGCCCATCCTCGTCGTCTGGTTCGGCTTCGGGATCGGCCCGAAGATCGCGATCATCGCCCTGATCTGCTTCTTTCCGATCGTGGTCAACACGCTCGACGGGTTGGGCACCACACCCCCGGAGCAGCGCAAGCTGCTGCGCTCGCTCGGGGCGGGCCGGCTCCGGGTCCTGACGATGCTCGAAGCGCCGACGGCACTGCCGTTTCTGATCAGCGGAGCGAAGATCGCCGTCGCCGTCGCCGTCATCGGCGCGGTGTTCGGCGAGTGGGCCGGGGCCACCGAGGGCCTCGGCCACCTGATGCTCATCGACAACGCCCAGCTCGAGGTGCCCCGGCTGTTCGCGGCGATGGTCTGGCTCTCGGCGATGGCGATCGCCCTGTTTGCACTGCTCAGCCTGATCGAACGGCGCCTCGCGTGGTGGGGCGAGCCCGAGACTCCGAAACCGACGGAAGGAACCCGACCTTGACCCGACGATTCACCCTGCCGCTGCTGATCATCTCGATGCTCGCCCTGACGAGCGTCGCCACACTGGGCGCATGCGGTGGCGACCCCGTTGAATCAACCGATGCCGAGCAGTTCGACCTGGCCCTCGACTTCTATGTCAACCCGGACCACGTCGGTATCTATGAGGCGCTGTCGAAGGACTACTTCGCCGATGCCGGCCTCGATGTGAACCCCCTCGTTCCCTCCGATCCGTCAGCGCCGATCAAGCAGGTCGCCGCCGGCCAGGTCGATCTGGCGATCTCCTACGAGCCGGAGGTGATGCTCGCCCGCGACCAGGGTCTCGACGTCGTCGCCGTCGGCGCTCTCGTCAACGGCCCGCTGACGTCGCTCATCTCCCTGCCCGCCGGGGGTATCGAATCGGCCGCAGACCTCCCCGGCAAGACCGTGGTCACCGCCGGAATCCCCTACCAGGCCGCCTATCTGCAGACGATCCTCGCCGACGCCGGCGTGGACCCCACCGGCGTCGATCAGGTCGACGTCGGTTTCAACCTCATGCAACCGCTGATCGCGGGTCGTGCCGACGCGATGTTCGGCGGCTTCCTCAACGTCGAAGGGGTCGACCTCGCCCAACGTGGACTTGATCCGGCGGTCGTCCCTGTCGACCAACTCGGCGTGCCGACCTACGACGAGCTCGTCCTCGTCGCCGACGGCGACCGGATGGACGACGACCCGGAGCCGATCCGCGACTTCATCGCCGCCCTCGAGCGCGGGACTCTCGCCGCCGAGCAGGACCCGGCTGGGGCGACCGAATCCCTGCTCACTGAAGCCGAAGGCCTCGACCCGGAGCTGACCCGCGCCCAGGTCGACGAGACCCTGCCGCGGCTGACCCCGCTGGAGGGACAGCCCTACGGCTACATGAACCCGGCCGACTGGGAGGGGTTCGCGAGATATCTGGCCGCCAACGATCTGATCGACGAGGCTCAGCCGGCAGCCGAGATGCTGACCAACGACCTGTTACCGAAGGGATGACCCCGGGTAAGCCGGACGGGGAGCAAGCCACGATGCCGCCGATGGCAGATATGTACGCGAGGAGAGGCAATATCTGCCATCCGGCAGGCCGCCCCTAACCTATGCCGCCTCTTCCCACTCCGGATCCGGAGGGTGGTACTTGAGCTTGGGCCGTTCCTGCATCGCTCGACCGTAGCCGGCGAGCGTCAGCCTGCCGGCCAGCCCTCGGTAGGGCTTGAAGGGTGCATAGAACTCCTCCACCTCGGCGATCGTCGCTCGCCTGCCCAGGTTGGCCAGGTGCCCGACCAGGAGCAGATAGGTGAGATCGCCCGCCGGCAGCGAGTCGAGATCGCCGCGACCGTCCAGCGCCAGGCACTGGATCGTCCACGGGCCGATCTCGCCGATCGCCCGCAGACGCCGGTCGTCGCCGGGATCTTCGGTGTTGCAGCGCCCCGAAGCGATCTCGCGTGCTGCGCTGATCAGAGCGATCGCCCGCTTCGGAGCCAGATCACAGGCCACCAGCTCGGCCGGGGCGAGACCGGCAACGACCTCGGGACCGGGGATGTCAGCAAGCGGTCGGGCCCGGCCCCCGAAGCTGAGGGTCGTGCCCCAGCGTCTGACGATCCGGCGCTGGATCGCGCGTGCCCGGCCGGATTCGATCAACTGCGCGGTCACCGCCCAGGCGAACGCCTCCCACGGATCGGGGCATCGCCCAACCCGGTACCAGGGCATCCGCCGGATCAGCGGCCCGAGCAGCCGATCACGGGTAAAGCGGCGGAAGAAGGGGTTCAGGTCGTCGTCGATCGCCAGCGCGTGCCTGATCCGCCCGATCGCCACCTCGAGATCGTCGTCGCAGGCGACTTCGCGATCGCCATCCTGCAGCCAGGCGACAGGAGCCGGAAGCGCGGCAATCGCGACGCCGTCGGAGCCGGAAAGGCTCCAGGCGCGGGTCAGCACCGGCCTGCCCGACACCTGCAGGAAGCGCTCGTGGACGCCGTCGCGGCGGCGGGACACTCCATCGGGAATCCGTGCTCGATCGAACCGGTAGGGCGAGGGCGGCCGGACCTCGACGACCAGCGACCCGCCGGGACCGCGGACGGCGCGATCTGCCCTCGGCATCAGCGTCCGAGCAGATGAACGTCGACGAGAAAGGAGCGGGTGGCGATCACATCGTGGTCGCTCTTGCGGCGCCGGGCCGGGCGCCGACTGCGGTTTCCCGACATCGCCTTGGCGGCGCTCACGGCAACGACGGTTGCGGCGCCGGCAGCTATCCCCCCGGCGGCGACGACTGCGATCGCACGAATCTCGCCGCGCCACGAGTCCAGCTCGGAGTCCGATCGGCGCCCAGGTAGAGCCCTGACCTCGGGCTCCGGCGAGCTCTCGAGCTCGCCGCCGGCGAGCTCGCCGCCCCCGAGAGGCTCCTCGATAGCCTCAGCGTCCACCACTCGTCCACTGCTCATCGATCGCCAGTCTACGCACCGCCCCGGCGCCGCGAGAACCTTGTGGCCGATGCAAGTGGAACACTTCCCGCATGGCTGAACAGGTTTCGTTCCAAGGACCGAGAATCGAGTCGGACGTCTTCGCCAAGGCGCGCGACCACGACCGCCGCGAGATCTTGGAGCTGGCCGAGAAGGCGGACATGATGCCGTACTTCAGGCTGCTCACCTCACAGGCCGGCCCGGTGGTCCAGATGGAGGGTCGCGAGACTCTGATGCTCGGCTCCAACAACTATCTGGGGCTGACCGGAGATCCGCGAGTAAAGGCCGCGGCCCGCGACGCACTGGAGACCTATGGCACCGCCCTCACCGGCTCCCGCCTGCTGAACGGCACGATCCCGCTCCATATCGAGCTGGAGACGGAGTTGGCGGACTGGATGGGAACCGAGAGCGCCATCGTCTTCACCACCGGCTACCAGGCCAACGTCGGCTGCATCGGCACCATCCTCGGGCCCGGCGACACGGTGATCTGCGATGCCGGCGACCACGCCTCGATCCTCGACGGCTGCCGGCTGTCGGGCGCCAAGCTGCGACCGTTCCGTCATAACCGCATGGACAAGCTGGAGCGGATGCTGGACCGGGCCGCCGGAGACGGTGGTGGGGTCCTTGTGGTCGTCGACGGCGTCTTCTCGATGGAGGGCGACATCTGCCCTCTCAACGAGGTCGTCGGCCTCTGCGAGCGCTACGGCGCCCGCCTGATGGTCGACGAGGCCCACGGAGTCGGTGCGCTCGGCGCCCGCGGTGCCGGGGCCAGCGAATTGCTGGGCGTCGAGGATTCGGTCGACCTGCGGATGGGAACGTTCTCGAAGAGCTTCGCCTCCTGTGGTGGGTTCATCGCAGGCCCCGCAGAGGTCATCGACTACCTGCGAATCGCAGCACGCTCGTTCCTGTTCAGCGCCGCGGCGGTTCCAGCAGCCGTGGGCGCTGCGCTCGAGTCTCTGCGAATCATCCGCTCCGAGGGGCCCGCGCTGATCGAGAAGCTGCTCTACAACGCCGCCTACCTGCACCACGGCCTCACCGAGCTCGGACTGCGGGTCGTGCAACCGACGCCGATGCCGGACGGGACGGAGGCGTTGACCCCGATCGTCCCGATCATCGTCGGCGAGGACGTTCGCGCAGCGATGTTCTGGAAGGCGCTCTACGACGAGGGCGTCTACACCAACGTCGCCCTGCATCCGGCGGTACCGCCGACTGGCGCGCTGCTGAGGACGAGCCTGATGGCCACCCATGAGACCGAGCATCTCGATCGCGCCCTGGCGATCTTCGAGCGCGTGATCAGGCGCTCGCCTGAACTCGTCACAGGCTGACCGCAGGTCGCCGAAGCCTGCGTTCGGAGTCCCCATCAGTTACCCCCGATCGGGTAGTTTTGCCTTGTCCGTTTGGGCACAAGGCCAAAATGGGTGCCGTTCACCCTCAAAAACATGCTCTTAGCGAGTGTCGCGGACGGAATCGGGGGGACCTGGGGGGCACGATCAGACTCAGGTCACTAGGGTGCCCAACGCACCGAACGTACCGGGGTAGGAGCGATTCGGAGGGCCCACGGAGGGCTCCCTGATCCTTGTATCCGAAGATGGATCGCCCCCGTTCGGTCGCGGAAAATCTATTCAAATCACCACCGCTCTCAAGCAGGAGGAGGAGTGAGTATGGAAGCTGCCTCGACGGCTGCGCCAGCCGCTGTGCCGCAACATATCCGTGCCCTCGAGCACGCCAACCGGGTTCGACTCGCCCGAGCAGCGCTGAAGCGCTCGGTCAGAGCCGGGGACGTCCCTGTCGAGCAGGTCGTCCGCTCATGCCCATGGGAGGCCGAGACGATGACGGTCTCGGAGTTGCTTCGCAGCCAGTCGCGCTGGGGCCGAACGAGGACCCGCAAGTTCCTGGTGCCGCTCGCCGTGAACGAGAACCGACAGCTCGGTCGGCTCACGGTACGCCAGAAGGAGGCGCTCGCCGGAGCCCTCGAGGACAAGCTGGCCGCTCGCCGCTGACCTGACCATTCGCCGTCCAGCCGACGGTCCGGGTACTGCACCGCGCCCGGGCCGTCGGCTACGGCCTCAATGCCGCCGCTACCTTCGCTTGCGGTCGCGCGACGGAGTGAACTTGTAGCGAAGGCCGCCTGAACGGCGGCTGAACACTCTCGTCAGCAGCAGGGCAGCGACAGCGAAGACGGCGATTCCGATGCCGGCCCTCGCGAACTGAGGCAGGCCGGCCGGCCCGGTGTAGAAGAGCAACCCGAGCACGATCAGCGCCGGAACGCCGGCCAGAATCGCCGTGTGGGACTTGTAGCCGGCGAAATGCTCCCGGATACTGAGCTCCAGACCGCCGATCGACCCGAGCGCGAGCCCGGCAGCGATCAGGATCGGCCCGCGTGAGCCGCCGACGAAGAAAAAGCCGAGGATCAGCATCACGATCCCGACCAGCACACACAGCTCGACGAGCGGGAAGTTGCCCCACGGCGGCGGCGGCGGTTCGGAATCGGGGGCGACGGCACCACGTCGCTCCGCGCGGCGCACAGCCTCGGGCTGCGCTGGGGCGGGGGGTTGATCGGCGGCGGCATCGGGCCCGGCGGCCTGGGGCGGCGGGGTGCGCGGCCTGCGCTTGCGTCGCTTACGCGACTTCGAGGAAGCCATGGGAATGATGTGAGTTGTTTGCGGCGATCGAGGTGATCGCAATGGCGGGTCGGGCGCTCAGCACGACCCGCAGGCTAAGGGACAGCCCGAGGAGAGCTTGACCCGCCACCACCCGGCGAGCATTCCGAGCAGACCCCAGCGGGGCCGGGAGTGCCAGTGCTTGCAGCTTCGCTCACCCAATTCCTCGCCGCGAACTCGAACCCAGCGGTGTTCGGCAGGATTCGCAATCATCCGCTCGACCAGGGCCCGAGTGGACTCCTCTGCGGCGGCGCGGCGGTCGATCTCGGCTCGGGCCTCGGCGAGCCGGTCGGCCAGCGCGTCCCTGATCCGCTCGAGTTCGGCGATCCCGAGTATCCGTGGGCCGCCGGCCGCGCCCACGGTCCACTCGATCCCGAGTCGCGGGAAGGTCGAGGCGAAGAGTTCAGCGAGATCGCGCTCCATGCGAGCGATCTGGCGGCGTAGCTCCGCTCGGGCGGCGCGCAAATCCGCATCGGCGACGCGGCGGTCAAACGCATCGGCATGCGGCCTGTATCCCGCCTGAAGCTGGGTTCCTCTCCTTGAGTTCGGCTCGTGCTCTAGAAGCGCTGGCAAGCGGACGCCTTCCCACATCGCGTTCCGTTCATTGTAACCGTGACCGGAGCGAAATCAATCCGACCCGAGCATCACCTCCGACGCCAGCCAGATCGCCTCCTCGACGGCGATCTCGGGCACCCCGCTCACGCCGACGACGAGCAGGATCGTCCGACTGGTGGCCGGCGAGACGCCGCGCCCGGAAGCGACTGCTCCGAAGAGCAGCGAGATTGGGCGCTGCTCGTCGGCGATCACCAGCGTTCCCACCGGCAGCTCGCCGGGTCTGCCCCCCAAGGCTTCGCCGGTGCGGGTCGGCCGAATCGCGAGGCCACCCTCGATCCGATCGGCGTCGAGGGCCGAGACCGGCACGCCGGATTCGATCATCGCGATGGTCAGCGCATCGTCGAGCAGGTTGTGGCTGACGAAACCACCCTTGAGCATGCGCTCCAGAACGACCGCCTCGGCCGGGGTCGGCTGCTCGTCGGGGTCGAGTCCGATGTGCCGGTAGAAGACCCGATAGGCCCAGGGAATCGGCTTGGTTCTGAACGCAATCGCCTGCGGCCCGGCAAAGCGATCGGAGAGAACCGCCAGCCGGCGCTTCAGCGACCTCGGGCTCCTGCCGGACCCCGATTCGACCTCGAGGTAGCGCAGGAACAGGCCGGGAAACTCGTCGCGCAGCGCCGGATCGACCATCCCGTGGGTCGCAATCGGCTCGTCCCCGGGACTTCCCTGCCCGACGACCACTACCGGGTCTCCTCGGCCCGCGCACGAGACGCGGCCATCAGGCCGTCGATCAGGCCGGCGAGCTGATCGACGGTTTGGCTACCGATCTCGGCCTCGTAGAGGATTCCACCCGGATAGGCGAGCACGAACGTCGGGCAGACCCCGACCCGGTAGAGGTTTGAGACCGCGCCGTCGCGATCGAGGCCGATCGGCACGCTCCAGCCCCGTTCGCGCACGATCCCGGCAACGTCCTCAGGATCGTCGCGTACGTTGACGCTGAGGAAGTTCACCCGGCCCCTGAACCGGGAGGCGACCTCGTCGAAGGCGTCCTGGGTGGGAATACAGTCGCCGCCACGGGTGAACCAGAACGAGATTGCCAGGGGCTTGTTGAAGAGATCGCAGACCCGGATGGCGTCGGTCGCGTCAATCTCGCAGGCCGGAGTCCGCCGCTCGTCCTCCGGGCAGGGATTTCGAGAGGTCTCGCAGTCGTCCTGGGCGATGTTCGCGTCGGCATCGACGGTGGCGAGTGCGGCCGGAACGGCGAATCCGGCGAGCGGCATTCCGCGCTCGTCGTCGCTCGTTCCGAGAATCCCCGCATCTTCGTTGTTGACGAGGTTCAGCAGGGCGACCGCGATCAGCGCGACGAAAGCCACACCGACGAACAGCGTGTAGCGGCCGCTCGGTCGAGGCCGACCCGGGCTGGGAAGGCCACGCGGCGGACGCGTGGGGTCCTGATCGGCCTCCTTAGCGGGTCGGGCCGTCGGTTTCCGCTTCTGCGATGGGTCGTCCTCCGGCCACCAGCCGTCGCCACCGGATCCGCGGCGCTGCTCGTCGTCCGCCATTACTCAGACCGGAGCGTCGGCGCTTGGGCTCGGACGCCCCGACCGAATCGAGCGGCGGATCGAGGTAAAGGGATGAAAGCCCGCCTCCGCCCAGACCAGCGCCGCGGGCAGGACCAGCATGACACCGAGCAACGCAACCGAGAGATCGACGACCGTGACGAGCCCGAAGTCGCGCAGCATCGTGATCCCGCTGAAGGCGAGCACCCCGAATCCGGCGATCGAGGTAAGGCCGGACGCGAGCACCGCCGTACCGGTCCGGGCATAGGTCGAGCGCAGCGCCTCGCCGATGGTCGACCCTGCCTCACGCTCCTCGTGATAGCGAGCCGAGAGGATCACGCTGAACTCGGTGGCGACCGCGATCACCAGCGCACCGAGCGTCGCGGACATCGGATTGAGGGGGATTCCGATCGCCTCGAGAACCAGCGCCGACCAGCCGGTGGCAAGCGCGATCGGAAGCAGTGGCACCAGGGCTCGCGACGGGGACCGGTAGAAGGCGAGCAGTACGAGCCCGACCGCGAGCAGGCCGGCGATTGCCAGCCAGTAGCGGGAGCCGGACAGCTCCTTGTTGGCGTCGGCGGTCAGCACCGGCAGGCCGACGACCTCGGCGGTGATTCCGTCGGGCGGATCGAGCTCCGAGCGAATCTCGCCGATCAGGGCCTCCTGTTCGTCCAACGGCATGACCGGGATCAAAAACGAGACGTTCGCCACGTCGCCTGACTCCGATCGCGAGAGGATCGCCTGAGAGAAGTAGGCAGGCACGGAATCGAGAACCGCCGTCACCCGCTCGGCGCTGGGCTCTCGGCCCGAGCTCAGGTCGAAGAGGTCGGAGAGGGCTGGGCCCGGGCAGAGCTCCGTACCCGGGGCAAGGCAGCTCGGCGCAGCACCTCCGAATCCGTGCTCGGAGAGGACGCGTTGCTTGAACTCGTTCATCCATGTGATCACCTCCGGCGACGTTACGTCGCCGCTGACGATCACGTCCAGCTCCTGGGATACGCCGGTCACATCCTGGAGGTTGTCGACGGATTCGAGCGCTGCCAGGTCGGACGGAACGAGCTCGCGAATGTCGCTGACGACCTTGGTTCCGGTGCCGGCGACCCAACCGGTCAGCGCCAGCACCGTCGCCACGATCAGCACCCTGCCGGGCTTCTCGATCGATGCTGCCAGAGCGACTCGGGATGCTGCCGCACCGCGCCGTCGCAGCCTCGCGCCGATTCCCCACCCCGGGGCCCCGCCGGCCGGCGATGAGGCCGTCGGCCTCGCCATCGAAAGCGCCGCCAATCCCGCCGTCAGGGAGATCATCAGGGCCGCAAAGATGCCGGCGACCAGGGCGATCGCGAACTCGCGGACCATTGGAATCGGCGAAAGGGTCAGGGAGAGGAAGCCGACGGACGTTGCCAGCGCGGCGATCCCGATCACGGGCCCGCCCCGGACGGCTGCGATCACCGCCGCGGCGGGGGGGCGCTCGCCGCGGGCCGCCGCCTCCCGAAACCTCGCCTGCAGCTGGATCGCGTAATCGACGGCGAGGCCGATCACGACCGGCAGGACCGCAACCGAAGCCATCGTCAGCGTTCCGCCGAGCAACGACAGCAGACCGAACGCGAAGCCGGCGGCGCCGAGCGCGATGACTAGGGGGAGCAGCCGCAGTGGTGGGCCGAAGACGAGAACGAGAACTACGGCCATGACGAGCAGTGCGGCGGTGAAGAGGAGCACGATCTGCCCGCCGAGGGCGTCGGCGAGGCCCTGGACGATCACCGGCACCCCCGAGATGTCGTAGCTGCCGGCGCGGAGCGCGAACGCCTCCTCGCCCACCGCCGTGCGGATCAGCTCGATCGCTTCGCGACGGGTCTCCTCGGAGACGTCCGGCTGCAGCCGGATCGAGATCAACGCCCCGTCGCCGCTTGGGAACAGGTAGCCGAACTTCGGCTTGGGCGGGGCCCCGGGGCGGGTCTCGTCGAAGACGATCGACGAGACGAACTCGGTGTTCTCGATCGAGAGGCCCTGGAGCACCGTTGTCAGGCTGAGGCCGGTCGCGTTGAACTGACGGAGGGCCCGCTGCTGCTCAGCAGGGCTCGCACCCTGGAGCGCCTGGACCTGCTGAAGGATCGCCTGATTCGCCTGCGCCGCCGCCTCGTTGATGAACGTTGCCGGGCCGAAAACGACCCTGGTCGCTCCGAGGTCGGCGATGTCGCGGCAGACCTCTGCCGCGTACTGACCGCTCGCATCGGGCCTACCGGCCAGACAGGTCTCCAGGGCGAGCAGGCGACCGATGTCGTCGGTCAGCATCAGCTCCTTCAGATCGCCCTTGGCCAAGACGACGATGGGATCGTCGCCGAACCGCTCGCGAAACTGCTCGGTCCCCGCGAACGCGGCGGAGCCGTTGTCGACCAACTTGTCGGTCCCTGCGTCCGGCGACAGCCGCAGGACCCCGACGACGGTGACGATCGCAACGACGGATACGACCCCGGCGATCGCCGCCGCCGGGTGGGTAACCGACCACTCTCCTATGCGGCCAAGTAGGCGACGCATCAGCCATCCAGGTTAGGGGCCTGACGGGCGCCATGGGGCCGGTTGTCGTTCCCGGCGGAAGCCGCCAGACCGCGGGTCCTGTCGCGGGGTGGATCGCACCGCTCGCTGACGCTCGGGTGTCGATCCGCGCCCGCGCCACCCGCGGATGGGGATTCCACGAAGATGGACCCTGAGCGCTCCGGCTGAGAGGGTTCCGAAGGTGAAGTCGTAGAAACCCACGCCATAGGTGGCTAACACCGACCTCACCCCAACAAGGCCCCTCGGCAGGCGGGTGAACGGTGGCCAACCTGCCAAGTCCTCCCTTCCCAGCCCAACCGACTCTCACCGGCCGGCGGGTTGCTCGGCAGGCCACGCCGACCTGAAGCCCCAGCCCCCGCCCCACCCCGCCGAGGTCCTAGTCCATCGCCAACGGGCCGTCCACCTCTGCGTTCAGAAACTGGCGGACGAAATCGTTCTCGGACTCGAAGAGCTCCTCCGAGGGTCCACTCTCGACGATCCGGCCCTTCCAAAGGACGGCGATGAAGTCCGCAATACGCCGCGCGGTGCCGAGATCGTGGCTGATCACCAGGTAACAGCCGCCGTTCTCGTCATGAATCTCGCGAATCAGCTCGCAGAGCAACGCGGTCCGGACCGGATCGAGTCCGGAGTCGGGCTCGTCGAAGAAGACGATCGCGGGGTCGAGCACCAAGGCACGGGCGAACCCGGCGCGCTTTCGCATCCCGCCCGAGAGCTCGTTCGGCATCTTGTAATGAGCCTCGGCGAGGCCCACCTCGAGCAGCCGACGGTTGCAGATCTCGGAGATCTCGTCCTCGGACTTGTCGGTGTGCTGACGCAGCGGGAAGGCGGTGTTGTCGTAGATGTTCATCGATCCGAACAGCGCCCCGTCCTGGAACAGCAGCCCGAACTTCTTTCTCATCTCGAAGAGCTCGTCGTCGGTCATGTTCGGCACCGATTCGCCGTGAACGAGGATGTCGCCGGCGTCCGGGTAGAGCAGTCCCACGATCAGCTTGATCAGCACGCTCTTGCCGGTGCCAGACGGTCCGAGAACCATCGAGACCTCGTCGTTGGGAAGTCCGAGGTTGAGCCCGTTCTGGATCCTGGTGTTGCCGAACTGCTTGACCAGGTCGATGACCTCGATCGCGATGTCGCTGCCGGCATCCTGCTTCTTACCGGTGTGCCAGCGGTAGGGGTTGGTATCCCCGGGCTCGACCCCGGGGATCGTGTAGTCGACATTCAGCTTGCCGAGCTCGGGAGCCGCCGAATCTGGATCGTCGCCGAACTCGTCGGTGGGCGAGGGCGCCGCGGGCGCAGGCGCGGGCAGCGGGCGCAGGCGGAGCTGTGTATCCCTCTTGGTTATCCCCTGCCACGGTCTCCTCCTCGTCGTTCATGAATCAGCCACCGATCGGTGCCCTTGGATTTGCGCCCCAGAAGACGAGCGTCCCCATCATCCCGATGATGTGCACCAGGACGATGTTCAGCACCATCGACTTCGCGGTCGCGGTTCCCACCCCGACCGGCCCGCCTCCGGCCGTGTAGCCGTAGTAACAGCCGACGAGCACGATGGCGGTGGACATCATCATGGCTTTGATCATGCTGAACACGAGGTCGGGTGGATTCTGGAACATCCAGAAGATCAAGAGGTAGCCGCCGCTGGAGGTGTCGCCGATCTGCTCGACCACCGCGATGTAGGAGGCGACGAACGCGATGCCGATCGCGGCCAGGTACATGAACGGAATCGTGATCCAGGCAGCGAGCAAGCGAGTCGCGGCGAGGAACGTGACCGGCTGGATCCCCATCACCTCGAGCGCGTCGATCTCATCGGAGATCCTCATTGCGCCGAGCTCGGCCACGATTCCGGTACCCACCTTCGCGGCCATCATGTAGCCGAATGCATAGGGCGTGACCTCGCGGAGGTCACACCAGGCGGCGAAAGTGGCGGCATAGGCCGGGGCGCCGACCGAGCGGTTGAAGTAGGCGCCCTCGATCCCGCACTGCAGGCCGAGGATGAAGACCAGGCCCCAGATCACGATCGTCGAGCCGAGGATCAGCACCCCGGCCTGGCGCAGTGCTTCACCGAAGAAGTGGAAGACGCGACCGGAAAAGACGAGGCCCATGACGCGCAGGCAGAAGCGGGAGATTTCCCCCATCGAGGTAAGCCACTCCCGCGGCACCGCCAGCCAGCCCATCAGACGGGCACCGTCACTTGATCGTGCTGATCTCGGGGTGGGTGGCGAGCAGCGTTTGGGTGAAGACGTAGTTGAACGCGAAGACGCCCATGAAGGCGACCACGACCGCCTGATTGACCGCGGAGCCCACGCCCGCAGCACCTCCGGACGCATTCATCCCTTTGTAGGAGCAGACGATCGCGATGATCGCGCCGAACAGGGTCGTTTTCAGCACCGAACCCCAGAGGTCCGTGACGGAAGCATTGTTGAACAGGGTGGCGAAGAAACCTCCGAGCGGCTCGCCGTACGTGAGCATGGCGAAGAGCCCGCCGCTGATCCCGAACAGGAGCGCGTAGATGTTGAGCAGCCCCGTTACCAGCATCAGGCTGAGGAAACGGGGGACCACCAGGTTCTTGATCGGATCGACGCCGAGCACCATCAGTGCGTCCAGCTCCTCACGGATCTTGCGGGCCCCGAGGTCGGCGGTGATCGCCGTGCCCGCGACGCCGGCGACGACCACCGCGGTGACCACTGGCGCGAACTCACGGACTGAGGCGAGGATGAAGAAGCCGCCAAGCCGGTCCAGGGAACCGAACAGAGCGAGGAAGTTGGCCGCCTGCAGACCCGGTGCGCCGAACCCGAACGCAACCGTGCTGATCAGCAGCGGGAACCAGCAGAGCTGAAGGGCGAAGAGGAACTGGCTGACGAACTCGCCGCCGTATGGATAGGGAGGCTTGACCGCGGCAGTGAGGGTCTTCCCCGTCAAGATGATCATGTTCCCGACCTGCTCGAACAGGCCCTTGGCGGGAAGGAACGCTCTATCGGCTGCTGCTCTAACCATCTCTCTCCAGGGGAGGGTTGGCCCTGCGCCTCACCTCCGGCCCTGAAACTTAGTCCATAGCGAGGCGTCGCGCCACCCGCACGCACGGAAGTTGAGGTATCCGATGATCACTTGGGCTGCCGCAACCCTCTCGGAGCGGAAATCGATGGAAAATCCAAGCGGCGACCGGGGGACCCCGTGGTATGTTGCCCGCGCTTTGGGGGAGAGACCTAAAAGCCCCGGCGGACCACTCCGCTTTGCCTCCGCTCCCGCGATCCTCGTCGTCCTCGCGGCTCTGGCAGTGGCCCTCACCGCCTGCGGCGGGGACGATTCCACGGTCCAGCAGAACGCGAACGAGCCCTCCGGCGACTTCCCGGTCGAGGTGACCAAGGCCAAGTTCCCCACCGAACAGCGCCTCGCCCTGACCTCCGACCTCGTGCTCGGAGTCGAGAACACGGGCGAGGAGGCGTTACCCGAGCTGGCGTTCACGATCGAGACCAATGACGGTGTTGCCGACGGATCATTCAAGGTCCGGATCGCCGACCCGGCCGCCGCCAACCCGAACCGTCCGATCTGGATCCTCGAGAGCGGGTTCCCACAGGCGACCGACGAGCCGAAGCCCAGGGGAGGCTCGGGCGGGCTTCGCGCCCAGACGAACACCTTCGGCTTCGGTCCGCTCGAACCGGGCGAGGAGAGAACGATCATCTGGAGGGTCACGGCCGTTGAGGCCGGTACCTACACTCTTCACTACCGCGTCGAGGCGGGACTCGACGGTGAGGCAAGGGCCGTTACAGCGGACGGCGAGGAAGTGAAGGGCAAGTTCGTTGTCACGATCGACGAGAAGGCGCCGCAGGCGACCGTCAACGACAAGGGGCAGGTCGTCACTGAGGGCGAGTGAGTCGCTGGCATGCGCGCTGCTCGCCGGCGCGCTGATGCCGATCCTCGCAGCGGGTTGCGGAGGCGACGACGGGTCTGCCACGGTCGGCCCGACGACGACTGCAACCGCGACAACGACTCAGCCGGGCAACGGGCATCCTCAAACCGGCGACGGCCGAGGGGGGGTCGAGCTGAAGCAGGTCGGTGACTTCGAGGCTCCGTTGTACGTGACCCAGCCGGCCGCAGACGGCGAGGACATCTACGTTGTCGAACAGGGCGGCACCGTGCAGCGCGTACGGCCCGACGGCACCAGGACGACCTTCCTCGACATCTCCGACGAGGTCGTCAGCGGCGGGGAGCAAGGGCTCCTGTCGATCGCGTTCGCTCCCGATTACGCCCAGTCGGGGCTCGTGTACGCCGACTACACGAACACCGACGGCGACACGCGGGTGGTCGAGTACAAGGCCGTGGATGGTGAGGTGGACCAGTCGAGCGCGCGCGAGCTGCTCGCGGTCGACCAGCCCTTTGCCAACCACAACGGCGGGCTGCTCCAGTTCGGGCCCGACGGAATGCTCTACATCGGCCTCGGCGACGGCGGCGGCGGCGGCGACCCGGATCGCCGGGGCCTCGACCTCTCGACGCCGCTCGGCAAGATCCTGCGGCTCGATCCGCGACCGGACGGGAATTCCCCCTACACGGTGCCCGCGGACAACCCGTTCGTCGGCCAGGAAGGCGCGGCGCCCGAGATCTACTCTTACGGGTTGCGCAACCCGTGGCGCTTCTCATTCGATCGCGAGACCGGCGACCTGACGATCGGTGACGTCGGGCAGGACACCGTCGAGGAGATCGACATCGTCGCCCGGGGCGAGGGTTCGGGGGCGAGCTTCGGCTGGTCGGCCTACGAGGGTGATCAGCGATTCAATGAGGACCAGAGCTCCCCCGAGGCGATCCCGCCCGCCCTCGTCGCCCAGCACGAGGACGGCAACTGCTCGATCACCGGCGGGGTCGTCGTCCGCGACGAGGACCTCCCCACCCTCTACGGGCGCTACCTGTACGCGGACCTGTGCGTGGGCGAACTGCGCAGCTTCACCCCCCGCCCCGGCGAGCTCGCGAGCGACGACACCGCGCTCGGCCCGGAGATCGATCGGATCGCCAGCTTCGGCGAGGGAGCCGACGGCACCGTGTACGCGGTGTCGATCTCCGGGCCGGTCTATGAACTGTCGGCAACGCGTTGACCCTGCGATAGGCTGACTTGGTGAATAGGCAGACCATCCGTCGCGGGGCGGCCATCGCCTTCGCCGGCTCGCTGCTGATGGCGCTGATCGCCCTGCTTGCCGTTGCCGATCGAGGCACCGCCGAGCCACTCCCGATCGGCAACGGCAACGGCGGGGCCGAGCTGACGGAGGTCGGTAGCTTCGACGAACCGGTCTACACCGCAGCCGCGCCCGGAAAGGCGAACCGCAAGCTCCTGTTCGTCGTCGAGCGCGAGGGGACCGTGCGTGTGAGCCGCAATGGCAACACGCTCGATCAGCCCTTCCTCGACATCTCCGACCAGCTCAAGCTCGGCTTCAGTGAGCGCGGTCTGCTGTCGATCGCGTTCGATCCCGGCTATGCCGACAACCGACGCTTCTACGTCTACTACACCTCGGCGCCGGACGGGGACATCGTCGTCGAGCAGTTCAAGCGCGCAAGAGACGACAAGGTCGTCGCCGAGCCCGGCTCGGGCCGCGAGGTCATCTCGATCCCGCACGGCCCCTACCCCAACCACAACGGGGGTCAGGTCAGCTTCGGGCCCGACGGCAACATGTGGCTCGCCACCGGTGACGGCGGCTCCGGCTGCGACCCGGCCGAGAACGCCCAGAACATCGATTCGCTGCTCGGCAAGCTGCTGAGGATCACCCCGCGGAAGGCCGGCGGCTACGAGGTTCCCAAGGACAACCCGTTCGTGAAGAGGGCCGGAGCCGACGAGATCTACTCCTACGGTCTGCGCAACCCCTTCCGCTTCTCCTTCGACCGGGAGAGGAGGTCGATAGCGATTGCCGACGTCGGCCAGGGCGCCTGGGAGGAGATCAACTTCGCGAAGGTCTCCAGGGCCTCGGGCGCCAACTTCGGCTGGGACGCCTACGAGGGCTACGCCCCGCTCCCGCCCAGCTGCCCCGCCGACGCCAACACGCCGCCCCCCGAAGACGCGACCTTCCCGATCCTCGCCTACCCCCATTCGAGCGCGGATCCGGACCAGTACACGGGCTGCGCAGTGATCGGCGGTCCGGTCGTGCGCGACGAACGGCTCAGCTCGCTCTACGGCCGCTACCTGTATTCCGATTCCTGCGACGGTGGCCTGCAGAGCCTCCTGCCCGACCGGCCGGCGGCGACCGGCGACCGGCCCACCGGAATCACCGCTGAGCTTCCCAGCTCGATCACTGAGGGCCGCAAGCACCGCGTCTACGTCACATCGCTCTCCGGTCCCGTCTATCGGCTCGACCCCAGCTCCGAGCCCAACGCCGCCGCCGCTTCCAGCGGAACGAGCACCAGGGCCGGCGATGGAGAGGGGGCCTTCCGGGCGAAGAAGCTCGGCAACTTCAAGAGTCCGGTCTACGTGAGCGGTCCCGAAGGGGCAAAGGGGTTGCGCTTCGTCGTCGAGAAGGCCGGCAGGATCAGGACGGTCGGACCAGGCGGGCGCACCAGCACGTTCCTGAACATCAGCGGCCGCGTCTCCGACGACGGCGAGCGGGGATTGCTGTCGGTCGCGTTCCCACCCGACTACGGCCAGAGCGGCCTCTTCTACATCTATTACACCGACGACCGTGGGGACATCGTCGTCGACGAGTTCAAGCGGTCCGCCGACAATCCGCGCAAGGCCCGGCCGCAGAGCCGCCGCCGGGTGATCAGGATCAAGCACCGCCTGGCGTCCAACCACAACGGCGGGCAGGTCCAGTTCGGGCCGGACGGCCTGCTCTACCTCGCGACCGGCGACGGTGGCGGCGGCGGCGACCCGGACGAGAACTCACAGAACCTCGATTCCCTGCTCGGCAAGCTGATCAGGATCGACCCCCGGCGCAGCGGCAACCAGCCCTACACGGTCCCCGGCTCGAACCCGTTCGTCGGGGTTGCGGGCCGCGACGAGATCTACTCCTTCGGGCTGCGCAACCCGTTTCGCTTCTCCTTCGACCGCCGGGGCGGGCATCTCGTGATCGGCGACGTCGGCCAGGACACCTGGGAAGAGATCGACTACGTGACGCGCAGCTCGGCCGGAGGGGCCAACTTCGGCTGGGATGCGTTCGAGGGCTTCGGCCCCTACGACAGCACCGACGCCAGCTCGATCCCGGCCGGCCGGGTGACGCCGCCGATCCACCAGTACAAGCACACCGACGGCAACTGCTCGATCACCGGCGGCTACATCTCCCGCGACCCCAGGAACCCATCGCTCGAGGGCCGCTATCTCTACGCGGACTTCTGCAAGGGCCAGATCCGCAGCCTGGTCCCCGACGAGAGCGGGGCCAGCGACGATCAGCCGGTTGCCGGCCTGCCGTCGCTCTCCGGCATCGCCGGCTTCGGCGAAGACACCGAGGGTCGCGTGTACATCGCCGATCTTGGCAAGCGGCGGCGTTTACACCATCAGCCGTAGGAAGTAGTCGCTTGGCCCGGGTGGGCTAGCTGAGCCGGACGTAACCGGCAAAGGGCTCTGCACCCTCGCGCTGTACGTCGGCAAGGGTGAACGCGTGATCGCGGTCGCCATCCAGGCGCGCGGGCTCCGCTTCTCCCTCGGGCACCAGTCGGGTCCCGTCAGCGAGCTCCAGTACCTGCGGAAGCTCCGTGACGACGGATCCCTCGGTTGCTGTTACTTGAATTGCCATCGACAAGGACATTAGCGGATGCTCACCGGACCTTTGCAAACTTATTGCCAATTCTCGGACGGATATTGGTCACAGAGGGGGAACGTGAGCGTGGAATGCCGTGGGGGGCCGGAGGTTGGTGTGGCCTGCCGAGGCGACCCGCCGGCCGGTGAGAGTCGGTTTGGGCTGGGAAGGGAGGACTTTGGCGGTTCGGCCACCGTTCACCCGCCTGCCGAGGGGCATTCTTGGGACGTGGGTCTTTTTGAGCTCCTCTGGGGAGCTCAGGGAGACCCACGTCCACCCCTCACCGGCAATATCGGGGGTCCGTCCTCGTAAACGCTGATCCGCGGGTGGCGCGGGCGTGGGTCGACACCCGAGCGTCAGCGAGCGGTGCGATCCACCCCGCGACAGGCCCCGCGGTCTGGCGCTTCCGGCGGGAACGGCGACCGAGAACTACCGCCCCTCGGCCTCGTATTCCTTGAGGAAGCCCTCGAACTCGCGCATATGACCCTGTTCGTCGCGAAGGATCGTGATCACCATGTCCTCGGTGACGGGGTCGTGCTCTGAGGCGAACTCGATGATCTCGTTGTAGAACCCGATCGCTCCGGCCTCGGCCGCGATAACGCCCCTGATCACCGCAGGGATGTCCGTCTGCTCGGTCGGCGGCTGGAGGAAATCCTGGCTTGCGCTGAATTGCTTGGAGCCTGGAACGACGCCGTAGAGCTCCTTGATCCGCGCTGCGAATTGCTGGGCGTGCCCGAGCTCCTCGGTGATGTCGGCCGCCAGCGACTGCTTGATCTCCTGGGCGCGGACGCCGTCGGGATTGACGGAGTTGGCGACGTAGCTCATCACCGTCTCGATCTCCATCCAATAGGCCCTCTCGAGCATCGCGACCAGCTTCTCGCGATCGGCCCTGTTCTCCTCGGCGAGGATGTCCCTCGAACCTCGATCACCTGACATTTCCTTGCTCCTTCTCGACTTTGGATCGCCAACCGCGTCATGACATCGGCGGCAGGCGCTAGAAAGGGACTGCCTATGTCTCCTACGCAGGGACCCCCGACACTAACCGGCGCCGAACGTCGGACGCGGCTCGCCGACGTCGATACGCGTGTGCTCGAGGTCGACGGTCAGGGTCCGCCCCTGCTGCTGATCCACGGCTACGCCGACAGCGCCGACACCTGGCGACCGCTGCTCGAGCAACTCGAGAGGGTGGGTCGGTCGGCGTCAGCCTTCGACCTCCGAGGCTTCGGAACGGCCGAGCCGCTCGACGCCACGGGGCTGCTGATGGGTCAGTGGGACCTGATGGTCGAAGCAGCGCTGCTGGAGTTGAGCGAGCGCCACGGGGGCGAGGAGGTGATCGTCGTCGGCAACTCGCTGGGCGGGGCGCTGGCGCTCCGGGCCGCCGAACACGAGGAGCTCCCGATCGCGGGCATCGTCCCGATCGCGCCCGCCGGCCTGCACATGGCCGGCTGGTTCTCGGCGATCGAGAGTGAGTGGCTGATCCGCCTGCTGCGCGCTTCCCCGTTTCCAGTGCCCGAGCAGATAGTCAGGCCGATCGTCGGCCGCGTCTATCGCAGCCTCGTGTTCAGCGACCCCCGCGAGGCCGACCCCGTCACGTCGCGTCGTTCTCCCGCCACGTCGGAACGTTTGCACAGAGCATGGGCATCCTCGACATCGGTCGCCGCCTGATACCCGAGCTGAACGATCCATTCGAGCTGAAGCAGATCGACTGCCCGCTGCTGCTGATCTGGGGCGAGCGCGACCGCATGGTCTTCACGACCGGCGCCGAGCAGGTGCTGAGGACAGTCGACTACTCCGACATCGAGGTGATTCCCGACTGCGGCCACTGCCCGCAGCTGGAGGTACCCGATCTGCTCGCCGATCTGCTCCTCGGTTTTCCGGACAACCTCGAGTACGCGCCCTACGAGAAGCGGGAAAGCTAGGTCCGTCAGACCGCCTCGGCCTCGGCCGCCGGCTCGTCGACCTCCGACGCGATCGTCCCGTCGTCGGTGAGATCCTCATCAGGAGGAAGCTCACCGCCGCGATCGGTCCCCGCGATCAGCTCGTCGGGCTTGGGCGCATCGGGTACGAATCCCGATTTCATCCCGAAGTAGACCGCCTGGGGGTGATGGGCGATGATCGCCACCGTCGACTGCTCGGGGGTGACCGCGAAGCCTTCCGAGAGCGTCATCCCGATCTGCTCGAGGCCGAGCAGGCGCCAGACCTTTTCGTGCTCGGACTGCTCCGGGCAGGCCGGATAGCCCCAGGAATAGCGGCGCCCCTGACCGGTGTCGATATCGAGCTCGCTGCGGGCCTGAGCGTGTAGCCACTCGGCCAGCCCCTCCGCTGACTGGACGCCGAGCCCGTGAACGAAGAGCTGCTCGGCGAACTCGCCGTCGCGCTCGAGCTGCTCGATCCGCTCGGTGACCTCGGGTCCGACTGTCACACCCTGCAGAACGACGACGTCGCGCTCGCCGGAGTCGATCGGCCGGAAGAAGTCGGCCAGGCAGATCCGGTCGTGCTTGGGCTGACGCGGGAAGACGAGCCGCTCGAGCTCCCTTTCGTGATCGGCAGGATCGAAGACGACCAGCTCGTTGCCGTCCGCGTTGCAGGGGAAGTAGCCGATCCGCGCCTGCGGTCGCAGATAGTCCTGCTCGGCCCACATCCGGTCGAGCTTCGCGGTGAAGCCCTCCTCGGTGCCGTCGCCCTCCACGATCTTGCGCCAAGCCTCGCCCTTGACCCCACGACCGCCCCAATGCAGCTTGAAGAGCACGTGCCGGTCGAGGTAGGGATAGACGTCATCGAGGTCGATGTCGACGTCGCGCACCCCCCACTTCGCGACGTCGGGGACCGGGGTCTCGACGCTCACGGCCGAGCGCACCGAGTCGTCTGTGGTCGGCGGCGAGTCGTCGATCACGATCGGTTTCTCGCGCAACCCTCTGGCCTCGTCGCGGATCCTTGCCACCAGGGAACTCCGAGCCTCCTCGTCCACGAGCGCGTCGATCGTGTCCAGGCCGGCGAAGGCGTCCTTGCAGTAGAAGACGCCCGGCTCGTAGATCTCGTCGGACTCGCGGCCGTTCGGGTAGAGCGCCCGACGGCCGAAGTCGCGATTGATCGCAGCCCCGCCGATCAGGACCGGGAAGTCGAGCCCGCGCTGATGCAGCTCCTGAATGCAGGCGGGCATCTGCTTCGAGGTTGAGACCAGCAGGGCGGAGAGCCCGATCGCGTCGGCCTCGTTGGTGACGGCGGCGTCGATGATCCGCTCGATCGGGACCTGCTTGCCGAGGTCGACGACCGTGTAGCCGTTGTTGGTCAGGATCGTGTTGACCAGGGACTTGCCGATGTCGTGGACGTCGCCGAAGACGGTCGCGATCACGACCGTTCCCTTCGTGTGGCCCTCGATCCGGTCGAGGTAATTCTCGAGCCTGGCGACCGCTCGCTTCATCACCTCGGCCGATTGCAGGACGAACGGCAGGATCAGCTCACCCGCTCCGAACTTGTCCCCGACCTCCTTCATCGCCGGAAGCAACACCGTGTTCAGCGTCGGGACCGCGCCGATCTTCTCCACCGAGCGATCGATCCAGTCCTCGACCCCGTCCTTCTTGCGACGCAGGATGTGGAAGTGCAGGGCCTCCTCGGGCTCCATGTCCTCGGTCGGGTCACCCGCTGCCTCGGCCTCATCGGCAGGGCCCTTGCTCTCGAAATGCTCGATGAACTTCTCGAGGGCGTCCTCGGAGCGGTTGAAGACGAGGTCGTCGGCGAGCGAGCGCTCGAACTCGGGGATCTCTCCGTAGGGAGTGATGTGGTTGGGATTGACCATCGCCAGGTCCAGCCCAGCCTCGACGCAGTGGTGGAGGAAGGTCGAGTTGAGCACCGCGCGCGCTCCCGGCGAGATGCCGAAGGAGACGTTGGAGACACCGAGCGAGGTCTTCACTCCCGGCAGCTCCGCCTTGATCCGGCGGATGCCCTCGATCGTCTCGACAGCGGAGGGCTTCCACTCGTCGTCGCCGGTGGTCAGGGTGAACGTGAGCGCATCGAAGATCAGCAATTCCGGATCGAGGCCGTGCTCGGTGCACGCGAGGCGATGGATCTCCTGCGCCACCTCCACCTTGCGATCGGCGGTCTTCGCCATTCCGTCGGGATCGATCGTCAGCGCGATCAGCGCCGCCCCGTGACGGATGGCCAGCGGCACGATCCGGTCCAGCTTGTCGCGACCGGCCTCGAGGTTGGTCGAGTTGACGATCGCCCGGCCCGGGATCCGTTCCAGCGCAGCCTCGATCACCTCGGGCTCGGTCGAATCGATCTGGATCGGCGCGGGCTGGGTCAGGGAGATCCGGCTCACCGTCTCCCCCATCTGCACGTCCTCATCCTGGCGCTCGGTCAGCGCCACGCAGACGTCGAGCACGTGGGCGCCGCCCTCGACCTGATCCTCGGCCACCTGGACGAGGCCGTCGTAGTCGTCGGCGAGCAGCATCTCCTTGGCCTTACGGGAGCCCTGGGAGTTGACCCGCTCGCCGACCAGGGTCGGCGCCGGCTCCTGGACCAGGTCGAAGGCGGTCATCATGCTCGCGATCCGAGGCGGACCGGGCTCCGGCCGCTCACCCGGCTCGAGGCCTCCGATCCGCTCGACGATCGCGGCGATGTGCTCCGGCGTCGTACCGCAGCAGCCTCCGACCAAGCCGACGCCGTGGCGCTCAACGAACTCCCGGAGCACCTTCGAGAGCTGCTCGGGTGTCTCGGGAAAGATCGTCTCGCCGTCCGGACCCTGGATCGGCAGACCGGCGTTCGGGATGCAGTGAACGGGCATGGGTGAGTTCTCACCGAGGTAGCGGATCGCGTCCCTCATGTCCTCGGGGCCGGTCGAGCAGTTGAGGCCGATGATGTCCACCCTCATGCCCTCGAGGATCGCCAGCACCGCTTCGATATCGGTGCCGAGCAGCATCTTGCCCCCGTTGGGCAGCAGCGAGACGGAGACCTGGATCGGCACCGCACGCCCCACCCGCTTGAACGCCTCGCGGGCGCCGACGATCGCAGCCCTCACCTCGAGAATGTCCTGAGCGGTCTCGATGATCACCAGGTCGGCTCCGCCCTCGACCAGCGCCCCGGCCTGCTCATCGAAGACCTCCGCCAGGCGGGCGAAGCTGATGTCGCCCAACGTCGGGTCGTCGCTTGCCGGAAGGAAGCCGGTCGGGCCGATCGAACCCGCCACGAAGCGGTCAGGCCCCGCCGCCTCGCGAGCGATCTCCGCCGACCTTCGGTTGATCTCGATCGTGTGATCGGCGAGCCCCCACTCCTCGAGCTTCAACCGCGAGCCCTGGAAGGAGTCCGTCTCGACGACCTCGGCGCCGGCGGCGAGCATCTCCTCGTGGACGCCGGCGATGACGTCGGGGCGATGGAGGACGAGCGCCTCATGGCACTTCCCGGCGAGGCCGCCGTAATCGGCACTGGAAAGTTCGTAGCGCTCCAGGGTTGCGCCCATCCCACCGTCGAAGACGATGATTCGCTCGCTCGCGGCGGCAAGAATGTCGCGTTCAGGTTGGCTCATCGGGAGGTCACCTCCATCGGTCCCGGCTGTCGCACCGTGCATCGCCAGTCGATCATGTCTGGCCCTGCCGGTTGCGGCGGCTTCAACGGTCCGGGTCCCTCAGCCGCTCTGGATGGCAGACGGCAAGGATAGCGAGGCCGGGATTCCCCTCCCATCCTCGTCGGGGAGGTCAGGCGCGAGCCAACCCACTTGAGGGGGCGTCGCAGGGCGGGGTTCCCCGTGGGGACTCGAGCACGAGCGAAGCGGGTTGCCCCCACGGGGACTCCGCCCTGTGGCGCCCTGCTTGGGCGAGTTGCCCTCACGTGGCCCCCGCCCCTCGGCGCCCCGCCAGACCTAACTGGTGACGCCCGAAACGTCCTCGCGAGCCCGTGGCTGGAGCCGAACGGGCGCGGCGCTCAACGCCCGCAGGCGCACGTCCGACCAGCTCATTCCCTCACGAACCAGAGCCGGCAGACCGAGCGCGACCGCGGTTGCGATCTCGACGCCCTGCAGGATCACTCCGTAGGCGAGCGCGTCGGCGGCCCCGACCCCGTAACCGGTGGTGAGCACGCTGATCACCGCAAGCTGGAAAACGCCGACGTTGGAGGGAGTGGCGGGCACCACCGCGGTCACGTTCACGGCGAACAGCACCGCCGCCGCGCCGCCGACGCCCATTGCACCGTCGAGGCCCATCGCCACCGCCAACGCGTAACAGGCTGCGACCTGGATCGCCCAGGCGGTCAGCTGAGCGGCGCCGGCGAGCGGCCCGCGACGCGGATCGCGAAAGACCGCGAGGCCCGAGCGCACCTTGACCAGGGCCTCGCGGGCCATCGCGGCCAGCCGGGCAATCCGCCCCGAACCGGAGCGGCGAACCAGGGCGGGGGCGATGAGGACCGCGATCAGCAACAACGCGGGAGCGAAGCTGATCAGGAACAGGTGCTCGGAGCTGCGATGGAAGAGATCGGTGGAGGTGACGATGACGACGCCGAGGAGCAGGAGGGCGAGGATGTTGAACGCGGTTTGTGAGACGAGGGTGCCGAGCAGGACCGGGAACGTCTCGCGAAAGCGGCCAATCCGGCGGGCGATGATCATCGCCCTTGCCGGCTCACCGAGGCGAGCCGGCAACGTTGCCGACATGAGTACACCGATCATCGTCGCCGACGTGAAGTCGCGCCTCCGCAACGGGGCGCCGGGGAGGGCCGAGCGGGCGGTCAGATACCAGGCGCCGGCGCGGAAGAACATCGAGAGGCACATGAACGCGGTCGCCACCAGCACCCAGGCGAGATCGGAACGGACCGCACTCTCGACGACGCTGTCGAAGCCGATCCGCTGCGCCGCCAGATAGGTCAGACCCAGTCCGACGAGGGTCCCGATCCCGAGCCCGACCCGGCGTGCGTACCGGCGCCGTCGGGAACTCTGGTCGATCGGGATCGGCTCCGGCGAGGGGATCCGGGCCGCAGGCACGCGGGTCAGACCGTCGGCGGGTGCGAACCCGTATCGCTGCGCGCCCCTGGTCAGCCGGTCGCCCGGGATCGGCACGTCCGTGGCGCGCTCATAGGTGCGCTCGACCTGCGCGGCGATGCGCGGCCAGGCGAAGCGCTCCGCGCTCTCACGCGCCGCTGCTCCCATGGCGGCCCGGCGCCGGGGCTCCATGTGCAACCGCTGCAGTTCCTCGGCGAGTCGCTGTGGGTCGCCCGGTGGGATCAGGATGCCATCGACTCCGTCGCTGACGACGTCGGCGTACCCGGCGATCTCGGAGGCGACGACAGGAGTCCCGGAGGCGAACGCCTCGGTCAGGACCATCCCGAAGCTCTCGCCGGAAAGCGAGGGAGCGCAGAGTACGTCGGCGGCGGCGAGCTCCTGCCACAGCCGATCGCGATCGACGGTTCCGACAACGTCGATCGACCTCAGCGCCTCCGGGTTCGCCAGCGCCTTCGAGATGTCCTCGGGGGCGGTGCCGACGACGACCAGGCGGGCCGGAACATGCTCGACCAGCGCCTCGAAGGCCCGCAGCAGAACCGGCAACCCCTTGCGCTCGTCGGCGCGACCCACGAACAGCAGGCGAAGCTCCTCCTCGGAGCCCGGGGACGGCGAATCGGTCGGGGAGAGACCGATGTCGACTCCGTTGGGGACGATCTCGTAGTTGCCCCCGTACCAGCGACGACCGGTCCACTCAGCGGCCTCGGAAACGGCGATCCGGGCGCTCAGCTGATTGAACTTGCGCCGGGCACCGAATCCGATCGCAATCTGCTGGGGAACGAACTTGGGGGCGTAGGCGTGAAAGGTGCCGACGACCGGCGCCCCGCCGAACCCGCAGGCGTCCCAGCCGATGATCGGGGCCGGCGGCTCCTGAACGTGGACGACGTCGAAGTCGCCCCGGCGCAGCTCGCGTCGCATGGTCGCGATCGCGTCGGGGAAGACCGAGAGGTTCGTGACCGACCCGTTGGCACCGAATCCCATGGTGCGGCCGAGCGTCGTCAAGTAGTCAGGCATCGGCCGGACTCGCGGGGGGGCTCCGCGGTGGAGCGTGCGGCTGAGGCGGTCCGGCGGGTCCCAGGGAGCGAGAACTCTGACCTCGTTACCTCTCCCGATCAGATGCTCGGCGAGCGCCTGAGTGTGCCGGTTGACGCCTCCCTCATACGTCCACGAATAGGGCGTGACGACGGCGATTCGCATCTTGTGACAGGTGAGGTTAGCTGTTGCCCCGGCCCTCCGCCTCGGATTCACGCTCACGCGAAGCCCAGGCCAGGCCGCAGAACGCCGTCACGAACCCGGTGCCGATCATCAGCAGCAGCGCGGCCGAATCGTTGGCCAGGGTGCCGACGACGGTGGCGGTCACCGCTCCCGCCGTCCCGGCCAGGGCGGCGGGCCTGCCGTTGAACCACCCGATGACCCGCCGGCGACGGTAGACCGCTACGGCGATCCCGAGCAGCGCCGCGATGAAGAACGGGGAATGGAGGTAGCGCGGGAAGCTCCGGGCCGCCAGGGTGATCCGCCGGTCGAAGACGTCGCCGAGCTCGCTCAATCCGCCGGCTGAGAGCACCGACCTGGTCAGATGGGAGTCGCCGGGGATGGCTAGGTCGAACAGGACCAGAGCGATCAGAGCAACGACCGGTGCCGCGAGAACCAACGCCGCCCTGCGGGCGCCCAAGCGCAGCGCGACGACGACCGTCCCGGCCGCGCCCGCCGGGAACGTGATCGCGGCGCCCACGTCCGCGCCGAAGCGGCCGGGCGCGAACACCACAACCGCGGCGACCGTGGCGACAACCGCCGCGATCGCGACCGCGCGACGCGGGTCGGGTCGGTCGAACGCCGTCACGGCCGCCCCCGTCGAGAGCAGCAGCAGCGCTCCGATCGTCGCCTCGAGTTCGTTGCCGATGCCGAAGAAACGAACCCCGAGACCGGGATTGGGGCCCAGCAACGAGAGGGTCGTCAGCGGCGACCCCGCAACCACGTCGACGGCGGTGGCGCCGACCGAGACCAGTCCAGCGAGCGCGAAAGCACCGTAGGCCGCCAGGTCGGCCCGTCCCCCGAGCGGGCGGCGAAGCGCGACCATCGACGACCAGCCGAGCAGCGGCGCGCCGACTCCGACCATCAGTCGCTCCGACAGGGCGCTCGGCTCAGAGAGGGCTCCGAGCAGCAGGATGAAGGGGACGAAGGCCATCGCGATCGCGAGTAGCGAGAGCAGGGGCCCCAGCAGGCTGCGCCGCCAGATCACCGCGGCGAGACCGAGGGCGATCCAGATCAGCAGGTTGACCGCCAGGGTGCCCCAGCGGCGGTCGGAGATCTGCCCAAGTCTGCTCTCGCGAGCGGCGACAGCGGCGGCATCCGGGCCGCTTCCGACCGCCACGATCGGGCGACCGCTCGCATCGGGCGGCGCGTCGATCCCGTACAGGTCGAGGATCGTCGGCAGGATGTCGGTCGAGAGCACGTAGCCGTCCATCCGGGTCGAGGCGGACGTGAGCCCGGCTCCGGTGAAGCCATCGCCGAGGATCCCGATCGAGAGCAGGTCGCGCTCCGGCGGCGGCCGCTCGAGCGCGATCAGCAGATCGCCCGATCCCTCCCGGAGGCGTGCGGCCAGGGCCGGCAGATCGTTGAGCTCGGCCGTCAGGATCGTCACCCCCGGACAGATCCCCGGCTCACAGGAGCCCGTCCGACTGATCAGGCCACGCCGATCGGCGCCGATCAGCGCCGGGGACCCGGCGAGCGGGCGGGCGGCGATCGTCACTCCGTTGTCGTCGAGGGTCGACGCCAGCAATCCCGGGTCGATCTCGGCGGGGGCGTCGGCGGCGCGGACGAGAACCTTGTCCCAGAGGTCCGCCGGAACACGGTTGCCGGTCACGTAGAGCGGGGTGAGCGTCTCCGGGTAGAGCGACGTGAACAGTCGATTGCCCTGACCGATATCGAGGTAGGTCTGGCTCGCGGGCACCCGGCCGAGTCCGGCGCTCATGACTCCCGGGGCGATCTCCGGTACCGCCGCCGCGATCTGGCCGATTTCAGTCCCCGGAGGCAGCATCGCCATCGTTACCCGCGGTGGATCGACGGCATCGGAGCCGGCGCCGTTCGCGGGCTCGGCTACGAACCCACCGAAGGCGAGCGCTAGCATCGCGACCATGGCCGAGCGGACGTTCATCAAGTTCACGTTCCTCAAGATCGACCCAGCCTGGCAACGGCGCGAGGGCGAACAGAGGGCGCAGGATAAACGCGAGATGCTTGCGGCCTGCGAAGACTTCGCCATCGATCGGCCCCTGAGGGCCTATTCGACGGTCGGTACACGCGGCGATTGCGACCTACTTCTGGTCAGCCAGAGCCCCCATCTCGACGACATCCACTCCTTCCATGTGGTGCTCGCCCAGAGCGGCCTGGCGAGGTGGTCCACGACCCCGTACTCCTACCTCGCGATGACCAAGCCCTCGCCCTACTCGGAGTCGGAGACCCGGCCGGAGTTGCTCACCTCCAGGCACCGTTACGCGTTCATCTACCCGATGGAGAAGAAGCGGGAGTGGTACCGGCTGGAGCCCACCGAGCGGCGGCGGATCATGACCGACCACATCGAGACCGGGCGTCGCTATCCGCAGATCACGATCAACACCGCCTACTCCTTCGGGATCGACGACCAGGAGTTCGTCGTCTCCTTCGAGTGCGACGAGCCGGGCGACTTCCTCGACCTGGTACAGGAGCTTCGAGCGACCGAATCGAGCGCGTGGACGTTGCGCGACGTCCCGATCTTCTCCTGCGTCTCGATGTCCTTCGGGCGGGCGCTGGACGCCCTCGACGGGGCCGCCACATCACGGCTTGCTCCGACAATTCCCTGACGCAGCGAGGCGATTTCGAGTGAGTAAGCCGGGAGATCCCAACGAGCCTCTGCGAGTCGCGATCGTCGGCTCCGGCCCGGCCGGCTTCTATGCAGCCGAGGCTCTGCTCGGCCATCCCGAACTCAACATCGAAGTCGACATGATCGACCGGCTGCCGACGCCGTTCGGGCTGGTTCGCGCCGGGGTGGCGCCCGATCACCCGAAGATCAAGAACGTGATCAAGCGCTACGAGAAGACCGCCGGCCATGAGGCCTATCGGTTCTTCGGCCACGTGACGATCGGCCGCGACATCTCGGCCGAGGAGCTCTCGGCGCACTATCACGCGGTGATCTGGGCCTACGGCGCCGGCGCCGATCGGAAGCTCGGGATCGAGGGCGAGGACCTGCCGGGATCGCATGCCGCCACCGAGTTCGTCGCCTGGTACAACGGCCACCCGGATTTCTCCGACCGGGAGTTCGACCTCGGTTGCGAGCGCGTCGTCGTCGTCGGCAACGGCAACGTCGCCGCCGACGTCGCCCGGATGCTGGTCCTCCCCCGCGCCGAGCTCGAGGGCACCGACACGGCCCACCACGCGATCGAGGCCCTGGCGACAGCGTCGGTGTCGGAGGTCGTCGTGCTGGGCCGGCGCGGCCCGGCGCAGGCCGCCTTCACCAACCCCGAGGTCCGGGAGCTCGGAGAGCTGACCGACGCCGACGTGATCGTCGATCCCGACGGCGGTCGAACTCGACGAGGCCAGCGCCGCGTTCCTCGAATCCGACGCCGCCGACAACACCAACCGCAAGAACATGGAGAGCTTCGCCGGCTTCGCCGAGCTCGAGCCGACGGGCAAGCCGAAGCGGGTCGAGCTGCGCTTCCTGCGGACCCCGCTCGAGATCCAGGGTGACGGCAAGGTCGAGCGGATCGTCGTCGCCGTCAACGAGCTCTACGTCGACGACTCCGGCGCGGTACGGTCGCGCACCACTCCCCAGACGGAGACGATCGAGTGCGGCATGGTCCTGCGTTCGATCGGATACCTCGGCACCGGTATCGACGGCGTTCCCTACGACGCCCAGGCCGGCGTCATCCCCAACGATCGCGGTCGCGTGATCGGCGAGGACGGAGAGGGCTCACCGGGCCAGTACGTCGTCGGCTGGATCAAACGCGGCCCGAGCGGCGTGATCGGGACGAACAAGAAGGATGCGCAGGAGACGATCGAGACGCTGCTCAGCGATGTCGAGGCGGGGCTCCTGCCGGAGCCCGACGGCATCGATCCCGACGGACTCGCAAAGCTCCTCGACGCACGGAGCATCCGCTTCATCGAGTTCGACGGGTGGCAGGCGATCGACGCGCTCGAACAGCAGCGGGGCGCCGAGGCCGGGCGTCCGCGAATCAAGTTGACCGCCTTCGAGGAGATGCTCGAGGCAGCCGGGAGGGGTGACGATGGCAGCTGATCTGGAGGAGCTCGAGGGGATGATCTCGGCCGCACTGCCGGGGGCAGAGGTCGAGGTCGTGGACGAGGGCGGGGGCGATCACCTGCGGGCGATCGTCAGCGCCTCCCAGTTCGAGGGCCTGACCCGAATCAACCAGCACCGGTTGGTTCGCGCAGCGGTCAAGCCGCGGATGGACGACGGCACCATCCACGCGCTCTCGATCACGACGAAAGCGACCGCCCAGGGCTAAGGGAAACAGCCGGCGCGGTCGATAGCGGGGTGGACGCCCATCCGGGCGTCCGTCGCGACCATGGAGTTCGCCGCATTGGCGCCACACGATCAACGTGCAAGAAGGGTTGGTGAGGGGTTCCTCCGCCTCGCCGACGGACCGCGGAGCAGGTCGAATCCGACCGCGCCCGAAGGTCCTTCGCTCAACGAGACCACGCTGGCCCTGCTCGAGGGCTCACCCGAAGGGGTTGCGGTCATCGACGCGAGCGGCAGCGTGATTCTCTGGAACGGCTCCGCCGAGCAGCTCTTCGGCCTCGAACGCTCCCGGGCGATCGGTCATGAGCTTGCGTCCCTGATCTTCCCCGACCATCTGCAGACGGCCGTCCGAGCCGTGCTGCTGCGTGAGGTCGACGAACCCAACGACGGGCTGGCTCAGCGGCAGATCGAACTCGGCGCGCGCCGCGCTGACGGCCGCGAGATCCCGGTCGACATCGCCACGACCTCGATCGAGGTCGACGGCACCAGGCTGCTCGTCATCTATCTGCGCGACGCCAGCGAGCGCAGCGAGCGGGAGCGGGAGCTTCACGCCGACGCCCGTCGCCGCTCGGCGGCGCTCGACCTCGGACAGGTGGCGCTCGAGGGAATGGCCCTCAATGAGCTGCTTCAACGTGCCGCGGGACTCTCCGTCGACGAGCTCGGCGTCGATCGCTGCGAGATCTGGCAGCGAGACGAAGGCGACGAGACGATGACCCTGCGTGCGAGCGTCGGCTGGCCCGAGACCGAGACCGAGCGTTCGCGTGCCGCTGGCGACGGCCACCCAGCCCGGCTACACGCTGCTGCGCGGCCAGGGGGCCATCGTGGTCGAGGACTTTCGACGCGAGGGCCGTTTCAACTCGATCGGCCCGGAGGACGCTGCGCCCGTACAGAGCTCGATCTCGATCCGGATCCCAGGCACCGAAGGGCGGCTTCGGGTCGCTCGTCGCCGCATCCGAGGAACCGCGCAGGTTCGAGCTCAGCGACATCAGCCTCGTCGTCTCGCTCGCGCAGACGCTCGGAGCGGCGATCGAGCGCTCGCGGGCGATCGATTCCCTCGCCGACGCCGAGCGACAGATTCGCCAGCTGATCGAGCGCCTCCCATCGATCACCTACCGGGCCGGTCTCGGCACTCGGGGGAGGTGGCACTTCATCTCACCGCAGGTCGAGGAGATCACCGGCTACACGGTCGAGGAGTGGATGGCCGAGCCGGACATCTGGGAGCGGATCATGCACCCGGAGGATCTCTCCTGGGTCCTGGAGGCAGAGGCCGCCTGCGCGCTGGAAAACCGTTCGCTCGACATCGCCTACCGGGTCCACAGGCGCGACGGCGAGATGATCTGGGTGCGGGACAGGGCCTCCGTGGGCGAGGTCGACGAGGACGGGGTGATGGTGGTCGAGGGCCTGATCACCGACATCAGCGAGCAGCGAGCGGCCGAGGATCGCCTCCGCTACCTCGCCGAATACGACGAACTGACCGGGCTGATGAACCGGCGCAGCTTCGTCGCCGCGGCCAACGATGTGATCGGCTCCAGCAGCTTGCCCGGCGGTCGCGGCGCGATGGTGATCATCGACCTCGACCATCTGACGCGGGTCAACGACACACTCGGCCGCAGCACCGGCGACCGGGTGGTGGCCGACATCGCCAAGATGCTCGGCGACGAGCTCGCCAGCGGCCAGCTTCTCGCCCGCCTGGACAGCGATGAGTTCGGGATCCTGATTCCGGGGGTCGGCGAGGCGCAGGCACTCGAGCGGGCGGGCAGCCTGCTCTCGATCATCCGGGCCCGAACCGGGACCGCGAACCTGACGGCCAGCGCCGGCCTGGCCCTGGTCGAGCGCGGCATGGGCGTCAGCGCCACCGACCTGATCACCGCCGCAGACATCGCCCTCCATCAGGCGAAGGAGAACGGCCGCGACCGCGCCGTCCTCTTCTCCGGTGAGGACCGCAGCAGGCTGGAGTGGGTCGGCAACGTGAGAACCGCGATCGAGGAGGAGGGCCTGGTGCTGTTCTCCCAACCGATCATCGATATGGCCTCCGGAGTCGCCTGCGCCGAGGAGCTGCTCGTTCGGATGATCGATCCCGTCAGCGGTCGCCCGATCGCCGCCGGGGAGTTCGTGCCGACCGCGGAGCGCTTCGGGCTCGCCCGAAACCTCGATCGCTGGGTGGTCACGCGCGCGCTCGACCTGATCGCCTCGGGCAGACACGTCAGCGCGAACATCTCAGCGGCAACGATCAGCGACCGTACGCTGACCGAGCTGGTCGAGACCTCGCTCGCCGAGACCGGCGCCGATCCCTCTCTGCTCACCTTCGAGATCACCGAGACGGCCGCGACCCCCGCGATCGAGTCCCTGCAGGACTTCACAGGCCGGGTCGAGCAACTCGGCTGCGGACTCTCGCTCGACGACGTCGGCACCGGCTTCGGCTCGCTCACCTACCTGCGGCACCTACCGTTCACCGAGCTCAAGATCGACATGCAGTTCATCCACGGAGTACTCGAGTCCGAAGCCGACCGGAAGATCGTCAAGTCGCTCGTCGATATCGCGTCCGGACTCGGGCATGCGAACCGTCGCCGAGGGCATCGACAACCCGGCGCTGGTCGAGCCGCTGCGCGAATTCGGCGTCACCTGCGGTCAGGGCTACCTGTTCGGTCGCCCCGCCCCGGTTCAGTTCCCCGGCTGAGGAACCCGTCCCGGTCGAGTCGGGCCGAGCCGCCGGACCGCCTAACCTTGTGGGCCAACCGACCAGGAGGCAACGAGCAATGGCGAACCCCGAGCTTCGTGAACAACTCGAGCAGGCGATCGGCGCCAACAAGGTGCTGTTGCTGATGAAGGGCACGCCCGAGGCACCCCGCTGCGGGTTCTCGATGCGCGCGGTCGGCATCCTCGAGCAGATGGGCACCGAGTACGGCGCCATCGACGTCCTCCCCGTCCTCCAGCCCCTGCGCGAGGTCACCACCGAGATCGCCGATTGGCAGACCTTCCCCCAGCTCTGGGTCGACGGCGAGCTGCTCGGTGGAGCAGACCTGATGGAGGAGATGCTCGAGTCCGGAGAACTGGCCGAGGCACTCGGCGTCCCCCAGCCCGACCGACCGAAGCCGAAGCACGAACCGGCAGGCCCCACAGTCGGAGGAGCCGTACCGCAGCGCCCCGATGCAGATCGAGACTCAATAGCGCGGCCGCCGTTCCTGGCGAAAGCGCCAGACCGCGGGGCCTGTCGCGGGGTGGGCCGCACCGCTCGCTGACGCTCGGGTGTCGACCCACGCCCGCGCCACCCGCGGATCAGCGTTTACGAGGACGGACCCCGGAACGCTCCCGATGGGAGGGTTCCGACGGTGAGGTCGCAGAAACCCACGCTATAGGTGGCTAACGCCGACCTCACCCAAGAGCGCCCCTCGGTAGGCGGGTCAACGGTGTCCGACCTCTCGGGTCCTCCCTTCCCCAGCCCAACCAGCTCTCACCGGCCGGCGAGTCCCTCGGCAGGCCACACCCACCTCAGGCGTCCCCTCGGCAGGCCACACCCACCTCCAGCCCTCGCAGGGGCCCGAGCGGTGGAGGTCCAGCGGGGACTCGAGCACGAGCGAAGCGAGTTGCCCCCGCTGGGCCTCTGCCGCTCGGGCCCATTCGTGGAACCAAGCTGGGCGCCTCCGGACCAGGCTGTCCACGCTCGGGCCCGATCGTGGAACCAAGCCGGGGGCCTCCGCCGCTCGGACCCCTCGGCAGGCCACGCCAAGCCGCCACCGAGTTGGCGGCGAGGGGACTCGAAACTATTCGCCGGCGTTAAGCGCTAACGCCGGCGGGCTCTTCAGCGTCCTCGCGGACCTGGAAAGAAGAACCGCAGCCGCAGGCGGCGACGACGTTCGGGTTGTTGACCGCGAAGCCGGCACCCTGGAGGCCCTCGACGTAATCGACCTCCGAGCCGAACACGAACTGCATCGAAACCTTGTCGACGACCACGGAGACGCCGTTGTGCTCGAAGACCATGTCGTCGTCCTTGCGCTTGTCGAGGGCAAGGGCGTACTGGAAGCCGGAACAGCCACCGCCGCGAACGGCGACGCGCAGAACCTGATCGGCTTCCTCCTGGCTTGCGAGCAGCTCCTTGAGCTTGCCGGCGGCCACGTCGGTGATCTTGATCGCTGTCTCTGGCGTTTCCATGACTTCAGATTGTATAGCAGGGCCGGCGGGCGTCAACCATCGCTCCTGGGAGTAGCGCCAATCGAGGTACTCCCTGATGCGTTTCGAGTCGCTGACGACCTCGTCGCCGTCGATCAGCAACGGCACTCGCGAGCCTCCGGTCAGCTCGATCACCTCGGGACGGTCCTTGCGCCGGTACGGGACACGCTCGGTCCGATACTCGATGCCGAGCGCCTTGAGGCGACGGGCGACGGCGCCGCAGGGACAGAGGTGATCGGTGCGGGTCGGGCAGCGGTAGAGGACGATCCGCGGCTCGCTCGGAGTCCGGGACGGCACTCATCTGGGCAGCATCCTGCCCGCCACGCGGGTGGCGCGACCGGCGAAATCGAGAACCGCGCCGGCCGGGCCGGGATCGGCACCGACCCGATCGCCGAGCTGGGCCGCAGTCATCTCGAGAGCGGCTTCGAGCGTCTCCTCGTGCGGCCGGGCGGAGAACCCGAGCTCGCGCTTCGCCTTCGCCGACGAGTACGTCCACCAGAGCGACGCCGAGCGGATCTCGTCGACGGAGAGACCCAGGCCGAGCCCCAGCTGCTCGGATAGCCGGGCACCGCCGATCGCCATCTGGGGCGGGAGGCGAAGAGCCGGCCCGGGGACCCCGCTGATCCGCGAGAGATCGGCGAACAGTCGCTGCATCGTGAAGTTGCGACCGCCGAGGATGTAGCGCTCACCCCTTCGTCCGGATTGGTCGGCGAGCAGATGCCCGGTGGCGACGTCGCGGACGTCGACCACGTTGAGGCCGCCGTCGACGTAGGCGGGGATGCGCCGTTGCAGGAACTTCCTGATCAGCTCGATCGACAGCGAGGTGGTGTTGCCCACCGAGGGACCGAGCGCGAAGGTCGGGTTGACGACGACCGCATCGAGGCCCTGGGCGGCGGCACGCATGACCTCCCCCTCGGCCTCGTGCTTGGAGTTGACGTATGAGATGCCGAGTCGGCCGGCGGTGAAACGCTGGGTCTCGTCGGTGCGCCCGCCGTCGGGGGCGGGGCCGATCGCTGCCACCGACGAGGTGTAGACGAAGCGCTCGACCCCGGCCGCCAGAGCCTCCCCGGCCATCAACGCCGTCCCCCCCACGTTGACCTCGAAGGTGCGGTCGGCATCCTCGGGCGCCAGCGATGTCTTGCCGGCAACGTGGAAGACCCGCCCCGCCCCGTCGAGGGCGCGCCGGACCGCACGACGATCGGTGATGTCTCCGGTGACGCGCTCGAACTCGAGACCTTCGATGCCCTCGAGGGCCGAGACATCCGACTCGCGCCGGATCAGCAACCTCAGGTCGTCGCCGCGGGCGGCGAGCGCGCGAACCAAATGCGAGCCGAGCAGGCCGGTCGCGCCGGTTACGAGGGTCTTTCCCATCGGCGGGATGGTAGTGAGGCGCCATCCGGCGGCCGCAGGCAACTGATACAACGGTCCGCGGTGAGCGTCCCCGCGAATACCGCGATCGTCTGCGATACGACGTCCTACCTTCCCGAGGGGTTGCTCGACGAACGCGGGGTTGAGCGGGTCAGCCTCTACGTCTCGCTCGGAGGCGAGCAGCGCCGCGAGCGCGAGATCGGCGACTACGGCGACTTCTTCGAGCGTCTCCGCGCCAGCGACGAGGGCGCGACGACGTCGCAGCCCTCGATCGGCGACTTCATCGAGGTCTACGGACCGCTGCTCGATCAGGGCAAGGAGATCGTCTCCATCCACCTGGCAGCGGGGATCTCGGGGACCTACGAGTCGGCAATGCAGTCGCGCCAACGCCTGATCGAGGAGGGTCGCGGCGGCGAACGGATCCACGTGATCGACAGCAGAACCGGCTGCGGGGGCATGGGCATGCTGGTTCTGGCCGCGACGGCGGCGGTGAATTCAGGTGGGACGAGTGAACGGATAGTCCAGCGGGTGGCCGACGCCCGCGAGCAACTGAAGATGTGGTTCGCAATCGACACGCTCGAGTACCTGCGCAAGGGCGGTCGCATCGGAGCCGCTCGGGCCTGGATGGGCTCGGCGCTTCAGATCAAGCCGATCCTCACTCTCGAGGACGAGATCACACCGGTGGAACGGGTGCGGACCCGTAAACGGGTCTTCGAACGGCTCCTCGAGTACGCCCAGGAGCTTCACGACTCCGGGCGGGACGCCTGGGTCGTCCAGCACATCCGCGACCCCGAGAACGCCCAGCGACTGGTGGAGCGTTGCCGCGAGGTGATGGGGTCAGAGCCCCTGTTCGTATCCGAGATCGGGCCGGTCATCGGCGCCCACACGGGGCCGGGCCTGCTCGGCGTCGGCGGCTTGCCGTCTGAGTTACTGCGCTAGCGGCGGCGGCGGAAGCCGCGAAACGCCACCAGAGTGCCGACGACGAAGCCGGCCACGGCGGCGCCCTTGATCAACTGCTCGCGGTGCTCGCTGATCTGGGCGCGCCAATCGGTCAGCTCGTTGACCCTGGTTCGCAGGGCGACCACGGACGTGGCGAGCTCGGCCTGCTGAAGGTCGATGTCGCGACGGATCTCCTCCGAGCTGCGACCAGGTGCGCCGGGGCGCGGTGCGCCGGGTGAGGCGGGCGCGCCGCTCATGGTGTCTTCCCCAGGGTCTCTTTGGTCTCCTTCAGTTCCTCGATCGCCATGTCCGGCGTCGGCGTCTCGACCTCACCGAGCAGCTTCTTCGCGACCAGCCCGGCGATCACGGCGACGATGATCCAGAACAGCGCCTCGATCGCGAATCCGACCCAGATCGAACCCTCGATGCCGAGCAGGTCGTTGATCAGGTAGGCGACCGCAAACAGCAGCAGCAACAGCGCCGCGACCAGGAAGACGCCGGCGGCGATGCCGATCCCGGCACCACGGCCGAGGGTCGTCAGCTTCTCGGTCAGCTCCGCCTTGGCGAGCTCGATCTCCTCGCGAACGAGGATCGTGACCCGCTCGGAGACGTCGAAGATCAACTCGCCGACGGTGCGGCTCTCGTTGGGATCCTCGCGACCTGGATCCGTCGGCGGGGAATCCGTCGGCGGCTGCGTCGGCGGCTGCGGCTCTGGTGGTGCGTCGGGCGTGCTCATGGAGATCAGTCAGGTGGATCCTCGTGGAAAATCCGTCGATAGGCGAGTCCGGCAAGGCGCGCTGCGAGAATGCTCGCAAGCGCGCCGAAGGCGGCCAGTAGGCCTGACCAGACCAGTCGCTTGGTGATCTCGTTGTCCATCTGAGTCTTCTGTCCCTCGGTGATCGGTTCGAAACGGTAGGGACGGCGACCTTACCGACCCGTATCAGCCGTCGTCGCGCCGCTCCAGGCCGCAACACAGCGTCTCCACGACCATTACGGATGCGCGCTCGAACTGCTCGTCGGTTGCCGGGATCAGGCCGAAGACCCAGCCGGAGAGAAGTTGCTCGATCGCTCCGTAGAACCACATGCCGACGAAGTCCGGGTCGATCTCGTCCCGGTAGAGCCCCTCGCGCTGGCCATCGGCGACAATCCTCGAGACGACGTCGTAGGCACGCCGGATCTCGGGCAGGTGGGTGGCGCCGAACGAATTGGCGGCCCGGGTCACCTCGATGATGATCACCTTCATCAGCTCCGGGTCGTGGCGGTAGGAGTCGATGATGAAGCTGGCAATCCCGGCAAGCTTCTCGCGAGCGGGGATGTCCTGCTCATAAAGCGCGTCGGAAGCAGCAAGCAGCAGCGACCAGCGCTCCGTGAAGAGCTCCGTCATCACCGCCTCCTTCGAGCGGAAATAGTGATAGACGAGGCCATACGCCACGCCGGCCTCGTCGGCGATGTCGGCAACCCGCGTCGAGTGGTACCCCTGGCGCGCGAAGACGCGAACGGCGGCGTCGAGGATTGCCCTCCGCTTGTCGATCGGCGGCGCCTTCACAGGGTCAGGCATGGGCTGAGATCTCCTGCGGCCACCGGTAGGAGGACGCACGTCGGCTGGCCAGAGACGGCAGCCTCTCGCGCGTCCGCTCGAGTTCGCCGAGGTCGAGGTCGGCGATCGCGTGTCCATCCCCGTCAGCGATCACATCCAACACGCGGCCCCAGGGGTCGACGACCATCGAATGGCCCCACGAGCTGAACTGGGGAGGTGCCTTCCCGTGGTGGTTGGCGCCGATCACGAAGAGTTGATTCTCGATCGCCCGGGCCCGCAGCAGAACCTCCCAGTGGTCACGCCCGGTGGCGGCTGTGAAGGCCGAGGGGACCGTGATCACGCTTGCCCCCCGCAGGGCGAGGATCCGGAAGAGCTCGGGAAACCGCAGGTCGTAGCAAATGGTCAGTCCCACCGTGAGACCCCCGACGTCGGCGGAAACGATCTCGTCGCCGGCGAGTTCGTGCTCGGATTCCCGGTAAGTGATCCCCCCGACTTCGACGTCGAACATGTGGATCTTGCGATAGGTCGCGACGATGTCGCCGTCGGGGTCGATGAGCAGCGAGGTGTTCGCGAGCAGCTCGCGGCCGGCAACCCGCTCGGAGACGCTGCCGGCGACGAGCGCGATTCCGAGCTCACGCGCCCAGCCCCGGCAGGCGGCGACGATGGGGCCGTCCAGCGGCTCGGCGAGGTCCCGCAGAATCTCACCCGGAGCGAGGGCGCTCCACTTCTCCGGCAGCACCACAAGCTCGGCACCGTCGGCCGCGGCGGCGCGCACCAAGGCCTCGGCAACCTCGAGGTTGCGATCCACTTCATCGCTGGAATTGAGCTGAATCGCCGCTACGCGCATACCGGGCCCTCCTCTCGGTCGCCGGGCCGCCAGGGGATCGGAAAGGCGGTTGATTGACAGGTCAATCTAGCCGAACCAGGAGGTACGGCAACGCGCCCCCGGGGACTTCAGGTGCCGAGCACCAGGACGAGCAGGCCGGTCAGGATCAGGCCGGATTCGAAGCAACCGACGATCGCGAGCGCGCCCCCGGCACTCGCCGCGTCGAAGCCGGACGCGAGACCGAGGAGGACGAAGAACACGGCCGCCGCCAGTGCAACGACCCCCCAGGCCGTCAACGCCCATTCCCATCGCCGCTCCGGATCGGCCACGCGCTCGCTCGCCTTCCGGTGGAATGCGAACGGGATCACGCCCAGGAGGACCGCCAGGGCGATCGCATAGACGGCCAACCAGGGGTCGATCCGGTCGAGCGACAGGTGCGGCCCATCGGTGGCGACGACGCCGATCGCGCCGATCGCGACTGCGGCCGACGCCACCAGGGCAACGAGCGCGAGCCCGCTTCGGCTCATTTCCCCGCGCCCGCGTCCCTGGACCAGTGGGCGCTGCGCGCCTCGAGTTCGGCGGTGAGCAGCTTCGAGTTCATCGCCGCGATCAGGTCCGCGAGTGGATCGGTTCCCGCCTCGATCAGCTCGGCCGCACGATCGGGTTCGAAGCGACCAACCAACTTCTCCGAGAGCAGCTCGACCTCGCGCCTGGCGAGCGCCTCGAGTGGTTCGAGAAAGCGCGCCGCGTCATAGACGGTGAAACCGATCCGCTCGTCGTAGCCGCCGGCGCGGAAGCGGGCGATTGCCTCGACGATGCGCACATCCGACGGCGAGTAGCCGTCGTCGACCGGGCTCAGGATGCCGACCTCCGCCAGCCGGTCGAGGACCTCAACGGGGATGGACAGGCGCTCGCTGATCTCGGCGGCCGGGGTCCGATCCCGCTCGCGCTCCAGCGCCACCTCGATCCCCCGGTCGGACTCCTCGAGCAGGGCGCGCAGCCGCTCGGCATCCCCGCCCTCGCGCTCGAGCAGTTCGCGGATCACCTTCAGCGGCATGAACCGCTCCTCCTGCAGGAGCTTGATCAACCGGATGCGGTCCACCATCTCGGCCGGGTAATAGGCCATGTTGCGGCTCGTTTTGCGCCCCTCCGGGAGCAATCCCTCTCGAAGGTAATGGCGAACGGTTGCGACCGGCACTCCGGCGCCCTCGGCCAGCTCGCTGATCTTCAGCGAAGGTTGGCTGAGGCCGTCATCAGCCATGGTCAGGGGGGTTCAGGTCGCGAGCCCGAGCATCTCGCGGGCCTCCGTGACGGTCGCGACGCGACGACCGATGTCCTCCGCCATGCCGCGAGCCTTGGCGACCAGGTCACCGTTGGAGCGGGCCATTTCCCCGTTCGGCAGGTAGAGGTTGTCCTCGAGGCCGGCCCGGACGTTGCCGCCGAGCACCAGGGAGCTCGCGAGCAGCTTCCACTGGTCGCGGGAGACGCCGATCACCTGCCAGTTGTTGGGACCATCCGGTCCCTCGGGAATCTGGTCCGACATCAGCGTTACGTTGCGCGGCGTGGGCCGGATGCCCCCCGTCACGCCCATCACGAGCGAGATCTGCAGCGGTTGGGAGAGCAGACCCATATGGAGCAGCGGGTCGAGGTTGGCGACGTGGCCGGCGTCGAAGCATTCGTGCTCGGGCTGGATGCCGGACTCCTTCATCGCCTCGATCAGCTCAATGATCTCGTCGAAGCTGTTCTCGAAGACGGCCTTGAAGACGAACTCGCCGCGACGCTTCGAGTACTTCGCGTAGTTCATCGACGACATATTGAGGGCGGCGACGTCGGGTCTGAGTTCGCGCAGGTAGGCGATTCGCTTCTCGAGCGGGATGCCGATCGCACCGGTCGAGTAGTTGATGATCACCTCGCCGACCTCAGACTTGATCGCCTCGGTGATCGCGCGGAAGTCCTCGATCTCGAAGGAGGGAACGCCGTCGGGGGTGCGGGCGTGGATATGGATCTGGGAAGCACCCTCGTCGACGGCGCGACGGGCCTCGGCCGCGTATTCCTCCGGGGTGTAGGGGATCGCGGGGCACTGGTCGCGGTTGGCGATCGCCCCGGAGATGCTGTTGGTGATGATCACCGGATCCTCGAAGCCGCTCATCCGTTCACCTGCCCCTCCACTCGGGATCGCGTTTCTCGAAGAACGCCTTGACGCCCTCCTGGATGTCTTCGGTCGTGAACGTGAGCGAGAGCTGGCTACGCAGGAACTCGAGGGCGTCGTCAAGTGCCATGTCGCCCTGCCGGTACATGGCGTCGTGGCCCAGCCTCATCAGCACCGGGCTCTTCGACGCCAGCCGCGAGGCCCACTCAGCCACCGCAGCATCGAACTCGGCCGCGGGAACGACCTTGTTCGCGAGGCCGTATTCGACGGCCTGATCAGCCGAGATCCGCTCGCCGAGCAGCATCATCTCGTTGACCTTCTTGCGCGGAACGTTGCGATAGATGATCGCCATGATCATGTAGGGGAACGCGCCGATGTTGATCTCGGGCGTGCCGAAGGTGATGCCCTCCTTGGCGATCACGAGATCGCACGAGAGCGCCAGTCCCATGCCGCCGGCGAGCACGTGACCGTTCGCCGCACAGAGCGACGGCTTGCCCAACCGCGGCATCAGTCGGAAGAACTCGAGGAAGCGGTCCGAGGCGAAGTGCTTGTCGACCAGCGGGGCGTCGGCCGCGAACCCGCCGAGGTCGGCGCCGGCACAGAAGACCCGCTCCCCCGACCCGGTCAGCACGACGGCGCGGATCCCCTCGTCGTCGCGGACCCGGCCCATGGCGTCGACGAGTTCGCCGAGCATCTGATTGGAGAGAGCGTTGCGCTGCTCGGGACGATTCAGGGTCACGGTGGCGACCCCGTCGTGTACGTTGAAAAGGAGCTGCTCGTAGTCCATGCGCTGACGGCCGCCGGGCCGCGATCGGAGCCTACCACCGCATGAAGTGGGAAGTGACGCTGCCTACTTTGGGGAAACCCCCTCGAACGGGGGACCGACCAGCTCGGCCCTTCCCTCGGAGAGGACCTCGCGGCCACCCTGCTCCATCGCGCAGGAGATCTCGAGCCGGTTGCCCTCGACCTCGTCGACCCGGCCCGTCATGACGAGCTCGGCCTCGGGGACCGACGGCCGGCGAAAGCGGGTCGACAGGCTGCGCAGCGCTCTCGGGTCGCCCCCGAACGGTTCGAGCAGGCCTCGCGCCAGCTGCCCGTACGTGTAGAGGCCGTGCAGAATGATGCCCGGCAGGCCGATCGCACGGGCGAGCTCCGGGTCGAGATGAAACGGGGTGAAATCACCAGATGCTCCGGCGTAGCGCTGAGCGGCGTAGCGATCCGGGGTGACGCTGAACGTGGGGTAGAGATCACCGACCTCCAAGCCCGTCGATCCGTGGCCCTCGGCCGTGCCCCGCTCGGTGCCGGCGGCGGATCGGGGTCGCCGTTCCGAGGAGTCTCTCAATGCCGGGACGACGCCCTGGTAGCGACCGAAGAGAACCGTCGCGCCGAACTGATTGACGGACTCCGACTCGAACGTCCGGTAGCGGGCGCCGTCGCGATCCTCAGCCTCGACGAGGCTGGCGACGGTCGAGATCCGATCACCGGAGCAAACCGGCTCGTGCCATCTGAAGTGTTGTCGCCGCTGCACGAACCGGTAGCCGGCGAGGCCGACGTCCGGGTCGAAGATTCCCGAGTCGGGATCGAACATCGCGCCGGCGAGTGAACGGGCGACGTAGACGGCGGCGAACGGCGGCGGCGCCACCGCGGCGCGGAATCCCGCCTGTCGCGCGATCTCGTGGTCGCGATGGAAGGCGGCGCCGAAGCCGAGCACATCGGCGTACTCGCGGATCTTCTCGCGACCCACCTCGTAGTCCTGGGCAGGCCAGCGCTTGCCGACGGACGCGCTCGATCCAGAGTCGTCCTGCACCTGCGTCAGACCGCGCTACCGGCCTCGACCCGGTCGAGCGCTCGGACGAACGCGTCGACCACGGCGCCGTCGAACTGGCTGCCGGCGTACCGACCCATCTCCGCGATCGCCTCGTCCCGGGTCTTCGCCGGTCGGAAGGGGCGTTCACTCGTCATCGCATCGTAGGATTCGGCGACCGCGAGAATCCGGGACTCGATCGGGACCTGATCGCCTGAAAGACCCCGTGGATAGCCGTGCCCGTCCGGCTGCTCGTGGCGGGCGAGCACCCACTCGCGGATATCGGTCAACTCGCGGGCGGCGAGGATGCGGGCCGCCATCTCGGGGTGGCGGCGCACCTGATCCCATTCCGAAGGGGAGAGCGGTCCGGGCTTGCCGAGGATCGAGTCCGCGATCCCGACCTTGCCGATGTCGTGAAGCATGCCGGCGAGGCGCAGTCTTCGGATCCGATGATCGGGGAGGCCCATCTCACGGCCGATCATCTCGCAGTAGCCGGCGACGACCGTCGAGTGATTGACGTTGGCCTCGTCGCGCAGATCGAGCACCTCCGCCAGGCTGAGCACGGTGCCGAGCTGAGCGCGCCCGTCCCTGGGAGCGGAGAGGCCGTCGCCGTCGATCGCGCCCTCGAGGTCCTGGCTGTATACCACGACCCGATCGGACCCCAGCGCGACCGAGGCGTTCATCGCCGCGGTCGATGCCTGCAGGAGTTCCTCGACGTTGCTCGCATGCTTGGGGTAGACGGCCACACCGAGGCTGGCGCTCAGACCGAAGCCCCGCTCGCGGTACCCGCGGCGCATCCGGGTCAGGATCTGCTCGGCGAGCAGGAAGCCGGTGTGCTCATCGGTCTGCGGGAGCACGATCACGAACTCCGCCGCGCCGGTTCGGCCGACCGTGTCGATCCGGCGGGTCGAGTCGTTCAGGAGCCGCGCCAGCTCGCGGAGGACCTCGTCGCCGGCCTCGTACCCCATCTTCTTGTTGAACTGGCGGAGTCCGTTCAGGTTGACCGTGATCAGCCCGGCTCGCTGGGTGTTGATCCGGGCGCGCTCGATCTCATTGGTGAGCACCTCGTTGATCCCGTGTCCGTTCACGAACCCGGTGAGAAGGTCGGTCCGGGCCGCGTCGCTGAGCTCGCCCCAGAGTCGGTTGACCCTGGTGCGCAACGCGTGGATCATCAGACCGGCAACCGCGAGGCTGCCGACCGTGACGACGAACTGGAAGGTCAGGGTCCCGGAGCTGACGCCGATCCCGCCGTCGGATTCCGCCATCAGGATCATCGTGACGCCGTAGCAGAGCCCGAGGAAGACGACGTCCACGGCCGCGTCGATCCGCGGCAGGAAGTAGAAGGCGTAGAAACACGGCCACAGGTAGAAGAGGCTGAACGCGCTGGTCGGGTCGTGGGTGAAGAACACCCCGGCCGTCACCTGCAGGATCCCCATGGCCGGCGTCATCCGGACCAGCCACATCGGGACCTGGTTGGCGAAGAGGAGGAAGGAGACCGCAAACAGGCCCGTGGAGGCCTGCACCAAGAGCATCGCCGGGACGTCGAATGAGTCCGGGTGAGGCAGGATCACGCCGAGGATGCCGAGGAACATCCCGGCCAACGAGACGTAGGCCCCGGCGCGGGCGAGGGGGGCGACCTGACGGCTATCAGATCGACGGCCGTATCCGGGATCCAGCGCAGCGGCGCCGGCGCCGCGACCGGTATTCGCCCCTTCAAACACTGCCAAGCCCACTTGAGGTCCTTCCTTATGGCACGAGCCGCCGACCCCGCCGACGGCAGATCTACCTATTGCCTATCGCCAGAACCCTTCCGCAACCTGAATCCGCAAGTTCCGTACCAGCTTCGATGGGCACCGGAATGCGCCGCTCACCCTGATCGCGTGGGCGTCTCCCGGCGGATGGAGGTCCCCCGCCGACCGCGTAGGGTGGCCATCGACCCCCGCCCGGGCGCGAGCGTCATGTTGTTGCGTACGATCGGCTCGGGCTGCTCGGAATCGGCCTCGATCATGGTCCGGCTGAGCACGACGCGAATTACGGACTTGATCGTCATCAGCGCCAGGTGGGAGCCGACGCAATGTCGCGCGCCGGCGCCGAAGGGCAGCCAGACCCGTGAGCTCGGCTTCGGATCCTCGAGGAAGCGCTCCGGCAGGAACCGATCGGGCTCTGGGAAGACCTCCGGGTCCTGGTGGATCAGGTAGATGCACGGCATCAGGGTCCAGCCGCGCGGGAAGGTGTACTCGCCGACCTTCGTCTCGGCCGTCAGCCGGCGTGCGGTCACCGGAAGGATCGGCCGCTGGCGCAGGGTCTCTCTGACCACCGCGTCGAGATAGTCGTCGTTGCCGGAATCGAGCTCCGACAGCAGGCGGTCGTGCACGACCGGGTGGCGCAACAGGCGCTCGAACGCCCACGAGAGCGCGTTCGCCGTCGTTTCGTGACCCGCGATCAGCATCGTCAGGACCTCGTCGCGGATCTCACGGTCGGACATGAAAGCCGGCTCATGGGTCTCGGCGGCGGCGAGCATCGACATCACGTCGGACCCGCGCTCGTGGGGCTGCAGATACCGGCGCAATCCGATCTCGTCGGTCAGGATCCGGTCGATCTGCCGGGTCACGTTCATCACCTTGCCGAACGGGGAGCGGCCGCCCATCTCCCGCTGGAACTGCGGCATCAGCGCGAGCGGGTTCTCGGCGATCTCGAGCATCTCGGGAACCAACCTGCGGATCTCGGCGTCGCGGTCGGGAGAGCAGACCCCGACCACGATCCGGACGATCGACTCGGTGGTGATCCGGCGCATCGGGTCCTGCAGCGGGAACGGTTGATCGACCGGCCAGCCGGCGATCTCACGAGCGGCGATCTCCTCGATCAGGCCGGCGTAGCCGCGGATCGCCTTCGGATGAAAGGACGGAGCCATCAGCCGGCGATGATGCTTGTGCTCCTCGCCGTCGAGCAGGAACAACGAGTGCTCGCCGAGGACGGGCCTGAAGATCGCGTTGGTGGGGCCCATCCTGAACGTGGAGGGGTCGCCGCTGAGTACCTTCCACGCCGCCTCGGGGTCGGCGATGAAGGCGCAGCGCTTGAGGGCGCCGAGCTTGACGGAGAAGATCGATCCGTGGCGATCGCGGTTGCCCTCCATGAAACCGACAGGGTCACGAAACCAGTGGCGCATCTGCCAGAGACCGGGGCTGCCTGGGCCGGACGGGAGCACGATCGAACGAGGGTAGCCCACGTGGCGACGGCATCAGCCGGCAGGCCATGCCGGCGCAACGGAGTGACCAGAGTGGATGGCTGTGTGAAGTAGACAGTGCTACTGTCTACTTTGTACTTTCAGCGATCGAAGGAGCAGCAGCGGTGGCAACAGCAACGAGCGGGAACGTGCTCAAGCCGGAGTTCGGCTCAGGCCGCAAGCACCTGATCTTCACCGACGAGCACGAGGATCTGCGCGAGTCGATGAAGTCCTGGGTGCTGAAGGAGGTCACCCCTCACGCCGCCGAGTACGAGGAGAACCTTTGGCCCGACTCGGTGCTGCACCGGATGGCCGAGCTCGGCTACGTCGGCCTCTGCTTCCCCGAGGAGTACGGCGGCCAGGGCGGCGATTACTACTACTCGCTGGTTCGCGCCGAATGCCTCTCCTACGCGGAGTCCGGCGGCCTCGGCATGGGCGTCGCCGTGCATACGGACATGGTTCTCCCTCCGATCGAGATGCTCGGGACCGAGGACCTCAAGCAGCGGTATCTCGTCCCCGGCATCAAGGGCGAGAAGATCGCCTGCCTCGGGATCACCGAGCCCGGTGCCGGCTCCGACGTCGCCGGGATCCGGACGACGGCGCGCCGCGACGGCGACGAGTACGTGATCAACGGGTCGAAGATCTTCATCACCAACGGCGCCCGGGCGGACTTCATCCTGCTCGTGACCAAGACGGACCCCGACGCCGGCCACGACGGGATCACGCTGTTCCTCGTCGATCTCAAGGACGACAACGGTGACAACGTCCCCGGCTTCACCGTCTCGCGGACCCTGGAGAAGCTCGGGATGCACTCCTCCGACACAGCCGAGCTCGCCTTCGAGGACGTGCGCGTCCCGGCGGAGAACATCCTCGGCCAAGAGGGAAAGGGCTTCTACCACATCTCCTGGGAGCTTCAGGGTGAACGCCTGGTCGGTGCGGTCGGCTGCGTCGCCGGCGCCGAGCGGATCTTCGAGAAGACGCTCGAATACGCCAAGGACCGCGAGGCATTCGGCCGGCCGATCGGCAAGTTCCAGGCCATCCGGCACAAGTTCGCGGCGATGTCGACCAAGATCGAGGCCGCCAAGCAGCTGACGTACACGACCGCCTGGCGATTCGCCAACGGCGAGTATCCGGTGCGCGAGATCACCCAGTCGAAGCTGTTCGCATCCCAGATCGCCTGCGAGGTGGCCGATGAGTGCGTGCAGATCCACGGCGGCTACGGCTACATGAAGGAGTACGGGATCGAGCGCGCCTACCGCGACATGCGCCTGAACCGGATCGGCGCCGGCTCCGACGAGGTCATGCTCGAGGTAATCGGAAGGTCTTACGGCCTCTAGCGGCTCGGGAGGCCGCTGCTCGTCGTCATCGCCCGGCTCGCGGCCAACCGGGGCCGCGTCGCCGACCTCTTCCTAGATCAGCGGGCTCCCGAGCTCGCTAGAAAGACTTCGACCCGCCATTGGCGGGCCGAAATCGGGGGATGGGTTATGGATCGGACCTGAAAGAACGCGGCGACCGTTCCGTGCACCGCGTCGGTTCGTGGGATCGAAGACCTGACCCGGTTCTAGCAGCGCTTCGGCGATCCGCAAAGGATCTGGACAAATGATTGAGGCGGCCCTCGATGCGCCGCCGCCGGGAAGCCGCCCCCGGCCGTGAGAGAATCCCGTCGGTGAACGGAACACGGCTGACGATCCTGATCGCGGACGATCATCCGGTTTACCGGCAAGGGTCTCGAACGGGCGATCGGTGAGAACCCCGACCTCGATCTGGTCGGGTCGACGGCGGACGGTCGCCAGGCACTGGAGAAGATTCATGAGCTCGAGCCGGACGTGGCGGTCGTCGACGTCCGGATGCCGGGGCTGGACGGGCTGAAGATCGTCGGCGCCGTGCAGCGCGACGGACTGCGCACGAAGGTCATGCTGCTGACCGGTTACGAGGACTCGGGCGCGGCCTACAAGGCGCTCGCGCAGGGGGCCGCCGGCTACGTCTCGAAGGCTTCCGACCACACCGAGTTGTGCGAATCGATCGTTGCTGCCGGCCGCGGAGAGACCGTGATCGCGCCGCAGTTCGCCGCCGGGATCGCGACGGAGATCCAGCTGCGCGAGACCTCGGATCGCCCGACGTTGTCCTCCCGCGAGGTCGAGGTGCTGAGGCTGCTCGCGGAGGGCCGCACCGCGGCGCGGATCGGCGATGAGCTGCACCTCTCCGAGGCGACGGTGAAAACCCACCTGCAGCACCTCTACGAGAAGCTCGGGGTCTCCGACCGGGCCGCCGCGGTTGCGACCGCGATGCGCTGGGGTCTGCTCGAGTGAGCGCCCCGGGCGGGAACCGGCCGGGGGAAGATCTGGACGACGAATCGCCGCTGCAGGTCATCGGCCAGCTTGCCGGCGGGATCGCCCACGACTTCAACAACATCCTTGGGGTGATCATCAACTACGCCCGGTTCGCCTCGGCCTCCGTCCCCCCCGGCTCCCCGGCCGCCGCCGACATCGAGGAGATCAGGCGGGCCGCCGAGCGCGGGGTCGGGCTGGTCCGCCAGCTCATGATCCTGGCCCGCCGGGAGAGCGGCTCCACCGTCGTCTTCGACCTCAACGAGCTGATCTCGGGACTCGACGGCTTCATGCGCTCCACGATCGGCGAGCACATCACGGTCGCTCGCCGCCTCGACCCGGACCTCTGGCCCCTCGCCGACGATCCCGCTCGGGTCGAGCAGATCCTGATCAACCTGGCGGTCAACTCTCGGGACGCGATGCCCGGCGGCGGAACGCTCACCTTCGAAACCGGCAACGAGGAGCTTGGCCAGGCAGAGACCCTCAGCTACCCCGGAGTCACGCCGGGGCGCTTCGTCCGGCTGCTCGTCACCGATACCGGAACGGGGATGGACAGCGAGGTCGCCTCGCGGGCGTTCGAGCCGATGTTCACCACGAAGGCTTCCGGTCAGGGAACGGGCCTCGGCCTGGCGACGGTCTACACGATCGTCACCCAGGCCGGCGGGATGATCGACCTCTCGTCGAACCCCGGCCAGGGAACGAGCATCGAGATCCACCTCCCGGCCAGCGAGGCCGGTCGCGCGCCGGTTACCCGGCCCTCTCAGGCCGCTCCCGCCGGCCGCGGCGAATCGATCCTGATCACCGAGGACGACGAGGCGGTCCGCCGGGTGGCCGAGCGGATCCTCGAGAACGCGGGATACCGGGTCAGCTCCTGCGCCGGGGGGGTCGAAGCGCTGGAGTTGATCGACGATCCCGGGAGCCGCTTCGACCTGCTCCTGGCCGATGTCGTCATGCCCGGGATGCGTGGGGACGACCTCGCGCGGCGAGCGGTCGCGATGCGACCCGGGCTGCATGTCCTGTTCATGTCGGGCTACAGCGACGACGCCCCGCCGGGCGACCTGGGGCCGACGGCGGGTCGGGTCAGCTTCATCGACAAGCCCTTCGACGCCGGCGCCCTGCTCGAGCGCCTTCGCGAACTACTCGTCGGCTAACTCGACGGTGCAGAACGCGCAACGACGAGCCTTCGACGGAACGTCGGAGAGGCACTCCGGGCACGCTCGCGTCTCCGGGTCCTGTCCCCGCTTTCGACGCTCCTCGAGCTTGTTCATCGGCAGCACGACGAAGAAGTAGATGGCGACCGCGACCGTCAGAAAGGCGAGCAGGGCATTCAGGAATGAGCCGTACATGAAGGCCGAGTCGTTGATCGTGAAGCTGAGATCGCCGAAGTCCGGCTGGCCGAAGATCATCGCGATCAGCGGGGTGACGAGGTCCGCCACGAGCGAGGTTATGACCGCCCCGAAGGCGGCGCCGATGACGACCGCCACCGCCAGTTCGACGACGTTGCCGCGACTGATGAACTCCTTGAATCCCCTGAGAATCTCTGTCATTGCCCGATGGTGACAAATCAACGGGTAGCGTGCCTTCGATGAGCGTCGTCAAAGACAGCGGGGATCGGGCGGTCGTGCCGCCGTTCGGGGACGAGCACGAGGAGCTGCGGGCAACGGTGCGAAGGTGGGTCGAGAGCGAGATCGTCCCCGAACAGGGCGAGTGGGAACGCCATCGCGAGTTCCCCCGCGCGCTGTTCACGCGGGCGGCGGAACTCGGTTTTCTCGGGCTCAAGTACCCGGAACGGCTCGGCGGGCAGGGCGGCGGCAACCTCCATGACGCCGTCTGGGCCGAGGAGGTGGCCGCAGCCGGGATGTGCGGCGGCGTCGGGGCGGGCCTCGGAGCGCACACGGGGATCGCGACACCCCCAGTCTGGAACTTCGGCACCGACGACCAGCACGAGCGGTTTCTACGGCCGGCGATCGCCGGAGAGAAGATCGCCGCATTGGGAATCACCGAGCCAGGTGCGGGCTCCGACGTCGCCGCCATCCGCACGACCGCGAAGCGCGTCGCCGGCGGGTGGGTCGTCAACGGCTCGAAGACGTTCATCACCAACGGGGTCCGTGCCGACTTCCTCGTCTGCGCGGTCCGCACCACCAGCGAGGGCGGCCACGGCGGCATCTCGTTCCTGATCCTCGAACGGGACATGAAGGGCTATGAGGTCTCGCGCAAGCTGGAGAAGATGGGCTGGCACTCATCCGACACCGCCGAGCTCAGCTTCACCGACGTCGCCGTGCCGGACGAAAACCTGCTGGGCGAGGAGAACGAGGGCTTCAAGCTGATCATGTCCAACTTCCAATGGGAGCGGCTGCTGATGGCTCTCGGCGCCGTCGGCAGCATGGACTGGTGCCTGAGACGCACGATCTCCTATGCGCTCGAGCGCCGGGCCTTCGGACGCCCGATCGGCAACTTCCAGGCAATCCGCCACAAGGTCGCCGCGATGGCCACGAAGTTCGAGGCCGGAAGGGCGATGACTTACTCGGCGCTGCGGTTGCTCACCGACGGACGATGACGCGCTGCGAGAGGTGACCGCCGCAAAGCTCTTCACCCAGCGGGCCGCGGTCGAGGTCGCCGACGACGCGGTCCAGATCCACGGCGGCTACGGCTACATGCGCGAGTACGAGGTGGAGCGGGCGCTCCGCGACGCACGGCTCGGGCCGATCGGCGGCGGCACCGACGAGATCATGAAGGAGATCCTCGGTCGTGGATTGGGCCTCTGAGGATTACCCCGCCGGAATGCTCCGCTTCGCGTCCGCTTCCGTCGGTTGTTCGCCGACCCTGGAAGCAAGGGCGTAGGTAGTGAGCTTGGCGGACGAGGTTCCCCGAAGGCTCGAGGTCGCCGACGTCGACCGCGTCGCTCGCGTGTTCGCGCGGGCGTTCGCCTGGCACGAGCCCTGGGGGGATTGGGCGATGCCCGATCCGAGCGATCGCGAGCAACGGATCTTCGATCGGTTCAAGTGGGACCTGCTCGAGCGCTTCATCCCGGAGGGCGAATGCTGGACGATCGGCTGCGCCACCGCGACGATGTGGATCCCTCCCGGCGTCGAAGCGCTGGCCAGCCGCCGAAGCGAGTCCGACTACGCCGCCTTCGGCGATGTCGCCGAGGCGATGCGGGAGGGCGACGAGCTGATCAGCTCGATGAAGCCCGACGTCGAGCATTGGTTCCTGGACACGATCGCGACCGACCCCGACCTTCACGGAAAGGGGCTCGCCGGACGCCTGCTCGACCACGACCTTGCGATCCGCGATGCGGCCGGGCATGCATGTGCCCTCGATACCCACACCCCCGACAACATCGCGTTCTACGCCCGGCGCGGCTTCGAGGTGATCGGGGAGGGCCGGCTGCGGGGCGGCCCGCCCGTCGTGGTGATGTTCCGGCCCCCGCGGGCGGAATAGAGTGCCGGGGCAAACAGAAACTGAAACAGGAGCAAAGAATGGGACTTCTCGACGGCAAGGCGGCGATCATCACGGGCTCGGCCCGGGGTATTGGCAGGGCGACGGCGGAGCTGTTCGTCGCCCAGGGCGCAAAGGTCCTGATCAACGACATCGACGGCGATGTCGCGGAGCAGGCCGCGAGCGAGATCGACGGTGAGACGGCCGTCTTCAGCGGCGACCTGACCGAGCCCGACACGGCCGACAAGCTCGTGGCGGCCGCCATCGACGCCTTCGGGTCGGTCGACTGTGTGGTCAACAACGCCGGCTACACCTGGGACGGGGTCGTCCATCGGATGACCGACGAGCAGTTTCAGGCGATGCTCGACATCCACACCGTCGTCCCCTTCCGCGTGATCCGTGCGCTCGCTCCCGCCTGGCGTGAGGCTGCCAAGGCCGAGCAGGCCGAGGGCAGGGAGGTGTTCCGCAAGATCGTCAACATCTCGTCGGTATCGGGCACGATGGGCAACGCCGGTCAGGCCAACTACGCCTCGGCGAAGGCCGGGGTCACCGGTCTGACGAAGGCCGTCGCCAAGGAGTGGGGTCAGTTCAAGATCAACTGCAACGCGATCGCGTTCGGCTTCGTCGAGACGCGCCTCACGGCCGCCAAGGAGAACGCCGGCGAGATCGAGCGTGAGGGCGAGAAGATCGAGCTCGGCATCCCCGAGCAGATGCGCCAGATGGGGAAGATGATGATCCCGCTCGGCCGCGCCGCTCAGCCGGAGGAGGCGGCCGGGCCGGTCATGCTGCTGTGCTCCGACTACGCCAACTACATCCACGGCCAGGTCATCAACGTGACCGGCGGCCAGTTCACGGGGATGTATTCGTAGGTGGCGTCTTGTCCCTCGGTGGGGGTGACCTGCCGAGGGACGCTTGCCGTTGGGCGTGGCCTTCGAGGAAGTCGCCGGCAGGCGAAGTTGGTTGGGTCTGGGGAGGGAGGGCTTGAGCGCTTGCCCACCGATCACCCGCCCACCGAGAAACCCAGGATCAGTGAATGGGGTTACTCCGAGATATCGGAGAAATCCCATTCACTGGCATTCGCCGCACCCAATGCCGACCTGACGCCCCTGCCGAGCGGTAACACCGCGCCGGCCGACCGGACCGGACGCGAAGCGGAGGATCCGGTCGGAGTTATCTCTGACGCCCTTGCCGAGCGGTAACACCGCGCCGCCCGACCGGACCGGACGCGCAGCGGAGGATCCGGTCGGAGTTATTCGGTTATCTCCGCATCCGGAGGTTTGCCGGCCGGGAGGCGGACCAACGTGATCAGGAAGGCCAGGGCCATCGCGATCGCCATGCCGTAGAAGATCGTCTGGGTGGAGTGGGCGAAGGCATCCTGAACCGCAGCGAAGATCTCCTGGGCCTTCTCGCCGCTGTCGGAGACGGCGCTCGCGGGCTCACCGCCGCCGTTCCCGGTCAGCGATGCCGCGATCCCGTCGGCCTGGGACTTGCTCAGGCCCAGGTCTCCGCCGACGAGACGATCCTCGAGGTTCGCCTTGTTCTGCGAGATCAGGATCGTCCCGAGGATCGCCAGGCCGACGCTGGCGCCGACGTTGCGCGCCGTCTGGGTGATTCCCGTGACCTCCCCGTAGCTCGTGTCCGGTGCGCGGTTGAGGGCGTCGGTGGTGATCGGGCCGAGGACGAAGCCGGTTCCGGCACCCGCGATCATGATCCGCCACCACTGGTTCCAGTCCTCGCCGGAAACCAGGTCCGGCATCGACCTCCCCCAGAGGACGAAGCCGACCGCCGCGAGGGCGCAACCGACCAGCACCGACGGTCGGGCGCCGACCTTGTCGAGGATCCGCCCGCCCCACTGGGCCGCGATCACGTAGCCGCCGAAGAAGATTCCGATGTAGAGCCCGGCGTTGCTGGCGCTGAATCCGAGTGAGATCTGCGAATACATGCTGGCGAAGAGGAACATCGGCACGAATGCGATCGAGATCAGGAAGAGGATCAGGTTGTCGGCGGCGAAGGCCTTGTTGGCGAAGATCCGAACCTGCATCAGCGGATGCTCGGGGGTGTTCAGCTCGACCCGGATGAAGGTGTAGATCAGGATCAGGCCGGCAACGATCGCGCCGATCGTGGCCGGGCTGCCCCAGCCCCAATCGCCGGCCTGTTGCAGGCCAAGTACGAGGAGGCCGATCCCGCCGGCGGCGAGGATCGCGCCCTTGACGTCAAGCGGTGCGGGGCGGCGGGTGTCGTCGGGCTTCGCCAGCAGCGTCAGGATGATCGCCACGATCGCGACCGGAACGTTGATCCAGAAGATCGAGCGCCAGGTGACCTCGATCAGAAAACCGCCGGCCAGCGGACCGAGGGCAGTCATGCCGCCGGCGATCCCGAAGAAGATGGCCATCGCCTTGCCACGCTCGTCCTGGGGATAGGAGGCGACGACGATCGCGAGGGCGGCGGGGAACATGAACGCCGCACCGGCACCCTGAACGACGCGGAAGAAGATGAGCCAGGGCTCCGCGAGCGAGCCCTCGGGGGTGGCGCCGCACATCGCCGAGGCGCCGGCGAAGACGCTGATCCCGATCAGAACCATGCGCTTGTGGCCCCAGATGTCGGCGATCCGGCCGCCGAGCGCGAACAGCGCCGCGAGCGAGACCAGGTAAGCGTTGATGACCCACTGCACGGCGGACTCGCTGAGATGAAGGTCCTTCTGCAGCTCCGGAACCGCGATCGCGACGATCGTCTGATCGATGAAGGTCATCGCGACCGCGCAGATCATCGCGGCCAAAGCGAGCCTCTTGTTGGTTCCCGGGTTCATCGAATCCTCCGTGGAGACGTACGCCCCGACATCCGCAGGACGAGCAACTACGTTGCGTTCCGTGAGAGTTCATTGGTAATGCGAGAAATCCTGCTCATCCCGATCACCCTCGCGGCGGCGGCAATCCTGTCCGGCTGCGGCGGCGGCGATCGGTCCGCCGCCGAACCGACGGCCTCGACCGAGCAGGCAACGGCTTCGATTCTCGTCGCCGCCCTCGGAGACTCGATCACGGCGGGCGCGCCGATCTGGGACCCGGACGCGGCGATCAGAGCACAGATCGGTGCGGCCGCCGACGAGCGGAGCCAGTACCAGTACTGGGCGGCCGCGGCCGATCCACGTCTCGAATTCCGCAACTGCGGCATCTCCGGCGAGCGCACCGACCAGATCGCGATCCGGCTGGGTCGCTGCGCAGCCGGCGCGGACGCGCTGATCATCCAGGGCGGGATCAACGACATCGCCCAGGGCCGACCGGTTGACGCCGCCGCCGCCGACCTGCGGGCGATGGTCGAGGCCGGCAAGGAGATGGGGCTCCCGGTGGCGCTGACCGACGTGCTGCCGTGGAACAACGGTCACCCGCGGGCCGACGCGTCGGTCGAGGAACTCAATGCCGCGATCGAGCTGATCGGACGCGAGGAGGGCGTCCGGATCCTGGCCTTCCATGACACCCTCGAGGACCCCGACGAGCCTGGAGTGATGAAGGCCGAGTGGACGATCGACGGCAATCATCCGTCGATCGCCGGCTACAGGCTGCTCGGCGAGCAGGCCTTTGAGCTGCCGTCGGGCCCTGAGCACCCGTCGTCGGCCCCCTAACGCCGCTCCTCGGCTGGTGGCTCGCCGGACTCGCCCATCTGCATCTGCGGCGGCCAGCTGCCGAACCAGTTGTCGCGGGCGCCGTCAATGGTCAGGACGGCCCCGCTGAAGAAGTCCCCCGCGGGGCTGGCGAGGTATGCGATCAGCCAGGCCATCTCCTCGGGTCGACCCAGTCGCCCGAGCGGAATCGTCTTCGGCACCGTCTCGACGACCACGGCCGGGTACTTGGTTCGGAAGACCTCGGTGTCGAACTGACCCGGTGCAATCGCGCAGAGCTTGATCCCGTACCGCGACCACTCGACCGACAGGGTTCGCATCATGTTCTCGACCGCGGCGCGGGCGGCTCCGGAGTGGACCATGCCCGGCATCCCGTTGTGCGGGGAGAGGGTGACGCTGAGCACCTTGCCGCCGTTCTGCGGAATGAACGCCTGGGTGGCAGCGGCGTGGGTCATGTTCCACGTGCCCTGGATGTTGAGCTCGGTCACGGTTCGGAACCCCTTCGCAGAGATCGTCTCCGCCGGGGCGAGAAACTGCCCGCCCGCGTTGTTGACGAGCAGGTCGAGCCGGCCGTGGCGCTCGAGCAGACCCGCGACCAGTGCGTCGACCGCCTCCTCGTCGCGGATGTCTGCCGCGACGGCGTCCGCCGTTCCCCCAATCGCCTCGATCGCGGCCTTCGTCTCCTCCAGCGGCTCGACCCGGCGACCGCAGCCGACGACGGTCGCCCCGAGCCTCGCAAGCTCGAGAGCGGTCTCCCGGCCGAGGCCTGAACCAGCTCCCGAGACGAGGCAGACCGACCCGTCGAGCAGGCCCGGAGCGAAGATCTTCGATGGCTGAGAGATCATGGGGCCAGCCTATTGCGTTCTCTGCGAGAGCTTGTGCGAGCGGTTCGCCGAGGCCCGGAGCGACGACGGGCGACGGGTAGCCTCCAGCGCTGGATGAGCAAGCTGAAGGCACAGGCCACACCGCTGGAAGAGCCGCTGCCCGGCGGCGGCGCGAGCGGCGTCTCGGTCAAGGTGGAGCCGCTGCTCGGGGGCTCCATCCTGGGCCCGAAGCAGTTCTTCGAGAGCAAGGGTGGACGGTTCGCCAAACTGCGGATGCTCGGCATCGGGACGCCCAAGTCCCGCTGGTGGCTGGTGCCGATCCCGGCCTACCTGATCACGCACCCGACGGCCGGCCATATCCTCGTGGACACCGCCTTCCACGGGTCGGTCGCGGCCAAGCCGTCCGCAAACCTCGGCAAGTTGGCGGCCCGCTTCGCCCGGCCCAGGATCGAGCCCGGGCGCGATCTCCCCGCTCAGCTACGCGAGCGCGGGATCGACTCACTCGATCTGGAGACGGTGATCCTCACCCACCTGCATTTCGACCACAGCTCCGGCATCTCCGAATACCCGAAGGCAACGTTCGTCCTCTCCAAGGCCGAATGGGAAGCCGCCACGACCGACCCTCGGCCGTTCCTGCGCGGGTACCGCCCCTCCCACTACGACTACCTCTTCGACTACCGGACCGTTGACTTCGACGGTCCGGGGATCGCCTCCTACGCGAGCTTCGGCCGCACCTTCGACCTGTTCGGCGACGGCAGCCTGCGACTCGCCTACACCCCCGGGCACTCGGCCGGACACTGCTCGGTGATCGCCCGGCTGCAGGACCGCGACCTCGTGATCGCGGGCGACGCGATCTACACGCAGGCCCAGCTCGAGGGCGGGGATCCCCCGCCGCGACCGCTCGACATGCACAACTGGCGTCGCTCGCTGCGGGAGCTCCAGCAGTTCGACCGGACCTATCCCAAAGCCGAGATCCTCCCCGGCCACGATCCGGAGCGCTGGAAGACGGTGGCGAAGAGCTACGAGTAGCTGGGGGTGCTCGCCGACGGCTCACCGTCGCGCAGCCGCTTGATCACGGAGGCGCGGCCGTCTCGCGCGAGCTCTTCGTACATCTCGCGGACGCGGGAGAAGACCTCCCCGGCGACCTCGAGCTGCTGTTCGCGCGTCGGTGATTGGACGATGTCGAAACTGACCGGCTCGCCGTAGCGGATCGTCACCTTCGGGAAGACGAACTTGCGCCAGCGCCGGATCCCCTGCGATCCGTGGATCGCGACCGGGACGACCGGAACCCCGGATTCGAGGGCGGCGCGTCCGACCCCGGGCTTGGCCTGCCCCAGCTCACCGGACCGGGACCTGCCGCCCTCGCAGTAGATCATCACGCAGCCTCCCCGTTCGAGGATCGCGTGGATCGTCTTGAAGGCCTCCTCGTCGGCGTGGCCGCGGCGGATCGGGAAGACGCCGCCGTACTTGTAGATCCGGTCGAGGATCCGCGACTGCTTGAACATCTGCGACTTGGCCATGAAGCGGATCTTCCGGCGCAGCCAGACGCCGGCGAGGAAGTGGTCGTAGTTGGAGAAGTGGTTGGCCGCGAGGATCACCGGACCATCGGCGGGTACGTTGTCGACCTCGATCGATCGGGTCCGGTAGATGGCGAGCGAGATCGGCGTGGTCACCATCCGAACCAGCTCGTAGACGATGAACGGATCTCGGGTGCGCGAGTACTCATAGAACTCGGTGAAGGTTTCCGCGGGCCGGGGATCCTTGTAGTTCTGTGGCTTGATCTCGGACATGGAGAGGTGCGCCGTGGCGTCACCGGTTCCTACCCCCGGGCCGCACAGTGGTTACCGCAAGGCCCGGGTCAGTTGCCGGCCGGGGCGTGCCCCGGATCCGCTTCGTGCTCGCGGAAGAACGCCACCATCGCCGGCGCGTATTCGCCGAAGCGCGGGCAGCGCAGGCCCGCCGAGGACAGCAATTCGCTCGCCCGACCGGTGTCGTAGCGAACCGGGTGATTGAGGTAGCGGATCGATTCGGCCGGGGTGCCGCCGTAGAAGTCGCGGACCAGGCGCAACCGCAGGGAAGCGGCAACCACGCGGGGCGGCACCCGGTAGGAGGCCTGCCTGGCCGGGTAGAGGTCGGTCAGCAACCCGAACATCTCGTGGGAGCTGAGCGGATCGGGGTCGCAGAGGTGAACGGTCTCGCCGATCGCCTCCTCGCTTCGCCCGAGCTCCACCAACGATTCGACGATGAAATCCACCGGCACGACATTGAACGGCGTCACTCCCCTGCCGATATTCGCGACCGGCATCCCCCGGGACGCGGTCGCAGCGATGAAGCGAAGCGCGTAGTAGGGGCCGTCGAACTTCTGCGTCTGCCCGGTCCGCGAATCGCCGACGACGATCGCGGGACGGAAGATCGTGGTCGGCACCTGATCCATCTGCGAGCGGACCCAGACCTCGGCCTGGAACTTGGTCGACTCGTAGTGGTTCTTGAAGCCTTGCCCGAGGTTCAGCTCGTGCTCGTAGACGACCCCGGTCCGATCGCCCGCGACGTAGGCCGTGCTGACGTAGTTGAGGCGTTCGAGCCGCTCCGCGGCGCGGCAGAATGCGAGCACGTTGCCGGTGCCCTCCACGTTGACGCGCTGGGCGATGTCGGCGGGGACCGCGAGGTCGTAGATCGCCGCCAGGTGATGAACCACCGTGACTTCGGCGGCGAGCCGCCGGTACCGGTCCTCGCCGAGACCCAGGTGGGAGTCGGTGATGTCGCCCGCGAGCACCTCGACCCGCGGACCCGCGTCCAGTTCGGCGGCCGCCTCACGGGCCGAGGGGACCATCCGCGGCTCGACCAGCGCGATCACGCGATCGTCGGCGTCCCGATCGAGGAGGGCCGCGACCAGGCGCTTGCCGATGAATCCGGGGAAGCCGGTGACGAGATGGGCCTGCACCGCCGGGACCCTACTCAGCGCTCACGGCCGCGCCCAGCCACGTGAGCGGGCCACGGCCTCGTGCCAGCGGCCGATCAGCGACTCGCGTTCGTCCACCGACATCCGCGGCTCGTATGCGATTCGCTGTCGCCACATAGCAGCGACCTCCTCGAGATCCCAGAGGCCGGAGGCGATTCCGGCCAGATACGCGGCGCCGAGCGCGGTTGTCTCGGCGATCTCGGGGACGACCACCGGGGCGCCGAGCATGTCGGCCTGAAACTGCATCAGCCAGGCGTTTCCTACGGCCCCGCCGTCCGCCCGCAACGAACTGAGCCGCTCCCCGGAAGCCGCCTCCTGGGCCCGGACCGCGTCGACGGTCTGGTAGGCGATCGCCTCCAGGGTGGCACGGGCTATCTGCGCCCTTCCGGTGCCGCGGGTGAGGCCGATCAGCGTGCCGCGGGCGTACGGATCCCAGTAGGGCGAACCGAGGCCGGTCAGCGCCGGAACGAAGTAGACGTCGTCGTTGCTCGTCAGCGAGGCGGCCAGCGTCTCGGTCTCGGCGGCGGACTCGATCACCCCGAGCCCGTCCCGCAGCCACTGCACCGCCGAACCGGTTACGAACACCGCCGCCTCGAGCGCATAGGTCGTCTCGCCGGCCAGCCCCCAAGCGATCGTGCTGAGCAGACCCTCGACCGGATCTGGGGGCTGATCGCCGCTGTTGAGGAGGACGAAGCTGCCGGTCCCGTAGGTGTTCTTGGCGTCCCCCGGCGCAAGGCAGGCCTGGCCGAAGAGCGCCGCCTGCTGATCGCCGGCGATCCCCGCCACCGGGACCTCACCGCCGAACTCGCTCGTGACCCCGTATATCTGCGCCGAACCGAGCGGCTCCGGAAGTGACGCAGGATCGACGCCGAGCAGATCGCAGAGCTCCGGATCCCAGCGGCCCTCCCGGATGTCGAGCAGCATCGTCCGCGAGGCATTGGAGAGGTCGGTGACGTGCACCCCGCAGAGCTTGTGGATGAGCCAGGAATCGACCGTCCCGAAGCGGGCCCGCTCGGCCCCGTCGACGTTGTGCAGCATCCATTCGATCTTGGTCCCCGAGAAGTAGGGGTCGATGACGAGCCCGGTTCGCTCGCGGACCAGATCGGTGTGTCCGGCCTCGACGAGTTCCGCGCACCGAGCAGCGGTCCGTCGGTCCTGCCAGACGAGCGCATGGTGGATCGGTTCGCCGGTCACGGCGTCCCAGCCGACCACCGTCTCTCGCTGGTTGGTGATCCCGATCGCGGACAGGTCGGAGCCGTCGATTCGGGCATCGGCAAGCGCCTCCCGGCCGACCTGCCTGGTGACCTCCCAGATCTCGTTCGCGTCATGCTCGACCCAACCGGGCCGGGGGAAGTACTGCGCGAATTCGGAGTAGGAGCGACCGACGATCGAGCCGTCGCCATCGAAGACGAGGCAGGTGCTCCCGGTCGTTCCCTGGTCGATCGCGAGAATCACTGGGCGGTGAGCCTATTCGACGGTCGACCGTCGGCGATCGCGGCGGACGGCGACGAAGTCGCGCAGCTGACGGCCGCGGTGGAGGAAGCCGCCGAGCGTGCGCCCGGTTGCGCGATGGGCCAGGTCGAGCTCGACCTCGGCGACCCGATAGCCGGCGCGAACGGCGTCGACGGTCATCCCGATCTCCATCCCGTAACGGGGGGCGAACGGGAGCACCTCGGCCAGCACTCGGGCGCTCATCGCCCGCTGACCGGAGATCGGCGCCGTGGTCTCGAGGCCGCAGAGATCGTGGATCGCCCTGCGCGCGTAGCCCTTGGCGAACCCCAGACCCCCTCCCACCCGGCGCTCAAACGTGGCGATCGCCAGGTCGCAGGTGCCGTCCTCGACCGCCTCGAGCAGCGGGATCAGCCTTCCCGCGGTATCGGCGAGGTCGCCGTCGCAGAGCAGCACGGTCGTCGCCGGATCCAGGCCCTCGAGGGCGGCGGTCGCGGCGGCGGTCATGTTGCCGCCCTTGCCATGAGGCCTGTTGCGGCCGATCACCGTCGCGCCGGCTCCGAGGGCGACGGTCCGCGTGTCGTCGGACGAAGCGTCGTCGGCGACCCACAGTCCGACTCCCGGCGAGGCCGCGGCGAGCGCGCCCAGGGTGGCCCCGATCCGATCGCCCTCGTCCCGCGCGGCGACGATCGCGATCCGCCGCTTGGTTTCCGGACCCTCTGATTTCGATTCCGCCGTCACCGCCGACTATTCTGCCGCCCTGTGCCGGACATCCCCGCTCACATCACCGGGACCGTGTGGAAGATCGAGGTCGCGGTCGGCGATCAGGTCGACCTCGACGACACCGTGGTGATCCTCGAATCGATGAAGATGGAGATGCCGGTCGAAGCCGAGGACTCGGGCACCGTGACCGAGATTCGCTGCGAGGAGGGCCAGTCGGTCTCCGAGGGCGAAGTGCTCGTAGTGCTGGGGTAGAATCACCCCGGCCAGATGCTCCGCTTCGCGTCCGCTCTGGTCGGACCGTTGGTGTTCCTTGACGGGAAGCATGTGAGTCTGGCCCGTTTTCGTGGATCACCCCCGGCGACGGCGAGGGAGTGCGTGACGTTTGTCGGGCTATGGGGCGGCCTTTGCGGATCACCCCTCGGCGGACCCGCGGGTCAGTGACGTTTTGCGGGTTCCCGCGATGCCCTTCGTCGGAGCCGGGGTCAGATCGCGATCGAGCCGTCCTCGTTGATCATCCAATGTGGGTTGTGAGCAACCTCCCACGGGTGGCCGTCGGGATCGACGAAGAGACCCGAGTAGCCGCCCCAGTCCGTCGGCGCACCCGGACGGCCGATGGTGGCGCCGGCGGCCTCGGCCTCCATCAAGGTTGCGTCGACCTCGGCCGGCGAACGGACGTTGTGGGCCAGGGTCACCCCTCCCCAGCCGCCGGGGTCCGCGACGGCGCTGTCGGCCGCCAGCTCGTCGCGGCTCCAGAGCGCGACAACCATGCCGCCGCACTGGAAGAAGGCGACCTCCTGGGCCCGCCAGTCGTTGCCGGCCGTCCAGCCAAGGCCATCGTAGAAGGACACCGCACGCTCGAGATCGGCGACGCCGAGGGTGATCAGGCTGAGGCGTTGATCCACATCTGCAGGGTAGGTCAGTCGACGCAGAACGGGATGCTGACGCGCCACCCGTCGGCCGTTCGCAGCAGCAGTAAGGCACCCCTGAGATCACAGTTCGCCTGAGCCCGGTCGGGGTCCTCGGGGTCGATCGACGCGTCGCCGGACGTGATCCGGTAGTCGCCTGGGTCGTACCCGTAACCAGCGAGCGCCGGGGCCACCGCCTCGCAGCTGTCGATGCCTTCGCTTCCCGGAACCTGGCCACCGATCCGGATGAACGCCTGCTGACCTCGATCGGTCATCAACCCGCAGGCGATCTCCCCCTCCCCGTCGGCGATCGCGGCCATCATCGCGTTCACCGTCGCGGCGATCTGCTCCTCGTCGCTGCCCGTGAACTCCGGCGCGGAAGCATCATCGCCGCCGCAGCCGGCGAGCAGCAGCATCAAGAGCACGAGGCCGAGACGCAGTCCCGGCAAGCGCAACGACCTAGAAGTCCTCGTCGCCCCACCAGCCGGAGAGCAATTCGGACTCGCGGCCCGGCTGTTGGTCGGCAGAGCGAGGAGCGCCGAAGGCGAGCAGGTCGAGGCCGTCAGGGCCGGCCTCGAAATTGCGGGCGAGCTCGGGGGGAACTCGAATCGCGTCCAGCGGGCGGACTTCGACCTCCTCGTTGCCGAGCATGGCCTTGCCGCTGCCGGCCAGGACCACGTAGACCTCCTCCTGGATCTGGTGGCGGTGGCCCCAGGGCTGACGTCTGCCCGGCTCGATCCGCTGGTAGCTGAGCCCGGAGTGCTGAAGGCCGAGTGCGTCGGAGGCGAAATGCGCCTTCAGCCCTTCCAGTCCGGCTGCAGAGGCAGCGTCATCGACGTCATCGCTGAGGTTCTTCTTCGTGAAGCGGCCCTTGGCCATCGCTACTGACGCCCTTGCCGAGCGGCAACAGATGGCAGGCCGGTCAGAGCGGACGCGAAGCGGAGCATCTGGCCGGAGCTACCTAGTCCCGCTTGCCGCGGCCCCAGAGGAGCTTGAACGACTTGCCGAGCAACTTGGTCGTGCGCTTCGAGTCGTAGGGAAGCATGTGGATGTCCTTGTCGGTCGGCGCGAACCGCGTGATCAGCAGGGTCTGCTGCTTCGTGTACTTGCGGATTCCGCCGGCGCCATGGCGCGAGCCGACTCCGGAGTCCTTCCAGCCGCCCATCGGCAGCTCGAGGGCGACGTAGTTGAGCTGGGCGTCGTTGATGCAGACCACACCGGACTCGATCCGGCGGGCGATCTGCTCGCCGCGCTCGACGTCCTTGGTCCAGACCGAAGCCTGCAGACCGTAGGGGGAATCGTTGGCGAGCTTGATCGCTTCCTCAGCGTCAGCGACCTTCATCACCGGCAGCGTCGGCCCGAAAGTCTCCTCCGTCATGCACTCCATCGAGTGGTCGACGTCGAGCAGCAGCGTCGGCTCGAAGAAGTCACCCGGACCGTCGCCTCGCTTGCCGCCGACGACCGCGCGGGCGCCCTGCTCGACGGCCTCGTTGACCTGCTCCTCGACCAGGTCGGTCTGGTCGGGCGAGGTCATCGCGCCGACGTCGACCACGGCCGGACCGCTGGGGACGCCCTGACGGAGCGCGCGCATCTTCTCGGTGACTCGGGTGACGAAATCGTCATAGACCGGCTCCTCGACGTAGACCCGCTCGACCGAGATGCAGGTCTGGCCGCCGTTCTGCATCGAGTAGTGAACGGCCGCGTTGGCGGCACGTTCGAGGTTCGCGTCGCGGAGAACGATCATCGGGTCCTTGCCGCCGAGCTCCATGGCCGTTCCGGTCAGGGTCTCCGCGGCCCGCATCATCACCTTCTTGCCGACCTCGGTCGAGCCCGTGAACATGACGAAGTCGACGGCGTCGATCAGGGCGTTGCCGATCTTGCTGCCCTCGCCAACGGTGACCTGGAAGACGTTCTCGGGAATGCCGCACTCGCGCAGGCCCTCGGCCAGCAACATCGAGGTCATCGGGGTCAGCGTCGCCGGCTTGAGCACGACCGAGTTGCCGGCGGCCAGTGCCGGTATGCAATCGCCGAAGGAGTTGGTGAGCGGGTAGTTCCATGGACCGATCACGCCGACTACACCGATCGGCGCGTAGCGGACCTTGAGCTTGCGGCCGAGCACGAACGGCGAGGACGATTTGACCTTCTCGTCGGCGAGGAACTCAGGTGCGTTCTTGGCCCAGAACCCGAAGGCGTTGGCGACGTAGGAGATCTCGGCGAGCTGCGCGTCCTCGTAGGTCTTGCCGTTCTCGGCGACGATCGTCGCGATGATCCGCTCGGAGTTGTCGAGCGTCCACTTCTGCGCGCGGCGCAGGATGCGGGCGCGCTCGGCGAAACCGGCAGCAGCCCAGGCGGGCTGCGCTTCGCGCGCGCGGGCGACGGCCTCCGTCACCTCATCAGGAGTCATGGCCGGCACCGAGCCGATCAGCTGACCCGTGGCGGGGTTGTGGACATCGATGGTGTTGCCGGCAGCGCCGGAACGACCTTCGGGCTTTCCGTTGGTGGTGGAAACAGCTTCAGGCGCGGCGGTGGGCTCCACTTGAAATTCTCCTCGTTCGCTCGGTAAGGCCTCGGAAACTCTGCCGTGGACGTTACCGCGCTCGGGTCCTCTTCGGGAGGCCCCCTGGCCGCCTGGCCAGTCGACCTGCCATACCCTCTGCGCCCATGACCGGAGAGCCGACCATCGCCTCAGGCGGAAGCAGGGAGCCGAGGGAACTGGCCGGAGGTGAGCTATTGCTCGACTTTCCCGCCGATGCGGTCGCTCGCTTCACCCTGAACAACCCGGACAAACGCAACCCGCTCTCCCATTCGGTGCTCGATTCCCTCGCCGCGACGCTGCCCCTTCTCGACCACGGCATCGACGTCCGCTGCGTCGTGATCACCGGCGCCGGCAAGGCGTTCTCGGCCGGCTACGACATCGGCGCGATACCGGACGAGAGCTTCGAACGGGATGCCGAAGCGCTGGTGGCACACCCGTTCACCGCAGCCATGGAGGCGATCAGCGCCCACCCGTTCCCGGTCATCGCCGCGATCAACGGACACTGCTTGGGCGGCGGCCTCGAGCTGGCCGTGCGCTGCGACCTGCGGCTCTGCGCGAGGGAGGCGAAGCTCGGCATGCCGCCGGCGAAGCTGGGGCTGATCTACGGCCACACCGGCCTCGAGCGATTCATCGACTGCATCGGTATCCCGCGGACCAAGGAGCTGTTCTTGACCGGCAGGGTTATGGACGGGGCGAGGGCGGAGGAGATCGGACTCGTCAACGAAGTCCACCCCGCCGCCGAGATCGAATCGGCCTCCCTTGAGCTCGCGGCGCTGATCGCCGCCAATGCACCGCTCTCGACCCGCGGGAACAAGCAGGTGATCGAGACGCTCTCCCAGTTCCCGCGATTGAGCCCGAAGCAGGTCGACGTGATGGTCGCGCTGCGCGAATCGTGTTTCGCCTCCGAGGACTTCCGGGAGGGGATCAGCGCCTTCGCCGAGAAGCGGCGGCCCGAGTGGAAGGGTCGCTAGCGGCGATGAGTTCCGCACATGAGGAGCTGGCCGCCTCCGACCCGCGCATCGCCACGCTGATCGAACGGATCGACCCATCGGTGATCGAGGCCCGGATCGCCGACCGGGATCCGGATCGCTTCCTGGCCCTGGCGCGGATAATCGTCGGCCAGCAGGTCTCGACGGCAGCCGCACGAACCGTCTGGGGGCGGGTCGTAGAGGGCTTCGACGGCGAGCCGACGCCCGAGGCGCTGACCGCTCCGGGCGCCGAGGAGAGGCTACGGGGGGCCGGCCTGAGCGGCCGCAAGGCCTCGTACATGATCGGCATCGCCGAGGAGATCGTTGCCGAGAAACTGCGACCCCACGAGCTCGACGACCTCTCCGACGAGGAGGTCATCGAGATCCTGATCGCGCTCCGGGGTCTCGGCCGATGGAGCGCCGAGATGTTTCTGATCTTCGACCTCGGCCGCCCCGATGTATTCAGCGGCGGCGACCTCGGCCTCCGCCACGGGATCCGGATCGCCTACGAGCTCGAGGAGCCGCCGACCCCCGAGGAGGCGATCGCGATCGCCGAGGCATGGAGTCCACACAGGACGCTCGCCTCGCTCTACCTATGGGAAGCCGTCAGATGACCCCGAGGGAATGCTCCGCTTCGCGTCCGCTTCCCTCGGACCGTTGGGTGTTACTTGACGGGAAGCATGTAAGGCCTCAACTGGGGCCCCCGATTATCGCTATGGGTGAACCGGCGTCCACCTGATCGCCCTCTGCCACGCGGAGCTCGCTGACCGTGCCGTCGGCGGGGGCGACCAGCTCGTGTTCCATCTTCATTGCCTCGAGAACGACAAGGACATCGCCGGTCGAGACCGAGTCGCCCTCGGCGACCGCGAGCTTCAAGACCTTGCCCGGCATCGGCGCAACCAAGGCGCCCTCTCCCAGCGACTCCTCGCCGCTCGGGTAGCGGGGCAGCTCGCGTAGGCTGACCTGGCCGTCGGGTCCGTTGACGTGATGGAAGCCCTCGGAACGGCGGACCGAATAGCGACGGCGGACGCCGCCGACCTCGAGATCGACCGAGGCGGGATCGACCGCGTGGATCCGGGGTGCTTCGAGATCCGCACCGTTGACCGAAAGCTCGACCCCGCCGCGCCGGACCGAGTACTCGACGACCAGTTCGTCGTCGCCGCGACCGGCAAGAGAGATCCGCTGCGGCTCGGAGAAGTTGTTGCGGAAGCCGGGCGGGGCGAACGCGAGAACCGGCGCGTCGGCGCGTCGCCCAGCCATCGAAGCGAGGGCGGCGACCGCTGCATGAACGGGCTCCCCGGCGGGCTCGACCAGCGGCGCCGTCAGATCGGTCTCACGCTCGAGCAGGCCGGTGTCGGTCTCACCGTCGAGGTAGGACGACGAGCCGAGGAGCCTGACGAGGAAATCGCGGTTGGTGACGAGCCCGTCGATCTCGGCGCGACGCAGCGCAGCGGCCAGTCGGGCGGCGGCCACCTCCCGGGTCGGGGCCCAGGCGATCAGCTTCGCCAACATCGGGTCGTAGTCGGGGCCGACCACGGTGCCGTCCTCGACTCCCGAGTCGAGCCGCAGGGGCGCTGGGGCGGCCACCCCACCTGCCGGCACCGCAAACGGCTCGGCGCCCGGGATCGAAATCCGCTCGACGGTGCCGATCTGGGGCAGAAACCCCGCCTCGGGGTCCTCGGCGTAGAGGCGGACCTCGATCGCGTGACCGGAGATCGTCGGCTCGCGGACCGCAGGCGAGAGCGGTTGACCGTCGGCGACGCGGAGCTGCTCGGCGACCAGGTCCACCCCGTAGACCATCTCAGTGACCGGGTGTTCGACCTGGAGCCGGGTGTTCATCTCGAGGAAGTGGAACTCGCCGTCGGCGCCGAGCATGAACTCGACCGTGCCGGCGCCGACGTAGCCGACGGCGTGGGCCGCGGCGACCGCCGCGGCGCCCAACCGCTCCCTGAGCTCGGGGTCGACCGCGACCGACGGGCTCTCCTCTAGAACCTTCTGGTGGCGGCGCTGAACCGAGCACTCGCGCTCGCCGATGCTGACCGTGGTTCCGTGCGAGTCGGCCAGCAGTTGAATCTCGATATGGCGCGGGCGCTGCAGGTACCGCTCGAGGAAGACGGTCGAGTCGCCGAACGCCGCCGCCGCCTCACGCCGGGCCGACTCGATCGCCGCCCCGAGTTCGCCCGCCTCGGCGACCGGACGCATGCCCTTGCCGCCACCCCCGGCCGACGCCTTGACGAGCAGTGGATAGCCGACACCGCTCCCCGCAGCTGCCTCGTCCTCGCCGTCGGCCAGCTCGCAGCCGGGAACGATCGGGACCCCGGCCTCCTCCATCAGGGCCCTGGCCCTCACCTTCGATCCCATCGCCTCGATCGCCGCGGGCGGCGGGCCGATCCAGACCAGGCCGGCCTCGCCGACCCGCGTCGCGAACTCCGCGTTCTCGGCCAGGAACCCGTAGCCCGGGTGGACGGCGTCGGCACCGGTCAGCCGCGCCGCCTCGAGCAGCTTGTCGATATCGAGATAGGACTCGGCCGCGGTCCTGCCACCGAGGGGCACGGCCTCGTCGGCTTCGCCCACGAAGGGGGCGTGGGAGTCGGGGTCGGAATGGACTGCAACGGTGGCCAGGCCGAGCCCGCGGCAGGCCGCGAAGACGCGCCGGACGATCTCGCCGCGGTTCGCAACCAGAACCCTGTTGAACGAGCGTGCCACAGCCGTCACATCCTGAAGACGCCGAAGCGCCCGGAGCCCTCGCAGGTTTCGCTCATGGCCGCCGATAGGGCGATCCCGAGGACGGTCCGGGTGTCGCGAGGATCGATCATGCCGTCATCCCAGAGCTCGCCGCTGGCGATGAACGCGTCCGACTCGTTCTCGATCTGTTCCTCCACCGCCTTGGTACCCGCCGCGAGAGCCTCCTCATCGACCTCGATCCCGCGACGCTCGGCGCCGGCTCGCATGACGATCTCCATTACGCCCGCGAGCTGCTTGGGACCCATCACCGCGGTCTTGTGGTTCGGCCAGCTGAAGATGAACCGGGGATCGAAGCTGCGCCCGCACATGCCGTAGTTGCCGGCGCCGTAGGAGCCGCCCATCATCAGGGTGAGCTTCGGCACCCCCGCGTTGGCCACCGCGTTGATCATCTTCGCCCCGGCCTTGACGATCCCGCGCTGCTCGTAGTCCTCGCCGACTATGTAGCCGGTCGTGTTCTGCATGAACAGCAGCGTCGTATCGACCCGGTCGGCGAGCTGAATGAAGTGGGCGGCCTTCTCGGCATCCTCGTTGAAGATCACCCCGTTGTTGGCGAGGATCGCGATCGGCCTGCCGCAGAGTTCAGCCCACCCGGTCACCAGTTGAGTCCCGTAAGCCGGCTTGAACTCGTCGAAGCGCGAGCCGTCGACGATGCGGGCGATGACCTCGCGGGCGTCGAAGGGGATGCGCAGGTCGTGGGAGGCGATGCCGAGCAGCTCCTCGGGGTCGTGGATCGGCTCGGCCCCGCTCCCGCGCGGCTCGGGCCCGAGCTTGCGCCAGTTGAGGTTGCGGACGATCTCGCGGCCGATCCGGGCGGCATCGGCCTCGTCGGCAGCCATGAACTCCGAGACGCCCGAGATCCGCGAATGCATCTCGGCACCGCCCAGAGCCTCCTCCTCGGCCTCCTCTCCGGTCGCCATCTTGACCAATGGCGGCCCGCCGAGAAAGACCAGTCCCTGCTCGCGAACCATGACCGTGTAGTCGGAGAGCCCGGGCTGGTAGGCGCCCCCGGCAGTGCAGTTTCCGGTCACGAGCGCGATCGTCGGGCGCCCCGCGGCCGAGGCCTGCGTCAGGTTGCGGAAGTTGGCACCGCCGGGGACGAAGATCTCCTTCTGACGCGGGAGATCGGCCCCGCCGGACTCGACGAATCCGATCGAGGGAAGCCGGTTGGTCCTCGCCACCTCCTGCGCTCGCAGGTTCTTGCGCAGGGTGTACGGATTGCTGGTGCCGCCGCGTACGGTCGGGTCGGAGGCGCCGACCAGGCACTCGACGCCCTCCACGACCCCGATCCCGTTGACCTGGGAGGCCCCCACTTCGTACTCAGAGCCGTAGGCGCACAGCGTTCCCAGCTCGAGGAACGGCGAGTCGCGGTCGAGGAGGAGCTCGATGCGCTCTCGCGGCATCAGTCGACCGCGGGCGTGGTGGCGCTCGACGCGCCTCTCGCCGCCGCCGAGCCGCGCCTTCGCCTGCTCCTGCTCGAGCTTCTCGAGCCGCTCGAGCATCTTCTCGCGGTTCTCGGCGAAGCCCCTGGAGCTCGTGTCTATCCGGGTTTCGAGTGCAGCCAAAGTAGGAAGTAGAACTTACTACTTTCTACTATCGAAGTGCTTGGGAGCAGCGGTGGAGCGCAAGTTCTGCGCCACCCGGGCATCGACCCCGACCCTGCCTCTCGCTACCGTCGGGCTCGTGAGCGAACCTGACCAGGAGCTCGAGCGCTCGCCGCACTCGACCAGAACGATTGTCCTGCGGGTCCTCGGCGCCCTCGCGGTGATCGCGGTTGCGGTTGCCGTCCAGCGGCTGTGGCTCAGCGACGAGGCGGCCCGCGACACGTTCGGCGCCCGGGTCCACAAGCTCGAGGTCGACAGCAAGCTGCTCGACAGGACCCTGCCGGTTCGCGTCGTGATCCCGCGACGCACCCCGTCGAGGGATCGCCCGCTGCTGATCTTCCTGCACGGCCGCGGCGAGGACGAGCGCAGCTATCTGGTGGACCCGATGTTCGAGGCGCTGGCCGACCTTCGCGACCGGGCGCCGGTGGTCGCGTTCCCCTACGGAGGCATCACCTCCTACTGGCACAACCGCGACAGCGGCCAATGGGCCGCCTACGTCCTCGGGGAGCTGATCCCGAAGCTGATCCGGCGCTACGACATCAGCCCCCGCAAGATCGCGATCGGGGGAATCTCGATGGGAGGCTTCGGCGCCTACGACATCGCCCGCCTTTCACCTGAGCGCTTCTGTGCGATCGGCGGCCACTCCCCCGCGATCTGGGAGAACGCCGGCGAGACCGCCGACGGAGCCTTCGACGACGCCGCCGATTTCGAGCGCAACAACGTCATCGAAGCGGCCAAGCTGGAGCCGAACCCATACCGGGGGACCCGGCTCTGGCTCGACGCCGGCGACGAGGACCCCTTCCTCCCTGGCGACGAGGCCTTCGAGGAAGCGCTGCGGGACTCCGGATTGGACCCGATCGTCCGCAGCTCGAGTGGCGGCCACGACTCCGAGTACTGGAACGGGAACTGGCGCGAGTACCTCGGCTTCTATGCGCGGGCGCTGAACCATTGCGACCTCTCGACGAGGACGACCGGGTCCCGAAAGCCGACCGAGGATGGGCAGGGCACCGGCCCCTAGGCGGCCCACCGCCGCGGCATAGCCCTGAACCGTCCGCCTCGCGACCTAGCATCGGCGACCACCTGACGAGGAGGCGCCTTGGCATCACTGATCACTTTCGAAGAGGCAATGGAGCTGGGGGAACTGACCGATCACGACGAGATCGGTGAACTCGTCGAGCGCGCCTGGGATGTCCGGACCGAGAACTTCGGCGACTCGACCGACATGTGCTCGCTGGTCAACGCGAAGTCGGGAGGATGTGCCGAGGATTGCGGGTTCTGCGCACAGTCGCGATACGCGGAGGCCGATACGCCGATGCACGCGATGATGGAGCCCGACCAGATCCTCGAGCACGCGAGAGCCGCCGAGGCGGCCGGGGCGCACCGCTTCTGCATGGTCACGCAGGGCCAGGGGCTCTCCAAGAAGGACTTCACGAAGATCCTCGAGGGCGCCCGTCTGGTCGCCGAGAACACCAACCTGAAGCGCTGCGCATCGGTCGGCCACATCTCGACCGATCGCGCCCGTCAGCTCGCCGATGCCGGGATCCAACGGGTCCACCACAACGTCGAGACCGCCCGCTCCTACTACGACGAGGTGACGACGACGGTCAGGTACGAGGGCCGGATCCGGACGATCGACGCGGTTCGGGAGGCCGGTATGGAGACCTGCGTCGGCGGAATCCTCAACCTCGGGGAGTCGCCGCGGCAGCGGGTCGAGATGGCCTTCGAGCTCGCCGAGGTCGATCCGACCTCGGTGCCGATCAATCTGCTCAACCCGCGTACGGGGACCAAGTTCGGCGATCGCGACCTGATGGATCCCTGGGACGTCGTCAAGTGGATCGCGATCTTCCGGCTGATCCTCCCTGACGCTCTCTTCCGGCTCTGCGGGGGACGGGTGGAGAACCTGCACGAGCTGCAGCCACTGGCGGTCAGGGCGGGGTTGAACGGCGTGATGATGGGCAATTTCCTGACCACGCTCGGAGCCGAGCCCGCCGATGATCGGGAGATGTTCACCGACCTCGGACTCAACGTCGCGCGCCAGTCCGACAACGGCTCCAACCCACGACCTGACAACCGCAGCGGGTGGCTCGACGGCGAAACGCCGCGAACCCCGGTCGACGATCTGATCGACAGCCAGGACGAAGCCGACCTCTGGGACCCCTCGACGCAGCTTCGTGTCGTCAAGAAGCGAGGCAAGGTTCCGGCCTATCCCTCCCTTTCCCGAGACGAAGCGGCGTGAGGCCGCCCGAGCCGGACAACGCGGCCCGGGCAGCCGACGGCGGGGCCTCCACCCGCCCCGCCGCCAAGCAGCAGGGCCCGGCGGTGGCTGTCCCGGCCGCCGCCACGGTGGCCGACCGCCTCGACGCGATCCGCGAGGACGGGCTGTTCCGGCGAATGCGAACCGTCGGCTCCGCCCAGGGTCCGCGAATCGAACTCGACGGCAAGGACGTCCTGCTGCTCTGCTCCAACGACTACCTGGGGCTCGCCGCCCATCCTGTCGTGTCGGAGGCCGCGATCGAGGCGATCGGGCGTTGGGGTACCGGCGCCGGGGCGTCTCGTCTCGTCTCCGGCAACATGGAACCGCACGACTCCCTCGAGCAGCGCCTGGCAGCATTCCACGGAACCGAGACGGCGTTGCTGTTCGGCTCCGGCTACCTGGCCAACACGGGCGTGATCGCGGCCCTCGCGCGGCGCGGCGAGATGGTCTTCTCCGACGAGCTCAACCACGCCAGCATCATCGACGGCTGCCGCCTCGCCGGGGCGCAGACCTTCGTCTATCGACATCGCGACCTCGAGCACCTCGCCTGGGGCCTCGGACGTGTGCCGGGGCATGCCGGCCTGATCGTCACCGACGGCTTGTTCTCGATGGACGGCGACGTCGCTCAGCTCAGCTGGCTGCGCGAGCTGGCCACCAAGTACGGCGCGAAGCTGATGGTCGACGACGCCCACGCGGTCGGCGCCCTCGGGCCCGGCGGTCGTGGCTCGGTGGCCGAGGCAGGGCTCGCCGGCGAGGTCGACGTCCTGATCGGCACCCTGGGCAAGTCCCTCGGCAGCTATGGCGCGTACGCGTGCGTATCCCGCGAGGTTCGCGACCTGCTCGTCAACACGGCCAGACCGCTGATCTTCTCGACCGCCCTTCCACCGGCCGTGGCGGCCGCCGCCGAGGCGGCACTCGGGGTCGTCGAGGCTGAGCCGTCCCGGATCGACCGGCTCCGCGAGAACGCGTCGACGCTGCGGACGGCACTCGCGGCAAACGGCCTGGATCCCGGCGGGGCCGGCGCGCAGATCCTGCCGATCGCGGTCGGCGACCCAGATCGCGCGGTGGCGATCTGCCGGCGGGCGCTCGACGCCGGGGTCTACGCGCAGGCCATCCGCCCGCCGACGGTGCCCGACGGGACGTCGAGACTGCGCCTGACGGTGCTCGCCGGACACCGGCCCGAACAGCTCATCGAGGCCGCGCGGGTCATCGCCGACGCATTTCGGGCCGTCTCCGCCGAGGGTGATTGGTCGATCGACCTGCCCGACCCCGAACCCGGCGAGGTTCGAGCGGAGCACCACGGATGGCGCGTCGTCAAGCAGCCCGATCGGCAGCAGGCATGGACCCCGGTCGCGGAGTCTTCGTAACCGGGACCGGCACCGAGGTCGGTAAGAGCGTCGTGGCGGCGGCGGTCGCCAACACCGCGGTCCGGGAGGGCCGCGGAGTCGCCGTCTTCAAGCCGGCCGTATCCGGACTCGACGAGGACGGTGAGGCCGACCACGAGCTGCTCGGTCGGGCGTCGGGAAGCGACCAGAGCGCTGACCAGATCGCCCCCTATCGGTACGGCCCTCCCCTCTCCCCTCACCTCGCGGCGGACCTGGTCGGCGAGCCGATCGATCCGGGAGTCCTACGGACCGCGGCCGCGACCGCGGGCGGGGCCGGCGAGGTTCTCGTCTGCGAGGGAGTCGGCGGGCTGCTCGTGCCGCTCACGTCCACCTACATGGTCCGCGACCTCGCCCGGGAGCTGGGATACCCGATCGTCATCGTGGCGCCGCCCGGGCTCGGGACCATCAACCACACCCTGCTGACGATCGACGCCGCACGGGCCGTCGGGTTGGAGGTTCGCGCGGTGGTGCTCAACCCGTGGCCGGAGGCGCCCGGCGACCTCGAGATCTCCAATCGGGCGACGATCGCCGAGCTCGGTGCAGTCGAGGTCCTCACCCTCGGTCGGCTCGATCTCGACGACCCCGGGACGTGGCCCTCGCTGCCGCTCGCGTGAGCACCCCGGGCAGGCACCGACGATGGCAAATTGCGAGCTTCCGCACCTCGTGTTCCGACCGGGTCCGGGCTTAGCTTGACAGGGGTGACGAGGGACTCGACCGCAGAGCTTGACCACCGCCACCTGTGGCACCCGTTCACCCAACAGCAGGACTGGGAGCTCGAGGACCCGGTGGTGATCGCCAGCGCTGAGGGCACGGACCTGATCGCTGAGGATGGACGCCGCTTCATCGACGGCACCTCCTCGCTCTGGTGCAATCTGCATGGCCACCGCCACCCGACGATCGACGGGGCGATCCGCGACCAGCTCGACCGGGTTGCCCACACCACGATGCTGGGGCTGACCCACGCGCCCGCGGCCGAACTGGCCGCCCGCCTCGTCGAGATCGCTCCACCCGGACTGTCTCGGGTCTTCTACTCAGACGCCGGCTCGACGGCAACCGAGATCGCGCTCAAGATGGCCTTCCAGTACTGGAGCCAGCAGGGCGGACAGCACGCCCGGCGCACCTCGTTCATCGGCCTCGCCAACGGCTATCACGGAGATACGATCGGAGCCGTTTCGGTGGGCGGCATCGACCTCTTCCACGGCGCCTACGAGCCGCTGCTCTTCACCAAGCGATCGGTCCCCGCCGGCGACGCCTGCGCGCTTACCGAGATGCTGGATCTACACGGCGAGGAGACCGCCGCCGTGATCGTCGAGCCACTGGTCCAGGGTGCCGGCGGGATCCTGGTTCAGCCGCCCGGGTATCTACGCCAGGTTCGTGAGCTCTGCGACCGCCACGATGTCCTGCTGATCTGCGACGAGGTGGCGACGGGGTTCGGACGCACCGGGACCATGTTCGCCTGCGAGCAGGAGCGCATCGCGCCGGACTTCCTCTGCCTCGGCAAGGGCCTGACCAACGGCTACATGCCGCTCGCCGCGACGCTCGCGACGGAACGGGTCTACGAGGGCTTCCTCGGCGAGCACGAGGACTTCCGGACGTTCTTCCACGGCCACACGTTCACCGGTAACCCGCTCGCGTGCTCGGCTGCGATCGCCAGCCTCGAGGTGTTCGAGCAGGAGGACACGCTCGCCAACCTGCAACCGAAGATCAACCTGCTGAACGAACTGCTGGCGGGAGTCGCGGCGATGGACGAGGTCGCCGAGGTCCGGGGGCGCGGCATGATGATCGGGATCGATCTCGGTGAGCACGACCCGGCGCTGCGCGTCGGTCACCGCGTGACCCTAGAAGCCCGCAAGCGCGGGGCGCTCATCCGGCCGCTCGGCGACACGATCGTCCTGGTGCCGCCGCTTGCGATCAGCAAGCGGGACCTCGGGCGGCTCGTCTCGATCACCGCTGCGGCGATCCGCGACGCCGTCGCCGTCGCCTACCCGAAGCGGACGTCGGACGTCGGTGAGCTGGGGCGACGCCTCGACGCAGATCCTTCGCACTCCGCCCGCCGCGGGCCTGGGCGCGCGGCAGCATGAGCGTCGCCTCCGGCGCTCGCGTCGCGATGATCACCGGGTGCTCGACCGGAATCGGGCGGGCGACCGCGCTCCGGCTCGATTCCAGCGGCTGGAATGTCTATGCCGGTGTGCGCAAGCAGGTGCACGCGGAGGGGCTGGCGAGCGCCGGGTCCGAGCGCCTGACGCCCCTGATCGTCGACGTCACCGATCCCGGTTCGATCGCCGCTGCGAGGGAACGGATCGGGGCGGAGTCGCCCGGAGGTCTGCACGCGCTCGTCAACAACGCCGGAGTCGCCTATTCGGGTCCGCTGGAGTTCGTTCCGCTCGAGGACTTCCGGCGCCAGCTCGAGGTCAACCTGCTCGGCCAGGTCGAGATCACGCAGGCCCTGATCCCCGCCCTCCGGCTGACCAGGGGCAGGATCGTCAACATCACCTCGATCGGCGGCATCGTCGCGACCCCGTTCTTCGGCCCCTACAACGCCTCCAAGTACGCGCTCGAAGCGGTCAGCGACTGCCTGCGAGGGGAGCTGCGGCCATGGGGGATCGAGACGATCGTGATCGAGCCCGGGAGCATCGCCACCGAAATCTGGGAGAGCGGTATGGATCAGTTCAGCGACACCAAGGAGCGGATGGCGCCGGAGGCGGTGACGCTCTACGGCAAGGCGATGAAGGCGTTGATCCGAACCTCGGTGGAGACCGGCAAACGGGGCATACCCGCCGACCACGCAGCGGCGGTGATCGAGAAGGCGCTGGATGCACGACGGCCCAGGGCCCGCTACAGGATCGGTAGAGACGCCCACATGATGGCGACGGCATCCAGACTGCTCCCCGATCGCGCCTTCGACCGCCTGATCGCCAGGGCGATGCGAATTCCCTGACCCGCCCGGGTCGGGGGCTGTGATGAAACGCCCGCGCGGCCGTAGTAGGGGTGTGCAGCAGGTTGCGACAGCACCGTCTCGCGAGGCCCCCTCGGCGTCGGTGCTCGCCTTCGACAACCTCTATCGCGAGAGCCGCGACGACGTCTTCGCCTACGTATCCGGCCTGCTCCGGGATCCCCACGCCGCCGAGGACGTCACTGCGCTCGCCTTCGAGCGCGCCTACCGCAGGCGACGCCGCTTCGACCCCGATCGCGGTAACGGACGCGCCTGGATCTTCGGCATCGCCCGTAATGCGGCGCTCGACGAGCTCCGCAAGCGCAAGCGGACGGCAGCCCTCCACGCGGAGCCCGTGGACGTCGGCTCGGCCATGCCGGAGGAGGAGGCGGAGCTGGCGGTGCGGAGAGCGGCGCTGCGCGCGGCGATGGCGAAGCTGGACCTCCGCGAGCGCGAGCTGGTCGCGCTCAGGTTCTTCTCCGGATTGAGCCATGCCGAGATTGCCCAGGTCCTCGGGATCAGTGTCTCCAACGCGGGGACGAAGCTTCACCGGGCCGTCGACAAGCTGAGGAAGGCGTGTGATCAGAGTGCGTGATTCGGATACGAAGATGGACCCGCGGGCCGAGCTCGATCTCGAGATCGTCGACCGCGCCCTGGCCGGACACCCGGTCGACCCCGGCAGCGGCGACCTGGCCGAGCTCGCGCTGCTGCTCCGCGACGAGCGGCCGGAGCCCGAGCCCGGGTGGGCCGCCGAACTGGACGAGCGCGCCGCGGCCGGCTTCCCCCGCGGCGGCGGTGCCGGTCGGCGCGGGTCGTCATGGCTCAGCGGCGGCGGCTGGATGGCTCCGGCGGGTGCATTGGCGACGCTTGCGATCGTTGTGGTCGCGGTGACCAGCACCGGCGGCAACTCCGATCCGATGAGCTCACAGCTTGAGGGTGGTCCCCCGGACTCGATGGCCCAGACGACGACAACCCCGGCGACGGAAGCCGCAACCGGTGCCAATGGGGAGCTCGTGCCGATCTCACCCGGCAGAACCTTGAAGGAGGACAGCTCGGCGGCCGCCTACGACCTCGGCCGCCGACAGTCGGACGATGCAATCGCCCCCGGCATCGAGAACCGGAAGGTCGAACGCAACACCCAGCTCAGCCTCTCGGCGAAGCCCGAAGACGTCCGCGGCGTCTCCGATGAGGTGATCACGATCACCCGCTCGCTCGGCGGGATCGTCGCCTCCTCCCAGATCAGCGAGACCGACGGCAACGCGACCGCGACCCTGGAGCTGACGCTCCCCACCCGCAACGTGGATGCGGCGCTCGATCAGATGACCGAGCTCGCCGACGTCGACTCATTGAACGAGACCAGCACCGACATCACCAAGCCCTTCGTCAGCGCTCAGGACGAGCTTCGCGATGCGGAGGCGAGGCGACGGGAGCTGCTCGAGGCTCTTGGGAACGCGACCACCGACGCCGAGGTGGAGGCCCTCACCCTGCAGATCGCCGACGCCCGCCGCGAGATCTCCAGGGCCGAGGCGAGCTTCGAGCGGATCGCCGCCAGGGCTCGGCTCTCCAGCCTCAGCGTGTCGGTCTCGAGCAACCCGAACGCCTCCGACGAGCGCACCCTCGGAGACTGGTTCGACGATGCGGTCGACGTCCTCAAGGGGATTGCCGGCGTGCTGCTGATCTCCGCTGCGATCCTCGTCCCGCTCGGGTTGATCGCGGCCGTCATCGCCTGGTCCACATCGCGGCTACGCCGCCGGAGCCGCGAGAAGACCCTCGACTGACCGACGAGGACGCCGAGCCTCGGCCTCTCCGCCCGCCGGCTAGAGCTCCTCGAAGTCGCTCTTGCGGGCGCCGCAAACCGGGCAGAACCAGTTGTCCGGGATGTCCTCGAACTCGGTGCCGGCGGGAATGCCGCCGTCGGGATCGCCCTCGGCCGGGTCGTATACGTAGCCGCATGACGTGCAGATCCATTGCTGTTTAGCCGAGGTCTCGCTCATCGGCCGGGGAGCCTAACGTAGAGTGCCCAGATCGTGGATGAGCCCGCAATTCCCCGGCCCGCCGCCACCGTGATCCTGATGCGACGCGGAGGCAAGCACAGCGAGCGCGGTCTCGAGCTGCTGATGCTCCGCCGCGGCATCGAGGCCCGTTTCATGCCCGGTGTCTGGGTCTTTCCCGGGGGCGCGGTGGACCCCGAGGATCACGATGCGGCGGCAGCCGTCGAATCCACCCTCGGCATCGACGAACTCGCCCATCGGATCTGCGGGGCGCGAGAGGTGGGCGAGGAGGCCTCCGTTGAGCTGGAGGCCGCCGAGCTCTTCTCCTGGTCACGCTGGGTCACACCGGCGATGGTCCCCATCCGCTTCGACACCCGCTTCTACGTCGCTCTCGCCCCGGCGCACTGCAAGCCGGAACCCGATCTCACGGAAGTCGACGAGGCCCGCTGGATCGCTCCCGACGTAGCGCTCGAAGAACACGCCCGCGATGAGCTGGACCTCTCATTTCCGACGATCAAGCACCTCGAGGAACTGACGGATTACCCGCACGCGGACGCCGTTCTGGCCGAGGGCAGGTCGCGCACCGTCGAAGCGATCACCCCGAAGGTGGTTGGCACGAGGGACTCCTTCGAGGTTCTCCTGCCGGGCGACCCGGGCTTCGCCGACGAATAGGCAGGCCGTCCCCGCAGGTTCCACGAAAGGGCCCGAGCGGCAGAGGCCCAGCTTGGTTCCACGAAGGGCCGAGCGGCAGAGGCCCAGCGGGGGGCAACTCGCTGCGCTCGTGCTCGAGTCCCCGCTGGACCTCCACCGCTCCGGCCCCTGCGAGGGCTGGAGGTGGGTGCGGCCTGTTGAGGGGCTCGCCGGCCGGTGAGAGTCGGTTTGGCTGGGTAAGGGAGGACTTGGGAGGTCGGTCGCCGTTCACCCGCCTGCCGAGGGGCTTTGTTTAGGACGTGGGTCGTTTTGAGCTCACCAGAGGAGCTCAGGGCGACCCACGTCCGACAATCAAGCCTCCGGAGAGGGTCCGTCCTCGTGGAGGTGCTGCCGCGGGTGGCGCGGGCGTGCGTCGACACCCGAGCGTCAGCGAGCGGTGCGGCCCACTCCGCGGCAGGCCCCGCGGTCTGGCGCTTTCGCCGGGAACGGCGCCGACCGCTACACCAGGAAACGGCTCCATTCCCGCGTACCAGGGGCCTGTCGGGTAGGTCGCGACGCCGTCCTCCTCGAGTTCTGCCCGGACCCGCCGGAACAGCTCGCCCGCGTTACTCGAGGGCCAGCTCGAGCTCGTCGCGGGTCAGCTCGCGGAGGCGCCAGAGGAAGTAGAGCTGGCGGTCGGACGCACCGAAGTCGACCTCGCGATCGATCGTCGTTGCCCAATCGAGGAAGCCCGGACTGAAGAGCTCTCGAAGGGCGATCGGATCGTGACCCTTCGGGACCGTGGCGATGAACCTCTGGTTGAAGTCGATGCTCTCGAACTGGACCCGGCGGCTGCTGAGCTTGCGGACCTGCTCGTCGGGGGTCGCCTCGATGGACTCGACGTCGAAGGCCGGAACAACGGTGGTCAGGTCCGGCATGTGGGCCTTCGCGAGGAGCGCGCCCGGCAGCACGGCCTTCTTGAGGAAGCGCCCCTCCTCATGTTCGGCCGCGTCGCAACTCGCGCCCCAGAACTCCGGAGCGAGTTCGCCGGTCAGACGATTCGAGCCCCCCGGACACAGAGCCGGCGGCGCGTCGCGGGCGTTGATCCCCCCGACCTCCTCGTAGATGAGCCCGCGATCCTCAGCCACCGCCCGGACGGATGTGACCCACGCTTCCCTCTCTTCGGCGGCGCTCAAGTCCGCACCAGATCCTCGCGGCCCTGCTCGATCAGCAACTGCTTGTAGCGGGGAAATACCGGCTTCAGCAGCGGGACCAGCTTGAGGATCTTGGCGGTCGGCCCCTCGGCGGTCATCTCTCCGCGGGCGAGGGCGAGCGGGAACATTGACTTCGCCGAGCCAGAAACGGTGCGCGACATCGGCCCGCATCGCCATCACGATCTCAGGCTCAAGATCGGAGGCGCCGAAGTCCACGCGGGTTTCCTCGCCGGGCTTGAGTCTGATCGTGATCACCGCATCGGGATCTCGGTACTCGTTGCGGATGATCGTGTTCGCCTGACGGACCCCGAGATCCTCGTCGTCGCCGACGATCTCGAGCATTCTCCCGAGCGTCCCATAAACGTCACGCGCATCGCCGAAGTAAGCCAACTGCAGATCTCCTCGCTGAGTCACCGCAACGGTGACCGGCCCATCCTATGCCGCCCGATCGGCAGGAAAGCCCTTTGCGCACCGCCTGCTCAGCGGATAGCATGCCGCGCCATGGTCATCGTTCTCATCATCATCGGTCTCGTACTCCTCTCCGGCCTGATCTTCGTCCTGATCAGGAACTCGATGATCGGGAGTCGCAACCGCGTCGACGAAGCGTGGAGCGGTATCGACGTTCAGCTGAAGCGACGCCATGATCTGGTCCCGAACCTGGTCGAGACCGTCAAGGGCTACGCCACACACGAGCAATCCGTCTTCGTCAAGACCACCGAGGCACGGGCCGAGGCGATGAAGGCCGGCACCGTCGAGGCCACGCAGACTGCCGAGGCGAAGCTCTCCGGTGCACTCGCTGACCTCCGCGCGGTCGCCGAGGGTTACCCCGAGCTCCGGGCGACGGAGAACTTCCAGCAGCTGCAGCGCAACCTGAACGAGATCGAGGATGAGATCCAGGCCTCACGCCGGATCTACAACTCCAACGTTCAGTCCTACAACACCAAGATTCAGGTCTTCCCGAACTCGGTCGTCGCCAACTCCGGCGGATTCACCGCCCGCGAGTTCTTCGAGATCGAGAACGCCGCCGACCGCGAAGTAGTCGACGTCAAGTTCTGATCGCGGGATCGCCGAGGGCCCTGACTCTTCGTCCTCGTGGCTCCGTGCTGAAGCACGCTCGCCAACGGACGCCGTCGGCGAGCGGGCTCCGCGACTCGCGATCCCCGGCCGAAAAGAAATGGACGCCGGTGGCGCCCATTCCCTTGCGGCTGAAGCTGGCGGCTTACGACGCGGCGTCGTAGCGGCTCCCGACCTCGTTCCAGTCGACGACGTTCCAGAAGGCGTCCAGATAATCGGGGCGCTTGTTCTGGTACTTGAGGTAGTAGGCGTGCTCCCAGACATCGACGCCGAGCAGCGGGGTCTGGCCACTGGATACGGGCGAGTCCTGGTTGGCGGTGGACACGACCTGCAGGCCGCTGCCGTCATGGACGAGCCAGGCCCAGCCGGAGCCGAACTGACCGACGCCGGCCGCCTTGACGGCCTCCTTGAGGGCGTCGAAGCTGCCGAAGGTGGACGTGATGGCCTCAGCCAGCGCACCCGTGGGCTCGCCGCCGCCATCGGGGCTCATCGTCGTCCAGAAGAACGTGTGGTTGGCGTGACCACCAGCGTTGTTGCGGACGGGGCCCTGCTTGTCGGCCGGCAGGCTGTCGAGCGACCTGAGGACGTCGAGGACGTCGGCATCGGCCCACTCCGTTCCCTCCAGGGCGGCGTTCGCCTTGTCGACGTAGGCCTGGTGGTGCTTGTCGTGGTGGACCCGCATGGTCGCCTCATCGATGTGGGGCTCGAGCGCGTCGTAGCCATAGGGAAGATCGGGAACTTCGTATGCCATCGGAGCATCTCCTTCGGATTGCAGAGTTGTCGTCGTCAAGGAATGTATACCCGTCGACCGGTGGGCCAATCGCTTCAGCCGATGGGCGAGGCAAGGCACATAGGATGATCGAGCCGATGCGCAAGGAGATGCCCGAACTGCTCTGGACGCCCTCCCCCGAACGGATGGAGCGCGCAGCGATCACCAGGTTCGCCCGCGAGCACGGTCTGCCGGCCGCCTACGGTGAGCTCTGGCGCTGGTCGGTTGACGACATCGAGCGCTTCTGGACGACGATCTGGGACCACTACGGCGTCTCCGGTTCCTACGAGAAGGCCCTCGCCGATTCGGCGATGCCGGGCGCGCAGTGGTTTCCGGGCGCCTCGCTGAACTACGCCGGCCACATCTTCAAGGACCGCGATCCAGCCGCAATCGCTATCCGTCACGCCTCGGAGTTACGCGAGCTCTCGGAGTGCACATGGGGCGAGCTGGCCGATCAGAGCGCCCGAATCCGCGCTGGGTTGATCGAGCTCGGCGTCGGCAGAGGAGATCGCGTCGCCGCCTACATGCCGAACATCCTGGAGACCATCCCCGCGTTCCTGGCGGTGGCCTCGCTCGGGGCGATCTGGTCCTCGGCGGCTCCCGAGTTCGGCGCCCGCAGCGTGATCGACCGCTTCGCCCAGATCGAGCCCAAGGTCCTCCTCGCCGTCGACGGCTACCGCTACGGAGGCAAGGACTTCGACCGCTCCGACGTCGTCGACTCGATCGCCGCCGGGATCCACGGGCTCGAGCACACGGTCCGGTTCGGCTATCTCGACGGAGGCGGCTGGGAGGACGGGTTCCTCGGGCCGGAGGGCGCGGATCTGGAGTTCGAGGGTCTGCCCTTCGACCACCCGCTCTGGGTTCTCTACTCCTCGGGAACGACCGGGCTGCCGAAGCCGATCGTCCACGGCCACGGCGGCATGCTGCTCGAGCACCTGAAGAAGATGAACCTCCACCTCGATGCGCAGGAGGGTGACCGGGTCTTCTGGTTCACGACGACGGGCTGGATGATGTGGAATTTCCTCGTCGGTGTGCTGCTGACGGACGCCTCGATCGTGCTCTTCGACGGCAACCCCGGCCACCCCGACCTCGACACCCTCTGGCAGCTCGCCGACGACGCCGAGATCACGACCTTCGGAACCAGCGCCAGTTTTATCGCGAGCTGCATGAAGGCAGGGGTCGAGCCGACCGCGGACCGCGACCTCTCGAAGCTCGAGGCGGTCGGCTCGACCGGCTCCCCCCTCTCCCCCGAGGGCTTCGCCTGGATCTACGAAAAGCTCGGCGCCGACACCTGGCTCTTCTCGACCTCGGGCGGTACGGACGTCTGCACCGCGTTCGTGGGCGGGGTTCCGACCCTACCCGTCTACCTCGGGGAGCTGCAGGCTCGCGCGCTGGGGGCCGACCTCCATGCCTACGGCCCCGGCGGTGAGGATCTGGTCGGCGAGGTCGGCGAACTGGTCATCACCCAGCCCATGCCCTGTATGCCGATCTACTTCTGGGGCGACGATGACGGCACCCGCCTGCGCGAGAGCTACTTCGACACCTACCCCGGCGTCTGGCGCCACGGCGACTGGATCGAGATCACCGACCGGGGCACCGCGATCATCTACGGGCGCTCCGATTCGACGATCAACCGGGGCGGGATCCGGATGGGGACCAGCGAGATCTATCGCGCCGTCCTCTCGCTCGAGGAGATCGACGACGCCCTCGTCGTCGACGTCCCACGAGACGGCGAGGAGAGCTGGATGCCGCTGTTCGTCGTCCTCGCCGATGGCGCCACCCTCGACGACGACCTGACCCGCCGGATTGCTACGGCCGTCCGTCGGCAGTGCTCCCCCCGCCACGTACCGAGCGAGGTGATGGCGATCGCCGAGGTCCCCCGCACGCTCTCCGGCAAGGTGCTCGAGGTCCCGGTCAAGCGGATCCTCATGGGCTCGCCGCCCGAGCAGGCGGCGAGCCGTGAATCGCTCGCCAACCCGGCGGCTCTCGACTATTTCGCCGAGCTGGCCGCCAAACGCTGAGCCCGCCTCGGACGGGGCGGATCTGCAACCGGCTTGGAACCGTCATAATCACTCGCCCTCGGGGCGTGGCGCAGCCTGGTAGCGCGCACCGTTCGGGTCGGTGAGGTCCCCGGTTCAAATCCGGGCGCCCCGATAACTCATCCAGGCCGCCGGGAACCCGACCCGGCGGTCGATCGCGAGGGACCGTCATCACTGCGGCCCGAGCGACCGCCGCGGCCGGTACCCGCGAATGCGGGCGAGCGGCCCGAGCAGGAACGACGCCCCCCGCACGAGCGGCCACGGCGGGCTCGCCGGCCGGATCTCGTCGCGGAACTCGGGGACCATGACGGCGAGTTGCAGGGGGCGCGGCATCCCTCCGGGGCCGAGCTCGCCCGCTTCGGCAAGCGCGAACAACGTCTCGAAGAAGCCGGCGATGTCGAGCGCGGGCTCGAACGTCTGGATCGAGTGAGCGTCGCCGTTGCCGTCGTTCCAAAAGCGATGCGGCGCTCCGACAGGGATCGTGATCGAATCGCCCGGCCGCAGCCGCCGCTCGACGCCGTCCACCTCGAAGACGAGAGAGCCGGAGATCAACTCGGCCCGGCTCTGCTGGCGGGGGTGGACGTGACGCGGCTCGAGCTCGTCGGTGACCGGGTTCACGCTGTCGATGCGGAGCCGCTCCGGTCGCAGCTCGACGAACCTCATCCGCTGGCAGGTCCGGGGGTTCTCGATCTCCTGTCCCTGGCGAGCCATCTGCAGCTCCTCTTGCCGAATTGCTTCGGAACCCGAAGCTTCGGATACCGTAGCATATTTGAAATGAACGAGGAACGGGTCCCGGTCCGACTGCCGATCGGCCAACTGCTCACCAACCTCCTGCGCCTGTTTCGGGCCGACCTGGCGTCCCGGAACGACGGCTCGCCCGCGGTCGCGGGCATCCGGCCCGCCCACCTGCCGATATTCGCGACGATCAAGGCGGATGGGAGTCGCCTCACAGATCTCGCGGCGGGGGCGGGGCTCTCGCTGTCGTCGGCGGCCGAGCTCGTCGACGATCTGCAGGCCCTCGGCTATCTCGAGCGGCGGGCGGACCCGGACGATCGCCGCGCGAAGCTGGTCTCCCTGACCGGACGGGGCTGGACGGCGATGCGGATCGCTCGGGCGGCGATCGCGGACATCGAGGCCGACTGGACCGCAGCCCTCGGGGACCAGCGTTTCACGTCTCTGATCACGGACTTGCAAGCACTGCTCGACGCGCTCGATCCCGCGGTCAGGCAGAGCTATTCCACCCCGCCTGATCCTCCCGGAGGCTGAACGGCCAGATCAGCCGTTGACGCGGTCGATGGCCGCTTCGATCTCCTCGAGGGTCGGTGCGCCGTCGAGTTCCTCGCTGCCGGCCGGGCCGGTGACGACGACGGCGGGGTCCGCCGGGATCTTCAACTCGGTCGCCAGATCGTTGCCGGCCCGTGCGGACGTCTCGGCCTCGTCCCCGTTGACGGCCTCCTCCCAGGCGGTCACGTCCATCTTCGGCACCGCGGCTGCGATCTCGTTCAGAAACTCCTGGCTCACCCCCAGCTCGGGAACCTGGTCGAGGTTGCGCATGAAGAGCTCGGCGTACTGCCACTCGCGATCCTGTTGCCCGGCGGCGGCTGCGCCGATCCCGCCGAGGGTTACCGTCTTCACTCCCAGCGGGAAGTGGCGGAAGATCATCTGCGCCTCACCGGTGCGCGCGTACTCGTTGATCAGGGGATCGACGACGTCGAGCTGGTATGCGGCACACCGGGTGCATTGGACGTCGTTGAAGACGTCGACAGTGATCGGAGCGTCGGAGTCGCCGAGGCGGTCGCCGAGCTGCGGGATCCCACCGACGAGCTCCTGGACCTCGCCCGACCCGGAGATCTCGAACTCCCCCACCTTGTTCTCCCCCACCGACAGCGAAACCAACGCCGCCCCGAGAATGACGGCGCCGACGGTGAGCAGGATCAGAGGGATCCAGCGATTGGGCACTAGAGGTTCACCTAACCCGCGACGGCCTTGTAATAGCGGACGGAGAGGCCGGTCAGCAGCATCCCGAACGCCTCCTCGACGTCGATCCCCGATGCCGTGGAGAAGCCGCTCAGTCCGATGCGCTCGATCTCGGCGCTGCGCTCTACGACCTCTTCGACCAGCTCTGGGTGCTGATCGCAGAAGTACGCCCCCATCGAGTAGAGGTCGGAGTCCATCAGCGACTCGACGAACGAGGCGGGTTCCTCCGGCGCGCCCTCGACTTGGTCGGTTTGATCAGTGGCCACGGGCATGCATCGTAGACGCGTGAATGCCTGGGCCACCGTCCGCGGTCGGCCGCGAAAAGACGTCGACCCCGCATTCACGGGGTCGACGTTGACCAGGAGTTGTCGTATGCGACGGACTGCGTCCGCGCTCGTGAACGCATTCGGCGGCGACTCCCGGGGGCAACAGGAAGCGGGCTGGATCTGGACGAATTGCCATCGTCACCGGCAGGCGATATACATGAGCCAGCGGTTCATCCAACGAGGAGGAATGCCTTGGCAAATCACCTGACGCCCACGGAGCTGGCCGATGAGGTCGACATGAAGCGGCAGGAGGTGATTGCGAGGTGTGTGCAGATGGGGATACCAATCCTGCACGGACGGATCGACAAGACGCTGTTCATCACCTCGCTGCGCCAGCTCGCCGGCTCGCAGCAGAAGCGGGTCGCCTGAATCCCTGAGGGGCGAGAAGGCGGGAAGGCGCCGGGTCCCCTTCTCTTACACTGCTACGACGGGGATCGGCCGCGGTCCCAGATCGACTGAGCGAAGGAGAGATTCCGCCATGGAGGCAGCCATGTTGACCGAGGCCACCGTCAAGGGGGGCACCGGCAGCAGCACTGTCGCCGATCTGCTGCCGCGCGCCGCCGCGCTCTACGGCGATGCTCCCGCAGTGCTTTTCAAGGAGCCGTCCGGCACCTGGTCGACCCGCTCCTACAAAGAGGTCGGGGCGATCGTCGAAAAGCTCGCGCTCGGACTCATCGACCTTGGGATCGAGAAGGGCGACAAGGTTTCGATTCTGGCCAACACCCGCCCGGAGTGGACCTACGTCGACTTCGCCGCGCTCAGCGTCGGCGCCGTCGTCGTCCCTATCTACCAGACGAACTCAGCCGAGGAATGCCAGTACGTGCTCGAGAACTCGGACGCGCGATTGGTGATTGTCGAGAACGAGGAGCAGCTCGCCAAGATCGTCGCCGTCCGCGGCCAGCTGCCCAAGCTCGAGCAGATCGTCCTGATGGAGGGCAGTGCCGACGACGTGGTCACCTTCGATCAGCTCCGCGAGCGCGGCGCCCACCGCACTGCCAGGGAATGGGAGGCGCGCTACTCGTCGGTCACTCCGGCCGACATCTGCACCTTCATCTACACCTCCGGCACGACGGGGCCGCCGAAGGGCTGCGTGATCAGCCACGGCAACTACCGTGCGATGCTCGACATGACCCAATCCATCTCGGTGGTCGAGCCGGGCGAGATCACCTACCTCTTTCTCCCGCTCGCGCATTCCTTCGCCCTGCTGCTGCAGCTCGGGAGCTTCGACATCGGCGCCTCGATCGCCTACTGGGAGCGGGATCCCCTCAAGATCATCCCGAACCTCTCCGAGGTCAGGCCGCACTACTTCCCCTCGGTTCCGCGGATCTTCGAGAAGATCTACATGGCGGCAACGGCCGCCGCCGAGAAGGAGGGTGGCCTCAAGAAGCGCATCTTCTGGTGGGCGATCGGCGTCGGAACGAAGGTTCGCGAGATGGAGCGTCGCGGCGAGAAGCCGGGCTTCCTGCTCAGTCGGCAGCACAAGTTCGCCGACGACCAGGTGCTGTCGAAGATCCGCGGCCTGTTCGGCGGCAGGGTCCGCCAGTGCGTCAGCGGCGCCGCACCGATCAACACCGACATCCTGCGTTTCTTCGACGCCGCCGGCGTGCTCGTCCTCGAGGGTTACGGGATGACCGAGACCTCCACCGCAGCGACGATCTCGACGCCGGAGGACTTCAAGTTCGGCACGGTCGGCCGTCCCTTTCCCGGCTGCCAGGTCAAGATCGCCGACGACGGTGAGGTCCTGATCAAGGGCCCGAACATCTTCCAGGGCTACTACAAAAACGACGAGGCAACCGAGGAGACGATCGTCGACAACTGGCTCCACACCGGCGATATCGGCGAACTCGACAGCGATGGCTACCTCTCGATCACCGGCCGCAAGAAGGACATCATCATCACAGCCGGGGGCAAGAACATCACGCCGGCGAACCTCGAGGCGGAGATCAAGCAGCACCCCCTGGTCAGCCAATGCGTCGTGATCGGCGACCGCCGCCCCTACCTCGTCGCCCTGGTCACGCTCGACCCGGAGGCGGCCCTCGCCTACTCCGCTGACCACGACCTACCCGCCGACCCCGTCGCCCTTGCCGCCAACCCGGATGTCAAGGCCTCCATCATGTCCCACGTCGACCAGATCAACGCCAAGTTCGCTCGGGTCGAACAGGTCAAGAAGATCGAGATCCTCCCCCAGGACCTCTCCCAGGAGACCGGCGAGCTGACTCCGACCCTGAAGGTCAAGCGCAACGTGGTGGCCGAGAAGTACGCGCCGAACGTCGACGAGCTGTACTCCTAGCCTCACGGTCGCCCTTCCCAGCCAAAGTCGTCGCCCGCGGGTCCTGTCGCGGCGTGGATCGCACCGCTCGCTGACGCTCGGGTGTCGACCCACGCCCGCGCCACCCGCGGCAGGTCCTCCACGAGGACCGACCCCGAGCGGTGGTTGGAGGGTGGGTTCCAAGGTGAACCCTACGAAACGCACCCTGTAGGTACGGAACATTGGGTTCACCCCGAAAGCGCCCTCGGCAGGCGGGTGAACGGTGACCAACCTCCCAGATCCTCCTTTACCCAGCCAAACCGACTCTCACCGGCCGGCGGTCCCTCGGCAGGCCACACCAATCTCAGGCGTCCCCTCGGCAGGCCACACCCACCTCCGGCCCCGACAGGGCCGGAGCGGTGGAGGTCCAGCGGGGACTCGAGCACGAGCGAAGCGAGTTGCCCCCGCTGGGCCTCCGCCGCTCGGGCCCATTCGTGGAACCAAGCTGGGGCCTCCGCCGCTCGGGGCCAATCGTGGAACCAGACTGGGGCGCGGCCCCTCGGGCCCTCTCGTGGAACCCCAGCGGCTAGCGCAGCAGAGCGCCGGTCGTCTGCTCGAATACCCGGCGCCATGCCGGGGTCTGGTCGCGCTCACGCTCAACCTGGTCGAGGACGTGCTTGATCCGGCGGGCGGAGATCTCGATGCCATGGCGCTCGGCGATCTCGCGGTAGCGGTCGTAGTCGCGAGCAAGGCGGAGGGTGACCGACTCGAAGCCGTGCTTGGCAATCTGTAGACGCGCCTTGTAGTCCATGATCGAGGTGGCGAACATCAGCTCGTCGCCAAGGTCGGGCTCGATCAGGACGATGTCGACGCCGGGGTACTTGACCGACCACTCGTCAACGGCGCGATGCAGGCGATCATGGGCGATCATCCGCATTGCCTGGTTGGCGAGCGCGACGAAGCCCATGTCGGAGACGCGTCGCACTCGGCTGCCGAAGACCGTTGGAACGCGCTTGCTGAAGTCGTTAACGAACGGGACGATCGGGTTGACGACCACGATGAACTTGGCACCCTTCTCGACCGCGATGTCGATGTTGGTCGTCGAGCGGATACCGCCGTCCATCATCTCCCGGCCCTTGATCTCGACCGGTTCGTAGACGAGCGGCAGCGCAGTTGAAGCTGCGACCGCACGGGAGATCGGCACGTCGGCCCATTCGCCGTCGCCAAGCACGACCCGCTCGGTGGTGTCGATCTCGGTCGCGGTCAGGTAAAGCTCGTTCTGGAGCATGCGGAAGTCGTCGGTGCGATCTGGGTCGGCGAGCATCTCGGCGACGTACTCCTCGATCCCCGCCCCGGTGTAGAGGCCTTTGGGCAGGCCTGCGGCAAGGCCGCTCGCGACGTCCATCACCGATGTCTCGACGAGCGTCCTGGCGAGGTCACGCGCCACGCCGACGAGGCGCAGAGGCAGCTTGATCCCGGCGCTCGCGAAGCCACGGTAATTCGGGCGGAGCAGCATCCCGAGGTCCATGTCGCGAAGCGGCGACGGCAGGTGCTTGTTGAGCACCCGCATCATCTCCTCGGGAGTGACGCCATTGGCGACGGCACTGCCGACGAACGAGCCGGCGCTGGTCCCGACGTAGACGTCGAAGTCGTTGACGGTCCGGTTGACCGCAAGCAGGTCGAAGGCCCGCAGCGCACCGATCTCGTAGACGGCCCCCGTGAACCCACCGCCACCCAGAACGAGTGCGGTCTTGGATTGGCGTCGGCGGCGGTTACGCGACTTCTTGGCGCGACTCGCCGGATCGAGCTGGACTACCTCGCTCATCGGCACGGCAATTATGGCAGTGCGACCTGCGCCAACGCGATTTTCATCCGTCTACACTCGCGGCGATGCCCATTCGAGCCATTCTCGCGGCCGCAACCGCCGCCCTGATCGCACTGCCGGCGACGAGCGCAGTCAGCGACACAGACCGGACCGGATCTCGCCTTCCGGACCGCCCCGGTACCGGAATCCGGCCCCGGCGAGCGTCGAGGCGGACCGATCGGGCGCAGCAAGCTGCAGCGCAAGCTGAAGAGCCTGGCCCGCGAGGCTCCAGGATCCAGCGGCTACTACGTCTACGACCTCGATGTGGGGAAATCGGGCAACCGCGTGCTCTTCGATCGTTCCGAGGGCAGCTCTCGCAAGCTGGCCTCAAACCAGAAGCTGTTCACGACGCTGACCGCGATGCACCGGCTCGGTCCCGACTCGAAGATCGCGACGAAGGTCAAGGCCCAGGGAAGCGTCAGCCGCAAGGGAAAGCTCGATGGCAACATCTACCTCGTCGGCGCCGGGGACCCGACGTTCGCCTCCGACGGCGTGGCCGACCTCGCCAAACAGGTCCGCAAGTCAGGCATCCGCAAGGTGAGCGGAACCGTGATCGGAGACGACAGCGTCTTCGACCGGCGGCGGGGCGTCCCCGACTCGGGCTACGGGCCGAGCCCCTACATAGCCCCGCTCAGCGGACTCACCTACGGCGGATCGACCTACGCCGGCGACCCCGCCAAGGAGGCAGCACAGGCGTTCCGCGAGGGCCTCAATGACGCCGGCGTCAAGATCGGGGGCAAGGTGAAGCTGAAGCGGGTCCCTTCGTCGCTGCGGGACGAGGATGCCGTGGCTTCCTACGACTCACCCAAGATCAAGTCGATCGTCCGGGCGACGAACAAGGACTCGATCAACTTCTACGCGGAGATGCTGCTCAAACGCCTCTGGGCCGAGCCAAACCGCAAGGGGACCACGAACGGCGGGACGAAGGCGGTCGAGCGCTTCGCCAAGGACGTCGGCTCGGGGGTCAAAGCGAAGGACGGCTCGGGGCTGACCGACGGCAACAAGTCCTCCCCGCGCGAGGTCGTCCGACTGCTCGCCGCCGCCCAGCGGGACGAGGAGCTCGCCAAGCCACTGTTCAAGTCGCTCGCGATCGCCGGCAAGGACGGCACCCTGGCGAACCGGATGGAGGGATCGGTCGCGGCGGGCCGCTGCCGCGGCAAGACCGGCACGATCGACGGCGTCTCGAACCTCTCGGGCTACTGCAAATCCAACGGCGGCCTGGTCGCTTTCTCGCTGCTCATGAACGGCGTCTCCGACTACGACTACGCCCGCTCCATCCAGGACAAGATGGTCGTGCAGATCGCCCGCTACCGCTAGCCCTCTTTGAGGAGCGAGGGTGGAGCCTCTGCCGCCCACCGAAGAACGTCTGAGGGCCCGAGCGGTGGAGGTCCAGCGGGGACTCGAGCACGAGCGAAGCGAGTTGCCCCCGCTGGGCCTCCGCCGCTCGGGCCCACTCGTGGAACTTGCGGGGCCTCCACCGCTCGGCCCCTGTCGTGGCGCTGGACCTCCGCCGCCCGGCCCCGTTCGTGGCGCTGGGCCTCCGCCGCTCGGCCCCCGCTAGCTCAACAACTCGCGCAGAGCGGGCTCGTCGAGAATCGTCACGCCCAGTTCGGAGGCCTTGGCCAGCTTCGAGCCGGGGCTGTCGCCGGCAACGACGTAGTCGGTCTTCTTCGACACCGACCCGGTCACCTTGCCCCCGGCCCGCTTGATCATCTCGGTCGCCTCTTCGCGGCTGAGTTCGGGGAGGGTTCCGGTGAGCACGAAGGTCCTGTCCTGAAGCGGGCCCTCCCCCGCCCGGCGCTCAGCCGCGTCAAGCTCGAATCGAAGGCCGTGGCGCCGCAGCTCCTCGATCAGCTTCACGGTGCGCTCGTCGGAGAGTTGCTCGACGATGCCCTCGGCGAGGATCGGGCCGACGCCGTCGACCTGCTGGATCCGCTCCTCGCCGGCGGCCAGCAGCTCGTCGATCGAGCCGAAGTGGCGGGCGAGCGCCTCGGCGGTGACCGAGCCGACGCCGTCGAGGCCGAGGGCGAAGAGCACCCGGGCGAACGGCTGCGCCTTCGAGGCCTCGACCGCCGCGAGCAGGTTCGCCGCCGAGACCTCGCCGAAGCGCTCCATGCCCGTCAGCTGGTCGGCCGTCAACTCGTAGATGCCGGAGGCGTCGGTGATCAGCCCGTCCTCGAGGAAGCGCTGAGCCTGCTTCTCGCCGAGCCCGTCGATGTCCATCGCCCCCCGGTGGACGAAGTGCTTGACGTGCTGGAAGACCTGCCCGGGACAGCCCTTGCGATTCGGGCAGATCGTCCAGACGCCCTCCGGCTTGATCGTCGGCGTATCGCAGATCGGGCACCGCTTCGGCGGTCTGGCCTTTTGCAGCCGCTTGCCCTTGCGGCGCTGTATCAACGGTGCGACGACCTGCGGGATCACGTCGCCGGCCCTCGTGATCACGACCTCGTCACCGACCCGGACGTCCTTGCGGGCCAGGTCCTCCTCGTTGTGAAGGGTGGCGGTACTGACCGTGACACCGCTGAGGTGGGTCGGTTCCAGCATCGCGAACGGGACCAGGTGGCCGGTCCTGCCCACGTTCCAGACGATGTCCTTGAGCTTCGTCGTGGCAGTCATCGGGGGGAACTTCCAGGCGATCGCATACCGCGGTTCCCGCCCGACCACGCCGAGCTCGCGCCAGAGGCCGCGGTCGTCGACTTTGACAACGGCGCCGTCGATCTCGTAGTCGAGGCCCTCGCGCTCCTGCTCCCACCACCGACAACGGGCGACGACTTCGGCCCCGGTTTGCTGAACGGAGATCTGATCGTTGACCCGAAAGCCCCGCTCGCGCAGCCACTCGAGTTCTTCGCTGTGGGTGGTGTGTTCGACGCCGCGTCGGAAGCCGATCCCGTAGGCCCAGATCTGCAGCGGTCGCCCGGCGGCGAGCGCCGGGTCCTGCTGCCGGATCGTCCCCGCGGCGGCGTTCCTCGGGTTGGCGAAGGCGGGAAGGCCGCCCTCGGCCCGCTCGGAGTTCAGCCGGTCGAATCCCGAGCGGGAGAAGTAGATCTCTCCCCGGACCTCGATCAGCTCGGGGGGGTCGGGGATCCGTAACGGGATCGAGCGGATCGTGCGCAGGTTCTGGGTCACGACTTCGCCGATCCGGCCGTCGCCACGGGTGGTACCGCGGACGAACACGCCGTCCTCGTAGGTCAGCGAAATTGCCAGGCCGTCGATCTTGGGCTCGGTCACGTAGTTGATCTCACCGGCCTCGATGTCGAAGCGCTTGAGCAGATTGCGGATCCGCGCCTCCCACGCCTCCAGCTCCTCGGCGCTCCGCGCGTTGCCGAGGGAGAGCATCGGCTCGAGGTGCTCGTACTGCTCGAACCCGGCGACGGGCTTTCCTCCGATTCGCTGCGTCGGTGAGTCGGGAGTGCGCAGTTCCGGGCTCTCGGCCTCGATCGCACGCAGTTCGTCGAGCAGCTCGTCGTAGACGTCGTCGCCGACGAGCGGATCGTCGAGCACGTAGTAGGCGTGGTCGAGCCCGGCGATCCTGTCGCGGAGCTCGGCGGCCCGTCCCGCGGAGTCCAGGTCCCCGGAGGCGGTCACTTGCTGACGGACTCCAGGACGCGCTCCAGCTCGGCCTCGAGGCGCATCTCACGAACCCCGTCGAAGCCGCCGTGATCGGTCAGGTCGAAATGGATCGGCGTGATCGCAATGAACCCACGTGCGACAGCGGCCAGGTCGGTTCCCTCGTCGTCCCGATAGCCGGGCGAGTAGCCGTAGATCTGAAAACGCCTGCGGCCGGCACCGTCGGAGTCGACCTGCTTCAGCTCGTCGTTGTAGAGCCGTTTGCCCAACCGCGCGACGTCGACCCCCTTCGGTGCGCCCCCGGGGCAGTTGACGTTGAGCAGCGTCCCCTCCGGCAGCCCGTCGGCGGCGACGATCCGCGCCAGCCCAGCCGTCAGCGGAGCGGACACGGAGAAATCGAACTCGCGACCGAGCCGGAAGTCCATCTCACCCGCGGTCGATTGCTGGGAGACGGCGATGGCCGGGATCCCGAGCACGATGCCCTCGAGCGCCGCTGCAACGGTTCCGGAGTAGGTGACGTCGTCGCCGAGGTTGGAGCCGTGGTTGATCCCGGAGACGATCAGCTCAGGGCGCTCCCCGATCAGCCCGAGCTCGGCGAAGCGGACGCAGTCGACCGGGGTGCCGTCGGTGGCGTAACCGACCGTGCCGTCCTCGAAGCTGACCTCGTCGACCCAGAGCGGCGAGCGCGTGGTGATCGACCGAGCCGTTGCGCTGCGGTTCGAGTCGGGAGCGATGACGTGGAGCTCGATCCCCTCGATCTCGAGCAGGGCACGGCGCAACGCCTGCAAGCCCGAGGCGCCGATCCCGTCGTCATTGGTGAGCAGAACCCGCACCTCGTCGATTCTAGGTGTCTCAATAGCTGACGCGCAGGAGGTAGAGGCCGTTGGGGTTCATCGAGTCCCCCGCCTCCTCGCGCCGCGCGCCGTCAAGCAAGCGTCGAAAGTCGCCCAGGGACCGCCGTCCCGCACCAACCTCGAGGATCGTCCCGATCAGCGATCTGACCATGCCACGCAGGAACGCGTCGGCCTCGACCTCGAAGGCGACGATCGTCTCGCTCTCGCGGCTCCAGCCGGCATCCAGCACGTGCCGGTTGAAGTGCCGGTGGGCGGTGTCGGTCGGCGTGAAGGCGGTGAAGTCGTGGACTCCGAGGAGCGCGGTCGCGCACTCGGAAGCCAGGTCGAGATCGAGGCGATGAGGCCAGTAGAGGGAGCGTTGGTGTTCGAACGGATTCGGGACGACACCCGTGTCGATGCGGTAGCGATAGCGCCGCGAGCGGGCGTCGCGGCGGGCGTCGAAACCGTCGGCGACGCGCTCGACGGCGGGCACCGAGAGATCTCGGCCCGTGAGCGAGTTGAGAGCGCGACGGAGAGATCCGGGCACCGGCTTCTCCGTGTCGAAGGATGCGACCTGCCCGAGCGCGTGGACTCCAGAATCGGTCCGGCCGGCGACGGTCAGCCTCGTCGGCTCCCCGAGCACCTGCCCGAGGGCCGCCTCGAGCTCACCCTGGACGGTGCGCTTTTCCGGCTGGACGGCCCAGCCGCTGAAGCGCCCCCCGTCGTACTGGATGTCGAGCCGGTAGGTATAGGTAGTCATCTGACGCGTTCGGGAGCCGCCGGATCAAGGAAGAGGCCGCCGACGCGGCCTGGTTGGCCGCGAGGCGGCCGATGACGCCGAGCCGGCGCCTCCCGAACCGTCAGACCAACTCGAGGTAGACCATTTCCGTGCTGTCGGACCGGCGCGGACCCAGCTTCACGATCCGCGTGTAGCCGCCGGGACGCTCCGTGTAGCGCGGCGCGATCTCGTCGACGAGCCTGTGGACGATGAACTTGTCCTGACCCAGCCGCGAGAGCAGCAGCCGGCGCGAATGCAGATCGCCGCGCTTGGCGAGCGTGATCATCTTCTCGACCTCGGGCTTGACCGCCTTGGCCTTCGCCTGGCTGGTCTGGATCCGCTCGTGCTCGATCAGCTGCCGCGAGAGATTCTTCATCAGCGCCTTGCGATGAGCCGAATCACGGCTCAGCTTGTGTCTTGTCTTCTTGTGGCGCATCTATCCGTTCCTGTTCCGTTGTCTCAGCGACTCTGGTCGGTGCCTACTCGTCGCGGAGGTCGAGACCGAGGCCATGCATGGCCTCGATGACCTCTTCGATCGAACGCTCACCGAAGTTCGGGATCGCCTTCAGCTCCGACTCGGACTTGCCCTGCAGGTCGCCGATGGTCTGAACGCCCGCCCGCTTCAAGCAGTTGTAGGCGCGGACGCCGATCTCGAGTTCCTCGATCAGGCGGTCGTCGCCGGTGCCGCCGGCCTCGGTCGTCTCAGCTGCCTCGGCCGGAGCGGACCCGTTGGTCTGGGTGAGCTCCTCGACCCGATCGGCGTCGGTGAAGATCGCCAGGCTGGCGATCATCAACTCGGCCGCCTCGCGCAGAGCGGCGCCGGGCTCGAGCGAGCCGTCGGTCTCGAGCTGCAGCGAGAGCTTGTCGAAGTCGGTGCGCTGACCGACGCGGGAGGAGTCCACCCGGTAGGAGGCACGCTTGATCGGCGAGAAGATCGAGTCGATCGGAATGACACCGATCGGCTGGTCCTCACTCTTGTTGTCCTCCGCCGGCGAGTAGCCGCGGCCGCGGCCGACCGTCAGGTACATCTCGAGCTTGGTCTTCTTCTCGAGCGTCGCGATCGGAGCCTCCGGGTTGAGGATCTCGACGCCGGCCGGAGTCTCGAGGTCGGCAGCGGTGATCTCACCGGGGCCGGTGGCGACGAGCGGAACCTCAACCATGTCGGCATCGGTATGCATGCGCACGACGATGTCCTTGAGGTTGAGGATGATGTCGGTGACGTCCTCCTTGACACCGGGGATGCTGGAGAACTCGTGGGCGACACCCTCGATCCGCACGCTGGTGATCGCCGCGCCCTTCAGCGAGGAGAGCAGCACGCGGCGCAGGCTGTTGCCATACGTGTAGCCGAAGCCCTTGTCGAGGGGCTCGATCGTGAACGAGCCCTGATTGTCGTTGACGTCCTCCGCGGAGATCGTCGGTGTCTGAAATTCGGGCAGGGTGGTCATAGCGCTTCCTTCCGTCGCGGGTTTATGTGGGAGCCCCTACTTCGAGTACAGCTCGACGATGAGCTGCTCGGAAATCGGCGAGTCGATCTCGTCCCGCTCAGGGATACGCAAGACCTTGGCGGTGAGCGAATCGTGATCGGCCTGCAGCCAAGGGGGCACGGTTGAAATCAGTTCGGTCGCTACCCGGACAGTGGTGTCTGCGTCTGAACCCGACTTGATCGAGATGATGTCCTCGGGCTTCAACTGATAGCTGGGGATGTCGACGCGGCGGCCGTTGATCTGCCAGTGACCGTGACGGATCAGCTGACGAGCCTGTCGCCGGGACGCGGCGAAGCCGAGTCGGACGAGGACGTTGTCGAAACGACGCTCGAGCAGGCGCAGGAGGTTCTCACCGGTGACGCCGTCCTGACGGGATGCCTTGTCGTAATAGGCGCGGAACTGCTTCTCGAGCACCTGGTAGAACCGGCGCGCCTTCTGCTTCTCGCGCAGCTGCTGACGGTACTCGGAGGCGCGTAAACGCCCCCGACCGTGGTCACCCGGCGGGTATGAACGACGCTCGACGCCGCACTTATCGGTCAGGCAGCGCTCGCCCTTCAGGAAGAGCTTCTGCCCTTCGCGACGGCACTGCTTGCACTGAGGTCCGGTATCGCGGGCCATGCTTAGACGCGCCTCCGCTTCTTCGGCCGGCAGCCGTTGTGTGCCTGCGGGGTCACGTCCTTGACGGTCGTCACCTGCAGGCCGGCCGCCTGCAGGGCGCGAATCGCGGTCTCACGGCCGGAGCCGGCGCCCTTGGCGTGGACCTCGACCCGCTCGAGACCGTGCTCCATGCCCTTGCGGGCGGCGTTGTCGGCGGTCACCTGCGCGGCGAACGGGGTCGACTTGCGCGAACCCTTGAACCCGGCGCTTCCGGCCGACTCCCAGGCGATCACGTTGCCGGTCGGGTCGGTCAGGGTGACGATCGTGTTGTTGAAGCTGGTCTTGATGTGGGCCTGGCCGAAGGGCACGTTCTTACGAACGCGACGCTTCGAGCGACCGGCTCCTCGCTTGGGTTGCGGCATCTAGAAAATCCTCATTTGGCGCTCGGGGCCTTCTTGCGGCCGGTGACGCTCATCTTCTTCGGGCCCTTGCGGCTGCGGGCGTTGGTCTTCGTGCGCTGGCCGTTGACCGGCAGTCCGCGGCGATGTCGGAGGCCTCTATAGGAACCGATCTCCATCAGGCGCTTGACGTTCTGGGAGCGCTCGCGCCGCAGGTCGCCCTCGACCGTGTAGGCCTCGACGCCCTCGCGAAGCTTGATCACCTCGTCCTCGGTCAGATCTCCGACCCGCGTGTTCGGATCGACGCCGGTCTCGGCGAGGATCTTCTGCGAGGTCGAACTCCCGATTCCGTGTACGTAGGTGAGGCCGACCTCGGTCCGCTTGTTCAGCGGCAGGTTGACTCCGGCGATACGCGCCATCGACTAGCCCTGCCTCTGCTTGTGACGCGGATTCGAGCAGATCACGAGAACGCGGCCACGCCGCCGGATGATCTGGCATCTTTCGCACATCGGTTTTACGGAGGCTCGGACCTTCATGGCTTCCGGCTTTCTATTCGAACTTTGAGGTGGCCACGCAGTTCCCATGAATCGGAACCGCAGGCAGTGTCGGACGGCCCTGAGGCCGAAGTCGGCATAGTAGCAACTCGTCCGAGAGGCGCAAAGCCGACGGACGGACGGATCCGTGGTGACGGCGGAGACGGAATGCGGCCCATTGCGGACCCGGATCGCGGCGAACCGGAATACGGTGGGGGGATGAACCAACCGGCCCCGAAACGCGACGACCTGATCGATCTTCGGGGGGTCAGCCGTCACTACGAGATCGGCGGCGGCACCGTCAAGGCCCTCGACCAGGTCGACCTCGTGGTCGGTGCCGGCGAGTTCGTGGTGATCCTCGGCGCCTCTGGGAGCGGCAAGACAACGTTGCTGAACGTGATCGGCGCGCTCGACACGCCCACTGCCGGCACGGCGCTGATCGGCGGACGGGACATCACCCGAGCCTCCCGTCGCGAGCTGTTCGCGCTGCGACGCCACGAGATCGGCTTCATCTTCCAGAGCTTCAACCTCTTTCCCGGCCTGACCGCTCTCGAGAACGTGCAGTTCGGCGGCGAGGTCGCCGGCCACGGTGATGCCCGAGCGGCGGCGCTCGAGGTCCTCGAGCAGGTCGGGCTCGAAAGCCGCGTCAGCCACTTTCCGCACGAGCTCTCCGGGGGCGAGCAGCAACGGGTCGCAATCGCCCGAGCCCTGGCGGCCGGTAACCCGATCGTCCTCGCCGACGAGCCGACCGGCGAACTCGACTTCAGCACCGGAGTGCAGATTCTCGAACTGCTGCACGGCGTCACGCACACGGCCGGCACCGCCGTTCTCGTGGTGACCCACAACCGCGAGATCGCGCGCGTGGCCGATCGGATCGTGGAGCTCTCGAGTGGGCGCATCGTCTCCGACGAGGCGAACGAGCCGGCGGCGATGGCCGACCTGCGCTGGTGAACGAATGACCCCCGGGCAGCGATTCTGGCTGCGCTGGTCGTGGCGGGATCTCCGCAACCGCTGGCCTCTCGTCCTTGCGATCGGACTGCTGCTCGCCGGCGGCATCGGGCTCGCCGCTGGTCTCGCGAGCATGCGGGATTGGCGGGTCGCCTCCAATGACGCAAGCTATGCCGCCCTCAACGTCCACGACCTCAGGGTCGAGGCGGAGGAGGGGTCCTTCGCCCCGGCCGGCGCGCTCGCGCGGGCCGCGCGCAGAATCCCAGACGCGGATCAGATCTCGGCCGTCGCCGAGCGCCTGATCGTCCCCACCCAACTCGATGCCTCGTCATCAGCGGGAAAGCCGGTGATCACCCCCGGCGAGCTGATCGGGGTCGAGACCGTCCCCGAGCGGACCATCGGCGGCGTCGTGGTAACCGGCCCACCGGTGGATGCGATCGCCGTGAGTGGCGGCGAGGGCCTTCCGCCAGGCGGCAGACGCCCGGTCGGGCTGCTCGACCCCCAGTACGCGGAGGAGAACGGGATCGAACCACCCTCCCGGATCGAGATTGCCGGCGGCGGGTCGATCGATCTGGTCGGCCTCGGAAGCTCGCCCGAGACCTTCGTCGTGATCGGCCCCGGCGGTAGCTTCAGCGCCGAGTCGGAATTCGGGCCGGTCTTCGTCCCACTGCCGGCTGCCCAGCGGCTGGCCGGCCGAGTTGGTCAGGTCAACGACCTGGCGCTGTCGCTGCGGCCGGGAGCCGACCCCGATCGGATCGCGGCCCAGCTCGAGCGGCGCATCGGCAGGGAGCTGCCCGGCTTCGGAATGACGGTGACCGACATCGAAGCGATCGACGGGCGTCGGATTCTCTACGACGACGCCGACAATGATCAGCAGCTCTTCGACGTCTTTGCCTTCCTGATCCTCGCCGGCGCCGCGTTCGGCGCCTTCAACCTGATCAGCCGGACGATCGAGGCTCAACGCCGCGAAATCGGCATCGGCATGGCCCTCGGGGTCGAACGGAGCCGATTGGCGATCAGGCCGTTGCTGATGGGCCTCCAGATCGCCGTGACCGGAGTGGTTCTCGGCGTCGTGGTCGGCCTCGCCGTCAACGAGTGGCTTCGCAGCCTGCTCGCCGATCAGCTACCGCTGCCGATCCTCGATACCGATCTGCGCGTGGGCAGCTTCGCCGAACGGGCCGGTATCGGCTTCGCGATCCCGCTGATAGCCGCGGGCTGGCCGGTTTGGCGCGGCCTCAGGGTCGATCCCATCGACGCGATCAGGGTCGGCTTCCGGGCATCACGGGGAGGCGGCCTCGCCCCGTTGCTGGCGCGAATCCCGCTGCCCGGCGGAAGCCTGGCACAGATGCCGCCTCGCAACGTGCTGCGAGCACCGCGCCGCACCCTGCTGACCGTGCTGGCCAGCGGCGCCGTCATCGCCGTCGCGGTCTCGATGTCGGGAATGCTCGACTCCTTCAACGCCACCGTGGATCGCAACGTGGCCGAGGAGCTGCGGACGGCCCCGGACCGGCTCTCGGTGACGTTGGATCGCTTCCGGGCGGCCGACGATCCCGCGGTGAGGTCCCTGAGCGGAGCGTCGGTGGCCGCGACCACCGACGCCAAGCTGAGGATTCCCGCAGAGCTCAGCAGTGCCGGCGGGGAGCGAATCGACGTTGTCGTTGAGACGATTCCGGCAGACTCACCGGTCTGGCTGCCCCGCGCCTCGGAGGGTCGGCTGCCGCAGGGATCCGACGAGGTGCTGATCGCGGCGAGCGCCGCCGAGGACCTGGGCGTCGAACCCGGCGATCGGATCACGCTGACCCACCCGCATCGGGTCGGCCCGGATCAGTTCGTCCCGGCGATGACTACGGTCCAGGTGAGCGGCATCCATCCGGATCCGTTCCGCTTCCCCGTCTACATGAATGCCGACGCTGCTTCGACGTTCGGGTTGAGCGGCCAGGTCAATGCGATCGATGTCGTGCCCCCCTCCGACGTCGGAGGGGGCGCGGCCGAGCGAGCGCTGATCCGGATGCCGGGTGTCGCCTCGATCGAGTCGGCATCGACGTTGAGTGACGCGCTCGACGAAGGCCTGGACGAATTCGCATCGATCATCTGGGTTGTGGTCGTGATCGCCATCGTGCTCGTGCTCCTGATTGCCTTCAACTCGACTGCGATCAACGCCGAGGAGCGCGCCCGTGAGTACGCAACGATGTTCGCCTACGGGCTGCCGGTCAGGACGGTGTTGCGCCTCGCGGTCGTCGAGAGCCTGATCATCGGCGTGCTGGCCACCGCGGTCGGCGTGGCGCTTGGCTTCGTGATCCTCGGCTGGGTCGTGAACGTCAGCCTCGAGGAGGTGTTGCCAGAACTCGGGGTGGTCAGCTCCCTGTCCTTCGGGACAGTCCTCCTGGCGGCGATTTCAGGAGCCGGGGCGATGGCTTTCGCCCCGCTGCTGACGGTCCGCCGACTGCGCAGGATGGACGTCCCCTCCACCCTGCGGGTGGTCGAGTGAGGCCGGACGCCCCCGGCGGGCGAGGCGGTCAGTCCTCGTGCCAGGGGGTGAGGATGCGCGGACCTTCCTTGCCGACCGCCACGGTGAACTCGAAGTGGGCGGCGAGGGAGCCGTCCTCGGAGTAGACGGCCCAGTTGTCGGAACCCATGCGGATCTCCGGCGAGCCGATGTTGACCATCGGCTCGATCGCGAAGGTCATCCCCTCCTCGAGCAGCGGCCCCTTGCCGCGCTCGCCGTAGTTGGGGATCTGCGGGTCCTCGTGCATACGGCGGCCGATCCCGTGGCCGACGAGGCTTCGGATCACACCGAGCCCGTCCGCATCGACCCGGGCCTGGATCGCAGCGGAGATGTCTCCGAGGTGATTGCCGGCCCTCGCCTCGGCGATCCCCTTGAAGAGGGAGTCCCTGGTCGTCTCCAGGAGCTGCACGGCCGGCTCGGCGACCGGGCCGATCGGGATGGTGAAGGCGGCGTCGGCAACCCAGCCGTCGAGGGTGACGCCGACGTCGAGCGAGATCAGGTCCCCGCGCTTGAGCTCGTAGGAGCCGGGGATCCCGTGGACGACCATCGAATTCGGCGAAGCGCAGATCGAGCCCGGAAAGCCGTTGTAGCCCTTGAACGCGGCCTCGGCGCCCTGCGAGCGGATGAACTTCTCAGCGGCCAGATCGAGATCCATGGTCGTCACGCCCGGGCGGGCGCTCTTCTTCAGCATCTTCAGGCAGCGGACGAGGATGTCTCCCGCCTCCGCCATCTTGTCGACCTGCTCCGGGGTCTTGGCGACGATCAAGGCGGTGCTCAGAGCTCTTCTTCCATTCGCAGCGTCGCCAGCAGCGCCCGGATCCGGTTGGAGACCTCGTCGGGCTCGAGCGAGCCGTCGACGCGCTTGAGGACCCCGCGCTCCTCGTAGAAGGCGACCAGCGGCTTGGTCTTCTCGTGATAGGTCTCGAGCCGGTGGCGGATGACCTCGGGCTTGTCGTCGTCGCGAACGATCAGGCGCGCCCCGCAGATGTCGCAGACGCCCTCGTTCTTGGGCGGGTCGAAGTCGACATGGAAGATGTGGCCGTTCTTGGCGCACGTACGCCGGCCGCCGAGGCGGCGGATGACCTCCTCGTCGGCGACTTCGATCAGGACCGCGGCGGTGATTTTCCGGCCGAGCCCGTCCATCGCCTCGCCGAGAGCCTCCGCCTGAGCAACCGTGCGGGGGAATCCGTCGAGGATGAAGCCGTCGGCGGCTTCGTGCTGCTGAACCCGTTCGCCGATCACGCCGATGATCACCTCGTCGGGCACGAGGTCGCCTCGATCCATGTACTCCTTGGCGTCCCGGCCGATCTCGGTGCCGTCCTTGACCGCATTGCGAAGAATGTCGCCGGTCGCGTAGTACGGCAGGCGGAAGTCCTCTTGCAGGCGCTCTCCCTGGGTTCCCTTTCCGGACCCGGGGGGTCCGAGCAAGATCAGATTCAGCTCAGGCACGACCGTGCAGGCTACCCGTTCGCCGGAAATCGCCGGTTTGCGAGGATCCTCAGGGTCCGAGTTCCGGAATGGCACAGGCGAGGCACCATGGCAAGGCTAACCCGCGGTCAATGGCGGATTTCCACTGGCATTCAGTGAATTTCCGCCACTGACGCTACGCCAGCCGCCGAAGACGGTTACGAGGGCCCGCCCGGCGCAGAAACCTCTCGAGGGGTCGAGGGGTGGAGGTACCGCCGACACTCAGTGCGAGCGAAGCGAGTGCGGAGGCGGTGCCTCTGCCGCTCGGCCCCTCTCGTGGGACTACTTGAGGAAGCCCTCGTAATTGCGCATCATCAACTGCGCCTCGAGTTGCTTGACCGTGTCCAGGGCCACGCCGACCACGATCAGCAGCGAGGTACCGCCGAAGAAGAAGTTGGCGGAGGTCTGGTTGATCAGGATCGTCGGCAGCGCGGCGACCGCGCCGAGGTAGAGGGCGCCGGCGAAGGTGAGCCTGGAGAGGATCCGGTCCAGGTATTCGGCGGTAGGTCGGCCGGGTCTGACGCCGGGGATGAATCCGCCGTACTTCTTCAGGTTGTCGGCCTGATCGACGGGGTTGAACGTGACCGCCGTATAGAAGTAGGTGAAGATGATGATGAAGAAGACCTCGCCGACGATGTAGGCCCAGGCGCCCGGGCTGAAGAAGGCCGCGAAGTCGAGGGCGAGCGGTGTGTTTAGGAGCTGGCCGACGGTCGGCGGGAAGGCCATGATCGAGGCCGCGAAGATGACCGGGATCACTCCCGCCATGTTCACGCGCAGGGGCAGATAGCTCGATCCGCCCGTGGTCATCTTGCGCCCGACGACGCGCTTGGCGTACTGAACGGGTATTCGTCGCTGCCCTTCCTGGATGAAGACGATGCCGACGATCACGGCGAGCGCGACGAACGGCATCATCACGACGAAGACCTGATCGGGGTTGTTCCACCAGGCCGAGATCCCGTTCGGGATGCCGGAGGCGATCGAGGCGAAGATCATCAACGAGATGCCGTTGCCGACGCCGTTCTGGGTGATCAGCTCACCGAGCCACATGACGAGCACGGTGCCGGCAGTCAGACAGGTCACCATCAGCATCAGCTTGGCGAAGGTGAGATCGCCGACGACGCTCTCGCCGGAGCTGCCGAAGGACTGGAAGAGGAAGACGTAACCGAGCGACTGCAGGGCCGCCAGCAGCACGGTCAGGTACCGCGTGTACTGGGTGATCTTCTGTTGGCCGACCTCGCCCTCCTTGGAGAGCTTCTCCAGCGACGGCACGACCACCGTCAGCAGCTGGAGGATGATCGAGGCCGTGATGTAGGGCATGATCCCGAGCGCGAATAGCGACAGGCGCGAGAGGCTGCCGCCGCTGAACAGGTTCAGGAAGCCGAGGATGTTCGAGCCGGCGAAGTTGTCCTGGATGTCGGCGAGAGCGTCTGCCTCGACCCCGGGAACCGGGATGTAGGAGCCGAGGCGGTAGAGCGCCAGCATCGCCGCCGTGAAGGCGAGCTTGCGTCGGATCTCGGGGATCGCGAATGCGTTTCCGAGGACCTTGAGCACTGTCTACTCGATGACTTCGGCGGTCCCGCCGGCGGCCTCGATCTTCTCGACCGCCTTGGCGCTGAAGCCGTGGGCCCTGACGGTGAGCTTCTTCGTCAGCTCGCCGTTGCCGAGGATCTTGACCGGGTGCTTGCGGGTCGCGAGGCCGGCGGCCTTGAGCGACTCGGGGGTGACTTCGGAGCCCGCGTCGAAGCGCTCTTCGAGCGTCGCCAGGTTGACCGGCTGCGTGTGAGTCCGGAACGGCTCGAACGGCATCGACATCTTCTTGTTCGGTCCGCGCAGCTTCCGCATCCGCATGTGGATCGGGTTCTGGCCGCCCTCCATGCCGTACTTGCGGGTGGCGCCGGCGCGGGCGTTCTGACCCTTGTGGCCGCGACCGGAGGTCTTGCCCATGCCGGAACCGTGCCCGCGACCGACGCGCTTGCGGTTCTTGCGGGTTCCGGGCTTCGGGGTCAGGTTCTCGAGGCCGACGTCCTCTGGCTCGATGCGCGCCATCAGGAGGCCTTCCCGGCGTCTTCGATCGAGACCAGGTGGTCAACCTTGCGCAGCAGACCGCGGGTGTGCTCGTCGTCCTTGCGGGTCACCGACTTGCCGATCCGACCCAGCTTGAGGGTGCGGAGGGTGTCGCGCTGGCGCGGGTTGGAGCCGGTCGTCGACCGAACCTGCTTGATCAGGAGATCAGCCATTGGATGGCTCCTCGGCGGGCTTGTCCCCGGCGCCGGCGCCCTCGGCCACGGGCTTCGCCTCAGCGGGGGCCTCTGCCGGTGCTTCGGCCTTGGTCGGCTCCGCGGGAGCCTCCTCGGTCGCGACCGCAACCGGGTCGACGGCGTTGGGGTCGTCGGCGTCGACCGCCTTCTTGGCGTCCTTGGGAATACCGAGCACCTGGCGGATCGTCAGGCCCCGCAGCTCGGCGACGTCCTCGGGCTTGCGCAGGCCGCGCAGTCCCTCCATCGTCGCCTTCACCTGGTTGATCGGGTTGTTGGTGCCGATCGACTTCGTCAGCACGTCGCGGATTCCACCGAGCTCGAGCACTGCGCGGACGCCGCCGCCGGCGATCACGCCGGTTCCCTCGCTGGCCGGGCGCAGGACGACGTGTCCGGCGCCGAAGCGTCCGATGATGCGATGGGGAAGCGTCTGCCCGTACTTGGGGACCCGGATCAGGTCCTTGCGGGCGTTCTCGACAGCCTTCTGGATCGCAAGCGGAACCTCGCGGGCTTTGCCGTAGCCGATGCCGACCACGTCGTTCTCGTCGCCGACGGCGACCAGCGCCGTGAACGAGAAGCGACGACCGCCCTTGACGACCTTCGCCACGCGGTTGATCTCGATCACTCGCTCCTGCAGGTCTAGGCCCTGCGGACTAACTCTTTCGACGTCTGTACTCATCAGCTCCTGGCTCGTTCAGTTTCAAGTGGGTTGGTGTTCAAGTGTCTCTGTAGCTCTTCGATCCCGCGGATCAGAATTGCAGGCCGCCCTCGCGGGCTCCTTCGGCAAGCGCCGCGACCTGCCCGTGGAAACGGTAGCCGCCGCGATCGAAGACGCAGGTCTCGACTCCCGCCTTCTTGGCCCGCTCGGCGATCAGCTCACCGGCCTTCTTGGCCCGATCGGAGCCGCCGAGCTTACGCACATCGTCCTCGCTCCAACTCGCCTGGGCGATCGTGTGGCCCTTGTCGTCGTCGATCAGCTGCGCGTACAGGCCGCGGTTGGAGCGGTAGACGGCCAGGCGGGGACACTCCGCGCTGCCGCGGATCTTCGCCCTGACACGCCGACGCCGGCGAAGCCTTCTCTGTTGTGCTGTCTTGACTGCCATAAGAAACTCCTGGTACCCGGTGGCTTAGGCCCGCTTACCGACCTTGCGACGGACGACCTCGTCGGCATAGCGCACGCCCTTGCCCTTGTAGGGCTCCGGCGGGCGATGGCGGCGGATCTGAGCGGCCGTCTCTCCGACGAGCTGCTTGTCGATGCCGCGAACGATGATCTCGGTCGGCTGCGGCACCTCGAAGTCGATCCCGTCGGGAGCCTTCACGCTGACCGGATGGGAGAAGCCGAGTGAGAGCTCGAGCGCCTTGCCCTGGGGCTTTGCACGGTAGCCGACGCCCTGGATCTGCAGGCGCTTCTCGAAGCCGTTGGTGACGCCCTCGACCATGTTGGCGATCAGGCTTCGCGTCAATCCGTGCAGGGCGCGATGCTCGCCGCGATTGGTCGGGCGGGCGACGGTCAGCACGCCCTCGTCGAGCTTGACCTCCATGGCCGTGCTGACCTGCTGGGTGAGCTCGCCCTTGGGGCCGTTGACGGTCACGCGCCCAGGGGCGATGTCCACGGTGACTCCCGCGGGGATCTCGACTGGCTTGTTTCCGATTCGGCTCATTGCTCGCTCTGTTCGTTACTCGCTTGGACTACCTGATGACCCGCCGGGCTACCAGACGTAGGCGACCACTTCGCCGCCGACGCCCTTCTCCTTGGCCTCGTGGCCGGTCATCACGCCAACCGAGGTCGAGATGATCGCAGTGCCCATGCCGCCCTGCACCCTGGGGACCGTGGTTCCGCCGACGTAGCGGCGGCGGCCCGGTCGCGAGATCCGCTTCATCCCGTTGATCACGGGGTCGCGGTCCTCGGTGTACTTGAGCTTGATCTTGATCGATTCCCCGACCGCGTTCGGCTCCACCTCGTAGCTGTTGACGTAGCCCTGCTCGACGAGGATCCGCGTCATCTCCTTCTTCAGGCGCGATGAGGGGATCTCGACCTCGGGGTGGTCGGCGCGCAGCGCGTTGCGGACGCGGGTCAGGTAATCGGCTATCGGGTCGGTACAGCATCGGGTTACCAGCTCGACTTGGTCATGCCGGGGACGTAGCCCTTATGGGCGGCTTCGCGCAGGCAGATCCGGCAGAGGCCGAACTTGCGGTAGACCGCCCTTGAGCGGCCGCACTTGCGGCAGCGGTTGTAGTTGCGGGCCTTGAACTTCGAGCCCGCCTGCTGCTTGACGCGTTGTGAGGTCTTTGCCATCTACTCCTCTTCGCTTCCATCGTTCGAGCCGGCTTCGTCGGCGTCGTCGCCCTCGGCACTCTCGGCCTCGGCGTCGTCGCTCTGCGGCTTCTCGTAAGCCTCGGGGTTCTCTTGCTTGAGCTGCTCGAGGGCGGCCTGCTCGGCCTCGGCCCGCAGGCGGGCCTCCTCCTTGCGGTGCTCCTCTTCCTCGGCGACGATCTCCTCCATCGGCTTGCCGCCGGGACGCCCCTCCTGCGCAAATGGGAAGCCGAGCCCGAGCAACAGCTCGAAGCCCTCCTCGTCGGTCTGCGCGGTGGTGGCGAAGGTGATGTCGAGACCGCGGGTCTCGTTGACCGAGTCGTAGTCGATCTCGGGGAAGATCAGCTGCTCGCGGACGCCGAGCGAGTAGTTGCCGCGGCCGTCGAACGAGCGTGGGTTGAGCCCACGGAAGTCGCGAATTCGCGGAATCGAGATCGAGACCAGACGGTCGACGAACTCCCACATGCGAGCCTTGCGCAGCGTCACCGAGACGCCGACCGGCATCCCCTCGCGGAGCTTGAACGCGGCGATCGACTTGCGGGCTCGACGCAGGTTCGGGCGCTGCCCGGTGATCGTCGAGAGCTCTGCGATCGCGTCGTCGACGACGGAGCCGACCCGGCTCGCCTCGCCGATGCCCATGTTCACGTTGACCTTGACCAGACGCGGAGCCGACATCGGCGTCGAGTAGCCGAACTTCTCCGTCAGCGCGGGCAGGACCTCCTGCTCGTACTTGTCACGCAGGCGCGGGGGCGGGGCCGGCGGGCCTGCCGTCGTGCTCTCGGGTGTCTGTGTTGCAGCTTCCATAAGTCGGTTGATCCTCAGTCGATCGCCTTGTCGGTGCGCTTGGAGTAGCGGACGCGCTTGCCGTCGGCCACGCGCACGCCGACCCTCGTCGGCTTGTTGTCGGTCGGGTCGAGCAGGATGACGTTGGAGACGTCGATCGGACCCTCCTTCTCGATGATGCCAGCTTGGTTGGTCTGGGCGTCGGTCATCGAGCGCGGGCGCTGGTGGCGCTTGACGATGTTTGCACCCTCGACGAAGACCTTGCGGCGCTTCGGGTCGACGCGCAGCACCTTGCCCTGCTTGCCCTTGTCCTTGCCCGAGGTGACCAGAACCGTGTCATCGGTGCGGATGCGCATGGACTTCGCCATCAGATGACCTCCGGAGCGAGGGAGACGATCTTCATGAAGTTGCGATCGCGCAGCTCGCGGGCCACCGGGCCGAAAATGCGGGTTCCGCGCGGGTTGTTCTGCGGGTCGATCAGGACCGCAGCGTTCTCGTCGAAGGCGATGTAGGTGCCGTCGGCACGGCCGATCTGCTTGCGGGTACGGACGACGACGGCCTGGACGACCTCGCCCTTGCGGACGCCGCCCCGAGGGGTCGCGTGCTTGACCGTTGCGGTGATCGTGTCGCCGACGCTGGCGTAGCGGCGATGGTGACCGCCCTTGACGCGGATGCAGAGAATCTCCCGTGCACCCGAGTTGTCGGCGACCTTGAGTCGGCTCTCCTGCTGGATCATCGGTCGCTACTCGGCCTTCTCGAGGATCTCGGTCAGGCGCCAATGCTTGGTCTTCGACATCGGGCGGGTCTCCACCAGGCGCACGGTGTCGCCGGGGCCGGCCTCGTTGCGCTCGTCGTGAGCGTGGTACATCTTCGAGCTCCGGATCACCTTTTCGTAGGCGGGGTGGCGGCGGGCGCTCTCGACCTTGACCGTGATGGTCTTGTCCATCTTGTCGGAGACGACGATGCCCTGGCGGACCTTCGGGTTGCCGGGCGTCGGCGCCGCTGCCTCGGTCCCGGAACCGGAGCCCTTGCCGGCGGCCTTGGCGCGCACGGCGCCCCTGCCCTTGCGGTAACGGCTCCGCTCGGCGGCCTTGCGCTTGCGCTCGGCGAGCCGTCGCTCGATCCGCTCCTCGGGAGTGAGCGCGGGGCCGGCCTCGCCAGTGTGGGCGGAGCGCTTGGCACGGCGAAGATCCTTCGGGTGGGCAACGGGTTCCGGTTCGGCGTCGGGCTTCTTCGCGGCCGCAGGCGGGCGCAGCTTCCTCGGCGGGGGCCTCCTCGGCCACGGGCTCTTCGGCCGGAGCTTCCTCGGCGGCGGGCTCCTCTGCCGGAGTCTCCTCGGCGGCGGGCTCCTCTGCGGGGGCCTCCTCGGCCACGGGCTCCTCAACGGGAGCTTCGGGAGTCTCCTCGGGCACTTCGGTCTCTTCAGTCTTGTCGTTCTCTTCTTCAGCCATCTCTACTTCAGTTCCTTCTCGAGGTCGATGCCCCGCTGGCGCGCAACGGTCAGGAGTCGGGCGAGGTCACGTCGGGCGTGACCCAGGCGCGAGCTGTTCTCGAGCTCTCCGGTCGCATTGCGCAGACGCAGGTTGAAAGATTCGCGACGCGCTTCCTTGAGCGCCTCGACGAGCTCGGGGTCTCCCATCTGGTGAACCTCTGAGCCCTTCATTGATGATGACCCTTCTTGACGAACTTGGTCTTCACGGGCAGCTTCGTTCCGGCCAGCTCCATCGCCTCGCGAGCGAGCTCCTCCGGGACGCCGGAGAGCTCGAACATGACCCGACCGGGCTTGACCACGGCCACCCAGCCCTCCGGATTGCCCTTGCCCTTACCCATGCGGGTCTCGGCCGGCTTCTTCGTGTAGGGCTTGTCGGGGAAGATCGTGATCCAGACCTTGCCGCCGCGCTTGATCTTGCGGGTCATCGCGACTCGGGCCGCCTCGATCTGGCGGTTGGTGACCCAGGCGCGATCCAGCGACTTCAGGCCGTACTCGCCGAAGGTCACCTGGGTGCCGCCCTTGGAGAAGCCGCGCATCCGGCCTCGGTGCTGCTTGCGGTGCTTGACCCGCTTCGGACTGAGCATCTAGTTACGTCCTCCCTGACGGCCGCCGCCCTGGCGACCGCCCTGGCCGCCGGGACCGCCTTCGGAGCCCGGCCGGCGCAGCGTGCGCTCGTTCGGCCGGCGTCCGCGGCCGCCCAGTTCCTCGTTCTCGCCGGGGCCGTAACCCTCGGGCATGATCTCGCCCTTGTTGATCCAGCACTTGACGCCGATCCGGCCGGTCGTGGTCTTGGCCTCGACGAAGCCGTAGTCGATGTCCGCACGCAGCGTGTGGAGCGGGACGCGGCCGTCGGAGTAGCCCTCGGTCCGGGCCATCTCGGAGCCACCGAGGCGACCTGAGACCTGGACCTTGACGCCCTTGGCGCCGGAGCGCATGGCCGAGGTGAGGGCGCGCTTCATGGCGCGGCGGAAGGCGACGCGACCCTCGAGCTGCTCGGCGATCGACTGGGCGACCAGCTTCGCGTCGAGCTCAGGGCGCTTGATCTCGCGGATGTTGACGCGGACGGGCTTGCCGGTGATCGCATGCAGCTCACGGCGCAGGGCGTCGACCTCGGAGCCGGACTTACCGATCACGATGCCCGGGCGGGCGGTGTGGATGTCGACGGTGACCTCGCCGCGCTGCTTGCGGATCTCGATGTCGGAGAGTCCGGCATGGGCGAGCTTGGCCTCGATGTGGCCGCGGATGTTGACGTCCTCGACCAGCGCGTCGGCGAAGTTGCGCTCGTCGAACCAGTTCGACTTCCAATCGTGGATGTAGCCGACGCGGAAGCCCTCGGGGTTGATCTTCTGTCCCATAACTAAGTCCTAGTTCCTGTCAGTCCGCGTCGGGGATCGGGGTGAGGGTGATGTTGATGTGGCTGCTGCGCTTCTCGATCCGGGTCGCGCGGCCACGGGCGCGAGGACGGTAGCGACGCATCGTCGGTCCCTCGTCGACGGAGATGCTCGTGATCCGCAGCTCCTCGGGATCGAGGTCGTAGTTGTTCTCGGCGTTTGCGGCGGCGGAGCGAACCAGCTTCAGCACCGGCACCGAGGCACCTCGTGGCGAGAAGTTGAGCAGGGCGATCGCCTGCTCGACCTCGAGGCCGCGAATCTGGTCGGCGACGAGCCTCACCTTGCGGGGGGCGGTGCGCACGTAGCGCGCCTTGGCGTGCACGAGCTGCACGTCGTCGGCAACGGTCTTGTCCCGGGTCGGAGCAGCCATCAGCGGTCGTCGCCCTTCTTGGCACCGGAGTGGGCACGGAAGGTGCGGGTCGGGGCGAACTCGCCGAGCTTGTGGCCGACCATCGACTCCGAAACGAACACGGGCACGTGCTTACGGCCGTCGTGTACGGCGATCGTGTGACCGACCATCTCCGGGAAGACCGTCGAACGACGGGACCAGGTCTTGACCATCTGCTTGGTGCCCGAGCTGTTCATCGCCTCGATGCGCGCCAGCAGGCGTTCCTCGATGTAGGGGCCCTTCTTGGTTGAACGTCCCATGGCCTATCTGCCGCCCTTCTTCTTGCCGCGCTTGCGACCACGGACGATCATCTCGCTCGACTGCTTGTTCTTCTTCCGGGTCCGGTAGCCCAGCGTCGGCTTGCCCCAAGGGGTCTTGGGGTGGCCACCGGGGCCCTTGTGGGCCTCGCCGCCGCCGTGCGGATGGTCGACCGGGTTCATCGCGATACCGCGACTCTGCGGGCGCTTGCCCTTGTGGCGGCTGCGCCCGGCCTTGCCGACCGTGACGTTCTGGTGCTCGGCGTTGGAGAGGTTTCCGATCGTCGCCCGGCACTCGGCGCGGACCATGCGCATCTCCGAGGAGGGCAGGCGAAGCGTGATCATGTCGCCCTCCTTGGCGACGACCTGAATCGCCGTGCCGGCGGCGCGACCCATGCGCCCGCCCTGGCCCGGCTTCAGCTCGACGTTGTGGACGACGGTGCCGGTCGGGATCTGGCCGAGCTCGAGCGTATTGCCAGCCCGAATGTCCGATCCGGTACCGGACGAGACGGTGTCGCCGACCTGCACGCCCGCCGGGGCGAGGATGTAGGCCTTGGCGCCGTCGGCATAGTGGAGAAGAGCGATGTAGGTGGTGCGGTTCGGGTCGTACTCGATCGTCGCGACCTTGGCGGGAACGCCGTCCTTGGTCCGCTTGAAGTCGATCTGCCGGTACTTGCGCTTCGCTCCGCCGCCGCGATGGCGTGCGGTCACGCGACCGTAGGAGTTACGGCCTCCGGTGCTCTTCTTGCCCTTGGTCAGCTTCTTGTTCGGCTTCGAGGTCGTGACCTCGGAACGGTCCTGGTAGGTCGCGAAGCGGCGACCCGGGCTGGTTGGTTTTGTCTTGCGAATCGGCATAGGTGAACTCAGTAATCCTTCTGGCGGCTACTCCGCCGCACCCTCGAACAGCTCGATCTGGTCGCCGGGCGCAAGCTCGACGATGGCCTTCTTCCAGGCACGGGTCTTGCCGCTGTGCAGACCGCGGCGCTTCGGCTTCGAACGGACGCGCGAGGTCCTGACCGCGACGACCTTGACGCCGAAGATCTCGGAGACGGCGTGGGAGATCTGGGTCTTGTGGGCGCGGTCGTTGACGCGAAAGGTGTACTTGCCCTCCGCCATCAGCGCGTAGCTCTTCTCGGAGACGACCGGCTCGACGATTACCTGGCGGGGATCCATCAGTCGTCGCTCCCCTCGGGGGCGGCCTCGTCGGAGCCGTCAGCGTTGGTTCCGCGCTCGACGTCGGCGACGCGGGCGGCGAGAATCTCGATGGCGCCCTCGGATGCGATCAGCGATCGGTGCCCGATGATCTCGGCCACGCCGACGCCGTTGGCGGTGACGACCGAGACGCGAGGGATGTTGCGGTAGCTCTTCGCCGCGGCTTCCTCCTCACCGGTGATCACGACCAGGGCCGGCAGCTTGCCGCCCCACTTGGTCAGACCCTCGGCCGCCTGCTTGGTGGCGGGCTCGGTGAACGCATCGGCGGGCAGGACCGCGATCGAACCGCGATCGGCGTGCACGCTGAGGGCCGAGCGCAGCGCCTTGCGACGGGCCTTGCGGTTGACCTTGAAGGTGTAGTTGCGGGGCTTGGTCGCGAACGCGTTGCCGCCGCCGCGACGGTGGGGAACGCTGAGCGCACCGACGCGGGCCCGGCCTGTGCCCTTCTGGCGCCATGCCTTGGCACCGGTCATCGCGACCTCGCCTCGGGTCAGGCTCGAGTGGGTGCCCTGGCGGCGCGCGTTCATGTCGGCGCGAGCGGCCTCGTGGACGAGCGTCTCGTTGTAGGGCTCGGTGAATACGGCCTCGGGGAGGGCCGACTTGGTCGACTTGCCGATGGTGTTCACCTTCAATGACTTCGCAGGCTGTGACTTCGCGGGCTGATCAGCCATCGGTACGCACCTCCACGGTGCCGTTCTTCGGGCCCGGGATCGATCCACGGAGCATCAGCAGATGCTTGTCGGCGTCGACGCGGAAGACCTCGAGCCCCTTCTGGGTGACGCGCTTGCCGCCCATCCGGCCCGGCATCTTGCGGCCCTTGAACACGCGGGCCGGGTCGGCGCTGGCGCCGATCGAACCCGGCGCGCGGACGTTGTGGGAGCCGTGGCTGACGGGTCCGCGGCTGAAGTTGTGGCGCTTGATCGTGCCCTGGAAGCCCTTGCCGATGGCGACGGCCGAGACCTTGACCGTCTGGCCGGGCTCGAACTCGGCCACCGTGACCTCACCGCCGAGCTCGACCTCGCCCTCGAAGTCGCGAAACTCGACGAGGTGCTTGAGCGGCGGCGAGTCGGTCTTTGCCAGGTGGCCGAGGCGCCCCTTGGTCAGCTTGCGCTCGGCGACCTCGTTCCAGCCGAGCTGCACGGCCGAGTATCCGTCGGCCTCGTCGGTGCGAACCGCGGTCACGCGGTTGGGTGCGGCCTCGATCACCGTCACGGGCACGGACTCGCCCTCTTCGGTGAAGAGCTGGGTCATTCCGATCTTTTTTCCGAGGATCGCTGGCATGAATTCGGGTTAGAGACGGATCTCCACGTCGACGCCGGCGGGGAGGTTCTCGATCCGCTGCAGCTCGTCGATCGTCTTCGGGGTCGGGTCGTTGATGTCGATCAACCGCTTGTGGGTACGGATCTCGAAGTGCTCGCGGGAGTCCTTGTCCTTGAACGGCGAGCGAATCACGCAGTAGACGTTCTTGGAGGTGGGCAGGGGGACGGGTCCCGAGACGGTTGCGCCGGTGCGCTGCGCCGTCTCGACGATCTCGCTGGCGGCCCGGTCGATGGCGTCGTGGTCGTACGCCTTCAGCCGGATCCTGATCTTGCTTGCGGTGATCGTTGACACCTTTGTCGTTCCTTGCTTCCTTCTGTCGGTCTATGTGTCGTGGGGCGCGTTCGGGGCGCCGCGTTCCGTATTCGCTACGCGTGCGTCGCGAATACGGGGGGCGGCGCCCCGGGTCTATGTCCTTGCAGCCGACCGGTGGGCCGGCGCTACTTACTCGTTACTCGTTACTCGATGATCTCTGTGACGACCCCGGATCCAACGGTCCGTCCACCCTCGCGGATGGCGAATCGCAGGCCCTGGTCCATCGCGATCGGCTGGATCAGCTCGATCGTCATCTCGACGTTGTCGCCGGGCATCACCATCTCCACGCCCTCGGGCAGGTTGGCGACGCCGGTCACGTCGGTCGTCCGGAAGTAGAACTGCGGGCGGTAGCCCGAGAAGAACGGCGTGTGACGGCCACCCTCCTCCTTCTTCAGGCAGTAGACCTCGGACTTGAACTTGGTGTGCGGAGTGATCGAACCGGGCTTGCAGAGCACCTGGCCGCGCTCGATCTCCTCGCGCTTGGTGCCTCGCAGCAGGGCGCCGATGTTGTCGCCGGCGCGGCCTTCGTCGAGCAGCTTGTTGAACATCTCGACACCGGTCACGGTCGTCTTGGCGATATCCGGGTGGATACCGACGATCTCGATCTCGTCACCGGTGTTGACGATCCCCTGCTCGATACGACCGGTCGCGACGGTGCCGCGACCGGTGATCGAGAAGATGTCCTCGACCGGCATCAGGAACGGCTTGTCGAGCTCGCGAACGGGCTCGGGGATGTAGCTGTCGAGCGTTGCCGCCAACTCGAGGATCGCGTTGACCGCCTCCTCGTCGCCCTCGATGGCCTTCAGGGCCGAGCCGCGGATGATCGGGGTGTCGTCGCCCGGGTAGTCGTAGGCGTTGAGGAGATCCTTGACCTCCTCCTCGACGAGCTCGATCAGATCGGGATCGTCGACCATGTCGGTCTTGTTCAGGAAGACGACCACGTAGGGCACGTTGACCTGATGGGCCAACAGGATGTGCTCGCGGGTCTGCGGCATCGGGCCGTCAGCAGCGGAGACGACCAGGATCGCTCCGTCCATCTGGGCGGCGCCCGTGATCATGTTCTTTACGTAGTCGGCGTGACCGGGGCAATCCACGTGGGCGTAGTGCCGGTTGTCGGTCTCGTACTCGACGTGCGAAGTGGCGATCGTGATCCCGCGCTCCTTCTCCTCGGGCGCGTTGTCGATCTCTTCGAAGCTTTTTACTGCGCCGCCGCTCTTCTCCGCGAGCACCTTGGTGATGGCTGCGGTCAGCGTGGTCTTGCCATGATCGATGTGACCAATCGTGCCGACGTTGACGTGCGGCTTGTTGCGCTCGAACTTCTCCTTGGACATCGTTCTCTCTCGTGTTCCTCTCTCGGGGCTGGTCCCGATCGTTTACGTCTTGAGTGCTGTTTAGGCTTGGCGTCGGGCGCAGCCGTGAACCGGAGTTCCGGCCAACCGGCCCAATATAAGTGAAGACCGGCCGTACGTGCGATCCGCCTGTGCGGACGACACTGTGTGCTCGGCTTCGATCGAGTGGGAAATGTTCATGATGCGGCTCCGACCGGGTCGCCGGCTTTGTGCTCGACGATCTCCTCGGCGATGTTCGTCGGGACCTCCTCGTAGCGGGAGAACTGCATCGTGTAGGACGCGCGGCCCTGGGTCGCCGAGCGGAGGTCGCCGACGTAGCCGAACATCTCGCTCAGCGGCACGGTGGCGCTGACCACGAGGGCGTTGCCTCGCGGCTCCTGGCCGGCGAGCTTGCCGCGGCGGCGGGCGAGGTCTCCGATCACGTCGCCGAGGAAGTCCTCGGGCGTCACCACCTCGACTTCCATGACGGGCTCGAGCAGAACGGGCTTGGCCCGCTTGGCCGCCTCCTGGACCGCCATCGAGCCGGCGATCTTGAACGCCATCTCGGATGAGTCCACGTCGTGGTAGGAACCGTCGATCAGCTCGACCTTGACGTCGACCATCGGGTAGCCGGCCTTGATGCCCGAGGCGAGCGCCTCGACCATGCCCTTCTCGACCGAGTTGATGTACTCGGTGGGGATCGCGCCGCCCTTGATCTTGCTCTCGAACTCCCAGCCCTCACCGGGGTTGGGGGCGATGTTGATCACGACGTCGCCGTACTGGCCCGAGCCACCGGTCTGACGGACGAACTTGCCCTGAATCTTCTTAGCCTCGTCACGAATGGTCTCGCGGTAGGCGACCTGCGGCTTACCGACGCTTGCCTCGACGCCGAACTCGCGCATCATCCGGTCCACGAGGACCTCGAGGTGCAGCTCGCCCATCCCGTTGATCACGGTCTGGCCGGTCTCCTCGTCGCTCTCGACGCGGAAGGTGGGGTCCTCCTCGGAGAGGCGCTGCAGCGCCGTCGCGAGCTTCTCCTGGTCGACCTTTGTCTTCGGCTCGATCGCGACCGCGATCACGGGCTCTGGGAAGATGATCTGCTCGAGCGCGATGGGCTTGTCCGGGGCGCAGAGGGTGTCACCGGTCGACGTCTGCTTGAGGCCGACGCCGGCGAGGATGTCGCCGGAGTAGCACTCGCCGATCTCCTCGCGGGAGTTGGCGTGCATGAGCAGCAGTCGGCCGATCCGCTCGGTCCGGCCGCTGGCGACGTTGAGCACGCGGCCGCCGGCCTCGAGCTTGCCGGAGTAGACGCGGAAGTAGGTCAGCTTGCCGACGAAGGGGTCGGTCATCACCTTGAAGGCGAGGGCGGCGAAGGGGCCGTCGTCGTCGGCGGGGCGGGTGCTCTCATGTCCCTCGGGGTTGCCCTTGACCGGCTCGACGCCGGCAACGGGGGTGACCTCGAGCGGCGACGGGAGCAGCGCGATGATCGCGTCCAGCAACGGCTGCACGCCCTTGTTCTTGAAGGCGGATCCGCAGAGCACGGGAGTGATCTTCAGATCGAGCGTCGCCTGGCGGAGTGCCTCGGAGAGCTGCTCCTTCGGGATCTCTCGCTCCTCGAGGTACATCTCCATCAACCCGTCGTCGACATCCGCGCACGCTTCGATCATCACCGCACGCGCAGCGGCGACGGCGTCCTCCATCTCGGCGGGGACGTCGGTCACCTCGAACTCGGTGCCGAGATCGTCCTGCCAGATCAGGGCCTTGTTCCCGACCAGGTCGATGACGCCCTTGAGCTGATCCTCGGAGCCGATCGGAAGCTGAATCGGGATCGGGTTGGCACCGAGTCGCTCGCGGATCGTCCGCACCGACATCTCGAAGTCGGCGCCGATCCGATCCATCTTGTTGATGAAAGCGATGCGGGGGACCGAGTACTTGTCGGCCTGGCGCCAAACGGTCTCGGACTGGGGCTCGACCCCGGCGACGGAGTCGAAGACGGCGATCGCACCGTCGAGCACCCGCAGCGAACGCTCGACCTCGACGGTGAAGTCGACGTGGCCGGGAGTGTCGATGATGTTGATCCGGTGGCCGTCCCACTCACAGGCGGTGGCGGCGGAGGTGATCGTGATCCCTCGCTCCTGCTCCTGCTCCATCCAATCCATCACGGCAGCGCCCTCGTGGACCTCGCCCATCTTGTGGGTGCGCCCGGTGTAGTAGAGAATCCGCTCGGTCGTCGTCGTCTTGCCGGCGTCGATGTGAGCCATGATCCCGATGTTGCGGGTTTTCTCGAGGGGAAAATTGCGAGGCATGAGGCTTGGTTCCTAGTCCGTTAAGTCGCGGTTGCCGGTAGTCGGCTGGAATGAAAGATTCGGCGGGATTCCGGGCATAGAAAAGGCCCTTGCGGGCCAGACGAAGTCTCTGCGTCCTGCGTGCCCGAGAGCTGTCTATGTGGACCGGATCTCCATATGGGTGTGGAGCTAGCCCGCTGCAGCCATCGGCTGCATCGCGAGCGACGCGGGATGTTAGCAGAGGACTAGCGCCGTTCAAGGGGGTCGCGAAGGCGCTGCTCAGCTCCGTTTCTTGCGCTTCCCCGGCCTCGCGAGCCGTTCGGGATGGTCCCGGGAGCGGCGCCGGCTCCGGAGCGCCCGCGGGTCTCCTAGAGTGTCGCCCATGAAGCGTCCACGCTGGCTCGGGGGCCCGGGGTCCGCCGCCGATGACGACACCGACGGCGAGACCGCCGCCGAGTCGGCGGGCAGACGGGGAGGGAAGCAGGTCGGGAGGCCCAGGCCGGAGGAGAGCGCGGCCGAGCGCTCCGCCCGGCGCACGGCCGCCGGCAAGCCGCCGGCAGCAGCCGCCAGATCGTCGCGAAGCGCCCGCCGAACGCTTGGCGAACGGGTCGGCATGGCGACGGAGGATCCGTCGAAGGGGTCCGAGGACGAGGAGCCGAGGACGAAGCCGAACGAAGCCGAAGCGCGAAGCCGAGAGGACGAGCGAAGCCCGACGGAGCGACGAGCCGAAGCGGAAACCGGAGGGCGACAGGCCGAGGGACGACGAGCCGAAGCGGAGACTGGACCCGGGGACCGGAAGTCCGAAGGCGCCGGCGACCGGAAGAAGCTGCACCGTCCGCGGCGCCAGGACGACGACGAGCGGCGCCAGGGCCCGAAGGCAAAGCGGAAGCGCGACGAGACGGCCAAGAGCAAGCGCAGGCCGATCGGCCAGCGGGTTGGCATCGCGGCCCGGAAGTCCGGCAAGGCACTGAAGCACGGCGCCGTCGCGACCCGCAAGCAGGCCGCGGCGGCGGCCCCCAAGGTCGGCCTCGGCATCCTCACGGTGCTGGGCGGCTTCTACACCGTTTTCTTCGCCTTCTTCGGATTCGTCCTCGGTGTCCTGATCTCGTTCTGGCTCTTCGTCGCTCGCCCGGTCGGCTGGATGCTGACCCGACTCAGCCGCCTGACCAATGCCGCCTCACGGCTGCTGACACCGATCCGGACGCTGGCCCTGGTGGTGGCGGGCGCATCGGTCCTGCTCGCCCTCTCCCAGTACGCCGACTACCGCAGCATCTCGATCGGCAACGGCGCCTATGCCGACGGCCTGCAGGCCGTCGCCCCCGCCCCCGAGACCGGGCGTCTGGAGACCGGCGACGCCCACTCCTACGTCTTCGTCCCGATCGCGATCGCCTGCCTGCTGCTGCTCGGTGGAGCGCTGACCGGGCGGTGGCGCCTCTGCCGGTTGATCTCACTCGCAGGCGCGGCGGCGATCTTGGTCGCGTTGTTCGTCGACCGACCCGCCGGCCTCGACGCCGGCGATGCAGCGCTGGCCTTCAACGGAGCAGACGCCACCCTGCTCGGCGGCTTCTACGCGCAGATCGCCGCCGGGGTACTGCTGATCGGCTCCTCCTCCATGCTCGCCCGAGAGTTGCGCCTGGCGGGGGCGACCGAGCGGTCCGGCGTCGAGCCCGGCCACGAAGGCGAGGGGCGGCGCGGCAAGGGGGAGCGAGCACTCCGGCGGACGGACGCCGGCGGCGCGCGGGCGTGAGACGACTCCGGCGGGTCGAGTTGGTGGTGCCGGTGACCGTCGTCGCCGGGGCCGTCGCGCTCGGCATCTCCGAGTTCATGACCACCTTCGAGTTCACGCCTCCCGGGGGCGAGCCGCTCCAAGAGCAGCTGGCCGGAGACCGCCACGGCTACGCGATGCTCCTGCTTGCGGCCTTCGCCGTCACCTCAACCCTGGCGTCGCTATCGCCACCGGCCAACGAGCCGCGGCCCTCGCCACCGCGGGGTTCGGCGTGGCGGCGCTGATCCTGTTTCTCGCCATCGACCTCCCCGACGTCAACGAGCTCGGCGACATCGAGCAATCCGGCGTCGGGCTGATCAGCGCCAAGGCCGAGCCCCAACCCGGCTTCTGGCTCGAGGCCATCGGCGCCGTCGTCCTGGGCCTGTCCTCGATCGGCTTCGCGACCCTGACCCCCGACCAGCTTCAGACCCCCAAGCGCTTTTCAACTCCCACCGCCCAGATCAGCCCGAGATATCCGGCCCGATGGCATAGAAAGCACCGATATGGTGATCAACTCGCCGCTCGCCGTCGGCCGCGCGAGCTAGACGGCGAGGCTGAGGGCGTCAGATCGAGGAAGCGGGCGACGCGGCCGTCGGGCCAGCCGACTGGCGAGGTCAGGAGGCGGGTCGAGGACGCAGGAGGCGAGCGGCCTTGGGCCGTGAGCCGCGACGGCGATCAGGCTCCGGCCCGCCAGTTACCAGCGGTAGTGGGCGAAGGCTTTGTTGGCCTGCGCCATGCGGTAGATGTCGTCCTTGCGCTTGTAGGCGCCACCCTGCTGGGAGGCGGCGTCCGTGATCTCACGGGCAAGGCGGTCGGACATCGACTTCTCGTTGCGGTTGCGGGCGAAATCGATGAGCCAGCGAACGGCGAGGGTGCGAGCGCGGCGCTGGGGGACCTCGACGGGAACCTGGTAGGTGGCGCCGCCGACCCGGCGTGAGCGGACTTCGAGCACGGGGGTGAGCTCGTTGATCGCCTCGTCGAGGACGTCGGTGGGGTTGCGGCCGGAACGCTCACCGACGACTGCGAGGGCGTCGTAGACGATCCGCTCGGCGGTCGACTTCTTGCCATCGAGCATGACCTTGTTGATGACCTGCTGGACGAGTCGGCTGCGGTACTGCGCGTCGGGCGCGACGATCCGTGTGGTGGCGCGGTTGCGTCTCATGAAAGCTTGATCAGGAGGCCTTGACGCCGTACTGCGAGCGCGACTGCTTGCGCTCGGAGACGCCGGAGGCATCGAGGGTGCCGCGAACGACCTTGTAGCGGACACCGGGAAGATCCTTGACTCGACCGCCGCGAACGAGGACGACGGAGTGCTCCTGGAGGTTGTGCCCCTCACCCGGGATGTAGGTGGTGACCTCCATGCCGTTGGTCAGCCGGACACGGGCGACCTTGCGGAGCGCGGAGTTCGGCTTCTTGGGGGTCGCGGTGTAGACGCGCGTGCAGACGCCGCGGCGCTGCGGGGCAGCGATCCGGGCCTTGCGGCCCTGTCCGGACTTGAGTCCAGGGGTCGCGACCTTCTTGCGGGGAGCCTTGCGGCCCTTGCGGATGAGTTGGTTGGTCGTCGGCACGGCGCGGAATGGTAGCGGTACGACGCGGACTGTGGCAACCGGTGGATAATCCCGCGTCCGGATGAGTACCTCCCACATACCCGAGCGCCCCGTTCTGGCCGTCGATGTCGACGGTGTGATCAGCCTGTTCGGATTCGACGAGCCTCCCGAGCGGGCGCCCTGCAAGTTTCAGCTGATCGACGGGATGGCCCACTGCATCTCGCTCGAGGTTGGTGAGCGGCTACGTCGCCTCGCCCCCCATTACGAGCTGGTTTGGGCCACCGGGTGGGAGGATCGAGCTAACGAATACCTGCTCAACCTGCTGGGCCTCGATCGCCTGCCGGTGATTCGCTTCGGCGGCAATGCCAAGTTCGGGAGCGCCCACTGGAAACTCGGTCCGATCGACGCCTATGCCGCCGGGCGCCGGCTGGCGTGGGTCGATGACTTCCTCGACGACGAATGCCACCAATGGGCGGCGAGCAGGGCGGAGCCGACCCTCTTGGTTCCGACCGAGTCCGCCCGCGGTCTCGAGGAGGTCCACGTCGAAGCCCTGATCGGCTGGGCCAAAAGGCCGTGATCGCACCCGGGTAGACTGATCCGACTACATGGACATGGGACTTCAAATGTTCATCCTGATGGGCCTGATCCTGAAGCTCCCGGTCATCGCTGCGTGCTGGTTGATCTGGCACGCGGTGCGGGCCGAGCCGGACCCGGTCGAGGGAGACGAGGTTGCCGACGACGGCCACGACAACGGCCGCTTCCGACGGGACCCACGCCCCAAGCGTCCAACGGGCCCGAGGCGCGGGCCTCACGCTCCCGACGCACTGCCGATCCCATGCCCCGCCGAGGACAGCGTGCGAGTCGCTCGCCGGCCGGCCGCTCCGGCCCTGGCAAGCGGGTCCGCCCGCGAACGCGGCTAGACTCCCCGGCCCGCACCCTCCAGACCTCGACAACCCCGTCGACACCCCACTGGCTCGGGTTCATCAGGTGCTGGCTCGCGCGTCGCTCGGACAGGTCGTCGAGGGTGCCGAGGTCGCTGAGGGTCCGCCGATCGAGTCGATGCCGTCGCGCCACCTGTACGGTCGCGGTTGCGACAGCGACGGTGGATCGAAGCGATGGGGTCGGGCCGGTCGGACGACGGTGCAGGCAGCGTTCGGCACGGTCTCTGGATGTCGCCGGGTCGGCACCCGCCGAGCGACGCAATCGGGATCGAGTCTGCGGACGGAGCAGCTCGCCGGCTGCGGATTCTCCGGCGACGCAATCAGGCTCGCGGCAACCAGGGGCCAACTGACACGGATTCACCAGGGGCGTCGATCGGATCGGCAACCAGGGGCCAACTGACACGGATTCACCAGGGGGTGTTCTCGATCGGGCATCCGCCGATCGGTCGCACTGCGTGGCTGTTCGGGGCGACGCTCGCCGGGCTGCTCCGACGGCGCACTCCTTCGCGGTGACGGCGCACTCCTCTCCGACCGCTTTGCCGGCAGCTCACCTCAGCTTGATCAGTTTTCGCTCCGCCGCCGGTTGACGATAACGGTGCCGACCGCGGGAGGAAGGTCGCGGCCGGGCATCAGCTTCCATCGCCGCACTCTCGGGCCGGAGGAGGGCGGGCGCTTCAGGGGCGTCCCATGCACGACCCGTCCCGGACGATCCTCGACCTGGGTGGGATCGGGACGGCATTGGCGGAACGGGCCATCCGAGAGGCCGGCGGCCTCGGTTTGCTCGATGTCGCCGAGATCCTTCGGCTGATCGACCGCTACCCGGGAAGGGCGGGCAACGCCAGGGTCCGGACCCTGATCGAGGGACGAGTGCCGATTCCTGCGATGACCAAGAGCGAGCTCGAGCGCAGGCTCTACGAACTCTGCCGCAGCCTCGGCATCCTCCTCCCCGACATGAACGTTCCGATTTACGCCGGCAGCCAGGTGATCGAATGCGACGCCGTCTGGCCCGCCGAGCGGCTGATCGTCGAGTGCGACAGCCGCTGGCACGACAACCCCGTTACCGCCCGCCGGGATGCCGAACGGGACGAGGCGCTGATGCTGGCCGGCTGGCGCGTCCTTCGCCTGCGCTGGGGGCGCATCGTCCTGGCGCCGCATCGCACGGCCCGCAGGATCGAGGCGCTTCTTGCCCAGCAACGCCGCCTCCTGAGCCTGCCCGGCTGACCCAGATCCCGATGCGATGCCGACCCAGATCCCAATCGATGCCAGATCCCGAATCGAGCCGCCACTGAGGCCAGATCCCAATCGATGGCCAGATCCCAATCGATGCCAGATCCCAATCGATTGACGAATTTCACGACCTCAGGTCGCAAAATTCGTCAATCACGGGAGTTGGTCGGCGGTTGGGCCGAGGCCGCGGGGGTGGCGTCGGTCAGGGGTCGGGGGCTACGGACGGCTCGTCGGTCTTGGCGGGCTCGGCGGCTGCGCCGTTGCCCTCGCCGGTGATCTCGATGTCGGAGGCGAGCTCCTCGAGCTCGTCCGCGAAGGAGGCACCGAAGCCCTCCACGTCGGCGCCCTTGGGCTGTTCGATCTCGTCGGTCAGTCCGAGTTCGGCCGCCAGGGCGTCGTCGTCGAACTGCTCGTCGGGACGCTGCGGCGGCTCGACCGGATCAATCTCGACCGTCCGGTAGTGCCGGAGGCCGGTCGCGGCCGGAATCAGCTTGCCGATGATCACGTTCTCCTTCAGGCCGACCAGGTGATCGCGCTTGCCCTCGAGGGCGGCGTCGGTGAGCACCTTGGTCGTCTCCTGGAAGGAGGCGGCGCTGAGGAACGACTCCGTGGCGAGAGACGCCTTGGTGATCCCGAGGATCACCTCTTCGCCCTTCGCCGGCGTACCGCCGTCCGCCTTGACCTGCTTGTTGAGCGCCTGCAGCTTGAGGCGGTCCTCGAGCTGGCCCGGGAGCAGATCGGTCGAACCCTTCGCGTCGATCCGCATCTTGCGCAGCATCTGGCGAACGATCAGCTCGACGTGCTTGTCGTTGATGTCGACACCCTGTGCCTTGTAGACGCGCTGGACCTCGCCGACGAGATACATCTCGGTGGCCGGACGGCCCCTGATCTCGAGTAGCTCAGCCGGGTAGAGAGAGCCCTCGTTGAGCTGCTCGCCACGCTCGATCTTGTCGCCGTGGGTGACGTTGAGCACCGTGCGCGGGGGGAACGAGTAGGCGTGATCTTCGCCCTCGGCGTCGGTGATCACGACCTTGGGGCCCTTGTCCGACTTCTCGACCTGGACCTTGCCGCTCTCGATCGCCAGCTGCGCCAGGCCCTTCGGCTTGCGCGCCTCGAACAGCTCGACGACTCGGGGCAGGCCCTGCGTGATGTCGAGGCCGGCCACACCACCGGTGTGGAAGGTGCGCATGGTCAGCTGCGTGCCCGGCTCGCCGATCGACTGAGCGGCGATGATCCCGACCGCATCGCCGATCTCGGCGTCGGAGCCGGTCGCCATCGCTCGGCCGTAGCAGGCCTTGCAGATGCCGGAGCCGAGCTCGCACTTGAGCGAGGATCGAACGGGCACGGTGATCCCGGCGTCGGGTCCGTCGACCTCGTAGGCCTCGACCATCGCGGCCAGCTCGGGCTTATCGATGCTCTGGTTGCGCTTGAGCAGCTCGCGACCGCGCTTGGTCTCGAACTTCTTGCCCGCCCAACGGCCGATCAGGTTCTGGTTCGGCTCGCCGTCCTTGTAGAGCGGCATCTCGAGGAAGTTCTTCGTCTTACAGTCCTCGACGTTGACGATGACGTCCTGGGCGACGTCGACCAGACGACGCGTCAGGTAGCCGGAGTCCGCGGTGCGCAGCGCCGTATCGGCGAGGCCCTTGCGAGCGCCGTGGGTCGAGATGAAGTACTCGAGAACCGACAGGCCTTCCATGAAGTTGGCCTTGATCGGGCGCTCGATGATCTCGCCCTTCGGGTTTGCCATCAGACCGCGCATACCGGCGAGCTGGCGGATCTGCTTGAACGATCCACGGGCTCCCGAGTTGGCCATCATGAAGATGGGGTTGAGTTCGTCGAGGTTGTCCTCCATCGCCTGCGCGACTTCGTCGGTTGCCTCGTTCCACAGATCGGTCGTGGAATCCTTGCGCTCCTCGGCCGTGATCCAACCTTCCTCGTACTGGTTGATGATCCCGGCGGCCTTCTCCTCGTAGCCCTCCAGGATCTTCTCCTTGTCGGGAGGCGAGATCACGTCGTTCTTCGACACCGTGATGCCGGCCTGGGTGGCGAAGTGGAAGCCAAGATCCTTGAACGCATCGAGGATCAGCGAGACCGCCGCGGCCCCATAGGCCTCGACGAGCTGAGCCACCATGGCGCTCACGTCGCGCTTCTTCAGCGAGCTGTTGACGAACTCGAACTTCTCGGGATCGAACTCGTCCTCCAACGCGGCCGCGAGCGCTCGCTCGATCCGGTCGTTGAAGATGATCCGCCCGACCGTGGTCAGGAAGTGCTCGTGATCCTGGCGCCGGAACTCGGCGGCGTCGTGGAGCTTGACGAGCCCGTTCTCGTACGCCAGCTCGGCCTCCTGGGCGGAGCGGAACGTACGGGGGCGGGCCCCGTCCGACTTGTCGTTCCAGGAACCGGACTTGAGCTTCTCGTCCATTTCGGCGAGCGCTTCAGCCGTCGGCCCGTAGGTGACGTAGTAGATGCCCAACACCATGTCCTGGGTCGGGGTCGCCAGCGGCGCGCCGTGCGCGGGACTGAGGATGTTGTTCGATGACAGCATCAGGATCCGCGCCTCCGCCTGCGCCTCGGCGCTGAGCGGCACGTGGACGGCCATCTGGTCGCCGTCGAAGTCGGCGTTGAATGCCGAGCAGACGAGCGGATGGACCTGGATCGCCTTGCCCTCGACGAGCTGCGGCTCGAATGCCTGGATGCCCAGGCGATGGAGCGTCGGCGCGCGGTTCAGCATCACCGGGTGCTCCTCGATGACCTCCTCGAGGACATCCCAGACCTCGGGGATCATCGAGTCGACCATCTTCTTGGCGGCCTTGATGTTCTGGACGGCCTGGCGCTGGACCAGCCGACTCATGATGAACGGCTTGAACAGCTCGAGCGCCATCAGCTTCGGCAGGCCGCACTGGTGCAGCTGCAGCGACGGGCCCGAGACGATCACCGATCGACCCGAGTAGTCCACGCGCTTGCCGAGCAGGTTCTGACGGAACCGGCCCTGCTTGCCCTTGAGCATGTCCGAGAGCGACTTCAGCGCCCGGTTGCCCGGTCCGGTCACGGGACGTCCCCGGCGACCGTTGTCGAACAATGCGTCGACGGCCTCCTGGAGCATCCGCTTCTCGTTGTTGACGATGATCTCCGGCGCACCGAGGTCGAGCAGTCGCTTGAGCCGGTTGTTGCGGTTGATCACGCGTCGGTAGAGGTCGTTCAGGTCGGAGGTCGCAAACCGGCCACCGTCGAGCTGGACCATCGGGCGCAGCTCCGGCGGAATGATCGGCACGACGTCGAGAACCATCCACTCCGGCTTGTTGGCGGAGTTCTTGAACGCGGAGGCGACCTTCAGGCGCTTGACCGCGCGGGCCTGCTTCTGGCCCTTGCTCGTGTTGATGATCTGCTCGAGCTCGATGCACTCGGCTTCGAGATCGATCTGTCCGAGCAGGTCGCGGATCCACTCCGCACCCATGCCGCCGCGGAAGTACTCGCCCCAGCCGAACTGGGAGCCGAAGCGATCCTTGAGCTCGCGGAACGTCGCCTCGTCGGGGATCACGTCCTTGACCTTCATCTCCTGGAAGAGCTTCCAGACGTCCTCCATCCGCTCGATGGCGTCGTCGATGTAGGCCTCGGTGTCGGCGATCTCGGCGTTCAGCTCCTTGCGCGTCTCGCGCTCGAGCTTCGTCCGGTCCTCCTTGTTGAGCTTCTTGACCGAGCCGAGGTGCTCGGCCCAGATCTCGTCGTCCTCGTTGAACTTGGCCGGCTTCTCGCCGTTACCGATGTACTCGATCCGGCGCTCGAGCGACTCGGCCAGCCCCTGCATCCGCTGCTCGCGCTCGGCCTTGTACTCGTCGAGGACCTTGTCGACGTTCTTCTCGAGCTTGTTCATGTCCTTCGCTCGGGCTTCCTCGTCGATCCAGGTGATGATCGAGGCGGCGAAGTAGAGAACCTTCTCGAGCTCCTTGGGAGCCATGTCGATCAGGTAGCCGATCCGCGAGGGAACGCCCTTGAAGAACCAGATGTGGGAGACCGGAGCGGCCAGGTCGATGTGGGCCATGCGCTCGCGGCGGACCTTCGAGCGGGTGACCTCGACGCCGCAGCGCTCGCAGACGATGCCCTTGTAGCGGACCCGCTTGTACTTGCCGCAGTAGCACTCCCAGTCCTTGGTCGGACCGAAGATGCGCTCGCAGAAGAGCCCGTCCTTTTCGGGCTTCAGCGTGCGGTAGTTGATCGTCTCGGGCTTCGTAACCTCACCGGAAGACCAGCTCCGGATCTTCTTCGGAGAGGTGAGGCCGATCTCGATTGCGTCGAAGTTATTGATGTCCATGTGCCGTGCTCCTAGCGTTCCTGCTCAACGTTGCCGAGGGGGTGATCGTCGATGGGCGACCGGGGCCGCCCATCGCTACCTCACGTCTTTGCTTCTTCGGCGTCTGCGCTTGCGCCGTTGGTCGACTCCTCAGTGGTGGTCTGCTCGTCGGCGGCATCGCTGTCGCCGGCGCGCACGCCGGAGAGGTCGATGCCGAGTTCCTCGGCGGCCCGCAGCAGCTCGTCCTCTTCCTCCTCGATCCCGACCTTGCCCTCCTCGGTGACGAGGTTGGCGTCCAGCGACAGGGCCTGCATCTCCTTCAGCAGGACCTTGAACGACTCCGGAACCGACGGCTCCGGGATGTTCTCGCCCTTGACGATCGCCTCGTAGGCCTTGACCCGCCCGACGGTGTCGTCGGACTTGACGGTGAGCATCTCCTGCAGCGTGTACGCCGCGCCGTATGCCTCCAGCGCCCAGACCTCCATCTCGCCGAAGCGCTGGCCGCCGAACTGCGCCTTGCCGCCCAGCGGCTGCTGGGTGACGAGCGAGTAGGGGCCGGTGCTCCGTGCGTGAATCTTGTCGTCGACGAGGTGGAGCAGCTTCAGGATGTACATGTAGCCGATCGTCACATCGCCCTCGTACGGCTCACCCGTTCGTCCCGAGAAGAGCTGCGCCCGACCCGCCGACTGCGAGCCCGGAGGGTTCTTCATGTTGAGGCCGAGGTCGATGCCCCGCGTCTCGAAGTTCTCCTCCTGCCACTTGACCAGCGCGTGGTCGACGTCCTCGACCGAGGCGCCGTCGAACACCGGGGTGGCGACGTTGACGCGACCGTTCGGGATCTCCTTGACCTGCTTGTAGGACTCGGTGCCGTCGTCGTACCAGCCGTTGCCCGCGACCCACCCGAGGTGGGTCTCGAGGATCTGACCGATGTTCATCCGGCTCGGCACGCCGAGCGGGTTGAGGATGACGTCGACCGGGGTGCCGTCGGCGAGGTGAGGCATGTCCTCCTCGGGCACGATCTTGGAGATCACGCCCTTGTTGCCGTGGCGGCCGGCGAGCTTGTCGCCCTCCTGGATCTTGCGCTTGGTCGCGACGAACACCCGGACGAGGTCGTTGACCCCCGGGCTGAGATCGTCGCCGTCGTCGCGGTTGAAGGTCAGAACCTCCAGGACGACGCCGCCGGAACCGTGGGGAACCTTGAGCGAGGTGTCGCGGACCTCACGCGCCTTCTCCTTGAAGATCGCGCGGATCAGCTTCTCCTCGGCCGTCAGCTCGGTCTCGCCCTTCGGCGTGACCTTGCCGACCAGCAGATCGCCTGCAACGACCTCGGCGCCGACGCGGACGACGCCGCGCTCGTCGAGATTGCGCAGCGATTCCTCGGAGCGGTTCGGGATGTCCCGGGTGATCTCCTCGTCGCCGAGCTTGGTCGTCCGGGCGTCGATCTCGTACTCCTCGATATGGATCGAGGTGAGCTCGTCGTCCTTGACCAGGCGCTCGGAGAGGATGATCGCGTCCTCGAAGTTGTAGCCCTCCCAGGACATGAAGGCGACGAGGCAGTTCTTGCCCAGCGCGATCTCGCCCGAGGAGGTCGAGGAGCCGTCGGCGAGCACGTCGCCGTCCTTGACGTCGTCACCGAGGCTCGACGATCGGCCGCTGGTGGATGATCGTGCCCTGGTTGGAGCGCTGGAACTTGTTCAGCGGGTAGGTGTCCTTCTTGGAGCCGTGAGTGACCGTGATCCGCTCGGCGTCGACCTCGGTGACCGTGCCGGCGCTCTCGGCCAGGATCACGTCGCCGGAATCGATCGCCGCGCGGCGCTCCATCCCGGTACCGATCAGCGGCGGCTCCGGCTTCAGCAGCGGAACGGCCTGACGCATCATGTTCGAGCCCATCAACGCGCGATTGGCGTCGTCGTGCTCGAGGAACGGGATCAGCGAGGTCGCGACCGACCAGATCTGGGTCGGTGAGACGTCCATGTAGTCGACCTGCTCCGGTGTGGCGGCCATGACCTCGGCCTCGTCGCGGACGCGACAGAGCAGCGTGTCGCCGAGCAGCTTGCGGGTCTTGGGGTCGAAGTCGGCGTTCGCCTGCGCGATCACCTTCTCCTCCTCCTGGGTTGCGTCCAGATGGACGATCTCCTCGGTGACCTTGCCGTCGGTGACCACCCGGTAGGGGGTCGTGACGAAGCCGAACTTGGAGATCTCGGCGTATGAGGAGAGCGAGCCGATCAGGCCGATGTTCGGGCCCTCGGGGGTCTCGATCGGGCACATCCGCCCGTAGTGGGTCGGGTGCACGTCGCGGACCTCGATCGGTGCGCGCTCACGGGTCAGGCCGCCGGCGCCGAGCGCCGAGAGGCGACGGCGATGGGTCAGACCGGCCAGTGAGTTGGTCTGGTCCATGAACTGGGAGAGCTGCGAGGAACCGAAGAACTCCTTCATCGCGGCCACGACGGGGCGGATGTTGATGATGGTCTGCGGCGTGATCGCGTCGGCGTCCTCGGTGGTCAGGCGCTCACGGACGACCCGCTCCATGCGGTAGAGACCGATCCGGAAGGCCTCCTGGATCAGCTCGCCGACGGTGCGCAGGCGGCGGTTGCCGAAGTGCTCGTACTCGTCGAGGTGGTCGGCGACCGGCTCGCGGCCGTAGGACTGGGCCTCGGCGGCGTAATCCTTGATCGGCTTCTCCTCGTCGATCTCCTCGGGCACGCCGAGGAGCTTCGGCAGCAGGACGAGCTCCTTGATCAGGGCGACGATGTCGTCCTTGGTCAGGGTGCGGGTGTCGAGATCGATGTCGAGGTCGAGGCGAGCGTTCAGCTTGTAACGGCCGACCGTGGTCAGGTCGTAGCGCTTCGGATCGAAGAAGAGCTGCTCCATCAGGGCCGTCGCGGCGTCGACCGAGGGCGGCTCGCCCGGACGCTGCTTCTTGAACAGCTCGATCAGGGCGCCTTCCTCGGTCCGGGTGACCTCGGTGTCAGCGGCGATCGTGTTGCGGATGTAGACGGAGTTGTCGAACATCTCCAGCAGGACCTCGTCGGAGACGAATCCCATCGCCCGCAGCAGGACGGTGACCGGCAGCTTGCGCTTACGGTCGATCCGGGCGAAGACCTTGCCCTTCTTGTCGATCTCCAGCTCCAGCCAGGAGCCACGGGCCGGCATCAGGTTGGCGATGAAGACCTGCTTCTCGCGATCCTTCGGGGCCATCACGTAGGCGCCCGGCGAACGGACGAGCTGAGTGACGACGACGCGCTCGGTGCCGTTGATGATGAAGGTGCCGCGATCGGTCATCCACGGGAAGTCGCCCATGAACACGGTCTGCTCGCGGATCTCACCGGTCTCGCGGTTCTGGAACGCGACCTCGACGTTCAGCGGCCGCGAGTAGGTGATGTCCTTCTCACGGCACTCCTCGATCGTGTTCTGCGGTTCCTCGAAGCGGAACTCGCCGAAGACGATGCCGAGATTTCCGGTGTAATCGGTGATCGGCGAGACGTCGTCGATGGTCTCGCGGAGCATTCCCTTCTTGGTATCCGTGAGCCGCTCGAAGGAGCGGCGCTGGATATCTATGAGGTTGGGGACGTCGAGTGGCGTCTGGAGGCGTGAAAACGTGCGGCGGGCGGCAGCGTGCGAAGGGGCCAACTTGGGCGACTCCTCAAGGGATCTCGGGGGTGGTCGGAATGCGCGCGACTCAACGAACGAGCAGCGAGGCGAGTCGACGCGCGACCGTCAAATATAACGTACGGTCGAGCGCAGGGTGGAATTGCCGCTATTTGCAGGCAATTCCCGGCGCGCCGCGCTTACCGGCGCGCCGGTCGTCGAGCTACTTCAGCTCGACCTCTCCACCGGCCTCCTCGAGGTCGGCCTTGAGCTTCTCGGCTTCGTCGCGCTCGAGACCCTCCTTGACGGGGCCCGGGGCGCTGTCGACGACGGCCTTCGCCTCCTTGAGGCCGAGGCCGGTCGCGGCGCGAACGGCCTTGATGACCTGGATCTTCTTGTCGCCGGGGGCGGTCAGGATCACGTCAACGGTGCTCGACTCCTCCTCGGCGCCGCTCCTCCGTCACCGCCGCCGGCGGCAGGTGCTGCAGCGGCGACCGCGGTCGCGGATACGCCGAACTCCTCCTCGAGCGCCTTGATGCGCTCGGAGAGTTCGAGGACCGAGATGCTCTTCAGCTCGTCGATCCACTTCTCAGTCGTAAGGGTGTCAGCCATTTCTATTGGTTCTCCTTCTCATCCCCGGCGTCGGCTTCGGCGTCATCGCCTGCCGCTTCCGGGGTCTCGTCAGTTTGGTCAGGTTCGTCATCGGTTTCGGAAGTTTCGGTTTCGGCAGTCGGCCTCAGCATCGGCTTCGGCAGCGGGCTCCTCCTCGGAGGCAGCGGGCGCCTCGGCCTCTGCGGCGCCGCCTCCTCGGCCTCCGGCTCCTCGGCTGGCGCGGGCGCCTCGCCGCTGACCAGACCCTGCTCGGCGACCTGGCTGAGCTGGATGGCCAGACCGGCGATCAGCTGGTTCAGCGTCCTCGGACCACTCCGGTGAGCGGGCTCGCGGCGAGGCCGACGAGCTGGCCGCGGAGGACGTCGACGCCGGGGAGGCGGGCGATCGCGTTGAACTGATCGGGCCCGAGCGCCAACCCGTCCATCAGCCCACCCTTGTAGGTGAGGACCTCGATTGGCCTTGATGAAGTCGGCGATCGTCTTCGCGGCGACTACGGCGTCGCCCTGGACGAAGGTCAGCGCGGTCGGCCCGACGAGGTGCTCGTCGAGGGCGTCGGAAGCGTCGGTCCCGTTCGTGGCCAGCTTGGCCAGACGGTTCTTGACGACGTTGAAGGAGGCGTCGGTCTCGCGGAGCTTGTTGCGCAGCTCGGCGGCCTGGGGCACCGAGATGCCGCGGTAGTCGACGGCGAACACGGCGTTCGCCGCGTCGAGCTCGGAGCTGATCTCCTTGACTACGACTTCCTTCTGGTCTCTGTTCATAAATCTCTGTCCTTGTTCTGAAGCGTGTGGGCCCTGAAACGCAAAAGAGCCTGCGCGCAGGCAGGCTCAGCAAGATGCTTGGCCCTACCTCGATCGGCCTCGTCCCTCGATCATCTGAGGACGGTTATGGAGCTATCGCTCCGCCGACGGTCTTCGGCTTAGGGACGCGGCAGTGTAGGGGAATCGGCGAAGGCACGCCCGCGGCCCACGTTTCGCCGTCCGTTGACGAATCTTGCGACCTGAGCTCACAAAATTCGTCAATCGAATCTGAGCGAGGAGGATTGCTGGACTAGGCGACGGCTGCTGCAGGCTCCGCGGTGCCGGCCTCGGCGCCGAGGATCTCGGACTCGCGGGTGCGGGAGGAGTCGATCCGGATGCCGGGACCCATCGTGCTGGTCAGCGTGATGCGTGAGGATGTAGCGGCCCTTGGCGCCGGCGGGCTTGGCGCGGACGATCTCGTCGATCACGGCCGCGTAGTTCTCGAGCAGCGCCTGCTCGGTGAAGCTGACCTTGCCGATCGAGAGGTGGACGACGGCCTGGCGGTCGGTCCGGTACTCGATCTTGCCCGACTTGGTCTCGGTGACGGCCTTGGTGACGTCGTCGGTGACGGTGCCGACCTTGGGGTTCGGCATCTTGCCCTGCGGACCGAGGATGCGGCCGAGGCGGCCGACCTTGGGCATCTGGTCGGGGGTCGCGATGACGATGTCGAAGTCGGTCCAGCCCGCCTCGATGCGCTCGGCGAGGTCGTCGGAGCCGACGAACTCGGCGCCGGCCTCGCTCGGCCTCGCGGGCCTTGTCGCCCTCGGCGAAGACGGCGACGGTGACGTCGCGGCCGGCGCCGTTCGGCAGCGCGAGCGTGCCGCGGAGCTGCTCGTCGGCGTGACGGACGTTGACGCCGAGCCGGATGTGGACCTCGACGGTCTCGTCGAAGCGGGCGCTGGCGGTCTGCTTGAGCAGCGCGACGGCCTCGGCCGGCTCGTAGTGATGGTTGCGGTCGATCTTCTCGTAGGCGGCGCGGAACCGCTTGCCTCGCTTGTCGGCCATGGCTCTAGCTTCCCTCCACGTCGACGCCCATCGAGCGGGCGGTGCCGGCGATGATCTTCGAGGCGGCGTCGAGGTCGTTTGCGTTCAGGTCGGGCATCTTCTTCTCGGCGATCTCGCGGATCTGGGCGGCGGTGATCGTGCCGACCTTGTTGACGTGCGGCTCACCCGAGCCCTTCTTGATCCCGATCGCCTCCTTGATCAGGACCGCGGCGGGCGGGGTCTTGGTGATGAAGGTGAAGCTGCGGTCCTCGAAGACCGTGATCTCGACCGGGATGATCGTTCCGGAGTCCTGCTGGGTCTGCGCGTTGAACGCCTTGCAGAAGTCCATGATGTTGACGCCGTGCTGACCGAGCGCAGGGCCGACCGGCGGGGCCGGGTTGGCGGCGCCCGCGGGGATCTGCAGCTTGATCAGTGTTAGGACTTTCTTGGCCATCTCTCTTCTCCTCAGACCTTCTTGACCTGGTCGTAGCCGACCTCGACCGGGGTCTCGCGACCGAAGATCGAGACCAGGACCTTGAGCTTCGCCGCGTCGTCGTTGATCTCGGCGATCTCGCCGGAGAAATCGGACAGCGGGCCGGAGATGACCTTGACGGTCTCCCCGATCTCGTACTGGGCGCGCGGCTTCTCGCGGGCGGTGCCGCCGCCCGCGGCGGCTCCGGCGTTGCGGCCGCCGTGGCGGCGCCCGGAGTCTCGGTGTGCAGGAGGTTGTCGACCTCGGTCTGCGACAGCGGCAGCGGCTTGTTGCGCGAGCCGACGAAGCCGGTCACGCCGGGGGTGTTCTTGACCAGGCCCCAGGCCTCGTCGGTCATCTCCATCTGGACGAGGACGTAGCCGGGCATGGTCCGCTTCTCGACGTTGACCTTGCGGCCGTCCTTGATCTCCTGGACCTGCTCGGTCGGGACCACGACCTGGCGAACCTTGCGCGCCTGGCCCATCGTCTGGACCCGGTGCTCGAGGTTGTGCTTGACCTTGTTCTCGTGGCCTGAGTATGTGTTGATCACGTACCAGCGAAACATGTCTTGAAGTTCTTTCCTTGGTTCCTGGGTTGCTTGGCTTGAAGCGGGTTAGGCGCTGATCACTAGATCAGCAGGTCGACGAGGCGGCTGAAGATTGCGTCCAGCACACCGAGGTAGGCGGCCGCGACGGCGACGAAGAGGAGCGTCACGGCGGAGGCCTGGACCAGCGTGTCGCGGTCCGGCCACTGCACCTTGCGCAGCTCCTTGATGACCGACGAGAAGAAGGTGCGGATCGCGCCGTGCTGCTTTTCGACGACCGGCTCCTTGGCGGAACGGCGCGCAGCCTGATCCTTGGCACGCTTGCGCCGCCTCGCGCTCCTGGCGCTTGCGCTCGCGGCGATCGACCCTGGCGGGGGCCGGGGGCTCGGGAACCGGGGCGTCCGGATCGATCGGCTCCTCGCCACCGTGCTCCATCGCCAGCTCGGCCTCGAGCACGTCCGCGGTCTCCGGCACCTGCGTGTCGTGCTGGGCCTTCGATTCGGAGTCGCGCTCCTCCTCGATCCCCCATCTCGCGGGACGCTTGCGCGCCTCGGCCTTGCGCTGTGCCCGGCTCTTCGCCATCTGCGATCAGCGAGTCTCCTTGTGTGCGGTGTGCTTGCCGCACCACTTGCAGTACTTGCTCAGCTCGATCCGGTCGGGCGTGTTGCGCCGCGACTTGTTCGTCTGGTAGTTGCGCCGCTTGCAGTCCTCACAGGCGAGGGTCGCGGCTATGCGTACGTCTCCACGGGCCATTTAGCTATCCAGACAGCGTCGGGGTGAAAGATTCTTTACTCGGTACCTGGTTGCGTCTTGCGACTCCCTCGCTCCCGTCGGACCGTACCTTCCGGGCTCCTGATCAAGGGCCCTCGAGGCTGGATCGACTCCCAGTCCCGGGCGCGAGGTCGGTGAAGGATAGCGCGGCGCGAACGCTTTGCCTTCCGCCGCCCCGTTGAAGGTTCGATCCTCCCCGGAGGTGGAGCTGGAGGTCATCTGGTCGGCGGGACCGGGGCGATGTCCTACTTGCCAACCGTCCAGGATCGTGAGGTCTGATTGCCGAGCTTGGCTCGGAACTTGCCCTCGCCCTTGACCACCTTGGTTGCGACGGAGCCACGCGCGGCGACCGTGGTGGTGGCGATGTTCTTCCAGCCCCTTCCGCTCTTGACCTGGAAGGTGACCTTGCCGGACCCGGGTGTCCGCGTCCAGACCCGCACCCGCTTCTTGCCGGCCTTGTCGGCGACGAATGGGAACTGGGCGCTTTCGAGTGAGGGCTTGGCCGCCCCCTTGAACGGATAGACACCCGATTGAAGCCCGAGCACGGCGGGCCCGCCCGACCGGTACTTGGTGTCGCGGATCTGAAGGAAGATGCCGGCCGAAACCTTCTGCTTCCAGAGGATGTACTGGACCTCGGCGACAGCGTCGGCCTGGTCCCCGAGGCTGAGAGCGAACTTCTTCTTCTCCGGAGGACTGGACTCGAACCAGAGCTCGGTCGACCAGAGCTCACGCCTGAGGCCGAGCGGCCGGATGGTCGCGTGCTTCTCCGCCGCCTTGAGCAGGTCCTGAACCTCGTGCATGTCGGCCGCGGTCGCGTTGTCCTTGTTGGCCGCTTCAACCGAGGGGCCGTCCCCGGGCGAGTTGATCGAGTTGTGGGCGAGGATGTCGAAGCGGGCCCGATCCTCGGCGGCCGGGCAGCTCTTGAGATCCGGCTTCAGATTCTTGCCACTCTTCAAGCAGAGGACGTCGCGCCAGAATTCGAGCGGAGGAATCCGCCGGGAGCCGGTCGGGTCGCCGAATGGCGACGTTCCACCGGCGATCACCAGGTTGGATTCGTGAACCGACTTGACGCCGTCGTAGAAGGCGTTGAGCAGGTCCCGGAAGATCGCGGGTGACTGGTTCTTCTTGCCGGTCCGCTGCGGGTTGATGTAGAGGTGCAGATTGCCCTCGTTCCAGGCCTCGAAGTAGGTGACCCGAGGCAGTATCTGCTGGTCGAGAGGCGGCGCGTCGGGATCTGAGTAGGACCCGCTGTAGCGAGTCGCGAGTGCAACGGCGAAATCCCCGAACTTGTTGGCCTTCGGCTTCCACGTTCCCGGCCGCACCTCGGCGGGGCGGTTGGCTCCCTCCGCGAAGTCGGGGGCGCTCAGCACGGTGAGAACGGGCTCGAGCCCGGCCGCATCGGCTGCCTCGATCGCTTGGTCGAGCCCATCCCAGCTGTAGGCGGGATCGGCCGGGTCGGTCGGGTTCACGGGCTCGGTGGCAGTCACGATGTTGCGCCAGTAGGTGTTCAACCGAGCCAACCCGGCGTTCGCATCGGCCATGCGATTCGCCCACAGCGTGCGGGTATCCGGGTCATCGCCGAAGAGCAGGCTGTCGGCGTATCTGTCATCGGCGAATCCGAGCGTGAAACCGCGCTGGGCCTCGGCGCTGACGGGGGTCAGAAACACCAGCCCGACGACGCTCAGCGCCAGAGCCTGAGCGGCGGACCTCAAGAGCGCGCGGGTCGCGCTCACGATTCACCGCCACCCTGGTCTTCACGACGTCCCAGTACCCGGACCACGACCGCGGCGATCAGTGAGCCTGCCAGCACGACGAGGAACGGGACGCCGAAGGGAAGCCCGCCGTCGGATTCGGGAGTAACGAGCGGAGCTGCGGCGGCGACCTCGGCGGGAGAGGACCCTCGGCCGTCATCACCGGAGTTGCCGGGATCGTCCCCCTGCCCGCGATCGCCCGCCGACGAAGCGTCGCCGTCGCCGCCGGCATCCGCCCCGGTTGCCTCGGCAGCCGGGCTGGCGGATTCCGCTGCGGCCGTCGAGGACGGCTCAGAGGTGCCGTCGCCACCGTCGCCGGTCGCGCTCAACGACTGGTTGTCACCCCCACCGCCGGGCTCCGGCTCGGTGTACTGGTCGACCGCCGGACTGGCAAGGGCGAGGGGGGCCGCGAGAAGGGCCAAGGTGATGACGAACGCGGGGACGAGGCTCTTCAACCGCCGCTGATTTGGTGTGTGTATTCCCATCAGTTCGGTTGCTGACCCAAACCGCTGCCGTCGTGAAAGTTGCGCCGCAAGTCGTTCCCCCTCTTTGTTATCGGCTCCGCTTCGGGCCGACGTTGCTGAGCCCGGCAGAGTAAGGCATCGCCGGCGCTGCGGACGAGCGCTTCCGGTGCACCCTCCGCCATGATGGGACGGGCAATGAGGACCCCCCTGGAGAAGCGACGCCGTACTGCGATGGAGCCCGCCAAACTTGCCGGCTACGGGTTGCCGCTGGTCCTGCTGACATTTCTCGGCCTGGCCGAGGGGGGGTATGAACCCGCCGTCTACCAGCTCGTCGGAGCAGGCTGCGTCTGGCTCCTGTTGCTCGGCCTGATCGCCGGATCCTGGACGCCGACGGTTCCCACCCGCGCTGCCGCGACCGCCCTTGCCCTGATCGGGGCGATGGTCGTATGGACGCTGCTGGCGATGCTCTGGAGCGAGAGTGCCGGTCGCACGGGGCAGGAGGTCGCGCGTCTCCTCACCTACGGCGCCGTCTTCCTGCTCGCCCTGCAACTGCAGGGGACGGGTGCGGGCGCAACACGGCGCACACTGACCGGAGTCGCCGCCGCGATCGGCCTGATCGCCGTCGTCGCACTGATCTCCCGCATGCAGCCGGGACTGTTCGGCGCCAACGACCTCGCCGAGCAACTGCCCGAGGTGCGCTCGCGATTGGCGTTCCCGCTCGGGTACTGGAACGCATTGGCCGCCCTCGTCGCGATGGGGCTGCCGCTGGTTGTCTGGCTCGCCTCCACCGATGACCGCCCCCCGGTCCGGATCGCCGCGGCGGCACTCCTGCCGGTTCTACCTCTGGTGCTCTTCTTGACGCTCTCTCGAACCGGGGTCGCCGCGGCAGCGCTCGGGACCATCGTCCTGGTTGCCCTCTACCCGGCTCGCCTTGCCCTAGTGCCGGCGCTTTCCGGCGGCCTGGTCGGCGGAACCGTCCTGATCTGGGTCGCCTCGAACCAGGGTGCGCTGCTCGACGGACTGGAGGACGCGAGCGCGAGCAGCCAGGGGGATCGGCTGATGCTGGTCGTGGTGGCCGTTACGGCGGTCTCGGGACTCGCCAACTGGCTGCTGTCCCGGGCGATCCTGAGCGATGGGATCGATGGCGTCAGACGGCTGCCGCGGCGGCCGACGCGGGTCTCGCTGGGGGCTGCTGCGGTTGCGCTGGTGGCCATCGCACTGGTGGCCGGTGCGCCCGATCGACTCAGTGATGGCTTCGACCAGTTTCGCGAACCGGTCGCCCCCGCCGACGACAGCTCCCGGCTCACCTCCGCAAGCAGCAACGGCAGGTGGCAGTACTGGTCGGCCGCCGTCTCCGCGGGCCTCGAAAGTCCCATGCTCGGGATCGGTGCGGGGACCTTCGAGTTCTATTGGCAACGGGAGGGCGAGCTCTCCGGCTTCATTCGCGACGCTCACTCGCTCTTCGCCGAGGTCTTTGCGGAACTGGGGTTGCCGGGGCTGGTGATCTTCGTGCTCCTGCTCGGGCTGGTTCCAGCCGCGGGCATCCGCAATGCACTCAGTGCCGGATCCGGCCAACGCGCGATGCTTGCCGGCGGCACCGGGGCCGCGGCCGCGTTCATCCTCGCCGCGGCCGGTGATTGGAACTGGGAGATGCCGGTGGTGGCCCTCGCCTTCCTGATCATCGCCGCGGCAGTCCTCGGCTGGCGCTCCGCGGACGATCGCGGGGCGGCAATCGTGTTCGGCCGCCGTGGAAAGGCGCTCACCGCCGCAGGCCTCACAATCGCCTTCCTGGCGGTGGCGCTCCCGTACCTCAGTGGGGAGGCGATCAGAGAGAGCGAATCCCGCTTCCGTGCGGCCGACTTCGTCGGGGCCGCTGAGGCGGCGGGCTCCGCCGCCTCCCTGCAGCCCTATGCGGCTGAGCCACGCCTGCAGGAGGCGCTCAGCTATGAGGCTCAGGGCAGAGGCGACGAGGCGATCGAGGCGGCTGAGGAGGCGATCGACCGGGAGCAAACCAACTGGGAGAACTGGTACGTGCTCGCCCGCCTGCAAGCCTCGGTGGGCGAGCGCGAGCAGGCGGCCGAGGCCTTTGCCGAAGCGCGACGCCTCAACCCCTACTCGGCGGTCCTCGATCGGGCGGAGCCGGAGTTCAGGATCAGGGAGCCGTAGGCCGACGGTTGGCCGGGGACCGGCTCAGGGCCGTTCAGCCACCTCGCCCGCCGACACCACCACGGACTCGCCTCCCGCCGTACCGAGCGAGTGAGCGGCGAGCAACGTGGTCAGCGAGGAGATCAGAAAGCTGTCGGGCTCAGGCGCCTCGCGCTCACCACTGATAACCGCGCCGATCTCCGTGAACTGCTCCGTCCAGCCCTTCTGCTGTCGGCGGCCGCCGAGCCGGCGACGCTTGCCGCCCGGGTCGCCCTGATCGGTCCAGATCTCGGCGCTGCGGAAATCATCGATCACCCCGTAGGCACCGGGGGCGCTCGCCTCGAAGCGCTCCTTGCCGGGGCCGCTCGGGGCATCGGCCGCGAAGTCGAGCGTCCCGACCGACCCATCGGCGAACTCGATGCGGACGCTGAAGTTGTCCGTCGCCACGAGCGCCAGTCCGGGCATGGAGGCGAACCCCGAGGCATGAACCCGAACCGGATCGGAATCCGCTTGGTCACAGAGAAAATCGATGAAGTGGCAACCCTCACCCAGCAGACGGCCACCCCCGACCAGGGGGTCATTGGTCCAGTGGCTCAGCGGCAGGCGTCCGGCATTGACCCGATAGCGCATCAGTCGCGGCGAGTTGAGCGCCCCCCGCAACTCGGCGGCCAGCGGAGCGTGGCGACGGTTGAAGCCGACCCAGAGCGGGGCACCGGAGGCCCGCTGGGCGGCGCGGACCGCCAGCAGGCCGTCGAAATCGAGGCTGAGCGGCTTCTCGACATAGGTCGGGATCCCGGCGGCAAGCGACGCCGCGGCCAGCTCGGCGTGGCTGTCGTGGCGGGTGGCGATCACGATCAGGTCGAGGTCGGGATGGGCGATCAGCTCGGCGGGATCGGCGTAGGACCGCTGGAAGCCGAAACGGCGACGAGCATCCTCGGCGCTCAGCCCGCCCGCGGAGGCCACCGCGCCAGGCAGGATCCCGGCCGCGGCGAGCCCGGGCATGATCGTCGCGGTCGCGAAGCCGCCGGCGCCGATGATCCCGAACCGGGGGGCGCCGGTCCGCTGCCGCGGGCGCCATCCAGTTCGGGCAGGGGCGACCGCGGGCTCGGGAGCCTCGTGAACGCCCGCGCCCCGCTGATCGGCGGACGGGGCCTCGACGGGGTATTCGAGCACGATCCCCAGCGCCCGTTCCTCAGCCTCGCCGCCACCGGCCAGCAACTCGAATGCCCGCTCGGCCTCGCTGATCGCGAATCGGTGGGTGATCAGTTCGACGGGATCCAGACGGCCATCCGCGATCAGCCACAGAAACGACTCCATGTTGCGCTGCTCCGTCCAGCGCACGTAGCCGATCGGATAGTCATGGCCGTGCTCCTCGTAGCCGGGGTCGTAGCGGCCGGGGCCATAGGAGCGGGAGAGGCGCAGATCGAGCTCGCCCATGTAATAGGGGTCGCGGGGCAGTTCCAGAGCGACGTCGCCGACGACGACGACGGGGGCGCGGTCGCGGGCGAGGGCCGCGGCGAGGCGCACGGGATCGTTGTCGGCGGGGGCGGAAGCGCAGATCAGCACCGCGTCGGCCGAGCCGTCCCAGCGTGAGCCGAGCTCGCCGCGAAGCTGCGCATCGGCTCCGGCTTCGTGGCCGAGCTCGCAGAGGCGCGGCTCCAGGTCCGTCCCGATCACGCGACAACCGGCGGCGAGGGCTATTCGGGTGGCGAGCTGGCCGATCAGGCCGAGGCCGATGATCGCTACCGTCGAACCGACCTGCAGCTCGGCCCTGCGGAATCCGTGCATCGCGATCGCGCCGACCGTCGCGAACGCCGCCCGCTCGACGCTCACGCCCTCGGGAACCGGTGCGCAGAGAAGCTGGGGGACGACATCGACCTCGGCGTGCGTCGCGTATCCGCCGCCGGCGATCGCAACCCTCTGCCCGGGCCGCAGACCGCGTACGTCGGCACCGACCTCTCGCACGGTGCCGGCGGCACTGTAGCCGAGCGGGGAGAGCTCCTCGAGCCGGCGGCGGACCAGCTGAACGGTGTCCGCGATCCCGTCCCGACGGGCCTTTTCGATCACCTGTCTGGCCTGTTCCGGCCGAGCCCTGGCCTTCCCCAGCAGGTTCTTGCGCGCAACATCGAGCGTCGCCCGCTCCGTCCCGGCGCTCAGCACCGACGCCTCCACCCGGACCGCGACCTCACCTGACCCCGGCCCGGGGTCGGGGACATCCACCAGCTCGACCCGGCCGTCACGGAGCCGCTGGGCGATCTGCTTCATCCGACGTTCGCCCGACCGGCGACGTCGGCCTCAGGGCGGGCCAGCTCGCCCGACTCCGCGATCGCTGCGCAGACCGCATCAACCTCCCGGGGAGTGATCCCGGCGAACATCGGCAGCGAGATCTCCTCAGCCGCCCACGCCTCGGCAGCCCCGAAGCCGGGGCAATCCGGGTCGAGGAAGGGCGGGTGCCGGTGGACGGCCGGCGTGTAGTGGAAACCGGTGCCGATCCCGCGCTCGGCGAGGAAGCTCTGCAGGGCGACCGGGTCGGCCACGCGGATCGGGAAGAGATGGTGGACATCGTCGCTGCCCGAACGCCTGGGGGGACGCCGGACTCCAGCGGGTAGGCCGTCGTCGTACCGGGCAGCCGCCTCACGACGGGAGCCATTGGCACGATCGAGGCCCGGCAGCTTGACCGCAAGGACGGCGGCCTGGATCGTGTCGAGGCGCTCGTTGTGGCCCGCCAGAACGTGTTCACCCTTGCGGATCTGGCCGAGGTTTCGCAGCCCGCGAGCACGATCTGCGACGCCTGGATCCGACGTGGTGATCATGCCGCCGTCGCCGAATGCGCCGAGGTTCTTGGAGGGATAGAAACTGAACGCCGCGACGTCGCCCATCGACCCGCACGGCGTCCCCTTCCAGGACGCCCCGTGGGCCTGCGCGGCGTCCTCGATCACCGCGATACCGTGGCGGGTGGCGAACGCTCGCACCCGGTCCATCGCGCACGACTGACCGTAGAGGTGGACAGCGACGATCGCGGCGGTCCGCTCGCTGACGACCTCGGCGGCTGAATCGAGGTCGATCAGCCCACTGTCGGGCTCGACATCGCAGAAGACCGGAGCGGCGCCCGCGTCGAGCGGGCCGAGTGCGGAGGCGATGTAGGTGTGGGCGGGAACGATCACCTCGTCGCCGGCGCCGATCCCCAGGGCCTCCGTGGCGATCTGAAGCGCGGCGGTACCGGAGCCGACGCCGATCCCCTCCCCGGCGCCCACGTAGGCGGCGAAGTCCCGCTCGAACTCGGCGACGGCGGAACCGAGGATGAAATCCCCCCGGTCGACGACACCCGCGAACGCGGCGTCGAGCTCGGCTCGGAGCGGGCCGTGCAGGCGCCCGAGATCGACGAAGGGGACGGTGGTCACCGGGTTGCTCACCCCCCCACCTCTACCACGGTTTCCACGAAGAGGCTGCGGATCCGAGCTCCGCCCGCCCGCAGATCGGCAAGGCGCTCGGCGCCGGCAGCAGCGTTGCGCGGCTCGATCTCGGCCAGTTCAGCGGGATCGGTGAACGTCCGCAGCATTCCCCGGCGCTCGAGCTCGGCGTCGACGGCCGGGCGCTCACCGGCGAACATCGAATAGGCGGGAACGCCGAGCAGAGCCGCTTCGCGACTCATCGTGCCACCAGCCCCGAGAAAGAGATCGCAGCGATGCAGGAGTGAGCGGGCGTCCACCGCATGTTCGGGAATCACCGTGTCGGCGAGCCCGAGCTCGCGCAGGTGACGGCGTTGCTCGGGATGGCGGGCAAGCACGATCGCCCGCGTCCTGGGACGTTCGGCGAGGGCGCGGATACTGCGCTCGAAGAGCGGATTCTCGCCTCGGTGGTAGGCGGCGCCGGCGGGTGCCGAGCGAGCGAGCACGAGCACGTCGCCGGCGCCGACGTCGAGGTCGAACTGCGCGAGGATCCCGGGGTCGGGCTCGATCTCGCCCAGGTAGACCTCCTCCTTGAAGCCCTCGTATCGGACCAGCTTGCGCTCGCTCGCACCCTGCGAGGCGAGCTTGTCGACCGGTAAAGCGTCCGGGACGAGGACCCGGTCGGCAAGCCGAAAGGCAAGGTGATTGGCCGGTTGGTGTTCGAAGTCCATGGCCGTGACGATCGGGATCCGCATCAGCCGGGCGGCGGAGATCTGCGCATAGGAGTTATGGGAAAGGGCCACATCGGGCTTGGCCTCACGGGCCCAGCCGACGAGCCCTGCGCCGCGGGAGGCGAGGGTTCGGGCCTTGCCCAGCCGGCCGCCGGATCCCGAGTCCGGGGCCGCGGCGGCACCGACCACGATGACCCCGGGAAAGCGCTCGCGGGCCAGCTCGACCGTCTGAGCGTGGTCGCGGGCGGTGAGCAGCGGCTCGTGTCCGAGATCGAGAAGGTCGCTGACCAGCGGCTCGAAGAGGAGTGGGTGGGGCGAGTTGGAGAGATCGATCCAGACCCTCATCGCGGCCCCTCCCTGGGCCGGCCCCGGTCGGCGCGGCTGGGCTCGGCCTCCGAGGCGGCCCGAGCGGACTCGGCAGTGGCGAGCCGGGCCAGCGCCTCCAGCATCGGCGCCTCGACCCAGCGGACATGCGGGGTCGGGTTGACCCAATGGCGGCGGCGCTGGAAGAGGAAGGCACCGTCGCGACGCCGCATCGAGCGAGCGCCCCAGTGCAGAACCCTCCAGGCGGCGTCGAGCCAGGCGGCGTCCTGCTCGGCGGCAGCGCTGAAGGTGGCGATCGCCTGCGCCATGCACTGTCCATCGATCGGGTAGAGGGAGTGATCGAAGAAGCGCGGAGCCCCGTCCGGCTCGAAGAGATCGGCGGCGTAGTGGTCGAGCCCGCGACGACGGGCTTCCGCGACCCCGGGGTGTCCGAGGCCGTGCTCGATCCGCCCGAGGGCATCGAGCACGTAGCCGGTGTGGAAGTTGTCGACCCAGTCGCCGATCGGCGTCTCCGCGTAGGGCCAGGAGCCGTCGGTGCGCTGGTGGGCGATCGCAAATCCCGCCGTCTGGCGGGCCGCCTCGGCGAACCGCTCCGGGCCTCCGTGGCGGTGCAGCTCGGCGAGCAGCCCCCCGGCGAGCAGGCTGGCGTTGTGAATCGGTGTGCGGTCGCCCGGGAAGTAGCCGAAATAGGCGCCCCCCTCGGCGTCGGTGAGTGGGATCTCCTCGAGGAAGAACTCACCCACCGCCATCGCCCGGTCCAGCAGTTGCGAGTCTCCCTCGCTGTCGTAGGCGTCGAGCAGTGCGTAACCGGCAAACGCGGTCGCGACCGTGTTCGGCGTGCTCGCCGAGTAGAAGAAGAAGCGGGTTTCGACGTCGAAGGGGTAGCCCCAGCAGGGCAACTCGTACTCTGGCCGGCGTAGCTCATTCAGTCGCTCGAGAGCCCAGGCGATCGCCTCCCCCCGCGGAACCTCGGGGATCGGCTCGAGCCGGGTGTAGGCGCTGAGCAGGTGGGAGATCGTCGCCGAGTTGTGGCGGGGCCTGATCGCGAGCGGTCGGCGCAGGTCGAGCGGGGAGCGCTTGACCACCTGGATCCCGATCCGACGCGCCAGCGGAGTGCGGCAGAGGCTCGAGAGCAGCGGCGAGTTCATTGCCTCGTATGGGTCGGGGCCAGACCAGGAGCGCTCACGGCCCCAGCGTTCGAGCTCGACGATCAGCCGGCGCAGCAGCGCCGGGTCCGGAGGGGCTATGGTCGCCATCGAGCGACCGTGCCGACCGAGCCGACCAACGAAGCGCCCTTCCGGCTGATCCGCAACTGCAGCTTTGGCACCGATGTCGTCGTTCACTCCTTCACCAACCTCTACGGCTGCTCGATCGGGGCGGGCACGCACGTCGGCACGTTCGTCGAGATCCAGTCGGGCGCCACGATCGGGGAGCGCTGCAAGATCCAGAGCCACAGCTTCATCTGCTCAGGGGTCGAGATCGGCGACGGGGTCTTCATCGGCCACGGGGTCGTCTTCGTCAACGACAAGCGGCCGCGGGCTCGCAATGCCTCCGGCGAGCTGGCCGGGGAGGGGGATTGGGAGTTGCTCGGCGTCCGCGTCGGAGCCGACGTCACGATCGGGTCTGGAGCGTTGGTGCTCGGCGGGGTCGAGATCGGCGACAGGGCGATGGTGGGTGCCGGCGCCGTGGTCAGTCGGAACGTCCCATCCGGGGAGACGGTAGCCGGGATTCCGGCCCGGGCAACCACGAGGAACTCGGCGCCCGAGGATCGCATCGGGAAGTGACAGACCCCGGCCTTCAGCTCTTCGAGCGACCGCTGAAGACCGCCGGCAGAGTGCGCATCACCAGGCGAATGTCGAGCCAGAGCGACCAGTTGGCGACGTATAGGTAGTCGAGCTTGACCATCTCATCGAAGGGGATCCGGGTCCTGCCCAGGACCTGCCAGAGACCGGTGATCCCCGGGGTCAGGTCGAGCCGGGACCGACCCCAGCCGGCGACGTTGGAGTCCTCGCACTCGGGAAGCGGTCGTGGGCCGACGATGCTCATCTCGCCGCGCGCCACGTTGAACAACTGAGGCAGCTCGTCGAGGCTGCTCTTGCGCAACCAGGACCCGATCCGGGTGACGCGTGGGTCGTGGTCGAGGTGAAGCCAGTTGGGATCCTTGCTCGCCGACATCAATCCCTCGCGCCGGCTCTCCGCGTCCTCGTACATGGTCCTGAACTTGAAGACGTCGAACCGAGTGCCGCCGCGCCCGATTCTGGCTTGGCGGAATATCACCGGCCCTGGCGATGTCGCTCGCACCGCGATCGCGATCGCCGCCAGCAGCGGCGAGCAGACCAGCAGGGTCGGAATCGCGATCACGAGATCGAAGCCGCGCTTGAGCAGCAACGAGGTCCGCCCCAGGACGGGTGTCGGAATGCCGAGCAGGGCGATCCCCTGCAGCTCATCGACCTCGACTGCAGGGCCGAAGGCTTCGACCGCGTCGGGCAGGAGGCCGACCTTGAGCGAGTAACGACAGCACCGGTCGATCAGATCGCGTACCTGATCGGCCTCGAACGCGTCCCGGCAGACGAAGATCCGTTCGGGGGCGTGCTCGGTGATCACCCGATCGAGATCATCAGAGGAGCCGAGTCGACGCGGACCGTGCAGGGTGGGCTCAGCGTCGTTACCCGCGGTGCCGAGCATGCCGATGGGCTCGAGGTTGAGCTCCGGGTGCCGATCGAGGATCTGCATCAGGGGCGCGATAACCGGCCCGTCACCGACCAGCAAGACCCGTTCGGGGCCCAGCCGCCGGGCGACCACGCTCGAGGCGACCTGACGCAGGGTTGGGATCAACAACAGCGAGATCAGCCCGAAGAGCAGGCACTCGAACAGTGTCATCTGCTCGACCGACGCGAAGCGACTCGCAGCCCAGACGGCCAGCCCACCGACCAGCAACGCGTGAAAGATCGCGGGAAGGTCGTCGATCACCGAGTGGCTGATCCGCTTCAGGACCCGGTCATAGAGGCCGTAGAGATTCATCACGACGAGCCAGGCGGGCAGGGTGAGCGCGGCGAAGACGATGAACTCGGCGCGGTCGGCACGGTCGGCGGCAATCAGCGCCGCGGCCACGAGCGCGAAGAGGATCGCAAGGGCGTCTGTGCAGGCAAACAGACGGCGCACCAGCCGGTCTCGATACCCCCAGCCGGTGGAGACGATCGCGGTATCGGATACCCGTGGCAGCAGGAAGGGCCGGGGGACCCCGTCGCTGCGCTCGGCCTGCTCCGGGCTGATCGGGATGTTGCGCCCCGAGTTGATCAGCCCGATCCCTCGGGGGCGCGAGGCTCGACCGCGACCGGGACGCCCTGATCGGCCATCGACCGCTCAGCGGCCTCGACCGTGCGGATCACGTCGACGGCGAGATCGTTGTCGCTCATCGGCGGCTCCCCGGTTCTGATCGAGTGGACGAAATCGGCAAGTTCTTCCTTAATCGGCTCCGCCGGCTCGATTCTGAGGGAAACGATGTCGCCCGTCCGGTAGGAGAGCTGATACTGGCCGAACGTCTCGGGGTCCTGGTACTCGATGCCGGCGTCGTAGATGCGAACCGGCTCAGTCGCACCGTCCTCGTAGACGAGCATCTTTCGACTGCCGACGATCACGGTCCGCCGCAGCTTACTCGGGGAGAGCCAACTCAACTCGACGTGCGCCAGCAGCCCGTCGGCGTATCCGAGGTCGACGAAAGCGACGTCGGCGACCCCTGGACCGATCACCGCCCGACCAACCGCCCCCACCCGCGCTGGTGAGACCCCGAGCCAGTGGCGAAGGATCGAGAAGTCGTGGGGACCAAGATCGGAGATCACGCTTACGTCGCTGCGGTAGGGGCCGAGATTGACTCGGCTGGAGGAGATGAAGTGCAGATCGCCGAGCTCTCCTGCGTCGATCAGCTTCTTGATCCGGCGGACGGGCGGGCTGTAGATGAAGGTGTGGCCGCACATCAGCATCCGTCCCTCGCGTTCGGCGAGGGCGACGATGTCGAGAGCCTCGTCGCTGCTGGGCGCCAGCGGCTTCTCGATGAAGACATGCTTTCCCGCGCGCAGCGCCGCGGTTGCGAGCTCGCGGTGGGTTGAGGCCGGAGTGGCGATCAGGACGGCATCGACCAGGGGGTCGGAGAGGACGTCCTCGACCTCGAGGGTGGTTCGCGCTTCCGGATAGCGCGGTGCGAAGCGCTTCAGGCGATCGGCGTCGAGGTCGCAGAGCCACGGAACCGTCACCGCCTCCAGCTCACCGAGCACCCGGAGGCGATTGGGGCCCCAGTATCCGAGACCCACGATTCCGATTGAAGTCGCTACTAGAGTCATCTCTCGACGACGGCGATCCGCCTCGTTCCTTTCCCCCAAGCCATGAAACGGCCATCGCTCACGTGACATCCGAAACCCTGCAGGACCAGCATACGGTAGGTCGACCCACTGAGCCGGGCGCAGGGAACGGCCCATCTTGATGAAAATCCCTCCGTCCACGTCGCAGCGGCCCCGCGTGGTCATGCTCGACTACGGTCCCGACCATCCAGGGGGGGTCACCCGGGTGGTTGAGAGCTGGCTCAACGCCGGGCTGGGCGATCGCGCTGAGCTGACCGTGATCCACGTGAGCAACTGGGACGACTCGAGGCCCCGGCAGTTCCTGCAGGCCGTCGCGGCGCTCGGGCGGCTGTTCGGAGCGCTCGCGCGCCGACCCCCGGATCTGGTGCACATGCCACTCAGCGTCGGCCTGAGCCCCTACCGCAAGCTCGCGGCGTCGCTGATCTGCCGGGCATTTCGCGTCCCCTATCTCCTCCATGTGCATTCCGGGGACTTCGAGAGCTGGATCGAGGCATCGCGGCCGGCCGGAGCGACCATCCGGATGCTGGTTCGCCACGCCGCTGCCACGATCGTGATCGCTGAGCGCTGGCGGAACCTCTTCGAGTCTCTCGGAGCCCCGCGGGTGCTCGTCGTGCCGAACGGGCTCGGTGAGTCGGAACGAGTCGCGCTGGAGTCGGTGCGCGACGCTCGCCGCCGGAGGCCTCGTCTCTCCCCCACCGCCCCCGCGCACCGGCCGACGTTGCTCTACTACGGCCGCTGGTCGCCGGAGAAGGGGGTCGACCGCATCGCCGATGCCCTGCGCACCCTCGACCAGGCCGGAAGGGACTACGAGTTGAGGATCTTCGGAAGCGGAGACCGAGGCTGGCTCGAGCGCTGCTTCGAGGGATTGGGCGGCCAGGTCCACATCGGCGGCTGGATCGGAATCGAGACGAAGGTCGCCGAGCTCACTCGAACCGATGCCCTGCTCGTGCCCTCGCGGGTCGAGGGGTTCGGGCAGGTCCTGCTCGATGCCCGCGCCGCAGGCGTACCGATGATCGCCTCCGACAGCGGCGCGGTCTCCGAGGTCCTTGCCGGACACGAGCCGGTACGGCTCTCCCCCGCCGGCGACGACGACGCCTTGCGGCAAGACATCGATCGGGTTCTGACCGGCGCCTGGCCGCCCGCCGGTATCGAAAGCGCCCCCCTGCCGCAGCGGTTCCGGGCCGAGGCCATCGTCGATCAACTTCTGGCCCTCTACTCCGAACTCGCCCCCGCGCGCTGATGCTGCGACGGATCCTCGTGGTCGGTGGTTCCGGCGCGGTCGGCGCGTTGACCCTCGCGCTCGTTCAGATTCGGGTCGGTGCCCTGTTCGGGGCCGGCGGCGAGCTCGACGCCTACTTCGTCGGCGCGGCGCTGCCATCGATCCTGCTCGCGGTCAGCTCCGGCACGATCGCCTACCTGATCGTGCCGCGGCTGCCCCTCGACGACGCGGCCGAGGCCAGCCGCATCACCGGCCGGTTGGCCGGCACCGCCGTCCTCGCCGGCAGCGCCCTCACCCTCCTGGTGGTGGTGGCGGCTCCACTGATCGTCGAGCTGATCGCACCGGGCTTCGACGACCGGACGGCGGAGGACGCCGTCTCGGTCCTCCGCCTCTATTCGCTGACGATCCCACCGACCGTCGCCGCCTTCGTGATCTCGGCGCTCGGCCACAATCTCAACCGCGGCTACGCCGTGGGCGCCTCGACCGCCATCTACGGGCTGGTCTGGACGGGCCTGCTCTTCATCGAGCCCTTCACCAACAGCGCCCTCGACGTCGTCCTCGCCGGCCTGATCGCCACGGGCGTGCAGCTGCTCAGCGCCGATCTGTTGGCGGCACCGCGCGGGCTGCGCCCACACGTGACGTTCCGCGGAATCGAGTGGCCCGCTCGCGGGGCGCTCGTCTCGGCGACCACCGTGCTCGGGGCGATCGTGCTGGGGCGCCTCGTCCTCCTCTTCGACCCCCTGTTCGGCTCGTTACTGAAGGACGGCGCCGTCTCACAGCTCACCTACGCGACTCGCGTGCTCACGCTCGCGGTCTTCGCGGCCGGCCAGGGCGCGGCCTTCTCGCTGCTGGTCGTATCCCGTCGCGAGCACGCCGAGGGCTCCGCCGACGTCAGAATCGGCGTCGTCACGTCACTGCTACTGGCCCTCGCCGCCGCCTCGCTGTTCGCCGTGGCCGGTCCGGCCCTCGCCGAGCTGCTCCTCGCTCATGGAGAGTTCAGCTCGGCCGATGCCCGCGAGGTCGGTGAGCTGCTTCGCCTTTACGGGCCCGCGGTGGTCGTGATGACGGCGATCTGGGGATTCGAAGCGATGCTCTACGCGACCTTCCGCGGCAGCGTCGTGCTGCGAGCTGCAGCGATCGGCCTCGTCGTCAACGCACTCGCCTCAGCCCTACTGGTGGCCGTGATCGGAATCGAGGGCCGACCGCTTGGTGTCCTCGTCGGGTACACGGCGCAGCTCGCCTACCTGGTCCCGTTGCTCAGAACCGAAACCCGTCTCGCCATGCTGCGCTCTCCTCGTACCTACGCGCTGCTGTTCGGTGCCCTGATCCTGCAGAGCGCTGCCGCCGCGCTCGTCTACCTCGCCACGGACACGCTCGCCGGGTCGGGTGCAGCCGCCGTCGCAGCCATGCTCGCAGCCGGTGCCGTCACCCTCCCGCTGGTGGTCGTCTACGAGCGCCGGGCGCTCGCCGGCCCGCCGCCCCCAGCCGCACCGGGGTCGTAGGCTCGTCGGTCCCCGCGTAGCATCACCGCGATGGCGGGCACGAGCTTGGCACTGCGACCGTTGACGGTGGAGGCCCTCACCGTCGCCGCCCTGGCGGTTCTCGTGGCCGGCGCTGCGGCTCTGGTCGTGCTCGGGTCTCCGCTGATCGTGCTCGCCGGTCTGTTCGCGTTGTTCGCGCTGCTCGCCGTCTGCTGGCGTTTCGGACGCGAGGCGCCGCTGCTCGCGGTGATCGCGCTCACACCCTTGATCCCGATCGCCGAGGGTGGCTCCTTCAGCTCGCTCGGCGCCTATGGGAGCGACGCGCGGGCGCTGTTGATCGCGATCGGGACATCCCTCTATCTGCTCGCCTACGTGCGCGGCACGCCGGCGTTACCCCACACCCTGCGGGGTCCCGTCGTCGCGCTGCTGGCCCTCGCCGCCATTGGGCTGCCGGTCGGAATTCTCAACTCCGAGAACTCCCCCGAGCTGATCGCCGAGCTCAGCAAGGGGATCGGTCAGCCCCTGTTCTTCGCCGCCTTCGTGATCGCCGTCTCGGCGGCCCTGCGCGATCGGTCCGGTGCCAGGGAGCGAATTCTCGCCGCCTTCGCACTCGCGATCCTCGCTCAGGCGCTGATCGTGGTCGCCGAGTTCGCCACCGGCGCCGCCTTCGACGCCGAGCGCGGCATCCTCCGCGCCCAGGGGACGGTCGGCGCCAACTTCCTCGGCGCGATGGCGATGCTCGGAGTCTTCACCGGGCTGTCGCTGCGCTCCGGCTCGCTCAATCCCCTGCTGGTGCGGCTCGGCACCCTGACGGTGCTCGCGAGCGGCGGCATTCTGGCCCTGGCGCTGACCCGCGGGGCCCTGGTCGGGGTCGTGATCGGGGTCGGCTACGTGGTCCTGACCGGCCTCGACACGCGCGGTCGCCGAATCGCGATCCGGGCCGCGCTGGCGACCCTGGCGGTGATCGTCCTGGTGCCGCCCATCTCCGCCCTCTGGACCTCGCGGCTGGACGAGCAGGGCCTCGCGGGCTTCAGTCGACAGGCGACCTGGGCCTCGGGGGTGAGGATGGGGCTCGACGATCCGCTCACCGGGCTGGGCACGCTAGGGGTCACCGAGGGGGTCGCCGAGAACCGCTTCTACAGCCACACCCCGCTCGGCTACACCAACGTGGTCCCCCACAACATCTGGGTGCTCAGCTTCGCCGAGGGGGGTCTGGCCGCCCTGGCCGCAACGTTCGCCTTCAGCCTGCTCGCGCTTCTCGCCGTGCTCAATCGCCCGCGCCGCGGCAGCCCCGCCGACCGCTTCCTCGTCGCCGGCCTGCTTGCGTTTGCCGTCGTCGCCATGATCAACAACCTCTTCACCCACCCCGAGGTGATGATCCCGACGCTGGCACTGCTGGCGATCGTCAGCGGGCCGGTCGCCGCAGCCCGCGAGGACGAGCGCGTCGGCGCCCCCTAACCCGTCCGGGTCTCGAACGCGAGGTCGAGAGCCTTCGCCGCCTCGCTGATCACCGACCTCGAGTCGAGTCCCACAGCGGCCGACTCCGGCGGGGTCAGGGCCTCGTGCTCGCGCTCGAGTCTGAGGATCGCCTCCACGATCGCCTCCGGGTCGTCGCTCTGCGCGACCAGTCCGAGCCCGCGGCCCTCCACGAGACGCGCCGCGTCGCCACCGGGGGGCACGATCGCGAGGGTGGGCCTGCCGGCGCCGGCGTAGGTGAAGACCTTGGCCGACTCGTACCAGCGCAGCTCCGGATGGGTGTCGCCGATCAGCAGTACGGCCACGTGGGAGCGGCGGATCTCGGCGCTGATCTCCTTGTGCGGTCGAAAGCCGTGCACGGTGATCAGCGAACCCAGCGGCGGCCGGGCCGCCGCCGCCGCATAGCCGGGCTCGACGCCCCCGTAGATGTCGAGGTGGATCCGCTCGGCCAGCTTCGGATCCCGCCGGAGCATCGACTCCAGCGCTGCGAAGAGGGCGGACGGGTCGTACTGGGCTCCCCGCAGCGAACCGGTGTAGATGAAGCGGACGGGGGGAGCGGAAGCCGGCTGGATTCCCGCCAGCTCGGGGTCGGGCTCATAACCCCACCGGACGATCCTCAGCTTCCGATCCAAACCCGACCCGGGATGGCGGGCGACCAGATCGGCGCCGAAGCCCTCGGTACCCGCCATCACCGAATCGGCGCGCTCCACGCTCAACCGCTCCAGCCGCTCGTGCAGCCGGCGCTGGCGGGCGCTGTACCAGGTTCGGTGGGTCATCGAGACCCATGGGTCGTCGACCATCACGCTCAGGGGCTTGCCCGCGAGCCGGGCGAGTGCCAGGCCGACGAGGTGATTGGTGAAGGGCGGCCCGGCCGCGAGGATCACGTCGGCCCTCCGCGCCGGCCCGAGCCCGGCCCGGACCGCAAACGGCGTCCAGCCGACCAGTCGATCCGGGGTCGTCGCCAGCGCCGCCACACGGGTCGGCAGCGAAAAGCCCCCGGAGCCGGATGATGCGCCGGTGCCGGCCACAGGGCTTGAGACGCTTCCGGCACTCCCCCGCTCCCCTCTCCTGAACCGGTCGACGGCACGGTCCAGCGACAGCGTCGAGGTCTCGATCGCGCCGTCACGGATGCCCGGATAGGACGTCTGATCGGAGTACCCGGAGTCCACGGGGTAGGCGGCGGCCTTCACCGTGAGCAGTTGCGGAATCCAACCGCAGGCGGGTAGGTGGGTGAGGAACTGGGCCGCCCGGAAGCCCTGGGGGCCGCCGTAGGGCGGGGAGAAGTACGAGATGAACAGTACCCGCCTCGGCCCGCTGCGATCCGGTGCACTCATCTCCGGTACGGGTTTACGCCCCTCGGCCTGATTTCCCGGCCAGGACCAGTCCGAACGGCTCGACGCCGTGCGCATCGAGGCTGCTCGCGCAGCGCGATCGCGTCCGCCGGCCCGGCAAGGCCGAGGTCGGTGACGATCAGGATTCCGTCGACCAGGGTCAGGAGCGGAATCGCATCGGGTGCCGCCAACGGCGATCGGGCCGCCACGACGATCAGTGCGTACTGCGGAGCGAGCTCATCGAACAACGACCGGGTCCGTTCACCCGAGAGCAACGCGGCGGCATCGCTGGAAGCGCCGGCGGCGATTCTGGCGCCTCCGGCATCGTCGCGTTCGGTCACCTCCGCGAGGCCGCCCGTTCCCGAGAGCAATCCCGCAAGGCCATCACTCGCCGAATCGTCCCCCCCGGTCATCTGCGTCTCGACCAGGATCGCGTCCTGCTCGGCGGTCGAACTCACCCGGGCGAGGCCGGCGGCGATCTCCGTCGCCCGCCGCTCGTCACCGGCAGTGAGACCGATCACGAGCAGGCGTCCTGGAGCCGCGCCCGAAGCGGGGAACCGAAGCCGCGTTCGCAGCGCCCGCAGCGCCGCCTCGCGGTCCGTGCCGGCCGCGGCGACCTCGGCCAACACGGGGACGCCGAGCTCGCTCTCGGCCTCCCGAGCCGAGCGAAAGCGTGGCCGGGCCCGGTCGAGCAGCAGCGCCGCGCCGATTCCGATCAGCAGGCCGGCGAGGCCCCCGGCCACGGTGTTCAGCTTCGTGCGCGGGGCCGAGGCGGAGCTCGGCGGCAGGGCCGGCTCGACCTGCTCGACGTTGCCCGTCTGGAGCGTCTCGAAAGACCTCGAGCTCACGCAGCTGCTTCTCCCAAGGTCGCGAGCTCTTCAGGGCCGGCGCCTTCCTCGACCGCACGCCGGTACTCGGCCAGCAGTTCCCGGCCAGCCGCTCGCGCCACCACCCGGTCATCCTCACGCCGCAGATCGATGAACGCCGCCGCGAACGCGTTCGCCAGTTCGGCGGCCTGCTCGGGGCTCGGCCCGTCCGCCTCGATCGTCAACAGGCCGGCCTCGATGTCGGCCGTCACGCTGATCTGGTCGGCGATTGCGTCGGCGTCGACGTCGTCGAGCGCAGCCGCCGTCGCCTCGTAAACCTCATCGAGATCGGCAAGGCCCGCCGTCGTCGCCGGCCCAAACGACTGGTTGCCCTCGAGCCTCAGAACCGAGCGCTGAGAGATCCGATCGTAGATTCCCTGGTCGCGGGGCAACAGCGTGGTCTCGGCGGTGTAGACGTCGTCTGATGCGAGTGACACGACAAGTGCGAGCAGGGCTCCGAGCGCCGCGCAAGCGACGATCATGGGGAGCCGGCGAGTGATGATCGCCACGGCGGCCCCCAGGTCATATGTGCGTGATTGGTCCTCCACGTTGGGAGTTCGCGGCTGTTCGCTCGGCGAGGGATCGCCACCATAGCCGCTACGTTTTGGGTCGGCATGGAGGCAGAGCGCTCAAGGGGGGCCCTCGGGCACGGCGAGGAGCAGGCGCTCCGGATCGTGGCCTCGCTACTCGGCGCGCTGCCCGTCGGCTCCGGGCAGCATCGAGTGGTGCGGCCGATCTTCGCCCGCCGGCTGCGCGGGCTGCCGCCGAGTCCACGCCGCATCGAGCTCCGGGGGGGCGGGCGCTTCGACCTCGACCTCTCCGATTACACCCAGGCTCAGGCGTTCCTCACCCGTCGCTACGACCCGGCGCTGCTTCGCTTTGCGTTGAGCCGCCTCGGAGATGACACGACCTTCGTCGACGTCGGCGCCCACATCGGGCTGACCACGGTCCCGGTGGCCCTGGCGCGATCCCGAACGCGAGTCCTCGCGCTCGAGCCGCACCCGCAGAACTGTCGCCGGCTCCGCGACCATGTGGCGCTGAACGGCTGTCGCAACGTCGATGTCGAGCAGATGGCCGCGGGCGCGGAGCCTGGTGTGGTAATCCTCAGCTCCGAGGGCGAGGGCAGCGACTACCACCGGGTGATCGGGCCCGCTGATCGCGGCCACAGCTCCACGCCCGTCGGCGGCACCGTGGAGGTCGAGATGATCTCGATCGATGAGCTCGCCAGCGAGCGGGGAATCGAGCGGATCGACCTCCTGAAGCTCGACGTCGAAGGTCATGAGGCCCGGGTTCTCGATGGCGCCGAGCGGATGCTGTCGGAGAGGCGGATAGGGGCGGCCGTCTGCGAGCTCAACGACGAGCTGCTCGCGACCGGCGGGTCGAGCTCGGGCGACCTCGAAGGACGCCTTCGGCGCCACGGTCTCGAGCGGGTCGCAATTCCCGGCGTCGGCCTTCACAGGATCCACCAACCATCCGTCGCCTACGAGAACTTCGCCTTCGTTCCGCCCGGGGAACCAGTGTTGAGGCGCAGCAAGTATCGGACGGCCGCTCGATAACGCGAGATGCCCTCGCGGTCGGGCGGGCCGGTATCTGATCACTGCGACCGACCGTGCCTAACGATCGAACGGATCATTTCCACAGCGACGTCGTGATGACGGCGACACCCACGTTCGCGGAGCCCGACGATCAGCAGATAGTGATGGAACCCGTCGCAACATGCGGAATCCGGCGTCGGGAGCGCTATGCAACAATTGCCACGCACGAGTGTTCGCGCCGGTACGCCGGTGATCCAGGGTTGGGTTTGCAGCCGATGAGCGGGTCCTAATCCACGGGGGAAAGGAAGAAGGCCTAGGTGATGCTCAGACACCAACCACCATCGCATGGCCTGGTTCGGGGCCTGGCTCGATGAACGGCTGGCGAGAGGGAGCCGGCATTGCGGGCAAGCGGGGCAGGGTGGTGCTGGTCGACCCCGACTCGGCGGCCCGGCGGTCGATGCGCGACGAGCTGCAGGCGACGCCGGAACTGGTCGTTACCGCTGCCGTCGACAGCGGCAACGACGCGCTCGAGCTGATCACCCACTATCGCCCAGACGTCGCCGTGCTCGAGCTGGAGGTCCCGCCGCTCGACGGGATCGAGCTGACGCGCCGGATCTCCGATCATCACCCTGGGGTGCGGGTGCTGATCCATTCTGAGTGCGCAGATACCGAACGTCAGCTGGAGGCGTTCCAGGCGGGGGCTGCGGGGTTCCTGGCAAAGGGGGCGTCAACCGAAGTCCTGGTCGGCGCGGTGCGCTCCTTGCTCCGCGGCGCGGCCGTCGTCCCGCGCCATCTGGAAACGATTATGCTCGAACGGCTGCGCTCGCTGCCCGAGGCGGGCAACGGGATGCGCCCGATCAAGAGCTCGCTCACACCGCGCGAGTGGGAGGTGGCCGACCTGATGGCACAAGGGTTCGACACCATGCAGATCGCTGGCAAGCTCGTGCTCTCAGTGGGGACCGTCTACACCCACATCAAGCATATTCTGCGCAAGCTCGACGTCCATTCTCGTGAGGAAGCGATCGCCGCTTTCAACCGGATGCGGACGCCCGGCAACTGATCAGGGGCCCATCGACGCCAGCACGTGACGCTCAGATCGCGCCGGTGAAACGCAACTCGGCGTGGGTCGGGATCCCAAGTCGGGGACCGTGCTCGCGATCGCGTATCAAGGTCGTGGCCTCGTGCCGCGAGGACACGTTCAGCTTCCTGAACGCAGCGGAGAGATGACTCTTGACCGTGCTCTCGGCGAGAAACAGCCTGGCCGCGATCTGGGCGTTGGTCTGCTCCATCGCGACGAGGGCGAGGATCTGCTTCTCGCGCGTCGTCAGCACCTGCACGCCGAGCTCAGAGCGATGCCTGCTCGGGACGCAGCTCTGCCCGCTCATGACGGCGGCGATAACCGAGGCCAGGGCCACGTCGAGCTGGCTGGCGACCACCACCCCGTCGATCCTGGAGGCGAGCGCTCGGCGCACGTCGCCTGCACCCGCGCGGTTGCAGACCACCACGACCGGGACCGCGCCGAACTCGGCCCGGACGAGAGCGGCCGACTTGGCCACGGTCACGTCCGGCCAGCGAGCCGCGAGGATCACGCAGGCCGGCGGGGGGCCATCCCCGCGACTCGCGATCAGGTCCTCGACGGAACTCACGCCGGCCACGACCGGCTGGCTGCTTCCTTCGCTCGCGGCGATCACATCCGCACGCATCGTCGGACCGCTTACGCAGACGGCGATCCCGGCCGGCCGGCCGGCCGCGGCCACCGGCATCTCCGCATCGCTCACTGGGCCCACTCCGAATCAACGCCTCGATGCCGTTCGCGCTTCCGTAACCTGAGCAAGGAGCGGATAGAAACCTGCGCCCAGTACGAATCTCAATCTGTCCCCGCACTCCGCTGAGGTCCGGTTGAGCGTTCTTCGGTCGTGCTCACCTCGGCGATTCTCATGGCGGGGGCCGATCCCCCGAGCCCGACGCGCGGCGCCTTCGTCGCGGCGGGAAGAGAACTCGCACCAGGCCTGATTCCGGTCCTCGACCGTCCGCTGATCGCGCATGCGATCGAAGACATGGCATCAATCGGGGTCGAGGAGGTCGTCGTGGTCGTCGACCGGGCGATCGCGACCCAGGCATCCAGCATCCTCGATCAGGAGGTGCGCAATTCGGCCGCCGTCAGCGTGGTCGAGCGCGACCCCGCGCTCTCGCTCCCGGCCGCGATCGCCCGGGCCCGGATGCTGCTCGACGACGGGCCGTTCCTGCTCCGATTCGCCGACTGCCTCGGGCGCAGCGGTCTGAGTTCGCACCTGAGTGTCGAAGACGTATTGGGCGACCATGACGCGATTGCGCTGACGAGCCGCTTCCACGAGAGGGGCGAGGAGGACCCGGGCCTCGTGGGAGACGGATCCGAGCGCGAGACGAGCGAGTTCCAGGTTGGCGTCTTTGCGCTCGGCCGCAGATTCCCGATCGCCCTGGCCGATGACGAGGCGTCTCGATCAGCCAGTGCGATGGACGCAGCGCTGAAACGGATGGAGGAGTCTGGAGGTCAGGTCGAGCGCCGGCTCGTCGCCGGATGGTGGCGCCACCGCGGCCACCCCGATTCCTGCCTCGCCGCCAACGGGTTCATGCTGGCCGCGATGACGGAGTCGTCGGTCGCAGGTGTCGTCAGCAACTCCGCCGTCGAGGGTGCCGTCCGCTGCCACCCGACGGCCAGAATCGAATCGAGCGTGATCCGGGGTCCGGCGGCCATCGGAGCGAACGCGATCATCACCGACGCGTTCATCGGCCCGTTCAGCTCCATCGGACGGGGCGTCAGGATCGATGGCGCCGAGATCGAGAACTCCGTGATCCTCGAGGACTCCGTGGTATGCGACGTCGGGGCCCGGCTCGACTCGAGCGTCATCGGCCCCCGAGCAACGATCTCACGAGATTTCCGGATTCCCAGAGGCACCCGTCTGAACGTGGGCCCGGGCGCCAGCGTGTCCTTCTGACCCGCCAGCGCGGCGGCTCAGCTGGGCACTTTGAGCTTCAGCATGTCTACTCACTTCGGGGAGATGCTCTTCCGTGCTCGAACCCGGGGTACTCGCCTCCGGGTACAAATCTACCCAACCTACTTCCGCATTTTGAGGGAATACTTAGGCACCAATTGCGAACCGGTTCCCGCGCGAAGCAAACCGTTCTGAAGGGAGCCACGGACAGGACAGTGGGGGTGGGCAGTGGAGGGAATGCGGCCAGTGCCGATGAACGGCAACGGATCTGCCAATGGCGCGGCGAGGAGGTCGGACCCCGGACCACCCCTCCCCCTTCTCGACGTGAGCGAGAAGGACGACTCGCGACGCGACCATCGCGCAATCGTCGCGCTGAAGGCCGGTCATGCCGACGCCCTGCATTACCTGTACGTGCGGTACCACGAGGACGTCATCAAAGTGATCCGAGGGATCGTTCGTGACCATCATGAGACCGAGGACATCGCTCAGAGCGTCTTCGCGAAGCTCCCCCGCGTGATCAGCCGCTACGAGCGGCGCGAGGTCCCCTTCGCTGCCTGGATCTCACGGGTCGCCAGGAACGCCGCCCTCGATCATCTGCGTACACGGCGGCAGATCCCGGTTGAGGAGGTCCGCCTGACCGACGCGGGCAGTGACCAGATCGCATTCGAGCGATCCCGCGCGCTGCAAATCGCCCTCAAGCGGCTGCCCAAGGACCAGCGACTCGTCATTGCCATGCGTTACATCGCCGGGATGACTCCGGGCGAGATCGCCGAGCGAATGGGCAAGACCGAGCCGGCGGTGCACGGGCTTCACCATCGCGGCCGCGTCGCCCTCCGGGAGATGCTCATCGAGCTCGAGGTGGCGCCGACCACCGCCCACTGACGCGGTCCCGTCGCAGCGGCTCAGCTGCGCCGTCGACTCGGTCTCAGACAGTGGCGAGGTAGACGATCACGGCGTGCACAACGAGCCGGGGGAGCGAAACGCCCTGCCGCTGGGCCTCCATTCCAAGCTGCTCTGCCTGATGGCAGGTGAGCTCGATCTCCACCCGCGTCGTCGGCCGCCAGCCGGGCCGGCGCGCGAGCTCGGGTACTTGAGTGACCCAGCCCCCACCGCTGTCCAGCTGTTCCGTGAACCGCCCGACCGCCCGCTGCAGAAGCTCCTGCACCGAGCACCCGGCAGCGTTGGCTTCGCTTTTCAGCTCTGCCCAGCCGAAGTCATCGAACGCAAGTGTGACCAAAGTGCCTCTATCCCGGAGCGTACTCGCGTGGGAGGTTATGAACGGTCTGTATATGGGTCTAACCGTGCGCCTGCCGCAGGAGGCAAGAAGTGGGGCCCGCTCGCTCTCAACCGGGCCGGGACTGAAAGTGCAGTCGACCCCGGCGCGTTCAGGAAATAGCATGTGGATCCTCGTAGCAGCGGTGCTCCTGTTGACGGTCTGGCCGGCGACGGCGTCCGCCCATGGCGACCTCGACGACTACCTGCCGGCGGGCACCAGCGAGGCTGAAATCAGGGCCATCGAAAAGGATGTTCTGGGTCCGCAGCACACCGCCGAGCATGCCGCCCTGCGCCGCTCGGACGGGGCGGAAGGGACAATCGAGGGAACCGGCGGTCAGATCTCACTGTCCTCCCAGGACGCCGCGCCGCTGGCCGCACCGGGCCCACCGTCTCAGGTCGGGGAGTGGACCCAAGCACCGTTCACGATTCCCACCTACGCGATCAACTCAACGGTGCTACCGACCGGAAAGGTGATGTTCTGGGGCCGCCCGCCACGCCCCGTCGGCGGAGGCACGCCCACGAACGTCGGCGAGGCGGCTCTGTGGTCGCCGTGGCTCGGAACCGGACCGGAAGCCTTCACCGACGTCGTACCGCCCGAGATCGACCCCGATGGACCCGGTCCGCAGGCGCCGGGTCCGGCGCCGTTCTTCTGCTCCGGGCTCTCGCAGCTCCCGAGCGGAGAGGTCGTCGTCGCAGGTGGCACCCTGATCTACCCGAACACCTTCACCAACGACGGGTTCACGAAATTCGCCGGGTTGCCAACTGTCTTCACGTTCGACCCGTTCAGCGAGACGTGGACCCAGCAGCCGGATCTCGCCGACGGGCGCTGGTATCCGACCCAGGTGCTGCTGCCCGATGGACGGACCGTCGTGGCCGGAGGGCTGAGCCAGAATTCACCCGGAGGGGTGCAGAGCGACAGCATCGAGGTCTTCAACGCGCCGGCGACGATCGGCGGCCAGGGAACCGTGGAGCAACATCCGAGCGCGGACTACAACCTGAATCTCTACCCGCACCTGTTCACGCTGGGCAGCGACGGCCTTCTCCTGGCCGGCCCTCGCGCTGCCCAGGTGGCCACGCTCGACACCACGTCCTTCACCTGGCAGGACGGGCCGAACATGACGCAAACGCGTCTGGCCGGCAACAGCGTTCGCCTGCCGGGCTCCCCGGCCGGTTCGGACACTTTCGCCTCGATTGCCGGCTACGAAAAGCCCGCCGGCGCCGGCCCCTACTACCCCGCCACCGCGACGACCGAAACCATGAACGCCGACCGAGCGAATCCGAGATGGACGCCCAGTGCCCCGCTGAACGTGGCTCGGGCGAACTCGAACACCGTACTGCTTCCCGACGGCACGATGGTGACCGTCGGCGGGGGTAGCGGGTTCGAGGATGACGGGGGCGGTGGCTACGACGGCGCTGGCTACGCCACCTATGCCGATGGAAGGGCGCGCCAGGTCGAGCTCTATGACCCCGATTCGGATAGCTGGCGCCTCGGCCCGGCCCAGCAGGAGGATCGCACCTACCACTCGACCGCTGTGCTCCTACCCGACGGTCGCGTGTTCTCGGCCGGTGACGACAAGCACCCGGTGCAGCCGAACGGGGAGAACAGCCGGACCGACACCGCGGAGATCTACTCGCCGCCTTACCTCTTCAAGGGGGCGCGGCCGGTCATCGACGCAGCCCCCCAGGCCGTCCACTGGGACGACGCATTCGGGATCGAGAGCGCCAGCACCGGAATCGATCGAGCGGTGCTGATGGCCCCGGGGGCCACCACCCACGGCGTCGACATGCACCAGCGCGACGTCGAGCTCGAGGTGCGTGAACCGGATCGACGGTGAGGGAGTCGACGTCATCTCCCCGCCCTCGCCCAGCGTCGCCCCCCCGGGCTACTACATGCTCTTCCTGCTCGATGGCCAGGGAGTGCCGTCCGTGGCGAGCTGGGTCAGGATCGATCCGACGGCGCCCGACCGGCCAACGATCGGCCCGGCGCCGAACGCGCCACCGTCACCGCAGATCATCATGCCCGCGGCGGCGGCGGGGTTCATGGCCGGCGAGCAGCTCGAATTCTCGGGCCTCGCGACCGACCCCGAGGATGGCATCGTTCCCGCGTCCGGACTGAGCTGGCGGCTGCGGGGCTCCAACTGCCCGGGTCACGACTGCGCTGCCGAGCTCACGCCGCCGGCGAGCGGTGGATCGGGCCTGTTCTTGGCACCATCGGAGCCGCTCTCCGCCGCTCGGACGCTCAAACTGACAGCAACCGACTCCGAGGGTGCATCATCGGTCACCAAGGTGCAGATCCAACCCCGTCTCGCGACGCTGACGATCAAGTCGCGCTTCGACGGCGCCCGCGTGTCGGTCGCCCACCGGCGCGGCAGAACCCCGTTCAACTTCGCCGTGTTGGGCGGTGCGGCAGTGCGAATCGGAACTCCTGCCCGACAGCACGCCCATGGACACAGCCGGCGGGTAAAGCTGAAATGGCGACGCTGGTCCGACGGCGGCGAGCGGGTCCACACCGTCAGCCCGACCGAGGACGCCCGCTACCGGGTCGGCTTCGAGCTGCGCAGGCCACGGCACCGCTGAACCTTTGCGCAAGCCGACGGGACCGAACGCGAAGCTGAGGATCGGGCTGATCCGCGGCCCCGACCCTGCCCACCGGCGCCGCTACCTGCTCGAGATGACCGACGGAGGACCATTCGCCTCCGGAGCGCTCGACGTCGCCGCGGCGACGCTCGCCTGGCGCTCGCGCTCCGGCTCGTAGCGCGGCGTGGGCCTCATTCTCGGCGCTCCTGGGCTCAACTTTGCGGGAATTACTCATGTGCTTTCATCGCAGATCAGGCAATTTCTGACGGGTTATGGGAAGCGAATTCCTCGGATTCGCCCGTCCTGGGGGGAACGGCCCCCGGACGGACGAGATGAAAACGACGGTGCGGGTTGGAACCTGAGTTCCTACCGCCCCGGTTGGCCCGGCTCGATGGCGGCTCCGTTTCCGGGGCCTCCGCACTGCGGCCGAGCCTTCTTCCCGAGCCCGCTCTTCCTGCCCAGGATGAGGAGCTGTCGCTGCAGCAGATCGGCGGCGTCCGCGACTCGATCCTGCGCAGGGAGGCGCGCTACCGGGAGGCCCTGGCATTCGCGGACGTCGTCGCGGCCTCGGTCGCCGTGCTGGCAGCAGTCGTGATGCTCGGAGACGGGCGGACGTCTGCATGGGGGCTGTTGGTGATCCCGGTTGTGGTCGTGCTGGCGAAGATCGTCGGCCTCTACGACCGCGATCGCGATGCGATCGCGAAGACGACCCTCGACGAAGCCCCCACGCTCCTGCAGGTCACGATGCTCTACACGCTCACGCTGACGGCGGGCGCCTCGATCTTCTTCGGCGGCAACTTGAGGGCTCCCCAGGTCCTCGCGCTCTGTGGGCTGCTGTTCGCCTGTCTGCTCGTCTTCAGAACGGTGGCCCGCAGTGCGGTCCTGAGGCTCTCGGCACCGGAGCGCTGTCTCGTCATCGCCGATCGGCGGACGTCCGAGAGGATCTGTAGCAAGCTTCTCAACAGCCGCTTCGTCAACGTCGAGGTGGTCGCCCCCGCCCCGACGCTTCCCGGGGCGGGCACGCTCAGCGACGCGATCGGATCGATCGCCGAGCTGCGACGCGTCGTCGTCGAGCGCGATGTTCACCGCGTGATCCTCGGGCTCTCTCCCGAAGCCGCCGGCCAGCTCGACGCGATTCGGTTGGTGGGCTCGGTCGGAGCGCGCCTCAGCCTCGCGCCGGCCCTGTTCGAGGTGGTGGGCTACTCGGTTCGAATCGACGACGTCGATGGCCTCAGCCTGATGGGGGTTCCGGCCTTCGGCCTCTCGCGCTCCTCGCAGATCGTCAAGCGGTGCCTCGACCTCACGGTCGCGACCGTCGGGCTCGTGGTCCTGGCGCCGGTCCTAGGGGCGATCGCGATCGCGATCAAGCTCGATTCGCAGGGAACCGTCTTCTTCCGCCAGCAGAGAATCGGCCGCCAGGGTCGAAGGTTCGAAATGATCAAGTTCCGCTCGATGACCGATGGCGCTGAGTCGCAGAAGGCGGCTCTCGCGGAGCGCAACGAGGCGGGCGATGGACTGTTCAAGCTCGCCGAGGACCCGCGTATCACGGGGGTCGGCAGGCACCTACGACGGCTGTCCCTCGATGAGCTGCCGCAGCTCTTCAACGTACTGCGCGGCGAGATGAGCCTCGTCGGCCCGCGACCGCTGGTACCGGAGGACGACTGCCACGTCGAGGGATGGGACCGGCGTCGGCTCGCCGTGCCGCCCGGGATGACGGGTGTATGGCAGGTGCTCGGCTCATCGCGGATCCCGATGGAGGAGATGGTCAAGCTCGACTACCTCTACGCCGCGCACTGGTCGCTTTGGAACGACGTGAAGTTGCTGATCCGAACCCTGCCTTTGATCTACGGAGCGAGAGGGATATGAAAGTGCAGTCGACCCCGGCGCGTTCAGAAGGAAGCATGTGGATCCTCGTAGCAGCGGTGCTCCTGTTGACGGTCTGGCCGGCGACGGCGTCCGCCCATGGCGACCTCGACGACTACTTGCCGGCGGGAACCAGCGAGGCTGAGATGCGAGCCATCGAAAGGGACGTTCTCGGTTCGCAGCACGCCGCCGAGCACGCCGCCCTGCGCCGATCGAACGGGTCGAGCCGGGCGAACGGGAGAGTCAGGGGAGCGGGGGGCCAGATCGCGCAGTCCTCCCAGGGCGCCGTAACGCTGGCCGCACCGGGCCCACCGTCTGAGGTCGGGGAGTGGACCCAAGCACCGTTCACGATTCCCACCTTCGCGATCAACTCAACGATGCTGCCGACCGGAAAGGTGATGTTCTGGGGCCGCCCGCCACGCCCGGTCGGCGGAGGCACGCCCGACGAACGTCGGCGAGGCGGCTCTGTGGTCGCCGTGGCTCGGAACCGGACCGGAAGCCTTCACCGACGTCGAGCCGCCCGTGATCGACCCCGATGGACCCGGTCCGCAGGCGCCGGGCCCGGCGCCGTTCTTCTGCTCCGGGCTCTCGCAGCTCCCGAATGGAGAGGTCGTCGTCGCAGGTGGCACCCTGATCTACCCGAACACCTTCACCAACGACGAGTTCACGCAATTCGCCGGGTTGCCGACGATCTTCACGTTCGACCCGTTCAGCGAGACGTGGACCCAGCAGCCGGACCTCGCCGACGGGCGCTGGTATCCGACCCAGGTGCTGCTGCCCGACGGGCGGACGGTCGTGGCCGGAGGGCTGAGCCAGGATTCACCCGGAGGGGTGCAGAGCGAAAGCATCGAGGTCTTCAACGAGCCGGCGACGATCGGCGGCCAGGGAACCGTCGAGCAACATCCGAGCGCCGACTACAACCTGAATCTCTACCCGCACCTGTTCACGCTCGGCAGCGACGGCCTGCTCCTCGCCGGCCCTGGCGCTGCCCAGGTGGCGACGCTCGACACCACGTCCTTCACCTGGGATGACGGGCCGAACATGTCGCAAACGCGCCTAAAAGGCAACGCCGTCCGCCTGCCGGGCTCCCCGGCCGGTTCGGACACTTTCGCCTCGATTGCCGGCTACGAAAAGCCCGCCGGCGCCGGCCCCTACTACCCCGCCACCGCGACGACCGAAACCCTGGACGCCGGCCGAGCGAGTCCGGCCTGGACCCCGGGCGCGCCGCTGAACGTGGCGCGGGCGAACGCTAACACGGTGCTGCTCCCCGACGACACGATGGTGACCGTCGGCGGGGGTAGCGGCTTCCAGGTCGGCGCCGGCGCCTACGACGCCGGTGGCTACGCCACCTATGCCGACGGAAGGGCGCGCCAGGTCGAGCTCTATGACCCCGATTCAAATAGCTGGAGCCTCGGCCCCGCTCAGCAGGAGGATCGCACCTATCACTCGACCGCTGTGCTCCTGCCCGACGGTCGCGTGTTCTCGGCCGGTGACGACAAGCACCCGGTGCAGCCGAACGGGGAGAACAGCCGGACCGACACCGCGGAGATCTACTCGCCGCCTTACCTCTTCAAGGGGGCGCGGCCGGTCATCGACGCGGCCCCCGGGGCCGTCGACTGGGACGACGCGTTCGGGATCGAGAGCGCCAGCAGCGGCATCGATCGAGCGATGCTGATGGCCCCGGGAGCGACCACCCACGGCGTCGACATGCACCAGCGCGCGGTCGAGCTCGAGGTCGTGAACCGGATCGACGGTGAGGGCGTCGACGTCGTCTCCCCGCCCTCGCCCAGCGTCGCCCCCCCGGGCTACTACATGCTCTTCCTGCTCGATGGCCAGGGAGTGCCGTCCGTGGCGAGCTGGGTCAGGATCGATCCGACGGCGCCCGACCAGCCGACGATCGGCCCGGCGCCGGACCCACCGCCGGTCCCCGACGACTTCAACGGCGACGGATACGCCGATCGCGCCGTCGGGGTTCCACTCGAGGACGTCGGCACGACGGCCGACGCGGGCGCGATCAACGTCTTCTACGGCTCCGCCGGCGGACTCACCGATCAGGCGAACGAGTCCCTGACCCAGGGCGACCTGCGCGGCAGCCCGGTCGCGATCGAGAGCGGTGACCGGTTCGGATCCGCCCTGGCGAGCGGGGACTTCGACTCCGACGGCTTCTCCGACCTGGCGGTCGGCGTGCCCCTCGAGGACACCGGACCCGCGGCCGACAGCGGCACCGTCGAGATCATCCACGGCTCCGCGGCAGGACTCGTGCCAAGTGGTGAGCACTGGAATCAGGACAGCGACGGGATCGTCGATGCGACGGAGACGGGGGATCGCCTGGGGGCGGCACTCGCCGTGGGCGACCTCGACGGCGACGGCGACGACGACCTCGCACTCGGAGCCCCCTCCGAGGGCGTCGGTCCGACACCCAACGCAGGTGCCGTCGGCGTGATCTACGGCTCACCCGCCGGGCTCGGCCCGGCGAACAATCAGTTGTGGCACCAGAACAGCACCGGGGTCGGCGAGGCCTCCGACACCGGCGACTCGTTCGGCGACGCACTGGCGATCGGCGACGTGGACGGTGATGATGACGACGACCTGGCGGTCGGAGCGCCCAACGAGACCGTCGGTACCACGACCGGCGCCGGCGCACTGAACGTGATCTACGGCTCGGCCGGCGGGCTGACCTCGGCCAACAGCCAGCTCTGGCACCAGAACAGCACGGGTGTGGCGGAGGCGATCGAGGCCGGCGACGGGTTCGGCGCGGCGCTCGCAACCGGCGATCTCGACGGCGACGGCAGGGCCGACCTCTCGGTCGGGGTTCCGTCCGAGAGCGCCGGCGCGACGCAGGATGCCGGCTCGGTGAACGTGCTCCTGGGCTCCGCCGCCGGGCTGACGTCGACCGGCAATCAGCTCTGGAGCCAGAACCAGCCGAACGTCCTCGATGTCGGCGAGGTCGGGGATTCATTCGGCGCTGCGTTGGCCGTCGCGAACCTGAACGGCGACGCAAGCGACGACCTCGCGGTGGGCGTGCCCTCGGAGTCGTTGGGAACGGTGGCTGGCGGCGCGGTTAACGTGCTCTACGGCTCGGGTGCCGGGCTCAACTCGACCGGCAACCAGCTCTGGAGCCAGGATTCGGCCGGTGTGCTCGACACAGCCGAAGCGGGCGACTCCTTCGGGGCTTCGCTGGGCGCCGGGGCGTTCAACGGCGACGCGCCCGACGACCTGGTGGTCGGCACACCGGCTGAGAGCGTGGGCTCGATTGCAAACGCCGGATCGGTGAGCGTTCTGTACGGCGCCGGCGCCGGCCTCGGCTCGGCCGGCAACCAGCTCTGGAGCCAGGACACCCCGAACGTCGGCGAGGCCGCCGAGACGGACGACCGTTTCGGGACCGCGCTGGGAGCGGGGGCCCGCTGATGCCGACCGGGAGATTCTCAAGGCGCAACGTGCTCGTCGCCGGCGCGGGGGGCTTCATCGGCGGCCATCTGGTCGCCGAGCTCCTGCAGGGCGGAGCCGATGTGCGAGCGATCGACAGGAAGCCGATGGCCGACTGGTACCAGGTGCACGAAGGGGCCACAAACGGTCAGCTCGACCTGGCGGGCCTCGAAGCCTGCCACGCTGCGGTCCAGGGCTGCAACGAGGTGTTCAACCTTGCCGCGGACATGGGTGGGATGGGGTTCATCGAGAGCCACAAGGCGGAATGCATGCTCTCGGTGCTGATCAACACCCATCTCCTCCAGGCCGCGAGGGATCAGCGGGTCGATCGCTACTTCTTCTCCTCCTCGGCCTGTGTCTACGCGGCGGAGAAGCAGGTCGATGCGGACGTTACGGCCCTGCACGAGCGGGATGCCTATCCGGCGATGCCCGAGGACGGCTACGGGTGGGAGAAGCTGTTCAGCGAGCGCATGTGCCGCCACTTCAGGGAGGACTTCGGCCTGCCCACGCGGGTGGCTCGTTACCACAACGTGTACGGGCCGGAGGGAACCTGGAGCGGGGGGCGGGAGAAGGCCCCGGCGGCCCTCGCCCGGAAGATCGCGACGGCCAAGATCACGGGCAACCACGAGATCGAGATCTGGGGCGACGGAGAGCAGACTCGAAGCTTCATGTACATCGACGACTGCATTCGGGGAACGCAGATGCTCGCGGCGGCCGATGTCACCGAACCACTGAACCTGGGCAGCAGCGAGCTCGTCAGCATCAACCAGTTGGTTGACCTGCTGGAGTCGATCGCCGACGTCGAGGTCGACCGCAACTACGACCTCGACGCGCCGAAGGGCGTTCGCGGCCGCAACAGCGACAACACGTTGATCCAAGAGCACTTCGGCTGGGAGCCGTCGATCAGCCTCCGCGAGGGGATGACCGCCACCTACGCCTGGGTTCACGAGCAGGTTGAGCAGTCAATGGCCGCGGACTCGACCCGCTCGCCCGCCGTGGCTTTGAAATAGCTCGACGTGAAAGCTAGACGCGCGTCTGGCTGGTCACGCGCTCAAGCACGCGACCGAAGCTCGAGACGAAGGCGTTCTTGGAAAACTCGCGGGCGGCGAACTCGCGGGCGGTCTGTCCTCTGCGGATTCGCTCGGCGGGGCCGGCAGCGATCTCGGCGATTGCTCGCGGTAGGGCTCCGGGTGTCGAGCTGTCCACCACCCAGCCTCCCCCGGACTCCCGAACGATCCGCGCCACCTCTCCGCTCGGGTTGACTGCGGCGAGCACCGGCAGCCCGTACGCCATGAAGTTCATCAGCTTCGAGGGGATGTTGAACTCGCCGCCCTCGTAGTGCTGAGTGACGAGAGCGACGTCAGCCGTGGTCAGCTCTCGCTCGAGCCGGTCGTCATCGACGAGCCCGAGCGGCGTCACCCGTTCGGTGGCGATCTCGGCCTTCACCTCATCGAGGGCGACTCCGTTCCCCGTGATCACGAGGTCCGCCCTCACGTCGGAGCGCTCAAACTCGCGAACCAGAGGCGCGAGGCCCTGTGAATGACCGATGTTGCCCATGCTCAGGAGCCTCAGGACGTTCCCGGTGCCGTTCACACGACCCTCGGGGCCCGGGGTCGGTGCCTCGCGAGTCGCCGGGTCGTAGATCAGCTCAATCTTGCCCCGGTCGACGGACTTGCCGACGAGGTTTTCGACGAACGCCCGGGAGAGGACGACGATCTCGTCGGCGGCGCGGTATGCGGCTCTCTCCAGACGCCGCGAGAGCTCGAGAACGAGGCCGGGCTCCAGCAGGCCGGTCGTCTCAGCGCCGTCGGGGAGGATGTCGTGCAGCCAGAGAATCCAGGGCACGCGCCGGATCCGGCGGTTCATCATCGCCGGCAGCAGGGCCGGGAAGGACGGTGAAGCCGAGATGAAGACGTCGGGCCGACCGAGGAACGGCGTCGAGGCGGTGAGGGCGGTGAGGTAGGACAGCTCCTGCCGGAGGCGCTCGCTCGCGGTCGCTCTACCGATCAGCAGGGGCAGGCGAAGGACGGGGATTCCGTCACGCTCCTCCCGGTACGGCATCCACCTCGCGCCCCACTCAGGACTCGGGTAATGCGAGTGTGCTGCGACGACACTGACCTCGTGGCCCGCGTCGCGGAGCCCTACCGCCAGCGTCCGGCTGACCGGGGCTATCCCAGTAGGTTCAGGGGCGTAGTTGCAGCTCCAGAGTTGAACGCGCATCGGGTCGTAACTGTCGGATCCAGGGTTCCAACCAAGAACTCCCAGCGATCCCCGGTACTTCCATCCTCGGTCGACCGAATGGTCGCGGGGATCTCACCCGCTCTCCTCTGCTCACACGCTCCACTCGTCGAACCGCATCCCCGTGAGCGCCCGCAGTCGGTCGGCCTCCTCGCCGAGACGAGGCGAGAGCGCAGCTCGCACCTCGTCCGGAACCTCGGGTCTGGGTATCTCCTTGCCGCCCCCGAGCAACCGCGATCGCAGGACGCGCTGCGCGGGCCAGCGCAGCGCGTCTGGAAGGTGGATTCCGCGAGCCTGCATTCTCTGCGCTGCGTGCCAGGCGAACCTGTAGGCGCGTCCCTTGCCCTCGGACCGCTCCCATAGCCGCTCGTATTCGGGCCGTTCCACGTCTGCCTCCACGCCCAGGAACTCGAATACTCCGCGCAGCACCTCCTTGCGACTCCCGAGCATTCGCTCCTGAGAGTCGACCAGGATCTGATCTGCCTCGAAGCGCTCGAGAAAGGCCTCCAGCTGCGTCGCGTAGAGGCTGGCGGCCAGGTAGCGGCTGGTCTCGTCGCGCGCGGCGATCGCAAAAGGTCGCGCCTCGAGTCCGGCGGCTGTCGAATGCACGAAGTGAGAGGCCATCCGCTCGAAGGGGTCGCGAACGAGGTAGATGAGCCTGGCGTTGGGAACGGTCTCCTTCATCCGCATCACGACCCCGTGTGAGTGCGGCAGGCAGGCGTACTTCGTCGAACTCTCTCCCCGGACGGCGGCGGCGGGGTCGAAGTTGCTCGAGTACCACTCCAGACCCCGGTCCCAGGATCCGCCGTCCTCGATGAAGAAGTCGGTCTCCTTGAGCCGAGACATCGAAATGGAGGGGTGAGCGTCGAGATAGTTGTGCAGACTCGTCGTACCGCATTTCGGCGCGCCGATGATGATCACGTTTGGCAGCGGCCCCGACACCGCCTGGATACTATCCCCGAATCCGGAGCGGTAGTGATTGCCCGTGCGAGACGTTATTGAAGGATGAGCGAGCTTCGGGTCCTCTACATCGCCGGCTCGGGTCGGTGCGGTAGCACGGTCTTGGACAACATCCTGGGTCAGGTACCCGGTGTATGTGCCGTCGGTGAGGTCCGGTCGCTGTGGGAGATCGGGCTCCTCGATGGCCGCCGGTGCGGCTGTGGTGAGCCCACCTCGTCGTGCCCGTTCTGGGGCGAGGTGCTGATGCATGCCTTCGGCGCGGATCTCCCGGCGCCCGAGGATGTCGTCGCGCTTCAGCGCACCTACCTCCGAATCAGGCCGTGGCAACTCGCCCGGCTTCGGTGGGGATTCACTCATCGGCCCCCTCCGCCGTTGCGCAGCTACCTGAACATCATCGAGCGGCTCTACGCCGGAATCGCGGAGACCGCCGGAGCATCCCTGATCGTGGACTCCTCCAAGGGACCGGGCGACGCCTTCGCGATCGCCAATTACACCGACGTGAACCTGAGGGTGTTGCACCTGGTGCGCGACCCCCGGGGGGTCGCGCACTCCTGGGCGGGCAGCAAGCCCGCAGACGATGATCGGCCCAACGGCCGGATGAAGACGATGGGCCCGTTGACCAGCTCGACGCGATGGCTCGCGTACAACTCCGCCATCGAGACGATGCTCAGGCCGTCGCTCGGTGAGAGGTACCGCCGCCTTCGCTACGAGGACTTCGTGGCGAGTCCCGACTCGACGATCGAGGATGTCATGGAGTTCGCCGGGGTCGGAGGCCACCCGCCGCCGCTGCACGATGGCCGAATCGTTGCCGAGCCGACCCATTCCCCGTCGGGAAACCCGGATCGCATCGGCCGCCGGGAGATCCGCATCCGCGGCGATCGAAGATGGATGCGCGAGATGAGCCCCGCCGCTCGCACGAAGGCGCTCGCGTTTGCGTTACCGCTGATGACCCACTACGGCTACACGCTTGCGAGCCCGAAGGGGGAACCGAGATGAAGACCGCCGAACTGCGTCGTTGGGCCGGACAGAGCGCTCGGCTCACCGCATCCCGCAGCGATCTGCTGAGGCTCCGAGCCCGTCTCGCCCGCCCCGGGGAGTCTCCGCGAATCTTCGTCAGCAGCGTTCCCAAGGCGGGTACCCATCTGCTGATGAAGGTGTTCGACAGCTTTCCCGGGGCCCGCTTCTCGGGAGTGCACTTCATGAAGCGGCGAATCTTGCTCGACGATCCGGACATACCTGAGCAGAGCCCGAACGTCGATTGGGGACTGGCCCGACTCGTCCTCGATCGGGCCGCGAAGAACGGCCAATACGTGACCTCTCACATCTGGGGCCACGACGAGCTCATCGAGCTGCTCGACGAGCTCGGGTACGCCTCCATCTTCGTCGTCCGCGACCCGCGCGACATCGTGGTCTCGACCGCGGCGTACATCTCCCGACTTGGGCGTCACATGCACCACCGGCGCTTCGTTCAGGAGTTCCCGACCGAGGCGGAGCAGCATCTCGCGATCATCAACGGGTATCCGCCCGGGCCCAACGGCCCCGGCCGGCTTCCACTCCGAGAAAAGCTCGAGGGCTTCGCCCCGTGGTTGAACGCTCCAGGCACGCTGTGCTGCCGCTACGAGGATCTGATCGGGAAACGCGGTGGAGGATCTCGAGTGACCCAGCTTCGCTCGATCGAGGAGATCGGACGGACGATCGGCGTGCAGTTGAGCGCCCGGGGCGCAGAGCGCATCGCTGATCAGGCGTGGTCGGAGATGTCTGCGACGTTCAGAGCAGGTCGGACCGGTGAGTGGCGAACACGCTTCGATGAGCCGACCCGCGAGGCCTTTCGAAACAGCATCAGCACCGAGCTACTCGCGGCCTACGGTTATGCCCACTGAAGAGATGCCGACGGGCCCCACGCGACTCCGTAAACTCGCCGGCGCCGGCCGTGCCGCGCTGGTTCGCATCGGGTCGGATCGCTCGATTCGGCGGGCGCTCACCACTACGTTGGCGGGTGGCCTCGGCCTCCAGCTGACGTTGCTGGCCACGGGTGTGCTGCTGGCCCGCGCGCTCGGGCCGGAGGACCGGGGTTACATGGCCATGCTGACGCTCGTCTCCGCGATCGCCTGGCAACTCGGTGGTCTCGGCATTCCGCTTGGGCTCACCTTCGCGACGGCGCGGGCCCCGGAGGCAGCGACACGGATCGTCGCATCGCTGCGGACAGCGATACGGGTCCAGGTGGCGTTGGCAGTCATCGGAGCGGCGGCGGTTCTCGCGCTCTTGACCCTGGGCACGCCCAGCTACGTCCAGGTCGGCGCCGCGATGACCGTCCTCGCCATCGCACCGGCGGTTTATCAACGGTGCGGGCTGGGGGTTCTCCAGGGCCTTCGCCGGTTTCGCAGCTTCAACCTGTGGCGGATCGCCCCGAACGCCCTCTTCGCTGCCGTCGCAGCCGGGTTCCTCATCGCCGGGTTGACGAGCTTCGCGGCGTACGCTGCCGCTTGGGCGGCGAGCCGTTCGATCTTCACCATCGCCACCCAGCGGGCGGCGCGGCGGGCTGCCGCCGAGGCCGAGACGGGGGCCGGCGAGAGCCCGGATCCGCACGCCATCCTGAAGTTCGGTCGCAAGGCGCTGTTCGGCGGCTCTCCGCCGGTCGAGAACTTCCGTATCGACCAGTCGGTGGTGGCCCTGTTTCTGGCACCCAGCGCACTTGGCTTCTACGTCACAGCACTCGCGTTCACCAATCTGCCGCGCTTCGTCGCTCAGAGCTTCGCGCTCGTGTCGACCCCGACCGTCGCCAGGCAAGAGTCCCACCGCAATGCGAGGCGCTCGATGTGGATGTTCTTCTGGGTATCGATGCCGTTCTATCTCGCCGTCTCGATCCCGCTTTGGATTGCGGCTCCAGAGCTGGCCCGCTTCTTCTTCGGTGCGGAGTTCGCAGAGGCCGGCGGCATCTCGCGCATCCTGCTCGTAGCCACGGTGCTTTTTTGCGCCCGCCGGGTCCTCGCCGACTCCGCCCGTGGCGCCGGTTACCCGGGCATCGGCAGCCTCGCCGAGATCGCGGCTTTGATCTCGGTGATACCGCTGCTCGCCGTCGGCATCCCGACGTGGGGAGTCGACGGCGTCGGCTATGCGCTCGTCGCCTCCTCAGCGATCGCGCTGGCCGTTCTCGTCGGTGGGCTCCTCCGAGCTGACGGGAGACCCGTTCCGGCCGCCTGGTCGGACATCCGGGAGCGCGCCGCCCGCCGGTCGGCGGCGCCGGTCGGCGAGCTCGCCGCATGACCGAGATAACCGACACGCTCAAGTATCGGCTGCCACTCCGCAGGCCGTTGGTGACGTTCCGCCACCGCGGCGTTTCCCGGCGCGACGTCTTCCTGGCTTCCTACCCGCGTTCGGGCAGCACGTGGCTGAGATTCATGCTGGTACAGGCCCTTGGCCACAAGAGCGACTACGAGAACATCCGCGAGATGATCCCGCCGGTCGGGCGCCAGTCGAGGGCGCTCGCCCGGCTCCCGGACGGTGGCCGCGTGATCAAGAGCCACGAACGGCGCGAATTCCCGTTCGGGCGACGCTGCAGCCGAGCGATCTACCTGCTGCGGGACGGACGCGACGTCGCGGTCTCCTATTACTTCTTCATGCGTCGCAACGGGACTTTCTCCGGCTCCTTCTCGGATTTCATACCCCTGTTCGTCAGGGGGCATATGGACGGTTACGGGCCGTGGCAAGCCCACGTGAGCTCGTGGCTCGACAGTCCGCTGGCGGGGTCGGGCCATCTCCACGTGATCAGGTACGAGGACCTGCTCGCAGACCCGCAGCGCTGCCTGGGCGCAGCCGTGGATTTCCTAGGCGTGACGGTCGACGAAATCCGGCTCCGAGATGCCGTGGAAGCGAACCGATTCGACCGCATGCGCCAGCGTTCAAGCCGATCCCCGAGGGTCCAATCGACAGCGGTCAGGGGCGACATACCGATCGTCCGGAAGGGCGCGGCCGGCGATTGGAGAAACCACTTCAGCGAGGCCGACCGAAGGACCTTCACAAGACACGCCGGGACCCAGCTCGAGCGCTGCTGCTACGACCTCGGCTGAGTGCGCTCCTCTATCACCTCGGCATACATCGTCTCGATCCGACGCACGTAGTCTCCGGGGTCGTGATTGGCTCGCACGCCCTCCTGGCCGGCGACCGAGAGGCGAGTCCACAGATCACGGTCCTCGTGCAGACGGGACGCCGCCTTCGAGAGGGCGTTCACATCGGCCGTTGCGACGAGGATCCCTCCGGCGCCAGAGTCGACGTACTCACTGAGGCCACCGCTGGCGTAGGCGACGACCGGGGTGCCCTCGATCATCGCCTCGAGGGTGACGAGCCCAGCCGGCTCGGCCCACCGCGAGGGAACGAGCAGGGCTCGTGACCCGCGGATGATCGGACCCAACTCCTCGGGGCTCAGCTGTCCAGCGAAATTCAGATTGGGAATCCCCGACGCGTCCCGCCTGACCTCGTCTGAGAGTACCCCGGCGCCGGCGATCGTCACGGTGAGCTCGGGGTGGCGGCGAGCGACACCGATCACGTCTCGGACTCCCTTCGCGGGCACGAGGCGGCCGAGGAAGAGCAGACCCGATCGTTGATCGAAGCCGGGCACGGGAGTGCTGGGTCGGCCGGCGGTGAACAGCCGCAGCTCCTGGGCCTCGATGCCATGCTTGGCATATGCTCGTCGCACCGCGCTCGACGCCACGATCCAACGATCCACTCGCGGTACATGGCAGCGCTTCCGGAGGACCAGTCCGGCGGTGTTGAATCCTCGTTCCGGCAGGGTTGGCGACGTCCGGTCGACGGCACCTCCTGCGTCGTCCTCGGCATTGGCGGAGATGAACTCATAGTCATGAGCGGTTTGCACGATTGGCACGCCCTGGGCGGCTGCGACGACTACCGGGGCCACGGAGAGCTGCGGGTACGCCTTGTGGATGTGGACGACGTCGGGTCGTTCCTCCTCGATCAGGCTCTTCATCGCGCGGGCGGCACCCCGGTTCCAGATCAGATTGGCGGCGATCCGGATCGTGCGGAAGCCCGGCGGCGACTGGCGCGTTAGGTGGGTAACCACTGGGGTGATGTATTCGCCTGGGAACGGAAACGGTGCTGAAGGACGTGACGAGAGAAAGCGCACTCGATGCCCGCGTGCGGCCAGCAGGCTCGCAAGCTCGATCGCGTGGCGGTCGGCTCCACCCGTGACCTCGACGTACTTGTTGATGAATATGACTCTCATCGGATTGGACGACTCTCAATGAACGACTCAGAATCCTTCAACTCGCGCACCCACCACCGGGATCGGGAAGCAACGGATATCGAACTATCCTCCAGGGCCACGCTCCACGGTCTGCTCCGGCATGGTTGGATCATTGGAGGATGCGTCCTGCTCGCGGCGGGGCTGGCGCTGCTTGCATCGCAGCTGCAGACCAAGCAGTACACGGCCGATGCGTCGCTGCTCTTCCGCGACCCCGGGGTCGCCCAGCAGGTGTTCGACAATCCCGTGCTCGCGAACGTGGATGCGGACCGGACTGGAGCGACCAACTTGCGGCTCGTGTCCCTCGACGTCGTAGCGGATCTGACCGCCGCCGACCTTCCCGGCGACCTCAACGGCAGCGAGGTTTCCGACATGGTCGCGATCGAAAGCGACCCGCAGGCCGACGTCGTCACGATACGAGCGACCGATGACAGCCCGGAGTTCGCGGCACAGACTGCGAACACCTTCGCCGGCAACTACATCAAGTTCCGGCGCGACGCCGACCGCGAAAAGATCCAAACTGCCAGGAGACTGCTCGAGAACCGCCTCGAGGGGCTGAGCAGTGAGCAGCGCCTGGGCTCGGTGGGCGAGGCGCTCGCCCGGCAGATCGGTCGTCTCCGAACCCTCGAGGCCATCCAGACAGGCAACGCCGAGCTGGTCCAGGATGCAACGGTCCCGACGTCGGCCTCGTCGCCGAAGACCGCGCGAAACGTCTTGCTCGCGTCAATCTTCGGGCTCGTCGTCGGTCTTGGATTGGCGCTTGTCGCAACCCGCATGAGCCGGAAGGTCCGTGATCCGGACGATTTCGAGGCGGCGTTCGGTGGCCTGCCGGTGCTGGCGTCGATTCCCGATGTAAAAGCATTGCGTAGCTCCGGCAGCGGGATCCGCGAGTTGATGGGCGCCTATCCCGAGGCGGTGCAGATGCTTCGAACCCGACTGCGCTACTTCAACCCCGGCCGCGAATTCAAGTCGGTCCTGGTCACGTCACCCGCGGTCGGCGACGGGAAGACCACCATCGCCTGGAGCCTGGCTGCGAGCGCCGCTGCCGCCGGGGTCAGGACGATCCTGGTCGAGGCCGATCTTCACCGCCCGCGCATCGCCGCGCGGGCCGGCGCCGAGTCGTCTCCGGGCCTTTCCGAGGTACTCAGGTACGAGTGTTCGCTCGAGAAGGCAATCCAATCGTTGCCCATAGCTCCGGATGGGCGCAACGGGACGACGGTGTCCTCGCTCGACGTGATCGTCGCCGGGTCCCATCCTCCAGCGCCGGCGCAGCTGCTCGAGAGCGACGAGATGCAGCGCTGCGAGGAGGCACTCGAGGCAAAGTACGAGCTGGTCGTCATCGACACCCCCCCGATCTCCCGGGTGGCGGATGCGATCCCCCTCCTTGCGCGGGCGGACGGCGTCCTGGTCGTCGTCCAACCCGGCCGGACGACGCGCGATGACGTGATCGAACTGAGCGAGCAGCTGCGCAGCCTCGGAGCCCCGGTCCTCGGGATAGTCGCCAACCGGGTCTCCTCCCGCGAACCGTACGCCCGCTACTACGGCGACGACGGGCCGACCAATGGGAAACCGCCCGCGGTCGATCAGGCGGCTCTGATCCGGTCCGGCTGAGCGAAGCCGGGATCTTCAGGCAGGAGTCCGATGCGGGTCGAACGAGAAGGAGAGCTTCACAGCAACGTCGGCCTGGTTGCCGACCTGCGTCCCGTGGAGCCGGCCGCCCGCCCTCGCCGGACGCCGAGCGGCGAGCTCGCGGTGTGGTTCATCCCGATCGGACTCGTCGCTATCGGGATGGTCTTCTTCGCCGCCTTCGTCGCCACCGGCGAGATCTCCCACCTCCAGTGCTCGGTCGCCCTCGTGGTCACGGCCATCCCGTTCACGATCGCAGCGGCCGAGCGGCCCAAGCGGATCCTCCACCCGCTCTCGGTCTTCGGCTTCACACTTTTACTGGGGTTCGCCGGGCAGACCGTCTTCCTGACCCAGAGCAGCTCCGAGGGGGCCTCCGGTCTGCTCTCTGGGCTCGGGGACACCGAGGTGCTGACGGAAGGGCTCCTTGTGATGAGCGTCGGGATCGGGGTGATGGCGATCGGGTACCTGGCCGTGGGCACGCAGGCGGTGCCCCGGCCCGGGCGCTTCCTGCGTCGCGCCGTCGAGCGCGGCTTCAGCCGGCCGTCTCCGCGCCGCGCCTTCTGGGCGGTGGTCGTCCTGTGCGGGATCGCGATGGTCGCCTTCGCTTTATACGCGCCGAAGGTGGGAATCCAGAGCCCCGCCGAACTGCTCACCTCTCGCAAGCGCTACGGGGAGATCCAGGGGGGCGAGACCGTCTTCGGCTATTACAGGTTCGCCATCTCGCTGGCCGGCATCGCCTTCCTGATCGGGGTCTTCACCCTGGTGCGCCGGCGCGTCCCGCTGCGCTCGGGCCTCGGGGCGGCGGTGCTGGTGGCATTGCTGCTGACGGCGGCATACGCGACGGTCACGAGCAGCCGGACCGAGCTCTTCGCGACGCTCGGCGCCGCGGCGTTCATGGCGATCGCAATCAGGGGCCGGGAGCCCCGGATGAGGGTGATCGTGGTCTGCATCGCGGCGGCGTTGCTCGCCGTCACGCTACTCGGCGGCCTGCGAGCTGTGAACCAGGGGCAGGCCGGCTCGCTCTCGGAGACGACCGGCACGGAGGCCCTGGTCGAGGACGTGTTCGGCTCGCGGACATGGGCGGCGATCGGCCCGACGTCTGTGCTCGTGGATCGGGTGCCCGATGCCTATCCGTTTCAATACGGCAAGACGATGTTCTCGATCCTGTGGGCGCCGGTCCCGAGGACCGCCTGGCCCGAGAAGCCCCCCGTTCGCCTCGGTCCGGTGATCAGCCCCGCGGTCTTCGGCTTCGACGTCGATCGACGAACCGGTGATCCCCCCGGGCTGGTCGGCGAGCTGTGGTTGAACGGGGGCATGATCGTGGTGGTCATCGGTATGGCGCTCTTCGGTGCGCTGCTGAGACGGGTGGAGCGTTGGCACCGATTGGCGCCGGCGACCGGCGGACTCACGGCAATCCCCTATGGGGTACTCGTGGTGGCTCTGTGTCTGAGGCTCCCGGTGAGCGACGTCACCGGGGTGGCGATCTCGATCATCGAGGAACTGCCCCTCCTGGCGCTCCTCGTGTGGGCCGTGAGGGCCCCGGCCGGCGAGATCTAGAGTGCTACCAGGGCGCCGCCAGATCGAAGCTTGTGACGGTACCCGCCTCGCGGTTGCGCTCGACGCGGATCTCTCCGCCGTGGGCATTCACGATTCGCTTGCTGATCGCCAGGCCGAGGCAGCCCCGCCGAGGCATCTCCCCGTTCGAACGCTGGAAGGCCTTCGCCAAGTCGGGCTGGATTCCCGCTCCGTTGTCGCTGATTACGAAGCGCCAGCGAGTGACCGCTCTCGCGGAGGTGATGCGGATCTGCAGCGGACGACGGAGGTCGCCCGCCTTGAGGGAATTGGAGAGCAGGTTCTGGAACAGGCGCGTGAGAGCGTCCGGGTCGCCGAAGGTCCACGGCAACGGCCCCCAGGTGATCGACGCCTGCGTCGCGGCGATGCGAGCTTCCAGGTTGGCCATCGCGTCGGCGAGGACGAGGTTGACGTCAACCGGCCGCTGGCGCTCCGCCGCTGCCCCGTCGGTGGATTGCAGGACCGCATCGATCAGGGAGTCCAGGCGCGCCAGCCCGGCACGGATCCCGATCAGATCCCGCCCCACGTCCTGATCGGGATCGGAGGCGAGCCGCAGCTCGAGCGCATCCGCGAAGAGGGCAATCGTGGAGAGCCCCTCCCTGAGGTCGTGGGCGAGCACGTCGGACGCTTCCTCGAGGCGTGCCTTCTCACGTTCGAGCTCCAGTACCCGCAGGGCGAGGGCCGCCTTGGCGACGGCGACGCCGTTGAAGGCCTCTGGGGCGATCATGCCGTTGCCGTTGGAGGCGAAGCCCGCAGCGGGCGGCGGGAGTGCGTTGCGCGCCCTCGGAACGAAGCTCGTCCCGGCCGCATGCGTGGATGCACGTCCCTTCATCTACCTGAACAACGCGGCAACCACTCAGGACCTTGCGCCCCGGTGCTTCGATGATTCGGGTACTGGTCGCCGACGACTTCGAGCTCGTCCGCCAAGGAGTCGAGAACGCCCTTGCCGGGCACCCCGAGATCGAGGTGGTCGGCCACGCCGCCGACGGGCTCGAGGCGGTCGAGCGCGCGTGGCGCCTGCAACCCGATGTACTCATCCTCGACCTGCGGATGTCGGAGCACGGCGGCATGGAGGCGCTCGACGTGTGCAGGGCGGAGCTTCCCGAGCTCAGGGTCCTGATCCTGACCGCAAACGAGAACCCCGACAACGCGCTCGCGGCGATGGCCGCCGGCGCGAAGGGCTACCTGACGAAGCGGGCCAGTGCGGAGGAGCTCTCCGGCGCGGTGATCGCCGTGCACCATGGCCGCAGGGTCGTGACTCCGTCGCTCGAGCATCGCCGCTCGCAGGCGGTGCTCTCTCCGGCCGGCGGCTATCAAGCCCGGAGGCTCCCCGCTCTGACCAACCGCCAGCGCTCGATCACCCACCTCGTCAGCATCGGGCTGACCGACGGCGAGATAGCCGGGCGCCTCTTCCTCTCGGTTCGAACCGTTCAATACGAGGTCGCCGCGGTGAAACGGCGCGCCAGTCTCAACAGGCGATCGGAGATCGCCTGTTGGGCGGTTCTCAACTCACTCGGATGACTACGCCCGCCCGCCCGCCGCTGATGGCCGCGCACGCGTGATGGACATCGCGGTCCTGATCGTCGACGACTTCCCGCTGGTCAGACGCGGTCTCGAATCCGCCCTTGCGGCCGAACCGGCAATCCGGGTGGTGGGCGAGGCGGGCGACCCCTCCGAGGCACTCGAGAAGGCGCGCGTGCTGCGACCCGACGTAGTCCTGCTCGACCTGCGGCTGGGCGGCGAGAACGGCCTCGACCTGATCGAGCACCTGACGAACGACAGCAGCGGGCTCAAGGTGCTGGTGGTCACCGCGATCGAGAAGCTCGACACGATGTGGGATGCCGCCGAGGCCGGGGCCCGCGGGTATCTGAGCAAGAGCGTCAGCGGCGGCGAGCTGCGCGGCGCGATCATCACCGTCTTCGGAGGGGGAACGGTATTCGGTTTCTCGGCCGGAGCTCACCCGGCGCTGAGCTCTCCGCGGCGCTCTTCGGTGGAGACTGCGGACTTCAAACGCCTGCTGACGGCACGCGAGCGTCAGGTGCTGACGCTGGTCGCCCACGGCAAGACCGACAGGGAAGTGGCGGAGCACCTCGCGCTCTCACACCGCACGGTGCAGAACCACCTCGCCGCGGTTCGGCGCAAAACCGGAATGCGGCGGCGTACGGAGATGGCGAGCTGGGCGGTCCTGCACATCTCCGCTGAACTCTGAGCCGGCGGGGAGCTCTCCTCGAGCCGGTGCAGGCATTCTTCGTTCTTCTGGAAGCCCGGAGTGGGACTTGAACCCACGACCCCCTCCTTACCATGGAGGTGCTCTACCGCTGAGCTATCCGGGCGCGTCGGCGCAGGTTAGCGGGAGGGCGCAGGACGCGTGGGCGGGTCTAGATTGATTCCGATGGAATCACTCATCTAGGGTGTCGAGACGAATGAGCGAACGGCTGCCGAAGGTCCTGATGCTGACCGGCGTCACCACGATCGTGGTCGGGATCGCCCTGACGATCGCCCTCGGCATCGTCTGGCCACTGCTCGCCGTGGCGGTCGGGATCATCGACATCGTGCTCGCGGCATTGTTCCGCTCCGGCGTGATCGGGCGGCCCGGAGGATCCATGGAGGGCGAGCCGGAGCAGGATGCCCCGACGGGTGACGGCGAGTACGGCACGCTCTCTGACGGGACGCCGATCACCGAGGACGCCAACCCGTATGCGCGAGAGGACTGAGCGGAAGTTCCGTCCGGGAGCGAACGTATGTTCGTGGTATGCCAAGAGGTTTCCACCCACGCAAGCAGGGCGACATCGGTGAGATGCAGGCCATGTCCTGGCTCACTTCGATCGGGGCGCAGGTCTGGATCCCGATCGGCCACAGCCCCGATGTCGATGTGATCGCCGAGCTCGATGGGCGACTTCACCGGGTGCAGGTCAAGAGTTCGAGCTGCCGGAAGGGCGATCGTTTCGCTGTGGGGCTCTGCACGAACGATGGCAATCAGAGCTGGACCGGCACGGTCAGCTTCTTCGACCACTCCCGTTGCGATTTCCTCTTCGTCTGGGTGGCGGACGGGCGCAGATGGTTCATCCCGTCGACAGCGGTGGACGGAAGTCGAGGGATTCGCCTCGGCGGACCCAAGTACTCAGAGTACGAAGTCAAGGGCGATGGCGAGGTCCCACAGGCGTCGTCCAGCCACCTACAATGCCGGTCCCCAATTGGGGGGAGCGCCGTAGTTGGAGAGACGGGCTGGACTGTAAATCCAGTGCCTCGTGCTGAGTGGGTTCGATTCCCACCTCCCCCATCAAAGAGCGGATCCAGCCGTCCCAAGGGGGTCCGCTTGAAGTCCTCAGGTCGGGCGACGATGTCCCCTGGCCATCAGCTCACCATCCCGATCGGACCCTTCACAGCTGCTGACTTGACCGCAGGCGATCGCTTTGAAGTGGTGGTCGAGGGCAGCGGATGTGTTCGCTTGGAGCGCACCCACGCCGCGGAGCGGCCCGGCGCCGCCTAGATGTCGTCCCTCGCCGATCGGAGCCTCAAGCGGGACGGGCGCGGCTGCGAGGCCCATGAGTTCACGAACCTCGGCGGAGGCCGCTTGAAACCCGATCCCGGATAGGTTCTTTACCCGTGACCGAGCCGGAGCCAGCCGACGTCGACCCGATCGCGCTGATGCGCAGCAAGCAGTTTCTTGGACTGCTCGGCTTCGTCTCGGTCGTCGGACTGATCTCAGCCCTCCTCGCTTGGTGTTTCCTGGAGCTCGTCGCCGAGTTGCAGCAGGGTGTCTTCGATGACCTGCCGGACGCGCTCGGCTTCGAGAAGGCGCCGATCTGGTGGCCGCTGCCGGTGCTCGCGATCGGTGGCGTCATCGTCGCCTTCGCCGTCGCCCGCCTGCCCGGCAACGGCGGGCACATTCCGGCCGAGGGCCTGAAGGCCTCGCCGACCTCCCCAATCGAGCTGCCCGGCGTGATGCTCGCCGCGGTCGTCGGCATCGGCCTCGGTGCCGTGCTCGGTCCGGAGGCTCCGCTGATCGCGCTCGGTGGCGGACTCGGCCTGTGGGCGGTGAGCCGATTGCGAGCCGACGTCCCCGCCGAGGTCGGCACCCTCGTCGCCACTTCCGGGATCTTCGCCGCCCTCTCCTTTCTCTTCGGCTCCCCCGTGATCGCGGCCGTGATCCTGATCGAGGCCGCGGGGATCGGTGGCAAACGCCTCCCCCTCGTCCTCATCCCGGGCCTGCTGGCAGCCGGTATCGGCACCCTCGTATCGATCGGCATGGGCTCCTGGACCGGCGTCAACACGACCGCCATCTCGCTCGACCCGATCCCCCTCCCGGACTTTGCCCGCCCCGACCTGGCCGACTTCCTCTGGACCGTGCCGTTCGCAGCCGTGATCGCGGTCGGCACCTTCGTCATCTTCCGGATCGGCCGCGAGGCGCAGGTCCGCGCGACGCCGCGACCCTTCCTCATGATCCCCGCCGCTGCCATCGCGATCGCAGCGCTCGCGATGGCGTTCGAGGCCCTGACCGACAAGGGATTCGATCAGGTCCTCTTCTCCGGCCAGGAGGCGCTCAACCCGCTGGTCGCCAACGCCGGCACCTGGTCGCTCGGCGCCCTCGCCCTGCTGATCCTGTTCAAGGGCATCGCCTACGGCCTGGCGCTCGGCACGTTCCGCGGCGGCCCGACCTTCCCGGCGATGTTCCTCGGCGCCGCCGCCGGGGTGATGGCGGCGGAGCTTCCCGGCTTCGACCTCGCCCCGGCCGTGGCCGTGGGCATCGGCGCCGCCGTCGTCGCGGTCCTGCAGCTGCCGCTCTCGGCGGTGGTGCTCGCCACGGTGCTCACCACATCGGGTGGCCTCGGCACCGGGCCGGTGATCATCGTCGGGGTCGCCGTGGCATACCTGACGACCATCTGGCTCAGGCGCCCTTCCGACGACGTCGGCGACGCAGCTCCCGCCTAGATGTCGTCCCGCAGCGACTGTGCTTGGGGGAGGCGCTTGAGCTTGCGGAGGGAGTTTGTCTCGATCTGGCGGACGCGCTCGCGGGTGATCCCGAGGTCCTGGCCGATCTGCTCGAGGGTCTGGGGCTCGGCGTCGGTGAGGCCGTAGCGAAGCTCGATCACCTTGCGCTCGCGATCGGTGAGCAGGCGGAGGGCGCGGTCGAGGCCCTCCCGCTGGAGCGAGTCGTTGGCCCGCTCGAACGGCCCCTGACCGTTCATGTCGGGGACGATGTCGGCAACGCGGCCGTTGCCGTCCTCGCCGATCGGAGCCTCGAGCGAGACGGGCGCGGCGGCGAGGCCCATGAGTTCACGAACCTCGGCGAGATCCATTCCGACCTCGCGGGCGACCTCGGCGGGCTCGGGCTCGCGGCCGAGGTCCTGGACGAGGCTGCGCTCGGCGCTACGGACCTTGCTCAGCTTCTCGTTGATGTGGACCGGGATCCGAATCGTCCGGCTCTTGTCGGCGACGGCCCGGGTCACCGCCTGGCGAATCCACCAGGTTGCGTAGGTCGAGAACTTGTAGCCGCGGCGGTAGTCGAACTTCTCGACCGCACGGATCAGCCCGAGCGAGCCCTCCTGGATCAGGTCGAGGAAGCTGAGGCCGCGGCCGACGTAGCCCTTGGCGATCGAGACGACCAGCCGCAGGTTGGCCTCGACCATCTGCCGCTTGGCGTCGAAGTCGCCGCGCTCAATCCGCTTGGCCAGCTCGACCTCCTGATCGGCAGTGAGCAGCTGGACCCGACCGATCGCGTGTAGATACAGGCGCAGCGAATCAACACCGGGTTCAACCGTGAGATCGGGAGAGACGATGGGCGGGGCTTCGGCGGGGTCGTCCTCGGCGTTCTCGTCGGCGGCGGACTCGACGATCACCTCGATGCCGGCATCGGCGAGCTGGCCGTGGAGGTCGCGAAGGCCGTCGGGGCCGATTTCGACCTCCTCGACTGCGGCCGCGATCTGCTCGCCGGTCACCTGACCGCTCTCGCGACCGAGCGCGATCAGGATCACGCTCGGGTCCTCGCTCAACTGCTCCACTGGGAGCAACTCGGTGGCAGGCAACTCCTCGGCCATCTCTCGTACCTCTCAGCGCCACCTCGAGCGAGGATGCATTCCCCTCCCGAGGGCGCCCCGCGAGTATGCCACGCCTGAGGCCGGGGAATTGACCTCAGTAGCCTTTGCGTCCGAGCGCCTCCGATGAACCGACCGCCCACACTGCTCAGCGAATCCACCCGAGGGTCGGCCGGGCCCGACGTTCAGGCCCGCCGGCCCCGTACCGAGGTCAGCCTCACCCGGGTTGGGGTCCGTGGCGTCGAGAAGGTCATCAGGATCAACCCGGAGGGATCCGACCACTCCGCCAGCGGGTCGCTCGCGCATTTGTTCTTCGCCGAGTTCGAGTGCTACATCGACCTCAGCCCCCAGCAGGCCGGCGCCCACATGTCCCGCTTCGAGGAGGTCGTCAACGAGGCGATCGACGAGTCCGTGCTGGGTGAATCCCTGAAGGCCGAGCACCTCGCCGCCCGGATCGCCGAGCGCGTCCGCGACCGTCAGGGCGGGATGCGGGCCGAGGTCTCCCTGGCCGCCCGCTACCCCGAGACGGTCCCGGCGCCGGTCAGCGGTAAGCCGACGCAGGAGATCTACACCCTGTTCGGCACCGCCGTCGCCTCGAGCGCCGGCACCCGGACGCTGACCGGGGTCCAGGCACAGGGTATGACCGCCTGCCCGTGCGCCCAGGAGCTGATCGCCGCCGGCGCCCGCGAGCGCCTCGGCGAAAGCGGCTACAGCGATGCCCAGGTGGATGAGATCCTCGGACTCGTCCCCGTCGCCACCCACAATCAGCGCGGAATCGGAACCCTCTACCTCGGCCGCTCCGAGGACTGCGAAACGGAGGTCGACGCCCGCGAGCTGCTCGCCATCGTCGAGTCCTCGATGTCGTCGGAGATCTACGAGCTGATGAAGCGGGAGGACGAGCGCTCAGTGGTCGAAAAGGCCCACGCGAACCCCCGATTCGTCGAGGACTGCGTGCGCGAGATGGTTCGCCAGCTCGCCACCGCCCATCCCGACCTCCACGGTCAGAACTTCATCCTCGCCCGCCAGGAGAACCTGGAGACGATCCACCGCCACAACGTCGTCGCCGAACGCTCCGGCGAACTCTCCGAGGTCCTGAGCGAGCTCATTTCGGGCGGACACTCCCCCCACCACATGACGATGCGAGAGTGGCTCGACGCCCCCGCCGCCGGCGCGGCCTAGGCGCTTTCTCCGCTTTCCCCCCCTCGGCGTCCTCCGTCAGTCGCTGCTTTTCGATCCTGCGACGAATACCGAAGAAGTAGTCCGCGCCCGAGATCACGGTGGCGGCCACCGCCGCGTAGACGAGCAGGTCGACGGCGATCGTGGCGGGATCGACGGCAATCAGGGCGATCACCGCCGCTACCTGCAGGGCTGTCTTGACCTTGCCGAGCCAGCTCGCCGAGATCACCACCCCCTGCTCGACGGCCACGGCGCGGAGTCCGGTGACGGCGAGCTCACGGGCGATGATCACCATCGCGATCCACGCCTGCAGGCGATCGAGGGCGACGAGCGAAACGAGCGAGGCGACGATCAGCAGCTTGTCGGCGAGCGGATCCATCAGCTTGCCGAACGTGGTGACGCTGTCGCGGCGACGCGCGATGTAGCCGTCGAGGCCGTCGGTGAAGGCGGCGAGGGCGAAGACAATTCCGGCCACGAGGTCCCCGTTGGGAATCTCTGCGAGCAGGGCCACGACGACGACCGGCACCGCCAGGATGCGCAGCATCGTCAGCGCGTTCGGGATGTTGAGTGGGACCACGGTCGGTTCGGCTCGGTTCCGCCGCCGATACTACGGGCGTGACTGCCGGCCAACCCCTGCATCAAGCCTCATCAGCGAAGTATGGTGGTATGGTCTCTATATGGCTTCGGTGAAATCTACATTCACGTTGGACCTCGAGACCGTCGCCCGGCTGAACGAGACGGCATCGCGACTGCATCGCTCCAAGAGCGCGATCGTTCGCGAGGCGATCCACGACTACAGCGAACGGGCGGACCGGCTCAGTGAGAGCGAGCGGCGTCGCATGCTGGCCGCGTTCGACGACCTCGTGCCGAGGATCCCTGAGCGGCCGATTGCCGAGGTCGAGGCTGAGTTGAGGGAGATCCGGGAGGCTCGACGCCGCGGCGGTCGTGGCTCAGATGACGGGCATCGCCTTTGATCGTCGTCGACACCTCCCTGCTGATCGACGCGCTCACGGGTCCGCGCCGCTCGGCGCCGGCACTGCGGGCAGCGGTCGACGCGGGCGAACGGCTCCTGCTCCCCAGTCTGGTTCTCTACGAATGGCTCCGCGGACCTCGGATCGACGAGGAACTCGCCGCCCAGGAGGCTCTGCTCCCAAGCGAGCAGGCGCTCTCGTTCGGACCGGAGGAGGCCGCGATGGCAGCCGGCCTCTACGACGCCGCCGGCGAGTCAAGGGGCCGCGAGGTGGATATCGCAATCGCCGCTCACGGCCTGGTTCGGGGTGCACGCGTCTGGACGCTGAACGTGGCCGACTTCGAGGACCTACCGGGCGTCGAGCTGTTCGGAGTCTGAGCACGCCAGTTCCTTCGCCCGAAGGATCACGGCGTCGAGCATCTCCTCGGTGAGCCGCCCGGTGAACGTGTTCTGCTGGCTCGGGTGATAGCTGCCGATCAGGGTGACGGCGCCGATGCCGGCCTCCGCGCCGTGGCCGAACCTGGGCTTGGGCCGGGGGATCTCTCGGCCGGCGCTCGCCAGCGTGCGCAGCGCCGCGTCCCAGCCGAAGGAGCCCAGGGCCACCATCACGCGAACATCTCCGAGCAGGGCGAACTCGCGATCGAGGAAGGGCCGGCACCGATCACGCTCGCCGGTCGTCGGCTTGTTGTCCGGCGGCGCACAGCGGACCGCAGCGGTGACGTAGGCGCCGCTCAGCATCAGGCCGTCGTCGCGGTCGAGAGAGTGCGGCTGGTTTGCCAGACCGGCCCGGTGGAGAGCGGCGTACAGCCAGTCACCGGATCGATCGCCGGTGAACATGCGCCCGGTCCGATTTGCCCCATTGGCGGCCGGGGCGAGGCCGACGAGGACGATCGGCGCGCCGCGATCGCCGAAGCCGGGAACCGGCCTGGCCCAGTAGTCCTGACCGTGAAATCGCTTGGGTGGATCAGCGGCGACGGCCTCGCGCCAGGCGACGAGGCGAGGGCAGGCGCGGCAACCGGAGATCTCACGATCGAGTTGATCGAAGGCTGCGGCATCGGGGCGCAGGACGGGTGACATCGTTGCGGTGAGGCTAGCCCGCCCGGCGGAATCCCAGGTTCTAGCGGTACCTTTGGTCGCCCGTAGGAGTCTTTACCCGGCTCCCGATGTGGGTTCCAATGCCTTCCGAAGACCGTCAAGAGCTGCGCCTGCTGGCCATCGTCCCCGCCTACAACGAGGAGGGGATGATCGGTCGCGTCGTTCGCGACATCAAGCGTCAGACGCCCTCCTTCAACGTCCTGGTCGTCGATGACGGCTCCGTCGATTCGACCGTCTCCAAGGCTGAGGCGGAAGGGGCGATAGTGCTTCGGCACCCGTTCAACCTCGGGATCGGCGGCGCGATGCAGTCCGGTTACAAGTACGCGCTCGCCCACGGCTACGACGTGGCCGTCCAGGTCGACGGCGACGGCCAACACAAACCCGAGTATCTCGACGAGATGCTGGCGGCGCTGAGCACCTCCGGGGCTGAGGCCGACATGGTCTACGGAACCCGGTTCCGCGGCGACCCCGGATACAAGGTGCCGATCGGCCGGCGACTCGGCAACCTGATCTTCTCGGTCGTGCTGACCGCGATCACCCGCCAGAAGATCACCGACCCGACGTCCGGCTTCCGGATGGTCAACCGGCGCGGGATCGAGCTCTTCGCCCGCGACTACCCGCACGACTATCCCGAGGTCGAGGCGATCCTGATGCTGCACAGCAATCGCCTGCGGATCCACGAGGTCCAGGTGCGAATGAATGCTCGCGGCTTCGGCCGAAGCTCGATCGACTACCCCCGCGCGGCCTACTACATGGTCAAGGTGATGCTGGCCCTGTTCGTCGGCCTGCTGCGGCGTCGGCCGAAGGACGCGTTCGAGGGTTCCCCCCCACCGACGACCGACGACTTCGGCACGGTGGATCCGAGCGGCGGACCCAGCGTCGAGGGCGGTCGACCATCGTGAGCCCGGAGGTGTTCTCGATCCTCGCCGAGGGCCTCGGGGTCCGGCCACAGCGGATCGCCGCCGTCGCGACCCTGCTCTTCCTGATCCTCGTGATCGAACTTGTCCGCCGCCGCCGGCTGGTCGAGCGCTATGCGCTGCTCTGGATCTCGGCCTCGCTAGTCCTCGTCGTGCTGGCCGTCTGGAACGGGGCGCTGAACTGGCTCGCCGACACCCTCGGGATCCTCTCGCCGCCAAACGCGCTCTTCTTCGTCGGCGTCGGCGCCCTCTTCTTCCTCGCCCTGCACTTCTCAGTCGCCTTCTCGCGACTCAGCGAGGAGACCAAGATCCTCGCCCAGGAGGTGGCCCGACTCGACCGCGAGCAACGCCGGATCCGCAAGGGGGGTCTCAGTGGCGAGCACGATGTGGCGGTTGGAGTGGAGATCGACGGCGGCGAGAGCGCGTCGGACTAACTCGACGATGGGGCCGGGTGGGCAGAGGTCCATCGGGCGCGACTCGCTGCGCTCGCGCTGAGTTCCCGCTGGACCTCCACCAACCCGGCCCGCTCAGGCCTGGTCCCAGCCACAGCGGCTCCCTCACTGGGTTGACGGCTCGTCATTGGCGGAAAGCCACTGTATGTCGATAGAAATCCGCCAGTGAGCTCCATCCGGAGGCCACTGGAAGTCCTCGGTAGCCGGCTACTTGCCTCGGCAGCGGTCCTTGGGGGCGCAGGAGTGGCCGGCCAGGCGGGCCAGGTAGCCACGCAGGCGCTCGCGCTCGGCGGGGGTGAGCGGGGAGAGCATGTCGGCCTCGGCGCTCTGGGCGGCGCGCTCGGCGTCGGCGAGGCGGCGGACGCCGGCGTCGGTCAGCTCGAGGAGATAGCGGCGGCGATCGGTGGGGTCGCGGCGACGGATCAGCGAGCCGTCGGACTCCAGCTCGTCGATCAGGGCGACGAGGTTGCTCGCGTGGATCCGAAGGGCGCGGCCGAGGGCCTGCTGGGAGATCGGACCGGCGTCGTAGAGCTGGTGGAGGATCGCGAACTCCGGCGCCCGCATGTCGACTGCCGAGAGGGCGTCACCGAGGCCCTCGCCGGACGCCCGTGAGAGGCGGAAGAAGAGCACCCCGCAACTCGGTTTGGATGCCGTCTTGACGGTGCGTGGTGCGGAGGCCATGACTGAACGAATATAGCGCCGCAAGCCACGGATTCATAATCGTTGGCGATCATAACGATTGGTGATAGGGTTCCATCTCGAGCTCACCCCCAAGTCCGAAGGACCCACCAGATGGAACCGAACAGCACCAAGACCACCCTTCCCCTGATCCCCCTCGACGATGTCGTCGTCTTCCCGGGCATGAACCTGACCCTTGCGATCGATGCCGGCAGCGAGGAGGAGGTCCTGCTCGTTCCCCGCTCCGGCGAGGATTTCGCGACCGTCGGCACGATCGCTCGCATCGACGAAACGCTGACGCTGCCCGGGCGGTACCCGGGCGACGACCCTCGAGGGCCTGCACCGTGGAATCGCCGGTGCCGCGCGCACCGACCTGAACGGAACCCTGCGGATCGAGGTCACCCCTCATGAGGACGAGACCGAACGTGATGACGAGGTCCGCGCTCTCGAGCGGGAATACCGCGCCGTGGTCGAGGAGATCCTCGAGCTGCGCCAGGCCGGCGACGGGATCCGCGCGTTCCTGCGCTCGATCTCGGAGCCTGGTGCCCTGGCGGACACCGCCGGCTACTCCCCAGACCTGAGCTACGAGCAGAAGGTCGCAGCTGTTGGAGACGATCGACGTGCGGGAGCGGCTCGAGATGTCGGTTGCCTTCCAGCGTGAGCGCCTGGCCGAGCTCCAGGTCCGCAGCCGGATCCGCGACGACGTCCAGAGCGGTGCCGAAAAGCAGCAGCGCGAGTACTTCCTGCGCAAGCAGTTGGAATCAATACAGAAGGAACTGGGCGAGGACGAGGCGTCGGTGGCCGACGAGTACCGGACCAAGATCGCCGACTCGGGCATGCCCGACGACGTCCGCGAGCACGCCGAGCGCGAGCTCGGCCGGCTCGAGCGGATGGGCGACAGCTCCGGAGAATCGTCGATGCTGCGCACCTACCTGGACTGGATCGTCTCCGTGCCCTGGGGGGAGCGCTCCTCCGAGCGGCTCGACCCGGTCCACGCCCGCGAGGTGCTCGATGCCGACCACGCCGGCCTCGATGACGTCAAGGAGCGGATCACCGAGTACATCGCCGTTCGCAAGCTGCGCGCCGAGCGCGGGGTCGAGGTCGATGGAAAGGCGGCGGGAGCGATCCTGACGCTGATCGGCCCTCCCGGAACCGGCAAGACCTCGATCGGCGAGTCGATCGCCCGCGCCACCGGGCGCGAGTTCGTCCGCATGTCGCTGGGCGGCGTCCGCGACGAAGCCGAGATCCGCGGTCACCGCCGGACCTACATCGGCGCCCTGCCGGGTCGCCTGGTGCGGGCCCTGCGAGATGCGGGGACGATGAACCCCGTGATCATGCTCGACGAGGTCGACAAGGTCGGCGCCGATTGGCGCGGCGACCCGAGCTCGGCCCTGCTCGAGGTGCTCGATCCGGCGCAGAACCACTCGTTCCGCGATCACTACCTCGACGTCGAGCTGGATCTCTCCGAGGTCCTCTTCATCGCCACGGCGAACGTCGCCGAGACGATCCCGGGGCCGCTGCTCGATCGGATGGAGGTCGTCGGCTTCGACGGCTACACGACCGACGAGAAGGTCGCGATCGCCCGTGGCTACCTGTGGCCGCGCCAGCTCGAGCGCAACGGGCTCGAGGCGGACGAGGTCGAGATCGCCGACGAGGTGCTGGAGACCGTCGTGACCGAGTACACGCGGGAGGCCGGCGTGCGCGGGCTCGAGCGTGAGCTCGGCAAGGTCCTGCGCAAGACGGCGACCCAGATCGCCAGCCGTGATGAAGGTGAGGCGGAGCGCCCCGGTGAAGATCGACGCCGAGGGCGTGCGCAAGGCGCTCGGCCGTCAGCGTCACTTCCAGGAGGCCGCCGAGCGGACCGCGCTTCCGGGTGTGGCGACTGGGCTGTCGGTGACCGGAGCGGGCGGCGACGTCCTCTTCATCGAGACGACCTCGATGCCGGGGGCCGGGGAAAACGGTGGACCCGGGTTCGTATTGACCGGACAGCTCGGCGATGTGATGAAGGAGTCGGCGCGGATCGCCCTCTCGTACGTGCGCGGACATGCCGAGTCACTCGGCATCGACCGGAACGCACTCGAGGGTCGCGAGTTCCACGTGCACGTCCCCGCGGGAGCGATTCCCAAGGACGGACCGAGCGCCGGAATCACGATCACCACGGCGCTGACGTCGCTGTTGACCGGGCGACCGGTCAAGCACACGGTCGGAATGACCGGCGAGGTGACGCTTCAGGGTCGGGTCCTGCCGATCGGCGGACTCAAGCAGAAGGTGCTCGCCGCCCACGCCGCCGGGCTGACCGACGTGATCATCCCGGAGCGTAACCGGGGCGATCTCGAGGACGTGCCCGAGGAGGTCCGCGAGGCGATGCGCTTTCACCCGGTGATCACCGTCGACGAGGTGATCGAGTTGGCGCTCGAGCCCGACGCCGTGCCCGCGGTGGCCTAGCGTCCCTTGTGCATTTTGAAGGTCGGCCGGTAGGTCCGGTCGCCGTCGAGGGTGACGAAGTGGACGCGCTCCCCACCGTCGGACCAGCGCCGCCATCGCAGCTCCGCCTTGCGGCCCTTGTCAGGGGCGTGCTGGCTGGCGGGCGTGGCGATCCGGACGTCGGCGCCGCGCAGCACGTCCATCGTGAAGGGGATCTGGCCGCGCTGCCCGGCGATCGAGACACGGGCGCCGACCCGTCGCGAGTCGATCTTCAGTGCGGCGACGCGGGGTTCGAGCCGCACGGCGGTGGTGGTCGACGCGCCCTCTTGGTCGGTCGCCGTCAACTTCAGCCTGAGTGCGTAGGGGATCGGTCCGGAGGGCGCAGTGAAATCACCGTGATCGGACTCCGAAGCCAGCGCCTGATCGACGCAGTCCGTGTCGGGGCAATCCACGCCGACGATCCGCCAGCTCAGCCCCGACTGCGGAAGAAAGCCGTCCTCGGCATCGACCGCCAATCCAGAGAAATCGATCTGCTCACCAGCGGAGAAGCCCGCGTCGGCGGACGGCTCGAGGATCACCGGCACGGGTGCGGCGTTCGGGTTCGGGTCGATTTCGATCGAGGTACTCGCCGTCAAACCGTCCGAGTCGCGGGCCGTCAGGGTCAGAGTGATGTGATAGGGCCGCTCGTGAGCGGGCATCACCAGCTCGCCGCCGGAGACGCCCTCGAAGTTCTGCATGTGATGCTCATGACAGCCGCCTTCGGGCATGCAGTGGTCGATAGACGCACTCCAGTCGAGGCCGGACGGCGGAATCGACCCGTCCTCTGCATCGCTGGCCGAGCCGCTGAAATCGAACGTCTGGTTGGCGCGTGAAGGTATCGCCGTCCGCGGGACTGTCGATCGAGGGGACCGGCGGCGCCCCGACGTTGACGGGCACGTCGTCGGTGCGACGAGGCGCCGTCCTGATCGGTCACCCTGACGCCGCGGGTCGGTAGGTCGCCCTCGGTGTTGTAGACCTTCTGCGGGCTGACCGACGGTCGAGTCGTCGAACTGCGCCGTCGTCGTCGAGGTCCCAGGCGTAGCTGAGCTGATCGCCGGGGTCGGGATCGCTGGAGCCGCTCCGTCGAGCTGGACGGTGAGCGGCGCGGCGCCGTGATCGGGCGAGGCCGTGGCGCGGGCGATCGGCGCCCGGTTCTGGTCCCCGCCGCCCTCGTAGACGATCCGGTGGACGGTCCCGGCGCTGAGGCTCACGTAGAACAGCGAGCCGTCGGGGCGAGCTCGAGGTCGACCGGGCCGCGACGTATCCTCGAACATGCTGACCTGACTCGGATCGGGAAGGCCGTTCGACCCGCTTCTGCATCACCCAGATGCAGCCCCTCGCGTAGTCGGCGAAGAACAGCGAGCCGTCGTAGGAGCTGGGAAAGCGAGGGCCCGCGCCGGTGCCGCCGTCGTAGAACTCCAGACCGGTGATCGAGGAGCCGCCCTGGTAATCAGCAGGGCTCGTCCGAGGGACACGACCGTTGACGCCGTGGTGTGAAGCGGAAGTAGGGCGCATTTGCACCCCCCGCCGAGTACAGGCTCTGGCAGAAGCCGACGTCCGAATAGGGCTGTAGGTGGGGCCCTCGTAGCAGGGCCAGCCGAAGTTGTTAGCCGTCGTCCCGGCCGCGCCGGGAGTAACGCGGTTGATCTCCTCGACCGTGCCCCAGCCGACGTCGCCGACCCAGACCTCGTTCGTGCCCGGGCGGATCGCGAACCGGAAGGGGTTGCGGAACCCGAAGGCGACGACCCGCGCCGTGTTCACCGCCGACGGGGTCGCGTTCGCGGCGACATCGGGGACCGGCCTGCCGGTGTCGGGATCGACGCGGATCAGGGTGCCGTCGAGGCCGAGCGGGTCGCCGGTGGTGCGGATGTCCTGGCTGCGCAGCGCGCCGCCCTCGGCGGTTGCGGCCGTCTGGACCCCACCGACGCCCACCGGCGGATCGCCGCAGGGGTTCAGCGGCGAGCCGTCCTGGCCGCAGTCGGCGCAGTTGAAAGACGCCCCGTCGCCGCCGCTCATGTAGAGGTTGCCGTCGGCCCCGAAGCCGAGGTCGCCGACCGAATGGCTCGGGTACTGCTGGCACCAGTCGTTGATCAGCACGTTCTCGGCAGTCACTGAGTTGCCGGAGACGGTCAGCCGCGAGAGCCGGCCGCTGACCACGCAACCGTCGTCGGTGGCACCGGGCGGCGACGCACAGCCGTCGTTGGAATCATTGGGGACGCCCCAGGTCGGGGCGGTCCCACCGATCGCAGCGTCGTAGGTATAGGAGACGTAGATGTAGGGTCGGGCCGGGAAGTGCGGGTCGATGATCAGCGAGAGCAGGCCGCGATCCCAGAATCCGTGGACCTTGGTGCGCAGGTCGGCCACCTGCGTCGGGGTGTTGTCGTCGACGCCGTCGAAGACCTTGATCAGCCCGCTCTGCTCGGCGACGAAGATGCGCCCGTCGGGGGCGAAGGCGACGGAGGTCGGGCGAGCTCAGGCCCGAGAACGCGACGGTGTCGCTGAAGCCACTGGGTACCGCCGCGGCTGCGCCCGGGAAGAGCGCAACGATTGCGAAGGTCAAGCCGACAACGGCCGGCGACAAGATCCGTCTCATCAGATTCGCTTCCTTCCCCCTTGCACGCCCAACCACGGAACGGCTGATTCGACCCACAGGCCCCATCCCTAGGACCATCCGGCGGCAGACTCTAGTCGAAGTCGATGCTCGGCGCTGCAGATACGCCGCTACGGCGTCGTCGCAGGAGCACGAGAACCAGCCGCCAGTAGACCGACAGTGAGCGCTGCAACAGATCCGACTCGGCGGCGCGACCGAGGAAGGCGCTGTCGAGGTCGGGGACCAGGTGGGAGGCGAACTGGGCGGCATCGATCCGGGCGGACACCTGGATTCGGCGCCGTTCGCCGAGCAGCCGCGGCAGCCGGCCGAGCAGGTCGGCGTCAGCCCTGAGCTTCTGCGGCAGCCAGCCGCCGGCGGCCGCGACTAACAGAAGGGCCAGCTCCGTTGCCAGCAGCGCCGGCATGACGAGCGCCAGCAGCCCGCCGGGGTAGGTGCGGATGATCGTCGCCCAGCGATTGCGCTCCAGGTACCGCCACTTGGCCGGGCCCTTGTCGAAGTCGTAGTCGTGGTCGGAGACGGCCCGCGGCTCGATCCCGACCGAATGGCCGGCGAGATGGAGGCGCAGGCCGAGGTCGGCGTCTTCGTGATAGAGGAAGTACGGCTCGCTGAAGCCGCCGAGCTCGTTCCAGACCTTGCGCCTGATCGCCAGGCAGGCGCCGGAGGGAAAGGTGATCTCAACCGGGTCGGCCGGAGTCTCCGATCGGGGGCTTCCAGCTCCCCCCGCCCAGGCGATCCCGGTGAAGTGAACGACCCCGCCGAGGGTGTTGATGCGGGCGCCGCACTCGTAGGTGACCAGGCCCTGCCAGGCGGCCCAACCGCGACCCTCGGTGAGCGGCAGCTCGATCGCCTCACGAAAGCCGGACTCGACCACGTTGTCGGGGTTGAGGAAGAGCAGGAGTTCGCCGCTCGCCCGGGAGGCGCCGAGGTTGCAGGCGGCGGCGAAGCCGGGGTTGGAGTCGCCCGCGATCAGGGTCGCGGCCGGTGCGAGCTCCGCCACGAGCTCGCGCGTGGCGTCGGTGGAAGCGTTGTCGACGACGATCAGCTCGTCGTCGCAACGCAGCTCGGCGACGATCGCCGGCAGCGTCCGGCCGAGCGCCTCGGCCGAGTCGTGGGTGACGATCACGACGGAGATGTCCCTCGAGGTGTCCAAGGTCAGGCGATGCTAGCCGCGGCCCTGATGTCGGCGACGAATTGAAGGCATGATTGAGACCGATGGCCCGCTGCATCGTCACCCGCAAGCTCCCCTTCGACGCGCTCGAGCGGCTCCGCGCCGCTCACGAGATCGAAGTGTGGCGGGGCGCCCTCCCTCCTTCGCCCACCGAGCTGCGCGACCTCGCCACTGACGCCGAGGGGATCCTCTGCATGCTCACCGACTCGATCGACCGCGAGCTGATCGACGCCTGCCCCGACCTGCGCGCGATCGCCAACTTTGCCGTCGGCACCGACAACATCGACGTGGCCTACGCGAGCGAGAACGGCATCGCCGTCGGCAACACGCCCGGAGTGCTGACCGAGACGACCGCCGACCTCGCCTTCGCGCTGATCCTCGCCGTGTCGCGGAAGATCGTCGAGTCGGCGAACTCGGTTCGCAAGGGTGAGTGGTGGACGTGGGAGCCCGCGGGTTGGCTCGGCAGCGACGTCCACGGCGCCACCCTCGGGATCGTCGGCCCCGGCCTGATCGGGGAGGCGGTGGCGCGGCGCGGCGCGGGTTTCGGGATGAAGATCCTGCGCACCGGCAACTCCCCGGGGCCCGGCCGGATCGAGTTCTCCCAACTGCTCGCCGAGTCCGACATCGTCAGCCTGCACTGCCCGCTGACCGAGCAGACCCGGGGGCTGATCGACGAGCCCGCGCTGATGGCGATGAAGCAGAGCGCGATCCTGATCAACACGGCCCGTGGCGAGGTCGTCGACTCCCAGGCCCTCCGCCGTGGGTTGGAATCGGGCTGGATCGCCGGGGCCGGCCTCGACGTCACCGATCCCGAGCCGCTGCCGGGCTACCACCCCCTGCTCGGCGCCCCGAACCTGACCGTGGTCCCCCACATCGGCTCCGCTTCACACGCGACGCGCCGACGGATGGCCGAGATGGCCGTCGAAAACCTCCTGGCAGGGCTGGCGGGCAAGCCGATGCCGAGCGCCGTCGGCGGCTGACGACGAGCTCCGCCGGCGCCTCTGCCGCCCTGGAACTGTTTGAACCATCCGAACCGCACGGTCTACCCGAAATGGGCGGGCTAAAGCTCAACCGCAAACCGGTCGATCCCTTAGTTGGTCAAGAATCGACTTGGGGAAGGTTTCAGATGTCGGATCAGCAGGCCAACCAACCCGGGGCAGAGCTCAGTTCCACCCTCGAGATGCTCGCTGCTGCCGTGGATCAGCTCTCCCAATCCCAGGATCTGGCCACCGTTCAAGAGGTGGTCAGCCGATCCGCGCGCCAGCTCACCGGAGCCGATGGCGCGACGTTCGTTCTCCGTGACGGAAAGCAAGCCAGACACGTCGAGGAGGATGCGGTCGGTCCGCTCTGGAAGGGGCAGTCCTTCCCGATCGAGGAGTGCATCAGCGGTTGGGCGATGCTCTACCGCCAGCCCGTCGCGGTCTCCGATATCCGGCTGGACGACCGGATCCGCCTGGAGACCTACGAATCCACCTTCGTCAAGAGCCTCGCGATGGTCCCGATCAGGTCGGTCGCTCCAATGGGCGCGATCGGGGCCTACTGGGAATCGACACACAGCGCGAGCCACACGGAGATATCGATCCTGCAGTCGCTGGCCGACGCGACAGCGGTGGTCCTCGCCAACCCGGCCCTGGGCCAGTTTGCGATTCACGATCAGGTCAGCGGCCTCTTCAATCGTCGTGGCTTCTTCTCGCGGGGCGGCGGCCGGACGGTGGACAACTGGGACCAGGGAGAGGGAACGATCGTGCTCTTCGCCAGCCTCGAGGGCGTGGACGCGATCTCCCGCAAGCTCGGCCGGCAGGTGGGCGACGAGGCGATCCGCCAAGCCGGCATCGCGCTCCGGAAGGTCTGCGGCGAGTACGCCGTGATCGGACGCGTCGAGGAGGACGCCTTCGCCGCCTGCGAATCGTCCTCGTTGCTCGTCACCCACGATGCCGACGACCTGGAGACGGCGATCCGGGATGCCATGCCCGATGCGGACCTACCGGTGGAGGTGACCGTCGGGGTCGCATTGACCGAGGCCGGCGATCACGTCGATCTCGACACCCTCGTCGCTAAGGCCAACTCGGCGATGTACGAGCGCCGGCACGGCCAGGTTCAGTCGAGCGCTCATCGGGCGGCGCGCTCCGCCAGCCGCGCCTGAGCGGTAACTCGAGGGCCGGCGATCGGTCGACCGATCATCTATTGAGAGCCGACGAGCGGATTCGAGGGGAGGATCTCAACCTGGACCTGAGGGTTTGCCTTTATCCCTAAACCCAGATTTGCGGGTTTTACTCATGTAGGCGCCATCGGGTTGCTCCATCGTTGCCTCAAATGGTCATGGAATGGAGCCCATGCCAGGGGCCCATGTCGACTCGGAATGTGCGTGCGGCGCTGCTCGCAACGTTCGGCTTGCTCTCTTTCGTATTGTGCCTGGACGCCGAGCCCGCGCAGGCGGCTCCCTGCGACCTCCCGATCCAGAACGAGATCGTCTGCGAGAACTCGAAGCCGGGCGACCCCGCGAGCGAGTGGGACGTCAGCGGTGCCGGCGAGTCCGACCATCCAGGGCTTCGCCACCGACATCAGCGTCGACCGCGGCGAGACGGTCGACTTCAAGGTCGACACCGAGCTCCGACGACTACCGCCTCGACATCTACCGGATGGGCTACTACGGCGGCGACGGCGCCCGCCAGGTCGCGACCGTCGAGCCCTCGGCCGCCCTGCCCGCAGACCCAGCCGAACTGCCTCGACGAGCCGTCGACCGGCCTGGTCGACTGCGGCAACTGGGCGCGTCTCCGCATCCTGGGCCGTGCCCGCCGACGCCGTCTCCGGCATCTACTTCGCCAAGCTCGTCCGCGAGGACGGCACCGCCGGCGCGAGCCACATCTTCTTCATCGTCCGCGACGACGAGGGCGGCTCCGACCTGCTGTTCCAGACCTCGGACACGACCTGGCAGGCCTACAACCAGTACGGCGGCAACAGCCTCTACACGGGCTCGCCGGGTCCGGCCGCGCCTACAAGGTCAGCTACAACCGTCCGTTCACGACCCGGGGCCCGACCCCCGAGGACTCGCCGTTCAACGCCGAGTACCCGATGGTCCGCTGGCTCGAGCGCAACGGCTACGACGTCAGCTACTTCACCGGCGTCGACAGCGACCGCAGCGGCGCCGAGATCCTCGAGCACGAGGCGTTCCTCTCGGTCGGCCACGACGAGTACTGGTCGGCCGGCCAGCGGCAGAACGTCACGGCCGCCCGCGACGCCGGCGTCAACCTCGCCTTCTTCAGCGGCAACGAGGTCGTTCTGGAAGACGCGCTGGGAGAACAGCATCGACGGCTCCGACACCGCCCACCGCACGCTCGTCTCCTACAAGGAGACCCACGCCAACGCGAAGATCGACCCGAGCCCGAACTGGACCGGCACCTGGCGCGACGTCGCGCTCGTTCAACCCCGAGGGCCCGCAGCCCGAGAACGCGCTCACCGGGCACGATCTTCACCGTCAACTCCGGCACCTCGGCGATCGAGGTGCCGGCGGCCGAGGGCAAGCTGCGGCTCTGGCGGAACACCAACCTCGCCGCGCTGGCCCCGGGGCAGACCGCGACGCTCGGCGACGAGCACGCTCGGCTACGAGTGGGACGAGGACCTCGACAACGGCGCCCGCCCACCGGGGCTGATCCGGCTCTCCTCGGCGACCCGCTCCGGAGTCGAGAAGCTCCAGGACAACGGCTCGACCTACGCGTCCGGCACCGCGACCCACCACCTGACGCTGTACCGCGCGGCCAGCGGCGCGCTCGTCTTCGGCGCCGGCACGGTCCAGTGGTCGTGGGGCCTCGACGGCGACCACGACCGCGGCAGCTCGACCCCCGACCCGCGCATGCAGCAGGCGACCGTGAACCTGTTCGCCGACATGGGCGTCCAGCCCGACGACCTGCAGCCGGCGCTGACCGCCGGCAAGCGCCTCGACCGACACCGCCGCCCCGAGCTCCGCGGTGACGCGCCCAGGCGCCGGCGCCGAGGTCGAGGCCGGCAAGCAGACGACGATCAGCGGCACCGCCACGCGACGTCGGCGGCGGCGAGGTCGGCGGCGTCGAGGTCTCGGTCGACGGCGGCTGCACTGGCACCCGGCCCAGGGCCGCGCCAACTGGACCTACTCGTGGACGCCGGATGCGACCGGCCCGGCGACGATCCGGACGCGCGCGGCCGACGACAGCGGCAACCTCGAGTCGCCCGGCGCCGGGATCGACGGTCGAGGTGGTCGCGGGCAGCTGCCCCTGCTCGATCTGGGACGACTCGGTCACCCCGCCGCTCGAGTACGGACCCGGGCGCCGTCGAGCTCGGGGTCAAGTTCCGCTCCGACGTCGACGGCGAGATCACCGGCCTCCGCTTCTACAAGGGCCCGGGCAACACCGGCACCCACGTCGGGCACCTCTGGACGGCGTCCGGCACCCTGCTGGCGCCAGGCCACGTTCACCGGCGAGAGCGCATCGGGCTGGCAGGAGGTCCAGCTCGACTCGCCGGTGGCGATCGACGCCGACACGACCTACGTCGCCTCCTACCACGCGCCCAACGGCGGCTACGCCGCCACCGACGGCTACTTCTCCGGCCAGGGCGCCGACGCCCCGCCGCTGCACGCGCTCGCCGACGGCGTCGACGGCGCGAACGGCGTCTACAACTACGGACCGGCAGGGGCCTTCCCGACCAACACCTTCAAGGCGAGCAACTACTGGGTCGACGTCGTCTTCGACGACCAGGTCGGCCCGGACACCACGCCGCCGGCGATCAGCCTCGTCGCTCCGACCGCAGGGCTCATCGGGGATCGGAACGGGCACCAACGTCACCGCGACCTTCAACGAGGCGATGGACGCCGACGACGATCAACGACGCCAACTTCGAGCTGCGCGACGCCTCGAACGCGCTCGTCCCGGCGACCGTCACCTACTCGGCGGCGACCCGCACGGCGACCCTCGACCCGAGCAGCGCGCTGGCGAACTCGACCACCTACACGGCGACGATCAAGGGCGGGGCCGGCGGCGTCACCGACACGGCCGGCAACCCGCGCGCCTCCGATCACACCTGGTCGTTCACGACGGCCGCCGCCCCGCCGCCGCCGCCCGACGAGGGGCCGGGCGGGCCGATCCTGGTGATCGGCAACTCGGCGAATCCGTTCAGCCGCTACTACGCCGAGATCCTGCGCGCCGAGGGGCTGAACGAGTTCAACGTCACCGACCTCTCCGGCGTCGACGCGGCCGCGCTCGACGCCTACGACGTCGTCATCCTCGGCGAGACCGGGCTCGAGCGCGGCGCAGGCGCAGATGCTCGCCGACTGGGTCACGGGCGGCGGCAACCTGATCGCGATGCGCCCCGACAGCCAGCTCTCGGGCCTGCTCGGCCTGACCGCCGCCGGCTCGCCGCTGTCGGAGGGCTACCTCAAGGTCGACACCGGCTCGGGCCCGGGGGCCGGCATCGTCGGCGAGACGATGCAGTTCCACGGCACCGCCGACCGCTACACGGCGACCGGCGCCGACGACCGTCGCCATCGCTCTACTCCGACGCGACGACGGCGACCTCGAACCCGGCGGTGACGCTGCGGAGCGTCGGCGCCAACGGCGGCCAGGCGGCCGCCTTCACCTACGACCTGGCGCGCTCGGTCGTCTACACGCGCCAGGGCAACCCGGCCTGGGCGGGACAGTCGCGCGACGGGCAGGCCGGTCCGATCCGCTCCGACAACCTCTTCTTCGGCGACGCCGCCGGCGACCCCCAGCCCGACTGGGTCGATCGCGACAAGGTCGCGATCCCGCAGGCCGACGAGCAGCAGCGGCTGCTCGCCAACCTGATCGGGGAGATGAACGTCGATCGCAAGCCGCTGCCGCGCTTCTGGTACTTCCCGCGCGGCGAGAAGGCGGTCGTGGTGATGACCGGCGACGACCACGCCGGCGGCGGCACCGCCGGCCGCTTCGACCAGTACAAGGCGCTGAGCCCGACCGGCTGCTCGGTCGCCGACTGGGAGTGCGTGCGCGGCACCTCCTACATCTATCCGAACTCCCCGCTGACCAACGCCCAGGCGGCGGGCTACGAGGCCGACGGGTTCGAGGTCGCGCTGCACGCGAGCACGGGCTGCGCCAACTTCACCCCGCCAGTCGCTCGAGCAGAACTTCACGCGACCAGCTCGCGCAGTTCGCCGCCGAGTACCCGGGCCTGCCGGCCCCGACCACCAACCGCACCCACTGCATCGCCTGGAGCGACTGGGCCTCGCAGCCGAAGGTCGAGCTCAACCACGGCATCCGGTTCGACACCAACTACTACTACTGGCCGCCGGGCTGGGTCAACGACACGCCGGGACTGTTCACCGGCTCGGGGATGCCGATGCGCTTCGCCGACACTCGACGGCTCGATGATCGACGTCTACCAGGCGACGACCCAGATGACCGACGAGTCGGGCCAGTCCTACCCGTTCACCGCCAACGCGCTGCTCGACCGGGCGATCGGGAGCGAGGGCTACTACGGCGCCTTCGTCGCCAACATGCACACCGACAGCGCCTCGTCGGCGGGCTCGGACGCGATCGTCGCCTCGGCCCAGGCGCGCGGGGTGCCGGTCGTCTCGAGCGCGCAGATGCTGCGAGTGGCTCGACGGCCGCAACGGCTCCTCGTTCGACGGCCTCTCCTGGAACGGCAACGAGCTCGAGTTCTCGATCGACGTCGGCGCCGGCGCGAACGGGCTGCGGGCCATGGTGCCGACCACGCTCCGCGGCGGCGCGCTGACCGGCGTGACGCGGAACGGCAGCGCCGGTCGCGACCACGACTCAGACGATCAAGGGGGTCGAGTACGCGTTCATCGACGCCGCCCCGGGCGACTACGTGGCGACCTACGACGTCGACCAGACCGGTCCGGTGATCTCCAACGTCGCCGACACCGCCGGCCCGGGCGACGGCGACGATCACCTGGGACACCGACGAGCCGTCCGACTCGCGGGTCGACTACGGGACCAGCCCCGGATCGCTCGGCTCGAGCCAGAGCGACGCGGCGATGGGCACCTCCCACAGCATCGAGCTCACCGGCCTCGACCCGAACACCACCTACTACTACCGGGTGACCTCGGCCGACGCCGCCGTCGAACGCGACCACCGACCCCGGCGGCGCCCAGCCGCCGCGGAGCTTCACCACCCCGGCCGCCAGCCTCACCGACACCACGGTCGCCGACTTCTCCGCCGGGACGCCCGGACGCCGAACGGCTACGTCTCCGAGACCGGCGACGGCGAGGTGATGCTGAAGCCCGCCGTCGGCGCAGGAGTTCTCCGGCGGGCCGGCGCTGCCGACCGGCTGGTCGAGCGCGACCTGGGAGTCCCAGGGCGGCGGAGCGGGCGGCAGCGCCACTGTCTCCGGCGGCAGGCTCCACGTCGACGGCGCCTTCGCCGGCACCGACGCGACCTTCGGCCCGGGCCGCTCGCTCGAGTTCAGCGCGACCTTCGGCGGCGCAGCCGTTCCAGCACGTCGGCTTCACCGACAACTTCAACAGCGTCTGGGCGATCTTCAGCACCAACAACACGAGCAACCAGCTCTTCGCTCGCACCAACACCGGATCGGGAAGCGTCGATACGCCGATTCCCGGGCTCGCTGATCGGCTACCGAGCACCGCTACCGGATCGAGTGGGACGCCGGCGAGGTCCGCTACTACGTCGACGGCAGCCTGGTCGCCACCCACGCCGCCAGCTTCGGGCCCGGCGATGAGCGTCGGCCGCGAGCGACTTCAACGCCGGCGGCCCGGAGCTGTCGGTCGACTGGCTGCGGATGAGCCCATTCCCCGGCTTCGGCGAGCTTCGACTCGCGCGATCTTCGACGCCGGCCAGCGGTCAACTGGCAGGCGCTCAACTGGACGGCCGAGACCCCGGCGGGCACCGGCGTGGCGCTCAGGTCCGCACCGGCAACACCCCGACCCCGGACGGCGGCTGGAGCGCCTTCGCACCGGTCGCGAGCTCGGGCGGCGCGATCGGCGGCAACTCGCGCTACCTGCAGTACCGGGCCGTCCTCGACTCCGAGCGACGCGACGCGGTCGCCGAGCCTGAGCGAGGTCAGCGCGACCTACGCCACCGGCGGGGACACGACCGCGCCGACGATCACCCAGCGGACGCCGGCGCCGGGCGCGACCGGCGTCGGTCGGAGCGCCAACGTCGAGGTCGGCTTCAGCGAGCCGATGAACCCGGCGACGATCGACGGCGCCACCATCCGCCTGCGCAAGCAGGGCGGCGGCACCGATGTCCCGGCGACGGTCAGCTACGCGGGCACCACCGCGACGCTCGACCCCGATGCCGACCTCGACCCCGGCGCCACCTACGAGGTCACGGTCGCGGGCTCGGTCGAGGACGTCAGCGGCAACGCGCTCGGCGCCGACGACACCTGGACGTTCACGACCGCCGGGCTCTCGCTGATCGACACCACCAGCGCCGACTTCGGGGCGGGCACGACCGGCGCCGATACCTACGTCTCGCAGACCGACGACGGCGAGGTCACGCTGAAGCCGGCGGAGGGGGCGGAGTTCGAGGGCGGCTCGCTGCCGCGCCGACTGGACGAGCGCCCCGTGGTCGGCGGGCGGCGGCGCCACCGTCTCCGGCGGCCGCCTGCACGTCGACGGCGCCAGCGCCGGGACGACCGCCACCTACGGGGCCGGGCCGCTCGCTCGAGTTCGCCGCCACCTTCGCCGCGGCGCCCGTTCCAGACCGTCGGCTTCGCCACCGACCTCAACGCACCGCCCTGGGCGACTTCAGCACCAAGGGCGACAGCCTGTTCTACGCCCGCACCAACAACGGCTCCGTCTCCACCGAGACGCCGCTGCCCTCGAGCCTGCTCGGCTCCCCGCACCGCTACCGGATCGAGTGGGACGCGGGCGAGGTGCAGGTTCTTCGTCGACGACGCCCTCGTCGCCACGCACACGGTCGAGCTTCGGCCAGACAGATGCGGCCGCTGACCAGCGACTTCAACCCCGGCGGCGCCGAGCTCGCGCTCGACTGGCTGCGGATGAGCCCCTACCCGGCGCTCGGGCAGCTTCGACTCGCGGGTCTTCGACGCCGGCCAGAGCGCCGACTGGGGCGCGCTGGCCTGGGACGTCGACCACGCCGGCCGGCACCGGCGTGGCGCTCAGCGTCCGCACCGGCAACACCCCGACCCCGGACGGGAGCTGGAGCGCGTTCACCCCGATCGCAACCAGCGGCGACGACATCCCCGGCAGCTCGCGCTATCGTCCAGTACCGGGCGCGCGCTCAGCAGCAGCGATCCGGGCAGGACGCGCGTCGCTCGGCGCAGGTGTCGATCGGCTACGCTCCCGGCCCCCCGGACGAGACGCCGCCGACCATCATCCAGCGCAGCCCGGCCGCCCGGCGCGACGGGCGTCGCCGCCGACGGCGAACGTCGTCGTCGGCTTCAGCGAGGCGATGAACCCGGCGACGATCGACGGCTCGAGCGTCCGCCTGCGCAAGCAGGGCAGCGGCACCGACGTCCCGGCCGGCCGTCAGCTACGCGGGTAGCACCGCGACGCTCGACCCGGACGCCGACCTCGACCCCGGCGCCACCTACGAGGTCACGGTCGCCGGCTCGGTCGAGGACACCAGCGGCAACCCGCTCGGCGCCGACGACACCTGGACCTTCACCACCGGCGGCCCGCCGGTCGGGCTTCACCGACACGACGGCCGCCGACTTCTCCGCCGGCGATACCGGCTCCGACACCTACGTCGCGGAGACCGCGGACGGCGAGGTCACGCTGAAGCCCGCCGTCGGCGAGGAGTTCAGCGGCGGACCCGGGCTTCCGGCCGGCTGGTCGAGCGGGAACGGAGCACCGTGGAACGGCGGAAGCGCCACGGTCTCCGGCGGCAGCCTGCACGTCGACGGCGCCTATCGCAAGCACCGACGCGACCTTCGGCTCCGGACGCGTCGCTCGAGTTCAGAGGCGATCCTCGGCGCGGCGTCGTTCCAGCACGCCGGCCTCACCGCCGACAACTTCCACGAGCGACCTGTACGCGATGTTCAGCACCGGCAACTCGAGCAACGAGGTGCGAGCGCGCACCAACTTCGGCAGCGGTGAGACCAGCTTCACCGTCCCGGGCGTCTCGCCGGATACGTCGCATCTCTACCGGATCGATTGGGACGCGGGCGAGGTCCGCTACTACGTCGACGGGAGCCTGGTCGCCACCCACTGCCGGCAGCTTCGGCCCGAACCTGCGGCCGACCGTCAGCGATCTCAACTCCGGCGGCGCCGAGCTTGCGCTCGACTGGCTGCGGATGAGCCCCTACACGGCGTCGGGAACCTTCGACTCGCGCGTCTTCGACGCCGGTCAGGGCGCCGATTGGGGTGCGCTGACTTGGAGCGCCGACACTCCCGGCCGGCACCGATGTCGCGCTCAGCGTCCGCACCGGCGAGCACCCCGACGCCGGACGGGAGCTGGAGCGCGTTCACCCCGATCGCAACCAGCGGCGACGAGATCCCCGGCAACTCGCGCTACCTCCAGTACCGGGCGGCGCTCAGGACTAACGATCCGAGCAGGACGCCGGTCCTGAGCAGGTCGTCATCAACGGGACGCAGGACATCGCCCCGACCGCCGTCGCCGATCAGGCGACCGTCGCCGAGGACTCCGACGCCTCCGCGATCGACGTCCTCGCCAACGACACCGACCCCGACGGCGGCCCGCTCGAGATCGCCTCCGTCCAGGCCGGCCCGGCCGCCCACGGCACCGTCGCGATCGACCCCGACAACCTCGGCCTGACCTACAAGCCCGACGCCGACTACTGCAACTCCGCGCCCCCCGGAGCCGATCCCGCCACCTTCACCTACACCCTGAACGGGGGCTCGCAGGCCCAGGTCACAGTCAACGTCGACTGCGCCGATGACGACCCGACCGCCGTCGCCGATCAGGCGAACGTCGCCGAGGACTCCAACGCCTCCGCGATCGACGTCCTCGCCAACGACACCGACCCCGACGGGGGCCCGCTCGAGATCGCCTCCGTCCAGGCCGGCCCGGCCGCCCACGGCACCGTCGCGATCGACCCCGACAACCTCGGCCTGACCTACAAGCCCGACGCCGACTACTGCAACTCCGCGCCCCCCGGAGCCGATCCCGCCACCTTCACCTACACCCTGAACGGGGGCTCGCAGGCCCAGGTCACAGTCAACGTCGACTGCGCCGATGACAAGCCGGTGATCACTGCCACCACTCCGAGCAGCCCGGCCAACAACAACAATCCTGCCGTCAAGGGAACGCTGCCCAGCGGCGGGACGTTGTCCAACTTAAGGATCTACACCAACGCCAACTGCAACGGAACGTACGTGAACACGAACCGTTCCCCGGACAAGTTCACCGGCACCGGGACTCCGATCCCGATCGCGGTCCCCGACGACGCAACGACCACCTTCACGGCGACCGTCAACCTGAACGGATCGGTCACCCCCTGCTCGGACCCCTTCACCTACGTCGAGGATTCGACCGCCCCCGAGACCACGATCGACTCCGGCCCCTCGGGCTCGACGGCGGATGCCACCCCAACCTTCGCCTTCTCCTCCTCCGAGCCGGGCTCGAGCTTCCAATGCCGCTTCGACTCCGCACCCTTCAAACCCTGCTCGGGCCCGGGGAACACCCACACTCCTTCCAATGACCTGGCCGCGGGCCCCCACGTCTTCAAGGTCCGGGCCATCGACGCAGCCGTAAACACCGATGCCACCGCCGCGAGTCGCAGCTTCAGCTTCGACGGGGGCGGATCCGCCAAGCCGGTGATCACTGCCACCACTCCGAGCAGCCCGGCCAACAACAACAATCCTGCCGTCAAGGGAACGCTGCCCAGCGGCGGGACGTTGTCCAACGTAAGGATCTACACCAACGCCAACTGCAACGGAACGTACGTGAACACGAACCGTTCCCCGGACAAGTTCACCGGCACCGGGACTCCGATCCCGATCGCGGTCCCCGACGACGCAACGACCACCTTCACGGCGACCGTCAACCTGAACGGATCGGTCACCCCCTGCTCGGACCCCTTCACCTACGTCGAGGATTCGACCGCCCCCGAGACCACGATCGACTCCGGCCCCTCGGGCTCGACGGCGGATGCCACCCCAACCTTCGCCTTCTCCTCCTCCGAGTCGGGCTCGAGCTTCCAATGCCGCTTCGACTCCGCACCCTTCAAACCCTGCTCGGGCCCGGGGAACACCCACACTCCTTCCAATGACCTGGCCGCGGGCCCCCACGTCTTCAAGGTCCGGGCCATCGACGCAGCCGTAAACACCGATGCCACCGCCGCGAGTCGCAGCTTCAGCTTCGGGCCGGGCTGAGAATCCCGTCGGATCGCTCCCCGAGGATCTGCGGGGGGTAAGCCGGGGCGAGCCGAGCCGAGCTTGCCGCGTCCAGGGCCCGGCTCGTTGGCGGCCAGGAGGTCGAAGCTCACCGTCGTCCCGCCATCGGCTCGCCGGGTTGGCGGCCATAAGGCCGTCCTCGACGGCGGTGGCGAGCAGCGCCGGACGGGCGCGAAGTTCTTGCGCACGCTGGATGCCGCGTGCCTGAGCCCCTCGAGGTAATCGACGAAGGCGCGGACATCGCGGGGAGCGATCTCGACCATCGGGATGCCGGCAAAGAACGGGACCGCATAGAGCTCGAGCGAGCGCCGGTAGTCGGACCGGGTCGATCGCGCCACCGCCCCCACACCGCAGTTGCCGCCGGCAACCCGAGGCACTTGCACAGCGGCGTCCAAACGATCAAGCCCCGCCGATACGGGCTTCGTTCAAGCCGACGAGCGGAACTTGCAGTGAGGGCGTGGCGTTCCGCCCGGCGCGTTTTGTAAGGTTCTGCTTACATCTTGACATCAACCTGCCTAATCGGTCCTGTTCTTGCGGGTCCGAGTGGGGGAACCGACTGGGCCTTAGGTCCACGGGGCGAATCAGAATCCGATCTGTAGCGCACTCTTTCCGCGCGAGCCCGACAGCTAACTCCGCAGGCATCCGAAAGAGAGGCACGATGAACGGACGATTGCTGGGTCGAAGCGGCTTACTGGCGTTGGCCCTCCTGACGACCATGGGGCTCGTGGTCAGCGCTGTCCTTGCCTCCGCTGGCCTGTCCACGGGCGGGGGCGGCGAGAAGGGTGGAGTCTTCCCGGTGCGCGGCAAGCACAGCTACGGCGCCGGGCCGCGCGGGCATCAGGGCCAGGACATCCTGGCCAACTGCGGCAAGAAGGTCGTTGCCGCTGAGCCCGGGCGGGTGCGCGTCGTCGATTACCAGGCCTCCGGAGCCGGCTACTACGTCGTCATCAAGGGGAAGTCCTTCGACTACGTCTACATGCACATGCTCAAGCGCCTCTCCGTCCGCAAGGGAGACCGGGTCAAGGCCGGAGATCAGATCGGCAATGTCGGCTCGACGGGGCGCTCCAGCGCCTGCCACCTGCACTTCGAGATGTGGACGGCACCTGGCTGGTATCAGGGAGGAAGCATCAAGAATCCGAAGCCCTATCTCAAGCGCTGGGACCGCAACAAGGGCGTAGTGCGGCATACACCGGCCAAAAAGGGAAAGGTCACCGCGAAGGTCCCGACGGACCCGCCGAAGGTCTCCGATCATCTGCGCGTCGGCCTCGTCGCCAACGCACAAGGTTGGGACATGAACTCGGAGGCCGTCCTCGACGCGACCGCGCCGACCGGCGCCAAGTGGCTGCGGGAGGATTTCAACTGGTCGGAGATCGAGCCGCAGAACAACTCCTGGAGGTGGGGCCGCTACGACCACCTGCTGCGCGAGGCCGCCTCCCGCGGCATGCATATCCTGCCCGGGCTCATCGACACGCCCTCCTGGGCCGGCTCGGCCTGGAACGACATCCCATCCGATCCGTCCGAGTTCGCCCAGTACGCCGCCAAGGTCGCCGAGCGTTACGGCCCCGGAGGAATTTTCTGGAGGGCCCACCCGGAGATCGCATCCTTCGCTCCCGACTACTTCGAGATCTGGAACGAGCCCTACCTGGACTACTTCTCCGCCGGCGGCGTCAACCCGGGTCGCTACGCGAGACTGGTCAAGGCAGCCTCGAGCGCCGGCCGGGCAGCCAACCCCCAGGTGAAGTACCTGATCGCCGCCGAGCAGACGCCGGCCGGGGATGCTCGTCACACCTTCATCGACGACATGTACGCGGCCGTACCGGGTCTGAATTCATACTTCGACGCGGTCGCCGCCCACCCCTACAGCGGTAGCTCAGCGCCCGACGACCCGCGCGGGGGCTGGGGCTTCCCGCGGATCGCCGACATCCACCAGAAGTTCATCGATCACGGCGCCGGCGACAAGCCGCTCTGGCTCACCGAGATCGGTTGGTCGACCTGCCCGGCCGCCCCCGACTACTGCACCTCCGAGAAGAATCAGGCGGCCTACCTCTCCCAGATGTTCACCCTGCTGAGCACCAAGTACTCCAGCTACGTCGACGCGGCGTTCGTCTACCACCGCACCGATCTCAACTCCAAGCCCTCCGACAAGGAGGGCTGGTTCGGGCTCGAGCGGCTCGACGGATCCCACAAGCCCGCGTTCGGCGTCTTCCGCGAGGCCGCGACGGCGAACCGGTAGAGCCAGCCGTGTCGACTTTGAGCTAGAGGTCCTTGTAGAGCGCAGCGGGGAAAGCGCTCAGGTGATTTGACCCCAGTTCGATGGAATCGGGGCACTCCAGAGTAATTCGCCAGCGACGGTGGAGGGATTCAACAGGTGGGACGTGAAGCCGGCGTGGCGTGCGCCGGGGAGGAATGAAGTAACCGCTTCGAGAAGCTAGTTCTGGTGCTTCGACTGATAGTGAGCCGTGTAGGCCTCAAGATTCGCGAACACCGCCAAGCACTCCGGACATCTAACCGCCTCGTTCTTAGCCTCCAGGGCTTTTTCGGACCAGCCGAGCCGTCGCGCCAACTGTTCCTCCGTCTCGGCCTCTCTGTTTTCCTCGCAGCGCCTAAAAAGGTAGTAGCCCATGACGGTTCCCGCGATAGAAGAATCCCCAGCGAAGACAAAGCTCCCGTTCACCAACTCCCAACCCTGTCGGCAGACCGCGTTTAGGACTGCGCTCGGATCAAGTTTCACGCTGCGGGTGCTGCTGCCAACCATGGCCTCCATGATCGCCGTCTGATCCATGACGTCAATCGCATACTGGAAGACTTGATCGCCGTTCTCGAAAGCTCGACGCGCTTCGCCGGGGGGCGAGGTCCAGAACCCGTTCCAGGTGTACTCGAACTCTGCCCTCTTCTTCCTGGCGGCGTTTGCCGCCGCCTCCTCGCGCTGTCGCGCTTCCTTGGCAGCAACCTGCTCGGGACTCCTCTTAATCAGGGCCATTCTTCGAGAGCCTAGTCGGATTTATCGGAAGCCGACGCCCGGATTCGAACGGTCGACCCCTACATGATGAGTCTGGCGGTCTCCAAGCCCCCTAGGCGACGACCTGCGGGCTCATAACCCGGGTCGATCTTTGGCTCAGTGATCAAAATAGGCTCGCATCAGAGCGGCAGGTGGCTGCCCCCGGAGCTCACGAAGAACGATGAGAGCCCCGGCTTCGTGCCGGCTGAGCGCTTCGAGGACCTCGGCGGATGGTTCGCGTCGGACCCGCTCTACGGGTGGCGCCCTTGCTGGGCTCTGCCGTAGTCCGCCATGCGCCCAGACGCGTCTGTCGCTACGGAATCTTGGCCTTCCGACACGATGCAAACGGCCGGCCGATCGGATCTCCCAGCGGCCAGAATGCTGGAAGAGTCCGCCGCGTTCGTTTCGAGCTGACGCTCGAGGAGACTGCGGAACGGCAGCAATCCCTGACTGCATGAGCATCGCTCGAGAAATCCTCCCCCCGTGAGCAGTGTTCCGCAACGCGAGATAATCCCCGTCGATGTCAGAAGAGGCTTACGTGTCCGGTGGCCTATCTCTCGCCTCCTGTGCGTAATCAGCGAGTGACCAACCAAGTCCCCCCCCGGGTTGCCCGCGCCCTTCGAGCCAGTGCCGCAAGCACTGTCTTCGCCTGGGCGATAGTCCGGGCTTTCGGTGTTGAGGCTGGTTACCCGACTACAGCAGCTATGGCTCTTACGCCATACGCGGCTCTTGTGGCTCTATCGACCGCCGTGATTGCGTGTCTTCTTCGAGCATGGCTGAGCGTTCTGCTAGCGACGGCAGCCCTCGGAATCTTTACCGCAGCGCTCGCTCCACGAACCCTCGGAGGACCTGAAACGGCACCCCCAACAGCCGCGGCGCAAATCGCAGTTCTTGCCCTCAACCTCTATCGAGGAGAAGCTGATGCGCAGGCGGTCGTCGAACTGGTAAAGGCGCGAGACCCCGACATATTGTGTCTGTCTGAACTAACGCCCTCTGCCGTCGAAAGCCTGGGTAGGGCGGGTCTCAATCGAATTTTGCCGCACAGCCACCTCCTGGCAGCTGACGGCGCGGAGGGTACGGGTATCTACTGCAGGTGGGCCCTCAAGCCGCTCAGGGGCGTCGCACCTAGCGTCGGCGATCGCCGAATGGCTCGCGCCCAGGTAGATACGGGGGTTGCTTCGAACCTCGAGGTGGTGAGCGTCCACGTACATGCACCGATGGATCCCGCAAGCACTGATCGGTGGCTAGCTGGGTTAGACGGGCTCCCATCGCCAGAGCGTCCCGGGGTTCGGGTTCTCGCAGGTGACTTCAACGCTACCCTCGACCACGCTGCATTCCGAGAACTCATCTCGTCCGGCTTCAAGGACGCGGCCGCGTCGGCCGGAAAGGGATTCGAGTCCACGTGGCCTATCGGCTCGCCGCCCATTCCTGCAATAACTATCGACCATATCCTCGTCGAGGACCGAGGTGCCATCACCTCGTTCGATACCGTTCCGGTGCCGGGCACCGACCACCGGGGCGTTATCGCACACACGGCGCTGCCTGAGGGGGATCCCTTGGCTGGAGCTCGAGAAGGCCGAAGGGCTGCACCTGCGCCCTAGGCGTGTCCAGCCACAGGGCCCTGACTAAAGGTCTCAGGGTTTCCGACGATCTATCGTCAGTGAGCACTCGGCGACAGCGCTATGGCAGCGCAGCAATCGCCCTAGTGGCCCTGGCCCTGGCCCCGGCCCCGGGGACAGCCCAGTCGGGGGGGGCAGGTTCTCCTCCTCCGCGCCTTGCATTGGGGGTAAGCGTCACCTGGAGCGCCGGAATATTTTGCGAGTCTGGATCGCTATGAGGAGGCAGTCGGCTCGAAGCCGGCCATAGTGATGTGGTATCGCGACTGGACGCAACCTCTGATCGACGAAGCCGCGCTGTCTCGGGTCGAGGCACGAGGAGCTGTCCCGATGGTGACGTGGGAGCCTTCGTCTCTCTCCGACAGATCTGCGGATCCTCGTTTTGCGCCGCGGCAGATCGCAAGGGGAAAGCTCGATCGCTACCTACACGAGTCGGCTGCTCAAGTGCGTTCCTGGGGTCGCCCGCTGATGATTCGGTTCGCCCATGAAATGAACGGTTCCTGGGTCCCGTGGGGTGCTGGCGTTGGCGGGACCCGGCCAAGAGATCAGATTGCAGCTTGGCGCCATGTCGTTCGGATCTTCCGAGCAGAAGGCGCATCGAATGCACGCTTCGTTTGGTCACCCAACGTTGACTGGGGCGGCCATCCTTTTGAGCCGATGTTTCCAGGGGACAAGTGGGTGGATCTGGGTTGCCCTCGATGGCTACAACTTCGGGACCGCTCGTGCCGGCGAACGCTGGACGTCGTTCGCGGACGTGTTCGAGGCATCGTATCGGCAGCTTACTGCCCTCTCGCGGCGGCCAGTCATGATCGCGGAAACCGCCTCGACGGAGAGGGGTGGCGTCAAGGCCGCCTGGATCCGGGATGCATTGCTGGGTCCGGCGCTAGCTCGCATGCCACGAATCAAGGCGATCCTCTGGTTCAACTTCAGCCACCAGGTGCCGGACTGGCCCGTTACTTCCTCGCCGACCGCCGTCGCTGCCTACCGCGACGCCGCGCACTCGCCTCGGTTCTCGTTGACATCCTCAGAACTCTTGCGTTTCGGTACAGCCCCTAGGACGTCCAGCCGTCGATGAAAGTCAACCTGACTACTTGCGGAGGCATCGTCACCGGACTGGGCCTGAATGACCTGCGGGCTTGGCCACATCGCGGCTGTCGGTCTCGGACGTGCAGTCCGCCCCTCTCGGATCGGCGCGTTTCGCGGCACGCCAGAACGTCTGGGCCCATTAGCGCAGACTCAACCGTAATTCCTATCAGCCAACCCACTGCTACTCCGGTGAGACCGCCAACGGCGCCGCCAACGGTCCCCCCCAGGATCTCAAGAGTGGCGCCTCCCCAGGCATAGGGGAGTGCCGTCTTGATGCGCCCCTGTATGCGTCGGACCGCCACAAAATGAGTTCTGATCGCCTCCGGAAAGATACCCACCGCTAGCACTTGTAGGGCGACTCGTCGGCTGAGTCGCGTAAGCGTCGCCGAATATCCCGAGGATGAGATGGGCACTGCCTACCAGCGCGAGCATGACGATTACCCCGAGGCCCAGCGAAAGTCGAAAGGCTAAACCGAAGGCGCTCACGAGCGTCCGAATTATCGCCAGCGGCCACCGCATACAAGACCGTGCTCAGGGCCTGAGGCACGAATAAGAGAAGCCCTGCGGTCATCCACGCGATGTAGAAGCTCGCAGTCGACTCTGCGGAGAGCACCACGAGCACGGAGACGGGCAATCGAGAGACTCGGGGGCGCTTAACGCGAGATTAAACGCGTGATGGACCATGGCGGACCCGCGCAGCCCTCGGAGCACTGAAAACTCCGGGCGCAACGAACCCCCTCCGCGAACCCTGTAAAAGTGCCCGAGCACTGCCAAGGAAGCGAATGCCCCTAGGACCCATGCTGCGTAGATCGCCATCGGCCCACGATCTGCGCTCAGCACCACAAGCAAGAACAGGATGACCAGTTTGCTTACCGCGGAAGGAAGGTAGACGCCGAAACTGCAGACCCCCACGGAGCAACCCGATAAGTGCCTGATCCAAGACGGGCAGCATCGCGGCGAGGCCGACCCCCAAGACAAATAAGGTTGCTACCCACCAACTCGCGGTGAGTGCTGCGAAATTGGCGGAAATTAACTGGGACGGAAGCAGGAAGAGAAGTCCCAGAGCCGCACCGGTCAGTCCCGCTACTGCGAGCGCAGCGTTGATGAGCGGGTGAGGGGGGGCTTGACGCTTAGGGAGTTCTCCCATCAGGAGCGTCCCGAGTCCAAGCATTCCGGTGAAACCGAGCATTGTCATCGCCGACACCGACGCGCCCGCCACACCGACGGACTCCTGCGGAAACCAGCGTGCCGCAACCCACCAGAACACAACCCCTAGGACGGAAGTCGCAACACTCGCCCCTACGAGGAACCCAGCGTTCTGTATCAACACCCGCTGCTCGACCGCAGCCGCTGATAGGCGCGCCCAGGAGCGCCGCATCAACCGCGCATCGACGAAGTGTCATAGATAGATATGACCCCGTTAGAGTACACCTTGCGCAGATCTTCCACCTTCCGAAACTTATTTAGGCTTTCCTCCGCGATCGGCGTATCGCGGGTGTACGACTGTGGCTCGCCACGGTAGAAGTAAAACCCGTCGACGGGCGCCTCATCGCTCAGTCGACTATCGACGACGATATAGTCAATCGCATCCTCAGTAACGATCATGCGTTCAGTTGCGCCGCAAACCTCGTGCTGAAAAATACGCGAGAGACCTCTACGTCGTTGATCTCGCCGACTACTGGGTCAAGACGCTCCGTATGAGCCCAGGACGAGCCCATTCGACCGATCCACGAGGATTCGACTCCGTGGCGGCAGCGCGATTGCGGCGTACCGCGCGGCGTCAAGGGCCTGCTCGCTGACCGAACGTCCAGTCGTTCCCACTCGATACGGACCAGGTTGTCGCGAGGCCGGGGAGAGGCCGATCACTATGCCGCCGACAAACAGAACCGTGGCTAGGGCGGCGAACAGGACGGTTTGGCCTCGCGGGGGCCAATTGTCGACGGCGCGAATGCCTACGACAACGAGGACTGACGGCGATGAGACCGAGACCGGCGAACACGAACTCGAACGCGCGCTGCGAGATTTCAGATCCAGCCTGGGTGAGGCGGGGCAGCAGTGTCAAGGGATAGAAGAACGCAACGAAAGCGAGCAAAAGCGCTACGGGCTTTCGCGCGTATGCCTTGAAGGCTCTGTGGAACCCAACCGGAATAATGAGAAGGAGGAGGGCGACCGATGCAAATGCGAGCGAGCGCAGCCAAGCCGGGTCGGTCTCTCCGCTCGGCGAATTGAACAGGCTCTTATCGCTCTCACCTTCGAAGAGAAGCGATCGCAAGGCTGTCCAGGCATCACCAAACACCCCGCCTAGCTCGCTGCTAGTTGGCCCAGCGGCGACGGTCGAGAGCCAAACAATCACGGGGATCGCAAGGATTCCGGCCCCCAACGCCGGACCCCGCCAGTCTCCGGCCACTTCGCTTGCTGCGATCCCTGCGGAGGCGACCCCGCGGAGGCACTCGTCCCGAAACGGGGCAGGCGCGAGGCGGACACCCCTGCCCAAAGCAATAGGAAGGCAAGAATCGCCCAGGCGGTTACGTGATGAGTTACGGCTAGGGCAGCGGCGATGAGACCGAGCAACACAAGTAGACGGCCTCGAGCGGTGTTCGTACGTACCCAAGAGTCGACCGTGAGTAGGTACAAAGCGCCCAAGAGAAGCGCCAGGGACTCATATGCGAATTGAGCGGAAAAGGACAGGAACGATGGGTTGCAGGTATAAACGAGTACGCAGAGGCCAGCGATTCGGTCAGAGCCGGACATTCTCTCGAAAAACAGAAAGATTGACCAGAGCAGAGCTAGCCGAACCAAGCCAAGCAAGACGGCCGCTACACCGAACGTTGCCGTCTGTCCAAGAGTGCTTGTCGCTCCCGCAACCAATGTTAGGCCCGGATACGCGCTGAAATTCTCAACTAGCGGATTGGTTTGGAGGATCTCTCCAGTGCTAAGTAGATCCTTGACCCCGCGAAGTGTCGCGAACTCGTCGCTGAGGCTGAAGCCGACTGGGCTGTGGACGATCTTCGCTAGATAAAGCGCAATGCCTAGTGTCGCAACCAAGGCAACGCGCTCGGCGCGACTCGCCGAAGTGGACAGAAGCCTGACTGCGATCGGGACAACAATGGACCCCAGCCCAACCCAGAACAGTATGGCGCCCTCATCCCCCGACCGCGCTCGCGCGTCGCCCAGCGCTCAGAACGACACCGGCCGCAGCAAGCAGCATGACTGCTGCCGCAATCTCGGACCCAGCCTTAGCGTGCGGAGACGCGGTGTCAGTCATCGATCAAGGGATCGATCACGAGTGTCCTATCAGGCGCACCGGTTTCGCCTCCCGCCGCATCGCTGTGAAACAAGTAGGCGCGGGTCGCCGCATCCTGATACGAACCCACCGGGACAAGTGTTTGTTTCGTCTCCCCCGGTCTGAGTTGAAATGCTGCGTTCCAAGTCTCTGTCCGACCCCTCCGAATCGACAGGATGTAGCTCTGAGCCGTGTGTGAGCGGTTCTTGACTCCAATTGCGGCCTCTGGCGAAGCGAGGGGCTCATCATTCTCAGAAGGGATCACCCAGAATGAAGTGAAGTCCGCAGCGTTGCGTTGATCCCGAGCTGAGTCGACGGCGTAGACGAGTGCTCCCCCCGCGAGAGCTATGGCCATTGCGACGATGCCTCCGGCAAGGAGACTCACATTTGGTACAAGAAGCGGAATCTGCGCAGATTCCGAGCCGCGCCGTTTGAACGCCACCAGCGAGGCTACGATTGTCGTAAGCAGCGGCGGAGTAGCGGCTGCAAGCCGGCTAAAGTCCGTGAGTCCCTGTGCGATAAGACCCCCTAGAATGGCCGCCGTAAGTCCTAGCCCAATTGTGTAGACGCCTATGACAAGCGCGCCCTCGTCATCTGGCCCAAGCGCGGCGGTCAGAGCGTAGCCAGGAAGTAGAACGACGAGTAGGACCGCGGCTACTGGATGCACCCGACCGAGATCCGGAGTCGCGAGGACCAACGAACACACTACGCCCAAGAGCACGACGGCTATGAGGTCAGGATTCCGGGGCAGTGATCTCAAGATAGCGTAGCAAGGAAGAAAACAAGTAGCGGTAAGTAGGTACGAGAATGTATCAGCAGGTCTCGGCAAGCAGGGCGGGTCGAGACCTCCTGTAAGCATGGATTTGGACCGAATCCTCACGGGGCACCGTGGGTAGCGTGGATGCGCTGTTAGAGATAGCGATCTTTTGACGGTGTGGGAGGCTGGCAAATGCGGGTCTCGTCGCCGATCGGGCAGCGCCAGGGTACGAGCGGTAGACAGGATTGCAACCGTATCACTTGATATCCAAGTCCCACGTGGCCCCCGCCTGGGTCCAGGAACCCGACCCTTGGACCAAGGCGTGGCGCTGCCGGGTGCCTACCGCCTAGCCACGCGGGTGCAGGCGGGGCTTAATTTCGGAGGAAGATGTAGCCGGCGATGTACCCGCGCCGGTAGCGATGAACCCCCCCGCGATCGCGACGGCTTGCGCGAGTCCCCGAGTATCTCTCCTCCTGAAATGGCCTCTGTCGATTCCCCTTCCTATCCCCAACGGGAGGACCCTGAGCACGTATGCCCTCTCGGACGAGAGAGCGGGGCCCGCGCCAACGATCTTGCTGACGGCTGCCTTCGAGCGGCCTTCTGACCAGCATCGAGAGAAGAAGTAGCGCCATGTCGCTCTCGAGCTCGGAACGAGATGCTCCACTCGGGCGCCTGGAACCTGCAGGATGCAAGCCTCGGGCTGCGAGAGGCGCGCCCGAATGGCCAACTCGGTCTCCTCGCAGCCGAGCGGCAGAGACCCGACGCGACCGATCCCTTCCGTGAAACCACCTACGCGATTAAGTACGGAGCGTCTGAAGGCCATGTTCGCCCCGATTGGGTTCCGGATAGGTGCGACGGAGGAGGGGCTCACCTAGGTAGCTGCAGCCCACCACCCAGTAAAACTCGGGCGGGATAAAGCGCGGAGGCTCGCCAGCCTCCCACCGAGGAAGAGCCGCGCCGCCGCCTGTTCCAATGACCAAAGGATCATCCAACGGCCTGATCAGCTCCTCCAGCCATCGCTCGTCGGCTACGGCGTCGTCATCAAGGAAAGCGACGACATCGCCCATCGAGAGTGCCACACCCGTGTTCCTTGCACCCGAAATCCCTGAGCACCCAGCATTCTCTATGATGGTTGCACCTGGACCGTTCTGAGTCGCTCGAAGAGAGCCGCATTGTGATCCACAACAAGAATCGTCTCCCGAGGGCGCCGAGTTTGGCGGTGGACTGAAGCAACTGCGTCGCGCGTCAGTGCCTTCCGAGCCAACGTATGGGCGCAGATGACGAGAACGGATACACTTAGCTCGGAAGTTGCAGGGTTCATGGTCTCAATGACTGGGGCACGATGCGGAGCCTAGCTGAGCAGTCGCTAGGCGCTCTCGGCCGACGCCAAGCTTCTTCAGCTATGAGCTTTGATAGACCGATACTTGTGACGGGGATGCCGCGTTCCGGCGCCACGTGGCTTGCCGCACGATGCTCGATTACAGCGGTGCGACGGTCTATGTAAATGAACCTCTCAATCCGTCGCGCCCCCCAGGCAGATCCCCGGGGGTATTCGCTGCCACGGTAACCCACCGCTATCCAGTACATCTCCGAGACGTCAGACGGCGAGTTTCGGCATGCCTACGAGGATATAGCGGCGTTGCGGTACCACCTGAAGAGCGAGCTGCGGGTCAACCGCTCGCCTCTCGATATTGCAATCGCATCCCGCTATATGTCAAATTACTGGCGCGGCAAGCGGGAGGGCCCGCCAGGCTATAGTCGCGGACCTTACGCCAGTTTCTCGGGGCGGTGGTTCGCCCAGCAACTTGGATGGTGGGTGGTTGTGGCAGTGCGGCATCCGGCGGCGAACTATCTCCAGCCATAAGCGCGCTCAATTGGACTATAGACGGAATGGAGCTCGTCGGCCAGAGCGATCTAGCTAGGGACTATGGTGACTGTCTTGCCCCAACCGACCTGTTGCTTTCCGGAGATGTCGGTGGCAGACTCAGGCAAGTGCTCTCTGGAGGTCTATCTACGCCGCAGTGAGGACATACGCGCGGGCACCAGGAGTAATCGTCGTGCGGCATGAGGATGTCGCTCGTGAATCCCACGGAGTCCTTCGCGCGCCTCTATGACCGCCTAGGAGTGACGGATGACGAAAAAAGCTCTGGCCAAGATTGGGGCGGCAAGCGGTGAACACAATCCAGCTGAACGCGTCAATGCTTTCAGTGTCGAGCTTAATCAGCAGAGCGCACCTTGACGCTTGGCGTAAGTACTTGGATAAGCGTGAGGTCTCGCGAGTGGCCGATATGACTGGTGACGTGGCTCGATGCTTCTACTCACCGGAGGAGTTGGGAGAGCAGCAACGCGCATGAGCGTGGATGACCAGCGCGCCGTTCGTCGGCGTCCGATGATGTGCAGAGGCTGGCCACCTAAGCGGAGCTTCGCCCCGGTCCGAGTGCTGCAGTTCGATCTAAGCGCGACGGACGAGGAACTAGAGGCGGTTGCGACCAGCGTCCATGAACCTTACGGTGCCGCCCTCTGCCTCGTCCGGAACGAGGGGAGGCCGCTCGGGACTTTTCAGATCAGCCTCCCACCAACGGGATTGCGCGCGCGGGGCCTCCGTGACGCAGCAAGCGATGTCTTCCTGCTTAGCCCGGACAAGAGTGGCAGGGGCCGGGAGACACGAGACAAAGGCCCGCGCGTGAGAGTACTCGGCGATGATTCGCCCTCCCTTACCGTCATCATCCCGAGCCGCGGACGTCCACTATCCCTCGTCGCTACGCTTGACAGTGTCCTCGATTCGGACTTTCCGACGGACAGACTCGAGATTATTGTCGCGGACAACGCGTTTCCGGGTGAACAGCCTGTTTGCCTTGGCCGCGATCCTAAGTATGCCGCAATTCGCATAGTAAGAGAACCCCGACCTGGTGGCTCGAACGCGCGAAATGCTGGCCTATCTGTGGCGTCTGGCGAGGTGGTGGTGTTCATAGATGACGATGTCTTGATCGAAAGGGACTGCCTGACGCGATTGGTTGATCCCTTTCGAGACGACAAACAGGTGGCTGCGTCAGCCGGCCTGATTCTTCCGCAATGTTTGGATACTCCGGCTCAAGCCTTGCTCGAGGCCTTCGGTGGTTTTACGCGGGGGTTCGAGAGTATGAGGTTTAGTCTGGACGCCCCGCCGCCTCGTCGACCTTTGTTCCCCTTTACCTTGGGTGACCTGGGTAGTGGAGGAGTCATGGCTTTTCGCAGGGAGGTACTGCAGGACGTCGGCGGATTCGATCCGGCCCTTGGGACCGCCACCCCGACGCTAGGAGGGGAGGATCTCGAGGCCAAGCTTCGTGTTCTCTTGACCGGGCTTGATTTCGTTTATGAGCCTGCCGCGATTGCTTGGCATGCCCATCCCGCCGATATCGCGGGGCTGCGCCGACGTGTATGGGGCTATGGCGTCGGGTTGACAGCCGCTCTCACCAAAGGGATCAGCCTCGAGCCAGGGCTGGCCCTCGATTTGATCCCGAAGCTGCGAGGTGGGATTAGCTACGCCTTGTCGTCGAGGTCCGAGAAGAACTCATCTAAGGGTGCCGACTACCCGATCAGTTTCACCCTTCTTGAGCTTGCTGGTTTGGCGTGGGGACCGCTCGCCTATGCGCGATCGAAGACAAGAACTCGTCAACGTCCTAGCCCGCCTCCCGGTTCGGGGCTGCGAGTGCTCCTAGTGACTGACTTCTACCCCCCCCTCGTCGGCGGCGCGAACTTCTGGGCACAGCGTGTTGCGCGTCATATGAAGGCGCGCGGTCACACCGTTGAGGTGGTCACAAGCTGGCAGCCCACTGCGCAGGAAAGCGACCTGTCTGCGGGAGTGCCCGTCCATCGTGTCCGGGACCTCTTCAGCCGGCTGCCCATCCTGTCGTCGAACCCGCATCTGCACGTTCCCCCGCCCTTCCCCGATCCCGAAGCGGTAAGCCGGTTGCGGCGGAAGTTATCCGCGCGTTCGATCCAGATCTCGTCCATTCGTATGGCTGGCTCACACACTCTGTGGCGGCGGCGCTCGTTGGTAAGCGAATTCCGTTGCTCGTATCCGCTCAGGACTATGGGAATATCTGCGCGGTTGGGACGCTCCTCCGGCACGGCGCCATCTGCGAGGGGCCCGGGCCCGTCAAGTGCTTCATCTGCGCGGCGGGAACGATACGGACCGGCTAAGGGCACGGTTGCGGCTTCGAGTGTTTTGGGCGTACGCCCGCTCCTTCGCCGGAAGATCACTGCGGTGCACAGCATTAGCCGGTTCGTGAAAGCCAAAATGGACCGGTATCTCATCAATGGTTCGGAGATACCTGATGTACTCATACCGAACTTTGGTGAAGACCTAGGTCGAGCAGAGCCGAATAGAGAGATTCTCGCGAAGCTCCCGGGGGAGCCGTTCATCCTCTACGTAGGCCTGCTGCGGGCGGCGAAGGGAATGGCGAAAGAGCTGCTTCACGCGTATGCCGGCCTGGAGGGAGAGGCGCCCCCCCTCGTACTCGCCTGCCCTCGGTTGGCTGATGCGGAGATCCCAGAGGCCGTGCCCGACGGTGCGCGAATCATCAGTGGCGTGTCGCACCCGACCGTCATGGCTATGTGGGAGCACGCCCTATTTGGAGTGTTTCCGTCCAGGTGGGCAGAACCGCTAGGCATGGTGGTGTTCGAAGCCATGAGCCGCGGGGTGGCCGTGATCGGCACCCGCCCGGGCGGACATGAAGACATGATCGTGGAGGGTGTTTCCGGGCTTCTCGTGCAAGCTGGCGAGGTAGAGCCACTTCGCGCTGCGATGACCAGGCTGATCGCAGATGGAGAGCTGCGAAACCGGATGGGCCGCGCCGCACAAGCAGAAGCAAAGAGGTTCACGCCCGAGGCGGTGATCCCGGAGCTCGAGGATCTTTATCGGGATACGGCGTCGGTTCGTCTCGGTTGAGCGACGTCCCGCCGCGAGGCCGGGGGTCTCCCGGCGCAAGGCGGGTGCCCAAGCCAAGCTCGCCATGCTAGATTCTTTGAAGGGGGATGCGAGCGATCTCTGTGCAGGGGATGCGAGCGATCTCTGAAGCGCCACACATTGGCGACGGATTAACGAGACCGCGACCGAACTATTCTCAAACCACAGAAACATCCAAGCTCGGACCTGGGGCGAAAGGGCGTTGCCGCAGAGCGCTCGTTCGGCACTGCGTGCCCCTCTGTGAGCGTAATAGTGCCTACGCACAACGAGGCGGACAACCTTCCATATGTCCTGCCGTATATACCAGATGAGGTCAGCGAGGTCATCGTGGTCGACGGGCACTCAACTGACAAGACGCTCGAAGTGGTCGCGGACCTGTCCCCCAAAGCCAAAGTCATTCTCCAAGACCGCCATGGGAAAGGGAACGCTTTGTCGTGCGGATTCAACGCCGCCACCGGCGACATCATCGTAATGGTTGATGCCGATGGTTCCGCGGACCCCGCCGAAATCCCTCGATTCTTGGAGGCGTTAAAAGGGGGCGCCGAGTTCGCTAAGGGCTCGCGATACCTCTCGGGGGGCGGCAGCGCGGATATCAGCCTGATTCGTAGTGTGGGAAATCGATCCTTGGCCAAGCTGGTCAACCTTCTTTACGGGTCGTCGTTTACGGACCTCTGTTACGGCTACAACGCGTTCTGGCGGCACACCCTGCCGGTCATTCATCGAGATTCGGACGGGTTCGAGGTTGAAACCGTCCTCAATGCCCGTGCAGCGCGTGACCGACGACTGAGGGTTGTAGAGGTACCGAGCTTCGAGCACCGCCGCATTCATGGATTCAGCAACTTGAATGCCGTGCGCGATGGTCTTCGGGTGTTGTGGACAATCGCGAGGGAGCGGATGACCCCACGTTCCGCGCTTCCGGATCGCGACGAACCTCCAGAGTCTTGGTATGAGGCGAGCGAGAAGGGCAGCGCGAACTTCGCAGACCCAGCCCAGGATCCGCCCTTGACCGAGAGCGACAATGGGCTTTCCAGTTCAGATCGCCGCAGCGAAGACAAGCGATCAGCCATCTCGTTCAGTGTGCGGAGCACGCCGTCTGTGACAGCATCCGAGGGTAGAGCGGCTTGAGATCAGGTGCTACAGGCAACCCGACCAGCCTGAGGCCGGCGCGGGCCTTGTAGCGGACGTTCACCGAGATCAGCAGCGGCGTCAGCTGCTCGGCGATCCGCGCCATCTCGAGCGGTCCGGCGTTGACGGCCCGCAGTCCCTCGATCCGCTCGATCAGTCGCGCCACGGGCGCCTTGTGCCGCTTCTTGTCGCCGCAGACGAGGACGTCCTCGTCGAGCTCGGCGTCGAGGTCGGAAAGCGTCGGAGCTCCTACGGCGCGGCCTTCGTCAGAGCCCATCGGCCCTCCGCGGCTCGGCTCCGCGAACGAGGTTGTCTGGGGGTTCGTCCACGGGGCTCGGGAAGCTATCAGCGGGTTGTCGGGGTGAATCCCGCGGCGGCGGATCGGCCCTTCCGTCGAGGGCGCGTCGGCTGGTTGCCGACCCGGGATGGTGAGTCGGCCGCGCTACGATCGGGCCGAGTCCCATGACGGGTACCGCCTCCACGAGCAACGAACTGCAGACGCTGGTCGAGGTCCTGAGCTTGGCCGTCGACAAGCCGGTCCTGCTCGATGACGCTGCGCTCGTACCCATCGCCTACAGCCCCCAGGGCGGCGAGATCGACGAGGTTCGGGAGCGTTCGATCCTCGGTCGTGGTGCGACCCGTCGCGTCCGCGACGCGTTGCTGGGCCAGGGCATCGCGGGTGCGACCGGACCGATGCGAACCCGCGCGGTTCCCGAGCTGGGGATGGCCGAGCGCCTATGCGTTCCGGTCCGTGCGCAGGGAGTGACGCTCGGCTTTCTCTGGCTCGTCGACCCGAACGAATCGGTTGCCGGCGATGACGTCGCGCGGGTCGAGTTGGCTGCGACCAGTGCCGCCGAGTTGCTCGCCAAACGCCCGGACGCCACGCTGGCCGAGGAGACGCCGCTACTCATCGACCTTTGTTCCTCCGTCGAGGCGGATCGTGAGCGGGCCCGAGAACAGGCGATCAGCGGTGGGCTCATTGCCGATCGGCCGCTCGTTGCGGTGCGAGTGGCCACGGTGGGGCCGCCGGTGCGACTCGGCGATTTCGCGCGCCGGATCGCGCACCGCGTTTCCGCGGGCCACGCCCTCGCCGGACGCGTGCCCGACGGCCTGCTGATTCTGCTCGACCTCGACGAGCCGGCGCTCTCGGTGCTCGAGCCCGCCCTCGTTGCGCGTTGGGTCCACGGCGCGGCCGATCGGCCGCTCGTCGTCGGCCAGTCCGGCGTGGTCGGCGGCCTGCGCTCGGTCGGGGAGGGCCGGCGTCAGGCCGAGCTGGCGTTGAGCGTCGCGCGGACGCTTCCCGAGGGGCATGAGTTCGCAGCCTGGGACACCCTCGGAGCCGATCGGCTCGTCAGCCAGTTGCCGCCCGGCGCCCTCGGCGATGCCCCGACCGAGCTGCGCCGGATGCTGGTCGCCGAGCCCGACCTGGCCGCGACGTTGGCGTCTTTTCTCGACGCCGCGGGCGACGTGAAGCGGACCGCCGCGGAGCTTTCGCTTCATCGAAGTGGGCTCTATTACCGGCTGCAGAGGATCGAGGAGCTCACCGGGCTCGACCTCGGCCAGGGCGACGACCGCCTGCTCGCCCATCTCGCCCTGCGCCTGTCTGGGCGATCGTCCTGATCGTTGCCGACACCTGACCGTGGTGTTGAGCGGTCCTCGTGCCTAGCTTTGAGCCATCCCCGCGCAGACTGACCCCACGATCGAAGATCGCCCGGCGCTCGAGGAGCAGATGTCCGGCGAGATCCTCGCGCTCGGAAGGCGCCTGGCGGACCGCCGATTGTCGCCTCAGTCGATCAAGCGCCTGCCGCAGCAGCAGAGCATGGCAATCGTCGGCCGCGACCCGAAGCTGCGGGCGGCGCTGTTTCAGCTGGTCGATGTGGCGCCCGCATGCAGGGACGCCGGTGAGCTGGCCGGACATCTCGAATCCTTCCTCGGTGAAATCGAGGAGGGAGGGGTCCCCGTCGCGGTAGCGGGCCGTGCAGCGCGAGGTGTCGCTTCCAGGAGGGCCACCGGACGGGTCGCGTGGATGGCGATCAACCAGATGGCACAGCGCTTCATCATCGGTGAGACGCCCGCCGCGGCCCAGAGGCAATTGAGCCGTCTGTGGTCGCGCGGAAGCGCGAACTCGGTGGACCTGCTGGGGGAGGCGACGCTCACCCGGGGCGAGGGTGTCGGGTACGCAAGGCGCTGCGATGAAGCGCTCGTGAAGCTTGCCGCGAGCGCGGTGAAATGGCAGGCCAAACCGTTGCTCGAACGCGACTCCGCCGGGGCCCTGCCAAGGGCCAATCTCTCGGTCAAGGTCACCGCGCTCACGCCGCTGATCCGTCCGGCCGCGCCGGGCCGCGGGCGAGCGGACGCATCCGACCACCTTCGCGCGCTGCTGCGCCGGGCGGCGCAGGTTGGCGCGCACCTGCACATCGACATGGAGTCGATGGACTCGAGGGAGATGATCCTCGAGCTCGTCCTCGACCTGCTCGCCGAAGATGAGTTCCGCGACGGCCCATCCGCCGGCCTGGTCGTGCAGGCCTACCTGCGTGATTCAGAGGAGATGCTGGACGAGATCCTCGCGTGGACCGAGCGGACGCCTCGCCGATACCCGCTCGCGGTGCGTCTCGTCAAGGGCGCGTACTGGGATCACGAGCGAATCGAAGCGATGCAGAACGGCTGGAGCCCACCCGTCTGGACCGAGAAGGCCGACTCGGATCGGTGTTTCGAGCGACTGACCAGGAGGCTGATCGATAGCTTTCCGATGGTTCGCCCGGCGATCGCATCCCACAACCTGCGGTCACTGTCCCATGCGGTCGTCTACGCCCGGCAAAGAGGCCTTGAAAGGGAGGATCTCGAGCTACAGGTCCTGCGAGGGC
>CAVURM010000002.1:0-657997 GCA_963743875.1 uncultured Solirubrobacterales bacterium
ATTATCGAGCCGGTTATTAGGGACTCCCACCTCGTTTTCCACGCGGATGATGCCCCAGAAGCCCTTCGGGGGATCGCCATGGAAACCTTCGACCGGACGGAGGGATTCTGTACGGATGGCATCAGCATAGACGATGGAAAGTTGTTCCATATCCACGGATTTGTGGCTGTCGATAAGACCAACAGTGAACGTTATCGTGTCGATGGTGCCGCCCGGTATACCATGCCCGGTTACATCTCCGAAGCTCTGCAGGATCTGGCCCTCTGTAGATTGTCACCAGGGACTGGCAGGGTACTCATGGTCGGCAGTGGCGGCGCCTCCGTAGATGTATCGGAACAGCCGGCTGTAAGGATAAGGAGAATAAGCACGATCGTCAGGAAAATATACTGCCGCATTGCCATAGGGAGACTACTCTTGTGATCTTGTAGTAGAAACCATGTGTCAGTGGACTAGAAAAACAATTGGGTCGTGGTTGCAGGATTATATTTCGCTATTAACAAATGAGTAAAATAAAATAAGAGGGATTCCGATTATACTTATGGGAAGGGTGACCTTACATTTCAGCGAAGATGACTACCACATCTTCCATCACTACTGTGCCAATTATTGTCGTCTCTATGATGAAACACGAAAAAATTCAATAAAAATTCTTCTTGAACTTTATAAACACGAGGTCATTGATATCCAGGCACATTCCCTCGACAATATTTTTACGTTTTTTTACCAGAAGAAACAGGAATTTGAGACAGATTGTAAAATCCCTGCCGGTGATGCGGAGAACCTTATGCGCACTCCGATATGTTCTGACATTCTATCGTTTTTTAGAAGACCTTGAAAGAATATACCGTCTCATTCGGAAAAAAAATGCAGAGGCAAATTACATCCTCATCCTGGGTGCATTTTCAAAGATTTTTGAGGAGGAAACACAGACCCGCTAGAATTTCAAGAAAACCGCGTCGATCCATCAATGCCATTGTTTCACCCTTGGGAGACGCGATAGAGAAAAACTCGGGCAGGATGACATGGAAACAATCCTCTATGAACTGGTGAGTTTTGCAGAAATTTTTAACGGCTTTTACCGGATCTTACTTTCAGCGATGAAGTCATCCTTCCATCCCACCGACGTTGCTCAAAAGGTTTGGGAACGATGAAAACTACGAAGAAATCCTGGTGTCCTGTTAAAAAGCCATCGTGATCAATTCGTCATGGATGAACTCGAGTCAGCACTGGAGGGAGGTATCCATGCACGAAACTAGTGGGGAGTCTGGAATTTTCATGGGAGGAATTTCTCACACCACTTCGTATCCTCAATGACCTGGTTGCCCAGCACCAGCCCCCCCAGCGTGTTTCTCTCAATACCCTCGCAGGCCTCGAAGCACCAATGAAGGAAAAACCCCTTCATGAGGATTATGCTCCGTTGATGCAGTATCAGAGATCCTATGGGACGGTGACGAGGAAGAACCAGGAAAACCAGATCCTCGTAACGATTGATAACCGTTCTCACAGTGAAGTCCAGCTCGTTATCGGTCCCGGTCAAGGCATCAGGTGAGCCCGCAGGAAAATATCTATAAACAGTACTTCTCCATTACTGCGGGAGTGATGGTAATCCTATTTATACTCTTGGCAAGCATTATCCTATCTTTGTCTCCTGCACCTGCGTTGGTTATTGGGAATACTACCGGAGGATCTGCTGACGTGGGCAATGGACGATAACTTCACCGGTAACCGCTCTCAAATCTGTTGCACCCGCTGCAATTATTGGGAACACGCCCGCTCAATAACGATATCCCCTCCCTTACTGATGCCGACACCGGTCCGGCACCAGACAGGACGTAACGATTGAACCTGTTATACGGGATTCCAGTGGTCCCAGGAGCAGCAGAGAATTGTATGAACAGCCGGTCTTATCCTGGACAGTATATACGATGAGAATGATTATATACTTCAGGGGCTACGTGCGACTCGAGGTCCTGGCGCGGGCGCTGGTCGCGCGGATTCCGGAGGCGAGCCGGGCGAAGCGCTCGGCGCTCGTTCGCTACGCGCGCGCGGACGAGACGAAGGCCGGCGTCTTCTGGCTGGAGGCACGTTCGTTCCGGGGCCTGCTCGGCCGGAGCGAGACGCTCCGGGTCGAGAGGATGCTCGCCGAGAGCCTGCTCTGGCGGCACATCATGCGTCGCCACAGCAGGGAGTGGCCTCGCCCGATCGGGTCGCCGTTCGACGCCAGCATGCCGCCGTCGCCCGGGGAGCACATCGCCGAGGCCCATCCCGATCCCGAGACGGCCCACATCGAGCGGTTGCTGACGCCGCTCGGGATCGTCGTCTCCGAGCAGGAGCCCCAGCGCGTCAACGTGCTGATACCTACGGTCGACCTCAGGCACCTGTTCGGCGGCTACATCGCCAAGTTCAATCTCGCCCGCAAGCTCGCCGAGCAGGGGCACCGCGTCCGGATCGTCACCGTGGATCCGACGCCGCCGCTGCCGGACGACTGGCGGGATCAGGTCGAGGCCTACAGCGGTCTGTCGGGCGCGATGTCGCAGATCGAGGTTGCGTTCGCCCGCGAGGACGGGTCGCTGACGATCAACCCCGAGGACCGTTTCGTGGCGACGACCTGGTGGACCGCCTACCACGCCCGCGACGCCGTCGCCCGGACCCGACACGACCGCTTTCTCTATCTGATCCAGGAGTACGAACCCTTCACTTTCGTAATGGGCTCGTGGGCGGCCGTCGCGATGGAGACCTACAACTTTCCCCACGCCGCGCTCTTCTCGACCGAGTTCCTGCGCTCCTACTTCCGTGCCCACGAATTCGGCGTGTACGCGGCCGGCGCCGACGCCGGCGACCGTGACTCGATCTCGTTCCGGAACGCGATCACCGCGGTCGAGCCGCCTCCGGTCGCGGAGCTCGCCGACCGCGACAGTCGGCGCCTCCTCTTCTACGCACGATCGGAGCCGCACGCGAAGCGGAACATGTTCGAGCTGGGCTTGATCGCGATCTCGCGTGCGATCGAATCCGGCGTCTTCGGCGACGAGTGGGAGTACTTCGGAATCGGCTCGGTGTCGGGGCGGGGGCGTGTCGCCCTCGCGCAGGGGGCTCAACTCGAGATCCTGCCGCGGCGGAGTCAGGCCGAATACGGAGCGATGCTCGGCGAGCACGACATCGGGTTGTCTTTGATGTTCACGCCGCACCCGAGCCTGGTCCCGATCGAGATGGCCTCCGCAGGTCTGCTGACCGTGACCAACACGTTCGACACCAAGACCGCGGAGCGGTTGCGGGCGATCTCCCCGAACCTGATCGCCGCCGACCCGAGCATCGAGGGCGTTACGGCGGGGTTGGCGGAGGCGGTCGCCCGCCGCGGCGACCACGACGCGCGGGTGAGCGGCGCGGCGGTCGACTGGAGCGCCGATTGGGAGCGGTCGCTCGACCACGACGTGCTCGCCAAGCTCGAAGAGCTGCTGAAGGCCCTCTGAGGCGACGGCAATGCCGCAGCGGGATCAGATCGAGGAGGTCCGGGCCGGATTCGGTTCGACGCTGGCGCTGACGGTCGCCGCCACCCTCGCGGCGTTCGGGGTCCTGGCAGCGTTCCTGCACGTCGTGGTGCCCTCGACGGCCCTGCCCGCTCCGTTTCCGCCGCAGCATCAGGACGCCGAGACGCTGACCTTCGTGCTCACCTTCGTGGTGGCGCTCCCTCTCGCCCTCTGGTTGGTTCCGCGGCGTTCGGCCCGGATCGTGAAGGCTCGTGGGCAGGATTCGCTGTCGGGGCTCGCCGCCGGTCTCTCCGTCCTCCTGCTCGGCCTCGTCGTCATCGTCAAAGCGACCGACCGGCTGGGAGTGGCCGGCGGCCCCTATCCGCTGCTCGCCGGCGGCGCCCTCTGGTTGCTGGTAGCCGGCGTGGCGGTCCACGCGGCCGGCTCGGACCGTGGCGCCCCGCTCCTCGAGATCTTCGCCGGGAGGGCTCGGGAGGTCTGGGTCGCGGGCCTCGTCCTCCTCTCTGGCGGCAGCGCTCGCGTTCGTCGCCCTCGGTTCGATGTCGGTCGGGGTCGTCGTCCTCGGCGCCCTCGCCGCCGTCGGCGCCGTCTATTTGTACGGCCGGTGGTCGCCGGCGCCGCTGCCCGCACGATGGGGTCGGGGGATCGACGCGGCGGCGATCGTGCTGCTCCTGCTCGCGGTTCCGAATCTCGTCGTGTTCGACATCACCGACGGGTTTCAGACGCGGATCATTCACTTTCACCAGGACTTCTTCCTCGGCCCGGCGAACCAGGTGCTGCATGCGGACGGGCGATGCTGGTCGACACGCTCTCCCAGTACGGAGTCGCCTCGATCTACTCGCTGGCGGCCTGGTTTGAGATCGCACCGATCGGCCCCGGCACCCTCGGGTTCTTCGAGGGCGTGCTCTCGGCGCTGGTCTTCGCCGCCGCGTACTTGACGATCAGGCTGACGGGAGCGTCCCGGATCATCGCCGTGACGGCGATGTCCCTGGCCGTCTTCGTCCTCGTGTACGGGCTCGAGTACCCACTCGGCGGCCTGCTCCAACACGGGGCGATCCGCTTCGGGATGCCGATGATCCCTCTGCTCGCCGGGACGCTCGAGCTCGCACGGCCGCGGTATGCGCGGGGAGCGCAGGCGGCGCAGCTCCTCGCGCTCGGAGTCGCTTCCATCTGGGCCCTGGAGGCCTTCGCCTACACGGTCCTGACGGTGGCGGCCATGGTGGCGGTCAAGGCGTGGCTGAAGCCCGCCGGGAGCAGGCGCCGTTGCGTGTTCCGCTGGACGCGGGGCTTTCGCCGCGGCATGTCTGGCGGTCCACGTCGTGTTCGCAATCGCGACGGTCGTCGCAGACGGCGAGCTCCCCGACTGGGGCCTGTACTGAATACGCTGCGGGAGTTTCTGACCGGAAGCATCGGCGATCTCACTTACGACTTCCTCGGCTGGTCACCCGCGCTCGCCGTCGGCGCCTTCTACTGGCATCCGGCGGCAACCGTGGTGCTAACGTTCGGATACGCGCCGATCAGGCCCGCCGCAGGCGCTCGACCCTGATCGCCCTGGCCGGCTCGACCGCTTACGGGGTCGCCTTGTTCAGCTACTTCGTCAACCGCTCGGCCGCCCACATCCTGCCGTACGTCTGCCTACCCGCTGGTATGCGGGCACGATCTGGCTCGGCCTACTGCTCTCCGAGCGCGACCGAATGTCGATGCGAGGTCCGCGCCGCGGGCTGGGCGGTGCCTGTTCGTCTCGCTCGTGATCCTGATCGCAGCCGCCTGGGCAGGAGCGGGCGAACGGTTCTCCCAGTCGGCGCTGGCCTATGCGATTCCGGGCGGCGGATCGATCTATCGGCGGGGCCTCGACCGGCTCTGGAATCCGCCGGACCTGATCGAGGGCGACCGCGGGTGCTGCCGTCCTCGCAGTTTGCACGCCGGCGGAGGAGCACAGCTACGTTCTCACCGATGCCGATCTCGGCATCGAGATCCTCGACAAGGCCGGCCGCTCCAACGCCTTTCCGTTCGGCCGATCCCTGGGAGGACAGCTTCGTGCCCGGCCTCACCTCGACGGCTCGCAGGACTGCCGTCGATGGCCTGCGCCCGGCGACCGGATCCTCATGGACGCATCCGTCGCGTCGAGACCTTATCGCACCTACCGACGCGAGCCCGAGCCGCGATCCGCTCACCGACCCACTCGGCGAGGATCCATCGTCCCGACCGGAATCGCCAAGCTCCAGGAGTGGCTGCTCGAGGGATCGGCGAGCGATATTCGTTGCGGGTCAAATGTCGCCCTCCGGATGGCTCCGGTCCAGCGATTATCGAGATCGTACCCCGGGGTACGAAACCCCCCGGCAGCCAATAGTCTGAAAGGGATCGGGGAGATGGGCACACCTGTTGGGCATACGAGCTTGATCGAGCGGTCCCTCCGGTTGACCGATCGGCTCCTCGTTCCCGCTTCCTCCGAACGGTTCGCACGCATCGCCCTCGCGGCTTCGACGCTCGTCTATGCCGTCCTGATCCTATGGCTGACGCGAGGAGCATCGTTCACCTACGAGGAGATTACCTACTTCGCCACGAGCCGAGAGTTCGGTCTTGGGGCCATTCTGGAGCCGTACGAGTCCGGTGGTCACCTGATCGCGGTCACGCGTTTGCTCTTCGACACGAGCCTACGGGTCTTTGGCGCTGAGCACCTGCCGTTTCAGCTGGTGGTCATCGCACTCGCGGCAACTACGAGTTGGTTGTTGTTCGCGATCGTCAAGCGCCGCGTCGGCCCCCTCCCAGCCCTGGCAGCGGCGGTCATCGTCCTGTTTCTGGGAACTACCCCGGAGGTCATCCACGGATGGACGACGATGTGGCTCCAGGCGTGTGCCGCCGGCCTCGGCGCGCTACTTGCCCTCGATCGTCGTAGCCGTCCGGCGGACGTGGCCGCCTCTTTGCTCCTCGTCATCGCGGTGTTCTCGTTCTCGATCGGAGTCGCATTCGCGATCGCCGCTGCAGCTTTGATCCTGGCCCGCGGGGACCGTGCGCGGCTTTGGGTCGCCATCGTCCCGCTCGGACTTTTCGCCGCCTGGTGGGTGTGGGCGCTCAAGTTCGACGGAGGCGGCCAGTCGGCCGTCAACGCACTGCTGACTCCGACCTGGGCGGCCGATTCCCTCGCGGCGGCCTGTGCCTCACTCAGCGGACTCGGTATCGATCTGACGGGTTCGCCGAATCTCTGGAATATCGATCTCGGCTGGGGCCGTATCGTCGCCGTCGCCGCGATCGTCCTTGCTGTGGTCGGGATCAATCGCCGCGGCTGGACGCCGTTGCTGTGGGGCGCCCTTGTCTTCCTGCTCGCCCTCTGGTTCGCGCAAGCCCTTGCGTACAGTTCAGAAACCTTTGCCAAACGTACACCCGACCTGGATCGATACGCGTATCCGGTGGCGATCGGCGTGCTGCTTGTGCTGGCTGCAAGCTTTCACGGCGCCGTCGCCTCCCGTCGCACTCTCCTCGTGATCGCGGGCTTGCTGGCATTCGCCCTACCGGTCAACCTGTGGCAGCTCCGGGAGCGTGGGGCGGCGATTCGCGAAGAGTCAGAATTGGTTCGCGCCCGACTGGCGATCGTTGACCTTGAACGGGATCTCGTCGATCCCAACCAACTCGTTGCCGGTCCCGAGGGTGGCATTGTCCAAAAGCCGGCCGGGGCATATCTTGCCTCAGCAGACCGCTTCGGGTCGCTCGGATTCTCGGCCGCCGAGCTCGCGGCAGCCTCGGAGGAGGCGCGTGGTGTAGCTGACGAGACCTCGCAGGGGATCCTCGGGCTCGCGCTCACGCCAGTCGAGGGTGGAGGCTTGACGTGTGAAGGGGGAAGTGCAGAGGTCGTCGTTCCCACGGGGGAATCGGTGCTGAGGGCCGACGAAGGAGGGGCTGTGAAGCTGCGACGATTCGCTGACACGCCAACGGTCGAGGTCGGTGCTCTCAGGCCCGACCAGGCGGCCAGCCTGACGTTGCCGGATGATGCCGCGCCGCAGCCATGGATCGCGTCGATCGATACCGGCACGCTCGAGGTTTGCAGCGAGGATCGATCGTGAGATCGGCTGATTGACTTTTCATACCCCGACCCTGGCGCCGTCGCCATGACGGAAAAGTCCATGAAACAACCCTCCACGGCCTCGCGTCGGATCCTGCTGGCCGTCTTGGCAATTACGTTGCTCGGGTTCGCGCTGCGCTTGGCGCGCTATCAGCAGTCCTTCTTCGGGGACGAGTTGTCGACCCTGTATGTGACCCAGGGCCGGAGCCTTTCCGAGGTGATCTCGCTGATCTCGAGCAACGCCGAGATCACGCCGCCGTTCTATTTTGTCCTCGCCTGGCTATCGCAGAAGCTCGGCTCGGCGCCGGAGCTGGTTCGGTTGCCGTCGCTGATCGCCGGCACCGCCTCGATTCCGCTCGTCTACCTGCTCGGCGCCCGGCTGATCAGCCGGGCAGCCGGCCTGATAGCGGCGACGGTGATGGCGCTCTCACCGTCGATGATCTTCTACTCCGGGGACGGCCGGGGCTATGCGCTCCTCGTCCTTCTCCTCCTCGTCTCGACGCTGAGCATGCTGGAGGGCGCGCGTAGCGGTCGCAACCGCTGGTGGATCGTCTACGGGGGCGTCTCGTGTCTGGCCATGTATACGCACTACACCGCAGCCTTCGTCCTCCTGGCCCAGTTTGCCTGGGTCCTGTGGGCCTACCCGGAGGCGCGTCGCGGCGCTATCCTCGGCAACGTCGGCGCCGCGGTCCTCTTCATCCCCTGGATCCCCAGCTTCTTCAAGGACAACGACTCCCCGACGCTCGACGTCCTCTCGCGGCTACAGGGGAAGTCGTTTGCCGCCAAGCGCTACGCCGTCGAGATCTGGTCGATCGGCTATCCCTTTAGGACCCCGAACCAGGTGCCCGGAGTGCTTGCCGGGATCCTCGGGCTGGCCGGTTTCGTGACGGCCACGGCCGCGAGCCTGCTGCGGTTGCGGTCTGATCCTGAACGGCGGGCCTCGCTGCCGACGAAGAACGTTGTTCTGGTGCTCACGCTCCTGCTCGCAACGCCGGTCCTTGAGCTGCTGGTCTGGGCGCTGACGGGCAACGACCTCTTCGGCTCGCGGAACCTGGGTGCCGCCACCCCCGGCCTGGCGCTGGTGATCGGGATGGTTCTCGCCGGGGCCGGGCGCCTCTGGGGGACTATCTGCGCGATCGCGGTGATCGCTTGCTTCGGCATCGGCGCGGCCCGGACCCTCGACACCTCCAACCATCTTCCCGACCTGAAGTCCGCTGCAGAATTCATCGACTCCGCAGCCGGTCCCGACGATGTGGTGGTGGACATGCTTTCGGCGCGGGTGACGCCGGTTCCGCTGACCCCTGTGGACTCCTATTTGTCGCAGGGACGTCCCGAGTTCCGCCTGCTGCTCCCGGAGGGGGAGCCTCCGTTCCTCGTCACATCTCCCGTGCCGCCATCGGCGGACCTGCTGCGCCAGGCCGTGAGTGAGGCAAAGGGGGGGCAGCGGTTGTTCGTGATCGCCACCGACGAGGATCTCGATCGCGAAGGCGACGATGTGAACGCGATCCTGGCCTACCCGGTCATCCGCGAATCGGGATCGCCGGAGCGGTTCCCGCTGCCGGCAGGCTCGCGGATCGTCGACGAAGTTGAATTCCAGGGGATTGGGCCCGTCAACGTATACGTGATCGAGGTCGGCGGGAGGGGGTCGGCATGATCGCCATCGCCTGTGCCGTCACCCGGGATGACGTCTACGAGGCCTGTGCGCTCCCCGGGATCGAGCTCAGTAGGGAGCCCGAGACTGAGCTGATCGTTCTCGGTTCGTCGGGGTCGGTGTTCCGCAGCTACAACCTGCTACTCGAGCAGGCCCAGAAGATGGCGCGGGACCGAGGAGACCTCGAGGGCGTCGTGATCATTCATCAGGACGCCGAGATCGTCGATCCCGACTTCCTGCCGAAGATCCGCGCCGCGCTGAGCGATCCTGCGGTTGCCCTCGTCGGCTGCGCCGGGGCTCTCGACGTTCGCAGTATCGCCTGGTGGGAAGGCTCGGTGACCTGGGCCTCGTTCACGCACCGGTTCGAGGAGTTCGGCGGCGGCGAGATCCCTGCCCTCACCTGGTACCCCGAGAAGATCCCCACCTATGCGGAGACCGGCGAGGTGGACTCGATCGACGGCTTCGTCATGGCCTTCTCTCCGTGGGCGGTCGAGAACCTCCGCTTCGACGAGTCGATCGGTGGTGTCCTGCACGGCTACGACTTCGATATCTGCATGCAGGCCCGCGTCGCCGGCAAGAAAGTGGTGACGGCCGACCTGCGGGTCGTCCACCACCACTCGCTGGTCCTGATCAGCGGTATCGAGACCTGGATCGACGCTCATATGAGGCTTGCCGAGAAGTGGCACGATCATCTCCCGGTGCCGAGCACCGACTGGCGACGCCGCGCCCGTCGCGCCGAGGCCGAGATCGGCGCGGTCCGCCTCGCCCATGGAGCAGGGGAGTTGATCTGGGAGAAGCGGATGGACATGGTCGAGGACGAGCTCCGCCGAATTAAGAACAGCCTGAGCTGGCGGGTGACGGGGCCGCTGCGCTGGATCGCCCGCCTCCTGCGCGGTGGCAAGCCCAAGCAGGTCGAGGTCGCCCTTCCCGAGGAACTGCCGGCGTCCCTGTCGGCCCGAACGGCCGAAACCAACACTCTCGGTACGACGCGAGGATCGCTAGGTTCCAGTACTCATGAAGCGGAACGACGACGGGATGAGGCGCGAGTTCGTCCGTGCCCTGGATGCACGCAAGCCAGGGTTTCGCGCGGCCGTGAGCGCCGACGCCAGGATCAGCGCACGCCAGCGCGGGGAACGTTGCGAGTTTCGCTCGGGACGCGACACGCTCGTCCAGGTCTTGCGCCTCTGCTGGGTCAGCGATGCCTTTGCCGCGCACGTCGCCTACCGGCTCCGAGTGACCTTGAAGCGCTGCGGGGTTCCGGTGTTACCGCGGCTCCTGCACCGGTTCTCGATGGTGATGTCGCAGGTCACCATCGGCGATCCGGTGTTGATGCACCCCGGCGTCTACCTGATCCACGGACAGGTCGTCCTCGACGGCATCATCGAGATCGGCTCGGGTGCTGTAATCGGTCCCTGGGTTACGATCGGGCTTCAGGCCGGCAACGTCCTCGGGCCGACGATCGGGCGCGAGGTGACGATCGGCTCAGGCGCGCAGCTCATCGGCCCCGTCACCGTGGGCGACGGCGCCAAGATCGGTGCCGGCGCGGTCGTTCTGAGCGATGTCGAAGCCGGGTCCACCGTCGTTGGAATCCCGGCCAGGGCGGTCACGTGACGCACCGCAGCCATCGGGATCGATGTTTCCGGTTCCGATGACGGTGGCGCCAAGGAGCATCGCCTGAAGCGCCTGGCGGAAGCACCGATCGTCCTCGAGGCGCGCGGGGTGAGTAAGACCTTCCGAATCCCCGACCAGAAGATCCAATCGTTCAAGGAACGGGCTGTTCATCCATTCCGCCGTCAGCACTTCCGCGAGCTACGCGCCCTTAACGACGTCGACCTCGAGGTCCGCAAGGGAGAGTTCTTCGGCATCGTCGGCCGCAACGGCTCGGGCAAGAGCACCCTTCTGAAGATCCTCGCGAGCATCTACGCGGCCGACTCGGGGCGCGTTCGGATGGCCGGAACGCTGGCCCCGTTCATCGAGCTCGGCGTCGGCTTCAATCCCGACGTCACCGCGGTCGAGAACGTGATCCTCAACGGCGTGATGATGGGACTGACGCCGCGCGAGGCTCGCGAGCGGGTCGATGCGGTCTTCGAGTTCGCCGAGCTCGAGGAGTTCAAGGAACTACGGCTCAAGAACTATTCGTCGGGGATGACGTGTTCGACTCGCTTTCGCGGTGATGATCCAGGCCGACACCGACATCCTCCTGATCGATGAAGTGCTCGCCGTCGGGGACGCTTCCTTTCAGCAGAAGTGCGCCGACGTCTTCTACGGGATGCGCGAGAGCGGCAAGACCATCGTCCTCGTTACCCATGACATGGGATCGGTCGAGACCTACTGCGACCGCGCGATGCTGATCCACGACGGCGATGTGATCATGGTCGGCGATCCCGAGGAGGCCGCCAAGGAGTATTTCCGGCTCAACTTCGAGGCGGCCGCCACCGACCCCGACGCCGTGATCCGCTCCCAGGAGGCCTTGGCCGAGGAGAATGCCGAGCTGACGCCGCACACCCGGGTGATCGAGGCTCGGATCGAGGACGAGGACGGCGAGCCGGTGGTGAGCCTCGAGCAGGGTTCACCGATCAGATTTCGTGCCATCGTCGAGGCGGTCGAGGAGCTTCGCAATCCCGTCTTCTCGTTCCTCTGCCTGACCAAGAACGGGACTCATGTCTTCGGCTTCCGTCGACACCTCGAGCGCGGCGACGCCGAGGTCGTGATCGTGGTCCCGGGCGAGCGGATCGAGCTCGCCGGCGCGTTGGACAACCATCTCGCTCCCGGTCGCTACGTGCTCACCTGCTGGATCTCCCGCGAGGCGGATACGAGCGGGGTCGCCACCCAGATGATTGGAGTCGGCGACTTCACGATCTACGGGAACACGCAGTCGCTCGGCTTGATCGAAGTCCAGGGGGACGTCGCGGCGACCTTCGTCGAAGAAGGAAGGCCATGAGCGTCGAGGAGGCGCCCTCTGTCACCCAGCTTCGCGTGGTCCGTGGCCCGACCGCCGTCGGCGGCGGCTGGAGGCGATTCTTCGACCTCCTGTTCCTTGTCGCGACGACCGACTTCAGGAAGGCGTTCTTCGGCACGGCCCTCGGTTACGCGTGGTCGCTGCTGCGGCCGCTTCTGCTGTTCGGCGTCCTGCTCGCGGTCTTCACGCAGGTCTTCCGGCTCGGTTCTTCGCGACGTCGAGAACTATCCCGTCTTCCTGCTCACCAACATCGTGCTCTTCACCTTCTTCCAGGAGTCGACGATCATCGCCACCACCTCCGTGGCCGCCCGCGAGGGAATCGTCCGCAAGACCCAGTTCCCGCGCCTCGTGATCCCACTCTCGGTGGTCCTCACATCGGCATTCAACCTCGGTATGAACATGCTCGCGGTGCTCGTCTTCGCGCTCGCTTCCGGGGTCGATCCGAGCCCGACCTGGCTGTTGATGCCCCTGATCCTCCTCCTCCTGTTCGTCCTCACCAGCGCCACCGCGACCTATCTTTCCGCCCTCTACGTCCGGCGCCGCGACACCGCGATCATCTGGAGCGTCGCGGCGACGGCGCTCTTCTACGGCAGCGCCGTCCTCTACCCGATCAGCATCGTCCCCGAGGGTCTGCTCCGTGATCTCATGTTCGTGAACCCGATCGTTCCGATGCTGGTTCAGACGAACAAGTGGTTCATCGACCCGGAGGCGACGAGCGCGGTAACGGCGGCCGGTGGCTGGGTCCACATGATCCCTGCTGTCGCCGTCTTCGTGGCGGTCTGTGTCGCCGCGGTCTGGTTCTTCAACCGTGAGGCGCCCCGGGTCGCCGAGGAGCTCTGAGCCTCAGGCCGGCTCGTAGCCGTGCGCTGCGAGCCGCGGCCCGGCGATATCCTCGACGACGCCGACCTCGACGCCGGTCAGATCCTCGTGCCAGGCGCCCGGCATCGGTGCCGAGGTCCTGCTCGGCCGGCGGGCGATCGGGAGGATGGGCGCCGACGGGGCTCAGATCGACCGCCTCGGCGATCGCGACGGCGTCACGGTCGAAACCGATCAGGGCCAAAGCCTTGCCGAGCTCGCGCCCGGGCTCGACGAGGAGATCCTCGAACCTCATCCTCAGCCCAAACGCTTCGTCCTGGCCGTCGAGTGCGGCGGTGGAGACGTCGACCGTCATCGCCCAGATCCGAGCTGCCCTGGTGACGGCTGCCATCCGTACCTCCTCGTCGACCGGCACTTCCTCCTCATCGAAGCCTTCCGGGTTGCGGAGGTACGAGGCGACAACATCTCGCGGGTCGCGGACCAACGCGATCATCCGCGAGCGCGGCATCAGCTGCCATGACCCGGTCGGCGGCGTGGCTGCTGGCAGCCTCCTTGACAACGATCGGGCTCTCCGGACCGATGCCGCGGACGTGGGCCGCGGCCCGGTCGGCCGCGTATGCGATGCGCGACAGTCCGAGCTCGGCGCAGCGGCTCGCGCCAGGTGCCCTCGGAGCGCTCGTGAGAGCAGATAGGGGTCCCTTCCCTCGCTCAGGTTCAGAAGCGTCCCGGGCACCCAGCGGTCACCCACCGCCACCGCGTCGCCAGGCCACGGGGCAACGTGGCCGCCGAAGCAGAGCTCGTCGATCGGGATGACCTGCGGCTCGACGCTCGCTTGCGGCGGGCGGCGGGCGGAAGCTGAGCGCGGCACTCGGGTCAGGTCGCAACGGGTGCGCGAGGAGGCCGAGCAGCAGCTCTGCCCCGGAGCGGGGGGTCGACCAGAGCCAGGTCAGCCGGGCCTCGACCGCCTCGTCAGGGGTCGGCTCCTCGGCGTCGCGTCGGGGCGGCGCGACGCCCCGGGAGCGGCATTCGGTTCAGCGCCGCCTCAGGGTGATCGCGACCTGGTACATGTCCTCGGTCGGGACCTTGACGTCGAGCAGCTCGAAGCGATCGCCCCAGCGCTCGCGCACGTATGGGAGGCTGATCACGGACTCGCCGTAGGTCATCTCGCCGCCGTCGTACTGCGGGTGCCCGCCGTCGACTGGGTGGGGCACGAAGACGTAGCGGGGCTCGCTCATCGCGGCCACCGGGTCGCCGAGATCGTCGAGCGCGTCGTGCATCTTGGGGTCGAGGGCCAGGTAGGCCGGCGGTCGGATCGTGAGGATCAGGAGGCCGCCGGGGACGATCGCGGCGTGGAGCGCGTCGAGGCAGGTGTCCGCCGCCCGCTCGGAGATGTGGGTGAAGACCGAGAAGGAGTAGGCGAGGTCGATCTCGCCGAACGGGAGGGACTCGGGGAGGAACTCGCTCTGGGCCAGCTCCGCCGGGACCCGGCTGCGGCGGCAGACGTCGAGGATCTCCGGGGTCGGATCGACGCCCAGCAGGCTGCCGGGCGCGACGTCGCGGGCGAAGAAGCGGGCCAGCCGTGCCCCAGCCGAGGCCGAAGTCGAGGATGCGCGATCCGCTCAGCGGAGCTGGCGCCATGGGCAGTCGACCATCGTCTTGGCGTGGCGGTAGAAGGCCTTCGACTGGCCGAGCAGGGCCAGCCCCGAGGCGCCGTTCCAGTTGATCTGAAGTCCCGGCTCGGGGACGTCGGGCAGCAGGGCCCGGATGTTCGGAAAGCTCGTGTAGTCGCGGGTCAGAGCAGCAGCGCCCAGAGGTCGTCGTCGAGGTCGCGGAAGAGCGCGTAGGCCTCGCGGCCCGGCACCCGCGCAGGCGGCGTCGATCTCCGTCGAGCCGGTCCCCGTAGAGGCACGTCAGCCAGCCGTCGACATCGAGTTCGCCGGCGGTTCTTCCCGAGCCGGTTGAGTCAGCTTCAGGCTCGCGGATCGCGTCGGCGAGGCGTTGCCCGGGGCTCGAATTCGCCGCCCAACGGGCGAGCTCGTATTCCCTTGTCGCGCAGTCGCGAGTTCACCGCCAGGAGTCTATGCAGGAGGGCTAGGGCTCGTAGATGCCGCCGTAGGCAGCGACGCTCGACCTGGCCCCAGCCGGGATTGCGCTCGTACATGCGCGCTGATCTGCTCGGGCCGTGAAACTGTTGGTGACGTCGTGGTCGTACTGCTTGCCGACCCAGGGCACCGATCGCCACTGCCGATCGGGCGGTCGCGGCAGGGGTGCCGAGCTCGATCAGCAGGGCCTCGACATCCTCGGCGAGGTTCTCCATCCGCAGCCAGCGGTCGACGGGCACTCCGTCCGTCATCCACCGAAGGACGTCGTCCGGCTCGGCGCTCTCGACCATCTCCTCGACGCTCGGCATCGGCAGCGGCTCGTAGTCGGGCCAGACGCCGGAGACCGCCTTGTGGTGGGCGGTGCTGAGTACCCAGGAGGGCAGCCGGCGGATGTTCATCGCCCGCAGCTTGCCTTCGACCGCCTCCCCGTGAGCCCAGAACGAGTCGTGCTTGTCGTTGGAGTCGATCGGCGCCTGGAACAGGACCAGGCCGGGAACCGCCGTGAGCATCTCCTGGGTCGCCGTTCCGGCCGCCTTCGGCAGGTGCGCCCAGACCATGGTGTCGGTGATCACCATGGTCGCACGCCTTCGATCGGACACCGGTCGCAAGATCGTCAGTCTAGGCCGAGGCGATAGCCGTACCGCTCGAGCCGATCACCGGCGATCTCGGCGACGGTTGCCGCCTCGGCGGAGCTCAGATTCTCGCGCCAGGCGCCGGGGCTGGCGCTCCGGTTCCGCTTCAGCGTCGCCGACGGCTCCAGCTCGGAAGGCGACGCGAACGAGAGATCCCCTACGGCCGCGTCGATCCGCCTGGCGATCGTGCTTCACGTCCATCCAGGCGAGCAGATCGTGCGAGGTTCCCGGCCGGATCGTCGAGCAGGTCCTCGTAGCGGACCGTCCGGGTCAGGGCCGGGTCATGGGCGGCGAGCGCGTGCTTGGCCGACGTCCATCGACATCGCCCAGGTCTGCGCCGCCCAGGCGATGCCCTCGGCGCGTCGGTCATCGTCGAACGAGACCCCGAACTGCCGGGCGATGAACCCGCCCGGCCGCAGTGCGTGCATCAGCGAGTCGACCACATCGCGCGGGTCGCGAACCAGGAGCAGAGCGCGCGAGTCTGGGAGGAGATCCATCACCCGGTCGGCGGCGTGCCCGCTCGGCGTCTCCTTGACGACGATCGCGGCATCTGGGTTCGCCGAGCCCCGATCTGTCGCGGCTCGACGCACGGCTGCCGAGCCGAGCCAGGATCAGGCCCCGCATCCACGGTCGCCAGGTCGCAGCGTGAGCCTCGGCCAGCAGGTAGGTGGGCCGACTCTCGCTGCCGTTGATGATGCTGCCGGGGTGCCACTCCTCGTAGAAGGCGACCGGGCGTGCCATCGAAGGGCGCGAGGTGGTGGCCGAAGCTGGGTTCGTCGGCAGGGATCACGTCGATCGGAGCGGCATCCGGGCCTCGGGCCCGGAAAGCCGAGCGGCTCGTCGCGGTCGACGCGGGCGGGGTGGCAGAGGAGGTCGAGTAGCCAGCTGCTTCCCGAGCGCGGCGAGCCCCATATCCAGGTCAGGCTCGACTCGACTTCCTGCAGCCAGCCCCCGCTCTCGACCGGCTCGCCTGTTGCTGAGCTCACCGACACCGCTCGGGGCCTAGAAGAAGGCCCCGCCCTTGTACTCGCCGAAGACGTCGCGCAGCGCTCCCGAGACCTCGCCGATCGAGGCGCCGGCGCGGAGCGCCTCCTTCATCGGCGGCAGCAGGTTGACGTCGCCCTCGGCCGCCTCGCCGAGCTCCGCGAGCCGGGCGTCGACAGCGGCCTGGTCGCGACTCTCCTTGTGCTTCTTGAGCCGGGCGACCTGGCGCCGCTCGGCCTCTGGGTCGACCTTGAGGATGTCGACGTCGTCGATCGTGTCGGTGACGAACTTGTTGACGCCGACGATCACGTCCTGGCCGCTCTTGTAGCGCTCGTGGTAGCTGGAGGCCGACTCCTCGATCTCCTTCTGCATGAAGTCGAGCGAGACGACCGACCCGCCCATGTCCTCGACCTGCGCCATCAGCTCCTTGGCTCGCAGCTCGATCTCGTCGGTCAGCGACTCGACGAAGTAGGAGCCGGCGAACGGGTCGACGCGTGTCGGTCGCGCCAGACTCGTAGGCGATCACCTGCTGGGTGCGGAGGGCGATCCGCGCCGAGCGCTCGGTCGGCAGCGCCAGCGCCTCGTCGAAGCCGTTCGTGTGAAGCGATTGGGTGCCGCCGCTGACCGCCGCGAAGCCCTGCAGCGCGACGCGGATGATGTTCACCTCGGGCTGCTGGGCCTGGAGCGTGACGCCGCCGGTCTGGGTGTGGAAGCGGATCATCTGCGACCGCGGGCTGCTCGGAGCCGAAGCGGTCGCGGACGATCTCCGCCCACATCCGCCGCACCGCGCGGAACTTGGCGATCTCCTGGAAGACGTTGTTGTGGCAGTTGAAGAAGAAGGCGAGCCGGGGGGCGAAGCTGTCGATCTCGAGGCCGCGATCGAGGGCCGCCTCGACGTAGGCGATCGCGTTGGAGAGCGTGAACGCGACCTCCTGGACTGCCGAGCAGCCCTTCTCGCGGATGTGGTAGCCGCTGATCGAGATCGTGTTCCACTTCGGCACGTTCTCCTGGCAGTACTCGAAGATGTCGGTCGTCAGGCGCATCGTCGGCTCGGGCGGGTAGATGTAGTTGCCGCGCGCCATGTACTCCTTGAGCACGTCGTTCTGGACGGTGCCGCGGAGCTTCTCCGACGCGACTCCCTGCTCCTCGCCGACGAGCTCGTAGAGCAGGAGCAGGACCGACGCCGGTGCGTTGATCGTCATCGACGTCGAGACCTGATCGAGCGGGATCTGATCGAAGCAGATCCGCATGTCCTCGATCGTGTCGATCGGGACGCCGGTCCGGCCGACCTCGCCGTCGCAGAGCGGATCGTCGGAGTCGCGGCCGAGCTGGGTCGGTAGGTCGAACGCCATCGAGAGGCCCGTCGAGCCGTGCTCGATCAGGTAGCGGTAGCGCTCGTTGGTGTCCTCGGGGCTGGAGAAGCCGGCGTACTGGCGCATCGTCCAGAGCCGGTCGCGGTACATCCCGTCGTGGATGCCGCGGGTGAACGGGTAGTCGCCCGGCTCGCCGAGCCGCTCCTCGAGGTCGGGGGCGACGTCGGAGGCGTCGTAGAGCTTGTCGATCTCGATCCCGGAGTCGGTGAAGCGACGCTCGTCGTCGGGGCCGACGATCGGGGCGATGTACCGGTGCTCGGAACTCTGGATGTCGCTTGCGGCGGCGTCACTCACGGGACCGCGAAGGATAGTCAGCACCGCCCATCCTTAGTCTGCCGTGCAGATAGCATGGCCATTCTGCTTAGAGTTCTCAGATGAACACGGAATCACTCGGGTCCGGGGGCCGGGATGCATCTGAATCCGGGTGGCAGTTTGCGGCAGCCCCAGACTCCCTCCTGTTCCGCCAGGTGCACGTCACGTGCGGCGGTAACGTCCTGATCGTCGGCGACTCGCACACCCTCCTCTGCGGGGCGGATAAGGCCTTTCCCGGATGCGACGTTTCTGCCCGATTCGGGCGTGAATCGACCGAGGGGCTGGAGATCCTGGAGCTGGCCCTTCGGCCCGATCACGAAGTCGTCGTTTTCGATCTCTCGGCGAACGACGTCTTGGATCCCCCGGCGTTCGAGGCGAATCTCGAACTGCTTCTGGATCGGACCGGTACGCGTCAGCTGGTTCTCGTGAACACTTGGCGTGCGGATTTCCGAAACCTTCACCTCAGGGTCAACGCGATCTTGCAGAGATTCGCCGAGGAGCATTCTGATCGTGCCACTTTGGTCGACTGGGCCGCGTTCGTCGACGATCATCCTGCGCCGCACGGGAAGGATCCCGACTACATCCATTTCTCGACCGAGGTCTACCGGGAGCGGATCGCCCTGTTGTCAGGGGCTATCGACCGTGCGCTCGATCGCGCGCGGGGCGGTCATGGCCGCAATGACTCAACTGCCTCCTGAAACCTGTCCGTGTGGTGAAGCAGTTGGGTTCGGCGAACCCTCCATCGCCAGCGAGGCGTCCCAGCTCAGGTCAGCGCTCGCCCGCAGCAGTGGCTTACTCATCGCCAGCGCGAGCGGAGCCAGCTCCGATGTACGGTTGGCCCAGGCGCCGGTGGTGGCGGGCAGCTCGTGGTTGGGACGACGTCATGGGCGAGCCCCATCCGCTCCCGCATACCGTTGACGAGCGGGTGGCGGGGGGCGACTACGTCCGGCGTCGACATCAGCGCTTGAAGCGGAGCAGCGGGCGCTCGAGCAGGTAGTAGCTCGCGGCGGCGATCGGGATCGTGATCGCGACCGTGGCGATCAGCAGCGGGAGGAAGCTCCAGCCCTCGCCGGGGATGCCGAGGCGGAGGGCGACGACGTAGTGCCAGAGGAAGATGCCGTAGGAGATCGAGCCCGAGCCAGGCGACGACGCGGGTGGCGGAGGAACGTCCGCGGCGCGCCGCCGCCGGAGTCGCCGAAGACGGCAGGGAGCATCAGGAGCAGCGCGATCAGCCCGAAGGCGACGTGGGCGACGAGCTGATCGCCGGCGCCGACGAGGTAGGGGGTGACGGGGAGCACGATCGCGATCGAGCGCGTAGACGACGACGGCGGCGAGCCAGGGCCAACCGGGGTGAGCGGCGATCGCAGCGATCGCGGGAGGCGTCCGGCATGCCCGGCGAGCGCGACCGAGACCAGGGCGAGCGCCATCCCGAGCGCGAACCAGAAGACGTAGCCGAGCAGGGTTCCGCCGACGACGGTCGTGACGCCCGGTGTCGTCGAGCAGGACGAAGTGGAGCAGGATCGAGACGACGCGAGAGCGCGGCGAGCAGCAGCAGCTCGCCACGCAGCCAGGAGCCGGTCGAGCGGCCGCGGGCCAGGCCGCCGCGGCGAGCACGTAGAGCGGCAGCGCCGCGTAGAAGGTGAACTCGACGACGAGGCTCCAGGTCTGCGCCAGCCCGCAGCCGGCGACCGACGGCGACGCAGCCGGTGCCGTCGCCGATCGGCAGCGGTGTGGATCAGCGCGAACTGCTGGATGCCCGCCGTCGCCGGGGACGCCCGTCAGGCCCGGGATCAGGATCAGGACGATCAGCACCAGCCAGTAGGCCGGGAGGATCCGCAGCAGGCGACGGCGCGCGTAGCGGCCGACCGCGGGCGCCTCGCCACCGCCGGTCCGATGGGCGATGAACGGTCGGTAGAGGAGGAAGCCGGAGATCAGGAAGAAGATCGTCACGCCGACGTTCAGGTGGAGGACGAGCCGTCCGATCGAGCGAGTCGCCGACGGCGCCGAACACTCCGACGTGGACCGCGACCACGGCCAGGACCGCGATCGCCCGCATCCCGTCGAGCAGCGGAAATCGTGGATGATGGGGAGGCGGGGCGACGACGTCGGGAACGGCCGCCGTTGGCGTGGGTCGCCGTGCGTTCGCGGTCATCTCACCGATCGGGTCCTTCCGGCTTCCTCGAGCACGGCCGCCATCGCCTCGGCGGCGGCCGGGTAGGAGTAGCGCGCCGCGGCGCCGGGTCGGGGCCCGTCGAGCCCGCCGCCGAGCAGCGCGGCGAGCGCCGTGGCGATCGCCTCCGGGTCGTCGGCGGCGACGATCGGCGCGATTCCGGCGTCGGCGGCGATCGCGACCCGCCTCGGTGCCGGCGGCGAGCGCGAGGATCGGGGTGCCGGCGGCGAGGTACTCGAAGAGCTTGAAGTTGACGAGCTGCGAGCGGGCTGGCTGCGCGAGCAGGAGCAGCGCGTCGGCCTCGCGCTGGAGCGCCAGCGAGACGTCGCGCTCGAGCGAGCCGAGCAGGCGTGACCTTGACCGGCTGCAGGTCGCGGCGCTCGAAGAGCGTCCGCTCCTGCGGTTGCAGCGGCCCGGCGATCGCCAGCTCGAGCCGGCCGGCGGCGTCCGGCGAGCTTCGGGCGAGCCGCGCGATCCCCTCGACGAACGGCCCCGGGTCGCGGCCGTAGCTGCCGAACCGGCCGGTGTAGAGCAGGGAGGTGCGCTCGCTCGTCGAGGAGGCCCGCTGCCGCGGCCGCGTGCCTCGGCCGCCGGATCCTGGTCGGGATCCCAGGCGTTGGCGATCACGACCGGGTCGGCGATCCCGCGGCCGCGCAGGTCGCGACGCCGCCGGCTCGCTGACGCAGACGACCCGGTCGGCGGCGCCGAGCCGGCGCCGCTCGAGCCGCTCGTCGAGGCGGTGCTGAAGCCCGGTCGGGAACGGCGGCCGCAGCGGCTCGAACGTCCAGGCGTCGCGGACGTCGGCCACCCAGGGGACGCCGCGGCGGCGCAGCGCGTGGCCGATCGTGTGGGCCGACTCCGGCGGCGAGGTCGTCAGCACGCAGTCGAAGGGCCGCTCGCGATGGGCCGCGAAGCGCGGCCCGGCGCGCGAACGGCGCCCAGGCGACCGCGAGCGGCTCGGGCACGATCACCTTGCTGAGCGGATGCGGCTTGCCGCTGTAGGTGTCGGAGTCGAAGAGCGAGTCGACCCGCGAGTGCCCGGCCATCCGCGCCCGCACCGTCTGCAGGTCGCGAGAGCGGATCACCCGGACCCCGTCGACTGGCGGCATCGTCCGGACCCGCCTGCCCGAAGGCGCTCGTCGTCAGCACCGTCACGTCCCAGCCGAGCGCGGGCGAGCCACTTCGCCATCGCCGCCGGCCGCTGGGCCCCGGTGTCGCGGGTCGGCGGGTAGAAGTAGGAGACGAGGAGGAGGCGAGCGCGGCGGCGGCGGCGTCGGCTCACGCCGCCGCTCCGAGCTTCTCGCGCCGGGCCTCGATCGCCTCCGCGTAGGCGGTCGTCCATCCGGTCGAGCAGCGCCGGCCAGGCCCACAGGCGCTCGGCCTTCTCGCGGCCCTCCGCGGCCCATCGACGCCGCGGCCCTCGGGTCCCATGTCGACGAGCCGGTCGAGCGCCTCGGCGGCCGCGCCGAGTCGCCGGCGGGGATCAGGATCCCGGTCTCGCTCGTCGACGACCGCGCGGACCCCGGGATAGTCGGTCGCCATCGCCGGCAGCCCGCAGGCCATCGCCTCGATCAGGACGATCCCGAACGACTCCGGCGGCTCGGTCGTGAGCACGAACAGGTCGGAGGCGCGCAGGACCGCCGGCAGCTCGCCGTGGGGGACCGGTCGAGGAAGTGGACGCGGCCGCCGACGCCCGGCCTCGGCCGCCTGGGCGCGGAAGCCGTCGAGCAGCTCGCCGCCGCCGGCGACGAGCAGGTGGATGTCGCGGGCGCGGGTCCGGGCCAGCGCCTCGATCGCGACGTCGAGCCGCTTGAAGTGGTGGGCGCGGTCGAGGGTCGCGACGAAGGCCGCGACGACGGCGTCGGCGGGGATGCCGAGCCGCTCGCGCAGCCCGCTCGTGTCCTCGCCCGGGGAGAAGGTCTCGGTGTCGACGCCGTTCGGCATCTCGATCACCCGCTCGGGGGTGTTCTCGAGCGCCTTGGCGAGGTAGGAGACCGAGCGGGCGTGGTCGGGGCTGAGCACGAGGATCCGGTCGGCGGCCCGGATCAGCGCCGGCGCGACCGTGTGCTCGTAGGTCTCGAACATCAGCCCGCGCGGCCCCTTGCCGAGCAGCCGGTTCTTGTAGTGGACGATCAGCGCGGCGCTGCGGCTGCCGCTTGCGGCAGCCGGCCGAGCAGGGTCAGCTCGGAGCCGAAGATGAACGGGTAGTGGAGGTGGACGACGTCGAAGGAGTCGAGCCGGGCGAGCTGCGGGATCAGCGGCGCGTTGCCGATCGCCATCACCGGATCGATCCGGTGGACGATCGCCCCGCCGGGGTCGGGCGCCTCGCCCTCGGCCGCGGCGGTGAAGACCTCGACGTGATGGCCGCGCTCCGACCTGTCCGCGGGCGAACCGGTAGCAGGTGTTCCCGGCGCCTCCCGGGTAGGGCGGAAAGGTCGCGGTCAGATGGGCGATCCGCAGCGGTTCCACCGACGGGTTCAGTCGATCTCGCCGATCAGCCGCTCGCGCCCCGACTCGTCGATCGTCCGCCGCAGGCCCTCGTCGAGGCAGACCGTCGGCTCCCAGCCGAGGACCTCGCGGGCGCAGGGTGATGTCGGGCTGGCGGACCTGCGGGTCGTCGACCGGCAGCGCCTCGAAGACGATCTCGGAGCTCGACTCGGTCGCCTCGATCACGCTCTCGGCGAGCTGCAGGAGCGTGTACTCGTTCGGGTTGCCGATGTTGATCGGCAGGTGGGCGTCGGACTCCATCAGCGAGGACCAGTCCGCGGACCAGGTCCTCGACGAAGCAGAAGCTGCGGGTCTGCGAGCCGTCGCCGAAGACGGTCAGCGGCTTGTCCTGCAGCGCCTGGCGCAGGAAGGTCGGGATCGCGCGGCCGTCGTACGGGCGCATCCGCGGCCCGAAGGTGTTGAAGATCCGAACGATCGCCGTGTCGACGCCCTGCTGGCGGTGGTAGGCCATCGTCAGCGCCTCGGCGTAGCGCTTCGCCTCGTCGTAGACGCCGCGCGGGCCGATCGGGTTGACGTGGCCCCAGTAGCTCTCGGGCTGCGGGTGGATCTGCGGGTCGCCGTAGACCTCCGACGTCGAGGCGAGCAGGAAGCGGGCGCGCTTGAACTTGGCGACGCCGAGCATGTGGTGGGTGCCGTAGGAGCCGACCTTGAGCGTGTGCAGCGGCAGGCGGGCGTAGTCGATCGGCGAGGCGGGGGAGGCGAGGTGGTAGACGAAGTCGACGGGTTCGTCGATCTCGACCCGCTCGGTGATGTCGACGTTCCTGAAGTCGAAGCTCTCGTCGCGGATGTGGCTGATGTTGAGCAGCGACCCCGTGTCGAGGTTGTCGAGGCAGATGACCCGATGACCCTCGCCGAGCAGGTGCTCGCAGAGGTGGGAGCCGAGGAAGCCGGCTCCGCCGGTGACGACGCAGGTGCTCATCAGGCGGCGACGATACCGGCGCATGGCGGAGTGGGAGGGACCGGCGCCCGTCTGCGGGCGCCGGCGGTCACCGCGTTCCTACCGCGTGACAACCTTGGCCTTCGTCGACCGCTTCGAGTACGGCGTGGTCACCGTGAAGCTGGGCCGGACGACGTCCGCGGGAACCACCGTGGTCGACCGGACCTTGTAGATCCAGGTGCCCGGCTTCTCGTTGATCTTGAACTTGCGCTTCTCGAGCTCGGCCGCGCCCCTGACGGAGCTCCAGGTCTGACCGCCGTCGTCGGAGTGTTCGAGCCTGAACGTCGTTTCGGGAGCGGTGCTGCCTCGCCAGGAGAGCTTGAACGTGCGATCGCTCGGCTTCTTCTTGCCGCTCCGCTCGGGCCTGGTCGGCCGGAGCGTGTAGACCTGCTTGTGTTGGGCGATCAGGCGCGGCACGTCCTGGTCGAGGATGAAGCCCTGGTCGGCGACCTCCTGCGCCTTCGCCGATACCTGATCGACGTAGTCGCCCCAGTCGTCGTAGAGGTCGAGCAGGATCGACCTCGTCAGGTCCTCGGTGCTGCCGAACAGGCCGCAGAGCAGCGAGAACAGGTCGCTCGACGCGGCTGCGTTGATCCCGGTGTTGAGCCGCGCCGGGACCGTGACCTCGGGCAGCCGGATCCCGCCCTGGGCGATGCCGAGGTCGTTGCGCTCGAGCTGGTTGTTGGGTTCGGCCGGAGCGTCCTGGTACTCCCCGCGGGGGGCGCTCGGCGGCGCGGGGCCGCCGTTGGCCCACTCGACCAGGTGCGCGACGGCCGAGTTGGCGACGAACGGCCACTGGACGCGAGAGAGCGGGTACTTCGGCACGTGGCCGACAGGGTCAGTCCGAGGTCGCGCTCGATCGGCTGTTGCAGGTTGTCGAAGGCCATCCGCGGGAAGTGGGAGCCGCCGGCGACCTCCCACTGCCGGTAGTTCGATGTGTCCGGCTCGGTGCGCGGGATCCGGTTCTCGGTCTCGCTGAGGACCCGGATCGCCGGCGCCGTCCCGTCGTCGCGCAGCGCGCTGCTCGAGACGGTGATCAGGAACGCGTCGACGACGTCGTGGATCGGCTGCACCTTGTTGTAGTAGGTGCTGAGTCGGCTGCCGGACTGGGACTGGCCGGAGGCGAGGACGGTGTCGGGCTTGGCCAGCGGGCCGAGCGGATCGACGCCGGAGCCGCCGTCGAGCAGCGCCTTGATCCCGGCCGCGTACACGTCGAAGGAGAGGCCGTCGGTGTCGCTTTGCGGGTTCGGCAGGCCGTCAGGGATGTCGAGGTCGCCGTAGCGGACCGGGTCGAAGACGTTCTTCAGGTAGTTGATGCCGGTGCGTTGGGCGGAGATCCCGACGTAGGCGTAGCCGTTGTCGAGCAGGTACTCGGGGTCGCCGAACCAGTTCGCCTCGAGCTCGAAGCCGGCGGTCACGTTCAGCCACTCGACGACGACGGTGCCGTTGAAGTCCTCGGGGTCGGCCGGACGCCGGACGATCATGCGCGTCGTATAGGGGAACTTGCCGTCGCCCCCGGGCCCTCCGGTCGTGATCTTGGTCCCGGTGACCTCGATGTCGGTGGTCGGAGTGCGGTCGTAGCGATAGGCGTTGCCGCTGTACTTGAACTCCTGCTCGACGTAGCCGTAGCCCTCGAGATCTTTGTCGGTGGCCGAGAACGGATGGGAGTCGGCGGTCACCGCGACCGGGCCGCTCACCGTGGGCGTCTCGATGTCGGACATGGCGCCCATTGCGGGTGCCACCCCGCCGACCAGTAGCAATACGGCGCCCGCAATAAGCGCAACGATCCTTCTCGTCAACTTCTTCTCCTTCGTGTGGCGCAGCTTCCCCCTGCCGGTCCATCCGGCGCACTCTCTCCACGAGCCGACCACTTCCAGGGCGGTAGTCAATCAGGTCCGCTGCGTCGCCGGTGCAGTTCCCGACCGGGGCCGCCGGACGCGTTCTACCCCTTGCCGCCCCTGTGCTCGTTCTCGGGAGCGAACGGGACGTACTTGTTCTCGTTGAGGATGTGGCGGAGGGTCTCGGTGCTCTTCGGGTAGTCGCCGAGCTCGTAGGGGTTGTCGGCGCCCTCGCCGAAGCCCTGGTAGTAGATCGCCATCTTGGCGCGGTGGTGATGCTCGACCCAGTCGAACAAGGCCTTGACGAACTTCGGGTCGTCGACGTCCCACGAGGACCACTCGCCGATCATGAAGGGCCGTTTGTTGAACTGCTTGTAGAGGTGGTTGACCCCGGCGATGTTCGGGTACTTGCCGTAGACGTCGGCGCCGACCCAGTCGACGTAGTCCCAGCCCGGAAAGTAGTCGCTCGGCCGGTTGCCCTTCACATCCGGCGACCCGGTCGACTGCGGGACCCAGGCGAACGAGACCTTCGGCCGTGGCAGCTTCCTGTCGGTGCGCTCGCGGATCCGCGGCATGTGGAGCTTCCTCAGCTTTGCGTCGATCGCCCTGCTGTCGCCGCCGCGCACGATCAGGACGAAGCGGCGCCAGGCGTCCTTGAAATCAGCGGTGGTGTGGAACCTGTCTCGAACCTGCCCGTCGGAGCCGAAGGCGCTGTAGCGATTCCAGTACCCGTTCATCTCCGGCATCAGGCGGATGTAGGTCGGTTTACGCCGATGGGCGAGAGCTCTGTTGAGCGCGACTATGTAGCGGTCACCCTTGCCCTCGGCGATGCTCTGGGGGCTGATCACGTCGGCGCACTTCCAGCACTTCGCGGTCGAGAGGCTGAGCATCCCCCGGGTGTTGGTGTCGGTCCAGCGGTTCATCGCCTCGTTGGGGACGTAACCCCACGACTCGAACGACTGCATGATCGCCGGATGGGCCAGCGTCTCGGTCCGGAACTCGCGGTAGTCGGAGGTCTGGCCGGTGTCTGAGGACCCGGTGAAGATCTTCCCCTTCGGAGGCAGATGTGCGTCGCCCTTGGGGAGGCTCCTGCTCTTGCCGCCATCCTTCGCCCCGCTCGCGGCTCCCGCGGCCAGGATCAGGGTCGCGGCGGCCACCAGCAGCAGCGCCAAGGGGAGCGGAATGCCGATGGCACTCTTCGAACGATGCATCACGCGGACCCCATCGGCAGCATTTCCGCGAGCATGAGATCGTCGGCGAATCGTCCACTTGGCGCCCCGAGCCCTAGAGGTCCAGCGCCCTTCGCAGCTCGGCATTCCCGAGACCGTCGACCGCCAGCACCTTGTCCCGCGAACTTGTACCGCGCACCACGCTCACCCGACCCTTGGCAACGCCGGCCGCCTTCGCCACCACGGCACAAACGGCGGCGTTTGCCTTGCCGTCGACGGGAGGCGCAGTCACTCGGACCAGCACCCGGCCGGCGCGCTCGCCGGCAATCTCGTTGCGGTCGGCGCGGGGTACCGCTCGGATCGGCAGCTTCGCCACCACCCGGCCAGGTTCCCAGCCGACCCGGTCAGGTTCCGAGTGCGAGCACCGTCATCGAGCGATCGATCGCCCTGGCGGTCCCGACGCCCGGCGGTCTGGCCGCAGAGCACCTCGACGGTGTGGGCGCCGGCGGTTACCTGAGCGGCCGCGTCGAGGGAGATGACGGCCTCGGCCGGCCCCAGGAGCGGTGCGACCACCGTCTCCATCGTCCGGCCGGTCGAGCTGCCGTCGACCTCGAAGCCGCAACGGACGGCGGTGTTGCCGATGTCGACCGCGTCGATGTTGAGCGACGCGGAGAGAATCAGGTTGCTGGTCGCCGTGGGGGCGATATTCGTGTTCAGGACTGCGGTCGGGGTTCCGGACAGGGTCGCGGTCGGCGTGCCGGACGAAGCTGATGAAACTGCGTTGGCGACGGGGGGTCCGGGGGGGCCCTGAGGTCCATCGGGGCCGATCGGCCCTTGGGCACCGGTCTGCCCCTGCGCTCCGGTCGCACCCTGCTCACCCTTGGGCCCCCGCTCTCCCTGCGGTCCCTTCGGTCCCTGGGGCAGCGCGCTCTTCGGGATCTTGCACTTGAGGCGTTTGTTGTGGTTGCGGACCTTGTGGCACTTGACGGTCACCTTCGCGGCCTTGGCAAGGGTCGTGCCGACCGACCTGGGCGGGTCGTCGCCGGCCTGCGCGAGCCCCGCCGCTGCGAGGGCGATGAAGAGGGACACGGCCACGGCGGTTCCGGCGAGAGCTCTCATACGGGCTTGTTCGGCAGCGACCCCGGCCCACTTGAGGTTCCAGGGTTGCAGCGGACCGGAGGTGCGGTCGAGCCGGTCACGGCCCGCCGGCGACGGACCCATCGCAGCGCCGGGAGCTCGACGTAGCGGCGCGAGAGCGCCGCGTAGATCAGCGATGGGGGCAGGATCACCGCAAACCAGATCGCCAGCGCCGTGATCGTGCCGTCCCTCGGCAGATCGAGCAGGTCGACGGCGTACATGATCAGAAGCCAGTGGACCAGGTAGACGCCGTAGCTCAACTCGGCGAGCCTCGCCGTGACCCGGTTGACGAAGGGCCGCGTCATCCAGAGCGGCCCGACGATCACGACCCCCATCAGGGCCGCCCGGGAGGTCGAGTTGATGATCGTCTCGAGTGGGTAGGTGCGGGCGACCTGGCCGACGTTTCCCGAGACGGTCGACGCGTGGTGTCCGAGCAGGTAGCCGCCGACGGCATATACGACCAGCACCGCGGGGGCGGCGATCAGCGCCGCTCGGGCTAGTTGTTCGCTCGGGTACCTGTCCCTTGCCCATCGGTATGCCCAGGCTCCGGTCATGCCGAGGCCGAACGAGAATGCCCACCCGGGAAACTGATCCACCGCGAGGAGCCGGACGAACTCCGGCGATCCGTTCGAGAAGAAGCCGAAGACCTCGGGGGCCCGGGCGATGGCCAGCTTCCAGATCACCGTGATCGCGGCGGCCACGGCCAGACCGATCAGCGGATGACGGTAGTAGGCCCGGGCTACGAACGGCAACACCAGGTAGAAGGTCAGCGCGATGGAGATCATCCAGAGCGGACCGTTGACCCCGAAGCCGATCCTGAATTCGGCGTCGAAGAATTGAACGGGCATCTGGAGGACGGTCACGTGGGCGAGGATCTCCTCCGGCGACGGGAACGCTAGGTCGGGTAGCGGCGGCCTCACCGCGACGAGCAGCAGTGTGATCGCGACGACGAGCCAGAACGCCGGCAGGAGCCGTGCCGCCCTTCCGACCCAGAAGGCGTTCCTGCTCCCGAAATCCCCGCGGCGAACGATTGTCGGCAGGAACAGAACGAAGCCGCTGATGATGAAGAAGGCATCGATGCTGTTGCCGAAGATGCTCCAGATCAGGACGCTCGTGTCGGTCCCTTGCGTCCGCCCGAGGACGCCCGAGGCACCCATCAGGTGCACCGTAACCACACCGAGGATCGCGTAGGCACGAAAACCGTCGAGCGCGGGTACTCGCGGCTTGGGGGCCGTGCGGCCGGCCGGATCGTCCGGCCCCTGACCCCTGTCTCGCCCCTTCGTCATCCAACGCCTTTCGATCGAACCCCGGCTACCTCTTGCAGGTGACCCTAATCTCAGTTTGAGCACTTCGTCGATGCTGGGGTTTGGCGGTAGGATCGAATCGACCGGCAGGGGATATCCAGCGAGGAGATCCAAGATGTATGCACGAGTGGTCAGGTTCACCGGCGTTGAGCCGAAGAGCATCGACAACGTCAAGGCCGAGGTCGACGCCAGCGACGGCCCGCCCCCCGGGGTCAACGCCAGGTCGATGCAGATGCTCTACGACGCCGATCAGGGGACGTCGCTGTTCATCGCCTACTTCGATAACGCCGAGGACATGGCGGAGGCCGATCGGATCATGGGGGCCATGGACGTGGCCGACACACCCGGAACGCGCGCCTCGGTCGACATGAGCGAGGTCGTGATCGAGCGGGCGGCATAGAACCGAGGCCGAACCGGATTCCCAGCCTGCAGCCGAGAAGGCGCCCGAGTACGAACTCGGCTCGAAGGCTTGCCTTTTGAGGCTTCGCAGAGGAGACTCGTCTACGGGCGGGCAACCCGAATCAAGGAGGCCAGCATGGCCGCTATAGAAGCAAAGAGCTTCGACTCTCCCGACGAGGTTCGCGAGTTCGAGGGCAATGGGCGAGCGCTCGTCGTCGAGGTTGCCGGACAGACGATCGGACGCGGAACGTTCGAACCGGGCTGGACCTGGTCGGCCAACGTGAAGCCGATCGCTGGAACGGATTCCTGTCAGGTCTCGCATCTGGGCTACGTTCTGTCCGGGCGAATGATGGTCAGAATGGACGATGGGTCGGAGACCACGATCGAACCTGGTCAGGTTGTTGCCATCCCCCCGGGACACGACGCCGAGGTTGTTGGTGACGAGCCCTGCGAGATGGTCGACTTCGGCGAGTTTGGCGACTACGCAAAGCCAAGGTGAGTGGAAGGCGCTCTCCCCTCATTTCACCTGGGAGGGCAAACTGGACGCTAGGTTCAGCCGCAGAACGATTCGAGGGCTTGCCAACCTTGGCGGTGTGACGCTCGCGAATCCATACGGTGAGGAGTAGTAATGAATACCTACGTGATTCTTCGGCGCAGTGGTTGGAAGTCCCCCGGGGATCTCGAGCAGGCCGCCGGACGATCCACCAGGGTCGGCGACGAGGAAATGTCCGATGACATCAGGTGGATCCGCAGCTACGTCCTCGAGGAGGGTGGTGGATCGGTGGGAACGGTCTGCGTCTACCAGGCCACGAGCCCGGAGGCGATTCGCGAACATGCCAGCCGCGCGGATCTGCCGGTGGACGAGATCATCCCGGTGGCCGACACGGTTCTAGTCCGCCCTGATCCCGAGTGAGCCCGCCGACAGTCTGAAGGTCTGGGCTCGGCGGATCGAGCGGAGGGGGTGGGATTCGAACCCACGAACCGGGGTTACCGGTCACCAGTTTTCAAGACTGGCGCATTCAACCGCTCTGCCACCCCTCCTGGGACCGCGGGCGGCGGCTAGCGGGGATTGTTCCGGACTCGGGGGCTGAACGGCGGGCCACCGTCGCTAGGCTGGGCCGCGATGTCGGAAGAGATCCGCAGACGCTGGAGGAACTGGTCGGGCGAGCAGCTCTGCCGGCCGCTGAAAATTGCTCGGCCGCGGACCCGCGAGGGTCTGATCCTGTCGATCGTCGAGGCCAACGAGGCGGGGCAGCGGATCAAGGTCGCGGGCTCGGGGCACTCGTTCACCGGGGCGGCGCTGACCGACGGCACCATGCTCCAGATCGATCTGCTCGATCGGCTCCTCGACGTTGACCGCTCGAGCGGTTTGGTCAAGGTCGAGGCGGGAATCGTTCTCGGCGACCTGAACCGGCGGCTCGACCAGCGCGGCCTGGCGCTGGAGAACCTCGGCGACATCGATCGCCAGACCCTGGCGGGCTCGATCTCGACCGGGACCCATGGCACCGGGATCCGGTTCCGCAACCTCTCCTCCCAGGTCGAGGCGATCGAGGTCGTGACCGCCGATGGGACGCTGCACGAGATCAGCGAGAGCTCCGACCCCGATGGCTGGCGCGCGGCCCGGGTGGGCATCGGCACCCTCGGGGCGATTTACTCGGTGACCCTGCGGACGGTGACCAACTTCCGGATCGACCGGACCGACCGACCGCGACCTCTCGGCGACGTCCTCGCCGCGCTCGATCAGTTCGTCGACGAGATCGACCACTTCGAGTTCTACGTCTTCCCGCACACCGAGACGGCGCTCTGCCGCGAATCGATGCGGACCCAGGTCCCCGCGAAGCCGTCGAGTCCCGCCGCCGCCTACGCCCAGGAGGTCGTCGTCGAGAACTGGGTCGCCGGCGCCTTCGTCCAGATCGCCCGCCACGTCCCGGCCGCCATTCCAACGCTGTCGAGAATGGCGTCGTCGGGTACCGGCAAGAGCCGCAGGATCGATCAGAGCTACCGCGTCTACGCCTCCGAGCGGCGGGTCAAGTTCACCGAGATGGAGTACTCGATCCCCCGCGCCAACGCACGCGAGGCGGTCGAGCGGGTGCTCGAGATCGCCAACCGCCCTGAGCTGCAGGTCTGTTTCCCGATCGAGGTCCGCTTCGCGGCGGGCGATGACGCGATGCTCAGCCCATCCCACGGTCGGGACTCCTGCTACATCGCCGTCCACCACGACCCACGCGGCGACTGGCAGCCGTACTTCGACGCGGTCGCCGCGGCCATGGCCGACTACGGCGGCCGCCCTCACTGGGGCAAGCGTCACAAGCTCGGCGCCACCGACCTGGCCCAGCTCTACCCGCGCTTCGAGGACTTCAAGTCGGTTCGGGCCCGGCTCGATCCCGACGGCAGGTTCGCCAACCCCTACACCGAGCAGATTCTCGGTCCGGTGGTCGCGCCGGCGAAGGGCAGAGGGCGCAAGCGGATCTAGAGGAAGCTGAAGCCCTCGCCGCGGTAGGTGGGAGCCTCGGAGACGATCGAGTCGCCCTCGATCAGATAGAGGGTGTTGAAGCGCTCGCAGAGCTCACCGGCCTTGGCGTGGCGCATGTAGACGCGATCGCCCACCCGCAGCCGCACCGCCGCCTCGCCGAGCAACGGGGTCTGGACCTCACCGGCACCCTCGAGCCGATCGAGGTGCAGGCCGGGAGGGAGCCACGGTTGGGGTAGCCGGTCCGGACTCGCCGGCCCCGAGGCGACGTAGCCGCCGCCGAGTGCCGTCACGCATCCGGGAGACGGTCGGCGGACGATCGGCAGGGCGAACCCGGCGGACGGGCGCAGCGAGAAGCGGCTGTAGTCGTCGAACAGCGCGGGGGCGTAGAAGCCCGACCCGGCGGCGAGCTCGGTGACCGCCTCCTCGCCGCTCGTCAGCTCGAGGCTCCCGGTGCCGCCGCCGTTGACGAAGCGCAGGGGCGAGACCTCCGCGACCGCGGCGACGATCTCGGCGCGACGCTCGCGGATCTCGGCGATCGAGGCGCTCTGCATGCGGCGAATCCCGAGGTTGCGGATCGCGTGTCCCGGAGCGGCGTCGCCGACCCCGGCGATCTGTCCCTCATAGGCCATCAGGCCGGCCAGCTCCAGCCCAGGCCGGGACGCGATCTCCTCGGCGAACCTGCGGGCGGCCGTCGGGGTCCTGATCGGCGAGCGCTTCGGCCCTGCCTGGAAGGCCCCGCGAAACGCCCGATAGCCGACGTCGATGTCGATCGCGACCGGGATCGGCGTCGGCCCGGCGCCGACGCAGCCCTCGATCAGATCGAGTTGGGCGGCCTCGTCGACCATCAGCACCGGCGCCGCCCCGGGGTCGGCGTGAGCCAGCTCGGCGAGGCGGGAGATGGCATGCCGATCGACCGACGGGTAGGCGACGAGCAGGTCGCGCCGCCCGGCCTGGGCGAGCATCAGGGCCTCGGCGACGGTGAAGCAGAGCAACCCCTGGAAGCGCTCGTCGCGCTCATCGACCAGATCGAGCACCTCGCGACAGCGAACCGACTTGCTGGCCACTCGGATCGGCTTACCGGCGGCGCGGGCGAGCATCGAGTCGGCGTTGGCGGCGAGTGCGTCGAGGTCGACGAAGGCGAACGGCGCCTCGATGCCCTCGAAGATCGCCTCGTAGCGATCGTGGAGGGCGGCGTCGCTGGAGTCGCTCATCTGGGCGCGAGCCTAGCCGATGGACCTTCGAACCAAGCGGGTGCGGAGTCCACGGCGGATCGCGCTGACCGGTGTACTGCCTCTAATATCGGCGCCGTTCGCAGGCCGGCTTGACGCCCGCGGCGATCAAGATCCCGGAGAGGTGGCCGAGTGGCTGAAGGCACTCGCCTGCTAAGCGAGTAGGGGGCGCAAGCTCTCTCGAGGGTTCGAATCCCTCCCTCTCCGCTGTGTCCACGACCATCTACTTTCTTCTCCCGGCCAGCGACTACGACCCGACCGAGTCCGGCCTCGCCTGGCAGGAGCTCGTCAGCGCGGAGATCGAGATCCGCTTCGCGACCCCTGACGGGACCGCGGCGCTCGCCGACCGCCGCCTCACCGACGAAGGCTTCTCACTGCTCTCGCCCTTTCTGATGACCAAGCGCGACGCCCTCGCGACCTACCGGCGGATGGCTGACGACCCTCACTTTCTCGAACCGATCAGCCACGCGGACGTCGAGCTCGGCCCCGATGACGGGATCTACGTCCCCGGCGGCCATGCCAAGGGCGTCCGGACGCTGATCGAATCCGTTCCGGCACAGCGGCTCGTCGTGCAGGCGATGGGAGAGGGCCTTCCGCTCGGCGCCGTCTGCCACGGAGTCCTGCTGCTCGCCCGCGCGACCGATCCGGCGACCGGCCGCTCACCCCTGCACGGCAAGCGAACCACCGCGCTGACCGAGTCGATGGAGCTGACCGCCTGGAACCTCACCCGCCTCTGGCTCGGCGACTACTACCGAACTTATCCCGAGACCGTTCAATCCGAGGTGACCGCCGCGCTGGCCGATCCCGCCGACTTCGATGCCGGCCCGCGACTCAGCCGCCGCGACTCGCCCGGAAGGCCCGACCGTGGCTTCACCGTTCGCGACGGCAACTACATCTCGGCCCGCTGGCCCGGCGACTGCCATCGTCTCGCGGTCGAGTTCGCCGAGCTGGTTCGAGAGCACGCCGTCGCTGGGGCCCCAGCTGGCCCCACCGCCTGACCGTCGACTCAGAGGCCGGAGAGAATGCTCTCGCCGGAGCCGCGCTCGATCTCGCGCGGGATGGAGGAGAAGTCGTGCTCGCTCTGGACGCCGTAGAAGGCCTTCAGCTCGGTCGATTCGATCACCTCGTCGATCCGGCTGTGTCGCACGGCCTCCTGCTCGGCCACCGTCTCCTCCGTCCGCCCGAGCTCGCGCGGGTCGATGTCGACGAAGCCGACGGTCAGAACCTCCCGCGGGTCCTCGAGGCTCGTTGCGGCGATGACCCGCGCGGGAACCCCGAAACCCTTTTCGGCCTCCCAGGCCTCCTTGAAGTCGGCGAAGGTCTTGCCCTCCTTCAGCCTCCTCCGGAAGATCGCGACGATCACTGGACGAACATACAACCTGACTAGTCTTCCGCAAGGTCGTCAAGAGCCAACCCAGGAGGCACGCGGATGAACTCGGCGAGGCGATCAGGTAGCGCAGGACGCGGTCGCCTGCTCAACGAGGTGGCTGAAACCGGCTGTGGTGGCCGGTTTCTGACGCTTCGCGCTGGAGACGGATCTGATTGAGCTCCAGTTCGACCCTGGGGCGGTCATCGAGGTCCTCCCAGACGTAGCGGAGGCAATGAATCCCGTGGACGCCCAGGCGCCGATCGCGACGCCGATCCTCCCGGAAGTTCCGGCGTTGGCCGTGGAAGCGGAAGCCATCGAGCTCGACAACGAGTCGTAGCTCCGGCCAGTAGAAATCGACCTCGATCGGACCGTCCGGCAGCTGAATCGTGTGGTTGATCAATGGCTCAGGCATTCCGGCGGAGCGGCTGATCGGCAGGAACCGCCGCTCGAACTCGCTCCGAAACCCGTCGTGCTCGGCCAGAGCGGGCAGCGCGGCTTGCAACCGCCGAGATCCCCGAGCGCCTTGGTTGCGATCGAGTACGTCCTGCAGGGCGAACAGGTCGAAGCGCCCGATCTCGTCAGCCTTCTCGAGTGCACGTTGGAGTTCTCCCGGAAGGCCGAAGGCGGCGATGTCGAGCAGGGTGCGAGCGACCGAGGTGCATGGGATCTCGAGATGTACAGCGCGGTCCCGAGGACCGAGGTTCTTCATGCAATGAGCACGCAGTCCAGGGCGACGAACTCTGCGTACCGTGATTACATCGATAACCGGGCTCGAGTTCGTGATCAGTCCGTGATGCGCGCCGGCTGACCGCGACGCGAGCAGGGAGCCCGGCCCGCCGGCCAGCACCGCCGCCATCCAGTTCCCCTCGCGGGAGAGGGCAGCGGGGCTGATGGCATATACGCCCCGATGGATCCGATGGAGCCTTCCCACCTGGCCGAGCGAGACCACACCCGCTGCCGTGAATCCGAGCTCGATGAGCTGGGAGAGGGAGACGACTCCGTGCTGACGCCTCGCCACCTCGGCCACGGCACGCCACAGCCCCACGTGAGGTGTCGGTAACCGGCTGTGGTGGCCGGTTTCTGACGCTTCGCGGGACATCGGCCGAGCGTGGCACGGAACGACGCACGGGTGGCGCGCCTTCTGTACCGAGGGTGAAACGGGGGTGGGACTATTGCGTCACGGCCCCGAGGACGGCCAGCTCCTCGTCGATGAATCCGGCGAAGTCGTCGAGGTCGGACATCCGGTCGCGGTCGCCGACGAAGCCGAAGTAGAGGCCGCCGTCGTAGCTGATCACCCCGATCGAGAGCGCCCGCCGTTGCGGGGAGAGCGGCACGAACGGGTGGATCGACCGGAGCGGACGGCCGAGCAGGTAGACAGGCATCGGCGGCCCCGGGACGTTGGAGATGACGAGGTTCCACGGCAGCCGCTGGGGGACTACGCGGCTGACCCCGGCCCGCTCCGCCGCGGCGCCACCCATCGAGCCGACCTGGCCGAGGACGCGAGACATCGTTGGCGGCACCCATCCCGTGGCCTCGATGACCAGCGACGCGGCCCGGCCCGCCTCGGAGCGCTTCAGCCGCGAGGTCGCTTCGTGGATCAGCCGCAGGCGCTCGCCGGCCTCGGGTTCGCTCAGGGGGAGGGGGACCATCAGCGTCGTGATCCGGTTGCCGAGCGCGAGCTCCTCGCCGGGCTTGCGGATGCTCATCGGCACCAGCGCCGAGAAGTCCCGCGGGATCTCCGCCTCCCGGTGGACGAAGAGGCGCCGCAACGCCCCGGTCGAGACCGCCAGGACCACGTCGTTGACCGTGGCTCCGGTGTCGCCCTCGCTGGCCACCCGCTTGAGCGCGGCCAGGGTCGTCGCCGCGAAGGCGACCCGGCGGTCGCGGCCGATCTCCTCGTTGATGATGGTCGGCCGGACCGCCTCGCTGTTTCTGGCCAGATCGAGGAACCCCTGGGCGGTCTTCAGCGCCGACTGTGGCGCCGAGGGATCGAAGGCCTTGCGAGCTGCCTCGAGTGGCATCCCAAAGAGCTTGCGGCGGGCGTCGAAGACGCGATCGGTCAGGACCTCCTGGTCGCTGCGGCGGACCTCGGGAGCCCAGTCGACGCCGCTGAGCCCGAGGTCGGTGCCTTTTGGATCGGGGTCGAGGATGATCGCGCCGACGTCGACGGCGGAGACCCCGTCGACCAGCGCGTGGTGGGTCTTCGAGATCGCTGCGAAGCCCTTCTTGTGGCCGGGCCCGCAGCGCTCCACCAGATAGAGCTGCCAGAGCGGCCGGCTCTGATCGAGCGGCTCCGACATGACCTGGCCGACGAGCTCGCGCAGCTCCCCGTCGCCGCCGGGGGAGGGGATCGCCACGTGGCGGACGTGGCGGCGCAGATCGAATTCCGGGTCGTCCTCCCACTCCGCCCGCATCATCTTCCCGGGGAGCCAGCGGACGCGCCGCCGGAAGCGCGGGATCAGCTCGAGGCGTCGCCCGACGTGGGCGAGGAACTCCTCGAAGGGAGGGGGGTTGCCGCTGAAGATCGCGGTGCCGCCGACGTGGACGTGAATCGCACCCTGCTCGTTGAGCAGCGAGGACATGTCCGAGGAGGAGAGCTGGTCGGGACCCTCGCTCATGCGACGACCCTACAGCGGATGCCAACGCCTGAGAGGATGCCCGGCATGGCAGCCGGCGCGAATCGTTCAGACGAGAGGGTGACGGCCGAGGAACTCGTCCAGAGCGAGGCCGAGGTTGCAGCGCTGACCGCCCTGCGCGAAGTGACCGGCGAGGCCGACGGCCCGATGGAGCGCCACGGCATGCGCTGCTTTCTGATCAGCGAGCGCCAGGCGGCCGACCGTGGCCTGATGGTCGACCACGAGATCCTGCTGGTCGCCGGGCTGATCCACGACATCGGCCTTTACGACGGCGCGAGCGAGGGCGGCGTCTACGTCACCGACGGGCGCAACTTCGCCGAGCGGCTGCTCGCCGGCCGGCCGGGCTGGGACGAGCGGCGGACCCTGCTCTGCCTCGAGGCCATCGAGCGCCATCACGAGGTCCGCGGCCAATGGCAGGCGGGTGCCGAGGTCGAGCTGATGCGGCGGGCCGACATGATCGAGCTGACCAGCGGGGTGGTCAACTTCGGGGTCAGCCGGGGATGGATCCGCGGTCTCTGGAACGCCGTCTCACGCGAGGGGCTCTACGGCGAGGTCTCGAAGATGGTCGTCAAGGCGGCCCGCGAGCGGCCGACGACGATCCCCGGATCCTGATCAGAGGTGCTAGGCTACAGAGGCCGCTGAGAATTTCCTCGGCCTCGCTCCAGCGATCTGGCGGGACCTGCAGGTAGATGTCGCCGCGGCCGAATCGGTCGAGCTCGTGGTCGGCCGTGACCACCGCCTCGATTCCGTGGTCGGCGAGCTGCTGACGCCAGGCGCGAGCGGTCTGCAACTCCTCGAACTCGCGGACGACCTCCCAGTCGTCGAAGCGCGGATCGCCGACGTGCAGTTCCCCGGCCCCGTCGGCTTTCTCCGAGGTCAGCGCCCCGCGCCAGTTCGAGAGGAACCCCATGTCTCGATCCTAGTACCGGTGCTGAGGCGGGGCCGGCGGGATCAGGCCCCCCGGGTGGCCGCCTCCGCCTGCAGCTCGGCGGCGTTGTTGTCCTCGACCCAGCGGTCGACGAAGTAGCCGCCGAACGGGACCACCGCCCCGAGCAGGATCAGCAGCGTCTGGTTGGTCGACCACCCGGCCCGCTCGCGCACCCCCAGGGCGACGATCACGTAGGCGATGAAGAGCAGACCGTGGATCGGGCCGAGGACCTCGACGCCGACGGGCTGGTCGCTGGCCCGCTTGATGTAGCTGGCGATCAGCAGGAGCAGGAAGGTCGTCGCCTCGATCAGGGCGATGTACCGGAAGTTTCTTAGGTTCATTGCGCCAAACGGTACCGGGCGTCCACCTTTGCCTGAGTGTCCCCGGCGCCCGCCGTATCACCGGACCGCGGCTAAGATGACCGATCCGCGGGCCAGCTCCCGCATCCATGCGCCCGTAGCTCAGCTGGATAGAGCGTCGGTCTACGAAACCGAAGGTCACTGGTTCGAATCCAGTCGGGCGCACTCCCTCGAAAGGCGCGTGGATTCTGAGCTTAGGCCTGTAGGCGGTGGTCACTCGGTCAAGACCTTGGTACCAATCAGGCACCGTTTGCCTTTCGCTCATGCTCTGAGCTTATTCAGGCAGTTCCAGCTGCGTGATCTCCCTTGCCGGGACACCGCCCACCAGCACGTTCGGCACCACGTCGTCGGTGACCACGCTGCCTGCCGCCACGATGCTTCCGGGCCCGATCGTCACGCCACAGAGGATCGTCGCCCCGGCTCCGATCCAGCAACCGTCTTCGATGACGACGGCTGCGGAGCTCAAGGCGCCCGCCCGCCTCTGGGACGGACCAACCTCATGAGTGCTCGTCACCACGAGAACGTTCATACCGATTGCGCAATCGCTGCCGATCGTGATCGCGGCGTTGTTGTCGAAGGTGCAGCTGTAGTTGACGAACGTTCGCTCTCCGATCGAAACATCGGTTCCGCCGAAAAAGCAGCCATGAAAAATCACCGCTCCCTCGCCTACCTCCAGGCCGAAGCGACGGAGAAGGAGGGGCCGCAGCGGAAAGGGGAGCAGTTTGGAGCCGAGAAAACCGTTGAGCACCAGTTCACTCCACCAGGCGGGGAGAGAGTCGGCCAGGCCGCGCAGAGTTCGTGCCACCGATCGCAAGGAGAGCACCTCCGCAGCCTACGCCGGCGTGTCGGGCCGGACGAGAATCACATACGCGGGATTGATCCAGACCGGCCCACCCGCTTCACTGGCCGTCAGCTGCACCAGTCCCTCGGCTCGCGTCTGCCGGATCAGCTTGCGGACCTCCTCCGCCGACTCATCGATGACGACCGCTTCCTGTTGTCCGCCGGCGAGGGAGATCAGTGTGGACATTGAGAGAGCCTATCCACGAACCGGGTTCTGCCGGACCGTCGTTACCCCGCTCGTGCGAGCCACCTCAGTCCACGCTTGGTAATCCGAGGCGTAGGACTCTCATAACTCCCAAAACCGAGGGGATCGCAAACCGATCGCACAGGCCTGGTCCTCGGTGTCGAAGTGCCTGCACTTGTGGCTCTTTGGCCGGCCGCAGCTCTTGTCTCGAAAACCGTTATACGTCGATTGGGCGTATCGAGGGTTCGAATCCCTCCCCTCCGCTCGGTAGGCCGTTTACGGCTTACCGATGCTGATCAGGCGGCGGTTTACGCATCGACGCCGAACCCGTTCGCGACCGCACCGCGGCGGATCGGAATATCAGATGGCCACCGCCCGACCAACGGTCAAGGGTCGCGCTTGGATTCCGATAGAGATGGGGTGAGCGCCTCATCGACCGATAACGCCCCAGCCGCGGTTGTCGGCTCGGCTCGGCTCCTGCAGTCGCGGCGACGTCTTGGCGACGTCATCGTCGAACTCGGCTTCGCCCCCCGGGAAGTGGTCGAGAAGGTGGTTCTGGTGGCCCGCGAGGACGGGCGGCCGATCGGCCAGGCACTCGTCGAGAGCCGCATCGTCGACTCCACCCAACTCGCCCAGGCGATCGCGGTTCGAAACGGGCTCGAATATGTCGATCTGTCCCTGTTCGAGGTGGACAAGGGTGCGGTCAACCTGATCAGCAGCGCGGAAGCCCGCCGCTGTCGGGCGATCCCGATCGCGTTCGTCGACGAGAACACACTGCTTGTCGCCACCGCCGACCCGGCGAACCTGCTCGGCCTCGACAACATCGGGATGTCGACCGACCTCAAGGTCCATCCCGTGGTCACCTCGCCCGATGATCTCGAAGCGCTCCTCGGCCAGCTCACGCGACTGGTCGACTCCGTGCACGAGGTCGACCTCGCCTCGGAGGGAGCGGGGGAGCCGGAGGCATCTGAGCCCGAGATACGCGAGTCCGCCGACGACGCGCCCGTGGTCAAGCTCGTGCATTCGGTGATTGCCGACGCCGTCGGGCGCGGTACCTCCGACATTCATTTCGATCCGGGCGACGGTGACCTGCGGGTCCGATTCCGGGTCGATGGCGTGGTGACCGACGCCGCCACCGTTCCGAAGCGCCTCGCCCCGGGGTTGATCTCGCGGATCAAGATCATGGCCGACCTCGACATCGCCGAGCGCCGAGCACCCCAGGACGGTCGCATCGGGCTGACGGTAGACGGCCGATTCATCGACATCCGGGTTTCGATCCTCCCGGTGTTGAGGGGCGAATCGGCGGTCCTGAGAGTTCTCGACAAGGGCAGGCTTGTGATGGAGCTCGACCGGATGGGGATGCAGCCCGACGACCGTGAGCTGCTGGAGCGAGCGGTCACGAGAAGCCACGGAGCGGTCCTGGTGACGGGCCCGACCGGTTCGGGCAAGACGACGACCCTCTACGCGACCCTGGCCGAGATCAATACCCCTGACAAGACGGTGATCGCGATCGAGGACCCGGTCGAATACGAACTCAACGGCATCAAGCAGATTCAGGTGAACCCCAAGGTGGGCCTCACCTTCGCCGACGGCCTGCGCTCGATGGTTCGCTCCGACCCCGACGTATTGATGGTCGGGGAGATCCGTGACCGCGAGACCGCACAGATCGCCATCGAATCGGCGCTGACCGGGCACCTCGTGCTTTCCACCCTCCATACGGGCGACGCGCCGATGGCGACGGCGCGGCTGGTCGAGATGGGGGTCGAACCATTCCTCGTCGCCTCCTCGATCACCTGCGTGGTGGCCCAGCGCCTCGCCCGCAGGTTGTGCGAGGAATGCCGGCGCTCGATTCACGTCTCCCCCGAGGAGCTGCGCCGGAGCGGGTTCGAGGTGGCTGACGGAATCGATGCTCATGAGCCCGTCGGCTGCATGCGCTGCAAGGGCTCCGGCTATCGCGGCAGGATCGGGATCTATGAGGTGCTGACGGTCACCGGTGAGATCGGCTCCCTGATCCTGAGGAGTGCGTCGAGCGAGGAGATCGGTGCCGCCGCAGAAGCAGCCGGGATGCGCCGAATGCGAGAGGACGGCCTCGAGAAGGTGCGTCAGGGCCTGACTTCGATTTCCGAGGTACTCCGCGTCCTCGGCTCCTGAGGTCCGGGTCCGTCAGAGAAACTCCGGCTTGACGTAGGACCCACGGTCAGCAAGAAAACCAGTCAATCTACGAAACCGAAGGTCACTGGTTCGAATCCAGTCGAGCGCACTCTCCTGATCGGCCGCGATCCCCGATGAGCATTGGGAATTGCTCAGGCTCTGCCGATCAAGCTCGCAAACCCGCCGAAACTCCCGAGATCCACAAACCGCATGGACATTCGGGGTCTGACCATCGCGCAACTATCGCGCGGAATCGAGATGAATAAAGACTCCCCGGTCGAGTCTTGAAAGCTTCAGCCGGCTAGGCCGCTGTCGTGCCACCGGCGGCCGCCAGACCGCTGTGCGGGAAGGGGCGCTCGGCCCCCTCCGGATAGTCCGGATAGTGCAAGAGGTAGTTCTGATCCGCGGCTTCGCCGTCCCGGAAACGAAATTGACCGGCATCGCTGACCCGGGTCACGATCTTGCCGAGCCAGTGGCCTGCGGCATCGACGTCGAGGATCGTCTCCTCAGCCACCCGTCGCTGCTCCTCGCTCGTATAGAAGATCTCCGAGCGGTAGAGGGAGCCGACGACATCCTCATCGAGGTCGGCGCGGTGGACTTGGAAGTAGTACTCGAGCAACTCCCGATAGGAGAGCCGCTCCGTGTCGAAGACGACTTCGACCACCTCTGCGTGACCGCCGGGGTTCTCTTCGGTAGGGTCGTCACCGTCGCCGCCGGTCCACCCGCAACGGGTGGAGACGACTCCGTCGGGGCGTCGCAGGAGCTGCTGCATGATCCAATAGCAGCCTCCCCCGAGGATCGCGGTCTCAGCCTGAGCGGTCATTGAGTTCTCCTTCCTGAAACCTCTGTCGGGACTACACCTGGCAAGCCGCGCCGGTCAAGACCGCGCGGGCTCGCGCCACATCGGCCAGAGATTTGGGCCGTCGGGGAGCGCGATCTCGCCGACCACCTCGAAGCCGTGGCGGCGGTAGAGCCCGCGGTTTCGCTCGCTAGTTGCCTCCAGATACGCCGGCACGCGCTCGCGGTCGGAGGCGTCGAGAACCGGGATCATGAGCGACGACCCGAGCCCGTGCCCTTGCCGCTCTGGCCGGGTGCCGAGCAGAAACAGGTAGTTGTGAGGCTCGGCCGGGTGGTGCTCGTCCAGCAGCCTGAGGATCTCGAACAGCCGCTCCGAGTAAGCACCCGCGGCCGCTCCGAGCGATTCCGGCAGTTCCTCGTCGTCCTCAGCGCCGGGCGGGGCCCAGACCGCTGCAGCTTGATCGCCCGATACATATGTCTCGTCGTAGGCCAGATAGGAGCTGGCAATCGCCGTGAAGAACCCGGGCAGCAGCCGACGCCGCTCGGAGGCGTCACCAATGATCCAGCCGATCACCGGGTCGTCAAAGAATGCAAGCGCCAGGGTCTTGCTGACGTGTGAGACGTCCGTCGCCGTTGCCTTGCGCGGCGGGGCCACCGTGGGGATTGCCATGCTGCTCATCGCATACCTCTGTCGTTGCGGGACGGGGACGACGCTAGGTCCAGGCGCCCCGCAGTACATCTGCCAGGTGGCATATCCAGTCGCGGTGAGTGGCCATATCGACCGCTATCAGGCGTCGCCCTCAGCCCGGCGGCGCGATGCCTCGGCCGCGACCTCGGAGCGGTTTCTCAGGCCGAGCTTCGCGTACACGTGCGAGAGGTGGACCTTGACCGTTCCACGGGAGATGAACATGCGCTCGCCGATCTCGGGATTCGTGAGGCCCTCACAGAGGTGGCCGACGACCTCCATCTCGGTCGGGGTCAGGCTCTCCCAGCCCCAGGACGGCCGCTTGCGCTCGCCGCGGGCGCGCCGCACGTAGGCGATCGTCTCACCGATCGACAGCGCCTGGCCCGCGGCAGTGGCGCTCGCCATCGCCTCGTCGCCCAGGACCTCGCCCAGGCGCTGGGAAAGCTCGTCCGCGCGCTCCTGCTCGAGCTGCCAGCGGGCGAGGCCGAGGTCGGCGCGCGCGCGGTCGGCGGCTCCGAGCAGGCGCGCGGCCTCCTCGTCGCTTTCGAGTCCCGCCGCGATCTCGGCCAGGACATCGAGGCTGTCCGGGATATCCAGGTGGTCGCTGCGCTCCGCCTGAACGGCCAGTGCCTGCTGGGCGAGCTGCTCGGCGCGGACCCAGTCCTGGCTGGCCGCGGCCCCGCGGGCAAGCTGCTGGTGCGCCCGTGCCCTCAGCCCGGCGTGCCCGAGATGCTCGGCAACCGCGAGCGCCCGCTTGGCGCAGGCCTCGGCGGCATCGCCGTCGCCGCGGTGGCGCTCCACCTGCGCCAGCTGCAACAGGGCCATGCCCCGGAGCCACTCGTATCCGCCCTCATGCTCCTCCGTCAGCGCGGTGAGCACGCGGCGCGCCTCTTCGAGACGTCCGAGGGCGGCGTGGGTGAGGGCGATCCCGGCGTCGACGAAATGCACCCCCAGGCCGACGCCGGCAACGACCATCTGCTCGCGACACAGCTCGAGCCGCTCGAGCGCCGCCCCAGGCTCCCCGGCATCTGTGTCGAGCAGGGAAAGGCTCCAGGCCGCCATTCCGTGCTGGAGATCGCTCGCCTCCTCGAGGCTGCGCTCCCACAACTCACGCGTAGCCTGACGATCGCCCGTCGGGTGGGTGCTGTGGCCGAGCATGAACCAGTGCCACGGAATGAGATCGCGCAGGCCGTGGGCCCGCGCGAGCTCGTAGGAGGCATCAAACTCCTCGCGCGCGGCCTCCGTCTCGCCCATCAACAGCAGCGCCCAGCCAATGTTCTGCCGTGCGTCAGCCATGCACCAGCCGTCGCCCGCGGCCCGGGCAAGCTCGGCCGCCCGTTTGAGGAGCGGCAGCGACGCACGCGGGTCCGGCTGGGTCTCCAGCAGCCCCACCGTGTTGAGCACGCGCGCCTCGTTGGAATCGTCGCCGAGCTCCCGTGCGAGCTGGAGCGCCTCGGCCGAATCCCGGCGAGTCAGGGCGTAGTCGGCGGCGAAGAAGGCGAGGTGGCCGCGCCAGAAGAGCGCGCTGCAGCGCAACGGCGATCGCTCGCCGGATGTCGCGTCAAGGGCGCGGGTGAGCGCCGGCATGCCCTCGCTCAGCCGCCCGGTTATCAGCCACCAATACGAAAGGGCGATGCAGAGGCGAAGCGCCTGGTCCGGGTTGGTCTCGGAGGCGTGGTCGATCGCCGAGTAGAGGTTCGGCGTGTCGACTACGAGCGCGTCGCTCGGGGCTGCCGTCGTCCCCAGGCTCGGCGCCGCGCCCTCGGCGAGGGCTAGGAACGCGGCGGCGTGGCGATCGCGCACGCGGCGCTCCTCGCCGACCTCGGTGAGGCGCTCGAGCGCATAGTGGCGCACGGTCTCCAGAAGCCTGTAGCGGCTCACCGATCCGTGCTCGTCGACGTGCACGAGCGACTTGTCGACCAGCGAGGTGAGCAGGTCGAGGACAGCGTCGCGGTCGAGACCGTCACCGGCGCAGACCGCCTCGCACGCCTCGAGCGTGAAGCCGCCATGGAAGATGCTGAGGCGGCGCAGGAGAACGCGCTCGGGCTCTTCCAGGAGTCCGTGGCTCCACTCGACAGATGCCCGCAGCGTCTGCAGGCGCGGCAGCTCGCCGCGCGCGCCGCCGGTGAGCAGGCGGAAGCGGTCAGCGAGCCCGTCGGCAATGCTCTCGACGGACAGCACGCGCACGCGGGCGGCCGCGAGCTCGATTGCGAGCGGGATGCCATCGAGGTCTCGGCAGATCCGGGCGACGTGGGCCGCGTTGTCGTTGCTCAGCTCAAAGTCCGGGCGGACCTTGGCGGCCCGCTCGCCGAACAGGCGCACGGCGTCTGAGCGCTCCAGGCCGCCGGGCGTCCTCTGTGTGCTGTCAGCTGGCAATGACAGGGACGGCACCCGCCAGGTCGTCTCGCCACCGGCGCCGAGCGGCTCGCGGCTAGTCGCGACAATCGATATCTCCGGACAACCACGCAGCAGCGCCTCTGCGAGGACAGCGCACGGCTCAAGAATGTGCTCGCAGTTGTCCAGCAATACCAGCGCGCGTCGCGAGGCGAGGTGCGAGACCGCCGCCTCGGCCGACGTCTGGCCAGGAAGTGGGCGCACGCCGACCGCCGCCGCCAGCGTCGATCCGACCAGCGCCGGGTCCGAGATCGGAGCGAGCGCGAGCCACAGGGTTCCGTCCGGATAGCCGTCTGCCGCCTCGGTGGCGAGTGCGACTGCCAGCCGCGTCTTGCCGCAGCCGCCGGTACCCGTGAGGGTGAGATGGCGCGTCGACGCGAGCAGCTCACCGAGTTCGACGAGTTCCCGGTCGCGGCCAACGAAGCTTGTCAGCTGGATGGGGAGATCTTCGGACACGGCCGCTCGCAATCATGCTCTCACGGCGTTCGGGATGCGTGTCCGGCAAACCGAAGCTAAAGCGAGGGCCCCTCAATGTGTCTGGGCCGTTGCCCGAGAAGGACGAGATAGCTACGGACAACCGCGCGGGGCCACCACCCAGAGCTCTGAGAGTCGGCAAACGGCTCTAGCTTGCCGGGCTGATCAGGCCATCAGACCGGCTACGAAACCGAAGGTCACTGGTTTGAATCCAGTCGGGCGCATTCTCCTGATCAGCCGCAATGCCGCATCGACATTGCTATAGCTGCGCCTTCCCTATCGCGGATCGGATGACAGCGAAATCGCCCGAAACGGCAAACCGCATGGACATGCGAAAAGAAACCACCCCGCAACTACCACGCGGACGTCAGGTCTGGTCCGTTTGGGGGCCTCCTAGGCACTCTTAATCGTCGTCTTCGAGATGCGGTCGCCCGCGCCCGCTTGCGCTAGGCCGCGGATGTAGGGAAGGTCGAGTCTCATGCCGGAACCTCGATGACGACCTTGCCCTTACTGCGCCCGGCCTCTACGTAGGCCAGTGCCTCCGGGGTCTGTACGAACGGGTAGGTGCGGTCGACGATCGGGCGAAGCCCCCCGGCGTCGGCGAGCTCAGCGATCTCGCCGAGCTGCGCGCCGCTGGCCTGCATGAACAGGAACGAGTAACGGACACCCAAGCGCCTGGCCGCGCGTCGCGTCTTGAAGCTCAAGAGAGCCATGACCGGGAGGAGCGGCACGGCCCGCCCGAGCTGGCGCGCGAAGGCGGGATCGGGCGGACCTGCGATGCCGATCGCGACGCCGCCCGGCTTCAGAACACGTAGAGACTGGGCGAGCGTGTCGCCGCCCTGAGAGTCGAGAACGACGTCATAGCCCGAAAGCTCGTCCTCGAACTTCTGAGTCTTGTAGTCGATCACGACATCGGCGCCGAGGTCCTTGACCCAGCGGACGTTTGTCGTCCCGGTGGTGGTGGCGACGGTGGCGCCGAGGTGCTTGGCCAGTTGGATGGCGTAGGTGCCGACGCCGCCGGAGCCGGCGTGGATCAGCACCTTCTGACCGGGCTGGACGTTCGCGCGTTTGACGAGCGCCTGCCAGGCGGTTAGGGCGACCAGCGGGGCTGAACCGGCCTCGGCCATCGAAAAGCTTGCAGGTTTGAGGGCGAGGTCGTCTTCGTGGACGGCCATGCGCTCGGCGAACGTGCCGACGCGACCGTCGCGTGGGCGGCCATAGACCGCCTCGCCGATCGCGAAGCGCGTCACCTTCGGCCCGGTCTTCGTGACGACCCCGGCGAGGTCGTGGCCGAGCGCGAACGGCGGCTTGTAGGGGAGCAGGGCTTTGAACTCGCCCTCGCGGATCTTCACGTCCAGAACGTTGACTCCGGCCGCGCGGATGTCGACAAGCACGTCGTAGTCGCCGACGGCAGGCTCGGCGAGGTCGGCCAGGGCGATCGGCTGCTTGTACTTCGTGACGACGAACGCCTTCATCGGGACACCGGTTCGTCCGCCTCGAGGAACTCCAGGACAGCGGGAACGAACTCCTGGTGGTACTGGAAGATGCCGCCGTGGCCGGAGTCCGGGTAGATCGTCAGCTTGCTGTTGGGGATTCGCTCGGCCAGGACGTGGGACTGGCTTGAGGCGACCATGACGTCGTTGTCGCCATTGGCGACGAACGTCGGCTGGGTGATCTTCGAGAGGTCGTGCGGGGTGCCGAGACCGGCCTCGCGGATCGCCGCGAGCTGCGCGATGCGCGCCTGCTGGGAGATCGGCCTGTCGCGGTCGGCGGTGCGCTCGCCCAGGCGCGCGATGTATTCGGTGCCGGCCTGCTTGCCGACCGCGTTCGCGGTTGAAGAACAGGAACTGGCGCGGGTCGCGGCGTGTGAGGAACGCCTTCGCGTAGGCGCCGCCGACGATCAGCGGCATCTTCGTCAGGCCGCCCCCGCCGCGGTGACCGGTGCCGGTGAGGATCAGTCGGCGGACGAGGTCGGGGTTGCTGAGGGTGACTTCCTGCGCCACGCCGCCGCCAAGCGAGAAGCCCAGCAGGTCGACGTTCTCGTGGCCGAGCGTGCGGATGAACGCAACGGCGTCGGCGGCCATCACGGCGATCGTGTGCGGCACCTTGCCGCCGGTGGCGCCGATGCCCCGATTGTCGAACGTGATGACGTGCCGAGTCGCGGCGATGCCATCGATCACGCGTGGGTCCCAGTCGTCTAGGACGGCGGTGAAGTGATGAAGGAAGACCAGCGGCGTGTCGCCGCGGGGGCCGAGCTCGCGGTAGGCGAACGAGGTGCCGCCGACGTCAAGCGTGTGGGTTGGCGTGTCCTTCGACGCGGTGATGGTCTGGCTCATGGTCATGCCTCCTGGACGCTGCCGAAACGGCCAGCCTCGAGCGTCTGGTCGTAGGTGGGTTGGTCGTAGAGGGGCAGGTCGCCCGTCTCGTCGGTGCGCGCCATGTAGGCGAGCATCGCGGCCTGGGCGCCGGGGCTCGCGAGCGTCGAGAGGAACTCAGCGTTCTCCAAGTGAAGCCCCTCCTCGAGGCTGAGCGATCCGCCCAGGTATGCGGAGCGTTTGACAGCGGCCACGGTTGGCTTGAGCCGTCGCCCGAGCCGGTCGGCGACCGCTACGGCGCGGTCGACCAGCTCATCGGCTGGGACCACCTCGTCCACGTATCCGATTTCCGCGGCCGCTTCGGGGCCGAGGCCGCCGCCGTCAAGCATTCGCAGCAGACCCTTGTGGGTGCCGACGAGTCGGACAAGGCGCTGGGTCCCGCCGCCCCCCGGCGGAAAGCCGAGAAGGATCTCGGGCTGGCCGATGACGTGGTCCCCCGCCGCCATGAGCCGCAGATCGCAGGCCAGCGCGAGCTCCGAGCCGATGCCCAGCGCAGACCCGTTGAGCGCGGCGACAAAGACTGCTCCGCTGCGGTTCATCCGTAGGAACGTCTCGTGTACGTCGAGCAGCTCCATCGCGCCGCTCAACGGGGTGCGGTCCGCGAGTTTACGAACGCCGCCGACCGCTCGTGAGGCGCGTGCCGTCTGTATGACCGCCGCGGCTCCGCGGGGTCCAACGGTCGGGCTGGCGGCGCCGCCCTCCTGCAGCCAGCGTAGGTTGGCGTGCGCTACGAATCGGTTGGCGTGGCTTCCTGTGATGACCACAGCACCGACGTTCTCGTCCGTCTCGGCGCGCGTGACCAGGGCGTCGAGGTCAGCGGCGATCTCTGGGCCGAATTCGCCGCGGGGACCACCCAGGAGCCGGGCGACGAGCACCCGTCCTCGCTGCTCGATGTCGATGCCGAGACGTTGACTAGATGTGGTGGACATAGGACCTTTCCTAGGTTCAGGTAGGGAGTCGACGGTTCGAGGGCGAGGTTAGCAGGCTGAGTTGACAAAGTAAACTCAGCACCTTAGACTCGCCAAATGCCCCACGAATCCCACACCCGACGCGATGTCGCCTTCAGCTCATCGGGCGACGAGTGCTGCGCCTGGTTGTTCATGCCGAACGTCGAACGCCCGCCGATGGTGATCCTCGGTCACGGCCTCGGCGCCACCCGCGAGTACGGACTGGAACCGTTCGCCCGCCGCTTTGCCGACGCGGGGATCGCAGCGCTCGTCTTCACGTATCGCCATTTCGGCGACAGCGGGGGTGAGCCACGGCAACTACTTGACATCGAGCACCAGCTCGGTGACTGGGCCGCGGCGCTTTCGTATGCGCGTGGCCTGGCCGAGATCGACGCGACGCGGATCGCGTTGTGGGGGTCCTCATTCGGCGGCGGGCACGTACTGGTTGCCGCCGCCCGCGACGGCGATGTCGCGGCTGTCGTAAGCCAGTGCCCTTTCACCGATGGAGTTGCTGCGACGCGGGCCGCCCCTCTGCGCAGCTTGGCCGGAGGCGCAATTCCGGCGCTGCGCGACGCGGTTGCTCACCTGCGCGGCAAGCCGCCCGTGATGGTCCCGCTCGTAGGGCCTCCCGGCTCGGTCGCGCTGATGACTTCGCCTGACTCCGAGCCCGGGTACCGAGCATTGATCCCACCGGGTGCAGAGTTCGAAAACGGCGTGGCGGCCCGCTTTCTGCTCCATGTGGGCCTGCACCGACCGGGCCGGTCGGCGGCGAGGATCAAGGCGCCCATTTTGTTCTGCATCTGCGACGCCGATGCGGTGGCCCCGGCGGAGACTGCGATCGGCTACGCGGCTACGGCACCACGTGGTGAGGTCAAGCGCTATCCGGTCGGCCACTTCGACATCTACATCGGCGAACCCTTCGAGCAGGCCGTCGCCGATCAGACCGAGTTCCTGGTCCGCAATCTCGAGGCGGCTTAGGCAATGGTCTTCAGGAGAAGTCGGCCGCGTCGGTTGCAAGACAGTGTTGTTGCGATTACGGGTGGGGCCAGAGGGATCGGAAAATCAACGGCTCAGGGGCTGGCGCGTCACGGTGCCCGGGTCGCGATCGGCGACCTCGATGGCAATCTCGCCGACCGAGTCGCCGGCGAACTCGGGGGCGATGCCTTCGGGTTCGGCGTAGACGTGACCGACAATGCGGCGTTCACGGAGTTCCTCGATTGCGTCGAGAACCGTCTCGGGCCGCTCGACGTGCTCATCAACAACGCCGGGATCATGAACGCCGGGCCGATCGACGCAGAGGACGAGGTGATGACATCTCGCGCGATCGCGATCAACCTGGAGGCGGCCATCCACGGCACGCGGCAGGCGGTACAGCGGATGAAGCCTCGAGGTGCGGGCCATATCGTCAACATCTCCTCGGCCGTGAGCAAGGTGGCTGGATCTGATTGCGCCACATACGTAGCCACGAAGTTCGGCATCGCCGGATTCTCCGAGGCGGTAGCGATCGAGCTGAGGGGAACAGGTGTCGAAATGTCGGTGGTCCGACCTTCGCTTTGCCGCACCGACCTGACTTCCGGCTTTCCGGGACTTCGCGGGATGCCGTTCATTGAGCCCGAAGATGTCGCCGCGCGAATCGTCGAGACGCTCGAGCGGCCACGCTTCGACGTGCCGGTGCCAAAGAGCATTGGCCCGATGCTCTGGCTCAATCAGGCTCTCCCGTACCGTGCCCGTGTCGGGCTCGCACACCTCACCAAGGCTGATGACGTGATCAGCCAAGTCAACCCTGAGGAGCGTGCTGCATACGTCGAGCGCACGACGGCGGGCCGATGACGCTCGCCACGAACCGGAGCGCGCCGGGGCCTCGACTCAGGCGAGAGCAAACAACTGTCTCAGACAGGGACTGGCGGCAGCGCGCCCGGGCCTGCCACGACCTCGATGTCGTCGAGATCGGTGACGATGTGACCCTTCGCGCAGGCGAACGTCACGTGCAGCTCGCGTCCGCATTCGGCGTGCTGAGCGATCACGGGCGGCCCTTCCCGGTCCGCCTTGTGACGATCGCCCCACTGCTGCAATGCGAGCAGGACATACGCCAACTCACGCCCCTCGTCCGTCAATCGGTACTCCATCCGGGCCCGGCTTCCCGGTTCGCGGTATTCGGAGCGTTCGAGGATCCCCTCGTCGACGAGCAGGGTCAGCCGCTCGGACAAGAGGTTGCGCGGGCACTGCAGGACACGGTGGAATTGCTCGAACCGCGTGGCACCGTAAAAGCTCTCGCGGATGATCAGTAGCGTCCACTTCTCGCCCACCAGCTCCAAGGTGCGCGCGATCGAACAGTTGCTCGCTTGGTAGTGAGTGCGTTCCATACAGTCCCAGGCTACCAGGCTGAGTTGCTTCTCTGTACCTAGCATCGCTACGTCCTCCGGGACTGACGGTCACAAGACCGACTGCAAATCTACGAAACCGAAGGTCACTGGTTCGAATCCAGTCGGGCGCGCTCTGCAGATCGGCCGCAATCCCCGATGGACATTGGGATTGCTCAGGCTCCGCCGATCAACCTCCAAACCCTCCGAAACGCTTCAGATCCACAAACCGCATGGATATTGGGGGTCTGACCATCGCGCAACTATCGCGCGGAATCGAGATGAGCAAAGGGATTGCGGGGGTATCGCTCGGTCAACACCATCGCGCGGCCGCTGCGAAGCTTGGTTGGGGCCTTCGTATTTCAGGCGGCAAAGGACGTCCTGGAGGGATGGCGCGCCGTGAAGATATCTCGGCGCCTAGCTGCCGCGGACGCGCGTGGCGACCGACTTGTCGGCCTTGAAGGCGCGGGGTAGAGTCAAGACATGCCCACGATGTCGCGAATAGGGCTTCCCTCCGGCATCATCACCTGTCTCTTCTCGGATATTGAGGGGTCGACGAAGATGCTCCGCGATTACGGCGTGGACTTCGGAGATGTCCTTTCGAGACACCATCAGATTCTTCGTGGCTGCTGGGACGAGCACGACGGTTTCGAGGTATCGACCATTGGCGACGCATTCTTCGTCGTCTTCGCCGAAGCCGAGCGTGCCGTTGCCGCGGCTATCGCAGCTCAACGCGCACTAGTCGAGGAGGCGTGGCCGGGGCGGGTCCGGATTGGCATGCACACCGGATACGCCCGGCCTGTTGACGGCGACTACACGGCGCTCGTCGTCAATCAGGCGGCGCGGATCGTCGGTGCCGCTCGCGGTGGACAGGTTCTGCTCACGGAGCAGACGGCGTCCGCCCTGGGGGAATCGACGACGGATCCTGATCGAGGTGGCGCAGTCCAATTGCTTGGTCGCTTCCGGGTCCGCGACTTCGACTCTCCGGTCGAGCTCTGCGTTGCGACCGGCCCGGGTGTCCCGATCGTCGAGGCCCCGCCGCGTGTGCCACCGGCAGATGGCCACAACCTCCCTCGACCAACGACTTCGCTCGTCGGCCGGGGAGATGATCTGGCGCGGCTCCGCGAGCGCCTCGCGCCCGCCCGGATCGTGACCCTGGTGGGCCCCGGGGGTGTCGGCAAGACCCGCCTCGCGATCGAAACCGCGCTCGAGGTCGCCGGCGCCTGGAACGACGGCGCCTGGCTCGTCGACCTTGCCCCGATCCAGGAAGCTCCACTGATCGCCGAAGCAATCAGTGCTGCGGTGGGAGCCCCGGCGGCGGCCGGCGGCGACGGTTGGCGGGAGCTGCTCGCGTATCTGGAGGAGCACAGGGCGCTGATAGTTCTCGACAACTGCGAGCACATCGCCGAGGAGAGCGCGCGAGCGGCGGCGGAGCTGATCTCCACCTGCCGGCGGGTAGGTGTCCTTGCCACGAGCCGTGGGCCGCTCGGAGTTCGCGGCGAGCATGTCTATCGACTCTCCCCGCTGGTGCCCGAGGAAGCCGTCGACCTGTTCTTGGATCGTGCGGCGTCCGATTCCGACCGAGAGCTCGTTGGCGAGCTCTGCGCCGAGCTCGACGGTCTGCCGCTGGCGATCGAGCTCGCCGCCGCCCGGACGACCGCGATCTCGGCTGCCGAGATTCTGCGCCAGATGCGCCGCTCGCAAAGCGTCGTCCGATCCCGCGATCCGGGCTTGCCGGAGCGACAGCGCAGCCTCGAGCGACTATTCGACTGGAGCCTGGATCTGCTTCCACCGGCCGCTCGGTCCGTTCTCGGTCGGCTCAGCGTGTTCGCATCGGGCTTCGACGTCGCCGCAGCGGAGGCCGTTGCTGCCGGCGGGGCGGTCGCCGAGGATGACGTCGCTGGTTTGGTGTGGGACTTGATCGACGCGTCCCTCGTCCGCCCGGTTGAGACCGCGGGCGCGACTCGCTATCGCCTGCTTTCGACGGTTCGCGCACACGTGCGGGGACGCGCGGACCCCGATGAGCTGTCCGAGGCGACGAGACGACTCGCGTCGTTGCTGCTGGAGCGCGTCGGGCCGTTGAGCGCAAAGCGCATGACCTGGATGGTCGAAATGGAGCTCGAGCTCGACAATGTCAGGGGCGCGGCGGTGAGCGTCGATGATCCGCACGCAGCGCAGGCCCTCGCCTGGTGTATTGGGCGCTTTCATGACCTCCGCGACACCTATCGGGAGGGCATTGCGGAATTGCAGCGCTTCCTCGCAGCACGTCCCGAACCTCGGCCGGAGCGGGTCGCGATGCTCACGCTCCTCGCCGATCTACATCTGCGCTTGAGGGAGCTCGAGGCTTCGGACCTCGCCCTGACGGAGGCCGAGACATGCGCTTCGGAGGTCGGGACTCCGGAATGGGATGAAGCGGGCGTCATCCGCACCCGCGGTGAGCTCGCACTTCGTCGCAACGACGACGCAGGCGCCGCCGAGATCGCCCGCACAGGACTCGACAGCGTCCATTCGTCGCAGGGCCGCGCCAGGTTGTATGACCTGCTCGGCGTCGCCACCGCGGCACTCGGCGACCTGGAAGCGTCCGCGCAGGCGTTCACCGAGGAATTGGCGGCAGCGACGGCAGCCGACATCGAGGCGGGCCTCGGCACCGTGCACGCAAACCTCGCCGAGACCTACCTCAGGCTCGGAAACGAACCGGCGGCCGCTCACCATCAGGCGATCTCGCTCGGCCTTGCCCGCGATTGGGAGTCCCCCGTCCTCGTCGCCTTTGCATTGATGGTCGCCGCGCGGATGACCTTGGCGAGGGGACGCTGCCGCGATGCGGTCGTCTTGCAGACCAAGGCGGACGCGTTGCTGGCCGACGCCGACTTCGCGCTCTACGAGGCGGACGAGCGGATCCGCTCCGAACTACTTTCGGATTGCTCATCGAGGCTGGGGCCGGACTCGTACCAGGCTGCGGTCACGGCCGGCGCGTCGGTTCCCGTGGACACGGCGGCAAATCTGGCGGAGGAGGTCCTGAACGCGGTAGGTTCGGCAGAGTCACGGAAAGCGAGGTAACGAGATGCCCGATAGCGAAGAGCGCCCGACGTCCGCCCCGAGCCCCCCGATCGCGTGGTCGACGGGCGCCGTGCCGTTCGCATACGTTCCCGGGCGTGCCCTGGTACGCGGGGAGCCCGCAGCGGCGCATCTGAACTCGATCGCCGGCCGAAGGTACAAGCGTGATACCGGAGGGGACGACGAGGCGGGGGATGGCGAGGCGGAGGATGGCGCGTGGAGGCGCCTCGAGGCCGACGAGGAACCGTCGGTGGATGACAACCAAACCCTCGCCGATATCACGCTTGCACGGGCCGACGGCTTCGATGTTCAGCCCGATCACGTCTTCTTCGCTCACGGATGCGACGAGTGCGGCTGCGGCCCGCACCCATCGCTGACGTTCGACGCGAACCTCGAGAATCCCAATCGGGCGAACCCCCACCGGGCGAACCCCCACCGGGCCAATCCGCACCGGGCCAATCCGCACCGGGCCAATCCGCAGGTCTCGTCGGCCATTCCCGCGGCGAAGCGGGCATTTCCGCCGCGTGAGTTGACCGGCCCCGGGGCCCTGCCCCGGATCACCATCCTCGACACGGGTCTCGCCCAGGGCCCGCAGCTTCCCGATCTGCTCGGGGGCTCGGCGGCATCCAGCCGGATCAGCGGCTATCCCGACCAACCCGACAGCAACCTCGTCGACACGAGCGGCACGACGTTCAGCCAGGACAGCTGGCTCGATCCGGTCGCTGGACACGGGACCTTCATCGCCGGTCTCATCGAGCAGCTTGCGCCCGGGTGCGAGATCCGCGTCGAGCACGTGATCAGCGGGCTCGGGGATGCGATCGAAAGCGACGTCAATACGGCTATCTCGGCAATCGCCGACCTGCCGTCGGCCCTGCGGCCCGACATCCTCTCCCTGTCGTTCGGCGGGACCGCACTCGCTCATGCCCCGGCGCTGCGCAGGGCGATTGCGAAGGTGCAACGGGCAGGAGTCTTGGTTGTCGCCTCTGCCGGAAACGACGGAACCTGCCAGCCGCAGTTCCCCGCTGCTTACGACGGCGTGATCGCCGTTGGCGCCCTCGGACCGGATGGCCCGACGCCTTGGACTAACTATGGCGAATGGGTCGACGCGTGCGCACCAGGCGCCGACCTCGTGTCGGCCTTCTTCGCCGACTTCGAAGGTCCCGAGCCGCTCGCCAACACCTTCGATCCCGACCACTTCGAAGGCTGGGCGACCTGGAGCGGCACATCGTTTGCCGCTCCGGTGGTCGTCAGCGCCCTCGCACGAGAGATGGCCCTCGGGAACTGCGGAGCCGCCGAAGCGGCCGGCCGGCTTCTCCACGGCCCCGGAGCGCTGCGGATCCGCTGCTTGGGCACGGTGGTCGTTGTCTGAGGGAGCTGCCCGCGGCGGCGTTCTGGAAAGACCAGGAGGCTGAACGGCGACCGCCGGCCGACGAAGTCGCCTCCGGCGAGACTTCTAAACTGGAGTTTCTCGGCTGAGATCGAGTCCGTACTTGTCGACCCGAGTTACGAGCCGCGGCGGATCGTCCACAACTGGGACGTAGTCGAGGTCGATCGGTACTCCGCTGGTGTCGCTGGTTTCGCTTACGGAACGTCTACGGAATGTTGCGCCAGTCGGTCCACGCCATTCCGCGTGCCGGCCACCTTTCTCAATGAACTGACCGTCGTGGTCTCGGAGGTGTTTCTCGAGATCGCGCCTCTTCACAAAGCGACGGTCAAGGTGAGCGACTCGCTATCGCCAGAAGGCACTCCGCCCTGCAGATCCTGATCGGGAGTCGGCAGAGTCTCGAGTGCGTCGAGGACGTTCAATCGAGCCTCCTTACGCGTGGCTCCCTCGCTGATTGTGCCCGGGATCGCAGCGACCTGGGCGGTCAGCCAACCATGGCCCGCGTCCATGTATCGAATCGTCAGATGCAGTTCTCCGCTCACGCGCTAAACGGTAGTCGGTAGGTCCTGCGGAGTCCCGCGCCCGGATAGCTACGGTCACTCAGACCGACGTCAATCTACGAAACCGAAGGTCACTGGTTCGAATCCAGTCGGGGGGCGCTCTTCGGAGTCAGCTTGAAAGCCAGCGTTCCTGCTCTGCCAGTAGGCTGGCAGCAAGCCCGCTTGCAGGCCGGCTTCACTGTCTAGCACCTCGTTGCACATCCTCCCCGAGCCCTCGTGGTCACTTCGGGAAGGGGGCAGATGGACACCTTGGGGACCCCCCTGGCGTGGGTTCCCAAGCGGGTCCCTTTAGATCCTCGGCAAGAGCGGGGGCACCCGCTCGGGATCTCGGGATTGACGCAGGCAAGGAGCGGGCGCCGTAAGGGAGGCGCGACCGAGGTGGGAAGCGCCGGGTAGTAGCACGCGCGGGGGTCACCCTCCGTCGTCCTCAGTATTCAAGAGGTTCCTCGCGCATATGCGCAGATGCATGGCAGCGGCTGGTTACTCCACGGGGTACTAGCGGCGGCCCATCTGCCCCCGGGCACCCCTTCCTGGGTCCCATCGGACGCCAACCTCCTAGTATCACCCACCGCAAACGTGCGTCCATATCGCGAGTGATGACCAGTCGTCTCGAAGATGGAGATTGGATGCGCTGAGAATTCCCGCATCGAGCTTCGTCTGCGTCGCGGGCGCTGCCGGTGCGTTCAATCAAGCTCAGCGATGCCTCGGGCACCTCCTGGAACCAACTGACCTGGTCAGATACCTTCGCTTCGTAGCTGGCCTCCCAATGCCGGGCCGCGTCGATGCTTGCCACGACCTAGATCATTACCGCGATCCCAAGGCAGCTCAAGGGAGTACCACCCGAAACCTTCACATCGGAAGCACCTGCCGCTCGCTTACCCGTGAGTCGTAGCGAGAAACGAATCGGGTCCCCCGCTATCGGAAGAAGCCCGCTTGCTCAGCGGGCTTCGTGTTTTCTGGCCCCTGGAGCCGCCCGGCTCGGGTTACCGCGGCGGCAACGAGGGGATCCATGCGACACAACTTTTGTCGTGGGCCGAGTAGCTGCCATAGACTCGCCACGGCGATCGGCGGATCAGGGCCGTCGGCGAGCGAAGGAGAGGTCATGGATCCGGGACGCATCATGCAGGTCGGGATGGGGTTCTTCGCGTCGAAGACCATGCTCAGCGCGGTCGAGCTGGGGGTCTTCACCGAGTTGGCCGCGCGGCCTGCGACCGCCGACGAGCTCGGCGAGCGCCTGGGGATACACGAGCGCGCTCGGCGCGACTTCCTCGACGGCCTGGTGGCGCTCGGGTTCCTCGAGCGCGACGGCGACGGCGACGACGGGATCTACTCGAACGCCGCCGACAGCGACCTGTTCTTGGACCGCAACAAGCCCACGTATGTCGGCGGCATCCTCGAGATGGCCAATGCGCGTCTCTATCCGTTTTGGGCCGACCTGACCGAGGCGCTTCAGACGGGTGCCCCGCAGAATGAGATCAAGCGCACCGGCCGGGGCATGTTCGAGGAGCTCTACGCCGAGCCCGAGCGCCTCGAGCAGTTCATGCACGCGATGTCTGGGGTCTCGGCCGGCAACTTTCACGCGCTGGCTGAGCAGTTCGACTTCAGCCGCTACTCGACGCTCACCGACGTCGGCGGCGCCACGGGCCAGCTCTCGATCATCGTCGCCCAGCGCCACCCGCACATGCGCTGCACCACCTGCGACCTGCCGGTCGTGCGCCCGATCGCGGAGCGCGCCATCGCCGCGGCGGGGATCGGCGATCGGGTCAGCGTCGCCGACCTGGACTTCTTCACAGAGCCGATCCCCGAGGCCGACGTCGTGACGATGGGGATGATCCTCCACGACTGGAACCTGGAGCGAAAGCAGCACCTGATCCGTGCGGCTTACGACGCCCTACCCGAGGGGGGCGCGTTCATCGCCGTCGAGAACCTGATCGACGACGCCCGGCGCGAGAACGTGTTCGGCCTGATGATGTCGCTGAACATGCTCATCGAGTTCGGCGACGCCTTCGACTACACGGGTGCGGACTTCGCCGGGTGGTGTCGTGAGGCGGGCTTCCGCGAGGTCGAGATCCTGCCGCTCGCCGGGCCGGGGAGCGCCGGCATCGCCTACAAGTAGCGCGGTTCAGCCCGGCTCGCGGTCACGGCGCCCGATGTTTCGACTCCGCCCCGCCCGCGTCTTCCGCGGGTCGGCTACGGCGATCCGGTGTAGCCGTTTGCGAAGCAGAGCTTGCTTGCGTCGAGGCACTGCGGCACCCCGTCGCCGCGCAGGAAGCTCCCTTCCTGGAGCAGTCCGTCGGCCGCCGCGCGCGGGTAGCCGTGCGGGTCGCCGCCATAGCCCCATTCGGTCCGCGGCGGGACGTTGGCGCTCGGCGCGGTCGCCGTGCCCTGGCCGCGGGTGCCGGTGAACCCGACCGGGCCGCCGTCGTAGTAGACGAGCATGCTGCCTCCGGTGTAGGGGAAGCTCGTCACCTGCGGGATCCCGAGGAACGGGTCGACATCCCAGTGGCGACCGGGCTTCAGCGCCGGCGAGTAGACCGAGGCGCCGACCGTCCGTGCCTCGACCTCGGCTGAGACGTTCGCGACCTGGTGGTCACCGAGCGCCGCCTGCAGCAGGACCTCGTGCGGAGGCGTGTTCGGGAGCGGGTCGGTGGTCATGTTGTGGGCGTAGCCGTTGGCTTCGCCGCGGTCCCAGAGGAGCTGGATCAGCGACAGCAGCAGCGGTCGCTCGAGCTCGTCGGGGTAGTTCGCGTACAGCCCGATGCCCGGGGATCTTGAAGTACTCGTCCGAGTCGACGCTGCGGCGCAGCAGGGTCGAGTAGTTCATCCCCGTGACGTTGAGCACGCCGCGGTCGGCGTCGGGCTCGAGCGCGGTCAGGGCGCCGCCCATGATCGCGCCCTGGCTGACGCCCATGTACTGCAGGCGGGTGTCGTCGCCGGCGCTCGTGTCGATGACGGACTCGTTGCCGTCGCCGTTGTCCATCGCGAACGCGGGATCGGTCGCCGAGGCCGTCGGGGTGGATCAGCGCCCGGCCGAGGTACATGAAGTTCACGTACCCCTGCTGCATCCGGTCGGCGAGCTTGTTGAAGTTGGACATGTCGGCGAGCGACTGCGATGACCGTCGCGAGGTCCTGCTCGGCGAACCCCTCGAAGTCCATCGCGCACCAGATCGTGTTCTCCTGCTGGGCGATCGCCGCCTGCCCGGTCAGCTGGTCCTGGGTCCCGAGCAGGCCGTGCCCGTAGATGCCGACGGTGGCCGGCACGACCGGGCCTGAGCCCGCCAGCACCGAGTCCGGGATCTCGCAGCGGAACTCGACGTCGCGCTTGTAGGCCGGGTTCCAGGTGATCTCGCCGTCTGCCGTCGTGGGCGAACTCGGCGCCGGTCGGGCAGCCGTCCTGGTCGAGGTAGCAGGGAACCTGGATCGTGCCCTCGACCCGGCGCGCGATCTGCGTCGGGATGCCGCGCTCGCCCGGCGGGATCGGATCGCCCTGGTTGAGGACCCGGGTGATGTTCCAGGTCGGCGAGTCGCCCTCGATCGTCCGGTTGGCGAGGTTCGTGTCGCCGAGCCGCGCGAAGGCGTCGTCGCGGATCGTCGTCGCCCGGCCGGTGACGCTCTCCTCGCTGGCGACCGTGAAGTCCCAGGCCATGTAGAGGCTGTCGCGATCGACGCCGGCCTTGTTCGACGAGGTCGTCGATGATCGACTCCATGTGTGGTCGGCGGGATTCGACCTCGGGCTGGTCGGTGATGTCGTTGTCGCGGTAGACGCGGAAGCCGATCGGCGCCTCGATCGGCTCGTCGGCGGCGTTCCTGAGGTTGCGGAGGGCGACGATGTAGCGGGCGCCGAAGTCGAAGTTCTTCGCCGGCCGGATGATCAGGTTGACCGGGTCGGTGTTGTCCGGGTTGGCGTTGATGCCGCCGGGGCCGTCGTCGCTGGGATCGACCGAGGTCGGGTTCGAGTCGAGCTCGGCCCAGACCGGCTGCCTCTCGCCGGTGTCGGCGTTGATGACGATGACCGGTTGGTTCGGGTCGTCGTAGGCGTGTAGGTCGTTCTGCGGCACGAAGCCGGTGTTGTCGAACGCGGCCGGGGTGTCGAGGCCCGGGATCTTGATCGTGATCAGGTTCCCCGGGCTGAAGCCGTCGGCACGGTTCATGTCGGTCGGATCGATGTGGACGCCGTTGATGTTCGCCGGCATCGACTGCTCGTTCAGGTTCAGCCGCTTGCCGGTCGGCGTCGAGGCGTCGTCCTTCGTGAAGTAGTCGTTCGGGAACGGTTGCAGGCAGACGGCCGGATCGAGGAAGTCGCAGCGGTCGGCGTTCTCGACCGGGACCGGGGTGTAGGGCTTATCGCAGCGGCTCGCGTCCTTCTTGAGGTTGCGGATGTCGACCGCCTTGCGCTTGTTGCCGTTTGCGCGGTAGAGGCCCCTGACCTTGACCTCCTTGGCCCCGCAGTTGCCGAGGCGCTGCTCGCCACGATCGGTCAGGTGGAGCTTGACGGTCTTCTTGCCGTTGAACTTCACGGTCTTCGGCTCGAACAGGCTCCGCTTGCCCTTGTGGGCGGCTGTCACCTTGACCTTGCCGGCGCGATGGTCCTTGACGGCGACGGCCAGCTTGCCGCTCTTGAGCAGCTTCTTCTGGTTCTTCGTCTCGATGCTTACCGCCACCTTCGCCTTGCCGCCCTTCGCGGCGGCGGAGCCGGCGCCGACCTGCGTGAGCAGGATCAGTCCCGTGAGCAGGGTAAGCAGGACGAGTGGTGCCCGGAGGGCGGCCGCGCGGTGGCCAAGGTGCAACATCGAGTTCGACTCTCCCGGTCAGTGGTGGCAGTGGTTGTGGTCGCGATCGCGTCCACTCGAGATCCTCAACGACCCGTAACGCCATCATGTATACCAGGGGCGGAACACTGCTGTGCCGTTTCCCCCGGACCCAACGCTCCAGCCGCCCCCGATTACAGAAAAGAGGTGGATCAACGCTAGCCGCATTCACACCGGCGCAGGCCCAGGCGGGGATCGCCTCCGGCTTCGAGCGCACCCGACCGGGACCAGGCGATCTTGGCCTGCTCATCCGGGGTGACTGCGGTGTACCGCGCGTCGGCTATGCAATAGCCTCCGCACAGAAGCTCACTGCATCGAATCTCCGAAGGGATCTCTCCGCATGGCAGACCGACCGATCTTCCTCTACGCCGCCGTCTACGACGACATCGCCACCGCCGAGGCCGACTACGAAGCCGTCTTCGACCTCCACGCCGCCGGCCTCGTCGGCACCTTCGACTCGGCCGTGATCGAGAAGGAGGACGACAAGGTCCACGTCCACAAGACCGAGAAGCCGACCCAGCACGGCGCCTGGACGGGCATTGCCGTAGGAGCGGTCGCGGGCATCCTCTTCCCCCTTCGATCATCGGCACCGCGATCGTCGGCGGTGTCGCCGGCGGAGTCGCCGGACACCTCTGGAAGGGAATGTCCCGCAGCGACCTCAAGGACCTCGGCGAGGCTCTCGACGAGGGCGATGCGGCCCTGATCGTGATCGGCGAGTCGAAGGTCGACGAGCAGATCGAGAAGGCGACCAAGCGCGCCAAGAAGGTGATCGAAAAGGAGATCGACGCCGAGGCCGACGAGCTCAAGCGTCAGGTCGAGGCGGCCGGGAACGGAGGCCACGTGAGCGCCCGCGCTCGGCGCCGGGCCGGCCCTGCTGCTGGTTGGTCGCGGTGCTGATCGCCGGCTGCGGCAGCTCCGACGACACCGGCTGCCGACCGACGTCGACGACCGACACCGTCGAAAGCGAGCTGCAGGCGAAGCTCGACGACGCGACTCAGGCCTGTAACGACGCAGCCGGCCAAGATCTCCAACTCGACCGCGCAGAGCGCCGCGCAGGCCGCCTGCAACCAGCTCAACTCCGAGCTGGCCAAGGACATCACGAGCGCGGCCGATCCGCGAAGGGGGACCTGAGCAAGGCGCTCGACAACCTGGCGGCGGACTGTCAGAAGAGCGCATCCAACCTGCCGGCCGGACAGGACGTCGCGAGCTCGTTCTGCGATGCGATCTCGGCCTCGGCCGGCTCAGTTTCATCAGGCAGCGGCTGATCGACTCGCCATGTGGCCCGTCGTCATCACCGTCGTCGTGATTGTGCCGCTACTGGTATTCGCCTGGTGGCGGATGCGGCAGCGCTAGGGCCGGAACGATGCTCGAGGAGCCTGAGCCGCCCGCGCCGGACGGCGCGAGCGGCGCCCTTGACGAGGAACGCTGGTTCGCCAGGGAGGCGGACGATGTCGCCGCGGCCCTCGAGAGCGATGCCGAGCGCGGACTGAGCAGTCAGAAGGCAGCGACTCGGCTGTCCAGCGTCGGGCCGAACCGGATCGCGGAGGAGAGGCCGCCATCGGTCACTTCGATCGCGCTCGCGCAGCTTCGCGAACCGATGAACATCATGCTGATCGCGGTAACGGCCGTCAGCTTCGTGATCGGTGAGATCTCGACCGGGATCATCGTCGCGCTGCTGATCCTCTTCAACGTCGTCCTTGGCGCGCGCCAGGAGCTGAAGGCGAAGGCGAGCATCGACGCCCTCGGCAAGCTGCAGATCCCCGAGGCCCGCGTCGTGCGCGACGGCACCCTGAGCCGGGTTCCTGCCGAGCAGCTCGTGCCGGGAGACCTCGTCCAGGTCGAGGCCGGCGACCTCATCCCGGCCGACGGCCGCCTGCTCAGGTCGGCGACACTCGAGGCGCAGGAAGCGGCATTGACGGGCGAAAGTGCACCGGTCCCCAAGGATCCTGCAACCCTCGCCCGCGACACACCGCTGGCGGAGCGCAGCAACATGCTTTTCCAGAACACATCGGTGACCCGCGGGACCGCGACGATGCTCGTCACCGGAACCGGCATGGAGACCGAGATGGGCCGGATCGCGGGAATGCTCACCTCTGTCGAGCGGAAGCGATCGCCGCTTCAGCAGGAGCTCGACTCACTGACGAAAGTGCTCGGGTTAATCGCCTGGACGGCGGTCGCCTTCATCGTCGTCGTCGGCGTCATCCGCGGAATGCCCCTCGACGAGCTGCTGCTGCTCGGCACTGCGATGGCGATCTCGGCGATCCCGACGGGCATGCCGGCGTTCGTCTCTGGCCTGCTCTCGCTCGGGGCCAAGCAGCTCGCCGAGGCGAAGGCCATCGTCAAGAACCTCACCGACGTCGAGACGCTCGGCGCGACGAGTGCGATCAACACCGACAAGACCGGCACGCTGACGATGAACGAGATGATGGTCTCGACCCTCTACGCGGGCGGCCAGTGGTTCAGCGTCACCGGTGAGGGCTACGGCAAGGCGGGTTCGATCGAGTCGGTGGCGGGAGCGCCGGTGCCTGATTTCACGCGGCTTGCCTACGGCCTCGTCCTCGACAGCGACGCGACGGTATCCGACGACGGCGCGGTGGTGGGCGATCCGACCGAGGCAGCCCTCGTCGTGCTCGCGGCGAAGCTTGGAATCGATGCCGAGGAGACCCGTCGCGCCTATCCACGGCTCGCGGAGGTTCCGTTCGACTCCGGCTACAAGTTCATGGCGACGTTCCACCGCGTGCCGGTGGACGGCGTCGAGCACGTGATCGAGCTCGTCAAAGGCGGCCCCGACGTCGTTCTCGATCGATGCACGGAGGCGGGCGGTCCGCTCTCGGGCTCGCAAGCACCGATCGCCGAGACTCGCGCCGAGATCGACGCCGCCAACGAGCGGCTCGCGGAGAAGGGACTGCGGGTGCTCGCCTTCGCGGCGCGGCTGATTACCGAGGGCGAGGTCGAGACGATGAAGGATGATCCGATGTCCCTCACCCGCGATCTCGCGTTCGTCGGCATGGTCGGGATGATCGATCCGCTTCGAGCGGAGGCGAAGGATGCAGTGACGACAGCGCTCCACGCCGGGATCGACGTGCGAATGATCACTGGCGACAACCCTGTTACCGCAGGTGCGATCGGCGAATCCCTCGGCCTCGGGTCGGGTGCAGTCAGCGGCGCCGAGTTCCAGGCGATGTCCGACGAGGAGGTCCACGCCCGACTGCCGGAACTGCACGTGTTCGGCCGCGTCTCACCGGAGGACAAGCTTCGGCTCGCGCGTCTGATGCAGGGCGATGGGCTGATCGTGGCCGCAACCGGAGACGCGGTCAACGATGCCGCGGCGCTCAAGCAGGCCGACATCGGCGTCGCGATGGGCAGCGGCAGCGACGTCACCAAGCAGGCGGCGCGGATGATTCTCACCGACGACAACTTCGGGACCCTCGTCAACGCAGTCGAGCTCGGGCGCCGCGTCTACGACAAGGTCGTCGCCTACGTTCGCTTCCAGATGACGCAGCTTCTGGCGCTGGTTCTCCTGTTCATCACGGCCACGGCCTTCAACATCAACGAAGGTGTCGCGCTGACGCCGCTGATGGTCCTCTACCTGCTCTTCTTCGTCACCGCCGCAGGGGTGGTCGTGATCGCCTCCGATCCCGGCGATCCGGAGATCATGGGCCGACGGCCACGGGATCCGAAGCTACCGATCGCGAATCGTGGCGCTGTGGGGTCATGGCTCCTTTTCGCGTCCGTCCTCTTCATCGGCGCCGTCGGCCCGCTCGTGCTCGGCCCGGGTGAGCTGTCGACTGACGTGGCAAGCGTCTCGATGACGATGACGTTCGCGGTCATGGGAATCGGCACCGTCTTCAACGCCCTCGCCAACCGTCGCGAGCCCGGCAGCGGCCTCACACCACCGCTGTTGAAGGCCGCCGGGATCGCCCTCGTCCCGCTGGCGGCGATCTACCTGGCGACCGAGCTACCCGGGCTTCAGGAGGGACTGCTGACTACCGAGCTGACCGGTCCGCAGTGGTTCGCCTGCTTCGGCTTAGCCGCCCTGCTGCCGTTGGTGATCGAAGGTCGCAAGTGGCTGCACCGGCGCGGATCCGGCGACTCTTGGTCGGCAGCCTCAAGTCCGTCCGGCGACGATCACGACTGATTACGGCCCCGGCGACCAGCGTCCCGATGGCCAGCCCGACGCACGACCCGATGGCGCTCTGACGCCAGTCGAGGAACTCGTTCGACAGCCTCCGGGCCGAGCGCCGCTGACCTCGGCGGGAGCCGTTGCCAGGGTCAGTGCACGAGGACCTTGAGGAGGATCACCGCGCCGCCCAGAGCCACGGCAATGGCGGCGGACACGACCGTCCCACGCAAACCCGCTCCACCCACGCGAGCCGCATATGCACCGGCGGCGGCCAGCTCCACCAGGGCTGCGAGCATCGCTGCGAGGATCGCCGCTGGGTCGGGCACGATGTCGAGCGCGCCCAGCGCGAGGATGAGCACCAGCGGAACGGTGACTTCCACCAGCGGCCAGTCGTGGCGAAGCACCTCGCGCATCTCAGATCGTTCAAGCATCCGGTGGTGGGCTATCGACCTCGCGAGCACGCGGGCGTAGACGTGCGCCAGCCAGAAGACGATTCCGGTGACCAGCACGGTGACGCCGATGAGACCGGCGTTCGAGGAGCTGTACTCCCGCGAGACGGCGATTACGGACGTCGCCAGGATCAGTCCGTAGATGGCCTCCGTAACGCTGCCAGTCGTCCGGACCACGCGCGGGCGCCATCGCCGAGCGTCCGTCATCAGATCGCGGCCCCGGCGGCGCAGTTACTGCCGTCGATGACGTTCGCGTGGGTTAGCTTTGGGCGTTTCACGGTGTCCAACCTACCCCCGCCCGGAGCCCGGTCAGCTCCCGGTCGGGCTGTGCGCACTCCTCTTGACACCCGGAATCCGTGCCAGGTTGGGCTTGCGCTAGGCCGGAAACCGCCTGAGCCATGAGGTTTCAGAAAGGCACTGGCTACAGTTACGAGACTCACTCCATATGTACTGATTCCTCAGATCCGCCCACGGGCGACAGGAGAACGAATTGCTGATCGCAGCCGACTATCCCTTCCTCGACATCCTCTGGACGATGATCATCTTCTTCAGCTGGGTGATCTGGATCTGGATCGTGATCACGGTCCTCGCCGACGTCTTCCGTCGCCACGACATCGGCGGCTGGAGCAAGGCCCTGTGGACTGTGTTCGTGATCGTCCTGCCGTTCCTCGGCGTGCTGATCTATCTGATCGCCCAGCACGACGGCATGCGCGATCGCCAGATCGATGCAGCAGAAGGCGCAGAAGGCGTCATTCGACGAATACGTCCGCGACGCGGCAGGCGGCGGATCGGCCACCGAGATCGCCAAGGCAAAGGAGCTGCTCGACTCCGGCGCGATCACGCAGGCCGAGTTCGATTCGATCAAGGCGAAGGCGCTCTCGTAGGTCGCCGCCCGCAGTTTCACCATTACCTGACGAGGAGAGAAGAATGCTTCAACGCATCAGCGACATGCCCCCGGGACGATCGGCTTCGAGGCGATCGGGGAGGTCGAGGACGACGACTGGGAGGATGTGGTCGAGCCGGTGCTGCGGGCTGAGATGGCCGAGGGTCGAAAGATCCGGCTGCTCTACCTGATCGGCGCTCGGTCCCACGAGGTCGAGGGCGAGGCGATGACAGCGGACAGCGGTTTTCGTGCTCGCCATGCGACATCGTTCGATCGCGTCGCGGTCGTCAGCGATGAGGACTGGATCCGACCGGCCATGCGGGCGCTCTCGTTCCTTCTCCCGGGAAGAGCCAAGGCGTTCCGGGTCCACGAACTCGCCGCGGCGAAGACCTGGGTCGCGGAGGAGTGACAGCCGCCCCCAGAGCTCGGTGGCGTGCGGCTCCGATTCAGGTGACCATCGCCGATCCCACCCTCAGCGCCCGGACGGCGGCGCGCGTTTCCTCGAACGCGATCTTCGGCCGGGTCATGGGCCTGGTTGCGCTGACCGTCGCCTTCGCGGCGGCGGGCATCTGGATCGGCCGCGAGCTGAGTGGCTGGCAGTGCATCTTTCTCTTCTTACTGCAGCTGTTCGCGCGTCGCTGACCGATCGCTGCTCAAGCGCCCGAGGGCGTTTCGCCCCAACGGGATGTCTGCAGACCGCCGTTTCGCCCAACAGCGAGCGGTTCCTCAGTGGACTATGGTCGTTCGAGGGGTCAGTGGGTCCGGATTAGATTTGAGCAAGGGAATCAACGAGATGACCACCAACGGGCCGTGACCAAGCAACGACTGTCGGCGATCCTCGCGATCGCACTGGGCACGCTGACGCTCGGCGGTCGCCGCCTACTCAACGATCGCCAACTTTCCGCGCGGACTGATCCTGGCGGTTCTGCTGATCGGGGCTGCGGCCTCGGGCTGGTACGGGCTGATCCGCCGTGGAGTCCCACGCATCGCCGGCCTGGGCTGCGCCGCGCTACTGATGGCGGCGAGCGGTCTCGTCGTCATCCTCGACGGCGGCGTGCCGGAGGCAATCGTGATCGGCGGCAACGGCCTTCGGCTACCGTCACCGCCGCCAAGGCCTCCGTTTCCATCCACGTCGCCGCTCGCCGACGCCCAGCCGCCGGCCCGGCCGGTGCTGTTCTACAACCCGAAGTCCGGGGGAGGCAAGGCCGAACGCTTCAAGATCGCCGACGAGGCGCGCGCCCGTGGCATCGAACCGATCGAGCTACGTCGTCGGCACCGACCTCTGGGAGCTCGTGCGAGACGCCGTTGACCAAGGCGCCGACGGGCTGGCGATGGCCGGCGGCGACGGCTCGCAGGCGATAGTCGCCGCGATCGCGTCCGAATGCGGCCTGCCCTACGCCTGTATCCCGGCGGGCACCCGCAACCACTTCGCGCTCGACCTCGGCGTCGATCGCGACGACGTCGTCGGGGCCCTCGATGCCTTCGTCGACGGCGGCGAGAAACGTGTGGATCTTGCGGAGGTGAACGGTCGCATCTTCGTCAACAACGTCTCGCTGGGTGTTTACGCGGAGGCCGTCCAGCGAGAGGGCTACCGCGAGGCGAAGCTGAAGACGATCCTCGACACCCTGCCCGACGCACTCGGACCCGAGGGCAAGGGGCTCGATCTTCGCTGGACCGGCCCGGACGGCCATGAGCATTCCTCCGGTGCGGCGATCCTGGTCTCCAACAACCGCTACCGACTCGGCAAGGCCGTCGGTTCGGGGACCCGGCCGCGGATCGACGACGGCCTGCTCGGGATCACCGTCGCCGGCGCGCCGACCGGTCGTGGCGAGCGCCGCAGGTTGCCCCAGCGACCGTGGCGTGAGTGGTCGGCCCCCGAGTTCGAGGTCCAGGCCGACGGATCGATCGCCGCCGGAATCGACGGCGAGGCCACGGTGCTCGAGCCGCCGCTTCGCTTCCGGATCAGACCCGCCGTGCTGCGGGTGCGGGTGGCCCGCCAGCATCCCGGCGCTTCCCCCTCGGCGGCGATCCCCGAGGGTCTCGGAGACGGGATCCGCATGATGCTGCGCCGCGCTGCCGGTCGGGAGACCGTCGACGCGGGCGCCCCCGATCGCGATCCTGCCAATCTGTCGTAGACGACTTCGACCACAGCAAGCAAAGGAGCAGAGATGGACATCATTGAGATCGAGCAGAAGGAGACCCTGGGGCGCGAGGAGGCGGCGGCCCGCCTGCGGGCCATCGCCGACATGCTGGCCGCTGACAGCGACGTCGAGTTCGAGCAGGGCGGGATGAAGATCAAGTTCCACGTTCCCGACCAGGTGCAGTTCAAGGTCGAGCTCGAGGTCGAGACCGACGAGCGGGAGCTCGAGATCGAGTTGAAGTGGTGACCACGAGCCCTCGATGATCGGCTCGGCAACAGCAAGGAGAGGATGACGATGGGACGAGACAGACGCCAACGCAGACGACGTGTAGCGGCGGTCGGCGGAGCCGCGATGGCTGCCAAGAAGCACCGGGACGAACAGAAGGCGGAGCCGCAAGCCGATACCCAGGGGGATGCGCCTACTGAGGCGGCCTCAAACGCGGGGGCCGCAGCGGCTGGGATGAGCACGGAGGCGATGACGCGTCTACGCGAGCTTGGCGAGCTTCACGAAAGCGGAGTGCTCACCGACGAGGAGTTCGAGAGCGAGAAGGCCAAGGTGCTCGGTAGCTGACCGGCGGACGACTCCGGGCCACGAACGCCGGCTCGATGGGTATCCGGCCAAGGCAGGCGGGTGAGCGGGGAGCCCGCTCAGCTTGATTGAGGCAAATCGAACCTACGGCAAGCTGCTCGCCGTCGACAAGCTCGGCCCCGAGCGGTGGAGCGTTGACCAGCAACGTCCGCTCGAGCACTCCGAGACTAACGCCCTTCAGCGTTGAGGTTTCGTTGCTCATTCGACCCTCTGCGATCTTCGCCGCCATCAGCCTCGCGATCTCGTCGGGGTCCGTGGCCAGCTCCTCACCCGATGCGGCCACGGCATCACCCGGGCTGTCTGAGCATCACGGCACGCGGCCTCGGCATCGAGTTGTGCCTTCTTCCGCGCTGCCGGGCCCCACCTCTGATGGTGCGAGCTTCGCGATCGTCATGCCGTGCCGGCCGGGGGGAGGGGTGAGGATCACCCTGCCCGCGACCGCCGCCTCGGCCAGCTCCCGGAGCAGATATACCGCCGATCAGATGCTGGCCGCGATGGGATCCCCGCACTCCGGACAGGATCCCGAATGGCTCAGGTATGACCGACCGATAGTCTCGCCCACCCCTGAGCCTAGGAGCGACGCCCGCAGGGGATGGCCGGCGACGCGCCCGGGTGGCTCCCCCACGATCCCAGCGGGGCTGCCGATCTCGTAGATTGCGGGCCACCACTTGCAAATCGCAATCACCTTCGAAAGGGTCGCGGATGCCGGACACCACCTGCCACATGTCGATCTCGCTCGACGGCTTCGTCGCCGGGCCGGACCAGAGTCGCGAGCACCCGCTCGGGAAGCGCGGAAGGGAGCTGCACGGCTGGCACCTCGGCGACGAGCGCGCCAACGAGGCCGACGAGACCGCGACCGGCTGGCTCATGCGCCCGCGCGGCGCCTACGTCATGGGCCGCAACATGTTCGGGCCGATCCGCGGCGAGTGGGAGGAGGACTGGCGCGGGTGGTGGGGGCCCGAGCCGCCGTACCACGCACCGGTGTTCGTGCTCACCCATCACGCCCGCGAGCCGATCGAGATGGAGGGCGGGACGACCTTCCACTTCGTCACCGACGGCTTCGACGCCGCCTACGCACAGGCGCGCGAGACGGCCGGCGACGACGGCGTGGACATCGCGGGCGGCGCCTCGACCGTGCGGCAGGCGCTCGTCGCCGGGGTCGTCGACGAGCTCACGCTCGACATCGCCCCGGTCCTGCTCGGGTCCGGCGAGCGGATCTTCGACGGCGTCGAGTCCTTCGGGTTCGAGCCCGTCGAGGTGCTGCATTCGCCGCTGGCCACGCACATCCGCTACCGCCGGGCGAGCTGAAGGCCGAACCCTCGACGTCGCAGCCGTCGCAGGATTCCCAGTACCTACTACTTCCCCCTGTTCAGTCGCGCAGGCGATCGGTGACGTCGCTTGGTTCGGCCTCCTTCTAGGTGCCTTACTTCTGATCGTTGTCGGAGTCGCCCGCCTCGCCCGCCGGGTCGGCGCCCGGGGCCAATCGGCAGGCTGAATCACCGTTGCGCAACCTGTCCGGCTGGCGTTAACGGCGCGGACGTTCACGCGTGCGGTAGCTCGAGGCCGAGTGACATTCGGCCCAGGAACAGAAGGTCACTGGTTCGAACCAGTCAGGCGCGCACTGCTCAAACCATCGCGGCGCAGCCGGCCCTGGCCAACGACCGTGGCCAGCGCGCCTCCCTCCCGCAGCGCCCGGAGTACCCTCGTGTCGGTGGGATGAGAGCGACACCCGAGATCAGCTACGCGTCCAACGGCGAGCTCTCGATCGCCTACACCGTTCAGGGCTCCGGTCCCGTCGACCTCATCTTCGTACCCGGGTTTGTCAGCCACCTCGGGCTTCTGTTCGGCAACGAGGTGTCGGGCCGCTTCTGGGACCGCCTCAGCTCGTTCTCGCGACTGATCGTCTTCGACAAGCGCGGCCAGGGACTGTCGGACACGGGCGGGGCCTACACCCTCGAGAACATCGCCGCCGACGCGCTCGCCGTCCTCGACGCCGCCGGCTCCGAGCGCGCCGCGGTGCTCGGCGTCTCCGAGGGTGGGCCGGCCGCGACGATGCTCACCGCCGGGCATCCGGACCGGGTCAGCCACCTGATCCAGTTCGGCAGCTACGCCAGGCTGTCCGCCACTCCGGACTATCCCGAGGGTCTATCGGAGGAGCGCCTCGGGCGGCTCGAGGCGATCATGAAGGACCGCTGGGGCGATCCGGGCACGCTCGAGCTCTGGGCGCCCTCGATGGCCGACGATCCGGTGCAGCGCGAGTGGTGGTCGCAGCTGATGCGCTGGGGGGCCGGACCGGGAACGGCCCGGACGCTGATGGCGATGTATCGCGAGGTGGACGTCCGCCCGCTGTTGCCCGTGATCACCGTTCCCGCGCTCATCCTCTGGCGCGATGGCGACCGCGTGCTGCCGCCGCGGTTCAGCCGCACCGTCGCCGATGGGATCCCGGGAGCCGTCGGCATGGAGCTCCATGGGGACGACCACATCCCTTGGGCGGGGGACGCCGACTCGGTGCTCGGCGCGATCGAGGAGTTCCTGACCGGCAGGCCGGCGGCTGCGCCGGCGCGCCGCGTGCTGGCGACGGTTCTGTTCACGGATCTCGTCGACTCGACCGCGCGCGCCGCCGAGCTCGGGGACGGTGCCTGGGGGGAGTTGCTGGACGACTGCGGTAGGCGCTGGCGTCGCGAGATCGACCTGCATCGGGGCCGGTTCGTAAAGAGCACCGGCGACGGCCTGCTCGCGACCTTCGACGGCCCCGCCCAGGCCGTTCGGGCCGCGGGCGCGTTGCGCGACATCGTGCGCCCGCTCGGGCTAGAGACCCGCTCGGGCATCCATACCGGGGAGTGCGAGCTGCTCGGGGACGACATCGCCGGCATCGCCGTCCACATCGCGGCCCGGGCCGAGGCCGCGGGGCGCCCGGGCGAGGTGACAACGACGAGAACGGTCAAGGATCTGGTGATCGGCTCCGGGCTCTCGTTCGAGGAACGCGGCGTCCACGAGCTGAAGGGCGTACCGGGCGAATGGCCGCTCTTCGCGGCAGGATCGACCGGGGACGGCTGAAATCGACGGACTATTCAAGTGCTACCAGCCCGTCGACTTCGCCTCCGAGCGCTTCGATGAATCATCGAAGCGCACCGGCGAATGCAAGGAGGAGGGGGAGGTACCCCTCAGCCGGTTCACGAAGCCGAAGGTGGAGCTGGATTTCAAGTGCAGCGCCAAGGCCGAGTTCCCGCCGCCCGGCTCCATTGCCGAAAAATGCCTGGGCATCACCATCATCTCCGGGTCAATGACCCTGAAGAGGACCAAGCAGGGCTGACCCACGCCCAAAGCGGTCGATGGCAGGGCGCGCGAACTGCAGCGTGGTCTAACAGGGCCGACCAAAGTCGCTCGTAAGCCTGTCTGGACCTGGCCCGTTCCGGTGGACAGGCCAGGAAACCCGGGGCCGAGGACGTCGCTGGCTACTCGCAGGGGTTCGAGGGCGGGCCGCCGGTCGCGGCTGTCCAGGCGGCCGGCTGGTGAACGTTCCCTGAACAGGTCTCGAGCTGCCTCGTTAGCGCTCGGAGCTGGTCCTGCGATTCCCGGTCCCGGTCGTTCCGGGGCGGCCAGAGGTTGTGGTTCTCCTTCGGGTCGCTGTCGATGCGGTAGTGCTCGGAAGACTGTGCCGTCCGACAGCGGCGCGTCTCGTGCCGGACGACCTTGTCGTAGTCGACGTAGACCTGCGGTCCCTTCCGAACCCCGGTGAACGTGCAGGCGAGGGTGCCCCCGGCGACCTTGCCCTGCTGGTCGACCTCGATCAGAAGCGGCCGGTCGGGGGACCAGGAAGCGTCATCGTCGAGCGCGCCGAGCAACGAGCGCCCGTCGATCCGGCGGCAGTCGCCTGCGGCGACGCACGGCGCGGCGCCGGCGAGGTCGAGGAGCGTTGGGGCGATGTCGATGTTGGCGGTCGGGAGTGAGACCCGCCGGGGGGCGGGGGCACCGAGGTACTGTTCGGGAACCTTGACCATCGCCGGTACCTGAAGGGACTGCTCGTAGGGCAGACCCTTCGACTTGACGATGCGGTGCTGGCCGTCGAAGAAGCCGTTGTCGGAGTAGAAGACGAAGACGGTGTCCTTGAGCTCGCCGTGGTTGCGGAGGTTCTCGACGATCTGGCCGACTCCCCGGTCGACCTCATGGAGCGCGGCTGCGCGGCAGCGCATCCGCCGCTGGATTTCCTCCTTGGCCGCCTTGTCGATCGGTGGCAGCTTGCGGATGAACTGGGGCTTGTCGGAGAGGTTGCTCTCGCGCGCCGGATGCGGGGGCAGGTGAACGCCCGGGAGGCCGCGGACGCCGCCTAAGACGTCGGGGCCGGGCAGCGCGCTGTGGTCACAGACGCCTCCCGCCAAGTGGTCGCTGTGGGGGGCGAGCTCATCGATCTGGATGAAAAAGGGCTGGCCGGAGTCGCTGAAGTTGCGGAGCAGATCGCTGGTCCGGTGATGGAGGTCGCGGGTCACGTAGGTCCCCGGGGTGTCGCCGTGGACGTTTACGGTTCGCCCGTCGATCGAGAGTTCGTAGTCGCGATAGTGGAGCCGAACGAGGCCGATCCAGCGATCCCACCCGGGGGGAACCTCGGTCCTCCCGCCGCGTCGGTATCCATTCAGGTACCGGCCGACGTGGGCGGTCCGGTAGCCGGCGTCTCGCAGCCAGGCGGGAAGCACGTTCGCGTTGTCCTTGAGGTCGCCGTAGCCCGGCTTGTTGGAGAGGACTCCGTTGTTGTGGCCGTACTGACCGGTCAGCTGCGTGGCGCGGGACGGGCAGCAGAGCGGGGAGGTGGCGATGAAGTTCGTCAGCCGCGTGCCGCCGTGGTCGAGCAGCCGGAAGGTCTTCGGCATCACCTTCTTGTTGAAGATCTGGGAGTCCTGGTCGTCGGTAATGATCACGACGAGGTTCGGTTGTGCGGCGGAGCCCGGGCTCGGCGCGTCCCGGTCGGATCCCCCGGCCGCCGCGGTCCCGCCGGCACCGAGGAGGACGGCGAAGCCCATCGCGGCAGCGAGCTTGCGTGAGCTCATCTAGCCCACCACCTGGAATGCGTGCATGGCCGGAGTGGGTTCCGCGTTTCGATCGGCTCGACCTGTGATGCGGCCTCTCTCAACTGTGGATGGTCGGGGAGGGTCCGGGGGAATCGTTACCCGTCACGTCGGCAAGGCTACTCGAGGTCGTTAGCCATGCACCAATCCAATCCACGGAACGGCTTCCCGCTGCCTGGAGGTACGAGTTCGTGGTCTCGTCTCGACAAGGATGGCCACGCCGCGCGGTCGAGCAAGCGCAATTACCGAGTTGTCAGCCTCATCCCGACGACCGCGATGGCGGCGGCCCGTGCTTGTTGGACAGCAACCCGATCGACGATCCGTTTGTGACACCAATTCAGGCACCAATCTGAGCGCATGTGAGGGCAACTCGGAACAACTGAAACGTGATGAAACCCGCCCAAGCACCTGAGAGCCAGCGCATCACAAGTTCTACGAAACCGAAGGTCACTGGTTCGAATCCAGTCGGGCGCACTCTCACGATCGGCCGCGATGGCCGATGGAATTGGGATTCGCCAGCTCTGCCGAGGACCATCGAAGACCCGCCGAAACGGGATCGCGGCGCCCGGATCTACCCCGGGCGCCGCCAAGCATCGAGGCGAGAGTCACCGCGACGAGGAGGCCGCTCTTGCCGGTTGATCGGGTCCGCCCCTCCCTCGCCTGCGGCAACCCAGCAACTCACAGTGCACCGGATGGCCGCCCGGCTCGCGTGCCCCCGAGCCACATCTATCCTACATCCGCGATGCAAGCAGAGACGCAGTCGAAGGGGGTCACCCGTCGCTCTCGACGCCGCAGCCAGCCGAAGTTCTTCGAGGCTGTCATAGCCGATGCCAACACGACCTACTTTCATTCCGGCCAGCGCTTCGACAGCTCGAAGCGCCTCCGCTCGCTCCTCGACATCTTGCGGCTGATCTGGAACAGCGACGGATTCCTAGCCCAGGTCGTCTACCGATTCGGGGCACGGATGTGGGGTATCGGCGTGCCGGTTCTGCCGCGGATCGCAAGGGGCATCACGATGATGATCGCCCAGATGTCGATCGGCGACACCGTGATAGTGCGGCCAGGCGTCAGCATCTCACACGGCTACGTTTGCATCGGTGGGCTGACAGAGATCAGAGCCGGGACCCTAATCGCGCCCTTCGTGTCGATCGGACTTCTGGCCGCCGACTTTCGGGGGCCGACGATCGGCAATCTTTGCACCATCGGGACGGGGGCGCGGATCCTCGGCCCGGTCGAGATCGGCAACCGGGCGCAGGTCGGTGCCAACGCCGTCGTCCTCACCGACGTGCCGGCCGGCAGAATCGCGGTCGGCGTCCCCGCCCAACTCGTCGACCCCCCCGACCTTGGCGACGAGGACTGATCGCGAGCCGTTCCGGCGCGGCCACTGGTTCGAATCCATTCGGGCGCAAAACCGCAGCCTGAGAACGGTCAACTCGAGCGCCCCTAGCTTTGGTATCTCTCCCTCGACCGCGATCCGCTGCTCCATCAACTCGAGCGCATCGTCATCTGAGCCGATCCGCTCGATCAGCGTCGCGTCTCCTTCATCCTCCGAGCCGACCGGCTGATCCAACGACGCAGCTCGGCGGTTTTGGTTTGCCTCCAGCGCTTCGAGGACATCCATCGAAGGAATGCCCAGGTGCTCGGCGATTTCCCGGACCGAGGGTGATCGCCGCAGGTCGGCTCGAAGCTCAGCGGATGCCGCCTCGACATCGGCGATCCGGTCATGAAGGCTGCGGGGAACGCGAACGGTCCAGACGCGATCGCGGAAATGGCGCTTTAGCTCGCCGAGAATCGTTGGCGCGGCAAATCCTTGGAATGGAACTCCTCGATCGATATCAAAGCGATCCACCGCCTTGACCAGGCCGATGCAGGCCACCTGGACGAGGTCCTCCGAGGGCTCGGGGCGGCACTCGCAGGATCGGCCGTGCAAGGCCGACTAGTTCAGACGATTCAGGAAGAGCTAGCCCGCCCGGCCCCACCCCGCCAGACCGACGATTAGGGGCCAGGCGTCCATTCCGCTCAAGGTGAAGTCGAGATAGGTCGATGCTCAAACGCGGGATGCGGATTCCGCAGCGGTTCCGACCGCGAGTCCGCCGAAGCTCTACCGAGATGGGAAGTTTGAGCACTTCGATCGAACACAGCGACGTCAGCCGGTGGCTTGCAGCCAGAGCCGTTCGCCTGGTCATCCTGTCGTTGGGAATCGTCCTGCTCGCGGTCCTGCTCGTCCCGCGGTCCTCGGAGGCCGCGGACATGCTGATCTGTCGCAAGTTCGACAAGGAGGGCGATAAGAAGGGGCGCACGATCCACGTCAACGGCAAGGGTGTGAAGTACAACGCCGGGGACGGGAACGACACGCTCTACGGCACCCCCAACGACGACATCCTCAACGGTGGAAACGGCAATGACCGCGTGTACGGTGGAGGGGGCGACGACATCGTCTGCGGCGGAACCGGCAACGACCGCGTGTTTGGCGATGCCGGTAATGACGCCGTCTATGGCGAGGAGGGGGACGACCAGACCGAGGGTGGTCCTGGTGATGACTACGTACTGGGCGGGGCGGAAGAGGATCGAGTCTCCACCTGGGGCGATGGGCTTGATTTTGCGGATGGTGACTACGGCGCGGACGTGGTCGTCGGCGGGGCCGGCGATCAGATCTTCGGCGGCACGCTGAACGACGTGTTGTCGGTGAGGCTCACAAGCGGGGAGGCCGAGAGCGCGGAGTACGTGAACGGCGGCTACGACGACGACCGGATCGTCGGCTCAGAGTTCGCGGACACCCTGCAGGGCAACATCGGCGAGGACAAGATCTTCGGCCACGGCGGCGACGACATCATCCGAGGTGGCGGGTCCAACGACTTCCTCCAGGGTGATGGCGGAGACGACTCGCTGTTCGGGGAGAACAACGCCGATGCCCTGCGCGGCAGCGACGGAGACGACACTCTCACCGGTGGTGAGGGGCGAGACGACTTCTGGGGTGACGCCGGGTTCGATCTCTGCAATTTCCTCGGGAATGGGGAGAGGTTGAACTCCTGTGAGCGGCTGAAGGAGGATGACCGCCCCGGCAGGGCCGTCCCCACAGCTGCCAGGGGCGGAGGAAAGCCCGGGGGTCAGTCCGGATCGGCTCAGTTCGTCACCTCTGATGGCTACCCCTTCCCGGACAAGTACTCCAAGATCGCCGGGTTCAACATCCTCAGGGAATCTGATGGCACGGGTGGCATGAAGCTTCTCGACAAGGACTCCTCCCGCGGGGACAAGCCGAACGTGGTCGCCCTCGGCACGGTCTATCGGCCGCGTGAGTTCGACGGGGTGATCACCTCCCATCCCAAGCACCAGCAGATCGAGTGGGCCTACACCAACACCTGTTCGCGCGACTACTCATCCCCTGACGTGTGGCGCTCGACCGGCAACCACTCCACCACGCCGGTCAAGTTCAACATCACGATGCCTCCGAAGCGCGGAACGAAGTGCGATGTCGCGATCTGGGGCAAGATCGGCAACTCGAAGTCGAAGAAGGCTCTGGCGGCCAAGCTGCTCTATCGCTAGCCCGCACCCGGCCGACCCGTAGTTCGGCCAAGCGACGTCCGGGCCGGCCACTCCTCGTCAGGCCCGGACATCGAGCCAGGTTCAGTCGAGGTCGAACCGGTCGAGGTTCATCACCTTGACCCACGCTGCGACGAAGTCGCTGACGAACTTCTGCTGCGCATCGTCGCTCGCGTAGACCTCCGCGAGCGCACGCAGCTCGGAGTTCGAGCCGAAGACGAGGTCGACGCGGCTGCCGGTCCACTTGACCTCGCCGGTGGCGTCGCGGCCCTCGAACGCGTCGGAGTCCTCTGACGTCGCCTTCCACGTCGTGCTCAGGTCGAGCAGGTTGACGAAGAAGTCGTTGGTCAACGACTCGGGCGTCGAGGTGAGTACACCCAGTGACGATTGCCCGTGGTTCGCCCCCAGGACCCGCAGCCCACCGACGAGGACGGTCATCTCGGGACCCGTCAGCGTCAGCAGGTTCGCGCGGTCGATCAGGAGGTACTCGGCGGGCATCCGGTGGTCACCCTCGAGGTAGTTGCGGAACCCGTCCGCGGTCGGCTCGAGCGCGTCGAAGGACTCGACGTCGGTCTGATCCTGCGATGCGTCGGTGCGTCCCGGAGTGAAGGGGACCTCGACCTCGTGGCCGGCGTTCCGGGCCGCCCGCTCGACGCCGGCGCAGCCGGCGAGCACGATCAGATCGGCCAGCGAGACCCTCTTGCCTCCGGCCTGGGAGTCGTTGAACTCCTGCTGGATCGTCTCGATGGTGCTCAGCACCGTCGCCAGCTCGCCGGGCTCGTTGATCGCCCAGCCGCGCTGCGGTTCGAGGCGGATGCGGGCTCCGTTCGCGCCGCCGCGCTTGTCGCTGCCGCGGAACGTCGAGGCCGACGCCCAGGCGGTCGAGACCAGCTGGGAGACGGACAGATCCGAGGCCAGGATCTGCTCCTTCAATGGGGCGACGTCCTCGTCCCCGATCAGCTCGTGGTCGACCGCAGGGACGGGGTCCTGCCACAGGAGCTCCTCCTCCGGGACCTCGGGGCCGAGGTAACGCGAGAGAGGCCCCATGTCGCGGTGCGTCAGCTTGAACCAGGCCCGGGAGAAGGCGTCCGCGAGCTCATCCGGGTTCTCGGCGAACCGGCGTGAGATCTTCTCGTACTCCGGGTCGAAGCGCAGCGCGAGGTCGGTGGTGAGCATCCGAGGCTCCTGGTGCTTCGACGGGTCGTTCGCGAGCGGCACCATGTCGGCACCCGCACCGGCCTTCGGCCGCCACTGCTTCCCGCCTGCCGGACTCTCCATGAGCTCCCAATCGTAGGCAAAGAGGATGTGGAAGAACTCGTTATCCCAGCGGGTCGGGTGGTACGTCCAGGTGACCTCGAGTCCGCTCGTGATCGAGTCTCCGTTGACGCCGCTCTCGTAGGAGTTCTTCCAGCCGAGGCCCTGCTCCTCGAGCGGAGCGGCCTCGGGCTCGGGGCCGACGTACACGTCGGGGTCGGCTGCGCCGTGGGTCTTGCCGAACGTGTGCCCACCGGCGATCAGCGCGACCGTCTCCTCGTCGTTCATCGCCATCCGGCGGAACGTCTCGCGGATGTCGACGGCCGCGGCAAGCGGGTCCGGGTTGCCGTCCGGGCCCTCGGGATTGACGTAGATCAGGCCCATCTGGACGGCGGCGAGGGGATTCTCGAGGTCCCGCTCGCCGGTGTAGCGCTCGTCACCCAGCCAGGTGGTCTCGGGACCCCAGTAGACGTCCTCGTCGGGTTCCCAGACGTCCTCGCGGCCACCGGCGAAACCGAAGGTCTTGAAACCCATCGACTCCAGGGCCACGTTGCCCGCGAGGACCAACAGGTCCGCCCACGAGAGCCTGCGGCCGTACTTGCTCTTGACCGGCCAGAGCAGTCGGCGTGCCTTGTCGAGGTTCGCGTTGTCGGGCCAGCTGTTGAGGGGCGCGAAGCGCTGCTGACCGGCCCCGGCGCCTCCGCGGCCGTCGCTGATGCGGTACGTGCCGGCGCTGTGCCACGCCATCCTGATCATCAGCGGGCCGTAGTGTCCGAAGTCGGCCGGCCACCAGTCCTGAGAGGTAGTCAACGCCCCTTCGATGTCAGCCTTCACGGCTGCGAGGTCGAGGGACTCGAATTCCTTTGCGTAGTCGAAGGCATCGCCCATGGGGTTGGCCTCAACGGGGTTCTTGGCGAGGATCTTGAGGTTGAGCCGGGTCGGCCACCAGCCGGTGTTGTCACCGCCCTCGGTCGGGTGCGGGGCGCGCTCGAACGGGCAGCCGCCGTCCTCCTCCTCGTTCATCTCGCCAACTACGGCATCAGGACTGTCAGACATGGTGATCCTTTCGGGGTTAAGAGCGGGGTTGAGGGACTTGATCAGAAGTAGTTGCGCTCGAGCAGTTGGGGCACAGGCCCCGGTATACGACCTCCGCCTCGTCGATCGCGTAGCCGTGATCGTCGGAGGGAGTCAGGCAGGGTGCGGTGCCGACGGCACAATCGACGTCGGCGATTGAGCCACAGGTATCGCAGACGATGTGGTGATGGTTGTCTGCGACCCTCGACTCGTAGCGCGCGACGGAGCCCGGCGGCTGGATGTGTCGCACCAGGCCCGCGTCGGTCAGTGCCTGAAGCACGTTGTAGACGGTCTGGTGGGACACCTCCCCGAGGTCCCCGCGCACGATGCCGATGATCGAGCTCGTGTCGGCGTGAGGATGGTCGTAAACCGCGTTCAGCACCGCCAACCGCGGACGGGTCACCCGAAGGTCGTTCCCGCGCAACAGATCCTCGAATTCCGCAGTCGTCGGCACGGTTCGAGACCCTACCCGTTATCTGGAATCAATCAAGGGTTGGGATGAGTCCCGGCCGTCGCGCGACGGGCTTGAACGGGCAGCCGCTAGCCTGGGGGGAGGCATCTGACAATCAGCGAGAACGCGATGCGACCCGCATGAGGAGTGGAGTGAAGATGAGCAAGTACGCAGTCATCAACCCGGCAACCGGCGAGACGGTCAAGGAGTATCCGCAGATCTCCGACGAGGACCTCTCCGCAGCGATCTCGACGGCGGATGACGCCCACCGGAACTGGTCGCTGAAGACGTCCGTCTCCGAGCGGGCCTCGATGGTCAAGAAGGTGGCCGAGCTTCACTCCGAGCGACGGGAGACGCTGGCCGAGATCGCCGTGCGGGAGATGGGCAAGCCGATGGAGCAGGCCCTCGGTGAGGTCGACTTCTGCGCCGACATCTACGGCTACTACGCCGACAACGCGGAGGACTTTCTCAAGGACGAGCCGATCGATCTCCTGGCGGGTGACGGCACGGCCCTCGTCCGGCGGACGTCGCTCGGCCCCCTGCTGGGAATCATGCCCTGGAACTTCCCCTACTACCAGGTGGCCCGCTTCGCCGGCCCGAACCTGATCGTGGGCAACACGATCCTGCTCAAGCCGGCGCACCAGTGCCCCGAGTCGGCCGAGGCGATCCAGTCGATCTTCCGGGACGCCGGCTTCCCCGACGGTGCCTACGAGACCATCCTCGCCTCGAACGATCAGATCGCCGAAGTGATCGCCGATCCGCGGGTCCGAGGCGTCTCGCTGACCGGCTCCGAGCGGGCCGGAGCCGCGGTCGCCGAGATCGCCGGGCGCAACCTGAAGAAGGTCGTGCTCGAGCTCGGCGGGTCCGATCCGTTCATCCTCCTCGGCGCCGAGGACCTCGATGAAGCGGTGGAGGCCGCGGTCGCCGGCCGCCTCGACAACACCGGTCAGTCCTGCAATGCCGCGAAGCGGTTCATCGTCGCCGACGAGCTCTACGACGACTTCCTCGAGAAGTTCACGGCGGCGATGACTGCGGCCGAGCCCGGCGATCCGACGTCCGAGGACGCCGAGATGGGGCCGCTTTCGTCGGCGGCTGCCGCGGAGGGTCTGCAGGATCAGCTCGATCGGGCGGTCGCCCAGGGCGCGGAGATCGCCGCCGGCGGCGATCGAGAGGACAACTACTTCTCGAGCACGGTGCTGGTCGGGATTACTCCGGACAACGACGCCTACCGCGAGGAGTTCTTCGGGCCGGTCGCGAGCGTCTACCGGGTCGGCTCCGAGGAGGAGGCGATCGAGCTGGCGAACGACACGCCGTTCGGACTCGGTTCCTACGTCTTCTCCGACGATCCGGAGCAGGCGCTCCGGGTGGCGGACAGCCTCGATACGGGGATGGTCTACGTCAACGGGGTGGGCGCCGACGGAGCCGAGCTGCCCTTCGGCGGGGTCAAGCGATCGGGCTTCGGCCGCGAGCTCGGCCGCTACGGCATGGAGGAGTTCGTCAACAAGAAGCTGATCCGCGTACTGAAGTAGTCAGGTTGCGCGACGGCAGCAGCACTGCGGTCGAGCAGGCCAACGCGTCCGCCGACGTCAAGGTGGGTGAACCGGTCCTGGGCGGTCGATGAGCGTCCTTGGGCCAGATGCAAACGCCGGCAAGGTCGCTTTGGTGACCGGCGGCGGCACGGGCATCGGACGCGCGGCGGCCGTGGCGCTGGCGGCGTCCGGGGCCACGGTCGCGATCTGCGGCCGCAGGCCCGAGCCCCTCGAGCGAGTCCGGGCGGAGCTGGAGGCAGCCGGTTCCGAGTGCATGGCGCTGCCCACAGACGTCCGTGAGACCGACGGCGTCGCGGCCCTTGTCGAGGCGGTCCTCGATCGCTTCGGCTCCATCGACGTGCTGGTCAACAATGCGGGCGGCCAGTTTGGTGCACCTGCCGAGGAGATCAACGCCAAGGGCTGGCGTGCGGTCGAGCGCCTCAACCTGGAAGGCAACTGGGATCTGACCAGTCGGGTCGCCAACGCCTCGATGATTCCGCGACGTCGCGGCCTGGTGGTGTTCATCGGGTTTTCGCCACGACGCGGGATTCCCCGATTCGCCCACGCGAGCGCCAACCGCGCCGCGCTCGAAAATCTGGCCTCGGGCCTGGCGCTGGAGTGGAGCCGGTTCGGGATCCGATCCGTCTGTGTCAGTTGCGGCCCGATTGAGACCGAGGGGCTTGCCTCCTACGGGCCGGACTCACTCGAGGAATCCCGCCGCACGGTCCCGCTCGGTCGCCTCGGGCGAGCAGAGGAGGTCGGGGAAACGATCGCCTTCCTGGCGAGCCCGGGCGGAGGTTTCATCACCGGCACCACGATTCTCGTCGACGGCGGGGTGGATGCGTGGGGGCTCGCCGAGCCGCCGCCGGCCCCCGAACCCCCAGCCGACTGACGGGCGCCAGTCGCGCTAATCACCTCGGCGCCCTGCAAGTACTGAGCAGGCGCCTCAGAGTCCGGCGAGCGCCGGATTCACACGTTCGAGTACCCAGTCGAGCTCATCGGGAGTCGTCGTCAGCGGCGGGGCGAACCGGATCGTGCGCTCCTGCGTCTCCTTGGCGAGCACCCCCGTCGTCATCAGCTGCTCGCACACGCTCCTGGCGGTCGCAACCTCGTCGTGAATGTCGACCCCGATCCAGAGTCCGCGCTGGCGGATCTCGGTGACGGCAGGGTGATCAGCCGCCTGCAGGGACTCGGCGAATCTCGCGCCGAGCGCGGTCGCGTTCTCCTGCAGCGATCCGTCGTCCAGCAGGTTGAACACCTGGATCGCTACTGCACAGGCGAGCGGGTTGCCGCCGAAGGTGCTGCCGTGCTGCCCCGGCCTGAACAGGGCGAGAACCTCATCGCTGCCGACGACCGCGGAGATCGGCAGGATTCCGCCGCCGAGCGCCTTGCCGAGGAGCAGCAGGTCGGGAGAGACGCCCTCGTGATCGCAGGCGAACGTCCGCCCGGTGCGGCCGAGTCCTGATTGGATCTCGTCGGCGATCATCAACACACGCGCGCGCGTGCAGAGCTCTCGGGCCTCCTGGAGGTAGCCGTCGGGCGGGATGATCACGCCCGCCTCACCCTGGATCGGCTCGACCAGAAAGGCCACCGTGTCGTCGTCCAGCGCGGCCTCCAATGCCGCCAGGTCGCCGAAGGGAACGCTCTCGAAGCCGGGCGTATATGGCCCGAAGTTCGAGCGGGCGGCCGGGTCGTCGGAGAACGAGATGATCGTCGTCGTGCGGCCGTGGAAGTTTCCACCGCAGACCACGATCTTCGCCTGTCCGGACCGCACGCCCTTGACCTCGTAGCCCCACTTGCGGGCGGCCTTGATCGCGGTCTCGACGGCTTCGGCGCCGGTATTCATCGGCAGGACCCGTTGCTGTGAGCACATGTCGGCGAGGCGGTGACAGAACTCGCCGAGCTGGTCGTTGCGGAAGGCGCGGCTGGTCAGCGTGAGCCGATCGAGCTGCTCGTGGGCGACCGCGACCAACCGCGGATGCCGGTGGCCGAAGTTCAGCGCCGAGTAGGCGGAGAGCGCGTCGAAGTAGCGACGTCCATCGATGTCCTCGACCCAGGAGCCCTCGCCGCGGCTGATGACCACCGGAAGGGGGTCGTAATTGCCGACGCCGTACTCCTCCTCGAGGCGTGCAGGATCCTGGATCGTGCTCACGAGGGCGTTATCCATGGGACCTCGCGCATATGCAGCTCGATGCTTATCGGATACCTCCGGGCGGCTCGCGTTGGGGGCAGGCTACCGCCGATCGGGCCGCGGAACCGTCGATGGCGCCTCTAGGAATTGCACCCGGGGCTCTGGAACTCCGCCTCGGAGGTGTAGGTCCCCTTCGGGTAGTAGGGCCCCATGATGTCCTGCTCATCGCCGGGAACCGAGGTGTTCTGCACCGCGTGCTTGAAGCTCGGGTCCGGAAGCATGTTGCGGACGATCAGCAGCCCGTCGAGCAGGTGGCCGTCGCCATCTCCCGCCGCCGGCCACGGGATGAAGGCGACCCCGCATTTCTTGCGGGCGGTCTCCGGGCGGTCGGCCGGCAGGCTGGTGACGATCGTGTAACGCCTCTTCGCGTCGGTCGGAATCTGTTCGTCGTAGACGCAGCCGGCGCCCCTGGTCGTAAAGAGCGACTCGTTCTGACAGATCGACCAGTACCTCATCTGGCCTTCCTGCATCTTCCCCCGGCCGTCCAACGTCCTCGGGGTCCTCGGCAGCTTGCCCCTGAGCACGAGCACGTCCCCGAAGCCACGACTGACCAATGAGGAGACATAGTTGTTGTCGATGTTGCTGTACTGGCCGCCCACCCGCTCCGGCGTTCCAGCGCAGTTGCCCTGGTAGGAGCAGCTGATTGTGAACCCGGTGCTGTAGTAGGCCCTGAAGACCGGCGAATCATTGGCCGGAAACGTCTCGGGCTTGCCCGGCTGATCGCGGAGGCTCTCGTACAGGGTCTCGGGGAGGAGCGTCAGCGGCAGCCGTTCCCTGGTCGACTGGACCGCGTTGCAGGCGGAGGCGCCGGTCATCGTCGTGCCGTCGGCGAGCTTCAGCTCGGGCCTGGGCAGGCCGACACCGCCGGTCAGGTCCTCGCCCTTGTCGGGGAGGTAGACCCGATAGATCAGTCGCTGTTGGTCCTGGCCCTCAACGCCGGCGTAGAGCGTGTTCGGCCGTCGATCGGCGCTGTCGAGCGGGACCGGAGTGGGAAGTATCCGCGCCACGTAGTCGCGCTTGCGAGCGTCTCGATTCGCGCCCCTGAGGAAGGGGTTCTGCGAGCCCTTCGAGGGCTGGGTGTTCAGGTCGTTGAGCGCGTCGGTCGGGGCCGCATCGCTGCCGTAGGAATTGAGCGACTGATAGCGGGCGTGGGTGAACTTGCCGTTCAGCTTCAGCACCGACCCGGCCGGTATCTCGATCTGCGATGACCAGTAGACGGCACCCGCATCGGGAAACGCGAAGTTGCTCTCCGCGCTCAGGTCATTCCCGGCCGCAGGACCCAGCCACAGGCAGTTGCTCAGCCTGTGCTCCTGGCGCTTGGCCGCCGAAGCCTCGCTGACCCCAAGACCAACGAACGCAGCCACGGCCGCGAAGGTGGTGAGCAATCCGACCGCACGGCCGGCTGATCCCGGTTTCATCAACGTCTCTCCCTCAATCTCGCTGGTCGGGCAGCGCACCGCGTCCGGTGTCGTCCAGGAATCCGAAAGGTAGCTGGAATCCCTCGCCGTGGTGTCAGCAGATCATCGGCCCTGGCTTTGGTCAACGAGGTCGCGGAGCTGGTGAGCGGGGGTGAAGAAGTTGCGATAAGCGAGCGTGGTCGAGACGAGGGCTGAGATCGCGACGGCACCAAGCAGCACGTAGAGGAGGATCAGCTGCAGGCGGACGGCGTCGACCGGGTCAGCGCCGGCGAGCAGCATGCCCACCATCGTGCCGGGGAAGAAGATCAGCCCCGTCGTCTTCGTCGAGTCCACCAGGGCGATCGTGCCGGAGCGCAGCGCCCGCCTGACGCTGGGCTCGGCCGCTTGCCGGGAGGTCGCCCCGAGCGCCAACGTCGCCTCGATCCGCAGCGCCTGCCCCCGCATCTCGTCGCCGAGCCGGTCCAGCGCCACCGCCGAGGCCGTCATCGCGTTGCCGATCACCATCCCGCCGACCGGGACCAGATAGCGGGGCGTCGCCGGGAAGATTCCGAGGACGAGCACGAGGCCGAGCGTCGCCGCCGCCGAGAGGGCCAGGGCGATCAGCAGCGGTCCGATGGCTCCAGGCACATGGCGCGCCCGAGCCCGCGCCGTGAAGGCGCCGAAGCCGACCATGACCGCAAGCAGTGCGAGTACCAGCAGCAGGCTGTCGACATCGAAGATCGCCGTGATCACGAATCCGATCGCGGTCAGCTGCACGAAGCTGCGCAGCACCGCGATCCCGATGTCGGCCTCGAGCCCGGCCCGCCGCCAGCGCGAGATCGCCACGGCGACCGCGACCAGCACCAACGATGCGGCGACCTCGCCGACGCTCACGTCGATGCCGCCGCTCACGCCAGCACCTCCGCGGCTGACCCCTCGACCACGAGGCGTCCCTCATCGACCCTCACGATCCAGTCAGCGAGCCGGGACGCCTGCGCGGGGTCGTGGGTGACGATCACGATTGACGCGCCGAGCCGCCGCCGCAGGTCGACGACGGTGCGCTCGATCGAGTCGCGCGCGCTCTCGTCGAGCGCCGACGTCGGCTCGTCGAGGAGCAGGACCTCGGGGTTGGTCGCGAGCGCCCGGGCGATCATCGCCCGCTGCTGCTCTCCCACCGACAGACGCTCGACGTTCCGATCGGCGAATGAACTGTCCAGCCCGGCGAGGCCGAGGAGCCGGTCGAGGTCCGGCTCGCGGTCGGTGAGGCCGGCGGCGAAGCGGAGGTTGTCCGCGACCGTGACGTCGAGCAGCGCCGGTAGCTGCGGTACGAGTGCGACCTCGCGCCGAAGCTGCAGCGGGTCGAGCTCGCGGGCGTCGATCCCGCGGAACCGCACGACCCCGTGCTCGGGGTCGGAGAGCCGATTGAGCAGCCGGAGCATCGTGGACTTACCTGATCCCGAGGGGCCGACGACGGCGCTGACCCCTTCCGGGAGCTGCGCCGAGAGCCCCTCCAGGACCGTCTCGCCACCGCGGCTCAGGGACACCCGCTCGAGTTCGAACAGCATTGGGCCATTATCGGGCCTCGGTCGTTGTCGGACCGAGGGCTGAAATCGCTCAGCTGCCTGCCGGATCCCTGGGCCGATCTTCTTTCGCCGCCCATCCAGGGATAGGATCGATGCGCAGGAGCTCGGGGTCACTGATCGGAGAATTCCTTGCCGGCTCGAAAGTCATTGATCGCAGCGGGGGCCCTGTCGGCCTGCCTGGCGGCGGTGGGGGCCTCGGTCGCAGTGGCGCCCCCGGCTTCGTCTCACGGAACCGATCGCCATCCGGTGGCCAAGGACAACCCGTGCGCCACTCCGAAGATCCGCAAGGAGCGCGGCCTGCTCTGCCCCGACCTGGCGATGTCGAGGCCCGCCGATCTCTACGGAGACAAGGATGAGGGCGTCCGCGTGTTGCGTGCCACGAGCTCGATCAACAACATCGGCCGAGGCGCCGCCGAGCTTCACGGCAGGCGGACCGGCCGGCTGAGCATGAAGGCGGAGCAGCGCGTCCACAAGAAGGGTGGCGGCCTGGCGCGCTTCGGCACCCACGCGGAGCTTCGCTTCAAGTCGATTCCCGGACAGGGCCGGTATTGGAAGTTCGACAACGCCGCCCGCTTCGAGCTTTGGAGCCTCGATCGCGACGGCCGCAGAAAGCGCTTGGTGACCACCGGGGAGAAGCAGGTCTACTGCCTCCGCGACCTCGTACACACAAGGCCCGGCATCCCACACTCGCCGTCGGGTGAGGTCTATCCGGGATGCAGCCAGAACCCGAACCGCCGCCACGTGACGCTCGGGACCAGCGTCGGCTGGTCCGACATCTACCCCGCGAGCTACTACGAGCAGTACGTGAAGCTCAACAGGATCCGCGGTCGAGGCTGCTACTCGCTCGTCCACATAGCCGACCCGAGGAACAAGATCCTCGAGCTCGATGAGAGGAACAACAGTGCGTCGAGGGACGTCTACCTGACCGCTCACGGCCGCTACCGGCCCGGGCACGATTGCTGACTAGCGGAGCGCGCGAACGCCGAGCGGGAAGACGTCGGTGATCACCCAGGCCTCGACCTGGTCGGGGATCTCGGTGCCGGCTGGCAGGCGCAGGTCGAGTCCGGTGATGTCGCCGCCCGAGCGCCGCAGGGTCGCCAGCCCGTTGTAGTCGAGGGGGAGCGGCCGATCGTCGGCGGCGTCGACGAGCATCACGTCGGCGGTGTGGCGCCTGGCGGCGAACTTCGCTCCGCGATCGAGGTCGAGCCGGACCTGCACCGAGCCGTCGGCCCCGGCGGTCGGTCGCTGTAACTCCACCGATCCGATCCCCACGCCCTTCGGTCGCCGGTTCGCCGGTCCGCTGTAGCCGCTGGTCAGGTAGCTGCCGGACGAGATCAGCTTCTGATCCTGGTTGCAGAGCCCGGCGACGATCAGGGCCGCGCCCAGGTTCGGCACCTCCGGGCAGTTGACCTCGCCGTAGACGGCAGCTCCCGGGCCGACCCGTCGATCCGCGTCGAGACGGCCGCGGAACTGGAGCTGATCCAGCGGCACCGGGCCGAAGGTGAACAGAAGCTCGAAGCCTCGCTGCTCGAGGATGATCGAGTTGCCGACGTAGCGGCCGGTCAGCGGGAAGGCGAACTCGCTCTCGGAGTCGGCGACCCGCCGCCCCTGGCCGTCCTCCTTGGAGCCCACCACCCAGAGCAACAGCCGTCCGCGGTTGCCGTTCCCCGCCCTGGTGCGCGACAGCGTCCCCGTGATCCAGTCGTAGCTGTCGAAGCCGATCTGGTTGACCGAGGGCAGAAGCGACGGCAGCGGCAGCGCGAGCCGGCTCAGGTTGAAGGCGCCAACGCGCTTGCGGCCCGTCGTCAGCGGCAGCCTGGTGCCGTGGCGGCGCTCGGTCGTGAACCGGATCCGATCCGAGAACGAGCCGCCCCCGCCGCCCGTGTACTGGCCGGTGAGATCGACGGTGTAGTCCGTGTCGGCGTCGAGAAAGCCCCTGGGCACGATGTGGAGGTCGCGCCCGTCGGCGGAGAGCTGCGCCGTGAAGGGGAACGGCGGATCGACGCTCTCGACCAGCGACTTCGCGTCCGGGCTCGGCTGCATCCGCACGTCCTGCGTCTCACCGGCCCGGCGCACGACCAGGCGGGACGTGATCGTGGTCGCCGTCGGTAGTCGCTGCGGGTAGCCGCTGGGTTCCGTCGAGCCGCCCGCCGTGACCGGCAGGGTGCGGGTGAGATCGTCGCCGAAGCGCTCTCCCGGGTCGGTCTCGCAGCGCTGGTCGTCGCTCCGGTTGCCGAGGCAATATTCGTAGGGGACGAAGTGGAGGGATCCATCCTCGCCGCCGATCCAGATGCCCCGCTTGCCGAGCGCGGGGCTGCCGTTGAGGTCGTTGCGATCGCGGAGCGTTCGGCTCTTCGGCGTCGTGTCGTAGGACCAGCGGCGGGAGCCGTCGCGAGCGTCGATCGCGTACAGCAGGCCGTTCGAGGAGCCGACGTAGAGGATCCGGCCGGACTCGCCCTTCGGCGGGAGGCCGAGGACCGGGGAGGAGCGGATCGCGTCGCCCGTGTCGTAGCGCCAGATCAGGTCGCCGTCGGGGTCGAGCTTGTAGATGGACCCGTCCGCGGAGGCGACGTAGATCGCGACCGTGTCGCCGGCGTCGTCTTCCTCCAGCGCCGCCGACGCGTAGATGTGGTCGCTCGTCTTGAACTTCCACCGCTCCGCGCCCGTCGCCGGGTCGAGCGCGTAGAGGTTGCCGTCGAACGATCCGATGTAGACGGTCCCGTCCCCTCCGATCGCCGCCGAGGCGGCGTTGAATCCGATCGTGAACTTGTTCCACAGCGACGCTCCGGCCGAGTCGATCCCGTAGAGGAAGGTGTCGACGGAGCCGAAGAAGATCCGGCCGGCGTCGTCGATCGCCGCGGCCGACCAGACGGCGTTCCCGGTCGGAGAGTTCCACAGCTCCTCCCCCTCGGGGCTGATCGCGTACATGCCGCCGCCCGTGTTGCCCGCGTAGAGGACGCCGTCGGGGCCGGTGACGACGTTGCCCTCCCACCAGTTGACGATCTGCCCGCCCTGCGGGGGCTTCTCGGTCCGGAACCGCCAGACGATCCGCTGCTTGCGGGAAAGGCCACTGCGCTCGGGGTCGCGCAGGCGGTAGATGTGCTCGTCGGCGGAGCCGAACGTCACGGTCGGCCCGCCGGCCTCGGGGTCGCGAGCACCGAGGGTCGCGGCCGAGTCGATGATCTCGCCGGTCTTCAGCTTCCAGCGCTGCTCGCCGTGGCGGTCGACGGCGTAGAAGCGACGATCGGCGGAGCCGAAGTAGGCCGTGTCATCCCCGTCGATCACCGGCGTCGAAAAGACGCCCTTGCCGGTCTTGAAGCGCCAGGGACGGGTCCCTGTGTGGTAGCGGGCGCGCAGCGGCGAGGATCCGGTGTTGCGGCGGTCCCGGCGCATCGCCGGCCACGGCGAGCTCTTCATGACGGGGGTGTCGTAGCTGAACGTCCGCGTCGCCCGGGCGCGATCGGGGGCCGCGGCGAGCGTGACGAGCAGCGCCCAGGCGGCGGCGACGGTCACGATCAGGATCGAACGGCGGCCGACAGCGTTCACGTTGCCGATCATCGCACGGATCCGGATCAGATCCGACCGCTCCGCGAGGCGAACGGTCAGCGATTGGCGGCCGGCGAGTCGCTCGAACGTCCGTCGACGATCGCGAGGACTGCCACCAGGTCACGGTCTGGGTAGAACCGATAGATGACGATCATCCAGCGCCACGGGCCAAGCAGGAATCTGCGACCGGCGAGTGCTCCAGCGAGGGGCGCTCCAAGCTCCGGGAAGTCCTCGAGTGGCAGCAGTGAGCGCTGGACCCGCGCGACCGTGTGATCAGGGAGCTGGTGGCTGCGGATCAGCGCCTGAAGCTCGGCGGCCGCGGCTTCGGTCACGACCACTCGCGCCATTCGCCGCTAGAGATCTCGCAGCTCGACGACCGCTTCGGACGCCACCTCGTCCTCGGCCCGATCGAGCCGGGCCGGGAGGCCGGGGATGCCCTCGAGGATGTCGGTGATGGATTCGGCGTCAGGGTCGGATTCATCGATCGCTGCCGAGAGCAGCGATCGAGCCAAGGTTCCATCGGGAACGTGGGCGCGGTCGCACCCGAACTCCGCCGGCACCGCGCCGCAGACGCTACATTCGAGCCTCCCTAACCTTCATCGGCATGAGGGATATCTTCGGTCCACCGCTGCGGGCGGCAGCGTTCACCGCCTTCCTCGCGGGGGTGGCGTGGCTCTTCCTCAAGCCGCCGTCGATGGACGGAGCCGTCGGCCTGCTGACCATCCTGGCGGCCGTCGTGGTGATCGTGTTCGTGACCGCGTGGATCACCGCGTCCCTGGTCGGCAAGGAGATGTCTGAGGCGGAGTTTCAGCGCCTCGCCGATCGCAGTGACGCGCTCGCTTCGCTGCCGCCGCCCGATCAGCCGCCGAGCGAGTTCGACGAGCTCGTCATCGAGGCCCTTGACGACCTGCCGGAGGAGTTCCGAGAGGTGCTGAAGACAACGCCGGTCACGGTCTCCAATCGCGGTCACGAGTTCCACGCCTACGGCCACTACATCGGCGGCACGGTCGCCCGCGACAGCTACGCCGACCACATCGTCGTCTACCGGGACACCCTCGAGCGGGATTTCGGTCACGACCCCGAGCTGCTCCGGGCGCAGGTCGTCCGTACGGTCCGGCACGAGCTCGCCCACCACCTGGGCTGGGATGAGCGCGGGGTCCGCGACCTCGGCCTCTGACGACCGATACGGCTCAGTCGCTGATGCCGGTCACGTCGCCGATCTCGACGGCGACGATGTTCGCCGAGTTGACCCGGGTTCCTGAGGCGGGATTCGTCTTCGAGCACTGAAGCTGGAGCGCCTGCCCGTCGGTCACGTCGAAGAGGGCCGTGAGCGTGAAGTTCTCCGGCTCCGCGGAGGGATTCACGTACTGCGTTCGCGTGGTCGCCGTGGAGCCGATCCCTCCGGCGCCGTTGATCAGGCGGCAGTCGACATTGCTGTCGAGTGCGTTGACGGTTTGGACCTGGACCGTGGCGGTGGCGAAGTATGCGCCCGGCGGGACGTCGAGGCTGACGACCGTCGAGCCGAAGAGGCTCGAGCTGAAGCTGTCGTAATTGACCGAGCCGCTCGCCTGGAACCCCTGAATCGGACCGGGCAGGACCCCGCTCGCCAAGTCCTCGCCCTTCAGCGTCGCGTTCTTCACCTTCGCGCTGGTCACGGCGTCCTTCTTGAGCTGCTTCGTGCCGACGCTGTGCTTCCCGATCTTGCCGGCCGCGTAGGCACCCCCGCCGAGGAGGACGACGAAGGCGAGCAGCGTGACCATCACGTTCGCGTACGTCAGCTTTGGACGGATTCTCATGGCGAGTCTGCCGAGTGTAGTCGCACTTCGGGGCCGGGCGTGCGCCTTGACAATCCTTGCGCCGGAGACGAAGGTGACGACATGGCGGCGGAGCTGATCATCGACCCCCGATTCTGCGGCCCCGCCGGCTACGGAAACGGCGGCTACTGCTGCGGCATCTTCGCGAATGAGCTGGAGGGCCCGGCCGAGGTGACGCTGCGGGCACCCGTCCAGCTGGACAAGTCCTACGTTGCGGTGCGCGACGGGGAGGGCCTGACGATTCAGGCCGATGACGGCTCGCTCGTCGCCCAGGTGGCTCCGGTCGGTCCGCTCGATGATCTCGAGCCCCCGGTCCGGCCCTCGGCCGAGCGAGGCTCGCGCCGCCGCCGAGGGCTCACCGTTCAGGACCGACGCCCATCCGTACCCCGGCTGCTTCGTCTGTGGTCCCGAACACCCCCACGGCCTGCAGATCCAGGTCGGAGTCGATTCCGGGTCACGAGACTGCTGCGGCCGCCGCCTTCACCCCTGACGATTCCCTGCCGTCGGTCGACGGGGAGCTGCGGCCCGAACTGGTCTGGGCCGCCCTCGACTGCCCGAGCTTCGTGCCGAGCCTGTGGTCCGATGATCCGGTCCTGCATGGGGCGGCTCACCGCGGAGCTGCTCGCCCCCGTCCCGATCGGCGAAGAGGTGGTCGCGGTTGCCTGGGAGACCGGGTCGCGAGGGGCGGAAGCTTCATTCGGCGAGCGCGCTGATCGATTCCCACGGCGAGCTGCTGGCGCGGGCACGCGCCCTCTGGTTCCGCGTCCCCGCCAAGCCTCGGCAGCCCGGCGATGCGGGCGACGGCGATGCGAGATAGGGTCGTCTCGCCATGCGAAAGCTGCAGAGCCAGGGCGTCCACCACATCACGATCACGGGAGCCGATCGGCAGACCTCGATCGACTTCTGGGAGGGCCTGCTCGGCATGCCGTTCGTGTTCGAGCAGCCGAACCTCGACAACGAGGCCGAGAGCCATCTCTACTTCGATCCCGGCGACGGCCGGCTGATCACGATCTTCACCAACGAGGAGCGCGAGGGCAACCCGGAGCGGACCCCGACTGGACCCCGGATGCGTCCACCACGTGGCGATCTCCGTCTCGCAGGCGACCTTCAACCAGGCGGTCGAGCGGCTCGACGAGCGCGGGATCGAGCACAGCGAGGTCAAGGACCGGGGGTTCATGGACTCGATCTACTTCAAGGACCCGCTCGGCCTGCTGATCGAGCTCGCCTCCTATCGCTTCGAGCCCCCGGCAGGCACACTCCCACGCCGACGTATTGCTCGAGGCTCACAGGATCCGGATCGAGCGCGGCGACTACAACATCGCCCAGATCCACCTCGCCGATGCGATCGAGATCCTCGTCACCCGATCGCAGGCGTCCCTGTCTGAGGATCGGGCGCCGAAGGATCCATACGGATCCTGACGGGTCTGACTGGAAGGCCGTCGTCGGGGTAGGGAAAGGAACCTGTACAACTCAGACGATGAGTTGTACAATAGGGCCATGGCGACTTTCAGTATCAGCAAGGCGCGGGAAGAACTGGCCGACGCTGTCGACCTCTGCCGGACCGAGGCCGTGTTCCTCGAGCGCCGTGGCGAGCCGGCGGCCGTCCTTGTCAGTCCCGAGCGTTACGAAGAGATGGTGGACGCACTTGAGGACGCCGAGGACGTCGCTGCCTTCGATGCGGCGATGGACGAAGAGGGCCCGAACATCCCCTGGCGAGAGGTCAAGGCCGACCTCGGCTGGAGTTGACCAGGTACCGGATCGAGCTCAGGCCGGCCGCAGTTCGTGCGCTGCGCAAGCTCGATCCTCCGATGCGCCGTCGGTTGCAGGGAGCCATCGCGCTACTTGCGGAGGATCCGCGCCCACCGGCGGCACGTGCGTTGAAGGGGAGGCCCGGCCTCCGGGTCAGGGTCGGTGATTACCGAATCATCTACACGGTGAAAGATGACGTCTTATTGGTGATCGTCGTCACGCTCGGCCATCGGCGGGAGATCTATCGGCGCTGAGGCTTGACGCGGTAATGAAGATGAACCATGCCGCCGTCGAAACGCCGTTCATCCAGCAGCTCCAGTTGGATGCGAACACCTTCGGGAAGGGACCGGCTTCCGCCGCCCACGACGATGGGCGCGACGAACTGGTGGCACTCGTCGACCAGGCGGGCCTTGAGCGCCTGGACGGCGAGGTTGGGACCTCCCACGGTGATGTCGCGTTCCGCTGCCTCCTTCATCGCCCGAACCGCCCTGGGATCGAAGTCCCGCTCGATACGCGTTCTGGCGCTGGCAGGCGTCTCGAGCGTCCTGGAGTACACGACCTTGTCGGCCGCCTGCCAGATCTCGGCGAAGTCCCGGACGAACGGCGGCTGGTCGGCGATCGTGTGTGCGGTCTCCCAGTAGACCATCGTCTCGTACATCCGGCGTCCATAGAGGTAGGTGCCGACCGGCCGCTCGAGGTCGTTGAAGAAGGTATGCACCTCCTCGTCCGGCGCAGCCCAGTCGAAGTTGTCGTCCTCGTCAGCGACGTAGCCGTCGAGGGACGTGATCACCGAGTAGATCAGCTTCGCGACGACGAGCCCCGATCCGGGCGGGTGGATTGCATCCCGCGATAAACCCGGGACATCATTCAGCCGAACCTGCCGCGCTCGAGTGCATCGGCCAGCGCTTCGGGGTCGTAGCCGGGAAGCTCGCCGGTGGTCTCGGTGCCCTCGACGTAGGCCGCCATCGCCCGTTCGGACGGCTCGGTGACCAGCGCCGACATGAACTCGGCCCGCTCGAGTCGCAGCCCTGCCGGCAGGGTCTGGGCGCCGCCGATGTAGACGGCTCGCTTGACGCCGGCGATTCCCGCCTTCGGCCGACGCGCGAGGCGGGTCGCTACCTCCAGTGCGCGGTCGAGCAACTGCCCTGCGGGGACGACTTCGTCAACCAGGCCCAGATCGGCGGCCTGCTCCGGGTCCAACGGGCCGCCGTCGAGGCAGAGATGAAGTGCTCTTCCGGTGCCGAGCAGCCGTGTCAATCGCTGCGTGCCGCCGCCGCCGGGAGGAAAGCCGAACAGCACCTCGGGCTGACCGATCGAGAATGGCCCCGCCGCCATCAGCCGCATATCGCAGGCGAGGGCCAACTCGCAGCCGCCGCCCATGGCCGAACCGTTGATCGCCGCAACGATCACCGCGCCGCAGGTGTTGAAGCGCAGCAGGATCTCGCCGAAGCGCTCGGCCGCCGACAACCCCGCCGCCGGAGTGCGCTCGAGCGCGCTGCGACCGCCGGGCAGTCGCCGGACCGCGCCGACCGCACCGAGTGAGGCGCGGGCAGCCGACGGACCGACGTTGGGGGCCTGCCTCGCGCCGTCGAGCAGCTCAGCGATGTCGTAGTGGGCGACGAATCGCTCGGCGTGCTCACCGGTGATGACGATCCCGGTCACCGCCTCGTCGGACTCGGCCCGTTCGACGAGTTGCTCGAGGCCGGCGACGATCCCGTCGTCCATCAGTCCGTGCGGCGGATTGGAGATGGTCGCCAGAAGCACCCCCTCGCCGCCTTGCTCGACTCGCACCTCACCCATCGGTCCGAGGCTATCGCGCCGGTGCCCTACCCGGTCGGTCGGAGAACCGCTCGAAAGCCGAAGGTGGCCGGTGCGTAGGGTGGGCCGAGTGCAGGACGCCGATTCGAATCAGATCCGACCGGAAGAGGCAGGCAGGCTGCGTCGCTACAACGTCGCGATGGGCATCCTGCACCTGATCCAGGGGCTCGCAATCCTGGTTCTTTCGAACGGATTCTCCCTTCCGGTCACAGCCACCTTCGCCAATAGCCAGCCGGGTGGCCCGGTCGATCCGAACAGGCTCTCGGAGTTGTTCACAGTTCCCCTCGGGCCGGCGGTGGCTGCGTTCCTGCTGATCTCGGCCCTCGCACACCTGATCGTCGCGTCCCCGTTTGGGTTCCCGGGCTACATCTCCGAACTCGAGCATCAGCGCAACCGGTTCCGCTGGGTCGAGTACGCGTTCTCGGCCTCGTTGATGATCGTTCTCATCGCGATGCTCGCCGGCATCTCCGACATTGTCGCCCTAATCGGGCTATTCGCGGTCAACGCCTGCATGATCATGTTCGGCTGGCTGATGGAAACCGGCAGTCGCCCCGGGGCTGACGCCGACTGGACGCCTTTTTGGATGGGCTGCTTTGCCGGCGTTGTGCCCTGGGCGTCGATCACGATCTATCTGATCGGTGCCGGCTCTGACGTTCCCGGGTTCGTCTACGTGATCTTCGCGACCCTCTTCGTCGCCTTCAACAGCTTCGCGCTGAACCAGTACCTGCAGTACAGGCGGATCGGGCCCTGGCGCGATTACCTATTCGGGGAGCGCGTCTACATCGCCCTCAGCCTGACGGCGAAGAGCCTCCTCGCCTGGCAGGTATTCGCCAACACGCTCGTCTGAAGACGCCCGGTCACGGCTCGTTCAGCCATGGCGGCTCCGGCTGGCCACACTTGCCCTAGCCTTCCGAGCGATGAAACGGTGGCTGCTAGCGGGAACGCTCTGGGGGGTGTTGGTCATGACCGCCGCCGCGCCCGCCAATGGCGCGATTGATTCCCGGAGCTTCCCGAAGGATTTCCTCTGGGGCACCGCGTCAGCCGGGTTTCAGTCCGAGGCCGGTGGGTCTCCCGCGAGGGTCGATCGCCGCAGTGACTGGTTTGCCTTCACGACCGATCCCGAGCTGATCGATGACGGGATCGTCAGCGGCGACCGGGTCGCCGACGGTCCCGGGTTCCTCCACACCTGGCGCGGCGACCTCGACCGGGCGCGCACGGACCTCTCCAACAACGCGATCCGCCTCGGGATCGAGTGGAGCCGGGTCTTCCCGCGCTCGACGGCCGGCGTGGAGACTGGCAAGCGGGTCTCCGGGAAGGAGTTGCGGAGGCTGGATCGGGTCGCCGATCAGTCGGCGGTCCGCCGCTACGGCCGGATCCTCCGGGGCGCCCGCGAGCGCGGCCTGCGAGTGATGCTGACCCTGAACCACTTCACGCTGCCGATCTGGGTCCACGATCCGCAGGCGGTGCGTGCCGCCTTCGCCGGTCGTGGGGCCGACGATCCGGTCCCGGAGGACCTGCGTCGGGCGGGCTGGCTCGACCGCTCGACCGTCGACGAGTTCCGCAAGTACGCGGCCTATGCAGCCTGGAAGTTCCGCGATCAGGTCAACCTGTGGGCGACGCTGAACGAGCCGCTGGTCACCGTTTCGCAGGGCTTCGTCTCGATCCCGGGCGTCACCGGGGTGAAGGCGCCGGGCGTGCTCTCCTACCCGGCGGCGCTGGCCGCGGTCGAGAACCTCGGTCTCGCCAACGCCGCCGCCTATGACGCGATCCACGCCCGTGACGACCGTGCGCGGGTGGGCTTCGTCCACAACATGCTCGACTGGCGAGCGTTCAATCCCGCCAGCCCCGCCGACGAGACCGCGGCGAGCCACGCCGACCAGATCCTCAACCGCACGTACCTCGAGATCGCGATCAACGGTTGGTACGACCTCGACGCCGACGGGGTCAAGGATCCCGGCGAGGTTCGCAAGCAGCTTCGCGACAAGGCTGACTTCGTCGGCCTCAATCACTACTCACCCGCCCGCGCCCAGTCGCTCGGATTCCCCGTCTCGGCCACGATCCCGACCTTCGATTTCGTCCCCTACATCACCTATCAGGGCACGGGCAACCCGAGTGGCGGCCCCTGCCCGACCACCTGCACCGACTTCGGTTGGCAGATCGACCCATCGGGTCTCCGCAACGTCGTCGAGGAGGCCGCCGGCTACGGCAAGCCGATCTACGTGACCGAGAACGGCATCGACGACGCCGAGGACGACCAGCGGCGTGAGTACCTGCGCGGTTACCTCGAGGCCCTTCAGGGCGCGATCGCAGGCGGCGCCGACGTCCGTGGCTACTTCTACTGGTCGCTCGATCGACAACTACGAGTGGGCCGAGGGATTCGCCGCGAGCTTCGGCCTCTACGGCTTCGACCCCGAGACGCTGGAGCGCACGATGCGGCCGAGCGCGAAGCTCTATCGGCGGATCGCGCGTACCGGGGACGTACCCGCCGGCTAGAAAGCGAGCTCCGCTATCCCTTCAGATTGACCTTGAAGGACTGCGACGTGCCGTTGATCGTGTTGGTCAGCTTCAGGCTGGCCTTCACCTTGCCCTCCTTCTTGAGCAGGCGCTTGCCGTTGCGGGTCAGCTTGACCGTCACCTTGCCCTTGCTCGCGGGCTGGACGGTGTACTTGCCCTTCGCGATCTTGGTGGTCTTCTTCGGCGCGCGCCGATACGCGCTTGTTGCCCCCGGTTGATGCGGTGATCAGCGCGTTCCCCACGCACGGATCGGTCGCCCCGGCCGGAAGCTGACAGGACACCTTGAAGGTGCCGTTGCTTCCCTTGACCTTGATCTTGTTGCCGGCCGGACCGGCGCCCACCGCCCCTTCGAAGAGGTCCTGCGGGCGACAGCTGGAGGGCGGCTCGGCGCTGAACCTCAGGTTGTCGACGAACACGGCCGAGTCGTAGATCGCGTCGCCGAGATCGAAGATCGACAGGTAGATCGAATGGGGGCCCGGGGTGACCGGGGTCTTTGCCGTCAGCGTCCCGGTCGCGGCGTCGTAGGTCGTCCCGGCCGCTTCGGCTTCGCTGACGATGGTCGGGCCGAGTGTGTCGACGGCAACCTGATCGCCGTAGCCGGCCGCGAAGTCCCCGGGGGCGGAGACCTCGTAGCTGGGAGGCCCAGACTCAAAGGTCAGGGTGCTCGACCAAGTGGTGCTGTCGAGCTCGGCGATGAATGTGTCGTTGACTCCCTTGTCGACGTACTCCGGAAACTCCTCCGAGAGGAACTTGTAGTCGAGTTGCAGGCAACTCTGCCCGTCCGGGACAATGAATTCCGCCTTCAGGGTCACCGGGTCGAAGGCATCGCCTCGAGTGGGATCGAGGAGGCCGTACGCCGAGCCGCTGTTTCCAGCACTGTTGGGAGCGTCGGCGATCGTGACATCGCCTGAGCTGAGTAGACCGAATGATCCACCGGCGGTCGGGAAACCCCCGAGCGGCGCATTGGCGACGCCGTACTGCGCCGCGTTCGAAATGAGCGACCCACTCCCCGCTGAGGCTTCGAGCGACTGGGCGACCGCGTTCGGAGGCGACTGGGTGACCGCCGCGCTGGCGACGCTCGCCGGGCCCATTGCAGCAAGAGCGGTGACGGTTAGGGCGGCACAGAGCGCAAGCCGGCCGACCACCGGTCGGTGGGTCGAGTTCGATGGGCTTCCCATACCGGGTTCCTCTCTCTAGTGGTTCCGCGCCGACGTGCTCGTCGCCCGCGATCCGAACAATCGAACCGAAGCTACTTCACGTGAGCCGTGATGAACAGCAGCCTGGACAAAGGTCCTAGCTCACGGCATGCGAACGCCCCACCGCCCGTACCGTCGGGGTGATCAGGAGAGCTTGACCGGGAGCGTCTTGAGCTGGTTGAGGAACTGGGTCACCGCGGGGCGGGCCTCGCCGTTGCGGGTCATGTCCGGGTAGCGCCTCAGCGTCTCCTCGAAGAGGACCTTGAGCTCGAGCCGGGCGAGCGCGGTGCCGAGGCAGAAATGGCGGCCGCCGGCACCGAAGGCCTGGTGTTCGGGATTGCGGTGGATGTCGAAGCGTTCTGCATCCTCGTAGACGGCCTCGTCGCGGTTGCTCGAGACGTACCACATCAGGACCTTGTCGCCCTCGGCGATCGGCTGGCCGTGGACCTCGGTGTCGGTCGTCGCCGTGCGCCGGAAGTTGCCGAAGGCGGGGAACATCCGCAGGCACTCCTCGATCGCGCCCGGAATCAGCGACGGGTCCTCGACCAGCTCGCGCATCTGATCGGGATGGTCGAGCAGCGCGTTCATGCCGCTGGTGAACGTGGCCTTGGTCGAGTCGTTTCCGGCCGCAACCAGCAGGAAGAACCCCATCACGATCTCGTGGTCGGCGAGGGTCTCGCCGTCGATCTCGGCGTGGACGAGGACGCTGGTCAGATCGTTGGTCGGGTTCTCGCGACGTGCGTCGATCATCTCCTGCGAGCGTCGGAAGATCTCGGGGAAATCCTCGGCGAGGACCTTCTCGAGTCCGCCCGGGGCGAGATCCTCGTCGCCCACGCCCAGCGTCGTGTTCATCAGGGTCGCCCAGGCCTTGTCGTCCTTCTCCTCGATGCCCATGAAGCTGCCGATCACCCGCGAGACGACGGGCTGGGCGATGTCTTCGACGATGTCGCAGCTCTCGCGCCCCTCGAGCCGGTCGAGGACCGTATTGGTGATCGTGCGGATCCCGTCCTCGTGCATCGCGATCCGCTTCGGGGTGAACCCACGCTGAAACAGAGCCTTGATCCGATCGTGCTTGGGCGGATCCATGGCGATGAACATCGAGGTCATCAGCTCGAGCGGGATCGCGTGGGTGAGCGCCATGCAGCCGCCGCGCTCGGAGGAGAAGGTGCGCCAGTCCCGGCTCACCGCATGTACGTCTTCGGCCGTGACGACGGACCAGATGCCGGCCTCATCGGGGTACTCGTTGATCTCCGACCACTGCACCGGGCATTCGTGGCGCAGCCGCTTGAAGAGCTCGTGCGGGGGTCCGTTCTCCCAGTGCTCGCGGTCGACGATGTCGATCTGATCGAGGCTTTGATCCATCTCGGTGGCCATGTTTCGCTTCGTCTCCAGGTCGGCGTTGCGGTGCCGCCGAAGCCTACTGGCCAGCCAGCCAGATTCTTGGGCCGCTACTCGGGCCAGCGCGTCAGCTCCAGCGTGGTGAGGACGGGCCGGAAGCCAAGGCGGGCGTAGAGCTTCTTCGGCCGATCCTCGTCGTCGGCGACGATCCAGATATCCCCGACCGCGCCGGCGGCGCCGATGGCCGCCTTCGTCAGGGCCGTGCCGAGGCCGCGTCCGCGCTCGTCGGAATTGACGAATACCTCCGTGATCTCGGCCCCGTCGCCGTTCCGCTCCAGCTGTGCGAATGCCACCGGGTTCTCGTCCTTGACGACGGCGAGCACCCTCACGTCCAGCCGGGCCGCCACCTCGGCTGCCTGCCGGTGGTAGTCGCCGGGATCCTGGTCTGGGGATTCCTCCTGAAACCAGGCCACCCGCAGGTCGTGGACGGAGTCGTAGGGAACCTCCTCGACGGCGATCGCCTCCCCCGACGGCGCCGGGGCTTCGTGGCGCATCAGGACCAGCCGCAGCGACCTCCAGCCGATCGCCTCGAAACCGGCCCGCAGCGGCTCGGCGATCGAGATGAGCTCGAAGTCCAGACGCCGGTGGCTGAGTCCTTCGAGCGCCTCGTCGGCGAACCTGGCCACTTCCTCCACGCTCAACCCCGGATCCCCTTCGACCCTGACCACGTTGAAGTCGTGGTAGCCGGGGTACTCCGTCGCCCGGACCACGGTCCCATGCGCCCACGACTCAACCCGGTCGCAGATCGCGGCATGGCGGGAGTGGTACCAGTCGAGCCCGCGGGCGGTCGCAGAGTCTGGGTCGGCCATCGATGCCCAGATTACGTCTGAGGAGCCGGTTGACGAAGGTCGGAGCGGCACTGATCGCGATCTCAACCGTTGGCGGGGGTTGGAACAATCTCCGAGTGAGCTCGCCTCCGCCAAGGGTCCGCCGCGCAGATCCGACTGACGCCGGGACCATCGCCCGTCTCCTGCATCGGTTCAACACCGAATTCGATGAGCCGACGCCTTCGGAGGAGGCTCTTGCCGAGCGCATGGCTGAGCTGATGGCCGCAGGGGATACGTCGGTGCTGCTGACTGAACCCGGGCACGACGGCATCGCCGTCCTCCGGTTTCGCCCGGCGATCTGGAGCAGCGGGCTCGAGTGTTACCTGGCCGAGCTCTACGTCGTGCCCGAGCGGCGCGGGCAGGGCCTCGGGCGGGCCTTGATGGAGGTCAGCATCGATCACGCGCGCAGCCGCGGGGCCGATTACATGGACCTCGGCACCTCCGAGGACGATGTGGCCGCCCGCCGGCTCTATGAGAGCTTGGGATTCACCAACACCGAGGGGACGCCCTCGGGCCCCGTGATGCTCTTCTACGAGCGCGGACTTGGGCTCGATCGCTCGTGAGCACGGGGCGACGCAGGTGACGGTTCAGGCTGCGTAGCTCGGCCACGCGCGCCGCAGCTATTCATACTGCCCCGATGGCCTTGATCGACCTCTATCGAAGCACCGGAGCGGACGTGCCTTGGGGTGATCAGCTGCGAGCGCATCCCGGCGTGCGAATGGAGGGCTACTTCTGGCGCTTCACCGCCCCCCGCGATGACGGTCGCGTCCTGATCGCGCTCTGCGGGGTCAACAGGGCCGACGACGGCAGCTGGTCCACCCTGGGACTGGGGGCGCACCCGGTCGGCCTTCTGCGAGCGGTGGAGCACCCCGAGGGCCGCGCCGACCCCGACGAGCTCGGTGCAAGGGCGGGAACCGCCTTCGAAGGGTCGCGCGATCACCTGCGGGTCGACCTTGGCGACGACGCCCAACTCGACGTAGGCGTTATGGCGCCGGTTCCCTGGGGGCGACGCATGTTCGGCGGATCGAGCTACTTCCAGTCGGTCCCCGCACTCAACCAGTACTGGCATCCGTGGCTGCTCGGCGGAACCGCGCAGGGAGTCGCGAACGTGGGCGGGGAGCCATGGGAGATCGACGGCTGGCAGGTCTACGCGGAGAAGAACTGGGGTCGGGGCGGGTTTCCGGACTCGTGGTGGTGGGGGCAGGCCCAGGGGTTCGCCGAGCGCGAGGCCTGCGTCGCCTTCGCCGGCGGGGAGATCAAGTCGGGGCCGCTGCGGACCGAGGTCACGGCGGTGGTGGTGAAGCTGCCCGACGGCCGGCTCCTGCGCCTCGGCAATCCCGGTACGTCACCCGTGGAGGCGCAGGTTGCCGATGAGCGCTGGTCGTTGCGGGGTGGAGGTTCCAGGTGGCGGGTGGAGATCGAGGGCGAGGCTCCGCGCGGGGCCTCGCACGTGCTGCCCGTGCCGTTGCCGCGCGAGCGCCGGAACGTGGCCGGCGCCCTCGAGCACCTCGGCGGCACGATGCGGGTCGTCGTTCGCTCGCGCAGAGGCGGCGTCGTCTGGCGCGGCGAATCGCAGCTGGCCGCACTGGAGCACGGGGGCCTCGAGCGCGCCGCACGGGAAGCTGAGCGCCGCGGCTTCCCGGGCGCTTCGGCGGTCGCTCCGATGGGCGCGACCGCCGGCGACTGACCGCCGGCGACTGACCGCGGCATCCCCAAGAGGCTCGCCTCGCCCCAACCGGGGCTACGAATACCTGCGCCCGATCTCTCCGAAGAAAGCCTCCGACAGACGAGAGAAGTCCGCTTCGCTCAGCTCGATCCTCTCGCCGACGCGGTAGCCCAAGATCGACTCGGCAGGGTCCAGCTTGATTGTCTTGTCGGCGGTCAAGATACCGTCGTCGTCCCGCAACGAGTTGCAGAGAACCCGGACCTCGTTGAGGGGGTTCCCGTCCTTCCCCTCGACGCCCCTGGCCCGATGGCAGAAATAGTTGTCCAGCGCCAGGACCATGTGGTTGAAGAGCAACGGCTCGAACGACTGCCTCTGCGCCGACGATGCCATCTCCCCGTAGGCGGAGATCAGCTCTGCGATCCTCAAGCGGCATTCGGCGACGTAATCGGGGGAGTAGTGGTTGATCGAGAGCATCGAATCTCCAGTTTGTTCTTCAGCATCTGAGACGATAGGGACCGCCGAAAACCTACATCGATCGAGTTCTTCCCTCAGAGAGCCAGCCGCGACTCAAGCTGTGCCTTGGGAAGGGCTCCGGCGACTCGGTCGACCTCGGCGCCGTCACGAATGAGGACCAGCAGCGGAATGCTCATCGCCTGATACCCCGACGCCAGCCCCGGGTTCTCGTCGACGTTCACCTTGACGACCTTCAGCAATCCGGCCCGCTCGGCCGCCAGCTGCTCCAGAACTGGCTCCACCATCCGGCATGGGCCACACCAGGGTGCCCAGAAGTCCACCAGCACGGGGACGCCGGCCTGGATTTCATCGGCAAACGTCGCCTCGTTCGCATGGACGATCCAGGGCAGGGCGTGCTTGCAGCGGGCGCACCGCGGGGTCCCTCGGGGAATGACTCCGACGCGGTTCCTCGCCTCGCAGGACGGACAGGTGATCACCGACGGCATTCCGGTCAGACTACCCCGATGGAGGCTTTCCGAGGCGCGAAGGAGCAGGCGGGTTTCAGCCCGCCAGGCCCGGCCGAATTCGCGGCCGCCAGGGCGCTGCTGGGGCCGTGGCAGGCGCTCACCGATCCGTCCGTCGACGGGTACGAGAATCTCCCGGGGAACGGTCGCTACCTGTTGGTCGGCAACCACACGACGCTTGGGGTCTTCGACGTTCCGTTCCTCGTCCTCGGCATCCACGAGCACACCGGTGTGCTCGTGCGCTCGCTCGGGGAACATCAGCACTTCCGGGTGCCGATGTGGCGTCAGCTGCTCTCCCGGTTCGGGACCATCGACGGCACCCGCGAGAACACCCGCCGGCTGCTGGAAGCGAATCAGCCCGTCCTCGTCTTCCCCGGCGGGGGACGGGAGGTGGCCCGGCGGCGCGGCGATCACTATCCGCTCGTCTGGCGCGAGCGCATCGGCTTCGCACGGCTGGCGCTCGAGTTCGGCTACACGGTCGTCCCGTTCTCGATGATCGGCGTCGACGACATGTGGGACGTCGTCGTCGATGCCGACGACGCGCTCTACGCACCGGCGCGCGCCCTGGCCGCCCGGATCGACGTCGATCCGGAGATGCTGCTTCCGATCGTGCGCGGCCTCGGGCCGACGCCGCTGCCCCGGCCGCAGCGCATCTACGTCCGTCTCGGCCACTCGATCGAGGCGGGTGACTTCGGTTCCGCCTGGGACGACCGGGCGGGCGCGGCTGTGCTTCGCGACGCAGTTCGGGTGGCGGTCGCAGCCGGCATCGAGGAACTCCAGCGTGAGCGTGAGCGCGATCCCGCTCGCCACCTCATCCCCCGCCTGCGGGATGAGGCCCTGAGATTGACGCGACCGCAGAGAGCGGCCTTGCGCCGGATGCTGCCGCTGTAGGACACCTCCGTAAACGACAAGACCCCCGCGGCGGCGGGGGTCTCGGTCGCCCGTCGAGCTCTCCTCGGCGAGGGCCGGAGTCAGCCGATGCCGATCGCGATCGCCAGCATCGTGACGACCACCGTGAGGAAGGTGATCGTCGAGCCGAGGCCGCCGGTGTGGTTGCGACTGACCTGGGAGACGTACGGAGTGGTTGAGCGGATCATTGGAATCGGTTCCCTTCTGTCGGTTCCCGCGCGGGTTGCGGCGGTGGAACCAAGATCGCCGCAACGGGCGCCTGCAGCCAGGGGTCCACGGGCGGAAGCCGGCCCGCTTTCGGTGTGGTCCCGCTCACCCCCACGGCGGGCCAATCGGGGCTGAGTACCGATGCGGAATGCGGCCCGAAGCGCCAGGATGGATCAATAGACGCCCTGAACGTCCTCGCCGAAAGGAACCTGCGGATGTACAACACGATCGAAGACGGATCGAGCCTCGAGATCCTGCTCGATGACGTCAGTCCCGAGACCCTATTCACCGAGTCCCTGTTGGCATTGAGCGACGTGCTGTCGGAGGCGACGGGCGGCACCCAGGTGACCCACGAGGTCCAGGTCGCTGCCTCCGATCTGCAGGGATTGCTAACGGCATGGGTGGAGGAGTTGGTCCGCTTGGCCGAGAGCGACGGTTTCATCCCCGAGCGGGTCTACAAGGAAAGGCTCGAGAGCTCCAGCTTCAGGGCGATGGTCGCCGGTGAACGTTCGATCCCGCGGGCTGAGATCAGGGGCGTCACCTGCCGCGCAGTCGAGCTCAAGCGCCTGGATGACGGCGCATGGGCGGCGCGTGTGACTCTCGACGCCGACGCCGATTAGCGCCGCAGCCGACACCTGGTCGTCGCGCGAATGCGCGCCTTGTGAAGTCGACGCCGGCGACGGGATCTAATCTGCCGGCTCCGCCCTGCTGGAGTCGCTCTCGAGCACTCGTTTGAGCGTCGAGCAGTGACCACTGAACTGCCGCCTCAACATGAGGCTCAACGCGGGCTGAAGGAGGCGCATGGCCCCCTCCGGTTGCCCATGAACGGTGAAGAGCATCCGGGTGCCGGAGGCGGTCGGCTCGAACCCGATTCCCGCATGAATCGGAAGCGAGCCCTCGATCATTCGAAGCGCGAACACCCGATCCCTCTCGAACTCAGAGACCTCCACCAGCGACTCGATCTCCTTCCCCCCAGGGCCTCGATGGACCTCCCGTATACGTGATCCGAGCTCGAGTGGCCCGTCTGTCTCGGGTACTGCCGAGACCGTGTTCGTCTGCCAGCTCGGCAGATTCGACGGATTCACGACGTAGGCGAACACCTCGCTCACGGGGCGCTCGATCTCTGTCTCGACCGTGAACGCAATCATCGTCCCTTCCTTTCTCTGACGTTTTCCCACCAGGATTCGAAGTTGGAGCGGCGCCAACCCTGACCGGTGTCGACGCCGGCGAACACGCGCGCCAGAAGTGGACCTGCCAGCGAATCCAGCACGGCCTCGGGATCAACGTCCTCCCTGATGTCGCCACGCTCCTGCCCACGTTCGATCAGCGACTTCACGGTTGCCCGGCGTGGGCTGAGGATGTTGTCGCGAAAGGCCGCGATCAGCTCTGGATGTCGCTCTTCCTCCGCGATCAGTCCGCCGATCAGTCGCACGTAGGAGGGTGCATCCGGGGGGAATCCTCGTTCCATCGCCGTCCGGAGTTCGAGGCGGGTGTCGCCGAGGTCGGGCACGTGGAGCTCTGGGAGCTGACGCCCAGCGATTGCGGCCGCCACCAGCGTGGCCTTGTCCGGATAGCGCCGGTAGATCGCGGGCTTGCCCACGCCGGCACGGCCTGCAACCGCCTCGATGGTCATCGCACCGAAGCCGGACTCGTCCAGAAGCGCCAGCGTCGCTGCGGCTATCGCTTCATCGACGTTCGGATCCAGAGGACGAGCCACGATTCATAACGTAACGCGATCGTAACGGTATGTCAATATCGCCAAGATGAGAGTGGAGCCGCAGCCACCACTGAGTCCGGCCAGGGTTAACCTCAGCCCATGGCCATCACCCAGCGGGAAGCGCGGCAGCAGATCCTCGACGACCTCGGCGGGGCGAGCGAGCGGATCGGCTTCTCGGTCGCCTGCCTCGGCACTGCCTACGAGCTGCTCAGCATCGGTCCCGCCGACCGCCTGGAGGCCGAGTTGTACCGGCCGGTGCAGAAAGCGTACGGACGGGCCAAGCGAACCCGCTCCCAGTTCGCGCAGCGGACCGACTTGGACGTCGCCGACTTCGAAACGCCGTCGCCGGGCCTGAAGTCGCAGGGTGTCAAGTCCTTCGTCGAGCGTGCCGTCGTGGCCGCGGCCGACGGGGACCGGATGATCGCCGACCTACAGGACACGATGCTGCCGGTCGAATCCGGCGACGCCGAGCTCCGCGCCGGTCTCAGCGAGGTGCGCAAGCTCCTGAGTGATCTGCCGCTCAGCGCCCGGGAGTTCCTGCGAACCCTCGGCCGTTAGCTGGTTAGTACGCCCTTGGGCCCGGCCCCGCCAACGACCGGGGCCCCCGTCGTTCGACGGGGGCCCCGGGAACTCGCTCGGCGCTGCGTCCGCAGCTTCGGGCTGACGGTCAGCAGCGACTTGGTCGCGACGCCGTCGGCGACCGGGAGGACGTAGGGATCGGTCGGGGTACTGGGTCCCCGGCTGGTGCCGGCCGGGGCCGCAAGGGCCACTGATGCGCTGAGCGCACCGATGGCAACGGCCGCGAACGCCGCCGCCTTCCTTCTGTGTCTCGTAAACATTGGGTTCTCCTTTTCGAGTGGGCCGCGGCAACTGCAGCGGACCATCCCCTTCTATCGGTGACCCGGACCCCGGATGTTTCGGCACGGTGATCGATCGGTTTCAACCGTGTGAACACCGGTCCGGATTGATGCAGATTCCGAACTTCCAGTGGTCGGCATAGGATCGATGGGCGTTGAGACCGCCGCTCCCGTTCGCCCCCGACCCCGGCCTCCCCCATGTGCTGCGGGGCATCTCAGGGAGCGCATGACCCATCCAGTCCTCGATCTGATCGGAAGGCGGATTGCGACCGAAAGCCACGCCGGAAAGCGGGGGTCCGATGACCACGCCCGCCTGGCGCTGGCGATCGAGGGAGGCGGAATGCGGGGGGCGATCACCGGCGGCATGGCGTTGGCGATCGACAAGCTCGGGCTGCTGCACGTCTTCGACGATGTCTACGGGTCGTCGGCCGGAGCGCTCAATGCCGCCTGGCTGATCAGTGGGGCGGCTCAGACCGGGATCTCCACCTGGTCGGACCCGGCGCTGCGAACGGCGTCGACCGGCCGCGGCAATCTGCTTCGCGGCAAACCGATCGTCGACAGCTCCTTTCTGACCGAGGTCGTCTACGAGAAGCTGGCCCCGATGCCGTTCGAGCGGATCCTCGACAGCCGGGTCACCTTTCACCCGCTTGCGACCGATGCGGCCAGCGGCGCCTCCGCCGACCTCGCCCCCGCGATCATCGACCGCCGTACGTTGAAGCTCGCGTTGCGCGCCACCACCGCGTTGCCGCTGCTCTCCGGCCGTCCGATCGAGCTCGCCGGCCACCGGTACTTCGACGCCGGCCTGGCGGAGTCGATTCCGTACCGAACGCCGGCGGAGCAGGGAGCCACACATATCCTGGTGCTGCGATCGCGTCGATTGGGGGAGCAGGAGTCGAGCAACGGGGGCAGGTCCGGCCGTCTGATTGCCCGCTATCTGTCGCGCTATAGCCCTGAGCTCGCCGCCGCTTTCCTCGATCGCGCCGATCGCCTTACGCGCGACGACCAGCAGCTGGCCCGATCGGAGGCCGACGCAGAAGCCCGGCCGGCGATCTACTCGATCCGGCCTCCCGATGAGACGCCGTCGATCGGCAGGCTGGAGAAGGATCAGGCGCGGGTACTGGCGGGCCTTCAGGCCGGCGAGCAGATCGCATCGGAGATCCTCTCCCGGCCGTAGATGCCTTTCCGGTTGACGCGGCGTTGCCGCTCTGCGATGGTCGATCGATGCATCCGTTGAACCACACAACTCGGATCCTGGCGGTCATGCTGGGAATGGCTGCGATCGTGCTGCCGGCCACGGCGCTCGCCGGCGGCAAGCAGTACGCGACCTTCTTCACGGCCTTCAAATACAAGCTCGACGATGGGAAGGCGGAGTTCAAGGGGACGATCGATTCCTCGAAGGGGAACTGCGTGCCCGATCGGAAGGTCGTCCTGTATCGCAAGAAGAACGGCGAGCGGAAGAAGCTCGGCGGCGATCACACCAACAACAAGGGCAAGTTCGAGATCGACCTCGGCAACGGCCCGCCGAAGAACGGCACCTACCAGGCCGAGGTCAACGAGGCCAAGATCGGCGACTCAGGGAACAAGAACACCTGCCTGTCCCGATCGTCGCCGAAGCTAAAGCTGAGCAGCTGAGAGGCTCGCCGCCGGCTCCGGGCGCCGGCGGCGATGCGTCCACGTCTACTTGACCGTGACGCTTCCGTACATGCCCTGGGCGTAATGGGCGGGCAGGTTGCAGAACATCACGTACTTGCCCGGTTTCATCTCGAACACACCCTCACCGGTGTCGCCGGGCGCGATCTCCTCGATCTCGCCGGGTGTCGTCGCCTCGGTCTCCAGCTTCGCCTCATCGACTTCGCCCGACGCGTCGGTCGGCAGATCGGCGGGGTTCAGGTTGGTCTTGAACAGAACCAACTCGTGCTCGACCTTGCCTTCGTTGGGCGCGCTGATCGACACGGTTCCGGCGGTCGCGGTCGCATCCTGCGGATCGAAGTAGAAGTCGCCCATCTTGATCTCGACGCTCTCACCGGTGGCGGCGGCCGTCGTGGAACTCGAGACCGTCGCCTCAGCGCTGTCGTCGCTGTCGTCATCGCCGCAGCCGATGGCTGCGAGTCCGGCCACGAGTAGCGCGGCTGCCACAGCAGCCTTCAATCTGTGGTTCATGGGGTCCTCTCGTAGTGGGATTAGTTGTGATTAAGGTCCTGTTTAGGCAGCTTTTCACCGCCGGCCGCATTCCCACATCGGTATCCCCTACTGATCCACCCACGGGTCTCGCTGCCGGTCCCCCTTGCGTCGAATGCCTCGAACTTGATTGGATGTAGCCATGCAATACCCCCGTCTGCGTCTCGCCCCGTCCGTCGCCCTCTTCGTTTTGATCGGAGCCCTGGCCGTCGCGCCCGGTGCTTCGGCGAAGGCAAAGGGGTTCACCTATGGCGTCACCTCAGGTGACGTCTCACAGCGATCGGCGATCATCTGGGGCAAGACCAAGCGGCCCGGTACGGTCGTGATCCAGATTCAGCGGAACGGCGAGTTCGGCCGCTGTGCCCAGCACTCGGTCGCGGACCGTTACAAGGTGAAGGCGAAGAAGTCCAACGACTTCACCGTTCAGAAGCGGATCACCGGTCTGAGGCCGGGCGTCGGTTACCGCTATCGCTTCTGCCGCAACGGCGGCGCCCACAGCCAGGCCGGGGCCCTGGTCACTCCACCGAAGGCGAGTGAGGACAGGACCATTCGCTTCGCGCTCAGCGGCGACCAGGACGCTCGTCCGCTGCCGGGGGAGGAGACGCCCTATTGGAACGACTTCCAGATCTGGGACCGGATCGCCGCCCAGTCGAACGACTTCAACGTCCTGATGGGCGACACGATCTACTCCGACACCGAGGTTCCCGGGTACGAGAAGAAGGACATCGCCACCACGGTTCAGCAGAAGTGGGATGCCTACAAGACCAACCTGGCGATGGAGCCATGGGCTGACGCCCGCGGCTCGACCTCCTACTACGCCCACTGGGACGACCATGAGTTCATCAACGATTTCTCGCGTTATGAGAACCGCTTCCCGGAGAGCAACGACGGCAACGACCTCGGCGACGTCGAGATCAACGGTGAAACGCTCTACAAGCGCGGCGTCAGGGCGTTCCGCGATTACAACCCGGTCACCTACAGCGAGAAGAACGGCATCTACCGGACCGAGCGCTGGGGTAAGAACCTCGAGATCTTCTTCCTCGACGAGCGCTCCTTCCGCTCCAAGAGCGCCGACTACAACGGCGACTGCGACAACCCGGCGGGCAGCGGCGATCCCGACCTCGCGCCGACCGCCCCGCAGAGCACCCGCAACGTCTTCTCCGCCCTCGTTCCGGCGCTGGCCAACCCGGCGCCACAGGCCTGTCTCGATGCGATGAACGACCCGGACCGGACGATGCTGGGCTCGAGGCAGCTGAAGACGTTCAAGCAGGACATCAAGGAGTCGGACGCCACCTTCAAGGTGATCTTCAACGAGGTGCCGATCCAGCAGTACTACGCGCTTCCCTACGACCGCTGGGAGGGCTACGAGGCCGAGCGGCAGGAGGTCCTGCACTTCCTCCAGAACAAGGTCGAAAACGCGGTCTTCATGACCACCGACGTGCACGCCAACCTGGTCAACGACGCTCGCTTCAACACCCTCGGCGGGCCCGGAGTGCAGGATTCGGGGATTCTCGACGTGACCACGGGCCCGGTCGCGACCGAGAACTACGCCGGTGAGATCAGCGGGGCAACCGGCAACCCGGCCTCCGGTGCATTGGTGACGAGCCTCTTCCTGAAGCCGGCCCCGCCGGCCGGTGTCGGCATGCAGTGCGCCTCCACGGATCAGTTCAGCTACGCCCAGGTCGACGTCTCCAGCACCGAGCTGGTCATCGACCTGCTCGACGACCAGGACCAACCCGTGCTCGACACCGGCGACGTCGTGGCGAACCCCGGCGCGCCGCCCTGTGGGCAGATCGTCATTCCCGCGCAGTAGCCCGTTGCACCGGCCCGGCGGGGCGGCATAGATGGCCCTTCTCGACGAAGTGTTGTCAGCACACGGCGGCCGCGAACGCTGGGCCGCGGCGAAGACGATTCGCGCCCGAGTCCGCTCCGGAGGGCTGCTGCTGCGGACCCGTGTGCCGGGTAATCGGCTGGACGACGCGCACGTCGAGGTGGACGTCGACCGGGTTCGCTCCGCGGCGGTGCCGTTCCCGGGGCCCGGAAAGCGAGGCGTCTTCGAGGACGGCTCGGTCCGGATCGAGACCGACGAGGGCGAGATCCTCGACTCGCGGGCCGATCCCCGCCCATGCTTCTTCGGGCGTCCGGGGCCTGCGCCGCAACCTGCGCTGGGACGACCTCGATACGACCTACTTCGCCGGCTACGCGTGGTGGAACTACCTCAACGTCCCCTACCTGCTGACGCGCGAAGGGATGGAGGTCGGTCGAGGGCGAGCCGTGGCGGGAGGGTGCCGAGACATGGCGGCGGCTCGACGTCGACGTTCCCACCCGGGCTCGACACCCATTCCCGCCGCCAGACCTTCTACTGTGGACGACCAGTTCCGCCTGCGTCGCCACGACTACGTCGCCGAGATCGTCGGCGGCTGGGCGCATGCGGCCCACATGTGCGCCGACCACACCAGCGTCGGAGGGCTGCTGTTCCCGACCCGACGATGGGTGCGCCCGGTCGGTCCCCGAAACCGGCCCCTGCCGTTCCCGACGCTGGTCTGGCTCGAGCTCGTCCGAGATCGAGGTCGAGAGCCGAGCGCTGTGATCGGGACCGTGGCCGGCGATCCCCCGGCGGCGAGCGGTTCTGCGCTCGGTCTGGCCGTGCGGGCTCCGGCGGCGGGTTCGTCCACCCGGCGATCGTATGATCTGACGGAGAAGATGATCGGACCCCTCGAGATCGTGATCCTGCTGGCCATCCTTGTGGTCGTCTTCGGCGGCTTCTTCTACAAGCGGCTGCCGGCGCTCGGCCGCTCGGCCGGCAAGGGCGCCCGGGTGGGCGGCGAGAAGGCCAAGGAGCTCGCCGGGGTCGTCGGCGAGAAGGCCGACAGCATCGACACGCAGAGCATCGCCAGGTCGGCGGGCAAGGGGATTCGCGAGGCCAAGGAGCTCAAGGAGGCGATCACCGGACCGCTGGAGCCGAAACCGAAACCGGCGGCGTCGGGCGCGACCGACCAGGAGGAGGCAAGCCCGCCCCGGCGGCCGAGCCGGCGGAGAAGAAGCCGACCAGACGTGAGAGCGCGAGGTCCTCCTAGAGCCAGCCGCTGCGCTTGAAGCGCCGGTAGAGGAGGACGCAGACGACGGCGATGACGGCCATGATCAGCGGGTAGCCGAAGCGCCATCCGAGCTCGGGCATGTATTCGAAGTTCATGCCGTAGAGGGCGAAGACCATCGTCGGCACGGCGAGGATCGCCACGTAGGCGGAGATCTTGCGCATGTCCTGGTTGTCGCGGACCGTGAGCTGGGCGAGGTTCGCCTGCAGTGCTCCGGAGAGCACGTCGTCGAATCCCTGGATCCGGTCGCTGTCGCGGGCCAGGTGGTCCTGGACGTCGCGGAAGTACTCGCCGGTGCGCGGGATCGATCGGTAGTCCGGTCTGCCGGTCGGTGAGCCGCTGCATCGGGCCGATCAGCGGGGTTACCGCGCGCTTGAACCCGAGCACCTCGCGCTTGAGCTTGTAGATGCGCTCGGCCGGGTTGGCCCCCGATCCCGAGAAGACCTCGGCCTCGACCTCCTCGATGTCGACGGCGATGCCCTCGATGACCGCCGCGTAATCGTCGACGACCCGGTCGGCGACGGCATATAGCACCGAGCTCGGCCCGAGCCCGAGGAGGTCGGGATGGGACTCGAGATCCGCACGGACCTCGTGCAGCGGGCTGCCCTCGCCGTGGCGAACGGTGACGACGAAGTCCCGGCCCAGGAAGACGGTCACCTCGCCGATCTCGACCAGCTCGTCGTGGTCGACGTAACGCGCGGTCTTCATGACCATGAACAGGGAGTCGCCGAAGGTCTCGAGCTTCGGCGCGCTGATGGGCGTGGATGGCGTCCTCGACCGCGAGTGGGTGCAGCTCGAAGTGCTCGCCGACCGCCTCGACGACCGCCGGTGCGGGGTCGTGTAGCCCGATCCAGACGAAGCCGTCCAGGCAGGCGGACGCCTGCTCGAGAGCGGTCTCGAGCTCGATTCGGCCACCGAGACGCTCTGCCCGCCCTCGTAGAGGCCGCAGTCCACCACGGCGGTTCCGATCTCCTCGGCGCCGAGGTGTTTCGGAGACTCATCCGACCTCGATCCGATGTGGCCGGCGCGACCGCGACCCGCCCTCCGGGAGGGATCCCGACGAGGCATCGGAAACCGGGAGAAGCCATCGGGGGACACGGAGGGAAGGTTATCCACGGGCCAACCAGGGCGGAGGGCCTCGCCTCAACCGAGGCGGTCAGGTCGCCGCGACCGCGCCCGTGGCGACCAGCACCAGCACGATCGTCCCGAGCACGAACCGGTAGATCACGAACACGGTGTAGGTGTGCACCGCGATGTAGCGCAACAGCCACGCCACCGCGGCGTAGCCGACGGCGAAACTGGTCAGCGTTGCGACGATCGTGGCCGTCCAGCCAACCCCGCCGCTGATGTTGTCGTACTCGGTGGCCATCTGCAGGATCGTGGCGGCGGTCAGGGCGGGCATCGCGAGGAAGAAGGAGAGCCGGGTTACCGTGACCCGATTGAGACCGCGCAGCAGGCCGGCGGACATCGTCGCCCCCGAGCGTGAGACCCCCGGGATCAGAGCCAGGCACTGGACCAGCCCGATGATCAGGGTGTCGCGACGGGTGACGTCGGACTCCTCACGATCGAGGGTGGCGTGGCGATCGGCGTACCAGAGGACCCCGCCCCAGAGGATCAGGGCCCCGCCGATGAACCAGAGGCTGCGCAGAGTCGTCTCGATCTGATCCTTGAAAACCAGACCCACGACACCGATCGGGATCGAGCCGATGACCACCGCCAATGCGAATCGCCAATCGGGACCGCGGCGCCGGTCGCCATCGAGGAGGCCGGCCCAGAGCGCGCCGAGGATCGTGCGGACGTCCTTGCGGAAGTAGAGGATCGTCGCCCCGATCGCGCCGACCTGGATGATCGCCGTGAACGCGGTGACGTCGGGGGAGTCGATCTTGTACCCGAGCGCCTTCTCGATCAGGGTCAGGTGGCCGGTGCTGGAGATCGGGAGGAATTCCGTCAGACCCTCGACGATGCCGAGCAGGAGGGCCTCCCAGAGCTGGAGTTGGTCGCTCACGCAATGGTGATTCTATTGTCGCCCTCCTCGTACTAACGTGCAGCGAATGACCGAGCTGGAGATTGCGATCCGTGCTCAACCTGCCGAGCTGCGTCGGCTCGCCGATCTCGAGCTTGCCGAACACGCCAATCGCCTCGCGGAGGCGGACAGGGTCTGGCTCGTCGGCACCGGGACCAGCCTTAACGCTGCGGAACTTGGTGCAGCGATGTTCGCCAGGGCCGGAATCGACGCGAGGGCCGCGTCGTCGATGGAGTTCGCGATCAGCCCGCCCCTGCGATCGGGCGATGGGGTCGTTGTGATCACCCACACGGGAGAGACCGCCTACGCCCAAAGCGCACGGAAGCTCGCCCTGGACGCCGGTGCGACGGTGCTGTCGATCACGGGCCACGGGGTGGGCTGGCCCGATGCGGTCGAGACCGGGAGCCCGGAGCGCTCCCACACCTACTCTCGGAGCTACTCCTCGGCGCTGGCGGTGCTTTGTCTGATCGCCGGGGAGATCGGAGCTGATGGTTTGGGACCAGCCGCGGTCCTGGCTGCCGCCGACGCGGTCGAAGAGGCGATCGAGGATCCCGGCATCGAAGAGTTCCCTGCGCCGGCTCGGCTCCTGGTCCTAACCGGCACGGGGCCAGGCGCGGTGACCGCCCGGGAGGGCGCGCTCAAGCTGCGCGAGGCGGCTCGCATGCTCGCCGAGGGATACGACGCCGAGTATCTCTTGCACGGATCGGCCGTCCCGCTTGGTCCGGAGGACGCTCTCGTCGTGATCGGCGCCGGCCGTAACCTGGACGGTTTCCTCGCCGAGCTCGCCGCTGCCGCACGAAGTGAGGGAGTCCCGGTCGTCGAAATCGACCAGCCGGAACCCGCCGACGAATTGACAGCTCAGATTCCGCTGACCGCGCGGCTGCAGCTGCTCGCCCTCAGCCGGGCCCTGGCCGGAGGGCACGATCCGGACCGAGTGATCACCGGAGCCTGGGACGGCAAGAAGCTCTGGGGAATCGGGGCCCCGGAGTAGTTCATCAGGGCCGGGACATCGCCTCCTGAAGCATCCGGGGAGTGAGTGCGTGGGCGACCACGCCGTCCCTTCCCTCCATCGTCTCGCTCGCGAGCATCGAGTTGAGGACGGCCTCCTCGGTCGCATCGATGGTCGCTTCGAAGAACGGATCGATCGCGTTGTCGGCGATCATCTCCAGCGGCACGGTCGATGGGACCTTCGCCTCGATCGAAACATCCGGCAAGTCCGGGTTCCCGGTTGCGAAGGCGAGGAATATCTCGCCGCTGAAGTGGTCTCCGGTGCCGCCGCCGCGGGCAATTCCGAGGCCTGCCCGCTCCGCCAGCCGGCGACATTGCCCGGGCAGCAGCGGCGCATCGGTGGCAACGACGACGATCACCGATCCGGCTCCGCCCGCGCGGGCAATGGTCGATGGAGGCGGGACATCCTCCTCGGTGATCCACTCACCGACGGGATGGCCCCGGACTGAGAGGCGATGTCGCTGCCCGTGGTTTGCCTGCACGAGAACCCCGACCGTCCAGGTTCGCTCGCCAACCGTGACGCATCGTGAGGACGTACCGATCCCGCCCTTGAAGCCGAAGCAGACCATCCCCGTGCCGCCGCCAACCGATCCCTCGTCCACCGGCCCCCGATCGGCAGACCGCACGGCATCCGCAACATGCTGGGCGGTGATGTGCTCGCCGTCGATGTCGTTGAGCAATCCGTCCCATGTCTCACCGACGACGGGCAGACGCCACAGCGGCTCCCCGGCCCCCCTCGTGTCGGCCTCCTGGGCGATCAGCGCGTCGCGCACGGTGCCGACGCTGTGGGTGTTAGTGAGCGCGATCGGCGATGCGAGCAGGCCGCAGTCTCTGACGAACTCCAGGCCGGTCATCTCTCCATTTCCGTTGAGGGTGTGGCAGCCGGCGAACAGAGGCCGTTCCCAGATCGGCTCGGGCCGCGGCACCACCACCGTCAGGCCCGTCCGAACGGGCCCCCGACCGCGCACCAACCGCCCGGTTCCATCGATCAGGGTGACATGGCCCACCGCGATCCCCGGCACGTCGGTGATCGCGTTCAGCGGTCCCGGGGGGAGCCGGCCGATAGCCAGTTCGAGATCATGTGCTCTGCTCATCCGCGTCCGTTCGTTGCAGCTCGTCCCAGGAAGACCCTGATCAGTTCAGCCAGGCGCAGCGGCTCCTGCGCCATGAATGCATGTGCACCACCTGGGAAGTGAGCCAGCCACGCCCCGGGCAGGTTGGTGGCGAGGATGTCAGCGTTGGCCGGCGGAATCACGATGTCCTCGCAGCCGGCGGCGACGAGGACCTGGGCATCGATCCGGGCGAGGCGTTGATCGTCCTCCTGGTCGTGCCAGCGGGCCATCGCCCCCTCCTGCGCGGTCAGGACCTCGGGGGAGAGGCGGGCCCGCGCATCGGCCACGATGTCGCCGAACTCGGCATAGACCTGGGTGGCCATATCCGGCGGGAACAGCAGCTCCAGCAGGCGTCGGGCCTGCTCGTGGGGCGTGCCGGAATGATCGATGAGCTTGCGGTACGCCTCACCGGTGCACGGCCGGGCGGCCGGCCCGCCGGGGTCGGTCGCCAAGAGGATCAGCCGGTCGACGCGCTCGGGTGCCACGGCCGCCAACTCCTGGGCGACGAATCCGCCCATCGACCAGCCGGCGACGGCCGCGGAATGGAGCGAGAGGTCGTCCATCAAGGCAATCAGGTCCGCGGCCATCGCACCGGTCGTCAGCCCCGCACCCCCGGAACCGGGCTCGGATCCACCGACGCCGCGGTTGTCGGGGCAGACGACCGTGCAGAAGCCGCCGAGGGCCCCGAGGAAGCTCGGATCCCAGTCGTCCTTCGTCGCCGCGTACCCGTTGATCAGGAGCAGTGGCGGGCCGCTCCCGAAGCGCCGCCATGCGATCTCCCCATCGGGCCCGCTTGTCGTGCCGGTGGTTTCCCCGGTTCCCATGGCCTGACCATATTCGGCCGCCCCGCGATCAGGGGTGCTGTCGGTGGACTACCAGCGTGCGCGCGGATCCACGTACAGCCCGTCGACGACGAAGTCGTTGGCGCCGAATGAGGTGAACTGGTACTGGAAGCTGTCGATCCCGTCTCGCTCCACCCCAACAGCCTGACTAACAAGCCGGGGCCGCTGAACGAGCGGGAATGGATGGCCGTCAGAACCCACACGGCGATCATCGAGCTCGAGGACAACGCCGGAACCCAGTTCGATCCGCAGGTGGTCCCGATGCTCGTCGGCCAGGTTCGCCGCCGTTACAGCGTCCAGGCCTGATCCCCGGCGCTCGGGCGCCTTCAGGGTTCTGGATTCGGGGCTACGATTCGCGATGCCTCTGTTTCCGCTCGCGCACCCCATTTCCATTGCTGGCTGAACTCGGCTGGGACGACGCGTGGGCGAACGCGCTGCGGAATGTCCCGGGCGCCGGCGGACTGGTTCCCACGCGGGTGACGGCGGTCCACCGTGGACGCGTTCAGGTGGTGGGCGACGATGTGGACGCCCTCGCGCCGGCCGGAGGATCGCTCGAGGGCACCCCCGTGGTCGGGGATTGGGTTGCCTTCGACGGCAAGCGGATCCGGGCGATCCTGCCGCGGCGGACGGAACTCGCCCGTGAAGGTGCCGCGCTGGCGGCGAACGTCGATCTCGGGCTGGTCTTCGCCTCGAGCGCCGAGGATCCGAACCTCCGGCGCCTCGAGCGGTTTGTCGCCATGGTCATGGAAGGCGGAATCGAGCCGCTCGTGATCCTCACCAAGGGCGACCTAAACGACGACGCGGTCTCGGCCTCCGATCGGATCCGTGAGCAGCTCGGGGTCGAGTTGATGGTGATCAGCTCCCTGGACGGCTGGGGCATCGAGGCGATCAGGGAGCGGTTGTTGCCACGGTCGACCGCGGTGTTGGTCGGTCCCTCCGGCGTCGGCAAGTCGACGATGCTCAACACGCTGCTGGGGGAGGAGCGACAGCGAACGCTCCCGGTCCGGGATCGGGATGGAGCGGGCCGGCACGCAACCGTCCATCGAGAGCTCTTCGCCCTGCCCAACGGCGCGTTGATCATCGATGCACCCGGCGTTCGTCGGCCCGGCATGGCCAGCGCCGAGGGCGTGGCCGACGCGTTTCCCGAGATCGCCGAACTCGCCAAGAGCTGCCGCTTCTCCGATTGCCGGCATGAGGACGAGCCGGGGTGTGCAGTCCGGGGGGCCGTCAGCGAGGAACGCCTCGAATCGATGCGCAAGCTCCAGCGCGAGGGCTCCGACGCCGCCGCGAGGCGTTCATCCGGCGGCGAGGGATCGCCCAAGTACGTCCGGCCGCGCCGAGGCGGGCGACGCAGCACCTAGGTCGTCGGTCCAGGCACCCTCAGCGACGAAACGACCCGGCAGCCAAAGCCGCCGGGTCGCTCGAGTCCTGGGGTATTTGGTGTCTGCTAGCCCTGGATCGTCTTGCTCGTCGCGCTCTTGCAGAAGTCGGTCTTGCCGGCCTTTGCGTAGAAGCTGCCGTCCTTGTAGCCCGAGTTGCCGATCGACCACATGTACTTGGTGCCGTTGGCCTGAGCGATGTCGGAGCCGATCTTCTGGTCGTTCTTCGGGTCCTGGGAGCTGCCGAGCTGCTTGAAGACCGTCACCTTGCGACCGTTGGCGCAGTTGTCGGAATCGGAGCTCTTGACGTAGCCGTAGTAGTCGCCGTTCGAACCCTTGATCTTGACCTCGGTGTCGGCCTTGCCGCCGGCCTGGGCGGTGGCGACGCCGCTGAGCGCGGTGACCGAGATTGCGAGTGCGGCGAGTGCGGTACGGACCTTGGTGCTGTTGAACATTTGGTGCCTCCTTGGCATTGGTTTGAACTTGTACGACCATGTTCGTTCCGCGCGGCCCTCCCGAATAGGCACCCCCGGTGTGAACCCGGCAACACCCCGACGAGCCGACTTCGCGAGACTCCATGGACATGTCGAGCACCCCCCTGAAGACAGACCGGTCCCTGCACGACCGCCGGATCAAGCAGATCGTGCCGCTTACGACCCCCGCGGAGCTTCTCGCCGAGCAGCCCCTCTCGGCCGAGGCCGCCGAGTTCGTGGTCCGAAGTCGGGAGGAGGTGACCGCGGTCCTCGATCGAGACGACCCGAGCCTGCTCGTCGTCGTCGGCCCGTGCAGCGTGCATGATCCGATCGCCGCGCTCGACTACGCGACGCGGCTCTCCGCGCTCGCCGACGAGCTTTCCGACCTGCTGATCGTGATGCGGGTCTACTTTGAGAAGCCGCGGACGACCACCGGCTGGAAGGGCCTGATCAACGATCCCCACCTCGACAACTCGGGGGACGTCAACGCCGGCCTGCGGGCCGCACGGGGGCTCCTGCTCCAGGTCCTCGGCACCGGCCTGCCGATCGGTTGCGAGTACCTCGACCCGATCACTCCGCAATACATCGCCGACACCGTCGCCTGGGGCGCGATCGGCGCTCGCACGACCGAGAGCCAGACCCACCGCCAGCTCGCGTCGGGTCTGTCGATGCCGATCGGCTTCAAGAACCGGACCGACGGCAACGTCGGGGTGGCTGTCGACGCGCTGCGGGCCGCGGCTGCCGAGCACTCCTTCGCCGGCGTCGAGCTCTCAGGCGGTTCGGCGATCCTCCGCACCGCGGGCAACGACGACTGCCACATCATCCTTCGCGGCGGCCGCGGTGCGACCAACTTCGACGCCGAATCGATTGCCGGCACGCTCGAGAGCCTTCGAGCTGTCGGGTTGCCCGAGCGGGTCGTCGTCGACGCCTCCCACGACAACAGCGGCAAGGACGACGAGCGCCAGCCCGCGGTCGCCGAGGAGATCGCCGAACAGGTTGCCGCCGGCAACGAGGCGATCGTCGGCGTGATGCTCGAGTCCTTCATCGTCGGCGGTCGCCAGGACCTGGGTGGCAAGCTCACCTACGGCCAGTCGGTCACCGACAGGTGCATGGATTGGGAGACGACGGTCGAGGTTCTCCGTGGCCTCGACGCAGCTTCGCGCGCCCGTCGCGAGGCCTCCGAAGCGCCTTAGTCGCAGGGCGGTGAGTGGCCGGGCTTCCAGTGGGCGCATCGTGACCCCGACGCTCTCGATCGATCATGCCCGCCGGCTCGCCCTCCATGCACAGGGGCTGGCCCTTCCGCCTCCGGGTGGGACTCGCGCCGCCGATGTGGTCGCCCGTCTCGGCTGCCTGCAGCTCGATCCCGTCGGCGTCGTCGCCCGCTCGCCGCTGCTGGTGTTGCGGGCCCGGCTGAACGGCGGCTCCCACGACTCCCATGAGCGGGCGCTGGAGCGGGCCGCCTATCGGGACCGGCAGCTCTTCGACTACTGGTGCCACGAGGCGAGCCTCTGCCACGTGGGCGACCTGCCGCTGCATCGCTGGGCGATGAGGACCTATGTCGATCGGCTTTCGCCCGCCCGTACCGCGACCCGCAGGTGGCTGGCCGACAACGCCGGGTTCGCCGACCACACCGTCGATGCGCTGCGGGCGGCCGGGCCGTTGCGCGCGCGTCAGCTCGAGGATCGTTCCGAGGTCGCCTGGGAGATGGGGCACTGGACCGAGGAGGTTTCGTCGCGGCAGACGATCGCCAGGATGCTGGAAAAGCTCTGGATGCAGGGGCGGATCGGAATCGCCGACCGCGTCGGCATCGAGCGCCGGTGGGCCATGCTCGACCGCTGCCTTCCGGCGGGGGCACTTGAGCGGGTCGATGCGGAGCCGCTGGAAACGGGGGAGGTGGTCCGGCGGGCCGTGCTCCGATGCGTGGCGATGCTCGGGGTCGCACGGGCTCCCCACATCAACGCCCACTTCACGCGTCGGCGTTACCCGGGGCTCGGTGGGGCTGGGGGTGGAGCGATCGGCGAGCTGGAGCGGGCCGGTGAGCTGACGCGGGTCGGGGTGGCCGGCCTGCGTGGCGATTGGTGGGCTCTGCCGTCCGAGTTGGAGCGGCTGAACGGGCTGGAGGTGGGGAGGAGGACCGTGGCGCTCTCGCCATTCGACAACCTGCTCTGCGACCGCTCGCGCACCGCCGAGCTCTTCGGTTTCGACCATCGGCTGGAGATCTACGTGCCCGCCGGCCGGCGGCGCTGGGGCTACTACGTGCTCCCGATCCTCCACGGCGAGCGACTGATCGCCCGGGCGGACCTGCGCCTCGATCGCGACGGAGAACTCCCCGCTCTCCAGGTGTTGGCGATCCACCACGAGCCTGGGCGGAAGGCCCCCCGCGCCGTCGAGCGGGCACTCGGGTCGCTGGCGCGTTGGCGCGGCGCCGAGCTCGAGGCCTCCGGGGCCTGACCTCTTTCACGCGCGAGACGTCAGTAACCGGCCACCACAGCCGGTTTCTGACACTTCGGCGAAATCGTCCCGGAACGACGAAGGCCGGCCCGCTTCCGCGGTCCGGCCTTCGAAGCGTAGAGCTGAAAAGTCGTTCAGCCGGCGGCGGTGACGTTCGCTGCCTGGGGGCCCTTCTGGCCCTCCTCGAGGTCGAACGTGACCTTGTCGCCTTCAGCGATGCGGGTTCCGGGTGCGAGACCGTTGACATGGACGAATGCGTCCTTGCCGCCGCCCGCGACCTCGATGAAGCCGTAGCCCTTGTCGTCGTTGAACCACTTGACGGTTCCTTCAGCCATATGAATTCCCTCCTAAGGGATTGGTGCCGGTCTTATGTGGAGCAATGCACTCGGCACCAACTCATCCAAAAAACAAGCCTGTTGAAAGTCGATCCAGTTTGGATCGATGGGATGAACGATAGGGACTTACGACCGCGGACCTGTGCTCCTGCGCCACAACGGGCACGCAGCCGAGCAGGGTGACACCGGTCGCGGGCAGCCGGATCCACCGGACGACGCAGGCGATCGGGAGGATTGAACCGGCGGAGGCACCTGCCGAATCGGCACCGCCGAGGGCCGCCGGGGTCGGGCCCCCGGTCGTGATGTCGAACGGCCGGACACCTGAATGTGAGGTTCATCACTCGAGGCCATGGCATCGGTATTTGAGGGACAACCTCCGTCCAATCGAGGCGCCTGGGCTACGAATTTGCGCCTCACGAACCGAGTGGCAATGGGATGGTCCGTTCCAGGCGTCGCCCCGAATTCATCCTGCTGCCGCTCGCCCTCCTCGCCGGCGCGATCCTGCTGCTTGCGGCCCTCGGCCTCGGCGACGGGCGCGCCGGCGGTGTCGATGCGGCCCTGGGTGCGTCCCCCGCCGCCAAGCCGGGGAAAGGCTCGCCGAATGGCTCACCGGCCAGGGTGCCCGAGTCGGGTGGTGCCGGGTTCACACTCCCGCCTGACGGCACGCCGATTCTGTCCGTCCGCAACGGCGAGCAGGTCGAAATCCACGGCAGTCCGGGCGGAGCGGTGGTCGCGAGGGTCGGCGACACGACCGAGTTCGACTCTCCGACGGTGCTCACGGTTCTGGAGCGGCGCGGCAACTGGCTCGGCGTGCCCACCCAGCTGCTTCCCAACGGGGAACTCGGCTGGGTCGAGCTCGACACCGAGCGGTTCGCGATCGACTCGGTCGGTCAGTCGATCGTCATCGACCTTTCGAGCATGAACGCACGGCTGCTCCGCAACGGCGACCTCGAGCGGGAGTGGCAGGTCGGTGTCGGCGCCCCCGATACATCGACGCCAACCGGACGCTTCTCGATCACCGACGGGATCGAGGGCGGCCTCAACCCGACCTACGGCTGCTGCGCGATCGCGCTCAGCGCGACCCAACCGAACCTGCCCGCCGGCTGGAGCGGAGGGGACCGGATCGCGATCCACGGGACTGCGCTTCCGCTCGGAGCCGCCAACTCGACCGGATGCGTCCACAGCGGCGAGGACGACCTTCACGCCTTGATCGACGGCGTTCCGCTCGGGACCCCGGTGACGATAAGACCCTGAGCCACGACGCTCAGGGGAATCGCCCGCCGGTCGCGGAGCCGGGATAATCGTCCGGTGAACGATCGCAACGTACTGGGGGGGAAGCTCGAGCCCTGCGGCACCGATCCGGTCACCGGGTTCTTCCGGGACGGGTGTTGTCTGACCGGCCCCGAGGATCCCGGCAGTCACACGATCTGCGCGGTGGTGACGGCCGAGTTCCTGGATCATCAGCGCCTGATCGGCAACGATCTGACGACGCCGATGCCGCAGTACGGGTTTCCCGGACTCGTTCCCGGCGATCGCTGGTGCGTCACCGCCCTCAACTGGCTGCGGGCGCACGAGGACGGAGCCGCCGCTCTTGTCGTGCTCGCCGCGACGCACGAGCGGGCATTGGAGATGGTCCCGCTGGAGGCGCTCACCGAGCACGCCGTGGACGTCCCCGCCGACCCGGGGTCGATCAACGGTTGAGCGGTTCCTCCGATCCGACCGGGCGGCCGGTCGGATGCGGGCTCCTCTCCAATCTGACAAGATAAACGCAGAACGTCAGCCTGTAACATCGCGTTTTCAGGCGGTTCAACGCAGCATGCCAGCCACCGAACGAAACCCGAACCGAAGGCGTGGGGAGGTGACCCGCGACGCGATCCTCGATGCGGCCACCGAGCGCTTCTCGGCCTACGGTTTCCGTCGAACTTCGATGGACGACATCGCGGTTGCCGCGGGCTGCTCGCGCGCCTCGATCTACTTCCACTTCGGCACCAAGGAGGACGTGTTCCGGGCCCTTTCGCAGCGCCTTCACGACGACCGTCTGGCGGCGATGGAGGCGGCCGGCCGCGGCTCCGGCGACATCCAGTCGCGAGTCCTCGCGATGCTCGACGCCCGCTTCACGGCCTTCGTCGAGATCACCAGCCAATCGCCCCACGGCGACGAACTGCTGGACCAGAGCTCGCGGATCGGCAGCGAGATCGGGGGCGAGGCGGATCGCCGTACCATCGAGATCCTCGCCGCGACGTTGAGGTCGGCCAACCGGTCCGGGGAGCTCGACCTCACCGCCGCCAGCCTTTCGGCGCCCGCCGCCGCGCGAGTCATCGTCGACAGCGCCCAGGGGGCCAAGGATCAGCCGACGACAGGCGCGGATGAGTATCGCCGCCGCCTCCGCGCGATCGTGCGGGTCCTGATCAGGGGTTTGAGGCCGTAACGCCAGGGCTTGTGATGAGAATGAACCGACAACGAGAAAGAGGAGCCACCTGATGGCAGCACAGAAGACGATCCTGATCACCGGCTGCTCGACCGGGATCGGTCGCGCGACGGCCGAGCGCCTGGCCGGGCATGGACACAGGGTCTACGCGACCGCGCGCAAGCTCGAGGCGATCGCCGATCTCGAGGCCAAGGGTTGCGAGACGCTCGCGCTCGATGTCACCGACGAGGCTTCGATGAGGGCCGCGGTCGAACGTATCGACGAGGAGGCCGGAGGTGTCGAGGCACTGATCAACAACGCCGGCTACTCGCAGTCGGGAGCGATCGAGACGGTTGACATGGACGCGGTCCGGCGCCAGTTCGAGACCAACGTCTTCGGCCTGATCCGGATGACCCAGCTGGTCCTCCCCGGGATGCGGGACCGCGGGGCCGGCCGGGTGGTGAACATCAGCTCGATGGGGGCCAACTTCACGTTTCCCGGCGGCGGCATCTATCACTCGACCAAGTACGCGGTCGAGGCGATCTCCGACGCGCTTCGCTTCGAGGTCGCGGGGTTCGGGATCGACGTGGTCGTGATCCAGCCGGGCGCCATTCGCACCGATTTCGACAAGGCCGCGATCGCCTCACTCGACGATGCGGGTAGCGCTGACGACGTGTACGCCGACTTCAATCGGCATGTCGGCCGGGCCACCAAGGAGGCCTATGAGAAGGGTCCGATGAAGCTGCTCGGCGGCGAGGCCGACGCAGTCGCCAAGGTGATCGAGAAGGCGATCACTGCCAACCGCCCGAGGACCCGTTACCGGGTGACCCCCTCGGCGACGCTCCTGATCAACCAGTCCCACCTGATGCCCGACCGCGTCTGGGACAAGTTCGTCGCAACCCAGTTCCCGCAGCCCGGGAAGGACTAGACCGGCCGTCTTGGCGCCGCTCACCGACTTCGCCGCCCCGCTGCTCGGCCGCTGGACGTTGGCCGGGTGGTCGGGGCTGGCTGCGTCCGGGCGTCGGGTCGAACACGGCGGCGCCCAGCCGAGCGGAGTCCTGATCTACCTGCCGTCGGCCCAGATGGCAGTTCAGATCCAACACGACGACCGCGTCCGGTTCGGCTCGACGGATCTCGATGCCGGGAACGAGGCGCTTCAGGCTGCCGCCTATCGGACCTACGTCGCCTACGCGGGCCGTTTCAGCGTGCCGGAGGCGGGGGTGGTCGTCCATCACGTCGAGCAGGCCCTGCATCCCGATCAGCTCGGAATGGACAAGCGGCGTGCCTACGAGTTCGAGGGCGAGGAGCTCCTTCTCCGCACCCAGGACGTGATCACCGACGGAGTCCCCGCGACCTCGGTGCTCCGCTGGCGCCGGGCCGACTAGCCGGGTCTCGGGGAGGTCTCGAGCGACATCTCGCCTGTTGCGGGGCCGATCGCCACCTCGCGCCATGCGACGCTGACCGAAGTCAGCGCCTCCCGCCGCTCCATCCCGGTCACCCTGAGCATGTCGACCGCCACGGTCCTGATGTCGACGGCGATCCGCCTGATCCTCCAATCGTGGTTGCCCTCGCCGTGGGTCGCGGCCTTCCGGACCGCGGCGTACGCGGCTTCGCGGCAGGCGGTCGCACCCGGACCCGGGTCCAGTCCCGAGGTTTCGTCATCGGTCAGCCGCGTCATCCCCTCCGAGAGCTGCTGGATCGCGACCGGCAGCCATTCGGGCCTGACCTCGCCGTCGTCGACGAGCCGGACCGTGTCGCGGATCACCGTCAGGGTCGCATTGGCGAGCAGATCCACGACGATCGCCACCTCAGAGGAGCGGTCGACAAGCGGGATGTCCTGACGCCGCACCGGGGAGGTGCGGGCGATCTCGGCGGCGAGGAGCCTGGCGGCGGCGAGCTTGGCGAGCTTGTCATGGATCCGCCCCGCTGTCTTCAGCGCCCACTCGATGTGGCGACCGTCGGGCTCCTTCAGAGCCTTGCTCATTTGAGCCAGGCCGTCGCGAAGGCTGAGCAGCGCCTCGCGGCGGGCGGGCAGGATGATCCCGAGCGGTTTGGGCGCAAACAGCAGCTGGCTGAAGACCAGAGCGATCGCACCGCCGATGGCCGCGTCCACGATCCGCTCCGTCCCCGCCTCCGAAGCCCCGAGCGCCACGACGATCGCCGCTGACGCACCGGATTGGTTGACCAACATGACGCCGCCCCCCAGGATCACGGCGACGGTCATCGACAGGCCGATGGCCACGGCGATCTGGGCCACCCCGCTGCCGAACAGCGCGATCACGGCATCGGCGATCAGGATCCCGATGAAGACGCCGGTCATCATCTCCAGCGCCCGCCGACCACGCTGGCCGATGCTGACGCTGAGCGACAGGATCGCTGCGATCGGCGCGAAGAACGGCTGCGGATGGTCGAGGGCGTTGTGGGCGATGAACCACGCCAGCGCTGCGGCGGCGGTCACCTGGACCAGCGGCAACCACGCACCTCGCAGCCGCTCTCCCGCCCGTGCGGCGCTCTCGCTGAAGGTCTCCGCGAACCTAGATCGTCGCGGGCTGTGACCCATCGCCAGGGCCGCCCTTGCGGCGAACGGCGGACTCGAACTCCGCCGAGGTGAATCCGCCGACCGTCTCGCCCTCGAGTGCATACCGGTATAGGGCGACTCCGAAGATTCCGGAGACGGCTCCCTGGATCAGGATCGCAATCGCCATGACGATCACGCCGATGCCGATCAGGATCCCGCCGCCGATGCCGCTGGAAGCCATGACCGCGATGCCCGCTGCGATCAGGATCGCCGCCGGGATCAGGCCGATCAGGAAGATGAAGCCGCCAATCGCCACGTTGCCCGTGATCTGTTCGCCCCAGCGCTGCCTGAACAGGCTCGCCGAGCGCTTCAGGGTCTCGATCGGTCCGGTGCCCTCGATCGCGATCACCGGAACCGCGAGGAAGGTGATCAGCGACCAGCCGAGCTGCAGCAGGCGTCCGAAGATCGCACCCAGGAAGCCACCCTGGTCCTCGAGCAGGCCGACGATCGTGCCGACCACGGTCGAGACGACGGCCCAACCGGCGATCTTGGCGGTGCGGCTACGGGCGACGGCGATGCCGTCGGAGAACTTCGCGTCCTCGCCCCGGAAGATCATGTCCGCGCAGGCGGCGAGGCCGACGCTGAAGAAGGTGCCGATGAAGGCGAGCAGGTAGAGGCCGATGATGACCAGCGGCGCGCCGGGAGCCAGCTGGCCGTCGTCGATCAGGTAGAGACCCGGACCAATGACGATGATCGCCATCACAGTGGTCGCGAACCCTCCGTAGAGCGGGAACTGGATCAGCGCACGGTGCTCCTTGAGCACGCCCCAGCTCTTCTTCGTAAGCGCCCATCCTCGCTTCATCCGTCCCATGCGAAATACCCTATCGGCCGTTCCCGGCGGATCTGTAATCGCTGGGGTGAGCGGATGGTTGATCGGCCTTCCGCTTGCGATTCGCCGGCAGGTCAGCCGCCCTCGATCCGCCGCAGCGATGCGGCGCTGGCGGCGTCGAGGTGATGACCCTCGAGGTCGACTCCCGGAGGCAGCTCGACGTGGAGGTTGGTCACCGGGTCGATGGCCACATGCCCGCGGTCACAGGCGAAATCAAGGACATGACCCCCTCTCGAGCGGTCGGCGCTGATGAAGTGCAGGTGGTAGCCGTCGACCTCGACCCCGTCGCCGTGATCGGGGAAGCGGAAGCCGAGGATCGTCCCCTCCACCCCCTCGAGGTCGAAGCTCCGCAGCTCGGATGCCACCTCGGCCAGGGGGCGATAGGGGGGCGTTTGCCTGGGCACCGAGCGAGCATGGACCGAGCCGAAGTACCCGTCGATCCGGATTGCCGCCGCGCCCTCGCCCGGCGGCCGCTCGGCATTCAGTGCCGCGATCAGCTGCTCCTGCCGAGTCGGGGATTCGATGCGCCGGCTCCGGCGCTCGGCGAAGGGGACGACGACGGCGAACGGCGTTCGCTCGCGGGGGTCGATCTCGTTGACCCGGCCGTCGATGTCGGCCCGGAAGAAGCGGCCGTCGAGCGCGATCATCTCGCCGTCAAGCGAGTTCAGGGTTCCTAGTCCCAGGTTGCCGTGTTCGGCGAGCTCGGCGAAGGTGACGTCCCCCTCGTAGGCGCCGTCGAGGATCGCTCCGATCGTGGATGTCTGAAAGAGGACCGACGGGTCGGACTCGGCATGCATCGAACCGCGGCGTAGCGCCTCCACGTGAAGGGCGCGTGTGAATCGTTCGTCGAGCACGCCCGAAAGGCTCCCACGCGCGTCGACGGTCCGTATCGTCAGGGGTCGTGGCCATTGCGATTGCATCGACCCTCGGGATTCACGTCGGCGGCAAGCCGCTGTTCGACGACGTGTCGTTCAAGCTCGAGCGACGCGATCGGATGACGCTCTCGGGCCGCAACGGCGCCGGCAAGTCGACGCTGCTCCGGGTCCTGGCCGGGGAGCTCTCACCGGATTCCGGCGGGGTCGTCCTGGAGAAGGGCGCGCGAGTGGCGCTGCACGACCAGCGACCTCCGCGTGACGCCACCATGACCCTGGGTGACTACGTCTTCTCCGGCCGCGCCGACGTGATCGCCCTGGAGGCGAAGCTGGAGCGGCTCGAGGAGGAGATGTCGGGCGGCGACCATTCCACCGAGACGATGGGCGCCTACGCAGACGCGCAGGCTCGGTTGGACCTCGCCGGCGGCTACCGGTGGCGCGATCAGGTGCTCGCCGTCCTCAGCGGCCTCGGCTTCGAGCCGAGCCAGTCGGGTCGGTCGCTGACCACGTTCTCCGGAGGCGAGCTCACCCGAGCATCGCTCGCTCGGTCGCTCGCAGCCCGGCCCGAGCTGCTGCTTCTCGACGAGCCGACCAACCACCTCGACATCCCCTCGCTGGAGTGGCTCGAGGATTACCTCACCGACCTGGACGCCGCGGTCGTCCTGGTCGCCCACGATCGCTGGTTCCTCGAATCGGTCGGGACTTCCGTGCTCGAGTTGGAGGCGGGCCGAGGCCGCTACTTCTCCGGCCCCTGGCACGCCTGGCGGACCGAGCAGGCGGCTCGCGAGATCGCGCTCGGGAAGGCGATCGAGCGCCAACAGGCGGAGATCGAACGGATGGAGAAGTTCGTCGAGCGCTTCCGCTACAAGGCGACGAAGGCCAAGCAGGCGCAGTCGAGGGTCAAGCAGATCGACAAGGTCAAGCGAGATGCCGCGACCCGCGACCCGCGCGACAAGCGGACCCTGCGGTTCTCCTTCCCGACCCCGGAGCGAACTGGCCGCTTCGTGCTGAAGATGGAGGGGGCGCGGCTCGAGGTTCCGGGGCGGACCCTGATCGAGGACGGCACTCTGCGGGTCGAGCGCGGGGAGCACGTGGTCCTGGTCGGGCCGAACGGCTCCGGCAAGACGACGCTGATCGAAACCCTCGCCGGTCGCCGGGAGCCCGCCGCCGGCAAGCTCGGCGTCGGCCACAACGTCAAGCTCGGCTACCTCTCCCAGCATGCCGATTCGGCGGCGGGGGAGGGCACGGTCCTCGACGCGGTCCAGCGCGGCACCGGCCTGAGCGGACAGAAGGCGCGCGATCTTCTCGGCGGTTTCCTGTTCTCCGGACGCGAGGTCGAGAAGAAGCTCGCCGACATCTCCGGCGGCGAGCAGCGACGCCTGTCACTGGCGATCCTGGTCGCCTCCGGCGCGAACGTGCTGATCCTCGACGAGCCGACCAACCACCTCGACATCGAAAGCCGCGAGGCGCTCGAGGATGCGCTGCTCGAGTTCGAGGGTGCGGTGATCCTCGTATCCCACGATCGGGCGCTGCTCGAGGCGGTCGGCAGCCGCACGATCGTTTGCGAGAACGGCGAGCTTCACAGCCACCTGAGCGGCTGGGCCGAGTACCAGCGGGCCCGTGACGAACGCGACGCGCTCGCACGGGAGGCGCGCCAGGCCGCCGCCGTGGCCGCCCGCCCGGCGAAGCCCGGGGCGGGAGGAAACGGCGGACGGCAAGCCGGCTCCAAGACGCGTCCGGCCGGCCCCTCGAAGAACGCGATTCGCAAGATCGCGACGATCGAGCGGGACATCGAGCGGGCCGAGGAGAAGCTGCGAGAGATCGAGGACGAGCTCGCGGACCCGGCGGCGTGGTCGAGCCCCGGCCGTTCCCAGCGCGCCGGTGAGCGCCACGAGGCGGCCAAGCTGCGGGTGCAGGAGTTGTACGAACAGCTCGAGGATGCCGAGGGAGCGCTTGCGCCGAGCTGAGCACATCGCGGCTCCGGCGGCAGTGCTGACCGTCCTGGCGGCGATCCTCCTGATCGGCGTCGGGTGCGGCGGCGGTGAGGAGACGGGGGTGGAGGCGACGGTCAGCGTCCCCGAGCCGATCGCCCCCGACAGCATCAGCTTCGACGACCTCGAGCCGTGTGCGGACCGCAACCTGCCGCCCGAGCTGCGGTGCGGGACCATCGACCTTCCCTACGAACGTTCGGATCCGTCGCTGGGCGAGATCCGGATCGCATTCGCCGTGCGGCCGCGCGACGATCAGAGGGCGCCGTCCCGTGGCGCCATCATCGCAATCGAGGGCGGCCCCGGATACGGGTCGATCGGCAGCGCGAAGGGCTATATCCACACGTTCGGGGACCAACTGCGGCATCGGGATCTCGTCCTGGTCGATGCGCGCGGGACGGGATCGTCGGAGCCGATCGACTGTCCCGACATGCAGAGCGGCCGCGCCACCGATGACGTTGGCATGGCCGCATGCGCCGATCTGCTCGGCCCGCGCTTCGACTCCTATCGCAGCGCCGCGGCCGCCGACGACATCAATGATGTGCGCGCCGCCCTCGGCTACGACGAGGTGCAGGTCTACGGCGACTCCTACGGCACCTTCCTCGCCCAGTCCTATGCGTTCCGCCACGGCGACACCCTGGAGGCTCTCGTTCTCGACAGCGCCTACCCGGTAAGGGGGGAGAGCGGCTGGTACCCGAGCATCTGGCGGACCGGGATCAGGGGCCTCGAGATCGCCTGCGAGCGCTCACCCGACTGCACCGGCGATGCCGGGGAGCGCCTCGACCGCTTCGTGGCCGAGCTGCGGGAGCGGCGTCTCAACGTCGGACCGCTTCTCGACGCGATCAGCGAGGCCGGGTTCTCCCCGCCCGAGAGCTACCTCACGATCGACCGGGCGATCACCGAATACCTGGCGGGGGACGAGCAGCGCTACGAGGAGCTGACGAGGGAGGGGCACGTCGGGTTCGGCAAGCCGAGCGGCTATTCCGTCGGCCAGGAGCTGACGATCAGCTGCAACGACTACCCGATGATCTGGGACAAGGCCGCGTCGTGGGAGCAGCGGCGGGAGCAGCTCTCGGCCGCGATCGAGGAGTACCCGAAGGACGCTTTTGAGCCCTTCACCCCGGCGGAGGTCGCGCTGACTCCCGGCTATCCGTATCGGGAGTGCCTCGGAGCCCCGAGGCCCGGTGAGCTCTACGAACCCGCCGCCGCCGAATCGGCGCCGGCGCCGGACGTGCCGGTCCTGGTCATCTCCGGCGAGCTCGATGACGTCACCTCACCGGCGGAGGGCAGGGCTGCCGCCCGGCTCTTCCCCAACTCCGAATTCTTCCTCTGGAGGAACGCCGGCCACGTTCAATCGCTCTACGACCCCGAGTCCTTGGGCGCGGTCCGGATCCGCGAGTTCCTCAGGGAGAAGGGCGGGTAGTTCCCGCCGTTCGCCTACTTCCCGGGCAGCTGCTGCTCGAAGAAGTCCATCGCGTCGTCCTCGGCGGCAGCCACGATCTCGCCGTGGGTGATGCCGGGGTAGACCTTGTAGTCGACGGTGTCCCTGAGGTCGATCAGCTCGGCGTTGAGTGAGTCGGTGTAGGACGGGAACACGGTCGTGTCCGCGGTGCCCTGGGCCAGCAGAACGGGCGGGCCGATGTCGACCGCCGGGTTCATCTCGGCGAGCACGTCGGCGAACGCCGGGGTGGAGTCGACGGGGTCCTTGAGCAGCGTCGAGGGCGCGATGCCGCCGAAGCTGTCGGGCTCCGACAGCTGCGCCAGGCAGGTCTGGTCGACCTGCGGGTAGAGGGCGACGGCGGGCGGGTTCAGGAGCTCGTCGACGTCGATGTCCGACGAAGTCGTCGAAGCGCCCTCGAAGATCAGGGCCGCCAGGGCCGAGAGGCCGCTGGGGCTGGTCAGCGCGGGCAGCAGCTGCGCCTGCTGGAGGATGTGTGAGGCTGGGGCGTAGGAGACCGTGCCCTTCAGCTTCAGCTTCGGCGTCCACGAGTCCGCCAGGCTGGCGGCGAACAGTGCCGACTGGCCGCCCTGTGAGTGGCCGGCGATCAGGAACTTCTTGCCGATGCTCGGCTTCAGCTGCTGCGCGGCGGAGACGATGTCGAGGACACCACGGCCCTCGGCCTCGCCGATTAGGTAGGGGTGGGGGCCGGGAGTGCCGAGCCCCTGGTAATCGGTCTCGACGACGGCGTAGCCGGCATCGATCCAATCCTGGAGCTGGGGGTGGACGTAGGCGACGTAGGGGGCGACGACGCTGGTCGGCCGGACTCTCGTTGGAGCGCAGGAATCGGCTGCACCGGTGGTGCCGTGGGCGTAGCTGATCACGGGCCAACCGCTCTTGGGAGCCTTGCCCTTGGGGATGCTGACCGAGCCGGAGACGGCGATCCGATCGCCCTGCGGGCTCTTCGACGTGTAGAGGATCGTCTTGTTGATCTTGGCGCCTTCGATCGGGGCGAGTTTGGTCGCCTCCCGCTGCCAGATGATCTTGCCGTGACCCTTGGGCATGTTCTTCGGCGGCTTGTAGAACGCGCCGCCCTTCGGTCCCTGCTTCACCTTCGCGCTGGCGGAGGTCGCGTTCATCGAGGCGATCAGCCCGGCCGCGATCAGGATCGCGGCCGCGAGCATCAAGGCGATTCGGGATGGAAGGTGGGACTTCGGCAAGGCGTGCAAGTTCGGTTCTCCTGATCGGATCTGTGAAGACTGGTTCGACAACTTTAGTGCGGTCCTTTAGCACCGGCGCCGGTGCCAAGTGTCGATCGGCGGTCGGACGCCTCTCCCCCGGAGCCCGTCCGGCCTATGATCGTGGCGTGACCCAGGAGGCCCCGAAGACCTGGATTCTGACCGGATCGCTGGAGAACTTCCGAATCAACGTTGAGCGGAGTTTCGACGTGATCGGACTCAAGGAACGACGCGTCAGGCAGGCCGAGCAGTTCCAGCCCGACGACCTGGTGATCTTCTACGTGACCGTGGTCAAGGCCTTCGGCGGGATCGCGCGGGTGCTCTCACCGATGTTCGAGGACCGCGAGCCGATCTGGCCCCAGGGCAAGAAGAAGGTCCACGAGGACTATCCCTGGCGGGTTCAGGGTGAGCCCGTGTTGGTGCTCGACGAGGATGATTTCGTCCCCGCCGAGTCGTTGCTGGGTGAGATGGAACACCTTTCGAAATGGCCCGCGGAGCATTGGACGCTGGCCTTTCAGGGGCAGTTACGGACCGTCTCCGATGCGGATTCTGGGTTGCTCGAGGCGCGGATGTCGGCGGCTGCTCGTACTGCCAAGGCCTAATCGGGGCCCGGAGCGGCAGAGGTCCATCGGGCACGACTCGCTGCGCTTCGCGCTGACTGCCCGCTGGACCTCCACCGCTCCGCGCCCTGAGTAGCGCTGACCCTCGGGCGTACTTGGTGTGGGTGGACCTCCGCCGCTCGACGCCCTGGGCCACCGACGGGCGGAGGCGCCGCCTCCGCACTTCGTGCTGAGTGTCGGCGGCACCTCCACCCGTCGGTGGCCCTGTGTAGCGCTGAAGCCGGGCGCGGTGGGTCTGGGTGGCCGGGGTCTCCGGGAGTCGAGTTGGGTGGGTCAGCGGTTGGCGGTTGCCAGGTAGGAGCCGCCGATGATCAGGGGGAGGCCGACCAACGCTCCGAGGCCCGGCGACTCGCTGAGCACGATCACGCCGGCGGCGAGGGCGATGATGGGGGCGATGTAGGTGATCACGAGCGCCCGGCTCGGGCCGACCTCGATGACCAGCGAGCCGAACAGGACGAACGCCGCGGCCGTGCAGAACAGGCCCAGCGTCACGATCGATCCGATCGCCGACGCCGTCAGCGCCCCATCCGGCGGCGCCACCGCGGCAAGTGGGGTGAGCACGATCGCCGCGATCGTCAGCGCCGCGGCCATGATCGCCCTGGGGTCGAGATCGGCGAGCTTGACCTTCAGCATCATCGGCCCGGCCGCGTAGCCGACGGCGGCGATCAGGATCGCGATCGCCCCGACCACCTCGTCGCCGTCGCCCGCGATGTCGACCCCGACCAGTGCGATCACCCCGGCGAACCCGATCAGCAGGCCGATCAGCCGCCGCCCCTGAACCCGCTCGCTATGAACGAAGCCGATCGCCAGCACGGCCACGATCAGCGGCGTCGCTGCGATCAGGATCGCGGCGACCGAGGAGCTGACGTGTTGTTCGCCGAACGCGATCAACGGGAACGGGATGGCGATCTCGACGATCGCGTACGCGATCAGCCACCGGGCACGGCCACGTAGGGAGCCGAACAGTCCGGCCCGCCAGGCGATCGGAATCAGGACGAGCGCTCCGAGCACGACCCTGGCCCAGGCGAGGAATCCCGGGGGCACGCCGTCGTCGACGGCGATGCTGATGAAGAGGTACGGGATCCCCCAGAGGAACGAGACGATCGCGAACGACGTCCACGCCCGCGGGCTCAAGGTGCAGGGGATCCCGGCCCTGGCCGGAGCTCACCTATGGTCGAGCGGAGCAGCAGGTACGACAGCCACACGGCGAAGGCGAAGAGCGGGATCCCGGTGACGACCCGGGCCACGGCCAGCGGACCGACGAGGCCCGACAGGTAGAGCGGGAGTTGGATCGAAAGCCGGAAGGCGAACAGGCCCACCCAGATCCAGCTCGCCTTGCTGTAGGCGCGGCGGCGATCGTCGTCCTGGTACCAGCTGCGGCCCTCGCCGGTCACGGCCGAGAGGATCAGCCCGAGCAGCGGCCGGCGAACCGCGATCGAGATCAGATACGCGAGGCAGGACGCGATGTTGATCAGGATGCCCGGCAGAAAGAAGTCCTCGGCATTCCCGGTTCGGGTTGCGACGAACGCCCCGAAGGCGACCCCGATCACGCCGGAGAGCGCGAACTGCGTCGTCTGACGGCGGATCAGGCGGGCGGCTGCGAGCACTGCGCTGATCGCGACGGCGACGATCCCCCCGATCAGCACATCGCGGCCGGAGGCCGTCCAGACGATCGTGAAGGCGATGAAGGGAAGCGTCGATTCGGCGATGCCGAGCCAGCCTCCGACCACGTTGAGAAGCGACGGCGGGCCGACCCCGTCGACTTCCTCGACCTGCTCGATCCAGCGCGGTTGCGGATTCATGAGGAGGTGACGCTAGCGTTCCCGCGATGCCACAGGGAGATACCGAGCGGGGTGAGCGCCTTGCACGTACCGCCCTGATCGCGGCGATGGCCCTTTCAGCGCTGACGATCCTCCTGCTCGGGCGCAGCCTGACCTTCTGGAGCGACGAGCTCGATTGGCTGACGTTCGGTGGCGACTTCGGCACCTCCAGCCTGCTGACCCCGCATGGCAGCCACCTGATTGCCACCACCCGGGTCATCTACGAGGGCCTGCCCAGGATCTTTGGCACCAGCTACCTGCCGTTCCGAATCCTCGCGATCCTCTGCCTTCAGGCCGGCGCGGTGCTCGTCTTCATCCTCGTGCGTCGCCGGATGGGCGCCGTGGTGGCGGTTTTCCCCGCGATCATCCTGCTCTTCTTCGGCTCGGGGCAGGACATGACCATGTCGCCACTCGGGATCCCGTTCACACTCTCGATCGCGCTCGGGCTGGGAGCCCTCGTGCTGGTCGAGCGAAACCACTTCCGAACCGATCTCCTCGCCTGCCTCTTGCTGATTCTCTCGGGCCTGTCGCACAGCTTCGGCACGATCATCGCCGGCGGCGTGCTCGTCTATCTGCTCCTCGAGCGGAGCCGCAGGCGGGAGGCCTGGATCGCGATCGTGCCGTTGGCACTCTGGATCGCGTGGTGGGTGTGGGCGCAGCAGTTCGACCAGGGGATCGCGTCGAGCGGGAACCTGTTCGGCGCGCCCATCTTCATCGTCGAGGCGGCGGGGGCGGCGATCGAGGGGATCCTGGGGATCCCGGTCGGCGCCGACCCGATCCCGGAGTGGATGGCGGCCTCGGTCCGGGTGGTCTTCGGCATCGTCGCGGTGGCCCTCATGGCCCTGCTCGCGGTGCGCCTGCGACGCGGCGGCTCCACCCCCTGGACGTGGGCCTACCTGGCCACCGCGTTTGCGTTCTGGTTCGGCATCGCGCTCTCCGAGGGGGAGGGGCGGGAGTCGACGACCCCGCGATACCTCTACTTCGGGGCGATCATGATCATCCTGATTGCGGCCGAGTTGATGCGCGGTCGGCGGATCCCGGCCCGATTCGTCCCTCCACTGATCGCGGTGTTCGCTTTCGCCCTTGCCTTCAACGTCGGCCTGATGTTCAACGCCGTCTCAGGTTTCAACGAGGAGGCCGCGCACGTAAGGGCCACGATCGCCGTGGTCGGGTTCAACGCCGACAGCATCGAACCGGCGACGAAGCTCGGCGAGCTCGATCTCCCCGGCGCCGGGCAGGTGCCCTCCTCGGTCGGCGCCCTCGATGAGTTCGCCGAGGAGGTCGGTTCGACCGGGTTCAGCCTGGAGGAGCTGTGGGAGCAACCTGAGGACGTCAGGCTCGGCGCCGATCTCGCGCTCGTACGGGCGTTGCAGGTGGCCGCGACCCCGGTCCCGCGTAACGCCGTTTCGAAGCGCTGCGAGACGTTCAACCCCGGCAGCGACGGCTATTCCAACTTTCCGCTGGAGGGCGGCGTGAGCCTGATCCGGTTGTCCGGCGACACCGGGGAGCCCGGAGCGACGCTCTCGATTGGTCGCTACGCCAGCCTCGCCTCGGTCCCGGTCGGCGAGCTCACCGAGGGTTCGGCCGTTGCCGTGCTACTGCCCGACGACGAGGTCCCGGACGTCTGGCTCGGCCGCGCCGCCGGCCGGATCGAGGTCTGCGACCCCGTGCGGACGCTCTCGCCCTGAGCGGCTCGGCTGCGGATGATCGAGGCCGCCGGCGCTGCGATCGAGGGTGCGGTCGGGATCCCACCCGAGTTCGCAACCGCTCGAGGCCCTCGAGACCGGCTTCGGCCTTCTCTTCGACTCGGTGGCGATCGGGGCTGTGGCGGCTCTCGCGGTCCGTCTCAGGCGCGGCGGCGACTCCCGGCTCTGGCTACACCGCGATCGCGCTGATCTTCTGGGCCGGCATCGCTGGCGGACCCGGAGGAAATTCCCCCTGAGCTCCGGCGCGAACCTGATCGTTTCCTGAGCCGCATCCCCGCGGTCGTCCGGGATCGGGGAGAATCCGGCGCGAATGGCGATCTGCACCCTCACCTACACCTACGTCGACGGGATGCTCGAGCGGCGCAAGCCACACCGCGCGGACCATCTCGGTCGGGTCGAACGGTTCTCGGCCGAGCGCGGGCTGGTGATCGCGGGAGCCACCGGGAATCCGCCGACGGGCGCCCTGTTCGTCTTCGAGGACGACGAGGATCCCGCCGCGGAGGCGCAGGCCTTCGTCGACGGCGATCCCTACGTCGCGGCCGGCCTCGTCGTCGAGTCTTCGGTCGACCCCTGGACCGTGGTCGCCAGCCGGCCGTTCGCCCGGTCGGAATCCTGAGGCGCATGACGGCGACAGCGCCGGCGATCGGCGGTCACGAGATCTGCTCCGAGCTCCGCAAACTGCTCACTTAAGCGACCCCGACAGCTCCGCCGACCCCCACGAGGGGTATTTTGGACGGGATGGGTACTGCAACCGCCGAGCCTTCGGAGACAGCGATCGAGGCCCTCGAGGATCTGGCCGCCCGGTTCGAGCCGGCCGATCTCGATGTACCCGGCGGCTCAGCCCGGATTCGTTTGGAGGTCACCGACGGCCGGGATTGCGACGCGATCATCGAGCTGCCGAACCTCCATCTGGGGCCGCCGTCGGGTACGCCTGACGCGCGCCTGAGTGCCGACACCCGGACCTGGGAGGCGATCGCCGAGGACGTGTCGGGCGGCATGGATGCGTTCCGTCGCGGGCGACTCCGGATCCGCGAGAACCTTCATCTCGGCGTCGGCTTTCTCGCCGCAACGACGGGGTCCGCCGATCCGGGTCGCCTGCGCTTCGGCCGGATCGAGACCGCCAACCACGACATCGCCTTCTGTGAGGCGGGAGAGGGCCCGCCGCTGATCTGCCTCCACGGCCTCGGTGGAACGAAGGCTTCTTTTCTACCCACGTTGTCCGCGCTCGCGCCCCAGGGGCATCGAGTCATCGCAATCGACCTGCCGGGTTTCGGCGACTCGGACAAGCCCCACAACGCTCCCTTCGACGCCCCCTGGTATGCCGAGGTTGTGGTCGAGGTCCTGTCGGCGCTCGGCCTCGAGCGCGCCAGCTACGCGGGCAACAGCATGGGCGGCCGGATCGCGATCGAGCTCGGCATCTCCCACCCCGATCGCGTCGAGCAGCTCGTTCTGCTCGCGCCCGCGCTCGCCTGGCTCAAGGAGCGTCCGTGGAAGTGGCTCCTTCAGGTTCCCCTACCCCGGCTCGGCTACCTCCAGCCGACACCGCGCCGCCTGGTCGAGCCGGTCGTCCGCAAGCTCGTCCCGGGCGGTGAGAACGGTTGGACCGCCGCCGGAGTCGACGAGTTCCTCCGCGCCTACCTGACTACCTCCGGTCGTTACGCGTTCTACGAGTGCCTGCGCAACATCTACCGCGACGAGCCATACGGCGAGCAGGGCTTCTGGACCCGGCTCAAGAAGCTCGGCCCCAGGGCCCTCTTCGTCTGGGGTTGCGAGGACGTCCTCGTCCCCATCTCGTTCATGCGCCACGTCGAGCGTGCACTCCCGAGTTCCGTCCACCTGGAGCTCGATTGCGGCCACGTTCCCCAGCTCGAGCGTCCGGAGGCGACGCACGAGGCGATGGAGGCGTTTCTGGGCTAGTCCCCTCGGTCCGGTGAGCCGACCCCGATGGCGGATTTGTACGCGGGGAGAGTCAATATCTGCCACGCGTGGCGACGGTGCGTGTGCTTAATAATGCGCCAGAGTCCCCTGCTGCCTCGCCTTGGTCACCGCCCGCTCGATCACAATCAGGGCCGCGGGCAGCAGCACCACCGCCGAGCCGATCAGCAGGAGGAAACGGTCCGTCTCGATCGTGCCCTCGAGGAGGGCGGAGCGGGTCACGTCGACGGCCCAGGTCAACGGGATCAGGTTTGCGAGCACCTGCAAGCCCTCAGGGAAGACATCGAGCGGGAAGTAGACCCCGCTGAACACCCCGATGCCGGTGCTCGCAATCTGCAATGCGGCACTCGACTGCTTGTAGACGACGGTGAAAGCGGCGATCAGCATGCCCAGGGCTGCGAAGACCGCGAGCGATCCCGCCAAGGTCACGACGGCGACGAGCACTCCGAGCGGATCGGTGTCCAGGCGAAGCCCGAAGAAGAGGATCGCAGCGAGGATCATCACCGAGGCGAAGAACGTCGCTCGCAGCAGGTCGAAGGCGGCGCTGAAGAGGATCGCGGTGGAGGCACGGATGGGCGAGGCCAGCATCGCCTCGAGCGTGCCCGAGGTCTGGTCGTTGCGCAGCCGTTGGGCGAAGGAGTTGAGGCCCGAGGACAGGATCCGCAGCAGCGCCAGCCCGATGACCACGAATCCGAAGTACCCGGCGTCGCCACCCACGTCGGAGGCGAGCGTGCCGTCGTCCACGAGCTCGCTCACGTAGAAGAAGAGGACGAGCGTGAGCAGGACCGACGCGGTCTGCAGCGTGAAGTCCGCCCGGTAGGAGAGCTGGATGGCCAGGTCGCGCCGCAGGAACGCGGGCAGCAGGCCGAGGCTCATTCGAGCCCCAGCAGCGATCGCTCCAGATCGCCGGCCGAGATGCCGGGCCCGTGCTCGAACGCGACCCGGCCACGCCCGATGCCGATCGTCCTGGCGGCGACCTCGGCGGCGTCATGCAGGTCGTGGGTCGCGTAGAGCACAGCGGTCCGCCCCCCGCCTGCCAGCGATGTGAGCAGCCCGCGGAGATCGGCTGCGGCGAGCGGGTCGAGGCTGCGGGCGGGCTCGTCAAGGAGCAAGACCGGCGGATCCGCGATCAGGGCACGGGCCAGCCCCAGGCGGGCTCGCATTCCGGTCGAATACTCCCCGCAGCGCCGGTCCGCCACGTCGCCGAGGCCGAAGCGCTCGAGCAGCTCCGTCGTCCGCGTCGTCGCTTCCTCCCTTCCGAGTCCCTGCAGCGAACCGAAGAAGTCGAGGTTCTGCCGCCCCGACAGGCGCCAATACAGCGAGCGCTCCTCGCCCAGCATCAGGCCGAAGGCGGCCCGCGCCGCCAACGGATCATCGGCGGGGTCGTGCCCCGCGAGCCGAACCGAGCCGGCGTCGGGGCTGATCAGCGTGGCGATGATCCGCAGCAGCGTGCTCTTGCCGGCGCCGTTGGGTCCGAGCAGGGCGACGATCTCGCCGGCTTCGACCGTCAGGCTGACCCCACGCAGCGCCTCGACCGCTCGGAAGCGCTTGCTCAGGTCCTCCACCTCGATCGCACTCACCTGCGTCTCGCTTCGAGATAGGAGCGGAGGGCCGGCACGAGCTGCCAGAGCAGCCAAGGCGGTCGCCACAGGTACGCGAGGGCCAGCCCCAGCCGGCCGCGGCGGGCGATCGGCTTCCAGATCCGCATCAGCTCTGGGCTCGGAAATACCTTGCGAAGGACCAGGCGAAGCCGAGAACCGGCGCCAGAAGTCCGATCGAGCTGCTCCAGACCCCGCTGTGCGCGCGGCATCCCCATCCCCCGCATCGCAGCCGTGGTGGAGGGCTCGTGCGCGATCCCGAGTTCGCTTAGGAGCCGGACCCCCTCGGGGTCGAGGCACAGTCCGACGACGAAGAAATCGAGCGCGTCCCATTCCCGGGCGAGCGCAACCGCGCCCGACCAATCGGCCAGGCCGAAGCGGGAGACCGCTCGCCGCAAGTCACGCTGCGAGCGCTCATGCGGGCGGCCGTGAGCCGCCGCGTGGAGGGCGACCAGGGTGAGCCGCGCCCGCACCGCCGGCACGTCGACCGGGCGGCCGAACAGCTCGATCCGGTCGCGATCAGCGCTGAGCGAGCGCCAGAATTGGTTCGCGGGAGCATTCACCCCGGCGAAGCTGAGGTGGAGGTCGATCGACTCCGGCGCAGTGGCTCCACGCGACCTGGCGGGCCGGACGAGATGAACGGCGTGAGGAACGCTTCCCCGCTCGAGCGGGTCGCTGATTCGCGGATGGAAGCCGATCCTGCCGAGAGCCGAGATCGCCCGCGAATGTTCGGCGGGGGGGACGAGCAGGTCGGCGTCGTCCCAGCAGCGCTCCTCTCCGGGGTCGTACAGCAGCCGCGCGAGAGCCGGCCCCTTCAGCAACAGCGGCTCGATGCCAGCCCTCCGCAGGGTCTCAAACGCCTCCACCGTCGCTGCGTCGGCGGCCAGTGAACCGGCGGTCGCCGCCCGCAAGGTTCGAGGTGTCGGAGTGGCAGGAGGCATGGAGGGCGGTCCGTGGACCAGAATGATCCAATCACTTCCCTGGTCGACAGGAGCGCGGAGTGGCGCCACAGCGTCCGTCGCGGCGCCCGGCGTGCCCTACGTCGCGGCTCCGGAGAGCAGCGGACCGCGCCGCCGCCGCATCCGGTCGGAGGCAAGCTCGAGATCACCTACGCCTGCAACCTGCGCTGCGGGTTCTGTTACACGGACTCACCGCGTCACACGCTGCAACGGACCCTGGAGCTGAGCGATGCGGACTGGCTCGCCGTCGCCGACCAGCTGATCGATGCGGGCGCGATCGAGGCGGTGATCACCGGCGGCGAGCCGCTCCTTCGGAAGGATCTCACCGTCGAGATCTGCCGGCGGCTCGCCCGCGCAGGGCTCGGCCTCACCCTGAACTCGAACGGCTGGTTCATCGACGACGAGGTCGCGGCGGGGCTCGCGGAAACACCCGGCCTCCACGTGCACGTCTCCGTCGACGGCCCGAGTCCTGAGGTCCACGACGCCTCGCGCGGGGTGCCCGGCAGCTGGCGGCGGGCGGTCGCCGGCATCGATGCGCTCATCCGCCATGGTGTCCCCGTCCATGCCGTCCACGTGGTCAGCGCCGGCAACCTCGACCACGTCGATGAGACGCTCGATGCGCTGTCGACGCTGGGCGTCATGTCGATCCGCGTCACCCGGGTGATCGAGATCGGCGCGGCTGCGCGCGAGGGCGGCTGGCGCGTCGCCTCGACCAGGCTCGAGCGGACGGTGGAGGGCTTCAGGCGTCGAAATGGCGATTCGGTCCCCGTCGTCCTGCGCAGCGGCGAGGGCGGCACCGATCGGTTCCACTCCGTCCGGGCCCCCGCAGCGCTGTTGGTCCGGCCGAACGGGATGGTCCGGACCGACTCGCTCAACCCGTTCACGTTCGGGCACGCGATCGGCGACGGCCTCGAGGCCTGTTGGGAGCGGGTCGGTGAGCATTGGCGCGATCCCGCGATCACGAGCTGGCAGTCCACGATCTCGGCGCCGACCGATTGGTCACGAGCCAAGCTTGTTCCGTACCTCGACGATGAGGTCGAGGTCGTCCCGACCGCTGGGCCGGGGGAAACCGGCGGCGATCCACGCGAGGCGCGGATTCCCCAGCCGGTCCCCGTGGGCACCCTCACGCGCAGCGAGATCGGCGATCCGCGCGCCCACATCGAGGGGCTCGCGCTGGCGAGGCGATACCGACACGGGGACGTCCGCGTGGGTGGCACGGCAGGGCGGCGCTTGATTCGGAGGCGAGACACCGGAGGGGTCTGGCGATTGAACGAGTCCGCCTCGGTCGTCTTCGACGCGCTCTCTGTTGGCACCACGGCCGATGCTGCCGGTGCGCTGGCCGAGACGTTTCCGTCGATGCCGGCCGTTCAGCTCCGCGGCGATGCCCTCGAAGTCACGAGGTCCCTGTCCCGGCAGGGGCTGGTCCTGCCCGTAGAGGCTCGGGCCGTGGCTACACAGGACGCTGGCTCATCCCCGGATCTACCCCAGGTCGAGCTGGGCTGAAGCCGCTTCCCAAACGCCACGCCGGGCGGTAGGGTGATCGCCTAGCCTCGCAACAACAGGAGCAGCGATGGAAGGGAACCCAGAATACGAAGCGCCCAAGGTCGAGGAACTGGACGTGAGCCAGGACCCGGTAGAGACCGCGGCGGGCAGCAGCAACCCGACTTGAGCGAGGACGGCATGGATCAAGAACCCCGGTACGAAGCGCCCAAGGTCGAGGAACTGGACGTGAGCCAGGACCCGGTCGAGACCGCGGCGGGCACCAGCAACCCCGACTAGAACGGAAGGACCCCGCGGACCCCGTCTACGAGCTGCACGGGCTGGCCGTGCGCTCCCCCGAACCTCTCGATGGACCGCTCACCGATCGACCGCCCGACTGGGCCGTTGAGGTCGGCGAGCCACTGGCGGTCGACGATCCCCCGGCCGGGGAGCTGATCGGCGAAGCCACCTACGGGGAGTTTCAGTACTGGGCGGCCGTTCAGGGCGAGCGCTGGGTCGTTCGGCACCGCCGCAGCGCGGAGACGGAGTTCGACCGCGACCGCCGGACCATCACCGTCCGTCCCGACCCCCGCGCGGCCGACGGCAATTGGTATCTGCTCCTTGCCGGCAGCGGGATGGCCCATGCGCTCGCCATCGACGGTCATTCGACTCTGCACGCGAGCGCGGTCGAGGTGGGCGGACGAGCAATCGCCTTCATCGGCCCGTCCGGCAAGGGCAAGACGACCCTGGCGGCGCTGCTCTGCGGGTCGGGGGCGCGAGCGGTCACCGACGATGTGCTCCGCTGCGAGGTCCAAGGCGACGCGGCGCTGTGCTTCCGAGGAGGCGCCCGGCTACGGCTGCGGCCTCAGGCGGCGGCGCTCGCCGATGATCTGGAGTCGGCGGTGCAAACCGCTGACGGCCGCACCGCGGCGATGGGTGATCTCACGGACGTACGGAGGATGCCGCTGGCGGCGTTGGTCGTACCGGGACCCTCGCGAGGCTCGAGACAGCTTTCGGTGAGGCGCCTGCGGGGCCGCGAGGCGGCCGCCGAGCTGCTGCGATCTCCACGCCTTGCCGGGTTCATCGACCCCGAGCTGACGACCCGCCACCTGGATCTCTGCCAGCAGCTCGTCGCGCGGGTGCCGGTGCTGGAGACGACGATCCCGTGGGGTCCACCCTTCGACCCGAGTCTGGCTGGAGAGCTGATCGATCGAATACTGTCGCCGTCGTGAGCGAGGCTGAGTTGAGACTCGATCGAAGCGCGATCGAGGCGCGGGAGATCGACGGGGAGCTCGTCATCTACGACCTGAACGCCCGCCGGTATCTGGGGGGCAATCGCACGGCGGCCCTGCTCTGGCCGTTGCTGCTCGCGGGAACCGATCTCGAGGCCCTGGCGACGGCGCTCCAATCAGGGTGCGGGATCGACGCAGATCGGGCCCGGGCCGACTCCGGTGCGTTCGTCGAATCACTTCGATCCCTCGGCCTCATGATGAGTGCCGAGGGCTGAACCCACCGCCGCCCACCCTCATTTACGAGGGCGGGTCGACCCTCGGTCAAGCTCGTCGGCTCAACTCATGGAGTCGTTCCGCCAGTCGGTTCATCCCCGCTTCACCGGCAGCCTTCGCAGCCGATCCCCATTCGGTGGGGGAATCGGGGGGGCGATCGACCCCGGCGTCCTGCAGCGTTGCCATCTCGCGGAATGACAGGAGCTCCTCGCGGCCGTCCCGAAGCACCCCGCGGATCCGCGGGGTGCTCTGCTCGAGAGCGCCGTCGAGAACCCCGTCGAGGGAGCCGTAGCGCCGCAGCAGGTCGGCGGCGGTCTTCTCGCCGATCCCCTTCGCCCCCGGGATCCCGTCGGAGGGGTCCCCGCGGAGGGCGATGAAGTCGGGCACCTGAGCGGGCTCGATCCCGTAGCGGGCGCGGACCTCGTCGGGTCCGATCTCCTCGGTACCGCGAACGCCGGTGCTGGCGTAGAGGACGGTGACGTCGTCGTTCGCGCACTGAAACATGTCACGGTCTCCGGTCATGATCAGCGTCCTGCCGCCGGCGGCGGTTTCGGCCACGGCGAGGGAGCCGAGGAGGTCGTCGGCCTCGAGCGTCTCGTGTTCGGCGATCTGCCAGCCGAAGGCCGCGAACAGATCCCGGCTCGCGGCCCATTGCGGCACCAGCATCTCCGGCATCTCCGGACGGTCGGCGTGGTAGCCGGAATAGAGCTCGACCCGGTAGTGAGCCGCCTCGGCGCCGTAACACAGCACGACCGCTCGGGGTCCGTGGGCCTCGACCTCGCGGAGGACCAGGTTCGCGGTGCCGAGAAGCGCATTGACGGGACGCCCCCCGGCCCCCTTGATCGTCTTCGGCAATCCGTAGAAGGCCCGGTAGAGCATCGACGGGGTATCGACGACGAGGAGCGGTGAGGCCATCGCCGGAACCTATCGTCTGCCATGTTGACTTAACGACAACATCGGCCCCGAGGTGCGCTATCCTCGCCGGGCGGGAGGGGACCAACCGAGCGGGTCGAAGCGTTCCCGGCAGAGGAAGAAAGAAGGCTTGAGGCGGATGAGGTTGCATGTCGCGGGGGCGGCCGGGTTGACGGCGCTCGTCCTGGCGATGGCCAGCGGGGCGCTCGCCGGGGCCCCGGGTGTCACCGACACGATCAGGGCGGTCGACCTATCCTCTTACGCGGGAGGGATCGAAGGCGGCTCAACGTTCCGGTTGATCGCGGGCCAGCAGTCGACCCTGAGCAACGACGATCCGCTCGCCAAGCACAACGTCGTCGCTGATGGGGACGGACCCGACGGCGAGCCGCTGTTCACCACTGCGCTCCTCGCTCCGAACGAGTCGGCTCCGGTCGCCGGCACCCCGTACCTGCAGCCGGGCAGCTATGCGTTCTCCTGCACCATCCACTCCGACATGAAGGGTGCGATCGAGGTAGCCGGCCCCGGGGCGGTGCCGCGGCCCGACGTGACCGTCGCCGTCGACTCTTCCAAGCTGAAGCAGCTCGGCAAGGGAAAGCTGAGGGTCACCGTCTCGGCGTCCAGCCGGAGCGATGACGTCTCGGTCGACGCTCGTGTGGGCGGCAAACCGGGCGGCTTCGCCGACGGCGTCGACCTCGCCGCCGGCCAGAGTCGGACCCTGAGGCTGACGCTCGGCAAGCAGGCCAAGAGGGCCGTGAAGGCGGGCCTGGAGAAGGGTAGGAAGGTCGCGGTCTCGGTCAGCTCCGAGGTTCCCTGGGGAGCCCCGGATTCGGCCAAATCGAAGCTCAGGTAGCCACGTCGAGCTGCAACTGCGGCTGGAGTTGCTCAAGCGCTTCGGCGTAGGCACCGTGGTAGCTGCTCGGGGCCCGCACCCCGACGACGCCGTAGCCCTCGGCCATCGCCCTTCGCAGGGCGTCGCTGAACTCGCGACCGTGCCAGCGCCGGCTCTCCGTCGAGGCTCCGACCGCCAGGTGCACGAGCTCATGGAGCAGCGTCTCCTGGACGTCGCCGCGGCGGATGCCCGGATAGACGGTCACCGACAGCCGATTCTGGTCCGGAATCGCGAAGCCGAGCCGGCTGCGCGGTCGCTTGGCGGCGCGCCTGACTGTGAGCTCGGGCGGGTGTCGGACCAGCGGGCCGGCGGAGCCGCCGAGAGCGTCGAGGCGGCAGAGGCGTTCCATCTCGGTCGCGAGATTCAGTCCGGCGACCGCGTAGTAGCGCGCGGGCCGGGGCCCACGGGGGCGACGGCCCGCCTCCGGTTTCCTCCGGGCGGCGGCGGGCTTTCGGCGGAGCAGGTGACGGCGCATCGCGATCTCGGGGAGGATGAAGCATGGAGAAGCGGGAACCTGACCAGGGGCCGCTCGACTGCGACCGGATCGAAGTCGAGCTGCGGGAGCGACTCGAGGAGGTCAGCGACCGGCTCGCCGCTCTCAAGAAGCCGCCGGAACGCGGCTCCGGGATCGGCTTCGGCAAGCGGATCGGGGACGGGACCAATGAGGCCATCGGTCGTCTCACCGACGTCGGCGTCGCCGACAGCCTCGAGGCGATCGAGGCCCGTCTGGAGCGCGCCCTCGCGAAGCTCGACGAGGGCACCTACGGAACCTGCGACGACTGCGGCGCCGAGATTCCGGCAGGCAGGCTGAGGAGCGTGCCCGAGAGCGCGCTATGCGTGACGTGCGCCAGATAAGTCAGGTGGTTGGTGAACGGTAACGCCCCTCGCCAGGCCTCCCAGCTCAGTCGATCAGGCGCTGCTTCAGCCGGTCGATCGCCAGCTTCCACATCGCCAGGGCGAGGACGATCAGGGCCAACAGACGCAGCAGGTCGACGGTCTCGAAGCCGAAGCAGGCGCCGCGGACCAGGGTCACCAGCTGGTAGAGCGGGTTGAGCTGGGCGGCTACCTGGGCCCATTCGGGCAGCTGATCGATCGGGAAGAACGTGCCGGCGAGCAGGAACATCGGAGTGATCACCAGCGTGGTGACGTAGTTGAACTGGTCGATCTTCGCGACGCTGCCCGCCACCGCGACTCCGAACCCGGCGAAGGCCAGCGCGGTGATCAGGCAGAAGAGCGGCACCAGCAGCATGCCCCAGGCCGGATCCAGCCCGAACCCGATCGTGACCAGCAACGGGAAGCAGCCGAAGACGGAACTGCGGAGCCCGATCCAGAGCATCTCGCCGCTGACCAGCTCCTCGACGTCGACCGGCGCGGCGAGGATCGCGTCGTAGGTCCTCTGAAACCGGTGCTTGACGAATGTGCCGAACATGGCCGGCAGGGCGCTGGAGAAAACGACGGCAGTCGCGACCATGCCGGTGCCGACGAATTCGACGTAGTCGATCCCGTCGACCTGCGTGATCAGCGTCGTGCCGAGGCCGAGGCCGAAGGCGAACAGGTAGACCATCGGCTCGACCAGGCTGGAGAACACTGTGCTGCGCCAGAACGTGCGGAAGTTGGCCAGCTCGCGGCTCATCACCCCGAGGACCGCGGCCGGCTCGATCAGCCTCATTCGAGCTCCTCACCGGTGAGCTGGACGAAGACGTCCTCGAGCGAGGTCGGCCGGATCACCGAGTCCTCCGGGACGACGCCGCTCGGTGCCCGCTCCGAGCCGACGATCACCACCGCTGGACCGGCTGAGCGAACCGGTAGCCCGGCCGCTTCGGCGACCTGGCGGACCTCGGCACGGCGGGCGGGCGGGCCGTAGAACTCGGCCGTCAACCTGCCGGCGTGCTCGGCGATCAGGTCGTTGGGCCGGCCCCGGGCGATAACCCTGCCCTTGGCCATCAGCGCCACCTCGTCGGCGAGTCGCTCGGCCTCCTCGATGTAGTGCGTCGACATCAGGATCGTCGTTCCCTGGGCGCGGAGGTCCTCGACCAGCGTCCAGATCTCGGACCGGATCTGCGGGTCGAGGCCGACCGTGGGCTCGTCGAGCAGCACGAGCTTCGGCTCATGGATCAGGCCGCGAGCCACGAGCAGGCGTCGGCGCATGCCGCCGGAGAGCTCGTCGACCGCGTCGTGGCGGCGGTCGCTGAGGCGCGCGAGGCCGAGGGCGCGATCGATGGCGGCCGGGATGTCGCGGACGCGGTAGAGCCGAGCGAAGACCTTCAGGTTCTCCTCGACGGTGACGTCGATGTCGAGGTTGTCGAGCTGCGGAACGACTCCCATCCTCGCTCGTGCCTCCTTGGAGTACTTGGGTAACTCGTAGCCGAGGACCCGAAGCGAACCCTCGTCGGCGATCGCCTGACCGGTGAGCAGCCGCATCGTCGTCGACTTGCCGGCCCCGTTCGGCCCGAGCAATCCGAGGCAGACTCCCTCCTGCACGGTCAGGTCCAGCCCGTCGACAGCACGGATCGCCCCGAACGTCTTCACAACTCCCTGCAATTCGATTGCCGCCATCGGCCACGGACGATCTCATACAAGGGTTCGGGTCCGGGGCTAGACTCGGTTGACTCTGACCCAACGCCCGTTGACAACCAAGAGGGCGGTGGAGCGGCGCGAGCAATTGCTCGCGATCGCGCTCGACTTGTTCCTGACCAACGACTACGACGACGTCTCCGTCGACGACGTCGCCAAGGTCGCGGGCGTCTCCCACGGCCTGGTCTTCCAGTACTTCGGCTCCAAGAAGGGTCTCTACGTCGCTTCGCTCGAGCCGCTTCTCGTCGGTTTTCGCGGCCGGACCCGCGGCGCCCCCGCGGACCTGCCTCCGGCCGACCGGCTTCGACATGCCGTCGGCGCCTACTTCGATGCCGCATCCGAGCATCCCGCGGCCTATCGCTCCGTGATGGCGGGCGGCGCCGGGTTCCGCGAGGTCTTCGACCGGATCGAGGCGGCCCGCTGGGGCGGGATCGAGCTGATCGCCGAGAACATCGGCCTCGACCTCGACCGCCCGGATGTCAGGGTCGTCCTGCGCGGCTGGGTCGGATTCCTCGAGGGCGGGATTCTCGCGAGCCTCGGCAGGCCCGACGCCGATCGCGAGGCGTTGATCGACGCGAGCCTCGCAGTTCTCGGCGCCGCCCTAGCCACGCTCGGGAGCGACGCCCGGGTGCCGTAGATCAGTCACCCAGGGTGGCTAGGGTGGCCGGTCCCGTGAGCGGGCCGCCGAAACCATCACCGAGTCGAGAGTCGCTTGCCGACCGGGTCGAACGCGCGATCGAGGCGCGGACGGACGCGGCGAGCGAGATCGCCCGCGGCGAGGCGGAGGCGGCTGCCAAGGGGCCGAGCATCCGCCGGTCCGCATTCTGGCTCGCGATCACCGGAGTTTCGCTCTACCTGGTCGCGCCGAGCCTGATCGATGTGCTCGGCTCCTGGCAGAACCTGGGACAGATCTCGCTGCTCTGGTTTCCGCTGCTCGCCCTGTTGCAGCTCGCTTCCCTCGCCTGCCTGTGGTTCCTTCAACGGCTGACGATCCCGCGGTCTCCGTGGTCGGCCGTGATCGATTCACAGCTTGCCGGCAACGCCCTGGCGAAGATCGCCCCCGGCGGGGGAGCGATGGGTGCGGCCCTCCAATACAAGATGCTCGTCGAGCGCGGGGTCGAGCGCGGCCGCGCCGTCGCCGGGATCACCGCGGTCAACCTGCTCACGTTCGGAGTCGTCCTGGGCCTGCCGATCCTGGCGCTGCCGGCGTTGATCAGCGGCTCGGTCGACGACGATCTGCTCCGGGCCGCCGTCGTCAGCCTGGTCGTCTTCGTCGTGCTGGCGGGGATCAGCGGTGTGATGCTTGGGGCCGACGGGCCGCTGAAGAAGGTCACGGGGCTGATCGAGCGCGCCCGCAACAAGACCCGCCGGAACTCACCCGATACCGACCACCTGCCGCGTCGGGTGATGCGTGAGCGCAACCGGATCCGGGCCGCGCTCGGCGACGACTGGCACAAGGCGCTGCTGGCGACCGTCGGCCGCTGGGCCTTCGACTACGGGATCCTGCTCGCGGCCCTGGCTGCAGTCGGCGCTCATCCACGTCCCGGCCTCGTCCTGCTTGCCTTCTGCGCCGCCCAGGTTCTCGCGCAGATCCCGATCACCCCGGGCGGCCTCGGCTTCGTCGAAACGGGCCTCACGGCGCTGCTCGCCCTCGCCGGCGTCTCGGCCGGAGACGCCGTCCTCGCGACCTTCCTCTACCGGCTGTTCACCTATTGGCTCCCCCTGCCGCTCGGCCTGGTCGGCCTCGGTCTGCACCGCAGACGCCAGGAGCGCGCCGGCTGAGGTTCCCGGTGCAATCGGTGAGTTCGGAGCCGGCAAGGCGAGTACGCAGGAGGCGAAGCGGCCTTCGGCCGTAAGCCGACGAGGACGACGCATTGCGGCCTCCGAGCCGCCGATCAGTTGAAGTATCGGTTGTTGACGCAGAGGCCGTAGATGACCAGCAGGTCGATCGCGATGATCAGCAGCGACCAGACCGGGTAGACCGAGACGAAGGCCATGTGGGTCAGCAGGTTGAAGACGCAGAGGATGATGCCGAGACCCTGGCCGTTGGCATTGCGCTTGAAGATCAGCACCGAGGCGAGCAGCTGGAGGGCGGCGGTGCCGACCAGCAGGATTCCCCAGAACGTGAGGTTGCCGGTGAAGAGCTCGTTGGCGGCGAAGCGCTCGTCACCCGAGAGGGCGACCAGACCGTCGATCAGGTTGAACGCGCCGAGGACGCCGAACAGGACCGCGACGAAGGTGATCCAGCCCTGGCCGTGGTCGTGGGTGTCTGCTTGGTTGTTCAAGGCGCCTCTCCCTCAAGGGTTGATCTCGGTCTTCCGATCGGATCGCCGAGTCTATGGGCGGGCGAGGCGTCCGGTCGCCGGTTGAGGGAGTCGACTCGATACCTTGGGTCGCATGCCCCCCGTCTCCGTCCTCGACCTCTCGCCCGTCGTCGAGGGCTCGACGGAGGGCCAGGCGCTGCGCGACACGATCGACCTGGCTCGCCACACCGACCGGCTCGGTTTCAACCGCTACTGGCTCGCCGAACATCACGGCGGTGCGATGGTCGCGAGCTCCTCGCCGGAGCTGATGATCGGCCAGGTGGCCGCGGCCACCGAGGGGATCAGGGTGGGCTCGGGCGGCGTGATGCTTCCCAATCACAGCCCGTTGCGGGTCGCCGAGCAGTTCAAGGTCCTCTCCGCGCTCTTCCCCGACCGGATCGACCTCGGGATCGGCCGAGCGCCGGGTACCGACCAGATGACCGCCTTCGCTCTGCGGCGCAGCCGCGAGGCGATGAGCGCCAACGACCTGCCGGAGCAGCTGGCCGAGCTCCTGGCGTTCGCCGGCTCACGGCCCTGGCCGGAGGGGCACGCATTCAGTCATATCCGAGCCGCTCCGTTCGAGGCCCCGCTGCCGCCGATATTCCTACTCGGATCGAGCGACTTCTCCGCTCAACTGGCCGCGTCGTCCGGCCTCGGATTCGCCTTCGCCTGCCAGATCAACCCAGAGATGACCGTCGATGCTCTGCGCCTCTACCGCGAGGGATTTCAGCCTTCCGAGGAATTTCCCGAGCCCTACGCGATCGTCTCCCACGCGATCCTCTGCGCCGACGACGACGAGCTCGCCCATCGCCTCGCCGCGCCGTCGCGGGTGGCCTTCCGGCGCCTGCGAGCGGGACGTCCGACTCCCCTGCCGACGCTTGCCGAGGCTCTCGCAGAGGAGGGTCCGACCGAGCTTCCGCCGCGAACCGGTCGTCCCGAGCGGATGATCGTCGGCTCCCCGGCTACCGTGCGCGACCGCCTCGACGAGCTGGTCGGCCTCAGCGGTGCCGACGAGGTGATGGCGATGACCAACGTGCATGGCACCGATGACCGCCTCGACTCCTACGAGCTGCTGGCGGAGGCATTCGGTCTTGAGCCCCGCTCCGACGCCGTTGCCGCCGAAGTTCGCGCCTGACGTGGACCTAGCGCCCCACCTGATCGATCTCTCGCTCGAGCACCTCCGTCAGCGGCGCAGCGTCAAGTGGACCCAATACGACGACGACGTCCTGCCGGCCTGGGTCGCCGAGATGGATTTCCCCCTGGCGCCGGCGGTCAGGGACGCCCTGCGTGCGGCCGTCGATCGGAGCGATACCGGTTACTCGAATCCCGGCGCCTCCGGGCTGGTCGACGCGCTCGGCGGCTTCTTCGAGCGACGGATGGGCTGGCGCCCTGATCCGAGGCAGGTCATCACGAGCAACGACGTGGTCGGGGGTCTGACCGACCTGCTGCGGGTGATGACGGCGCCCGGAGATCGCGTGATCGTCACGCCGCCCGTCTACTACCCGTTCTTCAGCCTCGTGCCCGAGGCCGGACGCGAGGTGCTCGAGGTGCCCCTCGCGGGTGGACGGGAGCTCGATCTCGACGGCATCGCTCGTGCGTTCGCCGGCGGCGCCAGGGCGATGGTCCTCTGCAACCCCCACAACCCGACCGGGGTGGTCGCCTCCCGGGCCGAACTCGAAGCCCTCGCCGAGCTCGCGGTCGAGCACCAGGCCTGGATCCTCTCCGACGAGATCCATGCCCCGCTCACGCTTCCCGGCGCCGAGCACATTCCGTTCGTGACCGTCTCCGCGAACGCCGCTTCCCGCGGCATCTGCCTGGTCTCCGCGTCCAAGACCTTCAATCTCGCCGGCCTCGGTTGTGCGCAGATCGTCACCGCCGCGGAGCCCGCCCGCTCTGCGGCGGACGAGCTCTCCCTCTTTGCCCGCCACTGCGGTCATCTCGGGGTGATCTCCGCCGAAGCCGCCTACTCCGGTGGGGACGATTGGCTCGACGATGTCCTGGCGGTCCTCGACTTCAATCGCAGCCACCTCGGCTCATTGCTCGCCGAGCACCTGCCGGAGGCCCGCTACCTACCGCCGGCAGCGGGCTACCTGGCCTGGATCGATCTCAGCGCCTACGGCCTCGGCGCCGACCCCGCCCCCCCGATCCTCGAACGGGGGCGGGTCGCGCTCAGCTCCGGCCCGATATTCGGGCGGGGTGGGGAGGGTTTCGTCCGGCTCAACTTCGGGACCTCGCCTGACCTGATGACCGAGGCGGTGAGGCGGATCGCAATTGCCGTCAACACCTGACGCCGGCCACCCTGATCGGTCGCGCCTCCGGTCCCTCACCTAGCTCTGAGCGTCGGATCTCCAGGTCTTGCGCAGGAACCTCCGGATGGTCTTCGCCGACGGCCCATCCGGGTTGTAGAGGGCATCGACGTGGCCGGCGTTGCGGCCGATGAACCGCTTCGCGTCAGGGAACTGGGCGGCGACCAGGGCGCCCTCGTGCGGGGTGGTCAGGTCGTCGAGCTCGCCGTTGACCACCAGGACGGGCGCCTCGGTTGGCTCCGCGCCGTCCGGCACCGGTGGCTCTCGCAACTCGGTCGGCTGCGGCCAGGTCAGGCACTCCAGGTAGCCCGTCTCCGAACCGATCGCGACCTCGCGCGGCGTGAAGGGCGTGAACGCGTCCTTGTCGTAGTCGCGGATCGCCGTCTCCAGCTGCGCCCGTCGATCGGCCTCCGAGGCGCTCTTGTCCCAGATCATCGGATAGTCGTTGCAACCGACCACCAGCTCATCGGCGTAGTCGTACTGCAGGACGTCGCCGTTGCCGACCTCGAGATCGTTGGTCAGCTGGATCCAGGGCTCGGAGTCACCGTCCAGCAACGCCCGGCCCGCCCTCTCGACGTCGAGGTAGCTCTGCGGCGGCCCGTAGGCCGCGTTGGCGATCGCGTCGATCAGGGCGCCCGGATTCATGCCCTTCTCGCGCATCAGCTCGGCCTGCTCGGCAAGCCTTTCGGCCGCCCCCGGAGGGCAGGACGGGTCGCGGTCGCAGGCGGTGGCGAAGCTGCGGTTGCCGGTCTTGATCAGGCTCGGATACCAGGGGTTCTCACCCTTGACGGGGTATGCGCCGTCAAGAACGACCGCGTCGAGGGTGTCCGGATGGCGGTAGGCGTAGGCCTGGGAGAGGAAGGTGCCGTACGAGTCGCCGTAGAGCGAGATCTCCTGGTAGCCGAGCGCCCTCCGGACCGCGTCGAGATCGTCGGCTGCGGCACCGGTGTTGTAGGCCTCGAAGTCGTCGCCGAGCCGGCGCGCGCACTCACCGAGGGCGATCCAGTCGGGAGCCGTCCCCCGCTGGAGGTCGGGGCAGTCGATCGGCCCCGAGAGGCCGGTTCCCCGCATGTCGACCAGGACCAGCTCCCGGTGATCGAGCAGGTTGCCGAACAGCTTCGTGAACGTATTGGCGGAACCCGTGCTCGAGTAACCGGGCCCGCCCTCGACCGCGAAGAGCACGCCTTCCGAGGGTGAGCTGCGGTCGGTGCGGGCCCGGACGGCGTAGCCGATCTCGAAGTTCCCCTGCTCCGGCGCCGAGCGGTACTTGGGAACTTCGAGCGACCCACAGCGGAAGCCGCCGACCAGCGGCAGCTCCCTGCAGGGGCCGAGCTCGGTGGCCGCGGCGGCACCCGGATCGGCGGCGATCGAGTCGATCGAGGGCTCGGAATCGCCGCCGCCGCAGCCGACTGCGATCGTCAGCGTGGCCAGGGCCGACGCGAACGCAACCGACCGGGTCGGCCTCACGGTCGCTCAGCCCAGAGCGCCACGGATCTCGTCGATCGCGAGCGTCTCGTTGGCCGTCTCGCGCTCGCCGCCGATTCCGAGGAATCCGCCGCTCTTGTCGGCGTCGGCAACGCGTTGCACGAGCTCCAGGATGAAATCCCGGTAGGCCGTCACGTCGGCCTCGGTTGCCGTCGCGGCGAGCAACCTGACCGCCTCCTCGATATGGGAGGTAGCCTCGGCTCGGAGCTGTTCCTTGCTGTCGAACTCGTTCGGCGAGACCGACGAAAGCGACTCGAGGATCTGGTCGACCAGAGGCGAGCCGGTCGACTTCTCCTTGGCCTCGGCGTAGACCTTGCCGACCGCCATGCTCTCGCGGATTGCTCCGCCCTTCTCGGCGGTGATCACGTACATCGCCGCGATCGCCGGGGCGCGCGAGATCTGCTCCCAGCTCTCGGCGTCGAACTCGGACTTCTCGGTCATCTCGTCTCCTCGTCTCGGCCGTGTCAGTTCTTGAAGTCGGCTGGGGTCAGGTTCGGCCGTTCGTCCCAGAGCAGCCATTGGTGGAAGTAGCGTTCCAGTCGCTTCAGCTTCTTACCGCGCAACCCGCTCGCCTCCTTCGCTTCCTTGACGAACTGGCCGCGGGTGATGGTTCCGTAGGCATGGCGCCCGTTCAGGTCCTCGGCCAGGCCGAAGAACCTGTTGTTGCCGATGATCTTCCTCAGCCCCTGGAGCATCGCTCCGGGACGGGCGTAGACGGCGAAGCCGTTGAAGAGCTGGGAGGGATCGCCGTTGAGCTCGGCGGGCGGAACCTTCCAGGACTTCCGGCCGACGTCGTAGACCGCCTTGAAGAACTGCTGCGGCGACTGGTCGGAGCCGTCGACCTTGAAGTCGAACAGAACCTCCGAGAAGGTCGCCCAGCCCTCGTTGAACCAGATCACGGTCCAGTTGTTCGGCGAGATGCTGTCGCCCATCCACTGATGGGCGAGCTCGTGAACCAGCGTCGCCTGGTCCGCGGCGGGTCCGCCCTCGTCGCCGGAGAAGTGCGGCTTGGTCTGGTTCTCCAGCGTGTAGCCGACGCTGGGGACCCAGTCGGCGACCAGGCCGACCGAGTCGAACGGATAGGCGCCGAAGCGCGCCGAGAGGAAGTTGACCATCTCCGGGATCCGCGCCGCGCTCGCGGTCACGTCGTCCTTCCGCTGGGGCGAGCCCGCACTGTCGATCGCGGTGAAGATCGGGATCGTGGCGCCGTCGGCATCGTCGACCATCGTCTGGCTGTCGTCGACGTCGAAGAGGCCGACCGTGCCGGTCGAGAGGTAGGTCGCCATCGGCGAGTCCTCGACCCAGGTCGTGGTGCTGGTTCCGTCACCGTTGTCGACGCGCGAGGTCTGCACGCCGGCGCCGATGGCGGTGAAGGCGTTGGGGGCGGTCGTATGGAGCTCGAAGGTGGCCTTGTCGGACGGGTGGTTGTTCGACGGGAACCAGCTCTGGGCACCGATCGGCTCGTTGACCGTGAAGGAGCCGTCGCAGTTCCCGGGGGAAGAGCACGCCTGCACCCAGCCTTCGAGCGAGCCGTCGGTGTCGACGACGGCCGCCGGTTCACCGGAGTAGGCGACTTCGACCGCGAACTCCGACCCCTTGGGAATGCCGGCGGCGGGCGTGATCGTCAGCTTCGCGGGCTGGGTCACATCGGGATCGGAGCTCAGCTTGGGCTTTGCGGCGGCCCGCTTGAAATCGGCCACCGGAACGCCGTCGACGGTGACCGCCGAGATCGCGAGGTCGCGCTGGAAGTCGAGGCTGAAGCTGGAGAGGCCCTGGGTGGCGACCGCGACGATCGTCGTCTTGGTGCCGGGTAGGAGCTCGTTCGAAGCCGGCTTGTAATCCAGGTCGACCGTGTAGGCGCGGACGTCGTAGCCGCCGTTGCCGATCTGGGGAAAGATCGGGTCCCCGAGCGATTTCGATCCGGGCTTGAAGGCCGCCGATGCGGCCGTCGCAGCGATCATCGCGACGATCGCTGCGACAAGCAGGAGGACGGTGGCCGTGGAGACTCTCTTGCTGCTCACGTGATCATCGTGACAGACCCCGGCGGGGTAACCTTCAGATCCCCGATGGCCGAAGACCCACCTCGCACCTGCCTGATCGGCGCTGGATCAAGCGGTATCGCCGCCGCCAAGGCCCTGCATGAGCGCGGACTGCCGTTCGACTGCTACGAGCTCGGCGACCGAGTCGGCGGCAACTGGGTCTTCCGCAACAACAACGGGGTCTCGTCGTCGTATCAGTCGCTGCACATCAACACCTCTCGCGAGCGCATGGAGTACTCGGACTTCCCGATGCCCAAGAGCTATCCCGACTTCCCGCGCCACGACCACATCGCAAGGTACTTCGACGACTACGTCGACCATTTCGGGTTCCGCGACAAGATCAGGTTCGGAGTCGGCGTCGACCACGTCGAGCGGCTGGACGACGGTCGCTTCGACGTCCGCACCTCCGCGGGCGAGACGTCGACCTATGACGCCGTGATCGTCGCCAACGGCCATCACTGGGACGCCCGCTGGCCCGAACCCCCGTTCCCGGGCAGCCAGGACTTCAAGGGAGAGCAGATGCACTCCCACTACTACGAGGAGGAGGCCCAGGTCGCCGGCAAGGACGTCGTCGTCCTCGGGATGGGCAACTCCGCCATGGACATCGCGGTTGACGCCTCCTACCACGCCAGGAACACCTACCTGGCGGCCCGCCGGGGGGCCTACGTGGTCCCCAAGTACATCTTCGGCAAGCCCGTCGATCAGATCGGCGGAGCGGAGTGGATCCCGTCGTGGATCCGGTTCCCGGTGATGTCGTTGCTGCTGAGGATGAACGTCGGCAAGATGGAGAACTACGGGCTCCCCGCGCCCGACCACAAGTTTGCGCACGCGCACCCGACGATCAGCGGACGCATCCTCGACCGTCTTGCCCACGGGGCGATCACGACGAAGCCGAACATCGAGTCCCTGCACGGCGAAATGGTGCGCTTCACCGACGGCAGCGAGGTCCACGCCGATCTCGTCGTCTACTGCACGGGTTACCGGATCACGTTTCCGTTCTTCGACGAGGACTTCGTCGCTGCCAAGGACAACGAGTTGCCGCTCTACCAGTTCATGTTCCATCCCCGCTACGACAACCTGTTCTTCCTCGGCCTGATCCAGCCGCTGGGGGCGATCATGCCGATCGCCGAACGGCAGTCGGCCCTGATCGGAGAAGCCCTGCGTGGCCGCTACGCGTTGCCGCCGAGAGCCGTCATGGACGCCGACATCGCCGCCAAGCGCAGGAAGATGAAGAAGCGTTACGTCGCCTCCAAGCGGCACACGATCCAGGTCGACTACGACGACTATATGAAGGGGCTCTCGAGGGAATTCGAGGCCGGTCGCGAGCGCGCCGATGTCGCGGCGAACCCCCCGGTCGCCGTCCCCGTCTGAGGGGCCCCTACGCCGGCTCGGTCGGAGCTGACTCCAAGGGGCGTAACTCGGAGGTGGTGATCGCCTCGGACCGCAGGTGAGCGATCGCCTGGTACTCGGGCGAGCCGATCATCTCCAGGAAGGCTTTGCGGCTCGGATACTCGACGAGCAGTACCAGATCCCAGTTCTGGTCCGAGCCGATCAGCGCGACGCCGCCGACGCCGGTGAACGCGAGCCTGCCGCCGGCCCGCTCCAGCAGGGGGGCGACCGCCTTGCCGTAGAGCCCGTACTTCTCGAAGCCGCCGTCGGGCTTCATCGCGAGCAGGTTCAACATCACGATTGGGCCGTCGTCCTCGGAACGAGAACGCTCCAGGAAGTCCTGGAACACCTCGGGCTTGAGCTGTTCAGCTTCGGTCGCCTCGGACATGGGGGCCATCCTATTGATCGCCGGGTGGCACGGATTTCCACCTCCATAGCCGCAGAATCCGTGCCACCTCAGGCTCGCCGCCCTCAAGAAGTGACAGGGGCCGGTGGGGGAGGTGCAGCGGGTAGTCCGCACGAGCGAAGCGAGTTGCTCCCGATGTGCCTCCCCCACCGGCCCCTTACTTAATGGCTGTCACTTGATGAACAGGATCTCCGAGTACTTCGGCAGCGGCCAGAGATCGTCGGCGACGACCTTCTCGAGTTTGTCGGCGACCTCGCGGACGTCGTGCATCTTTTCGAGCTGGTTGTCACGGGCGTAGACGGCCAGGTCGAGGCCCTCGACGCCGTCCGGGTAGACGTTCGCCCGCTCCAGATCTCCGATCGTGGAGACGAGTGAGTCCACCAGGGGCTTGACCTCCGCGATCAGGCCGCTGACGCCGGCGCCCTCGACCTCGGTGAGGTAGCGGATCGAGGCCGGCAGGAGCATCGTCTTGGCGATCGCCGCCGCCGTCTCAGCCTCGATGTTGGCCCGGATCGCGTACTGCTCGGTCCAGACCTCGTATCGAGACTCGAGCTCACGCTCCGACAGCACGTTGTACTTCTCGAACGCTGAGACCGTCTCGGGGGCGATGACCTCGGGCAGCGCGTCCGGCGTCGTCCGCAGGTTCTTGAGCCCGCGCTCAGTCGCCTCGACGTGCCACTCCTCCGAGTAGCCGTCGCCGCCGAAGCAGATCACCTTGTTGGCGGAGTAGGACTCCTTTACGACCTCCGAGATCGCGGCGCCCGCATCCATGCCCTCGCCCATCTTCGTCTCGACCCTGTCGGCGAGGTCATCGATGGCCTCGGCCACGATCGTGTTCAAGACCGTGTTGGTGAAGGCGATCGACATGCTGGAGCCCAGCGCCCGGAACTCGAACTTGTTGCCGGTGAAGGCGAACGGGGAGGTCCGGTTGCGGTCGCCGCCGTGGAGCGGAAGCGGCGGCAGCACCGGGGTGCCAAGGCCGAGGATCGCGTCCTCGGTTATGCCGTCGCCCTCGCCCGAGACGATCGCGTCGAACGCCTTGTCGAGCTCGGCGCCGAGGAAGATCGAGATGATCGCCGGCGGTGCCTCGTTCGCTCCCAGACGGTGGTCCTGGCCGAGGTTGGCCACCGCAGCCCGAAGCAGTCCCTGGTGCTTGTTGACCGCCTGGATGACCGCCGTGCAGAAGAACAGGAAGCTCGCGTTCTCAGCCGGTGTGTCGCCCGGGTCCATCAGGTTGGCCCCGGTGTCGGTCCCCATCGACCAGTTGTTGTGCTTGCCCGAGCCGTTGACGCCTGCGAACGGCTTCTCGTGCAGCAGGCAGACGAGACCGTAGCGGCGGGCCACGGACTCCATGATCTGCATCGTCAGCTGCTGATGGTCGGAGCCGAGGTTCGAGTTCTCGAACATCGGGGCCAGCTCGTACTGAGCGGGAGCGACCTCGTTGTGGCGGGTCTTTACCGGCACGCCGAGCTTGACCAGCTCACGCTCCGTTTCCATCATGCAGGCGAGCACCCGCTCCGGGATCGAGCCGAAGTAGTGGTCGTCGAGCTCATGGCCCTTGGGTGGCTGCGCTCCGAAGAGCGTCCGGCCGGTGGTGACCAGATCGGGGCGCTCGAAGTAATACTGCTCGTCGATCAGGAAGTACTCCTGCTCGGGGCCGACGGTCGTGAAGACGCGCTGGCTGGCCTCATCGCCGAGCAGCTTCAGCGCCCGGACGGCCGACTGCGAGAGCGCGTCCATCGATCGCAGCAGCGGGATCTTGGCGTCGAGTGCCTCACCGGTCCAGGACGCGAACGCGGTCGGGATGCAGAGCAGCGCCCCGTTCGGGTTCTCGAGCAGGAAGGCGGGGCTGGTCGGATCCCAGGCGGTGTAGCCGCGGGCTTCGAAGGTCGCGCGGATGCCGCCGGTCGGGAACGAGGAGGCGTCCGGCTCACCCTGGATCAGCTCCTTGCCGGAGAAGCCGGCGAGGGCGCCCGAGTCGCCTTCGGGCTCGAAGAACGAGTCGTGCTTTTCCGCGGTCGAGCCGGTCAGCGGCTGGAACATGTGGGTGTAGTGGGTCGCGCCGTGCTCCAGGGCCCACTCCTTCATCGCGTCGGCGACCTCGTCGGCGAGCGACGGATCGAGGGCGGCGCCCGAGGCGAGGGTTTCGTTCAGCTGGGCAAAGGTCTCATCGCTGAGGCGTTCCTTCTGAACCGCGGGGGAAAAGACGTTGGCGCCGTAGAGGTAGTTCGCGTTGTCGCGGAGATCGCCCGTATCGATCGAGCCTCCGTTCGCGGTCCAACTCGCTGCGGTCAGGTTGTGCTTGCGGGCCCTGGTGGTGGTCATAGCTTGTGGTTGCTCCTTCTCGTGGCTGCGCGACTCGCTCCAGGCAGGGGAAAGCCGTCCGTGCATCGTCGCAAAGTTCGTAGGGGAACCGTAGGACCTGTCCTGCCGTCATCGTTTGTCCGCCCGTATAAAGTCCCGCTTCGATCGTTCGACATGGCGGAGAGAGCCGCGAGCCGAACGCGCGTGCCGGGCCGGGCTCAGTCGCATTCGGCTTCCCTAACTAATACGATGGATCCGCAGATGAGCGACAGCACCACAGACAGCGATCCCTACTGGCGCGAGGCCATGGCCCCCTACGCGCGGCCGATCTTCGCCCGTTCGCTCCTCGACATCTTCACGTCGATCGTGCCCTTTCTGATCCTCTGGGCCCTGATGTACATGGCGCTCGACGTCTCCTACTGGCTCGTCCTGTTGATCTCGATCCCGGCCGCCGGCTGCCTGCTTCGCACGTTCATCCTCTTCCACGACTGCACTCACGGCTCGTTCTTCAAGTCGCAGCGCGCCAACGTCTGGGGCGGCCGGATCTTCGGCCTGGCGACGTTCCAGTGCTTCGCCAACTGGCGCTACCACCACGCCTATCACCACGGCTCCGCCGGCGACCTCGATCGACGGGGAACCGGCGACGTCACCACCTGGACCGTCGAGGAGTACTACTCGAAGCCGTGGCAGGCGCGCCTCGGCTACCGGCTCTTCCGCCATCCCGCCGTCATGTTCGGGATCGGGCCGCTCTGGTCGTTGCTCATCGGTCCGCGGGTCTGGGCCGGTTCCAAGCCCGGCAAGCTGCGCAACAGCATTCTGCTCACCAACGTCGCGGTCGTCGTGATGATCGGCCTCGCGATGTTCGCCTTCGGCTGGCAGGCCGTCCTGCTGATCGAGGCGCCGCTGATCGTCATCGCCGGGACCGCTGGGGTCTGGCTCTTCTTCGTCCAGCACCAGTACGAGGACGTCTACTGGGAGGACACCGAATCCTGGGATTATTCCGAGGCGGCCCTGCGGGGCAGCAGCTATCTGAAGCTGCCGCAGCCGATTCAGTTCTTCACCGGCAACATCGGCCTCCACCATGTCCATCACCTCAGCGCCCGGGTCCCCAACTACAGCCTGCAGCGCGCCCACGACGAGAACGAGGTCTTCCAACAGGTCCCGGTGCTCACTGTACGCAAGGCCCTGCGCAGCTCGAGGCTGAAGCTCTGGGATCCCTCGAGCAAGCAGCTCGTCAACTTCGCTCAGGGTCGCGAGAGCCTCAAGAAAGCCCAGCTGGCTTCCGGCCAGCCGGCCGCGGTCACTCGATAGTCAGTTCTCGGGGAAGGGCCCGAGCGGCAGAGGCCCCCAGCCTGGTTCCACGAATGGCCCCGAGCGGCGGAGGCCCAAGCTTGGTTCCACGAATGGGCCCGAGCGGCGGAGGCCCAGCGGGGGCAACTCGCTTCGCTCGTGCTCGAGTCCCCGCTGGACCTCCACCGCTCCGGCCCCTGCGGGGGCTGGAGGTGGGTGTGGCCTGCCGAGGGGACGCCGAGGTGGGTGTGGCCTGTCGAGGGACCCGCCGGCCGGTGAGAGTCGGTTGGGCTGGGTAGGGGAGGACTTGGGAGGTTGGTCACCGTTCACCCGCCTGCCGAGGGGGCGCTTTCGGGGTGAACCCAATGTTCCGTACCTACAGGGTGCGTTTCGTAGGGTTCACCTTGGAACCCACCCTCCAACCACCGCTCGGGGTCTGTCCTCGTGAGGACGCTGCCGCGGGTGGCGCGGGCGTGGGTCGACACCCGAGCGTCAGCGAGCGGTGCGGCCCACCCCGCGACAGGACCCGCGGTCGACGACTTTGGCTGGGAAGGGCGGGCGACCCCTCTGCCTTTGCGCGATTAGCTGGCCTTCGCGATCGCGGCGTCCATCTGCTCGAGCGGGTCGATGATGATGGGGCCGTGGCCGGGAGCGAGGGCGGTGGGCTCCAGTCCTCGCATGGAGATGGCGGTCTTCAGGGCGATCTCGCGATCCCAGGTGGCCAGGGCGGGCAGGGGAAAGAGGGGGTTCGGCCGGGCCGTGGTCGCGACCCCGAAGAGGGTCGAGTAGGTGTCGGCGCAGTAGAGGGTCCCGTCGCGCCGGTCGAGGAAGGCGAGCTGACCGGGCGTGTGGCCGGGGGCGGCGATGACGTCGAGGGAGCCGATCTGCTCGCCGGCTTCGATCATGCGGGTCGGTTTGGTCTCGGCGCCGGGAAAGCCGCCCCGGAGCTTGCCGGCCTCGCCGGGCTGGAGGGTCTTGTCCTTGGTGAGGGGGAGAGCGTCGCGGGAGGAGATCAGGACCTCGGCGTCGGGAAGCTTGGCGGCGAGGGCGTCGAGTGAGCCGATGTGGTCGCCGTGAGCGTGGGTCAACACGATGCGGGCGATTGGAGCATCGAGGCCGTCGGCAGCGGAGATGATCGCCTTGGCGCTCCAGGGGATCGCGGTATCGATCAGAGTCAGGCCGTCATCTTCGGTGACGAGGAAGGCGTTGACCATGCCGAGGCGGCTGATCCGGGTGTGGTCGTGGACCGCGGGAACGCTCATGGCGAGATCGTAGTCCGACCGCCGGGGATGCGAGATCGTGCGACCGGGGGATAGGCTCGCCGCTATGAGCGCCGATAGCCGCAGCGAGGTCGCGAGGAGCGAGAAGGTCCTTCCCGGCGTCTGGCGACTCCGATTGCCGTGCCCATGGCCGGGCGTTCCCCACGTCAATGCGTGGGCGCTCACTCGCGGCGACGGGGTGGTCCTGTTCGACACGGGTATCGGCGGCGAGGAGGGGCTCCATCAGCTCGAACTGGCACTCGGATCCGCGAAGTTGAAGCTTCGTGACATCCGGCTCCTCGTCTGTACCCACTCTCACACCGACCACTACGGGTGCGCCGGTCCGATTGTCGACGCCGCCGGATGCGAGCTCTGGATGCACCCCGCCTGGGGCCACGTTCGTGCGATGGCGGAGGATCCCGACAGCGCGCTCGACCGGAGGATCGAGATCGCTCGTCACAGCGGGGTCCCCGCCGAGGCGCTCGAGCGTTACGAGGCGCGTCGAGGGGAGAGCACCTACATCGATCGGATCGTCCCGCCCGACCGTGAGCTCGTGGACGGTGTCGACGTGGCGACCGACCTGGGGTTCTTCCGCGCCTACGAGACCCCGGGGCACGCTCCGTCGCACGTCGTCCTCCACGAGCCCGAGAGCGGCCTGCTGATCTCCGGGGACCACCTGCTCGGTCGCATCTCGCTGTTCTTCGACCACGGCCACACCCCCGATCCCGTGGGTGAGTTCATCGACTCATTGGATGTCGTCGACGAGCTCGATGTCCGCCTGTGCCTGCCTGGTCACGGGCGCACGTTTCGCGACGTCGGGGCCAAGATCGAGGCCTACCGAAAGGAGGTCGACGAGCAGCTCGGCCGCGTTCGGAGCTCGCTGAAATCGGGTGAGAAGAACCCCTACGACGTGGTTTCCGATCTGATCGGCGCCGAGAACATGAGTCCACCGGCCGCGGCTTGGGGCCTGCAACTTGCGCTCGCCTACCTCGACCACCTTGAGGTGCTCGGAGAGGCCGAGCCGGTGGAGGGGAGCGACCCGGCGGCATGGCATCTCACCTCCTGACGCCGAGGGCGATGTACTCGGCGGCCAAGCGACCGATGCAACGTTGGCCGGTGCCGTAATCCACGCAGGCGCCCGTTTGGGATAGCGTCGAGGCGTCCCGTCAACCCTTTGTACCAATTGGCAAAGGTCGTCTCAGAACCAACCACAAGCAGTGAGCCGGGCTCCGAGCCCGACGTTCGCCTTTCCGGAGTGAGGAAGACCTACGGCGATGTCGTCGCCGTAGATCGAGTCGACCTCGACATCCGGCGCAACGAGTTCTTCACCATGCTCGGTCCGTCGGGCTCGGGCAAGACGACGATGCTGAGGATGGTCGCCGGCTTCGAGCTGCCCGACGAAGGGCGGATCGAACTCGGCGGAACCGACGTCACCGACCTCGCGGCCTACGACCGCGATGTCAACACCGTCTTCCAGGACTACGCTCTCTTTCCGCATATGAGCGTCGGTGACAACGTCGAGTATGGGCTGCGGGTTGCGAAGGTCGGCAAGGACGAGCGGCGCACGCGGCGTGCAGAGGCGATGGAGATGGTGCGACTGGCCGGCTACGACGACCGCAAGCCGACGGAGCTCTCGGGTGGTCAGCGGCAGCGGGTCGCCCTCGCTCGGGCGATCGTCAACAAGCCGCGGGTGCTGCTGCTGGACGAGCCGCTGGGGGCCCTCGACCTGAAGCTCCGCGAGCAGTTGCAGATCGAGCTCAAGCAGATCCAGCGGGAGGTGGGCATCACCTTCGTCTACGTCACTCACGACCAGGAGGAGGCGTTGACGATGTCCGATCGGATCGCCGTCTTCAACGAGGGTCGGATCGAGCAGATCGGCGAGCCGGAGAGCGTCTACGAGCGCCCGACGAACGCCTTCGTGGCCGGCTTCGTCGGCGTCTCGAACCTGATCCACCGCGACGGCGGCAGCTTCACCGTTCGCCCCGAGAAGGTGCGGATGCTGGCTGCCGGCGAGCCGGGCGACGGGCTGATCGTTGAGGAGGGCTCCATCGTCGATGTCTCCTACGCCGGAATGGTCACGCGATTCCACGTCGAGCTCGACCGCGGCGACCGGCTGCAGGTCGCCCGCCAGAACCAGGAGCAGACTTCACACGAGGACGAGGGGATGCGCGGGGAACGCATCCGGGTCGGCTGGCGTCGCGAGCACACCGTCGCGGTCGCCGAGCCGAACGACCGAGTGAATGGGGCAGAAAACCAAACAGAGGAGGAGATATGAGTAGCGATGCGCACTCTGCACGTTGGGCTTGGCTCACCGTTGCAGGCTTGAGCGTTTTCATTGCGGCTTTCGCGATTGGCTGCGGAAGCGACGATTCAACCGACAGCACTAGTGCCAGCACGGAGATGACCGAAATCGGCGAGGGCGAGGGCGAGGTCAATCTCGTCGCCTGGGCCGGATACGTCGAGGACGGTTCGACCGATCCCAGCGTCGACTGGGTATCCGACTTCGAGAAGGACACCGGTTGCGAGGTCAACGTCAAGATCGGCAACACGTCCGACGAGATGGTTCAGCTGATGCGGACCGGCGATTACGACGGCGTGTCGGCGTCGGGTGATGCCAGCCTGAGGCTGATCGACGGCGGCGACGTCGTCCCAGTCAACACGGACCTGATCTCGACCTACCCGGATATCTTCCCGGGGCTCAAGGATCAGCCATTCAACAGCGTCGACGGGCAGATGTACGGGATCCCGCACGGTCGCGGGGCGAACCTGCTCCTGTCCAACACCGACGACGTGAAGCCGGCTCCGACGTCGCTGAGCGCGGTGTTCGAGCCCGCCGAGATGGAGAAGCAGAAGGGCAAGGTCACGGCATACGACAGCCCGATCTACATCGCCGATGCGGCGCTGTATCTGATGGAGACACAGCCCGACCTGGGGATCACGAACCCCTACGAGCTCGACGAGGATCAGTTCAACGCCGCGATCGAACTGCTGAAGACGCAGAACGAGTACATCGGCGAGTACTGGTCCGACTACACCAAGCAGATCCAGGCGTTCACCAACGGTGACAGCACCGTCGGTACGACCTGGCAGGTCATAAACCAGCTCCTGCAGGCCGATAACCAGCCCGTGGAAGCGGTTCTGCCCAAGGAGGGCTCGACCGGATGGTCGGACACCTGGATGGTGAGCGATCAGGCCGCGAACCCCAACTGCATGTACATGTGGATGGAGCACATCACCGAGCCGAAGACCAACGCAGCGGTCGCGGAATGGTTCGGTGAGGCGCCTGCCAACTCGAAGGCATGCGACTTCACCGCCGATCCGAAGCACTGCGAGATCTACGACGCGGACGGTGCCAAGTACCTGGACGACATCTACTGGTGGACCACTCCGGTCGCCGACTGCGGCGATGACCGCGGCGAGGTCTGCAAGACCTACGACGATTGGGTCCAGGGCTGGACGGAGGTCAAGGGCTAGCTGGAACCAAGGCGACCGAAGGGCGGGAGACGACGTGGAAGCAGCCGGGCTGGGAGCTCCGGCGCCGAGGAGGTCGGTGGGCCGTAGGCTCGCCGACCTCTTCCACGGTCGTCCCCGGCTGCAGGTCGGCTCGCTGCTGGCCGGCCCGGTGGGCTGGCTGGTCGTGGGCTATCTCGGCTCGCTGCTGGTTCTGCTGGCAGCGAGCTTCTGGTCGCTCGGAGAGCTGAGCGGCGAGGTCCAGCAGACCTTCACGCTCGACAACTTCCAGACGCTCTTCACGGAGCCCGTCTACCGCTCGATCACCGGGCGGACGATTCTGATCGCGGCCCTGGTTACCGTCACCGACGCCCTCCTGGCGCTACCGCTTGCGTTCTTCATGGCGAAGGTCGCGAGGCCCCGATCGAAGGGGCTCCTGGTCGTCGCCGTGCTGGTGCCGCTCTGGTCCTCCTACCTGGTCAAGGTCTACGCGTGGCGCACGATCCTCAGTGAGGAGGGAGTCCTGAACTGGCTGCTCGAGCCGCTTGGGCTCACCGGTCCCGGGTACGGCAACGTCGCCGTCTGGCTCGTCATGAGCTACATCTGGCTTCCGTACATGATCATCCCCGTCTACGCGGGTCTCGAGCGGATCCCGAACTCGGTACTGGCCGCCTCCGACGACCTTGGTGCAAAGCCCTGGCGGACCTTCCGCCGGGTGATCTGGCCGCTCGTCTTCCCGGCGGTCGTCGCCGGATCGATCTTCACCTTCTCGCTGACCCTCGGCGATTTCATCACGCCTCAGCTGGTCAGCTCGACGCAGTTCATCGGCAACGTCGTCTACTCCAACATCACCACCAACCTGCCGCTCGCGGCGGCGTTCGCGACGGTGCCGATAATGATCATGATCGTCTACCTGCTGATCGCCAGGCGGTTCGGCGCCTTCGAGCACGTATGAGCCGGGTGACGTCCTCATGAGACTTTCCCGGCGCGCCGAGTTCCTGCTGCGAGCGGCGAGCGGCGCCACGCTTGCGTTCATCTACATCCCGCTGGTGGTGATCGTGATCTACGCGTTCAACTCGAGCAAGACCCTCCAGTGGCCGCCGCCGAGCCTGACGACCCAATGGTTCGGCGACGCGATCGACAACGTGGGCGCTCGCGAAGCGTTCCTGACCTCTCTGCAGGTAGGCCTGGTCGCGACCCTGTTCGCGCTGATCCTCGGCACGCTTGCCTCGCTCGCCGTGGCGCGCTTCAGCTTCTTCGGCCGCGAGACGATCTCGTTTCTGGTCCTCCTGCCCATCGCCCTTCCCGGCATCGTCACCGGCGTCGCCCTCAACACCAGCTTCACCCAGATCCTCGGCGTCGATCTCGGCCTGTTCACGATCGTCGTCGGCCACGCCACCTTCTGCATCGTCGTCGTCTACAACAACGTCGTCGCCCGCCTGCGCCGCGTCTCAGGCTCATTCGAGGAGGCGTCAGCGGACCTCGGCGCGACCCCCTGGACCACCTTCCGCCGGGTGACGATGCCGAGCATGCAGACCGCCCTCGTCGCCGGCGGCCTGCTCGCCTTCGGCCTCTCCTTCGACGAGATCATCGTCACGACCTTCACCGCCGGGGCCGGCGAGCAGACCCTGCCGCTCTGGATCTTCAGCAACTTCTCCCGTCCCAACCAGCTCCCGATCGTCAACGTCGTCGCGGTGATCGTGATCCTGATCTCGATCGTCCCCGTCTATCTGGCACACAAGCTGACCAGGGACGAGGGCGGCGCCGCTCCGACCGGAGGCCGCGCGCAAACGGTGACGGCAGAGGCAACCGCTGCGCCGTAGGTGGGGGTGGCTGGAGGTGGGCGTGGCCTGCCGAGGGGGGTTGGAGGTGGGCGTGGCCTGCCGAGGGGCTCGCCGGCCGGTGAGAGTCGGTTTGGCTGGGTAAGGGAGGATTTGGCAGGTCGGCCTCCGTTCACCCGCCTGCCGAGGGGCTTTGTTGGGACGTGGGTCGTTTTGAGCTCCCCTGGGGAGCTCAGGAAGACCCACGTCCACCCTTTACCGGCACCTCGGGGGTTCGTCCTCGTGGAATCCCCATCCGCGGGTGGCGCGGGCGTGGGTCGACACCCGAGCGTCAGCGAGCGGTGCGATCCACCCCGCGGCAGGACCCGCGGGCGACGACTTACGCCGGGAACGTCACTCCTCAGCGACCGGCGCCGGCTTCTCCTCCTGCGTGTCGCCGATCATCGGCAGCACCCTCTTGGTCACGAGGATGAAGAAGATCAGGCCGGCGGCGGCGATCCAGATCGCCGGGTCGTTGATCGATAGTTCCTCGAGGCGGCTGCCCAGGTAGACGAAGAGAGCGGTCAGCGGTAGGTATCCGACGGCGGTCGTCCAGATGAAGGTGGTCAGAGGGACGCGCGCGGAGCCGGCGACGTAGCCGAAGAGGCTGAAGGGCACGATCGGGACCAGGCGCATCGCGAGCAGGAGGGTGACGCCGCCGCGTTCGATGGCGCTCTCGTAGCCCATGAAACGGTCGCGGCCGAAGATCTTGATCAGGGCGGGGCGGGCGGCATGTCGGCCGATCTGGTGGCAGAGGATCCCGTTCAGAAGCCACCCGACCATGACCAGCGGGAGCCCGAACCAGAATCCGTAGACGAAGCCGACGGCCGCGTCGAGGATCTCGGCCGGGTAGAGGACGACCGCGTGGGCGAGGGCCAGAGCGAGAACCAGCACCACGCCGCCGATGCCCTGCAGATCGCTGCGCAAAGCGGCTGTGTCCCCGCTCAGTGCGTTGCCGACCGCGTGCCGGAGGGGATGGATCAGGAGCACGAGCCCGACGATCAGGACGACGGCGGTCAGCGACGCCAGGATCGGGATCACGCCGGTGTGATCCTCCACGATCCCGTGGCCGCCCTCCTCTCGTTCCGGCTCATCCTCCATGGAACGAGTGTGGCAGCCGACTACCGAAGCAGTTCGCGCACGTATCGCGGCGGCGGGATGCCGTCGGGCCCGCCGCGACTGTGACCGTGGCCGCCGGGACGGTTGGAGTCGGGTGCGCGGCTGACCCAGCGCCTGCGCTTCAGCTCGCGTCGCATCGCCTTCTTGCTGGCCGGGTAGTGCCTGATCTGGTACGGATTGCCCGGCCCGAAGCCCTGGTAATAGATCGCCATCTTCGCCCGGCCGTGCTTCTGGACCCAGCGGAACAGGTGGCGGGTGAACGCCGGGTTGTCGACGTCCCACGGGCCCCACTCGCCGATCACGAACGGCTTCCTCTTGTAGTGCTTGTAGAAGCCGTTGAGGCCCGCGAAGTTCGGGTACTTGCCGTAGATGTCGGCCCCGATCCAGTCGACGTACTTGCCGCCCGGCCAATAGGCCTGAGGGCCGTTGCCCTTCATGTTGGGCGAGCCGGCGGTCTGCGGCACCCAGAGGAACGAGACCTTGGGCTGGGGGAGGTGCTTGGGCGGCGGATCATTGCCCTTGCGGCCGGTCGTCAGCGGCGGCATCTTGTTCTTCTTCAGCTTGTGGTTGATCTTCTTCAGCCTGCCGCCCCTGATGATGATCACCGACCGCTTCCAGGCCTTGCGGAACTGGGCGGTCTTGTGGGAGCGCCCGCGGCTGGATCCGTCCTCGTTGAACGCCGCGTATGGGTTCCAGTGCCCGTTCATCTCCGGCAGGAGCCGGATGTAGGTCGGCCGGCCCCATTCGGCGAGCTTGCGGTTGACGGTCAGCAGGTAGCGGTCGCCCTTTCCCTTGCGGATACCGCGCGGGCTGATCACGCCGCCGCAGCCGTAGCAGTTGGTGGTGGAGAGGCTGAGCATCCCGCGGGTCTCGGTTCGCTTCCACCGCTTGATCGCCTCCTGGTTCCACGCATTCCAGGTCTCGAACGCCTGCATCACCGGGATGTGCTGGCCGGCGGCCTTTGCGAACTGGAAGTAGTTCGTCTTCGAGCCCCCGTCGGAGACCCCTGCGTACAGGTCGTCGCCGCGCGGCGGGAAGGCGCTGGCGCCCGCGAGCGCCGGGGCCGAGAGCGCGGGGGCCGCGAGCGCCGCGGCAGCTACGAGCAGCGCCACGATCGTGCGTGCGGTCCAGCTTCGTCTGCCTGCGGTTAGGTCCACTGTCAGCTTCCTCCAACACCCCTGGCGGTCAATCGAAGCGATCGTAGGGCGTCGACCACACCCATATTGCGAAATCGGTTGCAGGCCGACCCCGGGTAAAGTCGCTCCGGCAATCGGCGCCGGACCCGGCCCGATGTCTCGGGGAAACTGAATGTCGCTCGTCGAAGATCTGATCACCGCGCCGGCCGGCAGGCTTGGCGCCGCCGCGCAGAACGCGCTCGAGGTCGCCCGTTTCGGCGGCCTCGAGACCGACGAGAAGTCGTCTCCCTACGACGTCGTCTCGACCCGCCCGGTCTATCGGCTGCGCCGCTACTTCCCGCATCCGAACGGAGCGCCCCCGCAGCGGCCGGCGCTGCTGCTGGTGCCGCCGATGATGCTGTCGGCCGATATCTACGATGTCGCCCCCTCGACCAGCGCGGTCGAGATCCTCAATCGCAACGGGGTCGATCCGTGGGTGGTCGACTTCGGGGCGCCGGAGCGTGAGGAGGGAGGGCTCGAGCGCTCCCTTAACGATCACGTCATCGCGATCGACGAGGCGATTGACCGCGTGCGTGCCGAGACGGGCCACGAGGAGATCCACATCGGCGGCTACTCCCAGGGCGGGATGTTCTGTTATCAGGTGGCCGCGTTCCGCCGCTCGAAGGGCATCGACTCGATCGTCGTCTTCGGCAGCCCGGTCGATACCCGCGGCACGCTCAGCTTCGGGCTTCCCGAGGATGCGGCCATCGGCGCGGCCGCGTTCCTCGCCGAGCACGTCTTCGCCACTTCGGGCGTCCCCGCCTGGATGAGCCGTACCGGCTTCCGGATGCTCGACCCGGCGAAATCACTGCGCCAACGCCTCGCCTTCGTCCGCCAGCTTCACGACCGCGAGTCCCTGCTTCCCAAGGAGCGACAGCGTCGCTTTCTCGAGGCCGACGGTTGGGTCGCGTGGCCCGGACCGGCGCTCGCCGACGTGATCCGTCAGTTCGGCGTTCACAACCGGCTCGTCTCCGGCGGCTTCGTGATCGAGGACCGCCTCGTCACGCTCGCCGACATGACCTGCCCGATCCTCGCCTTCGTGGGCGAGAACGACGAGATCGCCCCCGCCAGATCGGTGCGCGCGGCACGCTGGGCCGCTCCTCGCTCCGACGTCTATGAGGTCAGCCTCCCCGCTGGCCACTTCGGACTCGTGGTCGGCTCGACCGCGGTGGAGACAACCTGGCCGACCGTCGCCTCCTGGGCGCGATGGCGGGCGGGGGACGGTGATCTGCCGGAGGGCGTCGAGCGGATCGAGGAGACCCCGGAGCGACTGGAGGGCGGGCTCAGCACACTTGACCGGATCGGGGCCGGCGCCCAGCTCGCCGTCGGCGCGGGGATCGGTACGGTCCAGGCGCTCGCCGGTGCCGCGCTCGGGGCCAGCCGAACCGTTCGTGAGATCGTCGGCGATACCACGAGCCAGCTCGATCAGCTCAACCGGCTCGGTCGGGTCAACCCGCGGACCAGGATCTCCTTCGGCCTGCTGCTCGACGAACAGGCAGAGGAGGCTCCTGACGACGTCGTCCTGCTGTTCGAGGATCGGGCCCACACCCATGCCGCGGTCAAGGATCGGGTCGACAACGTCGTTCGCGGGCTGCTCGAGATCGGCGTCCGCCAGGGCGAGCACGTCGGCGTGCTGATGCAGACCCGCCCCAGCGCCCTGACCCTAGTCGCGGCTCTCAATCGCGTCGGGGCGGTCGCGGTGCTGATGCGACCCGACGGCGACCCGTTCCGGGAGGCCGAGCTCGGCCGCGCCCGGCGGATCATTGCCGACCCGCAGAACGGCGAAGCCGCCGCCGCGGCGACGAACCTGCAGGTCTACGTTCTCGGCGGCGGCGGCAAGGCGCGGAAGCTCGCCAAGAATCTGATCGACATGGAGCGGATCGAGCCGGAGGAAGTCCACGTTCCGGCCTGGTATGAGCCCAACCCGGGCCGGGCCGGCGACCTCGCGTTCATCCTCTTCACCGGGAGTGGCGAGCGCACGCTCGCCAACCGGATCACCAATGGCCGGTGGGCGTTGTCGGCCTTCGGAACGGCTTCCTCGGCGTCGCTCTCGCGAGGGGACACCGTCTACAGCGCCAGCCCCGTCTACCACCCTTCGGCCCTGCTGATGAGCGTTGGTGGTGCGATCGCCGGCGGTTCGCGCCTTGCCGTCGGCTCCCGCTTCGAGCCGTCGACGTTCTGGGACGAGGTCCGCCGCTACGGCGCGACGGTCGTCTCCTACACATGGGCGATGATGGAGGAGATCGCTGAGGCTCCTCCGAACCCGGGTGAGGAACATCACCCGGTCCGCCTGTTCATGGGTTCGGGGATGCCGCGGGGATTGTGGCGGCGGGTCAGCGAGCGGTTTGCCCCGGCGCGGGTCTTGGAGTTCTACGCCTCGACTGAGGGTGATGCGGTGCTCGTCAACGTCACCGGCGAGAAGGCGGGATGCAAGGGACAGTCCTTGCCGGGAAGCGCCGAGGTCCGGATCGCCGCCTACGACCCGGTCGATCGCCGCCTCATCCTCGGCGACGACGGCTACGCCATCCCCTGCGCCCGCTTCGATCCGGGGATGCTGCTCGCCCGCGTCCGCCCCGATTCGATCGGGACCGGAGACGGGATTCTGCGAGGTGTGTTCGAGCCCGGCGATGCCTGGCTCGAAACCGGCGATCTCTTCCGGCGCGACGCCGACGACGACTACTGGCTCGTCGATCATGTCTCGGCTCTGATCAGAACCGGGGCCGGCGTGGTCTTCTCCGGCCCGATCCAGGATTCCCTCGGCGACGTCGACGCGGTCGCCCTTGCGGTCGCCTACGGTGTCAAGCTGGAGGACGGCTCAGAGATCCCTTGCGCTGCGGTCACTCTGCGCGACGGCATGAAGCTGGAGCTGCCGGCGCTCGAGCTGGCGCTGTCCGATCTCGGAGATACCGGCATCCCGTTGGTGATCCGCGTCGTGGACCGGATTCCGCTGACCACGTGGTACCGGCCGATCACCGGTCCGCTGAAGGCCGAGGGTCTGCCGGAACCCACGAAGCCCACGACCTCCTGGTACTGGGATCCCCGCAAGGGCGGGTACCGCCCGATGAGCAAGGCCGCTCACGGCCGCCTCTCGAGATAACCGCGCTTCTCAGCCTATGCTCAGCGCGTGGCCTCTGCTTCCGTCTCGCACTGGATCGACGCCCCGCCCGACGTCGTCTTCGACATCTTCACCGATGCCAGGCGGTACCCGGACTACACGCCGATCCGCAGGGTGGCGATGGAGCGTGAGGGTGAGGGTGAGGCCAACGGTGTAGGGGCGATTCGCGCCCTGTACCTCGCCGGTCCCCCGGTCCGCGAGCTGGTGACCGATCACGTCCGTCCGGGCCGGTTCGCCTTCGAGGTGCTCTCCGGCGGGGGCATCCGCTCCTACGAGGGCACCCTGACGTTCGAGGCGGCCGCCGGCGGGACGGACGTGACCTACGCGATCGAACTCGAGCCCCTCGTGCCGGGGACCGGGTTCGCGACGGCTGCGGCGTTCCGGGGGGCCGTGGAGATTCTGATGCGACTCGCCGATCGCGAGGCTCGCCGGCGAATGGCCGGTGCCTAAGCTCCCACCATGCGCATCCTCTTCGTCTGCCTCGGCAACATCTGTCGCTCTCCCACCGCCGAGGGCGTGATGCGCCACAGGCTGCGGGACGCCGGGCTGGCTGAGGACGTCGACATCGAGAGCGCCGGCACCGGCGGCTGGCACGTCGGCCATCCGCCCGACGAGCGGGCGACTGCCGCCGCGGCGGCTCGAGGAATCGCCCTCGAGAGTCGGGCTCAGAGGTTCGAGCACAACCATTTCGACGATTTCGATCTGCTCATCGCGATGGACCGCCAGAACGTCGCGGACATGAGGTCACTGGCACCTCACGCAGCGGCCGAGGGAAAGCTGCATCTGCTCCGCGAGTTCGATCCGCTCGCGGTCGAGTCGGGCAGCCTCGAGGTGCCCGATCCCTACTACGGAGGGAAGGACGGATTCGAGAACGTGCTCGACATGGTCGAGCGCGCCTGCGACGGCCTGCTCGCCGAGGTCCGTACCCAGCTCGACGGGTCGCCGTGAGCGCTGAGCGCGCGGTCGATGCGGCCGGACGCGCCATTGGGCAACGCATCGTGCGCTCTCAGCGGGTCGGCGGCGGCGACATCAACGACGCGTGGCTGCTGGAGCTCGAGGACGGCTCCCGGGCGTTCCTGAAGAGCCGCGCCGACGCACCGGCCGACGAGTACGGGTCCGAGGCGGCAGGCCTGGCCTGGCTGTCGGAGGCGGGCGGTCTGCCGGTCCCGGAGGTCCTCGCGATCGTCGACGAGCCGGGAGTTCTCGCCCTTGCCCTTCAATGGATCGAACCCGGAAGGCTCGGTCCCGCCGAGGGGGAGGAGGAGCTGGGCCGCGGACTTGCCGTCCTCCACCAGGCCGGCGCCCCGAGCTTCGACGCCCTGCCTCCGGGCTCCCCACGCAGGCAGCTGCGGTTCGGCGGCGTCGTCCTTCCCCTTGACGCGGTTGCGGAGGGTTCGACATGGGCCGCTCACTACGCCACCCGGCTCGAGCTGCTCGCAGGCGTGGCTTTGGATCGGGGCCGGATCGACTCCGGGACGGCAGCCGCCGTCAGCCTTGTGGCCGATCGGGTCGACGCGCTGGCCGGCCCACCGGAGCCCCCGGCGCGGGTCCACGGCGACCTCTGGAGCGGCAACGTGCACGCCGGCGCCGATGGCCGACCCTGGTTGATCGATCCGGCCGCCCACGGGGCACATCGGGAGCTCGACCTGGCCATGCTGCGCCTCTTCGGAACGATCAGCGAGACGACGCTCGCGGCCTACGAGGACGTCGTCCCGCTCGCCGCCGGACACGAGGATCGGATCGCGCTCTGGCAACTGCAGCCTCTGCTCGTCCACGCGATCCTCTTCGGCGGCTCCTATGGCGGCGCCGTCGGCCGAGCCGCCCGTCTTTACGCCTGACCGGGGGATCGATACTTTTCGGGGAGTGAAGGAGGAGCTGCGACGCCGCGCGATCGACAATCTCGAGGTCGAGGTCGCCCTGTTCGGAAGCTGCTCGCCATCGAGCTCGATCATGTGCCGGCCCGGTGTTGTCGCCTCGGTCTCGCCCGGAACTCCGGATCGGTCCCTGTTCAACTCCGTCACGGCGGCGGGGCCGGATGCGCTCGAGGGCGGGATCGACGACCTCGCGGTCGCCTACGCGAACGCCGGTGTGCGGGCCTGGACCGTCTGGGTTCCCGACTACGACCGCCGTAGCGCCGAGCTGCTGGCCGCCCGGGGCCACCGCCTCGACGCCTCGCCGCGGGCGATGGCTCTGGAGCTGGTCGATCTCAGGCCGGTGGCGCTGCCTGACGAAGTCGAGCTCGTCCCGGGCGAGATTTCGGAGATCGGCCGGATCAACGACGCGGCCTACGGAATCGAGGGCCCGGGCTGGGGTGGGGCATTCGAGGTCGAGCCGGGGATGGCGATGGAGTCGGCGATGGCGATCATCGACGGCGAGCCCGTCGCCTGTACGATCATCCTCGACCGTGAGGACGACGCCTGCGTGACCGCGGTCGCGACGCTGCCGGAGCACCGGGGCAGGGGTCTGGCGGGAGGGATCATCAGCGAGCTCCTCTCATCGGCCCGTCGGCGTGGCCTCCGGACCGGGAGCCTGCAGGCGAGCAAGGCCGGCGCGCCGGTCTATGAGCGGCTCGGCTTCACCGATGTCGGGTTCGTCGAGCTGTGGGAGTTGCGCGAGGCGTGATGGCACACTCCACCATGTGGATCTGAGCCGACTCGAGGAACTGCTCACCGAACGTGGTGAGCCCGCCTTCCGCGCCACCCAGGTCTGGGAGTGGCTGGCCGGCGGTGCACGCTCTTACGCCGAGATGACGAACCTGCCGCAGTCGCTCCGTGAGCAGCTCGACGTCGACCTTCCTCTGTCCACGCTGACCGTCGAGCGCGAGGTCAAATCGGTCGACGGCACCCGCAAGGCCCTCTTCAACACCGCCGACGGCAGGCCGATCGAGGCCGTGCTGATGAGCTACAAGGACGGGCGCCGCTCGCTCTGTCTCTCCAGTCAGTCGGGCTGCCCGCTGACCTGCAACTTCTGCGCGACGGGGCGGATGGCGTTCGGCCGCAACCTGACGGCTTCGGAGATCCTCGACCAGGCGCTTCATTTCCGGCGCACCGGCGAGGTCAACCACGTCGTCTTCATGGGGATGGGCGAGCCGCTGATGAACCTCGACGCGGTGATCGAAGCGTGCGAGCGGCTGCCCGACGTAGGCGTCTCGACCGCCCACACAACGATCTCCACGGTCGGCTGGGTTCCCGGGATAGAGCGGCTCGTAACCGAGGGCCCGCGCGTCCGCCTCGCGCTCTCGCTGCATGCGGCCGAGGGCGACGTCCGTAGCGGCCTGATGCCGGTCAACGATCGCTACCCGCTCGCCGACGTGATCGAGTCGTGCCTGCGCTGGCGCGCTGCCCGCAAGCGCAAGGTTTACATCGAGTACCTGATGCTCGCGGGAGTCAACGACGATGTCGATCAGGCGGTCGTGCTCAGCGAGGTCCTGAAGCCTCACGATGCCTTCAAGGTGAACCTGATCCCGTTCAACCCGACCCCGGGCGAGTTCGCGGGCAGCTCACCGGAGGCGATCGCCTCCTTCCGTGACACCCTGCTCAACAAGGGCATCCCGACGACGATCCGCCTGACGCGTGGCCAGGACATCCAGGCCGCCTGCGGTCAGTTGGCCGCCGAGCAGGCGGCCTGAGCCAACATTCCGGCCGTATGGCGTACGAAATGTTGGATTCGGCGCTGGGGCCTAGTCGGTCAGTTCGACCCGCTCGATGACCTGAGGGCTCGTCGGGCGGTCGCCGGGGCCGGTCTCGGTCCCCTCGATCGCGTCGACGAACTCCATCCCCGAGACGACGGTGCCGAAGACGGTGTGCTTGCCGTCGAGCCAAGGGGCCGCATCGATGGTGACGATGAAGAATTGGGAGCCGTTGGTGTTGGGGCCGGCGTTGGCCATCGCGAGCGCCCCCCGCTCGACCTTGTGATCGTTGAATTCGTCCTCGAAGGTGTAGCCCGGTCCGCCGGTGCCCGTTCCCTCGGGGCAGCCACCCTGGATCATGAAATCCGGGATCACCCGGTGGAAACTGAGATCGTCGTAGAAGCCCTCTGAAGCGAGCTTGCGGAAGTTCTCGACCGTCTTCGGCGCAGCATCGTCGTGCAGCTCGAACTCGATCGGACCGGCATTGGTGTGCATGGTTGCGTGTGACATGGGTGGAACACTAGCCACACGGCCGCGACTTTTCCGCTCGCCGCATGTTGCAATCCTCAAGGCTCTTGAGTTCGACGAAGCACATTCCCACGAGACGAGCGCGTTCCCTTGCCGGGGCCGTCTTCGTCTGCCTGCTCGCGGTCGCCGCGCCCCTCTTCGTGCTCGGCGGTCAGGCCGGCGCGGCCAAGCCGAAGAAGGAGTCGAAGCGGCCGAACATCGTCATGGTCATGACCGACGACCAGGCGAAGTCGACGATGTTGCCGGAGGTGATGCCCAACCTGACCTCGAAGCTGATGGCCGAGGGGACCACGTTCAGCGACTTCACCGTCACCACTCCGCTCTGCTGCCCTTCCCGTGCGACGTACATGACCGGCCAGTACGGCCACAACAACAACGTGCTCAGGAACTTCTATCCCGATCTTCAGGACAAGAGGAACGTGCTGCCGTCCTGGCTTCGGCAGCGCGGCTACTCGACCGCCCACGTCGGCAAGTTCCTCAACAGCTACGAGGAGGGCGACCTCGGGCCCGCGGCCGTCGCTCCGGGCTGGGACCTCTGGTTCACCCAGCTCGAGAAGCGTCGCTACTACGACTGGAAGGCCTCCAAGAACGGCAAGGTCGTCCACTACGGGACCGACGACAACGATCACGCGACCACCGTGACCAGCAAATTCGCCGTCGACTGGACCAAGCGCCTGGTCAAGAAGAAGGACCCCTTCTACATGCAGGTCGACTACTACGCACCGCACACGGCTCCCGGCCGCGATACCCGCTGTTCGGCGGCGCCCGTCCCCGAGGCGGAGGACGAGGGCCGCTTCGCGTCCACGCCGTTGCCGCAGCCGCCGAGCTTCAACCAGGCCGACGTCTCGCAGATGCCGACGTTCATCCGCGACAAGCCGCCCTTGACCGATGAGGAGATCGACAGGATCACCCAGCACTACCGCTGTGCGCTCGAGTCCCTATACGGCGTCGACCGCGGAATCGGCGAGATCTACGATGCGGTCGCCGAGGCCGGTGAGCTGAACAAGACCATCTTCGTCTTCACCTCCGACAACGGCTACTTCTACGGCGAGCATCGGATCTCCAAGGGCAAGCCATACCCATACGCGGAGAACATCAAGATGCCGCTGACGATGCGGGTGCCGCCCCGTTACCGCGACGAGGCGCCGCTGGTCCGCACCTCGGATGCGCCGACGGCGAACATCGACCTGGCGCCGACGCTGCTCGAACTCGCAGACGCTGAGCCGTGCATCCGCAAGACGAAGTGCCGGGTGATGGACGGTCGCTCGCTGATGCCGCTGATCGAAGGGACCGACGGCTTCCCGACCACCCGGGGTATCGCGCTCGAGCGGTACAGCTGCGACTTCCGCGGCATCGTGCTCGGCGGGCAGATCTACGTCTCGTACTCGAAGGAGGACACGACCGGGTGTCAGCCCGACGAGGCCGAGATGTACGACCTCGGCGCCGATCCGTTCCAGCTCGATGACCTGCTGCCCACCGTGGAGGGATCACCCAACGACGCGATCCGGATCAAGCTCGCCAGGAAGATGCGCCGGCTCGGCGAGTGCGCCGGAATCCGCGGTCGCGATCCGAAGCCCGACTCGGGCCTGTACTGCGAATGAACTGACACGACTCCGTCCCGGCCGCAGTAGGGTGGGTCGGCCTTGGGAGAGGGAGCTGCCAGACGTCGGGTTGCCTGCTGCGCTGCGGCGCTGCTCGCCCTTGCCGCGGCCACGGCACCGAGCGCATTCGCGGACTTCCCCTACAGCCGCAACGCATCGTCAACCGGCTACGACGACCTCTACCTGGACCCGGGTCAGGTTCCCGCCGACCTCGGTGGCAACCAGTTCAAGTTCGCCGCCACTCCGGATCCGGGCAATACGGTCAACAACGCCAACCCCGTCGAGCTCGGCGGGGTCCGCGGCGCGCATGTCGCCGACGCGGACGCTGCGGCTGAAACCGCCTTCCAGATCACCACCGGCCGCCCCGACGTGACGATCGCGATCCTCGACTCGGGGATCCAATGGAACGACGCCGGCGACATGAACGATCTGCGCGGCAAGACGAGGATCAGCACCGGGGAGGTGCCCAAGCCGCGCAACGACGGCCTCGGCACCGCAAACGAGGCCGGTGAGGATTGCGGCGGCGGCGGCCCCTACTCCAACGCCGGCGATTGGGATCTGAACGGCGACGGCGTCTTCAACCTGATCGATTACTCCTGCGACGACCGTGTTCAGACCGACAGCCCCGACGGCGTCGGGCCGACGGGAATGTTCGAGCCCCAGGATCTGCTGATCGGGTTCAGCGACGGCGTCGACGACGACGGCAACGGCTACATCGACGACATCGTGGGCTGGGACTTCCTCGACGACGACAACGACCCTTTCGACGACGTCCAGTACGGCCACGGCACCGGCGAGGCCAAGGACTCCACCGCCGAGGCCGACAACGGCGGTGAGGTCGGCTCCTGCCCGAACTGCATGGGGATCTACCTGCGGGTCGGCGACAGCTTCGTCGCCGACGTCAACCGCTTCGGCGCCGCGGTGACGTACGCGACCGACAACGACGCCCAGATCATCCAGGAAGCCCTCGGCGCCCTGAACAACTCGAGCCTGGCCCGCGACGCCGTCAACTACGCCTATCGCCACGGCGTCACCGTGATGGCCTCCGCGGCCGACGAGGCGGCTCAGCACAACAACTGGCCCTCGTCGCTGCCGCACGTGATCGTCGCCAACTCGGTCACCGACGGCGACGCGTCCAGCCCCGAGCGTTCCTACCTCGCCTTCAACGGCTGCACGAACTTCGGCGCCAAGATCACGATCGCGATTCCGAGTACCGCCTGCTCCTCGAATGCGGTCGGGCTCGCGGCCGGTTTTGCCGGGCTGATCTACAGCGCCGCGCTCAACGCCCGGGAAGCCGGCGCCCTCGACCCCTACCCGGATACCTCCTCATGCGAGCTGGTCGGTGGAGGCCCCTGTCCGATAACCCCGAACGAGATCAAGCAGATCCTGGCCTCGGGCTCGCTCAGCGGAATCCCGCAGGCCGACGACGTCGACTTCGCCGGCTCTCCGGCGGGTTCGGCGAACGAGCCCTCCTGCTCGCCGACGCCCCTACCCGGCTGCACCAGCCCCTACGGCGCGGGGAACGCGCTGCGCAGCCAGATCAACGCCAACCGCCCCGTCGTCGACCCACCGGTGCCGTCGACCAGCTACCCGGCCCGCAGGGGCTTCGATCAGTTCTACGGCTACGGCCGGGCCAACATGAGCCGGGCGGTGGGGGCGGTCGTCGACGACCCGGTGGCTCCCGCCCCCTCCGAACTCCCCCCCGAGGCCGAGATCACCTCACCCGAGTGGTTCGCCGAGGTCGACCCGTCGCTCGTCACGATCGACGTCGAGGGTGAGGTCTTCGCCCGCGGCGACCCCTATTCCTGTCGGGTCCTCGTCGCCCCCGGCCAGTATCCGAACAACGCCCTGACCACGGCTCCGTCACCGGGCGACTTCAAACCGCTCAACGGCGGCTACTGCGACGGCTCGACCCACAGCGGCGCCTCGGCGGCCGGCGCGCACAGCGGCGTGCTCGGCTCGATCGACGTCGCCGACCTGCGCTCCCGCTTCCCGGCCGCGACCAACTTCACCGGGCCGATTCCCGGCGCTTCGGCGCAGACCGGCAACGGCCGCCCGTTCTTCGCGCCCCATGCCTTCACGTTCAAGGTCGTGGTCTCGACGAACGCCGGCACCCCGCGGACCGGGGAGGACCAGCGCACGGCCTTCCTGCATCGCGACCAGGATCTTCTCAACGGCTTTCCACGAACGATCGGCGAGGGGGAAACGGGCGGTGACGTCGGCGGCCCGACTGGGTCACCCACCGCCGACGGCGCCTCGTCTCCGGCGTTTGCCGACCTCGACGGCGACAATCGCAACGAGCTGATCTTCGCCGACGCCGACGGGTTCGTCCACGCGATCGATTCCGATGGAGCCGACCTTCCGGGCTGGCCCGTCCGCGGCGACGTTCCGGGGTTCGTCGCCTCTCACACCGCCTCCGCGGCCTTCGCGAGCGGCGAGGTGCCCTCCGACCTCGGCGGAGCCTTCCTCGGCGCCGTCGCGATCGGCGACGCCGACGCCAACGGCATCCCCGAGGTCTACGCCGCCGACTTCGAGGGCAAGGTCTTCGGCTGGGATCCGGACGGCCGGCCGGTGTTCGAGGAGGAGTCCGACCCCGACTACTCCGGCAATCCGCTGGCCCCGTTCGTCAACGTCCGCAAGGGCAAGGCGAACCGGACCCAACACGGCTTCTTCGGCGGCCCCGTCCTCGCCGACCTCGACGGCGACGGCACCCAGGAGGTCGTCGCCGCCTCGATGGATCGTCACGTCTACGCGTGGAGCGGACGTGACACCGATCCAACGTCGCCGGGGGGCGCCGACCCCGTCGGCGGCTACCCGGTCCTCGTCGTCGACCCGGCGAAGGTCGCCTCCGTCGATCCCGCCACCCACGCCGTCACCTACGCGGCAGGTGCCAACCCCCTGATGCAGGGCGCGATCATCGACACCCCGGCCGTCGGCGACATCACCGGCGACGGCCTGCCGGAGGTGATCGTCGGGACCAACGAGGAGTACGACGAAGCTCTCAATCTGGGCAACCCCGGCGGCCTCAACATCCTGATCGGAGCCGGTCTCGTCGACCCCGGCAACTCGAGGATCTACGCGATCAGGCCCGGCGGCGGCCCCGATGCCGACCCGCTGCCGACCGACGCGCTGCTTCCCGGCTGGCCGTTCGACGTCGGAATGCTCCTGACCGAGACCCTCCCGATCGTCGGCGAGGGCGTCGCCGGCCCGCCGGTGATCGGCCCGGTCGATTGCCCCTCCGGCGGGGTGGGCAGCAAGGTCGGGACGGCCACCGCCGCAGGACCCGCCTACATCGTCAATCCCGACGGCACCTCCTGCTACGGCGACACGGCGGGTGCCGCCAACGCGCTTTCGAGCGATTTCGCCGCCACCGCCACGGCGACCGACAGCCCGGTGATCCCGACCCTCGGCAACCCCGCCTTCGGTGCGGCCGGAGGCGCCCCGGCCGACAGCCCGTCGTTCATCACCGCCGCGATCGGCCTCTTCCGCGCGCTCGACCTCCAGGTCTCCGAGTACCAGAGCGGGCAGGATCTGATCGGAGTCTGGGACGCGTCGAGTGGCCAGTTCCAGTCCGGCTTCCCGGCGACCGTCAACGACCTCCAACTGCTCACCGGTCCCGCCGTCGCCGACATCGACGGCAGCGCCGGCGAGGAGATCCTGGCCGGAAGCGCCAGCCAGGACCTGGTCGCCTACGGGCCGGGCGGGACTCCGCCGAACGGGCGCTGGCCGAAGCTCTCGACCGACTGGACGGTGGCGACCCCGCTGATCGGCAGCTTCGGGACCGAGGACACGGATTCAGACGCCACCAAGGTCGTCGTCGGGATCACCCGGTCGGGCTACGTTCACGCCTACCGGACCGACGCTCCCGCGTGCTCACCGTCGTCCTCACCGCGCTTCCACCATGACAACGCCAGCTCCGGCGACTACAACCGGGACGCGATCCTCCCCGGCGTGCCGACCGATATGGAAGTGACCAAGCAGGGTTCGAAGATCAGCTTCGCCGCGCCCGGCGACGACCTGCTCTGCGGGACGGCCGATCATTACGAGGTGGCCACCGCCTCGGGTTCTCCGATCGACGAAGTAACCTTCGACGACGCGAAGCCGTTGGGCAAGGGAGTTCCCGACCCCGCCGCCGCGGGGACCGTCCAGAAGTTCGCCATACCGAAGGGATCCCAGGGCTACCTCGCGCTCCGCGCGGTAGACGATCAGGGCAACGTCGGCCGGGTCACGTCGGTCAAGGCGAAGCTGCCTCCCGAGAAGCGCTGCGCCAACACGATGCACGGAGGGCCGGCAGACGACGTTCTCACCGGCACCTTCAACAACGACTGGGTCGACGGGCGTAGCGGACGAGATCGCATCAACGGGCGTTCGGGCGACGACTGCGTGCGAGGCGGCAAAGAGGCCGATCGCCTCAAGGGCGGCGCCGGCAAGGACAGGATCGTCGGCTCTGGCGGCTCCGACCGGATTGAGGCCAGGGACGGCGATAAGGACCGGATCAGGTGCGGGTCAGGCCGCGACAAGGTCGTCGCCGACCGCAAGGACCGGGTCAACAACCGCTGCGAGAGGGTCGTCCTCGGTAAGCGCTGACGCGAGGTGTCACTAACTGGCTGGGGGAGCCGGTTTCTGACACTTCGCGGATCTAGCCGCGGTTGGCGGCCTGTTCGAGCAGCATCCGCATCCGGGCCGGCTCCTCGGCCACCGGATCGGCGTGACCGGCCGCGACGGTGCGGGGCTCGAGCGCCGCGAGCTTGCGCAGGCTCGCGATCGCCTGGTCGTGGTCCTGGTTGAAGACCCGGTTGGGGACGTTGGCCCAATCGACCGGCTTGAACTTCATCGAGTCGACGAAGTAGGTCGTGTCGCTGACGATCGCGAGCCGGTCGCTCTCGCGCCACAGCCCGATCATGCCGGGGGCGTGTCCGGGGAAGTGCGTGACGGTGAATCCGGCGATCTCGTCGCCCTCGACGAGCGTCTCGGAGACCTTGGCCGGGCCGCCGTCCCAGTGCTTGAGCAGCGTCGGGTAGACGGTGCGCGGGAGCCGATAGGCGATCCGATCGAGCTGGAAGTAGTGGTAGCCGCCGTCCCCCTCGACGTCGGCCCGCTCGTCCTCATGACAGAGCACGGGCACGCCCAGATCGGCCGCGATCCCGCGGTGGTCGGCATGGCCGTGCCCGAGGACGATTCGCTTGATCGGGGCGATTGCCGAGGCGGCCTCGCGGACACCCTCGGTCATCGCCGCGGTGCCGCCGTCGAAGATGGTCAGTCCGTCTCCGTCGGCGAGGAAGTAGACGTTCATGCCGTGTTTGATGTCGCCGGCATGGCGCCACACGCCGTCGGCGAGCTCCTCGGTGATCGGCTTCAGGGGGTTCAGCACCATCGGCCGGAGACCCTAAACCCTTAGGCTTCGTCCATGCCCCGCTCGTGGATTGTGGCGATGGCGATCCTGATCGTCTGCCTCTTGGCTTCGATCGTGATCGCGACGACGAAGCTCTGGTGAGCGACGCCGATTTCATGCGACTTGCGCTGGCGGTCGCGGCCACCGCGCCGGCTCACGAGGATGTCCCGATCGGGGCGGTGTTGGTTCGCGATGGCGAGGTGATCGCCGAGGCCTCGAACGAACGGGAGCTCCGCCGTGATCCGACGGCCCACGCCGAGGTCCTCGCCCTCCGGGCGGGCTCGGAGAGGCTCGGGGGATGGCGGCTGCCCGAGACCACCCTCTACGTGACGCTGGAGCCCTGCGCGATGTGTGCGGGAGCGATCATCCTGGCGCGGGTCCCCCGGGTTGTCTTCGCCGCGGCCGATCCAAAGGCCGGCGCCTGCGGCTCCGTGCTCGACGTGCTCGGCGAGGAGCGACTGAACCATCGACCCGAGGTCACCTCGGGAGTGCTCGCCGATCAGGCGGCTGAGCTCTTGCGGGACTTCTTCCGCGAGCGCCGCGGGGGGTCGGCCTGGAAGTCAGGGGACGAGCCGGCCCGGTAGCGCCAGCGGGCACCCCGAGGAATCGAGCGCCGGCAGGTAGATCGAGATCGCCGTGCCCGCCCCGGGCCGGGAGTTGATTCTCAGATCGCCCCCCGCATCCCGGACGAGGCGGTGGACACTCGCCAGCCCGAGGCCGGTGCCATCTCCCTGCTGCTTGGTCGAGAAGTAGGGGTCGATCGCCTGCTGGGCGATCTCCGGGCTCATCCCGGCACCGTCGTCGGCGAAGCCGATTCGCACGTGCCATCCGGTGCCGAGGTAGGGATCGCCGGGCGGGATCGAGACGACGCCGGTGCGGATCGCCACCGAGCCGCCGGCGGACATCGCGTCGCGCGAGTTGGCGGCGAGGTTGAGCAGGATCCGCTCGATCTCACCGGTGGCGAGGCGAACCGGGAGAAGGTGGTCGTCGGAGGCGAGGCTGAGCTGGATGTCCGGCCCGAGCGCTCGCTTGATCAGCTTCAGCGCATCGACGATCGCGAGGTCGACGGCGACCGGTGCGGGTTCGTCTGCCGGCCGCTCCCTCCGGCCCTCACCGGCGAGCAGGCGTCTGCTCAGCTCGGCACCCCGCTCGGCGGCCTCCCTGATCTCGCCGGCCCGGTCGCGATGCGTTCCGTCGGCGGGCCCGCTCGCGATCTCGTCCGCACAGACCATGATCACCGAGAGCAGGTTGTTGAAATCGTGCGCGACGCTCGCGGTCTGCCGGCCCAGCTCCTCGAGCTCCGATCGGGTCGGAGTCGGAGCCCGCCGCGGCTTCGCGCGCTCCGGCAGCACGATCGGCGCGGTGCTTGCGAACTGTCCGGGCCCGCCGACGTCTGCCGCCCCGGCGGTCCCGGCGAACCGCCGGTCGGGACGGGGCCTGGAGGTGCTCGCTGTCGCGCTCTCGTTCATCGCCTGGAGTTCGGGGGACGTCAGGCGTCCGCCACGCAACAGATCCCTTCGCCGTGACGTGCCCACTCCCTGCGCACCGGGAAGTAACGGCCCTTCTGGGACGCTATTCGAACCCTCGGATTCAGGCCGCGATCGGTGGCTTGGCCGATCGGATATCCGGCTCAGCCGGCGGGTCGCAAGGAGACACGCTCAATGAAGCTTCCGTCGATCCGGCCGCGGCGGTTAGGCTTTCGTGGCGAGCATCGGGAGGGACGAGTGCCTCCCCTGGCAGATAGGAGCCGAGCTAGATGGACGACGAGCGGGCGATCCGGACCACCTCCACCCGCATCCGTGAGCATCTGAGCTACGCCAACGTGATGGCGACGCTCGCGGTATTCATCGCCCTCGGCGGCGGCGCCTGGGCAGTTGCGATCGGCCGCAACGACGTTGGCTCGCGCGAGATCTCCAAGAGCTCCGTCGGCACCTCGGAGCTGAAGGACAACAAGACCAAGGGCAAGGACGTCGACGAGTCCTCGCTGGGCCAGGTCCCGAGCGCCGCGACCGCAGAGAGCGCCACCTCGGCGAACACTGCCGACAGGGCGACCACAGCCGGCGCCGCCGACCCGCCCCTGTTCGCGCACATCAATCCCGATGGCAGCGTCGACGCCGCCCGATCCAGGGGGATCGCGAGCGCCAACCTCTCGCACGACACCAACAGCGGCAGCTACTGCATCTCCGGGCTTGACTTCACACCTAGGACCGTCGTCGGCACCATCGATTCGAAATCCAGCCCCGGCGTGCTGGAGGCGTCCACTATCCCGGGCAACTTCCTCTTTTGCCCCCCGACGGCCCAGATAGAGCTGGTCACCTTCGACCCCGAACCGATCAGCTTCAAAGACTTCAGTGGAGGCTTCTATATCTGGGTCAACTGAGCGTGAGGTGAAGCGCAAGCGCTTCAAACCAGCCCTGCGAACGGAGAGGGTGGGATTCGAACCCACGAGGCAGCTTTCACCGCCCACACGATTTCCAATCGTGCACCTTAAGCCACTCGGTCACCCCTCCAGGTGAGGCGTGGACGATACCGGGGGAGGGTCGGTCGATCGGGGCTCAGGCCGGAGCCGGAGCGCCCGGCCGCGACTCGAGGCGGCCGCACCAGAGCGCGAACAGCCCGACCGCCACCAGCGCCCCCAGCCAATGCAGCCCGATCAGGACGGCGAGCAGGCTGGGCAGTCCGGCAAGGACGGCACCGAGCAGCGTCGGTGCGGGTGGGAGGCGCAGGACTGCGGCTGTGATCAGTGAGCAGAGGATCCAGGCGCCCGGCCCGCTGAGCCAACCCCAGTCCTCGAAGAAGGAGTGGGGGAGGGCGAGGGCCAGGACGATCGAGAGGAGCGCGACCCCGGCCAGCTGGACGAGCGCGGCGCGCAGTGCCAAGCCTCTGTCGATATCGGCCATGGGTTGATTATGGCGTTCGGCCGTCAGCCGCCGAGCAGCCGCGTCCCGGCTTCGGCGGCGGCGAGGACCCGCTCGATGTAGCGGGTGCGGTTCTCGTCGAACCGCTGCTTGGGGGCGGGCACCGAGATTGCCGCTGCGGCGCCGGCCGGGTCGAAGACCACGGCACCGACCGCGCAGATCCCCAGTGTGTGCTCCTCGCGGTCGAAGGCGATGCGCCGCCGGCGAACCTCCTCGAGCTCGGCCAGGAGCTCGGAGCGGGACGTGATCGTGTTCTCGGTGAAGCGCGGCAGGCGGGCCGGCAGCAGGCCGACGAGTTCGGCGTCGGAGAACGCGCTCAACAGCGCCTTGCCGTTGGCGGTGCAGTGAGCGGGGAAGGCGGCCCCGATCGCCGAGATCGCGCGCAGGCGGTGGGGCGCGGGAAACTGCTCGACGAACCGCACCCCACCGCCGTCGAGCACCGCCAGATCCACGGTCTCGTCCAGCTCCCGACGCAGTCGCAGGAGCACCGGAGCGAGCTGATGACGCAGGCCATGGCGCGTCGCTGCGCCCAGCCTCGCAAGGCCGCCCCCGAGGCGGGCACCGCCGTCGGGACCGATCTGGACCAGGTCCTCCTCGGCGAGCGCCCCGAGCAGCCGGTGCACGGTCGACTTGGGCAGTCCGACCGCGGTCGCGAGTTCGCCGAGCGGCAGCCCTTCCGGCGCCGCCTCGAGAGCACGGAGCACCTCCGCGGCGCGGGCGATCGCCTGGACGCCCCCCCGCGACGATTCCGAGCTGCCCTCAGCGATCTCCTTTATGTTCCGCATCATGGAATAGAATACCTGTATAGTGGAACGCGAGGATGGAGCTGAGACTCGACGGACAATCGTTCTCTCGCGGCGCCGACGGCTATGAGGCCGCCCGCGGCGCGGCGGTCTGGAATGCCAGGACGCCGGAGCGCTACCCCGATCTGATCGTCCAGGCGTCCAGCGCCGACGACGTCGTCGCGGCCGTGCGCCTTGCCGCCGCGGAGGGGATGGGCATCGGCGTCCGCTCCGGCGGACACAGCTGGGCCGGCAACCACGTTCGCGATGGCGGCATCCTGATCGACATCTCCGCGCTGCGCGAGACGACGATCGACGTCGCGGCGCGGACGGCCACAGCGCAGCCCGGCTGCCCCGGCAACGAGCTGCTCGCCGAGCTCGGCGAGCAGGACCTCTTCTTCCCGGCCGGCCATTGCCCCGGCGTCGCCCTCGGCGGCTACCTGCTGCAGGGCGGCTTCGGCTGGAACGGCCGAGTTCACGGTCCCGCCTGCGCGAGTGTCGAAGCCATCGAGGTCGTCACCGCATCGGGCGAGCTGATCACCGCCAGCGAGACTGAGAACGCCGACCTCTTCTGGGCCGCCCGCGGCTCCGGACCCGGGTTCTTCGGCGCCGTGACCCGCTTCCATCTCCGCCTCTACGACAAGCCGAGCGTCGTCGCCAACGCCATCTTCAGCTACTCGCTCGACGATCTCGAGGACGTCTTCCGCTGGCTTCACGAGATCGGCCCGAGCGTGCCCCGGGAGATGGAGCTGATGGCGCTCGTCCACCGCGACGAGGCGGGGGTGCCCGAGATCGTGGTCACCGGCCCGGTGCTCGCCGCCGACGAGGAGGCGGCCGCCGAGGCCCTCGCCGTCCTCGGGACCTGCCCGGTGCTCGACCGCGCGAAGATCGCCGCCCCGCGAGCCGACGTCAGGCTCGAGGACCTCTACGCCGCCGTTCACACCTCCTACCCCGACGACCATCGCTACGCGGTCGACAACGTCTGGACCCACGCGCCGATCGAGGATCTGCTCCCCGACCTGCGCCGGATCGCCGAGACCCTCCCCGGCGCCCCCTCCCACATGCTCTGGATGAACTGGGGCGAGAGTCCGGAGCGCCCCGACATGGCATACAGCGTCGAGGACTCGACCTACATCGCCGCTCTACGCCGTCTGGGAGGACGGCGACGACGACGAGGCCAACATCGCCTGGGCGACGGACAACATGCGCGCGATGGAACCGCACGCCTCCGGCATCCAGCTCGCCGACGAGAACCTCGTCCACCGCCCCGCGAGGTTCATCAACGAGGAGAAGATGGCCAGGCTCGACCGGGTCCGCGCCGAGTGGGATCCCGATGGGCTCTTTCACCCGTGGCTCGGCCGACCCTGACCATCTGGTGAGCCGATGAGCGATCCGTACCTGGAGGGACTGCTGGAGAGGCCCGTCGCGGCGCCCGACCCGGAGGCCCGGGCGGCGGTCGATTCAGGACCGATGGACGCCGCCGACGCGCTCGCCCAGGACGACCTCGACCGGTTGCTCGATCCGACCCCGGTGGCGGTCGAGACGGGCTGGTGCACGCTCGCCGACGGCATCGGCTACGTCGCCGCCCGCACGCCGATGCCCGCCGTGACCGCAGAGATGATCGACTGGTGGTTCGACTGGCATCCGCGGGAACCGATCCGCTACCGCGTCTGGCATCCGCCCGCCCACGTCTCGAACTCGCTCGAGCCGCCGGCCCATCCGGGAGCGAAGCCCCACTGGGGAGCCGTCCACCATCCGGTCGAGGACGTCGGCGTCGGCGTCGCCCACGCCCGGATCTCGTTCATGAGCCCGATCGAGTTCGGCTTCTCGGCCGCCGCGGTCGACGACCCGGCGGTCGCGACGATCGTCGGCGGCCTGGTCGGCGACGATCGTCGCCGCGCCCAGCACTCACGGATGATCCACGTCTTCCTCAACAAGGGTGACGGGATGGTCCTCCGGAGCCGGTTCTGGTTCGGCGCCGTCATCCGCCCCTACCTGCCGGCCCCGCTTGCCGCTGCTCTCGCCCCGATCGTCAACACCAGGACGGCTCGACGTCTGATCCTCCCGAAGGATCTGCCGCGGGCGGTGGCCAATCACTGCATCGAGGAGTACGCGAACCTGGCCGAGCTCCTGCCCGACCTGTACGAGCGATATCTGACGAGGCCGGGAGCCCGCTGATCAAGGAAGAGGTCGGCGATGCGGCCTCGGCCAGCCGTGAGCCGGCCGATGACGCTGAGCAGCGGGCTCCCGCGGCGATGCGGCCTCGCGGCCGTGAGCCGGCCGATGACGCTGAGCAGCGGCTCCCGGGCCGTCAGACTAGTAGCGGTAGTGGTCTGACTTGTACGGACCCTCTAGCGGCACGCCGAGGTAGTCGGCCTGCTCTGGGGTCAGCTCGGTCAGGTGGATGCCGAGCGCGTCGAGATGCAGCCTTGCGACCTTCTCGTCGAGGTGCTTGGGCAGCACGTAGACGCCGAGCGGGAAGTCGTCGATCTTGGTGTGCAGCTCGATCTGGGCGATCACCTGGTTGGTGAACGAGTTCGACATCACGAAGCTCGGATGCCCGGTGGCGTTGCCGAGGTTGAGCAGCCGTCCCTCCGAGAGGACGATCACGCCATGGCCGTCGGGGAAACGCCACTCGTCGACCTGCGGCTTGATCTTGATCCGCTCGATCGCGTCGTCGTTCTCGAGGCCGGCGATGTCGATCTCGTTGTCGAAGTGACCGATGTTGCCGACGATCGCCTGGTGCTTCATCCGCGACATCTGCTCGGCCGAGATCACGTCCCGGTTGCCGGTCGCGGTGATGAAGATGTCGGCGGTGTCGATGACGTCCTCGAGCGTGACCACCTCGTAGCCCTGCATCGCCGCCTGCAGCGCGCAGATCGGGTCGATCTCGGTGACCTTGACCCGGGCGCCCTGGCCGCGCAGCGACTCCGCGCAGCCCTTGCCGACGTCGCCGAAGCCAAGGATCAGGGCGACCTTGCCGCCGATCATCACGTCGGTGGCCCGGTTGATCCCGTCGATCAGCGAATGGCGGCAACCGTAGATGTTGTCGAACTTCGACTTCGTCACCGAGTCGTTGACATTGATCGCGGGGAAGAGGAGCTTGCCCTCCTGCTGCATCTGGTAGAGCCGGGTGACGCCGGTGGTCGTCTCCTCGGTGACGCCGATGATGCTCTCCCCGATCCGCGTCCACTTGCCGGGCTCGCGCTCCAGCGAGTCGTTGAGCAGCTGCAGGAAGACCTTGAACTCCTCCGACTCCCCGGTCGAGGGATCGGGCGCGGCGCCGGCGGCCTCGAACTCGGTGCCCTTGTGGACGAGCATCGTGGCGTCGCCGCCATCGTCGAGGATCAAGTTCGGGCCGGATTCGTTTGAGTCGGGCCACGTCAGGGCCTGCTCGGTGCACCACCAGTACTCCTCCAGCGTCTCGCCCTTCCAGGCGAAGACCGGGACGCCCTTCGGATCGTCGACGGTGCCCTCGGGCCCGACGACGGCCGCGGCCGCGGCGGGGTCCTGGGTCGAGAAGATGTTGCAGCTCGCCCAGCGCACCTCGGCGCCGAGTGCGGTCAGCGTCTCGATCAGCACGGCGGTCTGGACCGTCATGTGCAGCGATCCGGTGATCCTGGCGCCGGCCAGCGGCTGGGTGGCGGCGAACTCCTCGCGCGTCTTCATCAGCCCCGGCATCTCATGCTCGGCCAGCTGGATCTCCTTGCGCCCCAGCTCGGCGAGTGCCAGATCGGCGACCTTGAAGTCGAGGGTGCTCGATGCGGTCTCGGTGGTTCCCATGGAGAATCTCCTATCGGTCGTGGAGCCGAAGCTCCCTGATTGAAGATCCTGCGAAACACCCGGCTGCACGTGACCGGAGCCTCTTCCTGGACCGAAGCCCGGGACGGCGCGCATCGGATCTCGAGCGTGCCCGGCAATTATGCCGAAGACGCGCTTCGGAGGTAGCTATCGATCAGCGGTAGAGCGTCAGGAAGAATGCACTGGGCGTCGATCCCGACGAGTTCAGTCATCCGGGTGTCGACGAAGAAGTCCGTTCCCGCGGGACATGCCGTTTCGCCTCCGAGGCCGAACAGTCCGATCGTGTCGAGGCTTCCCCCGTTCCAATCGATCGTGACGCTTCCGCCGCGCGGCGCGAACGAGAGACCGTCGAAGCAGTAATAGCCCGGCGCCGAGCCAGTGGTCACGTTCGCCTGGGTGAACCCCTTCGAGTTCGCGGCGTCGAGCGTCCCGTCCGCGAGGACGTGGGCGAAGGCCGTCGGGTTGGCATTCTCGGCGCTGGCGACAGCGAGCCCCGGCGCCAGCTTTGTGATCTGCGAGTTCGCCTGCTTCTTCGCGATCTTCTTGACCTGCGACTTCGAGACCGCACGGCTGAAGGCATCAGGGCCCGCGACAGCGGTGCCCCCCAGGGCCAAGACCAGTGCGATCAGGCCGACGACCAGGGCCGGCGACGGCTTCACGTTTCCCGAACTCATCTCGCCCTCCAGATCCCGTTTGGACGATGGCCACGATACCCTTCCGCACCGCGCCACGGCGCCCTTGGAGGGGTGGCAGAGCGGTTGAATGCGGCGGTCTCGAAAACCGTTGTGCGTCGATTAGGCGTACCGAGGGTTCGAATCCCTCCCCCTCCGCTCTAGAGCCAGATCTGGCTCGTGGAGTGCCCCCGCCTTCGGCGACACCTTCACCTAATCGCTTGGGTCGCCAGACTCAGGCAAGGAGGAGTCGACAGGTCCTAGCGCAGACCGTGCGCCGTCTAGCCGATGCTGTCCCTCGGCAGCCTGCCTACTTCTTGGCCCGGCTCGTCTTTGTCTTCGAGGCGCTCGCCTTGGTCTTCCGCTTCGCGGCAGGCTTGCGCTTGGTGGCGCTGCCATTGCCGCTCAGCTTCTGGCCGACCTCATCGAGGTCCTTGACGAGCGTCTTCCGCACCCGACGCAGGTTGCCGCGCGCATCCTTGAGCGTCTTGTCGACATCCTTGACCAGGTCCTTCTGGCCACGGCTGAGATCGCCGCGGAGGTCCTTGAGCGCATCCTGGGCCGCAGCGATCGCCTGGTCGAGGCGGTCGACCGGCCTGTCGGCCTTCTTCGCAGTCGACCGCTTGCGGGCCGTGGTCGCCTTCGGCTTCGCAGTACGGGACTTGGTGGTGGCTGTCTTGGGCGGCATCGAGACTCCTTCGTGAGGTTGCGGACCGACGGTAAGCTCTCCGTCGGTGGCCGTCCACCGTGGTCGCTACCCATCCACTGCGTATTCCTCACGCTGGCCAGAGTCAGCATCCGCAACCGTCGGGGGTCGTCGTCTTCGTGCCAGCGGGCAGTCTCGGGGGAGATATTGGGGCCGGGTTCCCGAGGTCTGATCCAGGCTGGGGATCAACCGGCTCGCGTCCTCGAGAGATCTCCGGGTCGGAACCGATCCGTGGCCGGCCTGAATCATCCGGGCCGCCGAAGCTCCTCGCTCAGGCGCCTGACTGAAGCATGGACGGCAGGGTCCGAGTAGCGTCCCAGGAGGTCCGTTCGCAGGGCTGGTTTGGAGCGCTTGCGCTTCTCCTCACGCTCAGTTGACCCAGATATAGAAGCCTCCACGAAGTCTTTGAAGCTGATCGGTTCGGGGTCGAAGGTGACCAGCTCTATCTGGGCCGTCGGGGGGAGTTACCCGGGAGTGGACGCCTCCAGCACGCCGGGGCTGGATTTTGAATCGATGGTGCCGACGACGGTCCCCTGGCTAGCAACTGTTGCAACGAGGTGCCCGCCGATGTAGGTTGACCTGGAGGTCAAATAGGGGAGGGGCATTGAACGGGCCCATCCGAGGATTCGTTCACCGCCGTATCACTCTTCGAGGGAGGATGGCGACGTGAGAATCACCGGGCCGAATGGACTCATCTCGAGGGTTGGATACCCGCAAGTCGTCATTGCCTTAGCGGCGGTTGGCCTTGTGGCAGCTGTTCTGAGCGGTTCCTCGAACGCCGCCCCCAATGGCGTTACCTGCGACGGTCACGCTGCGACGATTGTCGGAACGCCGGGTAGGGATACTCTCAGCGGAACGTCCGGTCGGGACGTGATCAACGGGCGCGGCGGCAACGATCTGATCACCGGTAAGGCCGGCCGTGACCGCCTCTGTGGCGGCGGCGACGACGACCTCATTGGGGGTGGTGATTTCGATGTCGGTCCGGGCAGCGGCAATGACCGACTGTTCGGTGGCAGCGGCGACGACGCCCTCGCCGGCGAGGGCGGGAATGACGAGCTGTTCGGTTTCAACGGCGACGATCGCCTTCTGGGCGGCGACAAGGCCGATCTACTCAAGGGGGGTCGTGACGACGACACGCTCTTCGGCGACGAGGGGAACGACACCCTCGACGGCGAGGAAGACATCGACATCTGCGATGGCGCGCCGGGACAGGACACCGAGGTCCATTGCGAGCCGGCGGATGTCTCGGTGCAGGTGCTTGGACCGCAGAGCGGATCGGACCACGCGGTCATCGAATACACGGTGGTCGTCAAGAATCACGGCCCCGCGGACCTCCTAGCTACAACCTCGACGTGGAGACGGACAATGTCAAGTTGTCGTGCGAGAACCATTTCGAGGACGGCATCCAATTCGTCGATGACCTCCTGAAGGCCGGCCGTTCCCGCCAACATCTCTTTGAAGTCACCTGCGACCGCGAGGACGTGATCCCAGGCGAAAACAGGCTCCAGGCCAGAGTCTTTGGAGGCACGCCAACCGATCGCGTCGCGGGTAACAACGAGGACGAGGTAACCACGACGGTCGAGTAGCCGAGCGCAGCGTTGGGCATGCTCGGTTGCGGCCAATAACGAGGCAGGCAAGACCTACCACCTTCCGGAAACTGACCTGCTGGAGCTGGCGCGGCGATCTCCATTGCGCGAATTGCCACTCGGCCCTAGTGTTGGTGGGCGGCTGATCGCCGCCGACACTTGACGAGGGGTGGATCGCATGATGAGAACGTGGAGAGCGTTACTTCTGATGGCGATCGTCGTTCTGGGTACCTTGTTCGCCGCAGGGGGCACATACGGCGCGGGAAACGGCCCCGGGCAGGACGCCCATTACTTCCTGATGACGGTTGAGGCCAGCGGCGAGTACACCGCTGACTACGGCGACGAACGCCTCGATCCTGGCCTGACCACTTCATTCGGCGTCGACGGCTATGAGACCGGATCTTGGTCGTGGAAGATCCGCGCCGCTGGCCGCAGTATCGGGAACGGCCCATTGAAGAGCGCTGCTGCCGAGTACAAGGGTTCATCAAGCCACGATGCCGGCATCATCAGCTACCTGGTCCTGATGTCGGTTTTGAGCGAGGACGATCCCTGCATCGACAGCGCGGTGCGCAAGAGTTTGATCAGCTTTTCCTTGCCGTTCGGAGCCAGCGGGCCCGATCCGGGGACGTCGCCGCAGTGGATATCGAGCCCGGATACCTCGATCCAGTTCCGGCAGGGGGGCTTCGAGGTCGGCTACCCGTCGCAATACAACCTCGTCCAGCACTGCTACCACGGAATGCCCCCGGCTCTTCAGCTCTATTCCCTGATCCTCCCCACCGAGACTCCCGTGCCCAACGGCGCATTCAACCCTCGCTCGGATCGACACTTCAACGGGTCCTGGCAGGACTCCGTAAGTGTCATCGAGGGCGTCGGAGGGCCACAGGAGCACCTGGACACGGGCTCCACCGAACTGGAGATCACCGTCAAGTCGGTCTCCGAGCGGAAGGCGAAGAAGAAGCGGGATAAGTACCGCGATCCGGATCCGCAGGACGGGATCTACACAACCGATTCGTTCGAATAGAGGGTAGAAAGTGGAAGCTATGCATCGTGACCACCTGCCGCCGCTCGACGGAGACCTGTTTCTGACCGATGGCGGCCTCGAGACCTTCCTGGTCTTTCACCGCGGGCTCGAGCTGCCCGAGTTCGCCGCCTTCGATCTGCTCAAGGACGAGCCGGGACGGGAAGAGTTGCGCGAGTACTACAGGCCGTTCCTGGTCTTGCGGCGAAAACGATGTCGGCTTCATCCTCGAGAGCCCGACGTGGCGCGCGAATCCGCGCTGGGGGCGGCCATCGGTTACGACGAGCCGGCCGTCGCCGGCGCGAACCGGGATGCGATCGCCTTGATGGAGGAGCTACGCGAGTCAGGAGCGCCGGCGAGCGACGGCCCGGTGCTGATCAGCGGTTGCATCGGGCCCCACGACGACGGGTACTCCCCCAGCGAGATGCTCGACGCTGACGAGGCTCACGCCTATCACGCATTCCAGATCCGCACGTTCGCCGAGACGTCCGCTGACCTGGTGACGGCGGTCACGATGACCTACGTCGAGGAGGCGATCGGCGTGGCCCGGGCGGCAACCGCAGCCGGCATGCCGGTGGTGATCTCCTTCACCGTCGAGACCGACGGCAGGCTCCCGAGCGGCCAGGCGCTGGGCGAGGCGATCGAGCAGGTCGATGCCGACCCCGAATCAGAGGTCGCCTACTTCATGATCAATTGCGCTCATCCGACCCACTTCGAGTCGGTGCTGGCGAGCGATGCTCCCTGGTTGAGGCGGGTGCAGGGGCTGCGCGCCAACGCCTCCCGGATGAGCCACGCCGAACTCGACGAGGCTACCGAGCTCGACGCCGGCGACCCCGACGATCTGGGTGCGCGCTACGCCGCACTGCGCGAGCAGCTGCCAATGCTCAACGTGCTCGGCGGCTGCTGCGGAACCGACCACCGACACGTCACCAGGATCTGCTCCGCGGTCAAGGGGACAGCGACCGACTCCTGAGCCGAGCGCGCACCGCCCGGGCGCTCAGTAGGAGCCGGGCGTCGCCGGGGAGCGGTGCTCGGCGTACATGCGCAGGGCGAACCGCCCGGCCGGATGATCACGGAAGCGACGGATCCGGTCGGCGTGCACCGGCGGGAAGTCCTCCGGCTGGAAGTGGGGGACCGGGTAACCCTCGGTCGGGCAGACGGCGGGGGAGGCCATCGTCGCGAAGGAGATGTCGTGGATGCCGAAGCGGTCACCACCGAGGAACGGACGCCCGTCGCCGAGCTTCTCGGCGATCTCGTCGAAGACGGCCATCGTCTTGATCGGGGCCTCGTCGAGCGCCTCCTCGGAGAGATCCATGCTGCGGCGGACCAGCGGCTTGCTCGGCCTCAACAGCAGCGGTGTGATCCGCTGCTCCCACTCCGGGGTCCCGTCCGACCAGAAGCGCATGACGCCGTCGGGATCGTCGACGAAGAACTCCCACGCCATGCGCCGGGCGTGGAGGCCGAGGTCATCGGCGAGATGGGCGACGAGCGCCCTCGCCTCGGCGCGGGCCTCGGGATCGCGCGGGTAGATGTGGGCGCCCTCGGGCGCCATCGCATCCGCCCACTCGGAGATCTCGGCCGAGTCGGTGACCCGCTGACCGTCCGCGAGCAGCAGCGGAGTCGTGCCGGCACCGCCGCGCAGGCGCGAGGCGAGCACGTGGAGGACCGGGGTGTGCCGCCGCTCCTCGTAGTCGATGCCGCACGAGTCGAGGCTCCAGCGCCCCAGCTCGTTGAAGAGCGAGAGCGGCAACGTGATCAGGACAGGAGCATCTCCCGTGGCGGCTGCGGCGGGGCTGATCCGCAACCCTACTCCCGAGGGTCGGGTTGGAAGCCGACCCCCATGAGCCTTCGCCCCCGGCCGCTCGTCGGCCGAGGATGCGTTCAAGGCCACGGCGGCGCGAATCAGCGCCTTCAACGCCTCCTCGTCGATCTTGTCGCCCTCATGGAAGTCGATGGCGCGCCGGGTGTTGCCCTCGAGGCTGGAGTTGAAGAGGCCCGAAGGGTCCTCCAGCGAGGCGCCCTTGGCGAAGGTCATCTTCACGACCTTCTTGTACGTCTCGCCGGTGCAGATGATTCCGTCGTGCGACCACACCGGGACCCTCCACTTCCACTCCTCGACCACCTCGGGGTCGGCCGTTGACGAGCGCGCGGAGCCGGGCGAGCGTCTCGCCCCGCCAGTCCCCCAGGTCGTCGATCCGCGCGTCGATCAGTCGAGAGGGAGAGTCGCGTTCCTCTTCTTCCTCCAAGCCGCTCTTCCCCGTCTTCATGGTTGTTGTTGGCGGGACCGCCGGCTACTGGGCGACGATTGTCGGGATCCGCAGCGCCGACAGCCGGATGTGGGTGAGGTCGATGGTGCTCGCGGCCCCGGTCGTGGTGCAGCGCAGCGTCACCGTGGATGGCGCCGGCAGCTGCGTGGGACCCTGGAGCGTCGGCTTGGCGAAGATCAGCGAGTCGGTCGAGCTGAGGTTCGGCTGCAGACGCACCTTTGCGAAATCGAGGGTCGCCGCCGGAGCCGCCTGGGCGAGGTAGCACTCGAGACGGGTGTGGTTCGTGGTCCCGGTGTGGACCGCTTGGACGCCGGCATTGACGAGGTACGCCCCGGAGGGAAGGCTGAGCGAGGCGATCGCGGTGTCGGTCGTGATCGTGACCGATGGCTCGTCGTTGTCGGTGTAGAGCGTCGGGATCGCGGCCGCGGAGAGGTCCGCCAGTTGAATCGAGCCATCCTCGATCACCTGGCTCTTGACCGCGTTCGCCTGCAACTGGGCCAGGCCGATCGATGCGGCCTTGAGCTTGTCCTGGCCGATCGACGCGGCCTTGAGCTGCGCCTCTCCGACCGCGGCTGCCTTGAGCTTCTCCTGACCGATCGAGTTCGCCTGCACCTGCGCCTCTCCGACCGCTGCCGCCTTCAGCTTCTCCTGGCCGACGGACCCCGGAGCGAGTGCGGCCTCTTCTACGGCTGCTTTCTTCAGCTCCGCGGGGCCGATCGCCCCCTTGGCGACCTCGGCCGCTCCCACCGCATTGGCCTGGATCTGCTTCGGTCCGACCGAGTTCGGGGCCAGCGAGGCGGCGTATGCCCCCGAGCCGAGTGCGATGAACAGGGCCGATGCGGCCATCGCGGTTGCTACACGGTTGCTCCTGGGCCGTCGGTCCTCATGCGCTGAGTCCATCAGATGCTCCTCCCATCCCGAAGGTCTCCGACACTCCCACACCGCCGATCCTCAGTCAAGCTGGATTTACCGGGTCCGATCAGCGTGTGCCGCTGGGTCGAGTTGCAGACGGTCAGCGGCCCCGGGCGGTGGGTGGCGGGGTCGTGGCTGGGTAGGACGGTGTGACCGCTGTCGCGAAGCGCCCTGAGGAGGTCGACGGAGCGGCCCTGGGCGTCGAGGTCGTCGCCGAAGAGCGGCAGGCGGTGATCGTCGAGGCTGGCGGCGAAATGGACGACGTCGCCGCCGAGGACGAGGTTGCCGATCTGGACCGACTGGTGTCCGGGCGTATGTCCCGGGGTGAGGAGCAGCAGGATCGAGCCGTCGCCGAGGAGGTCGTGATCGCCGTCGATGAGCTCGACCGGCCGGTCGCTGCCGGCGTAGGCGCTGGGGAGGAAGAAGTTCCGCTGGACGACGTTCTCGTCCTGCCCGGCTTCCCATTCGGCGCGCTGGACGACAACGGGCACCGCATCGGGAACGAGCGAGAGGGCGCCGACGTGGTCCCAGTGCAGATGGGTGAGCACGACCCTGGTGATGGTGGTCAGGTCGACCTGCTCGGCGATGCTCTGTTCCTGCTCCAGCACGAAGGGACCGACGCTGCCGGGGCGGCCGTAGAAGCCGTCGGGATCGGCCACCGCTTCGGGATGAAGCCCGGTATCGACGAGGATGCGCTCGGCGTCGGATTCGACGAGGAAAGCCGGAACGGGCATGCGGATCATCTCCTCCATGTCCTCGCCCTTGCGGATCAGCCCCGCCGAGACGGTCAGCCATCCGACGTTGAACATCTCGACTCGCATGATTGTGACCTGCCGGTTGGCCGGCAGGTCGAGGGAGCCTATGGGTTCAATCCGATCCCGGCAGGAAGGTCCTGGTCCCGGTCGGCAAGCCGGGAGCAAGTCTGGTGCGGACCTGAGAACGCCGGCTCCCGTGGACATCGTGATTCGCGGTCAGCGGTGCTCGGGACGAGCCGGGCGATTGAGGATGGCGGAGAGGTCAGAGTCGAGATCACATTGACGCCCCGGCGGCGGGGACGGGCCGCTCAGGAGCCGAGGTCGACTCCGAGCCAGACGATCGCCAGGCTGCTGACGAAGATCGCCGCCTGGAGTGAGTGCATCCGCGGGAAGCGCAGGTGCACGGCGGTGAGGACGAGCACCAACCCGACCAGGACCAGCTTCAGGCGGAGCGTGTGCGAGCCCCAGAGGGAGTAATGGGATGCCATGGCGGTACCGGTGATCAGCAGGATCGCCAGGGCGATCAGCGTTCCCCAGCCGAACCGCCTCGCGATCGCGCGGAGTCGCTCCGGATCGGGGTTCTCGCGCTCCACCGGGACGACCGCCGCCGCGATCAGGATCTGGCCGCCGACGAAGAACGCCATCGCGAGCAGATGCAGGTACACGACCAGTTCCCAGGCGTCCACGGCTCAACCCTAGTCCCCATACCCCCAGGGACGGAACCCAGCTCGGGCGCCACGCTACCCCCGAACGACGAGCGACCCGCCGGTTGGCGGGCCGCTCGATATCGAACCCGGCCTTCGACGGCCGCCCGGTTCGGCTACTCGGTGTCGCCGGCCTCGGAGCCGGTCTCGGCCTCGCTGCCCACGACGTTGAAGGCCCGATCCAGCTGGACGTCGGTCTCGCTGCCGTCGTCCAGGGTGACCTCGACCTCGTAGTAGGACTCCTCGTCGCCGACCTCGGTGTCGGTGACGGTGCCCTGGCCGGTGTGCTGGAGCGCCGCGGCTTCCGCCTGGTCGAGCGCGGTGCCGGTGATCGGCGCCTCAGTCTCGTTGGCGTCTTCGCCACTGCTTCCGGCCACCGCCACGCCGGTGATGCCCGCCGCGACCGCAAGGGTCGTCGCGCCGACTGCCAGGATCCTGTTTCTCTTGTTCATCGTGTACCTCCGATGTGATCTTCCGTTTGCGTATGCAGTCGGGTTTCTACGGAGCGCAGATGAAATGAATATGACGTCGTCTGGTCCGGGCGGTCGACTACGGCCGTGGGCGTGAGGAGCTGAAGAGCTCCTTCATCAGCAGCTCGCACGATCGCTGGAGCTCCTCGATCGTCGCGTCCTCGACGCTGCGGACTCCGGTCTTGCCGTTGATCCAGGCGTTGGCCTCGCGGTGGCCGCAGCGCCGCTTGCGGGCGAGCTCGGAGATCAGCCGGTGGCGCTCGCCCCGCAGATCCTTGCGTCGCTGAAAGGCCGGAACGGCCTTCGGCTCCTCGGCAACCTCGACGGCCGCGGGTGGGGGAGGCGGTGGTGCAGGCTGAACGGAGGCGTCGCCGGCCTCACCGAAGAGATTCATCTGCGGGACGACGTCGGCGGCCACCGGGATGAAGTCCGGCTCACCCGGACCCCGCTCGCCCAGCAGGTGCTCCTCCTGCTCATCCCAGTCACCTTCCTCCTCGCCGTCGCGATCACGACGCGCGAACCGATGCAGCTCCTCCTCGATCGTCGCGGCGTGGGCTCGCAGGACCGGCTCGGCGGGGAGGAAGATCCAGCTCTGGTCGCCGCCACCGCTGCCGGTGCGGACGAAGCGCCCGACGATCTGGCGGAAGATCATCGCCGTCTTGGCGGTCGTCGCGTAGACGCCGACCCGCAGCCGGGGGATGTCGACACCCTCCGAGACCATGTTGACGGCGACGATCCAGCGCCCCCGTCCACCGGCGAAGCTCCGCAGGCGATTGTGAGCGCCCGCGTCCTGGTGCAGGACGATCGTCGGGGACTCACCGCAGATCTCCGCCAGCGCACCCGCCACGACCCGGGCGTGGTCGCTGTTGGACGCCACCACGAGCCCGCCGGCGTCGGGGTGGCCGTCGGCGCGGACGCGGGTGAGCTGCTGGTCGGCTTGGCGGAGGATCCGCGGCAGCCCCTCGGGCAGGTCGGTGGAGATCGCCGTCCGGTAGCGCCGCCCGCGCTCGCGAACGGTCAGCTCCTCCTCGAAGGAGCTCTCGATCGTCTGCTCGCCGCTCTGCCAGACGAGCGTGCCGTCGAACGGGACGAAGATCATTCGTCGGCAGGCACCGTCGTGGATCGCCTCAGCGTAGGAGTAGGCGATGTCGGGCTCGGCGAATCCGTCGCCGTCGTAGCGGATGCCGGGGATCGGGGCATCGTCGCTGCGAAACGGCGTCCCCGAGAGCAGGAGCGTCCGGCCGGCGGACCCGAGCGCGCTGCTGAATCCCGTACCCCATGCCAGATCGTCGCCGAGGTGGTGAACCTCGTCGGCGATCACGAGCGTCCGTTCGGTGCATTCGCGCGCGTACGTGGCCGCCGAGGAGGCGACGCGGGCGTAGGTCACCGCGATCCCCTCGAAATCCCTGGTGGTGCGGAGATGCGTCGCGTCAGGCTGCAGGCTCAGACCGAGGGAGGCGGCCGCGGTCGCCCACTGCTGGGTCAGCGGCGCGGTCGGGCAGACCACCGCCACGCGGTCGATCTCACCGCGACGAAGCAGCTCCCGAGCCAGGACCAGGGCCGGGCGGGTCTTGCCGGCGCCCGGGGCGGCGGCGATCAGGAACGGACCGGATCGCCACCGCTGGGTCGCCGTCAGCGCCCGCCGCTGCCACTCCCGCAGGGAGGGGTCGCGAAATGCCTCAGGGAGATCGGATCCCGTCTCGGGCTCGGTGGTTGTGGTGGTGGTTTCGCCGAGCATCCGAACGCGGCATGCTGAGCATCCAGCCGGACGGACGGACGGGCGCCCGATGAACAGGGCCAAGTCGGCGAGTCCGAGACATATTCCAATATTTCATTAGTTTCAAGAACTTTGAGACTTGTGTACTCTGGGATTCGTGACCAGCGCCGGCTCCGAGCCCATTCACATCGTCAAGGCTGAGTTCTTCCGCGTCCTCGGCCATCCGGTCCGGGTACGAATTCTCGAGCTCCTGCGCGACGGGGAGCGGGCCGTCGGCGATCTGCAGGCGGCGCTGGGGATCAATTCCAGCGGGGCCTCTCAGCACTTGGGCGCCCTGCGGAAGCTGGGAGTGCTTGACAGCAGGCGTGACGGAACCAGCGTCTATTACCGGGTCAAGGATCCACGGATGTTCGATCTGCTCGAGATCGCCAGGCAGATCCTGACCAGCCACTACGGCGATACCCGGGCGCTGCTGGACGAGCTCGCGGATCCGAGTTGAACGCCGCTGAGGCCCTAGTGCTAGGGGGTTTGGCGATCCTCGTCGGGGGAGTTGCCGCAGCCGCCGGCAGGCGCCTGTCCTCCGTTGCGCCGTTCATTCAAGCGGCAGGCATGGCCCTACTTGGCTGCGGGGGCCTGGTTGTTCTCATCGATGGTGGATCCCTCGGCGCTGTCTTCCGGGACCGAATCGAACCCGGCTTCGGGGTCGATCCGCTCAGCGGCTTCTTCCTCTTGACCCTGGCCATCGTCGCCGCTCCGGCCCTCGTCTTTGCGCGCGGGTACCTCGCGGGCGTCCCGAGATCGCGCGTTCTGGTGGCGCTGACGGGCCTCTTCCTCGTCGCTCTCATCGGCGAGGTTACGGCTCGCGATCCGTCGACCTTCCTGGCGTTCTGGGAGCTGATCACCCTGATCCCGGCGGTCGCGATCCTGGTTCTCCGCAGCGACGACGTGACGCGGAGCGCCGTCTTCGTCTACCTGGCCGTCACGCATCTCGGCGGGGTTGGCGTATGGGTCAGCATTCTCGCGCTGGCCCACTACGGTGCGATCGCAGATCCGGGTTCACTGGCGAGCCACGGATCAGGGGTCGAGGTGCTCGTGATCGTCGCGGCGATCATCGGCTTCGGGACGAAGGCCGGGCTGATGCCCCTTCACTCATGGCTCCCCCGCGCACATCCCGTCGCCCCGGCGCACCTCTCGGCGCTGATGTCGGGTGTGATGATCAAGGTGTCCCTTTATGGGTTGATCCGTGTCCTCTTCGAGTGGGCGGGACCGGCGCCTGCCTGGAGCGGCTATCTCGTCCTCGCGCTTGGTCTTCTCTCCGCACTCGGGGGCGTTCTCTACGCCCTCTTCCAGCACGATCTCAAGCGATTGCTCGCTTTCCACTCGATCGAGAACGTCGGGATCATCGCGCTCGGCCTCGGCGCCTCGATCCTGTTCGCGTCCTACGGCTCGACGACCTGGGCCGCCATCGCGTTCGCCGCGGCGCTGCTGCACACCCTCAACCATGCGATCTTCAAGGCGTTGCTGTTCCTGGGCGCGGGGGCCTTCGAGCGGGCGGTAGGTTCGCTCGAACTCGACCATCTCGGTGGGCTGCTGCGCCGGATGCCGTGGACGGGCGGCGCGTTTCTGATCGGCGCGATGGCGATCGCGGGCGTCCCTCCGCTGAACGGATTCGCCTCCGAGTGGCTGACCCTGCAGTCGCTCATCCACCTCGCGATCGAGCCGCCGGTAGGTCTCGGAATGGTGGGCGCGCTGGCCGCGGCCGGGCTCGCTGCCACCGCCGCGCTGGCCCTCTACTGCTTCGTGAAGGTCGTTGGGCTGGTCCTGCTCGGAGCGCCGCGGCGACCGGAGGTTGAGAGCGCGACCGAGGCCCCGATGAGCATGAGAGCCGGGATGCTGGCCCTGGCGGTCGCGTGCGTTGCGATCGGTGTCGCGCCGGGGTTGCTCGTGCCGACGCTCGCCGAGCTTGCTCCGCAGCCGATCCAGCTCGAGATGGGGGCGGGGCTGAACGTGCCGGGCACCGGCTCACTGCCGTCTCCGTGGCTCGCCCTGGGGCTGATCGCGATCGTTGCCCTCCTGTGGCGAGTACGTGGTCAGCGCCGGGCCGCGCCGACCCCGGCCTGGGCGTGCGGTCAGACGGTCGAGCCGTCCCTCGCCTGGAGCTCCGCGAGCTTCACCAAGCCGCTTCGCCTCGTGCTGGAGGCGGCATTGAGGCCGCGGCGCGAGGTGGTCAGCACCACCGAAGGCGGGCTCCTCCAGGGTGTCGCCTACCGAGGCGACGTCCCCCACCTGTTCGACACGCTGCTCTATCGACCGGTGCGCCGGGGGGCGCTCGCGGCCGCCCATGTCACACGTCGGCTTCAGTCGGGCAGTGTCCGAACCTACGCCGCCTACCTGCTGGCGCTGCTCCTGGCGCTGCTCCTGGTCTTCCGGATCGGGGCGATCGGATGACGGCCGCCGCCGCTTTGATCCAGGTCCTGGGTGGGGTTGTGCTCGCCCCGCTGCTCGGGGCCTCGATCCAGACCACAAAGGCCCACCTTCAGGGAAGGCGCGGCCCCTCCCCGTTGCAGCCTTACCGCGACCTCCGAAAGCTCTGGGGCAAGACCGGCGTTGACCCACAGCCGACGACGTTCGTCTACCGCGTCGCACCCTGCGTCGTGGTTGCGGCCACGGCACTTGCCCTTCTGCTGATCCCGATCGCGGGCGTCGCCCCCGACTGGCAACTCGGCAACGACTCAATCGTCCTGATCGGGCTGCTCGCCCTCGCCCGCTTCGCACTGGCAGCCGCCAACTGGGATACGGGTTCCGGCTTCGGCCTGATGGCGTCCGCTCGCGACCTGATGATCGCCGTGTTCGCTGAAGGCCTGATCCTGCTCGTCATCGTGCTGGCTGCGCTTCCGGCCGGGAGCACGGATCTGGCCTCGATGGTAAGCGCGGCAGGCGGTTCGCAGGTGTGGAGCGAGCCCGGGCATTGGTGCGCCGCTGCCGCTTTCGTACTCGTCCTTCTGGTCGAGACCGGCCGGCAACCAATCGACAACCCGGACACGCATCTCGAGCTGACGATGATCCACGAGGGGCCGCTGCTCGAGTACGCCGGTCGCGACCTGGCATTGCTCGAGTGGAGCGCCGCCGCCCGCCATTGGATCTTTCTCGTCCTCGGGGCACAGCTGTTCCTTCCCCACTGGGGCGGATTTGCATCGCAGCTCGCCTGTGCGGCGGCCGGGGTCGCACTGCTATGCGGGGTGCTGGCTCTGACCGAGACCGCCCAGGCGAAGATGCGCTTGCTCCGGGTGCCGGCGCTGCTCGGAGCGGGGGGCTTTCTTGCCATGGTCGGGCTGGCCAGTCTGCTGAGCGGAGGGCTGGGGTGAGCGGCACGGTGGTCGCAATATTGGTCGCGCTGGCTCTGGGTGTGATCGTCGTTCGCAGGCGGAGTCTTGCGACCGTGGTCGTCGCAGTTCAGTCGCTACTGCTGGGCATCGCCGCGATCGCGGCCTCCGAGGGCTACAGCAGCGAACTCGTCATCGCCGGCGTGGCGCTGATCGTTCGCGCCGGGACGTTGCCGGCGCTGCTCACGTTCGCGAGGCACCGAACCCCCGAGCCGCACTTTGTGGCGGCGGCTGCCCCGGCTGCCCTGCGACTCGTGATCGCCGTGGTGATCGCCCTCGCCGCCATCGCGCTGGCCCCTCCCCTGGGACTTGGGGATCGCGCCGCCGAGCAGGGAGCGATCGCGCTCGTCGTCCTCGGGATTGCGATCGTTGCCCTGCGCCGCCCGACCTTGTTCCAAGCCCTGGGGCTCCTCGTCGCCGAGAACGGTGTCTACGTGCTCGCGCTCTCGGTTCCCGGCGGCCTGCCGGCGGCAATCGAACTCGGAGTTCTCTTCGACCTGGTCATCATGCTCACGGTCGTCGCGGCCTTCAGCTACATGATCCATCGCGAGGTCGGGAGCGGCGACACCGAGCTACTGCGAGGCCTGCGTGACTGAGGCCGCGACAGTGCTGGTCGTCGGCGTCGTGGCGATTCCGCTCGTGGCGGCGGTCGCGGTCTCGCTGATGCCGAGCCTTCGGGCCGCCGATCGCCTCAACCTCGCGCTTGCGCTCGTCACCGCGGCTATCGCGGTGACGCTCTCGGTGATCGCGCTCGTCGGCGCCCCCGGCGTCGCGGCCCGCGAGAGCTGGTATCTCCTGGACGTCAGCGGAGGGATCTACCTGGCGCTGATCGCGGTCGTCGGTCTGGCGAGTGCGGCAGCCTCTCCCGCGTATCTGCGGCACGCCGGCCGCGGCTTCTTCAGCGCCCACCGCTCGCGCGCCGCCTACTACGCGGCGTTCAACCTGTTCTGGGCGGCGTTGCTCGCCGTGCCCCTCACCGACAACCTCGGGGTCGCCTGGCTCCTGGTCGAAGCAACGACCGCGGCATCGGCGCTGTTGGTTGCCTTCAGTGGTAAGCGCAGCTCGCTCGAGGCCGGCTGGAAGTACATCGTCCTGACCACGCTCGGGCTGACCGTGACCCTGCTGGGAATCGTCGTTCTGTTCGCCGCCGTCGGCGACACCGCCTCGTTGGGCGATCTCGATTGGCAGTTTCTCGCGGCCGCGGCGCCTCAGTTGCCGCAGGAGACCACCCAGATTGCGTTCGTCCTGATCATCGCCGGACTCGCGGCGAAGATCGGCTGGGCACCCGTTCACAACTGGCTGCCCGACGCGCACAGCGAAGCGCCGCCGCCGATCAGTGCGATGCTCTCCGCCGCACTGCTTCCCACCGTGCTGTTGGTCGCCTGGCGAACCGAGTTGGCGCTCGAGCCCGCGCTGGGTGACAACGCGGTGCAGGCGCTACTGGTGGGCTTCGGCCTCCTGTCACTGGCGGTTGCAGTTCCGTTCCTCTGGCGCCCCCAGCCGCTGAAGCGGCTATTGGCCTACTCGAGCCTCGAGCACATGGGGGTCCTTGCACTGGGGATCGGCTTCGGCACGCCGCTCGCGATTGCGGGAGTCGTCATCCACGTCGCCGGACACGGCCTCGCGAAGGCCCTCGGTTTCTATGCGGTGATTCCGCTCCTGCGCGAGGACCCCGAGAGCGCCGGCGCCCCGGCGCGGGGAGTCGCTCGGACGAGCCCCGAGACCGGCTTCTCGATCGCCGTCTCACTGGTTGCCCTTTCCGGGCTGCCCCCGTTTCCGCTCTTCGTCTCGGAGGTGATGATCCTGCTCGGCGGCATGGACGCCGGCCTGTTCGGCGCGTCGGCCGCGGCGGCTCTGCTGCTGGCGCTCGGCTTCCTCGGAATCGCCCATGCCCTGCTCGAGGGTCTGCTGGGCAAGCCGCGCCGTGGCGGGAGGCGAGGCTCGCGCTCCACCCGGCCGGTCGCGATCCTGGCGACGGTGGCGGCCGTGGCGATGCTCGCGCTCAGCGCAGTGGCGTTCAGCCTCCCGGGGTCGGAGATCGTCGAGGGCCTGATGCGGAGCGGCGCATGACGGCACCACGCAGAAGTCAGGCTCAGCCGGGTCAGCAGCGGACCGCTTACGAGCTGGTCGAGGCCTCCGAATGGCGCGACGCCTGTCGGCGAGCGATCGACGGCGGCGAACGGTTCTGCGGCGCCTTCGCCGGCGCCGGCGAGCGAGATCCCGAGTGGAGTGCGCTGTTCGCCGATGGCGGCGAGACCCGCTTGATTCGTACGCATGCCCCCCGCGGTGTCGTTGATTCGATCGTGGATTTCGTCCCCGCGGCCGATTGGGATGAGCGGGAAGCGCACGACCGATATGGAATCCGATTCAGCGGCCACGATCCGTTGCGGCCGCTGCTCGATCACGGCGCGGAGCTCGAGGAGTGGACTACTCCCGTGACCGGAGGGGGTGTCAATCAGGTGGCGGTGGGCCCGATTCACGCCGGCGTCATCGAATCGGGGCATTTCCGTTTCCATGTCGTCGGTGAGCGGGTGCTTGCTCTCGACCTCCGCCTCTTCTACAAGCACCGTGGACTCGAGATCGCGGCCGAGGGGGAGCTGCTCTCCACCGCAATCGCGTTCGCCCAGCGAGCCTGCGGGGCCTGCGCGGTTACGAACTCCGTCGCCTACGCCCAGGCCAGCGAGGCGATTCAAGGCCTGTCACCGATGCGCGCCGTGCGCAAGGCGCGGACGGTGTTGCTCGAGATGGAACGGCTCTACAACCACCTGCACGACATCGCCGCGGTTTGCGCTGGAGTCGGGTTCGCCACCGGCAACATGGCGTTCGCGGCACTCAAGGAGCGAGCGCTTTCGCTGAACGCCGAGGTCGGCGGGCACCGGTTCCTGTTCGACACGGTGTCCGTGGGACGCAGCGAGATCGAGCTCGCCGGGCCCGAACTTCAGCGTGCCAGAGGAGCACTTCGAGAACTCCACATTGACGCCGCCGCATCGTGGCGGGAGCTCGAGTTCGCCGCGTCGTTTCAGGCTCGGCTGGACGGCGTGGGGATTCTGGCAACCGACGACGCGCGGCTCCTCGGGGCGGTCGGACCGGTCGCTCGAGCCAGCGGTATCCGCCATGACGCGCGCCAGGTCAGCCCGGGGCTCTGGTACGGAGGCTCCTTCTCCCCGGCAACGATCAGGGAGCCGACGGGGGATGTAGGCGCCCGCCTGCGAATCCGTGCCGCAGAACTGGAGCAGTCGTTCGATCTCCTGGATGACCTGCTGGCCGATCCGCTCGAGAGCGCGCCCGCGGGCCGGCATCCGGTCGCCGTCCCGGTGGGGGTGGCGCGAGTTGAGAGCCCGCGGGGCGAGACGGTCTGTGTGGTCGAAGCCGACCGCGGCAACGTGCGGCGGATGCACCTGCGCACGGCTTCGTACGCGAACTGGCCGGCGCTCGCCCATGCCACCGCGGGCGAGTTGCTCCCCGACTTTCCGTTGATCAACAAGAGCTTCGAGCTCTGCTACGCATGCGTGGACCGCTGACTTGTTCGTCCTCCTTAGACAGCTACATCGCGTCCGTCGACGAGCGGCGCTTCCGAGACGAGGCGCCCCGCGATCCGTGGCGCTTCGTCACGTTGACGCCGGCTCCTGCAATGCGTGCGAGCACGAGCTCACGGCGGCGTCGGGTGCCGACTACGACCTGCAGAGATTCGGTCTGGACATCGTTGCTTCCCCACGGCACGCCGACGCTCTGCTGGTCACCGGCGTCGTGACCAAGCGCATGGCATCAGCGCTTCGCGATGCCTACGAGGCGATGCCCGAGCCCCGACTGGTGGTTGCGCTCGGAAACTGCGCCCTGGGCGTCGGGGTTCTCGCGGATGGCGGCGAGCTCTCAGCACCCCTGGAGGAGCTGCTTCCCGTCGACATCCGTATACCCGGTTGCCCGCCGAGTCCGGACACGATTGCGGCGGCGATCATCGACGGCCTCCACTGAGTGCCTATCCGATGGGCGAGCAGCCCTAGCGGTCCCACTTCTTCAGAAACGGGGTCGGGTTGGCGACCTTGCCGCCCGAATACCAGCCGGGACCCGTCCACATCTCGAAATGGAGGTGACAGGCGGTCGAGCTGCCGGTCGAGCCGACCCGACCGATCTGCTCGCCGGCTTCGATCCGCTCACCTTCGCGCACGTTGAGCCTCTTCAGCATGTGCATGTAGACGTAGTCGTAACGTGGCCCCTTGCCCTTGACGACGACGTAGTTTCCGGCGCCGCCCGCCTGGTAGTCCTTGACCTTGACCCTGCCGGGCTGGGCGGAGACGACTGGCTTGCCGCACTTCGCCAGCAGGTCCTGGCCCTGATGGCCGCGCCCGGCGCCGAGGCCGTCACCGTAGGTGTGCTTGCCCTTGACGGGGAACACCCCGGCCTCGCTCTTGCCGGAGCCGGAGGTCTGGCCGTCGGTTCCAACGCCTCCGGACGCCGCCTGGGCGATCGCGGGCGTCGCCGCGATGGCGAGGGCCGCCAGAATCGCCGCGGCTCTGCCGGCGAGGTCCGCTTCCTTGAATCCGTGCATCACTTCATCTCTTTCTGTGCCTGCGGGGTTAGCTGACGGGCTCGCGCTGAAAGAGTGCGCTACGGATCTGATCCGATTCGCCCCAGGGACCTCGTCCCAGTGGTTCCCCCGCTTCGGCCAACCGGAGGTGGGCCGAACTCGGCAGGTTGAATGTGAGCAATAGCTTACATAACAACAATACAACGCTCGGAGAGGCTTTCCTGCCCGAGTGCTCTAGGCTGCTGGGCGGAGCGCCGGGAAGTCTGGTCGGCAACACGTTTTGCCGACCCCTGATTCCATCCCAGCTCAGATCAAACTGGCGACATGGCCATAGCCGTCGCCACGTTCCTGATCGCGCTCGCACTGATCGCGAGCGAGCGGCTGCACCGGACCAAGGTCGCGTTGCTCGGCGCCGCGATCGTCGTGCTGTTCGTCCCCGAGTTCGGTCAGGAGACGGCGATCGAGTCGATCGACTTCAACACGATCGGGCTGCTCACCGGGATGATGATCCTCGTCTATCTGACCCAGCAGACCGGCATCTACGACTACATCGCGATCCGCGCCGGTCAGATCTCCAAGGGGGAGCCGCTGCGAGTCGTCCTCAGCCTCGCCTGCACGACCGCGCTGCTGTCGGCCTTTCTCGACAACCTGACCACGGTCCTGCTCGTCGTCCCGATCACCTTCCTGCTTGCCGATGCCCTCGACATCGACCCGATCCCGCTGGTGATCATCGAGGTGATGGCCTCCAACATCGGCGGCACCGCGACGTTGATCGGCGACCCCCCGAACATCATCATCTCCGGCGCCACAGGGCTCACGTTCAACGAGTTCCTGATCAACCTGGCGCCGATCGTCGTCGTCACCTTCGCGGTCGTGATCGGCGGCCTCTACCTCTATTACCGGAAGGGGCTGCAGATCGCGCCGAAGGATCGCGAGCTGGTGATGGAGCTCGATGCCGCCGCCTCGATCCGCGACTCCGACGAGCTGCGGCGCACGGTCCCGGTACTCGTGATCACGGTCCTGGCCTTCTTCGTCCATCAGTTGATCGGCGTCGAGCCGGCGACCGTCGCGTTGACGGGGGCTGCGGTCGGTTTGCTCGTGACCCGGATCCCGCTCGAGCAGGCCCTGTCGAAGATCGAGTGGCCGACCCTGTTCTTCTTCGTCGCCCTGTTCGTGATGGTCGGCGCCCTCGTGGAGACCGGTGCCATCGGCCAGGTCGCCGACGCGGTCAAGGACCTGACCGGGGGAGATCGGACGGCGGAACTGGTTGGGGTCCTCTGGATCGGGGGGATCGGCTCCGCGGTCGTCGACAACATCCCGTTCACGACGGCGATGATCCCCGTCGTCAACGAGCTCAACGTCGGCGACGACGACGCCTATTGGTGGGCGCTGGCGCTCGGCGCCTGCTTCGGCGGCAACGCGACGATCATCGCCGCGGCCGCCAACGTCGCGGCTGCCGGGCTGACCGAGCGGGCAGGTCGGCCGATCGGGTTCGTCACCTTCCTCCGGGTCGGGATCCCGGTCACTATCGTTTCGCTGCTGATGGCAACGGCGTACGTGATGTTGCGCTACGTGGTGATATAGAGGCCCGATGCCTGATTCCATCGCCCAATCGGTGATTCGCGAGGTCGAGCCGCTCGACGCCGACGAGCTGATCTCGGTTGCGGCCGGCCGGGTGCTGGAAAGCGGACTTCCCGCCCTGCCCGCCGTCGAGCGGGACGGCCGCTTCGCCGGGATCTTCGGGGAGCGGGAGTTCATGGCCGCGCTCTTTCCCGGCTACGTCGGCGAGCTCTCCTCGGGCGCGATGATCAGGCGCTCGATCGACGATGCGATCGAGCGTCGCGAGTCCTGCCGGTCCGAACCGATCCGCGACTACCTGACGACCGATCACGTGAGCGTCGACGACGACCACTCTGACACGCAGCTCGCCGAGATATTCCTCCACCACCGCGTCCTCGTCGTACCGGTCGCGACCGCAGGGCGGGTTCACGCCGTCGTCACCCGCGCCGACTACTTCGCCGAGCTGTTCGGGAAGTTCGAGGCTGCCGGCGGCGGCTGATCCGTCGGCGCAGGCGACTGCGGTTGACTCAGGTTCAGGCGCCGGCCGGGATGGAGACCCAGACGTCCGCTCCGCCTGCCGGGAGGTTGACCGCCCCGGCGGAGCCTCGGTGGGCCTCGGCGATCGCGGCGACGATCGCCAGTCCGAACCCGCTGCCGCCGCCGGCGCGGCCGGAGTCGGCTCGACTGAAGCGCTCGAAGGCACGCGACAGGAATTCGGGAGGGAATCCGGGACCCGCGTCCCGTACGTGCAGCTCGACGTGGCCGTCCGCCCGCTGGGATGTCAGCGTGACCTCGCCGGTTCCGTGTCTGAGCGCGTTGTCGATCAGATTCGTCAGCGCCTGCTCGAGCCGGAGTCGGTCGCCCTCCACGACCAGCTCGCCGTCGCTTTCAGCCGCGATCGTCAGCGCTCTGCCCTCGGTCGCGAACCGGCTCGCAAACCGCTCGCGAAGGTCCTCCAGCAGAGGCGTCACCGCGACCGGTGCCAGATCGATCGACAGCCGCCCCTTCTCCGAGCGCGCCACCACCAGCAGGTCCTCGGCGAGCTGGATCAGCCGGTCGACCTCCTCGCGCGCCGAGACCACGGCGGCGTGGAGCTCGCCGCTCTCGTTGCCGTATCGGAGGGCCAGCTCGAGTTCGGTCTTGAGCAGGGCGAGCGGGGTCCGCAACTCGTGGCTGGCATCGTCGACGAAGGTGCGCTCGCGTTCCAGCGCCACCTCCAGGCGCGCAAGCATCTCGTTCAGCGTGTTGCCAAGACGATGGATCTCGTCTTCGGCCTCGGGGACCGGAAGGCGCTCGCCGAGCTCCGCCGCGGAGATCACCGCGGCTCGGCTGCGCATGTCCTCCACCGGTCGCAGGGCGGCGCCGATGCTCAGGTAGCCGGCAAACGACGCCAGCAGCAGTGCCACGGGGCCGCCCGCCAACAGCAAGGTCGAGAGTGTGCGGAGGGCCTCGGTGCGGTCGTCGAGGGAGGTCCCGACGACGACCACCGGCCCGTTGCCATCGGGGCCGGCCGGCGTCGCGACCACGCGCACCTCGCCCTCGATGCCCGGCGGTGCCGGTGCGTCGAAGAAGACCGGGCCCGCGAGCGCGGAGCTGAGCCGGGCCGGATCGAGGACCGGCTCGTTGCCGACCTGGGCCGTCGTGTCGAGGACCCGCCCGGATGCCGAGACGACCTGGGTGAAGATCTCGTCGAGCTCGACCAAGCGCTCGGCGTCGGGGTCCGTGGGCAGGGAGCCGGAGCTCTGCACGATCGCCTTGACCTCGTCGGCGCGGGAGCGCAGCCCCTGGTCGATCGCCTCGTCGAGCTGGGATCCGTAGCGCACGTAGATGAAGAGTCCGAGGGCGGCGAGCAACACGGCCATGGCGCCGGCGAAGGCGAGCGTGACCCGAAGCCTGATCGGGATTCGGGTCACCTCCCCTCGTCCTCCCGCAGCCTGTAGCCGGCCCCTCGAACGGTCTCGATCGAATGCGTACCGAACGGCCTATCGACTTTCTGGCGGAGGAAGCGGACGAAGGAGTCGACCACGTTGGAGCGGTTCTCGTACTCGTAATCCCATGCGTGTTCGAGCAGTTGGAAGCGGGAGAGCACCTCGCCGGGCCGACGCATGAACGTCTCGAGCAGCGCGAACTCCTTGGTCGAAAGCGCGATCTCGGTATCGCCGCGCCAGACGCGCCGTGCCGCCGGGTCGAGGCGAAGGTCTCCGACCTCGAGCTGGATCGGCCGCTCCACCGCTCCCCGCCGGGCTAGCGCCCGGAGGCGAGCGAGGAGCTCCGAATAGGAGAACGGCTTGGTCAGGTAGTCGTCGGCGCCGCCGTCGAGGCCCGCGACCCGATCCTCGACCCCGTCGCGTGCCGTGAGCATCAGAACCGGCGCCCAGACGCCGTCGTCGCGAAGCCGCCGGCAGACCTCGAAGCCATCCATGCCGGGAAGCATCACGTCCAACACGATCGCGTCGTACTCGGTGGAGCCCGCCATCCACAGGGCATCCTCGCCGCGGGTCGCAACGTCGGCCGCCAGCCCCTCCGCCTGCAGTCCGCGGCGCAGGAGGCCCGCCATCTTCACCTCGTCTTCAACGATCAGGATTCGCATCAGCTACGGCCTCAGCCTCGACCTTCTAGATGAAAGTCGGATGAAGTGCGGTGCGGGGGCCACGGCTTGCCCTTTCATCCATTCGTCATCTCCCCGTCATCATCGCTTCATCCGCGCTGAATAGACCCCCGGATGTAATTGCAATGAGCCACGTCAATGGTGGCTCCAACGGGAGGAGAATCATGAGCACCACGATGCGGAGACATTGCCGGTGGATCCTCGGCCTCGCCCTGACCGGGATCGCCCTGCTGGCGATCGCGGGTTGCGGCGAGAGCGCGGAAACGACATCCACGGCCGAATCCGAGGCGTTGCCGCAGGGCAGCGAGCCGGTCGACCTGGATCCCGCCGATTTCACCACCGAGATCGATAATCCCTGGTGGCCGATGAGCCCGGGCAGCCGCTGGGTCTATCGCGAGACGGACACGACCGGGGCCGAGGAGAGGGTCGTCGTCGAGGTCACCGACAGGACCAAGACCATCGCCAATGGGGTGGAGGCTCGGGTCGTTCGCGACACGGTGACCGAGAGCGGCGAGCCGGTGGAGGTCACCGACGACTGGTACGCCCAGGACTCGGCCGGGAACATCTGGTACCTGGGCGAGGACACGGCTGAGTACAGCAACGGCAAGGTCACCAGCCGTGCCGGCTCGTTCGAGGCCGGGGTCGACGGTGCTCAGGCCGGGGTCGCGATACCCGGCGACCCGCAACCGGGGATGAGCTATCGACAGGAGTACTACGAGGGCCAGGCGGAGGATCAGGGTGCTGTGATCACCCGCGGTGAGGAGCTGGTCGAGGTGCCCGCCGGGTTCTTCGACCAGGACGTGGTGATGACCCGCGATCTGGTCCCGACTGAGCCGAGGGTCCAGGAGCTGAAGTTCTACGCGCCGGGAGTGGGTCCGGTGCTCAGCGTCCACACCGACGGCGCGGGTGGCCGGGCGGAGTTGGTCAGCTACCGGGAGGGCTGATCGAGCGGCCGAGCGCGCCGAACTGGAAATCCGATGACTGAGCCGGCTCCGCGACGGGGCCGGCTCAGTGGTTGAACAGCGTCACGCAGCCGGCCAGCTCGCGCGGGGTGCCCAGCTCCGGATCGGCACTTGTCGGCGTCGCCGTCCAGCAGCCGAAGCCGTTGATCTCGACATCGTAGGAGCGTTTGTCCACGCTTCCCGTCTCGACCTCGCATCGCCAGATGCCGTCGCTGATCTCCTCGCATTCCGGGTCCCCGAAGGTGATGACGCCGTTGATGGAATCGCTGAGCGCCTCCGGAGTGACTCCGATGAACGGCGTCGGCCGGAAGGCGAATACCGCGAACAGCAGTCCGACGACGACGAGCGTGGCGAAGTAGGGGAAGACCGCTCGAAAGGACAAGGCTCCAGCCTAGCTCCGCGACGAAGCGGGGCTGCTAGAGCGTCTCGATCGGGACGCCGATGATCTCCAGGCGGCGCGTCAGTCCACCGAGGGCGAACTCGCGAATGTCGTCCGCTCCCACCCCGAGGGCCGCGATGTCGGGACCGTCGGGGTCCTCACCGGGGCTCAGCGATTCGGCCACCGACGGCAGCAGCTCGCGGAGCATCCCTCGAACCGCATCGGCCGCGTCGGGGTCTTCGCGGACGGTCTCGCGGAGGAACCAGACGCCGTAGCCGATATGGCGGGTCTCGTCGTGGTGGATCTTCGAGTAGCCGTCGACGAAGCCGGGCAGCAGGCCCTCTCGATCGAGGTAGTCGGTGACGAACTTGAAGGTCGTCAGGCCGAGCGTGCTCTCGAGGATCAGGTGGTAGAGGGTCACGAAACGGACCTTGGCCGCAAGGTCGCCCGGCTCGGCGACGAGTTGCTCGTGGGCCCGCACGAGGGACTCGTCGAAGATCCGGCGGAAGGCCGGTGAGATCTCGCTCCGGGCACGCTCGACGTGCTCGGCGACGGTGGCGGGGGCGGCGACGACCTCGTCCTGAAAGCGCGCGTAGAACTGCATGTGGCGTGCCTCGTCGACCTGTTGGGTCGACAGGAACGTCGCCTCCTCCTCGGTCCCGTAGGCCCCGACCAGGCCCGAGAACTTTGTCGTGATCCGCTCCTCGGCGACCATCAGCGAGGCGAGAACCCAGTAGACGAGGCCCTTGTCCGCTTCGCCCATCTGTCCCCACTGAGCCCGATCCCGGTCGAGATCGATCGTGAACGGGCTCCATTGCGATTCCTCCCAGTTGCGGTAGAGGGCCTGAGGGTCGTTGAGCTGGATTTCCTGAGCGCTCACCGTGGCAGCTGCGCTCGAACGATCGCCGATGACGCCTGATCGTGAACCCGATGGGTCTCGATGATCTCGACCGAGCCGAAGCCGGCGTCGTGCAGGCCGCGCTCGAACTCGTCCCGGGTCAGGGCTCCGGCGATGCAGCCGGTCCACTCCCGCATGTCGCGCCTGGTGGACTCGTCCATGTCGGGATCGGCGACGACGTCGCTGACCGCGAATCGACCCCCCGGACGCAGGACTCGAGCGGCCTCGCGAAGTACCTGCGACTTGTCGCCGGAGAGATTGATCACGCAGTTGGAAATGATCACGTCGACCGAGTCGTCGGGGAGGGGGATCCGCTCGATCTCCCCCTTCAGGAACTCGACGTTCTCGACCCCCGCGTCCCGCTGGTTGGCACGGGCGAGCTCGAGCATCTCGTCGGTCATGTCGAGCCCGTATGCCCTGCCCGTCAGTCCGACCCTGCGCGCCGACAACAGCACGTCGATCCCGCCGCCGGAGCCGAGGTCGAGAACGGTCTCGCCCTCATTCAGCTCGGCGACCGCGGTCGGGTTGCCGCATCCGAGCGAGGCGAGCTGGGCCGCCTTCGGTAGCTCCTCACGATCGTCGCCCGAGTAGAGCGCGGCGCCGAAGACCTCGCGCTGTTCGTCGCTGATCACCGCCGGGCCCCCGCAGCAGGAGCCTTCGCGGCTTGAGGTGCTGCTCGCCGCGGCGGCGTAGCGCTCGCGAACGGCCTCCTTGAGGTCGTCGGTCTCCGGGGTCGGTCCTAGCTCAGCCATGCGCTCAATTCCTCCAGTGCTTCGGGTTTGACGTAGTAGTAAGCCCAGAGGCCCTTGCGCTCCGAGCCGACGATGCCGGCCTCGCGGAGCTTCTTCAAATGGTGAGAGACGGTCGGCTGGGAGAGATCGAAGAGGGGAACCAGCTCGCAGACGCAGACCTTGCCGGCGTGCTTGCGGAGCACGTCGACGAGCTGGATCCGTACCGGATCGCCGAGCGCCTTGGCGACCTCGCCCATTCGCTCGGCCTGCACTCGCTCGATGTCCGGATAGACGACGGGCTCGCAGCAGACGTCGCCCTTGGGGCGTTTGGTCTTCGGGGCCAGCTCGAGGGCCGTCATGAGCGAGCCGAGGAATGCTGATCGACGTTCATCTATCTACATATATCTATTGAAATGATGTTTGTCAATGGAATATGCTCCGACACGCAATTGATCGGCCTTCCTACCGGGGCAGGTGGAGAAGAGACATGCAGACCGAACTCGACCCAGTCAGCCGTATGACCTTCCAGCGCGAGATCGGAGGCCAGGTGGAGAACAAGATCGCCAAGGAGGTGCCCGAGGTCCTGTTCGTGTGCGTTCACAACGCCGGTCGCTCCCAGATGGCAGCTGGGCTCCTGAAGAAGATCGCCGCCGACCGTGTTCATGTCCGCACCGCCGGCTCCGAGCCGGTCGACGAAATCAATCCAGTCGTGTTGGAAGTGATGAGGGAGGTCGGCGTTGATCTCTCCGAGGAGTTCCCGAAGCCTCTGACCGACGAGTTCATCGGCGCTGCCGACATCGTGATCACCATGGGGTGCGGCGATGCCTGCCCGATCTATCCGGGGAAGCGTTACGAGGATTGGGATCTTGGCGATCCGGATGGCAAGGACCTCGGGGCCGTGCGTCTGATCCGCGACGACATCCAGCGCCGCGTCCGGGCCCTGATGATGGACGTGGTCGTCGGTTGAGCGCCGCTGGTGAAGCGGCCGTACTCCAGCGGCTCTCGGCGCTCGATCGCTTCCTGCCCCTCTGGATCATGCTTGCCATGGCGTTCGGGCTCGCGCTCGGCTCCGCCGCGCCCGGCCTTGCCGAATTCTTGGATTCGCTCGCGATCGGGACGATCTCCGCGCCGATTGCGGCAGGTCTTCTCCTGATGATGTACCCGGTGCTGGCGCGGGTCCGCTACGAGGAGCTTGGCGAGCTGCGAGGAGAGCACAGGCTCTTCAGCGCATCGATCGTCCTCAACTGGATCGTCGGTCCGGCTCTGATGTTCGCCCTGGCCTGGATCTTCCTCCCCGACGAGCCGGCCTACAGGACCGGGCTGATCATCGTGGGCCTTGCCCGGTGCATCGCCATGGTGTTGATCTGGAACCAACTCGCTCGCGGTGACAACGAGGCCGCGGCAATACTCGTGGCGATCAACTCCATCTTCCAGATCTTCGCCTACAGCCTCCTCGCCTGGTTCTACCTGACCGTTCTCCCGGGCTGGCTCGGACTCGATCAGCAGGGGGTGGACATCTCGCTTTGGGAGGTTGCCCGCACGGTCCTGATCTTCCTCGGAGTTCCGCTGCTGGCCGGCTACCTGACTCGCCGGATCGGGATCAAGCGGCGAGGAGTCGCCTGGTACGAGGGCCGGTTCATCCCGAGGATCGCTCCGCTCGCTCTCTACGGCCTGCTCTTCACGATCGTCCTGCTGTTCGCGCTGCAGGGCGACGCAATCACGAGCCAGCCCCTCGAGGTGGTCCGAATTGCGCTGCCGCTGCTCGCTTACTTCGCGATCATGTTCTTCGTCAGCTTCGCCGCGGGTCGCTGGCTCGGGTTCGCCTACGACCGGACCGCGACCCTCGCCTTCACCGCCGCCTCCAACAACTTCGAGTTGGCGATCGCGGTTGCCGTTGGGGTTTTCGGGGCGACCTCGGGCGAGGCCCTCGCCGGGGTGGTCGGCCCGTTGATCGAGGTCCCGGTCCTCGTCGGGCTCGTCTACGTGTCGCTCTGGCTCGGCCGACGTTGGTTCGGCGCTCAGCAGGTCTACGGAGAGGGGGCCCCTGGCCTCCGTCCAGCAGAATCGACCGACGTATGAGCGTCCGGATCGGGATCAACGGCTTCGGGCGGATGGGCAGGCTGGCCCTGCGGGCCGGGTGGCATGAACCCGGCCTCGAGTTCACGCACGTCAACGAGGTGAGCGGGGATGCCGGGACGGCTGCCCATCTGCTCAGCTTCGACTCCGTGCATGGGCGCTGGGGGCACGAGGTCTCCGGAGACGGGTCGCTCGAGATTGACGGCGCGCACCTCGGCTTCACCGGCTCAGGATCACCGGGAGAGGTGCCCTGGGATGGCATCGACGTCGTCCTCGAATGCACGGGCAGGTTCCGAACCATGGAGTCACTCGCCCCGTACTTCGAGCGCGGCGTCAGGAAGGTGATCGTGGCCGCCCCGGTCAAGGATGCTGGCGCCCTCAACGTCGTGATGGGAGTCAACGACCACCTCTACGAGCCCTCCCGTCACGACCTGATCACCGCCGCCTCCTGCACGACCAACTGCCTGGCGCCCGTCGTCAAGGTCGTCCATGAGGGGATCGGGATCGCGCGCGGCTCGATCACGACCCTGCACGACATGACCAACACCCAGGTCGTCGTGGACGCCCCGCACAGGGACCTCCGTCGCGCCCGGTCGGCGAGCCTCTCGCTGATTCCGACGACGACGGGATCGGCGAGCGCGATCGGACTCGATCTTCCCCGAGCTCGAGGGCAGGCTCGACGGCCTCGCCGTCCGGGTTCCGATGCTGAACGCGTCGTTGACCGACTGCGTATTCGAGGTGGCGCGTCCGACCACCGTCGAGGAGGTCAACGGTCTGCTCGAGGCGGCGGCGGTGGGTCCGCTCGCCGGGATCCTCGGATACGAGACCAGGCCGCTCGTTTCCGTCGACTACCGCGACGACCCGCGATCGGGGATCGTCGACGCACCCTCGACGTTGGTCATCGACGAGACCCAGGTCAAGATCCTCGCCTGGTACGACAACGAGTGGGGATATGCGAACCGCATGATCGACCTCGCTCGCAAGGTCGCCGCCACGCTTCCGGGGTGAGCGGTGGCTGAAGCCGCAAAGAGAGCCGGCGATCTGCGCAACTACGCGCTCGTCACGGCGGCCTATTGGACCGACACGCTCGCCGACGGTGCGAGCCGGATCCTCGTCCTCTTCTACTTCTACGACCTCGGGTACTCGCCGTTCGAGGTCGCGTCGCTGTTCCTCTTCTACGAGTTCTTCGGGATCGTCACGAACCTCGTCGGCGGTTGGGTGGCCGCGCGGCTTGGCCTGAAGGCGACGCTCTTCATGGGCCTGGGGATTCAGATCGTCGCGTTGGCGATGCTGGGTCTTGCGCCCGAGACGTGGCTCGTGGTCCCGTTCGTGATGGCTGCGCAGGCACTCTCGGGAATCGCGAAGGACCTGACCAAGATGAGCTCCAAGAGCGCGGTCAAGCTGGTGGTTCCGGTCGGACCGGAGGGCTCGGAGGCGGCGCTCTACCGCTGGGTCTCGATCCTGACCGGCTCCAAGAACGCGCTCAAGGGCGTCGGATTCTTCCTCGGCGGGCTGCTGTTGACCGTGACCGGGTTTCAGACGGCGATGCTGATCCTCGCCGGAATGGTCGCGACGGCGCTGATCGCGACGGCATCGCTGATGCGCGGGGGGCTGGGCACCACCGACGCCAAGGCGAGATTCCGGCACATGTTCTCCAACAATCGGGCCGTCAACGTCCTGGCCGCGGCGCGCATCTTCCTGTTCGCCTCCCGGGACGTCTGGTTCGTGGTCGGCCTGCCCGTCTATCTGCGGACCGTGCTCGATTGGAGCTTCTGGGAGGTCGGAACGTTCCTCGCGATCTGGGTGATCGGCTACGGCATCGTCCAGGCATCGGCGCCGCGGTTCATCCGCCGGGAGGTCGAGGGGGAGGGGCGAGAGCCGGACGGGCGCACCGCGACCCGCCTGGCCCTCGGCATGGCCGTGCTCCCTGCGGCGATCGCGGTGGCGCTCTCCGCCGACATCGATCCGACCACCGTGCTCGTCGTCGGATTGATCATCTTCGGCGTGGTCTTCGCCTTCAACTCGGCCGTCCACTCCTACCTGATCCTCTCCTACGCCGAGAACGACAAGGTCGCGATGAACGTCGGCTTCTATTACATGGCGAACGCCGGGGGCCGGCTGATCGGCACGATCCTCTCCGGCCTCCTCTACCAGTGGTACGGGTTGGTCGGATGCCTCTGGGCGTCGGCGGCGTTCGTGCTCGCCGCCGGGTTGATCTCGCTCCTGCTCCCGGTCGACCGCGTGGGGAAGCGGCGCGCATCGGGCGCCCGGCCGGTACGGTTCGGGTCGTAAGAGCCAGTTTCGAGCACAAGGGAAGAGAGCCAGGCTTGATGAGGAAGCCCAGTAAGCGGATCGGGGTCCGTTTCGTCACCGCATTCACCGCATTCGCCCTGGTCGGGGCGCTCGGTGCCGGCGCCGCCGGCGCCGCCGGTGCGGGTTCGACGTGCCCCGGCACGTTCCAGGTCCTGCACAACGACAAGATCGACAACATGTCGGTGCCGGCGGGCGCCTACCAGATCAAGGTCAAGCGGATGTCCTGCCAGTCGGCGTCGGACTACTTCAAGCAGTTCCTCGCCGCCAACCAGAACAACCTGCCCAAGGGCTGGACGCTCTACAAGAGCAAGCAGAAGTTCAAGAACAAGTCGATGAACATCGCCTTCCGGATCAAGCAGGTCAGCTAGGCGTCGGCCGCATGTCACGGCCGAGCCGTCAGGATTTGGCGCTTCGGGGGCGAGCGGAGGGTTCCATTGGGGGAGGCCCTCTGCTCAAGCGCTGCCTGAGAGCGGCGGTGAGGCCGAGCTAGCGGCTCTTGAGCAGGCGCGCGACCGCGTCCATCATCTCGGTTGTCCGCTCGTCTCGATCCCCGTCGGCGGCGGCGACGACGCAGTGGCGGGCGTGATCGTCGAGAACCTCGATTGCGACCCGATCGAGGGCTGAGCGGATCGCCGAGATCTGGGTGAGGATGTCGATGCAGTACCGCTCCTCGTCGACCATCCGCTCGACCCCGCTCACCTGGCCGGCGATCCGGCGTAGGCGCTTGGTCAGGTCGTCCTTGTCGTCGATGTAGCCCGGGTGGTGTTCGCTCATTGCTCGATCATACCCCTAGCGGGTATGCAGATCCGGGATCAGCAGGGCCTCGGCACCTTGCCGCTCACGCCCTTCACGCGTCCATCGAGCACCGTGACATCGACCTCGATCGCGGTGCTCTCTCTCCGTTTGAGATCCCGTGAACGAAGCTTGAACCGGATCGGCGCGTCATCGTCGGTGATCCGCTTCCCGCCGGCAAGCAGAAGGGTCGCCTCGAGCGCCCGCCCGCCGTCGTCGCCCGCCGGTTTGATTGCGACGCCGGATCGCGAGCAGGCGCCGCCAGCTGGACGCCGCCCCCGGTCGTAGTCGATCTCGAGAGAGACATCGGGGCCGACCCGGCAATCGCGAGCCCCGCACGACTCGACCTGGTCGAGCAGATCACTCAGAGCCCGCCTCTGACGGCCGTACCTGGAGCTGTCGTGGCGGCTCCTGGTCTCGTAGGGATCGCGAACCAGGTCGTAGAGCTCCTGTTCGCCGTTGGGGTAGCGGACGTAGGTGAAGCGATCGGTTCGCACTCCCCGATAGCGCGGCACCTCCGGGTCGAAGCAGGCCTCGTTGGTCTGACACCAGTTCTCGATCACGATCGCCCGCCCCATTCCGCCGCTCCGGGTCGGTCGATCGTCGGGATCAGCGATTCGCCGTCGACGGGGTGGCCGGGCTCGGCACCTGCGAATGCCGCGATCGTCGGCGCCAGGTCGACGTTCGCCGCGAGCTGGTCTCTCACCTCGCCCCGTGGAACTTCCGGCCCGCGGATCAGCAACGGCACTCTGATCGACTCCTCGTAGGGCTGTTGCTTGCCGTTCGGGATCCGGTGCTCCCCGAGCTGGAAGCCGTTGTCGGAGGTGAAGATGATCACCGTGTTCTCGAGCTCGCCGGTCTGCCTCAGGGACTGAACGACCTTGGCCACCATGTCGTCGACCGCGAGCAGGCTCTCCAGGCGCGAGCGATTGCGACTTGCGGTCATCGCGATCGTCCCGCTGCTCATCACCGCCCGCGAGCGGATGCCGGCGGGCTTGTCGGAGACGTTCGCCTCGTTGAACGCCTTGGTGCGGTTGAGCTTCTCGGTCGCGAACGCGTCGATGTGGCGAGGGGCCGGGCGCGGGTTGGGGAAGTTGGGGGTCGGGGGGTCGTCGTCGCCGTCGGAGGGTCGGTTGAAGACCTCGACGTGGGGGGCGAGCGGGGTCACCTCGAGGAAGAACGGCTGCGCCTCCGGCGCCCGGCGCTCGATGAACTCGGCGGCCTTCTCGGCGTAGACATCGGTCTGGTAGAGGGCGGGATCGGGAGTGTCGTAGTCCCCGTAGGTGATCGGGGTGCCGTTCTCGTTCAGCGTGTAGCCGTACATCCGATAGGTGCTCGGATCGGTCGCGCCGTACCACTCGCTCCAGCCCGGCGGGATGTAGGTCGGATCGTCGGCGCCGTACCCGTTCATGTACTTGCCGATCAGCGCCGTGTAGTAGCCCGAATCCTGAAGCCAGACCGGCAGCGTGTTGGAGTCGTCGAAGCTCGCGAAACCGCCGTGCGGAGGGCTGTTGCGGTAGATCCCGGTGTTGTGGGAATAGCGGCCGCTGAGGAAGGTCGAGCGGGACGGGCAGCAGACCGGGTTGCTGGCGAAGCTGTTGGCGAAGTTCGTGCCCTTGCGACCGACGAGCTTGCGGACCTTCGGCATCACCCGCATCGAGGCCAGATCCTGATCGTCGGTCATGATCACGACGACGTTGGGCCGCTCACCGACGCCGGCCTGCGCATCAGTGCCGGCCGCTCCGGTGACGAGGACGAGCAGGGCGACGGCCAGCGCCACCCCGGCGCCGGGCGCAATGCCGGTTTGTCTGCCTGTTCGGATATCCAGTCCCCTCATCCCTGCCAACACGGACGGCGCCCGAGAGTAGCGACGCTCGCCACCGGCTTCGCGGGCCCGGCCCGGCGGCCCAGGTAGGCGTCAGGCCCCGGTGGAGCCGGACAGGGTCTCCACCGGCGGCTGGTCGTCGGCGTCCACCTCGTCGACCGGCCCCTCGGCCGCCTCGGCGGCGTCCTGCTGGCGCAGCCACTCCTCGCCGGCCCGGCGCAGGTTGCGCTTGCGGATCCACTCGGCTGCGTAGTAGCTGCCGATGACGAAGGCGAAGGCCAGCGCCTGGGAGGCCAGGCTCTCGACGGTCGGGTAGACGCCTAGCCACGTTCCCATCCAGAGCGGGAACTCGAAGTCGAGCGGGGTGATCGGCAGCCAACCGACCCCCTGCAGCGTCCGCACGGTGTTGCCGACCAGGACGATCAGCACCAGCGAGATCAGCACCCCGGTAACGATCAGCAGCTTCTTGTAGGGGAGCTTGCGCTCAAGCGCAAAGGTCGCGTAGCCGATCAGCGCGGTCGCCAGCAGACCGAAGAAGACGCCACCGAGGACGACCCCGGTTCCCGAGCTGAGCTGCAGCGACTGGAGGAAGAGCACGGTTTCGAAGCCCTCGCGGAAGACGCTCGTGAAGCCGAGCAGGTAGAGGCCGATGATCGTGCCCGCGGCCGCGCCGGCGGCACCGACACCCTCGGCCAGCAGCTCCTTGCTGCGCTCACGATGGCCCTTGATCCACTCGGTCCAATAGACCTTGTGGAAGAACCAGTTGAGAGTCAGCAAGAGGATCGCGATCGCGATCAGCCCGACCACCGCCTCGAGCTTCTCGCCGTACTGAGAGAGCGAGTCGAGGATCAGGATCGAGACGAAGAAGAGCGCGATGCTTGCGGGGACGGCGAGCAGGCCGCCACGCAGGATCGGCTTGCGCAGCTCGCGCTTGGTGCCGATCATGCTGGCCGTTATCGCGGCGATGATCAGGATCGCCTCGAGGCCTTCGCGGAAGACGATCAGTGCCGAGTTCGTGATCACCGTCGTCGCGCTCGCACCCTCACCGGTCTTCGCCTGGGCGTCCTCGAGAGCCTCGTCCAGCTCGATCCTGGTCGTCCGGATGTCTCTGGCGCCGGCCTCGTTTGCGATCTGGGCGGCGAGGCCGTCGAACCCGCGGGCGCCGTACCACATCAATCCCTCGATCTCGGTCGCGAGGCCCGGGTCGAAGGCCCGCAGCGTAATCTCCGGTCCGAACTCGAAGAAGGCGTAGGCCGTCAGGCGTGCCTGCTCGGCGGTCTGCGGTTGACCGGCGGAGACGGCCGCCTCCAACTGGTCGAGGCTGATCTGGATCAGGTCGTAGTCAGCCTCGTCACTCGATGCCTTCCAGGCCTCGGGGAAGATCTGATCGATCAGGGCAGTCGCCCGGTCGTGAGCGTCCTCGATCGTCTCGAGGGGCACCGCAGTGCCGCCCTCGTTGGCATCGTCGAGGTAGCCCGCCAGCTCGTCGACGATGCCCTCGAGCTCCACAAGCTCGCCAGGGAAGGTCTGCTCGAGCGCGGGGGAGAGGTCGCTGAGAGCCGACTCGGCGGCGTCGACGAACGCGATCGCTTCGGTGATCTCGAATGGCGTCGTCACCTCGGTCCCCGATACGCCGGCCTCGTACTCGACCGGGATCAGATCGATGAAGCGGATCAGCTGCTGAGCGCGCCGGGCCTGCTCTTCGGGGGTGAACGGCGCCGCGGTGAAGTGGTTGAGCAGCCCCTCGGCGCGCTCCACGGCAGCCGGTACTTGATTCGGGGTCTTCGCGATCCCAGGCAGAGCGGAGAACTCGTCGTCCGCCTTGCTTCGCTCGGCGGCACCGCGTTGCATCTCGTACTCGGGGGCAAGCATGCCCCAATACCCGGCCGCAATCGCGAGGGATTCGGCGACGGCCGGCTCGTAACTGCGTTCGTTCTCGGTCGCCGCCTCGTCGAGGTAATCGACCAATCGTGATTGATAGGCGTCGAGGAGATCCTTCTTCACCTGGGTCGCAACATCCTCCGGCGAGATATCGCCGGCGTCGAGGCCGTCGAGAGCGGTGGTCGCATCGACGCCCGGTCGGGTGAACCGCGTCGCCTGGCGGAAGTCGCGGATCTGCAGCCAGCTTCTCGCATCCTTGACGTCGCTGCGCTCGACGTAGGCGAGGGTCACCTCGTAGGCGCCGCGACGGATCGCCGCGACCGCGGTGCCGTAGGCGGTCGCCAGTGCGACGGGGTCCTCGGCCTCGACCGCATCGGTGGCCGCGGCGAGCGCGGCGCGAAGAGTCTCGAGCTCCTCGGGCGCGAACCTCCTCAGGTCGCGCTCGAGATCGCCTGAGAGCGCGGCCTCGGCGTCGGCGAGCGAGCCGGCCTCCGAGGACCCGTCGAGCAGCAGCTCGGTGCGGGTTTCGAAGAGTGCGGTTCTGATCTTTTCCGCCGCCGCCCACGGCTTGGCGCCGGCGGAGGTCGCCTCGCCCTTCGCGCCGTTTCCGTTCTCCGCCGCAGCGGCCATCGGAGCAAGCAGGGCAAGGGCCGCGGCGATGATCGCCGAGGCCTTTGCAATCGCACTGATGCGCGGGTTCGAATCCATTCAGTCCCTAGGCGTCCTGCAGCTCGATGTTGAGCCGCTGAGCGGCCTGGGTCACCTGGCCGGCGATCTCCTCGGCGCGCGCCTGCGCCTCCGATCCGAGCGTGTCGGCGTCCTCCCCGGTGAACTGTTCGCCCGCGGCCTCGCGGTCGCGGAGGTCGGAGACGAACGCAAGGAGCTCGTCGAGTTGCTGCTGCGTCTGCTTGGCCTGCTGGGGGTCCTCCGCGGCGATCATCGGCTCGATCTCGCCGTAGGTGAACGAGATGCCCTCGAGGATGTCGGCGATGTCGGAGAGTCGCGAGGTCGCGACGAAGCCCTGCTCGTCGGCCCTGTCGCCGGCGATGAATCGTGAGTTCTTCCAGGCTTCGAAGTATTCGCTCATCGTCGGCGTCATGATCGTGATCGCGGTCAGCGCGTCTGAAGGCGTCGGCTCGAATGCCTCGGCGTCGGCGACCAGCGCATCGGCTTGGCGCTTGAACTCGCGCAGGGTGCTGACGTAGATCTCGGCGTCGGGGACCCCTTCTCCGAATTCGACCCTGCCGTCGCAGTCTGCGTCCTGTTTGACGTCGGCGAGCAGATCGGGGTTAGTCCCGTACAGGGCGGTCTCGGTGAGGAAGAACAGGTTGCCCGGCTGCTCCATGGTCTCGCCGTTCGGAAGTTCGAGGCTGAAGGAGACGGCGCTCTCGGGGTCGGAGGCGTCGGAGCCCGCGTCGATGTCGACGTCGTACTGCGCGAGGCGTGGAACGCCGGCGACGATTCCCTCCATCTCCTCGTAGTCGGGGTTGGCCTCGACGAACGCATCCTGGGAGTCGGAGAGGATCCGGCTGACCTCCTCGCAGTTCTCGTTCATCAGCGCGTCGTAGTCGAGGTCGGCAGCCTCGGCGAGCGCGTAGTAGTCCTCCGCGTTCTGGGCGAGGACGTCGACCTGCTGCTGGAGGCCGTCGGCATGCTCTGTCAGGTAGTCCTTGACGGCGGACAGGTCCTCACCGCCGGTCGTTGCCGCCGTGGTCGCGGTCGAGGAATCGTCGGATCCGCAGCCGGCGGCGATCAGCGACGCTCCGGCGAGCGTGCAGATCGAGGTGAGCACTCGGGACGGGAACTTGCGCCTTGTCATCGGTGGTTGGTCACTCCTGTTCGAGGGGGGGATGGTCGCAGGACTTTCATCGCTTTAGGGAACCCTAACTTCGGCGAGCCTAACAAAATCCGTGCGAATCGGTCGGCATTACCCTCGGCGGGCTGTCGATCAGCGAGATTCGCAGCCTGAATCAGGTCCCAGCGAAGCGGGCCGAGGAGGCCGACTCGCTATAAGTCATTGGCAATGGACGGCTATTTCGCATCGGACTCGATGCTGCGCCGTGTCCAGGGGGAGCGGGTCATGATGATCTCGGGGCCGCGGGCGTTGCTCATGCAGGCGGCACATCCGCTCGCGGTCGAGGGGCTGCTCGCCCATACGTCCGGATTGGACGATCCCTACACCCGTCTGCGCCGTACGGCCGAGGTGATGTCGGCGATCGGATTCGAGTCGCGGGACCGAGCGGATCGGATGACGCGACGCGTTCGGGCGATGCATCGCCGGGTTCGCGGCGAGCTCGAAAGCGATGCCGGACCGTTCCCGGCGGGGACGCCCTATGCCGCCGACGACCCGGCACTTCTGATGTGGGTCCTGTACTCGCTCGTTGATTCGGGGATCGTCGTCTACGAGCGCTTCGTGGCGACGATGACCCGTGATGAGAAGGAGCGCTACTGGGCCGACTTCCGAGTGGTGGGCAACCTGTTCGGGCTCGCCGACGCCGACATGCCTGCCGACCTCGGCGAGCTCGGCGACTACCGCCGCGACATGTACGCGAGCGGTGATCTCTTCGTCACCGATTGGGCCCGCGAGCAGGCGATCGAGATCGTCTTCCGACCGCCCGTCCCGTTTCAGTTCCGCCCCTTGGTCGAGGCCGTCAACTTCGCCACGATCGCACTGTTGCCCGCACCGATCCGCGAGCAGTACGGCTTCTCCCCGTTGCCGCCGTCGCCCGTTCGATCGCTCGCCGTCAACGCCTACGCCGAGTACCTGAAGCGAGCGGTGCTGCCGTTCGTGCCCGGCCGCCTGAGGCGGATCCCGGTGGCCCAGCATGCCTGAGGACCGCGAGGAGCCGCCGCAGATCCGCACCGGACGGATCGGCCGGACCGCGGGGGTCGGCGGCATGGTCGCCGGCCAGGGCATCAAGTGGGCCGGAACCAGGATCGCCAACCTCGGCCGCGACGATCAGCGCTCGCAACGGGCGACCGACGATCGGGTCGCCGCCATCGCCGTGCAGATCGCCCGTCAGCTCGGCGAGATGAAGGGCGCGGCGATGAAGATCGGCCAGGTGCTCTCCACCGTCGAGATGCCGGGCCTCTCCGAGGAGGGTCAACAGGAGTTCCGGGCGGCACTCGCGGAGCTGCGCGACAACGCTCCGACGTTCGGGTTCGACGACATCCGCAAGGTCGTGGAGGCGGATCTCGAGATGACGATCGAGGAGGCCTTCGCCGAGTTCGAGCCCGAGGCGTTCGCGGCAGCCTCGATCGGGCAGGTTCACCGGGCCAGGACCCACGACGGCGAAGACGTCGCGGTCAAGGTCCAGTACCCCGGAGTGGCCGAGGCGGTCGAGGTCGACCTGAGGAACCTCCATCTGATCCTGCGCCTGGTCAAGCGGATGGCACCGGGATTGGACGTCAAGGCGGTTGGCGGTGAGGTGCGGGAGCGGATCTCCGAAGAGCTCGACTACGAGCTGGAGGCACAGAACCACCGCGCCCTCGAGCGGGCGTTCCGCGGGCACCCATTCGCGGTCGTGCCTCGCGTCCACACGGCCCTCTCGGGACGCCGGGTGCTGGTCAGCGACTACCTGGAGGGGAAGCGCTTCGACGCGGTCAAGGAGATGGACGAGGCGACCCGTGACCGCTACGGCGAGATGGTCTTCCGATTCTTCTTCGATCGCGAGCGCACCCTGATGATCCTTGGCGATCCTCACCCGGGCAACTATCTGTTGCTTCCCGACGGCAAGGTCGGCTTCCTCGACTTCGGCATGGTCCGGCGCGTCCCGGTCGAGCACCTCGAACGGGAACGGGCTCTCGGGCGCGCAATCGCCGAGGGCGATGCCATCACCGTCCACGCTCTGATGTCGGAGCTCGGCTACCTGCCCGATCCCGACGAGTTCCCGCCCGAAGACCTGCTCGACCAGGTCATGAGTGGGGCCAGATGGCTGTTCGAGCCCGGCTTCCGGCGCCTCGATCCCGAGTACGCACAGGAGCTGATCGAGGTCAGCAGCTCCCCGCGAAGCCCCCACTACGAGCGGATGAAGCGCCAGACGATGCCGCCGGCCTCACTGTTGATGCGCCGCCAGGAGGGTCTGATCTTCATCACTCTCGCCGATCTCCGAGCCGGTGCGGACTGGGCCAGGATCGGTGCTGAGTACTTCGCGGAAGAGCCACCCTCGACGGAGCTGGGGATCGAGGAGCGGGAGTTCTGGGACGGCCAATAGGCTGAGTCGATGCAGATCGAAACAGCTGGAGCACTTGTCAGCGGCGGGGCTTCCGGCCTCGGCGAGGCCACGGTCAGGCGCTTGCACGCCGACGGCGCGCACGTCGTGATCGCCGACCTCAACAGGGAGAAGGGAGAGGCGCTCGCCGGTGAGCTCGGTGCACGCGCGAGCTTCCACGAGGTCAACGTCACCGACGCCGACTCGGTCGAGGCAGCGGTCACGGAGGCCTCGGCCGCCCCTCGCGGCCTGCGGATCGCGGTCGGCTGCGCCGGCATCGGCTGGGCACAGCGCGTCACCGGCAAGGGGGGTCCTCACCCGCTTGATCTGTTCAAGAACGTGGTCGAGGTCAACCTTGTCGGCATGTTCAACCTTATGCGCCTCGCGACGACGCAGATGAACGCCAACGACCCCGACGACGATGGCGAGCGCGGACTGTTCGTCAGCACCGCCTCGGTTGCCGCATACGACGGCCAGATCGGCCAGATCGCCTACTCGGCATCGAAGAGCGGCATCGTCGGGATGACCCTGCCGGCTGCCCGCGACCTCGCCAGCCGGGGCATCCGCGTGATGGCCATCGCCCCCGGTCTGTTCGACACGCCGCTACTGGCGGCGCTGCCGGAGCCGGCTCGCGAGGCGCTCGGCCAGACGATCCCGTTTCCCAGCAGGTTGGGACTGCCGGCGGAGTTCGCCGATCTGGTCGCGGCGATCGCCGGCAACCCGATGCTGAACGGCGAGACGATCCGCCTCGACGGCGCGATCCGGATGCCGCCGAAGTAAGCGGCAGTCGTCGACCGCGGGGAGTCGTCGACCGCGGGTCCTGTCGCGGGGTACGCCGCACCGCTCGCTCCGCTCGGGTGTCGGCGCACGCCCGCGCCACCCGCGGATCACGTTCCACGAAATGGTCGCGCGTCTACCTATGACGGGAGGGCACCGGCTTTGCCGGAGGCCTGGCGCAGTCGAGGAGCCCGGAGGGCTGCGAGTCGCGCAGTTATCTACTCGTCGGGGTAGGCCAGGAGGATGTGCTTGCAGCCGACGGCGACGAACTCCCGCTCGGTCGCGTCGGTCGCGCCCGAACTGAGATGCTCGATGATCGTGGCGTTGGTCAGGGCGACGAAGTCGAGATCGTTCTGGTTCAGATAGTCGGACAGGCGGGAGCGATAGCCCTCGATTGGGAGAGTGAGCTCACCCACGATCCGATGGCGTTCCATCTCGAGCACGACGCGAATGTTCTTGTTCTCCATTCGGAGGTTGTACCCGATCGCCGGCGATCGGGGAGGGGGTGGGTCGTTTTGAGCGCGACAGGTGAGCTCAGGGCGACCCACGTCCTGCCACCGTCGCCGGGTGAGACGGCGAGCCACGCCCCGGGGTACCGTCTTCCCATGCCCCGGATTGCCGCAGGCGCACTCGCCGCCCTCACCACCGTGCTGGTCGCTGCCGCCCCCGCCCCGGCGAAGCGACCGCCGAGCGCGATCCGCATCGGCGGCCCCAGCGCTCCCGGCGAGAGCAAGGTCGCGATCGTCGGCAGCAATCGCAATCTGACCGGTCACCGCTTCTCGGTCGCCGACGGCGACGGCGACGTCCTGTTGAGGGCCAGGCTCCGCAAGGCGCCCGGCCGGCCGGCTCCGTGGCGGCGGGCCTTCAGCGCCGACCTGAGCGCGATTCACGAGCCCGGCACCTACCGGATCAGGGTCGGGAAGCTCCGATCCCGCCCGTGGATCGTGCGCGAGTCGGGTTCCGTCGGCGCGATCGAAGCGATGCTCGACTACTTCAGGGCGAACCGCGACGGCGGCGAGCCCACCGCCTTCCACGGTCCGGCCCACCTCAACGACGCTGTCATCCACCCTGACGCGCCAAGTCACGGCGGCGAGGCCGTCGATATGACCGGCGGGTGGATGGACGCCGGGGACATGATCCACTTCACCCAGACGACGGCGTTCGCGACCGCGATGCTGGAGGCGAGTGCCCGGCTCGACGATACGTCCGCCGCCGCGCTCGAGAGTGAGGCCGACGTCGGGATCCGCTGGCTGCTCAAGGCCCATCCTTTGCCGGGGCTGTTCATCGCCCAGGTCGGTGACGAGCGTGACCACGGCCGCGGGTTTCGAGATCCGGCAGAGGACGATGTCGATCCGTCCGCGGGAATCGGCATGCGGGCGGCCTATCCGGAGATCGGCGGCGACCTCGCCGGAAAGGCGACCGCGGCGCTCGCGTTGGCCTACCTGCGAACCGGTCAGCCGGGACTGCTGGCGGCCGCGCGTGAGTGGTACGAGGCGGGGCTGCAGAGCGGCAGGCCTGCCCGGGCGTTGGGGCGAGTCGGCTATCCGGGGTACGCGGCCAACTTCTACGTGGCGCCGAACTGGAAGGACTCGATGGCGACCGGTGCCGCCGAGCTCTTCCGCGCGACCTGCGCCGCCGGCGCATGTGAGACCCGCTTCGAGGACGACTTCACGAGGTTCGTCTCCGACCTCCGCCAGTCGGGCCCGTACGCGGCGATGGGCGCCGTCGACGACTTCGCCTCCTTCGGCGAGGCTGAGGTCTGCGGGGCGTTCGGCGGCGACATCTCGATCTTCGCGCCCGCAACGAGGCGACTCGCCTGCAGGCTGCTCGCCGAGAACGGCCGCATCGCCTCGCGGCAGGCCCATTCCAACGCGTTCGGCATGCCCGGCTACTTCAGCTGGGGCACGACCGCTCAGAACGGAGCCGCCGGCGCGCTCGCCGCACTGTCGACCGTCGCCGGATCCGAGGCCCCGAAGGATGGATGCCGCGTGGCCGCGGGAGCTCGCGACTACCTGCTCGGCCGGAACCCGTTCGGTGTCGGTTTCGTCGTCGGCTACGGCCCTCGCTCCGCTCTGCACCCGCATCACTGGGGGTCGGTGTTCGGCGACGGCCTTCCCGCCGGCGCGGTGGTCGGCGGGCCCGCCCCGCGCTCTGAGGTCCGCGGGCAGGGGTTCCATGCCGGCAGTCCGTTTGACAGCCGCTTCGCCACCTACGAGGATCGGCGCGTGGACTACGTCACCTCCGAGCCCGCGATCGACTACACGGCATCCTCGATCCTGATGCTCGCGGCGCTCGAGGGTCGTTGCTGATGCCGGCAAGCTACGAGGAGGCGTGCGAGCAACACGTCTGGGAGGTACCCGCCCGCTACAACATCGCCGCCGACGTCTGCGACAAGCACGACCCCGACGCCATGGCGATGCTTTGGGAGCGATACGACGGCGTGACCCGAGAACTGAGGTGGGGTGAGTTGCAGGCGCTCGCCAACCAGGCGGCGCATGTCCTCCGCGAGCGCGGCGTCGGCCCCGGGGACCGCGTGGCCGTCGTCCTGCCGCCGACGCCCGAAACAGCCGCGGTGTTCTTCGGCACCTGGAAGCTGGGCGCGATCCTGCTCTCGATGTCGGTGCTCTACGGCGACGACGGGATCCGCCACCGCCTCGGCGACGCCGAGCCGAAGATCCTCGTCACCGACGTCGCCAATGCCGCCCGCTTCGACGCCGACCTCGTCGGCGAGATCCTGATCCTCGACGACGATCTGCTGGCCGGCGCCCCGACCGACCACATCTGTGAGGACACCTCAGCCGACGACCCCGCGCAGCTCTACTACACATCGGGAACGACCGGGAAGGCGAAGGGCATCGTCCACGCCCACCGCTACATCCTCGCCCACGAGGAGTTCGTCTATTGCCATGACGTTCAGCTAGGCGAGCGCTTCCACGGCATGGGGGAGTGGGCCTGGGCGGCCGGAATCAGTCCGCTGCTGGGTCCATGGCGACTCGGCGCGGTCCAGTGCGTCTACCAGCGCGAGGGCGGCTTCGATCCCGCCAAGCAGCTCGACTTCCTCTCCCGCAACGAGGTCACCAACGTCTTCACGACGCCGACGGCGATGCGGGCGACGATGGCGATCGATGAAGCGGGGGAGAGGTACCCGCAGAGGTTCCGGATCGTCTGCAGCGCCGGGGAGCCGCTCAACCCGGAGGCGATCCGCTGGTTCCGCGAGCAGTACGGGATCACGGTGCTCGACTACTACGGGTTGACCGAGTCCTACCCGCTCTGCGCCAACTTCCCGTTCATGGAGGTCCGCGAGGGATCGATGGGTAGACCGATGCCGGGCTGGGACGTGCAGATCCTCGACGAGGACGAGAACCCGGTGGCCCAGGGGGAGCGCGGGGAGATCTGCCTGCGCGCCCGCTCCAACCCGCATTACCCGCTCGGCTACTGGCGGATGCCGGAAGCCAGCGAGGAAACCTTCGGCGGTAGTTGGTTCCACTCCAAGGACGCGGCGACGATGGACGAGGACGGATACGTCTGGTATGCCGGACGCGCCGACGACGTGATCATCGCCGCCGGTTACCGGATCGGCCCCTTCGAGGTCGAGTCCGCCTGCCTCGAGCACCCCGCCGTCGCCGAGGCTGCCGCCGTCGCCTCCCCCGACGAGGTCAAGGGCAATGTCGTCAAGGCGTTCATCGTCCTCACCGAGGGATCGGAGCCCTCCGACGAGCTCGCCGACGACATCAAGAGCCACGTCCGGGGTCGCCTCAGTGCCTACGCCTACCCTCGCAGGATCGAGTTCGTCCCCGAACTGCCGAAGACCCTGACCGGCAAGATCCGCCGGATCGAACTGCGGGAACGGGAAGCCGAGTCGGCGCAGAGCACCTGATCGGAGTTCGTCGGCACACGAGCCGCCGGCAATCAACGGCGGCCGGCAGCGAAGGACCTTGTTGGCGCATATGACGTTGCCCTACAACGCGAAATGCACCAGCAGTTACTGGGCGGGGTGGGTCACGGCCCTTTGACGATCGCCGGTGGCACCCAGGTGCCGTTCAACGCTCGCTTGCCGGGCCCGTAGAGCCGCATGTTGAGGCGAAATGCGCCCGCCGGCGAGGGCAGCCAGTTGACGTCGGGGTCGGTCGGTTCGTCCGCTGAGATCGCGACGACGATCGAACCGTCATCGCGCTCGATCAGCGGCGGGTGACTCGGCCCGAGCGAATACCGGGCGATGGGGTTGTCGACGAGGTAGCCGTCGAAGTCGTACATCGTCAACGACCAGAAGTACTTCGCCGGCGGCAGGTCGTCGGCGGGGAAGACCATCTCGTAGTCGTTGGCGCCGTCCATCAGGTTGCCGTCGGAGTCGGCGAGGGCCGCGGGATAGATCGCCTCCTCGGGCGTGTTGGCACCGATGCCGACGACGGCGATCCGCGCCCGGTACTCGTAGTCGGTGCCGAAGGCGCCGATGATCGGGTCGGCGGTTACCCAGCCCTTGGCGGCGACCGATTGCTGCAGGAAGCTGAGCCTCGATCGGGTCGGCAGCGCGACCGCCTCGGCTGCGACCGCGTCGTAGAGAGCGTCGGTCACGTCGGTGGGAAGGTCCATGTCCTCGGGCGAGAGGCCGGGGCCGACGCCGAGCGGAGCGAGTTGCTCGAGTAGAGGCTGGTCGCGTTTCGGCGGCGGGTTGGTGACGAGCGCCTCGTTGAGCTGGCTGATGAACTCCGGCCCGCTTGTCGGGACCGGAAACTTGGAGGGCGCACCCTTACCCCGGTAACAGTCGGCGGGAAGCTTGAACCCGGCGCCGTTGAGCTTCGTCAGCTTGTACCGCTTCATCAGGTTGTACGCCTTCGCCTGGTCGGCCTCGTCGCCGGCGAGGGTCCTACCGATCACCCAGACCCGCCGGTACTTCGATTTGATCACCGGCCCCGAGAGCTTCGCCTTCTCCAGCTTGCGTTTGCTCGCCTTGCTCTCGTTCCAGCTGATCGCGAACTTCCCCGCCTTCGAACCGGTCGTTCGGGTCCCGACGTAGTCGATGACATTCGTATAGGGGTCGACCAGCTCGAAGTCGAAGAAGCGGCCGGAAAGGTCGGGGTGCTTGAGGACGATCGGGCCCTTCTTCAGGTCGATCTGGCTGAGCGAGTAGAGCGTGTCGGTATTCGGGGCGACGACGGTCGTGTCGCTCGGGGTGGCGAACTGCGAGGCGTTGGCGAAATGGTTGATCGGGGCGTTCCCCTGGCCGTCCGGACACGGGACGCTGCTCATCTCGTGCCTGATCCGCAGCATGTCGAGAAGCGGGAACCCGTAGACGTATGCCTGCCGGCCGAGCTCGGCGGCCTGTTCGGCCGTCGGCGTGGCGGCGGCCGCTTGACCCGGGCCGCCGGCCGCCCAAGTGGCGACCAGGACGATCACCCCTGCGAACCCCCGTCTCAACGCCGTCGCCGACATCGGTCCTCAGCTCAGTTGCCGTCGCGGAGCGCGACGATGCCGCCGATCACACCGAGGTAGGCGGTCCCGTCGGGGCCGAGCGCAAGGCCCGCGTAGTTGTTGTTGAAAACCAGCCCTGAGCCGGCGTACTTGGTCCAGGCCGTTTCACCGGTCCGGTAGTCGATCGCGGTCCAGAAGTAGCCCTGGTTGCTCGGATCCTCCGGCCGCGAGTAGGTGTAGATCAGCCCGGTCTTGGTCGAGAGCTTGGGGACCACAGTGGGGGAGCGGACCTCGGTGTTGGTCCACTTCTCGGTGCAGCCCTTGCCGTCCTTGTCGATGTCGATCCGGGTGAAGCCCGGCTCGGTGACGGCCCCGGAGTTGACGCCGAACGGGTCCTGGTAGCCGTAGTTGTTCTCGACGATCAGGGAGCGCTTCGTGGCCATCAGGGAGTTCTCCGTGGCACTGGCGCCCTGGGAGAACACCGGCACCTTGCAGACCACGCGCTTCTGCTTCTTCTCGAGGTTCGTCTTGGTCCTGTAGACGACGACGTTCATCGGATCGGCGTTGTCGGTGATCGCGACGTAGCCGCCGTCGAGGTTCGTTGGGGTGGTCCCGGAGCCGGCGTCGACCTGGCTGGGCTTGACGATTCCGGAGTTCGGGTACTTCTGCTGCCAGAGAATCTTCGGCTTGTCGTTCTTGTTCGCCTTCAGCTTGTACATGCGTTTGTTGGAGACGACGTAGACGCCACTGGAGTCGACCGAGAAGGAGTTCTCGATCTCCTCGCCGTCGTCGAGCTGGATCGTCTTCAGGTCGCCCGTCTTTCGATCGAGCGTGCCGATCTTCGCGTTCGCCTTCGAGACGAACCAGATCCGGCCGTCGTAGTCGGGCAATGCCGAGGTGATCCGCTCGGTGTCGGGGTCGAGGACGCTGGTGAGGTCGTAGTCGCGCTCGATCGTGAGCGTGTTGCCGTCGTTCCCCTCGCCGATCCGGTAGATGTGGTCGGTCTTCGTCGCCGCCCAGATCTTGTCGTTCTGGTCGACGAAGAAGTAGCCGCCGCCCGTGAAGTTCTGGTAGGCGGGGGTGTTGGGCGGGTTCGGGGCCGTCGGCATGTCGAGCGTGTCGATCGGCGCCAGGGTGACGGGATCAATCAACCTGATCTGCGGAGGGAACGGGATCGAGGGACAGCTGGTCAGGATCCGCCCCTGCGAGTCGAAGGTGATCGAGCCGCAGAGCGACGACGGGTAGGCGTAGCTGTCGGTCGCGAGGTTCTTGCCGAGGGGGCCCTTGCGGTTGTAGGCGTCCGTCATCCACGAGTCGTTGTGGATGTTGGAGTTCGGGTCGTCCGTCATGAACGGGTTCTGTTCGGGCACCGTCGGGTTGTTGATCGGGTTCTTGACCGCGACCTCCCCGGTGGACGTGGGGATCGACGGCGTGCCCGGGTCGACGATCGGAGCGGCATGTGCGGTGGCGACGACGACGAGCGTGGTGGCGACGACTGTGCCGACGAACGATGTGACTCTCATGAACATCCTTACCCCGTAATTGGTCGTGGTGGCTGACTTTCCGCTATTGATATTACGTCAGCAGCAATGGCCTGCGCGCCGGTTGCGAACCGATCGATCTCGGCGCCCGGCGTCGTCCCCCCGGTTCGCATGTAGACGCAGATCGCGTGTCTGGAGGTCGAGATCCCGTATCCGGCGGACCTGACCGCCTGAATGACCGAGGCCGGCAGCCCGTCGCCGACGCCAGGGACGCCGACGTCCTCAGGGTCGATCCACGTGACCGGCAGCTCCACGGGGCTCGGGGTCGCAAGCGCCACGTACTCCTGCTCCATGTCCACCTCGCTGGAGAACTCGAGCCAGGCGAGGCTCCCATCGAGCTCGCCGCCAGGCAACCGTCCCGTTGCCACTCCCGTGGCGGCTCCAGGCATCGCCAGCCCGATGTAGCGAGCGTGGAAGTCCGCCGGCGACTCCACCGTCAATCCGCGCTCCGTCGCGTAACCCGCGATGCCGTCGTCCTCGGCGGCGAACCGCGCGGCCCAGAGGATGGCCTTGACGATCCGCCCGTGCTTCGGCGCATTCGCCCACTGCGCGTATGCGGCGGCGCTGTCGACCTCGGCGGCTCGACCGAGGCGGTCCGCCTCCTCCAGCACCTCGTCACGGATTCGCGACGCCACCAGGCCTCCGGCTTCCAGCAGCAGGTCGAGCGCCCCCGCGTCGACCTCGCCGGTGAGCGAGCCGGGCTGCCCGCGCCACTGCGGCGTCTCGCAGGTGAAGACGCCGAGGTCGAGTTTGAAGCCGAAATCGACGGGCGTCGTGTGAGCCAGCCAATCGATGAACTTGGGGGAGAAGAGCTGGAAGATCCAGATCTGAGCCTGACCGGGGGCGACCTCGACCTTGAACCGCCGGTCGAGCTCGACGCTCTCGAACCGCTGGGACTGCCGCTCGCGCTGGTCGCCGCCCCAGTAATACAGACCTCCCGTGAGCTCGTCGGGCCGGCAGCAGAGCATCGGCACGTACCCGACGCTCTCGGGAATACGGGCGACCATGATCGTGTGCTGGCCCTTGACGTCGACGCCGAGGGTGCGGCCGAACATCGCCTGATGACGAAGGCGGCCGATCGCGCCGCCGGGCAACTCTCCCGCCAGTGACCAGACCGCGTGCTTCACCGGACCGGGCTGCTGCGCGGCGGGTACGTATCCCGGGAACGGCTGCTCCTCGCGCAGCACTAGGCCCCGGGCATCCGCGAACTCCTGCAACGCCGTCTCGGTCCGCCGCAGATCCTCGAGCGCCTCCTCTCGTCCTCCCAGCATCGGTTGAGGTTAGAGGGTGCGCACATGATAGAAAACAGGCCCGCAACCTAAATGGGGGTTAAAGATCAAGTGAGAACCGAAACCATGTACCGAAAGGGCATCTTGTCCGCCCTCGCGCTGGTCCTGCTGCTCGGGCTCGGAGCTTGTGGTGGCGATGACTCCACCGACAGCTCCGAAGCTTCCACGAGCACCGAGATTTCGGCGGAAACCGTCGAGGTGACGGCGACGGAGTACGAGTTCGCCCTCTCGACGAACCCGACCACCGAGACCACGAGCATCGAGTTCGTCAACGACGGCGCGGAGCCGCATGCGCTCGTCTTCGCGAAGCTCAACGAAGGCTTCACAGTCGACGAAGCCTTCGAACTCGAGGGCAAGAAGGGCTCGGCGGTGAATTACGGATCGACCGGCGCGGAGCCCGGCAAGACGGCGACGCTGGCGATCAAGAAGCCGATCGAGCCCGGCGACTACGTCCTGCTCTGCCCGATCGGTGGTCCCGACGGGCCGCACTACAAGCTCGGACAGCTCGCCGAGTTCGCGATCGAGTAATCGTTCAGGACGAGGCGGTGGAGGCGGCCGAGGACGCGGTCGCCCTACCGCTCTCGGCCCTGCGGACGGGGGGCTCCAGAAAGCGGCCGACGAGCGGTACCTCGAGGAAGCCCTCGATGCTGGCGTAGAGGATTGCGACCTTGACGAGATCGCCGGGTTGGTCGATGACGATCGATCGCGGCAGCCACTCGGGGTTGAACTTCTCGTTGAAGTCGCGCAGCGACTGGATCTGGAAGAACGGGTTCAGGGCCCTGGCGACGCGCCGCTGGATCCGGCCGCCGATCCCCATTCCCTCGGCGTCGTCGAGCAGGCGACCCCAGGCCGCGAAGTTCAGCGACAGCCGCTCGACCCCGCTCGCCCCGAGGCTGAGGGCGGCGTTGGCGATCAGGTATTCGGTCAGCCCGTTGGCGGAGTCGGGCCGACGTCGCATCAGATCCAGTGAATATCCCGGGCTCTCCCCATAGCAGGGGACGAAGCGCAGGAAACCGGCCACGCGACCCTCGCCGTCGGTGGACCGCTCGCGGGCAATCGCGATCACGAAATCCTCCTCCTCACCCTCGACGTCCTGGCCCAGCTCCATCGTGAAGCCGCGTTCGTCGGCCCCGTCCCGCCACTCCTCGCTGATCTCGTTGAGCTCCTTGATCAGGCCCGGCGAAGCCTCCGTCTCCTTGATCATGCCGAAGTCGTGGTCCTTGCCGACGCGGGTGACGGCGGCGCGGACGGCCTTCATGTCGCCCCCTTCCAGGGTGAAGTCCCCGCAATGCAGGATGGCCTCGTCACCGAGGTAGAGGGAATGCATGCCGCGATCGCGGTAGACGGGCGTGGTCTCCTCGCGGACCGCGAGGAATGCGACCCCCCAGCCCTCCTCGGCGCAGAAGGCGAGGAACTCGTCGAGCACCTCGCCCATCTCCTCGGGCGGCCCGATCGGATCGGCAGCGACCATCGCGTAGCCCCGGACGTAGGCGTAGGCGATGACCGAACGGCCGTCGGCGGAGAAGAAGTAGCTCTTGTCGCGACGGAGGGCGAAGTAGGCGAGCGTGTCGGAGCCGTAGGCGCGGACGATCTCCCGAGCCCGGTCGCGGGCCTCTCGCTCGGGGGCGCGGTCGCGAATCAGCGGCCGGAACACGAGGTAGAGGAAGGTGAGCAACCCGACGATCCCGAGGACGAGCAGGGCGTCGCTGAAGAACTCCCTGAATACCGTGTGGTCGAACTCGTAGGTGCTGTCGATCCCGACCAGCCCCCCGTAGGTCGCCTCGAGCATGCCGCCGAAGCTCAACTCGGGGGTCACGAAGTCGCGTTGGGTCAGCAGTGAGACGAAGCCGAACACACCGACCACGACGAGGAAGAACGGTACGAACAGAATCGCCTGTTTGAGCGAGCTCGCATCGCCGTGGGCCCGGAACTCGGTCCGGAAGGACGCCAGGGCGACCAGCATCCCGATGTCGAGCGCCGCCGCGACCGGATCCGGCCCCTTGATCAGGTGGACGAGCGCCGCCGCCGCGAACAGGAACATCGCGATCGCCCAGGCTCGTCGTTTGCCGCGGGCGAGCTGTACGGCGACGGTGATCAGCCCCAGGCCGAGGACGGCGGAGACGATGAACAGGTAGGAGCGGTCGGTCTGCGTCAGCAGGTCGCCGAAGCCGAGCGAGAGATGAATGACGGGAAGCGTCGGCAAGAGCGAGGAGAGACCGAGCAGCGCGGTCAGCCAGGCCAGGACGTGTGGTGCGCGGGAGCGTCGCGGTGGCCCGGTCCATCGCGTCGGCGTCTGGATCGGCGGCCCCAGGGCCGGCGCTGGGGCCTCGCCGCCGACATCGAGGTCGAGCTTCGCCGGGGCCTCCTCCTTCGTTCCGCCCTCCTCGGGGCGCAGCGTCGGGAAGAGGATCACGTCACGGATCGTGTCGGCGCCGGTGATCAGCATCACGAGCCGGTCGATCCCGATCCCGAGCCCGCCGGTCGGGGGCAGCCCGTACTCGAGCGCTTCGACGTAGTCGTCGTCGACGGGCTCGACCTCCTCGTCGCCGCCGGCCTGGAGCTTTGCCTCGGACGCAAAGCGCCCCGCCTGATCGACGGGGTCGTTGAGCTCGGAGTAGGCGTTCGCGAGCTCGCGCGCGGCCACGACAAGCTCGAAGCGTTCGGTCAGGGTCGGATCGTCGCGATGCGCGCGGGCGAGGGGGGACGTTTCGCGAGGATGATCCATGACGAAGGTCGGCTCGATCAGCTTCGCCTCGCAGGTCTCGTCGTAGACCTCGCTCATGATCTTGCCCGCGCCCCAGACGTCCAGCCACTCGACCCCGAAGCGCTCCGCGATCTCCCGGGCTTCGGCGATCGGCATCGAAGGGTGCATCTTGACGCCGGTGTTCTCCTCGATCAGCTCGGCCATCGTCGCCCTGCGATAGCCCGCCTTCATATCCACCTTCCGGCCGTCGATGTCGATCATCGTGTGGCCGTTGGCGGCCATGCAGGAGGCCTCGATGATCTCCTCGGTCAGATCCATCATGTCGTGGTAATCGCCGAATGCCTGGTAGGCCTCGAGCAGGGTGAATTCGGGGTTGTGTCGGGTGTCGAGTCCCTCGTTGCGGAATACGCGGCTGACCTCGAAGACCCGGTTCATGCCGCCGACGATCAGCCGTTTCAGCGGTAGCTCGAGCGCGATCCGCAGGTACATGTCGATATCGAGCGCGTTGTGGTGGGTGATGAACGGTCGCGCGGCGGCGCCGCCGGCCTGGCTGAGAAGGACGGGGGTCTCGACCTCGCGGAAGCCCTTCTCCATGAGCACGTTGCGGACGGCTGAGATCACCGTCGATCGCTTCTCGAAGACGACGCGCGAGTCGTCGTCGACGATCAGGTCGAGATGACGACGTCGGTACCTGGCCTCCGGGTCGGTGAGCCCGTGTCGCATGTCGGGGAGCGGCCGCAGGGCCTTCGAGAGCAACGCGAAGGTCTCGATCCTGACCGACAGCTCGCCGCGCCTGCTTGTGACCACGATGCCCTCGGCACCGATCCAGTCGCCGAGGTCGAGGGCGTTGAGGTCGTGAATCGCGTCCTCGCCGAGCCCGTCGCGGGTCGCGATCAGCTGGATCTTTGCGGTCTCGTCCCGCAGATCGATGAAGTCGAGGCCACCGTGGCGGCGCAGGGCGACGACCCGGCCGGCGATGCTGACGCGCTCGCCGGAGTCGGCCCCGGGTCCCAGCTCGTCGAAGCGTTCGTGGATCTCGGCGGCGGTGTGGTCGCGGTCGAAGCGGACCGGGTAGGGCTCAATGCCGCGGTCCCGCATCGCGTCGAGCTTGGCGAGGCGATGGGCGCGCTCTTCCTGGATGAATCGCGACCCGTCCTTGGCCTCGGAATCCTCTCCCGATCCCGCAGATCCCTCTTCCTCCGGGTGCCCGTCGGTTGCCACCATTCGCCTTCCGTCGTTTGCGGCCCGCACTCTGACAGGATTCGGAAATGGCCGCCGGGAATATCGACGCTGTAATCGCGCAGGCCAAGCTCGACCGCAAGCGACTCGATTCGGCGGCGATCGGTCCGTTCAGCCTGACCGCGATCGGCATCGCCAGCGTCGTCGGCGCCGGGATCTTCGTCACGATCGGCGAGGCGTCCGCGCGGTACGCGGGCCCGGCGGTGATCTTCTCCTTCATGCTCGCCGGCCTCGCCGCTGGCGTGACCGCCCTCTGTTATGCCGAGCTCGCGGCGATGGTGCCCGCGGCGGGCTCGACCTACTCGTACGCCTACGCGGTCTTCGGGTCGTTCCTGGCCTGGTTCATCGGCTGGGACCTGCTGCTCGAGTACCTGTTCGCGGCCTCGACGGTTGCGGTCGGCTGGTCGGGCTACTTCGTCAGCTTCCTCGGCAGCATCGGGATCACGGTTCCGCACGACCTCGTCACCCCACCATTCGGCGACGACACGGGGATCCTCAACCTGCCCGCGCTGGCGATCGTGTTCGGTACCTGCGCGCTGCTTTACCGCGGGACCCGGGAGTCGACGCGGGCAAACAACGCGATGGTCGCGCTCAAGCTCGGCGTCCTGCTGCTGTTCATCGGCGTCGGTGCCTTCTACATCACGAATTCCAACTGGGAGCCGTTCATCCCCGAGAACACCGGTGGGTTCGGCGACTACGGGATCACCGGAATCCTGCGCGCCGCCGGCGTCGTCTTCTTCGCCTATGTGGGCTTCGACGCGGTTTCGACCGCGGCCGCCGAGGCGAAGCGACCGCAGCGGACGATCCCGATCGGCCTGCTGGCCACGGTGATCATCTCGACGGTCCTCTACGTCCTGATCGGGATCGTGATGACCGGGCTCGTTCCGTTCAAGACGCTGAACGTCGCCGACCCGCTGGCGTTGGCGGTTCGGCAGGCCGGAGGTTCTCTGGACTGGCTGGAGACGGCGGTTTCGCTTGCGGCGGTGATCGGCTTGGCCGCCACCGTGCTCGTCACCTTCTACGGTCAGACGCGCATCTTCATGCGGATGTCCTCCGATGGCATGCTGCCCGACCGACTCGGTGTCGTCGGGGCCAAGTTCAAGACTCCGGGTGCGGCGACGCTCGTCTGCGCGGTCGCGGGAGCCGCGGTCGCCGCGCTCCTGCCGATCGACATCCTCGGCGATCTCGTCTCGATCGGGACCCTGCTCTCGTTCACGATCGTCTGCGCCGGCGTGCTCGTTCTGCGCCGCACTCGTCCCGACCTCGAGCGCCCGTTCCGGGTCAAGGGCGTCTGGGTGGTGGCGCCACTCGGGATCATCTTCGCCGTCGCGCTGATGGCGACGCTGCCGATCACGACCTGGATCCGGCTCGCCGTCTGGCTCGCGATCGGACTCGTCATCTACTTCACCTACGCGCGCCGCCGGACGACCGAGCGGATGGGCCGACTCGCGACAGCCAATCCGGACCCCGAACCGATCAGATAGACAAGCGCGCGACTCGCAGCCCTCCGGGCTGCTCGACTGCGCCGGGCCTCCGGGCGAAGCCCGGTGGCCCTCCGTCAGACAACCGCGCGACTCGCAGGGCTCCGCCCTGCTCGACTGCGCCGGGCCTCCGGGCAAAGCCCGGTGGCCCTCCGTCAGACAACCGCGCGACTCGCAGGGCTCCGCCCTGCTCGACTGCGCCGGGCCTCCGGGCAAAGCCCGGTGGCCCCCCCGGATCAGTCCTTGGTCAGCGCGGTTCCCGAGCCCGGCTTGCTCGCGACCGCGCCCTCGCTGGTCCGCGCGAGGATGGCCATTCCGATCAGGGTTGCGGCCAGCGCGCCCAGCGTCGCCGCGATCCCTCCGGGCGACTCGTGCAGCGACTCCTCGAGCAGCGTGGTCGCGATCACGACGCTGGTGATCGGGTCGAGCGCCATCATCGCGGCCAACGCCGGCGCGAGGACGCCGGCGGTCAGCGCCATCTGGTTGAACGTCATCGATATGTAGCCGATGATGAGCAGCGCGTAGAGATGCCAGTCGGTGAAGATTCCGAAGAAGCCATCGGTGATCTCGTCGCCGACGGCCTTGGTCAATGCGGCGCTGACCCCGAAGAGAATGCCGGTGACGATGCCGAGCAGGGTTGCCTTGATCGACGGCCTCGCTCGCAGCGAGAGCAGCACCAGCGGGATGCAGATGCCGACGGTGATCGCGCCGAGGATCAGCCATTCGCCGACCGGCGCGTCGTCTCGTCCGCCACTCGGGTTGGCGATCGTGAGGAAGGCGATCAGCGAGGCGGTGACCAGGACGGCGGCGCCGATGTCAGAGCGCTTGATCCTCTGGTCGGTGAGGCGGTTGCCGAGCGGCAGCGCGAAGACCATCGAGGTCGCAAGCAGGGGCTGCACTACCGCGAGGCGGCCGATCGTCAGCGCGACCGCCTGGCCGACGAACCCGAGCCCGTCGGCGGCGATCCCCATCAGCCACACCGGCTTGCGCGCCATCCGCAGCAGCAGGCCCGAGCTCGAACCCTCCGCGGCATCCGGCTCGTCAAGGCCCGCCTTCTGCTGGAGCACCGAGCCGAGCGCGAACAGCAGCGCGGCGATCAGAGCGAGGACTATGTCCATCGACCAGCCTCTAGCCGGTGATGGCCGCTTCGGGCTTGACGATCTTGTCCTCGCCCTTGTAACGCTCGTGGGAGCGGGCCCGTTTGGCGTCGTCGTAGCGGTTCTTGGCCCAGGACGAGTTCGGCTTCGCCAGTCGCGAGGCACCGACGATCGCGATCGGGAACGCGTAGATCCCCAGGACGCCCCAGATCAACTTGCCCTTCAGGAAACAGATGACCACGAAGGTCCAGGCAATCGCCAGGGCGATCACGAAGCTGACGATGCTCCCGAACGAGCCGCTCACGTCCTCGAAAGAGATCGGGTAGACGCCGAGGACGAGGAAGCCGACCACGATCGCGAACACGATCACGGCGTCGATCGACTGGCGGCCCTGCTCGGACCAGTAGACGTCGTCGAGGTGAAGCCAGAGTGCGAACTCGTCGAGCGTCAGGGCCGCCCCGATCCCGAAGATGACCGCCGTCACGCCGAGCGGAGGTTGAGCGGCGACCGCGAGCAGACCGCTGATCAGGAGCAGGCAGATCCCCCAGACGAGGTGGTGGATATGGGTGTCTCCGGCCTCGACGTTGCCGAGCCAGGCGAACCGATCAGACCGGATGGAGTGGGTGATGAACCGGGTGACCCCGAATGTGACTCCGAATGAGATCAACAGCAGCAACGTCGGCAGCTCGCCCTTGTCGACGATCTCCGTATCGAAGGAGGTCGAGACGCTTGCGAGGGACAGGATCACGCCCGCCTTTGTACTTCAAACCTCGCCTCCGCCGCCTCGCGGTGATTGGCTCAGCTCAGGCGCGCTGTCCGCCGGATACCGCCGGAGTCCGCTCCAGCCTGATCAGCCGCAGGCCGCCGATCAGCGCCACCGGGGCAGCGGCCAGGGCGAGCAGAGCGATCAGCCAGGCGGCCTGCGCGTCGGTACCGGACCCGATCGTGTGGATGATGCCGAGGGCGAAGACGAGGATGGTCCAGCGATGGATCTTGCGCCAGAGGGCGACTCCAATCTGCTTGCGGATGTAGAAGCTGAGGCCGAAGAGGATCGCCAGCCACCCTGCCACGATGCCGAGCCCGGTCCAGAATGGGTCGTCGGGGAGCAGGAACGGAACGGAGATCTGGGCGATCGTCGGGTGCAGGTAGGAGTCGCCGAGCAGGAGCACGCCGTGGCCCACGATGGCAATCAGCGAGATCAGGGCCACGGCCTCGTGCAGCGTCTTGAACCTCGCCGCTGAGCCCGGGCGCGTCCCGACCCTGGTCGAGAGCGCAAGCCCGAAACCCACCGAGACCGAGACGAGCAGCATCGCGACGATTCCGAGTGAGCGGCTTCCGAGCCAGAACAGGTGTTGGCTCGGGTCGAGCAACCCAAGCGCGCTCATCGGGCACCCGCAGCGACGGCTCCGGGGACGACCTCAGCCCAGCTGGGGACGTCTCCGATCACCTCGACCTCGCCCGAGTCCAGGACGATGGCACCCCCCTCCGGCGCGAGCAGCTCGCGGGCACGCTGGGGTCCGGAGAGCATCGCGGTCTTGGCGAGCACCTCCGCCCTCGTTGCACTCGCTGCCAGAGCAGTCGCCTGGACGATCCCCGTCCATGCCGGCAGGCCTCTCCCCGGGTCGATCAGGTGGTGGGAGTAGCCGCCACCCTGCTCCCAGATCCTGCTTCGAAGTCCGCTCGTGGCCACGCCGCCGGCAAGGACCTCGAAGCTCGCGGTGGCTCCCTCCGACAGTGGAATCTCGACTTCGACCCGGCGCGGAAGATCCGCCGTGCCGCCGATCCTCAGGTCGCCGCCGCAGTCGACGGCGAACGATGAGAAGCCGGTCAGGTGCATTGCCGCCAGATCCGCGGCGAGGCCCTTGCCGAGGCCGCCACTGTCGATCCTCACGCCGACGGGCCGGATCACCTCGCCGGAAGCTGCATTCACGCTGATGTGTTCCCAGGGCCGTGCTTCGGCCGCGATCGCCGGTCGCCGGGAGGGGGCCCAGGCGAGCGCGTCGGCCAGCGATGCCGGCTTCGCTCCGTTTCGGGACTCGGCGTATCCGGCGTTCTCGAGGGGGCCGATGACGGCAGCGTCCACGAGCCCCCCGCTCGTGTCCTCCGCCTCGATCCCGGCCGCAACCAGCATCGCGATCGACGGCTCCACGGCCACCCTCTCCCTGGGGTCTCCGTTGAGGGTCGAGAGGCCGCTGTCAAGGTCGAAGCGGGAGAGCTCGGCGTGGAGCTTCCGCAGCAGGCGCTCGATCTTGAGCCCGGCGATCTCGGGGGTCTCGTCCCGCGGGTTCGACGGAGCCCCGATCAGAACCCGGACCCGAGACCCGAACAGGTCGAACCGTCGCTCGTACTCCGCGTCCACGGTCAGGACGTGCTGGTCTGGACCGGCGCGGGCGCGGGCGCGGCGTCCGACGGAAGGATCTGGCTCGCCAGGGATTCCGCCAGAGGGACGAGCCCGTCCTGGTCGTCGGATTCCGAATCGGACGTAGAGGCGACGACCGTCGCCGACCCGGACTCGCTCCTCCCGACCGAGCCACCGAGGGCGGGGTCGTTGCCGAGAGCCATCTGAATCGTCAGGGCGCTGAAGAGCAGGACGACCGCCACGAGGCTGATAGCACCTGCACGGATCAGTGCCGTGCCACGCGAAATCCGCGCGACGGGAGCCGGCCTTGGTGGGCGCCTTGGGTCGCTGTTCGGGGAAGGTTGCATGGCATTCACCTTCCTCCCCGCGATCCAGCGCTCGCTAAGCCCTTCGTTAGAGCTTTCTGAGAAACCACGGGAACCGATGTGATCCCGCTTACGATCCGCGCGTGAGAATCCTGATCGTCGAGGATGAGCGCGGCATCGCCGAATTCCTGTCGCGGGCGCTTGGCTCCGAGGGGTTCTCGACCGAATCCGCGGCTGACGGGGCGGTCGGTGAGCGCCTGGCTCTCACCGGTGATTTCGACCTGATGCTCCTGGACTTGATGCTCCCGGGCCGCAGCGGGTTGGAGGTGCTGGAAACGGTCCGTACCCAACGCCCGGAGTTGCCGGTGATCGTGATTACTGCGCTCGGTCAGAAGCACGATGTGGTGGCCGGGCTCAATCACGGGGCCGACGACTACATCACCAAGCCCTTCGACCTCGACGAGCTGCTTGCCCGGGTCCGGGCCCAGCTGCGCAGACCCGCTCAGCGAGATCCCACCCGCCTGACGGTTGGCGACATCGAACTCGACCTGCGCACCCGCAATGTGAGGAGGCTTGGGACCGACGTTCGGCTTACTGCGCGTGAGTTCGAGCTGCTCGTGTACCTGATGCGCCATCCAAACCAGGTCCTCTCCAGAGAGCAGATCCTCAGCGCGGTCTGGGGCTACGACTTCGATCCGGGAACCAACGTCCTCAGCGTCTACATCAACTACCTGCGCCGCAAGCTCGAGGTGGACGGGATCGCGGTCCCGATCGAGACGGTGCGCTCGGTCGGCTTCCGACTGGTGGCCCCGGATGCCTAGGACGCTTGTCCCTCGCGGGTTGCGGGGTCGGTTGGTGCTGGCGATCGTGCTCGCCGCTGCCGTCGTGCTCGCGGGCAGCTTCTTCGCCCTTCACGAGGGGACGGGCGCGGACCTCAATCACGAGATCGATGAGCAACTCCGAGCCGACGCATCCGAGTTCGGGCGCTCGAACGTGGCCGGCTCGGCGACCGAAGAGGAGTTGAGTCGCCGGAGCCGCGCCTTCATCGCGGGACAGGGGTATTACTCAGACTCGCGCATCATCGTCATTGAGGTCGGAGCCGGCGGCGGGGAGGTCGTCACGAACGAGCGAGCCGCGATCTCGGGTGAGCTCGACGAGGAGCACGACGAGGACGACGAGGATGGAGTGGGTGCTTCGGCGGGGGTCCTGGGCGCGGGCCCCGGCTTCTCGACCATCGATGCTCCGGACGGAGCCAAGCTCCGGGTGCTGACCGAGCCGATCGGCCCCCCGACCCAGCCGGTCGGAACCTTTCACGTCGCCCAATCCCTGGCGCCGATCGTGATCGCGCAAGGGAGTCTGCGCGACACGCTGCTGGTCGTCGGCTTGGTCGCCTTCCTGGTCCTGATAGCAGCGGCGCTCTGGATTGCGACGCTCGTGGCCAGGCCGCTGACCCGGATCGCGGACTTCGCTGCTGAAATCGACACGACCGGACTTGATCGCCGGCTGACCGAGGACCAGGGGTCATCGGAGGTGCGCAGCCTTGCCCATTCCTTGAACCGCATGCTCGATCGCCTTCAGGGTTCGTTCGATCGGGAGCGCGAGTTCGTCGCGGATGCATCCCACGAGTTGCGCACCCCGGTGACGATCGCCCAGGGAGAACTCGATCTGCTGCGTCGCGACCTCGAGCCGGGCGAGCGGGAGCGCGTCGATCTGGTCCGGCGTGAGCTCAAGCGAATGGAGCGGCTGGTCGCCGAGATGCTGACCCTCGCCTCACAGGATTCCGGCCTTGGGGACCGACGTGACCGGGTGGACCTGGGCGACCTGCTCTCGGACCTGCGCCGCGACCTTCCCCTGATGGGCTCGCGCAGGTACGAGGTTGCCGATCTCGGCGGCACCGTCCTCGCGGACCCCGACCAGATCGCTCAGGTCTTCCGCAATCTGCTGCGCAATGCAGTCGCCCACACCGCCGACGGCGGCGAGGTGCGGGTGACCGCCGCCGCTGCCGGCGATCGCGTCCGCTTTGAGATCGTCGATGATGGCCCTGGCTTCAGCCCCGATGAGGCTGAGCGCCTGTTCGATCGGTTCTATCGGACCGATGCGGGCAGGACGCGCGATGAGGGCGGCAGTGGGCTGGGACTGGCGATTGCCCGCTCCATCGTGGAGGCCCATGGCGGCACGATCTGGGCTGAATCAACCGCCGGAAGCGGCGCGCGAGTGATCTTTGAGTTGCCGGGTTACCAGGCCTCGGTGGGGATCCGCGAGTGAGCTTGCTTTCGGTGGCCGAGGGTATGGGCGCGGCTGGTTTCGAACCAGCGACCTTCCGCGTGTGAGGCGGACGCTCTCCCACTGAGCTACGCGCCCTCGGCCGCCGGATTCTAGGGCGCAAGCCCTGGGCGGTAATTGGGCGGCAAGCGGCCTGAGCTGGGCCGTGGGTTGCGTGAAAGCCATCGGTCGGAGCGCCGTGGCACGATCGGGCGCATGAGCGAGCGCGAGAAGATGCTGGCGGGGGAGCCCTACGACTCCTCCGACCCCGACCTGGCGGCCAGCCAGGAGCGGGCGCAGGCGACGGTTATTGCTTTCAACGCCGAGCCCAATTCAGGCCGGAGGATGGAGCTCCTCACGGACCTCTTCGGCTCGATCGGCGAGAAGTCGGTGGTCGTGCCGCCGTTCTTCTGCGACTACGGGACCCACATCCACCTGGGTACCGACTGTTTCATCAACACGGGGGCGATCTTCCTCGACTGCGCCGAGATCCGGCTCGGCGATCGGGCCCAGCTCGGCCCGGGCGTGCAGGTGCTGGCCGCCGATCATCCGCGCGAGCCGGAGCGGCGGGCTCAGAACATCGAGCTCGCACGGCCGGTCTCGATCGGCGAGAACTGCTGGATCGGGGCCGGGGCGATCCTCTGCCCCGGCGTCAGCGTGGGCGAGCATTCCGTCGTCGGGGCCGGGAGTGTCGTCACCCGCGATGTCCCCGCGAGGGTGGTGGCGGCGGGTAACCCCTGCCGCGTCATCCGCGAGCTCTGACTCCCCGCTCACTCGGCCGAATCCAATCTTCCGGCGGCTGGGTCGCCGCAATCTTGGATTCGATCCGTGAGCCCTAGGGGGCGCCGACGCCGCCGGTCTCGATGACCGGGTCGGCCGCGAGGGCGTCGTAGTGAGCGGCGAGCTCCGCTGCCCGGAGCCGCGGGTGAACGCCGCCGCCGCCGTTCTTGCCGCCGCCGTCGCCGGGGTGGATGCCGCCGCCGTTCTTGCCGCCGCCGTTCTCGTTCCCACCCTTGCCGTCTCCGCCGCCGTCCTTGGTCCCGCCGCCGCCGTCGGTCGAATCCGACCCCGGGCAACGAAGGGTGTAGACGGTCTTTGCAGGGTGCTTGGGACGGGCGTCGGAGTGGTTCCAGGAAAGGTGGAGGTGGTGACCGCGACCGTGACCGGCGTCGCCGTTGTAGCCGACCCAGCGGAACGGGGCAATTGGCCGGTCCTGAGAGGGCTCGGCCCACCTCGCGAGTGCGCTGATCTGCTTCCAGGAGCCGCCGTTCGCGGTGTCGGGAACGATGTCGAGGGCGAGCCCGAGCGGATGCTCGCCGTTGGCCGCGTGGACCGGGTCGTAGGACAACCCGTCGGAGATGAAGATCTTGTACTTCCGCTCCAGGTACCTGATGTCGGTCAGCAGCCGCCGATCGATCCGTTCACCGGGAAATCCCGGGATCGAGACGAACCTGCCCCCGCCGCTCGTCTCGCAGAGGTTCTTGTTGATCTTGGTGCTCCGCATCGTTCCCGGCGCCGACGTGGCCAGGGCGCCGAAGGCGATCAGCGAAATTGCCGCGACCAGGATGCTCTTGAACCGGTTGGAATTCATGCCTGCACTCACTTGGGTCGGAACATCAGGCGGATCCTTGAGAGCGAGGGTGCGATCTGGCCGCGACCTTGCGTCCCCGCGAACGCCCCCACAGCGCTAGGATGGGTCGCGGACCGTGCTGAGCGGGGACGTAGCGGAGCCCTGTACCCGCAATCCGCTCTAGCGGGGCTGAACGCCCGCCCGAGGATCCGGCCTTCGGGGCCAGTACGCCGCGGGCAGTGTTGAAGGTCAGGTCCCGCGCGATGTGAGCCCGTGAACCAGGTCAGGTCCGGAAGGAAGCAGCCTTAAGCGTCAGCCCGCAAGCGCCGCGGAACAGCCTGACCCGAGCCAGCCACGGCGGGAACGCCCGGAGGTTCGCCTTCCAAAGGCGGGCCGCACGGTCCTGCGCCGATTCGGCTCGGCCAGCTCTACGTCATCGGGCGGCTCATGGCCTGCGGCCACCACGCCACCCTCTTCCTCGACCTGACCGGCCGAATCGACGCAGCTGCGCCGATCTGGGCTCGCCAGCTCGGCGTCATCGGTGGTCTTATGGCCTGCGGCCACGGCGACCACCTCTTCCTTGACCTGGCGGCCCAGATCGACGCAGGACGGAGCCGACGTGGGTTCAACTCGGCGCGCGGGGGAGCTCGGGCGGCCGCCGCGGGCGGGGCTGCTAGGCGATTCCCTCGATCATCGCCGGGCCGCCGGTGCGATGGACCTCGCCGGGGCGGAGACCGGCCCGGGTCAGCAGCGACTGCAACTCGGCCACGGACCGCTGACGGCCGCCATCGCACTGGGTGAGCATCTGGAGGTCGATGCGCACCGCGATTGGGTCGGGGTCGTCGGGGTCGAGCAGGGTCTCGACCAGGACCACCTTCGAGCCCGGCATCGTCGCCGCCTTCACGGTCCTGAGGATCTGCAGCGAACGCTCGTCGTCCCAGTCGTGGAGGATGTCCTTGAGCGTGTAGATGTCGGCCGCGGCGTCCACCCGCTCGAAGATGTTGCCCTCGATCAGGTCGACCCGATCACGTACGCCCGCCTCCTGCAGATGGGCATCGGCCTCGGGGAGAACGCCAGCGGCCTCGACGATCACGCCGCGAAGCCGGGGGCGCGCCTCCAGGATGGCGGCCAGTAGCGGCCCCGATCCCCCGGCCACGTCGCAGACGGTCCCCGTGTCGGGCCAGGGATACCCGTTGACCGTCCAGGCCTTGACCAGGCCGCTCAGCTCCCGCATCGCGTTGGCGAAGAGGTGCTCTTCGTCGGGGTTCTCGGCCATGTGGCTCCAGACCGACTTCCCGTGCGTCGCGGGGAACGAGGGCAGTCCGGTGCGGATCGTCTCCGGAAGGTTGCCCCAGGCCTGCTGGACGGCGTCGGTGTTCATGTACCGGGCCCAATGCGAGATCGTCGGCGAGTGTCCGCTTCCAAGCGCCTCCCCGATCGCGGTCAGCTCATAGGTGCCGTTGCGGTGTCGGCGCAGGAGACCGTCCTCGGCCGCCATTCGCAGCACCCGTTCGAGCGTGTCGGCATCGAGTCCGAGCTCACTCGCGATCGCCGCCGATCCGGCCGGCCGGCGACCCAGCGAGTCGATGGCCCCGACCTCGACCAGGGCGCCGATCACCCTGGTTGTTCCCGCCGCGGTGACCTTCTCCCAGGCGATGACCTCCGGCGGCAGCAACCGGTCGCCGGCGCGGTGGAGCGCGCGGCGGACTGCGAGGCCGACGCGGACGGCGGCGGACGGCGGCGTCTTGTCGAGGCTGATGCCCGCCATTCTCGCTATCGCAGAGCCAGGCAGACCGCGTCGGCCTGGGCCTGGCGGATTAGCCCCGAGACTCGCGGCGAGCCCTGGCCCGGAACGATCTGAGAGTTCACCGAGAAGACGACTGAGCGGCGCCCGTTGGCGCTCGCCGCCGCGAACAGCCGGTACCCCGGGTACGAGCCGGTGTGGCCGTAAACCGTGCCGCAGCGGGTCTCGTAGCTGAACAACGACAGGGTGGCGTTGTTCCGGCCCGGCCCGGGAGGCGAGGACTTGCCCCGGACGAAGACGTTCTGGCTCTTCGCGATCCTGGCGCTGAACAGGTCGCCGCCCACGTAGGCGCGGAAGAAGGCGTTGACGTCCTCCGGGGTGGAGACGATCCCGCCCGAGGCCCAGGCGAGCGCCGGGTTGATGAACTTGCTCTCGTCCTTGAAGTCCCCCTGGCCGTCACGTTCGTAGCCATGCATGTAGCCCTTCGGCATCGCGACGGTGTCCGGCAACGAGGTGTCGGAGATCCCGACCGGCCTGTAGATCTCACTTCTCAGCAGCTGGTCGTAGGTCCTACCGGTCGCGGCCTCCGCCATCAGCCCGACCATGATGTTGTCGCTGTCGGAGTACTCGTACTCCTCGCCCGGCTCGAGCCCCGGCTCCAGGGTGTTGACGAAGTCGATCAGCTGCAGTGGGGTCAGGTACTGACTCGGGTCGGAGATCAGCGTCTCAACGAATGCCTGCTGGCGGATGTAGTCGGGCAGGCCGGCGGTGTGCCCCAGCATCTCGCGCACGGTGATCGCGTCGGCGAGGGGCCAGACGCCGGGCAGCCATTCGCCGACCGTGTCGTCGAGGCCCAGCCTTCCCTTCGAGGCGAGCGAGAGCGCGATCGCCCCGTTGAACGCCTTTGCCATGCTCGCGATCCGCATCGGGGAGTCGATCTTCGGCCGGGCGCCGGTCTCCAGGTTTGCCACTCCACGGCGCCGGAACTGGATGTCGTTGCCGCGCTGGACGATCACGGAGAGCCCTGGGGGCCCCATCGGATCGTCGATAACGGCATCGAGTGCGGCGTCCAGTTTGCCGCCGCCCGCCATCGCGGTCGAGGGGATCAGGAATGCCGACGCGGCAATCGCGAGGGCGATTCCCAGCAGATTGCGAAGTGACATGTGAACCGGGAAACGAATTGCTGCGGGCATCGCAGGATCGTAGGTGAGTCCGCCTCTAGACTGAGCCACCCGTGGCCGAGCAGTCCCTATATCGCCGTCACCGACCGCAGTCGTTCGCCGATGTGGTCGGCCAGGAGCACGTCGTCCGCACGCTGAGCAACGCGATCGAGCGCGATCGGGTCCACCACGCCTACCTTTTCGTGGGCTCACGCGGGACCGGCAAGACGTCGATGGCGAAGATCCTGGCCCGGTCGCTCAACTGCGTGAACGGACCGACTCTGACCCCCTGCGGCGTCTGCGACTCATGCGTCTCGATCGCAGCCGGGAGCTCGATGGACGTGATCGAGATGGATGCCGCCTCGAACCGGTCGGTCGACGACATCCGGGAGCTCCGCGAGCGGGTCGGCTACGCGCCGCCGGAGGGCATTTGGAAGGTCTACATCCTCGACGAGGCCCACATGCTCACCCGCGAAGCCTGGAATGCGTTCCTGAAGACGCTCGAGGAGCCGCCGCCGAACACGGTCTTCGTCCTCGCGACGACCGAGGCCCACAAGGTGATGCCGACGATCGTCGATCGCTGCCAGCGCTTCGACTTTGGCCGGCCCTCCCCGGACGAGATCGCGATCGTGCTCAGGCGTGCATCGGAGGCCGAGGGCATCACCCTCGACGACGGCGCGGTCGGGGCGATCGCCCGGGCGGCGAACGGCAGCTTCCGAGACGCGCTCGGGACGCTCGATCAACTTGTCGCCTACAGCGGCAACGAGATCGCGACCGCCGACGTGCTCGCGGTCCTCGGGGTCGCCGACGCCGAGTTGCTGTATGCCGCGACGGAGGCGATCGCCGCCGGGGACGGTGCCGCCGCGCTTCGGGTCAGTGCCGAGATCTCGAGCTCGGGCCACGACCCGGCCCGGTTCGCGACCGACCTGGTCGCGCATCTGAGACAGCTGCTGGTGATCGCCACCCTGGGTGAGATCCCCGACCATTTTCTGATCGTCGCGGAGCATCAGAGCCGGGTGGCCGAGCAGGCGGAACGGCTCGGCGAGGTGGCTCTGCTGCGGGCCATCGACGAGCTCTCGGCGGCGATCGCTGCGATCCGCGAGGGCGACGAGGCACGGATGACCGTCGAGCTGGCGCTCCTGCGATCCGCCCGCCCCGAGATCGATCCGTCGCGGGCGGCGATGACGCAGCGCATCGAGCGTCTCGAGCTCGCCATGACGGGAGGCTCCGGCGCTCCGGCCGCCGCCGCTCAGGCGCCCGTCCCGATCCCCGCACCGCCCGCACCCGAACCCGCTGCGGCCTCCGCACCCGAACCCGCTCCGGCCCCCGAAGCCGCCCGGGTCTCCGCACCCGCGCCGGCTGCGAACCCGGCTCCCGCGCCGGCTGCTGAACCCGTTCCCGAGGAGCGCCCCGGCCCCGTCGCAGTTGCTGCGGCAGGCGTCCCGGAGTTGGACCGTGTGATCGAACTCTGGCCCGGCGTGCTCGACCAGATGCGCCAGGTCGGTGCCGGGATGCTTTCCGCGGTCGTCGGCGTCGCCCGCCCTGCTGAGCTCGATGTCGACGCGGCGACATTGACCATCGCGTTCCCGCCCGGCTCTGCTTTCAACCGGCGCAAGGCCGAGGACAAGGAGAACCGCGAGATCGTTGCGGAGGCGATCACGGCGGTCGTCGGAGTCTCTTTGCGGCCTGTCTTCACCCTGCTCGAGGCCGACCCTGAGCCGGCAGCGCCGGCGGCTGCCTCGGAGTCCGCCGATGCCGCTGGGGAGACTGGTGAGAGTGACCTCGTCGAGCGCTTCATCAGCGAGTTCGATGCTGAGGTCCTGATCGACGACGAACCCGAACGACCTGCCCAAACCGACGAACGTATCGAGGAGACGAGCTGATGGCCAGAGGACGGATGCCGGGACCGGGAGGAATGGACCTCGGTGCCCTGATGAAGCAGGCGCAGCAGATGCAGACCGACATGGCGAAGGTCCAGGAGGAGCTCAAGGACGAGATCGTGGACGCCAGCGCCGGTGGCGGCATGGTCAAGGTCAAGGTGAGCGGGGACCTCGTTCTCCAGGCGATCACGATCGACCCGGACGCGGTTGATCCGGAGGACGTCGAGATGCTTCAGGACATGGTCCTCGCGGCGATCAACGAGGGCATTCGCGCGGCACAGGAGCGTGCCGAGTCGAAGATGGGCGGAATCACCGGCGGCCTCGGCGGCGGCGGGCTCGGCCTCCCCGGGATGTAGTTGCACCCCGCCCCCGTTGATCGACTGATCACCGAACTCGGCAAGCTGCCGGGCATCGGCAGGCGGACGGCCCAAAGGCTGGCCTTCCACATCCTCCGCTCCAGCGACGAGGACGCGTTTGCGCTGGCGGACGCGATCCGCGAGGTCAAGGAGCAGATCGGCCTCTGCGAGACCTGCTTCAACCTCGCCGAGGGCCCGCAGTGCGGGATCTGCTCGGATCCGCGTCGCAGCCGTGAGCTGATCTGCGTCGTCGAGGAACCGCAGGACGTGATCCCCATCGAGCGCACCGGCGAGTACCGCGGTCTCTATCACGTGCTCGGCGGGGCGCTCTCGCCGATCGATGGGATCGATCCCTCCGACCTGAAGATCGAGGAGCTCGTTGCCCGGGTCTCGGGCACGGGGGTGGAGGAGATCGTGCTCGCCACCAATCCGACGACCACGGGGGAGGCCACAGCTCACCACATCGCCGATCGCCTCCGTGGGCAGGTGACACTGACCCGCCTCGCCAGCGGCCTCCCGGTCGGGGCCGATCTCGAACACGCCGACGAGGTCACGCTCGGGCGCGCCCTGACCGGCCGCCGCAGTCTCTGAGCCGCCGCGCTTTATCCTGAGCCGCTGATGGCGGCACCGGCGGACAGCACTGGGGCGGCGGCGGAGGCGGCCGCCCAGCCCCTGGGCGAATCCGGGGGCGAGACCATCGTGATGAAGTTCGGCGGCACCTCCGTCGCCGGACCTGAGGATCTGAAGCGTGCCGCCGGCCGGATAGTCGCCGAGCGCAATCGCGGCAACAAGGTGGTCGCCGTGCTCTCCGCTCGAGGCAAGACGACCGACGAGCTGCTGACGATGGCCGCCGAAATATCCGACCAACCCAGCCCGCGCGAGATGGACATGCTGCTCTCGACCGGAGAGCGGATCTCGTGCGCCCTCTGTGCGATGGCGATCTGGGACCTGGGGCACCAGGCGATCTCATTGACCGGCTCGCAGGCCGGGATCGTGACGGACTCCTCTCACACGAAGGCGCGGATCGTCGACGTCCGGGCCGGTCGGATCGAGCAGGCGCTCGACCGGGGAGACATCGTTCTCGTCGCCGGCTTCCAGGGCGTGTCGACCGATTCCAAGGACGTCACCACCCTCGGGCGGGGCGGTTCCGATACCACCGCCGTGGCGCTTGCTGCGGCCCTTTCCGCGAGCGTCTGCGAGATCTACACCGACGTCGCCGGGGTGTTCACCGCCGATCCGAGGATCGTCGATGACGCCCACAAGCTCGAGACGGTCTCGTTCGAGGAGATGCTGGAAATGTCCGCCTCCGGGGCCGGCGTTCTGCAGCTTCGCAGCGTCGAGTACGCCCGTAACCACGGCGTCAGGATCCACTGCCGCTCCTCATTCGAGGAAGGCCCCGGTACCCTCGTCATCTCAGAGGACGAGACCTTGGAGAACCCATTCGTAACAGCCGTGACCCACTCCGCCGACGAGGCCCGGGTCACCCTTGCCGGCGTTCGCAACGAGCCGGGTATGGCCGGCCGGATCTTCACCGCCCTCGCCGAGGCAAACGTCAACGTCGACGTGATCATCCAGAACGAGCCCGTCTCGACCGAGCACGGCGCCGACCTCTCGTTCACGGTCGCCCGTGACGACCTCCAGGCGGCGATCGACGCCGTCAAGGCGACCGGGCTCGAGTCCGGCGAGGTGTTGACCGACAACCAGATCGGCAAGGTCTCGATCGTCGGTGCCGGCATGCGCAGCCATCCCGGGGTCGCGGCCAGGGTCTTCAAGGTGCTCGGCGACCGCAGCATCAACATCGAGATGATCTCCACCTCGCCGATCAAGATCTCCTGCGTGATCGCCGCCGACCGGGTCCCGGAGGCTGTAAAGGCTCTCCACGAGGCCTTCGAGCTCGGCGTCGACGCTGTCCACGAAGAGGACTCGACCGGCGAGCACCGGGCTCGCGCCGGCAGCCGATGAGCGCGGGTGGGTCCGGTGGGCTCCGCGTCGGAGTCCTCGGAGCGACCGGTGCCGTCGGCTCGACCGTGCTCGAGGTGCTGGCCGAGCGGTCTTTCCCGCTCGCCGAGGTCGTCGCGTTGGCTTCCGCCCGATCGTCCGGCCGGATGCTCCCGTTCGCCGGCGGGGAGATCGAATGCGTCGAGATCTCCGACGCCTCGATCGAAGGACTCGACATCGTCATCTCCTCTGCGGGCGGCGCGGTCAGCGCCGAATGGGCACCGCGGCTGATCGCGGCCGGAGCGGTGGTCATTGACAACACCAGCTACTGGCGGATGAACGATCAGGTCCCGCTGGTCGTCAGCGAGGTCAACCCTGAGGCAGCTGATTCCCATCGCGGTCTGATCGCCAACCCGAACTGCTCGACCATGCAGATGGTCGTCGCACTGAAGCCGATCCTCGATGCGGTCGGGATCGAGCGCCTGGTCATCTCCACCTACCAATCGGTATCCGGCACCGGGCAGCGCGCGATCGAGGAGTTGCGCGCCCAGTCCTCGGCGACGCTCGCGGGTGGCAGCGCCCCGGCGGAGATATACCCCCACCAGATTGCCTTCAACGTCGTCCCGCAGGTGGAGACGTTCAAGGGCGGTGACGACTACACCACCGAGGAACGCAAGATGATGGCCGAGACCCGGAAGATCTTTGGGGTCGGCGACGAACTCGGGATCTCGGCCACCTGTGCCCGGGTCCCGGTCTTCAACGGTCATTCGGAGTCGGTCAACGTCCAGACCCGCGAGCCTCTGGACCCCGATGCCTGCCGGGCGTTGCTCTCGTCGGCACCGGGCCTGGTCGTTCTCGACGACCCCGCTGAGGGCATCTACCCGCTCGCCTCCGCGGTCGCCGGCCGTGACGAGGTGCTGGTGGGCAGGATTCGCCGCGACCCCTCCCACGAGCGCTGCCTGAACCTCTGGATCGTCGGTGACAACCTGCGCAAGGGAGCGGCGACCAATGCCGTTCAGGTCGCCGAGGTACTGGTCGAACGCGACCTGGTCGGGGTCCCCGAGCCCGCGCTGAGCGCCGTTTGACCGCGACACTTCGATCGTGAGGCCGAGTTGATCGGCGCCTACGTCTCGCTGATCCTGATCCTGGTTTCCGCGCTGCTGGTCGGCCAGGCGCTTGTCGCCTTCGCCGCCGGTTCGACCCGGGAGCATCCGGTCAGGGCCTCCTGGCTCGCGCCCGCGTACGGCATCGCAGCTCTGCTGGTGATCGCCGGGGTCGCGGTGCGGCTTCCCGGCCACGGCGTCACGGCGGCCATCGCGCTGATCGCGTCCACCGCCCTGGCGGCCCTCTACCTGTGGGGGCGCGTGGTCGGCATGCGGTCAGCCGCGAGGCTTGCGGGGCCGGTGATCGTGGTCACAGTTCTCGCGGCGTCGCTCCCGTTCGCGATCGCCGGGCATGGCGGAATCCTCGGCGTCGGCCTTGTCAACGACGACATGGCGTCGCATCTGATCATCGCCAGCTACGTGACCGACCACTCGGGTCACGTACCCAGCTTCATCAAGGGTGGGTATCCGATCGGCCCTCACGCGGTCGTCGCCGGCATCGCCAAGCTGACCGGCGCCGGCCTCGTCGACGTGTTCGCCGGATTCACGTTGGCCCTCGCCCCGCTGATCGGGCTGCTCGGGATCGGGCTGCTCGGCAGGATGTCGCGCCTCCGCCTGATCGTCGGCGCGTCCCTGATCGCGCTTCCGTACCTGGGGGCCGCCTACCTGTCGCAGGGCGCCTTCAAGGAACCGTTGCAGGCGATGCTGCTGATCGGGTTCGCTCTCTCGTTGGCCTCTCTCGTCGGCCTGCGGACGCCGCTCTCGGAGCCCGACGACGTGGATGCCGATCATCCTCCGACTCCCTCGACCGAGCACCCGGTCAAACGGGTCCTCCCGCTGGCGGTCCTGGCGGCGGCGAGCGTCTTCAACTACAGCCTTCCGGGGCTGCTCTGGGTCGGCGCCGTCGGCGCCGCCGTGCTGCTCGCCCGCTACGCGCTCGTCAAGCCTCGGCCCGAGCTACCCGAGAACTGGCTGCGCAAGGTCGCGCCCTACCTGCTCGGCCTGCTCGCCGTGATCGCCGTTGCTACGGCCGGCGAATGGAGCCGAATCGCCGATTTCAGCCGCCTCTCGGCCCTCAACCCCGATCGTTTCGGCTCCGATCTGGGCAACCTCAGCCAGGCCCTCTCACCGCTCGAGGCGCTCGGGATCTGGCCGGCGGGCGAGTTCGACGCAACAGCGACCTCGGCGGGCCTGCCTGCACCCGCCTTCTATCTGGGTGCGCTGATCGCCCTGTCGGCGCTGGTCCTCGGGTTGATCCGCGAGCGGCGCGAGCGCGATTGGACGCTGCCGGCGCTCTTCATCGCGATGCTGGGCGTCTGGATCCTGGCGGCGTTGTTCAGCAGCCCCTACATCGCAGCCAAGGCGCTGGCGATCATCTCCCCGGTCGCGCTCGCGATCGCGCTGCGCGGCACGCTCGCCGCCCGTGGGCCCGCCTTGGCGCTGGGCATCGTGCTGGTGATCGGCGCCGCCGGATCGTCGTTTCTGGCGTTGCGTCAGGCCGCGGTGGGACCGGACTCACACTCCCTCCAACTCGCCCAGATCCGGCCTCTCGTCGAAGACGAGCCGGTCCTCTTCCTCGGTCGCGACGACTTCATCGGCTGGGAGCTGGCCGGATCCGACGAGATCACCGGGATCGTCACCAATTTCTACGACGTCGAGGACGCCCGTCCGCGATTCAAGAAGGGGGAGGGGGGTGGCGAGAAGTTCGATGTCGATGCGGTCTTCCCGGAGACGCTCGACAGCTTCCGCTACATCCTCGCGACCACCGGCGGGCCCGCGTCGATCGTCCCGCCGCGGTTCGAGGAGGTGAAGCGCACGTCCGACTACGTCCTCTACGAGCGCACGGGGAGCACCGGCAAGCGACGCACCCTCGACGAGGGCACGGCACCGGGGGCCGTGCTCGATTGCGACTCGCCCGAGGGGAGGGCCGTCGCCGACGGCCAGGGCACCGCGATCGTCTGGAACACTCCGCCGGTGATCGCCGAGGCCGACGGCTGGAAGCCCGACGACTCCCCGGCCGACGGCTCACCCTCGTCCCAGGTGCTGGAGATTCCCGAGGCCGGTAGGTGGCTGATCTCCCTCGAGTACGACAGTCGCCGGCCGCTGCACGTCAGCTCACCTGACCTCGGCCTCGATCAGACCGTCGCGGCCAATCTCGACTTCCGCGGGGAGACGCCGACTCTTCCCGTCGGGGAGATCGAGGTCAGCGGGCCGACGGAGGCCACGGTGACCGCGGAGCCCTCTGCCCCCAACCTCCTGGCGAGGGTCCTTCGGGCGCCCAATGAGGCCCACCTGCGCTCTCTCACCGCCACCCCACTCGACCCCGGCGCGATCGAGCGCGTCCAGGTCCGCCAGACCTGTGACCGCTACGTCGACTGGTACCGCCAGAGCTAGCGATCTCCCCGGCGCCCCTAAGGGGTGTCCGAAACCTTGGGGTAGGGGTTTAGGGATGTCCTCGATGCGGGGGCGAGCGATCTCGCGCAGGATCGAATCAGCAATTCGATTCGAGCCGAGGAGGCCCGCCATGACTGCCACACCGACGACCGAGACCACGATCGACCTGAACGCGCTGCGGAGCAGTTTCTCCGGCGACGCGTACGGACCCGGCGATGCCGGCTGGGACGAGGCCCGTTCGGCCTGGAACCTGGCGGTGGACCAGCACCCGGCCGCGGTCGTGCTGCCCAACGATGCCGCCGACGTCGCCCGGGCGGTGCGGTTCGCCCGTGATCGGGGCCTCAGGGTCAGCGCGCAGGGCACCGGGCACAACGCCGCAGCCTACGCGGGCCTGGCCGGCTCGCTGCTGATCAAGACTGAGCGCCTCCGGGAGGTCACCATCCGCCCGGGAGCCTCGTCGGCGCGGGTGGGTGCCGGAGTGACCTGGGGCGAGGTAGTGGGTCCCGCCGCCGAACACGGGCTCGCGGCGCTGGCCGGCTCGTCACACGACGTCGGCGTGGTCGGCTACACGCTCGGCGGCGGCGTCGGCTGGCTGTCCCGCAAGCACGGCCTGGCCTCCGAGCAGGTAACCGCGCTCGAGTTCGTCAGCGCTCACGGGGATCTACGTGAGGTGACGGCCCTGACCGATCCGGATCTGTTCTGGGCGCTGCGCGGCGGAGGTGGCAACTTCGGCGTGATCACCGCCATGGAGTTCAAGTTGCTGCCGATCACCGACCTCTACGCCGGGGCGCTCTTCTTCCCCCACGAACGCGCGGGCGAGGTGCTCGAGGCGTGGCGCCGATGGACGTCTTCGACCCCCGACGAGATCACCTCGATCGGGCGGCTGGTTCAGATCCCGCCGCTTCCGGAGATGCCGGAGTTCCTGCGCGGGCGTTCGTTCACGGTGATCGAGGCGGCCTACCTCGGCTCCGAGGAGAACGGCGCCGAACTGTTGGCGCCGCTGCGCGAGCTCGGTCCCGAGATGGACACGTTCGCCACGGTGAAGGTCCCTGACCTGCTCCAGCTCCACATGGACCCGCCCGGCCCGGTGCCGGGGCTCGGCGATCATCAGATGCTCGCCGACCTCGATGCCGACTCGCTGAGCTCGCTCGTCGAGGCGGTCGGTCCGGGATCCGGCTCCCCGCTGCTGTCATTCGAGTTTCGCCATCTCGGCGGGGCACTCGGCCGGCGGGGCGAGGGCAGCGGCGCGCTCGGGGCGCTGGGGGGTCGCTTCATGACCTTCGCCGTCGGCATTCTCGCCGCACCGGAGATGGAGGGGCCACTGCGGACCTCGTTCGAGGCGGCCCGTCAGGCGCTCGACGTCCTCGACAACGGCGAGGCCTACATGAACTTCGCCGAGCATCCGGTCGAGCCGGAGGCGATCTTCGGCGATCGGACCCTGGGTCGCCTCCGCGAGATCCGCTCGCACGTCGATCCGGAGGGCCTGTTCAGGGCCAATCACTCGATCGACGCGGCCTGCGCCAGAGGGGCTTGCAGGGGCGACGGGGCTCGACTCACCCCGTCGCCCCCCCTTTTGTAGGGTCGCGTGCATGTCCGATCGGGTCGAGTCATTGGTTGAACGCGAGTCCGAGCTTGCCACCGCGGCATCGGCCCTCGACCTGATCGCCGCGGGAGGCGGTCGAACCCTCCTGATCGAGGGGCCTGCGGGCATCGGCAAGAGCGCTGTGATCAGGGCGGTGGGGGAGCTTGCGGCTCTGCGCGGGATGCGTTCACCGACGGCCCGCGGCAGCGAGCTGGAGATCGAGTTCCCCTATGGCGTGGTCAGGCAACTCTTCGAGTCGCAGTTCGCCGACGCCGCCACCCGAGAACGTGCCCTCGCCGGTGCGGCGGGGCCGGCGGCATCGGTGTTCTCGACCGAGGTCACGAGTGCGGGCGGCGCCGACGACGTGTCGTTCTCGACGCTGCACGGCCTGTACTGGATGACCCTGAATCTCGCCGGAGACGACCCGCTGCTCCTCTTCGTCGACGACATCCACTGGTGCGACCGTCCGTCGCTGCGTTTTCTCTCCTACCTCTCCCATCGGCTCGACGGGGCTCCGATCGGCCTCGTCGCCGGCCTGCGCAGCACCGATCCCGGCACCGATCCGGCGCTGATCGCCGATATCGTCGGCGGCCCCGAGGTGATCTCGGTCCGCCCCGGTCCGCTCAGCGACGCCGCGATCGGGCATGTGGTCGAGGCCAGGCTCGGGAGCGAGGCTGACGGCGCCTTCAACGGTGCGGTGGGCGTCGCGACGGGAGGCAATCCGCTCTTGGTCCGGCAGCTGCTCAGCGAACTGGCGCTGGAGGGGGCCTCGCCTACCGAGCGGGACGCGGGGATGATCGCCGACGTCGGCCCGCGCGCGGTCACGAGAACCGTGCTGCGACGGCTCGGGCGGCTCGAGCCGGAGGCGAGCGAGGTCGCCCGGGCTCTCGCGATCCTTGGGGACGGCTCCGACGTCGATGCGATCGCGACCTTCTGCGGCTATGGCCGCGAGCAGGTGGCGGCCGCGATCACGTCGCTTGTCCGGGCGGAGATCGTGGCCCCGGGAACCGAGATCACCTTCGTGCACCCCTTGGTTCGCGACGCGCTCTACGAGGAGCGACTGCTTGGCGAGCGGCAGCTTCATCACGCCAAGGCGGCGAGGCAGATGTTGGAGCGCGGTGACAGCGCCGAGAGGATCGCGGCGCAACTCCTCGCCGCCGACCCCGTGGGCGAGGAGTGGGCATCGGAGACGCTCGAGCGGGCCGCCACGGATGCCGCCTCCAAGGGGGCGATGGAAAGCGCATCCACCTACCTCGAGCGGGTGCTCCGGGAGCCCTTGGACCCGGATCGCCGCGCGCGGCTCCAGTTCGGCCTCGGGCTGGCCGAGGTCGCCTTCGACGGACCCCGGGCCGCCGCTCACCTGCAGGAAGCCCACGAGGGACTCACCGATCCGGCGTCCAAGGCGATCGCCGCCTACGCGCTCGCCCGGACGATGCTCTTCATCGAGGAGGAGCAGCGCGCCGTGGACTTCGCCGCGACCGAGGTCCCGCGGGTCTCGGCCGAATTCCCTGATACGGCGAAGATGCTCGAGTCGATCGAGCTGATGGGACTGTACTTCGGTGCCCGGGTGGATCGCGCTGCTGAACGGTTTGCGGCACTGCGGAGGTTGCCTCCCGACGACAGCCCCGGAGAGGCGATGCTCACTTCGGTTTCCGCCTTCGACTGGATGATGCGCGGTGGCCCCGTCGGCGAGTGCGTCGAGCTCGCCGAGGCGGCGCTCGAGAGCCCGACGCTCATGGAGTACGACAACGGCCTCTTCTGGACGGCCTCGAACATCGTTCTCGTGGTCGCCGACCAGCCGCGAGCGCTCGAGGTCTGGGATTCGGCGCTCAGCGCCTCGCACCGTCGCGGGTCGATGTTCGGTGCCCTAACGGTTCACCTGTGGCGCGGCTGGACCAAGCTTCGCTACGGCGACCTCAACGAGGCGGAGGAGTCGCTGCGGCTGGGACTGGAGCAGTGCAAGCTCTGGGGCCTCCGCGTCGGGACCTACGCCCGCGGGTTCCTCGCCGAACTGTTGGTCGAGCAGGGACGCCTCGATGAGGCCGACAGGATCCTCTCCGAGGAGGAGTCCGTGGCTGGTGCCGGGGAGGGGGCGCAGTGCTGGAGGAAGGGGGAGGTGGAACTGCTCCTCGCTCGCGGTCGGGCGGAGGAGGCTCTCGAGCGGTCCCGTAGCTTGATCGAACTGGACGGTTGGCGGAGCAGCCCCGCGTTCTCCGACCGACGTTCGCTCGAGGCGAGGTCTCTGATCCTCCTCGGTCTTCGCGACGAAGCCATTGCCTTGCTCGAGACGGATCTCACCCATGCGGAGAGCTGGGAGGCGCCGGGGACCGTGGGCAGGTCGTTGCGCCTGCTCGCGGAGGCCCGGGGCGATCAGGGGATCGCAGACCTCGAGCGGGCGATCGAGCTATTGCGGAAGTCACCGATGCGGCTGGATCTGGCAAAGGCCCTTGCCGCCCTCGGATCGGCACTCCGCCGCGGGCGCAAGCCGACGGAGGCTCGCGAGCCCCTGCGCGAGGCCTTCGAGCTCGCCGAGGCCTGCGGCGCCGGGCTGCTCACATCGCGCGTGCGAACCGAGCTGCACGCATCCGGCGTCCGGCCGCGCTCGAGTGCCCTCTCCGGACCCGCCTCGCTGACCCCATCCGAGCGTCGCGTCGCCGAACTCGCCGCTTCCGGGCAGACCAACAAACAGATCGCCCAGGAGCTCTACGTGACTCCGAAGACGGTTGAGGTGCATCTCTCCAACAGCTATCGGAAGCTCGACATCAGCGGGCGGCGGGAGCTGACCGATGCTCTGGGATGATGCGGCGATGAGCAAGTTCAGCAGGGTCCTGGCCACGGCGGCGGCCGTTGTTTCGATTGGCTTCGCAGCGGCCGGCTGCGAGGGGGAGTTCAGCATCGGCGGCCAGACGGTCGATGCCGCTGATCTCGAGACCAAGCTCGCCGACCAGCTGGCGCCGCAGGCCGGTGTCAAACCGAGCGACGTCAGCGTCTCCTGCCCCGACGATCAGGATGTCGAGACCGGCGCTGAGTTCAACTGCACCCTGACCGCCCCCAACGGCGACGAGGTCGAGGTCAACGTGACCCTGACCGACGAGGACGGCGGCTTCAGCGCCAACGTCCCCCGGCAGCAGTTCAAGTAAGGCCCCTCTCCCAACAGAGGCCGACGTGGCCAGCCGATCGACGTTTCAGGTTCAGTGGTGGATTTCCACTGACATCCGACGAAAATCCGCCAACGAACTGCACGCCGCCCGAGCAGAGCGGATGCGAAGCGGAGTCTCCACCCCACTAAACCCTGACGCCCTTGCCGAGCGGCAACACCGCGCCACCCGACCGGACCGGACGCGCAGCGGAGCATCTGCTCGGAGTTATCTAAGCCAGGGCGGCGATGCGGTCGTCGACCGCCATCGTCGAAGCGATGTGCTTGGGCATCCCGAGCTGCTTGGGGTCGTAGCCGAGCGCCAGGCCGACCAGCTGTGGGAGGTGGAGGACGGCGAGACCGAGGTCTCGACCGACGACCTTGGCCGCCTCCGGCTGCTGCATGTCGAGGTTCAGGTGGCAGAGCGGACACGGGGTGACGAGGCAGTCGGCACCGGCGTCGAGCGCATCGCCGACATGGGTTCCCGCCTGCTTGAGCGAGGTCTCACGGTTCATCGTGATCACCGGGAAGCCGCAGCAGCGGCGGGCGCCGTCGTATTCGACGACCTGGCCGCCGAGAGCCTCGATGACCTGCTCGAGGTAGAGGTCGCGATCGGGGAACTCGTCGTAGCCGAGGCGCGTCTTCGGGCGGAGGACGTAACAGCCGTAGAACGGCCCCACCCGCAGCCCCTCGAGCGGGCGCTTGACCTTGGACTTGAGCGTTTCGAGGCCGATGTCTTCGACCAGCAACCAGAGGAAGTTCTTGTTCGTCCAGCCGTCCTTCGACTTCGTGTATGAGAGGCCCTCCCCGCTCAACGTCTCGTTGATGTGAGCCCGGTAGGCGCTGTCGGCGTCGAGGCGCTCCTGGCACTCCGACTGCGCGCCCTGGCAGGTCGAGCAGATGTTCATCATCGCCAGCCCGGTCTCCTGGGCGAGGGCGAAGGTGCGGGCATTCAGGGTGTCGGCCAGCTCCTGGTTGTGCTCGGCGATCACGCCGGCTCCGCAGCAGTTGGCGCGGTCGAGGGTGACGAGCTCGATGCCGAGTGCCTCGGCGGTCAGCTCCATCGAGCCGTGTAGCTCCGGGGTGAAGCCGCGGGAGACGCAGCCGGGCCAGTAGGCAAGCTTCATGCCTCGCTCCTGTTCTTGGTGGTCATACGGTCGAAGTCTCCGACTGGGGGGCGACCGCCTCGGCGGCCTCGTCGTCCTCGGCGCCCTCGTCGATGATGTAGAGGTTGAGCTCGATGTTGCTCTCCTCAGCGCGCTCGTAGATCCGCTTGACGTGGTCCTGCGCATCTCCCGGCAGCTTGTGGTGGACGCCCGGGATCAGCTTCGGGATCGAACGCATCTTGCCGGTGCGGATCCCGCGGACGGCCGTCGGGATCGACTCGAAGAGGCCCTTGATCGACCCCAGCCTGGGCATCAACTTGCCCTTGATCCCCGGGGCGAACGACTCCTGCAGCAGGCCGGACTCGTCGAGCGTGCCCTTCTTCTCGATGATCTTCACGAACGCGAGCTCATGGCGGCGGCCGTTGTTGACGTCGTCGATGTTGTGCACGTCGCCGGCGAGGCGCCGTAGTCGCATGATCTGGTTCATCGGCGCAACGCCCTTGGGGCAGGCGTCGATGCACGAGAAGCAGTGGGTGCAGTCGTACATGCCGTGGGGATCGTTGGCCAGGTCGAAGAGCCGCTCGGTCGTCTGCCCGTCGCGAGGGTCGCCCACGAACCGGTAGGCCTTCGCCAGGGCCGCCGGGCCGATGAAGTCGGGGTCGGCCTCCATCGACAGACACGACGAGACGCAGGCGCCGCACTGGATGCAGGCGACCGATTGGGTCACGTCGACCATCGACTCGGGCGGAACGATGTACTCGCGCTCCGGCGGCGGGCCGTCGGGCAGCAACCATGGGGTCACGCGGCGGAACTTCTCCCAGTGCGTCGACTCCATGTCGGTCACCAGGTCCTTGATCACGGGCATGTTGCCCATCGGCTCGACCGTGATCTCGACCGGCTTGCCGTCGTCCGACCGCGATAGCCGGGCTGCCTCCTCGGCCGCTTCGCCGAGCTGGGTCTTGCAGGCGAGCGTGGATTGGCCGTTGATCTTGACGCCGCACGAGCCGCAGATTGCGGCGCGGCAGGAGCAGCGGACGGCGATCGTCCCGTCTTGGTCGTTCTTGGCCTGCAGGATGCCGTCGAGCACCGAGAGGGTCGGGTCGAGATCGACGTCGAAGGTCTCCCAGTAGGCGCCTCGAGTTTCGTCGGCCGCAGCCTCGGGCTGGTAGCGGCGGACCTTGAGGGTGTATGCGGACATCTAGTAGGTCCTCTCCTGCGGTTGCCAATCGGTGATCGTCACCGGCGAGTAGCTGATCTTCGGTCCATCGCCGTTCTTCGACACATCGATGTGCTTGAGCCACTCATCGTCGTTGCGCTCCGGGTAGTCGGTGCGGTATTGGGCGCCGCGGCTCTCCCGGCGTTCGAGGGCCGACATGCAGCAGGCCTCGGCGTTGTCGAGCATGTTCTGCAGCTCGAGCGCCCCGAGCACGTCCTGGTTGAAGACGGTGCCGCGGTCGTCGATGTAGGCGGACTTCGCCTCCTCCTTGAGCCGTTGCACGATCTCGAGCGCGCTCTGGATGCCCTCTTCGTCCCGGAATACGGCGACCTTCGCGTCCATCGTCGCGCCGAGCTCAGCCTTGATCTCGGAGACCCGGCGGCCGCCCTCGTGCTCGCGGGCGATCACGGACCGGATCCGGTTCTCCTCGTCGGAGAGCAGAGACCTCGAGACCGAATCGTATCCACGGCCCTTGGCATGCTCGGCTCCGTCCTCGCCGCAACGACGGCCGAAGATCAAGGTGTCCAGCAGGGAGTTGGCCCCGAGGCGGTTGCCGCCGTGGACCGAGACGCAAGCGACCTCGCCGGCCGCATAGAGGCCGGGAATGTTGGTGCGGCCCCAGATGTCGGTCTTGACGCCGCCCATCGTGTAGTGGTTGCCGGGCTTGATGTGGATCGGCTCGCGGGTGATGTCGACGCCGGCGAAGTCGCGACCGACGAGGACGATCTCTCGCAGGGCCTCGTGGATCCGCTGACGGGGAACGACGGTGACGTCGAGGGCAACGGTGCCGTCGGGGAAGCCGCGGCCCTCGTTGATCTCGGTCTGCTCGGCGCGGGACACGACGTCGCGGGAGGCAAGTTCCATCTTGTTCGGCGCGTAGCGCTCCATGAACCTCTCGCCCCTGGCGTTGAGCAGGTGGGCGCCCTCTCCGCGAGCGCCCTCGGTGATCAGAAAGCCCTTACCCGCCAGCGTGGTCGGGTGGTACTGGATCATCTCCATGTCCATCAGGTTCGCGCCGGCCCGGTAGGCCATCGCGATCCCATCGCCGGTGCAGATGAGCGCATTCGTCGTCGGCTGCCAGATCTGCCCGTTTCCGCCGGTCGCGAGGATCACGCTCTTCGCCTTGAACAGCTGCATCGAGCCGTCCTTGATGTTGCGGGTGACGGCGCCGACGCACTTGCCCTCTTCGTCGATCGCGAGCTCGGTCGTGAACCACTCCTCGTAGCGATCGATCTGCTCGGAGTACTTCATCAGCTGCTCGTAGAGCACGTGCATGATCGCCTGGCCGGTGATGTCGGCCACGTAGTAGGTGCGGGCCACGGAGGCGCCGCCGAAGGCGCGGGTCCCGAGCTCCCCCTTCTCGTTGCGGTGGAAGGTGACGCCGATGTGCTCGAGGTGGAGCAGTTCGTCGGGGGCCTCGCGACACATCACCTCGATCGCGTCCTGGTCGCCCAGGTAGTCGGAGCCCTTGATCGTGTCGAATGCGTGCGACTCCCAGGAGTCGTCTACGGCGAGCGCTGCGTTGATTCCACCCTGCGCCGCATTGGAATGCGAACGGATTGGGTGGACCTTGCTGATGATTCCGACCGAGACGCCGCTCTCGGCCGCTGACAGCGCTGCGCGTTGCCCGGCGAGTCCGGCTCCGATCACCAATACGTCGTGTTCAGGCACGTGGGCATCCTATGTGGTCGAAGGGGTCGGCGGCTCCCCCGAATCCCGATTGCGAAGGTCGGTCTTTGATGATCCCCGATTGCCCGCTTGAGGTTCTCTTGAACCGCGAGACGTATCACTGCCGGCATGTATCGTGAGGCCGCGGAATGAGTTCGAGAACAGAGAGCAAGCAGGCGGCCCGCGAGGCGCGTGAGGCTGCCGAGCAGGAGGCTGCCGGCAAGGCCCGGCGCCAGCGCATCTGGGCCATCGTCGGCGGCTCGGTTCTACTGGCCGCTGTCGTCGTCGTCGCGCTGATCCTCCTCAGCAGCAGCGATTCCGACAACGGGGGAAGCACCGGTGACGTGACCGTCTTCGACGGCATTCCGCAGAAGGGCATCGCCCTCGGCGACCCCGACGCTCCGGTGACGATGGTCGAGTACGCGGACATGCAGTGCCCCTTCTGCAGGGACTACACCCAGGACGTGCTGCCCGATCTGGTCGAGAAGTACGTCAAGTCCGGCGACCTGCGGATGGAGCTGAACCTGTTGACGTTCATCGGGCCCGATTCGTCGAGCCTCGCCGGAGCGGCGTACGCGGCCTCCGAAGAGGATCGGATGTGGCAGTTCACCGACGTGGCCTACGCCCGTCAGGGCACGGAGAACTCCGGATACGCCGATGCAGCTTTCATCGATTCGGTGTCGGAGGCAGCCGGACTCGACCCCGAGCAGGTCAACTCCGCCAGTGGATCCGAGGCGGTGGCGCAGCAGATCGCCGAAGCGAGCACAGCGGCTCAGGATGCGGGCATCTCCTCGACGCCGGGGTTCCAGATCGGCCCGACCGGCGGCGAGCTGACGACCCTCGACGTCGCCCAGCTCGAAACGTCCCAGTTCGAGGACGCGATCGACCAACAGCTCGCCGCGGCCAAGTGACCTCGGCCAAGTGATTCATCCGAGGTGACCCGCCCATGGGCTGATCGGCCCTCGCTGGTCGCCTGGGTTCTGACCCTGGCGGGGCTCGGGGTGGCCGGCTACCTCACCTTCGTCCACTACGAGGGGATCGCACCGGTCTGCACCTCGGGCGGATGCGAGCGGGTTCAGGCCTCCAGCTACGCCGAGATCGGAGGGATCCCGGTCGCCCTGCTGGGCCTGGCCGGCTGGGTGATGATCGGGATCTCGCTCTGGATCAGGGGGGACGCCGGAAGGGTGTTGACCTTCACGCTGGCCCTGATCGGTTTCGGCTTCAGCATCTACCTCACCTATCTTGAGATATCGGTGATCGACGCGATCTGCCAGTGGTGCCTGGCAAACGCGATCCTGATGTCCGGGGTGTTCGTGGCCTCGATCGTCAGGTTGACGCGTCTCGAAGGGCCCGACCGACCTGCTCCAGCGTGATCACGCCCGCCAGCCGTCCGTCGGCGTCGACCGCCGCCAGCGCGCCGAGGCGACGTAGCTCGAGGTTGGCGAGCAGGGTCTCGATCGGTTCGTCGAAGGCGACCGTCTGCACGCTGGAGCCCGAGGGATCGAGGATCTCCGACACCGTCTGACTCGTTCGGCTGGTCTCCGGCACGGCATCGGCCGTGCCCCGGTTGAGCAGACCGAGGAAGCGCTGGCCGGCGTCGACGACCGGAAACCAGGGCCACCGGTATCGCAGGAAGTACTCGTCGAGTGCCCTGTCGACTGTGGTCCCCGCCGGGATCGAGACCGGCTCGGAATCCATCACATCGGCGACGCGGATGTCCCCGAGCTGGGTGTTCAGCTTGCTTCGGTTCGCCGTCGCTCGAGCCGAGCCGCCGAGCATCCAGCCGATCAGCGCGAGCCAGACCCCGCCGAACAACGCGCCGGAGAGTGCGAGCAGAATCCCGATCGCGATGAACGCGTAGGCGAACCCCTGTCCGAGCCGGGCCGCGAACAGCGTTCCCTTCTCCCGGTTCTTGGTCAGCCTCCAGGCGATCGCCCGGACGATCCGGCCGCCATCGAGCGGAAAGGCCGGAAGCAGGTTGAAGAGCAGGATGGCGCCGTTGATGTTCGCCAGCCAGGCGAGCACCGCAACCGAGGCCGAGATCTGCGCGTTGTCATTGAACGCGGCGGCCTCCCAGAAGGTGTTGCCGTCGACCGCGAACCCGACGGCGAGGCAGAACACGGTGATCGCCAGCGTCACGGCGGGTCCGGCGGCGGCGATCCTGAATTCCGCTCCCGGAGTCTCGGGCTCGCGATCGAGCGATGCGATCCCGCCGAACATCCACAGCGTTATCTGCGAGATCCCGATCTTGTTGCGAAGCGCGATCAGGGCGTGGCCGAGCTCGTGGAGGAGGATAGAGGCGAAGAAGCCGAGAGCGCTGAGCACCGCGAGCGTGTACGGCTCGATCGAATCCTGAGAGCCGCCGAGCAGGTCCCGGTAGTAGCCGGAGAGCAGCCAGATGATCAGGAACAGGACGAAGAACCAGCTCCAGTCGACCCCGATCGGGATCCCCTTGACCGTCAATAGAGTGAATCGGCTGCGTTCGGGCATCGGGACCATCTTAGGTAGGCGTGCGAATGCGCCCGCCCACGGCGGCGCGGGCGGGCCTAGGAGGGATCGTCGAAGTCGGCGGGCTCCCCGCCCATTCCCGCCCCGACGGCCTTGACCTGATTCGGTGAGCCGAGCAGTTGGCGCTGGAGCTCCTCCTCGAGGGCCAGCGATTCGGCGGCCGGCAGGTTCCAGCCCCGCTCGAGTAGATCCTTACTGCGTCGCGTGGCGTCGGGGGAGAGGGAGGCGATCTCCGCCGCAAGCGCACGGGCGGCGGGCAGCGGGTCCTCCTCCAATCGCGTCGCGAGGCCGATCCGGACCGCCTCCTCCGCGTCGAGGATGCGAGCGGTCAACACCAGTTCCTTGGCGACGTCGTAGCGGACGAGCCGCGGCAGCGACCTGGTGATCCCCATGTCGGGGATCAGGCCCCAATAACCCTCGCGGATCGAGACCCTCGAGCCGGGGGCGATGATCCTGACGTCGGCGCCGAGTGCGATCTGGGCGCCGCCGCCGATGCAGTTGCCGTGGATCGAGGCGATCACCGGTGGCGCCAGGGTCTGCCATCCGTAGGCGACTCGCTGGGCCAGGTTGGCCGCCTCGCCCTCCCGGCGGGCGAACATCTCCTCGACCGGACGCCCCTCGGAGACGAAGCTCATGATGTCGAGGCCCGAGCAGAAGCTCTTGCCCTCGCCGTGCAGGACGACGGCCCGGACCGACGGGTCCGCGGCGACCTCGTCGATCGCGGCGTTGATCCCCTCGAACATCGCGTAGTCGAGGGCGTTGTGCTTTTCGGGACGGTTGAGGGCGACCTCCGCGATGTGGTCGGCGATCGTGACGTTGACTCGCGTGGCTGTTTCGACGCTCATCGAACCTCCTGAGCGTGAACCGCGTGGCGATCGATGATCGCTGCGGTGTCGATCCCTTTCGGCAGGGTGCCGAAGACGTTGCCCCAATCGCGATCGAGCCGGGTCGCGCAGAACGCATCCGCCGCGGTCGGGTCGCCGAAGCGGACGATCAGCGAGCCCTGCAGCGCGAGAGCCATTCGCTCGACGAGGCGCCGGGCTCGTGACTCGAGTTGCTCGGGGTCGGCGAGCTCGCGACGCAGGTCGCCGATCGCGACATCGAGGCGTGGGTCGGCGCCGGCCGCCGCATCGACCTCGGCGAGGAACGGCTCGAGGACGGCCGGCTCCTTGGCCATCGCCCGCAGGGCATCGAGCGCCTGGACGTTTCCCGAGCCCTCCCAGATCGATTGCAGCGGGGATTCGCGGAACAGTCGCGGCATTCCAGATTCCTCGACGTAGCCGTTGCCGCCGAAGCACTCGAGCGCTTCGACCGCGTGTTCGGGGGCGCGCTTGCAGGTCCAGTACTTGAGCACGGGTGTGGCAATCCGGCGGATCAGGTTCGCGCATTCGTCGCCGGCGTGCGCCTCGTCGAACTGCCGGGCGAGCCAGGCGCTCGAGATCGTGGCCGCCTCCGACTCGATCGCGAGGTCGGCGAGTACGTTCTTCATCAGCGGTTGCTCGGCCAGCTCCCGGCCGAACGCTGATCTGTGCCGGGCATGCCAGATCGCGTTGGCGGTGGCGGCGCGCATCCCTGAGGTGGAGCCGATCGTGCAGTCGAGTCGCGTGTGGCTGACCATCTCGATGATCGTCGCCACGCCACGCCCCTCCTCGCCGACGAGCTGCGCCCAGGCGCCGCGGAACTCGACCTCGCCGGAGGCGTTCGAGCGATTCCCGAGCTTGTCCTTGAGGCGCTGGACGTGGAAGCGGTTGCGCTCCCCGTCGGGAGTCCAGCGCGGCAACAGAAAGCAGGAGATGCCGCCCTCGGCCTGCGCGAGCACCAAGAAGGCGTCGCACATCGGTGCCGAGCAGAACCACTTGTGGCCGGTGAGCGCGTACGCGGCTCCCGGGCCGCCGCCGTTCTCCGCGATCGCCACCGTGGTGTTGGCCCGGACGTCGGAGCCGCCCTGCTTCTCGGTCATCGCCATCCCGCAGAGGGCGCCGGCTTTGTCGGGCGCCGGCGCCGAGCGGCCGTCGTAGTCGAGCGAGAGGAAGCGTGGCTCCCATGCCGCTGCGATCTCCGGTTGCTGGCGCAGGGCCGGAATCACCGAGTAGGTCATCGAGATCGGACAGCCCGTACCCGCCTCGGCCTGCGACAGGCACATGAAGGCCGCCGCGCGGGCGACGTGCGCGCCCGGCTGGGGTTCACGCCAGGGCAGCGCGTGCAGGCCGTGGGAGACGTGCATGGCCATCAATTCGTGCCAAGCGGGATGGAACTCGATCTCGTCGACCCGGTTGCCGAAACGGTCGTGGGTCCGGAGCTTCGGTGGGTTCTCGTTGGCCAGCTTCCCGAGCTCGATCGTCTCCGCCCGACCGGCGATCTCACCGACGGCGCGGATCGTGTCGATCGCAAAATCGCCGCCCTCGCGGGAGACGGCTTCGACCAGCGGCCGGTCGGAATCGAAGACGTTGTAGCCGACGAGCGGCGCGGACTGGTTGGTGACCTCGTGGGTCGAAGGGCCTCCCGGGCCGGCGGCGCCGTGCTTCTCAACCGTGCTCATCGCCACGAACTATCTCAGAGCGGGCGCTCGCTAGGGTGCGGCCGGACCGACGAAAGATGCGCGGAAAGGCCCCGAAAGGCTAGGTACCTATGTCAACGATCAAAGTCGAGAACCCGATCGTCGAGCTCGATGGCGACGAGATGACCCGGATCATCTGGTCATTCATCAAGGAGCAGCTGATCCTGCCCTATCTCGACATCGATCTGAAGTACTACGACCTCGGCATCGAGAGCCGCGACGCGACCTCCGATCAGGTCACCGTCGACGCCGCGAACGCGATCAAGCAGTTCGGGGTCGGGGTCAAGTGCGCGACGATCACCCCAGACGAGGCCCGGGTGGAGGAGTTCGGCCTCAAGGAGATGTACCGCTCTCCGAACGGGACGATCCGCAACATCCTGGGCGGCGTCATCTTCCGCGAGCCGATCGTGATCTCGAACGTCCCCCGGCTCGTACCCGGCTGGACGAAGCCGATCGTGATCGGCCGCCACGCCTTTGGCGACCAGTACCGCGCTGAGGACATGGTCGTTCCCGGCGAGGGCAAGCTGACTCTCACCTTCACTCCGAAGGACGGCACCGAGCCGATGGAGATAGACGTCTTCGACTTCCCGGGCGGCGGCGTTGCGATGGCGATGTACAACCTCGACGACTCGATCCGGGACTTCGCCCGCGCGTCGCTGCGGTACGGGCTCAACCGCGACTACCCGGTCTACCTGTCGACCAAGAACACGATCCTCAAGAAGTACGACGGGCGCTTCAAGGACCTCTTCGCTGAGGTCTACGAGGCCGAGTTCAAGGCCGAGTTCGAGGCCAAGGGCCTGACCTACGAGCACCGTCTGATCGACGACATGGTCGCCGCGGCGATGAAGTGGGAGGGGGGGTATGTCTGGGCCTGCAAGAACTACGACGGCGACGTTCAGTCCGACACCGTTGCCCAGGGTTTCGGCTCACTCGGACTGATGACCAGCGTTCTGATGACCCCCGACGGCAACACGGTCGAGGCGGAGGCCGCCCACGGGACCGTCACCCGCCACTACCGCGAGCATCAGAAGGGCAATCCGACCTCCACCAACCCGATCGCCTCGATCTTCGCCTGGACCCGAGCCCTCGGCGCCCGCGGACGGATCGACGGCACCCCCGAGGTGCAGGCCTTCGCCGAGACGCTCGAGCGCGTCTGTATCGAGACGGTCGAAAGCGGCAGGATGACCAAGGACCTCGCCCTGCTGATCGGCCCCGACCAGGCATTCCAGACGACGCAGGAGTTCCTGGCCTCGATCGACGAGAACCTGCGGGCCGCGATGGGCTAGGTCGGGCGAGTCGCTGGGTGGAACCCGCTTGAGGGTCCTGCGGGTGGTCGCGCTGAGAGGAGGGGCTCCTGAGCGTTCTCGGCACGCGAACGATCTCGGTGGCAGGTATTGACTCCCTATGCGTACAAATCTGCCACCCGGCCACCGTGCGGCAGACAACAACCCTCTGTGTCGACGCGGTCACCGTCCGGTGAGTCCCTCGGCAGGCCACGCCCACCAACAACTAGGATCGACGGGCACTTTCAAGCCCCACAACCTCAGGAGATGACCAACAAGTGAGTAGCCCAGTCAAGGTCACCGTCACCGGCGCCGCCGGGCAGATCGGATACGCAATTCTGTTCCGGATCGCCAGCGGTCAGATGCTCGGCCAGGACACGCCCGTTCACCTCAACCTGCTCGAGATCCCGCAGGCCGTGAAGGCCGCCGAGGGCACCGCGATGGAACTCGACGACTGCGCCTTTCCGCTGCTCGCCGGCATCGACATTCATGACGACCCGAAGGCCGCCTTCGACGGCTGCAACGTCGGGTTGCTCGTCGGCGCCCGCCCCCGCGGGCCTGGGATGGAGCGCGCCGACCTGCTCGAGGCCAACGGCGGCATCTTCAAGCCGCAGGGCGAGGCGATCAACGCCGGCGCCGCCGCCGACATCAGAGTGCTCGTTGTCGGCAACCCCGCCAACACGAACGCACTGATCGCGCTCTCGCACGCTCCCGACGTCCCGCGGGAGCGCTTCACGGCGATGATGCGTCTCGATCACAACCGGGCCAAGAGCCAGCTCGCGGCCAAGGTCGGCGCGAGCGTCTCCGAGGTCACCAAGATGACGGTCTGGGGCAACCACTCCGCCAGCCAGTACCCCGATCTCGTCCACGCCGAGGTGGGCGGTGAGAACGCCGCCGCCAAGGTCGATGATCAGGCCTGGATCGAAAACGAGTTCATCCCGACCGTGGCCAAGCGTGGCGCCGCGGTCATCGATGCCCGTGGATCATCGAGCGCAGCCTCCGCCGCCAATGCGGCGATCAGCCACGTTCACGACTGGGTTCTCGGGACGCCGGAGGGGGATTGGGTCTCCATGGGTATTCCCTCCGACGGTTCCTACGGGGTCGCCGAGGGAATCGTCTCCGGCCACCCGTGCACCTGCTCGGGCGGGGAGTACTCGATCGTCGCGGGTCTCGAGATCGACGACTTCTCCCGCGAGCGGATCGACGCCAGCGTCGCCGAACTGGTGAGCGAGCGCGACGCCGTCAGCGAACTGGGACTGATCTAGATCTAGCTCCGACCGGATCGTGGGGCCGCCGAGCGCGCTTGCCCGGCGGCCCGGATCAACGGTCGGGATTCGACGGGCTCTCTAGGCGCCTGTGGCGGTGTAGCCGCGGCCGTCCTTGACGACCTTGCCGTCCTCGGCAAGGTCCGACATCACCCGGTAGACGTAGTTCGGTTTGATCTTGAGCTTCTCGGCGATCTGGGAAGCGGTGATGCCCGGGTTCTCCTTGACCGCCTTCAGCGCGTGGTCGGCGCGCGTGCCGCCGCGACGTCGGCGACGGCGCTTGCCTCCACCGGTCCCGCTGCTCGACTTCTTGCTGGGTGAGCGCGACCCGCGGGGTCGTCCCGGTCCGCGTCGCCCACCCTTGAGGTTTGCCAGCGCGTGCTCGAGACGTTTCGTCTCGTCCCTCAGTTCCTCGAGGCGCCCCTCGATCAGCGCGCGGGCCTTGTCCAGTACGTTCACATTCTCAGCCATACGTCTCTCCTTGGTGTTGAGTGCAGGTGCGCCGGCCCCCGTCCCCACCCAACGGCACGCACTTACTGTACTCAAGTACGACTAACAGTAGGTTCGGTCAGTGGGTCTTCAGCCGCTCGGAGCGGGTCCGGAAGACGATGTCCCACACCGGTGAGGAAACGCCGTACCCGTAGCGGTGGTCCTGGAAGTGGTGACGCATGTGTTGCTCACGGAGCTGCTTGCCTGCGGCCGTGGTCGGGACGTGGTGGTGAAGGTGATAGTGGGTGTAGTCGTAGGTGAGATACCCGATGATGAAGCCGGCGAAGGCGGGATAGGCGGCCGGGGTCCCGATGATCAGCACGAACAACCCGAGAAAGAGAGCCGCGAGCGGAATGCTGACCGCCGGGGGCATGACCAATCGCAGGCGATCGTTGGGGTGCTCATGGTGGACGCCATGCATGATGAAGTGGAGGCGGCTGCCGAGCGGGTGGTCGGGCTCCCAGTGAAAGACGAGGCGGTGGAGCCAGTACTCGCTGAAGGTCCAGATCACGAATCCCGCGATCAGCAGCCCGGCGACCTGCAGGACGTTGTAGCCACGGTCGATCCCCATCCAGGCCCCCGCGATCACGACCGGCACGAAGACGATCGCAGGAATCGATGGGTGGACCCGCGAGAAGAAGTCGAGAAACCGGCTCTCGAACAGCGGCGGGGAAGCGGCGAGCCGGCTCTGGCGGTCTGTGCGATCGGCGGTGGCCATGATGGATTGGATTGTAACCGGCGGAACGCCTCTCAATCCTCCTCGCCTCGTCCCCCCAAACTGCGGGGAACGGAGAGGCGAATGCGGGTTTTGCGAGGTTCTTCTCAGCCAGGCGAATCGCGCTGTTTGCGGTTCAGGGACTCGCGGGTGCCGGTGACGGATGCAATGGTGGTCGCCGCCCGACGAGGCCGACAGACCACGACGAACATGGAGACGATCTTGCCCGACCAGTCCGCACCCCCGAAGGCCCGTAGGAGCCGCCGCGCGAAGGCGAAGCCGAGCTGCGCATCCTGCTACTTCGGTGTGCGGATGCTCTGTGCGCTCGAGCTTGGTGAACCGTGCAGCACCTTCCGCCCCGACTCGCCGCATGGGCTGATCCCGCCGACGCAGCCGATGCTGCTGATCGGCGCCGATGCGGTCGTGCTCGAGCCGGAGATGGCCGCGGCGTAGTAGGTAACTCCGAGCAGATGCTCCGCTTCGCGTCCGCTCTGCTCGGGCGGCGCGGTGTTACCGCTCGGCAGGGGCGTCAGGGACAACTCCGACCGGATCCTCCGCTTCGCGTCCGGTCCAGTCGGGCGGCGCGGTGTTACCGCTCGGCAGGGGCGTCAGGGATGACTCCGACCGGATCCTCCGCTTCGCGTCCGGTCCAGTCGGGCGGCGCGGTGTTACCGCTCGGCAGGGGCGTCAGGTTGTTGGTGGGGTGGAGACTCCGCTTCGCGTCCGGTCCGCTCGGCTAGGGCGTCAGCTGGACCCGAGCGGAGGTAGGTTGTTGCCATGAAGCTCACGGTTCTCGGCAAGTCCCCCGCCTGGACGGATGCCGGCGGCGCCTGCAGCGGCTACCTCGTGGAGGGCGATTCCGGCGGCGCGTTTCTGCTCGATTGCGGCAACGGCGTGTTCGGAAAGCTGCGCGACCACCTCGACTACCGGGCGATCGAGGCGGTCGTCATCTCCCACCTCCACGGCGACCATCTGCTCGACCTTGTTCCGTTCGCGTACGCACGGACCGTTGGCCCGGACGCGGAACCGAACGCGAGTGCCGCACGCCCCCGGCTGATCGCTCCACCGGGAGCCGACGCGTTCTTTCGGCGCCTCGCCGGGACGTGGGGCGACGAGGGTTTGATCGCGACCGCGTTCGCGATCGAGGAGTATCGCCCCGCCGCCGATTTCGAGGTCTGCGGAGTCGCGGTGCACGCCCACCCGGTGCCCCACTTCGGACCGACCAACGCGATCGAGTTGCGCGCACGGCGGGGCGGTCGGATCGTCTTCGGCGCCGACGGACGCTTCTCCGACGAGCTGATCGCTGCCGCCTCCGGTGCCAAGGTCTTGATCGCGGAGGCGACCCTTGCCGAGGCCGACACCGCTCCGGTTGAAGAGCGGGGTCACATGTGCGCGCTCGAAGCCGGCCGATTGGCGGAGCGGGCAGGCGTGGGAAGGCTCGTACTCACCCACATCTCCGACGAGCTCGACCTCGACTTCGCCCTCGAGCAGGCTCGCCGCTCCTTCGACGGGCCGGTCGAGGTCGCTGCCGAAGGATCCAGCTACGTCGTCTAGGAGGGCCACCGGGCTTCGCCCGGAGGCCCGGCGCAGTCGAGCAGCCCGGAGGGCTGCGAGTCGCGCGGTCCGGTCGTCTAGGAGGGCCACCGGGCTTCGCCCGGAGGCCCGGCGCAGTCGTGCAGCCCGGAGGGCTGCGAGTCGCGCGGTCATCTGTAGCTAGTCTCCGTGCCAATGGCTCGACAGCGCAACCTGGTGGTCAACATCGAGCGCATGCGGCGCGACATGGACGAGTTCCTCGGGGAGGGCTGGACCCCGGTTCCGCCGTTGACGCGCGGCGGCAGCGACTTCCACCCACGGGTCGACGTCTACTACTGCGAGGGTCCGATCGGCGGCGGTCCCGATCCCGTCCCGAAGGCCGTCGTTACCGCCGACCTGGCCGGCGTGGCCGCTGATGCGGTCAACATCGAAATCTCCGGGCGGATGCTCGTGGTCTCCGGCGAGCGACCGATCCGCCGGACCGAGGGCCGCGCCTACCAGCAGGTCGAGATTCCGACGGGAACCTTTCGGCGGGCCGTGGAGCTGGGGGTCGACGTCGACTCCAATCGCGCTCGGGCTACGTTCGAGGACGGGCTGCTCAGGGTTGAGCTGCCGATCGAGCTGCCTGACCAGACGGCGCGGCGGGTGCCGATCGAGCGGCCGTCCGATTGAGTTGGGCGAGGTCGGAGAATTGACGCCGGTGGAGTTCGAGGGTGATCTGCCCGAGGGAGGATCGTCGATCGAGATCGTCACCTCCGAGGAGATCGAGGAGGCCATCGCCCACGTGGGCGACCTCCCCGATGCGCTACCGGTGTTGCCGTTGCGCGACATGGTCACCTACCCGGGGACCCTGACCCCCCTGGCCGTCGGGCAGGAGCGCTCGATCAAGCTGATCGACGATGTCCTCTCGGGTGATCGCAGCCTGGTCATGGTCGCCTCCAAGGACCCGGCGATCGAGGAGCCGGGCCCCGAAGATGTCGAACGGGTCGGCGTAGCCGGCGTCGTCGCCCGCATGTTGAAGGTCCCCGACGGGACGATCCGGATCCTCGTCCAGGGCACGAAGCGGGTGCGGCTGGGGCGATTCGTCGGCACCGAGCCCTACCTGGTCGCGACCGTCGAGGAACTGCCTGACGTGGTCGAGGATGGTCCCGAACTGCAGGCCCTGACCCGGAACGTTCAGCGCACGTTCAGCGAGATCATCGAGGAGATCCCCTACCTGCCGGAGGAGCTCCAGCTGGCCGTGATGAACGTCGAGGACCCCTCGGCTCTCGCCCATCTGATCGCCGGGGCCCTGCGGATCCCGGCGGCGGAGAAGCAGGAGATCCTCGAGCAGGTCAACGTCGGGATGAGGCTGCGCCGGCTCTCGGAGATCCTCGCCCGCGAGCTCGAGGTGATCCAGCTGGGGACCCATATCCAGTCGCAGGTCCAGGAGGGGATCGACAAGGGTCAGCGCGAGTACTACCTGCGCGAGCAGCTCCGCGCGATCCAGCAGGAGCTGGGCGAGGGGGACGAGGGACAGGCCGAGATCACCGAGCTCCGCGAGCGGGTCGAGCAGGCGGCCCTCCCCGAGCAGGCGCGGAAGGTCGCCGATCGGGAACTCGGCCGACTCGAGCGCCTACCGTCTGCAGCTGCCGAGTACGGCGTGATCAGAACCTACGTCGATTGGCTGCTCGACCTCCCGTGGAACCTGCGGACCGACGACAACCTCGACGTACAAGCATGCTCGTGCGGTCCTCGATGCCGACCACTACGACCTCGAGCAGATCAAGGACCGAATCCTCGAATACCTGGCCGTGCGCAAGCTGCGGCCGGAGTCGAGCGGCCCGATCCTCTGCTTCGTCGGACCTCCCGGAGTCGGCAAGACGAGCCTCGGCCGGTCGATCGCCCGGGCCCTGGGGCGCAGCTTCGAGCGGATCTCGGTCGGCGGCGTCCGCGATGAGGCCGAGATCCGCGGGCACCGGCGCACCTACGTGGGAGCGATGCCGGGGACGATCATCAGGGCGCTGCGCGACGCCGGCTCCCGCAACCCGGTCTTCATGATCGACGAGATCGACAAGATGGGCGCCGACTTCAGGGGCGATCCGGCAAGCGCGATGCTCGAGGTCCTCGATCCGTCCCAGAACGACGCCTTCCGCGATCACTACCTCGACCTCGACTTCGACCTCTCCGAGGTCATCTTCATCGCCACGGCGAACGTGCTCGACCCGATCCCGGCCCCGCTGCGGGACCGGATGGAGGTGATTCAGCTCTCCGGCTATACGGTCGACGAGAAGTTGCACATCGCCCGCCGCTACCTGGTGCCGAGGCAGATCACCGAGAACGGGCTTAAGGCAACCCAGGCGTCCTTCTCCGATGCCGCCCTGCGCGCGATCATCGAGGAGTACACGCGAGAGGCCGGGGTCCGCAACCTCGAGCGTCAGATCGGAACCGTCTGCCGCAAGCTGGCCCGGACGATCGCCGAGGGCGGCCCCAGCGGGCGATCCTCGGTCTCGGCCAAACGGGTTCGGGAGCTGCTCGGCCGCCGCGTCTATTTCTCCGAGGCGAGGCGGCGGACCCGTCGCCCGGGCGTCGCGACCGGCCTCGCATGGACGCCGGTCGGAGGCGAGGTCCTCTTCATCGAGGCGACCGCCATGCCGGGCTCCGGGAAGCTGACGATCACCGGGCAGCTCGGCGACGTCATGCGCGAGTCCGCTCAGGCGGCGCTCTCGCTGCTGCGCGGCGACGCGGCGACGTTCCTGCCCGACCTCGGCCTCGACGGCCACGACTCCAACACGTGGTTCGCCGAACACGACATCCATCTCCACGTTCCCGCCGGCGCCGTTCCCAAGGACGGACCCTCGGCGGGCGTCGCGATGCTGACCGCGCTGACCTCGCTGCTCAGCGGCCGCCCGGTTCGCAACGACGTCGCGATGACCGGCGAGATCACCCTGACCGGCCTCGTCCTGCCGGTCGGCGGTCTGAAGGAGAAGTCCCTGGCCGCCCAGCGGGCGGGGATCAAGCGGGTGATCGTTCCCGATCGCAACGAGGGCGAGATCCTCGAGATTCCCAAGGACGAACTCGGTGGACTCGAGTTCATCTACGTGAGCGAGGCGGCCGAGGCATTGGCGGCCGCGCTCGAGCCGCGCAAGGCCAGGAGGGCTGGGCGGACCGCCAGGACCTGACCCGGTCGGAGCCGGTCACGGCTGGGGGTTTATGCTGGCCGGGCATAGCACCTGGGAATCGAGAGGAGCATCTGATGGCGAGCACGAGCAAGGCGAGGGAAAAGGCGAGCAGCGCGGTCGAGGGCGCACGCCCTTACGTTCAGCGGCTGATCGAGGACGAGGAGCTACGCGACAACCTGCGCGAGGCATACGACGCCGGCCGCAACGCATACACGCGAGCCTCCGGAGCGAAGAAGCCCTCCGCGTTGCTCGACGACAAGAAGCTTCAGAACGAGCTCAAGAACGCGAGCGAGTCGCTCCGCGCGGTATCCGAGGCGCTTCGCGAGCCCGAGAAGATGCCGAAGAGCGGCGGGCACCCGTTCGCCAAGCTGCTCGTCGTGGCCTTCGTCGGCGCGTTGCTGGCGATCGCCCTCAGCGAGGACCTGCGCAAGACGATCCTCGACCAGCTCTTCGGCGCGGAGGAGGAGTTCGAGTACACCTCGACCACCGCTCCGCCCGCCCCGACAAGCTGACCGCGCGCGAAGGAACCCGCAGGCCGCCGACCCGGGAGCTCAGCGGCGATCGCGCCGGGCGCATCGTCGATGCGATGCGAGAGGCGGTGGCGACGCGCGGCATCGCCGGCGCCACCTTCGAGCACGTCGCCTCCCAGGCGGGGGTGAGCAGGGGGCTTCTCCACTACTACTTCGGAACCAAGGAGCGGCTGCTGGTCGAGGTCGTGCGTCGCGACAGCCAGAGCCGCGTGCAGCGATTGGACGCCCCCCTGCACGGTGCCGCCGATGTCGAGGACGTCCTCGACGTGCTCGTCTCGAGTCTCGTCGACCTGATCGAGAACGACCCCGGTTTCTTCGTCGTCCTCTTCGAGCTGTTCGCCGCCGGCCGGCGCAACGACGAGATCGGCCGTGAGGTCGGCGCCCTGTTCCGCCACTCGCGGGACCATGTCGCCCGCGCCCTGGAGGAGAAGGACGCAGAGGGTGTGATCGAGCTTCGCTACGGAGCCGATGCGATCGTCTCCTACCTGTTCGCGATCGCCGACGGACTCGCCGTGCAGGCGCTGTCGGACCCCGACCTCGATCAGACGGAGGTTCTCGATGCGGGTCGGGCGACGGCCCGGCAGCTCTTCGTGGCTGGCTGAGCCCCGCCCGCGCATGCCCGGATGCTTCCGCTCATGAGTGGTTCCGGGTGGCTAGACGCCCCCCGCCTCGATAGGCTGCCGTCACTGGGGGTAAACGAGGAGAGCGAGTGAGGCCCAAGCGTTGAGAAGCAAACGTGGGGAGGACCGGCGTGCATCGTTGCGCGGGGACCCGCCTTCCCGAAATGACGAGGGGGAACGTGGCGCTTCAACCCCCGCTCGGATCGCTGCCGTTGCGGCGGTCCTGATCGCGTTCGCGGTCGTCGTCGTCCTGCTGCTCGGCGGAGGCGGCGGGTACAAGTACACGCTGTTGTTCCAGACCGGTGGGCAGCTTGTTCCCGGCAACGAGGTCCTGGTCGCCGGGCAGAGGGTGGGAATGGTCGATTCGATCGACCTCACCGATGACAGCCAGGCCGCCGTCGAGGTGACGATGGACTCGCCGCTGCGCGACGGCACGAGCGCGGTCATCCGCGCGACCTCGCTCTCGGGCGTGGCCAACCGCTACATCTCGCTCACGCCGGGGCCGAACAACGCCCCCGAGATCGAACCGGATTCGGTCCTATCGGGCCAGGACACGACCGCCCCGGTCGACCTCGACCAGTTCTTCAACATCTTCCGTCCTCGCGAGCGGGCCGCTCTACAGAAGTTCATCCGTGGCAACGCGACCGTCTACGCGGGCAAGGGCGTGCTCGCGAACCGCGCCTACAAGTTCCTCAACCCGTCGCTGAGCACAGCGACCAAGCTCTTCACCGAGCTCTCCAGCGACTCGGTCACCCTCAGCCGGTTCCTCGTCTCCGGCTCGCAGACCTTCGCGGCGCTCGCCGAACGGCGCGAGGATCTGACGTCGCTGATCACCACCGCCAACCAGACGCTGGGCGCGATCGCGAGCCGCAACGAGGACCTCGACCGCTCGCTGGCGGCCCTGCCCGAGACGCTGCGCCTGGCGAACACGACGTTCGTCAACACCCGCGCCACGCTCGACGACCTCGACCCGCTCGTCGAGGCCTCCTATCCGGCGACGGAGAACCTGGCGCCGTTCCTCCGCAAGACCAGCAGCGTTGCCTCCGACAGCGTCCCGGTGTTCACGAAGCTCGCCGACATCACCCACCTCAAGGGTTCGAACAACGATCTCGCCGACACCCTCAAGGAGTTGCCCTCGACGAAGAAGAAGGGCAAGAAGGCCCTGCCGGCGGCAGTCCAGGCGATCGACGACTCCCAGGACGACATCACCTTCCTCCGGCCCTACACCCCGGAACTTCTGGCCTGGCTCTCGAAGTTCGGCCAGGCCACCGCCTATTACGACGGCAACGGGAACTACGCCCGCGTGCAGCCGGCCGGGGCCAACGTCTTCAATTACAACACCGGCACGAACGTCGCGACCGCTGACTTCAACAGCGCCACCCGGCAGTTCCCGGTCTCCAGCTCAGCCCCGTACTTCGCCAACCCGACGATCCGCTGCCCGGGCGGCGGATCCGCCCCCGCGCCTGACGGCTCCAACCCGTTCCTCGACAACGGCGGGCTGATCTCACCGGCGTCCCCGAACGGCGACTGCAACGCCAACCAGATTCCCCCCGGACCATGAGACGCCTGATCTTCATAGCGCTGGCGCTCGTCGCCACGGCGGCCTTCGTCGCAGCCTCGGCCTCCGGTGAGGGTGAGGACTCCGGCGGCAGCTACGAGGTCCGCGCCTACTTCGACAACGCCGGCTTCCTGGTCAATGGCGAGGATGTTCGGATCGCCGGTGCGAACGTCGGCAGCGTCGCCGACGTCACCGTGTCGCTGCCGGGCGAGATGGTCAGAGAGAACGGTGATGAGGATCCCGGCAAGGCCGTCGCGGTGCTCAACATCACCGAGCCCGGCTTCCAGAACTTCCTCACCGACGCCTCGTGCATGATCCGCCCGCAATCGCTGCTCGGTGAGAAGTTCGTGGAGTGCGCGCCGACCCAGCCGCGGGCGCCGGGAACCGAGCCTCCGCCCTCCCTGGAGCAGATCCCCGACGGCGAGATCGGCGAGGGTCAGTACTTCCTGCCGCTCGAGAACAACGGCAAGCAGGTCGACCTCGATCTCGTCAACAACATCACCCGTGAAACCGAGGTTGAGCGCTTTCGGTTGATCCTCAACGACCTCGGCGCCGGCCTCGCGGCACGCGGGCCGGACCTCGCCGAGGTGATCAGGCGGGCCAATCCGGCGCTCGAGCAGACCGACAAGGTGCTCGCGACCCTGGCCGCCCAGAACAAGCAGCTGGCTCAGTTGGCCGCGGACTCCGACGCGGTGCTCACCCCGCTCGCTCGCGAGCGCCAGCATCTGGCCGGCTTCATCCGCAACGCTGCGATCACGGGGTCGGCCGCCGCCGAGCGCCGCGACGACATCGTCGCCGGATTCGAGGAGTTCCCGAATGCCCTCACCGAGCTACAGAGCACGATGGTTGAGCTGCAGCGCTTCTCCGAGCAGGCGACACCGGTCGCCGTCGACCTGCGCCGGGCCGCGCCCGGGCTGACCGGCGCGACGAAAGCCCTGCGCCCGTTCTCGAAGGCGGCCACGATCTCGATCACGAGCCTGGGCGACACCAGCGCGGCGAGCGCCGACGACCTCGCGGGCTCTGCGCCGGTGGTCAGGCAGCTGCGCAAGGTCGCCGAGACCTCGATTCCGGGAGCCAAGAACCTCAAGCAGCTTCTCAGCACGCTCCGCCGCACCGGCGGCATCGACTACCTGATGGAGTTCATCCTCAACTCGTCGAACGTCTTCAACAACTTCGACGACTTCGGCCACTTCCTGTTCACGCAGATCCAGATCACCAACTGCGTCGAGTACGTGGTTGCGCCGGTGACCGGCTGCGATGCCAACTGGTTCGACGCGACGACGAGTTCGGCTCCGGCTTCGCCGGACGAGATCGCGTCGGGTGGCGTCTTCCGGGGCGAGGCCGGGGGCGGGTCTGGGGGCCAGGGCGCCGCCAGCGAGCAGGATTCGATCGACGCGAGCGCCGGCGACTCGTCGACCGATGACACCACGACGCCGGACGAGACGACCACGGACGACACGACCACCGACGAAACGACCACCCCCGACGGGGCCGAAGCCCAGGGCACCAAGGACCTCCTGAACTTCCTGATGGGGGACGGCCAGTGAGGCGCGGGCAGACCCCCCTGAACGCGGCTTTCCGCAACCCGACCGTGATCGGCGCGCTCGCCGTGCTGATCACCTTGCTCGCAGTCTTCCTCGCCTACAACGCCAACAACGGTCTGCCGTTCGTGCAGTCCTACCGGCTGACCGCCCAGTTTCCGAACGCGGCGGCGCTGGTCAAGGGCAACGAGGTGCGCATCGGCGGCGTTCGGGTCGGCATCGTCGAGTCGATCACCCCGGTGGCCGACGACGACGGCACCTACTCCGCCGCGATTGCGTTGAAGCTCGACAAGACGGTCGAGCCACTGCCCGTGGACTCGACCGTGATCATTCGCTCCCGCTCGGCCCTCGGCCTCAAGTACATACAGATCGTGCGCGGCACCTCCGACGAGGGCTACGCGGCCGGGTCGGTGCTGCCGCTGTCGGCCGCAACCCCGGAGCCGGTCGAGTTCGACGAGTTGCTGAGCACGTTCGACGAGCCCACCCAGAAGAACATCCAGAGGAACCTGACCGAGTTCGGCAACGCGCTCGCCGGACGCGGCCCCAACATCAACGAAGCGATCGGCGCCCTGAAGCCGCTGATGCCGAGGCTGGAACGGGTGATGCGCAACATCTCCGACCCGAAGACCGGTATCGGTCCGTTCTTCACGGCGCTCGCCCAGTCGGCGTCGGCGGTCGCCCCCGTCGCCGAGACCCAGGCACAGATGTTCGTCGAGTTGGATACGACCTTCGCCGCCTTCGCCGACATCGCTCGCCCCTATCTGCAGGAGACGATCTCCAAGCAGCCGGTCACTCTTCGTACGGCCAGTGAGACGCTGCCCGTGATCAGGCCGTTCCTGGTCAACTCCCGCAAGCTCTTCGTCGACCTGCAGCCCGGTGCGGCGGCGATCGCGGACTCTGCCGATGAGATCGAATCGGCGCTCCTCGCCGGGATTCCAGTGCTCCTGGCCTCGCCCCAGCTCAACGACCAGCTGCCGCCGACGGCGGCTTCGCTGAAGGGCTTCAACGACGACACCCAGGTCCGCCAGGGCCTGACCGACCTCGTCGATCTCTCCGAGTCGCTTGGGCCCCCGCTGCGGTTCATCGCTCCCGCGCAGTCGGTCTGCAACTACGCCACGTTGCTGTTCCGCAATGCGGCTAACTCCGCCAGCAAGGGCAACTCGCTGGGCAACTGGCAGCGCGGCAACGCGCTCAACACTCCCTCAGGTCCGAACAACGAGGGCAGCCCCTCGTCGGCCCCCGCCAACGGCGGTGGCAGCGACATCCGCAACTTCCTCCACGTCAACCCGTATCCGAACACCGCCTCGCCGGGGCAGACGCGCGAGTGTGAGGCCGGCAACGTGCCCTACGCGACCGGCGAGCAGGTCATCGGCAACGTACCCGGCAACCAGGGAATCGTCACCGAGGATCAGATCCAGGCCCAGCTGAAGAAGGGCGGGAACTGATGGCCCGCTCGCGCCGCCCCAAGCCCGGGGTCAAGGAATTCAACGAGGGCATCTACCACCGCCCGCCGATCGGATTGAGCTTCTTCAAGACCGGCGTGCTGGTGCTGATCGTGATCCTGATCGTCAGCTACCTCGCCTACACCAAGGAGCTGCCGTGGGCCGACGAGGGCTACACGGCGTCGGCGACGTTCGCCGACGCCACGACCGTGCGCGAGACCAATCCGGTCCGGATCGCGGGCGTCAACGTCGGCAAGGTGACCAGTGTTGAGCCGGAGGGCGACGGGGCGAAGGTGACGTTCACCGTCGATCCAGAGGGCCTGCCCCTGCACGAGGACGCGACGATCACGATCAGGCCGCGGCTGTTTCTGGAGGGCAACTTCTTTCTCGAGTTGAGGCCGGGGAGCCCGAGCGCGCCGGATCTGCCCGACGGGGGCTCGATCCCGATCACCCAGACAGCAACCGCTGTCCAGCTCGACCAGGTGCTGACCAGTTTGCAGAAGCCCGACCGCAAGAACCTGGGCCTCTTCCTCGACGGTTTCGGTTCGGCACTCGCCGACAAGCCGACGCCCGAGAACGACGAGGGAATGGACCCCTCGGTCGTCGGGCTCTCGGGGGCCGAGGCGATCAACAAGAGCTTCGACTACGGCGCCCGCGCAGGCAAGAGCTCCTCGCAGGTCAGCGAGGCTTTGCTCGGCGTGCAGGCCGGGGACCTTCGAGGCCTGATCAGGGCGAGCGGCAGCGTCTTCCAGCAGCTCGCCAGCAAGGAGAGTCAGCTCAGCGATCTGATCACGAACTTCTCGATCACCACGGGTGCCCTAGCGGCCGAGTCCGCGAGCCTTCAGGACACGCTTGCCGAGCTCGCCCCGACCGTCGAGCAGGCGCAGGAGCAGCTGCCGGTGATCAACGCCTCGTTCCCCGCGATCCGGGCCTTCGCCCGCGAACTGACCCCGAGCGTCAAGGAGTTGCCCGCGACGATCAAGGCGGGCACGCCGTGGCTGCGCCAGACCGGCCGGCTGATCCAGAAGAACGAACTTGGCGGGATCGTCGACGACCTTCACAAGGCGACTCCGCTGCTCTCCCAGGGCACCTACAACCTGACAGGCGTGCTCGGGCAGCTCGGTGCGTTCGCCAAGTGCCAGACCAACGTCCTGGTCCCGACCGGCCAAACCGTCATCAACGATCAGTTCACGACCGGGCAGTCGAACTTCCGCGAGCTCCTCTACGCCGCCGCATCGCAGGCTGGTGAGGGTGCGAACTTCGACGGCAACGGTCAATATCTTCGTGTCCAGCCGGGCGGCGGACCCTTCGAGGTGGCTGCTCCGATCACCGACGGCCAGCCGCCGAACGACAACATCAACTATGGCCGCGCGATCGATGATCCGATCGGAACTCAGCCGTTGAAGCCATCCAAGCCGCCCCCGGTACGCACAGATGTCGCCTGCTCCAAGCAGGATGTCCCTGACCTCAACGGTTCACAGGCCGCGATCGGCGCTCCGGCCGTGGCCCCGACGACGTTCCCCGGACCGTGAAGAAGGCGCTGCGGACATATACGCGCGACTTCATCGCGATCATCATCCTGGCGGCGATCGGGCTGCTGACCTTGTTCGTGATTCTCTCCCAGCAGAGCGCGTCGCTGCCGCAGTGGTTTCCGATCCTCGGCAAGGATCGCTTCGAGCTCAAGGCTGAGTTCCAGACCGCGCAGGCGGTAACCCCGGGTCAGGGGCAGTCGGTCAACCTGGCGGGCGTCAAGATAGGTGACATCACCGAGGTCAACCTCGAGGACGGCGTAGCGGTCGTGACCATGGGTGTCGATCCCACCTTCGTCGAGTTGATCCATCCTGACACCTCGGCGCTGTTGCGACCCCGGACCGGGTTGCAGGACATGACGATCGAACTCGATGCCGGAACCGAGGCGGGGGAGGTCCCCGAGGGCTTCACGATCCCACTCGCCAACACCGAGCCCAACGTCAACTTCGATCAGATCATCGCCTCGCTCGATGGTGATACCCAGGCCTATCTGCGCCTGTTGCTCGCCGGCGGTGCGGAAGCGTTCGGGAGCAAGGAGAAGAGCGAGGAGTTCTCCAACGTGCTGCGGCGCCTCGAGCCGACCGTTCGTGACATCGCGAAGATCAACGGTGCGATCGCCAAGCGACGCGACAACCTGCGGCACGTGATCACGAACTTCAAGCTGATCTCCGAGGAGCTCGCGAAATCTGACACCAACCTGGCCGGTTTCGTCGAATCCCAGAACACCGTGTTTGGCGCCTTCGCCGAATCCGAGGCATCGTTGCGGGAGACGTTGGTGCGGCTCCCGGGCGCATTGAAAGCGACGCGAGGCGCTCTGAGTTCGACGGCAACCCTCTCGAGCGAGCTGAAGCCGGCGCTGACGGAGTTGCTGCCGCAGGCCCGCGCGTTGGGCCCGGCGCTCCGGGCTACGCGGCCTTTCTTCCGCAAGACCACGCCATCGATCCGCGATCAGATCAGACCGTTCACCCAGACGGTGAAGGGCGTCATCGGCGACCTCAAGCGCGCTGCTGATCCACTGGAGGAGTCGTCGAACCAGCTCAAGGGCGGGTTCACCGAGTTGAACCAGCTCGTCAACGCGCTCGCCTACAACCCATCCGGGAGCGCCGAGAGCTACCTCTTCTACGTGAGCTGGCTGAACCACAACACGAACGCCTCCTTCCTGAACCAGGACGGACTCGGCCCGCTCCGACGAGGCCTGTTCACCTACACCTGCTTCACCTCCCAGCTCGCCGATAACCTCGTCTCGAGCCGGCCTTCGTTGAAGACAGCGCGTGAGCTGGTCCGACTCCCCACGTCGACCGAGATTTGTCCGGCTCTGTTCAAGGCCCAGGGCAAGCTCGACGCGTCGGCCTCCGGCGAGAGCGACGAGACGACGACGGACGAGACGACGACGACGGACGAGACGACCGACTCGACGAGCTCGACGACAACCGATTCAACATCGACCACGACCGACGACACCGACGACACCGACGGGGCCGCCGACGCCGGGTTGGCTCCCGGCGGATCAACCACGACGACCGAACCAACCCCCTGAGCATCGAAAGCTGATGGAAACCAGACCACCGACAATCGGCCGAATCGCGATTGCAGCGGGCTTCGCCCTGTCGTGCTTCGGGCTGCTGCTCTTCCTCTGGCTGGCGTTCGGCGGGCCGGTCCCGCTGAAGCCCGAGAGCTACCGCGTGAACGTCAACTTCGACGAGGCCAGCCAAGTCGCGATCGAGTCCGATGTGCGGATCTCGGGTGTGTCCGTCGGCAAGGTCAAGGGAATCGAGCTCTCCGACGACGGCCTCGCCGATACGACGATCGAGATCGACGCCAAGTACGCGCCGATCCCCTCCAACACGAGGGCGATGCTGCGGCAGAAGACCCTCCTCGGCGAGACCTACGTCGAGCTCACCCCGGGAGACCGCGAGGCGCCGCCCCTGCCCGAGAACGGCACGTTGCCGGACGCCCAGGTCTCCGATGCCGTCCAGCTCGACGAGATCTTCCGTGCCTTCGACGAGCCGACCCGAGCCGCCTTCCAAGCCTGGATGGCTGATGCTGCTGTGGCCTTCCGGGGCCGTGGCATCGACCTCAACGCGGCCCTCGGCAACCTAGCTCCGTTCGCCGAGCGCGGCGACGACCTGTTGCGCATCCTCGACACTCAGGATCTGGCGGTCAAGAAGCTGCTCGCCGACGGCGGCGCCACCTTTGACGCGATCAGCAGGCAGCCGGACGAGTTGCGCGGCCTGATCGAGAACTCCCAGGCCGTGTTCTCGACCACCGCGGCTCGCGACACTCAGATCCGCGAGATCTTCCAGGCGCTGCCGACGTTCCTGGATGAATCGAAGCTGACCCTCGAGCGGCTCGCCGAGTTCTCCAATGACACTGACGCCCTGGTCACCCAGCTACGGCCGGTCGCCCGCCAGCTCAGCGGAACGTTCCTGGCGCTGCAGCGACTCTCTCCCCAGTTGGAGCGGTTCTTCGACGGGCTCGGCCCCGTGATCGAGCGAGCGGAGCCGGGGTTCAGCTCGCTGCGGACGATCCTCGACAATCAACTGCCGCCGTTCCTCGGTCGCCTCGATCCGTTCTTCGACCAGCTGATCCCGATCGTCGACACCGTCGATCGCTACAAGAGCGAGGTCACCGCGTTCCTCGCGAACACATCGTCGGCTCTCAACGGCGAAAGCGTCCCCGCGGGTACGCTGGATCAGGTCAAGTTCCTGCGGGCCACCGGTCCGCTGAGCCCGGCCGTGCTCGCCTCGCCGCCGTCGCCCTACAAGACCTCTCGCGTCAATGCCTACGTCAAGGCGGGTGGCTACACGAAGCTCGCGCAGGGCCTCGACAGCTTCTACACCGCCAACTGCACCGGCGGCCTGTCGGCGACGCTCAACCAGGGTGATCTCACCAACGACCTCTACGACCGCACGCAGATCTTCGCGATGGGCGGTGCCGGCATCACCACCACCGATGGGGTTGCGGCACCCCCCTGTCGCCAGCAGGGCACCCAGTCGTCGATCGGCGGACCACCCAATCAGGACACAAATTACCTTCACGTTAATCCGGAGCCGTAAGCTGTCCGCAGCGCTGGTCGCCCAGGAGATGGCCACCGCAACTTTGTCCGTCCACGATTGTTCATACAGGTAGTTCGCGGGATCGGCGGCCACGGGGTCGCGACCTCTACTACCGGACGACCATCACTTCAGATCCCCGAACTCGGCAGAAAGCGGCGAGCGGCCGACTTGCCGTCTCAAGCCCACGAACATAGGAGAAGCAAATGCGTAAGTACATGATTCTCGCCATCACGGCGATCGCCGCAGTGGCGATGACTAGCGTCGCCAAGGCCGACGACATCCAGTCGGTCACGGCGAAGCTCACCCCGGAGAAGCTCAGTAAGAAGAAGTTCAAGCCCGCGCAGATCTACGTTGAGATCCTGACCGGTCCGAACACGTCTGATCCGACCAACCCGGAACAGCCGCCGAGCGCCTTCAACACCAAGGTCAACTTCCCGACCAACATGAAGTTCAACACCAAGTCGGTGCCGGGCTGTGCTGGTTCTGAAGCCCAGCTGCAGAACACGACGACCGACCAGGCCATCGCCGTCTGTGGCAATAAGTCGATCGTCAGTAAGGGCGCCGGCGTGCCGACCAGCCCCGAGACGGTGAGCGGCACTTCCGCGTGGGTCACGGTGGACCTCCCGGGAACGGGCACGACGCTCGGCGTCCCGGTTCAGGTGACCGCGTTCAATTCCAGCTCGAAAGACACGATCTACCTGCACTCCCGTGCCGATTCGGTCAACAACACGTCGATCCTGGTGGGCAAGATCAAGGACGCACCCCCGGGCCCCTACGGCAAGCAGCTCGACGTTCAGATCCCGCCGCTTCTCGCGGGCGCGATCACCCGGTTCACGGCGACCGTCAAGTCGGGCAAGTACGTCCAGGCTCGCTGTAAGTCGAAGAAGATGGAGTTCTCGGCGACTACCAAGTACGAGAACCACCCTCCGACCACCGACTTCTTCGAGTCGAAGTGCAAGCAGAAGTAACCGACTCTCGAATTCAGAGTTGATGCGAGCGGGCGGCCAACTGGCCGCCCGCTCTGCGTTTGGCGCTAGGGTTTCTGGGGACACGAGTCGATGGAGGAAGAATGCGCAAGTTCTTGGTTCTCGCGGTCGCGACGACCGCCGCAGTGACGATCACGACCGTCGCTCACGCTGACGACATCCAGACTCTGACTGCGAAGGTCACGCCGACCAAGCTGCCCAAGCAGCAGTTCAGGCCGGCACAGATCCGCGTCGAGCTCTTGACCGGACCAAACTCGACCGATCCGACCAACCCCGAACAGCCGCCCAGCGCTTTCAACACGAGGCTCAACTTCCCGCCCAACATGAAGTTCGACACCAGGAAGGTGCGGCGTTGCGCGGGCAGTGAGGCCGCCCTACAGAATACGACCACCACGCAGGCGACCAGCGTCTGCGGGCGGAAGTCGATCGTCAGCAAGGGCACCACCGTCCCGACTGGACCGCAGTCGGCAGTCGGCACCTCGGCCTGGGTCACGGTCGATCTCCCCGGTTCGGGCACCACGCTGGGGGTCCCCGTCGTGGTGACCGCGTTCAATGGCAGCAACCAGAACCAGCTGTTCGTTCACGCTCGCGCCGATTCGGTGAACAACACGTCGATTCTGGTGGGCAGGATCCAGAAGGGCCCAAAGGGCTTCGGCAAGTCTCTGAACGTGAGAATCCCGCCGCTGCTCGCCGGAGCGATCGCTCGCTTCACGACCACGATCCAGAACGGGAAGTACGTCCAGGCGCGCTGCAGGTCGACCAATCTGAGATTCCAGGCGATCACGAGGTACTCGAACCACCCGACCACCACCGCCGACTTCTCGCAGAGCTGCACTCGGAGGTAGCGGCGGCAACTGTCACTTCCTCCGGTTCTTCCCGCTACGATTCGCGAAGGAGAGAACGCGGGGCAACTGCCGGAGTGCGGCGTTACCGCGCGTAGTCGTGAAAAGAGAGAAGTCCGCGGGACACGCAGGCCGAGTGGTAGGCCAGAACCCGGACCATCCATGAAACCAGGAGGAAGAATGCGTAAGTACCTGATCTTCGCCGTCGCGGCCATCGTGTCGTCATTGGCGTTCGGGAGCATCGCTCAGGCCGATGAGATTCAGTCGATCACGGCGAACCTGACACCGGAGAAGCGAAGCAAGAAGAAGTTCAAGCCGGCCACGATCTTCGTCGAGATCCTGACCAGCGCGAACGTGGATGACCCGATCAACCCGGAGCAGCCGCCGAGCGCCTTCAACACGAAGGTCAACTTTCCGAAGAACGCCAAGTTCGACCCGAAGGCCGTAGCGAAGTGCAAGGCCACCCAGGATGAGCTGCAGAACACGACGACCGACCAGGCGATCGACCTGTGCGGCAGTGCTTCTGTCGTCAGCAAGGGCTCGGTGATTCCGGACGGCCCTGAGGCGACAACGGGAACGTCGGCCTGGGTCACGGTTGACCTCCCGGGAACGGGCACGACGCTCGGCGTCCCGGTCCAGGTGACCGCGTTCAACGCCAGCGAGAAGAACACGCTCTACCTGCACTCCCGCGCCGACTCGGTCAACAACACGTCGGTCCTGGTGGGCAAGCTCAAGGACGGACCGGATGGCTACGGAGATCAGCTCGACGTGACGATCCCGCCGCTTCTCGCGGGCGCGATCAGCCGCTTCACGACGACCGTGAAGAAGGGCGACTACGTCCAGGCACGCTGCAAGAACAAGAACGAGAAGTGGCAGGCCGTGACCAAGTACGAGAACCACCCGACGACCACTGATGACTACACCAGCAAGTGCAAGCAGAAGTAACCGGTTCTCGACTCAATAGTTGACGTATGCGGGGCGGCCTCAGGGCCGCCCCGTTGCGTTCTCGGAGCCCTGTTCGCGCAGCCAGGCCGCGATCCGTTCGCCGATCGCCCTGCCCTGATCCTCCTGCAGGAAGTGGGAGGCGTCCTCGATCACCTCGGGTGGAGTCAGGTTGAGGCGCTCGGCGACGGCCCGGCCGGTGGCCAGGGGGATGATCGGATCGGAGTCGGCCCAGAGGCAGAGGGAGGGCAGATCTCTGGCCGCGATCCCCTCGGCCGCGCGAGCCCCCTCGGCCGCACCGGGGTCCTCGGGGCTGGTCGGCAGCATCAGTGGGAACGCTCGGGCGCCGGCCTTCGATTCGGGGGTGGGGAACGGGGCGTCGTAGGCGGCGATGACGTCGGCGCTCGGCTCGATCGCGCAGGCTCCGCTGACCAGCATCGCGACCGGGAGGTCCTCGGTCCGCTCGACGAAATTCCGGAACGTGATCCAGGCCTCGGTCATCCGCTGGTGGCCGGAGAAGACCCCGGTGTCCATGACGACGAGGCGCGAGCACATCTCTGGCCGGTCGGCGGCGATCCTCATCCCGACCGGCCCACCCCAGTCGTGAACGACGAACGTTGCGTCGCGGACATCGGCTGCGTCGAGCACGTGGGTAGCGGCCTCGACGTGGCGGTCGTAGGAGTACCAGGAGAGATCGGTGGGCTTGTCGGAGCGGCCGAACCCGGGAAGGTCCGGGGCGATGCAGCGATGGCCGTCGGCGAGCAGGGGCGGAATCACCTCTCGCCACAGAAACGACCAAGTCGGTTCACCGTGGAAGAGCACGATCGGGTCGCCGTCGCCCTCATCGATCCGGGCGAGGCGGAGCCCGTCCCAGTCGACGTAATGCGGCTCCCACGGGAAGTCGGGGAGATCGGCGAACCGGTCTTCGGGCGTGCGGAATGAAGCGACGGCCATGTCCGGTCCGTCGCTAGCCGAACAGCTTGCGGAAGCGGAACAGGTCGCGTGGATTGCCCCGCAGCTTCAGCCGCCTCTGCAGCAGTGCCTTGGGCGGGGCGACGGCACCCTTGCCGATCTCGATGAAGTCGCGCCAGGTCGACTCGAGGGTGACGTCGGCGGCGGCGGCCTCGCCGGCTACGGCCCGGGTTGAGCCGTTGTCGACGATGACGTGCCAGGGAGCGGCGTCCTGGAAGCGCCACTGGACCGTGAACGGCCCGTGGCCGTTGATCGCACTCGGGTCGACGGCGCGACTGACGGAGTCGAAATAGAGCTCCTGAATCTCCGGTGAGGAGTCGGGGTCCTGGCCGGGCTCGCCGATCACGCCGGCCTGCGCCATCCGGATCACGTTCGCCGAGCGCAGTTCGGCGTCCATGTCGAAGTCGACGGGCATGACGGCCCGGGGCATCTCCTGCATCGGGTAGCCGATCGCCTTCCACTTCATCTCGATCGCCTTCCAACCCCAGGCGGAGATCTCCTCGAGCTCGAATCCGTAGCAGCGGGTGTACTCGCGGTCCCAGTTCGGGGGGATGAACACCGACGACAGCCAGGGCATGACCTCGGTCAACAGTTCGTCGACCGCCGCCTTGCACTCGTCGGACTCGCGCAGCAACTCGCTCAGGACCTTGACGCCGAAGCCGATGTGGCGCTGTTCGTCGCGAGAGACGTTCTCCATGCCCGCGCTGAATCCGGGCATCGTCCCCTCCCGGACGAAGAAGTCCTCGATGAAGTGCTGGCCCGGCTGGGCCATGCTGGCTTCGACGACCAGGTGGTAGAGCGTGATCGCCTGCGCGAACTTCGGTAGCGAGCGGTCGCGGCGCAACTCGTCGGCCATCCTGTCGAGGCGGTTGAAGACCTGGGTGTAGCCCCAGCCGAGGTGCTTCTCAGTGAAGGCGAGCGTGGTGGCGATGTCGTCGCCCGCGCCGATCACCTCGCTGAAGAAACGATGGAAGAAGACTGCGTGACGCGCCTCGTCGACCTGCTGGGTCGCCAGGAAGTACTTCATCTCTTCAGTCGGCGCCGCGTCGATGTAGGGGGAAAGGTTGTCCGTTACCGAGTCCTCGCCGAAAAAGAACATCGAGTAGATCCAGAGCGCCGACTTCTGCTGGATGTCGGTCAGTGCATCCCACCCCAGCTTGTCCTGGCTGAAGTCGAGATCCATCGCCGACCAGTTGCTCTGCTCCCACCGGCGATAGAGATCCGTGTACGTGATCCTGTCGGTCAGATTGTGCTCGGCTACAGACATTTCCCTCCTCAAGGGTTCGGCCCGGCGGCCCCGCCGACGATGCTCTCGGTCATGGGCTCCGGGGGAGCATAACGGCGCGATTGGCCAGCCAGCCAGTTTCCGTGAGAGATGTCACACAAGGACATCCGACCGGGCTCGAGCGTGCCGCCCGACCCATCCAATAGATTTCCGGCCCATGGAGTCTTCACAAACGCCGCCACCCGCAGGGAGCCCGGCTCCGCCCGTCCCCCCAGCAGCCACCGGAGACTCGGAGAAGGCCGGGGTCGGGGCTCGTCTGGGGGTCGCCGTGCTGGCCCTCGTGCTGGCGTTCTTCGCGGCCGTGGCCGTGATCGCGATGGCCGACATCAGCAGCCTCACCCCGTGCGACGACGTCACCAACCTCTCTCAACTCAACTCCGAGGGCGAGTGCTTCGACGGCTCCAGCGCCAAGAAGATCATCTCCCTGATCCTCGGGTGGCCGGGCGCCGTCCTCGCGGTCGTCTCGGTGCTGCTTGCGATCGCCTTCGTGATCCGCGGTCGCGGCGGCCGCATGCTCGCGATCTCGATCGGCGGGGCGGTCGTGCTCTTCGGCCTCAGCATCCTGGTCGGCTCGCTCTAGCGGCCCCGGAGGCGCCAGGCTCATCGTCATCGGCCGGCTCGCGGCCAGATGGCCGCGTCGCCGACCTCTTCCTCGATCTGGCGGCTCCGGACCTCGCTAGGGCATCAGCAAGATCCCAAGATCGCGGGCCAGTTCGTCGGCCTTCGCCCGCGAGTTGAGCTGGGCCCAGGTGACCGGGATCACTCGCCATCCGGCGAGCGTCAGGGCGCGGGTCCGTTCTGCATCGCTCGTCATGGCAGGTGCCGTGCTGTGGAACTTCACGCTTTGCAGCTCGACGATCAGCCGCCGCGGCCGCCACAGGCAGTCGGCGACGTAGAAGCGGTGTCCGACGTGGATCGGTGCGTTCAGCTCGGGAAGGGGGAGGCCGTAGCGGCGGATGAACTTCGCGAAGAGCTCCTCGAGGGCCTCGTTGGTCACGCCCATGCCGTAGCCGGCGCCCTCGAGCACTGAGCGCAGGGCGGCGGTTCCCCGTTCCCCACGGTGTCGCTCGAGCAGTGCAGGGAGCGAGAGCGGATCGGCGAGCTCCATTTCCTCCGCCTCGTTGACGGCGCGCAGCAGGGCGTCGGAATCGAGGATCGTGGCCAGGTCGAGCAGCGTCCGCGGGACCGAGGTGATCGGGATGCCGTCGAGCACGGTCCGCTCGTCGGCGGGCAGGGCTGAGGAGTGGATCTCGATCTGACCACTCGTCGGCCTCCACTTCGGCACCGTGATCGACGGCCGCCCACTCCAGTTCCGCAGGCCCCAATCCGCTCCAGCGGCTCGGTGGCTGAGGGCGGCTCCACGCCCTCCGCGGAGCACTGCCGCCATCCACCAGCCCTGCCGGGTCAGGACTCGATGCCCGACGGAGTAGACCCCACGATGAAGGCGATGCAGTCGCCCTGCCCGCGCACGGGCACCTATGGCTCGCTCGGAGAGCCCGAGGGCGCCGAGCTGCTGGGCCGATACGACACCATGCTGGCGACCCGCCAGCTCCGCGATCGCGTCGTCGCTCGGGTGAACCCTAAGTTCCGTACCTGTGAGGTGGGTTTCGTTGGGTTCACCGGACACCCCACCAGCGTGGCAGCGAGCTAGCGCACGCTTCAGCGCCTGAATGTGACGAAAGCGAGGCCGGGGGCGAACGATTCGATCAGCCGGCGGGGGTTCGACCGACCGACCGGGCGGCGGCCGGCTTCCGGGCCCAGAGGGAAGCTAACCCAGCTTCGGGCTCTGCCAGTCGTCCTCGAGCTTGCTCAGCAGGAGATCGGCCAGTCCTTCGATCGGGACCCGGGTCTGCTCGAGGGAGTCGCGATCGCGGAGGGTGACCGAATCGTCCTCCGCCGTTTCGCCGTCGATGGTGATCCCCCAGGGGGTGCCGATCTCGTCCTGGCGGCGATAGCGCTTGCCGATCGAGCCGCCCTGGTCGTACTCGGCCCCGATCCGGTGGCGCAGCGAGTCGAAGACCTCACGGGCGCGCTCGGGCATACCCTCCTTGTTGACCAGCGGCATCACGGCGACCTTGACCGGGGCGAGCCTCGGATGCAGGTGCAGGACCGTCCGGGAGCGCCCCTCGACCTCCTCGACCTCGTAGGCGTCTACGATGAAGGCAAGCGTGGCGCGATCGACGCCGGCGGCCGGCTCGATCACGTGGGGGACGTAGCGCTCGCCGCTCTGCTGGTCGAAGTACTCGAGCTTCTCGCCGCTGAACTCGGCGTGCTGGGTCAGGTCGAAGTTGCCCCGGTCGGCAATGCCCTCGAGCTCGGAGAAACCCATCGGAAACCGGTACTCGATGTCGGAGGTGGCACTCGAGTAGTGGGAGAGCTCGTCGGATTCGTGCGGGCGCAGGATCAGGTTGTCCGGCCTGATCCCGAGATCGGTGTACCAGCGCATCCGCTCCGCCATCCAGTGCTCGTGCCACTTGCCGGCCTCGCCGGGCGGGACGAAGAACTCCATCTCCATCTGCTCGAACTCGCGCGTCCGGAAGATGAAGTTGCCGGGGGTGATCTCGTTGCGGAACGACTTGCCGATCTGGGCGATCCCGAAGGGGGGCTTCTTGCGGGCGAACTGGAGGACGTTCTTGAAGTTGATGAAGATCCCCTGGGCGGTCTCGGGGCGCAGGTAGGCCTCTGAGCCCGTGTCGGCCACCGGGCCGACCTGGGTCTTGAACATCAGGTTGAAGTCCCGTGCCTCCGTCAGCTCGCATTCGGGACCCTCGCCCGGTCGCTTGGAGGGCTTACGACCGCATTGGGAGGTCTCGAGGTGATCCTCTCGAAAGCGCAGCTTGCACGTCTTGCAGTCGATCATCGGGTCGCTGAAGCCGCCGATGTGTCCCGACGCCTCCCAGACCCGCGGGTGCTGGATGATCGCCGAGTCGATCGCGACTATGTCGTCGCGATCGGTGAGCATCGAGCGCCACCACTCGTTCTTGACGTTGTTTTTGAGCAGGACCCCGTAGTGGCCGTAGTCGTATGTCGAGCCGACCCCGCCGTAGATCTCGGAGGAGGGGAAGATGAAGCCGCGCCGCTTGCAGAGGGCGACGATCTCGTCGAGGCTGGGGCCTCCGGGGGTGCCGGTCATGGCCGCAACGGTATCTGCTGAGGTCGCAATCGCCTTCCGGGCCCGCTCGGAGACCTGATCTGGATGGCTGGTCCAGCCTATGATGGTAGGAGTCATGCCGATTTACGAATACCGATGCGACAACGGGCACACCTTTGAGATGACCCAGTCGATGTCCGAGGACGCGCTCGACGAATGCACCGTCTGCGGGGCTTCCGCGCGCCGGATCCTGTTCGCGCCCGCGGTCCACTTCAAGGGCTCCGGCTTCTACACGACCGACTACGCCCGCAAGGGCGGCGCGACCAAGCCGGTCAACGGCTCCGACTCGTCCAAGTCGGACGGTGGCTCCGACTCGAATGGCTCCGACTCGAAGGCCTCTGATTCAAAGAGCTCGGATTCCAAGGGCGACTCCGGATCGTCCTCGGGCTCCGGGGACAAGTCGACTTCGAGCAAGGACAACTAGCCCCCCGGCGAACACTGGGGAGGGCGCGGCCCCTCCTCCCCGAGGAGAGACTTCACCGCCACTCGGCACTGTTTCTCGGCGACGATCAGCGCTCCGTCGGCCGAGGCGCCGGAAGGGTTCAGGATCTTCGTGCCCGAGTCGCCGGCAATAGCTGCCGACAGCGCGACCTGGGGAAGCACGAGTGCGCCCATATCGGTGACCATCGCCTTCGGCGCGTTCCAGGCGATCCAGGGGCCCTTGATGAAGTTGATCGGCAGTCGCCACGGGCTCGTCAGCTGGTTCTTGATGCCCTGGAGGATCAACTGCTGTCGCCGAGCGCGGTCGGTGTCGTCCTCGCTCGGGTCCTTGAGGTTCTCACGGGTGCGGGCGAGGGCCAGAGCCTGATCGCCGTTGAGGTGGTTTTCGCCGCGCTCGAGCTTCAGCGTTACGCCGCCGTTGGTCGATCCGCCGTTGATCAGCGACTTGACCGGGTCCGGCAGGCTCACCGTGACGCCGCCGATCGAGTCGATGAAGTCGGCGAACCCCGTGAAGTCGAGGATGACGACGTGGTTGATGTCGATGCCGAGGAAGTCCTCCACCGTCCTGATCTGGAGCTCCGCCCCTCCGAACGCGTAGGCGGCGTTGATCCGTTGGTCGTCCTCGCCGGGAATCGATGCCAGGGTGTCGCGGGGGATCGAGATCTTGTTGAACGAGCCACCGCCTGCGTGGACGACCATCAGCGTGTCGGCGCGAGAGGGCAGGCAGCTGGAGGGCGGCGGATCTCCGTGGGAGGCGGCCTCGAGGCACTTGGGGTCCGTCTCGGCGCCTCCTTCGTTTGATCCCTCGGGCCGGGCGTCGGTCCCAATTACGAGGACGTTCTCCCCTTCGGCCAGCAGGAACCCGACGCCGCCGAGCTCCGCGGCCGCGGCGTCGTTCAGCTTCGACTTCTGGATCTGGGCCGAGATCGCGAAGACGACGAAGCTCAGCAGCAGCCAGGCGCCGGCCGCGATCGCGGCCCAGCGGAGGACGCGTCTCCACCTCGGCTTCTCGCCGGGAGCGAGCGGCTTCGATCCCCCGGATCCTCCAGAGCCCCGCCTCGACAGGCGATCACGAAGCGAGGGGCTGTCCGTTCCGGTTCGCTTGAACCCGCGCCGCGACTTGTAGACGGAGTAACCGGGCCCTTCGGAGGGCGGATGGGGCCTAGCGGCGTCATCGGAGCCGTCGGATTGCTCCGACCCGGCGGGTTTCTGCGCGTCGTCCCCGCGCCCGCGTCCCCGCTTCGATCCGGCTCGGTAGACGTTGTAGTCGGGGCGATCCGGACGTTCGGGCTCGTCGGTTGCCATTACGCGGTAATACTGCCGCATGCCCTCCCGGTTTCCTGCTTCGTGACCACACCCGACCCTCAGATCGTCTATCCGCCCGAAACCATCGGGGTCGACCTCGGCGGCACCAAGATGCTGATCGGAGTCGTCGACGCCGACGGCGTGACCCTTCACCGCCGCGTCGCGACGTCCGCGGGCCTGACCGGCGAGGAGGTGCTCGACCTGCTCGAGACCGAACTCCGGATCGCGATCGAATCCCGCCCGGCCGTCGGGGCGGTCGGCCTCGGCGTGCCGTGCACGCTCGACCGCGACCGCGGCCTCTGCGTCAGCGCGGTCAACCTGCCGTTGATCGATATGCCGGTGCGGGACCTGGTGGAGGAGCGGATCGGCCTGCCGGTCGCGATCGACAACGACGGGAACACCGCCGCGATCGCCGAGTTCCGCCGCGGCGCTGCCCGCGGTGCTTCCAACGTCGTGCTGCTGACGATCGGGACCGGGATTGGAGGTGGGTTGATCCTCGACGGAGAGGTGTACCGCGGGACTCGCGGCGCCGCCGCCGAGCTCGGTCACGTGGTCGTCGACCTGAACGGACCGCCGTGTCAGGGCAACTGCCCGAACCACGGCTGCATCGAGTCGATCGCCTCCGGCACCGCCCTGAGGATCGAGGCCGAGCGTGTGGTCGCAGAATCCCCGCGGTCGGGGCTCGCCCGCGCCGCAGCGGCGGGAGCGACGGTCGATGGACCACTGGTCACCGAGCTGGCGGAGGCCGGAGACCCGACCTCGATCGAGGTCCTGGCGGTGATCGGGGGCCGCCTTGGCGTCGCGCTCTCGGGCCTGGCCAACATCTTCGATCCCGACGTGATCGTGGTCGGCGGTGGCGTCATGGCCGCCGGCGACCTGCTGCTCGGGCCGGCTCGGGAGGAGTTCCTGGCCCGGGCGCTGCCGCCACAGAACGAGACGCCGATCGAGGCCGCCGAGCTGGGCTCTGACGCCGGAATGATCGGCGCCGCGATCCTGGCGCAGGACGAGCTCGCGGCGATGGGCGCGGTCTCCTGATGGCCGGACGGCTGATCGTCTGCCCGACCCCGATCGGCAACATCGGAGATGTCTCTCCGCGACTCAAGCAGGCCCTCGCCGACGCCGACCTTGTCGCCTGTGAGGACACCCGGCGCGCCGGCCGCCTCTACGAGCGACTCGACCTCGAGCCGCCACGATTCATCTCCAACCACGATTCCAACGAGGAAAACCGCGCGCCGCAGATCGCCAAGGCGATCGAGCGGGGGGCCAGGGTGGCGCTGCTGAGCGACGCAGGCACCCCGGTCCTCTCCGATCCCGGCTTCCGGTTGATCCGTACCTGCATCGGGCGCGACATCGAGATCGAGGTCTTGCCGGGCCCGACCGCGATCACGACCGCGCTCGTGGCCTCCGGGCTGCCGGCCGACCGCTGGCGCTTCGAGGGCTTCCTGCCGCGACGGGCCGGCGAGCTCGAGCGGGTGCTGCAATCGACCGAGACGGTCGTCGCCTTCGAGTCCCCGCGCCGCCTGCCCGCCTCGCTGCGGGCGCTCGCCGCCCTGGCACCGGATCGTCCCGCCGCGGTCTGCCGGGAGCTGACGAAGCTTCACGAGGAGGTCGCCCGCGGGACCCTGGGGGACCTCGCCAGGCAGTTCCGCGACGACGTCAAGGGGGAGATCGTCGTGGTCATCGCCGCCTCCAGCAAGCGTGCTTCGGCTCCCGACACTGCGTTCGCAGTCGACGCGCTCCGGCGTCTGGTCCAGGCGGGGGCGAGGCCACGGGCGGCGGCGGGCGTGGTTGCCGCGCTGACCGGTACGAGGCCGAACGAGCTCTACCGGGAGCTCACCGGTCGCGAGCCGCGGCGTTGAGCCGCCTCCCCGAACCGCCCACATCCCTTGGTCGCGGGGTGATCGTCAACACCGGCGAGGACCCACCGGCAACCTGGGCGAGCGTGGAGCGGGTCGAGATCGGCCCGGACGTCCTCAGTGCCGCCGACCCGCCTGAGGTCGAGCTTCTGCACGGCCGGTGGTCGGCCCGCGAGCCGGTGGTGGTCTCGCTGGCGATCGATCCCGCCGAGTTCCGCGCCCCCGCCTCGATCGCCGCGCCGCCATATGAGCTCGCTCCGGACCTCGATCTCCCGCTCGATCGTCTCCATCACCTGATCTGGGCCAACAACTACGACGCCCGCTCGGGTGAGCCGATCTGGTGGTGGGGGGAGAAGGCGGCCAGGATCGGCGCGACCGTGGGAGGGGGGGCCGATGTGACGTTGCCCGACGGCGGGGAGGCTTGGATCGACGGCGGGCCCCGCTGGAGCGTGCCCGAGACCGAACATGTGCTGATCGAGTCGGGGGCGGTCGATGCCGGCCTGCTCGTCCCCGTCCCGGTCGACCACCCTGCCTCCCGTGCCGAGCTGGCGCCCGATCAGCTCGCCGCGGTCGGCCACCACGGCGGCCCGGTCCGCGTCATCGCCCCGGCCGGTTCGGGCAAGACCCGCGTCCTGACCGAGCGAATGCGCCACGTCCTCGCCGATCGGGGATATCGGCGCGAGGCGGTGATCGCCGTCGCCTACAACAAGCTCGCCCAGAACGAGCTGGAGAACCGCCTGGCGGCCCTGGAGCCGCGGACGCGGACCCTGAACTCGCTCGGCTACTCGCTCCTCAATCGCCATCGGGGAGCGCGCATGCGGGTTCTCAACGAGCCTGAGGCCCGTGATCTGATCGGCCGGGTCTTCCCGATCCCGCGTCAGCGACGCACCAACACCGACCCCGTCGGCCCCTACCTCGATGCGCTCACGGTCGCCCGACTCGGCCTGGTACCCCCGACTGACGTCGAGGAGATGCGCGACGACGTCCCCGGGTTCGCCGACGGTTTCGACGCCTACCGCGAGGGACTCGCCGGTCTGGGTGCGATCGACTTCGACGAGCAGATCTACGGAGCGCTCGAGGCCCTGCTGCGCGACGGCACGTTCCGGCGCCGGGTTCAGCCCGAGCACCGCCACCTGCTCGTCGACGAGTTCCAGGACCTGACCCCGGCGCACGTGCTGATGATCCGGTTGCTCTCGATGCCGGCTTTCGACGTCTTCGGCGTCGGTGACGATGATCAGACGATCTACGACCACGCGGGCGCCGATCCTCGCTTCCTCGTCGACTACGCGGAGTTCTTCCCCGGCGCCGAGCGGGCGGCGCTCGAGATCAACTACCGGTGTGCGGAGGAGATCGTCGAGGGTGCGTCCAACCTCCTCGGCTACAACCGCGTCCGGGTCCCGAAGGAGATCCACGCTGCCGCGGGCGCCGATTCGTCACCCGATGCGCTCGAGCTCCGCACCCATCCGTCCTCGGAGGCGGCCGTGACCCTGGTTGAGTTGATCCGCGACTGGCTCGCCGACTCCGAGGTCGGACCCGAGGACGTGGCGGTCCTGACCCGCGTCAACTCGCTCCTGCTGGCCCCTCAGGTCGCGCTGTTCACCGCCGGGGTGCCGGTCGCCTCGGCCGTCCGCGGCGACGTGCTCGAGCGGACCGGGATGGCTGCAGCGCTGGCCTGGTTGCGTGTGGCCGTCGACCCGGAGAACCTGATGCCGGACGATCTGGAGTCGATTCGCCGCCGCCCGAGTCGTGGCTTTCCCCGCTGGATCAGCAAGTGGTTCGCGAATTGCCGCTCGCTCGACGACCTGCGCGTGGTCGGCCGCCGGATCGACGACGAGCGGGTGGCCCGCAAGATCGACGAGATGGCCGACGACATCGGCATGCTCGCCGGGGTCGCCGGCTCCGGGGCCGACACGCGTGAGCTGCTGGAGGCGGTTCGCGACCGGATCGGACTGGGCGGAGCGATGGAGATGCTCGACGGTTCGAAGGGGAGCGAGGCGACGGCGAGCCACCTCGACGACCTCGAGGGGCTGATTCAGGTCGCCGACCTCCACGACGACCCCGGCGGCTTCGAGCCGTGGCTGCGGGCGGCGCTCGAGGCCTCCGCCGGCGGTGAGGGGGTGCGGCTGGCGACCGTTCACCGGGTCAAGGGCCGGGAGTGGGATCGCGTTGCCGTCTACGGGGCCAATCAGGGCCTCTTTCCGCACCGGCTCAGCGAGAGCTACGAGGCAGAGCGAAGGGTCATGCACGTCGCGATAACCCGGGCTCGGCATCGCTGCACGGTGCTTGCCGACGCCGAACGCGCCTCGCCGTTCCTCGCCGAGATCCGCGGCGAGGCCAAAGCGGCGGCGACCAAGCCCTCGGTCACCGCCGACGTGCTCGGCAGTGTGACCGCCCGGTCCCGGAAGGCAATGGGGCGAGACGACGACTCGCCGCTCGAGGGCGCCGGCCCGCAGTCGCTGGCCGCCGACGAGGCACTGCGCGCCTGGCGCAAGATCCGCTCCACCGAGGATGGCGTCCCCGCCTACGTCGTGCTCTCGAATCGGCAACTCGAGGGCATTGCGGCGGCGATGCCCTCCGGCGAGCGCGACCTGCTGGCCTGCAACGGAATCGGGCCGACGAAGCTCGAGCGCTATGGCGAGGACATCCTCGCGGTGCTGGACTCGGTCAGAGGCTGATGGAGCTGATCGCGAGATTGCTGCTTGCAGGGATCCTCGCGTTCGCGGCAGTGACGAAGCTGATGCGGCCCCGCGCCAGCAGCGAGGCGATGGCGACCTTCGGGTTCTCGTCCCGATCCGGGCAGTGGACTGCCTGGGCCATCGCCGTCGCCGCCGAGTCGATCCTGGCGGTCGGGGTTGCGATCGGCAGCGATCGGGCCGCCTATCTCGCCGCCGCGCTGATGGCCCTGTTCGCCGCGACCCTCGGCTCGGCCATGCTGCGGGGGATGGCGGGCGCCCGCTGCGCCTGTTTCGGCGGTGGATCCACGGTCAGCGGGCTCGCGATCGCACGGAACGTCGCGCTGGCCGTCGCCTTCGCGGCACTCCCCTCGCTGTAGTTTCCTCGGCTGATGTCCTTCTACGTGACCACACCGATCTACTACGTGAACGCGGAGCCGCACCTCGGCCACGCCTACACGACGATCGGCGCCGACATCCTCGCCCGCCACATGCGCCAGCGCGGGGAGGACGTGTTCTTCCTGACCGGCACCGACGAGCACGGGGAGCCGGTTGCGCAGGCGGCCGAGCGGCTGGGAGTGACCCCGCGGGAGTTGGCCGACAAGAACTCACAGCGGTTCCTCGACCTGATGCCGAAGATCGACGCCTCCAACGACTTCTTCATCCGCACCAGCGACCCCCAGCACGTGGCCAAGGTGCAGGAGGTGATCCAGCGGGTCCACGACAACGGACACGTCTACGAGGGGACCTACGAGGGCTTCTACTGCCCGCGCTGCGCCGACTTCAAGACGCCGACCGAGCTCGGCCCCGGGAACACCTGTCCGATCCACGAGATCGCCCTCGACGCTGGTGACGGAGGAGAACTGGTTCTTCCGGCTCTCGACCTTCCAGGAGGACCTCGAGCGGCTTTACGAGGAGCGCCCCGACTTCGTCGCCCCCGACTTCCGCGCCAACGAGGCGCGCTCGTTCATCAAGAGCGGCCTCCAGGACGTCTCGCTGTCGCGGCGGAAGCTGAGCTGGGGAGTGCCCCTGCCATGGGATCCCGACCAGGTCATGTACGTCTGGTTCGACGCGCTCCTCAACTACTACACCGCCCTCTCCTACGCGCGACCCGGCGAGGACCTGACCGCGCGCTTCTGGCCCGCGAACCTGCACGTGATGGCCAAGGACATCCTCAAGTTCCACTCGGTCTACTGGCCGGCGCTCCTGCTCGCCGCCGGGCTCGAGCTGCCCGACCGGATGTACGTCCACGGCTTCCTGCTGATGGGCGAGAAGAAGATGTCGAAGTCGCTCGGCAACGTTCTCGACCCGTTCGAGGTGATCGATAAGTTCGGCTCCGACGCGCTGCGGTTCTACTGCTTCCGCGAGGTCAGCTTCGGCCAGGACGGCTCGATCTCAACCGCCGGGTTCGAGGCCCGTTACGAGACCGAGCTCGCCAACGATTTCGGCAACCTGGCGAGTCGGGTGCTGGCAATGGTCGTCAGGTACCGCGACGGAGTGGTGCCGGCCGAGGTCGAGATCGACCCCGATCTCGCCGACGGCGAGGGCGGCCTCGGCGGCATCGAGATCCTGGCGACCGGGCTGCTGGACCGAACCGAGATCAGCCGTGCACTCGAGGTCTGCTGGGCGGGCGGTTCGCAGGCTGAACCGTTACGTGGAGGAGCAGAAGCCGTGGGAGCTGGCCAAGGACCCCGAGCGGTCCGGCGATCTCGATCGCGTTCTCTACAACCTCGTCGAGGGTCTGCGGGTGGTCACCCTGCTCCTGCACGCCTACATCCCGATGTCATCCGACGTTCTGCTCGAGGCGCTCGGGGAGCATTCGCGGGAGATCGCTTCGTTCGGCTCCCGCGGGGGCGGCCAGAGCGTCGAGCGGATTCCGGCCCTGTTCCCCAAGCTGGACAGCTGAGTGCGCGACTCGCAGTGCTTCGCCCCGCTCGACTGCGCGCCGCCACTCATAGACTGCCCCAATGATCGATAGCCACGCCCACCTCGGGGTCTGCGATCCGCCCGACGCCGAGCTCGTCGCCGACGCGAGGCGGGTTGGCGTCACCCGGATCCTGACCATCGGCCTCGATGAGGAATCCAACCTCGAGGCCGTTCGCGCCGGGCAGGAGTTCGAGGGGGTCTTCGCGGCCGTCGGCAGGCATCCGAACTCCGCCGAGGGGTTCGACGATGCCGCCGCCGAGGCGATCGAGGCGCTCGCTCAGGAGGACGTCGTCCGGGCGATCGGCGAGACCGGACTCGACTTCTACCGCGACTCCGCCTCCGAGGAGGCGCAGGTGCGGGCCTTCGAGGCGCAGATCGGGATCGCCCGGCGCACCGGGCTGCCCCTGGTGATCCACGTTCGCGACAGCAGTGGTCCCGGAGCCGGACGCGCCGTCGCCGACTGCTACGAGCTGCTCGCCGCCGAGGCGGAGGGGATCGAGGTGATCCTGCATTGCTTCTCGGCAACATCCGAGCGGGCCGAGCAGGCGGTCGAGCGGGGCTGGCATGTCTCGTTCGCCGGCAACGTGACCTACCCGAAGTCGGAGGACCTGCGGGTGGCCGCCTCGCTGATCCCCGACCGGCTGCTGCTGGTCGAGACCGACAGCCCGTTCCTGGCGCCGCAGGCAGTCCGTGGCAAGCCGAACAACCCCGCGAACGTCACCCACACCGCGGAGGTGGTCGCCGAGGCGAGAGGTATCGGCTACGAGCAGCTCGACGCGATCGTCTGCGAGAACGCTGCAAGGCTCTTCGGTTGGTCCGGCTAGGCCAGAACTTCCTCGCCGACCCCAACCTGCTCGAGGCGATCGTCACCGACGCCGGGCTCGATCCCGACGATGTCGTGCTCGAGGTCGGAGGGGGAGAGGGCGCGCTGACCGAGCGGCTCGCCGGTCGGGTTGCCCACCTGCACGTGATCGAGCTCGACGAGCGGCTGCGGGAGCCGCTCGGGCGGATCGCCGAGGCGCACCCGACGGTGGAGCTCGCCTGGGCCGACGCGATGAGGTTCGACCTCGCGTCCCTGGACCCGGCTCCGACCGCGATGGTCGCCAATCTGCCGTACTCGGTGGCCACTCCCCTGATCCTGCGCACGATCGCCGAGCTGCCCACGATCCAGCGTTGGACCGTGATGGTCCAGCGCGAGATCGCCGAGCGCCTGCGAGCGCGACCCGGGTCGCGCTCGTACGGGTCTCCCACCGTCACCGTTCAGCTCAGCTGCGAGGTCCGGATGCTCCGGGCGGTCGATCCGGCGGTGTTCAACCCCAGGCCGCGGGTCGACTCGGCGGTCCTGTCGCTGCGGCGGCGCGGGAGCCGGATGATCCCGCCCGCAATCGCGCAGCTGATCCGGGATGCCTTCGCCCATCGGCGCAAGGCGCTGCCGAAGTCGATGGAGCTGGCGGTCAGGCGACGGGAGGCGGAGGCCGAGCAGCAGGGGCTACCGGCGCCCCGGCCCCGCTCGGCTGAGATCAGGCACCGCTGCCGGGAGGCGCTGGCCGAACTCGGCCTGCCGGATGGGATCAGGGCCGAGATGCTCACCCCCGAGCAACACCTCGCCCTCGCCGAGGCGATCAGCGTGGAGCCGGCGTGATCCTGGACGCACCCGCAAAGCTGAACCTGTGTCTGTACGTGGGACCGGTGCGCGAGGACGGCCTGCATGAGCTCTGCTCGCTGTTCGCGCCGATCTCACTCGCCGATCGGCTGACGGTGGAGGCGGCGGGCGGGGGACGATCAGGTCGTCGTGCCGGCGGCGCTCGGGCCCGAGCCGGATCTGAGCGCCCGAGCCCTTGCCGCATTGCGCGAGGCCGGTTGGAGCAGCGACCCCCTGCGGATCGAGGTGGAGAAGCGGATTCCCGTGGCCGCCGGCCTGGGCGGCGGCAGCGCCGATGCCGCGGCGGTGCTCAGGCTGGCCCGCGACGATCTCCCGGAAGGGGCGCTGCTGGAGATCGCCGGGAAGCTTGGTGCGGACGTCACCTCGCAGCTGGATCCCCGCTTCTGCCTGGTGGGCGGGGCGGGGGAGGTCGTCACCGACCTGGTCGAGCCCGCCGCCTTTGCCGCGGTACTCGTCCCCGACCGGGAGGGGCTTTCGACCCCGCGGGTCTATGCCGAGGCCGATCGGCTCGGATCCACCAGGGATCTCGGGCAGCTGGAGGCGGTCCGGGCGAAGCTGGCCGCCGTCGTCGGCTCGGGCGCCCATCCGCTCGAGTATCGCGAGCTGCTCGTGAACGACCTGACGGCCGCCGCCCTCTCCCTGCGCCCGGCCCTTGCCGACACCCTCGCCGCGCTCGAGCGGGCGGGGGCGGAGTTGGCAATCGTCACCGGCTCGGGGCCGACCGCCGTCGGAATCGTTCGTGACCGCGACGACGCCGACGGGGTCGCCGACGAGCTGCGCGCGGCCGGCCGGGAGGCGATCGTCGTCGGCTCGGGAACTGAGGGTTGATGGAGCTGCCGAAGGAGAGGAGGGGCTGGCTGAAGCTGATCGGCGTCCTCGTCGCGATCTTCGCCGCCTATCAGCTGATCAAGCGGGCGCTCCCGGACGTCGACGCCCAAGAGGTGCTGGAGGACGTCTCGTCCTCGCTGGGCGCGTGGACCTATCTGATCGTGGGAGTGTTCGCGTTCCTCGAGACGGGGGCGTTCGTGGGCCTGGTCGCTCCCGGGGAGACGGTCGTCGTGATCGCCGGCGCGGTCGCCGGGCAGGGCGCGACCTCGGTCGTGCTGACGATCGGAATCGTCTGGCTGGCCGCGTTCCTCGGCGACACGTGCAGCTTCTTCCTCGGCGACAAGCTGGGTCGCGATTGGGTCATCAGGCATGGTCCGAAGCTGCGGATCACTCCGGAGCGTTTCGCCCAGGTCGAGGCTTACTTCGCCAAGCACGGCGGCAAGACGATCCTGGTCGGGCGGTTCATCGGGTTGATTCGCGCGCTGGCGCCCTTCGTCGCGGGCAGCTCGCGAATGCCGTACCGGCAGATGGCGCCGTACAGCATCCTCGGCACGGGAATGTGGGCGACGCTTTTCACGCTGCTCGGCTACTACGCCTCACGCAACATCGATGCCGTTCTCAGCAACTCCGAGCATGCGCTGTTCGCCTTCGCGGTCATCGTCGGCTTGATCGTCGGCGGGATCGTGACCTTCCAGTACCTGAAGGTGCCGGCCAATCGGTCCAGGGCCGCGGCGGCGATGGAGGGCCGCCCGATCCTGCGCAACCTGCTCGCCCTCGGCCGCCGCCTCGCTCCTCAGGCGCGGTTCCTGCTCAACCGGTTGACGCCGGGCGGATTGGGGTTGGAGTTCACCTCGGCCGTCGCTGCGTTCGCCGTCGGCAGCTACGTTGCGATCGGCTACGCCCTGGTCGTCAACGACGCCCCCGGGCCGACGACCGGCGACACCACCGCAGCCAACTTCGTGGCCGAGATCCGCACCGATTGGCTGACCTCGGTGGCGGAGGTCGTCACCGCTCTCGGGTCGGGTGTGGCGATGGTGGCGGTCGTGGTGGCCACGTCGGTGTGGTTGGCGTTCCGCCGGCACTGGCCCGAGCTGATCGTGCTGATCGCGGGCACGATCGTGATCCTGGTCGGTGTCGACCTGCTCAAGGATGCGATTGAACGTCCTCGCCCGCCCGGCGGGCTGATCCCGGCCGAGGGCTTCTCCTATCCGAGCGGTCACGCGGCCCACGCGGTCGTCTACGGATGGATCGCGCTCACGGTGGCGCTGCGGCTACGGCCCGGAATGCAACGCGGGACGGCGCTCGTCGTCGCGGGTCTGGCGCTGGCTGGGGCGATCGGGCTCAGTCGCGTCTACCTCGGCGTCCACTACATGAGCGACGTCAGCGGCGGGTGGGCGTTCGGGATCGCAATCTTCGCCCTCCTTTCGGCGATCGCTGTTGTCGTCTCTCACATTCGGCAGAATGAGGGAGATGTCACCTGAGCTGCTGATCTTCGCCGGTGCGGGCGTGATCACCCTGATCGCGTTCACGTCGCTGATCCTCGTTCCCGCGATCGGTTCGTTCTCGCGCGGTTGGGAGAAGGCGACCGCGGCTGCCCTGTCGCTGATCGTCCTCATCGCGCTCGTCGGCCTCGGCGTCGCGATCGGGGCGACGATCGTCTACTTCTGGCCCGACATCTCAGCGCTGTTCGGCTGAGAATCGGCATTCCGGAGGGCGTTCGGAGGCCTGCGGACGGCCTTCGCCGCCGTACTATCCGGGGTTGCCCGTGGGATCGAAGACGAAAGAGTCGGCGCGTGCCGCCGCAGCATCAGGCGATCAACCTGCTGCCGGGGCGCCCGCCGCCGGGGGGTCACCGCTGGAGGTTCTGTCGGAGGCGATCGAGTCCGGTGCGGGTCTCCCGGCCGTCGCCCGCGCTGCCGCGAGCGCGCTCAACTCGAGCCTGGCGCTGATCGATCGCTCCAGCGCGGTGCTGGCCGTCGCGGCGGCGTCAGGGGCCGAGGAGGAGAAGCTCCTGGCCGGCTCCGCCGACGTCGAGACGACGGAACTGCGGGTTGCCGACGTCGCGGTCGGAGAGCTGCGCTATCGGCGCCGGGGCGGCGTCAAGGGCCCCCCCGATGGCCTCAGGATGGTGACCACGCTGCTCGGCCTGGAGGTCGAGCGGGCCCGCTCGCCGGAGTGGGCAAGCGACGAGGCAGCCGGTGAGTTCCTGCGGTCGGTGCTGGAGCGGCGTCTCACCGGCCCGGAAGAGATTCGCGCCCGGGCCAACGACCTCGGCAGCGATCTGTCGGCGGGAAGCGGAGTCGTGATCGCCCGTGCCACACCCCGTTCAGCGCAGTCGGGAGATTGGCGGGCTCGCGTGCTGACGCTGACCCTGCGCGCCGTCCGTTCCGGTAGCAGCGGAGCACTGGCGGCCACCCTCGGCGAGGAGGGGGCAGGGGTCGCAATGCTGTTGCCGGCTCCCGATCCGAGCCCGATCGATCGAGCCGCTCACGCGATCGAGGACGAACTGCATCGCTCGCTGCCGGGCTTCTCCCTCACCGTCGGCTTCAGCCGCCACGCCGAGAATCCCTCCCAGATCTACCGGGCCGGCAAGGAGGCTCTGATGGCCGTCAACGTCGCGGAGTCCGAGGACCGCTCGCCGCTCGCGTTCGAGGAGACCGGCTCCTACCGGCTGTTGCTGCCGGCGATGAGCGAGGATCCGGCCGAGCTGGAGCGCTTCTTCGACGAGACCGTGGCGCCGCTCTCGGCTTACGACGACCAGTACGAGACCGAGCTCGTGGCGACCGTCGAGGCCTACCTCGACAACGACGGCAACGTCACCCCGACCGCCGAGACCCTCTTCACCCACCGCCACACCGTCCGCTACCGATTGGAGCGGGTCAAGGAGCTCTGCGGCCACGACCTGACCTCGACCGAGGGCCGCGAGAAGCTCGGCCTCGGCCTGAAGGCGATGCGCGTGCTCGGCATCCCGGCCCCGGGTGGGCCTGCAAAGGAGGCGAGGGCTAAGACCGGCAAGGGCGGGCGAGCGAAGCGGGAGTAGCCCGACTCGAACATTCCGGAGAGAGGATTCGGACCCCTGCTTTCTGGACCAAAACCAGATGTGCTACCGCTACACCACTCCGGATGGTGGGGTCGAGTCTAGAAGCAATCTCGGCCAGCGTGATCCGTCCGGTAGGCGAACTAGTGTTCGTCTATGCCGCGGTACTCAAAGGATCAAGCTCGGAGGGCAGTCGCCTCCTCTCGCTCTGTACTCGGAGACCCTTCGGCACCTTGGAATGCGGCCTGCCGGTGGTAACCACAAGCTCCTCCGCCATTGGGTCGACGATGTATGGAGGATCTCGACGAGCCACTTCGACCCTGCCGCTGCGCGTCTTGCCGGCCTCACCCGCGAGGCTGCTCCACTGGAGGAAGTAATGGTCGAAGGTTCAAGCCATTCTCGACGCAACCTGAAGCGACGCTTGTTCAGTGAGGGATTGAAGCAGCGAAGATGCGAGATGTGCGGTCAGGACGAGAACTGGCGAGGTGGTCAGCTGGCCTTGATTTTGGATCACATCAACGGGGTTCCGGATGATCATCGGTTCGAGAATCTCCGGATCCTCTGTCCGAACTGCGCGGCGACTCTGGATACGCACTGCGGGAGGAAGAACCGAGTGACCCTGCAATCAGTGCCATGTCTGCGCTGCGGTGCTGAGTTCCGACCAAGTACCGCCTCTCAGCGCTACTGCTCAGTGAAGTGTGGAACTAGGTGGGATCGAAGGGGGCTGCCGAGGCCGGGAGCGCGCAAAGTCGACCGCCCGCCCTACGAGCAGTTGATGGCCGAGATCGAGGCGACCAGCTACCTGGCCGTCGGGCGCAAGTACGGGGTCTCCGGCAACGCGATCCGCAAGTGGGTCCTTGCATATGAGCGTGATCGGGGGCGGGTCGGAGGCGACTGAACTTGTCCGTCGCAATACGATGCGGCGAGTGAGCGCTCCGACCGTCCTGATCATGGCCGCGGGTCAGGGCACCCGGCTGAAGTCCGCGGTGCCCAAGGTGCTTCATCCGGTCTGCGGCCGAGCACTGGTCTCCTGGCCGATCGAGGCCGCGCGCGAGGCCGGCGCCGGACGGGTTGCGGTGATCGTCTCTCCTGACCGCGACATCTCCGGGGCGCTGCCGGACGGGATCGAGGTAGTCCCCCAGCCTGAGGCCGACGGGACCGGTGGCGCGCTGCGAGCTGCCGCCGAGGTCGTCGCCGAATCGGAGACCGTGATCGTCCTCTCCGGCGACGTGCCCCTCGTGTCGGCGCAGCTGATCTCCGAGATCGTCGCCACCCACGAGCGCGAGAGGGCCGCCGCGACTGTGGTCACCGCCATTCTCGACGACCCCGGCTCCTACGGGCGCGTGGTCCGCTCCGCCGACGGATCGGTGATTGAGCGAATCGTCGAGGCCAAGGCCGACGGCGACGCCACCGAGGCCGAGCTCGAGATCAATGAGATCAACGCCGGCATCTACGTGTTCTCGGGTCCGGCGCTGGCGGCGGTACTTCCCAGGCTCGCCAACGACAACGCACAGGACGAGTACTACCTCCCCGACGTGCTGCCGCTCCTCGCGCGAGGACGGTGGGCGCATTGCCGCCCACATCTCGCCGGACCCCAACGTGATCCTCGGGGTCAACTCCCGCGTTGATCTGGCGTTGGTCGAGGCCGAGGCGAGGCGGCAGATCCTCGAGGGCCACATGCTCGGCGGCGTCACGATCGTCGATCCCGCCTCGACCTGGATCGACGTCGACGTCGAGATCGCCGCCGATGTCCGAATCGAGCCCGGCTGCTCGCTGATCGGCGAGAGCGCGATCGGTACCGGCACGGTTGTCGGCCCGCACACCACCCTGATCGACTCGCGGCTCGGCGACGAGGTCAGCGTTCCGCACTCCTATCTGCTCGAGTGCGATGTCGCCGACCGCTGCACCGTCGGACCGTTCGCGTATCTGCGCCCGAACGCAGAGCTCGCCCCCGGGGCGAAGGCCGGCACCTTCGTCGAGATCAAGAACTCCCGGATCGGGGAGGGGGCCAAGGTGCCCCATCTCTCCTACGTGGGCGACGCCGACGTCGGGGCGGGGGCCAATCTCGGAGCTTCGACGATCACCGCCAACTACGACGGATACGTCAAGAGCCGGACAAAGATCGGGCAAGGTGCGAGAACGGGCGTCGACACGACCCTGATCGCTCCCGTCGAGGTGGGCGATTCCGCCTACACTGGCGCCGGTTCGGTGATCAGCCGAGACGTGCCGCCCGGAGCGCTTGGACTGACCCGTCCCGAGCAGGTTCAGATCGACGGTTACGCCGAGCGCAAGGCCAAGGAGCACCAGGAAAAGTGAGCGAGCCCGGCAACTTGACGACCCTGAACCATCCTCCCTCCGACCAGGATGAACCGGACCCGCGCACGGTCAGTTCGATCCAGCAGGACTACCGCAAGCGGCTGATGGTCTTCGGCGGCCGCGCCTCCGGAGAACTCGCCGGCAAGATCGCCGACCATCTCGATGTCGACCTGGGACAGGTCGACCTCCGCACCTTCTCCAACGGCGAGGTCTACTGTCGCTACGAGGAGTCGATCCGCGGCGCCGACGTCTTCCTGGTCCAGTCGACGGCGCCCAACGAGCGCACCGGGATGACCCCGAACGACGCGCTGATGGAGCTCCTCTGCATGGTTGACGCAGCACAGGGCGCCTCCGCCCACCGGATCATCGCCGTGATGCCCTGGTACGGCTACGCCCGCCAGGACAAGAAGTCGCTGCCTCGCGAGCCGATCACCGCCCGCGTGGTCGCCAAGATCCTCGAGGAGATCGGCGTCGACCGGGTGCTGACGATGGATCTTCATGCCGGCCAGGTCCAGGGCTTCTTCCACGTCCCGGTCGATCACATGACCGCGATGCCGATGCTCACCCAATGGTTCATCGACCAGCAGTTCGACGAGGATCTGGTGATCGTCAGCCCCGACGCCGGCCGGGTCAAGGTCGCCCGCAACTTCGCCCGCAAGGTCGGCACCCACTGGGCCGTGATGGAGAAGTCGCGGCCCGCCCAGCAGGTCGCCGAGATCGGCTACGTAGTCGGTGACGTGGAGGGAAAGACCGCGGTCCTCGTCGACGACATGATCGACACCGCCGGCACCCTCTGTGCCGCCGCCGAGACGGTTCTCGAGGAGGGGGCTGCGCGCGTGATCGCCTGTGCGACCCACGGCGTCTTCAGCGGTCCGGCCTTCGAACGGCTCCCCTACGAGAATTCGAAGATCGAGCGCATCGTCGTCACCGACACGGTGCCGATGCGCGCCGGCGCGCCCGACAACATCACCGTGCTCTCGACCGCGCAGACCCTCGCCGACTCGATTCGGCGCATCTTCACCGACGACTCGGTCTCCGAGATCTTCGCCGGCGAGAACCAACTGTTTTAGGTAACTCCGACCGGATCCTCCGCTTCGCGTCCGGTCCGGTCGGGCTGCGCGGTGTTATCGCTCGGCAAGGGCGTCAGGGGGTTGGTGGGTGGGCTTCGCTTCGCGTTCGGTCCGGTCGGGCGGCCTGGCGTGAAGTTCGTTGGCGGATTTTCGTCGGATGTCAGTGGGAATCCACCACTGAACCCGAAACGCCGCTCGGCAGGCGGGTGAGCGGTGTGGTGGGACTTCAGGTCCTCCCCTCACTGCCTTAGATAACTCCGAGCAGATGCTCCGCTTCGCGTCCGCTCTGCTCGGTCGGCGCGGTGTTGCCGCTCGGTAGGGGCGTCAGGGGGTTGGTGGGGTGGAGACTCCGCTTCGCGTCCGGTTAGGGTGCCACCCGTGCAGGGAGGCACCGACACAGAAGCCGCACCAACGAACGACGACGCGATCGCACCCGGGACCTTCATGGCGCTCGTCGCGATGGGGCTCGGCGTCTTCGTCATCGCCAACGACTTCACCGCGCTCAACGTCGCACTACCTGCGATCGAGGGGGATCTGAACGCCGACGTCGGCAGCGTTCAGTGGGTGATCAACGCCTATGCGCTGGTGTTCGGGATGGCGATCGTCTCGGGTGGCCGCCTGGCCGACATGTTCGGGCGGCGGAAGGTCTTCTTCATCGGCTCGGTCCTGTTCGCCGCCTTTTCGGCGATCGGTGCCGCCTCTCCCAACCTCGAGGTCCTGATCGGAGCCCGCGTGGGGATGGGCATCGGCGGGGCTCTGATGTGGCCGGCGATCCTCGGGATGACCTTCGCCGCTCTCCCCGAGTCGAAAGCCGGCCTCGCCGGCGGCCTGATCCTCGGCGTCGCCGGGATCGGGAACGCGGTCGGCCCGCTCCTCGGCGGCACCCTTACGGAGGCGCTCGACTGGCGCTGGATCTTCATCGTCAACGTCCCGATTGCCGCATTCGCGATGCTCGTCACTTGGCGCAACGTCCACCAGGATCAGGAGCTCTCCGACGAGCGCATCGACTACGCGGGCATGGGGGCGATCTCGGGCGGCCTCGTCCTGCTTCTCGTCGCCCTCGACCAGTCGGTCGACTGGGGCTGGGGCGATCCGCGGGTGATCGCGATGTGCGTCGTCGCGGCGGCCCTGATCGTCTCGTTCGTCTTCATCGAGAGGCGAGCCGGCTCGCGAGCCCTGATTCCACCCGACGTGTTCGCCAACAAGCGCTTCCGGGCGGCCTGCCTGACGGTCCTGCTGCTGTCGGCGGTGTTCTTCTCGGCGGTCCTCTACGTGCCTCAATTCTTCGAGAAGATCCTCGGCTACACGACGATCGAGGCCGGCCTCGGCATGCTGCCGATGCTGGCTGCGTTCGCGATCACGTCCTTCATCGCCGGCCCGCTCTACAACCGGGTCGGGATGCGGATCGTGGTCGGGGTCGGCACCGGCCTGATCGCGGCGGGATCGATCCTGCTCGCGCTCCTCGCCGGGCCCGATGCGGAGTTCACCGACCTCGCGCCGGGCCTGCTGGTCGTCGGCATCGGCTGCGGGATGTTCTACCCCTCCATCACCACCGCCGCCGTCACCGCTCTCGACGCCGCACGCGCCAGCCTCGCCGGCGGGATCGTCTACATGTTTCAGATCGCCGGAGGCGCCGTGGGTCTCGGGATCTCGACCGCGATCTTCACCTCCTCGTCGGAGCGCGAGCTCGGCGAGCTCGCCCGCTCCGAGGCCGGCGTTTCCCTGACCGACCATCAGCAGGCCGTCCTTCACGGGGACCTCGCCGGAACCGACACCGCCCAGGCCGCCCTCGCCGAGCTCCCCAGCAAGGTCAGGGACGAGATCCAGGAGGTCGTCCGCGAATCGTTCGCATACGGGGTGCAGACGAGCTTCAAGGTGATCGCGATCGTCGCCGTGGCCGGTTTCCTCGTCGCGGTCTTCAACCTGGGGAGAACACCGGACCCGCCGACGACCCGCGCCGAATAGTGTTCGGCTCGTGAAGCGGGGAACACTCGAGTGGTACGAGCAACTGGCTCGGGGCCTGATCTGGGTCGCCGGGATCGTCCTGCTGCTCTCGGTGATCGGAGCGATCACGGTCGCCGGTTCCGACAACGCCGCTCCGCTGCTGGAGGACATCGAGCAGCAGGGCCGCGGGTTTGCCGCCCTGGCGTCGCTCGGCGGCGGGCTGACCGCCGCAGGACTGCTGGCCGGAATCGGCGCGATCCTCCGCGTCCTCGTGGTAGAGCGGCTGGAGAGGCTCGGCCCGGCGCCGAAACCAGGTGCAGGGGATACCGATCCTGAACAGGAGCAACTCCTGCTCTCCGAGTCTCGACGTCGCGAGCGAACCGAGACGCGCAGGCGCGAGCGGCAGTGAGCACCGCCGCCGGCGGTGGTGGCGGAATTCGCCGGGTCGGCCACAAGGGCGCTGCCGACCTGGTCGAGGGCAACACCGTCGCCAGCTTCGAGCGGGCGGTCGAGGTGGGGGTCGACATGATCGAGTTCGACGTTCTGCGGATGCCCGACGGCGCTCCCGGGCTTCCTCCCGACCGCCGCTCCCCGCTCGTCGTCGCCCATGATTGGTCGGACGCCGAATCGCGGCCCAGGCTGACCCTCGCCGACGCGCTCGACGCCTTCACCGAGCCACCGCTCGATCGCGTCGAGATCGACTGCGACCTGAAGCTCGTCGGTCGCGAGGCCGAGCTCGTCGAAGCACTGCAGGAGCGCGGCCTGATCGAGCGGGCGATGGTGTCGACGATGTACACCCAGAGCCTGGCGGAGATTCGCGCGATCGAGCCCGACCTGAGGCTCGGCTGGACCTATCCGCTGGTCACCCGGCCCTGGGATCGGCGGGTGGTCGCCCGCCCCGCCGTCGTCGCCGCGCTGGAGCTGATGCGCAGGCGCTTTCCGCGAATCGCCCGGCGCCGCGCTCCCGAGATCGGCGCGTCCGCGATCTGGATCTTCCACCGGCTTGCCAGCGCCCAACTCGCTGCGGTCACCAGTGAGCTCGGAATCGAGTTGATCGCCTGGACCGTGGACGACGCCGAAGCGATCGCAAGGCTCCGTGGCCTCGGGGTCGACGGGATCGTCTCCAACGACCCGCGCCTCCTGCAGTAGACGGGCCACAGCCCCTCGAGGTGCCAACCAGCGCCCGAGCGCCCGGACTCTCTATCCTGCCGTCCCCGATGGCAGCTTCCCGCCCCACATTCAAGGTTTCCGACCGCACCGAGTTCGGCTCGCGCACCACGCGGCGCCTGCGCCGCGACGGAATCGTCCCCGGGGTCGTCTACACCGGCGGCCAGCCGGCCCGCCCCTTCCAGGCCGACGCTCATGAGCTCTCCCTCTTCATCGGCGAAGGGCACGCGCTCTTCGACCTCGAGATCGAGGGCTCTGGCAAGGTGCCGGTCGTCGTCAAGGAAGAGCAGCGCCATCCCGTCCGGGGCGATCTCATGCACCTCGACTGCCAACAGGTCGATCTCCTGCAGGAGATCCAGGCAGACGTCGCGATCGAGCTGATCGGGGCCGATGACGCCCCCGGCGTCAAGGAGGGCGGCATCCTCGAGCACGTCACCCGCGACATCACCATCGAGGCGCTGCCGACCTCGATCCCCGACGAGGGACTGACCGTAGACGTCTCCGAGATGATCATCGGCGACACCATTCAGCTTTCAGCGGTCGAGGCTCCCGAGGGCGTCAAGTTCGTTGCCGACGTCCCCGAGGAGATCACGATCGCGACGCTCAACCCGCCGAAGGTCGTCGAGGAGGAGCCCGAGGTCGAAGAGGAGACCGAGGTGATCGGTGAGGGGGAAACCGAGGCCGAGGATTCCGCCGAGGGCGACTCGGGCGACGAAGGCGACTCGGGCTCAGGGGACTAGTCCCCGGTGGGCCGGCTCGGCCGCCGTCGAGGTGGTGCCGGGGAAGACCAGAGCTCAGGCTCGGCCGATTTCCTGATCGTCGGCCTCGGTAACCCCGGCAGTCGCTATGCCGCGACCCGTCACAACGCCGGATTCGAGGTCGCTGACGCGCTCAGCGGCAGGTGGAATCTCCCGCGAGCGAGGGAGCGCTTCGGCGGCCTGATCACCACGGGGCGGATCCGCCCCGGCGGACCGAGGGTCGCGATCCTGCTCCCGCAGACCTTCATGAACGAGTCCGGAAATGCCGCCGGTCCGGCCCGCGGCTCACTCGGCGTTCCCCTCGATCACGTGATCGCCCTGCACGACGAGATCGATCTTCCCTTCGGCGAGATCAGGACCAAGATCGGCGGCGGCGTGGCCGGTCACAACGGCCTCAAGAGCCTCGACCGTGGGCTGGGGAGCCGCGACTTCCAGCGCGTCAGGATCGGAGTCGGCAGGCCTGACTCGACCGATCCCGAGATCGTCTCCCGCCACGTTCTTGGCCGGTTCGACGAGAGCAGGGCCGAGGTCGGGGAGCTGATCGAACGCGCCGCGGTCGAAACCGAGCGGCTGATCGACGAGATCACGGCCGCCGAGACACCAGAACCGGAGGATGAGGAGAACCGATGAGCGATCCGCTGACCACCTACGAGGCCGACGTCAACGGGATGGCCGGGGTGGCGCTGCTGCGCCTCGATCGCCCGGAATCCCGCAACGCGATCAACACCCAGATGCTCGAGGAGCTGCTCGCTCATCTGGAGGCGGCCCGCGCTGACGAGGGCCTGCGGGTGCTGGTCCTCTCCTCGACCGACCACATGGGCTTCTCCGCCGGGGCCGACATCCGCGAGGAGCTCGACCGGGAGGGCGCAATCCGCCGGATGCAACTCTTCGCCGACCTCTACGACGGCCTCACCGCCTTCCCCCGCCCGACCGTCGTCGCCTGCCACGGCGCCTGCGTCGGGGGCGGTGCGGAGATCGCCGTCTCCTGCGACATCCGCGTCGGCGGTTCGAACATGCGGCTGCGCTTTCCGGGCGCCGGCCTCGGGGTCCCGGTCGGCCCGGCGCGCCTGGTCACGCTCTGCGGGCTCTCGGTGGCCAAGTACGTGCTCCTGACCTCGAAGGAGGTCGCGGCCGACGAAGCGCTGCGTTGGGGGTTGGTCCACAAGGTCGCTCCGGGTGCCCGCACCGAAGAGGCCGCGCTCCAGCTCGCTGCGCAGATCGCCCAGCACCCGCCGGAGTCGGTCAGCCGGATCAAGTCGATGCTGCATGCCTGGGACGGGGTCGAGGAGCGCTCCCGTGAGGAGGGTGCGGGCCAGGTCGAATGGCAATCCGAGGGCCCGGGTCTGGGCTACACGGACTAGCGACCAAGTGCCCCTTCGTCCACTTCTCGAGCTCGCCAGCGGTGACGAGGATTTCTCGGCGCTGGCCGCCGAGGTCGGGGCCGCGAGGCCCGGGGCCGGACTCGAGGCGCCGGTCTCGGTCGGCCTGCGGCCCTACCTGCTCGCCGCCCTCGCCGAGTCCGAACCCGGCCTGGCCGGACGCCCTCTGCTCTGCGTTGCGGCGGACGACCGCGGGGCCCGCGACCTGGCGAGCGAGCTCGGCGCCTACCTGGCCCCGCGCCGCGTCCGCTACTACCCCTCTCGCGGAACCGGCTACGAATCGCACCTCGCCCCGCCGCCCCATCTCGTCGGTCTGCGAATCGCGGCGCTCGATGCTCTCGTCGGCACCGACGAGGACGAGCCGCCGGTCGTCGTCGCCAGCGCGGTCGCCCTGGCCGAGGCGGTTCCCGACGCTTCGCTGCGACCCGCGGGCTTCTCCCTGAGCAAGGGCGAGGAGGTCGATCTCGGCGACGTGGCCGAGTTGCTGGTCGGTTGCGGATACGAACGGGTGGAGCAGGTCGACGATCGCGGCCAGTTCGCGATGCGGGTGGGATCCTCGACGTCTTCGGCTCGACCGAGGACCAGGCGGCGCGGATCGAGCTGTTCGGCGACGAGGTCGAGTCGATCAGGTACTTCTCCACCTTCACCCAGCGCTCGCTGTCGGAGGTGAATCGAATCGAGCTCGATCCCGCCGCCGAGATCGATCCCGACCATCGGCTGCTCGCCACCGAGGCGCTCGCCGACACCGACGACGATGGACCCCCGAGACCGCTGGCCGAGCTTCTGCCGACGGACCGGTTCGGCTCGCTGCTGGAGCTGATCGACGAGCGGACCGCGGTTGTGATCGCCGCCCCCGAGGAGCTTGAGTCCGCGCTCGACGATCACCTGACCGACGTCCGCGCAGCGATCCACGACGAGGACGTGGCCAAGCTGTACGTCGCCGTGAGCGATCCGCTGGCCGCCCGCTCGGTGCTCGCCCTGACCGCCGTCACCGACGGCGAAGCCGGTGCGTTTCGCGCGTCGGTCCCGGTCTCGGCGGCACGCAGCCTGGGAGAAGCTGAGCCGGAGCTCGAGAAGCAGGTTCGCTCGGGCTACCTGACCGTCGTCGCCTTCGAGCGGATCGGTGAGGCGGAACGCGCCCGCTACGGGCTCGACCGGCTGACCCCGAAGATGCTCGGCGACGGACCGCCGCCGGCCGATCCCAGCGTGGCGTTCGCCGAGGCGCAGGTCGTCGACGGCTTCGTGGCGCCGGCGCTGAAGCTGGCGGTGATCCCCTTCCGTCGGCTCGTGCACCGCCGCCGCGCCGCCGCTCCTGCTCCGACCGGCGGCCGGCTGGCTTCTCTCGGCGACCTGGCGGCCGGCGAGCATGTCGTCCACGAGGACCACGGTGTGGCCCGCTTCGCCGGCTTCGACACCCGCACGGTCGCCGGGATCACTCGCGACTACCTCGAGCTCGAGTATCGCGACGGCGACAGGGTCCTCGTCCCGGCCGAGCAGCTGGCGAAGATCACCCGCTACGTCGGCGGGGGCGATCATCCGGAGCTGTCGAAGCTGGGCGGCAAGCGCTGGAGCCAGATGAAGGCCAAGGCCCGCCGGTCCGCTCGCGAGATGGCCGGTGATCTGATCAACCTGTACGCGGAGCGGCAGGCGCGCCGCGGGCACAGCTTCTCCCCCGATGGCGAGTGGCAGCTGCGGCTCGAGCGCTCGTTCCCGTATCGGGAGACCGCCGACCAGCTGGAGGCGATCGAGGCGGTCAAGGCCGACATGGAGTCCGAGCGGCCGATGGACCGGCTGATCTGCGGCGACGTCGGTTACGGCAAGACCGAGGTCGCGATCCGTGCGGCCCAGAAGGCCCTCGCCGACTCCAAGCAGGTGATGATCCTCGTTCCGACGACGATCCTCGCGACCCAGCATCTCGGGACGTTCAGCGAGCGGCTGCGGGACTTCCCCTACGAGATCGAGATGATCTCGCGCCTTCGCAAGCCGGCCGAGGTCAAGCGGGCGCTCGCGGCCTTCGCCGACGGCTCGCTCGACATCCTCATCGGTACTCACCGTCTGCTCTCCCGCGACGTCCGAGCCAAGGACCTCGGCCTGCTCGTGATCGACGAGGAGCAGCGCTTCGGGGTCAAGCAGAAGGAGCTGCTCCGCCAGCTGAAGCTCAGAGTCGATGTGCTCTCGATGTCGGCGACCCCGATCCCGCGGACGATGCAGATGAGCCTTTCCGGCCTCCGGGACATCTCGGTGATCGAGACCCCGCCGGAGGGCCGCCGCCCGGTCCGCACCTACGTCGGTCCGTACGACGAGGAGCTCGTCGCCGGAGCGCTTCGCCGAGAGGTTCGCCGCAAGGGTCAGGTGTTCTTCCTGCACAACCGGATCGAGACCCTCCACGACACGGCCGAGCGCCTGCGTGCGCTGGTCCCGGAGGCGACCTTCTTGGAGGCTCACGGCCGACTCGACGAGGGGGAGCTGGAGTCCACGATGCTGACCTTCCTGCGCGGCGATGCGGACGTTCTCGTCGCGACGACGATCATCGAGTCCGGCCTCGACGTGCCGGCGGCGAACACGCTGATCGTCGAGCGTGCCGACAACCTCGGCCTCGCTCAGGCCTACCAGATCCGGGGCCGGGTCGGGCGCTCCCGCGAGCGGGCCTACGCCTACATGCTCTACCCCTCCGAGGAGGGCGTGACCCGGGAGGCGGCCGCCCGGCTGGCGACGCTCGCCGACCACACCGAGCTGGGCTCCGGTTTCAGGATCGCGATGCGCGACCTCGAGCTGCGCGGGGCGGGGGATCTGCTCGGCGCCGAGCAGTCGGGTCACGTCGCCGCGATCGGCTTCGAGCTCTACGTGGAGATGCTCGATCAGGCGGTCGAGGAGCTGCGGGCCGCCGGAGGCGAGGAGCGGACCGACGAGGAGGTCCGCATCGACACCGACGTCTCAGCGTTCGTTCCCTCCTCCTACGTTCCCTACGAGGCCGCCAAGATCGACATTCACCGGCGGATCGCCGGTGCGCGGGCGCCGGGCGAGCTGCGGGCCCTACGGGACGAGTTGCGAGACCGCTTCGGGCCGCCGCCGGAGCCGATCGAGGCCCTGCTGGCGATCCAACGCGCTCGGATCGAGCTGAGCCGCGACGGCGCCACCAGCCTGCAGCTCCGCGGCGCGCGAATCGTGGCCTCGCCGCTCGACCTCGATTCCGATCGGGTCGGTCGCCTGCGCTCGCGGATTCCCGACGCGATCTTCAGCTCGCGGGACGGCAGCCTGACGCTGCGCGTACCCGGCTCCGACGCGCCCGACGCTGAACGAATCGGGCGCCTCGACGCGCTCGCCGACGCGATCTCGGCTTCCCGGGAGGCGGCGGCGGAGGCGGCCTGAGGTGTCCCTGGGGGCGGGCGGAACGGGGAAGGTGTGATGCACCGTCCGCCGCCTCGGTATGTTTCTGACCCCGTGGGATCCGTGGCACGCCCAACAAAGCGCAAGCTTGCGATCGTCCTCGCCCTGATTCTCGTCGGGGCGGTGGCGCTTGTGGCTGCGACCAGCGGCCTCGGCCAGCCCGGTCTACCTGAGGGTGACGTGGCCGTCGTCGACGGCGTCGAGGACGGCGCCATCACCCAGGAGGACCTCGATGCGGGACTCGAGCAGGCTGCCGCCCAGGGCGGCCTACCCGAGATTCCGGCCACCGACGACCCCCAGTATCAGGCGCTTCTCGATCAGGCCATGCAGAGCCTGATCCTCTCCGTCTGGGTAGAGGGCGAGGCGGCCGACCGTGGGATCACGGTTTCACAGGAGGACATCGACGCCGAGCTGAAGCGGATCAAGGAGCAGAGCTTCTCCAGCGAAGCGGAGTTCCAGAAGTTCGTCAAGCAGTCGAAGTTCACCGAAGAGGACGTTCAGGAGCAGGTCAAGCTGACCTTGCTCAGGGACAAGCTCGAGCAGGAGGTCGTCTCCGAGCCGACGATCCCCGATGACGAGATCGAGAAGTTCTACGAGGTCAACATCGACAGCTTCAAGCAGCCGGCCAGCCGCGACGTGCGCGTCATCCTCAACTCGTCGGAGGCGAAGGCCGAGCAGGCCAAGCAGGCGCTCGAGGCCGACGACTCCGACACGAGTTGGGAGAAGGTCGCCAAGCAGTTCTCCCAGGATGCAACCTCCAAGGACCGCGGCGGGCTGCTCGAGGGCCTGGCCGAAGGACAGGGTGACCCGCAACTCGAGGAGCAGGCCTTCTCGGCCGAGGAGGGTGTGATCGTCGGTCCGTTCAAGACCGACCGCGGCTACTACGTGATCGAGGTCACCGCGATCAACGCCGAGACCACTCAGCCCCTCGAGGAGGCGAGTGCGACGATCAAGCAACAGCTCGTGGCCGCCCGCCAGCAGCAGATCGCGACCGAGTTCCAGACCGACTTCACCGACAAGTGGACGCCGCGGACAGTCTGCGCCCCTGCCGCCGTGATCGAACTCTGCAGCAACTTCGTCCCCCCCGACCCGGAGCCCGTCCCCGGTCAACCCACCCCGCCGCCCGTGACCTCGACCAAGCCGATCGAGCCCGGCACCTCGACGATCTCGATCGATGGCTCACCGGCGCAGGGACTGCCGCAGGGACCGCGACCGCCGGCTGTCGACCCCGCCGCCGCCACCCAGCTCCCCGCCGGCTCGGTGCAGCTGGGTCCCGACGGAGCACCCGTGGGCACGACTGATCCGGCTACAGGCGCCGCTCCGACGACCGCCGCACCGCCCGCGACCGCCCCGTAGCGCGCCGGGCGAGCACGTGAGCTCCGACCCCGCCCACGCCGCTGCCGGTGGGGAGGCGATCGCCCGCCTCGACGAGATCACCCGCCGGCTCCGCCGCGAGTGTCCCTGGGACCGTGCCCAGGACGAGCGCTCGATCGTTCCTCACACGGTCGAGGAGGCCTACGAGCTCGCCGATGCCGCCGCCTCCGGCGACGACGCGAAGATGCTCGACGAGCTCGGCGACGTGCTGTTCCAGGTCCACTTCCTCGCCCTGTTGCTGGAGGAGCGGGGGGAGGGCGACCTCGCCTCCGTGGCCGAGCATACGACCGCCAAGCTGATCCGCCGCCACCCGCACGTCTTCGGTGATGTCGAGGTCGCCGGGACCGACGACGTCCGCTCCAACTGGGACCGGATCAAGCGGGAGCAGGAGGGTCGCGGCGACGATGGCCCGTTCTCCGACGTCCCCGAGAACCTCCCCGGCCTCCTCTACGCCCGCAAGCTCCAGCGCCGTGCCGCCACGGCCGGGCTCGCCGGACCGGCCGTCGACACCGGCGAGGCCCTGGAGCGGCTGGAGGCGGCGACCGCCGCGCTGGCCGAGGCTCCGTTGACGGTCGAGGCCGAGGAGCGATCGGCTGAGGAGCGGGACCGGGCCGAGGAGGCGATCGGCCGGTTGCTGCTAGCCGCGACCGATCTGGCGCGGGTGGCGAGGGTCGATCCCGAGCTGACGCTGAGAAGGGCGGCGGATCGGTTGCGGGAGGCCGAGAGGCTGGAGGTGGGCGCGGCCTGCCGAGGGGCTTTCAAGGTCAGCGATCGGGATTAGCCCGACATACCGGGCCAATCCCGATCACTGACATACCCTGAGATAATCGCCCGCATGCCAACCATCACCAACGTTCACGGCCGTCAGATCCTCGACTCGCGGGGAAACCCGACCGTGGAGGTGGAGGTCTCGCTCGAGGGCGGAGCCATCGGCCGCGCGGCGGTGCCGTCCGGCGCCTCGACCGGTGAGTTCGAGGCGACGGAGCTGCGGGACGGGGGGGAGCAGTGGGGCGGCAAGGGCGTCAGCCAGGCGATCGCGAACGTCAATGATGAGATCGCCGGGGCGCTGAACGGTGCCGATCCGACCGACCAGGCGGGAATCGATCGGACCCTGATCGAGCTCGATGGGACCCCGAACAAATCCCGGCTGGGGGCCAATGCGATTCTCGGCGCCTCGCTGGCCACGGCCCGGGCGAGCGCGCTCGATGCGGAGCTGCCTCTCTACCGCTACCTGGGGCCGGTTTACGGCGTCGACAGCCCCAACGTGCTCCCGGTGCCGATGATGAACGTGGTCAACGGCGGCGCGCATGCCGACAACTCGGTCGACTTCCAGGAGTTCATGGTCGTCCCGGCCGGGGCGGGCAGCTTCTCGGAGTGCCTGCGCTGGGGCACCGAGGTCTTCCACGCGCTCAAGGGATGGCTGAAGGCGAAAGGCCTCAACACCGCGGTCGGCGACGAGGGGGGCTTCGCGCCCGACCTGAGTTCGAACGAGGCCGCGCTGGAGGCATTGGTGGCAGGGATCTCGGCCGCCGGCTACGTGCCGGGCAAGGACGTATTCATCGCGCTCGATCCCGCGACCAGCGAGATCTACGAGGACGGCGCCTACGAGCTGGCCCACGAGAATCGCTCGCTGACCTCCGCTGAGCTTGCCGACTACTGGGCGGACAAGGTCGATCGCTATCCGATCCTCTCGATTGAGGACGGGATGGACGAGGAGGACTGGGACGGCTGGAAGGCTCTGACCGATTCGATCGGCGATCGTTGTCAGCTCGTCGGCGACGACCTGTTCGTCACCAACCCGGAGCGCCTCGGCCGCGGAATCGAGATGGGCGTCGGCAACTCGATCCTGGTCAAGGTGAATCAGATCGGAACGCTGACTGAGACCTTCGAGGCCGTGCGGATGGCGCGTAAAGCGGGCTATTCGGCCGTCATGTCCCACCGCTCCGGTGAGACCGAGGACACCACGATCGCCGACCTCGCGGTGGCCACGGGCTGCGGCCAGATCAAGACCGGTGCGCCGTCGCGTTCCGATCGGGTCGCCAAGTACAACCAGCTGCTGAGGATCGAGGAGGAGCTGGCCGCCGCCGCCACGTTTCCCGGCCTGTCCGCGTTCGGCCGCTGACCGACCGTACGGTCGCTCCCTGAGCGGACCCGGGGCCGCTCTGAGAAAGTCTCCGCCCGCTTGCAGGGCTCCGGCGATCGGTGCCGAATCCGCTCACCAATGGCCTCCGTAGCCCAGCCCCGCTACCGCGCCCGGGTGGCTCCCCGAGGTGAGCGCGGCAGTCGCGGCTCACGGATCCGCTGGGACCGTTTCGGACGGATGGTCCTGGTCATCGTCCTCTTCATCGTCATCGCCTCCTACATCGGCCCGTCGCTGCACGTCTTCGAGGGGTGGCGGGAGTCGAAGGGGGCCGACGCCCGGCTCGAGGAGCTGAAGCGTGAGAATGCCGAGCTGACCCGTAAGGCGAAGCAGCTGGAGAGTTCCACGGCCGTGATGGCCGAGGCCCGCAAGCTCGGTCTGGTGGGCGCATCCGAACAGGCCTACGTCATCGACGGCATCAGGTAGTCCCTCGGCCACTCCGAGTCCGCGATAGCCACTAACCTGTGGGGACGGGGTTTCGGTACCTGCGATCGGACCCGTTGGCGCACCTCCAAAGCGCCCACCCCTTCCAGCACCTATGCCGACCGGACTCGACACCGAGGCTGTGCCCGGCCGCACAGCCAACACCGACTTGCTTGAGCCGGTCCCGTTGCTGTTCATCGGGGGCACCGGAAGATCCGGCACCCACGTCGTCTCCAAGATCCTGAACTCGCACAGCCACTTCCGCAAGGTCCCGAACGAGGCCCGCTTCCACACCGATCCGGGCGGCTTCCCCGACGTCCTCTCGGGACGGACCAGCGCCGACCTGTTCGCGTACCGCCTCCGCCACTACTGGTGGCGGAACTTCGAGCCGGCGCGGCTCAGCTTTCGCGGCCTGCACCGCTACGTGCCGAAGCAGCGCCTGGATGCGGCCACCACATCGTTTCTCCGGCGCTTCGCCGAGGGCGAGCCCGAGGCCGCCTGCCGGCAGCTCTTCTTCGATCTGCTCTGGCCACTTGCAACCGGCGAGGCCAAGGCCGGGTTGATCGAACAGAGTTGCGACGTCGTAGCCGAGGCCGGGACGCTGGGGATGCTGTTCCCCGAGGCTCGCTTCATCCACGTCGTCCGCGACGGCCGCGACGTCGCCGCCTCCCGAGTCGGCCAGGCTCGCTGGCTCGCCCACCCTCGGACCATGCATCAGGGTCTCGAGTGGTGGGAGTCGCGGATCCGTCGCATTGAAGAAGGCATTCGCGCGGCCGGGAGGGAGCGGGTCTTCGAGGTCAGCCTCGACGATCTCGTCTCCGGCAACCATCGGCGCCGCACCTATCGCAAGATGCGGCAATTCGCCGGCCTCCGCAATGAGGACGCGATGCTCAGCTACTTCACCCGGCGGGTCAAGGTCCGCAACGCCCACACGGAGCGCTGGCGCGAGGACGTCCACGACCGCAGGCACGCCGAGGTCGACGTCCGCTACGCCGAGATCCTCGATCGACTCGAAGCCGACGGCGTCGGCTGCGTCCCGTTGCTCCGCCAGGTCCAGAACCGGAGGGCGGATTGATGGATCTCGCCTCCGAACGTCCGGACGACCCGGACATCCTTTTCGTGGGCGGCACCGGCCGTTCCGGCACCCACGTGATCTCACAGCTGCTCGCCAACCACTCCCATTACGCGCGAGTCCCGATCGAGGCGCGCTTTCACGTCAATCCGCAGGGGTTCCCCGACCTGCTCTCCGGCCAGGTCTCCCCGGAGCAGTTCCTGCGCAAGATGAAGCGGTTCTGGTGGCGCCGGATCAGAGCCGGCGAAGTGGCTCCCGTGGTCGCCCGCAGGATGGCCTTCGGCCGCAAGGTGCGCGGGCTCCACAAGGTCGTCGAGCGGGATCGCTTCGACGCGGCCCTCGATGAGTTCGAGCGGGCCTCACAGGGCGACCTCGACCTCGCCTGTCGCAACCTCTTCCTCGACCTGCTCTGGCCGATCGCCGCCGAGGAGGGCAAGCCCGGACTGATCGAGATGAGCTGTTTCACGATCGCCGAGAGCCCGACGCTGATCCGCCTGTTTCCCGAGGCGAAGCTGATCCACACGGTCCGCGACGGTCGCGACGCGGGCTCCTCGAAGGTCTCCAAGCGCCAGAAGCGCAGCCATCCCCGCGACGGCTCCGAGGGCTTGCGCTGGTGGGAGGGCCGCCTGCGCAAGATCGAGGCCGGTGTGCGCGAGTTGCCTGACGACGGCCTGTTCACGGTCAGCCTCGACGAGCTGGTCGACGGCGACCGCGACCGGGTCTACGGCCAGCTTCTGAGCTACCTGGGGCTCGAGGACGAGCCGGCCATGCGGGGGTTCTTCGAGAACGAGATGAGCGCTTCGGCAGCTCACAAGGAGCGCTGGCGGGAGGGGCTCACCCCCGAGCAGCAGGAGGCGCTCGTGCGGGAATACGAGAAGACCCTCGACCGCCTCGAGCGGGAGGGCTTCCACTGCGCACCGGAGCTGCGGCGGGCCTACGAGCATCAGCCCGCGTGAGCGGACGCGACCTCGTCTTCATCGGTGGGACCGGGCGATCGGGAACCCACGCCATCGCGCAGCTTCTCGGCCGCCACAGCAGGCTTGCAGACGTCCCGATCGAGGCGAGGTTCCACTGCAACAAGCGCGGGATGCCCGACCTGCTCGAGGGGCGGATAACCCTCCAGGGATACCTCGGCAAGCTCCGCGAGTTCTGGTGGCATCGGGTGCGGGTCGACGGCCAGCCTCGCGGGCTCTACAACCTGCTGCGTCAGGCTGAGTTCGACGCGGCGCTGGAGCGGTTCGAGGCGACCTATGCCGCCGATCCGATCCGCGGCTGCCGCGAGCTCTACCTGGAACTGCTCTGGCCCGTCGCCGAGCGCTCCGGCAAGCCCGGGCTGGTCGAGATGTCCTCCCACAACGTGCGCGTATCGCAGACGCTGATGCGCCTCTTCCCCGAGGCGAAGTTCATCCACGCCCTGCGCGACGGCCGTGACTCCGCGGCCTCGGTCGCCGGCAAGACCTGGGGGCCGCGTCGGGTCGGCGCCGCGATCGGCTGGTGGGCGGATCGGCTGCGGTCCATCGAGGGCGGGATCCGCGGCAGTGAGGACGGCGCGGAGTTTTCGATCCCCGCCGATCGCTTCCGGGTGGTGCTGCTCGAGGATCTGGTCGGACACGAGCGCGACGAGACCTACGCCGGACTGCTCGCGTTCCTCGGCCTCGCCGACGAGGAGGGTATCCACGGGTTCTTCGAGGCCGAGATGACTCCCGAGTCCGCGCACCTCGGCAGATGGCGTCAGCAGCTCAGCCCTCCGGGACGGCTCTGGGTGCAGCGTCGCTACGAGTGGACCGTCGGCGCCCTCGAGCGTGAGGGAAACCACGCGGCCCCGAGCCTCCGTGCCGCGCTCGAGCGCGAGACCCCGTCCGGGTCGCTCCGATGAGCGACCGGGGATCGAGGGGAGGGGCACGGGACCCGGGGATGCCGCGGGTCCTGTTCGCGACCAGCAACGGCACCGGGCTGGGCCACCTCAACCGGGCCATGGCGATCGCACGGCGGCTGCCGACGAGGTACGAGTCGTCGTTCTTCACCCTCTCGGGAGCGGCCCCGGTCGTCGCACGCCAGGGTCTCGAGGTCGACTATCTCTCCTCCTACCGGCGACCCGCGTCGGGCACCGATCGAGCCTGGAACCTCCGCCTGAAGGCAATGCTCGAGCAGGTGTTCGAGGAGCGCCGTCCCGACCTCGTCGTCTTCGACGGCGTGCATCCCTACCGGGCACTGACCCACCTCCTGAGCGCCCCGGGCGCCCCGCTCTCGGTTTGGTGCCGGCGTCCGATGTGGAGGCGCGAGACATCGTCGGAGGCACCCCTGGCCCGGGTCGGCGCCTTCGACGCGGTCCTCGAGCCAGGCGAGCTCGCGGAGTCCGCCGATGCGGGGCCGACGGTCGGACTGCGTGGGCAGGCCAAGCGGGTGGGCCCGATCATCTACCTCGATCCCGGCGAGTTGCTCGGGCGGGAGCAGGCGGCCGTCGCGCTCGGCCTCGACCCATCACGCCGCACCGCCCTGGTTTCGCTCGGCCAGGGGGGAGAGGTGGACGGGGCCGTCGCCAGGTCGCTGCAAGCGCTGACCGAGGTTCCCGGCCTGCAGGTCGCCGCGCTCCAATCCAGCATCTCCCCGGGCCTCGAGGTTCCGGCGGGCGTCGTCAGGCTCGACTCGACGTTCCCGATGAGCCGGTACTTCAAAGCGTTCGACATCGCGGTGTCTGCCGCCGGCTACAACGCCTTCCACGAGCTGGTCGCGTTCGCCGTTCCGAGCCTGTTCGTGCCGATGTCGCGCAACACCGACGACCAGGGTGCGCGTGCCCGCTGGGCGGCTGAGCACGGAGTCGCGTTCGCGGTCGAGAACGCCGCCGACCGGACGCTCGCCGATCAGCTCGGCGGGCTCGCCGAGCCCGATCGGGCTGCCGGGCTCGCTCGAGCCTGCGCCGAGGCCTTCCCAGGCAACGGAGCCGGCGCAGCGGCGGAACTCTTGGAGAGAATGCTGGCCGGCGATCGACCCGCGCCCGCCGTTCGCGACCGAGGTCGGTTCAACCGCTGGCTGCGCCTCTCCAGCCACTCCGTCGGCCCCTCGCTGCCGTTGGTGGCGGCGCTCGGCGTTCGAGACCTGATCCGCAACCCTGAACGCCGTTCTCCCTATCTCGCGATCCTGGCCCTCGGCGTTGAAGACGACGAGCTGGCCGAGCGGATCGAGGAGGCCAGAGGGGACGTACCTCGGGATCGCGTGCTGGTCCTCACCGATTCGCTCGCGTTCGTGGAGCTGCGCCGGCTCGGCGTCGGTTTCGAGCTTCTGCCTCCTTGGCCGGAGAAGGGCGCCGCCGGGGGGTCGTCGGCCGCCGATCTGCGCGCCCGCGTGCAACTGCTCCTGAAGGGCCGCAAGCCCCTTCGCGCCGTCTCCGTCGGAGAGCGGGGCGCCGAGCTGCTTGATCTTCGGCCGTCCTCCGACCCCTCCCGGGGCAACTGATGATCGAACCCGCTGCGGTACCCTCGGGGGCGCCTATGGAGGCTCCGGCCCCGATTGAAACCGACGCCGTCCCAGGGGGAGACGGCGCCAGTGAGACGCTTCCCCATGCGCGCCCTGGAACGGGGACGCGTGATCTGACCCTGCCCAATCTGATCGTGATCGGCGCCCAGAAGTGCGGCACCAGCGGCCTGCACTACTACCTGAGCCTGCACCCGGAGGTGTCGATGTCGACGCCGAAGGAGCTGAACTACTTCATCGAGGAGCGCAACTACCCGCGCGGCCTCGAGTGGTACTCCCGGCATTTCGACCCAACCGCTCGATGCCGCGGTGAGGCGTCGCCCAACTACACCGCCTACCCCCAGCACCTCGGCGTTCCCGAGCGGATCGCCGAGGTGGTGCCCGACGTCCGGCTCGTCTACATCGTCCGCGACCCGATCGAGCGGATCACCGCCCACTACGTCCACAACTTCGCCAAGCGTCGCGAGAAGGGCGACCTGCGGCCCACGCTCCTGCATCCGAACACGTCCTATGTCACTCGCAGCAAGTACTTCATGCAGCTACAGCGCTACCTCGCGCATTTCGACGAGGAGCAGATCCTCGTCCTCGACCAGGCTGACCTTCGCGACGACCGGATGCCGACGCTGCGTCGGCTGTTCGAATTCGCCGGTGTCGATCCCACCTTCCAGCACCCGAAGTTCGAGCAGGTGCGCCACTCGACCTCGCGCAAGAAGCGAGCAACCCGGCTCGGGATGAGGGTCCAGAAGATGAGCCGGTCACGCTTCGGCCGTCGAGTCCCGCGCCGGGCCTGGCTCGCACTCGATGTCGCCCTGCCGCTCTCGAAGCCGATCAGCAGGCCTGACGGCGTCGCTGAGGCCCTCGGCGACGAGGTGCTCGAGGTTCTCCACGAGGACGCGGATCGATTGCGGGCGCAGACCGGCCGCGCGTTCGAACACTGGTCGGTTTGAGCGGCAACGGCAAACGCCGGCGTCAGGGAGCTCAGCGCGGAGCCGGGCCGAAGCGACCGGACAAGGGAGGGGGGACGGGGGCCGCACTCGGCACCCAGGTGCTCCGCTACTCGGGCATCCACGGCATGGGGATGGTCGCGGCCAACGCGCTCACCTTCATCGCGACGATCGTCATCGCGAACTTCTCCGAGCCGGCCGAGTTCGGTCAGCTCGGCCTCCTTCTCTTCTACTCCGGTCTGCTGACGCTGCTGTTCACCCTGGCGAGCAAGCAGGGAACTCTGAAGCGTACGTTCGGCGGCGACGACGAGGACGACGACGACGAGGACGACGACGACGAGACGCTCATCTCACCGAAGCGGAGCCTCGGGACCGGCCTGGCGACGATCACGATCGTCTCGCTGATCGGCACGGCCCTCTCGATCCTCTTCGCCGATCAGATCTCGCACTGGTTGCTCGGCGACGCCGACCCTGGCCTGGTCGTCTACGCAGCGCTCGCGGGCGGGACCGGGGCGATCTATCGGGTCACGTCGATCGCGATCTGGCTCGAGCGGCGCCCGTACTCGTACGTTGCTGCCGAGACTGCCAAACCGGTCTTCATCCTGGCCGCCGTGGTCCCACTGCTGATCGCCGGTGAGGGGATCAAGGGCGCGATCGCCGGACAGGCGATCGGTACCGGACTGGCGTTGATCCTCTCCCTGATCATCCTGCGCGGCAGCTGGACGCCCTGCTTCGACTGGCGCGAGGCGGTGGCGATCTACCGCAAGGGTGCGATTCGCGTCCCGCTCGTCCTCTCGATGTGGGTCGTCGGCTACGCGGACATTTTCCTGCTCTCGCGCTTCGTCTCCGATGCCGATCTCGGCACCTACCATCTCGCATCGAGGGCGGCCTTCCTCGTCGCGATCCTGCCGGGCGGCTATCGCAAGGCCCTGCGACCGCTGCAGAAGACGCCGATGTTCAGCGCGGTCGAGGACGAATACGGGGTGGGCAACGCCCGTGGGGTCCAGTTCGGCTACTTCACGCTGATCCTGGCGGGCACGATGCTGCTGACCACGGTGATGGCGACCGTGATGGTCAGGGTTGCGCCTCCGTCCTATTCGAGCGCCGCGCCGCTGATCCCGCTCGTGGCCGGCGGCCTGGTTGCGCCGACCGTCTACCGGATGCTCAACAAGTCGGTCAAGTACGCCGACAAGCGCGTCCCGTTCATCATCGGGGCGGTCGTCGCGATGCTCCTGTTCATCGGGCTCTGCCTCTTGCTGATTCCCGAGATCGGGGTCAAGGGAGCGCCGATCGCGATGATGCTCGCGTTCGCGCCGCCGACGGCCTTCGTCTTCATCAAGTCGCAGCGGGGCCGCAGTCCGATCGTCCTCCCCTGGCGGGCAATGATCCTCGCATGCGGCCTCGCCGTGGCCGTGGCCGTCCTGCACAGCATGGTCGACCCGGGCGGGCTGATCGCCCAGCTCGTGGTGGGGCTGGCCGCAATCGTGCTCTGGGCCTTCCTCTGCCTGCTGCTGGGAGCGGTGCCTCAGACCCACAGGGCGCCGCTGATCGCGATGGTCAGGGGTCTACGTCACCGCGGCCACGGTTTCGAGGCGACCGCCGGCCTGGAGGCTCTCAGGCCGCGAGAGCGCAAATCGCTGCGCCGGGCAATCGTCCGCGGCATGCCGGCCGAGGAGGCGGCGATCCCCGCGCTCTCCATTAAGGGCGACGCCGACGGCGCCACCGCCGGCGACGCCAATGCCATCCTCGTCGAGATCCTTCGCCGTGCCGCCACTGGAGGCGGGGCCGCCGGCGTCCCCAAGGACTACGCCCGCCGCGACAACCACGATCGCGACGCCCTGATCGGTGCCTACCTGTTCGCCCAGGGGCCGATCGCGGCCCGCGATCAGATGGGCAAGAAGCTGATCAACGACGGTGTGGCGGAGCCGTTCGACCTGCACACGCTCGAGGCCGTAATGGCCTCGCTGCGACGCGCCGAGCAGCCGGCCTGGAAGGGCAACTGAAGGCGCGCCGGCGGTGGCCGGAGCGGGGGGGATTCAGTCGTCGGTGCGGCGGATGATGATCTGATCCGCCTCGATCGTCACCCGCACCGGTCGATGCCCGGCCCAATGCTCGGCGTAGACGGGGTTGTCCTTGACCGCCGGGTCGAGCCACAGGCCGTAGCCCTCCTCGCCGTGATCGAAGCTTCCCTCGATGCCGCTCGGGGAGCGGCGACGGCCGCGCCCGCCGCGACGGCGACGGCGACGCTTTGGCTGATCGTCGCCTTCGGCGTCGTCCTCGTCGCGATCGGAGTCCTCGTCGCCCTCGTCCTCCTCCTCCTCCTCCTCGTCGCCGGCGGCCTCCGCCGCCTCGGCGGCCGCGAGGGTTGCAGCCTCCACCTCGGCCTCGATCTCGTCGCGGAGGTCGTCTGAGGTATCGGGCTCGGAGTCTGGGTTGAGGTCGTGTCGGCGCCGGAACTCACGGAGCTCGGATGCGGAGATATCAAGCTGATGTGCGATCCAAGCATCCGTCCGACCCTCGCGTACCCACGCGCGGATCTGGTTCAGCTGGGATCTGAGTGGTTTACCTGCCATTGCGGCCCGGGACTCTACCCAAAGGGGCGCCGCGACCACCCGCGGGTCAACCCGGGAATGGACGTTTCTATCGCCGTTCGCTAGGGTCGAAGTCCCGTACTCCCACGGGAACCGTGCCGTCAAGCCGTTCCAGCCCCCGGTCCGAGGTCCGGGCGCCCATGCTCGTACTAACCCGGAAGACCAATCAGAGCATCATGATCGGAGACGAAATCGAGATCACCATCCTCTCCGTCTCCGGCGACAAGGTGAGGATCGGCATCGACGCCCCACGAGACATCTCGGTGTTCCGCCGGGAGGTCTACGAGAACATGGACGATCGGGCGGCGGCTGAGAAGCCGCCGGCGGGCGAGTAGTTGGGCGGAGGTCGTCGGCGGGGGCGTGGCCTGCCGAGGGGGTTTGACGGTTGGCGTGGCCTACCGAGTGACCGCCTCCGTTGGGTGAGAGTCGGTCTGGCTGGGGAGGGGAGGGCACGGACTCCAGGCCACCGCTTACCCCCGCCTGCCGAGGGACACCTGACTCCCGCCCACCGTTCACCCGCCTGCCGAGGGGCTTTCAGCGTCAGTGATCGTGATTAGCCCGGGATACCGGGCTAATCCCACACACTGGCAACCTGGCGAGCCAGCCGCTGCCCCTCCCCGCTCAACCCCCTGACGCCCTTGCCGAGCGGCAACACCCCAACGGTCCGCGGGAAGCGGACGCGCAGCGGAGCATTCCCTCGGGGTTGTTCGAGGGTCAGCGGAGCGTCGGTTGGGCTATCTACCCGCCGACTAGCCAGGCTAGGGTCTCGAACATCACCACTACCACGACCACCACGGTCACGGTCAGGGCGACGAAGAGAACGCCGAAGCGAACGCGGCCGCGCTTCTCGGTCTTGACGATGTCACGGGCGCGCGAGCGGTTGGATGCGCGCTTGCGCAACTCGACGCGTCGCTGAATCTCGACCGCTTGCTCGCGCTCGAAGGCCTCCTCGAACTGGTCGAGGCTCTGGCTCATCCGGGCGGCGGGCATTTGGGCGGAGTCGGTTGCCACGGCGGGAATATTAGCTGTTGCTAAGAATTTCTGCCAGTTTGCAAAATGTCAGCAGGTGCCCCAGAGCCCGCGACCGTCGTCTCCGGCCTGCTGCTCGACCTCCGCCAGCTGCCCCGCACGGGAGGTGTTCGGCTCGATCTCGAGCGTGCGCGCGAAGCCGCCACGGATCAACTCCTCGTTGACGAAAGTGTCGCCGACGAAGACGTAGGCGAGCAGGCGGTCGTAGACGTCGCGTAGCTCCCGATCGAACTCGAGCATGACGACCCGCCCCTCGACGAGCTCGTGGTTGAACTCCGAAGCCTCGGGTCCGAAGCACTCGACGGGCTCACCCGGCTTGACGGTCTCCGGGGTGTCGACGCCGATGTAGCGGACATCGTCGCCCCGGCCGTCGATCGAAACCTCGATCGTGTCTCCGTCGACGACGCGGACGACGCGGGCGGTGATGCTCCCCCGGGCCGCGATGCCGTTGCCGCCGGTCGCCTCTCTCGGCCCACCGCCCTCGTCCGATCCGCCGGCGAGAAGCAGGTAGAGGAGGATCGCGAGCAGGGTGAGGGCGCCGACGAAACCACCTCTGAGGCCTGGAACCATCATCAGTCCCCATAACCCCCGGGCGGGCCGGGGAGCCCCTCCCGGTTACGGGGTGCGGGAGACGCTGGAGAGCATGATCTCCTTGATCTGGCTGATGATCTCGAGCGCCTCGCTCCGCTCGCGTTGCCAGACGTTGCGTCCGTAGATCACACCTGAGCCGCCGGCGCCCATGACCGCGCTCGTCTGCTTCAGCAGCGCCTCGTCGTCGATCTTCGAACCACCGGAGAGCACGACCAGGGAGCGCCCCGCCGACTCGACGCAGTGATTGATCGCGTCCTCCTGGGTGAAGCCGCCCTCGTTGTAGGGGGCGGGGGCGTCCTTGTCCTTGTCGGCATCGATCTTGGGCATGTTGAGCTTGACCACGTCGGCCCCCATCTCCATCGCCATCCGGGCGGCGTAGTCAATCGCGTAGAAGGAGTTCTGCCCCCCCTTTGACTCAACGGCCTCGCCGCGCGGGTAGGACCAGACGACGAGCGGCATGCCGAAGCGGTCGCAATCCTCACGGACCTGTTTGAGCTGGAGGAGATCCTCGTCCTGGCGCGGTGAGCCGACATAGAGGGTGTAGCCGACCGCGTCGGCGCCCAGCTTGACCGCATCCTCGACCGAAGCGTTGCAGGTCGAGAACGCCCGCGGGGACGGCGGTATGTCGGTCTTGCCGTTGACCTTGAGGATCAGCGGCACGCTGCCCGCGTAATCGGGGTAGTACTTGGTCGCGAGGCCGATCTGGCACGCGATCGCCGAGTATCCGCCCTCAGCTGCGAGCCGGAACTGGTAATCGGGGTCTTTGGAGGCAGGGTTCGGGAAGAAGTCGCGGGGGCCGTGCTCGATCCCCTGATCGATTGGCAGCAGCATCAGCGTTCCATTGCCGGGCCCGAACTCGAAGAGGAGACGGTGCAGGCGCGTGCGCTTGCCGGGCGACAACGTCTCGAGAAGCGACTTCTGCTCGGTGATGCTCTTGACCTCCACTTGGAGTTCCTCCTTGGATTGATGACGCCGCCGTGCGTCGAGCTGACGAGGCGGTCAGGAGATCGCCAGTATAGGTGGGTAGAGGCCGATCACCGGGATAGGATCGCCTCGACCACACCGTGCTAGAGCACAGCTTCAACGGCGCACCCTTCACCGTCGGGATCGAAGAGGAGCTGATGCTTCTCGACCCGGAGACCCTCGACCTCGCTTCGGGGATCGAGGCCGTGCTCGCCGACGTCCCCGCTGATTACGCCGTGCAGGTCAAGCCGGAGCTGTTCCAGTCGGTGCTCGAGGTGGCGACGACTCCCTGCTCCGATATCGCTGAGGCGACTGAGGAGTTGGCGAGTCTGCGCCGGCTGGTCGGTTCGATCGCCGAGCGCAACGGGATGCTCGTCGGTGCCGCCGGCACGCACCCGTTCGCCCGCTGCGACGACCAGCGGATCGTCGAACGCGACCGCTACCGGGAACTGATCGAGGACCTCGGCTTCATCGCCGAGCGGGAGCTGATCTTCGGCACCCACGTCCACGTCGGAATCGACTCACCCGATAAGGCGATCTACGTCGCCGACGGAATCCGCCGACATCTGCCCCTGCTGCTGGCGCTCTCGTCGAACTCACCCTTCTGGGAGGGTCGCCGGACCGGGCTGATGTCCTCACGCACCCCAGTCTTCCGGGCCTTTCCCCGCCAGGGCGTACCTCCGCACTACGGGAGCTGGGAGATCTACTCCCGCCGGGTCGAGCAGATGACCAACTCAGGCGCCATCGATGACTACACCTACCTCTGGTGGGACGTTCGGCCTCATCCCACGCTCGGCACGGTGGAGACCAGGGTCTTCGATCAGGCCACGCGACTGGAGGACACGGCGGCGTTCGCGGCGATGACGCAGGCCCTCTCCCATCGGTTCGCCGAGCTTTTCGACGAGGGCGAGCCGCTGGTCGAGGCACCGTTCGAGCTGGTCGACGACAACAAGGTCAGAGCGGCCGTGCGCGGGATGGAGGGAGAGCTCGTCGACTTCTCCCGCGGCTGTCCGGTCCCGGCGGCCGAGATGGCGGACGGGCTCGTCGCTCAGATCGAGCCGAGCGCTGCCGAGCTCGGGTGTTCTGCCGAGCTCGGGCGCGTGCGCGAGATCATCGAGAACGGGACCGGCGCCCGGCGCCAGCTCGCCTTCGTCGACGACCATGGGGACGATCTCCGCGAGCTCGTCGAGGCAACCGTCGCGCTGACCGCTCGCTGATCCGAGACCTTTCCCGGCAGGCGAAGCTATCCTCGCTCTGTGTCACCGGCACCGGAGTTGAGCGTCGTCTGCCGGAGCTGCGGCTCCGAGGTGAGTCCGTACGTGACCGAGTGCCCCTATTGCGGCCATCGCCTGCGCAAGCGTGCCCCGCGCCTCGAGCGCGAGGGCGATGAGATCCGGGTGCACGAGAGCCGGCGCGACAAGCGTCGTCGCCTTCGCCGCGAGCGAGCCGCCGAGCGCGGCCGGACGATCGCGCTGGACGCCCGGCCGCTGGCGACCGCTGGCACCCTGCTGATTGGCGCGATCCTGATCATCCTCGGGAGCGCGGTTCCGCTCAGCCTCTATGAGCTGGGGGCGGCCGTCGGACCCGTCGGCTCCGAAGCCTGGCGTTACGTCACCGCCCCCTTCGTCTATGACGACCTGGGCGCGTTCCTGGTCGTCGGCTTGGCGATCTGGGTGTTCGGGCGCGCTATCGAGGTTCGGCTTGGCTCGCTCGCCACGGCCATTCTGATCCTGGCCACCGGGACGCTCGGCACCCTCGCGGCGGCCGCCGCGGTATCCGCCGGGATGACGGATTTCCTCCTCGTCGCCGGCGGCAACAGCGTCGCGCTCGGCCTGCTCGGCGCCTGGCTGATGCTCTGGCGCGGCGGTGCCAAGCACCATTTCAGCGAGCCCCTCGAGACCGTTGGCGTAACGGTCGTGGCCGTCGTGCTGCTGTTGCTGCCGCTCGTCGAGGTCGGGGCTGACCCGGTGGCCGGCCTGGTCGGCGGACTCGTCGGCCTCGCGATGGGCGTGGTTGCTTCACGGCGCGTCGAGGCGAACCCCGACTGAGTCGTGGCCGCCGCGGAATTCACCGAGGCCGAGCTCGAGGCGGCGGTCGTCCGGCTCACCGAAGGCTCGCGTCTGCGGGCGGCGGAGGCCCACGTGGCGGCAGCGGCCCCGGCGCTCCAACGCGTGCTCGTCGAGGCGCTCGCAGCGGGTGGGTGGTTCGGCGACTCACACCGGGCCGAAATCGACCGGATCGTCCAGATCGAAGACCAGCGAGACCGGGCTGAGGCGGTCGACATCCTGCTGGCCGAGGAGACGCGGATATCGATGATGGTCGGGGTCGCCGTCGGCTGGGTGCTGGCCGACGAGCTCGGCCCGCCCGATCAACCCCTCAAGACACCAACCGAAGAGAACGAACAGGAGAGTTGACGATGGAGATCAGATGGCTAGGACACAGCTGCTTCGAGCTGAGCGACGGAGAGACCAGGATTCTGGTCGACCCGTTTCTGAAGCCGAACAGTCCGACGGCCCCGGTGACCGCCGAGGAGGTCGAGCCGACCCACATCCTGCTCAGCCACGGTCACGCCGATCACCTGGCCGATGCGATCCCGCTCGCCAAGCGGACGGGCGCCCCGATCCTGGCGATCGTCGAGCTGGCGAAGTGGCTCGATGCGCGCGGGGTCGAGACGACCTTCGACCCCAACCTCGGCGGCATCGTCCAGTTCGAGTGGGGGTGGGTGAAGCTCGTCCAGGCCTTCCACACGAACACCGCGCCGGGCGAGGGCGAGGAGCTCTTCAGCGCCGAGACGGGAACCGTGATCGGGCTCCCCGCCGGCCTCGTGATCAACCTCGGCGGGGTCACCGTCTACCACCTCGGCGACACCTGCCTGTTCGGGGACATGAAGCTGATCGCCGAGCGCACCCCCGTCGACGTGGCGTGCGTACCGATGGGCGGCCACTACACGATGGACATCGATGACGCTGCCTACGCATGCGGCCTGATCGGCGCCGACACGGTGTTCCCGATGCACTACGGGACGTTCCCCGCGATCGATGCCGATCCGGCCGAGTTCAAGGCCAAGGTCGAGAGCACGACCTCGTCGCAGGTCGTCGTGCTCGAGCCCGGAGGCACCCACAGCGTCTAGGCGAGGTCAGCGACAGAACGGTCGCGATCCGGTCGGCTCGTCCCGGCCACTGATCCCTGCGCACTCGGCCAACGCATCGGCCCGGCGCTGCAGCACCGCCTCCAGGGTCGGGTCGATGCCGGCGACGGCGCCCGGGAACAGGTTGGTCAGCTGGGCCGGATCGTCGAGCAGGTCGTAATACTCGACCTGGTCGGTGGGCTCGCAGACCCTGTCGGGTCCCGCCGCGGACGTGTGGCGCAGGTAGATCTCGGCGGCGGAGCGGAACCCGACGTAGGCGCAGCTGGAGTTGGCGTCGGGCGGCTTGCCGCCGGTGTCGAGCTCCAGCGGTATCCGCCGGTTCGACGGCCAGTCGCCGTCCCGGCCGGCGGCGAGGTCGACCAGCGAGCGGCCGTCCAGGGTCCTGCAGTCGTTGCTCCTCCGGCAGGGTTCGGCCCCCGCGAGGTCGAGGATCGTCGCCGTCAAATCGACGTTCGCAACCAGATCCGAGACGACCCGTCCGGACTCGGGGGCAGGTTTCGTCGCCGCCGGGAGGCGCATTGCCAGCGGCACGTCCAGCGACTCCCGGTAGGGGACGATCTTCTCGAACGAGAGGCGGTGCTCGCCGAAATAGAGGCCGTTGTCGGAGGTGAAGATGATCGCCGTGTTGCGGCGCTCCCCGGCCCGTCCCAGCGCCTTCCAGATCTGCCCCGCCCCCCGGTCGACCGCTCCGAGCGCGGCGAGGGTACAGCCGTAGGTCCGCTCGAGGGCCTCGATCCCGGCGGCGTCGAACGGATCGCGCCGGCGGATGAACGACGGTTTGTCGGCGACATCGGCCTCGTTGAATGCCGGCGGGTGGGGGAGGGGCTCGTCGGCGAAGGCATCGCGGTCGGCCAACGCCGGCTCCGGACCGGGCGCCCCGCATCGCGGCACCAGCGACGGCCCACCAGATCGATGCGGAGCGAACTGGTCGACGACCATGAACAGCGGATGGGAGCCGCCCGCGTAGCGCTCGATCATTCGCACCGCGGTCCGGTTGATGATCGACGTCGTGTAGTCGCCGGGCGCGGTCCCTGACTGGCCGAAGCGGCCGTTGTTCGCGAACGGCGCCGAGTAGTAGGAGGTCGGATGCAGGACGGTGTGCCACTCCTCCCACCCGGGCGCCGCCTGCGCCGGATCGTCGATCGTGAACAGGTAGCCGTTCAGGTACTTGCCGACGTGGGCGGTCCGGTAGCCGGCGCGCTTCATCCAGACCGGAAGCGTGTTCACCTTGCGCTCGAGATCCCGATAGCCGGGCGCGTTCCAGAGCACACCGTTGTTGTGGCCGTATTGACCGCTGAGAAGGACCGCGCGAGACGGGCAGCAGAGTGGCGTGGGGACGACGGCGTTGGTGAAGGAGACCCCGTCGCGGACCAGCAGACGATCGATCGTCGGCATGACCCGCGGGTTCATGGTCGCCTCCGACTGATCGTCGGTGACGATCACGATCACGTTCGGAGGCGGGCCGTCGCCGGCGGCGCCGGTGGGAGCGATCAGCCCGATCGCCAGGGCGATCAATAACCCGAGCCAGGGGACCCAGGATGCTGGTCGGGTTGCCCTTCGCACCCAGGACACGCTAGCCATCCGACGGGTTGCAGCCGCCGGTTCGACGCCGCTGCGGTCGGAGCTGACCAGGCCGCCGGCGCCGCCCCCGGGGGAGCGACGCCGTGCGACCGGTCAATCCCAGTCCTAGGCGCCTCGCTGAATCCAGAGCGAGCGATCGTGCCAATCGTGCGCCGGCAGGACCGATCCGAACGGAGCCCAATCGGCGGCACCTCGGGCAGTGAGGTGATCGTGATGCCCGGACATTCCCGGTCCGGATATCGACGAGCCGTCGAGTTGAGCCGTCACGGGCCCCCCATCGGCGCCTAGGGGCTGGACCTTAGGCCCGGCTGGGTGAAACTCGACGAATGTCGGATCCGGAGGGGAAGCTAGGGCGTGACCGGGGTGGTCACGACTCCGTCGGCAGACGGAGGAGCGACGACCGGCGGTGTGACCGGAACCGTCGGAGTGGTCGGAACCACGGGGGTGGTCGGAGCGGTCGGCGTCGTCGGCTCGTCGGGTGCACTGCCCGTGTCCTGATCGCCGTCACCGTCGATGATCGTCGGTACCACCGGGGTGCCGACGGCGACGTCGCCGTCGTCGACGGGCGGGTCGACCGCGGCGGGCTCGTCGGTGGCGGGCTTCGGAGACTCGTCCTGGGTCTTCGGCGGCGGGGCGGCACCGGCGTCACGGTTGGCGGCGTCGGTCGTGTTCGGCGCCGCGTCATCGGAACGCTCCGCGTGGGCGGGCGGCTGGGCGACCAGCTGGACGTGGGGGGAATCATCGGTCTTGGCAACGGGCTCGACCGCGGCAACCGCGGTGGCCTTCGGCGTCGGGTTGTCGTTGTCGCCGGCGCCGATGTTGCGGACCTCGACCGCGCCCGCGGTGAGGATCGCGGCGGTTGCGAAGCCGGCCGCGGCCTTGGCGCCGATGGCACCACCGAGGATGCTGATGCCGCTCATGCCGCTCGCCGCGGAGGCGCCGCCGGCGGCGCCGACCGCGCCCGTGCCCCCGGCTGCTGATCCGGCGGCGGACCCGCCGCCGAAGATCTTGGCGAGGACTCCCTGCTTGAACAGGGCGATGAGCCCGACCGGGAATAGGGCGGCCATCGCCTTGCGGTCGGAGCGAAGCTGGTCGCGGAATGCCTTGCAGCCGTCGCAGTCGCGAACGTGCTTGCGGGTGGCGCCGGAGGCCTTGCCGATTCCCTCGGCGGCCTCCGCCAGAGTCAGCTGGACCTCGTCGCAGGTCAGCAGGCGCGACTGACCCGACTCGGCGAGTCCGATCCGGGCGCGGACCAGCAGCGACTTGACCGAGGGAATGGTCGTCTGCATCGCCTGGGCGATCTCCTCGTAGGAGAGCTGGTCGATCTCGCGCAGCAGCAGCGCCGTCCGCTGGGTCTCGGGAAGCGTCTCGACGTCGGCCATCAGCTGACGGAGGTCCTCGCGATTCTGGACGTGCTCGGCGGTCGTGATCCCGTTGGCGTGGGGGAGGACGTCCATGGAGTCCTGGCCCTCGGGAACCTGCTTACGAAGGTGGTTGAGGCAGCGGTTCCGCGCGATCCGGTACAGCCAGGGGCGCACGTTGATCTTGCGCTCGTCGGCGAGCATCGCCGAGTGGGCGTTGGTGAAGACTTCCTGGAGCACGTCCTCGGCGTCCTGGCGGCTCTTCACCATCGACTGGCAGAAGCCCAGCAGGCGGGCGTTGTAGCGGGTGAACAGGACCTCGAAGGCGCCGTCGTGGCCGGCGCGGATCAGCTCGACGAGGCGCTCGTCGGCCTCGAACCGGAGCAGCGGGGAGCGCCGGGCAAGTAGCCCGCGTCCCGAGACGCGTGTGAGTGCGGAAGCTTCCATGGACGAGACCCTGTGCTCAGAAACACCGTAACAACCCAATTGTTGCGTTCTCCTAAATTTCCAGGCCCAAATCGAGCACTGACGCCTGCGTTGCGGTTCCCGAAAGCGGGGTAGCCTGCGCCTTCCACCTGCCGGGGTGGCGGAATTGGCAATACGCGGCCGGCTTAAACCCGGCTGCCCGCAAGGGCATGAGGGTTCGAATCCCTCCCCCGGCATCGAACCGGCCGCGGGGCGGTGGGTTGCGCCGTCGATCGCCCGCGGGAGACGGCTTGCCGGTTCACGCTAATTTCGGATCGGACCGATACGAGGATGCAGGACATGGATCCCGAACAGAGCCGCACAACTGAAGCCGAGCTGATCAAGGAGCGGGAGGCCGAGCTCGGCCCCCGTCGCGCCGGCGGCATGGATCCGGACAAGGAGGCGGAGCCGACTCCGTTCATCGAGCGCCGGATGCCGTCCTCGCCGTTCCCCGCGATCGCCGACTACGCCTTTCTCTCCGATTGCCACACCGGCGCGCTCGTCGCCCCTGACGGGACCGTGGAGTGGCTCTGCCCGCCTCGGTTCGACTCGCCCAGCGTCTTCGCGGCGCTGCTCGATCGCTCCGCCGGCGGTTGGCGTTTCGGCCCCTCCAACGTGGGCAAGCCGGTCGGCCGCCGCTACGAGCCGGGGACGAACATCGTCGAGACGACGTGGATGACCCCGACGGGCTGGATGATCGTCCGCGACGCCCTGATCCTCGGTAAGTGGCGATCCCGCGAATCGACCAAGGCGACCGCTCACACCCGCCCGCCCTCGGACTTCGATTCCCATCACGTGCTCGTGCGGACGGCGCGCTGCGTGCATGGCACCGTTCAGCTCGAACAGGTCTGCGAGCCGGCCTTCGGTTACGGCAGCCGACCCGCCGCCTGGAGCCGGCCCGGCCCCGAGCACGGGATTGCCGACGCCAGCGACGGCGAGACCACGTTGCGTCTTCATTCGGACGTCAATATCGGGATCGAAGGCGGTTGCGCCCGCGCCCGCCGCCGGCTCGAGGCCGGCGAAGGTTGTTTCTTCGCCCTCTCCTGGTCGTCTCGCCTCGACGGCCCCGACAGCTTCGAGGCCGCCGAGGAGGCGCTCAACACCACCTCTCGGTTCTGGCGGACGTGGCTGGCTTCCGGCGACTTCCCCGACCATCGCTGGCAGGAGCACCTGCAGCGCTCGGCGCTCGTCCTCAAGGGCCTCACCTACATGCCGACCGGCGCGATGGTCGCGGCACTGACGACCTCGCTGCCCGAGACCCCCGGCGGTGAGCGCAACTGGGATTACCGGTACACCTGGATGCGGGATGCCACCTTCACCCTGCAGGGATTACACGCGCTCGGGCTGAGTTGGGAGGCCGACGACTTCGTCCAGTTCGTCGCCGATGTCGAGCGCAACGAGGACGGCGGCCTACAGATCATGTACGGGATCGGTGGCGAGAAGCGCCTCGAGGAGCAGGAGCTGGACCACCTGACCGGGTACGAGGGGGCGCGGCCGGTGCGGATCGGCAACGATGCCTACGGTCAACGGCAGAACGATGTCTACGGTGCGGTCCTCGACTCGATCTACCTGCATCAGAAGGAGTACGGGCACAACTCGCCTCGCCTCTGGCCCGTGATCGAGGATCAGGCACGTAGCGCCGCCGATGTCTGGCGGGGACCGGACCAGGGGATCTGGGAGATGCGAGGTGAGCCCCACCACTACGTCAGCAGCAAGGTCATGTGCTGGGTTGCGCTGGACCGCGCGGCCCGTCTTGCCTCCAGGCGCGGCTACGAAGGGCTCGCCGACGAATGGCGTCTGGTTGCCAACGAGATCCACGCCGACGTCGCTCGCGAACGGCGTCGATTCCAATGGCGTCTTCACCCAGCACTACGAAACCGGTGCCCTCGACGCGTCGAACCTGCTCGTGCCGCTTGTCCGCTTCCTGCCCCAGGGCGACGAGCGCGTTCGCGCCACGGTCCTCGCGATCGCCGACGACCTGACCGAGAACGGTCTCGTGATCCGCTACCGGGTCGAGGAGGCCGACGACGGGCTCGAGGGCGAGGAGGGGACGTTCCTGATCTGTTCCTTCTGGCTCGTCTCGGCCCTGCTCGAGATCGGGGAGCGCAAGCGCGGCCGGGAGCTCTGCGAACGGCTGCTCAAGGACGCCAGCTCGCTCGGCCTCTACGCCGAGGAGCTCGACTCGGCCTCGGGCCGCCATCTCGGCAACTTTCCCCAGGCATTCACCCACCTCGCCCTGATCAATGCGGTCACCCACGTGATCCGCGACGAGCGGGCGATGCCGAGCCTCTACGAGGATCTGCACCTGTAACAACTCCGACCGGATCCTCCGCTGCGCGTCCGGTCCGGTCGGCCTGCGCGGTGTTGCCGCTCGGCAGGGGCGTCAGGTGGTTGGTGGGGTGGGGCTCCGCTTCGCGTCCGCTTCCGTCGGCCTGGCACCTGGTCAGTGAATGTGATTGCTCCGAAATATCGGAGAAATCCCATGCACTGGCGACTTGTCCCCGGTCCGGCGGCTAGCTACTTCTTCAGCTCGACGTTCGGGCGGAAGCTCGCGCCCAGGAGCTCGGCGTCCGCCAGCAGACGGGGCGGGGCGCCGGCTCCAATCGAGGTGGCCAGGTAGTAGCGGTAGGGCCCGGCCGCACGCAGGATCACCCTGTACGGACCGGCGAGGCCGCCGTCGAGGGGGACGTTGGCCTGCAGCTCGGCGATCGAGGTCTCGAGCGTAGGTCCGTCGACGCGGTCGCTGACGGTGGCGTCTTCACCGAGCTGCTCCAGCCCGGCGAGCGACTGGTCGATGAAGGTCTCGAAGTCGAGCTTGGGGTCGCGATCCACCCAGAGGGTCGACTCGCCGAGCCCGTCGATCGAGCGGGCGGAGAAGCTGGCTCCCTCGGGGGGTTTGGTGCGCCGCCAGTTGTCGGGCAGGGCGATCGAGAAGCCGCGTTCCTGGACGAACTGCGAGTCGCTGACGGCGGAGGGCGGCTCGACGGGGGTCAGCGGTGCCGTCGGCTTCGAGGCCCTCCGTTGCGAGTCCGAGCCCCCGCCCAGGATCAGGATCAAACCGACCAGGACCACCACCGCCGCCGAGGCCGGCGAGCGGCAGGCCGAAGCGCCGGTGACGTAGTGCGTCGAACAGATCGCCGACGCGCAGCGCCACGCCCTCGGCGGCGAAGCTGATTCGGTCCCAGAGGTCGGAGAGCACGGTTGCTAGTTCGCTGAATCGGTGCCTTTGCCTGCCAACGCGGGGATGGGTCTCGGCACCCGGGAATGCAGCTGCAGCAGGTCGCAGTACGTGTTGCGGGCCACTTCGCGAGAATCGCGATGTGCTGTCAACACCCTTCGAGTGGCTCTACCGGAAGCTCGGACCGCGATATCCGAAGGTGTTCGTGACGATCGAGCTGCAGGCGGGCTTTCTCGTGACCGCCGGTACGGTCGCGCTGCTGGGCGCCTACTACGACGCTTCGTTGTCCGATTTCGCTGCAGATGCTGGCGGTCGCGATTGGCCTGACGGCCTGTCGCGATCGCCTGGGGTCTCCACTGGATCTACCCGCGCCTGCGGCCGATCAGCGCCTGGATCGCGGGTGCCCGCGGCAAGGAGGAGACCGAGCGCGCCTGGGCGTCGGCCGTGGGCCTGCCGCTCTCGCTCGTCCGCGACGAGATGTTCTATCCGGTGCTCGCCGTCGTTGTGCCGTCCTGTGCCGCCGGGGTGATCATCCTGGACCTCTCCTGGATCAGCCTCATCCCGCTGGTGGTCGCCGGGACCGTCGCGGTCGGCTACGGGGCGATCCTCCACCACCTGACGATCGAGGCCGGCATGCGGCCGATCCTGATCGAGATCAACCGATCGGTCTCACCCCGGTTCAACAGACGACATTCCGATCCTGCCGCTGCGGGTCCGCCTGCTCACCGCCCTGCCGATGATCAACGTGATCACCGGCCTGGTCGTTGCAGCGATCGCCGGTGCCGACAGCCTCGGCGTCACGGTGCTGGTTGCGATCGGGGTCGCGACGACGATCTCGCTGGAGCTCACGATCCTCCTGTCGAGGTCGATTCTGGGTCCCCTGGCCGACCTGCAGACGGCGACCGACGCGCGTTGCCGAGGGCGACTTCGACGTCGCCGTTCCGGTCACCACCGCCGACGAGATCGGCGAGCTCGCCGCTTCGTTCAACCAGATGGTCGGCGGCCTGCGCGAGCGCGAGCGGATCAGCCAGGCCTTCGGCACCTACCTCGACCACGAGGTCGCCGACCACATCCTCAGCGAGGGCTTCTCCGAGCAGGGCGAGATCGTCGACGTCTCGATCCTCTTCTGCGACGTCAAGGACTTCAGCCGCTTCGCCGAGACCGCAGACGCGCAGGAGGTGGTCGCCCGTCTCAACGAGCTCTTCGAGGTCGTGGTGCCGGTGATCGCGGCCGAGGGCGGCCACGTCGACAAGTTCGAGGGCGACGGGTTGATGGCCGTGTTCGGCGCGCCGCAGATCGTCCCCGACCACGCCGACCGCGCCCTCCGCGCGGCGCTCGAGATCGATCGTCTGGTCAACGGCGAGCGGACTCGGCGGCGGCTTCGAGCTCGGCATCGGTCTCAACACCGGCCCGGTGCTCGCCGGCATCGATCGGCGGCGGCGGTCGGCTCAACTTCAGCGTCATCGGCGACGCGGTCAACATCGCGGCGCGGGTCGAGGCGGCGACCCGGGAGACCGGCGACAACGTGCTCCTGACCGAGGCGACCGAGGAGCGCTCGGAGAGGGGACTTCGACCTCGAGTCCCGCGGGGAGCGGGAGCTCAAGGGGATCGAGCGCCCGGTTCGCCTGCTTCGCGCCGCCGCGCGGCAGCAGGCCCGACCCTCCGCGATCCGGTCGAGGCGGTCCGCTCCGTGTACGCTCGCGTCCGTGGCAACCGCGAAGAAGGCTGAGTCCAAAGGGGTCGCCAACCCCGGCGCGCGACACGGAGGCAGGCTGGCCGCCAAGGCGCTGCGCGAGCGCGGCGTGAGCCATCTGTTCACGCTCTCCGGCGGCCACCTCTTCAGCCTCTACGACGGCTGCAAGGAGGAGGGCATCGAGGTCGTCGACGTCCGCCACGAGCAGGCGGCCGCATTCGCCGCCGAGGGCTGGGCGAAGGCGACGCGGACGCCCGGGGTCTGCGCGCTGACCGCCGGGCCCGGCGTGACGAACGGGATCAGCGCGATCGCCGGCGCCCGCTCGAACGGCTCGCCGATCGTCGTCCTCGGCGGCCGCGCCGCCGAAGGCCGCTGGGGCACCGGGCAGCCTGCAGGAGATCGATCACCTGCCGTTCGTCTCGCCGCTGACCAAGTCGGCGGAGACGGTCAAGGAGACGGCCCTGATCGGCGAGGCCACCGCGCGGGCCATCGACATCGCGCATCGACGGCGCCGACCGGCCCGACCTTCCTCGACTATCCGCTCGACGTCGTCTTCATGGAGGGCGATGCCGAGATCCCCGCCGCTCCGGTCGCCGAGGTCGCCGCCGCCGAGGGGATCGAGCGAGCGGCCGAGCTGCTCGCCGCGGCTGAGCGCCCGGTGATCATGGCCGGCACCGGCCTCTACTGGGCGCGGGCCGAGAACGAGCTCCGCGAGCTCGCCGAGCGGCTGGGGATTCCGGTCTTTCTGAACGGCATGGGCCGCGGATGCGTTCCCGTCGACCACGAGCTGGCCTTCAGCCGGACGAGGGGCATGGCCCTCGCAGGGCGCCGATGTGGCGATCGTGATCGGCGTGCCGCTCGACTTCCGGCTCGGCTTCGGGGCGGCAATCGGCGAGGACGCGACGCTGATCCGGGTCGATGTCGAGCCCAACCGGCTCGAACGCAACCGGGTCGCCGACGTCGATCTCGTCGGCGATGTCTCGCGGGACCCTCGCTGCGCTCGCTGGGACGGACGGCTCGGTCAATCGCACCGCCGGATGGCTCGGGCAGCTGCGCGAGGAGGAGGGGGACAAGCGGGCCGCCGAGTCGGACGACCGCTCCGACCCGCGCTCGCCGCTGCACCCGATGCGGCTCTACGAGGAACTCGGGCAGGTCCTCGACCGCGATGCGATCGTGATCGGCGACGGTGGCGATTTCGTCTCCTACGCAGGCCGGGTGATCGAGACCTTCGAGCCCGGTACGTGGATGGATCCGGGCCCCTTCGGCTGCCTCGGCGCCGGGCCCGGTCAGGCGATCGGCGCGGCCTGCGCCAGGCCCGGCAAGCAGGTCTGCCTGCTGCTCGGCGACGGCGCATTCGGCTTCAGCGGACTTGAGTTCGACACGATGGTTCGCCATGGGTTGCCGATCGTCGGCGTGATGGGCAACAACGGCATCTGGGCTCTGGAGAAGAACCCGATGGAGTACCTCTACGGCTATTCGATCGCCGCTGAGCTCCAGCCGGAGACTCCCTATGAGCAGGTGATCGAGGCCCTCGGCGGCCACGGCGAGCTCGTCCGCCGGCCCGAGGAGCTGCGACCGGCTCTGGAGCGCGCGTTCGCGTCCGGCAAACCCGCTCTGGTCAACGTGCTGACCGACCCCGACGTGATCTACCCACGCCGGGCCGTACTCGCCTGAATGCATTCCCGCTCGAGCCGGTCAGGGGTGTCCCGATGGGTCTGAGGGTCGGCCGTCACAACTTCGCCTACGTCACCTACGACGCCTCCAGCGACGTCATCTACGCCAAGTACGACGGTTCGCCCTCGGCGCGGCGTGAGCCCACCCCCGAGGGTCACATCTGGCTCTTCGACGAGCGGGGCCGCTTTCACGGGGTCGCTCTGATGGAGCCCCGTGAGCGGCTCGAGCGCGACGGCGCCGTCCACGTCTCCCTGCCGAGCGGCGAGCGGGAGCGGGTGGTCGGGGTCGATTTCACCGTCGGCTCCGCCAAGCCGTAGATCAACTGATCGAGATGGTGCCGGCGACGGTTCCCGTCGGCGTCGCTGACCCAGAGCATCGAGTCGGCCCTGTGCACGATCGCCGTGCCGTGGCCGATCCCCGACCTGAATTCGGCCTCCAGGGTCGCGCCGCCTGAATGAAGCGGCGAGAGGTCGAGGTACTCCTCGGCGACGTCCCAGTACCAGAGGTTGCTGACGTGCCCCGCGAGGTCGATCTCCGAGCGCCCGAACGACCACCCCAGGCGCTCGGCGTCGGCGGGCGGGGTGGAGGGGTGGCGCAGCGAGCTGCGCGGGCGATGATCGCCGGCGCTCGGGCCGTAGACCTCCTCGAAGGCCCTCGGCAGGCGGGCCGGTCGGCGGGTCTCGGGGTCGACGTGGACCCAGATCGCCTCCGAGTGGACGTTCGCTCCCAGGTCCCCGCTGACTGATGTGCTCCGCTCGGCCACGGTCTTCGCCTTGCCGCTGCACCAGGTCTTCAACTCGAGTTGCTCGGGGAAGACGGGCAGTCGGCGGATGGTCAGGGTCAGTCGGCGGATGATCCAGAACGCCTCGGCGCCGAAGCCGGAGTCGAGGCCGTCGGCGAACGCGGTCTCCTGTAGCCAGCGGGCAAGCGCGAACGGATGGGCGTTTCCCTCGGCGTCGACGTCGGCCGCGCCGACTCGGTGGAGCTCCGTGTAGGTGCGTGGGGTCGCGATCGGCCCGGACCTAGTTGGGCGTGGACTCGACGTGCTGTTTGAGGCCCTCCGCGGCGCCCTTCGTCAGGAACGTCTTGACCCTGCCCTCGGCGGGCCCTCTGAGCAGCAGCCCCAGCATCCGTCCCGGGTCGGCCGAGATCGAGAACGTCGCCTTGGTCAACCCGACGTCGAGCTCGATGAACACCCAAGACCCGTCGAGTGAGTTGAGGTCGCCCTTCTCCTGGACCCAGCTCATGCCGGTCGGCTCGTCGTAGCTGAAGCGAAGTCGCTGACTGGTGGTCTTGACCTTGGCGTCGGAGGTGCTGTCGACGAGGGTTGCGCGACCCGCATCATCGGTCTCGATCGTCTCGACGGTCAGGAGTGCCGGCTGCCAGGAGGTCGAGTTCGGGACGTCGGCGGCGACCTCCCAGACGCGCTCGCGCGGGGCTGCGATCTCGACCGTCCAGTTCGCCTGCAGAATCGCCATCGGGCCACCCTACCGAGGGGCCGACCCCAACCCCTCCGTAGAGTCCGGGTCGTGTCCCAACCCCGTCCCGACATGCCCCCCTTCAACGAGACCGACCTGCTCGACGATCCGATCGAGCTCTTCGGGAGATGGTTCGAGCTTGCCGAACGGGAGATGCCGTTGGCCGATTCGGTCTGCTTGGCCACCGTCGACGCAGACGGGTCGCCGGATGCTCGCATGGTTCTGCTCAAGGGCTTCGACCAGCGCGGGTTCCGCTTCTTCACCAATCAAGGGTCGGTCAAGGGCTCGCAGCTGGCCGGCCATCCGGTGGCGGCACTCGTCTTCTACTGGCGCGAGCTCGATCGGCAGGTGCGGGTCCGTGGTCGGGTCGAGCGGGTCACGGACGACGAATCGGACGAGTATTTCGCCAGCCGCCCGCGCGAGAGCATGATCGGCGCCTGGGCCAGCCCGCAGAGCGAGGAGCTGGCCGACCGCGGCGAGCTCGAGCGCAGGGTCGCCGATGTCGAGGGCCGGTTCGCCGGCGAGGAGGTCCTGCGGCCCCCGCATTGGGGCGGTTATCTCGTCGTCCCCGGCGAGATCGAGTTCTGGCAGGGGCAGATCGGCCGGCTCCACGATCGCTTCCGTTACGTGCGGGCCGGTGAGTCCGGCCCATGGCGCGTGACGCGGCTAGCTCCCTGAGCAGCGGCGAGTTCGAACTCAGCCCGCGGCGGCGCCGTGACGCTCGACGGCGCGAAGGGCGGCGCCGAACAGGATGTCGCGCTCCGAGACCGCGATCTTCGGGAGCGCGAAGGCGCGCATCACCTTGATCAGGATGATCACCCCGGCGACGATCGTCGGCGCGCGGTCGGGGTCGACCCCGCGCACCCGCTGGCGCTCATCGAGCGGCAGCGACGACAGCCGCGAGCAGAGGTTCTGGATCGTCTCGAGCGTCAGCTCGTGGCCCTCGACCTGGTCGTAGTCGACCTCGTTCGAGGCCGAGGTCGATGGCGGCGAGCATCGCCGGCGTTCCAGCGACGGCGACCCCGCGCTCGGCTCGCAGGCCGGGGTGGGTCGAGAGCTGCTGGTCGATGGCGGTGCCGACGTCTTCGGAGAGCGACTCGAGCTCGTTCGTCTGTGGCGGATCGGTGTGGATATGGCGCTCGGTGTGGCGGACGACGCCGAGTTGCAGGGAGGTGTTGAAGGCCGGCTCCGCCCGGGAGCCGACGATCAGCTCGGTCGATCCGCCGCCGATGTCGAGCACGAGGGTCTCGCCGTCGATGTAGCCGCCGCCGCGCGCCCCCAGGTAGGTCAACTCGGCCTCCTCGAGGCCGCCGATCACCTGGGCCTGAAGCGCGAACCGCTCGCGCAGCTCGGCCAGGAACGCCTCCGAGTTGGAGGCATCGCGGGCGGCGCTGGTGGCGAAGGCGAACGTGTCCTCGGCACCGAGCTCGGTCAGGGTTGCGATGTAGTCGCCGACGGCGGCGTAGACGCTTTCGATCGCCTCGGTGGCGAGCTGGCCCGAGGTCTCGACCCCGCGGCCGAGCCCGGTCACCCGTGATTCCCGATGGACGGCATCGACCCGTCCGTCGTCCACGTCGGCCACCAGGAGCCGGGTCGAGTTCGTTCCCATGTCGATAGCCGCGACGCGCAAGGCACGCGATCGTAGTGACCGAGCCCGAGCAACCCTCTCCGGGGCGCTTGGCGTCAGCTGTCGAAGCCGAGGCCGAGGCGATCGAGGAGCCGCAGCCAGAGCCCTCGTCGGCCGCCCTCTGCGATCGGCGGCGGCGAGCTGCCTCCTGGTGAACTGGACGACGGCCCAGCGGAGGGGCTCGGGCGGAAACGGGAAGGGCTTGCGCTTCACGTAGTCGAGCTCGGTGGCCGCGGTTCGCCTGCCGTCGGCGAGATCGAGCGCGACCTGGGCTCCGAATCGGGACGAGCCGACGCCGAGGCCCGTGTAGCCGCCGACGAAGACGACCTTTCCCCCGTGGGAGACGTCGAAGAACGAGGAGAACCGGCTGCAGGTGTCGATCGCACCGCCCCACTTGTGGGAAAAGCGCAGGCCGCGAAGCTGCGGGAACGTGGTGAAGAAGTTCTGCGACAGCGCGCCGAACGTCTCGTCGTCGGTGTCGTAGCGGGCCTCGACCGGTCCCCCGTAGCGGTACACGGCCTCGAAGCCGCCCCAGAGGATCCGGTTGTCGTCGGTCAGCCGGTAGTAGTGGAATTGGTTGCCGCTGTCGCTGATTCCCTGGCGGGACCTCCACCCGATCTCGCCGAGCTGATCCCCACTCAGCGGCTCGCTGACCAGGACGTAGTCGTAGACGGGGACGAGGTAGCGCCGCAGCGAGCGGACCAGCGGGGCGAATGCGTTGGTGGCCAGGATCACCCGGCGCGCCGTCACCGAGCCCGACGGCGTCGCGAGCTCAATCGACTGATTCGCGTCCCGCAGCGAGCCGACCGGCGTGTGCTCGTACACCTCGACACCGAGCTCGGCGATCGTCCGGGCGAGGCCGTCGCAGAGCTTTCCCGGGTCGACGAGCGCCGATCCGGTCCGGTCCCAGAACGCACCGCGGAACGTTGGTGAGGCGATCTCGGCGCGCACGGTCTCGCCGTCGAGGACCTCGACCTCATGTCCGTATTCACGGAGCAGCTCGGCCGCCTCCCGCACACCCTCCACCTGGTGGTCCTGCAGGGCAACGAACAACTCGCCGGACTCCTCGAAATCGCAGTCGATCCCGTACCTGACGAGGTCCTCCTTGAGTCCCTCGAAGTTCTCCATTCCGAGTCGCTCCAGCGTTTGCATCTCCTCGGGAAAACGGCTCAGGCCGTTCTCGATCCCATGGGTGATCGACGACGACAGGAAACCGCCGTTGCGTCCGCTGGCGCCCGAGCCGATCGTTTCGCCCTCGACCACGACGACCCGCCGTTCCGGCTCAAGGCGCTTGGCGTGCAGGGCGGCCCAGAGCCCGCTGAATCCACCGCCGACGATGCAGAGATCAGTCTCCAGGGACCCCGCCAGGGCGGGGAAGCTGCGGACGTCGGCGCGGCGATCGAGCCAGAAGGGCAGCGGTCTGGCGGCGCTGAACGAATCGCGCTCGGCCGCGGTGGGCGGCGTCAGGGGCCAGGCGGAGGAGGCCGATCGGGACCGATGCAACAAGGCCGCCGCGATCCTAGCCGACCCCGCGTCGTCGGCGGCGCCAGCAGGAACCGGTGAATAGGGTGACCCGATGTCGCAATCCCTCCGCTCTCGCATCGCCCTGGCCGCAATCAGGAAGCGCCTTCCCAAGCTGATGGCCGCCGACCCGGTGGCCGAGCTGCCCGACGGACTCCATGTGGCGGTCGCCGGCTCCGGCTCGCCGCTCCCTGACCCCAAGCGGGGCAATCCCTGTGCGGCGGTCATTGCCGGGGGTCGGGTCTACGTCGTCGACGCCGGTGAGCGATCCTCGGAGACCCTCAACCGGATGCAGATCGCGCCGAACCGGATCGAGGCTGTGCTGCTGACGCACTTCCATTCCGATCACATCGGCGGCCTCGGCAGCGTCAACCTGCAGCGGTGGGTCGCCGACGCAGCGTCGACATCGATGCGGGTGCTCGGCCCGCCCGGGGTGGAGCGGGTGGTCTCCGGCCTCAACGAGGCATACACCCTCGACAGCGGCTACCGCACCGCTCACCACGGCCCTGAGATCGCACCGCCGGCGAGCTCCGCCATGGTCGCCGAGCAGTTTGCCTGCCCGGCCGAGGAGGATGACCTGGTCGTGCTGGAGGAGCACGACTTGAAGGTGACGGCGTTTCTCGTCGATCACTCACCGATTGAGCCGGCCGTCGGCTACCGCTTCGATTACCGCGGACGCAGCGCGGTGATCAGCGGCGACACCGTCTACGCGCCGGCACTGGTCAGGGTGGCCTCGGGTGCTGATCTGCTGCTCCACGATGCGCTCTCGCCCGGGCTTCTGAAGCTCGTCGAGGACGCTGCCGGCGAGGCCGGGCTGGCGTCCCGTCGCCAGATCCTGGCCGACGTCTCCGATTACCACGCGACCGCACCCCAGGCGGCCGACGCGGCGCGCGAGGCGGGCGTCGGCGCCCTGGCGCTGACCCACATCGTTCCGCCGCTACCTCTCAAGGGCCTCGAGGGGCCGTTCCTCGGCGACGCCCACGAACGATTCACGGGGCCGCTCTGGCTCGCCCGGGACGGCGACCTCTACAGCCTGCCCGCGGGCGGAACTGGGATCGAGCGCACGCGGATGTTCGGCCGGGGTCGCGGCCGCTGAGGCTAGCTCGAGCCGAGGGCTGCTTTCGCCACCGCCCCGTGGTCGTACGCGGTTGCGTTGCCGGTGCACAGCACCCCGAGCCCGCGCTCAGGGTAGATGCGCATCATGTTCCAGAAGCCGCCGCCGCCCCCCAGATGCTCGAGGAATTGCTCCGGGTCCTTCCGGTCGGCGCCGCGGCGAAACCAGCCGAAGCCGACGTCGATCTTCGGTCCGGTGGCCTGGATCGCCTGCATCTCGCTGATGCTCTCGGGGGAGAGCACGCGAACCCCGTCCAATTCACCGCCGTTGAGATGAGCGGTCATGAAACGGGCTGCATCACGCGCTGAGCCGATCAGTCCCCCGTATGCGGGCCCGTCGACACAGAAGCGATTGAACGCGATAAAGCGGCCTTCGGGCTTCCCGATGATCCCCTTCGGCAGGATCATGCGAAAGAGCGGCGTCATCGGGTGCATTCGCCGCTGATAACCCACGGCGTAGTCATCTCCAAGACCTTCGTAGGTGAAGCCGGTCCTCGTCATCGAAAGCGGCTGGAGGATCTTCGAGTGGACGTAATCTTCGAAGCGTTCCCCGGCGGCGGCGGTGATCACCTCCCCGAGCACGATGTAGCCGAGGTTCGAGTAGACGGCCTTCGAGCCCGCGGGGGAGCGCAGCTTCCGATGCTTCCCCAGCAGCTCGAGCGCAAAGTCGTGGGGGTCGCGTCCGATCACGTCAACGGGATGGACCCACCGGACGGGCAGTGGGTTGGCCAGCCCTGCCGAGTGGTTCAACAGATGGCGTATTCGGACCTCGGGCCAATCGCCTCTTGGCTTCGGAAACTCGGGGAGCCACCGCTCGACCGGGTCGTCGAGGCTGAGCTTGCCCCCCTCAACGAGTTGCATCACCGCCGTGGCGGTGACGATCTTCGTCATCGAGAACCACAGGTAAGCGGTCTCGGGGGTCGCCGGGTATCCATGGGCGAGGTCACGCCGGCCTGCCACTGAGACGGTCGTGCTGCCGTCTGCGCGAACGACCACCGCGGAGAGCCCCGGCACGTCACGCCTGGTCAGACGCTCCAGAGCGGCTTCGAGATTCCGATCGTGGTGGTCCATGCGAGCAAGTGAGCGAGGGCGCTCAGGATTTGGGTCGGACGTAGATCAGCCAGTAGACGATGCCGACCATGATCGAGCCGCCGATGACGTTGCCGATCGTCACCGGGATCAGGTTCTCGATCACGGCGTTGGAGACGGTCACGTCGGCGAAGTCGTCGGGGCTCAGGCCGCTCGTGGCGTAGAAGGAGTCGGAGCCCCATTCCTTGATCGCCAACCCGATCGGGAGGAAGTACATGTTGGCGATGCTGTGCTCGAAGCCGGCGGCGACGAAGGCGGTGATCGGGAAGATGATCGCGAGGATCTTGTCGGTGACCGAGCGGGCGCTGTAGGTCATCCAGATCGCCAGGCAGACGAGCGCGTTGCAGAGGATCCCCAGCACGAGTGCGCGCTCGAAGCCGAGGCTCGACTTCGCCTCGGCGATCGCGAGCGCGCTGGAGCCGACCGACCCGTCGCCGAACTCGTACTGGCCGCTGAGGAACATCAGCAGCACCGTGCCGAGGGCGCCGACGAGATTGCCGAAGTAAACGATCGTCCAGTTGCGGATCAGCTTCGCGCCGCTGACCTTGCGGTCGGCCCAGGCGATCGAGATCAGGTTGTTTCCGGTGAACAGCTCCGCGCCGGCGACGACGACGAGGATCAGCCCGAGGCAGAAGACCAGCCCCGCGAGCAGGCGCACGATTCCGTAGGGGATCACGTCGGCGGCGCCGGCCACGACCGTGGTCGCGAACATCGCACCCAGCGCGATGAACGCACCCGCAAGCACCGCGAGGGCGAAGGTCGTCAGCGTCGGCATCCCGGCCTTGGTGGCGCCGATGTCGGTCGCCTTCTGGGCGACCTGCGGCGGCATCAGCGCATCGAGGCTCGGCGGGAGAGACGCCGGGTGGTCTTGGATCGTCGCCTCGGCGCCGCCCTGATCGGTAAGGCTCATGCGGTGCTCGCGATCCGGACCGCCGTCACCTTGTACTCGGGACACGTCGTCGTCTCGTCGGCGTGTTGAGAGGTGAGTTCGTTGGTGGGCGAGCTCGGGAAGTGGAAGCCGATGAACGCCTGCCCGGGGGATACCCGCTCGGTGACGTCCGCCGTCACCTCGATCGCGCCGCGGCGGCTGGCGACAAGCACCCGCTCGCCCTCGCCGACCCCGAGCTCGGTTGCGTCGTCGGGGTGCAGCTCGAGCAGCTCCTCGGGTACGAGTTCGAGGTTTCCCGTCCGGCGGGTCATCGTGCCGGAGTTGTAGTGCTCGAGACGCCGACCGGTGACCAGCAGGATCGGGAACTCCGCGTCGGGTTGCTCGCCCGGCGCCGCGTAGGGGATCGCGGAGAGCTGGGCTCTGCCGCTCGGGGTCTCGAACGCCGCCCGGTAGAGGGTCCGCTCGTCAGGGCCGTCGGGAACCCGACACGGCCAGGCGACCGGGCCCTCGCGGTCGAGCCGCTCGTGGGAGATGCCGCGGAAGGTTGGTGTCAGCGAGGCCATCTCGTCGAACGCCTCAGCGGGCGTCGAGCAGCCGAGGTCGGCGCCGAGCCCCGCCGCGACGGCTCCGATGATCTCGAAGTCGGGCTTTGCCTCTCCCGGCGGTTCGAGTGCCGGCCGCACCCGCTGCACGCGGCGATCGAAGTTCGTGAACGTGCCGTTCTTCTCGAGAAACGAGGCGGCCGGCAGGACGACATCGGCCATGGTGGCGGTCTCGGATAGGAAGATCTCCTGGGAGACGACCAGCTCACATGCTTCGATCGCCGCCCTGACGTGTTCGGAGTCGGGGTCGGTCTGGGCAATGTCCTCGCCGAAGATGATCATCGCCTTCAGATCACCAGCCACCGCGGCGTCGAACATCTCCGGGATCCGGAGGCCGCGATCGGGACTGATCTCGACGCCCCATGCCTCCCCGAACCGACTCGCCACCTCCGGGTCGGCGACCTTCTGGTAGCCGGGGAGAATGTCCGGCATCGCTCCCATGTCGGAGGCGCCCTGGACGTTGTTCTGTCCGCGCAGCGGGTTCGCGCCGCAACCCTGCTCGGTGCCGACGCTCCCGGTCAGCGTGGCGAGGTTGCAGAGGGTCTTGACGCCGTCGGTGCCGTGGGCGTGTTCGGTGATCCCGAGCCCCCAGACGATCGCGCGGGCTTCGCTGCGGCCGTAGAGCGTGGCGGCCGCTCGCAGGTCGGCGGCGGGGACCCCGGAGAGCTCCTCGACCGTCTCCGGCGTGTAGTCGGCAGCCAGCGCCCGAAGCGCCTCGAATCCCTCGGTGCGTTCGGCGATGAACGCCTCGTCGATCAACCCTTCGCCGATCAGCAGGGCCGCCAGGCCATTGAAGACGGCCACGTTGGTGCCCGGTCGCGGGCGCAGGTGAACGTCGGCGTAGTCGGCGAGCTCGATCTGCCGCGGGTCGACGACGACGAGCCGCGCCCCCGCGATCACCCGCTGCTTGATCCGCGCCCCGACGACCGGATGGGCCTCGGTGGGATTGGAGCCGCAGAGGAGAAAGACCCCGGCGCGATCGAAGTCCTCGAACGGGTTGGTGCCCCCGGAGAGCCCGTAGGAGGCGACGAGGCCGGCGGCCGACGGGGCGTGGCAGATGCGGGCGCAGTTGTCGACGTTGTTGGTGCCGACCGCGACCCGCATCAGCTTCTGCATCAGGTAGTTCTCCTCGTTGGTCGCCCGGGCGGAGGAGATCGCCGCGATCGCATCGGCCCCGTAGTCGGCGCGAATCCGGCCCAGCTCGGACGCGACACGCCCAACCGCCTCCTCCCAGGTCGTCTCGACCAGCTCCCCCTCCCGGCGGATCAGCGGCTTCGTCAGCCGGTCGGGCGAGCGGACGAAGCCGTGCGCGAAGCGTCCCTTGACGCAGGCGTGACCGCGATTCACCGGTGCCTCGCGGTTGGGACGGATCACCGCCACCTCGTCGCCCCGGGTGTGGACGTCGAGGGTGCAGCCCACGCCGCAGTACCCGCAGGTGGTCGTCGTCGTGCGCTCCAGCGGCCGCAGGTCGAGCAATCCGGCCTCCGACAGGGACCCGGTGGGGCAGCTGTCGACGCAAGCCCCACAGGACACGCAGTCGGATTCATCCCACGGTCCGCCGCTGCCGGGGGCGAGCACCGTGTCGGCACCGCGGCCGACCATCGCCAGCGCGAACGTCCCCTGGACCTCGTCGCAGATCCGTACGCAGCGGGCGCAGGCGATGCAGAGCTTCGGGTCGTACTTGACGTAGGGATGGGAGTCGTCGCGCTCGCCCTCGCGCTCGCCCCGGAAGCGGCTGTGCTCGACTCCGAGCTGCCGACAGGCTCGGGCGAGTTCGCTTCGCTCCGGTGACTGCTCGAGGGCGCTCTCGGGGAGCTGGCCGACGATCAGCTCCAGCGACAGCCGGGCGGTGTCGAGCGCCGCCGGGTCGTCGGTGCGGACGATCGCGCCGTCGGTGGCGAGCGCGGTGCAGGCCGGCACCGGATCCTCGCTTCCCTCGACCGCGACCATGCAGGTCCGGCAGGAGCCGTAGGGGGCGAGGCGGGGGTCGGCGCAGAGCGAGGGAACGTCGGCTCCGGCCGCGCGGATTGCGTCGAGCAGGCGCGACCCCGGCGCGACGACCACCTCGGTTCCGTCGACGGTCACCCTCACGGCGATTCACCGTAGACGCGGTCGATGCTGCGGACGACGGGGGGCACGCCGCGGCCGAACGCGCAGAGGCTGCCGCGCTCCATCGCGGCGAGCATCTCGCCCATGCCCGCGGCCGCCTCGGGGTCCCCGACGCCCTTGGCGAGTTCGAGACCCCGGCGCGTGCCGAGCCGGCACGGAGCGCAGGTGCCGCAGCTCTCGTTGGCGGCGAATTGCCAGAAGTGCCGTCGGAGCGCGTCGGCGTCGACGCGCTCGTCGAGGGCGATCAGGCTCCCGTGGCCGAGGTCGGCGCCGACCTCGCGCAGCGCCTCGAAGGTGAGGGGTGTGTCGAGATCGTCGGGACCGATGAAGCCTCCCAGCGGGCCTCCGACCTGGATCGAGCGGACCGCATCCTCCTCGCGCATTCCACCCCCGAGATCGTCGAAGATGCGGCGGAGCGGGGTCCCGAACTCGACCTCGTAGGCTCCCGGGTTGCGAAACCGCTCGTTCAGGCAGACGACCTTCGTCCCGCGGCTGTCGCCGACCCCCAGCCGTGCGTAGGCTGCTCCGCCGCGGTCGACGATCCACGGCACGGCGGACAGGGTCTCGACGTTGTTGACCACCGTCGGCCGGTGCAGGTACCCGCTCTCGGTTGGGTAGGGGGGCCGCGCCGCGACCTCGCCTCGCAGCCCCTCGACGGAGTGGATGAGCGAGGTCTCCTCCCCGGCGACGTAGGAGCCCGCGCCCTCGAAGACCTCGATGTCGAAGGCCATCCCGGTGCCGTGGATGTCGTTGCCGAGGTGCCCGGCCGCACGCGCCTCGGCCACCGCGCCTGCGCAGTGCGTCACGGGCGCGCGGGTACTCGGAGCGCACGTAGACGATCCCGTGCGTCGCCCTCGCCGCGAGCGCCGCGAGCGCCATGCCCGCGAGCACCCGATTGGGGTCTCGCTCCATCAGCAGGCGATCTACGAACGAGCCCGGATCACCCTCGTCGCCGTTGCAGATCAGGTACCTGGGGCCGTCGGAGGGTGCCTCGGAGGCCGAGCCCCACTTGACCGCCGCCGGAAACCCCGCTCCGCCGCGGCCCCTCAGCCCCGACTCCTTGACCTCGCGGCTGACGCGCTCGCCGTCGCCCGCCTCGGCCACCTGCTCCCAGACGCTCCAGGCATCCGGTCCCGTTCCGGCGATGCCGGCGAGCACGACCGGTTCGTCGACCTCGGCGCTCACGGGGATCTCGGGTTGCGCGGCTCGGCCACGCCCGTGAGCTGCTCGACGAGGTCCGGCCCCGCGCAGGGTTGCTCGCCGTCGAGCGCCGCCGGGCCGCCGTAGCAGTAGCCCAGGCAGTAGACGGGTTGCAGCGACACCGAGCCGTCGGAGGAAATCCCCCCGAGGGGCACGTCCAACGCTTCTGAGATCGCCCTGAGGTGAGTCCCGGCGCCGGCGGCGAAGCACGCGGTACCGGCGCAGACCTGGATGTGCCGGGACCCGCGGGGGGTCGGCGCCAGATCCTCGTAGAAGGAGGCGGCGCCGTTGACATGGGCTCGCGGCAGGTGCAGTTCGGCGGCTACCCGATCGACGTCGGCCGGGTCGATCCGCCCCTTCTCCGAGACGACGGCACGCAACGCCCCGAGGACCTCGTCGCCCTCGCGGCCGTAGCGCCGCTGGAGTTCGGTCACCGTGCGTCCGGGCATCTCAGCCGTTGGCCGCTCTCGCCGCCGCGAACGTTCCGCTTGCACTCACCGGGCCAACCTATACGGTCGCGGCGGCTAATCATCAGTAGTCGGCACCGAGGGGGAATGTGGCTCGCCCACGACGCGTTGTGCCGTGATGGGTCTAGCCTCTGTGAAGGTGTTTCAAGTTCGCATTCACGGCAGGGGCGGTCAGGGCGTTGTCACCGCCGCGGAGCTGCTCTCTGTGGCCGCGTTCGTCGAGGGCCGCAACGCCCAGGCCTTTCCCACGTTCGGCTCCGAGCGCACCGGTGCACCGGTCGTCTCCTTCTGCCGGATCGACGACAAGCCGATCCGGGTTCGGGAGCCGATCTCCGAGCCCGACGCGCTGATCATCCAGGACCCGACCCTGCTCCACCAGGTGGACCTGTTCGCCGGGCTCGAGTCCGACGGCTACATGTTGATCAACAGCGAGCGAAGCTTCGAGGAGCTGGGCCTGGGGGAGTTCGTCAAGGGCTTTCAGCCGGAACGTCTGCTCACCGTCCCGGCGACCGCGCTCGCCAACGAGCATCTCGGGCGGCCCCTGCCCAACGGCGTGATGCTCGGCGGTTTTGCGGCGCTGAGCGGACTCGTCTCGGTCGAATCGGTGGCGGGGGCGATTCGCGAGCGGTTTCACGGCAAGCTCGGACAGGCCAACGTGGTGGCGGTCGAGGCCGCCTACGAGTACGTGCAGGGAGAGATGGGCAGGCTCGCACATGCTTGAGCAGCTCGAGGGCTCCCAGGCGGTCGCCAGCGCGGTCGCGATGTGCCGGCCCGAGGTCATCGCCGCCTATCCGATCTCGCCGCAGACCCACATCGTCGAGGCGCTCTCCGACAAGGTCCGCACGGGCGAGCTCGAGCCGTGCGAGTACCTGATGGTGGAGTCGGAGTTCGCGGCGATGTCGGCCTGCATCGGCGCCTCCGCGGCCGGCGCCCGCTCCTACACCGCAACGGCGAGCCAGGGGCTGCTCTACATGGCCGAGGCTCTCTACAACGCCTCGGGACTCGGCCTGCCGATCGTGATGACCCTGGCCAACCGCGCGATCGGGGCCCCGATCAACATCTGGAACGACCACTCCGACTCGATGTCGCAACGGGATTCGGGATGGATCCAGCTCTATGCCGAGACCAACCAGGAGGCCCTCGACGTCCATATCCAGGCGTTCCGGCTCGCCGAGGAGCTCTCGGTGCCGGTGATGGTCTGCATGGACGGCTTCATCCTCACCCACGCCTACGAGCAGGTGGACCTGCCGACCCAGGAGCAGGTCGACACCTTCCTGCCTACCTTCAAACCCCGCCAGGTACTCGATCCCGCCGAGCCGGTGACGATCGGCGCAATGGTCGGGCCGGAGGCGTTCATGGAGGTCAAGTACCTGATGCACGCCAAGCAGTTGCAGGCCCTCGACGCGATCCCGGAGATCGCCGCCGACTTCGAGCGGGCGTTCGGCCGCGACTCCGGCGGGCTGATCCGCTCCTACCGGGCCGACGACGCCGAGACGATCGTGGTTGCGCTCGGCTCGGTTCTGGGCACGATCGAGGACGTCGTCGACGAACTCCGCGAGCAGGGAGTGAAGATCGGGGTCGTGGCGATCAAGTGCTTTCGCCCCTACCCCCTCGAGGAGGTGCGCGAGGCGCTCGGGGGCGCGAAGCGAATCGTCGTGATCGAGAAGGCCTTCGCCGTCGGCGCGGGCGGGATCGTCGGACAGAACGTCCGCCTCGCCCTGTCGGGCCGCGAGCCGCAGGTTCATGACATCGTCGCCGGGCTCGGCGGCCGGCCGATCACCAAGCAGTCGCTGCGGGCGCTGTTCGCCGACGTGCTCGACGACAAGCTCGAGCCCGGCCGCCTCCACTTCCTTGACCTGAAGCGGGAGGTCGTCGAGCGCGAGCTCGAACGGATGCAGGGCGGCCATCGACCCGGCCCGCACGCCGAGAACATCCTTCGCGACGTCGGCATCGTCGGCGCGGGCTCGCACTGAGGGAGAGCCGGGATGGCCGAGCAACAGATCAAGGGCTACCAGGCGGGGACCTACGTGGTCGGCAACCGCCTGCTCGACCCTGAGCAGCGTTCGGTGCAGGCGCGGACGGAGCGCTCGAACACGCTCACCTCCGGACATCGTGCATGCCGGGGCTGCGGCGAGGCGCTCGGCGCCCGCTACACGCTCGACGCGGCGATGCGGGCGACCGACGGCAAGCTGATCGCCGCCAACGCCACCGGATGCCTCGAGGTCTTCTCGACCCCCTATCCGGAGTCGTCGTGGCAGCTCCCCTGGATCCATTCGCTGTTCGGCAACGCGCCCGCCGTCGCCACGGGTGTCGCGGCGGCGATGAAGGTCAAGGGCCGCGAGGACGTGCGGGTCGTGGGTCAGGCCGGCGACGGCGGCACGGTCGACATCGGCTTCGCCTGCCTCTCGGGGATGTTCGAGCGCAACGACGACGTGCTCTTCGTCTGCTACGACAACGAGGGCTACATGAACACGGGAGTGCAGCGCTCCGGCGCCACCCCGCCGGCCGCCCGCACCGCCAACACCAAGCCGGTCGGCCCCGAGCCGGGCAACGTCTTCGGCCAGGGCAAGAACGTGCCGCTGATCGCGATGGCGCACGAGATTCCCTACGTCGCCACTGCAACCGTGGCCGAGCCCCGGGATCTCGAAGCGAAGGTCGAGCGCGCGATGGAGCTCCGCGGCGCCCGCTACATCCACGTCTTCGTCCCCTGCCCGCTCGGTTGGGGCTCGGCATCGGAGGACACGATCCTGCTCGCTCGGCTGGTCAAGGAGACGGGGCTGTTCCCGGTCTTCGAAGCCGAGCACGGGGAGGTCGTCTCGGTCTCCAAGATCCGCCGCCGGGTCGAGGTCGTCGAGTACCTGAGGCTGCAGCGACGTTATGCCCACCTGTTCGGTCCCGAGCCGAACACCGAGGTGATCGCGCGGCTGCAGGCGGGAGCCGACCGCAATATCAAGCGCTTCGGCCTGCTCGACGAGGACGGGGGAGCGGGGGAGGGCTGATGGAGAAGCCGTTCGCAATCACGCTCGACGTCGGTTCGAGCCTCGCCAACAAGACCGGTAGCTGGCGAACCGAACGGGCGGTCTACTTCGACCGGCTCCCACCCTGTAACCACGCCTGCCCGGCGGGGGAGAACATCCAGGGGTGGCTCTACGAGGCCGAGGAGGGGGGAGAGGGCTACGAGCGCGCCTGGCGCAAGATCATGGAGGACAATCCGTTCCCCGCGATCATGGGCAGGGTCTGTTACCACCCCTGCGAGACCTCCTGCAACCGCGCCGAGCTTGACGAGGCGGTCGGGATCAACTCGGTCGAGCGTTTTCTGGGTGACGAGGGGATCAAGCAGGGCTGGCAGGTGGATCTGGATGCCGAGCCCTCTGGCAAGCGGGTGCTGGTCGTCGGCGCCGGACCCTCGGGCCTCGCGGCCGCGTACTTCCTGGCCCAGCTCGGACACGCGGTGACGATCCGCGAGGCCGGCCCGATGACCGGGGGGATGATGCGCTTCGGGATCCCCAAGTACCGGCTGCCCCGCGACGTGCTCGACGCCGAGGTCGATCGCATCCTCGCCCTCGGGGTTGAGCTGGAGCTCAACAGCAAGGTGACCGACGTCGTCGCGGCGATCGACGAGGGCGGCTTCGACGCCGCCTTCCTCGCGGTCGGGGCTCACATCGGCAAGCGCGCCTACATCCCGGCCGGCACCGCCGCCCACGTGCTCGACGCGGTCTCGATGCTCCACAGCCTCGAGACCGGGGAGAAACCGCTGCTCGGTCGCCGGGTCGCCGTCTACGGCGGCGGCGATACGGCGATGGACGCCGCGCGGACCGCCAAGCGGCTCGGTGCCGAGGAGGCTGTGATCGTCTACCGGCGCACCCGCGAGGCGATGCCCGCCCACGACATCGAGGTCGAGGAGGCCGAGGAGGAGGGCGTGCTGATGCGCTGGCTGACCACGATCAAGCGCGCCGACGAGGGCAAGCTGGTGCTCGAGCGCATGGAACTGGACGAGTCCGGATTCCCGCAGCCGACCGGCGAGATGGACGAGCTCGAGGCCGACGCGCTCGTCCTGGCGCTCGGCCAGGAATGCGATCTGTCGCTGATCGAAGGCGTTGCAGACATCGAGGTCACCGACGGTGTCGTCAAGGTCGGCCCCAACCTGATGACGGGTCATCCGGGAGTGTTCGCCGGCGGCGACATGGTGCCCGCCGAGCGCTCGGTCACGGTCGCGATCGGTCACGGAAAACAGGCTGCCCGCCACATCAGCGCCTGGCTCGACGGCGCCGCCTACGAGCCCCCGCCCGACCCCGAGCTCGCCAGCTTCGACAAGCTCAACACCTGGTACTACTCCGACGCTCCGCGCACCCATCGTCCGCGCCTCGACGTCGTCCGCAGACAGGACACCTTCGAGGAGGTCGTCCAGGGCTATGACGAGTCGAACGCGCTCTTCGAAGCGCGCCGATGCATGTCCTGCGGTAACTGCTTCTCCTGCGACAACTGCTTCGGCGTCTGTCCGGACAACGCCGTCCTGAAGCTGGGCGAGCCCGGCGAGCAGTACGCCATCGACCTCGACTTCTGCAAGGGCTGCGGGCTCTGCGTCGCCGAGTGCCCCAGCGGCGCGATCAAGATGGTTCCGGAGGAGATCTGAGACTTCAGCGTTGTCGGCTGCCGGCCCTCGGCCCCTTTGACAGACGAACAGACGGTGCTACCCTTCCGGCCCGCCGCGGGGTGGAGCAGTCAGGTAGCTCGCCGGGCTCATAACCCGGAGGTCACAGGTTCAAATCCTGTCCCCGCTATGTTTGTCACTACCACGCTCGAGCCCTCCGCCAGGAGGGTTTTCGCGTTCTCAAGGGCGTTGGCCACGGCCTCAGAGACAGTCGCGCTGATCTCGACGCGGCCCTCCGTCTTGTCGTAGGCGATCTGGAGGTCGAAAGATTAGCCTCTCGGTCATGGCGAAGCAGCCTAGTTCAAAGCTGCTGCAGTGCCGAGATCCGGGGTACCCGGTGGGTGCGAAGTGATCGTGATGTCAGCACCCTGATCCTCTGGAGTCTCCACCCTGATCTTCGCAAGGGCGAGCCGGAAGACCCACCTGTCGTTCACCGGGAAAAGCACGCGGGTCACTCTCGGCAAGACGTTCTGTGAGGTGAAGAGTGTGTCGAGGACGGGCTTGACGAGATTGTCGAGGTCGAGGGCCGGTTTATCCATGTCCTGCGCAGTCAATAGGAAGGTCACCGCGACGTCGAACTTGGTCTCCAAGGGCGGCGCAGCGAAAGGGGCCTGCGGATAGGCCGCCCTCACCTCGTCGCGTATGGCCTCCCTCCAGCCGATGCCTTTGACGCGCGGTGGGTATCCACGCACCTGAATCTGCCACTGATTCGAGTGATCATCGCGACTGGCCGAGGGGTCCGGATGCATCTGGAGTAGATCAGCGTAAACAACCGAACCGGAGCTCGGCGTGTTCCGGCCGGGTCGCGCTGAGGTCTCCTTGGGCAGCCTAGGTGGCCATCTGCTCCACGATCCGTGCGTCGTAGCGAGAGACGAATCGGGTCGGGTATCGGAATTACCTGCGACGCACGAGCATGCAGGGCTTTGGCGGAGCTGCTCGGACGTTCGCGAATGCGGATTTGGGCACTAATCACGGTTGGTGCCCAATGAAACCACCCTGAGCTCGCCTACCGGCTCACCAACGTCACCGGAATCGTGCGGTACTGATTGAGGAAGGTGGAGCTGACCCGCTCGCAGTCGCCATCGAACTCGATGTCCTCGAACCGCCGCATCGTCTCCTCGATCCAGAGCTTCAACTCGAGGCGGGCAAGGCCGGCACCGAGGCAGAAGTGCTTGCCGCCGCCGCCGAAACCCTGGTGGTTGTTCGGGTCGCGACGGACGTCGAAGCGCTGCGGCTCCTCGAAGGCGGTCTCGTCGCGATTGCCGGAGACGTACCAGAGCGCCAGCTTGTCGCCGGCCCTGACCGTCTTGCCCGCCAATTCCGTTTCGCATGTTGCCGTCCGCCGCATGTAGGCGAATGCCGGGTGGAAGCGAACGAACTCCTCGACGACCTGCTCCAGCGGCACGGCGCCCGAGCGAACGAGCTCCATCTGCTCGGGGTCTTCGAGGAGGCTCTTGATCCCGGAGGTGAAGACGGCGCGGGTCGAGTCGTTGCCGGCGACCATCAGCAGGAAGAAGAACATCAGCACCTCCTCGTGGGAGAGCCGCTCGCCGTCCACCTCCGCCTCGATGAAGGCGGTGGTGAGGTCGTCGGTGGGGTTGGCCTCGCGCTCGTCGATCATCGAGTTCACGTACGGGATGAACTCCTCCAGCGCCCGCCAGACATCGCCGAGGTCGGGAACCATGCGCGGGTCCTCGAACGCCGTCGTCCGGTTCGTCCAGTCGACGAGGCGCTCGGCGTCCTCGCGAGGCACTCCGAGCATGTCGCCGATCACCATCGACGGCACGAAGATCCCGACGTCCTGGACGAGGTCCACCCGCCCGTCGGGGTGGGCCGCGAGCGCCCGGTCGAACACGCCGTTGATGATCTCCCGCATCCGCTCGGTGTGGTCGATCGCTTGCTTCGGCGTGAACGCTCGCTGCACCAGCGCCTTGAGGCGGTCGTGGCGGGGCGGATCCTGGGAGATCAGCATGTTCGCGCTCAGGTCCATCGGATCGGGCTGGCCGTCAGCAGCCAGCTTGTCGACGAGGATGATGCTGCGCTCCGAGGAGAACGTGTCGGTATCGCGGCCCACCGTCCTGATGTCCTTGTTGCGAACCACCGACCAGAAACCCGATTCGTCCGGGAAGTCTCCGAGCTCGCTCCAGTGCAACGGGTCCTCGTTGCGGAGTCGGGTGAAGACCTCGTGCGGAGGTCCGTCCCCCCAGAGGTCGAGATCGCTGACGTCGAGGTCGGCGAGATCCGGGGCCTGGCTCAGCATGCCCCTAGCTCCTCTCGCCGCAGCGTGACGTACGAGGTGCCTTGGTCGAACGTCTGGAGCACGCCCGGGACCTCGACGGTCTTCGGGACCAGGGACATCCAGTCTCCGTTCGTCTGAGACGGGTCCGCGTCCTGTCGAACCTTGACCTTCACGACCCCGACCCGGTTCTTCCACTGGGGAGGATCGACGCTGTCAGGGCTGTTGGCGTCGATCCAGCTGAGCAGTCCTTCCTGGCCGGGTACGGGATACGCGTCCCAGATCGGCCCGTCGAACGGCGCGCCGGAGCCACGCAGCCACCTCTGCTGCCACGGGTGCTTTTCCAGCAGCTTCTCGACGCGAGCGGGGTCGTTGCGCCAGGTCATGGTGACGAGCGGCTTGCCGTCGAGCCTCGCACGCGATTTCCACACGTGAGGGTCGTTGGCGTCCCGGCCCAAGCTGCTGTCGGGATCGATGTCGAACTTCGAAACGCCGAGCGAGTCACCCAGGGGCTTCACCAACGGCGAGTTGGCTCCATCGCCCTGGTTGTACCAGCCGTTCCGCCCGCAGTAGCTGGGAACGCACCATCGCGTAGTTCTCGAAGAGTCGAGAAGGGAATGCCGACCGGCTTGAGGTCGAGTCCAGTTCAGCTTCACCGACGGACGGTTCGGATTGGACGGGTTACGGGGGTTGGGCGGGGGCGCCATGCCGCTGGGTAGGAACGATCGGTAGGTGGAGTTCGCCGAAGCCGGGATCACGGCGCTGATCAGCGTCGCGCCCTCGGCCGACATGATCGTCCCGGGCGGCTGAGCCGCCACGCCCGAGGACGGCGCCGCGACAAGCGACAGAGCGGCGATTGCCACCGCCCCGAGCAGTCCACGCGCGACCCGCCCGCGCCCTGTCGCTCGTTGCTCCAATCCGTGCTCTCGCTCTGCGGAACTCATGCCTTCTCCTTCGTCAGTGGCTATCTGGATTCGGAGCACCGTAACAGACAGCGCGTCGATAGACAATGACGTAGTGTCACTGAGATATGGTCTCAGATCCCTCCTGACTTCGGTCATACGCCCTGGACCGGCCCTATCCTGAGCCCATGGCAACCCGGACCAAGAAAGTCCCAGCGCATCTGCGCGTGCGCCGCCTGCCCGAGGACGGGGAGCGCGAGATCCTCGACGCCGCCGAGGTTCTGCTCGAAGAGCGCGACTTCCGCGATCTGACCGTGGATGAGGTGATGAGCGGCACCGGCATGGTGCGGTCGGCGTTCTACAACTACTTCGAGAACCGCAATGAGCTGGCGATGCGGCTTCTGCAGAGGATCGAGGCCGAGATGAGGGAGGCGAGCGCGAAGTGGCTCGACCAGCCGCTCGACGACCCCGCCGCCGGAATCGAGGTCGGCCTGCTCGAGGTAGCTCAGACTTACGCGCGTCACGGTCGCGTCATGCGGGCCATCCACGAAGCCTCCTACCACGACCGGGAGGTGGAGCTCTACTACCGCCAGGGGCTGATTCAGAACTTCATCGAAGCTGTGGCGGCGAGGATTCGGGAGGAGAATGAAGCCGGCCGGGCGGATGTCGACGATCCTGAGGAGGTCGCGAGGGCGCTGCTGATCCTGAACTCGAACCTCTTCGTCGAGCGCCTCGGCGGCGGTCGCGAGCGCTGATTCTCCTCAGGCCGTCGCTGCCACGCTGGCCTTGATTTGGCGGCGAACCATCTATCCCGCCAGCGCGTAGATCTCTCGCCCGGCATGGGATGCTGACGGCTCCGCCTCTTTCGCTCAAATGAATGTTCAGGCCACCAAGCCCAGCTCATGTTGTAGTCCGTCGCGCGCGGGGGGCCGCTCTGACACCACTGGCGCAGAGATGGACATCATCGAGATCGAGAAGAAGGAGACGTTGAAGCGGGAAGAGGTCGCCGCGCGCCTTCGAGCGACCGCCGACGTTTTGGCGAGCGATGACGACATCGAGTTCGACCAGGGCGGAATGAACGTCAAAGGTCCACGTGCCCGACGAGGTGCATTTCAAGGTCGAGATCGAGATCGAGACCGACGAGCGTGAGCTCGAGATCGAGCTGAAGTGGTAAGACGAGACGACGGATGATCGACGGGCAACAGAAGACGAGGCGATGACGATGTCACCCAACAGGCGACAGCGAAGAAGGCGAGCCGCCGCGATCGGCGGGGCGGCGATGGCTGCCAAGAAGAACCGGGACCAGACGAAGGCTGAGCAGGCTCAACCCGACGATGCCCCGGGGCAGCCTGCCGCACCGGCGGGCGCGGGTGGGGCGAGCGAGGAGGACCTGACGCGACTCAAAGAGCTCGGCGAGCTCCATAGCCAGGGGATCCTCACGGACGAGGAGTCCGAACGCGAGAAGGCGAAGCTGCTCGGATGACGGACGGGGCCTCCGGCGCTGAGGAGAGCACAAGTCCGCGGCTCGCGTTTCTGCTGGCGGCGGCGATGTTCGTGCTCGTCGTCGACACGTCGCTGATGAACGTCTCGATCTCGGCTGTGGTCGAGGACCTCGACACGACGGTGAGCGGCGTCCAGTCCGCGATCGCGCTCGAGGCCCTCGTCTCCGCGGCCTTCATCCTGATCAACAGCAAGGTCGGCGACCTGATCGGCCGCCGGCGCGCCTACATAATCGGCCTGTCGGCGTATGCGCTGGGGGCCTTGGCGATGACGCTCGCCCAGAGCCTGACCATGGTGATCGTGTTCTGGGCGATCGTCGGCGGCCTCGGAGCATCTTTGCTGCTGCCTGCGATGCAGTCCCTTATCCATGGCAACTTCGAGGGGGCGGCCCAGAAGAAGGCCTACGCCCTTGTCGGGGCTGCCGCGGCGGTGGCCGCGGGAGTCGGGCCGCTGCTCGGGGGTTTCGTCACCACGTTCCTGTCGTGGCGTGTCGGCTTTCTGCTCGAGGTGATTGTGATCGCCGTCGTCCTCTCACAGATCAAGCTTGTCCGCGACGTTCCGTACACGGGGCCTCGGGAGGTCGATCTGGTCGGTGCCATCCTCTCCGTGCTCGGCATGGGCGGCGTCGTCCTGGGGGTCCTCGCCTGGCAGGAGGGGGCCGAGTTCGTCGGAGTCATCATTGCCGTCGGTGCGGTTGCGCTCGCGCTGCTCGCAAAGTGGTTGGTGAAGCGCCATCGCGAGGGCAAGCCGACGCTGCTCGATCCGGATCTGTTCAAGCTGCCTGCTTTCAGGCTCGGGATCTCCCAGCAGATGCTTCAGAACGTCACGCTGGGCGGCGCAATGATCGCGATCCCGATTTTCCTGCAGGTCAAGCTCGAGTACAACGCGCTGCAGACCGGGCTCTCGCTCTTCCCGCTGTCGCTGACGATGTTCGCCGTCGCCATCCTCGCGGGGAAGAGGGCGGGTGATCGCCGCCCGGCAGCGATCATCCGCGCGGGATTTGCGATGAGCACGATCGGGATGACCCTGATCGTGCCGGTGGTCCCCGAAGCGGACACCAGCTGGCCTCTCGTGATCCCGCTGATCATCGCGGGGTCCGGGCTGGGTTTGCTGGTCTCCCAGCTCAACAACTACACGCTGGCCCCGATCGAGGAGGAGCGGGTCAGCGAGGCGGCGGGAGTGAACTCCGCGTCCGGGTCGTTCGGGCTCTCGTTCGGGCTCGCCGTGGCGGGAGCCGTCCTGCTCGCCGCCCTCTCCATCAGCTTCACGAACATGACCGAGGACAGCGCCGTGATCCCCCCGGATGGACAGCAGCAGATCGCCGACACCCTGGAGGACGACGCGGAGATCATGAGCAACACGCAGATCGAGGAGCTCGCCGCGGGGGAGCCGGAGGACGTCCAGGCGGAGATCGTCAACATCAACACCGACGCGAACGACATCTCCCTCCAGGTGGCGATGCTGGTGCCGATCCTCGCCAGCCTGATCGGGTTGATCAACTCGTTCCGCATGATGCGCTTGCCGGAGGTCCCACCATCGGCCTCCGCCGAAGCGGCCGCGTTGGGTTGATCGCAACAGGCTCGGCGTCGCGAATTGCACCGCGTCGGACCAGAGTGGCAGCCCTGTGTTGACGCCTCAAGGCGTGACGACCTCGACGATGCGGGCGTCGTAGCGAGAAACGAATCGGGTCCCCGCTATAGGAAGAAGCCCGCTTTTAGAGCGGGCTTCTTGCGTTCTGGGGCGATCGGGCGATTCGGCCGAGATACCAAGGAGGTACCAAGGGTGCTCTCGCGGATCGGGTTCGAATCGCCGTAGCGGTACTTCCGAGACGCCTGAAAGCGCGTGGGTTTTCGTGCGGTCTGGGGACCCGATGGGGCAGTGAATGGGGCAGCCGACCCGCCGGGGCCGCGATCGGATAGCCGCATCCGACAACTTCGCCGCGTCTATCCCCGATCGCAGGACAAAGGGTGAAAGGCAGAGGCGGGCAAGCCACGGATTCGGCCGGGACTTCACGGAGGAGCAGGGCGATACCCACGGGGAACCGCCATCCCAGCCAGAGCGGTACGTGGAGACCCGGAGGAATCAACCCTCCGACCCGGCGAAGCACACACCGACCGTGACGTCTGCCAGAAGGCCGATAACGGCGAAGTGCCGGCTCCGAGCGCAAACAGCCATTGGGTTTGTGCCCCCCGGATGGCGTCGTGAGCAATCGCGATGGTGTCATCGTCGTTCAGGCGAAGCCTGAGCCGGAACATATTCGGTCCGACTCGCAAAACAGCCGCACGCGCCTTATCCAGGTGGCTTAGCGCATCACGGAGTGAGATAAGAGCCTCCTCCTCCGCACCACGCTTGAACCCTCTGCCAGGAGGGTTTTGCGTTCGGGAAGGCTTCGGTTAAGTCCGGAAGACCGACGGCCGGGCCAGCGCCCTGCGGCGCCGACCCGGCCGGACGTCGGACGGTTGAGGGTCTCAACGGCAAACGGCATCCCCGTATAGCTCCTGTAGTGCGGCCTGGGCCTCGGGCCCGCCGACCGTGTCCTCCAGAGTGACGGAGTTCATCAACAGAACGACCACGCGGCCTGAGTCCATCACTCGGGCGACCGAGTCGTACCCGGGGACGGCGCCGTCGTGGCCGTACCAATCGCCGCATGACTCAGTGCCGTGAGCGAGGCCGAGGCCGCGCTCGATGCCCGCGCCCTTCTCGGGGGCAGTCATCTTCATTGCTGCGAGCGACTCATCCGAGACGAGGTCGCCACCGAGCAGCGCCTCATAGAAGGTCGCTACATCAGCGGCGGAGGCGACGATGTTGCCTGCGCCCCAGTAGTGAGAGGCGCTGACGCCGGTCACATCCTGCAGGCGAGCGTCGGTGGCGAGGTAGCCGTTGGAGTGTGGCCCCTCGATCTCAGTGCCCGTTGCGAGACTCGTCTGTTCGAGATTCAGCGGCTTGACGATCCGCTCGGTCAGCTCGTCCTCGAGCGTGTTGTCGGTCACCGCCTCGACGATCAACGCGAGCACCGTGTAGTTGGCGTTCGAATAGACGACGTCGCTGCCGGGCTTGGCACGCGGGCCAAGCTTGACCGAGATCTTGACCAGATCCTCCGGCTTCCATTCGTATGCAAGGTCGCCCTCCAGGTAGGGAGCGCGGACGCTCGGGTCCTCGAGGTACTCGGCGAGCCCGCTCCGGTGGCCGAGCAGATCACGCACGCTGATCTCATCTCCGTTGGGCAGCAGGCCCGGCAGGATGCTCTCGACGGTGTCGTCGAGACTGAGCTTTCCCTCTTCCGCGAGCTGCATGACCACCGTCGCGATGTAGGGCTTGGTAACGGACCCGATCCGGAAGCCGTCGGTCGTCGACAACTTCGCGTTCGTATCGATGTTTGAGACGCCGGCAGCCAGCTGGATCGGCTCCGCGCCCGGGTCCTTGATGTAGAGCACGACACCGGGGACACCGGCGTCGACCAGTGCGTCGAGTTCCTCCTGGTCCAGGTCCGCCTCAACGTCGTGGGCGGCATCGGCGACGGGGTCGTCAGCCGAGCATCCGGTCATTGTGGCGATCGCGACGAACGCAGCCGCGGCGAGCCCAAGGGCTCGGACGCGGAGCATGCGACGCCAGGGGGCGGGGGACGGTTGGTGGTTGTTCGCTTGCATTTCGGGCCCTCCTCGAAGGGGTTGGTCAGCGGGTGGGAAGCTCATGGCTTCCCATTTGGTTGTCCGGGTTCCTGGCTTGGAATTCGCTCCTCAACGGAGACGAGTTCGAGCCCGAAGGACCCCAGGCGCTGGAGGAAGCCACTGAGCTGGCTCTGATCGAAAGGGCCGGTAAGCAGCAAAGTTCTGCTTCCTTCGGCTTGCACCACCGCTCCGGGGAAGGCGTCGGCGAAACGTTCGCTCAGCCTCCCTCGGACAACGATCGTGTAGCTCGTGCCATCCATCTTCGTCTCGCTCGGTTGCTTTCCCATTGCGAGACGCACCATCGGACGCCGCAGGGTGAGCTGTCATCACCCCAGGGCGAGCTCACCCTGGGTGATCTAGATAAGGCCGAGTTCGCGGGCTCGCGAAACCGCTTCAGATCGCTGCGAGACGCCCAGCTTGCGATAGATGTGTTTCGAGTGCGTCTTGACCGTGTTGAACGAGATGTAGAGGTGGTTTCCGATCTCGCGTTGGCTCAGGGTGCCGCTCATCAACCTCAGAACGGAAAGCTCCCGGTCGCTGAGCTCCTCCAGCTGTGCGGCATCAAGAGAAGCGGAGCCGGCTACATGAAACTCCTGCCTCTCCTGCTCCAGGAGCTTCTCGACCACAGGTCCAGGATCCAAAGAGGCCGTGACGGTCCAGCGTGCTTCGGCCAGCATGCGCTCGGCCTGCTGCCGATCGCCCTGGAGAGCCAAAGCTCGAGCGAGCCAGATCTGGCCAGAGGCGGTTTCAATCGGACCGCTGCCACGGGCGGCGAGCTTCAGCCCGCGGTTCAGCTCTTCGACGGCCTCATTGAACTGTCCTGCCTGCGACTTCAGTTCTCCTGCTGCTATATGCGTCGGGGCGCACACCCAATACTCAGCCAGTCCTGCTTGTCGAATCACATCGCGCGCTTCCGCGACGAGGCCGGATGCAACCTCCAGTTCGCCTTCTTGGATTCGAACCAGGGCAAGTAGGCCAAGCGATGAAATCCACGCTGGATTCAACGAATTCGCGCTGCTCCCCGCCCGCCCGAGCTCCAGATTCGAGATGCCTTCGGTGAAATCGCCCAACCAATAGCTCGAAGCACCGAGGCGAATCCTGGCCAGCGAGTCCCAGGCGGAAGGAGGCTCGCCGGCGGCAAGCGCCGCGGCGGCGGTGTCGCGACAACCGCCGAGGTCGCCGAGGAGCCAGCGGTGGGCGCTCCTCAGAATCCTTGAGGCCTGTGGCCCCGAAGTGAAGCCATCGGAGAATTCACCGGGGGGAGGAGGGGCTTTCGCGATCGAATCCAACGCGGGTTCGACCTCGTCGAGCTGGCCGAAACTGATTGCGATCAATGCCCGCGCCACACCGAGTCGGGCGTCAGCCTCACTTACGCGTGGTGGAATCGAGTCGAGCCAGGTTCGGACCATGGATTGCCCGCCCGATGCGGCTATCGGATACCACGACTCGGCGATCAGGTCGCTCGCCGCTGAATAGTCCTCCGCTCTGAGCAGGTGCGTGATCGCTTCTGACTGAAGGCCCTCCCCGAGTAGCCAGGCTGCCGCCCTGCGATGCACATCGACCTCCCGGGTCGGCTGATCCAACCGCATTTCATGCCTGAGAAGCTCGGCGAAGAGATGGTGGTAGCGGTACCACTGGCGCTTGCCATCGAGTGGCACCAGGAACAGGTTCGATTCTTCGATCGAGCGCAGGACCTGGGCCGAGCGCCCGGTCTGCGTCACGGCATCGCAGAGCGCAGGGTTGAAGCGCTCCAGGAGTGATGTGACCAGCAAGAACTGTCGGATCTCGTCGGATTGCCCAGCCAACACTTCTGCCGTGAGGTAGTCGACGAGATGTCGGTCGTCGCCGGCGAAGTCTTTGATGAACTCACGAGCGTCTGCCCGCCCGCGTAGCGATAGGGCGGCAAGGTAGAGGCCCACGGGCCAGCCCTCGGTCCGCGTCAGCAGGAGCTCGATCTCGGTCGAGTCGAGGCCCAAATCCTGGCTGCCGTTCAGGAGCGCTTCGGCTTCCGCGGCGTTGAATCTGAGCTCACGCGAGGAGACTTCGACCAGCTGACCTCGCCCCCTGAACCTGGCCAGCGGCAACGGCGGTTCCGTCCGAGACGAGATCGCGATCTCCAGGATGGGGGGGAGATGCTCGAGCAGTGCCCCCGTCGCTTCGTGCACCTCGGGGGAGTCGATGAGGTGGTAGTCGTCAATAACGAGCACCGAGGGCCTGGGGAGGGCCTCGATTTCGACCAGGAGCGGCGGCAACACGTCGTCGGTCAGGCTCGCGCCCGGTGCTCGGAGGATCTCGAGGGACCGCGTGCCCACGGTAGGCGCAAGGCTGCGAATCGCCTCAATGACGTAGGAGAAGAATCGCACCGGGTCGTTGTCCCCGGCGTCGAGAGCGAACCAGGCGAAATCGCGTTCCTCGGCTTCCGCAGCGTGCCAGGCTTGAAGAAGGCTGGATTTGCCCCAACCTGCCGGGGCACGGATCAGGGACAGTCGGCGGCCAGGTTGCCTGCTGAGTGCGGCTAACGCCGCGGGGCGGGGAATGAGATCACGCGGGACGGGTGCAAGCAGTTTTGTCCAGATCAGCGTGCTTTCGCGAGCTTCTTGCTGCGCCATTGACTGACTATAAGCCTGAGTTGGCCAAACAGAATCGATGATTGGGGCGTACCTGATTGAGAACTAGGGCGATCGCCGGAGCTTGATCACCTCTCTCTCTCGACTATTCGTGCGTCGCAATGAGAAACGAATCGGGTCAGGTATCGGATTCACCTGCGACGCACGCGCGTCGATGAGATTTCGACGATCTACCGCTGCTCGTCTCATCGATCAGGTCGTAGATTGAGACCTATCTGGACGCTGATGTCTGCCCCTCGCCGGCGGAGAGAACCCGCGACGGCCGGAAACCCTTGACGATCAGATAGATCGCGAAGGAGGCCTCAAAAGCTGCCTCCGGGAGCGAGAAGAGAGCGTGTGCGCCGTCCTGCTCATACGCACCGAGGAGCACGGCGATCGCCGAGAGGAAGATCAGGGGGCCGCCGAAAACTCCCAGCAGAGCCAGACGCGGAGGCATGAGGCCGGTTCGGTACATCATCCAGCCCAACAGAAGCCCGTTGACGCCGACGCAGAACCCAGGTCCGAGCAGGAACGTCCAGTCGTGGATTGCGACCAGGGATCGCCCGGCGGTTTCGAGCGAAGCCCCATCGGCGCCGATCGACCCGGCCAGATCCTCACGCAGCGTGAGGATTGAAAGCAGGCTGATCGCGCCTACGCCGATGATCGTCGACTCGATCGTGCGAGACGCGACATAGCTCAGGGCGAGCCGCTCGCTGTACCGCTTCAGGATCGGGAACATCACGACGGCCGTGCCAACGTTGCCGATCATCAGGAAGATTTCCATCAGCGCGCCCAGGGTGACCCGTGTGTCGTCGCCGCCCGCCCCGAGGATGTAGTCGGTCTGATCGAGGATCGGTGTGTAAAGGATCAAGGCGGCCAGGATCGACGTCACGAACGTCGACGCCATCAACCAACCTGCGATCGACGCGGTCCTTCGCTGCTGCGGGGTCTGTTCAGGTACAGACACCGAACGTCCTACCCCAGTCACTCGTCTCTCCTCTGATCGCCCTCTATGGCGAAAGCTGCACAACGAGCGAGGGCGGGAACCTCGATGGGCAGCGAGTCCGCGGAAACCAATCTGTTCATTACGGCCTCCCGAGGAGAAGCTCACGGGTGGCGACGAGACCCGCCAGGTGGCCACTTCCGAGGGCGATGGCGACCTGCTGAGGGGCTACCGCGAGGTCGCCGGCCGCATAGACGCCGGGCACGCTCGTATGGGCCAGGCCGTCGACGTGGACGAACCCACCCTCGGTCAAGTCGAGCTCGAGTTGCTCGGCCAACTGGTCACGCCGGCGCAGCGGTGCGTGAACCAACACCGCCTCGCACGCCAATTCTGAACCGTCATGCCTGACTAGGGCCTTGAGCTCCCCGTCTTCGACACGAGCCTCCTTAACGTCATTCGGATCGACGACGATCACATCATCGGTCCAGCCTGTGAGAAGCGTTTCGAACTTCTCGACTACCTCAGGAGGACCGTAGACGGCGACGGTCCGATCGCGGACATCCCAGCCGTGGCAGAACGGACAGTGGAAGACCGCGTCTCCCCAGAGCTCGGCGAACCCGGGAACCTGGGGCACCTCGTAGTCCATTCCGGTTGCGAGCACGAGCGTCCTGGAGCGGACCTCCTCGCCTCTATCGATGACAGTCACGAACTGCTCGCCGTCGACGCGGGCGTCGGTCACCCGGGCATCGCGGAACTCGACCGCCTCGTAGGCGCCGACCTGCTCGCGCCCGAGCCTGTAGAGCTCGTCCGGCGGAGTGCCGTCCTGACCGAGCAGACCGCCGACATGGTGCGCCGCACGATTACTCTGCCCGCCCGCGTCCACTACAAGAGTGCGACGTCGGGCCCGGCCGAGGACGAGTGCAGCGCTGAGGCCGGCAACGCCACCGCCGATCACGACGGACTCGTATGTATCAGTGGCGCCGCTCATCGCTTCAGCCACGGGGCGAGAGCACGCTGCAGTCGCGGCAGCAGGACAAAGACCATGAGCGGCACAGCGACCAGGGTCAGGGCCAGCGTCCGCAGCGGAAGCGGCCATTCGGCGATCGCGGAGCCGCCGAGGGCCAGCAGCAGAGTGATCGTGGGGTAGATGGCGAGCCAGACGATGACGGCCATCCGGTGCCGCGGGGGCGGGGCGCAGGGCGGCGCCGTGGCTGCCGCGGATGAGGCGCCTGCGGCTGAAGCTTCGGCCGGACGCAGTTCGAGTCGGGACATCAGGGTGATCCTTTCCTATTCGTGGCGAGACGTAACGTCTCGTTATCTTGACACAAGACGTCTCGTCTTGTCAAATGTGCGTATGAAACCTGAGAACAAGCTTCCGAATCCGACCCGCCGAAGCGAGCGCGCCTACCAGGCGATCCTCGATGCGACGGGAGAACTTGTGTCGAAACAGGGCCTCGCCGCCACCTCGATCGACCAAATCGCACAGCGTGCGGGAGTCGGCAAACAGACGATCTACCGCTGGTGGCCGAACAAGGCCGCTTTGGTCCTCGACTACGCCCATGAGCGGGCCAGACCCGTGACACCACCGGATAGCGGCAGCTTGTCTGGCGACTTACGCGAGCTCGCGGACGATCTCGTGGCGACCTTGCGGGACTCGCCCGCCGGAAGTATCTGCGCTGAGCTCATCGGAAGCGTCGAAGCCGATCCCGATTTCGCCGAGCGCTTTCGGGAGACGTTCGTTTCGGAACGACGTTCGACCGTGCTGGCTGTCCTCCGCCGGTGGCAGGAAAACGGAGAGGTACGTGACGACGTCGATCTTGAGGTCGCCACCGACCTGCTTTACGGGCCGATCTGGTATCGACGACTTATCGGGCAGACACCGTTGAGTCCCGAGTTCGCGGCAGAACTAGCCGAAGGTGTTACGGCTGCCGTTACGCAGCATTAGATAGGTCGACGATCGGTGCGAAGGGGGCGGCTAGGCGGCCATCCGCTCAACAATTCGTGCGTCGCAGCGAGAAACGAATCGGGTCGGGTATCGATTCTCGCTACCACCGAGTTCCGATGCCCTTGGTGCGGAGTCGGTCTCGTCAATACGCCCAGTAGCCAGTTCTGGCGGGCTCATCCCGCGGATCGTGAGCCCATTCGACTTCCGGGGAAGGTCACCACGTCCAGGTCGGTGAGGCCGCGGTTTCGGAAGCCGCCGCGGTGGGCGTGGTCGATCGGCACCGGTGGTACGGGAGGTTCGGCGGCATCGGGCTCGATGAAGGCCTCAAGCGACGGGACCCGGCCGGTCAGGCGGAACCGATCGATGACGAACGGGAGTCCGTCCGAGTCCAGGATCGATGGCCGGCTCATGATCTGGAAGTGAAGGTGGGGGCCATGGGAGCCTCCCGAGTTACCGAGCCGTCCGATGAACTGACCCTCGCTAACTCGATCACCGGACTGCACGCGAAGGCTTCCAGGGGCGAGGTGTGCGTAGGCGGCGAACACCCCTTTGCCGAGCTTCAGGATCACGTGGTTGCCGTTGGCGGCGGCACCGGTAACGGGAGTCGGGTGATTCGGGATCTGATCTGGATAGCGATCGACAGCCTCTACGACGCGCCCCGGGCCGACCGCGAGCACGGCGCGACGGTAGTTGAAGTAGCTGTCGTTTTCGTCGGGGTCGGCGATGTGCGTGCGCCCGGCGTCGTCGAGTCGGGCCGAGAAGTCGATGGCGAACCGCTGGCCGTTGCGTAGTGACCCGTTAACCGGTTGAAGAGCGCGGCGATGCGGGCCGACGATGGCGACCCATCGCCCGGCCTGAAGGGGGGCACCGATGGCGATTGCCGCTTTCGAGGCGATCGCCGAACCGCCGCCGGTGTCCGTGATGATCGGTCCGACCGGCAGGCCGGGTCCGATGTCGACCGTCAACCGGTGTCTGACCCGGCTCGGAATCTGGCTGCGGCGGTCGAAGGCCAAGTCGATCCAGGCGATGCCGACGCTCGAGGGAGGTAGCACGGACGTCGAGTCACTCGGTGTTGCCAGCATGCTCAGCGATCGTTCAAGGCGATCCCCCCCCAGCCGCTGAATCCGCTTACCGCTCCCGCGAACGATCCCGACCGAGGTGACGCTCACGGGAACCGGCACGGCATTGGTCAGCTCCAGCTCGTAGCTGACATGGAAGCGACCGTCGTCCGCCTGATACCAGCGTGGCGGCGAGAGCACGGACTGGGTGACGGGGGTCAGGGTCTGCTGCGGGGGCGCGGCACCCGCACGATCGACTGCCAGGGCGACGGTCGTAGCGACGATTAGCAGCGACAATCCCTTGAGAGCCAGCTGTGCCCCGGTCCATCGTCTTCTAGCGCGCATTACGCACCACCCATCTGATCTCGCGCGTGACCAGCCTGGGCTGGTCAAGCTGGATGTAATGCCCACTCCGTTTAGCGATTACGTGGCGGGCGCTTCGGCAGGAGGTTTGCGAGCGCGTTCTGAGAGTCCTGAAACGCGTGGTCGAGCGCGTCGATCGGCCAGTCGGGCGGGAAGCCGAACGGGTTCGGAAGATTGCGCGAGTGAGAGAGCACGACGAACGGCATCCGGGAGAGTGGCGTGTCCGACTGGGTCTGGCTCACCTGGGCGGCTGAGGCCTCGAGGGCGAGCCGCTCGTAGTCGGGGTAATCAAGGCCGGGCGGAGGGGCGGGTTCGAGCACCGCGGCCACGTACTGCTCGGGACTGAGGAACTCCTTGTAGGCGGCCGTGAAGTCCTCGTTTTGCGCGTCGATCGAGACGAGACCGGCAATCTTTCGAGGGAAGGCGGTCGCGTAAAGGCGTGCCACCAGGCCGCCGAAGGAGTGTCCGGCGAGGACGTAGGGACCGGGAACGCCGGCTGAGCGAAGCAACGCCCGGAGATCGAGAACGATGTCGAGCGCGGTCCTCGGCATCGCGACCGGGTCGCTGCGGCTGAACTCGTCGGGAAGCAGGTAGGTGCCGGGGCGGTCGTAGACGCAGACCCGAGTGAACCGCGCTACGGCCGGCAGGACAGCGCGGCCAGGCCCGAAGGGCGGAAGGCTCCAGACCCGGCCGAGATCGCCGGTGCCCGCCTCGAGCACCACCGTGGGGCTGCCTCTGCCGCGGCACTCGAGATAGAGCTTGCGACCGCCGGGGATTGCAACACGGCCGCTGAAACGGCCGTGAGCGGGGGTGGGTGCCCGTGCCGCGGGCTTTGTATGGGGCCGTTCCGCTCGGTCGGCCGAGAGGGGCATGGCTCCATGGGCGCCGCCTGTGACCCCCAAAACCGCTGTCGCGACGAGCGCGGCGACGGAGAGCACGAGAGCCGTGAATGAACTCACGGCAATGGCTCGCCGAAGTCAGGGTCGAACGGAGGACGGTCGGAGGCGCACACCGCCCCGCGACGAGGGGCCTTCAAATCGACGAGGTATCGGCCTATCGCACGGACGACGCACCGGCTAGGGTCGCTGAAGCTGATGTGGCCGTAACCGTCATGGGTGAGCAGAGCCGCATTCCCCAGCCGACGTGCCGTTATCCGGGCATTCGCATAGGAGGTGTTGGGATCGAAGCGCGTCCCGATCACCAGGACCGAGTTTGCGGTTTCGGCGTTCCAGGGCCCCGTGTAGCGCTTGGCGCTCTCATCCGGCCAGGCTGCGCACGGCGCCCAGAGCCACCAGCCGAGCACCGGCGCGGCCAGCCCGTTGAGGCTCTCGCCGATGACGCTCCGCCACGCGCTCAACGGCCGCCGGGCCGGGCTGTCGGCACAGCCGATCGCGACCGGCGCCGGCGAACCGCCCTTCGCAGGCGGCACGCCTCGAGCGACCGTCTCGAGGAGCGAGCCGTCGCCGTCCGCCGCGTCGTTGAGGCCCGTGGCGAGTTCCGGCCAGGAGCCGGGCCCCCGAAGCAAGGGGAAGAAGGCGGTCAGCGCCTCGCCGTAGGTCAGCTCGCCTGGCGGGTTGGCGCCGGGCGCCGGAATCGACTCGGTCGCGAGCCGCGAGAGAACGTCGTTCACTCGCGCGGCGACCGAACCGTGGCCCGCGAGAGCGCAGCGCGAAGGCCCGGCGCTTTCGCATACGGACTGGAACTCCCTGAAGACCCTGTCGGTGGGATTGATGATGTTCGCGAGCGAGGACTCCCGGCCCTTTACGTAGGCGCGGGCGTCGACGACACCGTCGAGAACCATCGACCGAACGCGGTTCGGCCACCTGTTGGCGTAGGTCTGGCCGAGAAAGGTGCCGTACGACCAACCGAGGTAGTTGATCCTCCCGCCGCCGACCAGCCGACGCAGATGATCCAGGTCGCGGGTCGTGTCGGCGGTGGAGATGTGGCGCAGCAAGTGGCCGCTGAGCTTTCCGCAGCGTTGTGCATAGGCCCGGGCCTTCCGCGCGTAGCGTCGGGACTCAGCGCGCGTGCTCGGGATTACGAGATCCCCCCAGAAGCTGGTCTCCCGCTGCTGATTGTCGAAGCACCGCACAGGGGTGCTGGCGCCGACGCCGCGCGGATCCCAGCTGATGAAGTCGAACCGGCCCCTTGCGGCTCCGTCGAGCAGATCACCGTTCTCTCTGAGTGCATCGACGCCCGACGACCCGGGACCGCCCGGGTTGAAGAACACCGAGCCGACCCGCCGACCCGGCCGACTGGCGCGGTGGCGCAGGACGGAGAGTTCGATCCTGGGCCCGTTGGGTCGGGCCCAGTCCAGCGGCACTCGAACTCGCGCGCATTCGAGCGATTCTCCGCAATCTCTCCACGAGATCCCCATGCCCTCGGACCCCCTCGGCGATGCCCGCGTTGGGGGCGCGGAGACCAACAGGGCACAACAGATCGCTGAAGTCGCAAGGGTCAGCACCCGGACCCATCGGGGCGCGAGGCGATCCAGGTGCGCGATCAAGGTCAGGTCAGCCTAACACCGCAAGTAGCGCTTGCTACAAGAGCGCTTCGTCGGAAGGGGGCCAGGCGGCCTGACATCTCTGCGCGCTGGTTCGCCGGATTGGTACAGCGGCCCGGTATGCGCTCAGGTGACCGCCCCGGTGCCGCTTCGACCTATCGGACCAGAGCGTTTTGCCGGCTGGGTCGCGCAGTACGGTCGGATCGCGTCGTTCGCTTCAGCTCGGTCCCGATCTGACTGGATCGAACCGTCGCTGGTTTGAGCCGGTCCCCTGATGACCGGCTCCCTCCAGGCGCCCTAACGCCATCGGACAGCAACTCGCTCGACAATCCGTGCGTCCCAGCGAGAAAACGAATCGGGTCGGGGATCGGATTTACCTGCGACGCATGAGCCCAGGCACGGAGGAGGGAGTAGAACCGGGAGTGCCGGAACCAGTTCGGCTCAGATCTCGCATTGCCTGGAGCCGGTGAGCCCGGGCCCCAGGTTCCCGTTGACAGCCTGGGACCCTCGATATAGGCTGGATTCAGTTCTTCTGGGAGGAAGAGTGCGGACACTGCGTCATCGAGACGGTGATGCGTGAGCGCCGCAATCTCGATCGTCGCGCTCGCGCTCGCCACCGTGCTCGTGATCGCCGGGGCCGCAAAGATGGCTGACCTCGAAGGTTCGCGTAAGGCGGTGGCGGCTTTCGGGATCCCGGCTCGGCTCGCTCGAATGATCGGGACCGTGTTGCCCGTGGCGGAGCTCGCCACCGCGGCCCTTCTCATCTCCGGAGTGGCCGGAGCCGGCACGCTCCTATATCTCGGGGCTTTCTTCGCCCTGGCCATGCTCGCAGCCTTCTGCGGCGGCATCACCATCAACCTGATCCGCGGCCGGGCCCCTGAGTGTCATTGCTTCGGCCAGCTCCACTCCACGCCGGTCAGCGAACTCACCCTCCTCCGCAGCGGCGGCCTGTTCAGCCTGGCGACGTTCGTTGCAAGCGGCGGCAACGTCGCCGTGGCCGCCGTGGCCGCCGCAGCGCTGGTGTTCGCCGCGCTGCTGCTGCGGTTGCGCACCTGGGTCACGCCCACGGGCGGGGTTCGCCCGCTCTCGGTTGGCAGTCCGGCGCCCGATTTCGAGCTCCCCGGGCTGGATGGGTCATCTGTTTCTCTGGCCCAGCTGCTGAGACCTGGCCGGTCGCTCCTTCTCGTCTTCGCCGACCCCCAATGCGGCCCCTGCATCGAGCTCGCTCCTGAGATTGCCGAGTGGCAGCGGAGGTATGGCGACGCGCTGACGGTCGCGGTGATCGAGCGACGCGGGGAGCGAGGTTCGGACGCAGTCGATACGCACGGGCGTCGTAACGTCCTCCTCCAGCGAACCCGCGAGATCGCCGATCGCTACCGGGTGGACGCCACTCCGAGCGCGCTCCTGATCGGGCCCGATGGCAGGGTGAAAAGCGAACCGGCCTCCGGCGGTGCCGCAATCAGGGCGCTCGTCGTTGGAGATGCCGAGGCCATCGAGCCAACTACCGCACCGGTTCAGCTTGTCCCCGGGGGCACGATCGTCCGCCGCGAGCTGATCGCCCGTGCGGCCACGGCGTGGGCCGTGGCGAGCGGACTTTTCGTAGCTCCTGCCGGGGCGACGCGAGCGGAGATCGAGATCAAATGCCGTTTCAAGCAGTGCGGCAATCGATGTTGCCCGAAGAAGGCGTCCTGTCGCCAGCGGGGCGGGCGCAAGGTCTGTATCTGCCCGGACGGACGGCCGGCGTGCAAGAACCGCTGCTGTCCTGAAACCTTCGTCTGTCGCGGCCGCGGTCGCAGGCGCCGCTGCGTTTGCCCGCGCGGCTACGCGGTCTGCTCGGGCCGATGCGTCCGGACACGAACCGACCCCCGCAACTGCGGCCGCTGTGGCCATAAGTGCCCGGCGGGGACCGCATGCGTGAATGGCGTCTGCGAGGACGGGGACGGGACGGGGACGGGCCCCGGTGGCAGCGGCACCTGTGATTGCCCGCCCGGCCAGACCTGCTGTGGCGGAGAGTGCACGGACCTGAACGCCAGCGGCGAGCACTGCGGGGACTGCGAGCGGCCTTGCCCTGCCGGACAGACCTGCTGCGAGGGGCGCTGCCGGAGCCTCCCCGAGGATCCCGACAACTGCGGGCGATGCGGCCGCAGGTGCGCGGGCGGCGAGGTCTGCTCGGACGGTCAGTGCCGCCGGCGATGCCAGAGCGGGCTCACGAACTGTGATGGCTCGTGCGTGGACACCAGATCCGACAACGACCATTGCGGCGGATGTGCGGGATGCACGGGGCCGTTCGACACCGGTGAGTGCTGCAACGGTGAGTGCTGCAACTCCGTACTCAGCAGTACGTGCTGTGCTGGAGGTTGCAAGAACCTCGGTCTCGACGACGACAACTGCGGCGCCTGCGGAAACGTCTGTCCGCCCAACAGCTTCTGCCGCTTCGGTACCTGCTCACCATTCTGATCGGCGAGGAAAATTGATTGACCACGGCGGGGAAGAGCGGAGGCTCCGGCTTGAATGACAAGGACCAGAACCGCGACGTAGTAGCGACTGTTTGGTGCCAGGTCTGATCCGTCTCCCGCACCGGCTTGCGCCATTCGTGCGTACTGAATAGGTTGGCGGCAGACCGGCGGCCACCGGACGACGGCTGGCCCACACATCGAACAAAGGATCCCGATGCTGACCGGAGTTGAAATCGTCAAGGCGGGGGAGGCGGACTGGGATTCCGCGCGGGCCGCCTGGAACCTGGCTGTTGACCAGGGACCGGCCATGGTTGCGCGTCCCGGCAACGCAGACGAGGTCGCCGCGGTCGTGAACTTCGCTCGAGCGGAAGGCTTGCGTGTGGCCGTGCAGGCCGAAGGGCACGGCGCGAACGCTCTGGGCGGGCTTGGCGAGGACACGCTCCTCCTCAAGACGGGACGCATGACTGGGGCGGAGATCGACGCCGAGAACCGCCGAGTGCGGGTCAGTGCGGCCGCCAAGTGGTTCGACGTGAGCGAACTGGCCTCACCTCTGGGGCTCGCCGCTCTCTCGGGCTCCTCGGCGGAGGTCGGCGTCGTTGGCTACACGCTCGGGGGAGGCCACGGCTGGCTTGCCCGCAAGCACGGCTTGGCGTGCAACAGCGTGGTCGCGGTTGAGCTCGTCACCGCGGACGGAAGGCTCGTGCACGCTGACGATCAGAACGAGCCCGACCTTTTCTGGGCGTTGCGCGGTGGCGGCGGGAACTTTGGTGCGGTAACGGCGCTTGAGCTGGAGCTATACCCAGTGCCGGAGCTTTACGCCGGCATGCTTGCCTGGCCGTGGGAGCGGACCTCGGACGTCCTCCACGCGTGGCGCGAGTGGGTTCCCGGACTACCGGACGAGATGGGAACTTGGGCACGGATCTTGCAGGTTCCGCCGATGCCCGACATCCCCGAGCCGGTCCGAGGTCGCCAGCTGGTGGTCGTGGAGGCCGCCTACCTGGGTGACGAGGTTGCCGGCAGCGAACTGCTCCGGCCGCTGCGAGAGCTCGGGCCGGAAATCGACACCTTCGCGGCGGTCCCGCCGGCGTCGCTCGGCTACCTCCACATGGATCCCGAGGACCCCGTCCCCTTCGCCGGGAACGGTCAGGTGCTCGACGAGCTCCCGGCGGCGGCCGTCGACGCGCTCGTCGCGGGGGCCGGGCCTGGCTCGGGCTCGCCGCTCCTGTCGTTTGAGCTGCGCCTGCTCGGCGGCGCCCTGAGTCAGGCCGCACCCGATGCCGGAGCGCTTGCGAATCTGGACCACAGCTTCCTGACGTTCGAAGTGGGCATGCTCATGGACGCCGAAGCGGAGGTCGCCGTCAACCGACAGATCGACGTCGTTCACAAGGCGCTCGAGCCGTGGGATTCCGGCGTCAAGTATGGGAACCTCGCCGACGTCCCCCTGGACATACGCACCTGCCATGCACCGGATACCTACGAACGGCTGCAGCAGGTGAAGGCGCGTTACGACCCGGACGATCTCTTTCGCGCCAACCACCCGATCCCGCCCGCTGGGACCTCCAGGTAGTCGCAACTGCCCGGGGTTTACTGCTGCCCCGAATGCAGGGCGTCTGCTGGGAACTCGCTCGACCGTCTTCGCGGCGTCCGTATGCGGAAATCAGGCGGTGAACGCGTCCAACTATCGCTTTGACGAGAAGCGGTACCTCGAGTCATCTGCCTAGAGGCAACCGCCCCACGATCCGAGCGTCGTAGCGAGAAACGAATCGGGTCCCCGCTATAGGATGAAGCCCGCTTGTTGAGCCGTCTAACAGCAGGAAACAGCAGGATCCAGATTCTGAGGTCGGCCTTGACCCATTCGACGCGCCGGGCGAGATCAGACCCCGCGGCCTCGGCGGCCCGATATGCGCGGGGCGAGAGATCGTGTCCCTCTTTTGGGTGTACGGTCGGCGCATGAAGCTCGCCGGTCGCAGCGCGGTCGTAACAGGCGCCTCTTCGGGGATCGGGGCCGCAGTCGCTCGTGAATTCGTCCGACGCGGCGCACAGCCGATTCTCGTTGCTCGCGGGGCCGACAAGCTCGAAGAGTTGGCCACCGAGCTACGCGATGCCGGCGGAACGGTCGAGGTCGAGCCGTGCGATCTGAGCAACGATGTTGAGATCGGGCGGCTCGCCGAACGGCTGCTGGCGGGCGATGGGGTTCCTGACGTGTTGGTCAACAATGCCGGCGCGGGGATCTGGCGGGCCACCTGGGAAACCGATACCGGCTACGGCGAGATGGCGGCCAGGCTGCCGTATCTCGCCGCCTACGAGCTGACCCGCCTGCTATTGCCGGCGATGATGGAACGCGGTTCGGGCTGGGTCCTGAACATGACCTCGGCGGCCGGCTACCTGACGATCCCCGGGGCCACGGCATACGGGGTCGCACGCTGGGCGATGCGTGCGTTCAGTTATCAGCTCGAGGCCGAACTGCGCGGGAGCGGGGTCGGCGTGACCTTGCTTGCCCCTTTCGAGGTTGACTCCCCCTACTTCGACAACAACCCTGGCTCGCGGGAGCGGATCCCGAAGATTGCCACTCTTGTGGGCGACATGACGCCGGACGACGTGGCTCGCGAGGCTGCGGACTCGATCGAGCGAGAGCGCCGCGAGCGAATCATTCCGTGGCGAGGTCGCTGGCTCTACAGGGTGACGCCGCCGCCCTTGATGCGGAAGCTGGTGGCACTTACCGGTTGGAAGCCGAGAAACATCTGAGGACTGAGGAGACCGATCGCACGGGTAGCGAAAAGCAAAGACCGCTGGGCTTCGGGCGTGAGAGCCCGGACGCTCCTTCTCAGATCTCGCACACCGCGATTGCCGGGGCATCCCGGCGGGCCTTCTCGGTCGCGGTCGCCAGGTCGCCGAGGGCCGTGTAGGTGATGCGATCCGGCTCCAGACCGAGAGCGGCCGCGGCTTCGGGTTCCAAGCGCTCGACGAGGTCCTTGGAAGCGAGCGCAAGGCCGCCGCTTGCGCAGGCCTCGACGCGCGCGGCTTCGTTCACCTGGTCGCCGAGCGCGTTGACCTCGGAGCGCCCGGCGGTGCTGATGTTGCCGACGTAGAGGTTCGCTCCCCAGTGCAGGCCGAAGCGCAGGACGACGTCCTCCGGCTGCAGATCGCTGCGCGCGGCGACCTCAGCGACCGCTTCGCGCAGCGCGCGGGCGGCAGCGATGCAACTGGCTGCGGCAGCGGACTCGGATCCGGATGTCTCCGCGAGAAAGAACGCGCCAACGCCGTCGCCGACGTGGCGCCCAACCAGGCCACCGGCGTCGACGACGCACTGGTCGGCGGCACGGACGAGGCGGCGCCCGAGCGCGAAGTAGCTGGCGGTCGATAGTCGCCGGGAGAGCGGCGAGGACGCTTCCAGGTCGGCGAAGAGGATGGCCGCCGGCCGCCGGCCTGCCTTCGCGACCAGCCCCATCCGCTCGACGTGCCTGAGGTCGGCGGTGAATGTCATAGCGGCGAGCATCGCCATGTCAGCGGCGGGCTTTGTGATCAGCGCCGTGCCGGCGAGCCGGCCGTCGGCGTCGCGGATACGGAAGGCGATGGCCGGAATGTCCCCCGTGGCGGCGATCCCGAAGCCCTTGGTGGTGAAGGACAGCATTGTGCCCGCGGCCGGGGTCAGTTCGTCGACGATGTCGCGCATCGTAGGGTCGACGAGCTCCCGCAGCTCGTCCCGCCCGCCGGGGGTATCGGCGAGCATCAGCCCGCCGGCGGCGCGGAAGAAGAAGCGATTGATCTCGATGCTGTTCGCCCCCATCCGCCATCCCTTGCTCGCCTGGAGCCATTCGGGTCCAAAGACGTAGGCGCCCATCGGGAACAATGCGAGCTCGACGAGAGCTCCGAAGGACAGGCGCAGGCCGTCACTGGCCCAGACCGACCGCCAGCGGTCGTCGACGACCCATCCCCAGTGCCCCGTGTCGCGGATCGCCCGCGCCGCGTCGGCGAGGTCTGGGTCTTCGGGCAACGGGTATGGCTCCTGATCGCCCATCGTCCGATCCTATCCCGCGAGCTGCGACTGACCTGGCTCGGCCAGACGCCGACCGCTCCGGGCGAACGGCGATAGTTCGGGATCAGGCCGGCAGGCGCCGGCGCTCGATGATCCGTGCGTCGCAGCGAGAAACGAAACGGATCCCCGCTATAGGAAGAAGCCTCGCTGAAGCGGGGCTTCTTGCGTTTCATGGGCCTCAGGTTTGTTCCTGTGGTATCGGTGGACTACTCCGATGGCCTTGCGCGGAGGCGGTCCCCTTGGTGCAGGTTGCGATCGGCTCCCATAGAGCCGGGCTTCACATGCGTACAACAATAAGCTATTATTGTTGAGGTGGAAGTCGCTGAAGCGCGCGTTGACGACAAGCACGCGGAGTTGGTGGAGGTTGCTGCGCGCGTGCTTCGTCGCGTTGGCTTCGAAAGGATGCGGCTGCGGGACGTGGCGGCGGAGGCCGGGGTCTCCATCGGACTGCTTCAGCACTACTTCGAGACTCGAGAGCAACTCGGGCGAGAAGCGTTCGCGGCAGCATGCGGTCAGCGCGCCGCGAACTTCGCAGAGAGTGCCGTGGGCATCGAGGATTCGAGGGAGCGGATCGAGACGATGCTCCAGCACGCGTTCGAGCCGGCCCTGGTCAACGACCGGTCGGGCAGCTGGCTCGAACTCTGCGCCGCCGCCAGTCGCGACCCTGGGTTGCGCGCCGAGGCCATCGCTGTTCAGACGGCATGGCGCGAGCCGATCCTCGAGGCGATCCGCGCCGGCCAGCGGGACGGTGAACTCTCCGCCGACCTCGATCCGGAGCGAGCCGCCGACCTGCTGCTCGCGCTGGTCGACGGCGCCGAGGTCGCCTCGGCACTGGGAGAGTCCTCCGAGCGGCTGCTGCCCGGAGTCGACGCGGTCCTCGAGCTCGTGCTGGGCGTTCGCAAGGAGGGCCGGCCTGGATGAACGAGCGCGACGTCGTGATCGTCGGAGCCGGCCACAACGGATTGGTGTGCGCCGCGGCGCTCGCGCGCGACGGGCACGACGTCCTGGTCCTCGAGCGGCGTGACGTAATCGGCGGGGCGGCTGTCACCGAGGAGCCGTGGCCTGGGTACCGGGTCTCGAGCGCCTCATATGTGGTCAGCCTCATTCCGCCGCAGATCGAGCGCGCGCTCGATCTGCGGGCGCACGGCTATCGCACGTCGATCATCGCCCCCGACTACTACGTGCCGTTCCCCGACGGGAGCGTTCTGACCCTCTGGGGCGATCTCGAGCGTGACGTCGCCGCCATCCGCCGTTTCTCGAAGCGCGATGCCGACGCCTACGTCGAATTCGACCGCTACTTCGACCGGATCGCGGGGCTGCTCCGCGACCTCATGTTCGTCGCGCCGCCGAACCTCGTGATCAGCGATCTTCCGCGCTGGCTCGCGGTGGGAGCACGCCTGCGGCGGTGGCGAGGGCGCGATATCGCCGATACCGTTCGCCTGTTCACGCTCTCGGCCTCCGATTTCCTCGACGAGTGGTTCGAGGACGACCGCGTGAAGGCGGCGCTCGCGACCCAGGCGATGGTCGGTGCCTGGGGCGGTCCGATGAGCCCCGGTTCCGCCTACGTGCTGATGCACCATTGGGTCGGTGAGGTTGATGGCCACCCCGGTGCTTGGGCCTGGGTGCACGGAGGGATGGGGGGAGTGAGCTCCGCACTCGCTCGCTCGGCCCGCGCGGCCGGCGCTGAGATCCGCACCGGAGCGTCCGTCAAGAGGCTCTTGACCGCGAATGGGAAAGCAACGGGCGTCGAGCTCGAGGGCGGCGAGCACGATTCGCGCCCGACGCGTCGTCTCGAACCTTCACCCGGTCACCACCTATCGAGATCTGATCGGGGAGGACCGGTTGAGCGAGGAGGTCCGGACAGACATCGGCCGGTATCGCACGCGTTCGGGGTCGGTGAAGGTCAACCTCGCCCTCTCCGGCCTGCCGCAGATCGCCGGCTGGGACGGTCCGATCCCCGGGGAGCCCCATCGCGGTTTGGTGGCGGTCTCTCCCTCGATCGAGTATCTGGAGCGGGCCTGGGACGACGCCAAGTACGGCCGCCCGTCCGAGCACCCGTACGTCGAGGCGGTCTTCCCGACGGTCCATGAGCCCGAGCTCGCACCCGACGGCAAGCACCTGCTCCTCGCGTTCGTCCAGTACGCGCCCTACGAGCTACGGGAAGGCTCGTGGGCGGATCAGCGCGAGGCCTTCGGGCGGCGGGTCGTGGAGACGCTCGAGGGCGTGATGCCCGGCCTCGGCGGCCTCGTGGAGCACATGGAGGTGCTCACGCCGGTCGACATCGAGGAGCGATTCGGACTGCTCGGCGGGAACATCATGCAGGGCGAGATGACGCCGGATCAGAGCTTCATGATGCGACCGATCTTCGGCTACGCCGACTACAGGACACCGGTGGATGACCTCTTCATCTGCGGATCGGGAACCCACCCCGGCGGCGGGGTGATGGGGGTTCCCGGATGGAACTGTTCGCGGGTGGTGGCTCGAGCCGGCCGTCGGCGCGGGATCGGCAAGCGCATGGCCGGAGCTGGGTCACGGCATCGACGCATTGAAGGCCGGTAGGGATCGGCATGGCGGACGTCCTCGGAATCGGGGCCGGACTCGGTGGCCTGACCTCGGCCGGAGACCTTGCTGCTTCTGGTCACCGGGTTACTGTGCTCGAAGCCCGGGAACGGGTCGGGGACGGATCCACACCGACACCTTTTCCGGGACCGCGACCCGGGTCGATCTCGGAGCCGAATGGGAAGTCGTCGAGGAAGATGTGAGAGCACCGGGCTTCGAGGGAGCCGGGGAGAGCCCGGCGGCCGGGCCGCTCGACATCAGGCAGGCAGAGCGGATTGGATAGAGGAATCTCCCGCAGAGAGCTACTGCGTCGGGGCGCCGCAGTCGGCGCGGTTGCCGCCATCGCACCGAGTTCGCTTGCCTGCTCTCGCGAATCCGACTCGGCCGCGGGGCCGAGCATCGTGATCGTCGGCGCCGGCTTGGCGGGTCTGGCCTGCGCCTATCGGCTCCACGAGAACGGCATCGGTTGCTCCGTCTACGAAGCCAACCCCGAACGACTGGGAGGTCGCTGCTGGACGGCGCGCGAGTTCGAGTACGGTCAGACCGGCGAGCACGGAGGCGAGTTCATCGACACCCGCCACCGGCGGATCCGAGCCCTCGCCAAGGGCTTCGGCCTTGAGCTGAACGACCTTTACGGAGAGCCCCTCAAGGGTGGTACCCGCCGCTGGCTGGACGGCGCGCTGCGCCCGGCCCCCCGCAGCCGTCCCGGCTGGAAGACCTTTGAGCGTGAGATCCGCCGAACGGCGCGACGGATCGGCAGCTTCGACTACCGGAACCCGACGCCGGCGGCGCGAGCCCTCGATGAGATGACCGCGGCAGAGTGGGTGGAGGAGCACGTCCCGGGTGGCCTCGGCGGTGTCGCTGGGGGCCTGATCGGTCTCTGGCTCGCGGGCGACCTCGGGCTCGACCCCGACAGGCTCAGCGCGATCAGCCTGATCGTCGAGTGGGTCATCCCCGCTCCGGGGGCGGACTCCCGGTACTCGGTCAGGGTGGCAACGATCAGATCGTGACGAGCTCGCCGGCTCGCTCACGGACGGAACGGTCCGCATGGACGCTCCTCTGGAGCGTCTCAGCAAGCGGTCCGACGGAACCTACGAGATGCGCTTCGGTGGAATTTCCGACCCGGTGCCGCGCCGACCACGTCGTGCTGGCACTGCCGTTCACGACGCTGCGTGAGGTCGACCTGAGCAGCGCCGGCTTCTCGCGCAAGCGGCTCGAGTGCATCGAGCAGCTCGGCATGGGAACCAACGCGAAGCTCGCTGATGCAGTTCGAGCGTCCGCCGCAGCGCTACGGCGACTGGAATGGCTCCATGATCAGCGATGACCCGTATCTGTTCACCTGGGAAAGCACTCTCCGCCAGCCGGGGCGGGGCAGCATCATCACCACCTACCTGGGCGGCCGCTCGGGCGCCGCGGGTCTGCCGGCCACGCAAGCGCACGGGCCGAGCCCTCGGACCGTGATCGAGCAGAACCTGCGGGACGTTACCCGTGGCGGCGCGACCGGGATCAGCGGGCTCCGGGACGGCTTCAACGGCAGCGCCTGGACCGACAAGTGGGCGCTCGACCCATGGACGAGAGGTTCCTACGCCGCCTTCCTGCCCGGGCAATACACCCGCTACTACGGCTATGCCGGTAGGTCGGAAGGCCGCGTCCGCTTCGCCGGCGAACAGACGCAGACGACCTTCCAGGGCTACCTCGAGGGCGCCGTCCGATCTGGAGAGAAGGCCGCCGGCTCGATTATCGCCCAGGTCTGAGGGAGTCTGGTCAGCCAAGCTCTGTCAGGTCTGCTGGGATCTGAGGCAAAGCCCGTACTCAGCGACTCAGGCATACTCGCTCGACTATTCGTGCGTCGCAGCGAGAGACGAATCGGATCCCCGCTATAGGAAGAAGCCCGCTTTTGAAGCGGGCTTCTTGCCTTCGCGCAAGAGAGAGGGCGCGGTTCAGTCGATCGTCGATGACCGTCACGCTGGGCGCGGCACCGGCGGCGCCGGACGTAGGATGAGGCGATCTTGGACAACCTCACCCTCGGCATCGTCGGCACCTCACTGAAAGAGAACGAGCGCCGGCTCCCACTCCATCCGGCCCATGTCGGCGATCTCGTCGAGGGCGTGCGGGAGCGGACTTATTACGAGACAGGTTACGGCGAGCGCTTCGCGGTCCCCGATGCCGAGATCGCCCGTCGCGCCGCCGGCATCCGCTCGCGCGAGGAGCTGATCGCCGAATGCGATGTCGTGCTGCTTCCGAAGCCGGTGGTCTCCGACCTCGAACTCATGGCCCCTGGGCAGGTGCTCTGTGGGTGGATGCATTGCGTCCAGGATCCGAAGCTGACGCAGGCCGCGATCGACCGCCAGCTCACGCTCCTCGCCTGGGAGAGCATGAATCACTGGTCCTCCGACGGCGCGTACCGTCTCCATGTCTTTCATCAGAACAACGAGCTGGCCGGCTACGCCTCGGTCATGCACGCGATGCAGCTCGTCGGAGCGACGGGGGCCTACGGGCGCCCGCTCCGAGCCGCGGTCATCGGGTTCGGCGCCACCGGACGGGGGGCCGTTCTGGCTCTTCGCGCGATGGGCGTAAACGACGTCTCGGTCCTAACCCACCGCGACGCCACCTCGGTGGCCGATCCGATCCACTCGGTCCGGTTCTTCACCTACGGAACAGGGGATGGCCGTGTCCCGGACCTCGATTCCGATGACGAGACGGTGGCGCTGTTCCTCGCCGGGCACGACATCATCGTCAACTGCGTCTACCAGGACCCGGACGCACCGGTCACCTATGTCACCCGCGACGAGCTCTCCCACTTTCGTCCCGGAGCGCTCTTTGTCGACGTCTCCGTAGACGCCGGGATGGGATTCGAGTGGTCGCGCCCGACGACCTTCGACGATCCGATCTTCGGACTCAGCGATGGCCGCAGCTGCTACGCCGTCGATCACAGCCCATCACTGCTTTGGAACTCGGCGACTTGGGAGATCAGCAGAGCCCTGTCGCCCTATCTGCCCGCACTTCTAGCCGGTGGGGAGACCCGGGAGGCGGACGAGACGCTCCGCCGCGCGATCGAGATTCGCGACGGCGTCGTCGAGAACCCGAAGATCCTCTCGTTCCAGAACCGGGCGGAGTCCTTTCCGCACCGGCTCCGAAACGGCTAGTACTCCGCCTTGGTGCAGGTCTTGCGGTGCGCGGACGATGGCGAGCGGCGACACGCGCCCGGGATTCCGTCAGGATGGTTGCGCGTCGTTTAGCTGCCACCAATCGGGGAGAGGTCCACATGAGTCGTATCCGCCGCCACCTCACGTTCGCCAACGTCTGCTCATTCATCGCGCTGACGGTCGCGCTCACGACCGGCGGGGCGTACGCGGCCAACACCATCCTGTCCTCCGACATCGTCGACGGGGAGGTCAAGACTCAGGACCTGGGCAACGAGGCCGTGAGCAATGCGAAGCTCGAGAACAACTCCATCGATGCCTCCAAGGTAGCCCCGGACTCATTGACGACGGCCGACCTGGCGGGAGTCGACGAGATCATGGAGTACAGGGTCCCCGGCGGCGAGATCGGCAAAGGATGCTCGTCCGACACGTTGACGCTCAAGGGGCTCAAGCGCAGCGACTCCCTGATCCTCATCCCGTTGAACTCCCCGAGGGGAGTCATCGTGGGCAATCGAAGCATCCGCGAGGACGGCAAGTTCGGACTCGAGGTCTGCAACCTCGTGGGTCCCGTGAAACAGGAGCAGCTCCGATTTCACGTCTTCACGCTCTCTCGCCACCACGCCGGGGCCCACGAGGGCGCGTAGCACCGCCCGTGCAGGCGTTTTCGCCGGCTCTGGAAGCCAGGTGGCATGGATCCGCGTCGGGTACTGAACAATCCTCCGTGCTAACACTCGCACCAGCCCCGCGGAGAGTTCGGTGGCAGGACCATTCCATCCCGCTTGAATAGTTGGGACCAACCTCAACCGGGACTCACATGTCCAAACACACAGCACGCCATCGCCGCTCCGGCCCGGCCCGGATTCGTCGCCACAGGGGTTGGAGGGTCGCTTCCGGCGTCGTCGTGCTCGCGGCCCTGGTCGCGGTGCCGGTTCTCGCGCATGCCGCAGGCAGCGGGACCGAGCTGGCCTCCGTCAACGGCAAGGGCAAGCCGCTCGACCGCCGCGCCGGGTTGACGACGATCTCCGGCAATGGCCGCTACACCGCCTTCACGATCGATCTCGGACTTCAGCCGCACGACACGTTGCCCGAGTCCGACATCTGGATGTACGACGCCAAGCGCGGCAAGGGCGAGCGGATCAGCGGCGACATCCGCAACCGCGACGACAACTTCGATGCCTCGGTCTCCCGCAACGGTCGCTACACGGCCTTCAACTCCGACTCCGACTCTCTCGTCGATGAGAAGACGGACAATGGCCACGTCCAGGTCAACAACGACATTTTCGTCTACGACCGCAAGAAGGATCGGACCGAATGGGTCAGTCGCGACGCCGGCAAGGGTGGGCGCCAGGACCTAAGTCCGGAGATCTCGGCCGACGGTCGCTACGTCGCCTTCGTCTCCAACTCGACCAACCTGCCGGTCCGCGAGGACCTCGGGGACGGCAAGGACTACCGCGTCTTCGTCTACGACCGCAAGACCGCCAAGACGAAGCTGGTCAGCCGTTCCGACGACGATCAGGTGCCGGACAGGAGCGCCTGGGAGCCGTCGGTCTCCGCCGACGGCCGCTACATCGCCTACTACTCGCTGGCCCACAACCTCGCCGGCGGCCAGGCCGACCACAACTACGACGTCTTCCGCTACGACACGAAGACCAAGGACACGTACCTGATCGGCGTCGACGGGGACGGGACCATCGGCGGCAACGCGGATTCCAAGTCGCCTTCGATCTCGGCCGACGGCAACCGCATCGCCTTCGTCTCGCGCGCCGACGATTTCGTCGGCTCCGACGGCAACGGCCATATCGCCGACGTCTTCGTCCGCGACATCAATGCAGCGTGGATTGCGCTCGTCAGCCGCCCGACTTCGGCACCGCTCGGCATTGCCGACGGAGATTCGGGCGCGCCTTCGATCTCCGGCAACGGCCGCTTCGTCGCCTTCCCCTCCGAGGCCACCAACCTAGTCGCCGGCGACGGCAACGGCGCTTCGGACGTCTTCCGCAGCACCGTCCCGGCTGCGACCACCGACCTCGTCAGCACCGCCATCGGCGGCGGGCCCGGCAACGACGACTCGCTCGACCCGGCGATCTCCGACGACGGCCGCGTGGTCGCCTTCGCCTCCGACGCCGACGACCTCAGCGCCGACGACGGCAAGAGGACCGACGTCTTCGTCCACACCTTCACGCCATAGTCGGCAGCGGGGAGAGCAGGCCGATCTGTTCAATGATCCTCAGCCCTGTCTCGTTTCCGACCGGAAGCGCGCACGGATCGTCGAGCGAACGCGCGCACGAGATCAGCGGTATCTGCCTGCAGAACTGTCTTCGAATCGCCGGTTAACGCAGGCAGGGGCCGCCTCCTGAGTTTCCTCGTCAGCTCAATCGGCCAGGTCGGCAGTTGCCTCCTGGAAGTGGGCCATTCCCCGAGCCAATGACTCGCCCGTGGCGGCCTGGATGACGCCGGAACCGTCGACGATCATCGCCACTCGCGTCTGGAGCATCTCGAATTCAGGACTGCGAACAACCTCATCGAGCTTCTCGCGCTCACCACGGAGCAGCATGAAGCCGCCCAGGTCGCCGCCGTGGGTTGCCAGGAACCAAGGCTCGACGCTTTCGATCTTGCCTTCCTGCTGGAGCTTGGAGTAGTACGCGATCGCCTCGTTGAAGACCTCGACGGCCTTCCGCTCGCGACCTCGCACGACTTCGCCCCAACCTACGAACAGTGCATCGTCGGACATCTGATTCTCCCCTCTTCGCTCTGGTTCAAGCTACATCCGCCCTCGCGGAATGTCCAGTGCTACCGCGCGCTCATCTCGATTCCGGTCCAGGCGGGCTCTCGCGGCGTCGGAACAGCTCGAGCCCGCTCAGGCAGCCCTCCCCTTTCCGGGAAAGGCCCGACTCGGTGCGACGTGGTCCAACTGGGTCCCAATCACCAGAACCAGACTAGGTTGGAACGCAGACTGTGACTGACTCCACTCGGGACCACGACATCGTTGTCTACGGGGCAACCGGCTTCGTCGGCGTGCTGACGGCCAGGTACCTCGCCGAGCATGCTCCTCCCGGTACTCGGATCGCGCTCGGTGGGCGCTCGGGGGCGAAGCTCGAGCAGACGCGCACCGAGCTCGGCGTCGACTGGCCGCTGCTCATCGCCGATAGCCAGGATCGCGATGCGGTCCTGGCGATGGCGGAGTCCACGCGCGTCGTCGCGACCACGGTCGGCCCTTACTTCAAGTACGGCAAGCCGCTCGTTGAAGCGTGCGCGGCCGCAGGGACGCACTACGCCGACCTCACCGGCGAGGTCCTGTTCATGCGCTGGGCAATTGACGCTGCCGACGCTGCGGCGCAGGCAAGCGGCGCCCGCATCGTCCACACCTGTGGCTTCGATTCGATCCCATCCGATATCGGCACGCTGCTCCTGCACGAGGCGGCGCGGGCCGGTGGCCATGGGGATCTGGGTGAGACGTCGTACGTGGTCAAGGACATGCGGGGCGGCGCGAGCGGCGGCACCATCGACTCAGCACGAACGACGGTGGACGCGGTGAAGAAGGACCCGGCGAGCCGGCGCATACTTGCCGATCCGTACGCCCTCAGTCCAAACCGCGCCGACGATCCTGAACCTGGCTCCGAGCGCGATTCGATGAAGCCACTTCGCGACGATCGGCTCGGGGGCTGGCTGGCGCCGTTCGTGATGGGGAGCGTCAACACACGGGTCGTGCGCCGCAGCAATGCACTTCAAGATCACGCCTACGGCCGTGGGCTCCGCTACAGAGAGCTCATGCTCACGGGCGGCGGGCCGCTCGGCCTGGCGAAGGCCGCGGGCGTCGCAGGCGGTATTGCGGGTGCCTTGGCGGGCCTCGCGACCCCCGGTGCGCGTCAGCTGCTCGACCGCATTCTCCCGGACCCCGGTGAGGGACCCGATGAGGCTGCTCGCGAGCGCGGCTTCTTCGAGATCGATATCCACACGACGACGAGCACCGGCGAGCGATTGCGTTGCGAGATCCGCGTTCAGGGCGATCCCGGCTACAAGGCGACCGCGGTGATGCTCGGTGAGAGCGCCCTCTGCCTCGCACTCGATGATCTACCCGACGCTGCGGGCGTGCTCACGCCGGCAACGGCGATGGGCTTCCGTGCTCGCCGATCGCCTCATCGAAGCTGGGCACAGTTACCGCGTCGTGGCGGATTAGCGGCGCCGGCCGGCCGGCCGACGGCCCGCGTCAGCGGATCTGCACGATGCTGACCTCGAGGCGGTCGAGCTGCGAGTTCGCCGTGCAGTCGACGTCACCCCGGAGTTCCGCGGTGATGGTGAGCGGCGTAAGCGGATCGATCAGCCCAAAGGGGCCGGCGGCATCCCGGCCGGGGGCCTGGACCAGGGTCGTTGAGTTCTCGCCGCTCTCCGGGTTCACGAAGACTCGGGTCGGTTCGCCGTCGAGGAGCAGGCGAACCGCGGGCTGGCAGGACTCGGCGGCGTTCGTGGTCGCGATCGTGAACCGTCCTTCTGCCGCAAGGGCGGAGACGTTGCCCTCGCCCGGCGTGAAGGTCGTGTCCCCGCTGAGCGGCAGCGGCGAGGTGGTGTTCGCGTTGACGCCGCCCTGAGGACCGGCCGTGGCCGAGCCGGTCACATCGGCGTCAAGCGCTGGGATGACCCCGGCGGCGATGTCGTCGGCCTTGATCGTGCCGTCCTTCACCTTGGGGCTGATCACCGCGTTCCTGCCCAGGTCGGACTTCTTCACGGCACCCGCCGCGATGTTCCTGCTGTCCACCGCGTTCTTGCCCAAGCGGACGGCGGCGTAGACGGTGCCGCCGCCGATCACGAGAACGAGCGCGAGCGTTGCGACGACATTCGCGTAGGTCAATCTCGAACGCAGGTCCATTGTCAGCCTCCTCCACAAGCTTCGACCTTCGCGCCACCCTACTCCCCCCAGGCCGCGGTGGCCAGCGGAGCGGAGCATGGATCATGCGATGAATTCGCGATCGCCTCCGTCGGGGCCGCCATGGAGCGCTGCAAGACAGCAGCGCAGCTCGACGAGCTCACGGCCACGCGGCTGGTCGGGGAGCCAGCCGTTTGACTATCCGTGCGTCGCAGCGAGAGACGAATCGGGTCCCCGCTATCGCGAACAAGCTCAGTGAGATACCGCCTGGAAATCAAGTGCGACGCACGGCTTGTCCCCCACAACCCAGGCGTCATGGCCCGGTGGGGCCTCGAACGCCTCGCCAGGGCCGACTTCGACCTCCATGCCATCGGGCCCGCGAACGAGCATGCGACCGGAGACGATGTAGCCGACGTGGGCTGCTGAATCCTCCCCGGTCAGGGCTCCCACGTGTAAGGACCACCTCCAACCTGGCTGGTACACCCCACGACCGATCGACATGGACGCCAAGCTGACCTGACTCCTCCGGCTCTCGTCAAGAAGGACGGGTGATTCGTCCCCCGCTTGCAGGCTCTTCACGATTACCCGCCTCATGCTGTGGAGATGTTACGGGGGGTGCCTACGGGGCGACCCCCAACACGCATCCGCTCGACGATCCGTGCGTCGTAGCGAGAAACGAATCGGGTTCCCTCCATAGGAGGAAGCCCGCTTGTTGAGCGGGCTTCTTGCGTTTCGAGGGCTCGGACACCGGCGATTCGGCATCAGTCGGGCGAGTCCCCAACCGAGTGCGTGTTTCTCTGGCCGGGGACGCCATCCCCGCAAACCTGGGCCGATGGTCTAAGTCGGAGCGGGTTCGATTGGTCCACAGCCGACCGGCGTTTTCATGCACAATGGCTCGATGCTTCGCTTCCTGCCATCGCTGCTCTTGCCGGTGCTTGCCGCACTCGTCCTTGCAGCTCCGGCGGCAGCAAAGCTTCCGGTGCTGAAGCCGGTGAGCTACCCGGGCATGACGACGTTCGACTGCCAGACGGATCCGATAACGCTGCAGCCGGGGCAGAACCTGAACAAGTACATGCTGACCAAGGCCTGTCCCCACGCGGAGAAGGTGAGTGGGCCGCTGGACGAGAGCATTTTCGAGGCGGGGTCCGGCGCCGAGGGCTTCATGACCCGCTTCCAGCCGAGCATGGTCGAGGTAAAGCCGAGCGGCAAGGTCGTGACGCCCGCGGTCTGGGACCTGCATCTGCACCACGTCGTCTGGCTTCCGCCCGGGGGAGGCAACTTCGCGGCGGGGGAGGAGAAGACGATCGCGATGTTCCCGCAGGGCTACGGCCGCGAGATGGACGCGACTGCCAACTGGGGCCTGCTCCACATGCTTCACAACCTGACCGCCCAGCCGGATCGGGAGGTCCGTCTGACCTGGCAAATCGACTGGGTTCCTCAAACCGATCCGGTGCGCACCGACATCTCGAGGATCCGAGGAACCTTCATGGACGTCGCCAACGGGGGCGCCTACCCGGTGTTCGACGCCGAGCGGTCCTTCGACGAGGACGGCGACGGCAAGTTCACCTTTCCCGAGGACGTCTCGACCGACCCGGCGGACCCGAGCTACGAGGAGCTCGGCAAGGTCAGCCCGGATCAGTACTGGACGGTGCCCTCGAGCTTGACCGACGGGGTAACCCTGCTCTCGGCGGGAGGGCACCTGCACCCCGGCGGCCTCTACGTCGACCTCAAGGTAGCGCGCGACGGACCCGACGCCGGTGACGTCGACGGCGACGACCCGGCCGAGGTCAAGAAGATCTTCCGCTCCGACGCGCGTTACTACGAGCCCGCGGGGGCGGTGAGCTGGGACGTCGCGATGACGGTCGCCCGACGCGGCTGGAGGATCCACCTCGAGCCCGGCGACACGGTCTCGATCGACGCCACGTACGACGTCGACAGGGCGTCTTGGTACGAGTCGATGGGGATCCTCGGGCTCGGTTGGACTCCGGATGCCGACCCGAATGCCAGGGATCCTTTCGAGGACCCGGCTGACGTGCGCGAGATGTACCAGCAGGGCGGCGCGCTCACCCACCGCCGACTGCCGGAGAACGTCGACACCCACGCTCGCCAAGACCTGAAGCTCCCCGACCCGCGCAAGCTGCGCTCCGGCGGCGCACCGCCTCCATCAGGCGTCGACATCGACAGCTTCCTCTACGAGGCCGGCGGCTTCTCGGCGGTGCGCGACTTTCCCGCCGAGCTCATGCGCCCGCCGGTCATCGGGCCGGACGAGACGTTGACCTTCACCAACCAGGACGCGCTCTTCGGTCAACCGCAAGACGAGCAGGCGTGGCACACGATCACCGCGTGCCGCGCTCCCTGCAACAAGGGACCGGGGATCGGCTATCCGCTTGCGAACGGCCCGGTGGAATTCGACTCCGGCCAACTGGGCTTCGGCACCGGTCTCAACGGCAACGTAACGATCGACTCCAACAGCTACACGACGCCGCCCTTGGGGGTCCCGGCCCAAGGACGACAGGGCGGGGACACCAAGCGCGGGGCGACCTACACCTACTTCTGTCGCCTGCATCCCTATATGCGGGGCTCGTTCCGGGTTCGAGGGTCTCTCGACCGAGGCTAGACCCGCCGGCTTGGGCGCCACTCCAATTCGCGATCGCGTCGGATGCTTTCTGGGGTCGGGGCCAATTGGAGAGCGGGGATCAATTCGGCATCATTTCACGGCCAGATTGTGGGCTGGCGAAGCACCGGCTATCGCTATACCCCAGCTGCCGAGACTCGCGGGGGAGGCAAAGTTGCTTATCGTCTTGGTCAGGGATTATCAAAAAGCAATAAAGCAGAAATAGATCGAAAAGCAAGGCGTTCAAGCGGACACCCTCCCAAGCGAACCCCCGTCACCGCAACGCGCTCGGTGACACACATCGCAATCGATCGAACGGCAAGTGAAGCGACGGGACCCCGATCAAGCCGCTGAAGGTACGGAACTCGGAACTCGGCACCGATTCTGCCCTGACGTCGCGGTCGACGGACGACCTCATCCTGTGGCGCGTCGACCTCCAAGCGCGATCACAATCTCGAGAACCGCCTCGGGATCCTGCAGGCGGTCACCGAAGAGTTCGCGCAATTGCGTCATCCGGTAGCGCACCGTCTGCGGATGGACGAACAGCTCGGCGGCTACCTCGTCTCGGCGTCCTTGGTGTAGGAGCCATGAGCGGAGCGTCTGCTCTAGGCGTTCCGCCGTGTTCTGGCGGAGCTCCGATAGCGGCTCAAGAGCCCGTTGACGCAGGTCGACTAACGCCTCGGAATCCGACTGGATGAGCAGGCTCGCGAGATGGGCCTCGGTGTCCAGTGCCCCAGGGCCGCCTGGGTTGATCAGATCTCGGACGCGGCGGGCCCGATGCACGGAAATGGCGACCTCCGTCCACGGGCGGGCAGGCCCGACTACCGCGTCGCGTCCCTCCAAAGAATCAAAACATCACCGGCAGCCCGTTCATGCACCTGATGAGCGGCAACCTCTCGTTCCAGATCGAGCATCACCTCTTTCCCGATCTCCCCAGCAGCCGCTACCAGGAGATCGCCCCGAAGGTCGAAGAGCTCTTCGACCGTTATGGCCTGACCTACACGAGCGGACCCTTGCCGAAGCAGGTTGCCTCGGCCTGGAAGAAGGTGTTCCGGCTCGCGCTGCCGAACGACGCGCCTCAGCGGGCGGTGAAGCTGGCGACCGCACCGTTAGCACGCCTCCGTGCCGCGGTCCTTGGCTCGGAGTCGGTCGCGACCCCCGAACCTGAACATGTCGCAACCGTCAAGCCGAAAGCGCCCGCGCCCGCCGAGTGGGAACTGATCGCGGCATGAAGACCAGGAAGTCTTGCCGCAAGGACAGTCCGCGCTCGCTCGGCCACTCGTGCGTCGCAGTACGAGCGAATCGGGTTCGGAATGCTCTGCCGCTCGTGCCGTGCGAAGGTAGAGGAGCAAGTTCCGACGGAGGAGGAGAAATGGCAGAGAGCGTCTATCGGGTCACCGAGGTTGTCGGCGTCAGCTCGGATTCATGGGAGCAGGCAGCGAAGAACGCTGTCGAGATGGTCGGTCAATCGGTGCGCGATCTCCGGGTCGCCGAAGTCGTCCGCCAGGACGTAACGATCGAAGACGGCAAGATCTCGGGATTCCGCATTCGCCTTGGGGTCTCGTTCAAGTACGAGAAGGAGTAGAACGATCCGGGGCCGCCGCCGCAGGGCGACGGCCTCTCGTTCCCGCCCGACTCGGGGTCAAGTACCCGCGGAGCCGCTGACTCAGCTCTGTTTGACGACCGCGTACATGACACGTTCGGCGACATCGACGACCACGTTGCCGATCTGCGAGGAACGGCGATAGAGCTCTCGGAGAGAGATGCGCTGGCCCCTGTCGTCGACGGTGAGCAGATTTGCCATACCTCGGTAATAGGACGCCTCGAGCCGATGCTGGACCGCGATCGCAGCCTCGGCCGCCTCGGTTGCGGAGTCGCCGTCGCCACCGAGGCGGGCGATCGCCTCGTCCAGCTCCCGAACGGCCTCGCCGAGCAGCCTCGCCATCTCGGCGAGCCCCGCGTCCGGGGGGCACTCCATAACCTCGGCTTCGGCGACGAGATCGCAGGTGTAGTCGAGGATCCAATCGATGCCGCGCGAAAGTGCGAACACGTCCTCCGGCTCCAGCGGGACCACGAACGCGGCACGGAGCTCGTTCCGCAGGTCGCGCTTCGCCTCGTCGCCTCGAGCCTCGGCCTCCCGCACGAGGCGTGCCGCATCGGCGTCACCGGTGGCCCAGGCGGCATAAGCGTCCAACCCCTCGAGGGTGATCCTCGCTTGGACGCGAAGGAGCCCGACCACGTCGGGCTCGTCGGGCAAGAACCACCGCGTGAACCTCATGCCACCCACTGCCAGATACCGTAGATGCCCATGGCGAGCAGGCCGGAGGCCGGAATCGTGACCAGCCATGCGAGGCCCATCTGGCGGACGACCAGCCAGCGCACGTGATGCAGTCGCCGGCGCCCGGCGCCGATTCCGACGATCGAGGAAGCGACCACCTGAGTCGTCGCCGTCGGCCCTCCGGCGAACGAGGCACCGAGGATCACAGCCGACGAAGCGGTCTGGCTGGCCAGTCCCTCGACCGGCTGGAGGCGATAGATGCGGCGACCCACGGTGCGAATGATGGGCCATCCCCCGAAGGTGGTACCTGCCGTCAGTGCCAGAGCGCAGGCCACGGTCGCCCACGTGGGCGCCGCGAGCGTGTCGATCCGTCCGTCGGCCAGCAGCAGCGCCGCGACGATCCCGACGGACTTCTGTGCGTCGTTTGCGCCGTGGCTGAAGGCGAGGGCCGCGGACATACCCCACTCCCCGCCGCGGACCGGACCCCGCCAGCGCCGCGTGGCTCGCCGCATCAACCGGCGGAGGGCGCGGATCACGATCAGGCCGCCGATGGCACCAAGCGGCGGCGAGATCGCGAGCGCGATCAGCGCACCGAATACACCCACCGGGTGCCAGCCATCGAGGCCGCCCCACTGAACCGCGGTGATCCCTCCCTCGACCATCGCGGCGCCGACGAGACCGCCGACCAGGGCGTGCCCGGAACTGGAGGGAATCCCCAACCGCCAGGTGAGCAGGTTCCAGGTCACTGCAGCCGCGAGCCCGGACCCGATCACCGCGGCGGCCACCGAAGGGTCGACGGTGACGATGCCGCCGATCGTTTCGGCGACCGCAGCACCGACAAGCAGCGGACCGAGCAGATTGAAGGCCGCCGCGAGGACGATCGCCTGCAGCGGCGATGCCGCGCGGGTGGCGACAAGCGTCGCGATCGCGTTGGATGCGTCGTGGAGCCCGTTCGTGACCGCGAACGCGAGCGCAAGCAGAATCGCGAGCGCGAAGCCAAGTTCCATGGGATGACCTTACGCGCACGGGCCGAGTGGGTGCGGCGTGTTCGTTGGACAGGTTGTTTGTGGGAACGCAGCTGAGAGGGCGAGCACGACATTGGGCCAGGGGGGTCCTCATGTCTCGCAAACTGCGGCCTTAATCCTCCCGCTCGCTTGAAGTATTCGCGCCGTTTGCCACGCTCCGCTGTGAGAGGCAAGTCCAAGCAGGAAGACTCCTATGCAAGTTCGTGCTGAGGTCGAGACCATGCTGCGGGCCGGAAGGCCGTTCGGACAGATCGAAGAACGGATCGAGGCGATGCACGTCAACGAAGAGTCAAAGTCGGCGCTGTGGCTTCTTGCGTGGAGCGAGCAGAGGACGGATACCTGCAGCCGGCGCATTCTCGAGGAGGACCGGGCTGATGCTCTACCGCTGGGCTGAGGTGGAGGGTTCACCCCACCTCGCCTGCTCGTCTCGATCGCGGTCCCCGGTCGGGCCTGCAGCTGCGACGGTAGACCTCGAAGCCGGTCTCAGCGCAGAAGGCAAGGACCGCGGAACGGCCACTCTGCAACACCCCTAATCTGTCCTTGTGCATCAGGACCGAGTTAGGTTCAGCGACTTCTCGACGGCGATCGTGGAGGGGGCGGCGATTGTGGTGCCGATCCTTGCCGTCGTCGCTCTCGTGCTCCATGTGGGTCGGTCAGACGACGTCGTGGCCCCCGCCACGGTTGGGTCGAAGCCTGCGGTCGTGGCGGCCTCCGCCATGCCACCGGGAAGCGCCGACTCGATTCCGGCAAGCGGGGGTGGAGGAGTTCCGGCGCCGGCAAGTCGCAATCCGGGAACCGTGCCCCCCGGTTCGGGCTCGGGGTCACCCGGGCCGAACGGCGGAGGGGTCGCATCGATTGCCGGGGCTCCGGCAACCGAGTCGAAGGTGGTCCCACCGTCGACCGCGGGCGGCCCGATCGTCGCGGTTCGCAATGGCGAGCGAATTGAGGTGTTCGATGAGCCGGGTGGGGACCTGGTCGCCAGGCAGGGCGACGAGACGGAGTTCGGTTCGAAGAGCGTCTTCTCAGTCCTTCGGGTGAGTGAGGGATGGGTTGGGGTGTCGACCCATCTGCTGCCGAATGGCGAGCTCGGCTGGATTCGCGCCGACCCAGGAAAGCTGCGAGCGGGATACGTCGATGATTCGATCGTCGTCGATCTCTCCGAGCGCTCTGCCAAGCTCTACCACGGCGAGGCGCAGGTGCGCTCCTGGACGGTCACGGTCGGGGCTGCGGACAGCGAGACGCCGACGGGGGAGTTTGCGGTCACCGACGAGATACGCGGGGGGCTCGATCCGGCCTACGGCTGCTGCGCGGTGGCGATCAGTGCGACCCAACCGGACCCTCCCCCCGGCTGGGTCGGCGGCAACCGGATTGCTTTCCACGGCACGGACGGCCCGCTCGGTGTCGCTGCATCAAATGGCTGTCTTCGCAGCACCGACGAGGACGTGAGCGCACTTCTCGGCACGGTTCCACTGGGCACGCCGGTGCGGATTCGGGAGTAACGGCGGAACTTCGGATTTTCCGTTCTCCGAAACGTGAATCACTCAAAGTTGCTTTGCGAGGCCGGCGACGCTGGGATAGGCTCGTGCCCGATGACTCAAGCGCAGCCAGCCGGCGCGACGGCACCCGCCAACGAGGAGGCGGTGCGAGCCTGGGACACGGTCCTGTACGAGCGGTGGAAGAAGAACCGCGAGGTGTTCGTCGGCGCGCTGGAGGCGGTAACCGAGCACGCCTTCGATCGCTTTCCTCCACCCGAGGGCGGACACTGCATCGACATCGGCTGCGGGTTCGGCGATACGACTCAGCGACTCGCTGAGCTCGTCGGGCCCGAGGGATCGGCGCTCGGCATCGACTCCTCCCCTGAATTCATCGAGGATGCCCGCCGCGAAGCGGTGGAGGCGGGCCTCGACAACGTCGACTTCGAGGTCGCCGATGCGCAGACGGCGCAGTGGGAACCAAGCCACGACTACGCCTTCTCGCGCATGGGGACACAGTTCTTCGCCGCACCGGTTCCAGCCATGCGCGCGATCCGCGGGGCGCTCAAGCCCGGCGGCCGGCTCAACAAGATCTGCTGGCGCCGCAAGGACGAGAGCCCCATCTGGGCGGAGACGGAGCAGGTGGTTCAGCGGTTCCTCTCGCGCCCCGACGAGTACGACGCCGACACCTGCGGACCCGGACCCTTCTCCCTCGGAAATCCCGAGACCACCCGTGGCATTCTCGCGGCCGCGGGGTTCGAGGAGATCGAGTTGCACTGCCGCGATTTCGACTACTACATGGGCGAGGACATGGATGAGGCGATCGACGCCCTGCTCGCGATCGGACCTGGAGCCGAACTGATCCGCCTCAACGGGGAGTACGGCGAGAGCCGTCGACCCGAGATAGCCGAGGCACTCGCCGACCACTACGCCGCCTGGCAGCAGCCCGACGGCTCCATTGTCGGTCGCGGGTCCGTCTGGAACGTCACCGCAAGCAATCCCAGCTGAAGGCAATCACCCGCCCCTCTCACCGCAAACCCAGATTTCCCGGCTGGCTGCAGCGGCTGGTGGAGATCGGCGCGGAGCCCTCGGACACGGACGACCTTCGGGTTCGAAAAGCGGTGTTGGTCCTATCCGCGTCGCTGATGGCGAGCCTCTCGTTCGTCTGGGTCGTCACCTACGCCTCGCTCGGGCTCTGGGTCTCGGCAGCGATTCCCTTCGTCTACCAGCTCGCGTCGGCGACGAGCATCTACACCTTCGCCCGCACGCGCCGCTACACCCTGTTTCGCGAGAGCCAGCTGCTGATGAGCCTGGTGTTTCCGTTTCTCCTCCAATGGAGCCTGGGCGGCTTCGAGACCTCCTCTGCCGTGTGTCTGTGGGGAATCACGTCACCGCTGGGGGCGCTCCTCTTCGTCGGTGCCCGCCAGTCCATCCCATGGTTCGTGGCCTTTGCCGGCCTCGTCGGTCTCTCCGCCGCCATCGACCCGACTGCTGGCCGACGGCGCGCCCGACGATTCCGAACGGCGTCGTCGTCACCTTCTTCGCGCTCAACATCTTGGGCGTGGCGATCGACCGCCTACGCCTTGCTGCAGTACTTCGTCCGCGCGCGGGAGCAGGCGCTGTCGGACCTGGCGCGTGAGCACTCGGCGCTCGAGCGTGAGCAGGCCAAGTCCGAGCGCCTGCTGCTCAACGTCCTCCCCGAGTCGGTGGCTGCGCGCCTGAAGGAGCGGGAGGGCATCATCGCCGACGACTTCCCGGCAGTGACCGTTCTGTTCGCCGACCTGGTCGGATTCACACCGCTGTCGGAGCGCCTTTCTGCCTCGGAGCTCGTCTCCTTGCTGGACCGGGTGTTCGCGCGCTGGGATGCGCTCGCGGCCGAATACGGCGTGGAGAAGATCAAGACGATCGGAGACGCGTACATGGCTGCCGCCGGGATTCCGCTTCCGCGCGACGATCACGCTGAAGCGATCGCCCGCATGGCCCTCTCGATGGGCCCGGAGGTGGCCCGCTGCTCGACCGAGATCGGCGAGCCGCTCGAGGTACGGATCGGCATCGACACGGGCCCGGTGGTCGCCGGCGTGATCGGGCAGGCGAAGTTCATCTACGACCTTTGGGGAGACACGGTCAACACCGCGAGCCGCATGGAATCCCATGCCCCGCCGGGAACGATCCAGGTCACCGAGCGGGCGTACGAACGTCTCAGAGGCAGCTTCGAGCTGCGCCGGCGTGGCGCCGTCGAAGTGAAGGGAAAGGGGGAGATGGACTGCTACCTGCTGATCCGGCCCCGAGCCGAGCCCGGTCACTTGAGCGCGGATCAGGCCTAGTCGTTGGATGGACTCGCGGCGGGCCAACCTTCGAGCCCGCGCAAAGACGCGAGGTCGTCCGCGGTTGCCGCCCGCTCTCGCATCGCCGGGTTGAGCTCGATCGCCCGACGTAACTCCGTGAGCGCGAGCTCGTGCTCCTCAAGTCGCGCGTGGCAACACGCCAGCCGAAACTGCACGATCGCCGTATCGCGGTGCTCGCCCGCTTCGCGCTCCAGGGTCGCCGCCGCGGTCGCCCAGTCGTTCCGGCGAATCGCCTCCTGAGCGAGGTAGATCGGTTCCCACGGCAGAGGGTGGTAGGGGCGGTCACGCCAGCCACCGATTGCGAGGATTGCGGTGTCGTCTTCGAGGGCGATGCCGCTACGCCGCACGTCGGGCCGCGGCACAAAGACACCGGTGCCGGCTGAGATCTCGACGGTCTCTTCCCCCACCGTGATCTTCGCCCGACCCTTGAGGAGCACATAGAGCTCTTCCTGCCCGGGTGACTCGACGTGATCCTCGATAAGTGCATCGCCTTTGCGGGCGGCCCGAAACGCATTTACCCCAAAGGCGCCGATATCCAGCCTGCGGCGCACTGGAATCCATTGCAGCTCGCCTCCCTGGATGGGGACTGAGTCATCCTCGAATATCGAAATCGTTCGGTAGTCCGGCTGATTGCCCGCCATGGAAGCAATCGTGCCACGTGGCCGTGTCCATTTCCAACCGCTCGACGATCAGCGCGTCGTAGCGAGGAACGAATCGTCTCCCCGGTACATGAAGAAGCCCGCTCACAGAGCGGGCTTCTTGCTATTGATCCTGGCGCTGCCGGCGCGGCGCGGCCAGGCGGTCGCCTTGCTGGCGTCATTCTGTGGCGCGCTGACCTCCAAGCGCGATCACAATCTCGAGAACCGCCTCGGGATCCTGCAGGCGGTCACCGAAGAGTTCGCGCAATTGCGTCATCCGGTAGCGCACCGTCGGCGGCCTCGATGACGCGGATCAGACTCGCGCCCGGGTCGCCGCGAACGTCCGCGGCAGCGGGGTGGAGGCCTCCGCTGTACAGACGGGCCTCATCGAAGCCGGCGGCCTCAAGGGCCGCCGCCGCGTCGGCCTCGTCGACGAAGTGCGGGTAGACCCTGCCGCGTACGAATCCCGAGAGCGCGGCATTGAAGACCTGCTCGGCCGGATCCAGGCTTCTTCCCGCCAGACGCAGGTCCGCCAGGTACAGGCCGATCGGGAATCGCCTCAGCGCAGCTGCGATGCGACACCAGGTCGAGATCACGTCTTCGTCGTTGAAGTAGGTGAGCAGGCCCTCGGTGATGATCGCGAGGCCTCGATCGGTGTCGAGTGTGCCGACGAGGCTGTCGAGGCTGTCGGGGCCGTCGTCGCGGAGGACGTCGAGGTTGGCGACGCGGTGGGTCTCCGACAGCGAGCCCATCCTGTCGAGAGCGGAGCGCTTGCGCTCGGCCATCGCCGGCAGGTCGGCCTCGACGTAGGTCAGCCGATGACCGTAGCGAGAGGCGAATCGCCATCCGCGAGGCGACATTCCGCACGCCGCCTCGATCACCTGGCTCACCCTGCCACCCTCGATCGCCTCCTCCAATTGGTGGTCGATGATCCGGTGGCGGGCGAGCAGGAGGCCCTCGAGAGTCGGCCCCCCGAGCACTCGGCTGATCGCCATCGCCGGCCGGAGCGCGTCGTGGAACACACGCCCCTGCCAGGTCGCCAGCTCAGGGTGGGAGAGGTTGTTACGCACCCAGGTCTGACCGGTGTAATGAGCCGTCGGGCTGACCGCGTCCGGACCTCGACGAAGGCCCAGGCCGGGAATCATCTGGGTTGCGCGAACGTCATGACCTTTCGAGCCTAGAAGACTCCGGCGCCGCGCGATCAGTGGAAGTATCAACCTGTGACCGATCATCTGACTCCGCTCGACTCGACCTTCCTGGAACTCGAGGAGGGCGATCAGGCCTCGCACATGCACATCGGCTGGGCGATGGTCTTCGACCCGCTACCTGATGGCGGAACCCCCGGCGTCGATCAGGTCCGGGAGCTCCTCGAGTCGCGCCTCTCGCTTCTGCCCCGCTTCCGGCGGCGGCTCTCCGAGCAGCAAACCGGGGGGCTGGGCTGGCCGTCGTGGGTCGACGACGAGGCCTTCGACATCGCCACCCACGTGCGCCATGCGGCGCTGCCGTCTCCAGGCACCTCGGAGGAGCTCCTCGACTGGCTCGGGGACTTCTACTCCCACCGGCTGGACCGGGCTCATCCGCTCTGGGAGATGACTCTGCTCGATGGCCTCGCCGAAGGACGCTGGGCGATCGCGGTGAAGGTCCACCACTGTCTGGTCGACGGCATGAGCGGCGCTTCGGTGACGACCCTGATCCTCGACGCCGAAGCCGATCCGGAACCAGGGTCATCAGGATTGCTCGGCGCCTTCGAGGCTCCGCCAGACAACGAGCACGGGGTCCGTTGGCCGATCTCGGTGGTCTCCGACGGTGCCCGCGCCGGTCTCGACCTCGCACTGCATCCGCGCAAGCTCAGCGGGATGCTCTCCCGCTCCCGCGGCCTTGCCGAGCTCCTGGTTCGGGACGAGCTCAGGGGCGCTCCCCACAGCAGTCTCAACGTCGAGATCGGCGCGGGCCGCCGCCTGGCGGAGGTGGCCGTGCCGCTTGACGGGCTCAAGGAGGTCAACCGGGCACTTGGTGGAACCGTCAACGACGTCGTGCTTGCCGCATCCGCCGGGGGCATCCGGCGCCTGCTCGAGTCTCGTGGTGAGGAGCCCGACCCGCGTGGGTTGCGGGCGATGGTCCCGGTCAGCGTGCGCAGGACAAGCGAGAAGGTGGCGCTCGGGAACCGGGTCAGCTCGCTCTTCGTCGACCTGCCCGTCGCCGAGGCGGATCCCCTCGAGCGTTATCGCATCACGATCGAGGCGGCCGAGAGCCTGAAGCGGGGCGCGCAGGCGGCCGGCAGCGAGGCCCTCGTCGACCTCGCCGGCTATGCCCCACCCGTTGTGCACGCCGCGGTCGCGCAACTCTCGTTCACGCCGCGGCTGTTCAACGTGACGATCACCAACGTCCCCGGCCCGCAGGTGACGCTGTATGCGCTCGGGTCCCGGCTTCGGCGGATCGTCCCCCTGGTTCCGATCTTCGCCTATCACGCGCTCGGTATTGCCGTGGCCAGCTACGACGGTGAGGTCGTCTTCGGCCTGGCCGCGGACCGCTCCACCGTTCCCGATCTCGATGTGCTGGCAGAGGGGATAAGGAAGTCCCTTGAAGAGCTTCGCGATCTCGCGGGGCGGCAGCTATGAAGGAGCCGCGCTTCGAGGAGATCGAGGTCGCGGTCGACGGGGTTCGGGGGATCTTCGTCTGAACCGGCCTTGCCGGCTCAACGCGCTCAGCCCGCGGGAGCTCAGGGGCGTCGACGGAATCCCGTTGAGGCAATGGGGGCCGACCCGTGCCTGCCATGCGTAGTTCCCACGGTGTGCGCCCGACCGACGGCCCTTAGGGTAGGTGCATGCAAACCGTTGATTCGAACAAGGACTGAGGGCAGGAAGAGGATGGACGTCGAAGTGACCGCCAGGGGCGAGGTTTCCGAGGACGCGCGCGAGCTCGCCGCGGAGAAGATCGGATCGTTGGACCGGTACGTGAATGCCCGATTCCTGCGGGCCCGCGTTGTACTCCACCAGGAGGCGAACCCACGGGTCGAACGGTCCGCGGAAGCCGAGGGCGAGGTGCTGCTCGACGGGACGATGGTTCGAGCGCACGTCGCCAGCTTCGACATGCGCACAGCGATCGACCTGCTGGCGCAGCGGCTCGAGCGGCAGCTCCGCTCGTTCGTCGAGCGCCGGGTGACCGAGCGGGACCGTGGGTCTTCACGGAGCTCCGGCGAGTGGCGCCACGGTGACGCACCCGAGGAGCGCCCGTCCTACTTCCCACGGCCTCCCGAGGAGCGCCAAGTATTGCGCCAGAAGACCATCGCCGTCGGGAAGATGGACGCCCTGCAGGCCGCTGAGGAGATGGAGATGCTCGATCACCGCTTCTACCTCTTCCGCGAGGCGAGCCCTGAGGTCGACGCAGTCGTCTACCGGCGTGACGACGGCAGGATCGGAGTGATCGGGCCGGCCGGAACCGGCTGGTCGGGACCGGATGAGTACGGGTTCGTGCGCGAGGACAGCCGCGGCCCCGAGCCGCGCAGCCTCGAAGACGTCATCGCGGAGATGAACGAGCTCAACCATCGCTTCCTATATTTCGTCGACGAGGGCTCCGACCGGGCTCGGGTCATCTACCTGCGATATGACGGTCACTACGGCCTGATCGAGCCCCGGAAATGAGAGCTCGTGCCGCCGACTTGGTTGAGGATCCGCAGCGCCATCTGGAGGAGGGATTGAGCCCGTCGTGTTATCTGGGTCACCTGAGGGCGACTCTTGGATTTCGTTCGTTTCTCGCGTTGCTCGTCGCCGTCGCGACAGCGGCCGTCGCGCTGGCGTCGCCCGTATCGGCCGTGGCGGCGAAGGCCAAGCCGACGCCGATGATCTTCGTGCACGGCAATTCCGGCTCGGTGCAGCAGTTCGAGACGAACGCGATGCGGCTGACCAGCAACGGCTTCCCGCAGGACCGGATCTTCGCCTACGAGTACAACACCAGCGGCTCCAGCAACGACGTCGCGATCGCGGAGCTCGACGGCTTCATCGACGGGGTCAAGGATGAAACGGGAGCCGCGCAGGTGGACATCCTGGCCCACTCGCGCGGGACGACCGTAATGCATGCCTATCTGAGCACGCCGGAACGGGCCGCGTCGGTTCGCAGTTACGTCAACTTCGACGGGCGGACGGCCGATTCCGAACCGGGCGGCGTGCCGACCCTGGCGATCTGGGGCGAGGGCGATCAGACCCGCGAGATCGGCGGCGCCGAGAACGTCTACTTCCCCGGCAGGGCCCACACCGAGGTGACCACGTCGCGCCGAGCCTTCCTACAGGTCTACGAGTTCCTCCTCGGCGAGGAGCCCGAGACGGGGAACGTCGACCGCGGAGAACCCCAAGCGGGTCAAGGTTGCAGGAGCGCTCGACGTCGTTCCCGTCCAACGTCGGAAACGAGGGTGCCCTGCTCAACGTCTACGAGGTCCGGGCGGCCACCGGGAGCCGCAAGACGGGTGAGCCGGTCTACTCGAAGACGCTGGGCGCCGACGGCTCATTCGGCCCGTTCAAGGTCGACGGTCGCATGCACTACGAGTTCGAGGTGACCCAGGTCGGCCGTCCGGTGATCCACAACTACCCGGAGCCATTCGAGCACGACGACTACTTCTACCGCGTGCTCGACGCTCCGGCTGCTGACACCGTTCATCGAGAGCGGGGCCGACCACACCAACATCGCCGTCACGCGGATGCGGGAGTGGTGGGGAGATCAGAGCGATCCCTTGCTCAACGACCGACTCGAGTTCAACGGACTCAACGTGATCAACCCGGCGATCGCGCCGCGCGTCCGGCGGGTCCTCGCGGTGTTCAACTTCGACAAGAACTCCGACGGCGTGACGGACACGAGCGCCTCGCTTTCTCCGTTCAGCTCGGTGAGCTTCCTCACCGGCGTTGACAACTACATGCCGTCGAGTCCCGATGCGACGGGCACGATCGCCGTCGAAGAGACCATGCGCGGCAAGAACGACCACCAGGAGACGATCAACGTCCCGAACTGGCCGTCTGCCACCGATACGGTCAGCGTCTTCTTCCGTGACTACAAGGCCAAGACCTACCGCGGCCGATAGGCGCTTGTGAAGCCAGGCGGATACGAGATCTACTGCGCGATCCCCGGCCATCAGGGGAGCGGGGAGGAAGGATGGCTGACCGTCGAGTGAGCGGGTCGGGTGAACGGGCCCCTTCAGGCGGCTTCGAGACGATCGCCTGCGGGATCGACCCGTCCCCGCAGAGCATCGAGGCCGCACGACAGGCGCAGACCGTCGGCGCAGACGGCGCGAACATCTGGGGCATTGCCGTCTGGAACCCGTCGCTGGCGGTCCACGCCGGCATACATGCCGGGGATGTCGCTGGCGACCTCCGCGAGCAGGCCCACGCGAGCGCGCGGAAAGCCGCAGGCGAGATAACCGGACTGAAGCAGATGGTCGTATGCGGCGGGGAGGTCGCCGGCCTGATCGCCGCCGCCTCGAATCTCGGAGCCGACCTGCTCGCGGTCGGATCGCATGGAACCTCGCGTCCGGCCGGAATCGTCTTCGGCAGCGTCGCGACGGGTGTCGTTCATCACGCGCCCTGCAGCGTTCTGGTCGCGCGCCGGCTCGAGCCGCTTCCGCCGCTTCCGCCGATAGTCCTCCATGCCGACGACGGCTCCACCGACGCACGAGATGCGGCATTGGCCGCCTCCTCGGTCGCCCTGCGCCTGGGCGCGAGCGTGACCAGCCTGCACGTCGGCGCCGACTGGGAGGCCACGGAACGTTTCGGCACCGGGTCGTCCGAGCTGATCGGTGAGTCGGGTGTCGAGACGGTCGTCAGGCGGGAATCCGGGTCCGCGCCCCGAGGGATCATCGCGGTTGCCGCGGAACTCAACGCATCGCTGATCGTCATCGGCAGCAGGGGGGTGACGGGTGTCAAGGCCCTCGGCAGCGTCAGCGAGAGAGTCGCGCACCGTGCTTCATGCTCGGTTCTGGTCGTCAGGCAAGCTGTCCATCCCCGGCAGGAGACCCCCTGAGGGTCCGACCAAGGGCTTCAGGTAGAGCCTTCTTCGCCTTACCTTGACCGGTGAGCTGGAGGACGTGAAGTCATCGCTCGACGAGACATCTTGCCCTTGCCGTCCGTAGCCACCACCCGGAGCGACCACCAGCCGAGCAAGGTTCTCGCCGCAGGGGCGAGAGGGCCGCTACTCTGTCCGGGTATGCCTCAAGAAGCGACTCAAGAGCAGGTTCTGGAAGCCGCTCGGTCTCTCGACCGCGATGAAGGTTTCACCCGCGAGGACGTCGCAGTGCAGTTGGGCCTCGAGATCTCGGAGATGCGACCGAGCTGGAAGGCGGCCAAGGAAGCCGGCCATATCCAGCAGATCAGCAATGAAGGCGGCAAACGCCTCTTTCGCCTCGCGGGTCAGTAGAGGCTGCTCAACGGGATCGGGTGCCGCCGTCGAGACCGCGCTCATGGCCGTGAGTCGCACCCGCTCAACTTGCCGCCTGGACATTCGTACGGCCGACTTGTTTGCGTCACTGAGCGCGGCTAGGCTGGACACGACGATTGGCCCGGATCGACAGGAGGGCTTCGATGGGCGGTCGGACCGTTACGAGGAACAGGGTCAAGGGCGTCGCCGTGCTGTCGGTGGCGGTGGGCCTGATCGCAGCCTCGGGGGCCGCCGGAGCGGTTGAGCCGAAGACGATCTACGGAGCGCCGGACACCGGCACGGGCGCAGCCGGGGAGGTCCGATTCCCCGAAGGGGTGGGCGTCGATCCGATCAGCGGCCGCGTCGCGCTCCCCGACTACTCGAACAACCGGGTTTCGGTCTTCGCTCCGAGCGGGGTATTCCTGTTCGCGTTCGGAGCGGATGTCGACCCGGCCGGGGGCACCGGCCCGGAAATCTGTTCGAGCAGCTGTCAAAAGGGGGCCAACGGCTACGGCGCCGGCGCGATCTCCGATTCCGAGGACGCGGAGTTCTCTCCGGACGGGAAGGAGATCTTCGTCGTCGAGGCGCGCCGCGTCTCGGTCTTCGATGCTGCCGGCAACTTCAAGCGGGCCTTCGGCTACGACGTGATTCCGGGCGGCTCGGTGGGACCCGAGGTGTGCACGATCGCCACGGGCTGCCAGGACGGCACGTTCAGCGCTGCCGGCGGCGCCTTCAGCCAGGGTTGGCCACTCAGCTTCGGTCCCGACGGTCTCGTCTACGTCGCCGATGCGGGCAACAGCCGCATCTCCGTTCACGACCCCAGTGGCGAGTGGTTGCGGGTCATCGGTCAGGACGTCAGCACCGGTACCCCGGGGACGGGGTTCGAGATCTGCACGGTGACAGCTGACTGCAAGGTCGGCCTCAGCGGCGGCGAGACCGGGTCGCTGGCATCGGTCGAAGGACTCGATTTCGGCCCCGACCAGCGCCTCTGGTCGAACGGCTACTCGAGCAACCAGATACAGGTCTTCGCCCCGCCGCCCGCCCTGACGCCGCAGGGCGGCTTCGGCAAGGACGTCGTCGCCGGCGGCGCGACCGGGTTCGAGACCTGTGCCGCCGACTGCCGGGCAGGGACGCCGGGTTCGGGGGCCGGAGAGCTCAGCACCCCTCAGGGAGTCGCGGTGGCGGGCGACGGCACCGTCTACGTCAGCGACAACGGCAACGAAAGAATCAGCGCCTACGGCTCCAATCGCACGTTTCTGCGCTCGTTCGGCGCCGACGTAGTCCCCGGCGGGACCACCGGGTTCGAGATCTGCACGACCGCGACCGGTTGCAAGGCCGGGCTCGGCAACGGGACGACCGGCGTCTTCGGACCCTACGGGCTGGCAGTCGATTGCCGTGGGATCATCTACGTGAGCAACTCATCGGGTCTCGACGTGCCGGCGCGTGCGATCGGTGAGACTGCGCTGGAGCCGGGGCCGTGCGTGCTCGACACGGGGCGGCTCGCGCGCAACAAGCGCAAGGGGACGGCGGTCCTGACGATGACCGTTCCCTACCCGTCGGCGCTCGAGCTGACCGGCAAGAACGTGAAGACAGCATCCGGCTCGCACGCCGGCCTTCAGGGCGAGGAGACGCTGAAGGTGAAGCCGACGGGCAAGCTGGCCAAGCGCCTACGGCGTAAGGGCAAAGCGATCGCGCGGGTTGCGGTCACGATGCGCCCGACGGAGGGCAACGTCGCGCAATCGGACTCGGCCAAGGTGGAGCTGAGGCGCAAGAAGCGGCGCTGACCCACTCGACTTGCTCATTCTCGACCGCGGAGTCCTTGTGCTCGACGGCGGGCAGGTGGGTCGGGGTCAGACCTGTGCAGCCTCGAGCTCGCGTTTGAGCTCGTCGGCCTTGGCGCCGATCTCTCCTTCCCGAATGGCTCGTCGACCCTGCGACTCGCCGATCACGATCAGGGCGGCGTCGACTTGGGGGTCGAAAGGTAGCTGGTTCAAATCAAGTCGCCCCGATACTCGAGAAGCAGCTTCCGACGGGTCTGCGAGCGCACTTCTCGGCACGGTTCCACTGGTCACGCCGGTGCGGATTCGGGAGTAACGCCCGAACTTCGGATTGTTCCGGGTCCCCGCCATGGGAAGAAGCCCGCTCATCGGGCGGGCTCCCTGGGTGCCTTCTTCGACATCCCGACCGGCGATGTTGCGCCCAGACGTGATGGGCTGATCCGCCCGGGCGGGAGAGTCGCGAATATCGGCGTGCACGGTCATTCCGCGACGCTGCATTTGGAGAGGGCTCTGGGTTCGCGACGTCACGATCACGACCGGACTCGTCGACACCTACACGATCCCTCAGCTGATGGCGCTGGTCTCCAGCGGCCGCCTCGATCCAACTGTGTTCGCCACGCATCGCTTCGCGCTCGGCGACACGATGGCCGCCTATGACACGTTCGCCGACGCGGCGAACACCAACGCGCTCAAGGTTGTTCTGGAGGCCGGTGGGAGCGTCCCCGCACCGGAATGAGGCGGATAGGACTCTCGAGTTGGTCGCCCTACGATCTAGCTTTCAGGGCGCCTGTGCGACTCGGTTGAATCCCAGGCTGTCTCCCAGCAGATGGGTGAACCGTATCGCTCGTTCGACTCCCCGCGGGTGGAGCTGGGTCCGGGGCCTTCCTCCCTTGGTGCCTGCGAGTCTTGCCGGCATGGTGCCGGTGCGTGGCCCGCAAACCGACTCCGGTCATGCTCATGGCTGCGATTACCTGTCTCATCGCGCTCCTCCTCGTTGCTCTCGGGTGCTTGACGACCGTAGGCGGGAGGTCTGCGAAAAGCACCGGGTGACCACCTAGTTTCAGCCCGGTTGCGGCCGACGCTGGAAGGCGTAGCCTGGGCTCATGCTTCTCGGACGGGCGTCAGAGCTCGAGCGGGTCGGCCGCCTCGTGGGCAACGCCCGCAAGGGAAACGGTGGCGCCCTTTTGGTCGTGGGCGAACCGGGGATCGGGAAGACATCGCTCCTGAGCGCCGCAATTACCCGGATCGACGGCTTGCGCACGATCAGGGTGGCGGGCATCGAGGCAGAGGCGAACCTTCCGTACGCTGCGCTCGGGGAAGCGGTGGCACCACTTGCTCGGCGGGCTGAGCCGCCTTCCGGGACCTCAGGCCGAGGCGATCGAGGCTGCGCTGGCGCTCGCCCCGACGCCGGCGGCGCCGGGGGACCGGTTCGCCACCTGCGCGGCCTTTCTGAGCCTGCTCACCGGGGCCGCCGAGAGCGAGCCGCTGCTGCTGATGGTGGATGACGCGCATTGGCTCGACCCACCCTCGGCTGAGTGCTTTGCCTTCGCTGCAAGGCGGCTCGCGGGCAGCCGCGTCGTGCTGCTGGCCGCGGCTCGACCGAGTGTCGATGGGCCTCTGCTCGGTTCCAGCTGGTTGCAGCGGCTCGAGTTGCCGGGCCTCAGCAACGAGGACGCTCGGAAGATGCTGCGCGGGAATTTCCCCGACGTGGCGTCGGCAGTCGTCGATTCGTTGATCGAGATATCGGCGGGAAACCCCCTCGCACTGCGCGAGCTGCCTGCTGCGCTGAGCGAGGATCAGCGACTCGGATTGGCACCTATCGACCATGTTCCAGTGGCCGCGGAGGCGCTGCTGGAAGCATTCGAAGCCCGACTGCGGGCGCTTGACCCCGACGCTCGCGCCGCCGTAGTGGTCGCCTCCGCCGCGGCCGACTGGGACCTTGGGCCCGTGATTGCGGCGTGCGACGACCTCGGAATCGAAACTGACGCCATGGAGCGCGCCGAGGCTGCCGGGGCACTTAGCATCGGCGAAGGGCGAATCCGCTTCTCACATCCCCTGGTGAAGACGGTTGCCTACGACCGCAGCGCGCCCGACGAGCGCCGGCGTGTCCACAGAGCCCTTGCCGATCACTGCAGTGCCGACGCTCGAGCCTGGCACCTCGCCGCTGCAACCGTGGGTCCCGACGACGACGTGGCGGGCCTGCTCGAGGCCGCCGCCGACCGGGCCGGCGCTCGCGGCGCCCACAGCGTCGCTGCTGATGCCATGCAACGTTCGGCAGCGTTTACCGAGGACACGGTCGGGCGCTCCCGGAGGCTCTACAAGGCTGCGCTGTCGGCCGCGCTCGCCGGTACCTACGATCGCTGTGCGGCGCTGCTCGAGTCCAACGCAGAGATCGACGACCCACTGCTGCGGGCCCGCAGCCGGCACGGTCTCGTACTCGTCAGGATGACCGGAGGCATGGGCCTCGCCCTCGATGCCCCCATCCAGCTCGGCGAAGAGGCTGAGTTGATCGTCGCCACGCACCCGGCTGTGGCCGCCTCCATGTACGCGGATGCTGCGCTGCTCGCCGGAACGTCCGGGCGGTTCGAACTCGCGGCAGCCGCCAGCCGACGAGCTGAGGCGGTGCTTCCCGATGATGCTTCGTCCACGGTCAAGTGTCAGGTCCGCGTCATGTCGGGCATCTCTGCGGCGCTGGGTGGCGACGGCAAGGCGGCCCGTCGGCCCCTCGACGAGGCGGGACGGCTGCTGGCCGAGATCGACTCGCTCTCGCCCGCGATTCAATCGATCGTGCTCGGCCTGCACGCAAGGGTGTGCAGCGGCCAGGAACGGATCCTGAGGGCGGAGCTCGCGCGGCTGATCGCGATGGCCCGTGAGACCGACACGTTCGGACTGCTTCCCTTCCTGTTGTGCGTGTCGGCGGATGCCGCCTACCGAACCGGGGATTGGGACGCTTCGGCGCGTGACACGGAGGCGGTGTCACTTGCGGAGGAGTACGGACAGGGCGGCATCCTTCCCTACGCGCTGGTCGTGAGCGGCCGACTTCGCGCCGCCCGCGGAGAGACGGATGAGGCGAGGTTCGAGCTGGACGCGCGGCGCCGCGCTCGCAGAAGAAGGCGGCGCGGCGACGGTCGCCAACCTCGCTCGAGCCGGGATCGGCTTCCTCGAGCTCGGAATCGGAAGGACGGAAGAGGCGGTAGCGATGCTCGAGCAGGTCGAGGTTTTCGCCGAGCGGTCGGGCCTGGAGGACCCTGTCTTCATTCCCTCGGCGCCCGACCTCGTCGAGGCCTACGTTCGCGCCGGTCGCAGTGAGGATGCCGAGCGGGTCAGCGCATCACTGGACCGGAGGGCGGAGCGGGCTGACGTGGCGCCGTCGCTTGCCGTCGTCAGCCCGCTGTCGCGGCCTGATCGCGGGGGACGGGTTCGAGGGCTTCTTCGAGGAGGCCATCGCGCACCACGAGCGGGCCGATGCCCCGTTCGAGACGGCCCGGACTCTGTTCGCATACGGGTCGCGCCTGCATCGGGCTCGCCGCCGGGTGGAGGGTCGCGAGCGGCTGCGGGCTGCGCTGGAGATCTTCGAGGGATTGGGGGCGGAACCCTGGATCGAGCAGACCAACGACGAGCTGCGCTCGGCGGGCGCGATCCGGCGCAACCCCGTGGCTGATCCGGATGAACTGAGCCCCCAGGAAGTCAGGGTGGCGAGAGCAGTGGCGGGGGGCGCGACGAACAAGGAGGTTGCGGCACAGCTGTACCTGAGCCCGAAGACGATCGACTTCCATCTCGGTCGGGTCTATCGCAAGCTGGGCATCCATTCCCGCACCGAACTGGCCACCAAAGTCGCCAAAGGGGATCTCGAGAACGGATCCACATAGCGTCTTCCGGGCTCCCGCTCTGGCAGTCCCCTCAGCGGGCGGCGACTATCTGTGAGTCGTAGCGAGAGACGAATCGGGTCCACCCGCGAGGCACGGAGGCGGGTAGCAGCCTCGGCATGTCGCGATGTTGCTTGCCAGGGATGACAGCGCGCCTCTAACCTGTGGCGATGCTCAGAGCCACACGCGCACTCACCGTCGTCCTGGTCGCGTTCGCGGCCGCTGCCGCCCTCCCAGCACAGGCAACAGCTGCGCCCGCAGTCGACGGCGAGTTCTCGATCGCCGGCGGCGTCGGCCCCGACAACGACATCGTCCAGGGGCCCGACGGGAACATGTGGGTGACGCTGCAGAACGACAACGGCGTGGCCCGGATCACCCCCGCGGGCGTGGTGACTGAGTTCCCGCTCGCCAATACGGCTTTCGGAATCGCCGTCGGCCCAGACAACAATCTCTGGGTCTCGACCACGATCGGCGTGATCAAGGTCCCGCCCGGCGACCCTGGCAATCCGACTGCGTACGACGTCGGCCTGGCCAACGGCCGCGGGATCGTCGCCGGGCCCGATGGCAAGATGTGGGTCGCGGGCACCGATCAGCTCGTCAGCTTCAGCCCCGCCGACCCGGAGGCGACGGATGTCTCGACTCCGATCATCGGCCTCGCTCCCCACGGAATGGGCGTGGGATCGGACGGGGTGCTTTGGATCGCAGACGGCAACGGCAGGGTGATCAGCGCGACTGCGGCGCCAGCACCGACCGTCACCCCCTACGACATCCAGATCAATGCGTCGGGCGGAGCCCAGGACGTCGCCGGGGGTCCGAACGGCCAGGTCGCGTACGCGGCTCCCACGACGGACCCTCAGACGGTCGGCCGGATCACGCCCGGCGGGGACCCGCTGATGACCGAGCTGACCGCCTCGGATCCGTTTGGGGTCACCTTCGCCCCCGACGGCGCCTACTGGTTTGCTCGCTCGCAGGCCAACGACCTGTTGCGCCTCACCCCCGACGGTCAGACGAGCATGTTGACCGGCTTTGCCCCCAGTGGCGGAGTCGGGCCCCGCAAGATTGCCCCGGGGCCGGACAACACGCTCTGGGTCACGCTCGATACACCCGAGAAGGTCGCCCGCGTGACCGGGGTCAAGCCGCCGGTCACCGAGCCGAACACCGAGATCGACAAGACACCGAAGACGAAGCTCAAGGCCAAGGACAAGAAGAACGGCAAGAAGGGCACGGTGAAGGCCAAGTTCAAGTTCTCGTCGACGACCGCCGGCGTCAGCTTCGAATGCTCGTTGCGGCCGCAGAAGAAGCAGCCGAAGTTCAAGGGCTGTGAGTCCCCGGCCGAGTACAAACTGAAGCCGGGCAAGTACGAGTTCGAGGTTCGCGCTGTGCTCGCCGGCGCGCCCGATCCGAGCCCGGAGACATTCAGCCTCAAGGTGGTGCGCAAGAAGCGGTAGGCGGAGCCTTCAGGCGCACGCGCTCAACTTCCGAGCGTCGCAGCGAGAGACGAATCGGTCCCCGCTACAGGAAGAAGCCCGCTCATCGAGCGGGCTTCTTGCCTTCTGAGACTGGGGGTGGCTGTCAGCCGGCCGCGAGCTGGGTCCGGGTGGCGTTGGCTGAGGGCTCGGACCTGTGCTCGAGTTGGTCGGCGTCGCTGAGCGCCCAGCCGATCCGTTGGACGAGCAGGGAGCTCGCCGTCTCGGTTTCGACATCGGCCGGAATGATCCGCTCGCGATGCACTTCGATTGGTCCCGTTCCCTGGGGGCAGTCGGTCGTGATGATGATCTGTGGCATTCAACTCTCCTTCTGTTGGTCGTCGCGATCACCGTGGCACCTGACTCTCAACAGCCGGTAACCCACCAGTAAATGTGGTTTGGCCGTGCTGCGAAACGTATGATTGACTACAAGATCAAGTGGGAGAGGAGAGGGTCGAACGAGGCAGGACCACGCGTCGCTCCCGCGCGCTGACGGTGGCTACGGCCCTCGTCCTGGGCGTGCTGCTGCTCGCCGGCTGTGACCTCGGCGGCGACGACGAGCCTGAGGCGGCGTCAGCGCCGGCGAAGGGCGAGCCGATGGATCTCGACGTGCTCGTCTACAACATCGAGTACGGCGGCGGGCCGGAGACCGACAAGGTGATCCGCCGCCTCGACGCCGACGTGGTCGGGGTGCTCGAGTCATACGAGCGTCTGCCCGAGATCGCCAGGCGGACCGGGTACCCCTACTACAACACCTCGCTGCAGCTGCTCTCGAAGTACCCGATCCTGGAGCCGTCGGGCGGCGACGGCCTGTACGCGCTGCTCGAGGTCGAGCCCGGCTACGTGATCCCGTTCTTCAACGTCCACCTCGACTACGTCGAGTGGGGTCCGCGCGCCCTGGCGCAACGGCGAGTCGGTCGCGTCGGTGATCGAGAGCGAGAACCGGGTGCGGACGTCGGCGATGGAGCAGCCGATCGAGGCGATGACCGAGCTGATCGATGACGGCTATCCCGGTCTTTCTCACCGGCGACTTCAACCAGCCCTCGAGCCTCGACTACACCGCTGACACGGTCGGCACCCGCGAGGGGATCGACGAGCCGGTTCCGTGGCCGGTGAGCGAGGAGCTGTTCGAGCTCGGGTTCCGCGACACCTACAGGGAGATCCATCCCGATCCGGTCGAGGACCCCGGCATCACCCAGGACAGCCGGCGAGCGCATCGACTACGTCTACGCGGCCGGCCCGTCGACCACGCTCGACAGCAAGCTCGTCGGCGAGCCCGGCGGCGCGGACGTGGAGATCGAGGCGGCGCCGTGGACCTCCGACCATCGCGCGGTGCTGTCGAGCTTCGAGGTGACGCCAGTCGGCAATGCCGACCCTGATCGCGGTCGACGCGCGTCTGCGGACCGTCGGCGACGAGATCACGGTCACCCACAACGTGCCGGGATCCGATGACAACGAGATCGCGATCGTGCCCGAGGGCGGCGATCCCGCCGATCCGGTCGAGACGCTGGCGGCCGCGGGCGAACGCGGAACGGCGAGGCTCGACACCTCCGGCTGGGAGCCCGGGGGCCTACGACGCGGTGTCTGACCGACGGCGACGACGCCGAGGTCGCCCGCGTCTCGTTCTACCTCCGCGATCCGCAGGCTCGGCTCGAGCTCTCCACCGACCAGCGAAGCTACGAGCGCGGCGAGCCGATCGAGGTCTCGTGGGCAAAGGCTCCCGCCAACCGCTGGGACTGGCTCGGGGTCTTCAAGGCGTCGGCGCCGGACCCCGAGGACGACGACTACCTGATCTGGGCCTACGCCGCCGGTCATTCGGCGGGCACCGTCCCGCCGACCACCGACGGCGAGGCTTCGCTCGGCCCCGACAGCCAGGGCGCCCCGTGGCCGCTTCCGGAGGGCGACTACGTCGTCCACTACCTGCTCGCCGACGAGTACGAGTCGGCCGGCAGCGCTGAGTTCAGCGTTCGCGGCGGCGCGAGGGTAGGCGACCCGGGAACGAACCAGGCGACTGTCAGCCAGGGTGACGCTCGGGCCGACCGGTAGCCGCGTCAGCCGTCTTCTCGGCCCTCACTCGCGATCCTCGACCTCGATCGCTTCGTACCAATCAGGGCCCAGGTCAGTGCGCCGGATAACCGGGAGGTTGGCCGGATCGCCTGACTCATTGAGCTCAGTCATGCGTCGAAGAGCGGTGACGGCGTATTCGGTATCGACGCCGGCAGCCCTCGCGAGAACATCGGCATTCTCCGCGCGACCGCTTCGGAGGAGCGCAACCATCAACTTCGCATCGTCGGTTATGACGTCGGGCAACACCGAGACGAACCTACGTACCAGGGCTGCGTAGAACTCGTCCTCGAAGTCGTCCAGGAGTTCCTGGACGGTTTGGATTTGCGCCCTCAAGCCGAACACCTGGCTCCACCGCTGGTCGCCGTCGGCGTAGCGCGCGAACAGGGCTTCGCTGCCGATGGTCTGCTGAACCTTGCTCAGCTCGTCGCGGGCTGCGGCCACGATGTCCGCCAGGGGATCGCGAGTGTCTCCCCGTTCGGTCATCAAGCCCCTTCCTCTCAATCCCCGTCTCGCGCGTTGGTCCTCAGGATGCCTCCGTCCCCGCGGCCTCCACCTGGCGCTTGAGCTCGTCCGCCTCGGCGTCGATCTCCTTTTCGATCACCTTCTTGGCGCGCTTGGTCGCCTTCTCGATCTGCTCGTCGACCTTCGACTCGCCGATCACGATCAGGGCCGCATCGCCCTCGTCGAGGGCCTCGCCGAGGTCCTTGAGATCGCTGCGCGACATGCCCTTCCAGAGGTGTCCGGCGACCCCGCCGGCGACGCCGCCGACGATCGCGGTGCCGATGATCGAAGGGGGAAAGAGGATGCCCGCGACCGCTCCTACGGCAATGCCCGTCCAGGCGCCGTGCTGGGTCGGCTTCTCGGTCTTGTGGACGTGGACCTTGTCGTCCTCCTTCTCGATCACGGCCGAGTCGAAGGTGCCGACGAGGCCGGCGGCGTGGAGGTCGAAGACGGCTTCGTAGTCGGCCTCGGCGGTGGCGATGTCGTCGTAGACGGCGGCGTAGAGGAAGATCGGTCGGTCTGCCATTTCAGGCCTTTCTGTGAGCGGGGGCGAGGGTCGTCCCTGGTTGGTCCGTGAGCGGCTTGAGGCTATCTGAGGGGATTCAGACGTGCGAATGGCAGCCCGCAACGGCGGGCTCCGACATTGCCTACGCCGATAGAGTCGCCGCTGATGAGTGACGCGCGAGTCAGGCCTGGTCTCCGGGTACTGGAGGGGGAACGGTGACCGAGGCAGCTGGGAAGGCCGCCGGCGCGACCGGGATCGTCCTGCTCACGCTGGCGGCCGGGCAGTTCGTCATGGCCCTCGACACCACGGTGATGAACACGGCGATCGCGACGGTGGCGGAGGACGTCGGGACCACCGTCACCGGGATCCAGACGGCGATCACGCTCTACACGCTGGTGATGGCGTCGCTGATGATCACCGGCGGGAAGATCGGTGAGATCATCGGCAGGAAACGTGCCTTCGCGATCGGGTGCGTCATCTACGCCTGCGGGTCGCTGACGACGTCACTGGCCCAGAGCCTGACGGTGCTGATCATCGGCTGGTCGTTGCTCGAGGGCCTCGGCGCGGTGTTGATCATGCCGGCGATCGTCGCGCTGGTCGCGACGAACTTCGGGCGCTCTGAGCGCCCGCGCGCCTACGGACTCGTCGCCGCGGCAGGCGCGATCGCAGCGGCGCTCGGGCCACTGATCGGCGGCGCGTTCACCACTTATGCCTCGTGGCGATGGGTGTTCGCCGGTGAGGTCCTGATCGTCCTCGTGATTCTCGATGTTGACGCGACGCATGAACGACATGCCGGGAAGGCGGGCGTCCGGCTCGACCTGGTCGGCACGGTGCTGTCGGCGCTCGGCCTCGGCCTGATCGTGTTCGGCATCCTGCGCTCGGGGACGTGGGGCTTCGTGCAGCCCAAGCCCGAAGCTCCCGAGTGGCTCGGGCTCTCCCCGGTGATCTGGCTGATCTTCGCGGGCACTGCGGTGTTGGCTCTGTTCCTGCGTCTGGGAGAACCGGCGCATCGAGCGCGGGGCGGGTGCGCTGATCAACCCGGCGATGCTGCGCAACATCCAGCTGCGCAGCGGGGTCATCTCGTTCCTGTTCCTGTTCCTCGTCCAGGCCGGCATCTTCTTCGTCGTCCCGTTGTTCCTGTCGATCGCGCTCGGCCTGTCGGCGATCGAGACGGGCGTTCGACTGCTTCCGCTCTCGCTGACGTTGTTGCTGTTTGCGGCCGGTATCCCCAAGGTGCTTCCGAACGTATCCCCGCGGCGGGTCGTCCGTCTGGGTTTCCTGACGCTGTCCGCCGGCCTCGATGCTCCTGGTCGCCTTGCTCGATCTCGGCGCCGGCGCCGAGATCGTGAGCGGGCCGCTGCTGCTCGCAGGTGCCGGGATCGGCGCGATGGCCTCGCAGCTGGGGGCCGTAACCGTGTCGGCGGTGCCGGACGAGCAGAGCGGCGAGGTGGGTGGGCTTCAGAACACGGGAACCCAGCTCGGCGCGTCGATCGGCACCGCGCTGGCGGGCGCCGTGCTCATCTCCGCGTTGACCGCGTCTTTCTTCACCGGCATCCAGGCACAATCCCGACGTTCCCGACAGCGTCACCTCCAAGGCGCAGGTGGAGCTGGCGAGCGGAATCCCGTTCATTTCCGACGACGACCTCGAGGTCGCGCTCTCGGATGCGAACGTGCCCACCGCGACGGCCGACGCAATCGTGGAGACCAACGCGCAGGGCCGGATCGACGGGTTGCGCGCCGCGGTCGCGATCCTGGCACTCCTCGCGCTCGTCGCCCCGCTGTTCACCCGCGGGATCCCGACCGTGCAGCCGGGAGCATCATCGAAGCCGAGCACGGCGCCGACCTAAGGGCCGGGTGCAGCAGGGCGGCGTCGACGAGACCCGGGCTGAGACCGTCCGACGACGGTTGCGCACGATCACGCCGCTCGTGGTGGGCTTTCTGTTGGTCACGGTGCTGCTGCCGGTGTTGCTGGTCGTCGGTCTGGTGATCGACGCTGGTGCGCCGGGTCGCGTCCGGTGTGCCGCCGACGGCCGCGCGGCTCGTCCTGTTCCTGTGGGTGTACCTCGCTGCCGAGACCGGTGGGGTCGTCGTGCTGGGTGCGGCCTGGGTCGCGAGCCTGGGCGGCAGGCGTAGCGCCTGGCTGCGTGACGTGACCTGGCGCTTTCAAGGGCTGTGGGCCGGCGCGCTGCTCGGCGCCGTGCGCGTCCTGTTCGGCCTCCGGCTCGAGGTGAAGGGCGACGATCTGGTGGCACCGGGGCCGGTGATCGTGCTGATCCGCCACGCGAGCATCGTCGACAACCTGCTGCCGGCGAACCTCGTGGCCCGCCCGCACCGGATCCGCCTGCGCTACGTGCTCAAGCGCGAGCTGCTCGCCGACCCCTGCCTCGACATCGCCGGGCGACGATTGCCGAACTACTTCGTGCGGCGCGGGACCGGCGCGGCGGAGGAGGTCGGGCGGGTGCGGGCCCTCGCCGGCGGCCTCGGGTCCGACGAGGGCGTGCTGATCTACCCGGAGGGGACCCGCTTCACGCCGGAGCGTCGAGCCCGCGCGATCGAGCGCATCGCCGAGCGCGACGCTTCGCTTGCCGCACGGGCGGAGCGGATCAGGCATCTGCTGCCGCCGCGGCTCGGCGGCGTCGGGGCTCTGCTCGACGGCGCCCCCGAAGCCGACGTCGTCGTGATCGCCCACCACGGCTTCGACGGCCTGCGGCTGATCTCGGATATCTGGCAGGGCGGACTCGTCGGGCTGGTGGTCCGGGTCCGCGTGACCCGGGTGCCCCGGTCCACGGTGCCCATGGAAGGCGCCGCGCGCGCGGCATGGCTCTACGACCTCTGGCAGGACGTCGACGACTGGCTCGAGAGGCAGTTCGAGGGTGCCGACGCGCGGAGGGAGGGGTGAGTCCGCCGGGCAGCCCTGGTCACATGAAGGGGGAGGCGCCATCCGACCCGTTCAGGGCTGAGGTCGGGAGGGCGCCGAAGACGTACAGGGTGTATGTTCCCGTCCATGAGTCCCGCCCGCACCTTCCTCGGAGTCACGCGCGCCATGATCGGAATCGGTGCCTGGATCGCGCCGGACCTGACCGTTCGCCTCTTCGGTATGGATCCAACCCGATCCGATCGATTTGTCGGGCGTCTGTTCGGAGCTCGGGAGATGGCCCTTGCCGGTTCGTTGCTGGCCGCGCCGAACTCGGCGCTTGCGCCAGTCGCCGCGCTGGGAGCCGCGGTCGACGCCGTCGATGCGATCGCGGGCTTCGACGAGCGCAGGCGCGGCAACCTCTCGACCCGGGCCACCATCCTCGGCCCGGTCGGCGCATTGCTGTTCGTCGCCCTCGGGATCACCGTCGCCCGCCAGGCGTCGGCTGACGCCGAGCGCTGAACGAGCTTTCGAAGCAGCTCTTTCGAAGCGGCTCACCGAGCCGGCCTTCCTGACATACTCACGACGTCTTGGAGAGAGAGACGCGGCGTGGGAGCCGTGCATGGAGAGAGGGAGTCAGCAGTTGAGTCGTTTCTGGTCGTTCCTTGCAGTTATTGGGACAGTTGCCGTGGCCGCGACCGCATGGGCTGCGTCAGCGAGTGCCGCAAAGGGCGATACGGCGCGCTACATCCTGCCTCCCGGCAACTTCGGCGGCCTGCCATTCACCGATAACTCGACCGATCAGCTGCCGCTCTACAGCGGGCTGACACCGCTGCGCGACGACGTCACCGATATCGACATCGAGAACCTCTTCCTACCGGAGGACTTTCGGCCGATCGGCGAGGTCCGGGAGGAGGAGACCGGGCGGGAGGGATTGCGACTGATCTACGACTCCTACGGCATCCCGCACGTGTACGGGGACACCCGCGAGGACGTGGCCTTCGGCGCGGGGTGGACGACGGCGCGTGATCGTGGTCTCCTGCTGACGCTTGGGCGCGGCCCGTCGCGGGCGGCGGTCGCCGACGTGCCCAACCTCGATGCCTTCTCGCTCGTGACGAGCGGGCAGTCGTTCGTGCCGAGCCCCGAGGCCGAGGCTCTGGTGACGAAGCAGCGGAAGCTGCTCGTCCGCACCTACCCGAAGAAGGGCAAGCAGATCATCAGCGACGCCCAGGCCTACGCCGACGGCATCAACGCCTACTGGGAGGCCAACGACATCGACCAGCCGCCGGCGACGGTCAACGACGTGATCGCCGTCACCGCGTTCATCGGCTCGATCTTCGGCGCCGGCGGCGGCGCCGAGGCGGCCAACTCCGATCTGCTCGCCAAGCTCGAGGACTCGCTCGGCGCCGACGAGGGCTATGACGCCTGGGACGACGTGATGCTCGAGGACGATCCCGAGGCACCGACCACGATCAAGCGGCGGTTCGACTATGGAACCTTCACCGGCGGCAAGGTCAAGGGGTCGGTCGTCGTTGACCCGGGCTCGATCGAGAGCCTCGACCCGACCGTCCCCGACACGCTGGCGGCGGCGGCTCCGGCCCGCAAGCAGGCATCGAACTTCCTGGTCGCATCGGCGGCCCGCTCGGCGACCGGCAACGCGCTGGCCGTGATGGGCCCGCAGCTCGGCTACTACTACCCCGAGATCGTCCAGCAGATCGATCTGCATGGTCCCGGCATCAAGGCTCAGGGGGCCGCGGTCCCGGGCCTGGCGATGTACATCCTGATCGGGCGAACCAACGACTACGCGTGGAGTCTCACCTCGGCCGGCCACGACGTTCGCGACGTGTTCGCGGAGCGCCTCTGCGAGCCCGACGGTTCGACTCCGACAACCGATTCGACCCACTACGTCTACAAGGGCGAGTGCACGGCGTTCGAGCCGTTCAACGCCGGTGAGCTCAACGGCACGCCGGTGACCTACGACGTCACCGTCCACGGGTCGGTGTTCGCCACCGCCACCGTCGACGGGAAGCCGTACGCACTCTCCAGGCAGCGCTCGACGTTCGAGCGCGACGGCCTCAATCTCGCTGCGCTCCACGATATGACCGGCGGGAAGGCGGACACGCCGAAGCGGTTCTGGAAGACCGCCAACAAGTTCGGCTTCACGTTCAACTGGGCCTACACCTCCCGCAACAAGACCGCCTATTTCTCCTCCGGCCTGCTCCCCGAGCGCGCCCGCGGGCTCGACCGGCGGCTGCCGACGCTCGGCACCGGCAAGTACGAGTGGAAGGGCTTCCTGAGTCGCAACGAGCATCCGCATGCGGTCGGCGGCCCCGAGGGTCTGTTGCTCAACTGGAACAACCAGTCTGCACCCGGCTTCATGCACGGCGACGACGAGCCCTACGGCTCAGTCCATCGGGTCGAGCTCTTCGACCAGTGGCCGCGGCTCGCGCGCATCACCGACAACGTCGGGATCATGAACCGCGCCGCGACCGAGGACGTCAGGGCGCCGGTCTGGCCGATCGTCAGCCAGGTTCTCCGCGGTGGCTCGGCGCCGAGCGCTCGCGACGAGCAGGTGGTCGCGCTGCTCGACGACTGGGTCGGCCGTGACGCCCCACGCCTCGACGCCGATCTCGACACCGTCTACGACGAGGCCGGCCCAACGGTCATGGACCGGACCTGGAGGCCGATCGCGGAGGCCGTGATGGAGCCGCGGTTCGGCGCCCTCCTCGACGACCTCAACGACGTTCGGAACCTCGGTGGCCTCTCCGGCGAGTCCTTCGTCGACAAGGATCTGCGCACGCTGCTGGACCGGAAGGTGCGAGGCAAGTTCAACCTCACCTACTGCGGCGCGGGGTCGCTGGAGGATTGCCGCGCCTCGCTCTGGGCCGCGATCCACGCGGCCGCCGACGATCTGGAGGCTGACTTCGGGAGCTCGGATCCGAGCTCCTGGCGCGGGGAGGCGAGCACCACCGGTTTCGCGCCCGGGTTGCTGCCGACCAGGTTCCCGACCACGAACCGGCCGACCTTCCAGCAGGTCCTCGAGCTCCAGCACCGGTCGCGCTGAGCGGCCGGCCTCGCCGCGGCGGGTGATCGCTCGCCGCGAGCGCCCGTGAACGAGAGGGGGCCCGGCCGGCTGGAGCGGTGGGTGCCGGGCGTGCGCGTCGTGCGCAGGTACGACAGGTCGTGGCTGCGGGCCGATCTGGTCGCCGGTGCGGTGCTCGCGGCGATCCTGGTCCCACAGGGCATGGCTTACGCCGAACTGGCCGGGCTCCCGGCGGTGACGGGTCTGTACGCGACGATTGCCTGCCTGGTGGGCTACGCGTTGTTCGGTCCCTCGCGCGTGCTGGTCCTCGGGCCCGACTCCTCGATCTCACCGCTGATCCTCGCCGCCCTAACCCCGCTCCTGGCCGGCGGCGACCCGGGGACCGCGATCGCATTGGCGGGGATGCTCGCCGTGTTCGTGGGCCTCCTCGAGATCGGGCTCGGGCTCGGCAAGCTCGGTTTCGTCGCCGACCTGTTGTCAAAGGAGGTGCAGGTCGGCTACATGAACGGTCTCGGCATCACGATCATCGTCAGTCAGTTACCGAAGCTGTTCGGCTTCTCGATCGATGCCGACGGCTTTCTTGACGAGGTCTGGCAGTTCTTCGAGAATCTCGACCAGACCGACGCGACCACCCTGCTTCTCGGCCTCGCGGCCCTCGTCGTTCTCCTGGTGCTTCCACGGATCACGAGCCGGCTGCCGGCGATCCTCGTTGCCGTGGTCGGCGCCACGATCGTCTCCGCCGTCCTCGGACTTGCCGACGAGGGGGTGGCCACCGTCGGAGCGCTGCCTCAGGGCGTGCCGACGCCGACCATCCCATGGACGGACCTCGGCGATGTCGTCCCCCTGCTGATCGCGGCTGCCGGGATCACGCTCGTCTCCTTGGCGGACACGCTCGCCACGGCCACTAGCTTCGCGGGCCGCCGTGGCGAAGAGGTCAAGCCCGACCAGGAGATGGTCGGCATGGGTGCGGCGAACATCGCCTCGGGACTGTTTCAGGGGTTCGCCGTATCGACGAGCGGCTCGCGAACCGCCGTGGCGGAGCAGTCAGGAGCCAAGAGTCAGGTCACCGGTCTCGTCGGGGCCGGACTGGTGGCGGTCCTCCTGTTGTTCCTGAGTTCGCTCCTCGCCGACCTCCCGCAGACCGCGCTGGCCGCGGTCGTCATCGTCGCCGCGCTGTCGCTGATGGATCTCGACGTCCTGCGCCGTTACCGGCAGGTGCGAACGAGCGCCCTGGCGATCTCCCTCGTCGCCACTACCGGCGTGATTCTGTTCGGCGTCCTCGAGGGGATCATCGTTGCCGTCGTCCTCTCGATCCTGCTGTTCTTCCGCCGGAGTTGGTGGCCCCACGGCGTCGTCCTGGGGACCGTCGACGGTCTCGAGGGGTGGCACAGCATCCGGGCGAACCCCGAAGCCCGGCAGATCCCCGGCATCGTCATCTACCGCTGGGAGGCCCCGCTGTTCTTCGCGAACGCCGGCATGTTCCGGCAGCAGATCCGCCGCCTGGTGCGGGAGCGACAGCCGGACTGGGTCGTCCTGCAGTGCGAGGCGGTCACGGATGTCGACGTGACCGCGGCCGAGATGCTCGAGAAGCTCGACCTCGAGCTGAATGCGGCCGGCATCCATATGGCGTTCGCCGAAATGCGCGAACGCCTACAGGACCTGACGCTCCGCTACGGACTTCTCGAGACCCTCGACCACGGCCACTTCTACCCGACGCTCGACGCCGCCATCGCTGCGATCAGGGCCGGTCGTATCCCGTCGGAGGAGGGCTAGTCAGCCCCGCTGGTCGAAGATTTCGCTGAGGAAGTGGGTGATGATCCATGTAGCCACCCGCGACGTCGCCCCCGACGGATCGCGTGCGGGGTTCAACTCGACCACGTCGAACCCGATCACACGCCCACGTCTTGCCACCTCCACCAGAATCGCGCGCAGCTGGCGATAGTTGAGTCCCCCCGGCTCCGGGAGCGAGTGCCCTGGCGCGACCGAAGAGTCGAGGACGTCGAGGTCGATCGAAACGTAGAGAGCGTCCGCCTCCGGGACGGTCGCCCGCACCACGTCGTGGGCCCCGTGCTCAAGCACATCGAGGCTGGTCGCCCATCGACCTCCGAGCGCTCGCATCCCATCCACCTCCGCCCGGTCCACGTTGCGAACCCCCAGCGCAGAAACGGTGCCGATGAACGGCAGCTCGGCCAGCCGCCGCAGCTGGCTGGCGCCGGTGAGCCGCGAGCCACCGAGCTGGTCGAAGAAGTCGGCGTGGGCATCGATGTGAACGACATCGAACTCGCCCCAGGGCTCCATCCCACGGCCCAGCGGGTAGCTGATCGAGTGATCGCCGCCGATTGCGACCATCAGTGAGTCGCGCTCCGCGATCGCTCGCGCCGTCCCCGTTATGCGGTCGAAGTTCGCCTCCGTGTCCGAGCCCTGGATCGCGACATCGCCGACGTCCGCCATCGTGACGCCGACGAGGTAATCGCGATCGGCCTCGACGTCGTACCAGCCCTCGGCGCCCTGGTCGCCCACCCCGTCAGCCGGCCGCGGATATAGGAACTGCGCCACGGTCGCCTCGCGGGCTGCCGCCGGCCCGGCGCGTTGCCCGGTCGGGATCCCCGGTTGCGGCGTGCCGCCGTCATACGGAACACCGACGAATGCAACCTGCGCGGCGAGGCTGTGGAGATCGGGCTGGCTCGGGACTCCGAAGAATGTCCTCGGCGCGGGATCGGTCAGCGGTGCCGTGGGAGCCACTGACGAAGTGTTGCGCAGGGACGGCTGGCACGCCCCGACGAATTCGTCAGCCGGCCTGCGGGCGCTCTTTGCTCACCGGCGCCAGGTTCTCGCGCACTGCCCTCGATTCAGTAGCGGCCCCGGATATGACAGGCGGCCGGCCGGAATACGGTGATACGGCAATGCTTCGCAACGCACGCCGGTGGACGACGCTGACGGCCCTGACATTGTCGGGAGCGTTGTTCGCGACGCTCGCGCCCTCCGCCGGCGCCGACATTGTCCAGGTCGAGCTGAACGCTCGGCGAGCCTTGGTGAAGGTCGCGCCGGGGGTGAAGATGTGGGCCTGGACGTTCAACGGCCAGGTGCCAGGGCCCGTGATCAGGGTCACCGAGGGTGACACCGTGCAGGTGACCTTGCGCAACTCCGACGGAGGCAAACATCATCACGGCGGCATCGGGCACTCGGTCGACTTCCACGCGGCGCGTATCGCCCCCAGCACGGCGTTCACCGACGTCGCGCCGGGCGAGGAGAAGACCTTCTCGTTCATCGCGTCAAGCCCGGGCGTGTTCATGTACCACTGCGGCACCGCGCCAGTGCTCGAGCACGTCGGCATGGGGATGTACGGGTCGATCATCGTCGACCCGGCTGAGGGACGCCCGCCTGCGCACGAGATCGCCCTCGTGCAGAGCGAGTTCTACGGCAAGGTCCGCAAGGGTCGCTTGCACTCCTCATACCAGGCGATGCAGCGCGACGACCCTCGTTACGTCGCTTTCAACGGGCTCGCGCAGCGGTACTTCAACAAGCCGATCGAGGTGGCGGTGGGCGAGACGGTGCGGATCTATCTGGTCGACGCCGGACCCACGCTCGACAGCGACTTCCACGTGATCGGGAACATCTTCGACATGGTGCAGATCGACGGTAATCCCGACAATCAACTTTATGGGGTCTCCACCCAGTTGGTGCCGTCCGGAGGCGGGGCCATGTTCGAGCTGAGCTTCCCGGAGGCCGGCACCTACCCCTTCGTCACCCACGCACTGCGGTGGGCGGACGCCGGCGCGGTGGGGAAGTTCAGCGCCGAGTAGCGGGAAGCGCGACCCGGCCGCGCGGGCGCACGTCCAGGCTCAGCGGGCCGGCCGCTTCAACCGCAATAGCGCCTCGACTTCGCGTTCGAAACCCGAGACGACCGCTTCGGGATCCGGGACCAGGCCCGAGTCCACCATCAGCCCGACGGTGATCTGCCCGGCGTAGCTGAAGATCGAGACGGTCATCGAGACGCCGCCCGAGGCCGGGGCCCAGACGAGTACGCCGGCCACCTGGGTGCCGGCCAGAAAGACCGGTTGGCGGGGCCCAGGCACGTTCGTGATCACCGCGCTTCCCTTGGTGGAGAAGAGGTCGACCAGGCGCTGTTCGACGCCCAGGGGGGTCCTGCCCATCGCATCGAGCACGCCGTAGGAGACCGCCCCCTCCGGTGAGTGCTTGATCTCCTCCATCCGCTCGTGCACGACCCGTAGGCGTCGGCGTCGGTCGCCGATCCCCACCGGCAGCTGCAGGAACACGAGGCCGAACCGGTTGCCGAGCTCCGCTGGAAGTGGTTCGTCGAGCGGCCTCAGGTTGAATGGGATGAAGGCGGTCAGCTCGTCGACGAGGCCGTCGCGGGCCCGGAGGTAGCGACGCAGCGCCCCGGCCATGGCGGTGAGGAGGATGTCGTTGATCGTCGTCGCGGTGGCGTGACCCATTGACTTGACGTCATCGACTGGGATCGGAGCCGACCAGGCGACGCTCTTGGCGACGCCCATCTCACCCTTGAGCGGGGTCTGCGGATCGGCTCCCTGCAGCAGCACCTTCGCCAGTGCGTCTGCGTCCTCGCGGGCCGTCGTCGCGAGATCGAGCATGTGCGCAGGATGCCTGGCCACCTCGACCGACTCGTGAGCCATCGCCCCGGCCGCCCCCAGGGCCGCCGAGAGCCCGCCTCTCGCAGGAGCGACCAGAGCCTGCAGGGGGTTTCGCCCGGAAGCGGCCTCGGCCTCGGGCGCCGGGCCTTCGGGCGCCGCCGGCTCCGCATCCTGCGAATCGTCGGTCAGCGAGAGGAGAACGCGCGCCAGGGCGATTCCGTCGGCGATGCAATGGTGGATCCGCGCGATCATCGCGGCCCCATCGCCGAAACCGTCGACGAAGTGGAAGGCCCAGAGGGGTCTTGCCGGGTCTAGCGGCGTGGCCGCGATCTCGGCCACGAGGGCCCGCAGCGCGGCCCGATCGCCCGGCGGAGGCAGGGCGACGCGACGAAGGTGAAGGTCGAGGTCGAAGCGTCGGTCGTCCTCCCAGTGCGGCCCCGACAGCGGCGCTCGCCCCTCGACGACCCGCTGGCGGAAGCGGGGAAACCGCTCGACCATGCGCGCGTTCACGACCTCGCGAACCCGATCCCAGTCAGGTGGCCGCTCGAACCAGAGGACCCCGGTGATCACCATCAGGTTGGTCGGCTGGTCCATGTGCAGCCAAGCGGCATCCGCCTTCGGCATTGGATGGGCTGAGGTCACGGATCAAACATATGAGCCGAGCGCGGAGAGGACAGCAGTAGTTCCCCCTGATGTGAACCGGCATTCCCCCCTGCATCCTTATCGGAGAACGACCTTCGGGGGCGGCTCATGATTGCGATGAAAACCAAGGATGTGATGCTTCACGGGCGACCGGTGAGCTATCTCGAGGCCGGCACCGGACCGGTCCTGCTGCTGATTCACGGCATGGCGGGAACCTTCGAGAACTGGCGGTCGGTGATCGAGCCGCTCGCTCGCCACCACACCGTCATCGCACCGGACCTGCCCGGCCACGGGGGGTCCGCTCCCGGAGGGGGCGATTACTCCCTGGGATCGCTGGCCGCCGGCCTGCGCGACCTGCTGGTCACCCTCGGCCACAAGCGTGCGACCCTCGTCGGGCACTCGCTCGGCGGCGGGATCGCGATGCAATTCTCCTACCAGTTCCCCGAGGTGACTGAGCGGTTGGTCCTCGTTTCGAGTGGCGGGTTGGGGCCCGAGGTCAGCCCGATCCTTCGCGCCGCGGCCCTCCCGGGCGCCGATCTCTTCATCGCCACGACCGCAGGCGCGGGGCAACGGGTCGGGGGCGCGATCGGCCGCGGCCTCGGGGCGATAGGCCTGCGTCCGAATTCGGACGTTTCCGAGGTGGCGCGGGGCTATACGTCGCTCGCCGATCCGGACCGCCGAGCCGCCTTCCTGGCCACGCTCCGGTCGGTCATCGGCACGGGCGGCCAGCGCGTCCACGCCGGCGATCGGCTCTATCTTGCGGAGGGCATGCCCGTCCTGATCGTCTGGGGAGCTCGCGATCCGATCATTCCCGCCAGCCACGGCGAGGCGGCCCATGAGGTCATCCCCGGGAGCCGGCTCGAGATCTTCGACGGTGTCGGTCATCTCCCGCAGCTCGAGGACCCGGTTCGATTCGTAACCGTCCTCGAGCGGTTCCTCGAGGAGACGGAGCCCGCCCGGTTCGACGTCGAGGAGTGGAGTGCGCGGTTCCAGGCGACCGCGAAGAGCGCGTAGACGGCTCCGGCGGCCGCGGCAGGCCTGGCAGTAGGCAGACCTGGCAGTAACCTGTTCGGGTGAGCGGCTTTCCGGTCAAGCGCGGGGATCTGCGCAAGTGTCGCTCCTGAGTCAGGATCCGTGCCCCACCCCGTCGCCACCTCCCCGCGCAAGGGGCAGCCTCAGCTGCGGGTCGGACTCGTGGGCTGCGGCGGAATCGCCCGCCAATACCACCTTCCTGCGCTCCGTGCCGATCAGCGGGTCGAGCTCGTTGCGATCGCGGAGCCTGCGGCGCGCACCCGAGCGGCGCTTCCGCCGATTGCCGGCCTCGATTTGCACGAGAACACCGACGCTCTCCTGTCTCGGGCCGACGTGGACGCGGTCATCGTCTGCGCATCGAGTTCCGCTCATGCCGGCATCGCCGCCGCGGTCGGCCGCGGCCGACAGCATCTCTACCTCGAGAAGCCCGTTGCCCTGCAACTCGACGAGGCCTGCGCGCTCGAATCGATGTTGAACGCTCGCCGAGCGGTCTGCGCCGTCGGCTTCAACTACCGTCTCAGTCCCGCCTTCGGCCGACTCAGGAGACAGTTGCGAGCTGGCCGCATCGGTGACGTTCGCCGCGTTCGCGGCTGGCACTGTGAGGCCGCAAGCGCCGAGACCATGCCTGAGTGGAAGCGGACTAGGAGCAGCGGTGGCGGTGTGCTGCTCGACCTGGTCTCCCACCAGATCGACTTCGTCCGCTGGCTGCTGGGTACCGACGTGGAGGCAGTCGAGGAGGCCACCATCGAATCGAGTCGCAGCGAGCAGGACCACGCCCGAATCGTGTTCGCGATGAGCGACGGGGTTCAGGTCGAGGTCGTCGCCTCCTATCTGCAGGGGCGCAAGCACCGGTGGGAGGTCGAGGGTGTCCGCGGGGTTTTGCGCGCGGATCGCTGGCCGGCTCGCGTTTCCTTGCGGCGTCGCCCGGCCCCCGAAGGGCCGTCGCGGTTGGCGACGAGCCTGCTGGCCGTTCCGATCCCGCGACGTGAGCCGTCCTTCGCACTCGCCCTCGGGCAGTTCGTGGGCGCCGCCCTCGGCGAGGGCCACGCGCTCCCAACCATCACGGACGGAAGGCGCAGCCTCGAGATCGTGCTCGCCGCCGAGCGCAGTGCATCGGGCCCACCATGAGAATTCTTCTCGTCACCGACTGGCCGTTGCGATGGGCTGGAACCGAGCGCTACATCCGGGACCTCCGTGAGGGTCTGATTCAGGCCGGTGAGGAGGTTCGGTTGATGACCTCCTCGGTCGGGTCAGCAGCCGACGGCACTGCTGACTACGTCGCCAGGGCAACCGATCGGCGACGTGCGCAGGCGTTTCTGCAGGTCGTGAACCCGAGCGGCGTTGCGACGCTGCGGGATGCCGTGCGGGAGTTCGATCCGGACGTCGTCCACCTGACGATGTTCCTGCCGTACCTCTCCCCTGCGGTGATGGCGCCGCTGCGGAACCGGCCGGCGACGCTCATGGTCTCCGACTTCAAGCCGATTTGCCCGAATGGAACGAAGCTGCTGCCGGATGGCGGCCAATGCCGGGTCCGGATGGGTGCGACCTGTGTTCGCGGAGGTTGCCTCGGGCCGGCGCGCGGCGCCCGGGACGTCGTCCGCTACGGCGCATTCCGGTTAGGTCTCGGCAACGTCGATCGGGTCATCGCCTGCAGTCGGCACGTTGCCGGAGAGCTGAAGGTCGCCGGTATCGAGGCCGAGCATCTGCCGCTGCCGGTGCCGCCGCCTGACCCTGCCTTTCGTCGTCGTCCTCGTGCGGCGCCCCACTTCGTCTACGCCGGGCGCCTGGATCCCGTCAAGGGGGTCGATCTGCTCCTTCGCACCTTCGGGAAGCTGCTGGTGCGCCACCATGATGCAACGCTCTTGATCTGTGGGGACGGCCGTCAACGCGATGCGACCCTGGCGTTGACCGACCGGTTGGGGCTTCGCCATGCAGTCGAGTTCCAATTCGGGATGCCGTGGGATTGGACGGGGCGTCTCTCCGACGCTTGGGCGCTCGTGGCCCCATCCCTCTATCGGGAGCCCCTCGGACTCGTCGCCATCGAGGCCATCGCGCGGGGTGTTCCGGTGATCGCCAGCGAGAACGGTGGCTATTCCGAGTCGGTCGAGGAGGGGCGCAGTGGGCTTCTGTTCCCGAATGGGGACGGCTCGGCGCTGCTTGACAGGATGACGGCAGTGGCAGACGCACGGGCGTTCACCGACCACTCGCCGGACCCAGCGGCGCGGGCAAGGCTGACGCGCCGACACGACGTCGTCGATCATGTCCGGAGCATGCAGCGGATCTGGCGAGAGGTAGCGGCTTGAGCGCCCGCAGGCGACTCCTGATGGTGGGCCTCGACGCGGCTGACGGAGATCTGGTCTTGCGCTCGATTCGCGAGGGCCGCCTGCCGACTCTGGCCGGCCTCGCCGCACGCGGGGTCGCCGGACCGTTGCAGTCCGACGGCGAGCACATGCCGGAGTCCTCGTGGGCATCGATGATCAGCGGCGCCGAGGCCGGAGAGCACGGGATCTACAGCTGGCGCATCGTCCGGCCCGGCAGCGTCGGGCGGGCGCGGATGGCCGGCGGCGGCTGGCGGCGGCCGTTCTGGTGGGTGATGCGCGAGTACGGTCCCGACCCGAAACCACGGATCGTGATCTTCGACGTCCCCTACGCCGCCGGACTGCACGACGACGGGGTCACCGAACTCGGGGGGTGGGGTTTGCGAGTGACCAGGGATGGGACATCCTGGCCGGCGGACCTCTTCGCGGATGTGACCTCTCGTCACGCCGCCTACCCACCGTGGATCAACCGTGACTACGACCGCAGCCCGTTCTCGGAGCGTCGCTACAGGCGCGTCTTGGAGAAGCTGGTCCGCCGACGTACCGAAGTTGCTCTCGAGTTGCTCGACCGATGCGACTGGGACTGCGCCGTCATCAACTACACCGAGCCGCATTTCGCGGGGCACGCATTCTTCCACCACCTGAACTCCGCTGAGCCGCGGCGTGTCCGAGCACGCTACGCGGCGACGAACGGGCTGCTCGACGTCTACGCCGAGACCGATCGCAACCTCGCTCGCTTACTCGAGGCCGCTGGTCCGGAGACCGACGTCTTCGTCTTCTCGACGATCGGCCTGCGACCCAACGAATGCTCGAAGGACCTCCTCGGCGAGATCATGATCGCGCTCGGTTACCAGGTGCCGTCCGAATCGACCCCATCCCAGCGCGGCCAACGAGCGGCCATGCAGGTCGCATCGACAGTCGTACCGCGGTTTCTGCGCCATCGTCTGAGAAATTTCGCCCCGGTGGGAGCCGCTGAGTCGATCGCCGACCGAGCCTGGGGCGATTCGATCGACTGGTCTCGCAGCCGTGCCGTCTCCGAGGCCGAGCCGGGGTCTGCCTGGCTGCGGATCAACCTCATCGGACGTGAGCCTGATGGGATCGTTGCTGGTGCTGATCGTGAGGCGTTGATCGTCGAGCTCATCGAAGAGCTTGGGAAGCTGGTCGATCCTGACACCGATGCGCCCGCGGTCGCCGAGGTGCTTGCGGTCGCGCAAATCGCCTCCGGCCCGCGGGTCCGGCAGATGCCGGACCTGCTGGTCCGGTGGATGCCGGGCAAGCGGATCCGCAGCGTCTTCCATCCACGGGTCGGGACGATCAGCGACCGCGGAGGTCCGTACGCCCGCACCGAGCACAACGACCGCGGCTTCCTGGTGGCCGCCGGTCCTAGCATCGCCGCAGCGGCGAGCATGAAGGGACATCCGCCACCGCGCGAGTTCGACCTCGCGCCGACGGTGCTTCATCTATCCGGCTGCCCGGTTCCCGAAGGGATGCAGGGGGTGGTTCTCGAGTGGTTGCTTGCCGAGGGGCGGGAGCCGGTGCGGGTGCCGATCGACCTCAACTCCGAGCCGGCGTTCTAGCGGTGGCCGGACCGCTGGTGTCACTTGGTGGGTGGATTGTGTCGCGAGCGCTGCTCGGCAACGCGGGCGGTGGCCAGGAATGAGCACAACCGTCGCCGGGCGCCGCCTGATCGTGTTCGCCCCAACGCCGCCGCCCGTCTTCGGGCATTCCGTCCTGACCCTGTCGATCCTCGCCGCGCTGGATCGCCTCGGGTTGCTCGCCGCGCACTTCGACACCCGCGACGACCGGTCGCTCGCCAACCTGAACCGCTTCGACCTCGAGAACCTCAGACTCGGCCTGCTTGCCGCCTGGCGCCTGATCGTGCTGATGCGTCGGCACCCGGATGCCGGTGTCTACCTTCAGATCTCGCAGGGCCGCTGGGGCTTCCTGCGGGATGCGCTGTGGATCTGGATCGCGCGCGCCTTCCGCCGCCCCGTTTACGTCCACCTGCTCGGTGGACGCTTCCGCCGGTTCCACGACGAGTCGGGGATGCTGATGCGGGTGCTGATTCGTGCCACGGTCCGCCAGGCAGTTGCGCTCTGGGTACTGACGCCGTCGCTGCGGATCTGCTTCGAGGGGCTTGCCGATCCGGGGAGGGTGAAGGTGCTGGAGACGGTTGTCGACGACCCGATGCTTGATATCGGGAAGCTGGATTCCGCCGCCCAAGACGTCAGCGCCCTGCGAATCCTGTTCCTCTCCAACCTGCGGGACGGCAAGGGTCATGACGATCTGTTGGCCGCGCTGGGACGGCTCGGCGGGCGCGCCGCCGGCTGGCACGTTCGCCTCGTCGGCGAGTACGACGAGCGGTCGCGGCTCGAGGTCGAGACGTGGAACGGCTCCCGTCCCGATCTCTCCGTGCGAGTCGAGCTCGCCGGTCCGAGGACGGGCACGGCCAAGGCGAGGGAGCTTGCTTGGGCTGATGTCTTTGCGTTCCCGACCCGCTATCGCAACGAGGGCCAACCGCTCGTCGTCCTCGAGGCATTGGCCGCCGGCTTGCCGATCGTCAGCACGCGGCACCGCGGCATTCCCGACACCGTTCGCGAAGACCGCGAAGCGTTGCTGGTCGAGCCGGGCGACGTCGAGGGGTTTGCCGCGGCGCTGGCGCGGATGGCCGAGGACCCCGAGCTCCGGGCGCGACTGGGAACGGCTGGGCGACTGCGCTATGTGGATCAGTACTCGCCCCCGCGACTGGCGGTCGATCTGGCGCAGCTGCTGCGGATGTGAGGAGGCGGCGCCTGGGCGAGCCGGTGCTGTCAGCGCCGATTCGGGAGCAGATGGGTCCGCCGGTAGTCTGACGCCGGTGAGTGATCTTCTGGTCAGGCGAGACGAGCTGCGCGAGTGTCGTATCGACGAGGGTGAGGCGCCGGAGCTCGAGCCCGGTCAGGCGTTGCTTCGGGTCGACACCTTCGGTCTGACCTCCAACAACGTCACCTACGCGGTGCTCGGTGAGATCATGTCCTACTGGGACCACTTTCCGGCCGAGGACGGCTGGGGGAGGGTCCCGATGTGGGGCTTCGCCGAGGTCGAGCGAAGCGAGGCCGAGGGCGTCGAGTCCGGCACTCGCGTCTACGGCTACCTACCGCCGTCAACCCACCTCGTCGTGCGTCCGGTAGACGCCGGCGAAAGAGGGTTCGTCGACGGCTCGCCGCATCGGAAGACGCTGCCTGCCACCTACCAGAGGTTTATGACGACGGGCTCCGACCCGTTCTACAGCGCGAGTACCGAGGAGCTGCAGATGCTGCTGCGGCCACTCTTCTTCACGGCATTTCTGATCGATGACCAGCTCGCCGACGAGGGTCTGGTGGAGCGCGGTCCGATCGTGATCTCGAGTGCCTCCAGCAAGACCGCAATCGGCGCGGCGTTCATGCTCGCCCGGCGCGAGGGGGCCTCGCTCATCGGGCTGACATCTCCGCGCAACGCCGAGTTCGTCGAGAGCCTGGGCATCTACGACAGGACCGTCACCTACGACGCGATTTCGTCGCTCGAGCCCGGACCCGCGAGCTTCGTCGACATCGCCGGGGACGGGGCGGTGCGGCACGCGGTCCATTCCCACTACGGCGACCAGCTCGCCCACAGCATGACCGTCGGCGTCACCCACTGGGAGGAGATGGGGGGCGCCGGCGAAGGTGATCTGCCCGGGCCGGCTCCGACCTTCTTCTTCGCTCCCGACCGTGTCGCCAAGCGGGCTCAGGATTGGGGTGCTGCCGGCCTCGAGACGCGGGTGGCCGACGCCTGGCACCCGTTCTGCGAATGGGCCGGCGGCTGGCTGGAGATCGTCGGCGGTCGGGGCCTCGAGGCCGCCGAGGGCGCGTACCTCGACGTGCTCGAGGGTCGCGTGGAGCCGCAAGCTGCTCACGTGATCTCGCTCTAGCCGCCGCGGGTCGGAGCAGACCCTGCCCGGCGCTGTGATAGCTTGCCGCCGCGCTCGTCGAGCGATCGGGGGGATGACTGACTCGTTATCCCAGGGAGGGCACGTTGACAACGGTTTCGCACATTGGTCGATCGACCTGGGCGCTCACGATCCTGCTGGTGTTGGTCGCGCTTGCACTGGCGATCCTGGCGCCGGGTGCGGCCCGCGCAGGAGCTCCGCCGGCGGATACCGTCCACATCCGCGGGGTCGCCTACGCCTTCTTCGGCATCGACGATCACATGCCCGGGTCGGTCGTCCGCATCGAGGAGTTCCCCGAGCTCTCGGCTCCGGTGGCGGGCGACGGCAGCTACGACATCGTGGTGCCCGACGACGCCAACGTCACTCCCTACATCGATCCGCCCGACGGCTACAACAGGATCTACCTGCAGACCTTCCACACCTCGGGCGAGGACCTCGAGAACGTTCATTTTCAGGTCGTCCCCGACCTCTACTACGGGGCCTTCGCCGCTCTTCTCAGCGTGCCGCTGGACGAGTTCGGCCAGATCGAGGAGTGCGTGATCGTCTCCACCTTCTCGATCCACGAGGCGCGTGACGCCACCGAGTTCGATCCCGGCTTCAAGAACGTCTATCCGCATGGGCTGGCGGGTTCGACGGCGACAATCGATCCCATCAGCGGAAACACCCGCGGGCCGATCTACTTCAATGAATCCGTCATCCCGGACACGACGGCGACCTCGTCCTCGGTCGACGGCGGCGTGCTCTGGGCGGAGGTGCCGCCGGGCTGGTACTCGCTCCAGCCCGAACATCCGAGCGAGCGACTCGCCCCATTCCTCGCCCACTGCGAGAACGGCCGGCTCGTCAACGCTAGCCCGCCCTGGGGCTTCTACGAGCTCAAGCCCGGTGAGGAGCCCGACCCGGCGGTGCTCGCAAGCCCACCCGACGAGTTGGTCACCGGCAAGCTGGTCGGCGAGCCGAATGCCGTCCGCAAGGGCGATCGTCGGGTCGTCAAAGTCAAGTTCAAGGCTGACGAGCCGGTCGAGGCACGGCTCAGGTTGTTCCGCGGCGAGGAGCGATTGGGGAAGTCCGAGGACCGTAACTTCGAAGCGGGCAAGCACCAGATCGAGGTCCAGATCCGTCGCGAGACCGCTGCCGGGCCGGCAGCGGTGAAGCTGCGCCTGCGCGACGAGGCCGGCAATCGGTTCGTGATCGAGAAGGGCGTGCGGGTTCCGAGGTAGTCGATCCGGAGTCGCCCTGGCGCCCAGGTCGACCGGACCGATTCCTCTCCGACCATCAACCCCGGTAGCGGAGATCATGGCCGGCACGATCTATCTACTGCGACATGCGAAGTCGAGCTGGGACGACCCAGCGCTCGCCGATCACGATCGACCGCTCGCGCCGCGAGGCCGCCGGGCCGCCAAGGCGATCGCGGACCATCTGCGAGGGGAGGGGATAGCGCCCGAACTGGTGCTCTGCTCGTCCTCGGCGCGCACCCGGGAGACGCTCGCGCGAATATCCGCGGCGTTCGAGGGTGCGAACGGCGTCCAGGTCGAGATCGAGCGTGGGCTCTACGAAGCCTCCGGCGGGGAACTGCTCGCGCGGTTGCGTCAGGTGCCCGGGGGCGTCGAGTCCGTGATGCTGATCGCCCATCAACCCGGGATTCAGGAGCTGGCGCTGACGCTCGCCGAGGCGGGCTCCGGGACGCAGCTTGAGAGGTTGAAGGAGAAGTTCCCGACTGCAGCGCTGGCGACGCTAGATGTCGAGGGCGATTGGGATGCGCTCGGCCCCGCTTCGGCGCGACTCGCCGCATTCGTCAAGCCGAGGGAGCTCGAGCGCTGACCGGCCGGGCGGGGTCAAGCACGTGGCCTCCGATCGCCACGCCTCCTACCTGCACCTGCCCGCCTACCGCAAGGCGGCCGCCATCGATGCGAGCGCAGATGGGGTGGGGTGACTTCGACCCCGCGGGCTTGAGTCCCCCTCCAACGTCGGCGTAGGCGAATCAGGGTTCGCCCATCAGGTCGCGGGTTTCTGACCGGGGGTCAACATCTGCCGAATCAGCTACTATTCCGCCATGGGTTGCCGCCGGGTCCTGGGAGGGACGCTCACCATTCTCTTCGCTCTGCTGGCGTGGGCCGGTCCCGCGACCGCCAAGGAGGAGACACTGAAGCGCGTGACCTACCCCGGCACCACGACCTTCACCTGTCGGACCGAGGCGATCGCGATCCACCCGGGTCAGAACCTCAACGACTTCAACGTAACCAAGACCTGCCCGAACGCGGAGAAGGTCAGCGGCGACCTCGACACCAGCGTCTTCGATGCCGGATCCGACGCCGAGGGGTACGTCACCCGGTTCAAGCCGAGCATGGTCGAGATCAAGCCCAGCGGCAAGCTCGTCACCCCGAGCGTCTGGGACCTTCATCTCCATCACGTGGTCTGGGTCGCCCCCAACGGAGGCGGCCCCACCTTCGCCTCCGGTGAGGAGAAGACGATTCCGAAGTTCCCCGAGGGCTACGGCTTCAAGGTCGGCGCGACCGACAACTGGTACATCAACCAGATGATCCACAACCTGAATGCCTCTGACGGGCGCTCGGTCTACATCACCTGGGAGATCGACTGGGTTCCCGAGACGGTGCCGGAGCGCACCGACATCGAGCCGGCCACGATCCAGTGGCTGGACGTCGCCGGCTTCCCCCAGACCTACCCCGTATTCGACGCCGAGAAGGGCTTCGACCTCGACGGCGACGGCAAGTACACCTTCCCCGACGAGGTCCCGACCGACCCCGCGCTCCCCGGATACGAGGAGAACAGCAACATCAGCAATGCCCGCCGGTGGAAGATCCCCAACGGCGGGGCGACGCTTGTATTCGGTGCTGGTCATCTCCATCCGGGTGGCTTGAACGTCGATCTCAGGGTTGCTCGCGACGGCTCGGACGCCGGCACGGTCGACGGCGACGATCCTGCCGAGATCAAGCGGTTGTTCCGCTCGAAGGCCCGCTATTACGAGCCCGCGGGAGCGGTGAGCTGGGACGTCGCCATGACGGCTACCCGGTCGGACTGGCGGATCAGCCTCAAGGGCGGGGATACGGTCTTCATCAACACCACCTACGACGTCAAGAGAGCTTCCTGGTACGAGTCGATGGGCATCCTCCCGCTCGCCTGGAGCAAGGCCGACGACCCGTTGGCCAGGGACCCCTTCGACGATGCCGACGAGGTCAAGGCGATGGTCGACGCCGGCGGGATCCTCACCCACAAGAGGCTGCCCGAGAACATCGACGCAAAGGCCCGTAAGGGTCTCGGCCTCGCCGACCCGCGTGATCTTCCCAGCAGCGGCCCGGTCCCGGACGCCGGAATCGACATCCGCAGCTACGTTTATCTGAACGGCGGCTACTCGGCGACGCGCGGCTTCCCGACCGACCTGATGCGTCCGCCGGCCATCGACTCGGGCGAGTCGGTCACGTTCACCAACCTCGACGCCCTGCCGTCGATGGGGCAGACCGAGCAGTCCTGGCACAGCATCACCTCGTGCCGCGCTCCCTGCAACCGCGATTCAGGGATCGGCTACCCGCTCGCCAACGGACCAATCAAGTTCGACTCCGGCCAGCTCGGTTACGGCACGGGCGGCAGCACCGAGGTCACGACGGGCTCGAACGTCTTCACGACGCCGCCGCTGACCACCAGCCCGTCCGCGAACAAGCGCGGCTCGACCTACACATACTTCTGCCGGATTCACCCATTCATGCGGGGATCGATCCGGGTCAAGTGAACTCCATCGCCCCGTCGGTGAGCGGGCGATGCTTGAGCAACAGGACATCGCGCGCGTAGTTCTGGTGCAGCCTCCATGGCGTCTTGGGGCCCTGCTTGGGGAACTGGTCGATCGAGCGCAGCACGTAACCCGAGGTGAGGTCGAGGAACGGCTCGCTCGGTAGTTCCTGCGTCGGCCAGCGCGGCGTGCATTGCCGGTAGCCGTGCTCGTCCATGTGGTTGAGCAGGCGGCACACGTAGTGCGCGGCGAGGTCGCACTTGAGCGTCCACGTGGCATTCGTATACCCCACAGCCAAGGCCAGGTTGGGGATGCCGCTGAACATGATCCCCTTGTAGCCCACGACCTTCGAGAGGTCGATGTCGCGGCCGTCGACGTTGAGGGTCATGCCGCCCAGCGCGAGCAGGTTGAGGCCGGTCGCGGTGACGATGATGTCGGCCTCGAGCTCGTCACCCGAGGCCAGCCTGATCCCGGTCGCGGTGAACCGGTCGATTAGGTCGGTGACGATCGAGGCGTCACCGCTGCTCAGCACCCTGAAGAGGTCGCCGTCCGGAACCAGGCAGAGGCGTTGGTCCCATGGCTCGTAGCGAGGCTTGAAGTGGGTGTCGATCGGGTAGTCGGCCGGGAGTTGCTGTTCGAGGCCCCTGCGGATCAGGCGCTTCATGAACCTCGGCCGGCGACGGCTCAACTGGTAGCCGAGCATCGTGACCAGCACGTTCTTGGTTCGCACGATCGAGTAGGCGATCCTCGCCGGCAGCAGGCGACGGAGGAGGTCGGCGACCCGATCCCGGGAGGGGAGGGACAGCATGTAGCCGGGTGAGCGCTGGAGCATCGTCACGTGGGCGGCGCTCTTCGCCATCTCCGGGATCAGGGTCACCGCGGTCGCGCCGCTGCCGATCACGACCACCCGCTTGTCGGCGAAGTCGAGATCCTCCGGCCAGTGCTGGGGATGGACGATCCGCCCGCTGAAGCTCTCGCGGCCCTCGAACTCGGGCGCGTAGCCCTCGTCATAGCGGTAGTAGCCCGTGCAGGCGAACAGGAACCCACAGGTCATCCGCGCGGTCTCGCCGCCCTCGGTCCGCTCGACCTCGACGCTCCAGCGGGCATCGACGCTCGACCACTCGGCGCCGACGACCCGATGCCCGAAGCGAATCCGCTCTTCGACCCCGTGCTCTCGGGCCGTGTCGCGGATGTAGGTCGCGGATCGACTCCCCGTCGGCGATCGCCTTGGCCTCCTCCCACGGCTGGAACGAGTATCCGAGGGTGAACATGTCCGAGTCGGAGCGGACCCCGGGATAGCGAAAGAGGTCCCACGTTCCCCCGATGGCGTCCCGGGACTCGAGGACGGCAAGGGTCTTGCCGGGGCATTCCGAGAGCAGGTGGCAGGCCGCGCCGACCCCGGACAGCCCGGCGCCGACGATCAGGACGTCGAGGTGCTCGGGCTGGACTCCGTTCGGCGATGCGGCCATTCGTTCAGGTGCACGGTACGTCCTGCGAGGGTCGGGAGGGATCCGACTCCGATGGCCGGGGCAACTGCGACGCCGGTCACCGAAACCTGGGAGAGTCCAGCCCATGCAGGAGAGATCTGGTTTCGAAGTCCCCCGTAAACGCCTGGCGATTCTGATCGCGACGACCGCTGTCGCCGCGCTGGGGGCGGCGCAGTCCGCCGAGGCCGGTATCTCGAATCTGACCGCCCGCGGCAGCGTCGAGCAGGTGCAGGTCACCGGAGCCACTCCGGGCGGCGATGTCAAGCTCCGCCTCGGCGGCGATGTCGTCGACAGCAAGCCGGCCGGCGAGCTCGGCGGAGTCGTCTTCCGCAAGGTCGAGCCGGGCAACGGCTACACGGTCAGGGCGGCCGGAACCGTGACCCCCGCTCTCCGCGTACTGACCACGAGGTCGAAGCCGCCGAGCACGGCGATCTACGACCAGACCCTCCCGGCCGGCGGCTACGGCTACCTCGAGACCCGCGACGGGACCGAGCTCGCGATCACCGTCCACCTTCCCGGTCCGCCAGAGGACGGCCCCTACCCGACCTTCGTCGAGTACTCCGGCTACGGGTATGCCGACCCCGACGGTCCCGAGAGCGGAATCCAGCCGGTCGCCGACCTGCTCGACTACGCCGTCGTCGACGTGAACATGCGCGGCAGCGGCTGCTCGGGCGGCGCGTTCGACTACTTCGAGACCCTGCAGTCGCTCGACGGCTACGACATCATCGAGACGGTCGCCCGCCAGCCCTGGGTCCTGCACGACAAGGTCGGCATGCTCGGGGTCTCCTACGGCGGCATCAGCCAGCTCTTCGTCGCGGCGACTCAGCCGCCGAGCCTCGCCGCGATCACGCCGCTCTCGGTGATCGACAACACGCAGACGACGCTCTACCCGGGTGGGATCCTCAACACCGGCTTCGCGCTCGAGTGGGCGCAGGACCGCGTCGACGACGCCCAGCCGGCCAGCCCGACCACCGGACAGTCCTGGGCGTGGGATCAGATCGAAGCGGGCGACCAGGTTTGCGAGGCCAACCAGGCGCTCCACACCGAGGCGACCAACCTGCTCGAGAAGACCAAGCGCAACGCCTACTATCGCCCGAACGTCGCCGATCCCCTGTCCCCGGTCAAGTTCGTCGACAAGATCGAGGTCCCGGTGTTCCTCGCCTGCCAGTGGACCGACGAGCAGACGGGCGGCCACTGCCCGACGCTGGTCGAGCAGTTCACCGGGACGAAGCGGAAGTGGTTCACGTTCACCAACGGGGTCCACACCGACTCGCTCGCCCCGGAGACGTTCAACCGCTGGTACGACTTCATGCAGATCTACGTCGCCAAGCAGAAGCCCGAGCTCTCGCCGGCCGTCAAGGGCTTCGCCCCGCTGCTCTACTCCGCAGTGCTCGGGGTACCCGGCGTGACGTTGCCCGACGACCCGATCCAGGAGGAGCCCGACCTCGCCTCCGCGAAGCAGGCCTTCGAGGCGATCCCGCCCGTCCGGATCCTGTTCGACAACGGCGCCGGCGCGGCGCCCGGGGCGCCGCTGCCCGGTTTCGAGGAGTCCTTCAAGACCTTCCCGCCGCCGAAGAGCTCGACGCGGTCGTGGTACCTGTCGAGCAACGGCAAGCTGAAGGACAGGTCGGGCGGCGACGGCGCCGATCAGTTCACCTGGGACGACGAGGCGCACGGCCGCCGACCAACTTCACCGGCAACACCGGCTCGGGCAACCTCTGGACCGCGTCCCCGACCTACGACTGGTCGCAGAATCCCGCCGGCAACGCGCTCTCCTACCTGAGCTCGCCCCTCGACGCCGACACCGCGGTGCTCGGCGCCGGTGAGCTGCAGGTGTGGGTGCGCTCGAAGGCGCGCAACGTCGACCTGCAGGCGACCGTCACCGAGGTCCGTCCCGACGACGAGGAGACGTTCGTCCAGGGCGGCTGGCTGCGGACCGATGCCCGCAAGCTGGACCGCGAGCTCAGCTCGCTCGGCGAGCCCGTACCGAGCCTCCGCAAGGGCGACATCAAGACGCTCCCCAAGGGCCGGTTCGTCAAGGTCAGGATCCCGCTCTACTACCAGGGGCACATGTATCGCGAGGGCTCGCGGATCCGGGTGATCGTCTCCGCTCCCGGCGGCGACCAGCCGACCTGGGCCTTCGGCGAGACCAGCACCGACCCGGACGGAACTCCCTGGGTCGCCGTGGCGCATTCGCGAGGAGCTCCCGTCGCGTTTGGTGCTGCCGGTGACCGACGGCATCGAGGCCCCGACCGGCCTACCGCCCTGCCCCGGACTGCGCGGCGAGCCCTGCCGGGACTACGAGCCCTACGTCAACGAGGATTTCCCGAAGCCCTGAGCGGCTGATCGCCCCGCCCTTGCCTCTTTGCCTCCGGGGGTCTAGTGTCGAATCGAACGAGGCGGAGTCCGCATCAGCGGGTTCCGGACGGAGGGAGATCCATGCTCGTCCGATTCAAGGACCATCTGCGCTACAACGCGATCGCTTACGTGGCGCTGTTCATCGTCCTCGGGGGTACCGCCATGGCTCTGCCGGGCAAGGGAACCGTGACCTCCAACGACATCGCCAAGAAGGCGGTCAAGACCAAGAACATCGCCAAGAAGGCGGTCAAGTCGAAGAACATCGCCAAGAACACGATCAAGTCCAAGAACCTCGCTGACCAGGCGGTGACCACCACGAAGCTGGACGACGAGGCCGTGACCGGCGCCAAGGCCGACGAGGCGAGCTTTCAGGGGCTGATCCAAGGCGACGGCGAGCAGTTCATGACGAGCGTCACCGTAGACGGCGTCGGGTTTCTGCCTGATCCGAAGCCGGTGCTCGCCTCGGTTCCGACCATGGGCGTGGTCGAACTGTTGGGTTGCTTCGGTCCGCCGAACTACTCGATCCGCGTTCGCCTGCTCAGCAACGACGATGCCGAGCCGTTCTTCGGCGCCGGGACCGTCACCTTCAGTGAGCTGCCCGCGGGCGTCGGACCAGACGCGAAGAGCGACCAGGACGCCGGGTTCTTCTCCCTGGGCGGCGGCTCACCGTTGATCGCCACGGGCCCCGGGGGCCTCGGCACCGCCGGTCATTGGGATTACAGCCTCTCGCGCGTCACGGGCGGTGAGACGGTCGGAGCCCACGTGAGCGTCGACGGGTACAACGACCATGGCATCAGTGGATCCGTCAAGTGCCAGGTGACCGCGACGGTGGAGACCCAGGAGTAAGGCTCCTTTCAGCCAGGAGCGATCGAATGCAACATTGCGGCGGTGGGTCGCCGCTTTGTTGGTCTCGGCGCTTCACCGACCTGACATCCGCCGTTTCACCGGTGGGGCGCTATCCTCACTGCTACCGCTTCAGCCCTCCGCCAGGAGGGCTTTCGCGTTCTTCAGCGTGTCTGGTGCCGCCTCGGAGGCAGACGCAGTGATCTCGACCGGGCCCCTCGGCCCCTCGCGGTGATCTGGAGGTCGAAGCCCCCGAGCAGATCGACCAGGAAGAGAACCGATGACGCTGAAGGCCAATGCGGCTGGGCTGCACGGACGCGCACGCGCTCACAGTTCGAACACGGGCAGGGCCGCGGAACGTGATTCCCTCTCTGCAGATGGAATCGCGGCAAGCGACCGCAGAGGCTTCGCGGCAGCTGCGATGGGAGATGGCCGAGGGCGAGGCGACCACGGTGCACGTCGCGCGCTACGACCGTCGATCGACTGCGACGCGGGTCGCCTCGATCCCGATGCAGCCGCTGGCCACCTGGTGCCGCCGGCAGCGGGTCAGCGACGCAATCGTCGGCGGGTTCTTCATCCGCGCGGATGGGACGCCGCTCGGCGATCTCTGGATCGATGGCAGCCGGCATCCATCGGAGGACTTCGACGAGCCGTTCGGGGCGCAACGGGCGTGCATCCAGATTCAGGATGGATGGGTCACGATCGCACCGCGCGACGCGATTGCGAAGCCGCCCGCCGGAGACCTTCTGCAGGCGGGCCCGCTTCTGATTCGCGGCGGCCGGGTGCAGGTCGTCGACGGCGTGGACCCGGAGGGGTTCTCCGCCGCGTCGGCGCAGTTCGACTCCGACATCACGGCCGGCCGCTACCCGCGGGCGGCGCTCGGCTGCAACGACGACGAGTTGATCGCGGTGGTCTGCGACGGGCGCAGCGACGAGGACCTCGGCCTGAGCCTCGGAGAGCTTGCAGCTCTGATGCGCGATCTCGGCGCCGACTCGGCGATCAACCTCGACGGGGGCGGATCGGCTTCGCTGGTCGTCGGCGGTGCCCTGCTCAACTGTCCTCGCGAGGAGCACGGACTGGCGCTCGACGGCGGTCGTCCGGTCTCGACCGCGGTCACGTTCGCAACCCTGCACTAGTCGAAGTCACCGACGGCGCCGGGCCGGGAAGATGATCGGTCCAATCAGATCGGGGGACAGGCGGCGATTGCTGATGGCCCTGTACTTCTACCCTCGCGGAGGGTCGGCGCACGTAACCCGTGCACTTGCCCGCCAGCTCGGCAACCAGGGTTTTGACGTCGACCTGCTCGCCGGCTCCCGGACCGACCTCGGCACCCTGGCCAAGGCCGAGTGCTTCTTCGCCGGCCTGGATCCTCACGTCGTCGACTTCACGCCCGCCCTGCAGTCCGCGGATCCGCAGGGATTCGAGGGACCTCCCGACACGGCGCCCATGCACGGCTCCTACGAAGATCGCCCCAACAGCGAGGACCCCATCTTCGCCTCACTCGGTCGGGCGACCTTCGACCGTCACGTCGATGCATGGGCGGTGGCGCTCGATCGGGCGGAGGCGGGGGAGGCCGACCTGCTCTATCTCCATCACCTGACGCCGATCAACGAGGCCGCCGCTCGCGAGTTCCCCGATGTTCCGATCTGCGGTCACATCCACGGCTCCGAGTTGCTGATGATCGAGCGGATCGCCTCGGGAGCGCCGGCTGGGTGGCGCCATGCCGAGATCTGGCTGGAGCGCTTCAGCCGATGGGCTGCAAGCTGCGAGAGGCTGGTCGTCAACAGCCCCGAGGGGCGCAAGCGGGCCGTCCGGCTTCTCGATCTCGATCCCGAGCGAATGCTCCTGGTCGCCAACGGCATCGACCCCGAGTTCGCGCCCAGGCGGGTCGACCGCCGTGCCCATTGGAAGCGCCACCTCGTCGACCGCCCGCGCGGCTGGAGCGCCGGGGAGCGGGCGGGGAGCGTGAGCTACACCGAGGCCGAGATCGAGCCCCTGCGGGGAACGACCTTGCTGGCCGCCGGTCGCTTCACCGAGGTCAAGCGGTTGACGCTACTGATCGAAGCCTACGCCGAGGCAAAGCCTCGTTTCGAAGATCGGACGGCGCTGGTTCTGCTGGGCGGATATCCCGGGGAGTGGGAGGGTGAGCATCCGGCCGCGACGATCGAGCGCCTCGGCCTCGCCGATGTCTATCTCACCGGCTGGCACAGTCGCGGGCTGCCGGACTTCTTCTCGGTCGCCGACCTCGTGGTCCACCCCTCTGTGCACGAGCAGTTCGGCCAGGTCCTGATCGAGGCGATGGGCTGTGGGGTCCCGGTGGTCGCCGTCGACCGGGGAGGTCCCGCGACGATCGTCGCCGACGGCGACACCGGCTGGCTGATCGAGCCCGACGATCGGGCGCAGCTGATCGAGGCGATCGTCGATGCGGTCAACGACCCGGCCGAACGCCGCGCTCGCGGGCTGCGTGCCCGCGCGGATGTCACCGAGCAGTACGCGTGGTCGCGACTCGGCGCCGAGCTGGCGACGGAGCTGTGGGCTCTGGTGGACGCCCTGAACCGGCGTTCGCTGCCATCCTCGGCGCCGGTTTCGGTTACCTGAGCAAGCCCGTCGGCGGGACCCTGATCCGTAGTGACAGCCGCCGGCGGCTGACTCATACCGCCGGCGGCTGAAGACTCAGATGCTGACCGTCGCCACGCAGCGTTCACCGGTGACCGGGTTCCGACCGACGCCCTTGAGGTCGTCGCGGCCTGCCTGATCGGCCAGGTTTCGCTCGATCGAGAACGAGCCGCTCGGCCCCTTGGTCACGGCGTTACCCCGGAAGACCACGTTGGAGTTGTCCTTGAGCTTGACCTTCCAGTTGACTCCGTTGACGTTCTGATCGACCTCGAACTCGACCTCGAGGCCGCCGTCACGGGGCTTCACCTTGATCTTCGAGGTGCTGGTCGCGCTGCACTTGCCGGTGCTGCGGATGTCGGCGTCGTTCGCTGAGGCAATCGTCGGGACTGCGATGGCGGCCACGGCTGCCGCGGCGAGGATGGCGGTGGTTCTGTTCATTGTCGATCTCCTTCAGTTTGGAACAGGGGTGGAGAGGGGAAGGTCGAGCATCGGCAGCCAACCCGCAATCGGAAATTGGTCCTAGGACCCCGGGTCGGTCGTACGACCAATTGCCTATTGAGAACCCGACCAGGGGGACGTCAAGCTGGTCACTCAATGCAAACACGAACTCACAGGAGTGAAGAAATGACAACTCGAATCGCACGACTGGCGGCCGCCCTCGCAGCCGCGACGACGATGGCGTTCGGCGGCGCCGCGCTGGCCCAGGCAAGCAACGGTGCCGACGACCCCGCCGGCCACCACCACGGCCATCACGGCGGCCACCACCACGGCCATCACGGCAACCACCACAACGGCCACGATGACCACGGTCACCACGGCCCCAATCACACCTAAGCGCCCACAGCCGGGCCGACGATGCCGGTGGCGGGAGATGTCAACCACAATGTCTCTCGTTGACCGGCGCGGCTTCCAAGCTCAGGGCGAGTCTCACGGGATTGAGGGCGCGGCTCCGCAATCCCGTCGTCCAGTTCACGCTGGCGGGGCTGGCCGCGGTGGTCCTCGTCGGGCTCGTCGCGGCATACCTGCTGGAGCGAGCCGGCACGGAAGAGGCGATCCGGGACGCGAAGCAGATCAGTGCACTTGCGGGTCAGGGGATCGTCGAGCCCGTTGCCGACGACGGCCTGCTGACCGGGGATCCCCGGTCCCAGGAGCGGGTCGATTCGGTGGTCCGCGAGCACGTGCTCGGACGCGACGGGATCATCAGGGTCAAGATCTGGGATGAGGACGGCCAGATCGTCTACTCCGACGAGGACCGGCTCATCGGTGGGACCTACTCGCTCGGGGAGGAGGAGCTCGCGATTCTCCAGAACGGTGGAATCGAGGCCGAAACCACCGACCTGTCCCGCCCGGAGAACCGGTTCGAAGACAGCTCATCGGACCTGCTCGAGGTCTATCTGCCGATTCACACCGAGAGCGGCACTCCGTTGCTTTTCGAGACCTACATCAGGTCGAGCTTCGTCAACTCCGCGGGGCAGCGGATCTGGTCGACGTTGGCCCCGGTGTTGATCGGGGCTCTGGTCATGCTCGCGGCGCTGCAGCTCCCGCTTGCGATCTCCCTGGCGAAACGACTGCGGCGGGGGCAGCGCGAGCGCGAGGCGCTGTTGAAGCGCGCGATCGATGCGTCGGAGTCGGAGCGGAGGCGAATCGCGCAGGATCTTCACGACGGCGTCGTTCAGGATCTGGCTGGCGTCTCTTACTCGGTTGCCGCAGTGGCAAACCGCGCCCAGCGCGACGGAGTCACCGATACCGGCAGCCTTCAGCAGGCGGCCTCGCGCCTGCGCCAGAGCGTTCGCGACCTGCGGGGACTACTTGTCGAGATCTATCCCCCCGATCTGCACCGGGTCGGGATCAAGGCTGCACTGTCCGATGTCATCGGAGGTCTCAACGCCCGCGGCCTCGCCGCGACGCTGAACGTTCCCGACGACCTGGTCCTGCCTACGAGGCTGGAGACCCTGTTCTTCCGGATCACTCAGGAGGCCGTACGCAACGTGGTCGCTCACGCCGAGGCCGGGCGGGTCGAGATTCGCATCAGCGAGGCCGGCGGGCTCGCCACCCTCGAAATCGAGGACGACGGCAGGGGATTCGCGCCCGAGGCCGTGGCCGAGGCCGACGGCCATTTCGGCCTCCGGATGCTGGTCGATCTGGCCCGGGACGAGGGGGGTACGTGCGAGATCGATACGGAGCCGGGCAGAGGTACCCGGATTCGGGTGGAGGCACCGATCTCATGATCGAGGTTCTGCTGGTCGAGGACCATCCGGTCGTGCGGGCCGGGCTGGAGGAGCTGCTCTCGGGAACGGACGACATCGAGGTTGTCGGGGCAGCCGGCAACGGCGCTGAGGCTCTGGAGATGGTCGCCGCCCTGGAGCCGGACGTCGTCTTGATGGATATCTCGATGCCGGTCCTCGACGGGATCGAGGCGACCCGTCGGCTGCGGGCCTCCGAGACGGACGCGCGCGTCCTGATCCTGACCTCGTTCTCCGATCAGGAGGGAATCCTGAGGGCGTTGGACGCAGGTGCGATCGGGTATCTGCTCAAGGACGCCGAACCGGAGGAGCTCTTCCGGGGAATCCGCGCTGCCGCAGCCGGCGAATCCCCGCTTGCCCCGGCTGCGGCCAGGGCGTTGCTGCAGGCCAGGCAGGCCGGCGAGGGCCCGCAGGAGCTCACCGAGAGGGAGCGCGAGGTCTTGGCCCTGGTCGTGCAGGGGATGTCCAACAAGCTGATTGCCCGGCGTCTCGAAATCAGCGAGAAGACGGTGAAGACCCACCTGACCAACGTCTACCGTCGAATCGACGTCGTCAGTCGCGTCGAGGCAGTGCTCTGGGCGCAGGAGCGAGGCCTTGGCGGTGGGCCGGAAGGTCGAACCGACTAGCTTCTTCATCGACGGTCCGATCAGAAACCGACGAGCGGGGTGCCAGGCGCCTCGAGCAAGGAGATGGAGATGTTCGAGAACACGAAGGCCTTCAACGGCTTCTCGGTCGACGACCTCGACAGGGCTGCGGAGTTCTACGGCGAGACACTCGGGGTCAGGGTTTCGGTGGCCCCGCCGCACGGCCTGCTGACCCTGCACTTCGCGGGTGGCGGTGAGACCCTGATCTACCCGAAGGACGATCACACTCCGGCGACGTTCACGATTCTCAACTTCCCGGTCGACGACATCGAGGCGACGATCGACGAGCTGGTCGAGCGCGGAGTCAGTTTCGAGCGTTACGAGGGGTCGGCGATGGAGACCGACGAGAGGGGCGTCTTCCGTGGCGGCGGCCCGCTGATCGCCTGGTTCAAGGACCCGGCCGGCAACGTTCTCTCATTGATCCAGGGCCGCTGATCGGGCTAACGGTCGGATTCCGGTCGGGTGGTCATCCCGCCGACCAGCATTCCGGAGCCGAGGTGGGCACCGAGAACGGGGCCGACCTCGGTGCAGAAGAGGGGATCCGATCCGAGGATGGCGGTGCCCCGCTCAACGAGCCACTCGGCGTCCTCGGGCGACTGCACGTGCTGCACGATCCAGTCGGTGGCGCCGCGCTCCTTGAGCTCGCCGAGATAGGCCTCCATCCGCTGGAGGGCCCGGCTCTTGGTGCGGACCTTGTCCACCGGGGTGATCTCGGTGCCGAAGGTCAGGATCGGCTTGATCTTGAGGGCCGTGCCGACCATCGCCTGAGCGGCCCCGATGCGGCCGCCGCGACGGAGGTATTCCAGCGTGTCGAGGCAGAACCACATCTCGAGCTGCTCGCGGGCTCGGTGGGTTTCCGCCACCACCTCGTCGGTGCTTCCCCCGAGCTGAGCGGCGCTCGCCGCGGCCAGCACCAGGCAACCGAGCCCGCCGGCACCGGTCTGTCCGTCGATCACCTCGACCCGCCCTGGAAGCCCCCTTTCGGCGAGCGACCGTGCGGCCTCCCGCGCGCTGTCGCAGGTGCCCGAGATGCCGCCCGCGATGTGAACCGAGACGACGTCGTGACCGGCGGTCAGCGCCGGTTCGAATCGGGTCTCGAAATCCCCGACCGAGGGTTGTGAGGTCGTCGGCAGCCGGGGCGTGTCGCGGAGCCGGCGATAGAAGTCGTCGAGGTCCTCGTACTCGTCCTCGCGTCTCATTTCGCCGTCCCAGCCGACGTAGAGACCGACCTGCTGGATGCCCAGCTGCTCCATCATGCGAGGCGGCAGGTAGGTGGTGCTGTCGGTGACGACCACGACGCCGCGACCTGGTTGCTGCTCACTCACGGGAGGGAAAATACGCCAATCGGCAATCGCCATCGCTCCGGGAGCGTGAATAGGATGGCCAGATGGCGAAATGGGCGGTATCGACGGCCGCGCCGATGCGCTTCGACGAGCTGCAGCAGGTCTGGGCACAGCCGCCGGTCGCCGCCGATGCCTGACGCCGTCATCTTCGACCTCGACGGTGTGCTGCTCGACTCCGAGCAACGCTGGAACGAGGCCAAGGGGGCTCTGGTCCGCGAATTCGGGGGGCGCTGGTCCGAGGACGCGCCGACCGCGATGATGGGCATGAGCTCCCCGGAGTGGTCGGCCTACCTTCGCGATCGGCTCGGCGTCCCGCTCGACGTCGCCGAGATCAACCGCCGCGTGGTCGCCGCACATGGACGAGGGCTACGTGCGTGAGCTGCCGCTCCTGCCCGGCGCCCGGGAAACGGTCCTCGGGTTGGCGGAACGCTGGCCGCTCGGGCTGGCGTCGTCGTCGAACCGCGAGATCATCGACCGCGTTCCTCGAGCTGTCTGACCTCGGTGGCGCCTTCCGCGTTCATATCTCCTCCGAGGAGGTCGGCAGGGGCAAGCCCGCTCCCGACGTCTATATCGAGGCGGCCCGATGCCTGGGGGTTGGCCCCCGCAGCATGTGTGGCGATCGAGGATTCCGGCAACGGCCTGCGCGCCGCCGCTGCCGCGGGCATGCCGGTGATCGCCGTTCCGAATCCGCACTACCCACCGGAGGAGGGCGCACTCGCGCTCGCCGCCGCTACGGTTGCCGGCGTGGCCGCAGGTGACCCGGGAACTGATCGAGAGCGTGGGTGCGGGCCGGTGAGCCTGCGCGGACGAGGTCGTCGAGCTGACCCGGTCGCTGATCCGGCTCGATACCTCGAACCCGCCGGGTGGGGAGACGGTCGCTGCGCGGTTCCTGGCCGACTACCTGGCCGCCGCCGGCGTCGAGAGCGAGCTGGTCGGCCCCGACCCCGAGCGCCTCAACCTGGTCGCCCGCATCGAGGGATCGGGGAGCGGACCGTCGATCCTGCTGATGGCCCACACCGACGTCGTCCCCGCTCCCGACGCGAACTGGACCGTCCCCCCGTTCGGCGCCGAGATCCGTGACGGACGGGTGGTGGGTCGCGGCGCCGCGGACATGAAGGGCGAGCTCGCCGCAGCGTCGTCGCCTTCGTTGAGCTGGCGCGCAGGGGGCTAGTGCCGTCGGGAGACGTCGTCCTGATCGCCGAATCGGACGAGGAGCGGAACACGGCCGACGTCGGCATGTCCTGGCTCGTCCGCGAACGCGAGGACCTGCGATGTGACTGCGCCCTCAACGAGGGCGGGGGGATGCTGTTGGAGCTGGCCGACGGGCGCCGGGTGGTGACGATCTCGATCGGCGAGAAGCAGGCCACGTCGCTGCGCCTGCGCTTCTTCGGCCACGCCGGCCATGCCTCGGTTCCCGCCGGCGCCGACAACGTCCTGGGTCGTGCTGCGGATGCGGTGAGTGCGCTGATCGGCTACGAGGCGCCGACGGTCCTGATCCCCTCGATCGGACGGGCGTTGGCCGACCTCGGAGCGCCGGCGGGTAGCGACGACGAGGCGGTGACGTGGGCGGCCGGCCAGCACCCGGTCCTCTCCGGGCTGTTTCCCGCGATGACCCGCATGACCGTCACCCCGACCGGCCTCCAGACCCACGAGCCCGCCGAACGTGATTCCGCCCTTCGCCGACGTGATCTGCGACTGCCGGGCGCTTCCCGGACAGAGCGTGAGTGACATCGACGGCCACGTCGCCAGCGCTCTCGGCGACGGCTACGACTACGAGCTCGAGTTGATCGAACCGCTCGAGGGCGGGACGGAGTCCTCGCTCGACACCCCGCTCTACCGAATCTGCGAGGAGTACGTGCGCGGACCGGCTCCCGGGGGCGGAGCTGTTGCCGATCGTGACCCCGGGGTTCACCGACTCACACTGGGTGCGTGGCGCCTACGGAACCGCTGCCTACGGTTTCGCCCCGGTCTTCTCGACTCCGCTGTCGATCTACCTCGACGGCATGCACGGCGCCGACGAGGCGATCGATATCGATGATCTCGCCGAGATGGCCGACTTCAACCTGCACGCCCTCACGTCCTTGGCAGCCGTCGACGAGCCGATCTGATTCTCGCGACCTCACAGTTCCGTCCCCGGGGAGGACGTTTCTGCAACCTCGCGGTCAATGCGCCGATTCGAATCCTTCCAGCGTCGCCACCACCAGCGCGCCGATGCGCTCGAGGTCGTAGCCGCCCTCCTGGACGATCACCGTCGGCAGGCCGAGCTCGCCGAGCCTGCGGCCGGCAGCGCGGTAGCCGGCCTCGGTCACCTCGAGCGGGCTCTCCGGATCGCCTCCGGCCGCATCGACACCAAGGGCGACGACCAGCGCCTCGGCGCCCGCCCGGCGCGCCCGCCCCGTCAGCTCGGCGATCGCCTCCAGCCAGCCCACGTCGCCGGAGCCGGGGGAGAGGGGAAGGTTCAGGTTCGAGCCCTCTCCGGCGCCCTCGCCGCGCTCCTCGGCGAAGCCGAGGAAGTGGGGGAACCAGCCGCGCACCGGGGTCGACGTGAACCGAGCCGGTCAGCACGTTCGGATCCGAGTAGAAGATCGACTGGGCACCGTTGCCGTGGTGGGCGTCGATGTCGATGATGGCCACGGGTCCGTCCGTCGTGTCGGCCAGGCGGGCGGCCGCCGCGGCGGAGTTGTTCAGGTAGCAGGAGCCACCGAAGGCCGACGCGGTCGCGTGATGGCCCGGCGGCCGGCAGGGGACGTAGGCCGCCGGGGTTCCGGCCCCCACCAGCTCGGCGGCGGTCAGGCAGCCGTCGATCGCCGCCCGCGCAGCCCGCCAGGTCCCGGGGCCGATCAGGGTCATCGTGTCGTAGGCGAAGCGCCCGGCGCGGGCGCTTGCCGCGGCCGGAACGCGAACCGGTAGGTCGCCGATCAGGCCGGGGTGGGCGAAGAGGTAGGGGACGACCCTGTCCTGGCCGGGATCGTCGAGCAGGCCGGACGTCCTGCCACTCGTCCCACGCGCTCCTCAGGTACCCGGCGAGCTCAGGGTCGTGTAGGCGGAGGGCCAGCTCGTCGGAATGGGCATCGGCCTCGACGAGGGGGGCGCCGGCCGCTTCGAGCGCCCGTCGGATCCGCTCGACCCGCTCCGGCAGCTCGGTGCCCGGGGTCCGGACCCCGACCCAGACCTCACCGTCGGGCTCGTGCAGACGGTGCAGGTCGGTCCAGACGAATGGAATGCTCAGTGCCACCGGTTCGACTCCTCTCGCTTCCTGCGAAGACGGCGCAAACTACGGAAATCTCGTCGTTGACATCCTCGCCCCGGGTCGATTAGCCTAACGATCGTTCATGAAGGCCCACTTGGAGGAGAAGTTGGGAGCCGACAGGGTTCTCGAGCCGTCCGGCTTCCTACCTCAACCCGCCCTCCGACTCGACCCGTCGGGGCCGGTGAGGCCCTTCGAGTTCGAGGTCGACGTCGACAGGCTCTGCCTCGACTCGACCTCGTTCCGCAACATCCGCGAGCGCTGCGACGCAGACACCGATGCGATGTCAGCGCGCGTCATGGAGATCGTCGCGAGCGCGCGGCAAGATGCACAACCCCGAGACTGACTCCGGCGGCGTTCTGCTCGGCACGGTCACCGCCGTCGGCGACCGCTTCGCCGAGCCCCCGCAGCCCGGCACCCGCGTCGTCACGCTCGCCTCGTTGACGCTGACTCCCCTGCGCCTCGACGCCGTCACCCGGCTCGAGCGGGATTCCTCCCAGATCGCGGTGGAGGGCACCGCCTACGTCTGCGAGCAGGCTCCCTGGGGAGTGCTTCCCGAGGACCTCCCGCTGACGATGGCACTCGACGTCTACGACGTCTACGGAGCCGGATCGCACACCCGCGACCTCGCGCCCGAGTCGGGGACGGTGGTCGTGCTCGGGGCCGGGCATGCCGGCAAGCTCGCGCTCGCGGCTGCCCGGGATGCGATGGATGGCGGCACCGTGGTCGCCGTCGACGTCGACGCTGAGCGTCGTCGACCGCGTGAGCGGGCTCGGGCTCTGCGACGTCGGTGTGGTCGCCGATCTGCGCGATCCGCTGGGCACGCTCGGCGAGCTTCGACGCGGCCGGGGTCGGGCCCGCCGACCTGACCGTCGTCGTCGTCAACGCGACCGGCTGCGAGTCGACCGCGATCCTGCTGACCGCAGACGGCGGGACCGTCCTCTTCTACTCGATGGCCACTCACTTCTCGACCGCGGCCCTGACCGCGGACGGACAGAGCGCCGACATCCGGATGATCATCGGCAACGGCTTCGCGCCCGATGTCGGCTCCTATGCGCTCGACCTCGTCCGCCGTACGCCGGCATTGCGGGAGGCGCTCGCCGGGGAGGTCCGGGAGACGGTATGGGCGGAGTGATCGAACACCGGGTGCAGATGCGCTGGCAGGACCTCGACGGACTCGGTCACGTCAATCATGCGGTCGTCCTCACCTATCTCGAGGAGGGTCGCGACGCATTCCTGCTCGAGCACGGGATCCGCCGCGACAACTACGTCGTCGGCAGGTGCACCGTCAACTTCAACGCGAGATCGACCCCGGCCAGGAGGCCGTGACCGTCCAGTGCTCGGTCCGGGAGCTCGGCCGCAAGAGCGTCACCACCGCGGAGCGGATCATCGACGAGACGGGCCGGGTGGTCGTCGAGGCCGAGTTCGGGCTCGTGCTCTGGAACCCGCAGGAGCGTGGAAGCCGCGCGATAACCGACGCCGAGCGAGCGTCACTGACCCCAACGGAGGTGGTGGCTGGATGAGCACCTGGAACGAGAGCCCCGTGGTCCTCACCTGTGCGATCACCGGGGCGGACGTCTTCCGCGACAACAACCCGAACATCCCGTACACGACGGCGGAGATCGCCGACTCCGCGATCGAGGCGGCGGCAGCCGGGGCGACGATCGCGCACCTGCACGTGCGTGAGGACGACGGCACGCCCAGCGGCCGGCCGGAGCTCTTCGTCGACGTCATCGATCGGATCCGCGCTGCCGGTGACATGCTGACGATGGTCTCGACCGGAGGCTCCAACGACATGACGATCGAGGAGCGCACCACCGGGCTCGAGGCGAAGCCCGACATCTCCGGGGTCGAGTCGGGGTCGATGAACTTCGGCGACGAGACCTTCATCACCCCGCCGCCGGCCGGGCGGGGAATCGTGGCGCGTGCGACGTCGGCGGGAATCGCACTCGAGGTCGAGTGCTTCGACGTCGGCCATGTCGTCAGCGCGGTCCGCTGGCTCGAGCAGGGCATCCTCGAGCGCGCCGTTGCGGATCAACCTCGTCTTCGGAGTCCCCGGCGGCATCGACGCCTCGCCCGAGGCACTCGACGCGATGCTGCGGCCGCTGCCCCCCGACACCTTCTGGACGGTCACCTGCATCGGCCGCCACCACCAGCGGATGCTGGCTCTCGCGTTGCTGCTCGGGGCCCCGGGGATCAGGACCGGACTCGAAGACGTCGCCTACATCAGCCGCGGGGTCCATGCTCCCTCGAACGCCGCGCTGGTCGAGATGGCCATCGGCCTGACCCGCACGCTCGGCCGCGAGGTTGCCGACCCAGTCGAGACCCGGGAGCTGCTGCAGCTTGGTTGAGCCCGCCGAGATCATCGTCACCGACGGGCGGTCCGCATCCCGGCGCGGGCCCGGAGACCCGCGAGGCGATCCACGCGGCCGCGATCGAGCTGTTCTCCAGGCTCGGCTACCACGCGACCTCGATGCGGGCGCTCGCGGCGGCCGCGGACGTGCAGCCGGCGGCTATCTACCACTGGTATCCGAACAAGGAGGCGATCCTGGTTCAGCTCCAGGACGACTTCATGGAGCAGCTGACGGAACAGGTCGAGGCCGCGGTTCGCGTCCACGAGCGCCCCGCCCTCCGAGCTCGCGGCCGCGGTTCGCGAGCACGTCGTCTACCACGGGCTCCACGCCAGCGAGGCGTTCGTCACCGACAGCGAGATCCGCGCCCTGACCGACGGGCCGCGCCGCGCCTTGATTGCCCAAGCGCGACGCCTACCAGTCGATCGTTCGCCGAGATGATCGGCGACGGAATCCGCGACGGGTCGCTGCGCACCTCCGACGTCCACGTCGCCACCTACGCGATCCTCCTGCAGTGCACGGGGGTGGCGCTCTGGTTCGACCCCGACGGCCCACTCGGCCTCGAGGAGGTCGCCGAGCTTCACGTCGAGCTCGTGCTCGGCTCGCTGCAGGCCTCCGCACGAGCTGATCGGCGAGGCCGTCGAGAGCGTCTCCCAACGCCCGTCCGCGCAGGGTTCGAGGCGGGGCTGAGACCGATGGCGATCAAGCCGCCGGCCCTGCCCGAGAACGCGACGATCGCCGTCGTCGCGCCGGCGAGCCCGCCGCAGACCCGCTCGGAGATCGAGCAGGCGACCGCCTACTTCGAGTACGCGCGGCCACAACGTCGTCTTCGGCCCCAACCACCGCAGGGTCCACGGCTACCTGGCCGGCACCGACGAGGAGCGGGCGGCCGACCTCCAGTGGGCGCTGAGCGAGCCGGGCATCGACATGGTCCACGCGCTCGAGGGCGGTTACGGAACCGCCCGCCTGCACCCGCTGATCGACTGGGACGCGCTCGGCGACCCGCGGATCGTCTGCGGCTTCAGCGACCTGACCGCCCTGCATCTCTTCATCGCCAGCGCACGCCGACTGGGTCAGCTTCTACGGCCCGAGCTTCCTGCGATTCACGCAGCGACCGAAGGGCGACTATCGAGCTGACCGAGCGAGACCGAGGAGTGGTTCCACCGCGCGTTCCGGCCGGAGCCGCTCGGGCGGGTGTTCGAGGATCCGAAGGATCCGTACGTCCTGACGCTGGGTGAGGGCGTCGCCGAGGCGCCGCTCGTCGGCGGATGCCTGACCCTGCTCTGCTCGAGCATCGGAACCCCGTACGAGGTCCAGACCGACGGATGCATCCTGATCGTCGAGGACCTGAACACCGACCCCTATCTGGTCGACACTGCGCTCAACCACCTCCGCCTCGCCGGCAAGCTCGACAACATCGCCGGCTTCGCGTTCGGGACGAGCGTCAACCTGCAGTACCAGACCCTTCCCGAGGGCCCGGAGTCGACGCTCTCGATCGAGGAGATCCTCGACGAGCTGATCGCGCCGCTCGGCGTTCCGGCGATCTCGAACGTGCCGTTCGGGCACGGCAAGCACCTGGCGACGATGCCGCTCGGCGTCAGGGCGAGGATCGACGGCGAGGGCAAGAATCTCGAGGTCCTCGAGGCGGGGGTGGAGGCACCAAGATGACAATCGGAGTCCGACCAGGAGAAGGAGCAGTTCGATGAGCGCGAGGCTGAGGTTGTCTTCGCGACGGTGGCGGCAGCCGCGTGTGCCGCGCTTGCGCTCGTCGCCCTGCCGGCGGCGGCTCAGGACGACTCCACGTCGGCCGATTCCGGATCGCCGACTCCGGTGGCGAGGTGCTCCGGTTCGGCTGGGCGCAGGAGCCGGACAACCTCAACCCGTTCGTCGGCCAGAACGAGGAGGACTACACGATCTGGTCCATCAACTGGGACCTGCCGATCGGCTTCGACCCCGACGACCTGAGCCCGGCGCCGGCGATCGCGGAGAGCTGGGAGGTGTCCGAGGATCGCAAGACCGTGACGATGAAGATCGATCCCGACCTGAAGTGGTCCGACGGCAAGCCGGTCACCTCCTAGGACGTCAAGTGGTCGCTCGACGTCCTCGGCGGCGAGGGGGCCCTGTTCACGAGCTACACGACCGGCATCACCCGGATCGACACCCCGGACCCGAAGACCGTCGTGATCCACACCAAGCGACCCGACGCGCGCATCGTCGGCGGCCTCTACGTCTACGTGCTCCCCAAGCACATCTGGGGGAAGGTCCCGCTCGAGGATCTCAACGGCCAGTACAAGCCGGAGCTGCCGATGGTCGGCACCGGCCCCTACATCGTGACCGAGTACGAGAAGGGCCGGATCACGCGGATGGAGAGGAACCCGGAGTGGCGCGGGGATCCGGGCGAATACGACGAGATCCAGTTCATCAAGTACGGCACCCAGGACGCGGTCGAACGGGCCCTGCAGCTCGGCGAGATCGACATCATCGGCGAGGTCGAGGCCGGGAGCTTCGAGCGCCTCGGCACCCAGGAGGACGTCGAGACGCGGCGCAGCCCGCTGCCCGCCTATACGCAGCTCGCGTTCAACCTCTGCTCGGAGCAGAACTGCCCCGACGCGGAGTTCAACCCCGCCGTCCAGGACCGCACCGTTCGCCAGGCGATCGCCTACGCCGTCGACCGGACCAAGATCCAGCAGATCGCCTCCCGCGAGACCTCCTTCGTCGCCAACGGGATCCTGCCGTCCTACTACAAGGCGTTCTACGAGGAGCCCGAGCAGACCTACCCGTTCGACCCCGAGCTGGCGAACCAGATGCTCGACGAGGCGGGCTGGACGCTGAACGACGACGGCGTCCGCGAGAAGGACGGGGAGACCCTCTCGTTCGACCTCTACGTCCGCTCCGAGTCGCCGTTCAACATCCAGGCGGCGAAGCTGGTCGCCGAGATGACGGCCGAGATCGGCGTCGAGTTCAACGTCCAGGTGGTCAGCACCGACAAGCTCTACGACCTCACGGTCCGGACCGAGAACGGAAAGCCCGCGCCGGCGTTCGACACGTTCATCTGGGGCTGGGGGGGCGACCCGTACGACCCGAGCTTCCTGCTCAGCATCCTCACGACCGGCGAGATCGGCGGCTCCTCCGACTCGTTCTACTCGAACCCCGAGTACGACCGTCTCTACCGCGAGCAGACCGGGCTGTTCGACACCGAGGCCCGGCGCACGGTGATCGAGCAGATGGTGGCGCTCACCCAGCGCGACCTGCCGTACCTCGTGCTGACCGAGGATCCGGCGCTGCAGGCTTATCGCACGGATCGGATCGAGACGATCGAGCCGCTCTGCCCGCTCGAGACCGGTGACCTGTTCTGCGACGCGGTCTCCCCCGAGGGGGTCCTGGCGCTGAACCCGGTCGAGGGGGCCACGACCGACACCGGCAGCGGCAATGCCGGCCTGGCCGGCCTGGTCGGCCTCGTGGTCGGCTTCATCGGCGGCGTCCTCGTCACCCGCAACCGCCGCCGCGGCGCAGCCGAGCCCCTGGAGCTTCCGGAATGAGCGGGGCGGTCACATGAACGCGCGCTGGCTGGCCGGCAAGGTCGGGGCGGCGATCCTGACGCTGGTCTTCGTCCTGATCTTCAACTTCTTCCTGTTCCGGGCGGTCGGCGATCCGACCACGCAGCTCGCGCGCCTTCCCGGCGCGACCGATGCGGAGATCCAGCAGCTGCGGGAGGACTACGGGCTCGACAAGCCGCTGCTCGGCCAGTTCGTCGATTACGCCGGCGACACCGTCCGGCTCGACCTCGGCGTCAGCCAGCGCTCGCGCGAGGACGTCTGGGACGAGATCAAGGAAGGCGATCCCATGGACGCTGCTGCTGGTCGGGACCGGCACCCTGCTGGCGACCCTGATCGGCAGCTGGATGGGGGTGAAGGCGGCGACGAAGCGAGGAACGAAGACCGACGACGGCCTGCTCGGCTTCAGCCTGTTCACCTACGCCTCGCCCGAGTACTGGATCGGGATCATCCTGATCCTCGTCTTCGCCGTCGCGATGCCCGATCTTCCCGGCGGGCCAGCAGGTGACGCCGGGCGTCGAGTTCTCGAGCTGGTTCGACGAGGCGCTCGACGTCCTCGACCACCTGATCCTGCCGGCGACGGCGATGACGCTGATGCTGCTCGGCCAGTACTTCCTGATCATGCGCTCGTCGATGGTCGACGTGATGACCGAGGACTTCATCACCGTCAAGCGGGCCACCGGGCTGTCGCGCGACCGGGTGATCAACCGCCACGCCGTCCCGAACGCGCTGCTTGCCGCTGGTCACGATCTCGGCGATCCAGTTCGGCGCCGTGGCCGGCGGCGCGATCACGATCGAGACCGTCTTCTCGTGGCCCGGCCTCGGCGAGCTCAGCTTCAACGCGATCAACGACAAGGACTTCCCGGTCCTGGCCGGCACGTTCCTCGTCTTCAGCGTCGGCGTGATCCTCGCGAACCTGATCGCGGACATCCTCTACTTCTTCCTCGACCCACGGGTGCAGACGAGATGAACGACGAGCGCAGCGTCTCGCGAGCTTCTCTTCGACACCTGGCGCGGCCGGTTCGGGATCGGCGTGCTCGGGCTGACCGTGTTCGTCGCGATCTTCGGCGACCTGCTCGCGCCCTACGATCCGAACGCCTCCAGCACCGCCGTCCTCGAGCCGCCCTCGTGGAGCCACATCCTCGGCACCACCGAGAACGGCTCCGACGTCTTCTCCCAGCTGCTCGTCGGGACGCGGGTCTCGGTCGTCGTCGGGTTCGCGGCCGCCTTCATCTCGGCCGTCCTCGGCTCGGTCGTCGGCCTCGCCGGCGGCTACTTCGGCGGCTGGACCGACCGCATCCTCGACGCGCTTCGAGAACTGGTTCCTGGTCATCCCGACGCTGCCGCTGATGATCGTCCTCGCCCGGGTGCTGAACCCGTCGCTGACCGTCCTGATCGCGGTCATCGGGCTGACCTCGTGGGCCGGCACCGGCCGGATCGTCCGCGCCCAGGTGCTGACGCTGCGCGAGCGCGCATTCGTCGAGCGCGCACGGGCGCTCGGGGCCGGCGACACCTACATCATCAAGACCCACATCCTGCCCAACACGCTGCCGCTGATCTTCGCCAACACGGTCCTGATCGTCGCCGTCGCGATCCTCTCGGAGGCGGCCCTCTCGTTCCTCGGCCTCGGCGACCCGACCAAGATCTCGTGGGGGACGATGCTCGAGAACGCGTTCAGCTCCGGTGCGCCGAGCGCGGGCGCGTGGTGGTACGTGATCCCGCCCGGCCTCGCGATCACGATCGTCGTCCTCGCCGTCTCGCTGCTCGGCTTCCTGTTCGAGGAGTACATCAACCCGCGGCTCCGGGAGGCGACGTGACCCCACCCCTGCTCGAGGTCGAGGATCTGCGGGTCACTGCACGGCGAGGACCCGATCGTCGACGGCGTCGACTTCACGCTGGAGACCGGGGAGGCCCTGGCGCTCGCCGGCGAGTCGGGCTGCGGCAAGACGACGACGGCGCTGGCCCTGATGCGGCTGCTGCCGCCGGCCCTCGAGCAGTCCGGCGTGATCACCCTGCGGCCCGAGGGCTTCCGGGACGCCGGGGGCGACGAGGCGCAGATCAACATCGGCCGCCGGACCGAGACCGGGCATGCAGCTCGTCCGCTGGCGGCACATCTCGCTCGTCTTTCAGGGGGCGATGAACTCGCTCGACCCGGTGCAGAAGATCGACAAGCAGATCGCCGAGGCGATCGAGCTGCACGAGCCGAACGCCAGCTCGAGCGACGTCGCGGGCGCGGATCGCCGAGCTGCTCGAGACCGTCGGCCTGATCGCCGGGGCTGGCGGTCGCTATCCCGCACGAGCTCTCGGGCGGGCAGCGCCAGCGGGTGATGATCGCGCTGGCGCTCGCGTGCCGGCCGTCGCTCGTGATCGCCGACGAGCCGACGACCGCGCTCGACGTCGTCATGCAGGCGCAGGTGCTGCAGCTGCTCGAGCGGCTGCGGGAGGAGCTCGGCCTCGCGTTGATCCTGATCTCCCACGACCTCGGCGTCCTCGCCGAGACGTGCGACCGGATCGCGGTCATGTACGCGGGAAGGATCGTCGAGACCGGCGCCGGTCGAGACGGTCTTCGCCTCGCCGCAGCATCCGTACACGAAGCGCCTGCTCGACTCGCTGCCGGTGATCGGCGGCGAGCGCGGGCTCGCCCCGCCGATCCCGGGCTCGCCGCCCGATCCGGGCGATCCGCCGCCGACGGTTGCCGCTTCCACCCCCGTTGCCCCTACCGGGCCGAGCGCTGCGACGTCGATCCCGCCCTTCGCGAGGTCGCGCCCGGGCCAGAGCGCCGCCTGCCACTACGCGCCATGGTAGCAGCTGGCCGGAGGTCGCGGTGCCCGCCGTCACCACCGAGGAGGTCGGCGCATGAGCGAGATCCAGGCGGGAGAGGTCGGCAACGGCGAGACCCTGATGAACGTCCGCGACGTCGAGGTCAGCTTCGAGGCGCGCCGGAAGACGGCGCGCGCGCTCGACGGCGTCTCGCTCGAGTGGCGGCCGGGGGAGATCCTCGGCGTCGTCGGCGAGTCGGGCTGCGGCAAGTCGACGCTGGCCCGGGCGATGCTCGGGCTGCAGCCCACGACCGAGGGCGAGTTTCACCTCAGCGGCGGCCTCGTCTCCAGCAAGGGCGAGCAGCGCGACGCTGCGCAAGCGAATCCAGATGATCTTCCAGGACCCCTACCAGACCCTCAATCCACGCCAGAGGGTCAGCGCGATCGTCACCGAGCCGCTCAAGGTCCAGGGGATTCCCGAGGGCGAGCGTGACGATCGGGTGCGCCGGGCGATGGGCGACGTCGGGCTCGACCCCGAGCGGTTCCTCGATCGCTACCCGCATCAGCTCTCCGGCGGGCAGCGCCAGCGGGTCGCGATCGCCGCCGCGCTGGTGCTCGAGCCCGAGGGCCTGATCTGCGACGAGCCGGTCTCGATGCTCGACATGTCGGTACGCGCACAGATCCTCAACGTGCTCGTCAGCCTGCAGAAGCAGCGAGGTCTGGCGCTGATCTTCATCACCCACGACCTCAGCCTCGCCTGGTCGCTCTGCGATCGGATCGCGGTCATGTACCTCGGCAGGATCGTCGAGGAGGGGAGGGCGGTCGACGTGATCGAGCGGCCGCAAGCACCCCTACACGCAGGCGCTCGTCACCGCGATCCCGGTGCCGACGCCCGGCGGCGGCGGCAGGCGGGAGTTGCTCAAGGGCGAGCTACCCGACGCCACCGACGTGCCGACCGGTTGCCGATTTCACCCGCGCTGCCCGCGACGGTTCGAGCCCTGCGACAGCGTCGATCCCTCGTTGATCGACGTCGGAGGTCCCGGTCACCGGGCCGCATGCCTGCTGCACGACCCTGCCGCCGCCAGCGGAGGGTGAGCATGTCCACCGAACGTTGGGCGCTGGCGCGATCTCGTCGGCCCGGTCGGCCGCATCCCGACCGGTGCGCGAAACGCGATCACCGACGTCCCAGGGGTCAGGGTCGGTCAGGCCCAGGCGGCCAGCGGCCAGCGAACCGGCGTCACCGTGGTGGCGCCGCCGAGCTTGCCGGCACCGGCGGGGACCGTGACGATCAACGGCGTCGGCGAGCTGACCGCGAAGCTCGAGATCGAGGAGCGGGGGAGGATCGAGACGCCCGTCTACCTCTGCGGCTCACATGCGATCGGGACCGTTCTGCAGGCGGCGATCGACGCCTCCGGGACGCGGTCCCGACAACATCGTGCTGCCGGTCGTCGGGGAGTGCGACGACGGCGACCTGGCCGACTCGCGAACGGTCGTCGCCGACGACGTCGAAGCGGCGCTCGCCGATCTCGGCGATCGAGGTCCGCGAGGGCACGGTCGGCGCCGGGACTGGAATGAACTGCTTCGACTTCCCGGGCGGAATCGGCACCGCCTCCCGACGGGTCGGCGATCACCACGTCGGGGTCCTGTTGCTCTGCAATTTCGGCGACCGCGAGTACCTCGACGTCCTGCGAGGGCATCCGAGGGCCAGCAGGGGTCCCTGGCGGAGCCCTCCGATCGACCGGCCCCGCACGGCTCCTGCATCGCGGTCTGCGCGACCGACGCGCCGCTCTCGATCATTCAGCTCCGCCGCCTGGCGATGCGTCCGCTGCTGGGATTGGCTCGTGCCGGCTCCTACGGCTCGGAGGGCTCGGGCGAGATCGGGATCGCCTTCGGGACCGTCGGCGGGATCGACGGCGGGGAGGGCGTCTCCGACAGTCTGCTCAACGACGTCTTCGCCGCGGCGTATGAGGCCGCGCACGAGTCGGTCTACAACTGCCTCGTCGCGGCCCGCCCCGCCGAGCGTCTCGACGGGACGATGCAACCGACCTTCCCGATCGACGCGATCGTCGCCGCCGCCTCAGCCGCCTGAGCGCCGGATGGCCTCGGTCGACAGGCGGGAGATCGCGGCCGTCTTCGTGGGCGGTGTCATCGGCGCCGTCGCCAGGCTCGGCCTGATCGAGGCGTTCCCTCACGATGCATTGCAGTGGCCCTGGCCGACCTTCCTCGCCAACGTCCTCGGTGCCTTCGCCCTGGGTTGGTTGACGACCCGGTTGCAGGAGCGACTGCCGCTCTCGGCCTATCGCCGCCCGCTCCTCGGCACCGGCTTCTGCGGCGCCCTGACGACGTTCTCGACGATGCAGCTCGAACTCGTCCGGATGCTCGAGGGGGGCAGCGCCGGGTTGGCTCTCGCCTACGCCGCGGTGAGCGTGGTCGCCGGATTCGGCGCGGTCGTATTGGCATCGGGCTTGGCCCGACGCGCGAGGTTCGCGGCATGAGCGCCCTGACGATCATCCTGGTCGGGCTGATCGGCGGCTGCGGCGCCGTCGCCCGCCTGCTCGTCGACGGCCGCGTCTCCGCTCGCTTCGCAATGACGTTTCCGATCGGCACGTTCGCGGTCAACATGGCCGGCAGCCTCGCGCTGGGGCTGCTCGCGGGCTTCACCACCGACGCCGAGACGCTGCGGCTGCTCGCGGTCGGGCTTCTCGGGTCCTTCACCACGTTCAGCACCTGGATGTTCGAGAGCGAACGCCTGGCCGAGGACGGCGAGCCGGGCCCGACGATCGCGAACATCGTCGGCAGCCTCGTCGTCGGAGTGCCCCTGGCGTGGATCGGCGTCCAGATCGGCGGCGTCCTGTGAGTGGGTCCACCGGGAGCCGGGTGAGCATCTACTTCGGCGAACGCGACATCGTCGAGCGGCCGGTTCCTGGCCGAGCGGATCCTCGACTGCTTCGAGACCTCCGGGCTCGAGGCGGCGGCGCTGCTCCGGGGGGTGGAGGGCTTCGGACCCAAGCACGGTCTGCGCACCGATCGGCTACTGACCCTGTCGGAGGATCTGCCGATAGCCGCGATCGGGGTCGGCGAGCGGGGGGCGGTCGAAGCGGCCGCGGCCGAGGTCGGCGCGGTATCGACCGATGGTCTGATCACGGTCGAACCCGTCGCGCTGGCCCGGTCGACGGAGGTCGTCGACGAGCCGGTGGGGCGGTGGCTGAAGGCCTCCGTCTTCCTCGGGCGTGGTCGCCGCACCAACGGCATCGCGGCCTACGAGGCAGTTGTCGCCCGGCTCAGGGCGGCCGGCGTGGAGGGAGCCACGGTGCTGTTGGGCGTCGACGGCCTGCTCGGCGGGGATCGACAGCGAGCCGGGTTCTTCTCGCGCAACATCGACGTTCCGGCGCTCGTCGTCTCGGTCGGATCCGCCGACGCCGTCACCCGGGGGCTGTCCTCGCTCCGAGCCCTGCCGGGCGAGCGGGTGGTGACGGTGGAGAGCGCCCACATCCACAAGCGCGACGGCGTCCTGCTGGGCCCACCCGAGACGACCGGGGAGCTGCGAAGGCTGACCCTCTATTCCAGCGAGCAGGTCCACTTCGGCGGCCGGCCGGTCCACATCGAGGCCGTGCGGAGGCTGCGGGCAGCCGGTGCCGACGGTGCGACGGCGCTGCGCGGCGTCTGGGGCTTCGACGGCGCCAACGCGCCGCACGGCGACACGTTTCGATCGCTGCGGCGACGGGTCCCGACCGTCACCGAGGTGATCGACACCGCTCCCAGGGTCGCTCGCTGGCTCGAGCTGATCGACGAGATCACGCCGGAGCGTGGGCTGATCACCAGCGAGATCGTCCGGGCACCGGTCAGCCGTCGCTGAGCGCCCAGAGCGAATCGACCACGGCGAGAAGCGAGCCGGTCAGCATCGGGTACAGGTGCTCGGGATCCAGTTTCTGCTCACGCCATTCGTCGAGGGCGCTCTCGGCGAAATCGATGAAGGCCCGCAAACCCGCCGTGATCGTCGGCGGCGGATCCTCGGTGCCGAAGTGATTGAGCGCGATCGCCGAGACGACGATCGCCCGGTAGCGCTCGTAGATCTCGTCGACTTCGGGATCATCTGCCATGTGCGCCTGGCGGTGGACCATCCAGATCTCGCTCGGGGCCAGCGCGTGCTCGATGAATCGGGCGAGGTTGGCCGTCAGCCGTTCATCCAACGGCGTCTCCGAATCGACCAGCCAGTCCCTGGTCAGCTCGTCGCCCACCCGGTCGGCGGCGGCGATGAACAGATCCTGGCGCCCGCGCGGGAAGTAGTGGTAGATCAGGCTTCGGGTCACGCCTGATCGTTCCGCCACCTCCTCGAGGGTGAGGCCGCTGAAGCCCTCGACGGCCATCACGGAGATCGTCGCGTCGATCAGCTGTTCGCGACGTGCGTCCGGGGAGAGGCGTCTCGCCCGAGGGGTATCTGGTTGCGAAGCCACGTCACCAGCGTAGATCACACCGGCGGCGTAACGGCGGATCGGGCATGTGGGGGCGTCCCGTAACGCTTCGCTAACAGTTTGCTAACCTACCGCGCGAACCGCTGAAGATCCTTGCCCACATATCCGGCCGGGAAAGCGGGGGACCCACAGGTTGGGGCGAATCATGGCTACTTGCCAAGTAGCGCCTGCTCTTTGGCGCGAGCCCGTCAGCTAACCCCGCAAGCAACAGAAAGAGCTGATGAGCATGAACTTCCCTCGTATCCTGACGCGTCCGAAACCCGGAACGCGATCCTTGCATTCGCAGCGATCGTCGTTGCGCTCCTGGCCGTCTCGCTTGCCCCCGGCGCGGGATCGGCGGCCGCATCCGGCGGCATCGGCCCGGGTGGGAGCACCGGCGGGTCCTCCGAGGGCCGAGCGGTGAGGCCAAGTACGACCGCCTCTGGGACAGGGTCTCGAACCGGGACAAGCGCTGGGCCAGCACCACTGCCCAGTGCGAGTCCGGCAAGGACCCGAAGGCGATCGGCGGCGGCGGCGCCTACCGCGGCGCCTTCATGTTCCTGCGCTCGTCCTGGAAGAACTCGCCGAAGTCGCCGGGCGGCGACCCGATCGACTACAAGTACACGACTCAGGCCGTTGTCGCGGTCCATCTGAAGAAGCAGATGGGCACCTCGCCCTGGCCCGTCTGCGGCTGAGACAACCGCGCGACTCGCAGCCCTCCGGGCTGCTCGACTGCGCCGGGCCTCCGGGCAAAGCCCGGTGGCCCTCCCGTCAGACAACCGCGCGACTCGCAGGGCTCCGCCCTGCTCGACTGCGCGTCACCCGCCTGCAACGTTCCGCCAAAACCGGCCTCGAGCTGATCTGTCGGGTGCAACCGGTCGTTACCCTTTCGGGGTTCAGAGATGTCACTGCGCGCTCGAAATAGACGCCACCGCTCCAGTGGGTCGGTCGGCAAGAAGATCATGGCCGTACTCGTCGGGATTCTCGGGGTCATCGCCCTGGCCGTCGGCGGGCTCGCCGTCTGGGTCCTGAACGTCGCCGCCGACGCTCCCGACATCGACACCCTGAGGCCCGCCAACGACGGCGCCAACTCTCAGATCTTCGACGCCGACGGCAACAGCCTCGGCTACGTCCAGTCAGACATCCTCCGCGAGCCGGTCGAGCTGAAGAAGATCCCCAAGGAGCTGCAGGAGGGGACGATCGCGATCGAGGACTCGAACTTCTACGAGCACAGCGGCGTCGACGTGAGCGCGATCATCCGCGCCGCGGTCGCCAACGCCGAGGCCGGCGAGGTCCGCCAGGGAGCGTCGACGATCACCCAGCAGCTCGTCCGCAACCTCTACATCGACGACCCCGAGGACAACATCGAGCGCAAGATCGAGGAAGCCGAGATGGCCCGGCAGTACGAGTCCGAGCACACCAAGGACCACATCCTCAACGAGTACCTCAACACCGCTACCTACGGCACCAACGACGGACGCTCCGCGGTTGGGGTCGGGGCGGCGGCGGAGGTCTTCTTCGACAAGAGCGTCGAGGACCTCGGCCTGCGCGAGTCGGCAATGCTCGCGGGCCTGCCGCAGGCGCCGTCCGAGTACAACCCCTTCACCAACCCCAACGACGCCATCGACCGCCGCAACGAGGTCCTCGACGCGATGGCCGACCAGGGCTACATCACCCCGGCCACGGCCGAGAAGACGAAGGACTCGGGACCAGGCCTCCAGCGCGGCTACCGTTTCGAAACCCGCTCGCAGCAGTTCTTCTTCGACTTCGTCCAGAACGAGCTGATCGAGAAGTACGGCCTCAAGACCGTCCGTCAGGGCGGGCTCCAGGTCTACACGACGCTCAACCCCACCTATCAGGCGGCTGCCGAGCAGGCGATCCTCAACCATCCGACGACCTCCGCCGCAAATGCGCTGGTCTCGACCGACACCAACACCGGCGCGATCATCGCGATGGCGTCGTCGCAGTCCTACGACACCAGCCAGTTCAATCTCGCCGCCGACGGCGAGCGCCAGCCGGGGTCGTCGTTCAAGCCGTTCGTGCTGACGACCGCCGTCGACCAGGGGATCGATCCGGATACCACCAGCTACCCGGCCCCCTCCACGATCACCTTGACGCCCCCCTATAGCGAACCGTGGACCGTGAGCGGCGGCGGCAGCGGATCGATGACTCTGCGTGCGGCGACCGCGAACTCCGTCAACACCGTCTACGCACAGCTGGGTATCGATGTCGGCCCTGAGAACTTCGACGAGATGGCCCACAAGCTCGGGATCACCTCGAAGCTCCAGGGCGTCTATGCCGAGGCACTCGGCGGTACCTATACCTGCTGCACGGTGCTGGAGATGTCGAACGCCTATGCGACGATCGCCAACGGCGGTGTCCACCACGATCCGACCGCGATTCGCAAGGTCGAGTTCCCCAACGGTGACGTCGACGAGCCCGAGGATCCCGAGGGCACCCGCGTGATCAGCGACGGCGTCGCCTACACGGTCGCCGACGTCATGGAGGGCACGCTCGACTACGGCACTGCCGTCGGCTACGACCTCCCGGGTTGCACGGCTTCCGGCAAGACCGGAACGACCGAACTGCAGTCCGACGCGTGGTTCGTCGGCTACACCCCCGATGTGTCGACGGCGGTCTGGACAGGCAATCCCGATGCTCGCACCCCGCTACCGGGTTATGGCGCCACGCTCTCGGCGCCGATCTGGCACGACTACATGATGGTCGCGGCGACCGAGAACTGCCGTGACTATCCGGCCCCCGAGAACCCGGCCAGCCTCTCCTCCTACTCGAGCAGCACGGCCGCATCCTCGTCGGACTACACCGACCCGAGCACTTCTACGACCACCGATCCGGGGGCAGCGACTACGACCCCCGACGCGGGCGCGGCCACCGGTGTCGATGCCGACGGCGACGGCTACCCCGACGACCAGTACGCGCCGGGCGCCGGCCAGAACCCCTGACCCTGGCTCCGTGCTGAACACGCCCGGGTAGGGTGATCGCCGATGGCCCGCGAAGACGTCTGGTTCACCTCCGGGGGAGATCGTTGCGCGGCCTGGTGCTACTCGCCCGACGATGTCGCGGCGAATGGCAGCTGCATCGTCATGGCCCACGGTTTCAGCCTGACCCGCCATGACGGCCTGCCGCCCTTCGCCGAGCGATACGCAGCCGCCGGGTTTCACGTCCTCGCCTTCGACCACCGATATCTCGGTGACTCGGGCGGCGAGCCGCGCCAGCGCTTCCGGATCGGCGGACAGCGCGAGGACTGGCTCAACGCCGTCGCCTACGCGAAGGGGCGCGGCGACGTGAAGGCGGGCGGGGTGGTGCTCTGGGGGTACTCCTTCTCCGGCTCCCACGCGTCGTGGGTGGCATCCCGGGTTGACGACATCGCCGCCCTGCTGGTGCTCTGTCCATTCGCCGACGGGCTCAAGCGGGTTCTCGGCACGCCTCCCGCCCTTGCCGCATGGGTCACGCCGAGAGCTGTCGCCGATCTTGTCGGCCATCACAACCTGATCCCGGTCGCCGGACAACCCGGCGAGCACGCAGCGATGACCCTTCCCGGGGAGGCCGAGGGGTTCGCCCATACCGTCGTCAAGGGCTCGCCGTGGCGGAACGAGATCTCACCGGGGCTGTTCGCGACGCTCGGCACCCATCGACCCGTCACCTGGGCGAAGCGGATCAGCTGCCCGACCTGGGTCGGCCTGGGCGAGCGCGACGTGACCACCGACGGCGACGCGGTCGAGCGGTTCGCACGCAGGGCCCCGCAGGGCGAGCTCCATCGGTATCCCTACGACCACTTCGAGCCGTTTGGGGCCGAGGCCACCAAGCGAATCGCCGCCGATCAGCTCGAGTTCCTCCGATGCCGCGGACTGACTGGCTGAACCATGTCCATCGTCTGCGACCTCTAGCGCGACTGTGGGCCGAAGCGCTCGATCGCGACGAACAGCGCGAGCAGGCCGAGCGCGATATTGATCGGCAGCGCCGTGGTCTCGCCGCGCCTGATGTGAACGCGCGCCGCTCCGATCATCAGCAGCACGATCCCGGAGGCGGCGAAGCGGAGATGATCGGCACGATCCCCAGGGCCGCGGGCACGATCAGTCCGAACGCGGCCAGGATCTCGATCCTGCCGATCGTCTTGGCGGCCCCGTCGGTCAGGTCCTCCATGTAGGGCATCGGTCCTGCCGCAAGGCGTCGGCGCGGTTGGGTCAGCTTCATCAGCCCCGCCAACAGGAAGATCAGGGCCAGCACTCCCTGCGCGATCCAGACAACGTTGTTCATGGGGCTCGAAGACCTTCCCTCGGGGATTGACGCGGGCCGTCCGTGTGAACGTAGAGCACGGGTCCGTCGCCGAAACGTCCTGCGGCGTTCATCGCGAGCATGGCAGCCATCGACTTTCCCGTGTAGACGGGATCGAGCTCGAGCCCCTCGCGCTCCCTGGCGAGCTCGATCGCCCGCTCGGAATCCTCAGTCGGGTATCCGTAGCCGGCGCCCATCCAGCCGTCGATCGATTCGATTCTCAGCTCACCGCGATCCGGCAAGGCGACCGCTCCGCGCTTGCGCAGCAGGGCCTCGGTCCTCCGACCGAGGTTGGTGAGGGCCCTGCGGTCGAGTCGCAGGCTGTCGTTGACGACGATGCCGACGACGGTGCTTGTCAGGCCGGCCAGCCGCAGCCCGACCGCCAGTCCCGCCGCGGTTCCGCCCGATCCGACGGCGGTCACGACATGGGTGGGCTCGGGCAGCTCCCCGGAGGCGACCTGGGCGGCGATCTCCAGCGCCGCCTCGACGTAGCCGACGGCGCCAAGGGGTGAGGAGCCGCCGGCGGGCAGGAAATAGGGAAGCTTGAGCCCGTCGGCGTGTCGCAGCATCAGAAAAGGGACGGAGGCGATCGTCCGTGCCTTGGTGTGGGTGAAGTGGATTGCCGCCCCCGATGCCCGCAGCCGCTCGAGCTGAGCGCGGACGTGATCGTCGAGGGGCTGGTCGATCAGGACGAGCGCGGTCTTCAGCCCCTGGTCGCGTCCGTAGAGTGCTGCCGCGAGGCCCCAGTTGGTCCCGAGTCCCCCGACCGTGAGGATCGTCCGGCAACCGCGACGCCTTGCCTCGGGCAGGAGCCATTCGAGCTTGCGGACCTTGTTTCCGCCCCATCCGCCCGACCCGTAGGAGCCGTCGAACTTGATCCAGATCGGAACGACGCCGGGGAGTTCGGCGAGCTCGCGGACCCGCGTCGGGCGCTCGGAGAGCGGGAGGTGGGGGAGGGTCTCACGCAGCTCGGGCAGGCGCTCATGCAGGAGGGGGTAGCTCCCCGCGCTCACGACGGCGGCCCCAGCACCCGGTTGACGTAGGCGTTGGCGAAGCGACCGTCCGGGTCCAGGCGTCGGCGGACCGCGGCGAAGCGATCCCACTCCGGGTAGAGCCCGCTCAGGGTCGCGGCAGTCTGGAAGTGCCGCTTGCCCCAATGGGGGCGTCCGCCGAACCCGATCAGGATCTCCTCGACCGACCGGAAGTAGTCCTCCCAGTTCATGCCGTGGAACTGGTGCACGGCGATGTAGCAGCTGTCGCGCTCGTGGGCGGGGCTGAGATAGGCGTCGTCGGCGGCGACGAACCGGACCTCGATCGGCACCGGCACGTCGAACTCAGCTCGCTCGGCGAGGGCCCGGACGGCCCGGACGGCCGCGGCGGCGTGAGCTCGAGGGATTGCGTACTCCATCTCGGTGAACGGGACTCGCCGGGGTGTGCGGAAGATGCGATAGGAGCGGTCACGCCTGCGGGTCGTTCCGGTGATTCGAGAACAGAGGCGATTCAGCCTGGGGATCATTCGTGGTTGCGCCCTGCCCAGCACGCAGATCCCCCAGTACACGTAGTTGGTCAGCAGCACCTGCTCGAAGAACTCAAGCGGACGCGGACGTGGACGCGGAGCCGAATCGATCCGGTTGCTGACCTTGGTCATCGCCAGCTCGCTGTGTGGGAATGTGAAGAGGCCGAAGTGGTCGTTGTCCTCGACGAGGTCATCGAGATCATCCAGTGTGCTCTCGATCGGCGCCGTCGATTCGACCGATTCGAGGGTGAAGGCGGGAACCGCCCTCAGGGTCACCGCCGTGATCACGCCGAGGGCGCCGATGCAGACCCTCGCCGCCCGCCAGGCGTCGGGGTCGGTTTCCTGATTCAGTTCGAGCGCGCTTCCGTCGGCCAGCGTGAGCTCCATCGAATGGAGCCCGGTCGAGATGTTGCCGAGGCCCGCCCCGGTCCCGTGAGTGCCGGTGGCCGCCGCGCCGGCCAGCGACTGAACGTCGATGTCGCCGAGATTCGCGAAGCCGAGGCCGGCATCCCAGAGCGCTTCACTGAGCGCTCCAAGGGTGATCCCCGCCTCGACCCGGACCAGCCCCGAGTCCCGGTCGATGTCGAGTACGCGATCCATCCGCTCCAGCGAGAGCAGTGTCCCGTCGGTCAGGACCGCATCGGTGAACGAATGACCCGCACCCGCGACCCTGACGGTCCGGCCCACCTTCGCCGCCCGCCCGATTGCCGCGCCAACCTGATCGCGGTCGGCAGGACTCTCGAAGCTCGCGGGGGTGCAGCTCTGATCTCCGGCGAAGTTGGTCCACGTCGACGACACGGCGTCGGGCAACTGTATGTCCGTGACCGTCGGCCCGCGCCACGGGCCCCGGCGTTAGTGTTCCGGCCGGCACACTTACCGAGGAGGAGAGATGCCCTTGAACCGCAGGTTCATCCGTGGCGTGATCGTCGCGCTTTCGACGTTGATCGGCGCCTTCACGCTGGTTTCGCCCGCACTTGGCTACAAGGTCAAGATTCGCGAGACCAGCTACGGGATCCCGCACATCAAGGCTGAGAACTTCGGATCTGGCGGTTACGGCGTCGGCTACGCGTTCGCCAAGCAGAACATCTGCACCTTCGCCAACAACAACGTGACCACCTCGGCACGGCGGTCGAAGTACTTCGGGCCGGGGGGATCGACCCCTGAGAGCGCGGCGGGGTCCGTCAACAACCTCGATTCCGACTTCTTCTGGCAGTCGGTGATCGACTCCGAGCGGATCGAGAACCTGCTCGAGGCGAAGGGTGTCCAGAGTCCCTCCAAGGACGCGAAGGCAGCGATCCGCGGTTACGCCGCCGGCTACAACGCGTACCTGAACAAGGTCGGCGTCGACAACATCCCCGACGAGAGCTGTCGGGGAGCCGAATGGGTCAGGCCGATCAAGGCGATCGATGTCTGGCGTCGGATCTACCAGGCCGACCTGCTCGCCAGCAGCCAGAACTTCATCTCCGACTTCGTCGCGGCCGAGCCGCCGACACCGAGCATGATGTCGGCGCCCGAGGTCTCGCCCGACGAGGCGGCCGAGGCGCTCAAGGGTTCTCCCTACGACGTCGACGCCGACGATGCCGACACCGCCCAGATGGGCTCGAATGCACTCGGGGTCGGCAAGGACGATTCGCGAAACGGCAACGGGCTCGTTCTGGCCAATCCGCACTTCCCGTGGAAGGGAATCGACCGGTTCTGGGAGTTCCAGATGACGATCCCCGGCGAGGTCAACGTGATCGGCTCGAGCCTGATGGGCTTCCCGGCCGTCAACATCGGTCACAACAAGCACGTGGCCTGGAGTCACACCGTCTCGACCGCGCAGCGGTTCACGCTGTTCGAGTTGGAGTTGGACCCGAACGACCCGACGAAGTACATCTACGACGGCGAGACGATCCCGATGACCAGCCGCGAGGTCACCGTTCCGCTACAGGGCGGTGGAACCGAGTCGACGACGCTCTGGTACTCGCAGTTCGGCCGCATCCTGGCGCGTCCGAGCGTCGGGCTGAGTTGGACCGACACGACCGTCTTCGCCCTCGGCGATGCCAACGACCAGATCCGCTCAGCCGATACATGGCTGCACATGGACCAGGCGAAGAGCGCGAAGGATCTCGTCGCCGCCCAGTCGAAGTACCAGGGCAACCCCTGGGTCAACACGATCGGCGCCGACGACAAGGGCAAGGCGTTCTACACCGACGACACGGTCGTCCCGGCCGTCACGCAGGAGAAGATCGACACCTGCATCAAGCCCGGCATCTCGACGATCATCTACAACGTGGCCGGCCTGATTCCGCTCGACGGCTCGACCTCGGCCTGCAACTGGGACAACGATCCAGATGCTGCGGTGAAGGGGATCTTCGGGCCCTCGAACCTGCCGATCCAGTTCCGCAGCGACTACGTCCTCAACGCCAACGACTCGTTCTGGCAGACGAACGCGTCCGATCCGCTGACCGGCTTCAGCCCGATCATCGGTTGCCAGGACTGCCAGCAGGGGCTGCGCACCCGTCTCGGCCACGAGATGGTCGAGCAGCGCATGAACGCGAGCGACGGGCTCGGCAGCAAGCCGAAGTTCACCCTCGACAACCTGCAGAAGATGTGGCTTGGAGACCGCAGCCTGGCGGCGGAGCTGACCAGTGACTCGCTGGCGCAGCTCTGCACCGACAACCCGACGATCACGACGCCGTCGGGGAACGTCGACGTCACCGAGGCGTGCCCGATTCTCGCCGGCTACAACGACACCGGCCTGCTCGACTCACCGGGTGGGTGGCTGTTCAACATCTGGTGGCAGGAGTCCGGGGGAGGCACCTTCTGGAACTCGCCGTTCGACGTCAATCAGCCGCTGACGACGCCGAACACGCTCAACCAGAGCAACCCGTCCTCGATCGAGGCACTCGGCGTCGCCGTGCAGGAGCTCCGCGATCGCAGCATCCCGCTCGATGCGACCTACGGCGACGTGCAGTACGCGCTGGGCAAGAACGACGAGAAGATTCCGATCCACGGGTGCTCGACCGGGTGCTGGCAGGCGATCTACAGCTCGACCGACGACTCCAACCCGGAGTTCCCCTACGGGCAGGTGTCGGCCGGCTCGAGCACGGTGCAGATGACCGAGTTCACCGACAAGGGCCCGAAGGGCAACTGGTTGCTCACCTACTCGCAGTCGGAGAACAAGTCGAGCAAGCACTACAGCGACCAGACCGAGCAGTTCTCCAACGGCAAGTTCATCGAAATGCTCTACACGAACAAGGAGATCAAGGGCGATCCCGAGTACAAGCTCACGAAACTGAGCGAGAAGGGCAACAAGAAGTAGCACCACCGGCGCCGGGGCGAGATGCGCTGGCGAACTGTCACGCGTCGGTTGCGGCGGTGATAGTGTCGCGCCGCGCAGCGGATGGGGCCGGTGCGTCGCACCCAACTGGAGGAGAGACTGATCTTGACTAGGACGTCCCGGCTGCTCGCCGCCCTGCTCGCCGTGGCGCTCTGTGCCACCCTTGCCTCATCGGCCCTCGCGGCCGACGGGTCCTCGGTCGCGGCGAAGAAGAAGGTTTCGCTCAAGATCAAGGGCAAGAGCCAGAAGGACATCCTCAAGAAGGGCGTCAAGGTCCAGGTCAAGGGCAAGAAGGCGAAGAAGCTGAAGCTGAAGGTCGCCTCGAAGACGTTCGACGACTCGAAGTTCAAGTCGCTGGGCAAGACCAAGAAGGTCAAGCTCAACAAGAAGGGCAAGGCGACCGTCTCGCTGAAGCTCTCCGGCGACGGCAAGTCCCAGGTCAAGACCTGTCAGGGCAGGACGATTCAGGTGACCGCCAAGGGCGCCAAGTCCAAGGTCAAGCTCGTCCGTGACACCTCGAAGTGCAAGCCCCAGAAGATCGATCTGAGCCGAGCCGACGAATGCGACTTCATCGGCGACCAGGACAGCTCCCGCTGCCTGCTCCCCTTCCCCGATGACTACTACACGACCAACGACCCCGACACCGCGACCGGCAAGCGCCTCAACATCAGCACCGGAGCGACTCCGACCAACTCCAGCGACGTCCCGATCGACGGGACGCCCTACAGCCAGAGCGACGGGTTCAGCCCCGGCCAGGCGATCGTCGTCAGGATCCCGGGCCTCGACAACCCCGACGCGCTCGCGGCGACCGACGCGACGCCGCTCGCCGACCTCGGCCGCTACACCGAGGAGGACGCACCGGTCGTCGTCATCGACGCCGATACGGGTGAGCGTCATCCGATCTGGGTCGAGATCGACTCCAACGCCAACGACGTCGCCCGAGCAGACGACGGTGCTCGTTCATCCGGCGGAGAACTTCGCCTCAGGGCATCGCTACATCATCGCGATGCGCAACCTCAAAGACAGCGGCGGCGAGACGCTGAGCGCACCGGAGGGGTTCCGCTACTACCGCGACGACCTGCCCTCGAACAAGTCGCATATCAACGATCAGCGCGACCGCTTCGACAGCATCTTCGACTCGCTGAAGGACGCCGACGTGAAGCGCGCCGACCTCTATCTCGCATGGGACTTCACCGTCGCCACCGACGAGAACATCGCCAAGAACACGCTCGCGATGCGCAACGACGCGTTCGCTCAGCTCGGTGACACGAACTCGAGCGACGGCGTCGTCCAGGGCAACGCGCCGTACGTTCACCGTCGACTCGGTCGAGAACTTCCCGGAGGGAACCGGCCCCGGTGAGGATCCGAACATGGCCCGCCGCGTCGAGGGCACCTTCCAGGTTCCCTGCTACATGACCGATCCCGACGGTCCTGGCGGCGATCCACCCTGCTCACCGGGTTCGACTCTGAACCTGGACCCGGACGACCTGCCGGTACAGAACGGCACCTGGACGGCCAACTACCAGTGCATGATTCCGCACAGCGCCCTGCTGTCGCCGGCCCGGCCGACCATCTACGGTCACGGGTTGCTGGGCAGCGCCGGCGAGGCGGATTCGACACCTCAGAAGACGCTCGGCAACGCGCACAACATCATGGATTGTGCGACCGATGAGATCGGCATGGCCGATCCCGACGTTCCCAACACGATCGGGATCCTGCAGAACATGAGCGACTTCCCGGAGCTCGCCGACCGTCTCCAGCAGGGGCTGATCAACGGCCTCTATCTGGGCCGCCTGCTCAACAACGACGACGGGTTCGTCAGTGATCCGGCGTTCAGCGCCGACGGCGTCAACCCGGTCGGCGTCGGCAACGACCCGGTCATCGACACCTCGCGCCTCTACTACAACGGCAACAGCCAGGGTGCGATCTTCGGCGGCGCTCTGACCGCGCTCTCGCCGGACTTCAGCCGCTCGTCGCTGGGCGTCGGCGGGATGAACTACTCGGTCCTGCTCAACCGTTCGGTCGACTTCGACACCTACAAGCTGTTTCTCGATCCGGCCTACCCGTCGGCGATGGATCAGCAGCTGATCCTCTCGATGATCCAGATTCTCTGGGACCGGGGGGAGTCCAACGGCTACGCACACCGGATGACCACCAACCCGCTGCCGGACACGCCCCCGCACGAGTTGCTGATGAACATCGCCGTCGGTGATCACCAGGTCACCAACTTCGCGGCGGAGACGATGGCGCGGACGCTGGGCACCACTCAGATCCACGACCCGATCGTCTACGACGGTCGTTGGCCCGGAGTCGACGTCGGTTGGAACATTCCGCCGATCACGTCCTACCCGTACAACAGCGGCTCGGCCCTCGTCTACTGGGACGGCGGCCCGGTCCGCGACGATCCCGGCTCAGGGGATCCCGAGGACGTCCTCGGCACCGACGTGCCGCCGCTTGAGAACATCCCGAACCGCACGGGCGAGGACCCCCACAGCCTCCCGCGTGCGACTCCGGAGGAGCAGCAGATGGTCTCCGACTTCCTGCAGCCCAACGCGGCGAGCAACATCACCGACACCTGCGCCGGAGCCCCCTGCTACGACTTCAACTTCACCGGGCCGTAGCCCCGGCAGGGGGTTGAATTGAGGCGGCCGGCGCGGGCGACCGCGCCGGCCGTTCTCGTATTTGCAGGAGTTTGCTGCTACCGTCCCCGGCGTCGGGTTGCCCTACTTCCATTGGCGGGCGCCTGAGAGGTTCAAGTTTCTCGCTGCGTCAGCAATCGGCTGAGCGTTTTCGGGGCCGACGAATCTCCCCGAATTACAACGCTCGCAAGGAGCAGCAGATAATGAGTACCACCTTCGCCGATCTCGGCGTGTCAAATACCGTCGCGACGGCCCTCGCCAAGCGCGGCATCAACAGTCCCTTCCCCGTCCAGAAGCTCGTCATCGAAGACGTGATGGCCGGCCACGACGTCCTCGTCCAGTCCCCGACCGGATCGGGCAAGACGCTTGCGTTCGGCGTGCCCCTGGTCGATCGGATCGCCGCTGACGCCCGCCGCCCTGCGGCGCTCGTCCTCGCTCCGACGCGTGAGCTCGCCCGCCAGATCGTCGACGAGCTCGAGATGATCGCCAGGGCCCGTGCCCTCAAGGTCGAGGTCGTCTACGGCGGCGTCGGCATGGAGCCGCAGATCCGCAAGGCGCCGAAGGCCCACATCCTCGTCGCCACCCCCGGTCGCCTCGAGGACCTGATCCAGCGCCGCGCGCTCACCCTCAACAACATCCAGACTCTCGTTCTCGACGAGGCCGACCGGATGCTCGACATGGGCTTCAAGCCCGCGGTCGATCGGATCGTCGGTCTGATCCCGAACCGGAGCCAGACCCTGTTCTTCTCCGCGACCCTCGAGGGCGCGGCCGGCGACCTCGCCACGACCTATACCCGGGACGCCCGCCGCCACGTCAACGCGCCCAACCACGAGGATCGCGTGGCAATCGGCCATCGCTTCATCGGCGTGTCCAGCCAGGGGGCCAAGGTCGACGCCCTGATCAAGGAGATCGACGCCGGCGATCGCGGCCGGACGCTCGTCTTCGTCCGCACCAAGCGCGGCTGCGACCGTCTGGTCAAGAAGCTCAGCGCCGAGGACGTCCAGTCGGTCGCCATGCACGGTGACAAGTCCCAGTCACAGCGCCAGAAGGCGCTCGCCCGCTTCGAGCGCGGAGACGTCAGGGTCCTGATCGCCACCGATGTCGCCGCCCGCGGCATCGACGTCTCCGAGATCACCCACGTGATCAACTTCGACGCGCCCGAAGATGCCGACACCTATACGCACCGGACCGGCCGCACCGGGCGAGCCGGCGCCACCGGCGAGGCCGTCACCTTCGTCCTCGGCGACCAGGTTCACGAGATGAGGCGGATGGCAGCCGATCTGCGTCTGACCCGCGAGTTCGACAGTCGCGAGGGCGCCGAGTTCAGCAGCCCCGGCGGCGGTGGTGGCTCACGACCCGGCCACGGCGCTCGCCACAACGGGAACGCCGGCGGTCGCAGCCACGGCGGTCGCAACAGCCAGCGCAAGCCGCAGGGCCAGGGCCGCAAGTCCAAGCAGGGCGGGGGCGGATCGACCGCTCCCAAGCAGCGCAAGCGCCGCCGGCCCCAGCAGGGCTCACGCAGCTCCTAGACCACCGGGGATCAGATTCATGTCCAGCTCCTCGCCGCCGCGAACGGCGGTGAGGAGCTTTTCCAGCGCCGCCTGAAGCAGTCGTGAGACCTGCATCTGCGAGACGCCGATCCGGGCACCGATCTCGCGTTGGGTCAGTCCCTCGTGGAAGCGCAGGTGAAGCGCGTGCCGCTCTCGCGGGCGCAGCGCCGCTGAGCTGACGGCCAGGTTCGACTCGATCCGCTCGAAGCCGCCGTCGTCACCGCCGAGCATCTCGACCATCGGGACCGCGTCGTCCTCGCCGCGGGCGGTCGGGGCGTCGAGCGACATCGTTCGCCGTGAGTGATTGGCCTGCAGCGCCTCCAGCACCTCGCCCTCCGCCAACCCTGAGCGCGTCGCCATCTCCGCGACGCTCGCCTCGCGATGGGTTTCGCTTCGAATCTCGCGTGAGACCTCGTTGACCTTCATCGATCGCTCCTGCAGGCCGCGCGGAAGGCGCACGCTCCAGGAGTTGTCCCGGAAGTGATGGCGCAGCTCGCCGAGGATCGTCGGGGCGGCGAAGGCGACGAAATCGATCTGGCGGGCCGGGTCGTAGCGGTCGATGGCCTTCAGCAGCCCGACGCTGGCGACCTGGACGAGATCCTCGACGGCCTCGATCCCGCCGCGGTAGCGCAGGGCGAGGGAGCGGGCCAACGGCATGAAGCGCTCGACCAACTGCTCACGGATGCGAGGATCCCGCGTCTCCGCGAACTGCCTCAGCAATAGGCGTTCGACCTGGGTGGAAGAGCTCAAGGCTGTGCCTTTCTGTCTCGCCGCAGACTGCGATGACGAGGCCCCTCCCATCCATTTCACCGGCGACTTGGCGCTGGGTTTGTCTACTCAGGTCGTGGATCGAAGGATCCCGCGACTCCAACCAGAGTAACGAGCGCCTGCGGGGATCGGATCAGCGCTTCTTGTACTTGAGCTTGACCTTCGTCTTCTCGGTCGCAGACTCGCCGTCGGTCGGCTTGAACTTGATCGACGGCTTGACGGTGAGTTTGCCCTTCTTGTGAAGCTTCTTCTTGAGCTTGCCCTTTGGCTTCACGTCGAGCGTCACGGTCGACGCCTTCTTGGGCTTGGCGCTGCTCGAGGCGAGCGAGTTGCCCGAGAGCTTCAGGGACCCGGCGCCCGGGACCTTGACGTCGAGCGAGGCGATGCCCTTCTTCTTGTTGGCCTTCGACTTCAGGACCTTGAAGTTGTTGGCGATCTCCGTGAACCAGATCGGACTCGAGTAGTCCTCGACGTAGGTGGTTCCGCCCAACGACCGGGTGACCTCGAGCGAATATCTGCCTGTCCCGCTGTCGGTGAACGTCTGAGTCGTGCCTGCCCCGGCAAATCGGCACGGTCTGCACCGCCATCCCGTCCTTCAGCAGGATCAGGTTCCAGTCGCCGGTCCGCCCGGAGCTGTCGGCTCCGTCGACCGTCGCCGTCATCTCCAGGGAGGCTGCACTCAGCAAATCACCGAAGACCCCGGTTGATCCTCCGGGGGTGGTGGCTTCAAGCGAGATGTCGGGGCCGCTGATCCCGAACGGCTTGACGTAGGTGTGGTCCGCCTTGATCGCGTCGGTGATCCCCTGCTTGCTCAGCCCCTGAGCGAAGACGGAGGTCGCGCCCTGCCCGACCGGCGAGATCGGGTCGGTAGCCGCCTTGTGGGCGTCGCTTGAGCCGACGACGGCGATGTGGGCACCGCTGTCGAGTGCGTGCTCGTAGTAGGCGATGGCATCCGTCGTGAACGGAAGGCTCCCCTGTAACGCGCCGATCGAGTTCGAGATCTCGATTGCATCGACCTTCGAGAAGTCGGTCTCGTCGTCGGCATAGCTCCAGGCGCAGCCGCGGCAAGCCGCGGGTTGTCACGGAAGTAGGCGGGATGGTTGATCTGGGTCCATCCGTCGCCGGCCTGGGTATTCGCGAACTCGTCCTTGGGGAGGGCGGCGCCCTGCACCTGACCCAGGGCCGAGTCCGGGATCGGTGAAGTGGCCGGACTCGGCGTGTAGATCGGCCCGCCGCGGAAGTCGGCGAAGCTGCTGCTGCCCTGGTTGTTCCAATGGCCGCGGTAGGTCGTCACCTCGACCCCGGGGATGACGAGGCTGTTGGGATGCGCTGCCTGCTGGGTGGCCATGTCGTTATGGGCGACGTTGTTGTTGTGGTCGACGAGGGTGATGAAGTCGAGCCCGACGCCGCCCGGGGGAGCGTCGAACGCGGCGTCGAAGGTGTCGGTCATCGTCGCGTTGCCGGGCTCCATCTCACCGTGGACGTGAAGGTCGCCGGTGTACCAGGCGGGCATCGAGTTGATTGATGCGGAGGGTGGTCCCGAGGGGACGTAGTCCGCGTTGCCCCAGGCGTTATCGCTGCTGGTCAGCACCTGCACGTGGTAGTGGATCCCGTCCGTGTCGGTCGGATCGACGTAGGCGATACCGAGCTCGACGGCCCAGTTCCCGGACTGGATCGGCCCCGGCTCGTAGGCGCGGGTGGTGAACCCGTTGACGAAGGCCTTCCTGTCGGCGTCGTAGGTGGTGTCGTCGGTGAAGCCGTTCTCGGCGATGGCGAGGTTCTTGACGGCGCTGCCGCTCCAGCCGCGGCGGTCGGTCTGCTCGTAGGCCGGGGAGGAGGGGTTTGCCTTCGGCTGGTAGACGCCCATGTCGAGCGTGTTCGCGTTCGGGCCGACGCAGGTGTCGCTGGGGTTGTCGTAGGAGTAACGAACCTGGATTCCCTTGGTCCCGGCCGGAACGGTGAACGGGATCTGCAGATAGCCGCCCGTCTTGGCCGCGGCGACGTCTCCCTGGACGTTGAGGGCCTCGCTCATCCCTGTTCCGGGGCTACCCGGCAGCCCGCAATCCGCCGCCGTAGCCATGGAAGGCATGAGCAGGCAGGCCGCAACTCCTGCCAGGAGCCCGCAGCCGATTCTCGCCCGTCCGTTCATCCGCACACTTCCTCCAGTTCGTTCCCCGATTGACCGGCGGAAAGTACCAGCGGACGGGCCCGCCGACGCCGGTCCGCGCCGAGATTGCAGAAACCGGCTGTGGTGGCCGGTTTCTGCCTCCTCGCGAGTAGTGGGGCCGTCAGTTCGAGGCGGCGGCGCGGACCTTGCGGGCGGCGCGGACCCGGTCCGTCTTCGACAGTGCGACTTTGCGAAGCCGCACGGCCTCGGGGGTGATCTCGACGTTCTCGTCCTCGCGCAGGAACTCGATCGCCTGCTCCAGCGAGAGCAGCTTGTGAGGGATCAACCGGACGAGGATGTCGGCGCTCGCGGCGCGAACGTTTGTCTGGTGCTTCTCCTTGGTGGCGTTGACGTCGAGGTCGTCGGCGCGCGAGTTCTCGCCGACGATCATGCCCTCGTATACGTCCTCGCCGGGGCCGATGAAGAGCGTGCCGCGCTCCTGGAGGCTGAACAGGGCGAAGCTGGCACTCTTGCCCGTCCGGTCGGCGACCAGGGCGCCGGTCGGGCGGGTCCGCAGCTCGCCCGCCCAGGGCTCCCAGCGGTCGAAGACGTGATGCATCAGGCCGGTGCCGCGGGTCTCGGTCAGGAACTCCGTGCGGAAGCCGATCAGACCGCGGGCGGGGACGAGGAACTCGAGTCGGACCCAGCCGGTCGAGTGGTTGACCATCTGCTCCATCCGGCCCTTGCGGACGGCGAGGGCCTGGGTGACGACGCCGACGTAGTCCTCGGGAACGTCGATCGCCAGCCGCTCGACCGGCTCGCAGGTCTTGCCGTCGACCTCGCGGGTGACGACCTGGGGCTGGCCGGCGGTCAGCTCGAAGCCCTCGCGTCGCATCATCTCGAGCAGGACGACGAGCTGGAGCTCGCCGCGGCCCTGTACCTCCCAGGCGTCGGGGCGCTCGGTGTCGTTGACGCGGATCGAGACGTTGCCGACGAGCTCCTGCTGAAGTCGGTCATGGATCTGGCGGGCGGTCAGCTTGCTGCCGTCGCGACCGGCGAGCGGGGAGGTGTTGATCCCGACGATCATCGCCAGCGAGGGCTCGTCGACGGTCGTGACCGGTAACGGACGGGGGTCCTCGGGATCGGCGAGCGTCTCGCCGATGGTCACCTCCTCGAGTCCGGCCACGGCGATGATCTCTCCCGGGCCGGCCTCCTTGGTCTCCACCCGCTCGAGGTTCTGGGTCGTGTAGAGGGTCGTGACGTTGGCGCGGGTGATCGTGCCGTCCTCGCGACACCAGGCGATCGGCTGGCCGGCGCGGATCGTTCCGTGGTGGATTCGGCAGAGGGCGAGGCGGCCCACGTAGGGGGAGGCATCGAGGTTGGTGACTAGGGCCTGCAGCGGGTGCTCGGGGTCGTACTCGGGTGCGGGAATGTGCTCGACCATCAGGTCCATCAGGGGCTTCAGGTCGGTGCCCTCCTCGCCCTCGGTCATCGACGCCCAACGGTCCTTGGCGTTCGTGTAGACGATCGGGAACTCGATCTGCGACTCCTCGGCGTCGAGATCGAGGAAGAGCTCGTAGACCTCGTCGACGACCTCGGCGATCCGGGCGTCGGGCCGATCGACCTTGTTGACGACGAGGATCACCGGCAGGTGACGTTCGAGGGCCTTGCGGAGGACGAAGCGGGTCTGGGGGAGGGGTCCCTCGGAGGCGTCGACGAGCAGCAGGATCCCGTCGACCATCGTCAGCCCGCGCTCGACCTCGCCGCCGAAGTCCGCGTGGCCGGGGGTGTCGATGATGTTCAGCTTCACCCCGTCGTGGTCGACGGACGTGTTCTTGGCGAGGATCGTGATGCCCTTCTCGCGTTCGAGATCCATCGAATCCATGACGCGCTCGTTGACGTCCGATCCCGCGCGGAACGCCCCCGACTGCCACAGCATCCCGTCGAGAAGTGTGGTCTTGCCGTGGTCGACGTGGGCGACGATGGCGACGTTGCGAAGGTCGTCCCGGGTCGACAGCGCTTTGGTGGGAGGCGTGGTCATGGGGCGCGGGATGGTACGGACAAGCGCCCTCCAGCCAATTCCGACCCGGGAACGCAGGTTTACCCCCAATAGTGCATTATGCGGAGACGTCCCTCCGCTTTTGCCCCCCTACACGTTCCGGAGAACTCCCCGCCTTGAGAACACTCGCTGACTTCTGCATCCGTCACCGCCGCCTGACCGTCCTCGCCTGGGTGCTCGCCCTGTTGGTGAGCGGTGCCGCCGCGGGGGCGGCGGGGGAGAGCTTCTCCACCAACTTCCAGCTTCCGGACTCGGACTCGACGAAGGCGCTCAACCTGCTCGAGGACCGCTTCCCCGCTCAATCAGGCGATCAGATCCAGGTCGTGTTCACGGATCCGAGCGGGGTCGAGAGCTCGGGGGTCGAGACCCAGATCAACTCGCTGTTGGCGGAGGTCAAGGGGCTCGACAACGTAGTAGCCGTCAGCGATCCGTTCCAGGGCGAGGGCTCCGTCTCCCAGAACGGGACCATCGGTTTCGCCACCGTCACCCTTGACGGCGCCGCTTTCGACCTGCCGGTCGAATCGATCGAGAAAATTGCTGACACGATCAACGCATCCGGCGTGGACGGCCTCCAGGTCGAGGCCGGCGGCGATCCCGTTCGCCAGGTCGAGCAGCAGCAGGGCGGCACCACCGAACTGATCGGGCTGCTCGCCGCGATCATCGTCCTGCTGATCACGTTCGGGTCCGTAGTCGCAATGAGCATGCCGGTCGTAACCGCGATCGTCTCCCTCGGCACCGCCCTCAGCCTCGTCACGCTGGGAACCCATATCGTGGATACGGCCGATTTCGCCCCGGCACTTGCCGCGATGATCGGCCTCGGGGTCGGGATCGACTACGCGCTCTTCGTCGTCACGCGGTTCAGGGCGGGGATGCGTGACGGGCTCGAGGTCCGCGAAGCCGTGCTGCTCTCGATGGACACCGCCGGCCGTGCCGTGCTCTTCGCCGGGGCGACGGTGGTCGTAGCCATGCTCGGCCTCTTTGCGATCGGGGTCAACTTCCTCTACGGGCCGGCCCTCGCGGCTTCGCTCGCGGTGCTGCTGACGATGAGCGCGGCGCTGACCCTCCTTCCGGCGTTGCTCAGCAAGGTTGGCACCCGGATCGACAGCCTGCGGCTCCCCGGCACCAACCGCAATCGCGAGGGTGGCGAGGAGAGCAAGAACTGGACCCGCTGGAGCCGCGCGATTCAACGACGCCCGTGGGTGGCCGCGATCGCCTCCGGGACGTTCCTGATCGTTCTGGCGATCCCGGTCTTCTCGATCGATCTGGGCTCCGCCGACGCGGGCACGGACTCGACCGACTCGAGCACCCGCAAGGCCTATGACTTGCTGGCGGAGGGTTTCGGCGCCGGATTCAACGGTCCGCTTCAGGTCGTGCTCGACATTCCGGCGGGCGCATCGCCGGGGGAGTCGAAAGCCGACCTGGCCGACGTGGGCAAGACCCTGGCCGCAACACCAGACGTCTCCGCGGTTGCGCCGCCCACGGTCAACGAAGCCGGCGATACGGCCGTCTACCAACTCTTCCCGACCTCCTCACCGCAGGACAACGCGACGAGTGACCTCGTCAAGAGCCTCCGCGACGACGTGCTCCCACCCGTCGAGCAGCAGTACGGCGTCACGGCGTACGTGGGTGGCTCCACTGCGATCTTCGACGACTTCACGACCTACATCGCGGGCAAGCTGCCGTTCTTCATCGGCATCGTGATCCTGCTCTCGGCGATCCTGCTGATGATGGCCTTCCGTTCGGTTCTGGTGCCGTTGAAGGCGGTGCTGATGAACCTGCTGAGCATTGGGGCCTCGTTCGGCGTCGTCGTCGCGATCTTCCAGTGGGGTTGGCTCGGTGGCCTGATCGGTCTTGACGGCACGGCACCGATCGACTCGTTCCTGCCGGTGATGGTCTTCGCGATCGTGTTCGGACTCTCGATGGACTACGAGGTGTTTCTGATGTCGCGCGTCCACGAGGAGTGGGAGAAGCGCAGGGACGCCTCCGAGGCGGTGGCACACGGCCTCGCGGCCACCGGCCGGGTGATCACCGCGGCCGCGACGATCATGTTCTTCGTCTTCGGCTCGTTCGCGCTCGGCGGCAGCCTCACGATCAAGCTGTTCGGGGTGGCGTTGGCCACGGCCGTGGCGATCGACGCGTTCATCATCCGGAGCATCCTCGTCCCGGCGATCATGGAGCTGCTGGGCAAGCGCGCGTGGTGGCTGCCGGCTTGGCTCGATCGCCTCCTGCCGAACCTCAACGTCGAGGCCCCGACCGCGGAGCCGAACGCGACGCCGACTCCGCCGACGGCGACCGCAACGGCGACGGCAACGGAGGACTGAACGTGGCGACCGCAAGCTCCGACTACTCGGAGAAGCGCTGGCTGGCGCTGGCGCTGCTCTGCATCGCGCAGTTCATGGTCGTCCTGGATGCCTCGATCGTCAACATCGCCCTGCCGACGATCGGAACGGCGCTCGACTTCTCCCAGGACGACCTCTCCTGGGTCGTCAACGCCTACGTCCTCACCTTCGGCGGCTTCCTGTTGCTCGGTGGACGCCTCGCCGATCTGCTCGGCCGCCGCCGGGTTTTCATCGCCGGGCTGATCCTGTTCGCGATCGCGTCGCTGGCGGGCGGGTTCGCGACCAACGACATCCAGCTGATCATCGCCCGTGCGGTGCAGGGCCTCGGCGCCGCAATCGTCTCGCCGGCGGCGCTCTCGATCATCACCGTCACCTTCAAGGAGGGCGCCGAGCGCAACAAGGCGCTGGGGGCGTGGGGAGCGGTGGCCGGTTCTGGTGGAGCCGTCGGCGTGTTGCTCGGCGGGATCCTGACCGACGGGCTGGGCTGGGAGTGGGTGCTCTGGGTCAACGTCCCGATCGGCCTGATCACCGCATTCTTCGCGCCGAGGCTGATCGCCGAGAGCCGCTCGGAGACCGACAGCCGCTCATTCGACGTTCCCGGAGCGGTCACGATCACCGCCGGCCTCTCACTCCTGGTCTTCGCGATCGTCAACGCCGAGAAGGCGGGCTGGGGCTTCAACGGAGACGATCGGCCTGATGGCGATCGCGATCGCCCTGATCGGAGCCTTCGTCGCGATCGAGCATCGTGCCGCCCACCCGCTCGTTCCGTTCAGGATCTTCCGTCTGCCGACCCTGACCGGCGCCAACGCTGTGGGGCTGCTGGTCGGTGCCTCGTTGTTTTCGATGTTCTTCTTCGCCTCGCTGTACATGCAGCAGGTGCTCGGCTACGGCGCGATCAAGGCCGGCCTCTCCTACCTGCCGCTCTCGGCCGGGATCATCATCTCGGCGGCCGTCGGCTCGCAGGTGGCGACCAGGATCGGCTTCAAGCCCGTGCTCGTCACCGGGCTCGCCCTGATCGCAGCGGCGTTGCTCTGGTGGTCACGCGTCTCTCCCGACGGCACCTACCTCGCCGACATCCTCGGCCCGTCGTTGCTCGCTGCGGTCGGACTTGGACTCGCCTTCGTCACGACCACGATCGCGGCCGTCGCCGGTGTCGACGAGCACGAATCGGGCCTGGCGAGCGGGCTGATCAACACCTCTCAGCAGATCGGCGGCGCGCTCGGCCTGGCGATCCTCGCGACCATCGCCAACTCGGTCAGCGACAACGCGCTCGATCCCGTCGCGCTCACGGAGGGCTTCCGGGCTGCGTTCCTCACCGGCGCCGGCTTCGCGATCCTCGGTCTGATCTTCGCCCTGACGCTGATCAAGACGAGCGACAGCAGGGCGATGATCGACAAGGTGCCCGCGGCCGGTTGAGTCCCACCGGGCGCCGGGCGGCAGAGGCCGGCCTCCGCTCTCGCTGCGCTCGCGCTGAGTGTCGGCGGCGCCTCCGCCGCCCGGCGCCTGTGTGGATTGGCCGCCCGGCCCGGCGCGGCCAAGAAAGCGGGAAGGGAGGGGGGAGGGTGGGGTCAGCCGCGCCAGCGCCTTGCGAACGGGAGGCGCCAGGCGTCGTAGGGGCCGATCAGCTCGTGGATCGACAGGGGCCCCCAGGAGTGCGAGGGGTAGATCTCGACCGGCGGCGGGTTCTCGAGCAGTTCGGCGGAGACCTCCCAGAGCCGCTCGATGCCGTCGGCGGTGGTGAACAGGGTGTGGTCGCCGGCCATCGCGTCGCGGATCAGCCGCTCGTAGGCCTCGAGCGAGTCACCAGTCGGTTCTGCGTCATGGCGCGAGAACTGCATGCTCGTCTTCTCCAGCTCCATCGTCGGGCCGGGGCGCTTGCCGTAGAACGACAACGACAGCCGCGCGTAGTCGTCGAGGTCGAGGGTGAGATGGTCGGGACCGTATTCGCCGACGCCGGAGCCGGCCGGGAACATGCTCTGGGGCGGCTCCCGGAACGCGATCGAGATGATCCGCGCCCCCTCGGCCATCCGCTTCCCCGTTCGCAGGTAGAAGGGAACGCCCGACCAGCGCCAGTTGTCGATCTCACAGCGCAGGGCGATCATCGTCTCGACCTCCGAATCGGGCTCGACACCCGGTTCGGAGCGGTACTCCTCGTACTGCCCGCGCACGACCTTCTTCGGGTCGATCGGTCGCAGGGAGCGGAAGACCTTGTTCTTCTCCTCGATGATGGCAAGCGGGTCCAGGTGGGTCGGCGGCTCCATCGCGAGGAAGGCGAGGATCTGCATCAGGTGGGTGACCACCATGTCCCGAAAGGCACCGGTCTCCTCGTAGAAGCTGCCGCGCGACCCGACCGAGAGCGTCTCCGGCACGTCGATCTGAACGTGAGCGATGTGGGAGCGGTTCCAGATCGGCTCGAACAGCCCGTTGGCGAAGCGAAGGGCGAGGATGTTCTGAGCCGCCTCCTTACCCAGGAAGTGATCGATCCGGAAGATCTGCGGCTCGGCGAACACCTCGTGGATCGCGTCGTTGAGTGCCCGGGAACTGGCAAGGTTCGGTGCCGAAGGGCTTTTCCATGATGATCCGCGAGCGGTCGACGAGGTGGGCCTTCTCGATCAGCCTGATCAGATTGAGCGCCCCGGCGGGAGGTACGCTCAGATAGAGCAGCCGCTGGACGTCGGGATCCAGTTCGCCCTCCGCCCTGTGCACGGCCGCGGCCAGCAGATCGGGATCCGAGTCGGCGACGTTGACGAAGCTCAGGCGGCCGGCGAATTCGGCCAGCTGCTCAGGGGTGGAGGTGCGTCGGCCGAACTCCGCGCAGGCCGTCAGCGCCTGCTCGCGGAAGTCGTCGTCGCTCATATCCCGGCGAGCGGCGCCGACGACCCGGAAGTCGGGCAACAGGCCGGCCCGTGAGAGGTTGAGAAGCCCCGGGAGGAGCTTGCGCCGGGCCAGGTCGCCGGTGGCCCCGAAGAGAACGATGACGTTGGGGCTGAGCTTTCGATTGAGGGCGCTGATCCGGTGCGTCTCCGAGAAGACCACCGCCGGATCGCCGTGACCGGCCTCGTCGGCTGTTAGCTCGTCCAAGATCGCGACCCTAGCGATTGTCGTGCGCCGGGGTCGTCAACGCCGATCGACGGCGGATTGGAGCTGGAGCCCGGCGTCTGCCCGGACTCCAGCTCCTCCCCTCAGACCCCGCTCTCCCGCTCTTCCTCGCCGAACTCGACGATCCCGGAGAGCACGTAGATGCAGAGGGCGAAGATGCCCAATGACCACCAGGGGTTTCCTGCTCCGATCGAAAGCAGCGCCCAGAATGCGCCGACGCCGGCACCGATCACGCCGATCACGCGGCCGTAGGCGTTCCCTGCCATCAACGAGAAGCCACCGGTGAGCTGGACGGCCCCGAGGATGATCAGCACCCAGCCCAGCGCGTTAAGGTCGCTGAAGATGAGCCGCGTGTCGTTGACGAAGACGTTCGCATTGTCGAGGGCACCAATTCCGTAGATGATGTTGAGCGTCCCCACGATCACCAAGACGATCGCGGCGAACACAACCCGACCTGCACCTTTCATAGGGTTCCTTTCCATTGGGTTGGGCCAGGATCCTGGCCTCCGATTCCGGCATCTGAAAAGGCCGGTGGTTCAAAGTTACCCCGTGGGTTGGTCATATCCTTCTCCCCGTTCAGATGAATGTCGCTGACGGACCACGCTCGGGGTGATGCGGCAGTGATCGACTCCGATAGGTTTCCGGCTGAACATCTCAAGTCGTAAGGAGTCGCCGTGGAAGCAAGTGAACTCGAGGAAATGGGGCCGATCGATTACGTCCTGATCGAATGGACGGATCGCGCGCCGACCGGAGAAGCCGCCCCGATCATGCTCGACCTTGTCGAGAGGGGAGTCATTCGACTGCTCGATTTCGCGATCTTCGCCAAGGATGAGGATGGTTCGGTCGCCGCCGTCGATTTCGCCGATCTCGGCGAACAGGGAGCAGGGCTCCAGGATTTCGACGGTGCTTCGTCGGGAGTGCTCTCCGACGAGGATCTCGCCGAGGCGGGTCAGGCCCTGACGCCGGGCGCTCTCGGCGCCCTGATCGTCTACGAGAACCGCTGGGCCGGCCCCTTCGCGGCGGCCGTCCGACGCTCGGGCGGGCAACTCGTCGCCAATAGCCGGATCCCTGTACAGGCATTCCTCGCCGCGCTCGATGCGGCCGAGGCGGCCTAGAACGCAACCCCGCAAACCAGGAAGGAAGACCCGATGCCAGGACTGATCAGAGGTGTGGCCCGGACAGCGGTCATCGCAGGCACCGCAACGACCGTCAGCAATCGCGTATCCAGGCGGCAGGCGAACAAGTGGGCCGAACAGGACGCTCCGGCGCAGCAAGAAGCGCCCCCGCCCCAGGCCGCCCCTGCCGCCCCGGCCGTCGATCCGATCGCCCAGCTCAAGGAGCTCGGGGAGCTGCGCGACAGCGGCGTCCTGACCGAGGCTGAGTTCGAGGCCCAGAAGGCGAAGATCCTCGGCTAGGGAAGATCCTCGGCTAAGACCGGCCGGGGGCAGGCGCGATCAGCAGCGCCATGCCCCAGGGATCGCGGACGAGGATCGCGTCTCCCCTGGCCTCGAACGGCAGGCCCGCGTCGGTCAACCGCTGGCGCGCTGCGGCGATTCCGGCGGCGTCGATCTGCACCGTCCAGTGTCCGAGCCCGACGGCGTCGGGTGGGGGCGGTGGCGCACCGACGCCTCGCCATGTGTTGAGGCCGAGGTGGTGGTGGTAGCCGCCGGCGGCCACGAACGCGGCGCTGTCGATGTGGGTCATCACCTCGAAGCCGATCACGTCCCGGTAGAAGCCGAGCGCCTCGTCGAGGTCGCCGACGTGCAGGTGCAGATGCCCGACCCTCAGGTCGCGATCGGCATGCTCGGGCAGGTCCTCGGAGGCAACCGTCGCGGCCAGGCCGGCCAGATCGAGTGGGCGCGGGCTGATCGTCGTGATGTCTCGCAGGTCTCCCCAGTGCTCGCGTGAGCGGTCCGCGGCCAGTTCGATCCCGTTGCCGTCGGGATCGGGGAGGTAGATGGCCTCGGAGATACCGTGGTCGGAGGCGCCCTCAATCGGGGTGTCGGTTTCGGCGAGCCGTCGGATCGCGCGCGCCAGTTCCTGTCTGGTCGGGTAGAGCAGGGCGAAGTGGTAGAGCCCTGCGTGGCGCCCGGCCCGTTTGGCGTCGGGGCGTTCGTGCAGGATCAGCAGGTCCGCGCCGCCGGCTCCGAGGAACCCCTGCTCGCCGTCGCGCTCGCGCAGCTGCAGACCGATCGAGCGCACGTAGAAGTCGATCGATCGATCGAGGTCGGTGACGACGATGTGGACGGCGCCGAGGCGCAGATCGTCCGGTAGTCGCGGGTGTGGGGCCGTGGCGGGGTCAGCTGAGGGGTCGGCAGAAAGGTTGCTCATGCAACTAGTTTCCCACATGGGAGCGCCGAATTCAAGCCCCCGCCAGGGGGTTCGATCGCACCGGCCGGCCGCTCCGGGTCAGTTGAAGACGACGGCCTGGCGGACGGCCTCGCCGCTGGCGAGACGGTCGAAGCCCTCGTTGATCTGGTCGAGGCTGAGCGTGTGAGTGAGCAGGCGGCCGACATCCAACCGGCCCTGGCGATGAAGCTCGATGAAGCGGGGGATGTCGCGAGCGGGAACGCTCGATCCCAGGTAGGAGCCGCGGAGGGTCCGCTCCTCGGCCACGAGCGAGACGGCCGGGATGCTGAGCATCTGGCTGGGGTCGGGAAGTCCGACGGTCGTCGTGGTCCCGCCGCGGCGAGTCGCCGCGTAGGCCTCGGCCAGCACCGCGGCATTGCCGACGGTCTCGATCACGTGCTCGGCGCCGCCATCGGTGATCTCGCGAATCGCCGCCACCGCTCCGGGGCCGGCCTTCACCGCGTGCGTCGCGCCGAGCTCCATGGCCAGCTCGAGTTTGTCCGCCATGACGTCGACGGCGACGATCGTTCCGGCCTCCCGCAGCACTACCCCGAGCAGGGCGGAGAGGCCGACCCCGCCGAGGCCGAGGACCGCGACGCGCTGTCCCGCCTCGATCCGGGCGGCGTTGACCGCGGCGCCGACACCGGTCAGGACAGCGCAGCCGAACAGGGCCGCGAGCTCGTACGGCAGCTCGGGGTCGACCTTGACCGCCGAGGTCTGCGAGACGACGATGTGATCGGAGAAGGCCGACACGCCGAGGTGGTGGTGGATCTCACTGCCGTCGACCGGGTCGTGCAGGCGGCGCCCGCCACCGAGCAGGGTGCCCGCGGTGTTCGCCGCCGCTCCCGGCTCGCAGAGTGCGGCCCGGCCCGCCAGGCAGGGCTCGCACTTCCCGCAGGCCGGGACGAACGCGAGGACGACGTGGTCGCCGAGCTCGAAGTCGGTCACGCCCTCGCCGAGCTCGACGATCTCGCCGGCGGCCTCGTGCCCGAGCGCCATCGGCATCACCCGCGGTCGGCTGCCGTTGATCACCGAGAGGTCGGAATGGCAGAGGCCCGCGGCCCCGACCTTGATCAGCAGCTCACCGGGCCCGGGCGGATCGAGCTCGAGTTCGGCGATCTCGAGCGGCTGGGATTCGGCGTAGGGGGGAGGGGAGCCCATCTCGCGAAGCACCGCGCTTCGGATCCTCACGACCCGTCTCCAGGGGGTTGAACCTGCAGGCGCTCGAGGCTCTCCCGCAACCGCTCCGGCATCGCGGCCGGCCGGCGGGTCGCCGCATCGACGAATACGTGGACGAACCAACCGGTGGCAGCGGGCTCGTCGGCGCCGATCGCAAACAGACCGATCTCGTAGCGGACGCTCGAGTTGCCGAGCTTTCCCACCCGCAGACCGGCCTCGACGTCCTCGGGGAAGGCGAAACCTCCCGTATAGGTGCAATGCGATTCAGCGCAGACTCCGATCACGTCGCCGTCGTGGATGTCGAGGCCGCCCTCCGCGATCAACCAGCGATTGATCACGGTGTCGAAGAACGCGTAGTACTCGACGTTGTTGACGTGTCCGTAGACGTCGTTGTCGGCCCACCGTGTCTGCAGGGTCGTCAGGTGCGGGTAGCTGTCCCGTCCCTCCTCAGTCGGCAAGCTTCGCCTCGAGCGTGATCTCGGGTCCTGCGAGGGCCTTCGAGACCGGGCAGCCCTGTTTGGCAACCTCGGCGTGCTTGCGGAAGTCGTCCTCGGTGATCCCCGGGACGGTCCCCGTGGTCTCGAGCGCGATCTTGTGGATCTCGAAGCCCGTCTCGGTGCGACGCAGATACACCCGCGCCTCGGTCTCGACGCTCTCGGGATCGTGGCCGGCCTCGCCGAGGATCAGCGTCAGTGCCATCGAAAAGCAGGCAGCGTGCGCTGCGCCGAGCAATTCCTCCGGATTCGTGCCCTTGCCGTCGCCGAAGCGCGACGCCGCCGAGTACGAGCCCGCAACCACGCCGGTTCCGGTGTCGATGGTGCCCTCGCCCCCGGCGATGTCACCCGTCCACTTCGCATGTCCGATCGCTGCCATGTCGCTCTCCTTCGTTGTCGCCCGATCCGATCGATTCTCCTGCCTCCAGCATCTCAAGTCCTCTCGGCCATCGCCCTGAGACCCGGGCAGGACCAGCGCAACGACCCAGTCGGTGAGCTGGTCGGGGGCAGACGTCCGGGTGCTGGTCCACCACTCGACCAGACCCTCGTAGACACCGTTGAGCCCGCGGGTGATCGCGCTGATCTCGAGCGCAACGTCGCGACTCCCGCCTGACCACGAGGTCGCATGAACGTCCTCTGGGGGACGTTTCTACAGGCTCGCGAATGCGGCCCCCTTTTCCTGGGGGGCCGGCCTGCCATCCTCGACCCATGGCCGAGGACGCTGAGAGCAGCCCCGCCCCGGGCGGTCCGACGACGGGCCTGCCCGGTCCCTTCGCCGTTGGCCGCTACGCCGCCGGGATGCGGGACTTCCTTCGCGGTCGGCCGAAGGTTCGGCTGATCGGCGAGGTCACCAACCTGAAGGTGACCGCCAGGTCCGTCTACTTCGAGCTGCGGGACGCCGATGGCGCGATGCGATGCGCGATCTGGCGCAACACCTGGGATGCGCTCGAAGTTCCCGAGGGGGCGGTTCGCGACGGCTCCGAGGTCGTCGTCTCCGGCGGCCCCGACTTCTATCCCGGCAGCGCAACGGCGTCGCCCTCCTTCAGCTTCCGCTGCACCGATCTTCGCCTGGCCGGCGAGGGCGACCTGCTTGCCCAGCTCGCGGTCCTGCGCCGCAAGCTCCACGACGAGGGGCTGTTCGAGCCGCAGCGCCTACTGCCGCGAACCGTCCTGCCCAAGGCGATCGGGATCGTCACCGGCCGCGGGTCGGCGGCCGAGGCCGATCTGATCGCCGGCCTGGCGAGGCGTGGGTGGGCCGGGCGAGCGATCTTCGCCCACCCTCCGGTCCAGGATCGACATGCCGCGCCAAAGATCGCCCGCGCGCTCGCCGACCTCGCGGCGATCCCCGAGGTCGAGGTGATCCTCGTCGCCCGCGGCGGCGGCAGCCTCGCCGACCTCTGGGCGTTCTGCGACGAAACGCTCTGCCGGACGGTCGCGCTGCTGCGGGTGCCGGTGATCTCGGCTGTCGGCCACGAGTCCGACCGGACGCTCCTCGACGACGTCTCCGCGGTCAGCTGCTCGACCCCGACCCATGCCACGGAGGAGGCCGTGCGCGTCGACGTCGCCATCGCGGGGCGCCAGATCGGAGCTGCCGGCGAACGGCTCGCTCGCAGTGCCGTGGAGGCGGGGCCGTCGCGAGCCCGCCACCTGGCGACCATCGCTCGGACGCTCGGCCGCCACACCGACAGCCAGCGGCGCTTCCTCCATCAAAAGATCCGCGAGATGCGCGCCTCCGCTGGAAGGGCTCTCGCTCGCGGCGGCCGTGAGAGCGCGCGCCGGGCGCTCGTCCTGTCGCGGAGGCGCAGCGCGACACTGCATGGGGCCGCGGCGTCGAATCGAGCATTGGCCGGATCCGCAGGGGCGCTGCGACGCCACGAGCGCTCGGCTACCGCATCGCGTTCGGAGGCGCTCGAGCGGCTCGCGCAGACGCTCGCCGCCCACGAACCCGACCGGGTGCTCGAGCGCGGTTACGCAATCGTCACCGACACCGGCGGGGATGTCGTGACCTCGGCCGAGCGCGCCCGGGAGGAATCTCGCCTGCGCGTCCGCTTTGCCGACGATGATGTGCTGACGGAGGTGATCGACGATGAGTGACGCAGACAACGATCAGGGTGGTGCAGGCACTGAGGCGCCGGAGAGCTACGAGGCCGCGGTCGAGCGGCTCGAGGCGATCATCAAGCGGCTCGACTCAGGCCAGGCCGAGCTTCGGGAGACGCTCGAGCTGTGCCGCGAGGGCAAGGTTCTCGTCGAGTACTGCAAGGGCGAGCTCGATGCTGTCTCCGGCGAGCTCCAGCGGCTCGACCTCGACGATCTCGTCCGCAAGCTCGAGTCCGGCGCGGCCGATGAGGTCATTTCGCCGTAATTTGCGAAATCGTGGACGGGATCCCCTTGCGCTTCCGGATTCCTCCCCCTATGGTCGGCGTAGCGGTCTGGGAGAGAGAAAGAACTTCGCGAAAGCTAAGCGGGGGGGCAGCTCTCAAGCCGACTCGAGAGGTCTTGAACGCGCGAAGGCTACGCGCGAGGCAGGCCACCGAGTCGCCCTAGGCCGCTACTTTCGTTCTCCGCCGAAGTCCCGTCCGGCCTCGCGCCTACCGTCAGCCCTGCGGTCCAGGAGAAACCTCCGGAAGGCCGTCGATCGGAAGCAGCCTGCCGCTTCTCCGATCGGGCGACCGGGCGCTGTCTCGGGAGCAGGCGCCGCGACGTCCCCCCGGACCCCACGTCAGCGGTTAGCCCGCCTAGCTCCCCGAGTTAACGAATCGGCCGCAGGCCCTTGGAAATCCTTTTGAGGTTTTCAATGCCCTTGGCAGATTGACGCTCAAGCTCAGGTAGCTCCGCCCGAGCCCGAAGGATGGCCTCCCGTCGTTGTTCGTCGGTTTGCTCGACGAACTCCCGCTTGGGTTCAGTGTCCGAATCCCGAGACATCGGCATCAGATTACGCCTCGTTCCCTGGAATGACAACCGCTTCATTGCGCACGCCGACGACCTCTTCGAGGTTCTTGATTCGGTGAGCATGACTGTCGAGTGTTGCTTGGGCCTCAGCGGCCGCACTCTCGACCGCGTACTCGATATTCCCGAATCGGATTGGAAACTCACCCTGACTGGCCCTCCACCAGACCAGGGCAAGAAGGGAGAGCAGCCCGATGAGTGCAGCGGCCCTTTCGACATGAAGGAGGAGGGGCCAATCCAGTGCGATATCGGACAACTCCGAATCGTTTGGCGTTCCGGCGACGATGCTGGTGGCGAGGGCTGCAGCGAAGGCAACGCAGCCGGCCAGTCTGCGATTGGTACGTTCATCCACCTCGCTAAGTCCGATGGTCGACCCGATGCGCCCCGGTAAATCTGCCCTTGACTCAGCGAAAGTAGTTAGCTAAGATAATTAGCGATACTAACTAATGAACGGCACGCAGGCAACATCCACCGAGGAACTGACCGAGCAGGCAGCTCGGCTCAGGCTTGCGATCAACCGGATGGCCCGGCGGCTGCGCCAGGAGGCCAACACGGACCTCGGCCCGGCGTCGATCTCGGCCCTGGCGACGATCGAGCGATCGGGGCCGCTGACGCCCAGCGAGCTGGCCCGGCTCGAGGGCATCCAGCGCCCGACGGCGACCCGGATCCTCACCCGGCTCACCGACGAGGCCCTGGTTTCCAGGACCGCGGATCCCACCGACGGCCGCAGTTCGATCGTCGCCGTCACGCCCCACGGTCGAACAGCCCTCAACCGGCTGCGCAAGCGCAAGACGGCCTACCTCGCGAAGCGGATGCGGGAACTCCCCGATGACGATGTCGCGACGCTCGCGCGTGCGGCTGAGATCCTCGAGCAGGTGCTCGAGGAGGGACGCACTTGAGCGCCCTCGTCCGTCGGTCCCTCAGCAGCTCATTCGCCTCGCTCCAGATCCGCAACTACCGCCTCTACTTCGGCGGGCAGGTCGTCTCGCTGGCCGGCAACTGGATGCAGATCGTCGCCGAGCTCTGGCTGATCCTGGCGCTGACCGGCTCCGGGGTCGCCGTCGGGATCGCCACCGCCCTGCAGTTCACCGGCATCCTCCTGTTCGGCGCCCTCGGCGGCTCGCTGGCCGACCGCTTCGACAAGCGCAAGCTGCTGATGGTCACCCAGACGGGAATGATGGTCCCCGCGTTGCTGCTGTTCGTGCTCGCGGCGAGCGGCTCTGCCGCGGCTTGGATGGTCTTCGTCGTGATCGCCCTCCGCGGCCTCGTCCTCGCCGTCGACAACCCGGCGCGGCAGGCGTTCGTGATCGAGATCGTCGGCCCCGACCGCGTCCTCAACGCCGTCAGCCTCAACAGCGTTCTCGTCCATTCGGCCCGAATCACCGGTCCGGCGATCGCCGGCCTCGATCATCGCCTTCTGGGGCGTGGCGCCGGTCTTTGCCCTCAACACGCTGAGCTTCGCGGCAATGCTCATCGCCCTCGCCAGGATGCACCCGGCCAAGCTGCACCGGCCCGAGCGCGATCGCCCGCACGGGAACGTCCGCCAGGCGTTGCGCCATGTCGCCGCAAGACCCGAGCTCCGGGTCCCGCTGGTCCTGATGCTCGTCCTCAGCACCGTCGGCTTCAACTTCCAGGTGGTGATCCCGCTGCTCGCCGACCGCAGCTTCGACGGCGAGGTCTCCGCCTACTCGCTGCTGATGATCGCGATGGCCCTCGGCTCGATCACGGGCGCCCTCACCGTCGGGACGAGGAAGCGGGTCAGCCGGGAGCTGATCACCGCGTCGGCGCTCGGCTTCGGCATCACCTCGCTGATGGCCGCCGCGGCCCCGACCCTCGCCCTGGAGATGCTCTCGCTCGGCCTGCTCGGCGTCTGCTCGGTCACGTTCGCGGCCGGGATCAACTCCGGCCTGCAGCTCGCCGCCGCTCCCGAGATGCGCGGCCGGGTGATGGCGATCTACTCGATCGTCTTCCTCGGCTCGACCGTCGTCGGCGGCCCGATCGCCGGACTGGCTCGGCGAGGCGGTCAGCCCCCGGGCGCCCCTCCTGGCGGCCGGCCTGGCCGGCCTGTTCGTCGCCGCGGGCGCCTACTTCGCCTGGAGCGAGCGGTTCACGCCCGCCCGGGTCGACACGGTCATCGAGCGGCGGAGGGGCGGGATCGAGGCCGTCAACGCCCCGGCTACCCCGTCGTCGCGTTCGCGGCCGCCGCGGCCATCAGCCCGTCGAGTCCGCGGCGCAGCTCCTCGGTCTCCGGCCACCCGAACCCGAGCCGGAAGCACGAGCGCTCCTGATCGAACCAGTGACCGGGGCCGACGTAGGTCCCGTGCCGGTTGAGCAGGTCGTCGTAGAAGCCGTCGAGGTCGACCGCGGCCGGATCCCGGAACCGGGGCATGCCGACCACGCCGGCCCGCGGCTCGACCCACTCGAAGACCTCCTGGGCATCCATCCACTCGTTGACGATCGCGAGGTGGCTGGCGATCGTCGCCTTGATCGGCGGCAGCACCCGGTCGCGGGCCTCCAGCACCCGCGCCGCCATCTCCTCGTTGATCGGCGAGCCGCAGATCAGGATCTGCTCCTTGGCGGCGAGCAGGGATTCCTCGAGCTCGGGGTCGCGGCAGATCAACCACCCCATCCGCAGGCCCGGCAGTCCGTAGGTCTTCGACATCGAGGAGACGCTGATCGCGCGTCGAGACAGCCCCGCCGCCACCGGCAGCGGATCGCCGAAGGCGAGCTCGCGATAGGTCTCGTCGACGAGCAGGTGCGCGCTCGGGTGGGCCTCGACGATCTCGACCAGGCGCCCCAGCGTCGCGGCGTCGATCATCGCCCCGGTCGGGTTGTGGGGATAGGTGACGCTGATCAGCTTCGTCTCCGGCCTCAGCTTGCTCTCGACCAGATCGAGGTCGAGCTCCCAGCCGTCCTCGAAGCGCATCGGGACGGTGTCCACCTCGGCGCCGAGCGTCCGCGGCGTCTCCAGGTTGGTCGCGTAGTTCGGCTCCGCGATCAGGATGTGGTCGCCGGCCTCGAGCAACGCCGTCGCGACGATGAACAGAGCCGGCGCCGCCCCCGCCGTGACCAACACGTCGTCGACCCCCACCGTCCCCGGCGAATCGCCGGCGATCTGCTCCCGCAGCCGCGGCACCCCGCGATGGTCCCCGTACTGGAGCAGCAGGTCGCCGACGTCGCGTGTCGATCCCGTAATCGCTCAGGCGCCGATCCCGGAACGAGCTCTCGGCCAGGTTGTAGGTGATCGCGTCGTAGCCCAGTTCCTCGGGCGACTCGACCTCGATCGGCGTGCGCCGGTAGCGCACCGGCTCAGTCGAACTCGCCGGCGTTGATCCTCTCGATCAGGACGCTCGATTCCTCGCGGATCCAGGTCCCGTCGGCGATCTCGATCACCGGCAGCATCTTCTGCCCGGTGTGCTCCTCGACGTCGGTGCGCCTGCCGCGCGGGTAGGTCGGCTCCTTGACCAGCTCGTAGTCGACGCCTCGCTCATCCATCGCCTTCTGGACCTTCCAGCACGGATGTGCGTCGATCTTCAGCCACATGACTCCGCAGGTGTGCAGCTTGATGCTCATTGGGTGCTCCGTTCTCCCTTGGGGACAGGCACGCTATCGCCATGGGCGCCCGCGGCGCTGCCGGCGTGCCCCAGAATCGGCAGTGCGATCGTGTACCCCCAGGCCACCCGATGACACGACCGATCGGTCAAGGGCCGGCGCTCAGTCGCTCACCGGGGCCAGCACCTCGGCCAGCGCGTCCCGCTCCAGGCCGCTGCCGTAGTTGGCCCAGAGCCGCTCGCCGTCCAGCCGAACCGACGCCCCACCAGGACTCGGCAGATCGGCCAGCGCGATGCTCGCCCGCGGCTCCTCGAACGCAGCCGACTGCGAGCGCGGGAAGTCGAACACGTGAACGCTCCGATTCGTCCGCGCCAACAGCCGCCGCGAGATCCGAGACAGATTCAAGATCCCGACCAGTACCAGCAGCGCCCCGACGATCCCCACCCAGCCCGGCAGGCCCACGAACAGGCTGATCACGATCGCCAGGATCCCCACCGCCAGCGGCAGCGCCTGCACCCACGGCGGCAATCCGACCTGGGTCACCGCCACCGCCTGCACCCGCTCGCCCTGGCCGATGTGGGAATCGATCCGCTCGATCAATCCCTCCTTGTAGGTGCGCTCGCGCTCTTCGAACATCGTGATTAGCGTACGGCTCAATTAGCGCTCCGGGCTCATAACCCGGAGGTCACAGGTTCAAATCCTGTCCCCGCTATAGGAAGACGTCCGCTCAGAGAGCGGGATTCTTGCGTTTCTGGGTCGGGGCCGATTGGCGAGCGGGCATCGAATGCGACGGCCTCGATCGGGAAGGGGCGCTCGAGCCTCGAGGCTTCGGGCTTTGAGTTCGGGGAGAAGGGATTCCGCGTCGCGCAGTTGCGCTCGTCCGACGCCGACGCACGAAGTATCAGGCGGGCCCTGCGCCGCTCGAAGCGCGTGACCGTCCGCGTCACCGCTCGATACGCCGATGACCTCGGCAATCGTGCGAAGCGGAAGCTTCACTTCAGCCTCCAGCAGTCGACTGCATCATGACATCATTTCTTATGATGCTATGATGCCAACGAAGATGCGAACCACGATCACCCTCGATCCTGATGTCGATCAGCTGATCAAGCGGGCCATGCGGGAGCGCGGTCTGACCTTCAAACAGGCGGTCAACGAGGCGATCCGGGCCGGGGAGACGACCCCCCAAGGTGACGCGACCGCGACTTTCCCCACCTACAAGATGGGTCCGCCCAAGGTGGATCTGACCAAGGCCTTGAGCCTGGCGGCGCAGCTCGAGGATGAGGAGATCGTCCGCAAGCTCGCGCAGGGCAAGTGACTGATGTTCTTGGTCGATGCGAACGTGCTCCTCTATGCGATGGATGAGGAGTCGCATGATCACGTTGAAGCCCGAACGTGGATGGCGTCGGCGTTGTCGGGTCGGGAGACGGTCGGATTCGCGTGGGTGGTGCTGCTTGCCTTCCTGAGGGTCGCAACTCATGCCGCCGCATACCCGAATCCACTCGCGCTCGAGGAAGCCGCCGGCGGCGTCGAGGCCTGGCTTTCGAATCGGACCGCGGTCGTGGTCGAACCGTCAGTTCGACACCTGGCCCTGATGCGCGGGTTGCTCTCGCGTACCGGTACGGCGGGAAATCTGGTCACCGATGCGCATCTGGCTGCGCTCGCTCTCGAGCACGACGCCACCGTGGTCTCGTTCGACCGTGACTTCGGCCGCTTCGAGGGCGTTCGCTGGCAGCTGCCCGGCTGAGGCGGATCTCCACCCGCCCCCGCTGCCATGATCGGCTGCATGAGGAGCGGCAGTCGGACGGATGTGCGTGGGGAGTCGGGGCTGATCAGCGCCGGCACGGTGATCCTGATCGGGATCGGCCTGCTGCTGGGTTATCTGTTGTTGGCGGTGTTCAACGGGGATACGGCTCAGTTCGGGAAGGTGCCGATTCCGGGCAAGGCGACCGTGAAGCTCCCGAAGGGTGACGTCGACATCTACTACGCCGAGGGGGTCAATCCCGACGCGGGGATTCCGCTGATCACGCCTGACGACCTGGAGTACACGATCCTGGATGAGGCGGGGGTGTCGGTGCCGGTCGATTCCCGGGGTGACGAGGCGAAGTCGACGGGTGACGGATTGACGCGGCTGATCGGAGCGATGCAGGTGTCGAAGGAGGGCATCTACACGGTCGAGACCGAGAGCACGCAGACTCAACAGCGGATCACCCCGGCGCTGACGTTCGGGCAGGGTCCGTTCGCGGCCGTCAAGGACCGGTTCGACAACGTCGTCGACGCGCTCAAGGGTCCGATCGGGATCCTCCTGCTGCTGGCCCTTCTGATCCTGATCTTCATCCCGCGTTATCGGCGGGCGAAGTTCCGCTCGTCCTACAAGGACTCCTAGTTCCAAGAATCCATTGACGAATTTTGTGAGCTGAGGTCACAAAATTCGTCAATCGACGGTGGGGGAGGGTCCGGCGTGGCGGGCGGACGGTGGAGGCGGGTCCGGCCCGGGTGGGCGGTCGGTGGGGGCGTGGTTTCCCTCAGCCGTCGATCTCGGCGGCGACGCGGTTACCGGAGGCGACGGCGCTGTTCATGTAGCCGTTGAGGCGCTCGGTGTGCTCGCCGGCCCAGTGGATCGGACCGGTCGGCTCGTGGAGGCCGAGCCAGTGCTCGCTGATCTGGCCGGGGGAGTAGGTCGCCCAGCAACCGCCGGAGTAGGGCTCGGCCTTCCAGGCCACGCTGTAGGTGTCGCCGCTGAGCTGCTTCGAGCCGGGGAAGAGGAGGTCGATGTCGGAGCGGGCCTGGGCGATGCGCCGGCTCGACGTGATCCGTGCGGTCTGCTCGCCTCGTCTGCCGGTCGTGTAGGCGATCAGGATGCCCGGGGCTCCCGACTGTTGATCGGTGGTCTCCCACGTCTGCCCGATCGGCAGGTCGGTGGTCGAGCTCCCGGTGCGGCCCTGGCTGCGCCAGATCCGGCGGTCGTATTGGATCAGCGTCTTGGCGACGGCGCAGAGGTCGATGTCGGCGATGAAGCCGGCCTGCTTATTGGGTAGCGAGGGGGAGAAGTCGATCGAGCGGAGCGCGAAGGTCGGGGCGGCGACAACCAGCCTGTCGCCGGTCATGGTGTCGCCGCCGTCGACGTCGACCTCGACGCCGGAGTCGCTCCAGCGCACCGCGGTCGCGGGCGAGCTCAGCATCGGCGGGGTCACGAGCCGGCGGGTGAGCTCGTCGACGAGCGTCGAGTTGCCGCCCCTGATCCGGTAGCGCTCGACGCCTGATTCCGGCTGGTCCCAGGCGAGTGCGCGCGGAGATCGTCACGTAGAGCAACGAGAGCCGACCGACGGGGAATCCGTAGTCGGACTCGATCGTGTTCGCGATCAGCCAGCGGGCGCGACCGGTGATTCGCATCCGGTCGAGCAGGTCGGCGATCGAGTGGCGGTCCTGCTCGGCGCCTCCGTTGGCGGTCGGGTCCTTGACGTCCAGCGGGCGGGCGAGCTGCTCGATCCGCCTCCAGAATCGCGCGATGTCGCGTTCGTCGGCAGCCGTCCGGAAGCGGGAGCCGGGGTAGTTGCGGCCGTGGCGGTAGATCGTCCCGCGCCTCGTTCCGTAGCCGCTGTAGGCGTTTTCGAGCGGCAGGCCGAAGCTTCGGCAGAGGCGCAGGATGTCGAGGTGCTTGGTGTCGATCGCCTCGGCGCCGGACTCGCCGTGCTGGCCGTCGGTGAAGTCGCGGATCGTGTGGACCCGTCCGCCGAGTCGGTCGCGGGCCTCGATCAGTTGCGTCTCGAACCCCGCCCGCTCCAGCCTGTGGGCGGCGGTCAGCCCGGCGAGGCCGCCCCCGAGGACGAGCACCCGTCCGCGGTCTGCCGCACCGCCGTCGCCGGGAACGGGGAGCTTGGCGAGTCAGGACCACCGCTCCCGTCGCCGCGACCGCGCCGCCGAGGACCTGCCGTCTGCTCAGGCGCCGTTCCATCTCGGTGAGCGTAGCGTCCGGAAAGCACCTCTCACGCCGCTTCGGCGGCGATATGCTGCTTCGCGGATGAACCTGAACGGCAAAGTCGTCTTCATCACCGGGGGCGCCAGAGGGATCGGCGCGGCCGTCGCGGTGGAGTCGGCCAGGCGTGGTGCCAGGGTCGCCCTCGCCGGGCTCGAGCCGCAGCAGCTCGCCGAGACCGCTGCCAAGGTCGGCCCGGGCACTCCCCACTTCGACTGCGACGTGACCGAGATGGCTTCCGTCCAGGCGGCTGTCGACGGCACGGTCGAGCAGCTTCGGCGGGATCGACGTCGTTCTCGCCAACGCCGGCATCGGCACCTACGGCACCGCCGAGAAGGGCGATCCGGAGGCATGGCTGCGGACCGTCGACATCAACCTCAACGGCGTCTACCGGACCATCCACGCGACGCTTCCGCAGGTGATCGACCGACGTGGCTACATCGCCGTGGTCTGCTCGATCGCGTCCTTCGCCCCGCTCGCCGGCATGTCGTCCTACAACGCTTCGAAGGCCGGCGCCGAGGCATTGGTCCGGGCCGTGCGCCAGGAGGTCGGGTTCCGTGGCGTCGACGTCGGCGCGATTCACCCCTCCTGGATCGACACCGACCTGGTTCGCGAGAGCGAGCAGGACCTGCCGAGCTTTCGCGAGGCCAAGTCGAAGCTGCCGTGGCCGATCAAGTCGACGACGTCAGTGGAGACGTGCGCAGCAGCGATCGTGGATGGCTTCGAGCAGCGCAAGGCTCGGGTCTTCGTCCCCAGGGCGGCCGTCCTGACCTACCTACTGCGGACGCTGATCACGAGCTCCGTCGGCGAGCGGCTCTCGGCCGCCGACGCGTCGACGTCCGTGCCCGCGGATGGAGCACGAGATCGAGGCGCTCGGCCGCTCCGGCCAGCGAGCGGACGTCGAGGATCGATCGATCTCCCGGCCGCCGGTGCCAGGGACAACGGTTGAGGAAGTCGAGGTTGAAGGTATGCGGGCAAAGACAATCCGATTGCGATCGGCGTCGGAGCGGCTCGCGTGCTGACCGCTGATGCGACCGCCGACATGCGATTCGTCCCGGCGGACGCGAAGATCTGCAAGAAGCGGAACGAGATGGGCAGCGATAGGGGGACCACGATCCGTCTCGGCGGCGGCCGCCACCAGTACAACGCCGGCGGCGGCAACGACACGGTCTACGGCGGGCCGAAGGACGACATCATCAACGGCGGTCGCGGCAACGACAGGGTCTTCGGCGGCGGCGGCAACGACGTCGTCTGTGGTGGCGTCGGCAACGACAAGGTCTACGGCGACAAGGGTCGCGACAAGGTCTACGGCGAGGAGGACAACGATTACCTCGACGGCGGCCCCGACAACGACTACATCAACGGGCAGGCCGGTCGCGACAGGCTCGACGGGCTACGGCAAGAGAAGGGCGGCCGGGTGGTCGACGACGGCAAGGACTTCCTCGACGGGAGCTTCGACGTCGACGTCCTGATCGCCGGCGGCTTCGACACCCTGCTCGGCGGGGCCGACGACGACACCCTCTCCTCGAAGACGAAGGACTCACCCGTCAAGAAGATGGACGGCTACATCGGCAACGACAGGATCACCGGCACCGACGGCAACGACAGGCTGCTGTTCGGCGATATCGGGGACGACACGATCCGCGGTGGAGGCGGCAACGACAAGATCGACGGCGGCGGCAGCAACGACGCGCTGTTCGGCGGCGAGGGCGATGACCTGTTGCTCGGCAACGACGGCGTCGACGACCTCTCGGGCGAGGGCGGCGACGACGAGTGCGACGGCGGCGGGGGCAACGGCGACAAGGCCGACAACACCTGCGAGCAGGTCAGGGACGTTCCCTAGCCGGCGGGCGGGAGCGTCAGGCCCTCCCGCATCGCCAGCACCCGTCCGGCCGACTCCTCGAAGGCGCCCCGGTCGAGCCCGCCGGAGCGCAGGCGGGCGCTCAGCGTCCGGTGGATCTCCCGGGCCGTGCGCCAGTCGCCGTAGAGCAGGAGATCGGCACCCGCCGACGCGGCGGTCAGCGCCACCTCCTCACGATCGCCGAACGCCTGCGCCGCGGCAGCGTCGAGCGAGTCGGTGATGCTCACGCCCTCGAAGCCGAGCCGCCGCCGCAGCTCTCCCGTGGCCACGGAACGCGCGAGTGCCGCCGGACGATTCGACAACGCCGGGTAGGTGGCGAGGCTGAGCATGATGATCTCGCCGCCGGAGTCGGCGAAGGCCGCGAACGGCACCTCATCGACGTTGCGCAGGTCCGCCCGGGACGATTCGATCCGCTGGGCCTCGAAGTCGGTGTTGACCTGGGCGCGGCCGAGGCCGGGGAAGTGCTTGGCGGCGGCGGCGACCCCACCCTCGCGCAGCGCGGTCGCGAAGCCGTCGACACCGATCGACGATCACCTCCCGGGGGTCGCTCCCGAAGGTGCGACCCTCGGCGGCGATCGCCGAACCGGAGCGGGCGACGTCGAGGACGGGAGCGAGGTCCACGTTGACGCCGTGGGCGAGCAGCGACGTCGCCGTGGCCCGCGCCTGCGAGGCGGCGAAGGCGTCGCCGCGCTCGCCCATCTCCGCCGCCGAGGCGCGTGGAGGGCCGGGAATGCGGCGAACCGCCCGCCCTCCTGATCGACCATCACCGCCAGCGGCGCCTGCGAGACCGGCGGGTCGCTCGATCGCCTGGAGCTCGGCGGTCATGCGGGCCGTCCGTTCGCGCCCGCTCGACGTTCTCGTCGAAGAGGATCACGCCGGCCAGCTCGCCGTCGCCGATCATCCGCTCGAGGCCCGCGGGGCACGCTCGTGCCGTCGAACCCGGCGATCAGCCGCTGACCGGCGAGCTGCGTCGGGGTCAGCGGGCGGCGGCTCGGTCCCTCCGTCGCGCGTCGTGGATCCGGTCTCCTCGTCGCCGCCGCCACGGAGGAGCAGGAAGACGACCACGATCGCGACGACCAGCCCGATGGCGATCAGCAGGGCAGCGCCGCCGCCGCTGCCGAGCGTGAGCCTCCGCCGTCGCGCTCTCAGCTCCTCCGGATCCCGGGCCATCCCGGCCGACCCTAGCGCCGAAGTTGCAGAATCCGTCCCCCGGGGACGGTTTCTGCAGTCTGACGCGGGTTCAGGCAGCCGGGGCTCAGGCTCAGCAGCCGTAGACCTGCGCGCCGGGCAGGGTGGAGGCTCGTCGAAGACGTCGAGCTTGCGGACGTCGACGCCGTCGCTCCAGGTGCCCATGAATCGCTGCTTGGGCCCTCCGCCCACCGCGTAGCCGCAGTTGCGATCGTCGAGCGCGCAGGTCGAGAGGGCGTCGCCGAGCTTCCAGAAGCCGAAGAAGTCGAACGCGTCGTCGGGCGAGATGATCGTCGGGGAGGGTGTGGGAAGCGACAGCGGAGGGTCGCCGTGGTCGTCGCCGTACATCCAGATGTAGTCGCGCCGCTTCAGGTGACGAGGTCCGGTCGAAGATCACGTCGCAGCCGCGACGGCCGGTGGTCATGTCGATGTCGGCGACGATGCAGCCGAGCTCGGCGCCCTTCGGGATCGCGGAGAGGTCCGGGTCGATCGCGTCGGCGGGCGGCTTGTAGCCCTCGTTCTCGAAGAACGGGTTCACGAGCAGCATCGAGGCGGGCTTCGGGAGGCCCGAGGCGGCGGCACGGGCGCCGATGTTCGTCGCCACCGCGCCGCCGAAGGAGTGGCCGATCAGGTTCACGCCCTTCCCGAGCCGCAGCTCCTGCTTCCCGTTCGCGCGCAGCCAGTCGAGGCCGCGTCCGAGGGCCTCGATCGCGTTCGGCGTGTAGTTGGCGGTCGGGATGTAGTTGTGCTCCTGAAAGCGGGGGAAGATCAGCGAGTTGCCCTTCTGGACGATGTGCTCGATCCAGCTCCCGTAGATGGCGCGGGTTGACGGCGGCGTAGCCGTGGATGAAGAAGGTCAGCGGCACGCGATCGGGCTTCTTGCGCTGCTTGCCGGTCCACTGCCGCGGCTCGTAGGTCCAGTAGTCGAGGTTGTCGTCGGGTCGTCGTGGAAGACCGTCTTCATGGAATCCCACTTGTGCGCGACGCCGCCGGGACCCGTCGCCGGTTGGACGGGCGGCGTCGGTTCAGCCGCCGACGCGGCGGCCGGCAGCGCCAGGGCGAGAATCAGTGCGATCGCTGTCGCGAGCTTGGTCATGGCCTTCAGGGAACCAGATTCCGTCGCCCGAGTTGCGGTAGCTACGACTCGGCGACGTCCACCGGGGCTTCCCTGCCGACGGGTTGCACGTCCCCGATGCTCGGGCGATCCGGACCAGTGGGGCTTCGCGAAGAGCATCTGGACGTCGCGGATCCGCGTCTCGGCGAATCCCGCCTCGCTCATCGACAGGTAGAAGCTCCAGGTGCGCCGGAACCGCTCGTCGTAGCCGAGCTCCTCGAGCCGCTCGGCGGCCGCCTCGAAGCGCTCGCGCCAGGCCCGCAGGGTGAGGACGTAGCTGGCCGAGATGTCCTCGAGCGCGACCGTCCGGAAGTCGGTCTGCGACGCGATCGAGCTCTGGATCGACTCCACCGAGGGCAGGCAGCCGCCCGGGAAGATGACCTGGTTGGCGAAGCTGCGGGTTCGCTTTTCGATCTCGAAGGCCCGGTCCGCGACCACGATCGCCTGCAGGAAGAAGAGGCCGTCGGGCTTCAGCAGCCGGGAGCAGTGGCGGAAGTAGACGTCGAACCACTCCCAGCCCACCGCCTCGATCATCTCCAGCGAGACGAGCTTGTCGTAGCTGCCGCGCAGATCGCGGTAGTCGGCTCCGACGATGGTGATCAGGTCGTCGAGGCCGGCGGCGGTCACGCGAGCCTCGGCGTACTCGCGCTGCTCGCGCGAGATCGTCGTCGTCGTCACCCGGCATCCGCGGGTCGAGGCGGCGTGAACCGCCATGCCGCCCCAGCCGGTGCCGATCTCGAGCAGGCGATCGGCGGGACGAAGTTCGAGCGAGTCGCAGATCCGTTCGAGCCGGGTGTGCTGAGCGTGCTCGAGCGATTCGGTCGCCGGTTTCGTAGTAGGCGCTCGAGTACATCATCGTCTCGCGGTCGAGGAAGATCTCGAACATGTCGTTGCCGAGGTCGTAGTGGCGGGCGATATTCGAGCGCGCTCCGGCGCGGGTGTTGAGCATCTTCAGGGTGCCCGAGTCGCTGAAATGGGAGCAGGAACGGGGCGAGCCTCCGCCGGAGCGGGATCGGCCCGGCCGATGTCGCGGGCGGCGATTGCCAACAGGGTGGAGAGATCGTCGGTCTCCCATCCCCGCTCGGCGTAGGTCTGGCCGAAGGCGATGCTCTTGGAGCGGGCGAGCTTGCGGTAGACGTTCGGGTCGTTGATCTGCACGCGGGCGCGCCGCTGCGCCGATGTCGGACCGAACTGCCGTGTCTCCCCGCCCGGGAAGCGCTCCTCGAGTTCGATCGCGCCGGCCTCGATCCGCCGCAGGACCGCATGGACGACGCGACGCCATGGATCTGCACCGGCCGCATCAATCCGTCCCCGAACGGCCGTCGGGCGCCGGTAGTAGGGGGCGCCCTTGGCCTTCAGCCGGGCTGCGTTCCAGTAGATCCGAGCGATGGTCGAGATCGTCATGGGCGGATAGCGGAAGAGTATCTCGCGCATCGCGGAGGGGGTCATCTCGCGACGCTCCAGCGCGAGCCCGGCCTCGAAGACGATTCGGCCCTCCTGCCGGTTGCGGATCGAGATCGACAGCCGCTCACCGGGGTCTCCCGCGCTCCACTCGTAGCTCTGCTCCATCGGCATGAACGGGGAGACGTGCATGCGCTTACCGAAGTCGCCTCGAAGCCCGTCCGGGCCGGCGGAGAGCACGTAACTTTGCCGCTCCCTCCAGGGGGTGCTCGTCACCTCGGCGATCATCGCCTCGACCGCGCCGCCGCGTCGTCGAGGAAGTAGAAGGAGACGGGGTTGAAGCCGACGCCCCAGTAGCGCGGATTGGCGAGCATCCGGACCCGGCCCTCGGGACGAGAGTCCGTTCGCTCGGCGACGAGGTCGCGGGCGGCGTCGGTGAGCGAGCGCGGAGTCGCCGTGCCCGCGGAGGTAGTCGGCGCGGCGGAAGCGGGCCGGGGCGCGGCGGCGGGCGGACCAGAGCGGGACCTCGTCGAGGAGCGTCGGGGAGCTCGTCGAGATCGAACAGGGGCATGAAGACCCGGTAGCGAAAGGCGTGCTCGATCGGCTCGGTCCGGCGATGGCTGACCCAGCCCTCATAGAGAGCAGAGCTCCGTGCGACCGGCTTCCGATCGGCGCCTGGCCGAGCGGGCCTCGGGGCCTCGGCGGTTCGCTCGGCGAGCGCCGCGCTCATGCGGCCTCCAGCACCGGCTGGAGGCCGTCGCCATGGTCTTCGCCTCGCCATCGCACCGGATCGGGATGCTTGACCCCGCTGAATCCTGGGCCACGGCCGCCGAGTGCCTCGGAGACCCGCAGCGCCGACCAGGCGCCGTCCTCGTGGAAGCCCCAGCGCCAGTACGCGCCGCAGTAGTGGATCCGGTCGGCGCCGCTGATCTCGCCCCACCGGCCCTGAGCGGCCATGCCCTCCTTGGTGAAGACGGGGTGGGCGTAGTCGATCCTCCGGATCACGGTCTCGGGATCGATGACCTCGGTCCGGTTCAGCGTCACCAGGTACCGCTCCCGGCTCTCCAGTGACTGGAGCCGGCTCATGTCGTAGGTCACGGTCGTGGAGCCCGTTGACCCATCGGTCAGATGGAAGTTCCAGCTCGCCCAGGCGCCGCGACGGCGGGGCATCAGCGTCGTGTCGGTGTGCAGCACCGCCTCGTTGGGCTGATAGGGAAATGCCGACAGGAGCCTCCGCTCGAGCTCGGTCGGCTCGGCGAGCATCGCCAGGGCCTGGTCGGAATGACAGGCGAGGACGGCCTCGTCGAAGACCTCGTCGCCTCCGGAATGCCGAACCGCGACGCCGAGGCCCCCGGGTCGTCGAGTGATCCTCTCGACCGGTGTATCGAGTCGGATCCGATCCGCGAACGGTGCGGTGAGGGCTTCGACGTATCGACGCGATCCACCGGGGATCGTTCGCCAGCAGGGGCGGTTGCGGATCTGCAGGACCCCGTGGTTGTCGAAGAAGGTCGCCAGGAACGCGGCGGGGAAGCTCCACATCTGATCGGGGTCGGCCGACCACACCGCTGAGACCTGAGGCACGATCAGGCGGTTGACGAAGTAGTCGGAGTAGTTGCCGTCGACGAGGAACTCGTGCAGGGATGGGCCGTTGCCGTCGACGCCGAGCAGCGCCCGGGCCTCGCGGTTGAAGCGGACGAGGTCGGAGAGCATCCGGATGAACCGCCGGTCGACCAGGTGGCGGGGACGGGCGAAGATTCCCCGCGCGCCCCGAGCCGCCCACTCGAACTGTCCGAGGCCGTCGGAGACGCCGAAGCTCATGTTGGCCGGCTGGCTCGGGACGCCCAGCTCGGCGAGCATCGCCTCGAAGTTCGGGTAGTTGCGATCGTTGAAGACGATGAAGCCGGTGTCGACGTCGACCGGTCCGCCGGGCTCCTCGACGGTGATCGTGTTGGTGTGCCCGCCGACGTAGGGTGCCGCCTCGAAGACCGTGATCTCGTGGCCGGCCCGTCTCAGCTCGGCGGCAGCGAGCAGGCCGGAGATGCCGCCGCCGACGACGGCTATCCTGCCGCCCTCGCTCATCGGGTCGGCGGGCTCACTGGTTTCGGGATCTCCGACAGGTCACCGGCCGCGGGGGCCTCTGCGGCGAGTCGGTCGCGAAGCCCGTCGCGCGCGTGGTCGCCGATCCGGCGGAATGCGAGCCGCATACCCGGTTCGGCGACCTTGGCCACGCCCTTCAGCGCCAGGTCCGCGTCGTAGGTGACGAGGGTGCCACCGCCGGGCCGCAGGTCGAAGGTCATCTCGTCGAGGGAGGTCATCGTTGAGGTCTCGGCCCGCAGCAGAACCCGCCGCGGGGGGTCGATCTCCAGGACCTCGTAGACGAGCGGGATCTCGCGGCCGAGGAAGGAGGAGATGACCTCGAAGCGAGCGCCGACGGCGAACGGCTCGTCGCTCAGTCGCTTGGAACGCACCACGCCCGGATCCCAGTCGGAGATCGATGCGAAGTCGGCGAGGTAGGCGAAGGCCCGCTCGCGGTCCCAGGTGGTGTCAACGGTCGTTACGTATCTGGCCATGGTGTTCTCTCCTTCGTAGGGGGTGTCCGAGTGGATCACTCGATGGTTCCTCCCTACCCGGCTCGGGCTATCCTCGATCACGAATGCGGTCCGATCCCGACTTCATCGCCGGCAGAGATCTGGTCCGTCGCGCCTACGGCTACGCCCTGGCGATCTACGGGGGCCCCGGCGTGGAGGAGGGGGCCGATATCGAGCACCCGACTGCCGTTGCGGCCCTGATCGATGGGGCGGGGTTCACCGAGGACGCGGTGGCGGCGGCCGTTCTGCACGACATCGTCGAGGACACCCAGACCGAGCCGGCGGAGATTCGTGAGGAGTTCGGCGACGAGATCGGTGGCTGGGTCGAGGTGTTGACCGAGGACATCTCCATCGGCGACTACGAGGAGCGCAAGGCCGAACACCGGGAGCGGGTCCTGGCCGCGGGATCGGTGCCCGTGACGATCTACCTGGCCGACAAGCTCGCCAGGACGCGGGCCTTCATCACCTCCGGCGAGCGGATCGAACCGCAGCGGCTCGATCACTACTGGGACACGTTGCGACTCTACGCGGGACGGCGTCCCGAGCTGCCGTTTCTCAGCGAGCTCGCGGCGGAGCTCCCCGAGCTCGAGCCCAAGCCTCTCGAGGGCCCGGAGCCGCCCGGCTAGCCGAGCTCCTTCTGGAGCTGGCGCTCGACCGCCCGGGTCATGACCAGGCCGAAGCTCGCCTGCACCGCATCGGAGGCGAGGGGGCGGAGCCGGTCGACGGCCTCGCCGGCGGCGGCGAGATCACCCTCCGTCCGCTTCCCCCGGTCGCGGATCGGTTCCAGAACGTCCTTGATGAAGAGCTTGACGAATTCCTTCGAGATCGCAGCCGTATGGCGGTTGATCGAGTCGGCCACGGCCAGCGCATGATCGAGCGGGATTCCGAGCTCGACCAGCTCGCGACCGGCGCGGAGCATCGTCGGGGAGGGAACCTCCCAGGTGTCCTCGCCGGTCGGGCGCAGGAGGCCCACGCGCTCAGCCTTAGCGATCAGCTTCAGATCGAGGGGGTCGCCGAAGGTGTCGCGGAGGTCGGCGGCGTCGGCCATCTCGGGTTGCTCGGTGCTGAAGGGCTGCAGGACGGTGCGCTGGAACTCGAGCGTCTGCCGGCTGCCGTTGCGGGCGCCCATCTCCAGCAGGCGCTCGATGGCCTTCAGATTGAAGCCCTGGCCCTGCATGTCCTGAATCAGACGGATCCGTCTCAGGTGCTCCGGCCCGTAGTAGCCGGTGCGGGCGCGCACGGTGGGAGGCGGGAGCAGTCCGCGCGACTGGTGGGCGCGGATGTTGCGGGCGGTCATCCCGCTCTCCCGCGACAGCTCGTCGATGGTCATCTCGTCTCGGTCCTCCCCTGCCATGTGAGCAGCCTAGCGCCGATTCGACACCGAGCGGTGTTACATGCGGACTCGGGTGGAAGGGTTCGGTTCGACCGGGGTCGTCGACGTCCATCAGGGGGAGGGGAGGACGCAGACGACCCCGATCGAACCGCGGGCCTCAGCCGGTCGGGGCTGCCGTCTGGGATTCGGTGAGGCCTGTCATCTCGCTTAGCCGGGACCAGAGGAGGGCGCGGTCGGCAGCGCTCTCGTGGGTCCACGGAACGCGATGGGCGGGGCGGATCCGCCGATCCATCCAGAGTTCGCCTCCGTGCCCGGCGGCCTCATCGGAGGCGGCGAGCCAGACGATCGTGTCGGCACCTTGCGCCGGGGTGCGCAGGATCCGTTCGAGGGTCGAGTGAAAGCGGGGAAGCGCCTCGACGACGCCCGGCGTATCGACCCAGCCGGGATGCATCGCGTGAACGCTGATCCCGCGTGGACCGAGCCGGGAATCGAGCAGGCCGGTCAGGATCACCTGGATTCGCTTGGCGTGGGCGTAGAAGGCGGTGCCGTTGAAGTCCCGGCCGTCGAGCTCGAGGTCGTCGGCGTCGAGCTTCTCGCTGTACATACCCCCGGAGGTCACGAACACGACCGTGGAGGGCGCCGCCCGCTCGAGCAGCGGGGTGAGCAGCTCCGTGAGCAGCAACGGTCCGAGGACGTGCGTGGCGAGAGTCAGCTCGTAGCCGTCCTCGCTGACGCTGCGCTCCCGGGCCATCATGCCGGCGTTGTGGACCAGGGAGGCAATGCCGCCCTCGCCGATCTCGGATGTCAGCTCGGCGGCCAGGGCTCGCACCGACGCGAGCGATGAGACATCGCAGTGATGGACCTGAAGGTGATCATTGCCCGTCGCTTCGCTGATCCTGGCGCGGGCGTCCTCGCCGCGTTCGACGTTGCGGACGACCATGTGAACTCTGGCCCCGAGGGTCGCGAACTGCTCGGCTGCGGCCGCCCCGATGCCCGAGTTGGAACCGGTCACGACCACGTCGCGTCCGCTGAGGCGATGCTCGGGGTCGGGCGAGGTGCCGGCCAGCCCGCGGACGTCGTAGCCGATCGAGCTGAAGCCGGGGAGGACGGTCCGGTCGAGGAGCCAGTCGACCGCTGAGGACCGACCGATGGATTTCAGGGACGTGCTCATTGACTCCGTCGAGCCTAGCAACTATGTTCAGGGTATGTCAAAGGTTTGTACAACCTAGGATGAGCTCATGATCCGGATCGGAGAGCTTGCGCGACGGACGGGCGTTGCGAGCGGGACCATTCGCGCCTGGGAGCGTCGCTATGCCGTCGTGACACCCCGGCGCGCCGAATCGGGGTACCGGCTCTATTCGCCGTCGGACGAGCGTCGGCTCCGTTCGATGGCTGCACTCGTCGCAGAGGGCCTTGCGCCGGCAGAGGCCGCCGATCGGGTTCGTGAGATCGGTCGGGAATCCAGCAGGCCGAATCTCGCATCGGGCGCCCTGACGCTCGGCGACTCCATGCAGACCGACCTGCTCGAGAGCCTGCTGCGGTTCGACAACCCGGCCTCGGAGGAGGTTCTCGACCGCGCGATCAGCGCGCTCAACATCGATGCGTTCGTCGGCGACCTCATCCTCCCGGTGCTCCGGCGGATCGGTGAGCGATGGAGCCTCGGCGACGTGAGCGTCGCCCAGGAGCACTTCGCCACCAATCTTCTCCGCGGGCGACTGTTGGGCCTGGCGAGAGGGTGGGGAGGAGGCGAGGGCCGACTCGCCCTGCTGGCCTGTCCGTCGGGCGAGCTCCACGACGTCGGCCTGATCGGTTTCGGCCTGGCGCTCCGTGAGCGGGGCTGGAGGATCACCTTCCTCGGCTCCGACACGCCGGTCGAATCGATCGCAACCTGCGTCGAGGAGACCGAGCCCGACGCGATCGTCGTCTTCGCGAGGAATGAGGACCTGCTCGTGGCCATCGAGCCGGAGCTCGCCCGCCTTGCCGGCCGCTCGAAGCTGCTGCTCGCAGGGTCGATCAGCGACCTCGATCTCGCCGATCGGCTCGGGGCCGGCCGCCTTCCCGACGATCCGCTGCTGGCCGCGGGTTCGCTGACGGCCTAGCGCCCGTCGCCGCGATCGCCGCTACGGTCGGCTCCATGGAGCGGATGATCGTCGACGGCATGAATGTTCTCGGGTCGAGGCCGGACGGCTGGTGGCGCGACCGGCCCGCCGCCATGGCCGCGCTCAACAGGCGGCTCAGCGCCTTTGCGCAGGGGGAGGAGGTCGAGTTGCGGGTGATCTTCGACGGTCGCCCGCACCGGCAGGTCGCCGCCGCCGCCTCGGGGATCGAGATCGGCTTCGCCCCCGGCGGGCCCGACGCCGCCGATCGGGAGATCCTGAGGATCCTCCGTGCCGATCCCGACCCTGCCTCGATCACCGTCGTCACCAGCGACCGCCGACTTCGCAACTCCGTCAAGGCCGCGGGCGCGGCCGGCGTTACCTCGGGCGATCTGCTTCGACGCCTCGAATCGTTCGAGGCGATCGATCGGCGCAGCTAGGGCTAGGATCAGCAGATGGGACGTCTGGCGCTCATCGGCGGTCACTCGATTCTCGGAGCCGAGCCGGCCGCCGGCTTCGAGGCCCGCAGCGTGGAGACCCCGACCGGTCCCGTCGTCGTCCACGAGCGGGGCGAGCAGGTGCTGCTCCAACGTCACGGCTTCGAGCGGTACACGACCGCGGCGAAGCTGGACCACGCGCTCAACTTCGCCGCGCTGAGCGAACTCGGCTGTGACCGGGTCCTGGCGATCGCGTCGGTTGGCGGCCTGCGGGCGGAGCTCGGCGTCGGCACCTTCCTCTGCCCTGACGATTTCATCGCCCTGCACCTCGGCCTTTCGCTCTCCGATCAGCATGGAGGCGAGCGGGTGCCCGGTTTCGATCCCGCCTGGCGCGGCACGATTCTCGAGGCATGGGCGCGTGTTGCCGGCCCACCGTTGATCGACGGCGGCGTCTACTGGCAGGCGATCGGGCCGCGGTTCGAGACCCCGGCCGAGATCAGGATGATCTCCGACCACGCCGATGTGATCGGGATGACGATCGCCTCCGAGTGCATCATCGCCGGCGAGCTCGGGATTCGGTACGCGGCGGTCTGCGTTGTCGACAACCTCGCCAACGGGATCGCCGAGGAGCCGCTTTCGGTCGCCGAGTTCGAAGCCGGCAAGGATGAGAACCGTGCGCGCCTGACTGCCGCGATCGAAGCGGTCGCCGCCGAACTCGATGGGCCGGTGACGGGCTGATGACGCTGGCGATCGAAGGAGCCACGCTTGCCGGGGAGGAGGTCGGGATCCGGATCGAGAAGGGCCTGATCTCTGGCCTGGGTGCCGACGTGGTTCCGCTTCCCGGCGACGAGCGGATCGACGGAGCGGGCACCGCCGTCCTGCCCGGTTTCGTCAACGGGCACACGCACGCCGGGATGACCCTGTTCCGCGGCTATGCCGACGATCTGCCGCTGATGGATTGGCTTCAGGACCACATCTGGCCGGTCGAAGCCAAGCTGACCGCCGAGGACGTCTACTGGGGGACCCGACTCGCGTGCGTGGAGATGATCCGCACCGGGACGGTCCGGTTCTGGGACATGTACTGGCAGCCGGGTGCCGTGGCCCGGGCGGTGGCCGACGCCGGAATCCGGGCGACCGTCGGCCCGCCGTTGCTCGACGGAGGCGACCCGGAAGGACTCGCCGATCTCCAGCGGGCGGCCGCCGCCGGTCTCGAGGAGCTGGACGCCGCCCCCAGCGAGCTGGTCACGGCTTCGCTCGCCCCCCATGCGATCTACACGGTCTCACCGGAATCGCTGAGCTGGATCGCCGCCGAGTCTGAGCGGCTCGGACTGCCGATTCAGATCCACGTCTCGGAGACCGAGGGCGAGGTGCGCGACAGCATCGCTGCCCACGGCGTCCGCCCGGTCGAATTGCTCGAGCGTGTCGGACTTCTGGGTCCGCGGACGCTGCTCGCGCACGCCGTCTGGCTCGACGAGCACGAGCGGGAGCTGATCGCCGCGTCCGGGGCGACGGTGGTCACCAACCCGGTGGCGAACATGAAGCTCGCCGTGGGCGGCATCTTCGACCTACCCGCGGCGCAGCGCCACGGGATCCCGGTCGGAATCGGGACCGACGGCGCCGGCTCCAACAACTCGCTCGACCTGCTGGCCGACGCCAAGCATCTCGCCCTGGCCCAGAAGCACCTCGCGGTCGACGCAGCCGCCAGCCCGGCCGCCGAGACCCTCGCGATCGCAACCGGCGAGCGGGCGCCGCTGCTCGGGGCGGGCGGGATCGGGGTCGGTGCTCCGGCCGACCTTCTGCTCGTCCGGACCGATGGCCCCGAGCTCGGAATCGGAGCGCTGGAGGCCGGCCTGATCTACGCTTCCTCCGGCCATGTCGTCGACACCACCATCGTCAACGGACGGGTGCTGATGAGCGGCGGTGAGATCGAGGGTGTGGACGAGATCCTCGCGCGAGCGCGCGAGCGCGCCGCCGGCCTGGGGCTGATCTAGATGGCGAAGAACCCACCGGAGCAGGTCCGCGCCGCCGGCGGCGTCATTCGCCGCGCCGGTGCCGAGGGTCTCGAGATCCTGGTCGTGCATCGCCCCCGCTACGACGACTGGTCCCTGCCGAAGGGCAAGCTCGAGGATGGCGAGAGCTTCGAGGAGGGCGCGTTGCGGGAGGTGGAGGAGGAGACGGGCTTCGTCTGCGATCTGGGCGATGAGCTGACGCCGACCCGCTACCACGACCGCAAGGGACGTCGGAAGGTCGTTCGCTACTGGCTGATGACGGTGCGGGCCGGGGAGTTCGAGCCCAACGAGGAGGTCGACGAACTCCGCTGGCTGCCACCGGACCTCGCCCGGGCCAAGCTCGATTACGACCACGACCGGCTGCTGATCGACGAGATCCCGGCCGGGTACTAGTCGATCGGGATCCGTTCCACCCGATCCTCAGCGGCCGGCCGCTGATCCAGTCGCTCGAGGTAATGGTCGACCAGCGACTTCAGAGTCAAGAGCGCCTCCCGGCCGACATCGTCGAGCTGACCGCGAAGCTCCGGCGGCCCGGCGGCCCGCAGGATCTCGGCGGTTCGGCAGATCGGGCAGAACTCGAGGCAACGAGAGTCCTGGGCGTGGGTCGCCGACCAGTCGGCCCCTTCAGCGCCCTGCCATCCGGACTCATCCGGCCCCTGGGTCCAGTCAGACCCGCTGTTGTTCTCGCGCTGAGACCCCTGGTCCCGAATCGGGATCTCGTCCCTCATCGGGGGCTGGTTTCTCTGCTCGTCGGGGGCGGTCATCTTCGAAGCTCACCTCGAGCGTTCCGTCCTTCAGCCGGGCCCCGGTGGTTCGGTGCCTGGCCAGCGCGTTCGGAAGGATGATAGTCCGCTTCTCGCGGCCGGCACGGACGATCAGCTCCTGGCCGACCTTGCTCAGATCCAGCTCCGAGCGGTCGGCGAACGGGACGGGAATCGAGAGAACCGTGCGCCCGCCCTCGGACTTGATCCGCTGCGTGAGCTCGGTGTGCATGACGCGCTCGGGAGGGTCGTCGGCGAACAGCTCGGCGGCCAGGAGGTCGAGCATCTCGGCCCCGACGACCTCCTCGGGGAAGTAGCGGGCCGTCAGCAGCGGGACGGGCGCGAAGCCCTCACGCACGATTTCCAGGTTCTCCGTCTGCTTCTCGCGCCAGGCCGAGAAGTAGGAGTCGGAGAGCTCCTCGGGAAACACCCGGTTGACCACGACCGCGTCGGTCAGATACCCGTAGAGGTTGAGATAGGTGAACGTTCTCTGGGCCTCGCGAATCACCATCCGGTCGGGGTTCATCACGAGCCGGATCGAGGTGTGCGCTCGATCGCGGAGGATCTCGTTCATCGAGATCAGGTTGCCGACCAGCCTCTGCACGTCGGCGAAGACATCCTCGCCGGGGAGCGGGATGTCGAGGAACGTCTTGGCGAACGGCCGTGCGGCCGAGACGAGGCGGCGCTCCCACGGCAGAACCTTGTCGAGCCACCAACGGGCGACATCGGGGAACGAGAGCAGGCGAAGCGTCTCCCCGGTCGGGGCGCAGTCGACGATGATCACGTCGTAAGCGCCCGAGGCATGGTGCTCGCGGATCTGCAGGAGGCTGAAGAGCTCGTCCATCCCCGGCGGGACGGTCAGCTCCTCGGCGGCGACTCCGAGGACGCCCTGATCGGCCAGCACCCGCCCGAGCCAGTGGCGCACGGCAGCCCAGTTGTCCTCCATCTCCTGCTGCGCTTCGATCTGTTGCGCCCAGAGGTGATCTGACACCTGGGTGGGGGCGGGACCGAGTTCGTGCTCGAGGGAGTCGCCGAGGCTGTGAGCGGGATCGGTCGAGAGGATGATCGTCTGCAGACCCGATCTGGCGCAGCGACGCGCCGTCGCTGCTGCGACGCTGGTCTTGCCGACTCCACCCTTCCCCGTGTAGAGGATCGTCCTCGGTGTCGTCGGCTCACTCTCGACGGCGAGCGGCACCGATCCAGGGTACTCTGACCACGCCTGATCAAGCGGGACGGGCTGGCGGAACCTTGCGAAAGAATCTGAGAATCACGCTGCTGTTCGTGGCCGCCCTGGCGGCGCTCGTAGTGGTATCCGGATGCGGCGGGGACGAATCGAACGCCGACCCGCAGGAGGTCCTCGACAACGCCCTTGGCGGCACCGGGGGGGCCGACAGCGGGGTGCTCGAGCTCAGCCTGGACGTTGCCTCCAGCGGCGGACAGGAGGGCAACCTGACCGCGTCCGTGGAGGGCCCGTTCCAGTCCAACGGCACGGCCACTCTCCCTTCGGTCGATTTCGACGTCACCGTCAGCATTGATTCCGGTGAGCCCAGCTTCGACTTCGACGGCGGGCTCACGATCACGACCGAGGGAGCGTTCATCGGCTTCGACGGCACCGAGTATCAGCTCGACGACGCGTCTTTCCAGGCGCTCAAGGCCTCCTACGAGCAGTCGGCTGAACAGCAGGACACCGAGGAGGGACAGGGATCGTTGGAGCAGTTCGGCATCGACCCGCAATCGTGGGTCACCGACCTGACCAACGAGGGGACCGAGGATCTCGATGGCACCGAGGTGGTCCACGTCTCCGGGTCGGCGGACGTTCCGAAGCTCGTGGCGGATCTCAACGACGTCGCCCAGCAGACCGGTCAGGCCCAGCAGCTCGATCCGAATGCGCTCAGCGGCCTCGAGGACACCGTCAGCGATGCGACCATCGACGTCTATGCCGCCACCGAGGACGACGCGCTGCGTCGGTTCGACGTCGGCCTCACCCTCGCCGACCCGCGGGGCGGAGCGGGAGAGGTGACGGTCAACCTCTCGGTCGGCATCTCCGACCCGGGTGGCGAACCGGACATCACTGCCCCCCCCGACGCGGTGCCGCTGGACGAACTGCTCTCTCAGATTCCCGGCGGCGCGGAGGCGCTCGGCCTCGGATCGACGGGATCCACGGGCGCGTCGGGCTCTCCGACGGCGCCGGCCAGCGATGCCGCTGAGAAGTACTACGACTGCGTCGCGCAGGCGGAGGACGCCGATGCCGTCGATGCCTGCGCAGCCCAACTCGGCGGATGAGCCGCCCAGGCCCGGCGCTCAACGGGGGCTTTCTCCTCGGACCCGACGGGTGGCCCTACCTGCTGGTCCCCTTCATCCCCCTGGCGGTCATCTTCAATCTGGTCGGAGCTTCGCCGACCGTGATCTTCTTCGTCGCCGCGATCGGGATCATCCCGACCGCTGCGCTGATGGGCCGGGCCACCGAGGAGCTGGCCGAGCGCTCAGGGCCGGGAATCGGCGGCCTGCTGAACGTCACCTTCGGTAACGCGCCGGAGCTGATCATCGCCCTCTTCGCGCTCTCCGAGGGGCTCCAGGAGGTGGTCAAGGCCTCGATCATCGGCTCGATCATCGGCAACGTGCTGCTCGTGCTCGGCGCGGCGATGATCGCCGGGGGAGTGGGTCGCCCGGGCGAGGTTCAGAAGTTCGATCGGACGGCGGCGAGCACGCAGTCGACGATGCTCTTCCTCGCGGGAGCAGCCCTTCTGATGCCGGCGATCTTCGAGTTGGTCGAGGGCCGTGGGCTGCCCTCGGTCGGACCCGAGATCGTCGACTACGGCTCGACCGTCGAGATGCTTTCGCTCGCGGTCAGCGTGGTCCTGATCCTCTGCTACGTGGCCGGGCTCTTCTTCTCGCTGAAGACCCATCGCGACATCTTCAACCCGCAGGCCAGGCCTCCCGACGCGCCGGACCCCGAGGGAGAGGAGTCGGCGAGCATCGACGACACCTGGGGCTGGACCGTCCGCAAGTCGGTTACCGCTCTCGCCGTCGCCGGCGTTGCGGTGGGGCTGATGTCGGAGATCCTGGTCGGCTCGATCTCGGAGGCCTCGGAGTCCATCGGACTGAGCGAGTTCTTCATCGGCGCGATCGTCGTGGCGATCGTCGGTAACGCCGCTGAGCATTGGGTCGCGGTCCTCGTAGCCTTCAAGGGCAAGATGGATCTCGCCGTCAACATCGCGATCGGCTCCAGCGCCCAGGTGGCTCTGTTCGTCGCGCCGGTCCTCGTCTTCGCATCGTTCGTGATCGGCCCCGGTCCGATGCCGCTCGTCTTCAATGGCTTCGAGCTCGGTGCGATCCTGCTGGCGGCGCTGATCGCCAACGCCGTCACCCAGGAGGGCGAGTCCACCTGGTTCGAGGGCGTCCTCCTGCTCGCCGTCTACACGGTGTTCGGCATCGCATTCTTCGCCGCATGAGGCTGGACGCATGAGCGCAGTCGTCCTCCTGATCGCCAGCTTCGCGGTCATCCTCGCTGGAGCGCTCGCGTTCACCAACGCGGTCGAGTGGCTCGGCCACCGACTCCAGCTGGGCGAGGGCGCGACCGGCAGCGTTCTGGCGGCGGTCGGCACCGCAATGCCCGAGACGCTGATCCCGATCGTGGCGATCATCGGCGGCACGGAGGGCTCCGAGGGTGTTGCCGTCGGAGCGATCATCGGCGCCCCGTTCCTGCTCGCGACCCTGGCGATGGCATTGGTCGGCCTCTCCGCATTCCTGTTCAAGGCGAGGCGGCCGCAGGGATTGGAGCTGAAGGCGGACACCGAGACGCTCGACCGTGACCTGATCTTCTTCCTCGTCTTCTTCGCCGGGGCGCTGGTCGCCGGCGTCGCGTTGCCCGATGCGCTGCATCTACCGCTCGCAATCGTCTTCGTCATCGCCTACCTCGTATATGTGCGGCGGACGCTCAGGGGTGGGGGCGACGTCCAGGAAATCGACACGATCGGCCGCCTCTACATGGACCGGGGTGAAGACGACGAGCCCTCGAACTTCCTGATCGGGTTGCAGCTGGCGGTCGGTCTGGGTGCGATCGTCGGCGGAGCCCACCTGTTCGTCGAGGAGATGATCCACGTCGCCGAGTCGATCGGGGTCGAGGCGCTGGTCCTCTCCCTGATCCTGGCCCCGCTCGCGACCGAGCTGCCGGAGAAGATCAACAGCTTCTTCTGGATCCGGGAGGCGAAAGACAGCCTCGCGCTCGGCAACATCACCGGCGCGATGGTCTTTCAGTCGACGATTCCGGTCGCCTTCGGTCTGGCGTTCACCGACTGGGAGCTCGATCGCTACGCCGTCGTCTCGGCGAGCCTCGGACTTGCCGGCGGCGCTCTGGCCTACTGGGCGCTGCGCCTGCGCGGCCGATTCGAGCTGCTGCCCGTGATCACCTGGGCATCCCTCTTCGGGTCGTTCCTGATCTACGTCGTGGTGAGCAGCTAGACGCTGAGCTCAGCCAGGGCGCCGAGGACGAGGTCGTCGTGCTTCTTCGGCTGGACCTTCGGGAAGACCTTCGCGACCTTGCCCTTCGGGTCGATCAGGAAGGTCGAGCGCTGAACGCCCATGTACTTCTTGCCGTACATGTTCTTCTCGACCCAGGCACCGTACCTGTCGGCGACTGAATGATCGGCGTCTGCCAGCAGCGTGAAGCCGAGGTCGTACTTGGTGTCGAACTTGGCGACCGCGTCGACCTCGTCGGGGGAGACGCCGAGGACGCGAGCGTTGAAGCGTGCGTATTCGGAGGAACGGTCGCGAATGCTGCAGGCCTGGGTCGTGCAGCCCGGGGTATCGGCACGGGGATAGAAATAGAGAACGACCCATTCGCCGGCCAGGTCGGCGAGGGAAACGGTCCCACCGGTTTGATCCGGGAGCTCGAAGTCCGGCGCACGCTCCCCTATCTCGATCATCAGCTTCCCTTCGTTCGCAGAGGACCGCAGTATGCCCGACGCATCGATCCACCCCTCGAACTCGTCGTGGACGAACCGGCCGCCCGAGAGCGGCCGGCGCAGCTCCGCGCTGAGCGAGACCGCGGCCCGAACCGCGTCACGATCCAACCGAGCGAGGTCGGCTGAGATGCTTGGCTTACTTCAGCGTGATCTACTGGTCAGCGCACAGGATCACGACGCTGAATGTGTCGGCCAGTGCGTTCTTGTTGACCCTCGCCCTCCAGCTGGTATTCAGCCCCGGCGACGGGAAGCTCTCGAGCAGGTCCGTGGCAGCGTTGATGTTCGCAGGCCCGCCTGACAGGAGCACGTCACCGGGGTCGCAGGCTACGTCGATGTACTGAGTGCCGTCGCCGAGCGTCGTCCCGGCACCGACCGCCGATTCCTTCTTGTAGATCGTGCTCGACACGAACGACGAAGGCGCCTTGCCCTGCAGTTGCGCCGCGTCGGGCACCTGACCCAGAGTGGGCTCCGCGATATTCGTGCCGGTCAGCGAATTGTCGGCGACGTCGTCACCGGTCAACGACTCGTCGACGACGTCGTCGCCGGTCACGGCCTTGTCGTTTTTGAGGTCCTTGCTCTTCAGCGAGTTGTCCTTGACGGTCTTCGACTTGACGCTGTCATTGGGCAGCGCCGCCGCCAGGGCGGTTCCACCCGCCAAGACGAGGAAGACAGCAAGCGTCGACATCACATTCGGGTAGGTGAAGTGACGCCGAACGCGGTTGTTGCTCGGGTCCATTTGATGCTCCTCCTGATCGGTTGAGCTCTGGCAATCCCCGCCCATATCTCTGGCAACCCCGCCCATATATATGCCTCGTGCGGTTCGACACTAGCACCGGGACGGCGTCCTAACAAGCGCTCATCGGAACGCTCGCTTTCGTAGTCGGATGGGCCGACGTGATCTCGCCCGACCGCGGCCGCCGCGGCCGGTTACTGGCTCGCCGCCGCTAAACCTCGTCCTCGTCGTCGGGATCGGGTTCCAACTCGGGGTTGTCGTCCTCGTCGAGTTCGTCGTCAACGACGAGGCTGGTGACCTGGGAGGCGGTGCCTGGATGGCGTCGAGAGTGGAACTCCTCGAGCGCCTCCTCGAGCAGGGTCTCGTCCACGGGGACCTCGTCGGAGATCCGAACCCACTCGTTGCCCTCGAGGCCCTCCTCCTCGAAGACGTCCTGATCGACGGCGGCGGAGTCGTCGACGACGATCACGACCTCCGTCTGCGGGTTGACGTAGGTCCCCGGCTGGACGGCGAGCTGCTCGAGTTCGTAGATGTCGCCGACGTCGGCCATCGCGAGCTTTATACCCGGAATGCCGGACCCAGGGAGGGCGACGAGGTTCGCCCGCCGGTCGCGCGGTTGTCTACTGACCGAGGGACTCGAGGTCGCGGAGCTGACGCTCGATCTCGGTTTCGACCTCGAGCGGCTCCTTGCCCTGTCGCACCCGCCTCGCATTGCGGGCGATCACGAGTTGGCGAACCTCGTCGACGAGGGCGGGGTCGGCTTTCAGGTCGACCGCCGCCGGGGCGCTCAGTCTGCGCATCTCAGCCTCGACATCGAGCGGCGTCTCGCCGCGCTCCCGCTGCCGGTAGGCCTTCGCCTCGAGCATCTGCCTGATCTCGGCCTGCTGGGCCGCCTTGCCCATTGCGGTGTTGAGATCCTCACCCGATCCGGGCTCATCGTGGTCCATGGCGAATGCGCCCTTGCCGATCTCCCGGTAGACGGCACCGGAGCCGGCGAAGGCGATCGCCGCGATCGGCGCGACGAGAATGGCCACGGCGATGATCACCTCGCCGTTGCTGATGGCAAGCGGCAACATCGACGCAGCGTAGCGCCGACGCCACCCGGTCGGTTCGGGCTATGCGGTGGCCGACCGTCGCGAGAGGCGGCGGCGGATTCCACCCTTGCGATGCCGATCCTTGAGGATGCGCTGGGCCGCGTTGTGGCCGCTCGCGGCCATCACGCCACCCCCCGGGTGGGTGCCGGCTCCACACAGGTAGAGGCCCTCGAGCGGGGTCGCGTACTTCGCCAGCCCGGGAGTGGGGCGCATGAACGCCATCTGCGCGATGTCCTGCTCGCCCTGGAAGATCGAGCCGTCGACGAGGCCGAAGATGTCCTCGAGGTCCGGCGGCGCGAGCACCTCGCGCTCGACGACCGAGCCCGGCAGGTTGGTCGCGTACTCGCCGATGCTCGCGATGCAGGTGTCCGCATACTTCTCGCGGGCCCCCTCCGGCCATTGTTCGTGCTCGGTCGGCCCGTACTGGGTGAACATCGTCGCGATCCAGCGGTCGTCGTCGGTCAGCGACGGGTCGACCGAGGACGGGACCTCCATCTCGACGTAGGGGTGCTCGGCGGGAATGCCCCGGACCGCGTCCTGCCAGGCACGCTCCAGGTAGTCGAGCGACGGGCACCAGTTGACGCCGGCGGTGAGCAGGTGCTTGGAGTCCTCCTCGCTCAGGCCCTCATAGACGGGTGCCTCGGAGAGGACCATGTTGATCTTCACCGATGCACCGCGGGTCCGGTAGGCGGCCATGTCCTCACGGACGTCCTCGGGGAAGTTCTCGGCGCCTGCGAGATCCATGATCGTGGTCTTCGGATGGGCGCCGGAGGCGACGATCGGTGCGCGGAGCACGGTGCCGTCGGCGAGCGTGACGCCGGTCACCCGGCCGCCGCTGGAGTCGATGCTCGCGACCTCGGCGTCGGTGCGGATTTCGGCACCGGAGGCGCGGGCGCTGGCCGCGATCGCCTCGCTGATCGCGCCCATGCCGCCGATCACCTGACCCCAGGAGCCGACCTGGCCGTCGAGCTCACCGAGCGCGTGATGGAGGAGGTTGTAGGCGGTGCCCGGCGAGTAGGGGCCGGCCCAGACTCCGACGACGCCGGTCGAGGCGATCGAGCCCTTCAGGTAGTCGTTTTCGAAGAGGCCGTCGAGCCAGTCGCCGACCGACATCGTGAAGATCCGGATGAGCTGCTGGACGTCGCGCTGCGACATGCCCGCAACCCGACCGGCCTCCCTGAGCAGACCAGCTATGTCTCCCGGGGCCTTCGAGCCCGGCGCCGGGGGGTTGCGGATCATCATCGGTCGCACGAACTCGGCGGCCATGAACAGCAACTCCTCGAACTTGGCGTAGTTCTCGGCATCCTTCTTGCTGAACCGGGCGATCGACTCCTGGGTCTTGACGACGTCGTCGTGGAAGATGATCGGCCCGTCGGGGGTCATAGCCGCGTAGGCGGGATCGAGGGGGTATGCCTTGTAGCCGTATCGCTTCAGCTCGAGGTCGGCGACGACCTTGGGCTGCAACATCGAGACGACGTATGAACAGCGGGAGACGCGGGCGCCCGGCCAGATCTCCTCAGTCACGCAGGCGCCACCGAGGATGTGGCGTCGCTCGAGGATCAGCGTCCTCATTCCAGCCTTGGCGAGGTAGGCGCCGGTGGTCAGGCCGTTGTGGCCGCCGCCGACCACGATCGCGTCCCAGGATCCACCCCCGGTCGCCGGCGCGTTGCTGCCATTTACGGCGTTGGAGGTGGGCACGGACGATGGTGACGTGGCTGAAGGCTCCATGGCGGCAAGCTAACATATCGTTCAATTGACTACAAGGTCAACCGGTCCTCCCAAGCCCCTACACTCCCGGGTCATGACAGACCTACAGACACGTGCCAAGCAGCACCTGATGCTGCACTTCTCAGACATGACGGTGGCCGCCGAGGACATCCCCGTGATCGTTCGCGGCGAGGGCAGCCATGTCTTCGACGATCAGGGCAACCGCTACATCGACGGTCTCTCAGGCCTCTATTGCCTCAACCTCGGCCACTCCCACGGCGAGGAGATCGGCGCCGCCGCCGCCAGCCAGATGAGCACCCTGCCCTACACCAGCAACTGGACAGTCGCCCACCCGCCATCGATCGATCTGGCGACCAAGCTGGCCGAGCTGGCCCCCGACGGCTTCGAGCGCGTCTTCTTCACCTCGGGAGGCTCGGAGTCGGTCGAATCCGCCTACAAGATGGCGATCCAGTGGCACCAGGCCAACGGCGAACCGCAGCGGCGCAAGGTGATCGCCCGCCGCGACGCCTATCACGGCGTGACCATGGGGGCGCTGTCATTCACCGGTATCCCGATTTGTCGGACCGCGTTCGAGCCGCTGGGAATCCCGACCACCCATGTCTCCTCGACCAACGCCTATCGGCACCCGGCCGGAGACAACGAGGCCGAGTTCACGAAGGCTCTGCTCGCGGAGATCGAGGGGGTGATCGAGTTCCAGCAGCCCGAGACGATCGCGATGATCATCATGGAGCCGGTCCAGAACGCGGGCGGATCCATCGTCCCGCCGGCCGGCTACTGGCAGGGCCTACGCGAGATCTGCGACAAGTACGGGATCCTGCTCGTCTCCGACGAGGTCATCTGCGCCTTCGGCCGCCTCGGGACCTGGTTCGGCGCTCAACGCCTCGACTACTCGCCCGATCTGATCACGTTCGCCAAGGGCCTGACCGGCGCGCACGCGGCGATGGGCGGCGTGATGATCTCCGACAAGGTCGCCGATCCGTTCCTCTCGGGTAAGGGCGACTATCTTCACGGGCTCACGTTCGGCGGCCATCCGGTCGGGTCGGCGATCGCCCTGAAGGCGATCGAGATCTTCGAGCGGGAGCGGGTCTTCGAGAACGTGATGGCGAACGAGCCCAAGGTTCGCGAGATGCTCGAGGGACTGAAGGACATCCCGATCGTCGGCGACGTTCGCGGCATGGGTCACTTCTTCTCGATCGAGGTCGTCAAGGATCAGGCGACGAAGGAGTCGCTGACGGAGGCCGAGGCCAACTGGCTGCTCAAGGACGTGCTCTCGGATCGTCTCTTCGAGCGCGGGATGATCTGTCGCCTCGACGACCGCTCCGAGCCGATCGTTCAGATCGCTCCGCCGCTGGTCGCCGACGTCGGCGTGTTCGAGGAGATCACCGAGATCCTCCGCCACGGCCTCGAACACGCCGCCGAGCACCTGAGGGCCGGCGCGCCCGTCTAAACCCGCAACCCCGGACCGGGGTTGCCTGCCACCGCGACGGTCAGCCACCGCGACGGGCGAGCGCGTCGACGATGACGCAGCCGTCGGGGCCCGCGATCAGCGGGTTGAGCTCGAGTAGTTCCAGGCCGGAGCTGAGCAGAACCTCACCGGAGAGCGATGCGGCACGTGCGACCGCTGCCAGATCGATGGGTTCGCCGCCCCGCCCACCCAGCAGGAGCGAGGAGCCGCGTAGCGACCGAAGCGCCTGCTCGACCCGGGCCGGCGAAGCGGGCAGGGGGATGATCGCCACATCGTCGAGCACCTCGGTCCAGATCACCGCCGAGGCCGACGACGAGAGCCGGTACGACCGCGTCCGCGCGGGCGGCGACGAGCAGCTCGACACCCGGCGGCGTCATCGGCTCGACGAGCAGCTCGGCGCCCTCCGCGGCGGGCAGGGCGAGCAGCCGCTCGGCAGCGGTTCGGAGCTGGGCAGCATCCCCGATCCCCAGCTCCAAAGCCCCGACGTCGCTCTTGTGCTGGATCACGGGGGAGGAGAGCTTCAGGGCGACGGGGTAGCCGAACTCGTCTGCGGCGGCGACGGCCGCGTCGGCGTCGCGGACGACTCGCAGGTCGGGAACGGGCACCCCACCTTTGCCGATCAGTGACTTCGCCTCGGCTTCGCTCAGCCAGCGATCACGGTCCGGGTCGCGCTCGCGGGTGGCGCCGGCGACCGCCGAGATCGCCCGGAGGCGCTCCGGGTCGCCCGGAGGTCGGCGAAGCTCGCGGGCGCAGTAGACCGCGGTGGACAGTCCCTGGATCGAGGGAAGGCCTCGGGCGGCCAGATCCCTGATCACGTCCTCGCCGATCAGGTCGGGAAGCGTCGAGGCGAACAGCGGGGCGGCGGAGCATCGCGCGGCGCCGTCGGCAAGGCCGTTGCGCGTCTCCCGCCAACCGGGCTCGACCTCTGCGGCCAGGTCCTCCGGGGTGTCGTGGAAGATCAGCAACTGGTCGATCGCGGGGTCGTCACCGACTGTGGCGACGATCGACGCAAGCCGCTCACGTTCGGCCCAGATCATCGACGTGTAGTCGAGCGGATTGACTGGTGTCGCCGCCTCGGGCAGCAACTCGACGAGTCGGTCCCTCGTCGACTCGGCGAGCGCCGGAAGCACCATCCCCAGACGCTCGGCCTCGTCGGCGGCGATCCCCGAGTCACCGCCCGAACACGTGAGTACGGCGAGGCCTCCCTTCCCGCTCGGTCTGGCGCGCGGCTCGGCCAGCGCGCGGGCCAGCTCCAGCAGCTCATGTGGATCCCTTGCCCAGCAGGCGCCCGACTCCTCGATCAGCGCCCGAAAGATCCGCTGGTCGCCCGCCAGCGACCCGGTGTGGGCGGCCGCGGCGCCGGCGCCGGCCTCGGAGGAACCGACCTTGAGAACGACGACGCCGATCTCACGCTCGGCGCAATCCGCCAGGGCCGCCGCGAACCGCTGACCGTCGCCGTCGGACTCCAGAAAGAGCCCGATCGAGCGAACCCCGTCCTGCGCGCTCAGTGCGCCCAGCCAGTCGCTCGCGTCGCAGACGGCCTGGTTGCCGGTCGAGATCACCGTGTGAAACCCGATTCCCCGGCGCGAGCCCAGCGCGTTGACGGCGACGTTGCCGCTCTGGGAGATCAACGCGACGCCACCGGCCGGCAGCGCCTGCACCGAGTCGCCCCACATCCCGGCCCGCGCGGTGAAGTTGACGATCCCGTTTCCGTTCGGACCGCAGACCGGGAACGAGGCCGCGTCGGCGGAGGCCCGGAGGCGGGCCTCGAGGTCACGACCCGATTCCACCTCGCCGAAGCCGGCCGACACGACCACCGCCCCGCCGCAGCCGAGCGCCGCGGCGTCGGCGATCACATCGGGGACCCCGGCGGCCGGAATCGCGATCGCGACGGCGTCGACGGGCTCGGGGAGATCGTTGATGGTGGGGACGCACCGAACCTCGCGTATCCGGTCCCGGTTCGGGTTGATCCCCCAGACGTCACCCTCATAGCCGAGGCGCTCGAGGTTGCGCAGGATCGTGTCGCCGTAGGCGTCGGGACGATCCGTCGCCCCGACGACTGCGATCGATCGGGGCTCCAGCAGCCGCGCGAGACCGTTGGCTGCCGTCACCCGAAACCGCTCAGTGGAGCATCCGCTCGACGCCACGGCGCTCGATCCCGCGAGCGATGATCAGGCGCTGGATTTCGCTGGTGCCCTCCCAGATCCGGTCGACCCGGAGTTCGCGCAGCAGCCGTTCGGCGACGTTGGAGCGCAGATAGCCGCGACCTCCGAAGGCCTGCACGCAGCGGTCGGCGCAGCGCCAGGCGGCCTCGCTCATGAACAGCTTGGCCATCGATGCCTTGTTGTGGACGACCTTGGGGTCGGCGCCGGCGTCGGCCAGCGAGGCGACGGTCAGCGTCAGCAGTCGGCCCGCCGCGGCGTCGGCGGTCGAGTCGGCGAGCGGGAAGGAGACGCCCTGGTAGTCGAAGATCCTGCTGCCGCCCTGTTCGCGGCTCATCGCCCAATCGGTGGTCACGTCGAGCAGGCGCCACATCGCCCCGGTGCAGCGGGCTGCGATCCCGAGGCGTTCCTCCATGAACCACGAGCGCTGCAGGTCGTCGCCGCCGCCGATCCCGCCGATCACGTCGGCGGTGGTGACCTCGACGTCGGTGAAGGTGATGGTCGGGTGCCCGTCGGGGTACATGTGCGTGAAGAGGGGGTCGTCGATCGTCTCGATGCCGGCGCGCTCGGCGTCGACCACGAACAGGGTCGGAAGCTTCTCGCCGCCGTCGATGACGTTCGCCATGACGATGTAGACGGAGGCGACGTCGCCGGAGGTCACGAACCACTTCTCGCCGTTGAGCAGAAAGCCGTCGCCGTCCGCCTTCGGGGTGGCGGTCGCAGCGATCCGACTGGGATCGGAGCCCGCGTCGCGCTCGGTGACGGCGTAGGCGTCGCGGATCTCACCGCGCAGTAGAGGCTTCAGCCAGCGCTCGGTGTGCTCGGGCCCGGCGTGCTCCCAGACGTTGTATCCGTTCGGGATGTGCCAGTGGATGGCATTGGTCGAGCGGCCGTACTGCTCCTCGACCAAGGCCCATTGCAGTCGGGTCCAGCCCTGGCCGCCGTGAGCGGGGTCGTGAAGACCGCCGGTCAGATCGCGGGCGATCGCCTCGCGCTTGACGTCGGCGATGACGTCGTCGGGAAGCCTGCCGTGTCGGCGCTCCGCCTCCTCCTCGAGGGGGAACATGACCTCCTCGGTGAAAGACTTGGCGCGGGTCTGAACATCGCGTGTCGCATCGTCGAGGTCGAAGGGGATGTCCGACGGGTCGACGCTGGCGGCGGATGTGGGTGCGCTCTCCACTTGACCGGCACTCTAACATGAGATTGATCGATTGACTACAAGATCAATCAAGACCCGATCGATGACCGCGAGAACGCAGAGGAGAACCGCCCGATGAGCACACCGGCAGCGACCAACGGCAAGCTCGGACTAGACCCGCGGGACGTGGAGCTGACCCTTCAGCCGGTCGAGCGAGCCACGATGTTGCCCCCCGCCGCCTTCACCGACGAGTCGGTTCTGAGCTGGGAGGTCGACAACCTCTTCAACGACTGGGTCTGCATGGGCCACGTCTCCGCAGTGGCCGAGCAGGGGTCCTTCCTGATGCGCGAGCTCGGGGATACGAGCGTCTTCGCCATGACCGGCTCAGACGGCGTAGTCCGCGCCTTCCTGAACGTCTGTCGCCATCGTGGTGCGCGCATCGTCGAGGAGACCGAAGGGCGGGTCCGCCGGCGCATCCAGTGTCCGTATCACGCCTGGTCCTACGACCTCGAGGGCAAGCTCGTGGCGGCCCCCCACATGAACGACGTCGAGGACTTCGACCACTCCTGCTGGGGGCTCATCGAGGTCCGCTCGGCGATCATCGGCGGGCTGCTCCTGATCGACCTGAGCGGCGAGGCGCCCGATCCGGCCGAACACGTCGGCGACCTGATCGGATTCCTCGACCGTTACCGGGTCGCCGACCTGCAGCACGCTCGCGGCACCGTCTACGAGGTCGAGGCGAACTGGAAGGGCATCGCGGAGAACTACAACGAGTGCCTGCACTGCCCCGGGGTTCACCCGGAGCTGAATGCGCTCAGCGACTACCGCAGCGGTGAGGAGGTCTACGGCGAGGGCTCGTGGTGCGGTGGTTCGATGACCTTGAACGACCACGCCGAGACGATGGGAACCGGCGACGGCCACGCCACCGAGCGACCGCCGATCCAGGGTTTGACCGAGACCGACATCAACTCCGTCTACTACTTCGCCCTGTTCCCGAACGCGCTGGTCTCGCTCCATCCCGACTACTTCATGCTGCACACGCTGTGGCCCCGCTCGAGCGGGCACACCGAGGTCACATGCGAGTGGTTCTTCGAGCCCGAGACCGCGGCTCGTGAAGACTTCGATCCGAGCGATGCCGTCGACTTCTGGGACATGGTCAACAAGCAGGACTGGTACGTCTGCGAGCTGACCCAGAAGGGCGTCAAGACGAAGGGCTATACGGCGGGCAGGTACTCGGGTGAGGAATCCGACGTCCACGCCTTCGACCTGATGGTCGCCGGCCGCTACATGGAGGCGCTCCGCGAGGACGCCGAGATTCCGGCCTGACAGCCGGCACAGGAGAAGAAGAACGAATGAACGAGATCGCGGCGAAACTCGGCGAGGTCGGCCTTCCGGCACCGGTCTCGGAGCTCGCCTCCAGGGACTGGGACGTCATCGTCGTCGGCGGCGGCCACAACGGCCTGACCGCCGCCGCCTACCTGGCCCGCGCCGGCAAGTCGGTGCTGGTTCTCGAGCGCCGCGAGCGCCTCGGTGGGGCCTGCACCCTCGAGCGCCCGTTTCCCGACGATCGGTTCATCGTCAGCCCCTGCGCCTACGTGGTCGGACTTCTCGATGACTCCGTGATCGACGAGCTCGAGCTTCACAAGCGCGGCCTGAAGTACTGGATGGCGGACCCGAACCTGTGGGTGCCGTTCGAGGACGGAACCTCCTTCGGCCAATTCCTCGATGACGCCAAGACCCAGGAGAGCCTCGAGGGCCTCGGCATCTCGAAGCGGGACATCGATGGCTACTGGGCCTACGAGGAGCTCTTCGACGACGTTCGCAAGATGCTTCGCAAGGGCGCTCGCGACACCTGGGTCGGCGACACCCCGACTCGCGCCGAGATCGAGGATCTTCTCGGCAACGACCAGGAGAAGATCGACCTGGTCTTCGAGGACTCGCTCGCTGAGGTGCTGGGCCGGTACATCGAGGACGAGCGGTTGAAGACGGCGCTCTTCGGCCAGGGAGTGATCGGCACGTGGGGCGGCCCCTACGACCACGGAACCGCCTCGATCAAGCTGATGCACTACCAGGGCGACATGGACGGTCAGGGACCGGTCTGGGGATACGTCGAAGGCGGCATGGGGATGGTCTCGTTCGCGATCGCCGACGCCGCCCAGGAGGCGGGCGCCGTCCTCGCCTGCGAGGTCCCCGTGGCGAAGATCACCCCGGGGGAGAGCGTCGAGCTCGAGGACGGGACAACGATCCGCGCACGCACGATCATTTCCAACACCGACCCGAAGGTGACGATGAGGCTGGTCGGACCGGAGCTGATCGGATCGGTCGATCCCGCCTACCTGGGCAAGCTCGAGGCCTGGAAGATCCGCAGCCCCGTGGTCAAGTTCAATGCGTCACTCGACCGCCTGCCGAGCTGGACCGCAGCGCCGGGCGAGTCGTGGCCTGCCCGGGCGACCGTCGATGTCACCGGCAGCATGGACGAGGCGCAGCAGGCTTTCGAGCGTTGCGCGGCCGGGGAACCAGCGGTCGGCTTTGGCGAGATCTACGTGCAGACCGGCTATGACCCGAGCCCGGCGCCCGGCGACAAGCAGCTGATGAGCGTCTTCGGCCAGTACGCCCCCTACGACATCACGGGCGGCGACTGGGACTCGGCCCGCGAGGGTGTCGCCCGTCAGTTCATCGACCTGATCGCCCGCTTCGCGCCCGATTTCGAGGACGTGCTCACCGACTACGAGGTGCTCGGCCCGCCGGACATCGAGGAGCGGATCGGGTTGACGGGCGGCAACATCTTCCAGGGCGAGGTGACACCTGACCAGCTCTGGGAGGGGAGGTTCGCCTCACGCACGCCGATCGAAGGGCTCTACATGTGCGGGGCGGCCACCCACCCGGCTGGCAGCGTGATCGCGCTCAACGGTCGCAACGCGGCCGCCGCGGTGCTGGCCGACCAGGGCGCCGCCCTACCCACCTAACACCTGTCGACGGGAACTGAGCGCGAACGTCCTGGACGCCAGACCGCGCAACCGTCGTCGAGCATCAGGGTGAGCGGCTGACGAAATGCTCGTCGGCGTTCGGGGCGAGGGAGAAGCCCTCGGGCGCTCCGGGGGAGACGTCGATGAGAAACGAGGGCTCACCCCACCGCCGGTACTGCTCGCCGTCGACGTAGAACGGCATCCCCTCGAGTTCACCGAGCATCGTGTCTCCCGGGCCGGCCGGCATCTCGGCGGCCGTCAGGCAAAGCGGGAGGCTGCCGTCACAGCAACCTCCCGATTGGAACATCGAAATGGGCCCCTTGGTCGTCTGGAGGCGGCGGATCGCCTCCGCGGCAGCAGGGGTCGCGCTGACCCGGGCCGCCATTCCTAGAAGAAGCCCATCGGGTTCTCGTCGTAGCTGACCAGCAGACACTTCGTCTGCGAGTAGTGGTCGAGCATCATCCGGTGGTTCTCCCGGCCGACGCCGGAGGACTTGTAGCCGCCGAAGGCCGCGTGTGCGGGGTAGTGGTGATAGCAGTTGGTCCAAACGCGACCCGCCTTGATCGCGCGGCCCATCCGGAAGGCGCGACTGCCGTCACGGGTCCAGACCCCCGCGCCGAGACCGTAGAGCGTGTCATTGGCGATCTCGAGCGCCTCGGCCTCGTCGGCGAATGTCGTCACCGCGAGGACCGGCCCGAAGATCTCCTCCTGGAAGACCCGCATCGAGTTGTCGCCCTTCAGCACGGTCGGCTCGAAGTAGTAGCCGTCGGCCAGATCGCCATCGAGCATCTTGCGTTCGCCGCCGATCAGGACCTCGGCGCCCTCGTCACGGCCGATCTTCACGTAGCTCTCGATCTTCTCGAGCTGCGAGGCCGAGACCTGCGGTCCGAGCATCGTCGCAACGTCGAGCGGGTCGCCCTGCTTGATCGCTTCGATCCGGGCCAGGCAGCGCTCCATGAACTCGTCGTAGATCGACTCGTGGATGAGCGCCCGCGACGGGCACGTGCAGACCTCGCCCTTGTTGAACGCGTAGAGCACGAGCCCCTCAATCGCCTTGTCGAGGAACGCGTCGTCCTCGGCCATCACGTCGTCGAAGAACACGTTCGGCGACTTGCCTCCGAGTTCGGTGGTCGAGGGGATGATGTTCTGGGCGGCGTACTGCATGATCAGCCGACCGGTCACGGTCTCGCCGGTGAACCCGATCTTGGCGATCCGCTTGCTCGAGGCGAGTGCGCGCCCGATCTCGGCCCCGGGGCCGTTGACGACGTTGAGGACGCCTGGCGGGAGGTGCTCGCCGATGACCTCGCAGAGCTTCAGGATCGACCATGGCGTTGGACTCGCCGGCTTGACCACCGTGCAGTTGCCGGCCGCCAGTGCCGGGGCGATCTTCCAGGCCGCCATCAGCAGCGGAAAGTTGAACGGGATGATCTGGCCGACCACTCCGAGGGGCTCCTGGAAGTGGTAGGCGTACGTCTGGTCGTCGATCTCGGAGATCCGACCCTCCTCGCTGCGGACGGCGCCGGCGAAGTACCGGAAGTGGTCGACCGCCAGCGGGATGTCGGCACCAAGCGTCTCGCGCACGGGCTTGCCGTTCTCCCAGGTCTCCGCGACCGCAAGCATCTCGAGGTTCTCCTCGATCGCGTCGGCGACGAGGTTCAGGATCTGCGCCCGGTCGGATGGGGAGCGGCTGCCCCAGTCGTCCTTGGCAGCGTGTGCCGCGTCGAGGGCGAGCTCGATGTCGGCCGGCGCCGAATGGGCCACCTCGCAGAACGGGCGGCCGGTAACCGGGCTGAGGTTCTCGCGGTACTCGCCGTTCGTCGGAGCGATGAACTCACCGCCGATGAAGTTGTCGTACCGATCCTTGAGTTCGACCGGACTGCCGGACGCGCCGGGTGCCTCGTAGGTGGTGGCCTTCTCCGCGGTTGCCATCTCAGCTCCTTTGATTGACTCTCGCGCCCCAACATAGGCTTGGGCTGGCCAAATGACATCGGTGCCGGGAACGGCGTTGGGTGGGTAGTCGGCACGGAGAGACTTCTGAAAGGGTGCAGGCAATGAACGAGATCGCGGCACAGCTCGGCGAGGTTGGTCTGCCCGAACCGGTGGCGGACCTGGCGGCCCGTGAATGGGACGTCGTCGTCGTCGGCGGCGGCCACAACGGCCTCACCGCCGCCGCCTACCTGGCCCGCGCCGGGAAGTCGGTGCTCGTTCTCGAGCGCCGCGAGCGGCTCGGCGGGGCCTGCACCCTCGAGCGCCCGTTTGCCGACGACCGCTTCGTGATCAGCCCCTGCGCGTACGTACTCGGGTTGCTCGATCAGCGCGTGATCGACGATCTGGACCTCCACAGGCGCGGGCTGCGGTGGTGGATCGCCGACCCGAATCTATGGATCCCGTTCGCCGACGGAAACTCGCTCGGCCAGTTCGTCGACGACTCGCGGACGCAGGAGAACCTCGAGCAGCTGGGCGTCTCCAAGTCCGACATCGACGGCTACTGGCGGCACCAGAAGCTCTACGACGAGATCCGCAAGCTGTTGCGGAAGGGCGAGCGCGACGCATGGGAGGGGGAGACTCCAAGCCGGCCCGAGATCGAGGAGATGCTCGGCGGCAACCGCGAGATGATCGACCTCGTCTTCGAAGCCTCGATCGCGGAGGTCATGGATGACTACTTCAGCGACCAGCGCCTGCACGACGCGTTTTTCGGCGGCGGCGTGATCGGTACATGGGCGGGCCCGCGTGATCCCGGCACCGCGTCGGTGAAGCTGATGCACCACCAGGGCGACCTTGACGGCGGCGGATCCAACTGGGCCTACGTGGAGGGCGGCATGGGCATGGTCTCCTTCGCGATCGCCGATGCCGCCCGCGAGGCGGGTGCCACCCTCGCCTGCGGTGTACCCGTGGCATCGATCGTGCCCGGCGAGGGCGTCGAGCTCGAGGACGGCACCAGGATCCGAAGCAGCGTCGTGATCTCCAACGCCGACCCCAAGGTTGCGATGAGGCTGCTCGGTAGCGACGCGATCGACTCGTTCGACCGTGGCTATCGCGAGCGACTGGAGGCCTGGGATGTGCGCAGCCCGGTGGTGAAGTTCAATGCTGCCCTCGAAGAGCTCCCGAACTGGACCGCGGCCGACGGGGAAAGCTGGCCGGCCCGGGCGATGATCGAGCTGACCGACGGAATCGACTCCGCCCAGGCTGCGTTCGAGAGCTGCGTGGCCGGGGAGCCCGCCGTCGGGTTCGCCGAGGTCTACACCCAGACCGGCTTCGACCCGAGCCCGGCACCTGAGGGCAAGCATTCGATGACCGTCTTCGGCCAGTACGCCCCCTACGACATCGCGAACGGGGACTGGGACTCCCGCCGTGAGGATGTCGCCCGCCAGTTCATCGACCTGATCGACCGGTTCGCACCCGGCGTCGAGGATCGCCTGCTCGAGTACGAGGTCCTCGGCCCTCCCGACATCGAGTCGCGAATCGGCCTGACCGGCGGACAGATCTTCCAGGGTGCCGTCCTCCCGGACCAGATGTGGGAGAACCGGCTGTCGGCTCGCACCCCAATCCCCGGGTTCTACTTCTGCGGAGCCGCGACCCACCCGGGCGGCAGCGTCATCGCCACCAACGGTCGCAATGCGGCGTCCGCCGTGCTGCAGGACATCTAGGGCTCCAGCTCGGGTGGGAGGGCTTTCGGGCCATCCGGGTAGAGCAGGCGAATCGTTTCCTCCGACATCTCCAGCGTGTTGGCTGCTTCGTTCGGCGCCCCCACGACCAGCCAGAGCTGGTCGGTGTCGGTGTCGTTGAACGGTTGCCGGATCGACTCAGGGTCGACCAGGACGGCGCTCAACGGGGTCAGGGTGAGGAGCTCTTCGTCGACTCTCAGCCTTCCGGTCCCTTCGAGCAGGACGTAGAGCTCGGTCGTGGCAACGTGCCTGTGCCTGGTCGAGGCCTCTCCGGGCTCGATCCGCCACAGACGCGCGCCGAGGGTGTCGGCCTCGAGCTGCTTGGCGAGGTCGGTATTGAGCACCCCCATCTGATTGGAGCGCCGCCAGTGGGCCTCCTCCGCACTCAGAACCCGATAGCCCATGTCAGCTGATTCCTCCCTGCGCGTCGACGGTCAGTCCAGCGGTGCGGAGCACCGCGAGTCTCGTCGTGATCAAAGTACGCTCGTATCCGTGGCTTCCGATACCGCCGATCGTATTCTCGATGCCGCCTGCGAGCTGATTGCCGAGGACGGGATCGACGAGGTGAGGATCGCGCGCGTGGCGCAGCGGGCCGGTGCATCGACGGCACTCGTCCACCACTACTTCTCGACCCGCGAGGAACTGCTCGAGCAGGCGCTGGTTCACTCCTTCGAACAGGCGGGGGACGAGCGCTTCAGCGAGGACGCGGCGGCCGGTGGCAGCGCGATCGACGTTCTCGCCACCGCGATTCGGGAGAGTCTCCCCTACCCGGGGGTGCAGGAGCGCGAGTGGGTGCTCTGGGTCGAGCTCTGGCTCCGGGCCGTCCGCGAGCCCGACCTGAGGCCGGTTGCCGCACGGATGTATGAGCGCTACCGGGCCTGGATGACCGATCTGATCGAGACCGGCATCAGGGACGGCGAGTTCTCGGCCGAAACCGACGTCGACCGCACCGCCAGCCTCGCCATAGCGCTGCTCGACGGCACAGGTGTGCGCGCTCTGTTCGCGGATCCAGCGATGGACGTCGAGGCCGCCCGCACCATCGTCGCGACCGCGCTGGCCAGCGAGCTCGGAATCGAGTCCGGTCCCCTGCTCGCCTGACCGCATCCGGTACCACCCGCCTGCGAGGGATGCTCAGCCGTGCCGGTTGGCACTTGCGCGGCGGATGCAGCAGGGGTAGTTTGAACGGCGGTTCAGTTTTGGAGAGGCGAGTTTGGGGCGATGAGCAGTCAGGTTACGGGGACGGGCGGCCCGCGGCGATGAGCCCGCGACCGGCAATCGAGCACATCCGCAAGCCGCAGATCCTCGAGGCGGCCGCGCAGGTGATCACCGAGCGCGGGCTCGGCGCGACGCGGATCGCCGACGTTGCCGAGCGCGCCGGGACGAGCGCGCCGGCCGTCCTCTATTGGTTCGAGAGCCGGGGGGAACTCCTCACCGAGGCGCTGACCGCCGACGAGGAGAGGTTCGGCGACGAGGTGGCCGGGGTCTTGGCTGGTGGCGGTAGCGCCGCCGAGAAGCTCCGCCGTGTGATCGAGGCGACCGTCGGCGAAAGCGATATCAGCCTCTGGGTCGAGCTCTGGGCCCGCTCGCTCCATGATCCCGCCGCCGCCGCCGCCCGCCTCCGCCTCGACGATGCCTGGCGGAGAATGCTCGCCGACCTGATTGCCTCAGGGCAGGAGTCCGGCGAGTTCGACCCCGCGATCGACCCCGCACGAGCGGCGCTCTCCCTCGGCTCGCTGATGGACGGGCTCGGCGTGCTGATTACGCTCCACGACCCGGCCGTCACGTCCGAGGGAATGCTGGCGATGGTGATCAGCCACGCCGAGTCGCTTCTCGGCGTCAAGATCGAAGGCGCCGGCAGCGACCCCACTGAGGTCGTGCTGGTATGAGCAGGTTCGAGTTCGATTCGAGGCTCAACCGTCGCCAGCTCCTCCGCTACGGAGCGGGCGGGGCGCTCGGGCTCTACGGGTTGGGATCGCTCACCGGCTGCACCGTCTCACGATCGATCGAAAAGCCGGCGAGCACCGCGGCGATCACGCCGGAGATCGACGGCGATCTGCTGATCTTCAACTGGGCCCAGTACATGGACCCCGACCTCAAGCGGACCTTCAGCGAGAAATACGGGGTCGAGGTCAACGAGGTCAACTTCGACAACCTCGAAGCGATGGTCACCAAGCTCAGGGCAGGCGGTCAGTACGACATCATCTGGCCGACCCCCGAGTACGCGTTTCGGCTCAACCAGGAAGGACTGCTGTCGCGATTCGATCGCGACAGCCTCAACAACGCCAAGGGCATCTCGCCGTTCTACGAATCCGGCTGGTGGGATCCCAACAGCGAGATCTCGGTTCCCTACACTTACTACACGACCGGAATCGCCTGGCGCGCCGACGAGGTCTCCGGCATGACCGGCTCCTGGAACGACCTGACCAACCCCGACGGGGAGGGCCGGATGTTCATCCTCGACGACTTTCAGGAGGCGATCGGCCAGGCCAACCTGATCAACGGCTTCGACCTGAACACGACCGACCCCAACGAGCTCGAGATCTCCAAGGAGACGTTGCTCGCACAGAAGGAGTTCGCTCGCGGGATCTCGACCAACTCGACGCAAAATCTGGTCAGCGGTACCGCGGCCATCCACCAGGCATGGAACGGGGACATCGTCAACGTTCGCAACCAGGTTGATGATCCGGAGAACTACAAGTACGAAACCTGCGAGGAGGGGGTGCCCGTGGGCACCGACCTGATGTGCGTCCCGGTCACCGCCCGCTCCCCGGGCACCGCCCTGAAGTTCATCGATTGGATGATTCAGCCCGACAACGCCGCCCAGAACGTGCTGTGGAACGGATACCCACAGCCGGTCGACGGCGGCAAGGAGGCCTTCGCGGGGCTGGTCAAGGAGGAGCCGTCGATCGACGTCGACCTGGAGCAGCTAGGTGACGGCGGCATGGAATACCGACTCGACAGCGCCGACGACCGAGCGCTCTGGAACCAGACCTGGACCGAGGTCAAGGCGACTTGAGTTCGAAGGGGTTCTGGTCGCGGTTTCTGCTCCCCGGTGGGATCTGGTTGCTGCTGCTGTTCGTCGTCCCGATCTGCCTCGTGTTGGCGCTTTCCTTCGGCTACACCGATGACCTCGGACGGGCCGTCTACGCGTTCCGCCTCGACAACTACGCCGACGCATTCGACCCGCTCTACATGCCGGTGCTGTTGCGCTCGATCGGCTTCGCCGTCGCGACGGCCGCAATCTGCCTCCTCCTCGGCTATCCGATCGCCTACTTCATCGCCCGTTACGGAGGCCGCCGCAAGCACCTGCTGATCGCCCTGCTCGTCATCCCGTTCTTCGTCAACTACCTCGTTCGCACCTACGCCTGGGTCGCCCTGCTGGCCGACGAAGGGCTGATCAACAGCGCCCTCAAAGACATCGGGCTGACCGAGAGCGGCATCCAGCTGATCAACACTCCCTACGCGGTGATCGGCGGGCTCGTCTACGGCTACCTGGTGTTCATGATCCTGCCGATCTATGCCTCGCTGGAACGGATGGACCGTTCGCTGGTCGAGGCCGGAAAGGACCTGTTCGGGACGCCGGCCCGGACGTTCCTGCACGTCACCCTTCCCCAGACCAAGCAGGGGATCCTCGCCGGTTGCGTACTCGTCTTCCTGCCCGCGGTCGGCGACTTCGTCTCCGCCCAGCTCCTCGGCGGCCCCGATACCTACATGGTCGGCAATCTGATCCAGGATCAGTTCTTCGCCGCGAGCAACTGGCCGTTCGGCTCCGCGTTGACCGTGGTGATGATGATCTTCCTCTCGATCTGGATGCTGGGCTATCTGCGGTCCGCCGCTCGCGAGGCGCGAGCGCCGGTGGCGGCGTGACCCGATGACCGGCGTGCCCCCGACAACCGTCGGCTCCGGCGGCCTCCGGCGCTTCGGCCGGCGCCCCCGCCCGGCGCATGAGGACGGCTTCGACCGACCCCGGTTCCTGAAGCTCTACAGCTTCGGGGTCTACCTGTTCCTGTTCATCCCGATCGCCGTCGTCGTGCTCTTTTCGTTCAACTCGGTGAAGTCTCTGCAGTCGTTTCAGGGGTTCTCGCTGCAGTGGTACAGCGAGTTCCTGAACGATCCAACCCTGCGGGAGTCGCTCTTCGTCTCCCTGCGGATCGCCCTGATCACGATGGTCATCGCGACGATCATCGGAACGGCGCTGGCGATCGGCCTGGTCCGTGCGAGGACCCGCTGGAGCCCGGCCGCGAACGTGCTGATGTTGATCCCGCTCGTCACCCCCGAGATCGTCGCCGGCATCTCGGCCCTTCTGATCTTCTCCCAGCTCGGCATCCAGCTCTCGTTCTGGACGATCGTGATCGCTCACATCACCTTCTCGATCTCCTACGTGACGGTGGTCGTCCGCGGGCGGCTCGCCTCGATGGGCGACGAGGTGGAACAGGCCGCGATGGATCTCGGCGCGACCCGATTTCAGGCCGTCCGGCTCGTTCTGTTGCCCGAGCTATGGCCGGCGGTCGTGGCCGCCGGGCTCCTTACGTTCGCTCTCTCCTTCGACGATTTCGTGCTCTCGTTCTTCACCACCGGCGAGGACGCACAGCCGTTGCCGGTGCGGATCTGGTCGGCGATCCGGTTCGGGGTCTCACCGACGATCAACGCGATCGGGACGCTGATGATGGCCGTGTCGCTGACCGCCGTGGTCGCGGCGGTGCTGATCCCGCGCCTGTTCGGGCGCAAGGAAAGTGGAATCAAGGTCCTGACGGGACAGGAGGAGGGCTGACGTGGAGCAGGCAACCGTGACCGGTGCTGAGGACGGGGCCGACGGGGCCGGGGGAGAGGCGATCCGGCTCGAGAACGTGAGCAAGCGCTTCGGCGACTTCACCGCCGTCGACGCCATCGATCTCTCGATCCCCAAGGGTGAGTTCTTCTCCCTGCTCGGCCCGTCGGGTTGCGGGAAGACGACGACGCTGAGGATGCTCGCCGGCTTCGAGGTCCCCACCGAGGGCAGGATCCTGCTCGAGGGTGAGCCGGTGGAGGATGTACCGCCGTACCGGCGCAACGTGAACATGGTCTTCCAGAGCTACGCGCTGTTCGGCCATCTCGACATCGCCGGAAACGTCGCCTTCGGCTTGAAGCGTCGCAGGGTCCCGAAGGACGAGATCAAGCGCCGGGTCGACGAGGCGCTGGAGTTGGTCAGCCTCGAGAGCCGGGCGACGTCGAGGCCGTCGGAGCTGTCGGGGGGGCAGCGTCAGCGGGTGGCCCTCGCCCGGGCGCTCGTCAACCGGCCCGCCGTGCTGCTTCTCGACGAGCCGCTCGGGGCGCTCGATCTGAAGCTGCGCCGCCAGATGCAGGTCGAGCTCAAGCAGATCCAACGGGAGGTGGGCATCACCTTCGTCTACGTCACCCACGACCAGGAGGAGGCGCTCTCGATGTCGGATCGCATCGCGGTAATGAGCGACGGGCGGATCGCGCAATGCGGCGCCCCCGAGGAGGTCTACGAGCATCCCAACGAGGAGTTCGTCGCCGGCTTCATCGGCATCTCGAACATGCTCGAGGGGGTGGTCGACGGACCGGGAATGGTCAAGGTCGGATCGGGGATGAAGATCCCCGCACCGGTCCCGGGCGATTGCGACCTCGGCGACACCGTCCAGCTGTCGGTCCGACCCGAGAAGATCGCCGTCGACGAGGAGGTCGAGGACGACATGGTCAAGATGAGCGGCAAGGTGATCTCGCGGATCTACCACGGGGTCAACACACAGCTCACCGTCGACCTCGGCGCCGGAGCCCACCTCGTCGCCCTCGAACAGGCCACCTATCGCGCCAGCGCCGACGATCGCTGGGAAGAGGGCATGGAGGTGAGTGTCGGATGGCACCCCGAGAACTGCTTGGTACTGAGGTAGTCGGAGGCCTGGGATGCGGGTAGCGATCGTCGGGGCCGGGCTGGCCGGTCTCTCCGCCGCGGACGCACTCACGTCGGCGGGGATCGAACCGATCGTGTTCGAGGCTCGCGACCGGGTCGGCGGCCGGGTTCACTCCCGGACCCTGGACAACGGCGCCGTGGTCGAGATGGGGGCGGAGTTCATCCTCCCCGGCTGCACCGACACGATCGGGCTCGCCGAGCGCCTCGGCCTGGGGATCTGGGACAAGGGCATGCGCTACGGGCGGCGAGAGGCTCGCGGGGTGGAGGTGCCGGACGGGGCGCTCGAGGCCGCCGTCGAAGCGATTGGGGCAGCCCTGGATTCGGGTGCGGGCGACCGGGGGAAACGGTGCGCAGCCTGCTCGATCGGCTCGAGATCGACGACGGAGCGAGGCAGGCGGTCCTGGCGCGGGCGGAGGTCTCCGCGGCGGCCTCGGCCGATGAGGTGCCGGCGGCGGAGCTCGGGTTGCTCGCACGGGTCAGCGATCTGCCATCACCGGGGATCGCCGGTGGCAACCAACGCCTGCCCGAGGCGATGGCGTCGGCGATCGGGTCCGACGCGATCAAGCTGCGAAGTCCGGTCCGCGCGATCAGCGCGGGCGACGGCGTCGCCGTCCGGACCGATGACGACGAGGTCGCCGTCGACTTCTGCATCGTTGCCGTCCCGGCGTCGGTGATTCGGAAGATCGAGTTCGACCCGCCCCTGCACGGGCCGGTCGCCGCCGCGCTGGCCGCCGTGACGTACGGCCATGCCGCGAAGCTCTTCATCCCGTTCCGTCAGGGGTTCGTGGACGCCCCGCCAAGCGCCACCCTCGCCGTACCGGATCGCTACTGGGCGTGGACGGCGACGGGCGACGGCCCAGGCGTCCAGCCCGTGATCAGCGCCTTCGCCGGCTCACCCCAGGCGCTCCGGGGCCTCGGGGCCGGGGAGGGCTCCCAGGGCTGGGTCGAGAAGCTGATCGAGCTCCGGGACGATCTCGATCTCGAGCCCGAGGGCGCTCTGCTCTCGACCTGGGACGACGACCCATGGGTCGGCGCCGCGTACTCGGTCGCGATCCCCGACGAGGCGGATCGACTCTTGGCGCGACGCCACGGGCCGATCGCATTCGCCGGCGAGCATCTCGGTGGTGAGATGAGCGCCCTGATGGAGGGCGCGATCCGTAGCGGCCGGCGGGCGGCGGGATTGGCCGCCGGCTGACGATCCCCGCGAGCGCTCAGCCGATCGGTGAGTTCCCGTGCGAGGCCCGTTCCGCCGCCTCGACGATTTCCTCGCGGAAGTCGGGATGTGCGATTCGCGCCAGCTCCATGCCGCGCTGGTGGACGGTCCTGCCCTCCAGCTCGGCGGCGCCGTGTTCGGTGACGATGACGTCCACCTGGTGGCGGGGGGTGGTGATCACGGCACCGCGATCGAAGGCGGGAACGATCCGCGACCGGGTCTCGCCGTCGACTTCGATGGTCGAAGGTAGACAGATCAGAGAGCGGTCCTCGAGGTCGAGCCCCGAGCCGGCCAGGAAGTCCTCATGGCCACCGATCCCTGAGTACTGGCGGCCCCCGATCGTGTCGGCGACGACCTGACCGTGAACATCCACGGCGAGCGCGGCGTTGATCGAGACCATGCACCGGTTGCGGCGAATCACCTCGGGTGAGTTGACGACGTCGACCGGCAGGAAGGCCACCTTCTCGTTGTCGGCCAGCCACTCGTAGAGCGCTCTGGAGCCGAATGCGAACGTCGAGACGGAAACGCCGTCGTAGACGCCCTTCCGGTTGGAGACCGAGCCCGCCTGGTGCAGCTGCATCAGGCCGTCGGTGAACATCTCGGAGTGAATGCCGAGGTCATTGACGTCGCCGGAGGCAAGGATCGTCGCGACCGCGGTGGGAATGGCACCGATCCCGGTCTGGACCGTCGCCCCTGAGCCGATGAACTGAGCCGCATGGCGGGCGATCTCACGGTCGACCTCGGTTGGCTCGGTCGTCGGCAGCTCCAGCGGGGAGGTGTCGGTTTCGATCAGCACGTCGATCTGGTCGATGTGGAGCCGATGCGGGAACTCGGGCGGAAGGCCGAACGTCCTCGGGTAGGCGCTGGATGCCTCGACCACCAAGAGGCGCCCCGGATCGTCGCCGGCGCGGGTCAGTTCCGCAATCGATCCGCCGGCGTGGAGAGAGAGTGAGCAGTAGCCGTCAGCGTCGGGGGCGGAGGCGACCGTGCACATGACCCGCGGGCATTCGCGCTCGTAGAGCGGTGCGAACCGGCGAAAGTCGGCTGGAGCGAAGCTGATGTTCGCGCCTGCGTCGCGCAACGACCGCTCGAACGGTCCGAAGAACCCGGAGAGCATGTGCACGCCCTCGCGGTTGAACAGCTCGGTGCCGATCGCGAGCAGCGCCCCGTAGACCCGGAGGTTCGTCCAGTCGTCTCGTTCGCCGAGTGCCGCGAGGAAGCTCGGCGGTTGACCGGGCCCGAGCGGGAGGCCGAGAGTGTCGTCGGGGCGCACGAGCGCCGCCGCTTCGCTGACGGTTGTCATGACGCTCCATCCTCTCAGGCCGGGGCTCGATGGGCGGTGTCCTGGAGTTGCGTGGAGAGCCGCCAGCGGCTATTCTCTTCGTGGTTGACTGACTAGTCAATCGGTTTTCGGATGCGGGCCATAAATGAGCGTCAGAGCCATCCGGCGTGTGCGTCTCCTTCCGCATGAGATCTGAAAGAGCCCTTACAAACGACTTACAAGGAGCGATCCACGGTGGTTGACTTCACTCTGACTGACGAGCAGAAGGATCTGCGGGAAATGGCGCACAACTTCGCTGAGAAGGAGATGCGCAAGGTTGCCTGGGAGTACGACAAGGAAGGCACCTGGCCGCAGGAGATCATCGAGAAGGCCTGGGAGGTCGGCTTGATGAACACCCACACCCCCGAGCAGTACGGCGGTCCGGGCCTCGACTATCTCTCGGGATGTCTGATCGAGGAGGAACTCGGTTGGGGTTGCTCGGGGATCGGCACCTCGCTCGCGGCCAACGGCCTGGCCTCGGCCCCCGTTGCACTCGGCGGCAGCGAAGAGGTCAAGAAGGAGTACCTCGGGATGCTGTCGGAGTCGCCGAAGCTCGCGAGCTTCTGCCTGACGGAGCCGGATGCCGGCTCGGACGTCTCCGGGATGAAGACAACCGCCACCAAGCAGGGCGACAAGTGGGTCATCAACGGCTCGAAGTGCTTCATCACCAACGGCCAGTACGCCGATTGGTACACGGTCTACGCGAAGACTGACAAGGAAGCGGGCCACCGTGGGATCTCCGCCTTCGTCGTCCCCCGCGACGACACGGTCGTGATCGACAAGAAGGAGGACAAGCTCGGACAGCGCGCCTCCAACACCGCGACGGTCACGTTCAACGAGACCGAGATCCCGGTCGGCAACATGCTGGGCGAGGAGAACAAGGGGTTCAAGCTCGCGATGATGACCCTCGACCGGACCCGTCCCGGCGTTGCCGCGATGGCCGTCGGCATCGCTCGTGCGGCGTTCGAGTTCGCCTGCGAGTACTCGAAGGAGCGCGTCCAGTTCGGCGTGCCGATCGCGATGCACCAGGCGGTCGCGTTCATGATCGCCGACATGGCGACCAAGGTTGAGGCGGGTCGTCTGCTCACCTGGCAGTCGGCATCGCTGCTCGACCACGGCCTGCGCAACACGCTGGCCGCGTCGCACGCCAAGCGGTTCTCAGCGGACTCCTGCATGGAGGTCGCCACCGACGCCGTTCAGGTCTACGGCGGTTACGGGTTCATCAAGGACTACCCGGTCGAGAAGCTGATGCGTGACGCCAAGATCATGCAGCTCTACGAAGGTACCTCCCAGATTCAGCGCCTCGTGATCGCGAAGGAGGTCCTGATGGGCCGCAACGTGAACGAGCCGCTCCCCGAAGCCATGTCGCACGCCAAGAGCGTCGAAGAGGTCGTCCCCGCGTAAGGGGTGCCTACTCGCGGCGCTCCACGAGGGCCGCCGAGCGGCAGAGGCCCCGCCTCCGCACTCGCTTCGCTCGCGCTGAGTGTCGGCGGGACCTCAACCGCTCGGCGCCTGCCGGGAATCGATTATGGGCAGCCCATTCGAAGAGAGGGCCTACCGGGAGGGCCACCGGGCTTCGCCCGGAGGCCCGGCGCGTATCGAGCAGGGCGGAGCCCTGCGAGTAGCGCAGTCGACATCACCGGGAGGGCCACCGGGCTTTGCCCGGAGGCCCGGCGCGTATCGAGCAGGGCGGAGCCCTGCGAGTAGCGCAGTTATCTAGGTAGGGGCCGGCGGATGCGACTGGAAAGCCGATCGACGTCATGCCGCATCGCTTTACCCGAGGCCGTCATGACCCTGGCCACGTTTCCTCCGTGAAGCGCGCCTTCAGGCGATCCTCCGACCCCTACTCAATGCACTATCGGGACGGTCGGGTATGACCTTGAGTCCTGCATGAGCAGGCTGGACGCCGGATCGCGGTCTTATAGTCAGCCTCATGGCTGACAGGGGTTCGAAGCCCATGGCGGAGGCCGTCGCCGAGACGACACGAGCCACCGAGCGAAGCCGAAAGGGCGGCCGTGGCCGCGCCTCCGACGTCTTCGGCGGTGAGCTGCGCCGCCGCGACGTCTTTCCGCTGCTCGTGCTGCACCTCGTTGGGCGGGAGCCGGCCTACGGCAATCGCCTGATCGAGGAGATCGAGGAGATCACCCAGGGTGTGATCACGGTCAACCCGAACACGATGTATCCGTTGCTCCGCGAGCTCGAGTCGAAACGGATGATCGAGGGCAAGTGGGAGCATCCGGATCGACGGACCCGACGCTTCTACTCGATCACCGAGGCCGGCCGGGCCGAGTACGAGCGGCTGCAGGCAGAGCTTTCTCCGTTCCTCGATTCGATGATCAGGACCGTGGCCCTGATCCAGCGGGAGATCTATGGCCAGGGTTGAGGCGGCGGTCGAGATCCCCGCTGCATTGGCGGAGGTCTGGGACTTCTACTTCGATCGGTATCGCTGGGCGTCCTGGGTCGACGGCTTCGCCGCGGAGGTCTCCCAGTCCGGGTATCCGGAGGCCGGAGGGGAACTGGTCTGGATATCGACCCCGGCCGGCCGGGGTCAGGTCCGTGAGACCGTGACCGCCCATGAGCCCCGATCGCTGCACAGCGTGGACTACGAGGATCCGGAGTCCACGGGGTCGCTCGAGACGACCTTCGAGATGCTGCCGTCCGGTGACGGGCGAATGACGAAGGTGACGCAGCGACTCACCTACGCCGTCACCAACGGCGGCCCGCTCAGGGCGATTACCGATTTCCTCTTCATCCGCTCTCAGATGCGCCGTTCCCTGGAGCGGTCGCTCAGCGATCTCCGCGTCGAGATCGGGCACGGCGGCTGATTTCGCGTCCGGGTAGCCTTCCGAGGCCCCGGAGGAGTTCTCCGGGCCGCGCGACGGCAGCTACGCCGCGCGCCGTGCACCTCAAGCAGATACCCACACACGAATCCACGATAGGAGCGGAATGTTCGTCTTCAAGGCTGCAGTCGTCGGCGCCGGCACGATGGGGGGCGAGATCGCCCAGGCGATCGCCGTCGCCGACATCGACGTCGTTCTCAAGGACATCGATCAGAAGTTCGTCGACCACGGCCTCGAGAAGGCCCGTGACGTAACCAAGGGGCAGCTCGACAAGCTCGTCTCCAAGGAGAAGCTGACCCAGGAGCAGGCCGACGCCCGCCTCGCCGAGGTCATGGGCAGGATCGAGGGGACCACCGATTACTCGTCCTTCGGCGACGTCGACTTCGTGATCGAAGCCGCTCCGGAGCGGATGGAGATCAAGCAGGCCGTGTTCGCCGAGCTCGACTCGGTCACTCCCGGCCACGCTGTGATCAGCAGCAACACCTCATCGCTTTCGATCACAGAGATGGGCGAGGCGACCCTCCGACCCGACAAGGTCGTGGGTTTCCACTTCTTCTACCCGGCCTCGATCATGCCGCTGCTCGAGATCGTCAGGGGCGAAGACACCTCCGACGAGACGATCTCGACCGCGTTCAACTTCGCCCAGGCGATCAAGAAGCAGCCGATCGTCTGCGACGAGGTCCCCGGCTTCGTGGTCAACCGCATCCTGAACGCCTCGGTCGCCGAGGTCTGGCGCGAGCAGGAGCAGGGCGGCCTCTCGATCAAGAAGATCGACGAGGGCATCGCCGGTGCCAATGCGGCGCCGATGGGTCCGTTCATCCTCACCGACTTCCTCGGCCTCGACACCGTCCTGCACGTCGCCGAACACCTTCAGGAGTCCTACGGTGACCGCTTCTACGTCCATCCGGGCATGCTGAAGCTCGTCTCGGAGGGCAAGCTGGGCGTAAAGACCGGTGGAGAGGGCGCCTACAAGGACGGCCAGCCCAACCTCCCCGGCGACGCAGACCCTGACATCGAGGCCCTGGTGGAGATGTTCTCGCTGAAGGCCCTGGTGGAGGCCTGCCTGATCCTCGAGGAGGGTGTCTGCACCGTTCGCGAGATCGACCTCGGGATGATGGCGGGGGCTGGGCTCGACCCGCGCCGCGGCCTCTTCCCGCCCTTCTGGAAGGCTGATATCGACGGGCTCGACGTCACCCTCGAGAGGCTCGAGAACCTCACGGAGAAGCACCCGGACCGCTTCTCGGTGCCCGTCACCCTCAAGCGGCTGGTCGCCCAGGGACGCACCGGCTACGCGGCCGGTCAGGGCTTCTACGCTTATCCGCGACCGGACGAGGGAGATCAGACCGAGACGATCAAGCTCGAGACCCGCGAGGGCGGTTTCGCGATCGCCTGGCTGGCAAACATGCCGATGAACTCGATCAGCCCGCAGGTCATCGTCGACCTGCGATCGGTCTGGGAGAAGCTCAAGGCCGACGGTGAGGTCAAGGCATTGGTGATCGCCTCGTCGATCCCACTCGTCTACTCCGCCGGCGCCGACATCAAGGCATTCACGAAGATGGACGAGGCCGGCGGCAAGGCCCTGATCGAGGACGGTCACGCGCTGCTGCGCGAGTTCGGCACCGAGGGGATCGCGACGATCGCGGCGGTCAACTCCCTCGCCTTCGGCGGCGGCTGTGAGCTGGCGATGGCCTGCGACATGAGGATCGCGGCGGAGTCGGCGGTGTTCGGGCAGCCGGAGGTGAAGCTCGGAATCATCCCCGGCTTCGGCGGCACGCAACGGTTGCCGCGTCTTGTCGGGCCGCAGAAGGCCCTCGAGATGAACCTGATCGGCGATGCGATCACGGCGGAGGAGGCCTACGACATCGGCCTCGTCAACTACCTGACTCCGGATCACGAGATGTTCGACACCGCCGTCTCATTCGCTCGGAAGCTGGCGGGGCAGGCGCCGATCGCCGTCTCCCAGATCAAGAAGGTCTCCCACCAGGGGGACCTCGACGAGGGGATCGAGGCCGAGAAGGTCGGGTTCGCCGCCGCGTTCTTCAGCGAGGACGCCAAGGAGGGCATCGGCGCCTTCCTCGGCAAGCGGACCCCGCACTGGAAGGGCGAGTAGCTGAGCGCCGAGGGGTCGAGCGCCGCCGGCATCTCCGCCGGAGTCGAACAGCTCGCCGAGCTGATCGAGCGCTCGACGAGCACCGTCGCGCTGACCGGAGCGGGGATCTCGGTTCCATCCGGGATCCCCGACTTCCGGACCCCGGGTGAGGGCATCTGGGAGGACGTGGATCCGTCGGAGGTCGCGTCGATCGAGGCGTTCAAACACGACCCGAAGCGCTTCTGGGACTTCTATCGCCCTCGGTTCAGCATGCTGGGGGATAAGGTTCCGAACGCCGCCCACGACGCGCTGGCGACGCTCGAGGAAAGAGGGCTCCTCGACGCCGTCATCACCCAGAACATCGACCGCCTTCACCGCGCCGCCGGGACCCGCGACTTGGTCGAGGTTCACGGATCGATCGCCACGTCGAGCTGTCTGGGCTGCGGCGCCACCTTTGACCTCGAGCACGTCGACGATCTATTCGACGCAGATGGCGTCGCGATCTGCTCCGCCTGCTCCGGTCACGTCAAGCCCGACGTGATCCTCTTCGGCGAGATGCTCCCCGTTGTGGCCATCGACCGCGCTCGCTCGCTCGCTCAGGCCGCCGACTTGATGATCTGCGTCGGCTCCTCACTCGAGGTCTACCCGGTCGCCGGGTTGCCCGAGCTGACGCTGGCCCGCGGTGGCGCCGTCGCCCTGGTGACGATCGGCCCCACGCCCTACGACGGCGATGCGGTCCTGAAGCTCGACGGTGACGTCGCGGTCGAGCTACCAGCGGTCCTGGCCGCCCTCGGAGCCTGACTCCGAATCGCCGCAGCGGGTCAGTCGAGGGCGCGCCGCCGCATCGCGGCCTCGACTGAACGCAGGGCGGCGGCAATCGCCGCGGGATCCGGGTCCTCTCCGGCGAGCGTTGCCCGTCGCGCCTCGGCAGCCGATCGGGAAGCTTCGGCAAGGTCATCCGACTGCGATCCCCGGGCCTTCAGCGCTTCGAGGCCGGCATGGAGTCCCAACGCGGCGGTCCCGACCCTGCCGGCATCGAGATCGCCCCGGGCGCGCACAATCAACTCCTCGTGGTCGCCGACGCTCTCCCGACCGCCCAGCACCGCGGCGATGCGCTCCTGCGGTCTGAGCGCCTCGTAGTCGCGGCGCACGAGCTTCCGCGCCTCCCGGCCGGGCAGCTCGTTGGCACGGCGCCAGCGGCCGTCCGCGACCTCGTCGCCGGTTCCGAACCCGAAGCGCACCGCCACGGCGCGGCCCGGATCGACATCGGCGATGTAGGGGTCTCCAGCCGCCGTCCTGTGGGCATGAATGAGTCGATTGACCTGGTTGGCGGCTTCCCGGGCAAGGCGACCCCAGATCTCGTCGTCGGAGCAGACCCCTTGCAGCCACGCATCCGCCGAGGCCTCGTCTGTGAACGGCCGCGGGCGTACGAGGGTCGCGCGGGTGAGTGGGAGTGGGGTGGGGGCCGGGTCGCCCTCCAGCGCCTGCACCTTGCCTCGGCGCATCTTCGAGCTCGCGCGAGGAGCGCCCAGCGTGGTCACGACGAGGACGTCGGGCTCGGCCTCCGAGTCGCCCTCGGGTCGCAACAGGTAGCGACCATCACCAGGGCCCAGCCTGCCGGGCAGATCTAGTTGGGCGAACGGGAGTAGGGGTGGAGTTGCCAGGGGGGCGACTCGGTCGTTACTCGCCGATGTGGGCGTTGCTCGCCCGGTCGCCCTTCTCGGCGGGAAGCGAGGCCTTCGAGGGCTTGACCGGGACCGTCGGCTGGTCGAGCTCGGAGATCCGGTCGAGCAGCTTGTCCCATTGCTCGGGCTTGAGCAGGCCGCTGATCGGCTGCCCCTCGCTGTCGGACCCGTCGGGTGAGTACCCGACGTGAATGTGGTCGTCGTGGTCGCCCATCGCAAACGTGGGTCCGCCGAGCTCCATCAGGGAGATGATCTGGGCGGGAACCATCGGGCCCTGCAGCTTGAGCAGGTCGTTGATCACGGCCTCGGTGATCGAGCCGCGGCCCTGATTGCCGTAGATCGGGATCCCGTTGACCGCGGCGATGTCGACTGCGTCACCGGTGGAGTGGGCACTGATGTTGCCCGAGGTGGTCATGACGCTGTGGCCGCACTTGAGCGAGGTGATCGTCAGCTCGTACCCGCGCGCCGAGAGGTAGGAGAGCATCGCCAGCACCCGCCGGTCGATCTGACCGGTGGCGATGTCCTCGCGGCCGCAGGAGTAGGTCTCGATCCCGGGATCGGCGAGCACCTGCCGCTGCAACTGCGACTTCGAGGCCAGCAGGACCTGGCCGACCGTGGCCTGGTCCTCGAACGGGTTCTTGCCGGCGGCACGGTAGATCGCGGTGGCCTCGAGCAGCTTCCAGCCGTCGAGGATCGGCTTGGGGTCGATCGTGTGGGAGCCGCGGCCGGCCGGAGTGATCTCGAAGTGGAGGTGGGTCGCGATTTCAGGGTCGGTCTGACCGACCTCGCCGATGATCGTCCCACCGACGACCTTGGAGCCCTTGCGGAGCGGAGCGGAGTCCATCGTCTTGTCGTCGAAACGGAGCACGCCCGAGAAGTAGGACTTGAAGGTTTCGTAGCCCGGCATCCCCTTGCCGAGGAGATCGTCGACCTCGCCGCCGAGCCCGTCATTGCCGGCGTTGCCGGAGCGGTTCGGGAGGGCGAAGAGCCGCTGGCGGCTGTCCTCGGTGTTGGTCGGGCCGGAGTCGTCCTCCGCAGTGGTCGCCTCACCGGATCCCGCCTCTCCCTTGGCGGACTCGTCGGTCTTGGCACCGCCCGATTCGGCCTCGTTGTGGAGGGTCGTGGAGCGGGTCGTCTTGCTGGCCGACACCTTCGGCTTCTCGTCACCCTCGCCCGGAGTGATCAGATCGAAGTCCTCCGAGGTGAGCTTGCGTTCCTCCGGAACCGGGATCGCCTTGGCGACTTCACCGAGGCCGGCGTAGGTGTACTCGTTGCCGTAGGCGTCGCGAAGAACGATGAACTTACCGAGCTCCTTGTTCTCCCCGAGCTTCGTGATCACACCGTCGTTGACCGCGACGACCGGGGCGCCGTCCTCGGAGTAAACGTCGATTCCGCGGCGGGTGGGGGAGTCGCTGATCACGTCGGCGACGTTGCCTGATCCCTGACCCGAGGTGGAGCGCCGGAGGGCGGCGCGCTCGGAGATGTCGTCGGCGTAGCGGGACTTGGCCGCGACGGGGAAGTGGGCACCTTCGGTGAGTCCGGTCAGCGAGTCGACCAGGCCGCTCGGCAGATCGCCGTATTGCTTGGCGTACAGCAGGACCTCGTCGACGTACCAGTCGGCGTGGTTGTAGGCGAAGATCGCCTGGTAGAGGTCCTCTTCACCGCCGGCCGCCTTCAGGTAGCGCGCCGCAGCACAGATTGCGTCGACCGGGTTGTACGGATCCTTGCGGCCGTCGTTGTTGGCGTCGACTCCGTACATCTCCCACGTCGCCGGCATGAACTGCATCCAGCCCTGCGCTCCCGCGGTCGAGACGTTGAGGTTGGTGCCGAAGGCGGTCTCGATCCGGTTGATCGAGGCCAGGACCTCCCACGGGATCCCGTATTGGGTTCCGCAGGCCTGGTAGATCGGGAGCAGGAAGGGCGGGATCGAGAACTGGTCGATGACGAAGTTGGGTACGCCGATCGGAGCGGCGCCGCTGCTGCCGATCGTGATCGTCGGATTGTCGAGGGTCGGAGTGCCGTCGGGCCGGCGAATCTCAGGGGTGGGGATCGACACGCTGCCGGTCTCGTCGTCTGTCTCCTCGTCCTCGATCGTGAAGGTCTTCGAGTCCCCGTCGTCGTCCTTGCCGCCGAAGGGATCCTTGGTGCCCGGCAGATCCTTGGGGTCGTCCTTGCCCGTCGCGGGGGCGTCCGGATCGTCGCCGTTCGAGGTCGTGGCGTCGTCGTCGGTCGGATCGATGGGGGTCGTCGGGTCGGTCGGAGTGGTCGGAGTGGTCGGAGTGGTCGGAGGTGCGACCGCAGGGTCAGTCTCATCCGCATCTAGAGGGTTGTCGCAACCCTGGTCGCCAAGGTCGATCAGACCGTCGCCGTCGTCGTCGCGGAGGTTCGAGCACAGGGGAAGGACCTGGCTCGGATCGGCGCCGCCGCCGGGTACGTCGACCGTGACGCCGTCACCGCTCAGCCCCTGGGCACCGACAGCCCCGGCCGCGAGCACGGCCACGAGCACACCAAGTGCCAGCGATATGACTAGTCGGTTCCTCATTCCCATGCACCCTTGTCTTCAGACTCGCTCAGCCCTGCCCGCTGATCGCCGACCGCTCCAAGAGCAGTCCGAAACCTATCCGTCTGACCAGCGGAATGCAACGGACAACGCCGACCGGCAACTGGGCGCCCTTTCGGGGCGCTCGCGAATTCTCTGTTCTCCATCTCCAAGAGCGATCGGCAGCAACCTGCCGGAGCTTGAAAGTACACGACTTCCCGGCTGCGCCGTTGCAATTCGGGTACTTTTCTCAGCATGTTCGAGTCACGCGATTGGCACCGATGAGCGAGGACGGCGGCGGAATCCGCTCCCGCGGTGAGGAAGCGATCGGCGATCTCGCCCAGAGCCTGCTCGAAAACCCGCTGTTCAGCCAGGCCCTCGGCAAGGCTCTCGGCGCCGGCGAGCGGGCGGCCGGAGCGCAACGGGCCGCGCTGCACGCGATCGACGTACCGAGCGCCGGGGATCTCGAGCGCCTCAGCCGCAGGGTCCGAGCTCTTTCGGACCGGGTCGAGGCCCTCGAAGATGAATTGGATCGCTTGCGTCGCGAGCGATGAGGCCTGACTCAACCTCGACCAGAGGTTGATACTTCGCTGAGAGTCGCCACGGCGGCGTCGGACAGTCTCAGCAGCGCGGCGTCCAGGGGGTCGTCGTGCAATCGACGACCATCGACGCTGCGAACGACGAGCGCGGCGGCAGCGGCGACGGTCTCGAGGCGGCAGAGCGACAGCACCGCGGCGGTCTGCAGATCTCGCAGGCCCGCCGGACCGGCGGCGTCGATCAGGTCGGAGCTCGTCAACGTCGTCGGCGACACCCCGACCGCGGCGGCCAGCGACGCGGTCATCGCCGGGTCGGTTTGCAGCACCTCGCCGTCGGTAACCCCGAGGGCCCCACTGGTGCCGTCCGCCGCGATCGCCGCTTCGAGCACCACCGCCGATCCAAGCGCCGCCGCACCGCCGGCTCCCGCACAGGTACCGATTCGGATCACCCGCCGGACCCCGAGGCCGATCGCCTCGGCGAGCACGGCGACAGCGCTCGGTCCGCCGATGCCCGTGGCCTGGACGGTCAGGGGGATGCCTGCGGGCGTCTCGCCGTAGTAGCCCCAGAGGCCCCGATTGTGGTTGCTCATGCGCGGTTGAACCATCACGTGCTGGGCGATCGCCAGGGCTCGTGCCGGGTCGCCGCAGATCACGGCGTCGACTGCGGTGGGGGCGCTGGGTCTGAGATAGAACGGCATCGCGGGGAGATCGCACGATAGCCAGCCCGCCTGGACCGGAACTGGGCGCCCGGTCGCTCTAAGCTTGGAGGATGAGCCAAGCACACTCAGACGGGCCGACGGGGCCCGAAGCAGCCGGTCAGTCCGGGGCCGAGGCCGTCGGCGATGCACTTCGAAGCGCGGTCGAGCGAACTCTGGCGGCGACCGCGGGGTCGGCCACGGAAACTCGGGATCGCGCTCAGGAGCTGCTTGACGACGTGGTTCGCCGGGGCCAGGGCGCCCGGGAACGGGTCGCCCGCCGCGGCGAGGAGGCGACGACCCGGCTCGCCGAGGCGATCGGAGATCTGCGCGCAGCCGATGGAGAGGATCTCCAGCGGATGGCGGCGCGGCTTACCGACGTCGAGACCCGCCTCCGGGCGGTGGAGGCGCACGTCGAGGGGCGCATGGATGCAGAGCCTAACCCTCAAGTGGAGGTTGATAGAAGCACCGCCGATCGTGATGATCAGCGGGATTCCGGGGCGTAGGTGTCGACGGGTCGCCGCATACTGATCGCCGGGATCGGAACCCATTGGGGAACCGAGCTGGCGCTTCGCCTGGAGCGCGACGAGCGGGTGGATCAGGTGATCGGCATCGACACCACGCCGCCGTTGGTCGAGCTCGAGCGCACGGAGTTCATCGAGGCCGATGTCCGCAGCCCGCTGCTCACCCGCCTGCTTCCCTCGACCGGGGCCGACACCCTCGTGCACACGGGGATCCTCTGGTATCCCGAACCCGGCAAGCCCTCCCGAGCGTTGCACGACATCAACGTGATTGGAACCCTGCAACTGCTGGCGGCCTGTGAACGCATGCCGACGCTCGAGCGCGTCGTCCTGCGTGGTTCGGCGGCCATCTACGGCTGCGAGCCGACCGGCCCGTCTTTCTTCACGGAGTCGATGGCGAGCGATTTTCCGCTTCGAACGCGCTTTCAGCGGGACATCGGTGAGCTCGAGAGCTACTTCGAGAACTTCGCCCGCCGGCACGGCCACCTGACCTGCTGCATGCTCCGCTACCAACCGGAGATCGGCCCCGGCCTCGACGCGCCCCTGTCGAACTACCTGTCGTTGCCGGTCGTCCCGACGCAACTCGGATTCGATCCGCGGCTGCAGCTCGTCCATGCCGACGATGCCACCGGCGCGCTGTATGCGGCGACGTTGGACCCGGTTCGCGGCGCCGTCAACGTCGCGCCGAGCGGCTCGATCTCACTCTCGCGGGCGCTGCGGCTGATCAATCGCCCTCAGATGCCGATCCCCCACCAGCTCTTCGGCCCCGCGATGTCGCGTCTCGGTGAGCGGCTCGGCGCCGGCAGCCTCTACGGAGACGCGGTGAGGCTGCTGCGATACGGCCGGGGCGTCGACAACACGAGGCTGCGGGTCGAGCTCGGCTACGAGCCCACCTACGACGCCGTTTCGGCCGTCCGTGATTTTGCCGCGGCGGATCGCGGCATGCGCCTGATCCCGAGACCGGGAATCGGATCGGTTCTGGACCGACTGGCGGGGTCCGCTCGATGACAACCGCGACCCAATCGGCTTCGGCATCCATCCCCGAGATCGGGGTTCGCTTCCTCCGCGGGGTCAGGACCGCCGTCGACGGGGGCCTCGACCCGCTCGCCGCGGCGGAGGCGGCATCCGCCGATCTGCCGAAGTCCCTGCGTGATTCGATCGACCGGATGGCCCGGCGGATGCGGGGGGACTATCACGAGGACGAGTGGGGTTTCGACGAGGAGTTCGCCGAGGCGGCCTATCCGTTCTTCGAGCTCCTCTACGACCAGTGGTGGCGAGTCGACGCGACGGGAGTCGCGAATGTCCCCGCCCACGGGCGCGCGATGCTCGTCTCCAATCACGCCGGCGCGATCTTCCCCTTCGACGCTTCGATGATCACCGGCGCGATCATGAAGGAGCATCCGCTACCACGATGGCCGCGGTTCATGGTCCTCGACTGGGCCTTCTCGCTGCCGTTCCTCTCGGCCTTCATGCGCAAGGTTGGCGGCGTTCCGGCGAGCCCGTTCAACGCCACGAGGATCCTCGAGGGTGATGGGCTGATGATGGTCTTCCCCGAGGGCGTGAAGGGCACCGGCAAGCCGTTTGCTGAGCGTTATCGCCTGCAGCGCTTCGGTCGCGGGGGGTTCGTCGAAGTTGCTCTTCGGACCGGGTCCCCGATCGTTCCGATCGCCGTGGTCGGTTCCGAGGAGATCTACCCGAAGATCGCCGACAGCTCGATGCTCGCGCGGGCGATCGGGGCTCCATATGCGCCGATCACGCCGACCTTCCCATGGCTCGGGCCGCTTGGTCTGATCCCCCTGCCGTCGAAATGGCGGATCGAATTCTGCGAACCGATCGACGTCTCGGGCTTCGGCCCGGAAGCAGCGGAGGACCGCCAGCTCGTCTTCGAGATCTCCGAGCAGGTGCGGGAGACGATCCAACAGAAGCTCTACGAGAACCTGGTCAAGCGCGGATCGGCGTTCGTCTGAGCCGATGACGGACAACGACGCGACGATCTCGCTCAGTGAGGCATCGCGACGCTCGGGAGTTCCCGGGACGACGCTGAAGCGGTGGGCCTCCCAGCGGGTCCTGCCCGTCAAGGGGGGGCGCTGGACGGCCGCAGCGGCAGCCCAGGCCCGGATCATCGCGCGGATGCGTGGCCGCGGCCACAGCCTGCGGGACATCCGCAGCGCCGTCCGGGACGGGCGGCTGGCCTTCGGCCCCGTCGAGGAGCTGTTGCCGACGCCGACCAGCAGCCATTCGCGAGCTGAAGCGGCGGCAGCCGTTGGCCTGGAAGAGGATCTGATCGAGCGGATCATGGCCCTGCTCGGCACTCCGATGGCGCTGGCGGACCGGATCACCGATCAGGATCTCGAGGCGTTGGAGCGGATGGCGAACGCCCTGCACAACGGCTTCCCGTTGATCGCCCTGCTTCAACTCGTGCGGGTATACGCGCAGGCGGGTCGCAAGATCGCCGAGGCGGAGGTCAGGCTCTTCCACCTCTTCATCCACGAGCCGATGATCCGTGAGGGAGTCCCGCCGCTCGAGATGGCGGAAGACATGGAGCGGATGGCGTCGGAGATGATCCCGACGGTCGCTCCGGTGCTCGAGTACATCCACGGTCGCTACCTGCGCTTCTACATGGAACAGGACGTCGTCGGCCACATGGAGGCGGACCTGCCCCTCACCCGAGCCAACCCCGACCGGGTCTCGATGGCGTTCTGCTTCGTCGACCTGACCGGCTTCACCCGTTTCACCGAGGAGGAGGGGGACGAGGAGGCACTCGATCTGGTCGAGCGCTTCGTCGAAACCGTCGAGGCGACGCTCCCGGCCGACGCCACCATCGTCAAGACGATCGGCGACGAGGTGATGATCGTCTCCTCCGAGCCCAGGATGCTCACCGAATGGGCGGTCGGCTTCCTGACCCTGTTCGATCAGCGGCCGCGGCCCCGCGTTGGTATCCACAGCGGAGGCGCGGTGTACCGCGATGGCGACTACTTCGGCGGGGATGTCAACCTGACCCATCGCGTCGTCGCACGGGCCCTCGCCGGGGAGGTCCTCGTCACCCGGCCCGTCGTCGAGGCGATCGGCCACTCCGCGTACCTGGACCTCGAGCCGATCGGCGAGGTCGCCCTGAAGGGCTTCCCGGAACCGACCGAGCTCTTCGTGGCCTGCGCTCGCAGTGCCAGCCGGCAATGACCGGCAGCGGCGAGGCTCCAGGACCGGATCGCCGCCGCGATGCCGATTCCAGCCGATCGGGCAAATACTCTCGCCGCGTGGAGAGCTCTCCGGCGATCGATGCCCTGGCTGACGTGGTCGAGGCGGGGGGCTTGATCGAGCGTCGTTCCCATGGCGTGGTCCTGGTTTCGGGTGGACCCGACTCCGCGTGTGCTGCGGCGGCGGTCGTGGCCCTATGCGGTCCCGAGGCGATCGCTGCGATGCATCTCAATTACGGACTGCGTGACGATTCAGGCGACGATGAACGCGCCGCTCGGGCGCTTTGCGCGAAGCTCCGGATTGATCTCCACGTCGAGCGCCCCGATATCGGCACCGGCAACCTGCAGGCGCGGGCCCGCGACGCCCGATACGCCGCCGCCGATGCCCTGCGCCGGCGCCTCGCCGGCGACTGGGTCGCGACCGGGCACACGCGCAGCGACCTTGCCGAGACCTTCATCTACCGCCTCGCCGTCTCCCCCGGCACCCGGCCGCTGCTCGGACTTCCGCCGCGCAACGGCCACGTGGTCAGGCCGCTGCACGCGATCTCCCGGGAGGAGACTCGGGCGGTTGCGCAGGAGGCGGGACTCCCGTTCGTGGACGACCCGAGCAACGCTTCGCCTCGTTACGCCCGCAACCGGATTCGCAACGAGGTCCTGCCGATCCTTGCCGAGATCGGTCCTGAGATCGAGCGCAACCTCGCCGCCACCCACGCCGAGCTTCACGAGGAGGCGGAGCTGCTCGCGGGCGTCGTCGACGATGCGCTCGCCGCGGCGGGTGCGGGGGGCACTGCGACCGCGATCGATGCCGACGAGCTTCAGCGGATGTCTCCGGGCCTGCGGCGGCTGGCGCTGCGAGAGCTCGCCGCCCGCGCGGCGGGCAAGCGTGTATCCGTGAATCGGGCCCGTGCGGCTCAGATCGCGACGATCGCCGTTCGGCCGGAGGGAGGGGAGATCGAACTCGGTGGCGGGCTGAGCGCGATCTGCGAAGGCGGGATGGTTCGCTTCGGGACCGGGTCCGATCCACTCCCGTCGATCGTCCGGATGCCGATTCCGGGGACGGCTCGCTTCGGCGACTGGGAGCTGCGGGCGGAGATTCGTCGCGGGCCCGTCGATGCCGCCGGGCCCGAGTTGGCGACGCTCGATGCGGCCTCGGTCGGCGACGAGGTCGAGATCCGGGCCTGGCGGTCGGGCGACCGCATCCGGCCGCTTGGGCTGAACGGCAGCAAGAGCCTTCAGGATCTGTTCACCGACCGGGGGGTACCGCGGTCGGTGCGCTCGCGGATCCCCGTCGTGACCGCCAACGGCCGCGTTGCGTGGGTGGCCGGGGTGGCGGTCAGCGAGGAGTTCCGCCTGCTCGAGGCCTCCACCGAGGTCGCGGTGATCACCGCCCGTGCGGCAGCAGGCGGACTCCAGGTTTCTCAATAGACTGAGCCGGGCGATGGGCGAGCCACCTGGCAGCAGCGGGCGCGGTCGTATCGGTGAGACTCTGATCGAATCCGAGCGGCTGCACGCTCGCGTAGCCGAAATCGGTAACGAGATCAGCTCCGATTACGCGGATCGGGACCTGGTCATGGTCGGCGTGCTCAAGGGTGCTCTGATCTTTATGGCCGATCTGATGCGCACGTTGACGATCCCCTGTGAGATCGACCTGATGGCGGTCTCCAGCTATGGATCGGCAACGGATTCCTCCGGTGTCGTGCGGATCCTGAAGGATCTCGATACGTCAATCGCCGGCCGCGACCTGCTGATCGTCGAGGACATCGTGGACTCCGGGTTGACGCTCCAGTACCTACTGCGCAACCTGAAGGCCCGCGACCCCGCTTCGATCGAGGTCTGCGCGCTTCTGACGAAGCCGGAGCGGCGCCGCGTCGACACGCCGATCCGATACGTGGGGTTCGAGATCGACGACCGGTTCGCGATCGGTTACGGGCTTGATCACGGGCAGCGCTATCGAAACCTGGATTACCTGGCCGCCCTGGGGGACGAGTAAGCAGCGGCGCGACCCTCAGCCCTCCAGGTTGCTCGATCACGCGCCGGGTGGATCGGGACAGGTCGTGCAACACCCTGCAGGAGCGCGGTTGAGCGGGGATTCCTCCCTGGTACGCTCACCATCGGTCGTGTGACCGGAGGAACCCTTTTCCCATGCGGATTGCACCTGAAGGACAGCTCTCATGAAGCGGATCTCGCGCAGCGGCGCGCTGGTGCCGATCCTGATCGTGATCGTCCTGGCGTTCTTCGCCCAGCGGATCATCTCGCCCCCTCAGCAGGACACCGATCCGACCTATTCGGATTTCATCGCGCAGATCAACGACGATTCCGAGGTCGACCAGATCAAGTCGGTCGAGATCAAGACCAACGACAACACGCTCAACGTCACCGAGCAGGACGACACCGAGTACTCGACCGGCTATCCGCCCAACACCGAGGAACAGCTGGTCAACACCCTCGAGCGTCAAGACGTCGCGACCACGGTCGAGGGCACCGGCGGCTCGTCGATCCTCTCGCTGCTCACCTACGTCCTTCCCTTCGTCCTCATCTTCGCCTTCTGGATCTTCCTGATGAACCAGATGCAGGGCGGCGGGTCGCGGGTCATGAACTTCGGCAAGTCCAAGGCCAAGCGGATGTCCGTCGACGCCCCCAAGATCACGTTCCGGGACGTGGCCGGGGCCGATGAGGCGGTCCAGGAGCTGCACGAGATCAAGGAGTTCCTCGAGAACCCAAAGAAGTTCCAGGCGCTGGGGGCGCGGATCCCGAAGGGAGTTCTGCTCTACGGCCCTCCGGGAACCGGGAAGACCCTGCTGGCCCGCGCGGTCGCCGGCGAGGCCGGGGTTCCGTTCTTCTCGATCTCCGGCTCGGACTTCGTCGAGATGTTCGTCGGCGTCGGCGCCAGCCGGGTCCGCGACCTCTTCGAGCAGGCCAAGCAGAACTCACCCTGCATCATCTTCATGGACGAGATCGACGCGGTCGGCCGTCATCGCGGCGCCGGCATGGGCGGCGGTCACGATGAGCGCGAGCAGACCCTGAACCAGCTGCTCGTCGAGATGGACGGCTTCACGATGACCGACAACATCATTCTGATCGCCGCCACCAACCGGCCCGACATCCTCGACCCGGCACTGCTTCGGCCCGGCCGTTTCGATCGCCAGATCGTCGTCGATCGGCCCGATCGTAAGGGGCGCAAGAAGATCCTCGAGGTCCACACCCGCGGCAAGCCTCTCGCCGGCGAGATCGAGCTCGATGTGCTGGCCGGCCAGACGCCTGGTTTCACGGGCGCGGACCTGGCCAACCTGATCAACGAGTCGGCCCTGCTCACCGCCCGCAAGGGCCACCGGGAGATCACGATGGTGGAGCTCGAAGAGGGGATCATGCGAGTGATCGCCGGCCCCGAGAAGAAGTCGCGGGTGATGGGTGAGAAGGAACGGCTGATCACGGCCTACCACGAGCTCGGCCACGCGATCGTCGGGCACCTGCTCCCGAACTGCGATCCGGTCCACAAGGTTTCGATCATCAGCCGCGGCCAGGCGCTCGGCTACACGATCTCGTTGCCGACCGAGGACAAGTTCCTGACGACCAGGGCCGAGCTCTCGGACACGATGGCGATGACGCTGGGTGGACGAGCGGCGGAGGAGATCGTCTTCAATGAGATCACCACCGGCGCCTCCAACGACCTCGAGAAGGTCACTCAGACCGCCAAGCAGATGGTCATGCGTTACGGGATGTCCGAACGCCTCGGCCCGCGGGTCTTCGGCCACGACCGCGGTCAGCCGTTCCTCGGTCGCGAGTTCTCCTCCGAGCCCGACTACTCCGACGAGATCGCCCGCGAGATCGACGACGAGATCCGCCGGGTCGTCGAGGAGGCCCACCAGACCGCCAAGGACATCCTCAACGAGCGCCGCGACGAGCTCGAGTCGGTGACGAAGATCCTGCTCGAGCGCGAGACGATCGACGCCAAGGAGTTCGTAGCCCTGCTCGACGGTGCCAGCGAGGAGGAGGTGTTCGGGTCGGCCGACGACGAGGGCGGCTCCGACACATCGGCCGAGGAATCCGCCGACGACTCCCGCAAGGAGTCCGAGCGCGAGGCGCCTCGATCGATCACGACGCCGCCGCCTCGGCCGGGCTTCGCCGGCGGCGCCGCCGAGATGCGCGCCGACGACCGCGACGCGTAACCCCGCGTCCACGGCGCTGTCCGAGCGCCCATAATGCGCCATGTGTCACTCGTCATGGGCATCGTCAACGTCACTCCGGACTCGTTCTCCGACGGCGGCGCTTTCCTCGAGGCCGATGCCGCGATCGCCCACGGCCGCGGTCTGGTTGCGGCAGGCGCCGATCTGCTCGACATCGGTGGTGAATCGACCCGCCCGGGTGCAGCGGAGGTCAGCCAAGGGGACGAGATGACGCGGGTGCTTCCCGTGATCGAGACGCTCGTGGCCGATGGTGCCAGGGTCTCGGTGGACACCTCGAAGGCCGCGGTCGCCGAGGCCGCACTTGCCGCCGGGGCGGCGATCGTCAACGACGTCACCGCGCTCGCCGATCCGGATATGGCTGCCGTCTGCGCGTCGGCCGGATCGGCCGGTCCCGGTCTGATCCTGATGCACATGAAGGGGACGCCCAGGACGATGCAGGACGATCCCGTCTACGACGACGTGGTCGACGACGTCCGCGACTTCCTCGCCGCGCGGATGCAGCTCGCAATCGATGCCGGAATCGACGAGAAGCGGATCTGGCTCGATCCCGGGATCGGTTTCGGCAAGACCGTCGAGCACAACCTCGAGCTGATCGCACGCCTCGACGAGCTGGCTGAGCTGGGCAGGCCGGTCGTGGTGGGCGCCTCCCGCAAGAACTTCATCGGCGAGATCACCGGTCGCGACGTGGGCGATCGCCTCGGCGGCAGCATCGCGGCGAACGTGCTCGGGTTGGCGAACGGTGCCCACGTGCTGCGCGTCCACGATGTCGCGGAAACCATCGACGCCGTCCGGGTCGCGGAGCGGATCCTCGATCGCGGCGCGCCGCGGGCGGCTGCGGCCGGGAGCGACGGATGAGCGGCGGGACCGAGCCGGTGCGGGTGGAGCTTCGTCGGCTGCAGGCCTTCGGCGCCCACGGGGTCAGCGATGCAGAGCGGGAGGTTGGGCGCCGGATCGTCCTCGATATCGCCTTCACCGTGACCGATTGCGGCGCCGTCGCCGATGATGATCTCGCGGGTACCGTCGATTACGGCGCGGTGGCGACGCTTGCCGCGGGCATCGTCACCGGGACCAGCTGTCGCACGCTTGAGCACCTTTGCGGGCGGATCGCCGACGAGATCTCCTCGCGCTTCGACGTGCGTGACATCGAGGTCCGGGCGGCGAAGACGGAGCCGCCGATTCCCGAGGCGATTGGCGAGGTCGCGGTCACTCTGCGTCGGCTCGGAACGGCGTGAACCGCACGGGGTACCTCGGCCTCGGCTCGAACGTCGGTGACCGGGTCACCAACCTGAGGGCGGCGATCGACGGGCTGCGGGATCGAGGCGTGGCGATCGAAGCGATCTCTTCGGGCTACGAGACCGAGCCCGTCGGCGAGATTCTAGATCAACCCGATTTCCTCAACATCGCCGTCGGGATAAGGACCGACCTGGAGCCGGAGGCCCTGCTCGACCTCTGTAAGGCGGTCGAGGCCGACGCCGGCCGGGACTTCGACGCACCGCGACACAGCCCGCGTCCGGTCGACGTCGACCTGCTGATCCTCGGGGATATCGAGATCAGCACCGAGAGGCTGACCCTGCCCCACCGCGAGGCGAGCTCTCGCCGCTTCGTCCTGATCCCCCTGCTCGAACTGGATCCGGACCTGGCTCTGCCCGATGGAACGAGGCTGGCGGATTCGCTGGCCGCGCTGGAGACCGAGGAACGCGTCGACCCCTTCGGTTCGATCATCCAGATGAGATAACCGCGCGACTCGCAGGGCTCCGCCCTGCTCGACTGCGCCGGGCCTCCGGGCAAAGCCCGGTGGCCCTCCTGCGGGGCCGGTTAGCGGAGTGGCTCTAGCCAGGCGGACGGGAATCCCGGCGCGGCGTGACCCGGGAAGTCCGGGACCAGGCGTCGGGCCAGATCCCCGGCCGGCCGGCCCTCGATGAAGGGCCTCACGTCCTCGAGCGTCATCAGCAACGCGATGCTCGGCGCGATCTGGAAGTCGGCGGCGTTCGGTTGCTCTCCGCCCATCACACCCGCAGCAATGTGGCCGTCGACCGCTTCGATCAGCTTCGGGATCTCGGCGAGGTCGGCGATCACCCGTGCGTCGGTGGCATCGTTGAAGCGAACCGCGAGCATGGCAATCGGGGGCGCGGTCTTGGCCGCCAGCGACACCGGGATGCCGAGGCGAGCGCCTTCCAGGTAGCTCTGGATGGACGATCTGTCCTTGCTCAGCAGGTTCCAGACCAGTCGGCGAGCGACCGGCTGCAGGACCTCGTCGCCCCAGAGTTCCGCCGCCTCGACCTCGGCTCGGGCGCTGGGATCGGCCGGGAACAATGGTGGGTCGGGGACGAGCCGGTCCAGCTCCCCGGAGATGGCACGGCTGCCCTGAACCTTCGCCCCGTCGATCCGAAGCGCCGGAACGGTCGTCCCGGGAAAGCCCGCGGCCCACAGGATCGGCTTCGACATGACCGCCACCAGGTCGGTCCGGGAGTAGGGGATGCCCTTGTACGCGAGCATCAAACGGGCGGTCCATCCCGGGTGGGAGGCGGGAATCGTGAACAGGCGTGCCTTCATGCCGGCGATCCTAGACGCATGGGGCGAGCGGTGATTGCGACAATCGTCCGATGCTTCTCGCGGTGGATGTCGGCAACACGCAAACGCACGTCGGGGCATTCGACGGTGCCGACCTGATCGGCGATTGGCGCCTCGCCACCCGCGGGGACTCCACCGCGGACGAACTTGCGCTCGCGCTCTCGGGCTCGCTGCAGTTCCGCGGGCTCGCCTGGTCCGAGGTGAGCGGGGTGATCGTCTCGACTGTGGTGCCGCGCCTCGGCCCTGAATACGAGCGGCTCTGCCTGAGCCACCTTTCGGCTCCCTTCCTTTTGGTCGGGCCGGCCGTCAAGACCGGCATGCCGATCCGGATCGACAACCCCCGCGAGCTCGGCTCCGACCGGCTCGTCAACGCCGTCTCCGCATATGAGCGGATCGGCGGGCGCTGTCTCTCGGTCGACTTCGGAACCTCGATCAACGTCGACGCCGTCTCCGAGGACGGCGAGTACCTGGGCGGCGTGATCGCCCCCGGGCTCGAGGTCTCGATCGAGGCACTGTCCTCCCGAGCGGCGAAGCTCCCTCGGATTCAGCTCGAGGAGCCGGAGGCCGCGATCGGTCGCAACACCCAGGCGGCGCTGCAGTCCGGATTCGTCTTCGGGTTCGCAGGCCTGGTCGACGGGGTCGTCCGGAGGATGCTGGACGAGCTCGGCACCCCCTCGACGGTGATCGCCACCGGCGGCATGGCGACGGGGATCGCCCCGCTTTGTGAGACCGTCGACGAGGTTGATTCCTATCTCACGTTGAAGGGCCTGAGGTTGATCTGGGAGCGCAACCGATGAGCGCTGCCGACCAGCGACCCCCGCAGCCCCCGCTGACCGATCCGTTCACGATCGGGGATGTCGAAATCGCCAACCGGGTGTTGCTCGCGCCGCTGGCGGGCATCGGCAACTGGTTCGTCAGGCTGCAGGCGAGGCGCTATGGGGCCGGTCTCGCGGTCTCGGAGATGGTTTCGAGCCATGCCATCCACTACCGCAACGAGCGCACCATGCGGGAGTTGCTCCGAATCCACCCCGATGAACATCCGACGGCGATCCAGCTGTTCGGTGCGGATCCCGAGGTGATGCTCGGAGCCGCCGCCGTCGCCGCCGAGGCCGGCGCGGATCTGATCGATCTCAATATGGGATGTCCGGTGAAGAAGGTCCGAAAGACCGGCGCCGGCGCCGAGCTGATCTCCGATCCGGATCTCGCGGTCGCGGTCGCGGCTGCCGCGGTCCAAGGGGGTGGCAGGCCGGTCACCGTGAAGTTGCGCTCGGGTCTGCGGGCGGGGGACAGATCGGGGGTGGACGTCGCCGTACGCCTCGTCGAGGAGGCTGGGGTCTCGGCGATCGCCTTCCATCCAAGGTCGGCGGCGACTCAGCACAAGGGGTCGCCCGACTACGCCCTGGTCAGGGAACTGGTCGACCTGATCGATGTCCCGGTGATCGTCTCCGGTGGCCTCGACAGCGCTTCGTCGGCGCGGATTGCCTACGAGGAGTCCGGCGCCGCCGCCGTGATGATCGCCCGCGGTTCCTTCGGCTACCCCTGGATCTTCGAGGAGCTCACCGGAAGGCGCACCGAGGCACCCGATCCGGAGGAGGTCGCCGACGAGCTGCTCTGGGTGATCGACGGTGCCGAGGAGCACTTCGGGGCGGAGCGTGCCGCCCACTACCTGCGCAAGTTCTACCCGTGGTATCTGGCCCGGATGGGGATCGCCCATCGGGAGGCCTCCGAGTTCCAGCAGATCGATGATCTCGAGGTCGCGCGTCGGCGGGTCAGGGAGCTCCGATCAGGTCGGCTCGTCGCCGCGTAGTCGACGCCTGGCCCGCTTCGTTCCGACTCTTCCCGGGACCGGGTTCGACCCTTGCTATAGTCCCGCGCCGCCGTGCCCGAGGAGCGAACCCAACCAGGGTTTCGTGATCGGGCGTTTCTAGTCTCCGGGGGGCGTTCAGGCGGCTCCGGGGCGATCACGAGGAAGGTACGAAAACCGTGGCCAGAGAGTCCCTGATCACTCCCGAAGGTCTCGAGAAACTCCAGGCGGAGCTCGAGCAGCTCCAGACCGTGCGCCGTCGCGAGGTTGCCGAACGGATCAAGGAGGCGCGCGAGTTCGGCGATATCGCCGAGAACTCCGAGTACGACGATGCCAAGAACGAGCAGGCGATGCTCGAATCGCGGATCGCCCAGATGGAGGAGCGCCTGCGCCGCGCGATCGTCGTCGACAAGGACCAGCTCGACACCGGGGTCGTCTCGGTCGGGGTCAGGGTTCACGTCAAGGATCAGAAGACCGGCGACTCCCGCAAGTTTCAGCTCGTCGGCTCGGCCGAGGCCAACCCGGCCGAGGAGAAGCTCTCCCACGAGTCGCCGATCGGCAAGGCCCTGATGGGTCGCAAGCGCGGCGAGATCGTCAGCGTCGAGGTACCCCGCGGCGGCAGTCGCGAGCTCAAGATCACCAAGATCGAAGCAGCCTGACGAGGGGCCGACGCGCGGAGGCATCGCCTCCGTACTGAGTTTTCGCCGTCCCTTCCCGGCGAAAGTCGTCGACCGCGGGTCCTGCCGCGGGGTGGATCGCACCGCTCGCTGACGCTCGGGTGTCGACCCACGCCCGCGCCACCCGCGGATCGGGGATTCCACGAGGACGGACCCCCGAGGTGCCGGTGAAGGGTGGACGTGGGTCTCCCTGAGCTCCCCTGGGGACCCGCTCAAAACGACCCACGTCCGAAGAAAGCCCCTCGGCAGGCGGGCGAACGGTGACCAGCCTCCCAAGTCCTCCCTAACCAGCCAGACCAACTCTCACCGGCGGGCGAGCCCCTGGCAGGCCGCACCCACCTCTTGCCCACCGCCGCCTACACGTCCAGGTGCAGGTCGAACAGTTCCACGTCAAGGATCCTTCCCAGCTTCTCCCCGCATGCACGCTGCGTGCCGAACGACCTGAATCCGACCGTCTCGTGGATCCGGACGCTGGCGGGGTTCGGTTGGGCGATGCGCGCCAGCAACACCGAGATCTCGGAAATGTCGTGGGCGCGGCCGACCAGGTCAGCCAGCAACCGTCCGCCGATTCCGGCGCCCCGCTTCCGGGCGTCCACGTATACCGAGACCTCGCCGGTGCGCCGGTAGGCACCTCGGGGAGACCAGGGGCCGATCGAGGCCCAGCCGACCGGAGTTTCCTCGTCATCGACGGCGACCGTGACCGGGTGGTAGGGCGCGCGTTCGGTCAGCCACTCGTCGTCGCGACCCGGCAGCCGGGGTTCGATGTCGAAGGTGGAGATGCCCCCGACCACCTCCCGGTTGTAGATCTCGAAGATCCGCGGCAGGTCGGCCGCCGTTGCGACGCGGATGTCGATAGCTCAGCGCTGCCGGGGCAGGCCGGTGCTCGGGTTGATCGGGAGGCCCGGACCGCTGTAGAAAGTTCGGTCCCAGATCGCGTCGAGCGTGTTCAACGACTTAGGGAACCTGCGGTTGTCGATTGCACCCTTGTAGAGCGTCGCCTGGTAGCAGTAGGTGCCGTCGTAGGAGGAGTACTGCATCCCCAGCGATCCGCCGACGGGGACGCCACCGGCCCGGCCGGACCATTTCATCGTCTGGGAGAACGTGCCGCCGTTCTGCCTGATGTTGCTGACCTGGCGCAGTCGCACCTGCTTCAAGCCTGGGGTGTTGGCAAAGGAGTTGCGCTGATTGGCGAAGTGCTGCTGGGGGTTGCCGTCGCAGAAGATGCTCGATCCCCCGTAGTCGATCGTCGTGCCGTCCTTCTCCGGGCCGATGATCGTGATGCCGTAGGCACTGGCCACGGCCACGAAGCTGCGGGGGCCGAACCAGGTCCAGTTCGTCTCCTGGTGCTTGACGAAGTCGTCCTTGGCGCGGGCTGATGGCGCCGGATCGCCGCTCTTGAGAAGGGTGGCCTCGGCGGAGCCGGCGATCAGCGCGGCGATCAGGAGCGGCGCGAGGAGGGTCAGAAATCGACGCATCGTGGCGGCACCCTAGCAACCAGTCACTTGACCGGCTCCGGTGCCGTTTCGAGGTCGAGAACGAGCGTCTGGGTGAGCTCGTCGAGGGCCGCCGCCGACACTCCGGGGGCGGAGACGTCGAGCTCGGTGACCGCCGTCGGCCCGCGAGGCCCCCTGACCAAGGCGATCCGATCCCCCCGCTCACGGCCGGCACCCGTCAGCATCAGCGCGCCGGGGCTGCCCCCGAAGGATCCCTCGAAGACCCGCAGCGGCTTGCCGGGGAGATCGGCCTCCGCGTGCTCGGCGGCGAACTGGAGCGGTTCAACCGCAGTCAGCCCGTTCGCCTTCGCGTAGCCCCGGTAGAAGGCTTCCTCCGATGCGATCTTCGCCACCGAGCCCGTCACCGATCGGAAGCTGAGCGTGCCGACCAGGATCAGCAGGAAGACCTGGTAGACGAGCACGTTCACGAGTGGATCACCGACGGTCAGCAGCAGCCCGTAGATGCCGCCACCGACGACGTTGATCGCCAGCATCCAGAGGATCGTCAACTTGACGGTGCGCCCCCAGACCCAGCCGTCGTGCTTGGCGAGGGAACGACTGCTTGCGAGGGCGGACTCGACGTGGGCGGGGGGCCGGCCATCTCGAGCTCGCCGATCAGCTTCGCCGCGATCAGGTCGTTGGGCTTCGGAGCCGCGGCCGCCGCCTTCCCGCCGCCCGCCTCGGAGGCCTCGAGGGCCTCCTCGCGGAGCGCGCCGGCGATCTTCGCGGCGTCGGTGCACATGTTCGTCAGTCTTCTGCCCCCGGTGATGTGGGTGTCGCGGGCGACGATCAGCGTGCCGGCAACGTACTCGGCGCCGAAATCCCCGGGACTGCGCTGCAGCCACTCGCTGAACGCGGGCGAGAAGAGCTCGTGCAGCCAGCCCTCGTTGATCCCCTTGTCAGCCATGACGACGACGCCCTGGGCGGGCTCGAACCGCCGCGACTCGACGGCCTCCGTCGAGGGGCCGATACCGCCTCCGATCAGCAGGTAGGGCGCGTAGCCCATCGCCTCCGGGACCCTGACCACGACCGCCGTCTTGCGATGGGTGGTGGTCGTGTCGTCGGAGCGGGTCTCGAACGAGCAGTGGACGATCCTGCCGCCCAGCCCGTCGGCCAGCTCACCGTTGCCGGCGCCGTTGATCTCCAGCCCCGCCCGGCTGAGCAGTCCGCCGTCGTCGGGAAGGGCCTCGCCGGTCCCGGCCGACAGGCCACGAGACTCGACGAAACCGGACAGGGAACCGCTGGAGTTGCTGGCCGCCATGGGGGGAATCTATTCGCCCCTCAGGCGGGCGGTAAGCGAAGCTTGCGGGATCGTCGCCCAGGCGCCCCGCGAAGCGTTCAGACCGACCGACACCCCCGTCTATACTTCGGCATCCGCGCAAACCGCAATACCGGAGGGCTGATCGATCGGCAGGCAAACGCCGAAGAGTTTGATCCAGAATCCCGGTGGCAGCGCACTCCCGGAGAGCGTCCAGGCCGGGGCCCGCAGATCGCAGGGCCAGCAGGTTGGTTTGAGCCAGTAACGAAGTAGTCAGGTCAGGTAGCCAGTGTTCGAGAGATTCACAGAGAGGGCCCGTCAGGTCGTCGTCCTAGCTCAGGAGGAGGCCAGGACCCTCAAACACAACTACATCGGCACCGAGCACATCCTGCTCGGTTTGCTCCGCGAGGAAGAGGGTCTTGCCGCCCGGGTCCTCGAATCCCTCGACATCACCGTCGAGCGCGTCCGTGCGCAGGTCGTGCGGATCGTCGGCTCCGGTGAGGAGGTGACCTCCGGGCAGATCCCGTTCACGCCCCGTGCCAAGAAGGTGCTCGAGCTCGCCCTTCGCGAGGCGCTGTCGCTCGGTCACAACTACATCGGCACCGAGCACATCCTGCTCGGTCTCGTCCGCGAGAACGAGGGCGTCGCCGCCCGCATCCTGCTCGACTTCGACGCCGACTCCGAGAAGATCCGCAACGAGGTCATCCGCATGCTCTCCGGCCCGGGGGGCCGGCGCCAGGGTTCGGGTAGCTCGAGCCCGTCGAGCTCCGGCGAGGGCAAGAAGTCGTCGAAGCTGCTCGATCAGTTCGGGCGTAACCTGACCAAGCTCGCCTCCGACGGCAAGCTTGATCCGGTGATCGGTCGCGAGACCGAGATCGAGCGGATCATGCAGATCCTCTCGCGCCGGACCAAGAACAACCCCGTTCTCCTCGGTGAGCCCGGCGTCGGCAAGACCGCCGTGGTCGAGGGTCTCGCCGCCAGGATCACGAACGGAGAGGTTCCTGAGCTGCTGCGAAACAAGCAGATCTACACGCTCGATCTGGCGGCTCTGGTCGCCGGCTCCAAGTATCGCGGTGAGTTCGAGGAACGCCTCAAGAAGGTGATGAAGGAGATCACCCAGCGCGGCGACATCATTCTCTTCATCGACGAGCTCCACAACCTCGTCGGAGCCGGTGCGGCCGAGGGCGCGATCGACGCTGCGTCCATCCTGAAGCCGGCCCTTGCGCGCGGCGAGCTGCAGACGATCGGCGCGACCACTCTCGACGAGTACCGCAAATACCTGGAGCGCGATTCGGCGCTCGAGCGGCGCTTTCAGCAGATCCGGGTCGACCCGCCGTCGATCGATCAGACCGTGCAGATCCTCGAGGGTCTGCGCGAGCGCTACGAGCAGCATCACAAGGTCAAGATCAGCGACGAGGCTCTGGCTGCCGCAGCCGATCTCGCCGATCGCTACATCTCCGAGCGCTTCCTCCCCGACAAGGCGATCGACCTGATCGACGAGGCCGCTTCGCGTCTTCGCATCCGGTCGATGTCCCAGCCCCCGGTCTATCGCGATCTCGAGGACGAGATCGACGAGACCCGCCGCTCCAAGGAGGCCTCGATCGAGGCTCAGGAGTTCGAGAAGGCAGCCAACCTCCGCGACAAGGAGCGGCAGCTGACCGCCAAGAAGCGTGAGCTCGAGGAGGAGTGGAGTTCCGGCGAGGAGGGCACCCGCCCCGTCGTCGGCGAGGAGGAGATCGCCGATATCGTCTCGATGTGGACCGGTATCCCCGTCTTCAAGCTGACTGAGGCGGAGACCAAGAAGCTCGTCCGCATGGAGGAGGAGCTGCATAAGCGCGTCGTCGGCCAGGAGGTCGCGATCACCGCTGTCTCCAAGGCCATCCGCCGCGCCCGCGCCGGGATCAAAGATCCGAAGCGCCCGTCCGGATCGTTCATCTTCCTGGGCCCATCCGGCGTCGGCAAGACCGAGCTCGCCCGGACGCTCGCCGAGTTCCTGTTCGGCGACGAGGATTCGATGACCCGCATTGACATGTCCGAATACATGGAAAAGCACGCCGTCAGCCGTCTGGTGGGTTCGCCCCCCGGTTACGTCGGCTACGACGAGGGCGGTCAGCTGACTGAAGCCGTGCGGCGCAAGCCGTACTGCGTGCTGCTGCTCGACGAGATCGAGAAGGCACACCCCGACGTCTTCAACATCCTCCTGCAGATCCTCGAGGACGGTCGCCTTACCGACGCTCAGGGCCGCACGGTGGACTTCCGCAACGCGATCGTGATCATGACGTCGAACGTCGGCGCCCAGGACATCGCCCGCAACACCCCGCTCGGCTTCTCGGTCACCGACGAGACCGGAACGACCTACGACGAGATGAAGAAGCGGATCATGGGCGATCTGAAGAAGGTGTTCCGTCCCGAGTTCCTGAACCGGATCGACGAGGTCATCGTCTTCCACAAGCTCAGCCGGGTGGAGATCAAGGTCATCATCGACCTGCTGATCGGCCGCGTCCGTACGCAGATCTCCGAGCACGAACTGCAGCTCGATCTAACCGACGAGGCGAAGGACCTGCTCGTCGAGAAGGGTTGGGACCCGTCGATGGGAGCACGGCCGCTGCGCCGTGCGATCCAACGCTACATCGAGGATCCGCTCGCCGACGAGGTGCTCAAGGCCGGCCCCGACCAGATCGCATCCGGCACGACGGTCCTCGTCTCCAGGGACGAATCCGGCGACGAGAAGGATCAGCCGCTGAAGCTCGAACTGATCGCACCCGACAAGAGCACCGAGATCGCGTCCGGTGAGGACGAGAAGCAGCCCGTCGGCGTCGGTGCAAAGGGCTCCGACGAGGATGAGTCGGCTGAGGATTCACCCGGCGAGGATTCGCCGGAAGGCTCAGCTGAAACCTCAGACTGAGGGTTCTCCTACTTCCCTGGCTCAAGCCAGGTAGTTGATCGACGACACGGCCGCGGGGGGCCGGAATAGCGCCTGCGCGTAGCTCGTCACCAGCTCTTCTCCAATCGGTCACCCCCGGTTCACCTCAGCTGCACAAGCGGCCTTCAGGATGACGTCGAGATAACGACATCAAACGACGTCATTCGATCAATTCGACAACGGCGACCGCGGGGGTTTCGCGGGCGGTGAGCCGGTCGGACAGCCGTCGCTATTCCGCTGCGCCTTCAACCTGGCCCAGGGCAATTCCGGCAATATCGAGTGAGGCGCCGTCGGCAACCAGGGGTGAGGCTCGCTCAGGGTTGAAGCGGTAGCCCACGCCGAAGTGTGTGTGGATGTAGCGCCAGCCCGGCGCGAGGCGCTCGAGCTTGCCGCGAATCTTGCGGACCACGACGTCAACTGAGCGGTCGCGGTGGCGCATCGCTCCGCCCCAGACGATCTCGTAGATCTCCGGCCTCTGCATGACCTGGTCCGGCCGGCTGACAAGCGCGGTGAAGAGCTGATATTCGCGAACGGTCAGGCCGACGCGGCGGCCCTCGGCGAGTACGTCGAACTCAGCCGGGCGGATCTCGAGATTGGCGATGAGGGCATCGTTTGAAATGACCGACCTCCCTGGTTTGAATCGGCAACCCTAAGGTTGTTGCAGCGCGGTGGCTGAAATGTGAAAGGGAAGTTTCGGTGTGGAGAAGATCGTGTTACCGAGGTGGATGGATTGACGAAGGTTCAGCGGCGGGTACTCGTCAGCGGCATCGCCGCGGGGATCGTCGCCAACTACTGGCTGCTCGAGGGCCTATTGGCGGATCGCAGCGATCCGCCCGCCGCCTGGATCAGCGACCTCGGCGCCCGGTCTGAGTCGACCGGCTGGATCTTCGACCTCCTGGATTTCAGCTCCGGGGCGCTGGTTCTCGCATTTGCCCTGGTCATTCGTCCGTTGCTGGCGAAGCGGTCGCGGGCCCTGCGCTGGGGGGTGACGGCGCTCGCCGCGGTCGGAGTCTGCACGATGATCGACGGGGCATTCCCGCTCAGCTGTGCCGAGTCCCTCTCGGGTTCGTGCGAGCTCCGCTACGACGCGATCGACCTGATTCACGGGGCGGAGACGTTCATCTCGATCGGGATCACGGTGTTCGCCTTCGGGTTCCTGGCGCTCGGCTTCATCGACGACGGGGACCCCGGCCTGCGGCGGCTCGGCTGGATCACGGCGGTCGCAGGGGTCCTCTGGGTGCTCTGCCAGATCCTGATGGGCGCCGGGTACGCGCTCGACGACCTCGAGCAGGTCAAGGGCGTCTTCCACCGCGCCAGCCAGGTGGTCCTGGGCGGCTGGATCATCATGCTGGCCTTCGGCCTGCGGCGGTCTGACGCCTGCGCGGGGCGCGAAGCCGTCCTTCGGGCTTGGCAGGATCGACGGTGATGGCGAAGCAACGCAGCCGCTACGTATGCCGTGAATGCGGCCACGAGTCTCTGGCCTGGGCCGGTCAGTGCCCCGGATGCTCGGAGTGGAACACGCTCGAGGAGGTCGTTGTGACGGCGACCACGGCCGCGTCAGCGGGGCGATCCTCGCGCGGGCGGCGCACCGGAGTCGCTCGATCGATGGCCCTCAGGGACGTCGAGTCTCCGCGCGAGGAGCGGCTCGGAACCGGGATCGGTGAGTTCGATCGGGTGCTGGGCGGCGGGCTCGTTCCCGGCTCGCTGGTGCTCCTCGGCGGCTCTCCCGGCATCGGCAAGAGCACCATCACCGCGATGGCGCTCGGCAACCTTGCCGCCGCCGAACGGCAGGTCCTCTACGTGACCGGCGAGGAGTCGACGGCGCAGGTCCGAATGCGGGCGGAGCGACTCGGGGATGGGGCGCTTGACGTCCCGGCACTTGCCGAAACCGACCTCGCGGCCGTGATCGAGGCGATCGAGACCGAGCGCCCGGACGTCTGCGTCGTCGACTCGGTGCAGACGCTCCACTCCGCCGACCTGACGAGCGCCCCGGGGTCGGTAGCCCAGGTCCGCGAGGCCGCCAACGGTCTGATGGAGATTGCCAAGCGCAACGGGACCGCCCTGATCCTGGTCGGCCACGTGACGAAGGACGGTGCCGTCGCCGGCCCACGCGTGCTCGAGCATCTGGTTGATTGCGTCTTGCTGTTCGAGGGCGAGCGCGAACGGTCCTACCGGACGCTGCGGGCGCTCAAGAATCGGTTCGGAGCGACCAGCGAGCTCGGCGTCTTCGAGATGCGCTCCGCCGGCCTGGTCGAGGTCGAGGATCCGTCAGCCCGCTTCGTCGGCGAAGCGACGGCTGCCGCCGGCTCAGTCGTCCTCTGTGCGATGGAGGGAACACGGCCCCTGCTCGTCGAGGTTCAGGCGCTGGTGGCGCCGACCGAGGTCGTGCCGCCGCGTCGGGTCGCCAACGGCATCGATCGAAATCGGCTGGCGATGATCCTCGCGGTCCTGGCCCGCCACGGTGGAGTGGCGGTCGGCGGCGCCGATGTGTTCGTCAACGTCGCCGGCGGAGTCCGGGTCGACGAGCCCGGCGCCGACCTCGCGATCGCGCTGGCCATCGCGTCCGCTCAACGGGGTGAGCCGCTGAGCGACCGGGATGGCAGGCCGTTGGCCTGCTTCGGCGAGGTCGGGCTGACGGGCGAGCTTCGCTACGTCGCCCATGCCGAGCGCCGCGTGGCCGAGGCACTCAAGTTCGGGCTCTCGCCGATTCTCGGCCCGCTGATCAAGGAGGCCCCGCGGGGCCTCGAGACCGCCGCGACGCTGCGGGCGGCCCTGGGTGCGGCGCGCAAGCGTGCGGGCATGGGGTTACGCCAGGCCGCCTAGTTCCACGAGTGGGTCGAGCGGTGGAGGCCCCGCCTCCGCACTCGCAAAGCTCCGCTGAGTGTCGGCGGGACCTCCACCGCTCGGACCCTTGAGAACTCACAAGGTCGACGAACTGCCATTAGGTGACCTACGTGGTCACCTAATGGCATCACCCCAGCGGGGCGACGCCTTTCCGCAGGCGCTGATCCGCGGGTGGCCCCGCGGTCTCAAGACTTCCGTCGGGAACGACCCTCAGGCGTTGGCGAACCTGGCAGCCGATCGGGCTCGCCGCTTCTCTGCCTCGACCTCACGGTTCTTGGGTGGGGCGTTCGTGACCAGGTGATCGAGCAGCCGCTCGGTGGCGGCGGCGATCTCATCCACCGCTCGGTCGAAGGCCTCGGCGTTGGCCTGCGAGGGCTTGGTCGAGCCGCTGATCTTGCGGACGAACTGGACGGCCGCGTCGTGGACCTCTCCTTCGGTTGCGGGGGGATCGAAATTGTGGAGCGTTCTGATGTTGCGACACATGGGGTGATCGTAGACGCAGCCCGGTCGATAGGGCAAGCGGGATTCCTTTCACGCTTACTGGCCGGAAACCGGCTCTTTATGCCTGTCTGCCATAGTTCTAGGCGTTGATGGCGCTGGCATCTTGGGACGACACGACTGCGGCGCTGGTGCACGAGGATCCGAGGCTCCTGAGGGCTCTCGACATGGTCGCGCCCGGCACCACTCTCCGCGAGGGGATCGACAACGTGATCCATGCTTCCACCGGGGCTCTGATCGTGATCGGGGAACCCGAGGAGATCTCGTTCCTTTTCAGCGGCGGACTCAAGCTCGACGTCGACTACACCCCGGGTCTGATCTACCAGGTGGCGAAGATGGACGGGGCAATCGTCCTCGACCCGGAGGCGAACAAGATCTCGTGGGCCAACGTCCAGTTGATGCCCGATCCGACGATCCATTCCTCGGAGACGGGGACTCGCCACCGGACGGCTGAACGCGTCTCGAAGCAGACCAACGCGCTCGTGATCGCAATCTCCGCCCGCCGCGACGTGGTCTCGATCTATCTCGGCGGGGCCAAGTACATCCTTCAGGACATCCCCACCGTGCTCAGCAAGGCAAACCAGGGCCTGGCGACGATGGAGAAATACCGACTTCGCCTCGATCGGGTGACCGCCCGTCTGACGACGGTCGAGATGGCGGGTGCCGCGACCCTTCACGACGTGCTCACGGTCCTTCAAAGGGCCGAACTGCTGCTTAGGACCTCGAACGAGGTCGAGCGTTACATTATCGAGCTCGGTGCGGAGGGCCGGATGATCGAGATGCAGCTCGAGGAGACTTCGGTCGGCGTGCTGTCGGATCGGGTGGCGTTGTTGCGCGATTATGCGGTCACCGACTCCGAGGAGATGCTCGATTCGACGCTCACTTCACTCTCCCGCCTGACCCACCAGGAGTTGCTGGATCTCGGACGCCTGGCCGAGCTCCTCGGCTACGACCGCAAGGCGAACCCGCATGACCTGCACGTGTCCGCACGCGGATACCGCGCGCTCGGTCGGATTCCGCGCCTGCCGCGGCTGGTCGGTGAGAAGGTCATCAAGCACTTTGGGAGCCTCGAGGAGATCCTCGCGGCCACCGACGAGCAGCTCGCTGCGATCGACGGGGTCGGCGAGGACCGCGCCGCCGACATCCGCGAAGGGCTTGATCGGGTGCGCGAATCCGAGGTCTTCGAGCGGTACCCACTGACATGAACAAGGCCCCCGCGAAGGCGGGACGCCACGACCAGAGGAGGCAGACATTCCTGAGCTAGTTGAAGAGGCGACTGACACCGATCTCGACATCGAACTGCTGCAGTGCGAGGACTTCGATGTTGGCGACAACGTCGTGTATCCGCACCACGGGGCCGGTGTGGTCCTCCGCAAGGAGAGCAAGCAGCTCCTCGGCGAGGAGCGCGATTACCTGACGATCAAGATCCTCCACAACGACATGACCGTGCAGGTGCCGTGCGAGAACGCCGGCATGGCGGGGCTGCGACGGGTGATCGGTCCGGATGACGTCAAGAAGGTCACGGGGGTCCTGACCGACGACGTCTCCGAGATGCCGAAGAATTGGAACCGGCGGTTCAAGCACAACCGCGAGAAGATCAAAACCGGCGACGTCTTCGAGCTCGCCGAGGTGGTGCGCAACCTCGCGATCCGCGAAATCGAGAAGGGCCTATCGACCGGCGAGAAGCAGATGTACACCCGCGCGAAGAAGATCCTCGCGTCGGAGTTCATGTACGCGCTCGACACGGATGAGGATGGTGCCGAGGAGTACCTCAACGGGCTGCTCACCGAGCGATTCGGTGAGACCGCCGTCGAAGCTGAAGCGGGCGCTCCCGCCTGAGCGGTCCTCGCGCAACGGCCGTGGTCGCGGCCGCCGGCTCCGGGCAGAGGCTCGGTGCTGGCGGCCCGAAGGCCTTCGTCGAACTCGGCGGCCGGCCGCTGATCGAGTGGTCGCTGGCCGCGCTCGACGCGGCCAGGACGATCGGGTCGATCGTGATCGCGGCCCCTGCCGGCTTCGTTCGTGAGGCGGAGCTGGCCGCGAGCCTCGCCGCCCCCAAGGCCGCCGTCGTGGTGACTCCCGGCGGGGCGACCAGGGCCGCCTCGATCGAGCTCGCCCTCGAGCACGTGCGTGGCGATCTGGTCGCGATTCACGACGCCGCCCGGCCGCTGATCACCCCGGCACTCGTCGATCGCGTGGTCGGCAGGTTGGACCGCGAGAACGACGCCGACTCCGTGATCGCCGCAGTGCCTCTGACCGACACCGTCAAGCTCGCGCGGGCGGCGCGCCCGAGTAAAGGTGGTTCCCACGAATCCGATTCGACCGTCGTGGCGGAGACCCTCGATCGCGACGCCCTCTGGTCGGCGCAGACGCCGCAGGCGTTCCGCCTCGAAGCGCTCGTGCGTGCTCAGCGGCGGGCTGCCGAGGCCGGCGAACTCGATCGTGCAACCGACGAGGCCTGGCTGATCGAGCGGGACGGCGGGCGGGTGCTGCTTGAGGAGACGGGCGCGGCGAACTTCAAGGTGACCACTGCCGCAGACCTGACGGCCGCCTCCGCGCTGGTCGCGGCTACACCCCTCAGCTGAGCCTGGCGTCAGTCCCGGAGCAGTATCACCGCGGTGACGACGAAGATGAAGACCACCACACCGATGCCGAGCGCCGTACCCAGGTTGGCCGCGCCCAGCGCCAGTCCGAGGAGCGTCGCCAGCGCGAATGCCCCCAGCGCGATCCCGATGTCGGTCAGCGTTGCGATGCAACTAGGGTAACCAGCGAGGACCGATGCTGACCGATTACCACGTCCACCTGCGCCCCGATGAGGCCGGCACCCCGCCGGAGGAATACTTCACCGAGGCGAACGTCGCGCGCTACCGCGCGGCCGCCGATTCCGCCGGGATAGGCGAGCTGGGCATCGCCGAGCATATTCACCGGTTCGCCCAGGCCCTCGATATCTGGCGGCACCCCTTCTGGGTCGAGCAGGCCGTTGACGATCTCGACGCCTACTGCGAGTTCCTCGCCGCCTCGGGGCTCAAAGTCGGGATCGAGGCGGATTTCATCGCCGGCGCCGAGGAGCGCATTCGCGATCTCCTGTCGGCTCGCAGCTTCGACTACGTCGTCGGCTCGGTCCACTTCGTCGGCGATTCGGCGGTCGACCAGGATCGCTGGGACGTCTGGCGGGCGGAGGGCAACGACCCTGACCGAGTCTGGGCCCGCTATTTCGAGCGGCTTGCCGGGGCGGCCCGCTCGGGCCTGTTCGACACGATGGCTCATCCCGACCTGGTCAAGGTCTGGGGCCCCGGGCGGCCCGGTCCCGAGCGCGATCCCCGGAGTTATTACGAGCCGGCGGTCGAGGCGATCGCCGAGGCGGGGGTGGCCGTCGAAATTTCCACGGCAGGTCTGCGTAAGCCGATCGGCGAGATCTACCCGTCGGCGGAGTTCGCTGCGCTCTGCGTCGAAGCGGAAATCCCGTTCACGCTTTCATCCGACGCCCACCTGCCCGAGGAGGTCGGCTATGCCTATGGGGAGGCCCTCGAGTTCATGCGTGAACTCGGGATCGATCAGGTCTGCGTCTTCTCCTCTCGCACCCGTACCTTGGAGCCCCTCGGATGAGCGTTCGCGTCGGTATCGGCTACGACAGTCACCGCCTGGTCGAGGGCCGCCCGCTGATCATCGGCGGCGTCGAGATTCCGTTCGAGCGAGGCCTCGATGGTCATTCCGACGCCGACGTACTCGCCCACGCCGTGATCGACGCCATTTTGGGTGCGGCCGGCGCCGGCGACATCGGCGCCCACTTCCCACCGACGGACGAGCGCTGGCGGGACGCCGATTCGATCGCCCTCCTCCGGGAGGCGCTCGGGCTTCTGGACGGCCGGGTCGTCAACGTCGATGCCACAGTGATCTGCGAACGCCCGCCGATCGGGCCCCATCGCGGCGCGATCGAGGCCCTCCTTGGCGAGGCCGTCGGCGCCCCCGTGTCGGTCAAGGCGACGACCAACGAAGGGCTCGGCGCGATCGGGCGCGAGGAGGGGATCGCGGCGATCGCGGTCGCCTCCTTCGAGCCCGACGACGACCCGATCGATGACGGGGAATAGGCTCCTCGGCATGGATGCAGGGGTAGGAGCGGCGCGGAACATCGCCGGATTGGCAGGGGACCTGGCCCGCCGAGCCAACGTCGGGCAGCTCGGCAATCTCGCCGATCTTCCCTTCAACATCAAGGCGTTGATCGAGGCGGGGATCATCAAGCCGATGACCCCCCGGGACCTGCTCGCCGTCGGTCGGTCCCTGAGTCGCTGGGGTGCCTCGCCGGCGGCCGGCATCGCATCGTCGGCGGCACGGCGGCCGTCCGAGGTGGCCCTCATCGACGAGATCGGCGAGCTCACGTTCGGCGAGCTCGAGAGCAGATCGAACTCGCTTGCGCGGGTACTGAGGGAGAGCGGAGTCGGCCCCTCCGATTCGGTCGCCGTCATGTGCCGCAACCACCGCGGCTTCGTCGACGCCGTCTTCGCATGCGCGAAGCTCGGTGCGTCTGTGTTGCTGCTGAACACCGACTTCGCTCGGCCGCAGCTGCTCGGCGTGATCGAGCGTGAGGCTCCGCAGGCTGTGATCTACGACTCCGAGTTCGAGAACCTCCTGGAGGGCGCCGAGGGCGCCGGTCCCAGGCTCTCCCGCTTCGTTTCCTGGGTCGAGGATGGTCATGAGGTGACCGAGCGCGTGGTCGAGGAAGCGATCGCGCAGACGTCGGATGCACCGCTCGATCCCCCCGATGACCCCAGCCGCTTCGTGATCCTCACCTCGGGGACGACCGGGACCCCCAAGGGTGCCCAGCGGGAGTCGCCGGGATCGCTCGCCCCGCTGGCCATCCTGCTTGCGATGATCCCGATGCGGTCGGAGCGGACGACCGTGATTGCGGCCCCGCTCTTCCACTCCTGGGGCTTCGCCAACTTCCTGTTTGGCCTGGCGCTCGGCTCGAGCTACGTGCTCAGGCGCAGGTTCGATCCGGAGGCGACCCTGGCGATGGCGGCCGACAACGACGCCGACGCCCTCGTGGTCGTGCCGGTGATGCTGCAGCGGATCATGGAGCTGGACGAAGAGATCCTGGACTCCTACGAGTTGCCGAAGCTCCGGGTGACGGCGGCGAGCGGCTCGTCGCTGCCGGGCGATCTCGCAACCCGCTGGATGGATGCTTTCGGCGACAACCTCTACAACTTCTACGGCTCGACGGAGGTCGGTTGGGCGACGATCGCGACGCCCGAGGACATGCGCGCCGCGCCGGGCACCGCCGGCAGGCCGCCGCGGGGTACCTCGATCGAGCTGCTCGACGCGAACGGGGCTTCGGTTCCCGATGGGGAGACGGGGAGGATCTTCGTCGGCAACGAGATGTCCTTCGAGGGCTATACGGGCGGGGGTGGCAAGGACGTCGTCGACGGCATGCTCTCCTCCGGCGACGTTGGACACTTCGATGCCGGCGGTCGCCTGTTCATCGACGGGCGCGACGACGAGATGATCATCTCAGGGGGCGAGAACGTCTTTCCGCGTGAGGTCGAGGATCTGCTCGCCGCCCACGAGGCCATCGACGAGGCGGCCGTGATCGGCGTCGACGACGAGAAGTTCGGCCAGCGATTGAAGGCCTTCGTCGTGATCAGCTCGAAGTACGAGCTCGACGAGGCCGAGGTTAAGGGCTACATCAGGGAAAACCTGGCTCGCTACAAGGTGCCGCGTGAGGTGGAGTTCCTCGACGAGCTACCGCGCAACCCCACGGGGAAGGTCCTGAAGCGGGACCTTGGGTAGGGAGAATAACTCCGAGCAGATGCTCCGCTTCGCGTCCGCTCTGCTCGGCCTGCGCGGTGTTATCGCTCGGCAGGGGCGTCAGGGAGATGAGGAGGTGCTCCGCTTCGCGTCCGCTCTGCTCGGTCTGTGCGGTGTTGCCGCTCGGCAGGGGCGTCAGGCCTAAGGTGGGTTGGGGGATCTAGGATCGGCTGATGCGCGAAGTCAGGATCAGGGACACGCTCAGTGGTGAGGTCAAGCCGCTGGTGGCGGGGCCGACCGGTGAGGTCGGCATCTACGCCTGCGGGCCGACGACCTACGGTCCGATCCACATCGGCAACGCCAGGCCCTACGTCGTCTTCACCCTGTTGCGACGCTTTCTTGCCCACGAGGGTTACTCGCCGACGCTGGTGATCAATCTCACCGATGTCAACGACAAGATCTATACAGCGGCCCGGGAGGCCGGGGTGTCGTCGGCCGAGCATGCTGGGCGGATGATCGCCGGCTACGTCTCAGATACCGACGGCCTCGGCCTCGGCCGTCCGGACGAGGAGCCTCGAGCGACCGAGACGATCGGGCCGATCGTGAAGCTGATCGAGGATCTGATCGCATCCGATCACGCCTACGAATCCGGCGGGGACGTGTACTTCCGGGTTCGCAGCTTCCCAGCGTACGGGCAGCTCTCCAATCGGGATCCGGACGTCATGGACCAGGGTGAGGAGGCGGGAGCGGCCGAGCTGAAGGAGGACCCCCTCGACTTCGCCCTCTGGAAGGCGCGTAAAGCAGACGAGGACACCTTCTGGCCGAGCCCGTGGGGTGAGGGTAGGCCGGGCTGGCACATCGAATGCTCGGCCATGGCCGAGGATCTGCTCGGCCTCGACTTCGAGATCCACGGCGGCGGGTCGGATCTGGTCTTCCCCCACCATGAGAACGAGCTCGCGCAGACCGAGGCGGCGCGCGGCGAGCCGCTGGCCAAGATCTGGATGCACAACGGGATGGTTCAATCGTCGGGCCCGGCTGCGTCGGGCGAGACCGAGAAGATGGCGAAGTCCGTCGGCAACGTGTTCCTGCTCGGCGAGGCCATCCGCAGGCACGGTGGGGCTGCGGTCGTCGGCTTTCTGGTCTCCGGCCACTATCGCCAGCCGATTGCATTCGGGGATGGTGCGCTCGAGCAGGCCGTGGCCCGGAACGACCGAATCCGCGAGTTCTTCCGCGACGGTGCCGATCCGGCGGGAGAGCCGGCCCCTGCCGTGCTGGCTCGCCGCGAGGAGTTCCTGGCTGCGCTCGCCGACGACTTCAACACACCGAGAGCGCTAGCCGAGCTGTTTCAACTGGTCGCCGACGCCCGACGCGAGCCGCTCCCCGGAGCTCGGCTGGTCGCCTCTGAGCTGCTCGGGCTGCTCGGGCTGGAGTCCCTGGCGGTGGACGACGAAGACGCACCTGACACCGAGGCGGCCGAACTCCTCTCCCAGCGCCAGCAGGCCCGCGCTGAGCGGGACTTCGGACGCGCGGACGAGATTCGCGAACGCCTCGCGGAGCTCGGCTACGAAGTTCGCGACACCGCAGAGGGCGCGCGACTCGTCCGCCGCGATACGTGAGGATTGCCTGATTCGGAATGAGCGGGGGAGGAAGGGATCGCATCTACGGCCGCAACCCGGTGCGTGAGGCCCAGCGTGGGCGCCGGCGGGTACATCGGGTCTGGACCGGCGAGGACACCGACGCGGCAGAGCTGACCAGACTGGCGGGCTCGCCCGATCATCAGGGCATCGTCGCCGAGGTCGATCCCTACCCCTACGCCGACCCGCGTGCACTGCTGCAGGACCCCGATGCGCTCGTGGTCGCGCTCGACCAGGTCCAGGACCCCCGCAACCTCGGGGCGATCTGTCGCAGCGCCGAGGCGGCCGGGGCGGCCGGGGTCGTGATCTGCGAGCGTCGGGCGGTCGGGATCACAGCCGCGGCATGCAAGGCGTCGGCGGGCGCGGTGGAGCACCTGCAGATCGCTCACGTCGGCAACCTCACCGACTGGATCGGAGTCGCCAAGGAGGCGGGTGCGTGGGTCTACGGGGCGGACGCGGACGCCCCGACCGACTATCGAACCCTCGACTATGGAGAGAGGGTTGTCCTCGTCCTTGGAGGGGAGGGCGGCGGTCTAAGGCCCCGAGTCGCCGCATCCTGCGACGCGCTCGTCTCGATTCCGACGGTCGGCCAGGTCGGTTCGCTGAACGTCTCCGCCGCAGCTTCCGTGCTTCTGTTCACGGCCTCAGGATCCCGTGCTCAAGCCAATTAGGGACCGTTTCAGGCACTCGGGTTCCTAGCGACCCGTTCGGACGGAGAAGGGCTCTTGCAAGGAAAGTTTCACGAATTTGCAACTTCGGGTTGACAGAACTCCGCTGGCGGATAGAGTGCCGCACAGCAAGTAAGGCTTAACTAAAGGTTCAAGGTTAGGCCTCACCTGTTGAACAGAAGATGGAGGCGCCTGGGGAGGTAAGGCGCCACGGCCCCTATTGGAGGAGAGCACGTGGCAGCAGTTACCCAGGAGTTCCCGCGGGTCCCCGCATCCCGTCGATCGACGCGTGGACACGAAGCCGCCGGAGAACTCAACGACGCATACCTCGTCGCCCAGGCGAAACGAGGAGACAGCGTCGCCTATGACCGAATCGTCAGGCGCTACCGGGGCTTCGTCCGCCTCAAGGCGTCTTCGTACTTCCTGCTCGGCGGGGAGTCCGACGATCTGATCCAGGAAGGGCTCGTCGGTCTTTACAAAGCCGTCAGGGACTTCCGCACCGACCGCGAGTCGAGCTTCCGCAACTTCGCGGAACTCTGCATCACCCGACAGATGATCACGGCGGTCAAGACCGCCAGCAGGAATAAGCATTCGCCGCTGAATCAATCGATCAGCTTCGCGACGTCGCCGACGGCCTCCGGGGACGGGGAGTCCACCCTCGAGGAGATCCTGCCGGGTTCTCGTGTCGAGGATCCGGCGAGCAAGGTGATATCGACCGAGGAGCTCGGCAGCCTGGTCGAGTGCCTCACGTCGGTCCTGTCCGAGCTCGAGAGCGAGGTTCTCACCTGTTATCTCGACGGTCGCTCCTACGAGGAGATCGCCGATCGCCTCGCCTGCGATACGAAGACGGTGGACAACGCCCTCCAGCGCGTCAAGCGCAAGGTTACGACTCACCTCGACTCGCGAGAGGTGCTCCTCTAAACGGCGTATCCGACCGACTCCTCCAGGTTTGCCAACGCGCTCGAAGGCCGGGTGGTTCCACTCGGCCTTCGGCGCGCTCGGGGCTGCATCCTGAAGCCGGAGACGGGGATCGAACCCGTGACCTCGTGATTACAAATCACGCGCTCTGCCAGCTGAGCTACTCCGGCGGGTCGGATCCAGAATAGGGCCCGAAGGGACGGCCTAGCTGTAACTGAGCGGGGTGGCGCGTGTACCGCTTCGCGGTGTCCGACAAGGGAGAGACCAGGCCGCATCAGGCGGATCCTCGGACTGAAGAGGAGAAGCCCCGCCGGGCGCCGATGACCGGTGCCTCCGATCGGATCGGCTCCGATCGGATCAGCGCCTACCACGAGTACACCCGGACCAAGGGGGTCAACTGGGTCATCTACTTCGTGGCCCGCCTCTTTCTGCAACCTGCCTTCCTGATCTGGTTCCGGCTCAAGCGCCTCGGCAAGGAGCACGCTCGCGTCACCGGTGGCCTGATCGTCGCCTCCAACCACCGCAGCTTCCTGGACCCGTTCGTCCTCGGCTCGATGCTTCCCTGGCGACGACCGATGCACTACGTGGCCAAGGTCGAGCTCTTCGAGCCCGCCTGGCAGGGTTGGATTCTGAACCGGCTCGGCGCCTACCCGGTGCGCAGGGGCGAGGCCGACAGGGAGACACTCGAGACCTCTCGCCGGATCCTCGAGCGCGGCGGGGCTCTCTGCATCTTTCCCGAGGGCACCAGGATCAGGCGCGGATCACTGGCGGTGCCCCACCGAGGTGTAGGGAGGTTGGCCCTGGAGTCCGGCGCGGCGGTGCTTCCGGTCGCCGTTCACGGCTCCGAGCATGTCCGCGACGGCTGGAAGATCCGGCCCCGTCAGGTTCGGATGCGGGCCGGCAAGCCGCTGACATTTCCGCGGACCGAGAATCCATCACCTTCGCTGGCCGCAACCGTCGCGGCGCGGATCTGGCCCAACATTGAGCTGCAGTGGGAATGGCTCGGCGGCCTGCCTCCGATGCGGAAGGCCGCCGTGATCGGCGCGGGCAGCTGGGGTACGGCGGTGGCCGTCCTCCTGGCCCGCGGCGGCGTCGAGGTCCAGCTCGGCTGCCGGACGGCTGAGCAGGCTGCCGAGGTCGCGGCCAATCATGAAAACTCCTATCTGCCGGGGATCAACCTGGCGGACTCGATTACGGTCAAGCGTGCCGCCGACATCGAGGTGGCCGGCCTCGACCTCGTCTGTCTCGCCGTGCCCTCCGCCTCGCTACCCGCAGCCGTCGGAGCGCTCTCCGACCGGATCGGGTCCCGGACCGCGGTCCTGCTGCTCAGCAAGGGCCTGGTGCCGCCGCTGGGCACGCTGCCGGCCGAGTACGTGGGCGAGCGGATCCGCTCGCGCGCCATCGCTGCCCTCGGCGGGCCGGCTCATGCCAAGGAGGCGGCGTCGGGTACGGCGGCGCTCGCACTCGCCAGCCGGGACGAGGACCTGCGAGCCCAGCTCGGCGACGTCTTCGATCGGGCCGGACTGATCTGCGAGCGGACCGCCGACGTCGTCGGTGTCGAGATGGCCGGTGCGGCGAAGAACGCGGCCTCGCTCGCCGCCGCCGCCGCCGCGCCACACGGCCTCAACGCCGCTGGGATCGCCGCCGCCGAGATCTGGCGGGAGTGCGTCGCCTACGCGACGATGCGAGGGGCCGAGCTGGAGACCTTTTCCGGCCTCGCTGGGGTCGGGGACCTGACCGCGACGATCCTCGCTCCCGGAAGCCGCAACCGCAGGGCGGGGGAGTTGCTGGGCAGCGGTGTTCCCGCCGCGCAGATCCCGGACCACCTCGGCCAGGCATCGGAGGGACTCGACTCAGTGCCTCTGATCGCTGCGGCGGTCGAGGGGGCCGGCGTCGAGGCCGGCGGATTGAACGGGCTCGCGGCTCTGATCGCCGGCGAGGTGACCGCGGTGGAGTGGATCGAGGGTCTGCGTCGGGTGGAGCGGGCGAGGACCGCCGCGTGAGCCGATCGACTCCCACACTAGGCTTGCCCGGTGACGGAGAGCTCCAGCAAGGAATCGGCCGGCACGCCGGCGGCAGGCAACGGCAAGCCGCCCAGCGAGGGGAAGGCGGTGCTGGACCGCGCGTTCGAGGATCTGTATCGCGACCATCTGCGCGACGTCTACTCGTATTGCTACTACCGGATCGGCAATCACCACGACGCCGAAGACCTCACCGAGCAGACCTTTCTGCAGGCGTACCGGCACTTCGAGCGTGCGCGTCGCGAGTCCGACGGGCGGCCGCTGCGGCCCTGGCTGATCAGGATCGCCCACAACCTGGCTGCGAACTACCACCGCGACAAGTCCCGGCGCCCGACCTCGGCGCTCGACAACGTGGAGCCGGTCGAGCACCCGCACGGGACCGAGCGGGTCGTCGAAGGGAGGGAGCGCATGCGGCAGGTCATGGCGGGCATGGAGCGCCTCTCCGACGATCGCCGCGAGGCACTGATCATGCGTTTCTCGCTCGGCATGTCCAATCGGGAGATCGCCCGCGCCCTGGGGCGCAGCGATGGCGCGACCAAGGTCCTCATCCATCGGGCGATCAAGCAGCTCGAGGAGGAGTTGGAGTTGGCGGGCGCCGGCGATGAGTGAGGATGCCCATGAGGGGATCGATCTCGAGCAGCTGCTCGAGGACGCGTTGCGCCCGATCGAGCCGCCCGAGCAGCTCGGCGGCAGGGTTGAGACGACGCTCTCGAAGCTGACCGAGGCCGCCGCCAGCGAGCTCTCCTGGTGGGCCGACGAGCTCTCGGATACCGAGCTCCAGGCGCTGCGCGACCCGCGCAACTGGTTCCGACCCGTGGCGGCTGCCGCGGTCGGCGGCGTCGCCGGCACGGCGCTGGTCCTGATCGAGGTCCGCCGTCGCCGGCGCGGCGAGGGCCTACGTTCGGTCGTCGGCGATATCCGCCGCGCGACCAACCTCTGAGCTTCCGGTTCGCGACGCCTTCGGCTTTCGGGAACGCTTCCTAGGCGCGGGGAGCGGGCCGTCGGCGAGCGCGGCGATCATGCCGAGGCTGCCGAGCGTCAGATGGAAGATGTTGTCGCTGTTGGTGAGCGGGAGGATTTCAAGGATCGAGCCGATGTCCTTCTCGGTCTCGAGCAATCCCCAGATGCCGAAGAGCAGGTAGAAGGCGCCGAGGGCGGCGGCCGTCCGCCGAGGCCGGCGGGCGGCGAAGCCGAGCGCCGCCAGGCCGCTGACCAGGTAGACGACGTTGCGCCAGCCGTTGACGACGATGATGCCGGCGATGTCGTCGGCGGCCAGGTCGGTGCCGGTGTCGAAGCCGGCGTCGTAGAAGAAGCCGAGCACCCCCAGCAGGGCCAGCAGCGCGCCCGCCGCAAGGGCGAACAGGCGGGCGGGCCCGGGTTCCCCCGGCTCCCTCGTCCAACCGCTTCCCGAGGAGTGATCCGGCATCGTCGACACAGCGTATGTTGAACCGATGGCGGAAGGAGTCAACCCGGCCAACCCGACGAGTGCCCGACTCGAGCGCCTTGCCGACGAGGAGCTCATGGCTCACGTCGACCGCAAACAGCCTGAGGCCTTCGAGGTCCTCTACGACCGGCACGGCGGGGCCGCCTACTCGCTGGCCTACCGGATCGTCGGCGATCGCAATGCGGCCGAGGACGTCGCCCAGGAGGCCTTCCTCTCGATCTGGCGCAGCAACGCCCGCTTCGACCGCGCTCGCGGCAGCGTCCGCAGTTGGGTGCTCAGCGTGGTTCGCAATCGGGCCATCGACGCCCTCCGCCGAGGCGGGGGTCAGGCCCCGAAGCTCGATCACGACGACGATGGGGTGCTCGAATCGCGGCCGGCCGCCGAGGGCACCGAGGACGAGGCGATCCGCCGTGAGACCTCGCGCGAGCTCCGCGGTGCGCTCGAGTCGCTTCCCGAGGATCAGTCGCAGGTGATTCAGCTCGCCTACTTCGGCGGCTTCAGCCACTCGGAGATCGCCGAGATGCTGAGCATGCCGCTGGGTACGGTTAAGGGCAGGATGCGGCTCGGGCTGGAGAAGATCAGGGTCCAGATCGCCGAGTCGATCACCCCTGAGGGGGCGCTGAAGACGATATGAGCGACCACGACCACAATGACAATCAGCACAGCGAGGTCTGGAACGACGATCTCGCCGCCTATCTACTCGACGCCCTCGAGCCGGGCGAGGTGGAGGTGCTGCAAGGCCACCTGGCGGAGTGCGAGATCTGCACCGAGCGCCTGCGCTGGATGGAGCCGGCAGTCGACGTGCTGCCGGCAACCGTCACCCAGCAGCAGCCGCCGGACGCCCTCCGGTCGAGGCTGATGGACGTCGTTCAGCGGGAATCCTCGATGATCGAGTCGGCCGCGGATCCTGAGCGGGCGGCCCGCGCAGAGCGGGCGGCGGGATCGCGCGGATCGCGCGGTTGGAGCCTCGGCGACCTGTCGCTTCGACCGGTACTGGCCGGATTGGGTGTCTTCCTGCTGCTCGGGGCCGGCGTTGCCGGTTATGCGCTTCGCGACGGTGGAACGGGCGGAGGCGACGAGCAGGTCGAGCGGGTCTATGCGGCGAAGGCCGACCAGCGGGACTCCCTCGCCTCCGGGATGCTCGAGGTGAGCGGCGATGCCGGATCGCTGCACGTCTCCAACCTGCCCGCCACGACCAAGGGCGAGGTCTACCAGGCATGGATTCAGGACACGGGCGCCGCCGGTGGGGCGATTCATCCGTCGTCGGTCTTCGTGGTTTCCGAGGAGGGCGTCGGCGACGTGGCGATCCCGCACGGTCTCTCGAACGCCCGGCGGGTGATGGTGACCCGCGAGCCGAAGGGCGGCAGCGACCTGCCGGGCGAGAACTCGCTCCTGACCGCCGAGATGGGCTAGATCGCGGCGTCGCTGGTGAGACACCTCCGCGCTTGCTCGGAGCCGCCTCGGCGGGCCGGGCGGGCGAGCCGCGCGGCTAGCTAGTCTGCCCGTTCCCGCATGGCTACCTGCTACCGACATCCCGACCGCGAGACCGGCGTCAGCTGCTCGCGTTGCGGGCGGCCGATCTGCCCCGACTGTATGACCCCGACCTCGGTCGGGATGCGCTGCCCGGAGTGCGCACGCGACCGCACCGAGGTTCGGACAGCATCAAGTGGGGCGTTCTCCGGCGCGGTGCAGGCGACATTCGTCCTGATCGCGATCAACGTCGGCGTCTTCGTTCTCCAGCTGCTCGGAGGAGGGGCCTCGGGCACCGGCGGCTTCCTCTTCGCCGACGGGGCCCTTTGCGGCAACGCGGTCGGCGACGGAGGAATCTGCGCGGGCGGGGGGCAGTTGATCGAGACCACCGGCTCCGAATGGTGGCGGATCATCAGCTCCGGATTTCTCCACGGCGGGTTGATCCACCTCGCCCTCAACATGTTCGTGCTCTTCATCCTCGGCCAGGTGCTCGAGCCCGCGATCGGCACCGCCCGGTTCGTTGCGCTCTACCTGGTGGCGCTGATCGCCGGCTCGGTCGGTGCGCTGATCATGTCCGAGCCGACGACCTTCACCGTCGGAGCATCCGGCGCGATCTACGGACTCTTCATCGCCACGATCCTGATCGCTCGCCAGCGAGGGATGCCCGACGTCGTCCGGCAGCTCGGCTTTTGGTTGGTGATCAATCTCGTCTTCACGTTCGCCGCCTCCAACATCAGCGTCGGCGGCCACCTCGGCGGGATCGTCGGCGGCGCGATCGGCGCCCTCATCGTCGTCGCGGCCGAACGCCGGATTTCAAGGCGCGAGACGCTGATGGGCGAGCTGATCGCGATGGCCGGCCTCGGGGTCGTCTGTTTCGTGCTGGCGATCGTCGTCGCAAAGCAGGGCGTCAGCCTGACGTTGTGAGGTGAGGCGAGGGTCCGGGTGCGTCGAGGGCTTGCGATTCGCGTTGCGACGGACTATAGGATCGGGACATGCTCCTCAACGACGACGAGATCGGTGAGCACCTGGCCGCGCTCCCGGGATGGAGGCGCGAGGGCGAAGCGGTCGTTCGGGAGTTCGACCGGGGTGACTTCGTCGGCTCGGCCGCATTCGTCGACGCGATCGTCGGACCGGCGGAGGAGCTGGGTCATCATCCCGACCTGGAGATTTCCTGGGCTACCGTCCTGGTCCGGATCTCGACTCACTCCGAGGGCGGCCTGACGGCCGCCGATTTCGATCTGGCCGAGCGGATCGACGCTCTCGCCTGAGGGCGGGGGAGGGGCACCGATGCGACTTCTCCACGTGATCGGCACCCGGCCGAACTTCGTCAAGATGGCGCCGGTCATCGCCGCCACCAGGGCGATCGACCCCGGCGGGCATCACGTCCTGGTCCACACCGGCCAGCACTACGACCGGATGATGTCGGGAGTCTTTCTCGAGCAGCTCGGCGTCCCCGAGCCCGATCACATGCTCGGGGTCGGGTCGGGCACTCACGCCGCTCAGCTGGCCGGGATCCTGGAGGCGATCGCCCCGGTGCTGGAGGCGGAGGAGCCCGACCTGGTGATCGTCCCCGGCGACGTCAACTCGACCCTCGCTGCCTCTCTGGCCTGCGCCCACATGCAGATTCCCCTGGCCCATGTGGAGGCGGGGCTACGCAGTTTCGACCGGACGATGCCCGAGGAGGTGAACCGCGTGCTCACCGACCAGATCTCAGACCTCCTGTTCACTCACTCTCCGGAGGCCGCGGTGAACCTCGCCGACGAGGGGATCGGCGGCGAGAGGGTCCACCTCGTCGGCAACACGATGATCGACTCGCTGGTCGCGCTCGAGGGTCGGTTCCGCGACCGCCGTGCGTCATCGGCCTACGGACTCGAGCCCGGCACCTTCCTGCTGGTGACCCTGCATCGGCCGGCGCTCGTCGACGGTCCCCTGCTGGCCGCTGCGATCGAGCAGCTTGTCGCGGTCTCCGCCGGGATGCCAGTGCTGTTTCCCGTCCACCCCCGGACCCGGGCCGCGCTCGGATCGGCCGCCGGGGGGCTGCCGGAGACCCTGCATCTGGTCGATCCCGTCGGCTATCTCGATTTCCTGTCGCTCGAGGCCGACGCCGGCGCCGTGCTTACCGATTCCGGCGGGATCCAGGAGGAGACCACCTACCTCGGCGTTCCCTGCTTCACGCTGCGCGACAACACCGAGCGTCCGATCACGATCGATCAGGGGACCAACCACCTGCTCGGGCTCGACCCGGCCCGGATCGCCGACGTCCCAGTGCTGCTCGGTGCCCGATCCTCCGCCCCGGACGGACCGCCCCCGCTCTGGGACGGCCGGGCGGCCGAGCGTCTCGCGACCGAAGTCGCGGGTTTCCTGGGCGCCTGAAGGTCCTCGCTGCAGGCGCGAATCTCGGGGTGGGTTCGTCCCCGATCCAGAAGCTGCGATATTCCGAATCGTGGTCAGCTTCAGCTTCGCACCAAAGGATCGCGAGTTCTTCGACCTGCTCCGTGATGCTGGCCAGAACGCCGTGCGCTCCGCCGACCTGCTCCAGAAGATGCTCTCGAACTGGCCCGACGATGCCGAAGGACTGAATCGGGAGATCCTCAAGTCCGAGCAGGAAGGCGATCGGATCACCCACGACATCATCAGGCGCCTCAACTCGACGTCGGCCACGCCCTTCGACCGAGAGGACATCTTCGGCCTGGCGACCAAGGTCGACGACGTCGTCGACCACATCGAGGAGGCCGCTGATTTCCTCGGCCTCTACCAGATCGAGGCGCCGATGGAGCAGTCTCTCGCCCTCGCGGACGTCCTCGTCGGGTGCTGCGGCGAACTCGCGACCGCCCTCGCCGGATTGCGGGGCTTCAAGGACCTGGATCAGCATTTGATCGAGATCCACAGACTCGAGAACGAGGGCGACCGGATCTCACGGGATGCGGTCGCGTCATTGTTCGCCAACGGGATCGACCCGATGGTGGTGATCCGCTGGAAGGACATCTTCGCCGTGCTCGAGCGAGCGATCGATGCGACCGAGACATGCGCTCACATCATCGAGGGCGTGGCGATCAAGAACTCGTGACCTCGCGGCCCGCAGGCAGCGCTGACGTACTCTGTCGGCGATGAAGGCGGTCCGCAACGTCGCGATCATCGCGCTGCTGGCGCTTGTTCTCACCGTGCTGCCGGCAGGCGGGAACATCGCCGATGGGATTCTCGTCACCCTCTCGCTGGTTTTCGGAGCGGCGATCGCCGCCCTCCTGATCAGGCTCTGGAGGGATACGGGGCTGCAGCGGGACACGATGACCGACCGTCAGCGGTGGCTCATCTACGGTCCGATCGGCGCCATCGCGTTGATGGTGGTGGGCGCCGACGAGCTGCTGTCCACGGGGCCGGGAACGGTTGCCTGGGTGGCCATCCTCGCCGCCTCCGGATGGCTGATCTTCAGCACCTGGCGCGAGGCCCAGAGCCTGTAGGGAGCGGGTCCACCGGGATCGCGGTCGTGCCGCAGCCCGATTGTGGGCAAGAGTTCCACTTCCGTCGCTGGTTTGTTGCGTTGAGCGCACCACTCGTGCGTCCGATCGCCCTAGCGTCGAGGCATGGCTTGGAGTGCGAAACGGCGACTGACGGGAGACGAGGACGGGCAGGCTTCGGTGGCTCTGATCGCCGTTGTCCCGGCTCTGATCCTCGTCGCGCTGACCATGGTCCAGTTCGCCCTCGCGGGACACGCGGCGATGTCGGCCGCTGCCGCCGCGCGCGCCGCCGCCCGGGCTTCGTACGCGGGCGGCGACGCCGAGCGGGCCGCCCTCGCCGCACTTCCTGAATCGCTGCGGGCCGAAGCCGAGGTACAGGAGCTCGAGGATCGGGCCGAGGTGGAGGTGCGGGCGCCGCGCGCGCTGCCGTTCATGCCGCCGATCCCGGTCGCCGCCTCGGCCCTTCTCGGTCCCGAGGACGGGACACCCGATGGCTGAGCGAAGTCGGTATCGGTTTCAGGCTGGTCAGGCCCAGCTCGAGCTGATCGCGGGCCTTCCGCTGCTGCTGCTGGCGGGGCTGATCGCGCTGCAGCTGCTGGCGGTCGGATACGCGCAGTCGTTGGCCGACGGTGCCGCCGAGGCGGGTGCGATCGCTGCCGCCGACGGGCGCGACAGCGAGGATGCCGCTCGCGCCGGACTTCCCGGCTGGGCGCAGGGAAGGGTCGAGGTCGCAGTCGACCGGGGAATGGTTGAGGTGGAGATCGACCCGCCCTCGCTGTTGCCCGGTTTGCCGGGCGATCGACTCGCCGTCTCCTCGCATGCCTATGCACGGCCGGTGCGCGGCTGATGTCGCTCGGCGAACCGCGCCTGATCGTCTGTTCCACCATCGGTGACGCCCGCGGGGCGAATGCCGCCGCCGCGGGCCTCGCTGTGGCGGCAACCGCTGGCCGCTCGCCTGAGGACCCCGGAACGCTGGTCATCGACCTGCGGCGGTCGGCCAGGGTGATGCGCGGTTCGGTGCTGGCCTCGGCGTCGGCCCGCTCCGTCGAATCGCTGTGCCGCGCGCACCCGGGCCTCCGAGCCGCCGCTCGCGGCCGCGTCTGCTTCGCGGTTCCGATCGCGGGACGGGAGTCGGGAGCGGTCGGTCGGGCCGAGCTGCTCTCCGATCTCGTCTCACCCGGGCTGGGAATCGGGTTGGTCGTCGCGATCTGCGACCCGATCGATTTCCGTTCCCTGGTGGACCCGGCGGTGTGCTCGCGCCGTTCCGCATTGCTGAAGGCGACGCGGGGGGTCGACCGCGCCCTGATCGCGCTGCTCGCGGCGGAGCTCCGGGGCGAGGGTGTGCCCTGCAAGGTCTGGGTGCCGGTGATCGGACCGGTGGGTGCCCGCCGGGCGCTGGCGGGCCTCGAACCGGGCGGCGAGAGCGGGAGGCGTGCCGGCAGGCTCGCAGCGGCACTTCTCGGTGGTGGTCCGCCGGCGGTCGGGCGCAGCTCGGGACCGCCACCGATCCAGATTCGGGCGGAGCGGGCGCAGGCGCTTCCGGCGGTCCTCGGGATCTCGATCCTGATCGTCGCCCTCGCACTGATCCTCGTCGCGATCGGCGGGGCTGCCATCGCCAAGGGCCGGCTGCAGCGTTCGGCCGACCTGGCGGCGATCTCAGCCGCCCGCTCGATGCGTGATGACGTCGGCCGGATCTTCGCCCCGCCGACGCTTCCCGACGGATCGCCCAACCCGGCTCATCTCGAGCGCCGTGAGTACCTGGCCCGGGCGGGGGCGGCGGCATCAGCGGCCGCAAGGCGCAACGACATTGATGCCGATCTGGTCACGGTCCGCTTTCCCGACGAGGAATCCTTCGCACCCCTACGTGTTCGCATCGAGATCGCGGCTCGCATCGGGGTCGACGGGGTGGATGCCGGCTCCAGCGAGGGAGCCACCGCCGAGGTCGAGGCGACCGCGGAGGTGACGCTGCCGTCAGGCACCTGGGGTGGTACCTCCCAGCCGACGGTGGCGGTGGGTGGAGGCTACGGGGGGCCGCTGGCCTACCGGCAGGGCAAGCCGATGCGCCCGGATGTGGCAATCGCCTTCGATCGCCTCGAGTCCGCAGCCCGGTCGGCCCGCGTGGCGATTGCGATCACCTCCGCCTATCGCTCCGATGCTGAGCAGCAACGGCTCTGGGACGCGAACCCCGACCCACGTTGGGTGGCCCCTCCGGGCACCTCCCTGCACCGCTGCGGTACCGAGCTCGACCTGGGTCCGCCGGCCGCGTACGGATGGCTCGCGGCCAACGCGTCGCGGTTCGGCTTCACCAAGCGCTACGCCTGGGAGCCATGGCATTTCGGCTACGACGACGGCCCCGAGCCCTGCTCCGCCGAGGGTGACCGCGTCGGGACCTCCGGTGGGGCGTCGGATGGGGCGGCGGGCGGCGAACCCGGATTGCCGTCATTCGTGCCGTCGCAATACCGGGGTCCGCTGCTGGCCTCGGCGGCGCGCCACGATGTCTCCTCCGCGTTGCTGGCGGCGCAGTTGATGGCGGAGTCCAACTTCAACCCCAACGCCCTGTCTCCCGCCGGGGCTCAGGGGATCGCTCAGTTCATGCCGGCGACCGCGGCTTCATACGGACTCGAGGATCCGTTCGACCCGGTCGCGGCGATCGACGCGCAGGCGAGGTTGATGAGCGAGTTGCTGGCGCAGTTCGGCTCCGTCGAGCTCGCTTTGGCGGCCTACAACGCCGGACCGGGGGCGGTGGCGGCATGCGATTGCGTCCCGCCGTACCCGGAGACCCAGGCCTACGTCGCCCGCATCCTCGGGCTACTCGACGGCGCCGGTGAGCTCATCGGTCCGCCCCCTGCGCTCGAGGTCCGGTTGATTGCCTGACGGCGATAGGCTGCCGTCCGATGGCCCTGGTTCAGATCAACGGAATCGACGAGGCGAGGGAGATGGTCGGTGAGACCATCGGCCCATGCGAGTGGCGTGAGGTCACCCAGGCCGACATCGACGACTTCGCCCGGCTGTCGGGCGACGATCAGTGGATTCACGTCGATGTCGAGCGGGCGAAGACGGAGAGTCCGTTCGGGGTGACGATCGCTCACGGCAATCTGACGCTTTCGATGATCGACGGTATGAGGCTGGCCCTGGTGGAGACGACGGGCTTCAAGCTCGGCGTCAACTACGGCTGGAACAAGGTTCGCTTCCCGGCGCCGGTGCCCGCCGGCTCGAGGCTGCGGGCGACGGCCGAGATCATCTCTCTCGATGACGTCGGTAACGGCTGGTTTCAACAGGTGACCCGGTTCTCGGTCGAGGTCGAGGGCAACGAAAAACCCTGCTGCGTGGCCGAGAGCGTCGGCCGCGTGCTCGTCTGATCCCAGCGGCGGCGACCAATCCCGAGTCTGATCGCCGCCGGGCCGTGATCGCACCCTGTTACTTGACGGTCAGGGTGCCTTCCATGCCGGCTTCGCGGTGGCCGGGGACGCTGCAGTAAAACGTGTAGGTACCGGCTTGCAGGTCGGCCGTGGTCGAGGTGGTCGAGCCGCTGATCGTGTCGGTGCTCGCCACGTCTCCGCCCGACTCGTCCTCGATCTCGACGTTGTGGGGCGTCGAAGACGGGTTGTCGAACTCGATCGTGCTTTCGCCGGCCTTGGCGGACACGTCGGTCACGGTGTAGGCGAGGGCTCCGTCCGGATCGGCCGAGATCGTCACCGTGCCCCCGCCCGCGGCGGCATCGGCGGTCGTCGCATCGGTAGTCGCGGTTTCGGTGGCTGCCTCGGTTGCCGCACTCGTCGTGTCATCGCTGCCGCCGCACGCAGCGAGGACGAACCCGGCAACTGCGAAGACGGCTACCGCGGCCAGCACGCGGGCCACGGGAAGTCGTTCATTCATGGGGACCCCTCCTCGGATCGTAGGTAGCGCCGACCTTACTCCGATGTTCCCGGGGCCGGGCTGCAAGGGCCTCAGCGGCCGCTGAAGGTGGGCTGCTCGCCGGCGAGGAAGGTGCCCACGCCCTTGCGCAGGTCCTCCGTGCCCATGCTCTCGGCGATCCCGTGCCGTTCCAGCTGTAGGTGATCGGCAAGCGAGTTGTCGAGGCTCTCCCAGACGAGCCTCTTGACCATGCGCTGGTAGTGCGGCGACTTGGCCGCCAGCTCGGCGGCCTTCGCGCCGGCAGCGGATAGCAGGTCATCGTGGTCGACGACGGTCGAGACCAATCCTCGCTCCAGGGCGTCTTCCGCGGTCAAGTTCGGGTCCTCGAGCATCAGCTCGGTTGCGGCGGCAGGACCGATGACCCGCGGCAGGAAATAGGTCATCCCGCCATCCGGGGAAGCGCCGATCCGGCCGTAGGCGCAGACGAAGAAGGCCTTCTCGGAGGCGATCCTGATGTCGCACATCAGCGCCAGCGAGAAACCGGCGCCCGCCGCCGGTCCGTTGACCGCCGCGATCACCGGACAGGGGATGCGCTTGAAGTCGACGATCGCCTGATGCAGGACGTCGGCGCCGCGGCGGACCTCCGCGACCAGGTCTGCACCTGGCTCCTCGAGCCCCCGCTTGAACCAATTGATGTCGCCGCCGGCGGAGAACGCGCGGCCCTCGCCGGTCACGATCAACGCCCGCATCGGGGCGCGGTCGGCAAGCCACGGTGCGATCAGCGCGAGCTCCCCGATCATCTCGGGGCTCATCGCGTTCATGTCGTCGGGCCGCGAGAGGGTCAGGGTGGCGACGGAATCCTCGATCCCGATCCGCATCGTCTTCAGCTCGGGCGGGGCGGGGGTTATCGCTGCGTTGCTCATCGTCTCTCCAGTTGATTGCCGGGGCGCTGATCGAGGCGAGAGTGTATGCGGCTTCGGCGGTGGCCCTCCCTACAGTTGTTCGGCAATGGCAACCAGCGGCGACAGCAGACGAACGAGGAACCGCGAGGGAATTTCCGAGCAGCGAAAGCGGCTGCCCGATCAACCCGGCGTCTACATGTTCAGCGACGGCGACGGCAGGGTCGTCTACGTCGGCAAGTCGCGCTCGATTCGCAAGCGGGTCGCGAGCCATTTCTCGGCCCGGACGACGCTTGGGCGGATGGCCGACGAGATCGAGTCGATCGACTTCATCGTCACCCAGACCGAGGCCGAAGCGCTGATCGCCGAACAGCAGTTCATCAAGCGCCACCGCCCGATCCTCAACGTCAAGCTCCGCGACGACAAGTCCTATCCCTACATCGGGATCAGCCTCGACGAGGAGTTCCCGCGCGTCTACTTCACCCGTGAGCGCCATCGCCCCAATCGCGCTTACTTCGGGCCCTACGCGAATGCCCGTCGGGTTCGGGAGACCCTGGAGCTGCTCGGTAAGCTCTTTCAGTACCGGACCTGCGACGGGGTCGAACCGGGTCGGCGGTCCGGGGTGCCGTGTCTCGACTACTACATAAAGCGATGCGGGGCTCCCTGCGTCGGCTACATCGACGCCGAGGAGTACGGCCGCAACATCGAGGCGATCCGCCGCTTCCTCTCGGGCCGCTATCGCGAGGTGGAGTGTGATCTGACCGCGAAGATGGAGGAGGCGGCGACGGCGCAGGAGTTCGAGCGGGCGGCGCTCTTCCGGGACCGTCTGACCGCGATCCGGTCGTTGATGGAGCGTCAGCAGGTGGCCGGCGAGGCGGTCGGTACCGCCGACCTGATCGGGGTGGCCGCCGAGGGCCAGGAGGCCAACGCCCAGGTGTTCCAGGTTCGCGACGGTGTGCTCTCGGAGCGACAGGGCTTCTACCTCGACAACAGGGGCGAGGACGGACTCGACGAGGTGGCCGAGCAGTTCATCGCGCAGTACTACGAGGCGTCGCCGACCGTCCCCCCGTTGGTGGTCGTCGGCCCGGAGCTCTCGAAGCGGACCGGGTTGCTGGCCGAGGCCCTGAGCGAGCGCCGCGGCACCGCGGTCGAGGTCAGGGCCGCTGAACGTGGCGACAAGCGGCGTCTGCGGGAGCTGGCGGAACGCAACGCGAAGCTGGCGCTCGCCCAGGACAAACTGCGCCGGGAGCGGCGACGGCGGGAGCGCACAGAGGCCCTGTCGGAGTTGGCGGAGGCGCTCGGCATGGCGGAGATCCCGATCCGGATCGAGGGCTACGACATCTCCAACCTCGGGTCCGAGCATACGGTCGCCTCGATGGTCGTCTTCGAAGGTGGCGCGCCGAAGAAGGCGGAATACCGACGATTCAAGATCCGCAGCGTCGGCGAGGCCTCCGACGACTTCGCCTCGATGAACGAGGTGCTCACTCGGCGGTTGGCCCGTTACGTCGATGAGAGCGGCAAGTCACCTCACGACGCCGAGCTCGACGAGAGCTTCGCTGCCCTCCCCGGTTTGGTGATTATCGACGGTGGCAAGGGTCAGCTCGCGGCCGGAGTCCGCGCGCTGCAGCCGTTGATCGACCGGGGTACGACCGTGATCTCCCTCGCCAAGCGTCTCGAGGAGGTCTACGTGCCGGGTCGCTCCGTGCCGCTTCCGATCCGACCCGATTCGGAGGCGTCGCGCCTTCTCCAGCGCGTCCGCGACGAGGCGCACCGCTTCGCGCTCGACCTTCATCGCAAGCGTCGTTCGAAGGCGATGACCGGGTCGGTCCTCGACGGGCTGCGGGGGGTCGGCCCGGCTCGCAAGCGGGCCCTGCTCGGTCATTTCGGCTCACCGGAGCGGTTCCTGGATGCATCGGCGGAAGAGATCGAGGCCGTTCCCGGCATTCCCGGGAAACTGGCTCGCGACATCCATCGCCAGCTCAACAAGGCCGGTTGACGGGCCGGGGCGAGCTCACCCGGACCTTCATACTCCACGGCCGTGTCTGAACCGGTGATCAGCGTCGAGGGACTGCGCAAGTCCTATGGAGGCGTCGAGGCCGTCCGCGGCGTCAGCCTCGAGGTCCACCGGGGTGAGGTATTCGCCTTCCTCGGTCCCAACGGTGCCGGCAAGACTACGACGATCTCAGTCCTGGAGGGCTACCTCGAACGAGACCAGGGGAAGGTCAGCGTTCTCGGAGAGGATCCGGCGACGGCCGGGCGCGATTGGCGCGGGAGGGTCGGGTTCGTCCTGCAGGAATGCCGGATGGAGCCGCTACTCACCGTGCGGGAGACGCTCGAGATGTTCGCCGGCTACTACGAGCGCCCGCGCTCGGTCCCGGAGACCATCGATCTGGTGGGTCTCGCGGCGAAGACCGACGAGAGGGCCGGCAGGCTCTCCGGCGGGCAGCAACGCCGTCTCGACGTCGCCGTCGCCTTGATCGGCGACGCCGAGCTCCTCTTCCTCGACGAGCCCACCACCGGTTTCGACCCGTCGGCCCGGCGCCGGGCATGGCAGGTGATCGCGGGACTGCGCGAGCTCGGCAAGACCGTGATGTTGACCACGCACTACATGGACGAGGCCCAGGAGCTTGCTGATCGCGTCGCCGTGATCGACGGTGGGGAGATCATCGCCACCGGGACCCCGGACGATCTCGGCGGCCGGGCCGAAGCCGCCAGCATCGTCAGCTTCGACCAGCCCGAGGGCGATCGAGCCGCTGGGGTCCAGGGTGCCGTAGCAGGTGATTGGTCCGCCGACGACGGGAGGCTGATCCTGCGGACGCCGGATCCGACCCGGAGCCTCAACGAGCTGACCGGCTGGGCGATCGCTCGCGGGCTCGAGCTCGACCACCTCGAGGTGTCCCGACCCAGCCTCGAGGACGTCTATCTCCAGCTGACCGGAACCGAGAGCGGACAGTGAGCGCCCCGGCCCTCGTCTTCCATCAGTTCCGTTTCGAGCAGAAGGTCTTCTGGCGCAGCCCGGCGGCGGTGTTCTTCACCGTCATGTTCCCGGTCATCTTCCTGCTGCTCTTCGCGACGCTGTTCGGCGATCAGACGATCGACGGGCTCGGAATCGACGCGGCGACCTACTACGTGCCGGGGATCATCACGCTCGCCGTCGTCTCCGCAACGCTCGTCAACGTCGCCATGCGGATCGTCGAGATGCGCGAGAGCGGGCGCTTGAAGCGGATTCGCGGTACGCCGCTGCCCACCTGGGCCTACGTGGGCGGCCGGATCGGGAATGCGTTCGTCGTCTCGCTGCTCATGGTCGTGCTCGTCACGCTGATCGGCAACGTCCTCTACGGGGTGCCGATTCCGACCACGACGATTCCGGCCCTGCTGGTGACGCTGATCGTCGGGACCTTCTCGTTCTGCTCGATCGGGTTGGCGCTCAGCATCGTGATCCCGAGTGAACAGGCGGCGCCGCCGATCACCAACTTCACCGTGCTGCCCCTCTACTTCCTCTCCGGTGTATTCGTGCCGGAGACGGAGATACCCGACGGCGTGCTCGCGTTCGCCTCGATCTTCCCGATCCGGCCGTTCTTCGAGGCGTTCCTGACCGCGTTCGATCCCAACACGGTCGGGGCGGGCTTCGACTGGGGTCACCTGGCGGTGGTCGCGGCATGGGGGGTTGGCTCAATGCTGATTACCATGCGTTACTTCCGCTGGTCGCCCAGATCCAACTAGGCGGTCGAGCAAGGACCCAAATCAGGCAACAACTAGGAGGCAACGTGGCAGTCAAGGTCGGTATCAACGGTTTCGGGAGGATTGGTCGGAATCTCTTCCGCGCCGCGAACGAGTCCGACGCCGACCTCGAGATCGTTGCGGTCAACGACCTGACCGACAACGACACCCTCGCCTACCTGCTCAAGTACGACTCGATCCTCGGCCGCTATCCGGGTGAGGTGGTGGTCGGTGACGGAGTCATCTCCGTCGACGGCAAGGACATCGTGGCCCTCTCGGAGCGCGATCCGGCGAACCTGCCATGGAGCGACCTCGGCGTCGACGTCGTGATCGAGTCGACCGGCTTCTTCACCAAGCGCGAGGACGCCGCCAAGCATCTGACAGCAGGTGCCAAGAAGGTGATCATCTCGGCGCCCGCTAAGGAGCCGGACGTCACCGTCGCGCTCGGCGTCAACTTCGAGGACTACGACCGCGACTCCCACGACATCATCTCGAATGCCTCGTGTACGACCAACTGCCTCGCCCCGGTTGCGAAGGTGTTGCACGACACGGTCGGGATAGACCACGGGCTGATGACCACGATTCACGCCTACACCGCCGACCAGCGGCTCCAGGACATGCCGCACAGCGACCTGCGGCGGGCCCGCGCCGCGGCGCTCAACCTGATTCCCACCACGACCGGCGCCGCGAAGGCCGTCGGCGTCGTCCTGCCGGAGCTGAACGGGCGCCTGAACGGGTTCGCGATGAGGGCCCCGGTGGCCACGGGTTCGGTCGTCGACCTGACCTGCATCGTCGACCGGGAGACGACCGCGGAGGAGATCAATGCAGCCGTCGAGGCCGCGGCCGCCGGGCCGATGGCGGGGATCCTCTCCTACACCGAGGACGAGATCGTCTCCACCGACATCGTCAAGGACCCGCACTCCTCGATCTTCGACGCCGGCCAGACGATGGTCATGCAGGGCACCATGCTGAAGGTGGTGTCGTGGTACGACAACGAGTGGGGTTACTCCAACCGCCTGGTCGAGCTCGCCGGCAAAGTCCTGTAGACGACGCGGGCGATGAGCGTGAGCGAACGAGGGCGATTTTCGAGGGCCTCCGTTCGTGACGCCGAGGTGGAGGGGTGCACGGTTCTCGTCCGCGCCGACCTGAACGTCCCGCTGGACGATGGCACCGTCACCGACGACAAGCGGATCAGAGCGGCTCTTCCGACGATCGAGCTGCTCCGCGAGCGCGGTGCAAAGGTCGTCCTCTGCTCACATCTGGGACGTCCGAACGGCCGCGATCCCGACCTGTCCATGGCGCCGGTTGCAGCTCGCCTCGGGCAGTTGCTCGGGGCCGAGGTGAGCGTCGCCCCGGAGGTCGTCGGCCCCGAGGCCGAGGCCGCGGTCGCCGGGCTCGAGCCGGGCTCGGTGCTGTTGCTTGAGAACACGCGCTTCGAAGCGGGGGAGAAGGGCAACGACGACGCTCTCGCGACGGCCCTCGCCGGGCTTGCCGACGTCTATGTCAACGACGCGTTCGGAGCGGCTCATCGCGCCCACGCCTCGACCGAGGGAGTGGCCCATCACCTGCCCGCCTACGCCGGGCTCCTGCTGGAGCGGGAGGTCCGGGAGCTGACCGCCGTCATCGACGATCCACGCCGACCGATGGTCGTCGTTCTCGGTGGTGCCAAGGTGACCGACAAGGTCGGGGTGATCGAGCGCTTTCTCGAGCTCGCCGACGAGATCCTGATCGGTGGAGCGATGTGTTTCAGCTTCTTCCGCGCGCAGGGTCACGAGACCGGGAACTCGCTGGTGGAGGAGGAGGGGATCGCCCTCGCCGGCCGGGCGCTCGAGCTTGCCGCCGCTTCCCGCTGCGAACTGCGGCTCCCCACCGATCTCGTCCTCGGCCAGAGCTTCTCGGCCGACGCCGATCCGGTCGAGATCGACGGAGTCGACGTTCCCGCGGGCATGATGGGCCTGGATGTCGGTCCGGGTACCGCGCGTGCCTACGGCGAGGCGATCGCAGCCGCCGGGACGGTGTTCTGGAACGGGCCGATGGGCGCCTTCGAGCTGGCTCCTTTCGCCGCCGGCACCCGCGCCGTGGCCGAGGCGGTGGCGGCCAGCGGGGCGACGACGATAGTCGGGGGCGGCGACTCCGGGGCCGCGCTCGCCCAGTTCGGGCTCGAGGACGAGGTGAGCTGGCTCTCGACCGGGGGCGGAGCTTCGCTCGAGCTGATCGAAGGCAAGCGGCTACCGGGCGTCGAGGCATTGATCGATGCCGCCGGGGCCGATGACGACGGAAGGGATTGACATGCCCGAGAGGCGGCCGCTGATCGCGGCGAACTGGAAGATGAACAAGACGATCGGCGAGGCCCGGGCCTTCTGTGAGGCGTTGCTCCCCGAGGTCGAGGATCCGACGCCCGACGAGGCCGAGGTGATCATCTGCCCCTCCTACCTGGCGTTGCCGCTGGTCGCCCAGCTCTGCACCGGAACCGGCATCGGCGTGGCCGCCCAGAACATGTACTTCGAGGAGTCGGGAGCGTTCACCGGCGAGGTTTCGGCCTCCATGCTTCTTGACGCCGGTGCGAGCGCCGTCGTCCTCGGTCACTCCGAGCGCCGGCAGTTCTTCGGCGAGACGGACGAGGGTTTGGCTCGCAAGGTGCCGGTGGCTCTCGAGGCGGGCCTGCTACCGATTCTCTGCGTGGGGGAGAGCGATGCCGAGCGCGAGCGTGACGAGACCGATCAGGTCCTGAGGCGCCAGATCGACGCCGGGCTCTCCCGCGTACCCGATGATCGCCTCGCCGACGTCGTGATCGCCTACGAGCCGATCTGGGCGATTGGGACCGGCAAGACCGCCAGCGCCGACCAGGCCGACGACGCCTGCGGCTTCATCCGTTCGCTGATCGCAACTCGCGACGCGAGTGCGGCCGAGCAAGTCCGGATCCAGTATGGAGGTTCGGTCAAGCCGGCCAATGCCGCCGAGCTGCTCGGGCGAGCGGAGATCGACGGCGCCCTGGTCGGCGGTGCCGCACTTGACCCAGATGACTTCGCCGCGATCGTCGCGGCGGCGTGAGCGAGGAGCTAGCGATGACTGAGATTCCCAAAGGCCCCGACTCGGTGCCGGTCAGCGGACTGGCGCTCGTCATCCTCGACGGCTGGGGGCTTGCCGAGCCGGGACCGGGCAACGCCGTCTCGCTGGCATCGACGCCGACGTTCGACCGGCTCTGGGAGGGCTACCCGCATACGCGACTTTCGGCATCGGGCCACGACGTCGGCCTTCCCGACGGCCAGATGGGCAACTCTGAGGTCGGGCACATGAACCTCGGGGCCGGCGCGGTGGTCGAGCAGGACCTCGCAAGGATCGACTCCGCGATCGCCGACGGCAGCTTCTATGAGAACGAGGTCCTGCTCAGCGCCTGCAGGCGAGCGCTGAAGAGCCCACGCGGACGACTGCACCTGATCGGCCTCGTTTCCGACGGTGGCGTGCATTCGGGATGGGAGCACATTGAGGCCTGCATCGAGTTGGCCGCTCGTGAGGGCGTTCCCGACCTCGTCCTGCACGCGTTCACCGACGGTCGCGACACCAGTCCCTCGGGCGGCGCCCGCTACCTCGAGGAGGTGGAGCGCTGGCTGCGCAGCGCCGGCCGGGTGGGCACCGTCGGCGGCCGTTTCTACGGGATGGATAGAGACCATCGCTGGGAGCGCGTCAAGCTCGCCTTCGACGCGATGGTCCACGCCGAGGGTTCTCGTGCCGAGTCCGCCGCGGAAGCGATCGCGGACGCCTATGCGGCCGGCGACACCGACGAGTTCATTAAGCCGACCGTGATCGGCAACTACGACGGGATGCTGCCGGGTGATGTCGTCATCGCCTTCAACTTCCGCCCCGACCGGATGCGCGAGATCATCGAGGCCCTGGGTGATCCGGGTTTCGACGCATTCGAGCGCGGAGGAGACCCCGGGCTCGAGATCGCGACCATGGCCAGCTACCGAGGCGGATGGACCTACCCGGTGGCGTTCCCGCCCCACGCGCCGGCGACGACGATGGCCGAGGTGATCAGCGAGGCGGGCGGCAAGCAGCTTCACGTCGCCGAGACCGAGAAGTACGCGCACGTCACCTACTTCTTCAACGGCGGCCGCGAGGTCGAGTGGGATGGGGAGGAGCGCCGCATGGCGGAATCGCCACGCGATGTCCCAACCTACGATTTCAAGCCCGAGATGAGCGCCGTCAAGGCGGCCGAGGAATTCTGCTCGGAGTGGTCGAAGGGTGGTTTCCGGTTCGGGATCATCAACTTCGCGAATCCGGACATGGTCGGGCATACCGGCTCGATTCCGGCCGCTGTGAGCGCGATCGAGGCAGTCGACGCCTGCCTGGCAAGGGTGATCGCGGCCGTCCATGGGACGGGCGGCGCCTGCCTCGTGACCGCCGATCACGGCAACGCCGAGCACATGCTGGAGCCCGACGGTTCGCCGAACACGGCCCACACGACGAACCTGGTGCCGCTGATCACGACGGTCGAGGGGATCCAGCTGCGCGAGCGCGGCATCCTGGCGGACGTCTCGCCGACCGCGTTGGACCTGCTGGGCATCGACAAGCCCGCTGGGATGACCGGCTCGACGCTCAGGGTTGGATAGGTAACCGCGCGACTCGCAGCCCTCCGGGCCGCTCGATTGCGCCGGGCCTCCGGGCGAAGCCCGGTGGCCCTCCCGTCAAGACAACCGCGCGACTCGCAGGGCTCCGCCCTGCTGGACTGCGCCGGGCCTCCGGGCGAAGCCCGGTGGCCCTCCCGTCAAGACAACCAACCGCGCGACTCGCAGGGCTCCGGGCTGCTCGACCGTGGGTCACCTACGCTCACTGGATGCGCTCCGAATCCGATCGGCTCGAGTTCGAGATCGTCGCCCGCGACGGCGACGCCCGTGCCGGGGTACTGCACACTGCGCACGGGTCGATCGAGACGCCGTGCTTCGTGCCGCTGGCGACGCGTGGCTCGGTCAAGGGGTTGCTCCCTGACGAGGTCTCCGGAATCGGTTACGAGATGGTTCTCGGCAACACCTACCACCTGATGCTCTCGCCCGGCGGCGAGCGGATCGCGGAGTTCGGGGGCCTGCATCGGTTTATGGGCTGGGATCGTCCGATCATCACCGATTCGGGTGGTTTCCAGGTCTTTTCGCTGGCTCACGGCAGCGTCAGCGACGAGGTCAAGGGCCGGCGCGGGCGACCCTCGTTCGATGGGGGCGTACTCGAGATCGGCGAGAAGGGGGTCCGATTCCGCTCCTACATCGACGGATCCGAGCAGTTCCTCTCGCCCGAGCGCTCGATGGAGATCCAGGCGCAGATCGGGTCTGACATCGCCCTCGCCTTCGACGAGTGCACGCCGTTCCATGCCGACCGGGACTACACGGCAAAGTCGACCGAGCGGACGCATCGCTGGCTCGATCGATGTCTCGAGTGGCACGCCGGCAACGGGCCCGCCAGCCAGGCGGTATTCGGGATCGTTCAGGGCGGCGTTCACGACGACCTCCGGCGTGAGTCGGCCGATGCGATCTCGGCCGCCGGGGTCGACGGCATTGCGATCGGGGGCACGCTGGGCGAGAACAAGGAGCAGATGCGGGAGGTCGTCGGGATGACCATCGACATGCTCGGAGTCGATGCCCCCAAGCACCTGCTCGGGATCGGCGAACCCGACGACTTGGTTCACGGCGTAGGTCGCGGGATCGACAGCTTCGACTGCGCCGTCCCGACCCGCCTTGGCCGCCACGGGATGGCCCTCGCCCCGCTGCCCGGCAAGCGCTTCCGCTTCGACGTTCGCAAGCGCCATAACGAGGGCGAGCCCGGCCCGCTGGTCGCCGGGTGCCCCTGCATCGCGTGCACCCGCCACAGCCGCGCATACGTCCACTACCTGTCGAGAGCGGAGGAATTGACGGGCGTTCGTCTCCTGACCCTGCACAACCTCGTCTACACGGCCGAGCTGATGAAGGGCGCCCGCGAGGCGATCATCGCGGGCCGATACGCGACCTTCCGCGACGCGATTCTGGCCGGCGCGACGCCGTGGGAGGCGTGAGCGCGGCGCCGGGCGGCCTGGCGAGTGCCTTCCACCGTTGGGTGTGGCCTGCCGAGTGCGTTCGGGGCCGGGTGTCGCCTGCCGAGAGACCTCCACCGTTGGGCAGGGAGTCGGTCTGGCTGGGGAGTGGAGGACACGACCCCTCGCCCACCGTTCACCCGCCTGCCGAGGGACCGTTCAAGGCCAGTGGGGCTGGTTAAGTCCGGTATGCGGACTTGAGTCACCCCACTGGCAACGCCGCCGACCTCCCCGCCCAACCCCCTGACGCCCCTGCCGAGCGGCAACACCCAACGGTCCGAGGGGAGCGGACGCGAAGCGGAGCATTCCCTCGGGGTTATCCAGGCGGCGTTACCTGGTCTGATCTTCGATGAACTGGTTGATCTTGTCGATCGACTGGTCGTATGTGTCGCCGATGAACTGGCCGATGTCGGTCTCCTGGCCCGCGTTGGTGGCGAGCAGGATGACCGCGGCGATCAGGCCGGCGACGATCGCAATCATCAGGATCGCGAAGAGGCCGCGCATGAAGCTGGCGAATCGGGAGCGCCTGCGGGGTGGCTTGCCGGGGGAGGTGCCGGCACCGGCCTGGAAGTCGTGCGGCGCGGGCGGGCGGCGCGGGCGGGTGCCGTGGGCGTCCGGGGTTCGCGGGGGGCGACCCTGGTTGCGGCGGTGCTGCGGTTGTCGACGAGCCTCGTGGTCGCCTCCGAGGCAGGGGCGATGCCGGAGAGGCCGGCCCGCAGCGCGGCGCCGTAGGCGAGGGCGTCCACGTAGCGGTCCTCCGGCTCGTTCTCCAAGCCCCGGAGGACGGCCTGGGAGAGGGCCTCTGGGATCTTCGGCTCGTAGCTGGTCGGGGGCAGCGGGCGCTCGTTCTCGCGCCTGATCGCCAGCTCGGCGAGGCTGTTGCCCTCGTAGGGGAGGCGGGCGGTGAGCAGTTGGTAGGTGACGACGGCGAGCGAATAAACGTCGGAGATCGAGGTCGCCTCCTCGCCGCGGGACTGCTCCGGCGAGAGGTAGGCGGCGGTGCCGACCACTGATCCCACCTGGGTAAGTCTCGTCTGCTCGGCGGCGCGGGCGATCCCGAAGTCGGCGAGCTTGACGGTCATCTCGGGTGGGCCACCGGCGGGGCCGCCGATCACCATCAGGTTCCCGGGCTTGACGTCGCGGTGGATGATGCCCATGCGGTGGGCGTACTCGAGCCCAGCACATGCCTGGGCCGCGATCTCGACGGCGGTCCCGGGTCGAAGCGCCCCGTCACGCTGCAGGAGCTGAGCCCCCGAGCGACCCTCGACGAACTCCATGACGATGAAGTGCCGGCCCGCATCGACGCCCGTGTCGTAGACCTGAACGATGTTGGGGTGGACGAGCTTGGCGACCGCAAGGGCCTCGCGGCGGAAGCGGGCGACGAACTTCTCGTCGTCTGACAGATGCTCGGCCAGCACCTTGACGGCAACGGTCCGCTCGAGCACGCTGTCGGTCGCCTGGTAGACGGTGGACATGCCGCCGCTGCCGAGCCGTTCGCCGAGCTCATACCGGTTGGCGATGGTCGAGCCGGTCATCGGCCGCGCTCCTTCTTCTGCTCATGCTCATTGCCTTTGCCGGGCCCGTCGTGCCCTTTGCGCTGGGGTTTGTCGATCGCGGCCGCGACCTTCTTACCACCGGGGCTGACGCCGCCTCCGGGATCGTTCGGCGGTCCGCCGCCGCCCGGAGTGGTCGTCGGGGGAGTCGTCGTGGTGCTGGTTGTGCTCTTCGTCGTGCTCGTCGTGGTGGTGGTCGTGGTAGTGCTCGGATCCGTCGTCGTGGTCTCGTCCGTGGTCGTCGGCTCTGTGTCGGACGAATCCGTGGTGGTCACGGTCGTCTCGTCGGGGGCCTGGCATTGGTCCTCGATCTGTGCCTTGAGCTGATCCAGCATCTCCTGCAGGTCGGCCGTGAACTGCTCGCCGGTCTGATCGGATTCGGCGTCGACGGCCGCCTTGAGCGTAGCCAGGGCCTGGGTGGAGCGATCGCACTTGCCGTCATCTGCGAACTGCCTGATCACACCGAGCTTGGCCGTGAACTCCCCCGCGATCACGGGGTCGATCTCAGCGCTGGTCGGGTCGCTGGACCCGCATCCGAGCAAGGTGACTCCGGCCGCGAACAGGCCGAGGCAGCAGGCGATCTGACGTCCGAGCGCCATCGGTGGCGAGTCTAGCTGCGGCTTCATCTGCCCTGGAAGAGCCTGCGCGCGAGGTGTTCGGGGAGGCCGGCCTTCTCGATCGACTTGGCCGCCCTTTCGATGTCGTAGCCCACCCGGTGGTAGGTCGCCTCCCAGGTCTCGGTATCGAGCTCCAGCCAGGCGGCGCGGGGGTCGCCGTCGCGGGGTTGCCCGACGCTGCCGGGGTTGATCAGCCATCGGCCCTCGTCGATCTCGAGGCGCGTTCCCGCTCCTGCCTGCCAGCCGCGGGCCTCGGTGGCTCCGGGGTCGCCGGCACCGTGCTCGGGTGCGGAGAAGAAGAGGGCGACGTGGGAGTGGCCGACGAAGCTCACCCGCTTGTCCTGGACCTCGAGGCAGTCGGCGGCCTGCTCGGGCCACAGCACGTACTCCCAGACCGGATCGCGGGGCGAGGCGTGGTAGAGGGCCGCGGGCCGTGAGGTATCGGAGGGGGAGAGGCCTGCGAGATAGTCGAGGTTCGGCTGCGATGTGTTCTCGGCCGTCCACTCGACCGCGGCCGCCGCCGCTGCCGAGAAGGTCGAGGTGTCGAGTTCACCGAGGACCGCCAGGTCGTGGTTGCCGACGAGGCAGACCTCGCAGCGATCGCGCGCCAGCTCGACGCACCCGTCGGGGCTCGCCCCGTAGCCGATCACGTCGCCCAGGCACCAGCGCTCCTCGGCGCCGACCTCGTCGCTGTCGCGGAGGATCGCCTCGAGGGCGGGGAGGTTCGCGTGGATGTCGCTGAAGACGGCTACCTGCATGGGTCAGTGGCGTTGGGCGTCGGCGTAGGTGCCCGCGGACGCGTCTGGACCAGCATCCGGGGCGGTCTATCGTAGGTGCCGATGACGTGGAGCGGACGTTCGGGCACCCGATCCGGCCGGATCGTCGCAGTCGCCGCGATCGCGATTGCGACCGCACTGGTCGCAGAACTGGCCGTGCTCCTGCTCAGCCCCGACGCCATCGGTCCCGATCCGGTGCCCGTCGCCGCGTCCAGCTACTTCGAACCTTCACAGGTCGGCCGCGCGGCTGATTTCCGGGACGGACAGCGCAATCTCTTCCTGATCGGCTTTGCGATCGAGCTGATTGCCCTGGGGCTGCTTGCCTTCGGCCGCCCACGAAAGCTGCGAAGCATCCTCGACCGCCTGGGGTCGCGGCCCGTCCTCGGAGCGGCGATTGCGGGGGCCGGAATCTCGCTGCTGCTGGCAGTCCTGGCGCTGCCGACGGGGCTGATCGCCCACGACCGTGCCGTCGGCGTCGGCCTGGCAACCCAGGACCTCGCCGGCTGGATCGGCGATCGCGCCCGGTCGGCTGGGATAGCAGCCGTCCTTGCCGCGGTCGGTGCGGCGATCCTGATCACCCTGCAGCGCAAACTACCCCGCGGATGGTGGATCGCAGGAACCGGGATCGTCGTCGGCTACGCCGTCGTCAGTACCTGGCTCGCCCCGGTCGCCCTCGCGCCGGTCTTCAACGACTTCGAGGAGCTGCCCCAGGGCCCGGCTCGGCAGCAGGTCCTCGAGCTGGCCGATCGGGCCCGAGTGGATGTCGGTGATGTCTACGTCGTCGATGCCTCTCGCCGGAGCACCGGCCTCAACGCGTACGTCGACGGGATCGGTTCGAGCAAGCGTGTCGTCCTCTACGACAACCTCCTCGAGCGCACCGAGGGGCCGGTTCTGCGGGCCGTCGTCGCGCACGAGCTCGGTCACGTCGCCCACCGCGATCTGCCCCGGGGGCTGCTGTTCGTCGGCCTCGTCGCCCCGCTGGGGATGCTGCTCGTCGCCTTCGCGGGAACGGCGGTCGCGGCCCGCTCCGGCGCCCGGCAGGGCACCCCGGCCGCCCTGCCTGCGTTCGCTCTTCTGATCACGCTCGTGGCCTTCTCCCTCAACCTCGCCGGGAACCAGCTCTCACGGGCGGTCGAGGCGAGCGCCGATCGTTTTGCGCTGGAACTGACGGAGGATCCACGCGGATTCATCGAGCTTCAGCAGCGGCTGTCGGGTTCCAACTTGAGCGATCCCGACCCCGGCAGCCCGCTTGACGCGGCCTTCCGGACGCACCCCACGACGGTCCTTCGAATCGGTGCGGCGCTTGCCTACGCGGAGGAGCGGGGAATCGACCCGGGCGAACCCACGTTCGGCGTCGCGCGCTGACGCCGTCGGAGCGCCTTGTTAGGGTGGCGCCCGCTCTGCATCTAGACAGGAGGAAACAAAGTGACCAAGTCTGAATTCATTGACCGCATCGCAAGTGACGATCGGATTGACAGCAAGAAGGCCGCGGCTGACGCGGTCGAGGCAGTACTCGACGGGATCGTCTCGTCGCTCAAGGGTGGCGAGGACGTGAACTTCACCGGGTTCGGGAAGTTCAGCGTCAACGAGCGTGGACCGCGCCAGGGTGTCAACCCTCGCACCGGCGAGCGGATCACCATTCCCGGCGGCAAGGTTCCGAAGTTCTCGGCCGGCGCCGGGCTGAAGAGCGCCGTCAAGGGCTCCTAAGACGCCTCCGGGCGGTAAGACACCGTTCGCGGACCGGCTTGCGGCGCTCGAATCCGAGCGCCGCAGCCAGGTCTGCCTCGGGCTCGACCCGGTTCCGTCGAAGGAACCGTGGTCGTCCTCGGCCGGTGGCGACCACGGCGATGCGCGTGAACGTGCCGCCGCCGCGGTCGAAGCCGGTTGCCGCGATCTGATCACGGCGGCCGGTCCCTACTGCGTGGCCGTCAAGCCGCAGCTCGCACGCTTCGAGGCGCTCGGCGCGCCCGGCTGGCTGGCGCTGGAACGGGTGGTCGGTGCCGCCGGTGAGGCAGGTTTGCTCGTCGTCGCCGACGGCAAGCGGGGAGACGTGCCCATCAGCGCCGCGGCCTACGCCGACGCTCTGTTCGGTTGCACCGAGACCCCCTGGGGTCCGGTCCAGGGGCTGGGGGCCGACGCTGTCACCCTCAACCCGCTGCTCGGAGCGGATTCGCTCGAGCCGCTCGTTGAGTCCGCGGCGGCGGTCGGCGGCGGGATCTTCGTCCTCGTCCGGACGTCGAATGCCGGGGCCGCCGACGTGCTCGACGTCGATGTGGCCGGCTCCCCACTGCATGAACGGATCGCCCGGTCCGTCGACGCGCTCGCCGACAGGCTCGCCGGGAGCGGGGAGTTCAGCGGCGCCGGCGCCGTCGTCGGCGCCACCGAGCCCAGATTTCTCGCGCGCCTCAGGGAGTTGATGCCGAGAGCGATCTTTCTGCTCCCCGGAGTCGGCGCCCAGGGAGGGTCCGCCGAGCAGCTTGCGGCCGCCTTCACCGGCCCCGGATCGGCGCTGGTCACGGCATCTCGCAGCGTCGCCTCGGCCCCCGATCCCGCTGCAGCAGCCGAGAACCTGCGGGCGCAGGTCTGGGCCGTCGCCGGCGGCTGAGCGCCTGCCCGTTCCGCGCGTGCACGGGGGCGACCCTCGCGATCCTCGCCCGTCGCCCTAGAGTGGCGCCGATGGACGCTTCCGGCGACACCGCTGCAACCGTGGATCCAACGGCCGCCCTGCGCAGCGCGATCGCCGAATCGGCCGCCGAACTGCATGCGGGAGTTCCGGCGGCCAGCCTAGAGCGGCCTCCGCGACCCGAGTTCGGCGATTACTCCACCAACGCCGCGATGCTTGCCGCGCCGCTGATCGGCGCGCCGCCGCGCGACGTGGCCGCCGACCTCGCGACCGGGGTCGAGGCCCGGCTCGGCGATCGTCTGGACCGGGTCGAGGTCGCGGGTCCCGGCTTCCTCAACCTGCACCTGTCGGAGGCCTGGATGCGCGCCGCCGCCGAGTACGTCCGCGAGCACGGCAGAAGCTTTGGTTCCGGAGGCACGACGCGGCCCCTCTCGATCCTCGTCGAGTTCGTCAGCGCCAACCCGACCGGCCCGCTCACGGTCGCGAGCGGGCGGCATCTCTCCTACGGCGATTCGCTCGCCCGGATACTTGAGTTCGCCGGGCATCGGGTCTCGCGGGAGTACTACCTGAACGACGCCGGGGCGCAGATCGAACTTTTCGGTGCCTCGATCGGGGCTCGAATCGGAGGCACCGCCGTTCCCGAGGGCGGCTATGAGGGCGATTACGTCGCCGATCTCGGTCAGCGGATCGTCGCCGAGCGCGGTCCCGGCCTGAGCGACGAGGAGCTCGGCCGGCTCGGCGCCGACCTGATGCTTGCCTCGATCAGGAGGACGCTGGAGCGCTCCCGGGTCGAGTTCGACCGCTGGAGCTTCGAGCAGAGCCTCCACGATGCCGGCGCCATCGACGCCGCGATCGCCGATCTGCGCGAACGGGGCCTCGTCTACGAGAGCGACGGTGCCGTCTGGTTGCGGACCTCTGATCTGGGGGACGACAAGGATCGCGTCATGATCCGAGCCGACGGCGCGCCGACGTACTTCGCGGCCGACATCGCCTACCACCGGGACAAGCTCGAGCGGGGACCGGACCTGCTGATCGACGTGCTCGGCGCCGACCACCACGGCTACATCGACCGGATGCACGCGGCGATCGTCGCCCTGGGCGCCCCGGCGGAGGCCTTCGAGGCTCCGATCATGCAGATGGTCAACCTGATGGAGGGCGGGGAGCGGGCCCGCATGTCGAAGCGCCGTGGCGATTTCGCCAAGCTCGACGACCTGCTCGACGACATCGGAGTCGACGCCACTCGCTTCTTCATGTTGATGCGGAGCCACGACACGCCGATCGACATCGATCTCGAACTCGCCAGGGCCCACTCCTCCGACAACCCCGTCTACTACGCGCAGTACGCGCACGCCCGGATCTGCAGCCTCTTTCGTGCTGCCGCGGAGCGGGGGGAGGGGCCGACGAGGACGTGCCCGTGCCGGCGGGATCGCTGGAGCCTGCTGAGCGCGCCCTGATCGCACGGCTGCTCGAGATGCCCGACCAGATCAATCGCGCCGCGACCAAGCGCGAGCCTCACGGAATTGCCACCTACGTCCGCGAGGTCGCCGCCGATTTCCACGCCTTCTATCGGGATGCACGCGTAGTCGGGGCGGGCCCCGGCCTGGAGCCCGCGCGGCTCGCCGTCTGCGCCGCGACCCGTGACGTGATTGCCACGCTCCTCGATCTGCTCGGGGTCGAAGCGCCGGAGGAGATGTGAGGGGTTGAGCGCGAGCGGCGACGCACCCGTGTCCGATCGTTCGGTGTTCTCGCGGTGGCGCCTGGTCTTCACCCTCGCGCTCCTCGGACTGGTGCTCGGCTTCGGCTGGGGGATCGCCGACAGGCCGATCTATCGGGCAATCGCGACGGTCGCCGTCGAGAGCGACTCGCAGGGCGCCGACGACGCCAGGCTCGAACGTTTCGCGCAGCGCGGCGGGAGCGCCGAGGTTGCGACCGAGGCCGCGGGATTGCTCGGCGACGACGTTGCCGGTGCCGACCTCCTCTCCACCGTGAACGTGCGTCCCGCCCCCCGGGGCGGTGCTCTGATCGTCAGCGCCACCTCGGAGTCCCCTGATCTGGCCGCTGCTGCGGCCGACGGTTTCGCCGAGGCCCTGGTCGAGGTCGAGGGCGATCCCCTGGCGCTTGGAGCCGCCGCCGAGCTCCCCTCGGCGCCCGTTGAGAATCGCCCGGCGGGCCTCTGCGCCGCCGTCGGGCTGTTGATCGGCGCGCTGCTGGGCTTGATCGCCGCCGCCCTCCTTTCGACCTCGGCCCAACGGGGCCGGCGGTCGAGGCGGGCGGAGGCCGGCTCTGGACCCGCGGAGGCCCTGACAACGTCCTCCCGTGAGCCCTTGAGTGAGCCCTTGACCTTGTTCGCCGCCGACCTCGGCGCCGACCTGATCGGAACGTTGGCGGGTTCCGGACGGGGGGTTGGCGAGGACCCATCGGGGGTCTTGAGCCTCGGTGCCGACGATCTGGAAGCAGCCCGGGACACCGCCGACCGAATCGGTCTCGGCGAAGAACCCGGACCGCGTTCCATCGCCGTCGTCGAAGTCGGCCACAGCGGCAACGGCTCGAGTGCGGCCACCTGCCTGGCAACGGCCGCGGCGGAGTTCGGCGGGCGGATTCTGCTCGTTGAGGCGGATCTCGGAGAGCCCGAACTCGCCGCGAGGCTCGGCATCGAGCCGGCCCCCGGGCTCCACGACTACCTCGACGGTGAGGCTGCTCCGCGCGAGGTGCTGCGGACGGTGCGGGTCGCCGTCGACGACGGCGACCCGAGCGCGACCGTGACCTTCGCCTGCGTTCCGGCGGGTCGGCCAGGCCTCGCGGCGAGCGTTGCCGGGCCCCAGTTCGAGGGGTTGGTGGACCGCCTCGCCCGGGTCTACGACCTGGTCGTCTACCTCGCGCCCCCCGTTCCCGCCAGCGACGAGGCCGAGGCGATCGGCGAGCTCGTGGACGGAGTCGTCGTGCTCGTCGATGTGGATGCTGCCCGCGAAACGCTCGATCGCGCGCGCGATCTGCTGCCCGCGGACCGCGTTCTCGGGGTGGTCGCGGCCGACCGCTGAGCGCGCCGGGAACCGGCAGCAGCGTTCTTCTCGCGTACCATCGCCACCGTGGCGGATACCAGCGCACCGGGGGACAGCACCCGGCGAATCTCCTGGGGTAGCCGCCTGCTCGCCCCGATTGCCCTGATCGCCGTCGTGCTGGCGATCGTCGCGATCGTTACCGCGAACACCGGAGAGGACAGCAAGTCCGACCGTGGAGCCACCACCCAGGTCGACGGGGGCAACTCGGGCGGAGACGGCGAAGGGCCGGAGAACCCGAAAACTTACGTGGTCGAGGAGGGTGACACGCTGGGCGCGATCGCCGAGAAGTTCGGCGTCTCGACAGAGCGGCTGGAGCGTCTCAATCCCGACATGGATCCGCAGACCCTGAACGCCGGTCAAGAGCTGCAGATCCGCTAGATGCGGGCGGTGCGGACTCGATTGCCGCGGGGCTGGGGTGCCGCAGCATTGCTAGTCGCGGCGCTGACCTGCGCCGTCCTGGCGCTGACGGTCGGCTCGGCTCGCGCTGCTTCTCAATCCGCCGCCGACCCGGAGCCGCGGCTGAACGCGGCGACTTGGCTGCTTCTCGACGCCGGCGACGGGGAGAGGCTGGCCGCTCACGGGCCCGGGGAGGAGCGTGCGATTGCGAGCACGACCAAGCTGATGACCGCCTACCTGGCACTGACGAAACTGCGGATGAAACAAAGGCTCGAGGTTCCCGAGTACTCGGCTGCCGCCGCCGAATCCGTGGCCGGGCTGATCGAGGGTGAGAAGCTCACCGTCCACGACCTGCTGCTGGCGATGATGTTGCCGAGCGCCAACGACGCGGCCCAGACGGTGGCGCAGGGCGTGGCTGGCTCGGAACGGGAATTCGTCACCAAGATGAACCGCGCCGCCGCCGACCTCGGTCTCGATCACACCCATTACGCCAACCCGATCGGGCTTGACGAGAAGGGCAACTACTCGACGGCGGGCGACCTCACCGATCTGTCGCTCGAGCTCCTCGCCGATAGGCGTTTTCGCAAGATCGTCAGCAGGCCCGAGGCGACGCTGAAGAGCGGGTCTCAGGAGCGCCGGGTCATCAATACGAACACCCTGCTGCTCACCGACCCGAGCGTCGACGGCGTCAAGACCGGGCACACCCTCGACGCGGGCTACGTCCTGGTCGCTTCAGCGAAACGGGACGGGGTGCCGTTGATCGCGGCCGTTCTCGGCGCGCCGAGCGAGGCTGATCGAGACGCCGAGACCGAGAAGCTGCTCGACTACGGGTACTCCCTCTACGCGCAGCGAGTACCGGTCGAGAGGCGCGAGGAAATGGCTGTCGCCGAGGTTCGCTTCGAGGACCAGGCGCTGCCGCTGGTCGCTCAGCGGCCGGTCGAGGTCTCGATCCGCGCCGACCAGGATCTTCAGGTCGACGCCGAAGGCCCGAAGGAGGTCGAAGGGCCAATCGAGGCCGGCGATCGCCTCGGTCAGGTGACGGTCACCGTCGACGGGAAGTTCGTCGACCGGACGCCGCTGTTGGCGGGCCGGGATGTGGATGAGCCGACCGTCGTCGACCGGATCGGCGGCCCTCTCGTCGCCGCGCTGATCGTCCTCGCCGCGATCGTCATACTTGCCGCAGTCGCATTCGCGCTGCTCCGTCGACGTGATCAGAAACGCGAGACGGAGCGCGACCCGGAGGAGAGAATGAAGACCCGCCAGGAGCGTATTCGCAGAAGGAGAGGGGGCGAGGGCGAATGATTCTCACCGTCACCCTGAACATCGCGTTGGACCGGACCGTCGCGGTGCCGCGGATCGCCCTCGGCAATCGTCATCGCGTCGTCGACTCACGACGCGCTGCCGGCGGCAAGGGCGTCAACATCGCCCGCGCTCTGAAGTGCCTCGGGGAGCCCGTGATCGCGACCGGCTTCGCCGCGGGTCCGACCGGAGCGCGGATCCGCGAATTGCTCGACGCCGAGCAGGTACTCCACGACTTCGTCGAGGTCCCGGGTGATTCGCGCACGAACCTCTCGATCGTCGATCCCACCTCGGGTGAGCAGACGGAGATCAACGAGCGAGGTCCGCAGGTGATGCCGGCCGACCTCGAACGATTTCGGGAGCGGCTGCTCTACCTCGCCGGAGGTGCCGAGTTCTGCGTCATCGCCGGGTCCCTGCCGCCCGGGGCCGAGGCGGACAACTACGGCTCCCTGATCGCCGGCTTGCGATCCCTGGGCGTGCCGACGCTTCTCGATACCGACGGCGAGCCGATGCGGGTTGGACTCAAGGCCCAGCCGTCGGTGGTCGTACCGAATGTCGGCGAGGCCGAAGAAGCCGTCGGTTACGAGTTCACCGAACCCGAGGATCTCAACACCGCGCTTGCAGACCTGGTCGGGATGGGCGCCGAGGAGGCGATATGACGCTCGAGCGGCCTGTCGATGTCGGCGAGCTCGGTGGCAACACGGCCGTGTTCCGCAACTACGCCGTCGCCTACTACGACGCGCGCGGGGCGCGAACGTTCGCGCGTGTCTGGTCGACGTCGACGCCCGGAATCGACACACCGGACCGGTCGAAGATGCGTTTCACGGCCGGCGGCCTCGTCTACAAGCTGCTCTACTCCGCCGCCCGGCCAACGCGACTTTCCCCAGGACCTGCTCGCCGGGTCGCACACGGTCCAGATCCTGCCCAATAGCAGCGGCGCTCCCGTGACCGTGCGCCTTCTGCAGATCGACATCGCCGTCAAGGATGAGCGCGCCGGCCCGACCGGCTGGTACTTCGCCACGTATGCCTTCGACCGGACCGTCGCCGGCAACTCGCCGTGGCTGAAGATGGTGCCGGTCGGCCTGATGTGGGGGAACGATCCTGGCGGGCTGCCGCTCGCCGAGTCCTGGATCAATCCCGGGGCGCCGGCGTACGCGAAGGCGCACCTCGGCGTGGACGATCGCCTGAATGGCCCCGTGGACAACGAGGATTCGGCCTGCATGAGCTGTCACTCGACCGCGCAGGCACCGAGCCTCGCCAACATGGTGCCGCCCGGACGGCGGCCCGTGCGGCTCGATGCGCGCGAACTGGTTCCGCAACCTTCCCGGCACGCAGGCCTTCGGCCGATTCGACCCCGAAGGCACGCAGTGCCTGACGGCCCTCAACGGCATCACGCTGACGGCCGCAGACTATTCGCTGCAGCTCGCATCGACGGTCACACGCGCGCTCTCGACCACCCAGGAAAGCTTCAACCCGTGCACGTGGGACGACGCGAATCCGCCGTCGGCGGGTCCGTTGCCTCCCGATCCGTCGCGGATGGCCCCGGGCGAGACGCCGGCGCGGATCTTCCCGGTCACCCGGGACGCGAAGAAGAACGAGTAACCGGCGAGACGGGCCGGCGAGGCATGTCCTACTTCTGGCAGATCGGACAGAAGAACGTCGACCTGCCCGTCTGAGTGATGCGCTTGATCGTGCCCGGGCAGTTCTTGCGCAGGCAGCGCTCGCCCTCGCGATCGTACACCCGGAACCGCGGCCGGCGGCTGGGGCGCGCCGGGTAGCTCTCGCCCCGCGCGACCGCCTCGCGCAGCACGGCCTTGATCGACGCGGCGAGCAGCGCGGCACTGTCGCGGGGCAGGCCCGCGCGCGTGGCAATCGTCGACGCGCGACGCCGTGGCGACAGCCGCGCGCGGTGCAGCGCTTCGCTCACATAGATGTTGCCGAGTCCGGCCACCACGCGCTGATCCATGAGGGCGGCCTTGAGCGACGTCCGCTTGCCGCGGCAGGCTGCGGCCAAGGCCGCGGCGTCGAACTCGTCGCCGAGCGGTTCCGGTCCGAGCCGTCCGAGCACCCGATGCGCCGCAACGTCGGCGCGGGCGACGAGGTCCATCGAACCGAATCGTCTCGGGTCGTTGAACGTAATCGTGGTCGTCGTCGACATCTCGAACATGACGTGGTCGTGACGATCGGGCTCGGCGCGCACACCCGACGTCGCCTCGAGCCCGTCGATACGAAATTCGCCCGTCATCCCGAGGTGCATCACCAGCGTGTCACCCGACGAGAGGAGCGCCAGGAGGTACTTGCCCCGCCGGGTCAGCTCGGCGACTGTCTGACCGCGCAGACGAGCCTCGAACCCGGACGGGAACGGCGCCCGCAGATCGGGACGGCCAAGCCGCACCCGCTCGATGGTCGCCCCACGCATCGCCGGCTCGAGCAGCCGGCGGGTGCGTTCTACTTCAGGAAGTTCTGGCACGGGGTCCTCGTCTCAACGTTTGAACGTTACATGGCTCGGTGACAGCCGCGCCGGAGCGGGCAGACGGTCTGAGAGTTCAGCCCTACTCGTACGTGAACCACGCGGTTACGGTCGCGGCCGTCTCGGCTTTCAACCGCACCCAGTGCGCGGCGAAGCCGTCGGGGAACCGGTGCACGACGGCCTCGCCCGCCGGTACGTCAACGGCCGCGTACTGGTGCCATGAGCCCGTCGCGAGAAAGTCCACTTCGATCGCGAACCTGACCGGCCGGTCGCGGTCGTGCGACAGCGCCACGGACTTCCGGCCGAAATTCGTCATCAGGAACGGATCGCTCGTCGCGCCGGCCGCGACCGCGGTCTCCTTCCACGGGCCCCCTTCCCCACCGGGGGCGCCGAGCTTGTAGAGATCGTCGATCGCGCCGAACCACAGCCCATCGCCGGCCGGACCGGACGAGAAGTAATGCCCGTCCGTTGGCGCGCCTCGTCTCGTGCCGGCAATAACCAGCAGCCCCCGCCACGTCGCAAAGTCCGCGATCCGCGCCCGGTGCGACGCGACCGGCTTCATCCGGCGAAAGTCGGGAACTGTCTTTGTCTCCAGGCGCGGAATCTCGTAGAACGTCCCCTGGATGTGGGCGAGATACCGTTCCGAGACGACCTCACGCACGCCACGCATGCCCGCTGCGGAAAACACGTCGCGGCTCCGCGGCAGCCGCCAGCGACGACCGGCCGCGTCACGCACGAGCACCGATGCCGCATCCACGTCGTAGTCGATGGCTGGCTCCGCCGAGCGCTCCAAATCGGCGATCTTGTCCAGGGCCTCGACGCGCGTGAACTCCAGCCGCTCGTTGATCTCGTAGTAGGCCTTGTCGACCGGCCGTCCGGCGTCATCGTAACGCGCGCGCCAGGAACTGCAGCGCTCGCGAGAAGCCGGCCGGACGCAGCAGTCCGCCGGTCCAGGCCGAGGCGGGCTCCCTCGCCGCGAGGCTCGAGAAGATCGCCTCCTGCTCGGCCGTCGGCGTCCTCGGGCTGGAGAGGTGAAGAAACGCCGTGGCGGTACATGCGCGATCGACCTTCACGCGCAGCCACTCGGCTGGTGTCGCGCCGTCAGGAGAACCGGGACGTAACCGTTCGCGGAGACGCGCACCGTTTTCCACGTCCTGCCAGTTACCATCGCCACGCGCGATCGAGCTCGATCGCAAAGCTCACGTCGGACGGCCGACGCGATGCGCCAGGTGCAGGCAGCCCTGAGCGTAGCCGGCGACGAGCACCGGATCGCTCGGCTGCCTGGCGATCACCGCGTCGTCGACCCACACGCCGCCCCAGCCGGAAGCGGGCCCGAACTCGGTCGCGAGATCCGGACGCGATACGAACCGCAGGTTCGACTGCGGTTTTGACGCCAGCTAGATTCTGCAGAATCGACGTGTCGTCGCCGGCGAGCACCACGCGGCCGTTCCACTCGGTGAAGTCGGTGGTGTAGTGCAGGTGGGTGGCGAGCGGGCGGATACCGCGCGCCGCTTTCGCGTCGAACGCCGATGGAAAGTCGAAGAACGTGCCGTGCATGTTCAGGAGGAGCGGGCCGTCGCCGATTGCGCGAATCCTCGGCCATTCGGTGAACCACCCGTGCGTGGGATCGTAGGTATAACTGCCTTTGGGCAAGCGGTAGGTGCGCCACGCGCCGTCGGATCGCACCTGCAGCAGCACCGAGCGCTTGTCCCACCCCACGCTCCACACCGGCGCGCCTGGAGTCAACTCCCCCTCGAGACCGCCCGGGCCTGTCACTTCGGTATGCGGCCGGCGAGCGACGATCGTCCAGTCCTTACCGTCGAACTCCGCGAGCGCGCCCGCGTCCTCCGGCCCTTTCGACCAGGACGCTTCAGGCGCTTCCCAGCTCAGCTTGTCGAGGTCGGCTGTTCGCAGTTCGCCGTTGTTGGCGACGATGAGCCGGCCCTGCCCGGTGTAGCCGCCCTTGGCGTGCCAGCCGGGAACGGGCTTCACGAAGAGCCGAGTCGGCTCGAGCGTCCGAACGTCGACTTCCCAGATGGGGCCCTCCATGTCGATCATGTAGACCTTGCGCGCGGGCTCGGTGAGGTGCCGGGCAATGGCGGTGATCCGCGCAGGAAAACCCTTCGCGCTGGTCGATGGCCCGCACCTGCCCCTCGTCATCGATGAAGTACGGCCCCATGACGAGCTGGCGCGACTCGCGATGGATCATGCGTCCGGCATGCGTGCCGCCGACGCTTTCCGGGCGAACGGTCATCTGCAGCCGGTCGTCGATGTCGTAGAGCTTGTCAGGACTGCCGGTGCGCCGATGCGGCGGGTAGGTCATGAGCCACAGCCTGCCGGCCCATGGGACGACGGCGCCAATGCCGCATTCGCGATCCTGCGCGCCGCCGACGTCGTTGAAGACCGCCAGGTGCGGATAGATCCCGCTGACCTGCAACGGTGCGCGACGCGTGCACCGCCCTGACGCTCTTGCGACTCTCCTCTGCCGGAGCAAGGCACAGCAGCGGCGGCGACGCCAATGCCACGAGCATGGTCCGGCGACTGATCTTCGCCGCTCGACGCGAACGACGCCGTTGTTTTGTCATGAATCGCGACCGGTCCTGGCAGAAATACAGCGTCCAACTGGCAATTCAACTGCGGCGATCTTGGCGCGTCAGGCACGCACGTCAAGCGCACGTCAAACGGTGCGGAGATCGCCAACAGGGACAGCTGAGCTGTGGCCTCTGGAGATCAGCTTTGCATCGGCACCGCCGCTGGCGCGCCCAGGGGACGGCATGTGAGAATTCTTTGCTCCCTTCTGGGCAGCCGACTTGGACAAAACGGAATTCGCCATCAGGAAGGGAGCGACTATGAGAGCAGTCTGTGTGGCTTTGGCCTTTGCGGCGCTCGTGCCGGCCGCCGCGCGAGGGGAACCGATATCGGTTACGGTCGCTTCCTCGACCGGGGGCTTTTCCACGAGCGGCATGACCCTGACAAAGGCCGCGCTCGACCTCGGAACGGTGATGTTGCCGAACGTCTCATCGGTTGGCAACCTGCTGATTTCGGGTCTCAAGTGGAACTCCGACGTCGTCGTCTCGTTCATGCTGGAGGGCCTCGGCCGCTTCGATACGTTGAAGCTCGAAGTGCTGAATCCAGCCGGTACGAACGACCTGATGGAGCCCGACGACCAGAGCGGCTATCCGGCCGGCTATTCCAGCTCGAACAACCTCGACGGGCTGAGCTTCGCGCAAGACCGGAGTCTCGAACGCAGCGCCGTGTTCGCGGGCGGTTCGGCGAGCGTCTTTGCGGACGAGTACACCCACCGCGGCGACATCCTGATCTTCAGTGGTCTCGCCGGAGCCGAGCGCGCCCGCGTGACCTTCGGACTCCGGGATAGCCTCCGGTTCAGCAACGGCTCGGGCCGTCCGGAGGGGTTTCTCCTTCGCATCAGTGCCGCGGATGAGGTGACCGCACCTGAGCCGGCGTCGATGCTCCTGCTCGGGACCGGGCTCGCCGGACTGGTCGCGGCCGGCGGCGCCGCCGTTCGGTTGCGGTGCCCTGACGATGAATCGCCACGCTGCAACGGCTCTGGTGTGCCTGGCCGCAGTCGCGTGGCTGTACAGCGACGTCCTGTCGTCGCTCGTCCGGCAATGGGCGAGCGACGACAACTATTCCCACGGCTTCTTCATCATCCCGCTGGCCGTCTACTGCGGCTGGGAGCGCCGCGATCTCCTGCGCCGCACCGCCCCGCAGCCGCATGGCGCGGGACTGGTGCTCATCCTTTTCAGCCTGTGTCCTCTTTGCCGCCGGCACGCTGGCTGCCGAGCTCTTCCTGACTCGAGAATCTCCCTCGTCACGATGGTGGTGGGAACGATTCTCTTCGTGTGGGGCCCGACCCATGTGCGGCACCTCGCGTTCCCGCTCGCGCTGCTGCCGCTGATGGTGCCCCTGCCGGCACTCGTCTTCAATCAGATCGCCTTCCCGTTGCAGCTCGTGGCCTCACGCCTCGGAGAAACCGTGATGAGCGCGTGCCGGCATTCCGGTCCTGCGCGAGGGCAACGTGCTCGAGCTGCCGAACATCACGCTCGCCGTCGCCGAAGCCTGCAGCGGCATCCGGTCGCTCATCTCGCTCATCACCCTGGCCATCGTTCTGGCGTACTTCGCGGAACGCCGCCCGGGAGCCCGCGCGCTCATCGTCGTGTCCTCGGTGCCGATTGCGATCCTCGCGAACGCATTCCGGGTCGCAGGCACGGGATTCGCCTCGCACTGGTTCGGTCCCCGACTCGCCGAGGGCTTCTTCCACGGCTTCTCCGGGTGGCTGGTATTCGTGGTGGCGTTCGCGGGCCTGGTCGCGACTCAGCAGGTGGTGCGCCGGATCCCGGCACTTCCGGCACGTCCTGAACGCCAGATGCCGTGGAGCAGACATGTTCGCCCGCGCCGTAGCCGTCGTCGTGCTCGTGCTCGGGACCGGAGCCGTCGTGCAGCGCGCCGCGATCCGCGAACCGCACGAAGCGAGGACACGGCTCGGTGAGATGCCGCTCCAGATCGATGACTGGCGCGGATACGACGCGGCCCCGCTGCCCGATGACGTCGTCGCGACGCTCGGCGTGGACGACTACGTCAACCGCCGGTACGAGCGGAGTGGCGTGCCGGTTTCGATGTACATCGGCTACTACGGAAACCAGCGCAGCGGGGACACCATCCACTCGCCGCAGAATTGTCTGCCGGGAGCGGGCTGGTTGCCGGTGGCGTCGGGCCGCGAGCGCATCGCGCTCGGCTCGTCGTCGGTCGAGGTCACGCGCTACGAGATCGTCAAGGGGCTCGATCGGCAGGTGGTCCTGTACCGGTATCAGGGACGAGGCCGCGTGGTGGCCGGCGAATACGCCAACAAGGCGTGGCTGATGCTCGACGCCGCGCGCTACGGCCGTTCGAACGGCGGGATCGTGCGCCTGATCCGGCCGGTCGTCACCACGACCGACGATGCCAGGGTCGAGCTCTTGTCGTTTGCGTCGGCACTCCTGCCGCGCCTGTCGGGATATCTGCCATGAACCTGAACGCTCCGAACCCGCGCGCGGCGCGCACGCCACGGCGACTGGCCGGTACCGGGTCGATCCGCGCGGTGGGCGTGATCCTGCTACTGCTCGCGGTGAGCAGCGGCTGCAAAAGCGACCCCGATGCGGCCGCGCGCGGCTTCATGGCCGAGGGCGACGCCTACGCGGCCCAGGGCAAGCTCAAGGAAGCCTCCATCGAGTACCGCAACGCGCTCAAGGCCGTGCCCGACCTGGTCGAGGCGCACTATCAGCTTGGCCGCGTCTACCTGCAGACCGACGAACCGGAGAAGGCCTATCAGTCGTTCGTGCGCGCCGCGAACCTCGATTCGTCTCACGCCGATGCGCACGTCAAGGCCGGCACGCTGCTGCTCGTCGCGGGCGAGTATCGCGAGGCGCGGGCTCTTGCCGAGCGTGCGCTGAAGGCGAGCCCGACGAGCGCGGACGTGCACATCCTCCTCGGCAACGCGCTCGCCGGCCTCGACAACCCGAGCCGCGCGCTCAATCAGATCGAGCAGGCCATCCACCTCGATCCGACCTACGCGCCGGCGTGGACGACACTCGGGGCGCTGCAGTTTCACGGCGGGAAGCGGGAGCAGGCGCGCCAGGACTTTCAGAAGGCCGTGGACCTCGACCCCAAATCGGCCGATGCGCGCCTGGCCCTCGCCAATTACGAATGGGCGACCGGCAACACGAAAGCGGCCGAGGCGGCACTCCAGGCGACGCTCCTCGTGGCGCCGCGGAACCCGGACGCGCATCGGGCGATGGCCCTGCTGTACCTGACGACGAAGCGAGCCAAACTGGCAGAACCGCATTTTCAGGCGCTCGCCAAGGACCCGCGGGGGAAGCTCGCCCTGGCCGACTACTACCTCGGCACGGCGCAGGAGGCCGCCGCGAGGCGCGTCCTCGACGAGCTCGTGGCCGGCGACAACAAGACCCACAGCCGCGCCGCAAGACTCCGGCTCGCGGCGCTCGAGTACTCCGCTGGACGCAAACCCGAGGCTCATCGGATCATCGACGAGATCCTCGCCGAGCATCCCAGGAGTGTCGAGGCACGGACTGCCAAAGCACGGATGCTCCTCGACGAAGGCTCGGTCCAGGAAGCGGCCGAGGCAGCGCGGACGGCGATCACGTTCGATGCGGGATCGGTCGCGGCGCACTACACGCTCGGACTGACCGCCATCGCGCGCGAGCGCTTCGACGAAGCCGAGCGGGAGTTCTCGAAGGTGGTGGAGCTGAATCCGCGCGCCGGCGCGGCGCAGATTCAGCTGGCACGCCTGGGGCTGGCAGCGGGTGACGCCGAGCGCGCTCTCCGTGCCGCTCAGAAGGCCGTCGAGGCCGCACCGGAGGATCCGGCAGCCACGGTGCTACTCGCCCGCAGCCAGCGCGCGCAAGGCGAGCTCGCGAAGGCCCACCAGACACTCGTCGCCCAGATCACCCGGCAACCGAACGCCGCCGAGCTCCACGCCGAGCTCGGCTGGGTCCGGCTGGATCGGCGCGACCTGACCGGCGCGCGACAGTCGTTCGCCGAGGCGCTGCGATTGGCGCCGGCCTCGGTCGAAGCCCGCACGGGCCTCGTGACGGCGTATCTTGCCGCTGGGCAGCCCGCCAGGGCGCAGACACAAATCGACACGTGGCTCGCCGACTCACCGGCCGATCCCGGCCTGCGGGTGCTCTCGGCCCGCGTCGCGATGGTTTCCGGACGCACCGACGACGCCGAACGGGTTCTGCGCGAGATCGTGTCGAGCGATCCCGGGCACCTCGAGGCGTACGATCTCCTCGCGCGGCTCTACGTGGCCCGCGGGGACATGGCCCGCGCCCAGGTCGAGTATGAGACGCTCGCGTCCCGGTCGCCGGCCGCCGCCGGGCCGCGGACCATGGCCGCGATGATCAGCGACGCGCGAGGGAATCGCGATGCGGCCATCGCCGACTACGAGCGCGCGCTCGCCGACAATCCCCGCGCCGGCGTCGCGGCGAACAACCTCGCCTGGATTCGGGCGGAGGAAGGCCGGTTCGACGACGCCATCAGGCTGGCCGGCGTCGCGGTCGAGGTCATGAAGAATCGGCCTGAGCCTCACGACACGCTCGGGTGGGCCTACTACAAGCAGGGACATCCCGGGCGCGCGATCTCGTCGTTCGAACGCGCGCTGACGATCGCGCCCGAGAATGCGACCTACCACTATCACCTCGGCCTGGCCTACTTGAAGGCCGGCGACGTGCGGCGGGGACGCGCCGCGCTCGCTCGCGCCCTGGCCTTGAAGCCGGATGCACAGATCTCTGCCGATGCCCGCCGGGTAATGGCCGACACGGCGGAGAATCGCTGAGACAGCACCGGGACCGCGCCTCAAACGCTCTTCACCTTCCATGCGCCGCGCCGGAAGAGGACCGCGCTGACCACGGCCAGCGTCGAGTAGGCGATCGTCAACGCGAGGAACACGCCGCGCGGACCGAAGCCGGCGTGCACGGCGAGCCACCAGGCCAGCGGGATCTCCCACAGCCAGAACACACCGAGGTTGATGAGCGTGGGCGTCCACGTGTCACCCGCGCCGTTGAACGACTGGGTCAGCACCATGCCGACGGCATAGAACAGGAAGCCGAGGCTCACGGTGCGCAGGCAGTCGATCGCGAACGGCAGCACCGCGGGGTCGCTCGTGAACAGCCCCGCGATCGGCCGCGCCGCGAGGAAGAACAGCGAGCCCGACGCTGCCGAGGAACATCATGTTGTAGAGCGCCGCCGTCCACACCGCACGCTCGGCGCGATCGGGATGGCCCGCCCCCAGGTTCTGCCCCACCATCGTCGCCGCCGCGTTGCTGATGCCGAACGCCGGCAGCAGCGCGAAGATGATGACGCGAATGCCGATGGTGTAGCCGGCGAGCGCGTCGCTGCCGAAGAGCGACAGGATCCGCACCAGGCCGACGTAGCTCGCCGTGCCGATGAGGATCTGGATCGTGCCGGAACCTGACAGCCGCAGGACGCTTCGCATCAGCGAGAGATCGAGCCCCAGGTGCTCCAGGCGCAGCCGTACCCGCCCTCGTCCGCGCCCGAGGACCACGAGCTGGTAGACGACGGCGCTGCCGCGGCCGATGTTGGTCGCGACGGCGGCGCCGGCGACCCCGAGCTCGGGAAACGGGCCCAGGCCGAAGATGAAGCAGGGGCCGAGCACGATGTTGAGCAGGTTGCCGAGCCACAGCACGCGCATGGCAATCGCCGCGTCGCCCGCGCCGCGGAAGACCGCGTTGATGAGGAAGAGCAGCACGACGGTGATGTTGCCGCCGAGCATCACGCTGGTGAACCCGCTGCCCGACGCGATCGACCTCGGGTGACGCGCCCATCAGGCGCAGCAGATCCGCGGCGCGCGGCGCCGCCAGGATCGCGATGAGCACCGCCACCGCCACGCCGAGCAGGATCGACTGCGCGGCGGCGCGCGACGCGCCCTCGGCGTCGTGCTGGCCGATGCGCCGCGATACGAGCGCCATCGCCCCGATCGACAGCCCCATCGCGACCGTGTAGATCATGGTCAGCATCGACTCGGTCAGCCCGACGGTCGCCACCGCATCGGCGCCGAGGTGCGCCACCCAGAAGACGTCGGCGACGGCGAAGATCGACTCCATCGCCATCTCGATCACCATCGGCACGGCGAGCATGATCACGGCGCGCCCGACGGGCGCGGTCGTGTAGTCGAGCGGAGACACCGCGGATCGCGTCGCGGAACGTGCCCCAGATACCGGGATACGCCTCTGGCAGGGGCGCGGTTACGGCAGACGCGTCAAGAGATTCCGACATGTCGAACACCACGAACACTGCAGCGGCCTGACGCACGCGTCGGAGGCCGGGAACGAAACCGAAACTGGGGATGTGAACGAACCGCCCGGCGGCCGGGCGCGTGGAGCTAGAAGCGGTCCGGCGTGACGGCCAGCGGGGGAACGAACGGCATGATGGTGTAAATCGTCATCAGCGTATCCAGAAGGATAGGGACTATAGCATATAAACTCGAAGACGACATGACCGATTCCGTTGCTATCGGGCTCGACACGTTCGGAGACATCACGGCTGGCGCCGACGGATCGCTTCATTCAGCGGCGCACGTTCTGCGCGACGTCGTGGCCGAGAGGCGGTGCTCGCCGACGAGGTCGGCCTGCACGCCTTCGGCGTCGGCGAACATCACCGGCGCGACTTCGCCGATCTCCGCGCCCGAGGTCGTCCTGGGGGCCATCGCCATCCGCACGTCGCGCATCCTGCTGGGGTCGGCCGTCACCGTGCTCAGCACCGATGACCCGGTGCGCGTCTTCCAGCGGTTCTCGACCGTCGACGCCTTGTCGAACGGGCGCGCCGAGGTGATCCTCGGCCGTGGCTCGTTCACCGAGTCCTACCCGCTCTTCGGCTTCGACCTGGCGCGCTACGAGGAACTGTTCGAGGACCGGTTGCGGCTCTTCGCCGAGCTGCGAAACCCGGGCCCGTGACGTGGAGCGGGACGACGCGCACGGCGATCGCGGGCGCGACGATGTATCCGCCGATCGAAAATGGAACTCTGAGGACATGGGTTGGGGTCGGCGGGAGCCCGGAGTCGGTCGTGCGAGCGGCGCGGCTATGGTCTGCCGCTCACGCTCGCGATCATCGGGGGCAATCCACAGCGCTTCCGCCCCTATGTCGACCTCTATCTCCAGTCGCTCGAGAAGCTCGGTCAGCCGATCCCTGCCGATCGCGGTGCACTCGCCGGGGCACGT
>CAVURM010000003.1:0-22413 GCA_963743875.1 uncultured Solirubrobacterales bacterium
ACCCAACCGAGCCTTAATCATTTCACAATATCGGCGTGCATGTTCGACCCAAAGCGTCGAGTACGACGAAAAATATGCGTACTCAGTGAAAATATGCTCCGGTTTGACATACTCCTTTAACTGCACCAGGAAGCATTTCCCGCAGACGAGTGCGTGCAACGGATAGTACGGCTCCATTTGATCGATCTGGTCAGCAAGAGCGAAGCTTTCGCAAAGGGGCGACATGCCGAGGTCAACGAAGCTGGTTGTCATCGGGGCGTGACATAGCCTACAAACTCCGCGTCCAGGGGTCGCAATGTGCAACGTGGAGCTATTCTCAATGGGCGAATGCATGGGGTCCTAATTTCGTCTTGAGCCGGCGTTGATAGTTCCGATCCAGGGCATTAATGCGCGTGTCCGACAATGGTCGCGAAGCCACGTGATTGCACCGGCTCCATCTCGGCTCAACTAGCAAAATCGGCCACCATCGCGGCAGCGCCCAGGCCGCGCGACTGGGTGTGTCGCAATTCGGCTATCGAGGCGCCCCTCGGCGAGTAGTTTCTTGATACGCTTGATTCGGGAATAATGCGGTCCCTTGAACTGTTCAAACGTTAGCCCAGATTGCCGAAACGCCTTATACAGTTGTTTGGCGCCTTTGTATGCGTCCCACTGCGGTTGGAATGTCGGAAGCTTGCGACGAATTTCTCGAAACTCACTCTATACGAACGCTTGTCAGGACCCGCGTCGGCCGCAAACTCGATCGTGCATCCAGGTACGACGGCTGCTACGATCTCGGCCAAATCTCGAATACGGTAGTTGTGGTCAGTCTGACCTACATTAAACGCCTCGTTAAATACATCCTGAGATGGCGCCTCGAGGGCAGCGGTAAATGCACGCGAGATATCTTCAACATGTATGATCGGGCGCCATGGCGTCCCATCCGATTTTAATTGGATCTTTCCGGTTGTAGCAGCCAAAGCGACCAGATCGTTCAACACGATGTCGAAACGCAACCGCGGCGAGACGCCATAGGCTGTTGCCGGACGCAAATAGACGGGGCAAAATCCGTTTCCTGCCAGGTGGGAGATATCGCGCTCAGACGCAACCTTGGATTCGCCATAAGCGGTCACCGGATTAAGCGCGCTGGTCTCGTCGATAATTTCCTCACCAGCTTGGCCGTAGTTGCTGCAGGAAGAGGCGAATACAAAGCGAATGCACTCCGGCCTTCTTTGCAAGCTCCGCCAAGCGCACACTCGCGCGATGATTGATATCATCGGTAAGGTCTGGCCTGAGATTACCGAGGGGATCATTGGAGAGGGCCGCGAGATGTAGCACCGCGTCAAAACCGAATAGATCGTCGATTTCGACGTCCCGCGTGTCCTTACGGATGGTCGGCACCTGAAAGATTTCACCGCCATGTGGAAATGAGCAGTCGGCGTAGAGATCGCTGTCCAAGCCGACCACTTCGTGCCCAGCCCGTACCAGCATCGGCGTCAAAACGGTCCCGATATAACCCAAATGTCCCGTTACCAAAACGCGCATCTGTTTCACTCCTGCTTCGTTTTTCAAATCAAAATTCTTCACAGACGCACCTTCCACCTACTGCGATGCGCATTAGCGATCTGCGCTGCAAGCTCTGGATTGGCCGCGGGGGACATTTGATACCTATAAGATAAGAAACGCCCAAATCGTTGCAATCTGAGAGCGCGGTGGCATTCGGTGACCTTAACTCGGTCGGGCCAGCGACATTCCCACTCTCACGAACGGGCTGGCCTTGGCGCGTAGCTGCCCCAGCCACGCGTATTCCAAACAAGAGAAATCAAGTAGTTCCTGACGGCATATTGAATATGACCGCGAAAAACCGGCTAACTGCCAACCCGATACTGACTGTTCTACGCTTGAACCATCCGTCTAGCACAGCTCTTCCTCTTATTCCAACCGCGAACCATCGCAGTCTTTCTTAATCTAGATAAAATTAACCTTAAATAAGCGCGACGGCGGCGCAGCAGCGCACCATCACGCAGGCGGCGCTGCCGTCGGCGGACCATGCGGCTGAGATTGCCCGCTGAGAACGACCGACTGCGGACGGAGCGAGACATTTTAAAAAAGTCGATCGCGATCTTTGCCGGAACACGGACATGAGCTTCCGTTTGATTGAGGATCATCGGAACGCCAATCCGGTCCGCGGTGCTTTCGCCGTGCTCGAGGTCTCCCCGCCGGCTATTACGCTTGGCGGGCACGCTCACCCAGCGCTCGATCATCGGCCAATGCTGAGCTGGTGGCGGCGATCCGGCGTGTGCACCACGACAGCGGCGGACGCTATGGCAGCCCGCGCGTCCATGCCGCCCTGCGGACCCAGGGATGCGGCACAAGCCGCGAGCGGATCGAGCGGCTGATGCGTCGGCACGGATTCCGCGCCATCATGGCGCCATCGCGCCGCGTGCGCACAACCGACAGCCGCCACGCGCTGCCGATCGCGCCTTGGTATGTACGAGGCATTTCTGTGGCCAGGCTTTCTTTGATTTGACGTTCTCAAAGTCGAAAAAAGTAGTTTGTTGGTTTGATCGTCATCATTCACTCCTTACCGAATCGCGAGCAAAGAACGCATCCACGGCCTGTCTGGAAATCACTGAGAGGCCATTTGCAGCACCGAGCAGGCCAGCGCAAGGGGATGGCTGTTCGAGGCATGCCCTCGGAGGAGCCAGTTAGGTCAGCATTGCAGTGTGACGTGAGGTTTGGGCGCCTGGATTGCGTCCCTGCGGGTGACTTGGTTCGACCGCGCCGGCCTCTGCGGCGAGATTTCAATCGGATCATCGTGTATGCTGATCTAAGGATCGCAACCCACAATAGAGGCTTCCTGTGGATCGAACGGATGATCTCTTAAGGGTGTTGTCAAAACACATCGAAGACCTAGTTGCACAAGGCTTCGGCGTGACATCGCTCGCTGCACTTCTACTTATTCCAATTTTAACTGCGTCGATAGCACGTCAGTTCACGTTGGCATTTGTTGCCGTCTTACTTTCACTTGTATCTCTATTGTTGTTCGTTGATCCGACCTCCGCAACCAGTGGCCTCGCTATCGCGAGTGGGTATGGTTGTTTTTGGTGGCGTTCGAGAGCATCGTTGCGCACAAGCGGACAACCGCTTTGAAAGAGGAAATAGCTGATGTGACTAGACGTTTGGATCAGCTAGAGAATGCTGAGCACCGTCGTCTGCTGCTTGAGGTGAAGGCAAGGCATGAAACACCATCGAACCAATAGCGCCTGACATGCGCGCTTTCCGCCAAATCTCTCTCGTACTGGCCAACTCTGCCCGAGCGCGAACGCAATTTGCTATTCGGTAGTGATACGTCGCACGACAAGCCGGAATGGCTCGGCAGCGCTTGCGGATCGACACCCCAAACGCAGCACGCACATGTTCGATCATCTCGCGTCCCTTGGACGGCATCAAGCCGCCGTGGAGCTGCTTTCGGCGCCCGGAAGGTTAGAGACCGTTCTGACTGAGAGAGTCCGGCTAGTCTTGAACCCCATGGAGGGAGGGCTGGCCGATGAAGAATTCGAAAGCCGCGCGCTCTCTTCCTCGAGCTGGCGCAGCTTTCTAACCCCCGAGCAGGCGTCATAGTTTGCTGAGGAGCCACGTCCTGAAGCAGCTCCTTGTCCAAGGTCAGATCGGCGACCACTTTGCGCAGTTCCCGCCGACCCGAGCAGGCATTCCTGAGGAAGCGCACCGCGAGATCGCGCCGAAAGCCACATGCGTTACGGCTATCGGCAGATCACGGTATTGCTACGGCGGGAGGGCTGGAAGGTGAACGTGAAGCGTGTTCATCGGCCTATCGACTGGAAGGCCTGCAAATGCGGCTCGAAACCGCCGCACCGGCGGATGATGGCCAAGCTCCGCTATGACCGCAGCAACGCAACCGGACCGAACAAGGTGTGGGGATGGATTGGATGCACGATGAGCTGTTCGACGGCCGACGGCTATGGGTTCTTACCGGCGTCGACACGTGGAGCCGAGTCGTCCAGTCATGCGGGTCTGCCGATCAGCCACAGCCATGGAGGTCATCGATGCGCTTGAGCAAGCTCGAAGGCAGTATGGCTTCCGATGACAATTCGGGTCGACCAGGGAAGCCAGTTCACGTCGAAGGAGCTCGACCTATGGGCCTACGCAAATGGCATCACGCTCGACTTCAGCCGACCAGGGGAGCCGACCGACAATGCCCATGCGAAGAGCTTCAACGCCATGTGCAACTGGAGTGCTTGGGCCGCACTGGTTCCTGGAGCTGGACGAAGCCCGCGAGAAGGTTGAAGAATGGCGAACGGCGTACAACGAAAGGCCTCGCGGGGCTAGTGGATTGACTCCAACATTTGCTTCCCACGCTTGACGGCGGCGAGGACGCGTTTGGGGTCGGCGGTCCAGACAAAGGGTTTGGGCTCGCCGTTGGTGTCGGCGACGAAGCGGTTGATCGCGGGTTGCATACGTGACGATTGGAAGACGCCGCGCTTGAGCCGTTGGCGTGTGAGTTTGGCGAAGCAGCCTTCGACGGCGTTGGCCCGGGAAACACGAGGTCGGGGTGAAGTGGAAGGTGAAGCGCGGGTGTCGGGGCAGCCATAGCCGCACCCGCGGGTGTTTGTGGGTGGCATAGTTGTCGACGACGACATGGATCGCTTTCCGCGCCGGAACTCGCGCCTCGATCATATTGAGGAAGCGGACGAACTCCTGATGGCGGTGACGCTGATCTTGCGGCCGATGACAGTGCCGTCGAGGATGTTGAGAGCCGCGACGCCGTAGGTGAGCGCGCCGTCGATCAGGGCGCGCGAAGCCCGCGATGGCATCGTCATTGGCGGAGGTCACGTAGATGATTCCGTTCGGGCTGATCGCGATCCCGCTCGGCGAATCGAGTCCGGAGTTCGTGCCGTTGGCCACCTCAGACGGAATGTCCTCGCACTGACCCCCGCCGGTCGTCGTGCTGGCCTCCTCGCCGCTGAAGCATTCCGACAAACGTCAACTCGCCCGTGCCGGGGTCGCGATCGAACTGGACCACCGCGTCGTCGTTCTGTGAGATCGCGTAGACCGAGGCCCCGCCGGGGCTGATCACCGCGTCGATCAGGTCGTCGAATCCGGTGTTAGACGCGCCCGGCGACAGCCGGTCGGCGACGCCTCCGCAGGCACCGGTCCCACCGCCGACGACCGGACCGCTCGTAAGATACCCCCGGTGATGCATTCCGAGAAGGTGATCTTCGCCCGTTGCTCGCGGTTGCGTTTCGAGGTGGACGATCGCGTCGTCGCCCTGCGCCGTCGCATAGATCGAGTTGCCGCCGTTGCTGATGTCGACGCTCTGGATACCGTCCAGCCCGCTGTCTGCCCCACCTGCCGTGGGAAGTGGCGTTCTGAGCGCAGGCCGACGTTCCGCCGCTACCAGTGGCCGAATCGCCGCTGATGCAGGCTCCACCCGAGAGGTCGCCGGTGGCGCCGAGGGCGGACCCCGGCGGTGACGGAGCACGGCGCAGACGATTGAGCACCGCTATCGCGATGACTCGCCGCGTCCTCCGCTCCTCCATGAAACGGATAGTAGAACCCCGAGGTCAGCCCCGCACCGTTCAGGGAGGTGCGCGCTACTCGTAGAGCTTGACGATCCTGATCGTGCCCGCGGGCGCCGCATCGACGCAGAGGTTGCAGAGCACGCATTCGTCGAGGTTCTCGGCGACGATGCCGACCCGGCCGGCCTCGGCGCTGAAGATGTCGACCGGGCAGACCTCGGCGAGCTTGGCGGCGAGGTCAGCGTCGGCGGCGATCGAGTCGTCGACCTCGACGTCGATGAAGATGCCGTGGGAGCTCCTCGCTCATCGGCCCGAGCGCCTCCTTGACGCGGTCGGGGATCTCGTCGATCCGCTCGACGACCGGGATGCCCGCCGCCTCGAGGCGGGCGATCTTCTCAGTTGCCGAGTCCTCGACGCCCTCGACGATCGTGCCGGCGTGGCCGAAGCTCATCCCCTGCATCTCTTCGTCATCCATGAAGCGGCCCGCCATGAAGGCGACGATCGGCATCGTCGAGCCGGCGGCTTCGCGCCACTCGACCAGCTCCGCCTCCATCCGGCCGCCGGGCTCGGTGTAGATGACGATCGCCTCGGTCTGCGGGTCCTCCTCGAAGAGCGGCATCAGCTCCGCGTAGGTCGAGCCGATGATCGCGTCGCCGCCGATCGAGATCGCCGTCGAGACGCCGAGGCCGGCGGCGGTCAGGGTCGAGGAGATCTCGGTGGTCATGCCGCCGGAGCGGCTCATGACGCCGATCGGGCCGGGTACGTAGGCCTTGGCGGCGTCCTTCGCGGGGCCGCCGATGCCGCCCATCTTGGCGACGCCGGGGGCGATCAATCCGAGGCAGTTGGGGCCGATGATCCGCGCCCCGCGCTCGTTGGCGAGCTCGACCATCTCAGCCACGTCCGCGGCGCGGATCCGCTCGGTGACGACGACGATCAGCTTGACCCCGTTCTCGATCGCCTCCATCACACGGCGTCCTTGGTGAAGGCGGGGGGAACGGTGGCAACTGCGCCGTCGATCGGCTTGCCGTGGTGGGCGACGGCCTGCTCGACGGTGTCGAAGACCGGGCACGCCGTGGACCTCACGGCCCTTGCGGCCGGGAGTGACGCCGGCGACGATCTTCGAGCCGAAGTCGAGGCACTCGCGGGTCAGGTTGACCGCCTCGCGCCCGGTGATCCCCTGGGACGAGGAACGTGAAGTCCTGGTTCTCAGCCGAGCAGCGGTCGCACGCTCATCCCCTGGACCTTCCGCACCGCCCCCCGGCCGCGTCCCACATCGAGACCGAGCGGTCGACGTACTCGACGCCGTAGCGGTCGAGGATCTGTATCCCTCGTCCTCCCACGCGCCCGGGAATCCGGAAGATCGCGATCGTCTCCGCGGGGTCCTTGCCGAGCTCGAGGCAGGCCTTGATGACGCCGCGGGCGACGATGTCGACGCGGGTGTTGGAGACGATCGACATCATCACCGCGATCTTCTCGACCCCGTCCTGCCGCAGGACCTGCTTGGCGAGGCCGCACGACTTCGCGACTGACGGGTTGCCGCCGATCTCGGCGTAGTTGGCCGGCTTGCCGCCCTGGCTCCGCACCGCGTCGGTGAGCGTCAGCGAGCCGCCGCCGGCGCCGATCACGAGGCCGATGTTGCCGGTGAAGCCGTGGTCCTTGCCCTGGATGACGCCGCGATGGTCGGCGGCGTCGATCGCCTTCACGTTGCGCTCGAACTCGCTGGGCTCGTACAGCTCGCGCGGCTCGGTCAGGTCGACGCCGATCTCGGTCAGCATCTTCTTGTGGCGGCCGACGGCCTCGTCCTCCATCTCCATGTGGGCATCGAGGGCGACGAAGGAGCCGTCGGCGAGCCGGGCGAGCGGGTTGATCTCGGCCAGCGTCATGTCGCAGTCGCGCTGCAGGCGGGCCAGCGCCGCGAGGACCCGGCTCGCCCGGGCCAGCTCCTAGCCGGTATCCCGCAGCGGGCGACCGCCTCCTTGCCCGGAAGTCGGGGATCGGGTGGAGGTTGGAGAGGTGGACGCGGCCGACGTGGTCGGGGTGCTCCTCGGCGACCTGCTCGATGTCGATCCCGCCCATGTCGCTGAACAGCAACATCGGCCGCCGCGCGCGCGGGTCCAGAGCACGGCGGCGTAGTACTCCTGCTCGACTGTCGGCCTTCGGGTCGACGAGGACACCGACCGGCATGTGGCCGCCGATCTCGAGGCCGCAGGATGCGGCGGCGTGCTCAGCCGCCTCGTCGGGGGTGTCGGCGAACTTGGACGTCGGCCGGCCTGCATCCGACCGCCGGTCAGGACCTGCGACTTGACCACGACCGGGCCGCCGATCTCGCGGCAGCGCCCGGCGCCTCGTCGGCGGTCGTGCAAAAGCCGTACTTGGTGACCGGGATTCCCGCCCGCTCGACGATCCGGCGTGATTCGTACTCGTAGAAGCGCATGGACAGGGTGGAGCGGCGGACCGGGCCGTGCCGAGCGCCGCGGAACCCTAGCGGCTCGATTCCGATTAGGATCGGCGGCATGTTTGGACGCAGGGACTCAGCGGTGCTCCGGGATGCCGACGTCGCCGTGGTCGGCGCCGGCCTCGCAGGCCTGTCGGCGGCCCGCGCCCTGCGCGCCATCGGTAGCGACGCGGTCGTACTCGGAGGCGCGAGACCGGGTCGGCGGGCGAACCCTGAACGAGCCGATCGGCGACGGCGTGGTCGTCGAGATCGAGCTCAGTGGGGTCGGCCCGACCCAGGATCGCGTGATCGGCCTGATCGAAGACCTCGGCCTGAAGACCTTCCCGACCCATTCGCAGGGAGCCAATCTGTTCGAGCGCGGCGGACAGCTGGGTGAGTACCAGGGGACCATCCCAAAGGTGAACCCCGTCGGCCTCGCTGAGGTAGGGCTGATCTTGCGTCGTCTCAACTCGATGGCGGCGACCGTGCCGCCGGAGTCCCCCTGGCTGGCCCCGAAGGCCGACGACTGGGACTCCCAGACCTTTGAGTCCTGGATGCGTGCGCAACGTCCGCACCGGCACGGCTCGCGACATCCTGCGCCTCGCGATCATCGGAGTCTGGGCTGCCGAGCCCCGCGATGTCTCGCTGCTCCATGTCCTCTTCTACATCCGTTCGGCCGGCTCGATCAAGATGCTCACCGACACCGAGGGCGGCGCGCAGCAGGACCGGGTCGTCGGCGGCACCCAGTTGATCTCCCTGCGAATGGCCGAGGAGCTGGGCGCCGGAGTGGTAGAGCTCGAATCGCCGGTGCGAAAGATCCGTCATCGCGAGGATGGGGCGGAGGTGACCTCCGACCGGCTCACGGTCCGGGCTCGCCGCGTGATCGTTGCGGTCCCGCCGACCCTCGCCGGGCGGATCTCATACGACCCGCCGTTGCCGGCGATTCGCGACGGCCTATCGCAGCGGATGGCTCAGGGCAGCGTCGTCAAGTGCATGGCTGTCTACGAGCGGCCGTTCTGGCGCGAACGCGGACTCTCCGGGGCCGTGACCAGCGTTGACGGTCCGGTCTCCGTCGGCTTCGACAACTCCCCGCCGGACGGCCGACCCGGGGTCCTGCTCGGCTTCTTGGAGGGAAGCGCGGCTCGCGAGGCGATGGACCTCCCCCAGGGTGAGCGGCGGGAGATCGTCGTCGGGTGCTTCAGCCGGTTCTTCGGCCCTGAGGCCGTCGAACCGATCGGCTACGTCGATCGGGCCTGGGCGGCCGACGAGTGGTCGCGCGGCTGTTACGGGGGCTTCATGCCGCCTGGCGCCTGGACCGACAACGGGCCGGCGCTGCGCGAGCCGGTCGGGCCGATCCACTGGGCGGGAGCCGAGACGGCCACCGTCTGGAACGGCTACATGGACGGTGCGGTCGGATCGGGAACGGATGCCGCCTCGGCGGCACTCGTTCACCTCGCCTAGCCGGATCAGTACTCAACCGTCGGAGCTGTTCGGTATTCAGCCCTGGGCAAATCGCGGCGCTATGCGGCACAATGGAGCCAACCTCTACGCACTGCATAGCCGTCGATTCGCCGACCGCGGGCGGCACCCAGAGTGCAGATCCCCAGATAGGAGTTGAGCAAGCCCACGATGACCGACGCCACCGCCGCGCCCGAGGCGCCCACGAAGAACGAGGCCCTGACCAGCTGGGTCGAGGAGATCGCAGCCCTGACCAAGCCCCAGTCGATCCACTGGTGCGACGGCTCGGCCGAGGAGTACGACCGGCTCTGCGGCGGCCTGGTCGAGGCCGGCACGTTCCAGCGCCTCTCCGACGCCAAGCGCCCCAACTCCTATCTCGCCTGGTCGGATCCCAGCGACGTCGCACGCGTCGAGGACCAGACCTACATCTGCAGCGAGCGTGAGAGCGACGCCGGCCCGACCAACAACTGGAAGGCCCCCGCCGAGATGCGCGAGACGATTTCCGGACTCTTCGATGGGTGCATGAGCGGCCGGACCATGTACGTCGTCCCGTTCTCGATGGGGCCGCTCGGCTCCGACAAGTCCGAGATCGGCATCCAGCTCACCGACTCCCCTTACGTCGTCGTCTCGATGCGGATCATGACCCGGATGGGCGACCGCGCGCTCGAGGCGCTCGGCGACGACGGCGAGTTCGTGCCCTGCGTGCACTCGGTCGGCGCGCCGCTCGCCGAGGGCGAGGCCGACTCCGCCTGGCCTACGAACGCGGAGACCAAGTACATCGTCCACTTCCCCGAGACCCGCGAGATCTGGTCCTTCGGCTCCGGCTACGGCGGCAACGCGCTGCTCGGCAAGAAGTGCCTGGCGCTCCGCATCGCGTCGGCGATCGCCCGCGACGAGGGCTGGATGGCCGAGCACATGCTGATCCTCAAGCTGACCTCGCCCGAGGGCGAGGTCAAGTACGTGACCGGCGCGTTCCCGTCGGCCTGCGGCAAGACCAACCTGGCGATGCTGATCCCGACGCTTCCCGGACTGGAAGGTCGAGACGGTCGGCGACGACATCGCCTGGATGAAGTTCGGCGACGACGGCAGGCTGTACGCGATCAACCCCGAGGCCGGCTTCTTCGGCGTGGCTCCGGGAACCGGCGTCGAGACCAACCCGAACGCGATGACGTCGATCGAGAACGACACGATCTTCACCAACTGCGCGCTGACCGACGACGGCGACGTCTGGTGGGAGGGAATGACCACGGACGCTCCCGCCCACGTGATCGACTGGCACGGCAACGACTGGACTCCCGATTCCGAGGCGCCGGCCGCCCACCCGAACGCCCGCTTCACCGTCTGGCGCCGCGCAGTGCCCGGTCGATGCGCCGACGAGTGGGAGGACCCGGACGGCGTCCCGATCGACGCCTTCCTGTTCGGCGGCCGCCGCGCCAGCGTCGTGCCGCTGGTTCGCGAGGCGTTCGACTGGGAGCACGGTGTGTTCCTCGGCTCGACGATGTCCTCGGAGATGACCGCGGCCGCCTTCGGCACCGTCGGCCAACTCCGCTTCGACCCGTTCGCGATGCTGCCGTTCTGCGGCTACGACATCGCCGACCTACTTCGGGCACTGGCTCGAGATCGGCCGCAGAGGGCGACGCCGACAAGCTCCCGAAGATCTTCTACGTCAACTGGTTCCGCAAGGACGCCGACGGGAAGTTCATCTGGCCGGGCTTCGGCGAGAACAGCCGCGTGCTCGAGTGGGTCTTCCGCCGCTGCAACGGCGAGTCGGAGGTCGTCGAGACCCCGATCGGCCTCGTGCCCGCCCCCGGCGAGCTCAACGTCGAGGGGCTCGAACTCTCAGAGGCCGAGCTCGAGGAGCTGACCGTCGGTCGACGGCGCCAAGGTCGCCGCCGAGCTGCCGCAGGTCGAGGAGCACCTGGCGCAGTTCGAGAACCTCCCGAGCGAGATCCGCGCGCACTTGGACAAGCTGAAGGCCGAGCTGTAGAACAACTCCGGTCTCGCGGATCCGGGCTGAACCAGGCCCGGGTCCGACTTCGTCCGGCCCGCGCCGGCGGCTAGGAGAACGGCAGCCTGACGCTGAAGCGCGCCGTCGCGGCTGACCCCGCTGACCGTCGCCGTCTGGCCCGGCTCGGCGTCGTCGACCACGCGGCAGTAGTCCTCCTCGTGGCCACCGGTTGGCCGTCGACCGCGGTCACGACCACGTCTGCTTCGCCGAAGCCGGCCTCGGCGGCGGGCGGTCCCCTCGACCGCGTTGTTGACGACCAGCCCCTTGCCGTTGGCGACGAAGTCGAACCCGAGGAAGCCGATCGAATCTCCCTGCTCGAGGGTCGGGGCCTGCTCCTGGAACAGGTCGACGCCGATCGCGAACCCCTGACCCTGCGTCTCCAGGGTCGTCAGGGAGTTGATTCCGACCAGATCGCCGTTGGCGTCGACCAGCGGTCCGCCCGAGTTGCCGTGGTTGATCGCCGCGTCGGTCTGGATCAGGTTCGGGTAGAGGCGCGTGTCCGGATCGCCGGCCGCAGCCTCGGAGCGGCTCTGGAGCGATTCCTCGACGACCGAGATCGTCCCGGTCGTCGACTGCAACGGGCGTCGACGAGAAGTTCGTCAACTCGTTCGATCGGGTAACCGACCACGTTGACCAGGTCTCCCTGGGCGAGCGTCGGCCTGGGAGCCGAGCGTCAGCGCCTCGAGCCCGGCGGGGTCCTGGACCTGGAGCATCGCGATGTCGTAGCAGGGTGAGTTCGCGTACAGCGTCGCGGGGCGGAGGTGACCGTCGATCACGACGCCGGAACGACGTGATCCCCGGGACTGCCGAGGTCGCCGACCACGTGGGCGTTCGTGACGATCAGGCCCTGATCGGCGTCGTAGATCCAGCCGGTTCCCGAGGAGACGCTGACGCCGCCGATCTTGGCGAGGATGCGAACCGTCGACGGCGCCACCTCGGCGATGATCTCGCGGGTCGTCGGTGGGGACTCCTCCGGCGGGGGATCGGACGAGAAGACCCCCGTGGCGGCCGCGATGATCGCTACCACGGCGACGACGGACGGCGAGGACCGCCAGAATCGTCGCGCGTCGGACCGAGCGCTCGAGCCTGAGGCGCTGGATGACGCTGGAGTCGCTTCGGAGATCATCCGGCGAACGAGCGATTTCTCGCGGCCGGGCGGGGGCAGGCGGTCGCGGCGACCGCAGTCCTCCGACGGGCCGTCCAGCCTGAGCCTCGGCTCCGCCGATCTTGAGCGAGTCGCCCGGGCTGGAGGGTCACCGGCTGGGCGAGGCGCCTTCCGTTGACGAACGTGCCGTTGCTCGAGCCGAGGTCGCCGACCTCGACGCTCGCCGTCCACCTCGAGCAGGTACGCGTGCCGGCGGGAGACCTGGGTGTCGTCGAGGACCAGGTTGCAGGCCTCGTCGCGGCCGATCACGAAGCGCCGCTCGGCTGCGACCGTGATCGTGCGTTCGCCGTCCGTGCCCGCTGATTACGACGAGGTCGGGCATCGGCGCCTCGGGCTAGGCGACCAGCTGGCGCCAGGCGTTGATCGAACGTGAAATCGGGTGCGTTGGGGGCGTCGCTGACCAGGTAGCCGGTCCTCAGCTGATCGTCGTCGGTCCAGATCACCCAGTTGTAGCCATCGGGGTCGGTGTAGCAGGCGAGGCGCACCGATGATGTTCTGCTCGTTGTTCCTGATACCAGGTGCCCTTCGTCCCCCAGTCGTTGACCGAGCAGCCGCCCGGTGTGAGGGTGGCCGCGTACCGCTTGAACCCGGCCGTCATGTCCCGGCGGCGGTCGAACGACTCGACGTAGACCGTGAACCCGGCGGCCCGTCGCATTGGATTCCCAGCGTTGCGCCGATCTCGTAGTCCGACTTCTTCTCGGGCCCGCAGCTGTCCCGGAACTTGCTCGGAATGAACTCCGCGAGCTCTTCCTCGGGAGTCGGGTTCGGGACGCTCGGTGGTCGGATCGCTCGTCGTGCTCGTCGAGTCCGAGCCGCCACCTCCGGCCACCACCGCGACGACGATCGCCACGACCGCCACGACCGCCGCGATCGCGATTCCGGCGACGACCTTTCCACCCGGGCCGCCCCCGCCGCCACCGGACGCGGCGCTTCCCGCGCGCCACCCGCGGGTCCGGCCGGGCCCTCCGGGCGGCTCGCGCGCTCCGCCCTGGGCCCCTCGCCCGGTCCCGGCGTCGCCGCCGACCATGGGAGGCGACGCCGGTTGCGGCTCCGACGGGCTGGGCAGGTCGAGTTCGGTGGCGTTCGGATCCGGCGCGGCGGGGTCGGTCTCCTCCGAGTGGCCGCCGCCGGTTGCCGGCGGCGTCGCCGCCGTCGCTCCGCCAGCGGGAGCGGCGGTATCGACGCACCCTCGGGCGAGAGGGGCCGACCGTCGACCGACGACTCCTTCGCCGCCGTGCGTTCGAGCCGCGCCGCTCCGAGCGCGATCACCGCCTTGGGATCGTCGAGGTGCTCGGGCAGGACTCCCGAGGCGCTCCTGGATCAACCGGGCCGACGAGCGGAATCCGGCTCGAGCCGCCGGCCAGGTAGATCGCCGCGAGATCCGAGGTCTGCAGGCCGGCCGCCAGGATCGTCCGTTCCAGCTCGGCGACGGTGCCGCGCAGGGTGGGGGCGATCAGCCGCTCGAAATCGGCGACGTTGGCCTCCAGCTCCTGATCGATCGGCGGCGGGAGGTAGAACTCGTACTGCGAGCTCCTGGACAGGCCCTCCTTGGCCCGGCGCGCCTGCCGCAGCAAGCTCGCGGTTCGCCTGCGCCCAGGCGCGATCCTTGCTCGCGTCGGCGTTGCGGAGGCGCTCCCAGACCTCGCCGGGAAGCTGGTCGCCGAGGTGCCGGTAGAGGAGGTCGTCGAAGTCCTCGCCGCCGAGCTCCTCGTCGCCGCCGGTTCTCCCGACCACCTCGAACGTGTCTCTCCGCCCGCTTCAGGATCGCGGTGTCGAGCGTGCCGCCGCCCAGGTCGTAGACCGCGACGTGCTCGCCGTCGGCGAGCCGCTCGCTCGCGAAATGGACGGCGGCGGCGACCGGCTCGGGGACGAATATCGGGTCCACGAGCCCGGCCATCGGCGGCCGCCTGACGGAGCTTCTCGAGGCGGGACTTCTGCCATCGGGCCGGATGGGTGAGACGGACCTCGGTCGGAGCCTCTCCACCGCTCAGGGCCATCGCTTCGTTGTGGACCTCGCGGAGGATCGCCCCGATGATCTCGACGGGTCTCAGCTGCTTGTCGCCGAGCTGGATGAACTCCTCGCCGAGGCGGCTCTTCGGCGCTCGCTCCAGGCACCAGGGGGCCAGCGTGGAGAGCTCCTCGGCCTCGACGCCCAGCACGAGCCGGCCGGTCCCCGACGCTCCGGTTCCCTCGCGCCAGAAGACCAGCGAAGGCATTCTCGGGCCGCCCTGCAGCTGAATCGTCTCGACGCGGTCGCCGACCCGTCGCGCCGCGGCCGTCGAGGTCGTGCCGACGTCTATGGCAAGGATCCAACCCGTCAACTCAGCACTCCCGAGATCCACGGAAACCGGTCACCCTCTGGCAAACACGCCGAACGCCTGGCGTGGCCGGCCCCCCTGATTGCTACGAGGCGAACCTACCATGTCAACCTGGCGAATATGCTGTCCAGATGGGGTGGTCGCTCGATGTGCGGTCCGGAGTTGCCGGCGATCGGGTGATCGTGATGTCCGGCGATCTGGTGATCGGCCGGACGGTCGATGGGGAGGGAAACCTGTCCTTCGACAGGAAGATCTCGAGGGAGCACGCGCGGCTGCGGATCGGGCCCGATGGCAGGCTGACGATCGAGGACCTCGGTTCGGCGAACGGCACTTCCGTCAACGGCACGGAGCTGGTCGCCGGGGTCCCGACGGAGCTTCGGCCCGGCGACCGGATCGCCGCGGGAGATTCCATCCTCGAGGTGCACCAGGACGATCGGGCCGTCGGGGGATCGCGCGAAGAGTCGTATCCGGACGATTCGGCCTCGACCGGGACGACGCCGCTCGCCGTCCCGTCCAGCGTTCCGAAGCCTGTGGAGCAGGTCGGGTCACCGTCTTCGATCCGCCCGCCGGAGCCGAATACCGCCACCGCGCCGCCCGCTGAGATCCTGCGAGGTGCGGATAGGGTCCCCATCCTCGCCAAGGGCCTGACGATCGGTAGCGGCGCGGGGAACGGCCTCGTCGTCGGCGGCGGGGGAGCTGAGCGACATGCCGCGATAGCCGGACGGGACGGCCGCCACTTCATCGCCGACCTCGGCAGCGCGGCCGGGACCGTGCTCAACGGCGAGACGCTGCACGACGAGTCGCGCTGGCTGAACAGCGGAGATTCGATCGAGATCGGAGGCGAATCGCTCCGGTTCGTGTCGGGAGAGCGAACCCGGCTCGGCGGCGGTCCCGAGACTCCGGTCGCCGCGCCCCGGGTCGTGCATCTTGGGGAGGGCACGCTGACGATCGGACGCGATCCCGCCAACGACGTCGTCCTCGACGATCCGAACGTCTCGCGATTTCACGCCGAGGTGCGGCGGGTCGGCAGCGGGTCCGAGATCCGCGATCTCGGTTCCCGAAACGGGACGCGGCTCGATCGGGAGTTCGTCAAGGGGTGGGCGGCGGTCAAGCCCGGCTCGGAGATCGGGATCGGCCCCTTCCGCCTCGTCTTCGACGGCACCGGGTTCATCCGCCGCGACGACCGCGGTGCGATGCGTCTACGCGCCGAGGCCGTCTCGATGCAGATCAAGCAGAAGGTGATCCTGAACGGGTCGTCCCTCGAGATCGAGCCCGGCGAGTTCGTGGTCATCATCGGCGAGAGCGGCTCCGGCAAGACGACGCTGGTCAAGGCCCTCGCGGGAGTCACCGAGCCGACGGGGGGAAGGGTCCTGGTCAGCGGCGAGCCGGTCCAGAGCCGCCTCACCGACATCGGCTACGTCCCGCAGGACGAGATCGTCCACAGAGGATTGACAGTCGTCGAAGGCCTCCGCTACGCGGCATGGCTACGGCTTCCGAAGGACTCGACCGCGGCCGACATCGACGATGCAGTTCAGCGGGTCCTCGAGGAGCTTGGATTGGAGGATCACGCCGAGACCCGGATCGGGTCGCTGTCGGGCGGACAGCGCAAGCGGGTCGGGGTCGGCACGGAACTCGTCAACCGACCGAGCCTGCTCTTCCTCGACGAACCGACGACCGGTCTCGATCCCGGCCTCGAGACGCGGCTCATGGAGGTCTTCAGGGGCCTCGCGGAGGAAGGACGGAGGGCGGTAACCGTCGTCACTCACGCGACAAAGAACCTGGACCTCCCGGACAGGGTCTGCGTGATGGGCCAGGGGGGAGAGCTCTGCTTCTTCGGACCTCCCGACGACGCCAAGGACTTCTTCGGCACCAGGACCTTCGACGGCATCTACTCCGCGCTCGACGAGCGGCCCGCGACCGAGTGGCGACGCGACTTCGAGGCCGACCAGGTGCAGGTGCTGCCGACGGTCGAGTCGGTCGCCGACACCCGGACCGCCGCCCGACCCCCCCGCCCTCGACCCGACGTCGGGCGGCAGACCCTGCTGCTCGCCCGTCGGTACATGACTCTGATGGTCCGCGATCGTCGCAACCTGGCGATCCTGCTCGGGCAGGCTCCGCTGATCGCGCTCGGCATCGCGCTGCTGTTCAGAGCAGACGTCTTCAAGAGCGGCGTCGACACCAACAACGGTGCATTACTCCTGTTCCTCGTCGTCACTTCGATGATCTGGCTTGGGGCGATCGACGGCGCCCGCGAGATCATCAAGGAGCGGGCGCTGATGGAACGGGAGCGGGCGATCGGGGTGAAGCTGAGCGCCTACCTCGGATCGAAGTCGATCGTCCTGTTCGGACTCGTATCGATTCAGGCGATTCTGATCACGGTGGTCACCCTTGGGCTTCGACCGCTGTACGACTCGCCCTCGGCCTACGTCACCCTGCTCGTGATCCTGGCCGTGACCGGCTTCGTCTCGGTGGCGATGGGCCTGCTCATCTCGTCGCTCGTGTCCAGCGAGGATCAGGCCGCGAGCTTCATCCCGCTCGTGCTGATCCCGCAGCTCCTGTTCGGCGGGGCCATCGTCGCAGTGGAGGCGATGAGCGGCGCGATGCAACAGCTCTCGAAGCTGATCTACTCGCGGTGGTCATTCGCCGACGTCGGGGCGGCGATCGACATGGGGGATCGGATCCTCAAGTCGAGCTCCGAGATCCCGAGTCGATACCCCCCATCGTTCTTCGAACTGCCACTGGCCCGGGGGGTGGGAATCCTCGTCGGCTTCCTGGTCGTGTTTCTGGCCGCTACGTATCTGACGCTCAAGCTGTACCGGAGGCAGGGCTGACAGGTAGATTCGGCTGATGCCCCGCCGTGGTCTCGATATCGGAAGCTCGATCGCCGGCAGGAAGCTGGAGGCCGAGATCGGCCGGGGCGGAATGGGGGTGGTCTACCGCGCCCGCAACGATCGCCTGGATCGGACCGAGGCCGTCAAGGTGATCACCGACGAGCTGGCGCGCGACCGCAGTTTCCGCGAGCGGTTCCTTCGCGAGGCGATGATCTCCATCGCGGTCGAGCATCCCCATGTGATCCCCGTCTACGACGCCGACGAGGCTTCAGGGGGTCACCTCTTCATCGCCATGCGTTACGTCAAGGACGGCTGGAACATGGCGAGCCTGATCGCCCAGCGTCAGCGGTTGGAGCCGCGACTGGCCGCCCAGATCACCTCAGACGTTGCCTCGGCCCTGGATGCGGCCCATGCCCGCGACCTGGTCCATCGCGACGTCAAGCCGACCAACATCCTGATCGTCGACCAACGGGCCCATCACTCCTACCTCACCGATTTCGGGCTGTCCAAACGGATCTCGTCGAAAACGATGCTGAGTGGCACCGGTTCGGTGATCGGAACGGTGGACTACATGTCGCCCGAGCAGGCGCAGGGCCACGAGGTCGACCTGCGTACAGACGTCTACGCGCTGGGCGTCACCCTGTTCGAGGCCCTGACCGGGCGGGTGCCCTTCATGAACGAGACGAACGAGTCGAGGCTGCTCGCGAAGGTGCAGGAGCCACCCCCGATGGTCACGCAGGTCGCCACCGGCATTCCGCCCGCCTTCGATGCGGTCATCGCGCGCGCGTTGGCGCGGGATCCGAACGAGCGCTACTCGTCCGCCGGGGAGTTGGGAAGAGCGGCTCAGGCTGCGGCGGGGCGTGCGTCGGAGGTGACGACGAGGAAGGAGATCGAAGTCGGGTCGGTCGTCGCCGACTGCCTGATCGAAGGGGTGGCGGGGGAGGGGGGAATGGCGATCGTCTACCGGGCGACCCAGCAGAGTCTGGGCCGAACGATCGCCCTCAAGGTGATGTCGCCGGGACTCGCCGACCGCCCAGAGTTCAGGGTCCGCTTCGAGCGGGAATGGAAGATCGCGGCCGTACTGGAACATCCGAACGTCGTCCCGATCCTCTGGGCGGGCGAGCATCAGGGGCGACTCTTCATCGTCATGCGGCTCATCGAGGGCGGCACGCTCCGCGAGGCTCTCGCCGCTCATGGGCGCCTCGAGCCGGAGCAGGCGGTCGAGGTCCTCGAGCAGGTCGCAAGCGCGCTGTCGGCCGCTCACACCCGCGGCCTGGTTCACCGCGACATCAAGCCGGGCAACGTGCTCATCGACGACGAGACGGGCGCTGTCTTCCTCACCGATTTCGGCCTTGCCAAGCAGATCGGCGACGATGACATCACCGACGTCGGCGACGGGGTGATGGGTACGGCCCGCTACATCCCGCCGGAGCGTCACCTGGGCGCCGAGGTCGACGAGGTTCGCGGCGACGTCTACTCGCTCGGCTGCCTCCTCTGGGACATGCTCGGCGGTACCGAGCGACCGAGGCTCGACACCGTTGAAGAGGTCCCCGCCGCTCTACGGGAGGTGGTGGCGCGCGCCGTCAGTCATGAACCGATGGAACGTTTCCCGTCGGCTGCCGGGATGGCCGAGGCCGCTCGGGCGGCCGTCGGTCCCGGCGGCACGACGAGGGACGAGCCGGGGTCCCAAGCCTTGCCGGCATCGATGGCTCCGCGCTCGACGGTCCCCGACCGCCGCCAGCCGTTCGAGCCGGCTCCACTCTCGAGCGGTCTGTCGCGGAAGGTCCTCGATCTCTGCGACTCCGTGATCGCGATGGAGATCGTCGAAGGCGAAGCTCTCGCCGAGCTCACCGAGGTTCGCGAGCAACTCGTCGCCCCGCTGCGTATGGCGATTGTCGGTGAGAGGGGAAGTGGCCGTGCGACCCTGATGAACTCGGTTGTCGGGCGCCGCCTCGGCGATCCGCGCGGCTACGTCGACCTGGCGGCGAGGCTCTCGATCTCCCACGGATCGCGCGAGCGTTTCCGCGCCGTCCCCGTCGACGGTGAGCCGATCGAGGGCGGGCTCACTCCGGATGGACGGCTGCCGGAGGAGATCCTCGGATTTGAGACGAGTCTGGAATCGCTCGGGATCGAGTTGCCGCTCGAATCGCTCCGGACGGTCTCGCTGATCGCCGGTCCGGAGATCGACACCGCTGACTCCTTCCTGTTCGTGGTCGCGGCCGATCGGGCGGACTCGGCGCTCGCCCTGATCGAGGGCTACGCCGCCGAAGGAACCTCACGGAGGATCTCGGCCGTCAACTCCTCTCTCGCCCTGACCAGGATGGACCTCGGCGGACCGAACCTCCAGGGCCTGGTCGATGCCGCCGAGACCTCGCTCCGCTATCTGGTTGCCGATGTCTCGCCCGTCAACGGGCTGATCGCCGAGATCGCGGCCACCGGCGTCCCGGTGGGGGAGGACGTAGCCCTGATCGCCGAGCTGGCGCGGGACTCGGCCGCCGAGCGGGACGCGATGCTGAGCTCGCGGGAGTCATTCCTGCACGCCGCGGACGGGGTCGGTGAGGACGAGCGGATCCGGTTGCTGGACCGCTACGGCCTGGCGGGCCTCGGCTGGGCGCTGCAGCTGGCTGACGCCGGCGGTCTCACCGGTGTGGGTCTGCGTCGCCGGCTCCGGGAGGTGTCCGGCATGCCCGGGCTCGAGCAGACCGTGGACGGGTTTCACCGCAGAAGCGATGCCCTCAAGGCCGATCGGGCGCTGGATGGCCTCGAGGAACTCGCGTATCGACGACCCGAGCTCTCGTTGCTGCGCGACCACATCGAGACCCTGCGCCTTGCGCCCGAGATGCACCTGATCGGCCTGATCAAGGCCTATCAGCGGTGCGTCGTGGATCACGTCGAGGTGCCCGACGAGCTGCTGGAGCGGCTCAAGCGCCTGCTGACGGGGCAGACGCCCGCCCAGCGATTCGGGATCCCCGAGGGTGAGGATCGGCCGGCCGATCTCAGGGCCGCCGCTCTCGACGGCTTTCGGGCGTGGAAGATGTTCGAGAACTCCGGTCACGCCTCCCCCAACGGTCGTCGGGTGGCTCGCCTGGTGGCGCGTTCCTACGAGGAATACGCCAGGGAGCGGGAAGAGGTCACGGAGTAGGGGAGGGGGCCTGGCTAGAGCGCGCCGAGCAGAACAGGCGCAACCTGCTTCTTGCGGCTCATCACGCCGGGCAGTGAGATCAGTCCTTCCCCGTCGCGATCGCCGAACGCCTGCTCGACGCCCGTGACGTCGCCGACCGCGATCAGGATCGTTCCCTTCTCCAGGATGTCGGTGACCATCAGGGCAGCCAGGGTGTAGCCGTTTCTCCTGCGGACCTCCTCGATCGCCTCGACGAGCTCCCCGCGGCGCTCGAGTACGCGCTTGCCGACCGTCTCGATCTGGGCGATCGAGACCGTTTCACCGGAGGGCAGCTGGTACTCCTTCGCGTCCCGGGTTGCGATCTCCCGAGCCGAGACCTCGGAGACATCGGACGTCGAGTCGAACATCTCCCGGCCGAGCTGCATCGCGTTGACGTCGATCAGGTCCTCGAGGTAGTCGATGGCGGCCCGGTCCCGCTCCGTCGCGGTCGGGGAGTTCAGGAGCACGGTGTCGGAGAGGATGGCGCAGAGCAGGAGGATCGCCGTCGAGTCCATCGGCTCGATCTCATTGCCGATGAAGCGCTCGGTGATCAGCGTCGCGGTCGAGCCGACGGGGTCGAACGTGGCTGTCACCGGGACTCTCGTCTCGATCGAACCGATGTGATGGTGATCGAGGATCTCGACGATCTCCGCCTGCTCGACTCCCGGAACGCTCTGGGCGGACTCCGCATGGTCGACGAGGATGACCCGGCGGGGGGTCGGGGAGACGAGGTCGGTACGGGTGATCAGTCCCACCGGCTTGCCATGGGCGTCGATCGCTACCGCCGCCCGGTAGTGGACGTCCTTGATCTGGTCGGAGATGTCGACGATCAAATCGTCGAGGTCGACGGTAAGGGGCTCGCGATCCGCCATTCCCGCGCACGGGGACGCAAGCGAGACCATTCGGCAGCTGACGTAGGAGTCGAGCGGGCTGATGACGATTCGCGTTCCCCGCCCGCGCGCCAGCGCGCGGATATCCTCGTCGGGAGGGAGGCCGTTGCTGGTGATCAGGACCGTCGCTCCGAGCTCGATCGACTGTCGCTGCGCGTCGGCCCGGTTGCCGACCACGACGATGTCGCCTTCGGAGATCTTGCTGTCGCTGCGGGATGCATCGATCGAGTGGACCCAGACCCGGCCCGAGACGGTGCCGTCCTCCCCTTCGATCAGCTCGCCGTCCAGCGTTTCGACGATCGCCGAGACGCTCGTCGGGGCGTCGGCAAGGCTGTGCGTCTTTCCCGTCTCGCGGATGTAGCGGTGGGCGAGAGCGCGCTCGGTCATAACGCCGAACAGCTTCCCCTCCGGACCCACAATCGGGACCAGATCCAGATCGCCGGCCGCCATCGTCCGGCCCGACCTGACGAAGCGGCTCACGATGGTCGGCCACCGGGAACGACTCCTGCATCACGTCCCGGACGCGCAGCAGGACGTGCTCCATGGCGTCCGGTTTCTCGGCGCCGCTCCGCTCCAGCACCCATGCGGTCTGGGCGTTGACCTTCCCGAGGCGGACCGGGACGTATTCGCTGG
>CAVURM010000004.1:0-323561 GCA_963743875.1 uncultured Solirubrobacterales bacterium
ATCGGGTCGGGAAATCTGACTATGGCGGGGTGGCACGGCAACGCGGAAACGTGGACGGTGCTCCGAGCGGACGCCGACGGTGGGCCGGCAACATTGAGAGAAGTCGCAGCCTTCCTCCGGGCGCTGGGTGCTAAGGCGACCCCGGGCGAAGGGGTCGTCCTGAGCGCTGGCGCGGGTCCCGCCCTGACGCGGGTCGCAGATGCCCTTGACCAGATGCCTGCAGAGGATCAGGGGCCAAGACTGCTTCATTCCCTCACGGACTCGATCGTCGCGCAGATCCCCGATGTGGAAGAGCCTGTCGAAGAGCTCGTCCTGTACGCGCCATTTCACGATGCCGCGCTGGATGGGACCCGGCAGTTGCTCGATCGGCTGATCCGGCGTCCTGGACCGTCTTCGTGCAGCCCGACACGGTGGTCGATGGCGATGCCCTCGAGGAGCTGTGCGAGAAGCGCGGTGGGCGTCTCGTCTGGGTTGCGCGCCAGGTCGAGCTCGATGACGGGAGCACGATGAGCGACTCGCGCTACTGGCACGGGAAGCTCGTGCAGTGGCGGACCGCGTCGGGTGAGACCTGGGCGCTGACCGGAAGCCCGAACATCTCCCGACCGGCGCTGCTGAAGGCAGTTGGGGACGGCGGGAACTGCGAGTTGGCGGTCCTGTCCAGAATCGACTTCGACCTGCGACCCGCAGAGGGCGATCCGCCTCCAACTGGGATCTCCGGTCTGAATCCGCCGAGGCGCGAGCGCGACGAGCATCGGGGCCCGGTGCTTCTTTCGGCCCAAGCGGTGGCCGGGGAGGTGCTGGTTGAGTTGATCGTTCCGCTTGGCGAAGGTGGCGTCTTCGAGCTATACGACATCACTGAAGACCGCTGGACTCGAACTGCCGACGTGGCAGCCGGCGAGGAGATCTACAGCCTCGATATCGCTGCGGCGCCAGTGGGGCGCGCCCTGCGGATACGAACGGCAGGTGGCGCCACATCAAATGAGGTGTTCGTATCCGACCCGGAGCGGCTCGCCAGGCGCCAGCAACGGGCCATTGGCAAAGTCCGAAGTACTCCTGACCGCGTGGTTGAGGAGATGCTTGGCTCCCAGCTTCTCAGTGACATCGAGGAGCTTCGTGGTCATCTCCTGGTGGCAGGTGCGACGGTTCGTGCGCCAGGGGCTCGAGAGCCCAGATCCGGACCCTCCTTCTGACGTCGTTGCCCGACCCGCGCCCGGGCAAACGCTTGAGGACTTTCTGGAGGCTTGCGATCCAGTACTCGGTCAGCGGATGACTGAGTTCGCTTTGGTGCTTCCCGCGCTGCCTGGCGTTGGAGTTGCCGTTGAGGAAGAGGTAGGAACGCTCGATACCGACGAGGATGAGGACCCAGCTGAAACTCCCGAGGAGGTTGAGGAGCGGAAAAGGTCCATTCGGGAGCACTTAATCGAGCCACCCCAGACCAACGCGAGCGCTATCGGCAGTTCGTAGAGCGGCTCGTTGAGCGCTCATCGCAGTACCCGATGCTTATCCGCACCCTCGCGGTCCGGACTCTGCTTCATTCGGTCGACGCTGGACTATGGCCCGACGACAAATGGCCAGAGTTGCTCGCAGTTGCTTTGGAAGCGTTGACCTCGGAGGGGGACGAGCCCAACGAGTGGGAGCGGGGGGCCGCCGCAAGCCTGGCGGCCATGGGCCTCGCGAAATTGCGTTCAGACGTACCGAGGATGAGTCGCATGGACGAGCACTGGCTCCGATACGAGCGAGTGGCCCAGAGCTTGCCTCCGCTGCTCGTGCACCGCGACGAGGAGCAGTTGCTCGAACTCGCAGGTGAGCTGTCTGGTCCGTTGGCGGGTGCACCGGGAGCTGCCGCCGCCGAGTTCGCGGCCGGTGAGGCACTCGACCCACCTCGGAGCGTCAAGAGGGCCGTGAGTCTGCTTGCAGAGGAGTACGACGATGTCGAAGCGCATGTCTCTGGCGACGCGACGATCGTCCTCGGCGATCCGATCAGCGGGTTGCCTGAGCCATGGATGGCACGGGTGCTCAGCCTCGCGGACGAACAAGGTCCAATCTTTGCCCGGGGGACGACGAAGGAAGGTCGGAATGTGTTGGCGGCCTGGTGTGCGCCCTGGTTCGTTGTCGAACGGGATACGCAAGCCGGGAGAGGATGGTCAAGGCTTGGCGCGTCCAGACGCTCTACACGCTGACGACCGGGGGCGAATTCCCGCCCCCTGATGTCACGCCTTTCGGAACAGAGCACCTGCCAATTGAGGTGGCTGATCTCCTCGCTCTGGCGCGCGAAGATTCCGGCCTCGGTTAGGCAGTACCCAGGCCGGGCCGAGAGGCTCTCCAGCTCGGATCGGCTCGTGGCAACCGCAGTCAGGCTGAGATCTGCTCGACTATCCGCGCGTCGCGGCGACGAACAAATCGGGTCGGGTATCGGATTTACCTGCGACGCACGGATCCGTCTCCAGGGCAGGCCGCTCTGCATGGCAAGCGGCGCTTAAGGGTGCCAAGGACTTTGCCGATCAAGGCCAAGATGACCGGGACCAACTCCTCAGGAAAGTCCCTCGGTCGCGGACGAGCTCCGCGGGCTGGGTATGAAGGGTGTCCTCGTACAGATGGCCGAGCGCGGCCAGCTCCTCGCCCTCAGGTGCGAGATGCCGCAGTGCTACCACCACAAGGGGCGCGGCGCATTCGATCCGGTCACGACGCCGCGCACCAAGTGGGCGCCCTCACCCGACCACTACCCGACCCTTAAGTCGGCGGGCGGACACCTCGTCCCCGCGAACGTTCGACTGGCCCACGTCGAGTGCAATCACGGGATTACAACCGGCGGAAGCAGATCGGGGCGCTGCTCGCGAAAGGCAAGTCCCTCGCCGAGATCGCCGAGACTCTGAACCGCAAGGCTGTTCCCCCGGCCCACGGTACGGAACCCGTGGACGGCCGCCATGGTGCGCAAGGCCTACGTGTCGTAGATGCGATCGCGCTCGTCGTCGTCGTCTTCGACTAGTTCGCTTAGGACGAGAAGCGGTAGTCCGAGTCACGTACTCATGGGCACTCGCTCGACTATTCGTGCGTCGCAGCGAGAAACGAGTCGGGTCCCTGCTTCAAACCTGCGACCTGCTTCGACCTTCGATTTCTTCATCCCTCCGCAGCCACTCCATCACCGCCCAGGTCGCCTCCAGATCCTCGCGGTTGTAGGCGAGGATCTCGTCCATGATCGAGGCGCGTTCGAGTTCGTCGTCGGTCTCGGTCGCCTCGATGTACTTGGCCATCGACCACTCGCCGCCGAACTCGTCGAGCTGGCGTTCGTAGCCGGTCAGGGTCTCGATCCCCTTCAGGCCGTAGCCGGAGAGCGGGACGGCGACGGATGCGCGGGTGATCGGGAGGAGGTCGAGGAGGTTGCGCTTGACGCGCTCGGCGACGCCGTCGCGGTCGCCGTAGCGCTCGAGGTAGAGGTTGATCTTGGTCTTCTCGTAGGAGGCCCAGTGGACGAAGGGGATGTCGCCGTGCTCGTGGAAGATCTCGTCGGCCTTGCGGAGGAAGTCCTCCCAGCCCTCGCGGTCGCCGTCGCGGCCGAAGCCGGCGACACCGGCGCGGAAGGGGCCGGGGCTCTCGCCGAACGGCTGCATGCCCCAGATGTAGATCTTCTCGAGCTCGTCGAGCTTCGGCTGCACTCCCTCGAGGTCGAACATCACGTAGGTGTCTGCTTGCGGGGATCTCGGGTGGGGCGATCAGGATCGGCCGGTCCTCGACGATCGCCCGGGCGTTGATCAGCATCCGCTCGGCACGATCGCCGACCGGCTTGGTCCCCTCGCCCCAGGGCCGCTCGAAGGCGGCGAGGCTCTCGGCGTCGAACTTCTCGAGCAGCTCCGGGAGGGTGCCGGCGCCTTGTCTGTGGAGCTCGGCGACGAGGCTCTGGTCGACCCCGGGCAGCAGGCCGACGTCCTGGCGCTCCTCCGCCATCGGCCAGCAGTGGGAGTGGAAGCTGCAGCGCGAGCACTTCGAGACGCCGACGTATTCGGTCGGCGGCTCGGTGGAGCTCCGCGCCACGAGCATCTCCTCGAAGGTCGCGAGCGCGTCGCCTCCACCTTCGTATTCGATGTCGTGGATCTGGTCGGTCCCGGTGTGGACCTGGAGGGCGACGGGCGGCTCGCCGAAGTTCTGCTCATAGAGCCAGCCGTAGGTCTCGAGCTGGAGGCGGACGTGCTCGGTGGAGGGGCCGCCGATCGTGCGGTTGAGCTTCGAGTCGCGGATCGCGTAGCCGCTGCGGGCGGGGAGCATGAAGTCGGGGAGGCCGATGATCTCGACGCGCCGGCCGGCGAGGGTGGTCTCGGCGCGGAGGTGGCCCTGGTAGATGACCCGCTCGACGAAGCCGACCTCCTCGATCGTCGCCGCGGGCTGCTCGGCCCAGGGGAGCTTGCCGATGTCGATGTGGTTGGGGAAGCGCTCGAGGTGGCGGCGCTCGTGCTCGATGCCGAGGCGCATCAGCATCTCGCCGAAGGCGCTCGGCGGGTCCTCGGCGACGTCTCCCTGCTCCCGCAGCCAGACGCGCAACCCGCAGGTCGAGGGCTTCAGGTAGCCGTAGAAGCCGCTCGGGATGAGTTGCGGGAGCGGCGCTTGCTCTTCTTCCTCCGCTTCCATCATTGCTGAGGAGGTTCTATCCGACATCGGTGGGTTGGTCGGGATCGTTTGGCTTTGCCCGCTCGGCGTCGGCCTCCTCGGCGAGCGCCGCCGGCAGGCTGGTCGGGAAGTTGATCTCGCGGTAGCGGTCGGGCGTCGGGCCGTCGGAGGCCCAGCTCGCGGTCAGCGATCCGTGGGTCTGGACCTCGGGATTCCAGGCGGACTGCAGTCGCGAGTAGGTGACGGTGCAGACCTCGACGTTCATCGGGTACTGCTCCAGCACCGGAAGCTGACTCTCCAGCGACGAGCCGCCGAGGACCGTGATCACGAGCTTGTAGTCGAGGTCGATCTCCTCGCAGTTCTCGCGAAGGATTGCGAGGCGGTCGTCGTCGAGCTTCTCGAGCTCGACCCATTCGGAGAAGAGCAGGTCCGGCAGCAGGTCCTCGGCAAGCTCGATGGTCGTCTCGTCGCGCAGGACCCTGCAGGCGAGCAGGAGGATGCCGTCGGCGAGGATCTGCTCGGGACGGCTCGGGATCCAGGTGACGGGCTCGGTGGCCCACTCGGGTTGCTCGTCCTCCTTACCGGTCGGTGACGGATCGAAGGGCTTGAGGATCCAGGCGGGCCGGGAGTTCTCGTGGAGCCACATCGTGTGGGAGGGAGCGAGGCCGGCGTGGTAGGTGTCCTCCCAGCCGATCGCGATGTGTGCGGTCATCGATCCCATGGGGGTCCTTCGAGGGATTGAGGGGAGCGGCGGGGGAACTTCTTCACGATGGTTCAGTCGTTCATCAACCCCTCGTCCTGACGCCTGATCCGATGAGTCTGTTGGCGCGCGCGTATGGCAAGGCGGGTCGTTTCCCGCTATACAAAAGTAGCCAAGGTTGCTATATTCACCTAGCCATGGCAAGCGGCCCCCAGATGCATCGAACGACCGTCGACATCGACGTACCTGCCTTCAACGGGGCGCGCGACGTTCTCGGGACCGACGGCTACAAGGAGACGATCAACGGGGCGTTGCGAGCGGTTAGCCAGAGCGAGCGCCTGCGACGCGGAGCTGCCTTGATCCGGTCGGGAGAGATTGGTCTGACAACTCCGGAAGAGCTTGCGGAGATGAGACGACCGCGGGTCGAGTGATCCGGTACCTCGCCGATAGCTCGATCTGGGCTTGGGCGGACAAGAAGGATCGTCCTGACATCCGCCGAAAGCTGGCCACTCGGTATGAGGCAGGCGAAATCGTGACCTGCGTTCCGGTGGTTCTCGAATCGATGCATCGCCCTGAGACTCCCGCTCAGTACGAAGAGCGCTTCCAAGCGTTCTTCGAGCCCCTCGACCGCGTTCCGCTCGAGGACGCCGCCGTCGAGCGTGCGCTTGAAGTCCAGCGCCAGTTGGCCATTCGGCCGCATGGAAACCACCGCCGACCGGCGGTTGACTTCCTGATTGCCTCCGCGGCCGAAGCAGCCGGCGAAGGAATCGTCCTCTGGTTCTTCGATCGTGATCTTCAGGTGATCTGCGAGCACACGGGCCAACCATTCGAGGCTGAGGAATCGACGGGTCCTGGCCACTGAGCAGGTTGCTCAGAATCGTCCGACGCAAATGTCGCCGTTGCCACCCTCGATGCAGTTGGCGTGCACGTCCGGCTGCCGATCGTGGACGCGATGCTGCAGCGCGATCGCATCGACTCCAGCGGGGACAAGGTCACCTTCGAGGCGAAGCTCTCCGACCTTCCCGACGGCGTCATGGTCCTGCCGGGTCCGGAGGGGGCGCCGCATCTCGTCGAGTCGGGACGGCTGCGTTCGTGGAGCTTGACGGGCTACGGCGAGCCGGCCGGCGGTCCCGCGGAGGTGACCGTCCTGACGCCGCGCTCTGTGGTCAGGACGTTCGCGTCCGGGTTCAAACCGGCCTTCTGACGGTCCGGCCGCATGGCTCTGGGGTGTAGGCCGGCCGCGCTCGGCATGACCGCCGGCGAAACTTCGATCGGCGACTCCGGTTCAGGCGCGGATGAGGCCTGGAATCTCCAGACGCTCAAAATCCCGGTCCCTGGCGAAAAGGTGAAGGCCGTGAGAGAGCGCCGTGGCGGCGATGAGTGTGTCGGCGACCTTCGGACGCCCTCCGGTCCGACGCCGGGCCTCGGCGACCAGTCGGCCGTAGTGGGGTGCGACACGGGCATCGATCGGGAGGGCTTCGAAGGAGCGCTCCGCGTTGACGAGGACGTTCAACCGGCCCGCTCGGGTCTTGTCGTCCGCGATCAGGACGCCGTGATGCAGCTCGCACAGGGTCACGGTGGAGATGGCGACCTGATCGGGTAATTCGAGGTCCTCCCCAGCGGCCACCGCAATCACGACGGACGTATCGAGGAGACCTCGACTCACTCAGCTGCGCTGACCATCGAAGGGATCGATAGCCAGGTCCTCCCCTGAGGACCGGAGATCCGCGGCAAGGTCGTCGCCGGGATCGAGGGAGCCCCGCATCCGCGCGAGGAACTCCTCGCGCGGGACGAAGGTCCGTTGCGAAGGAACCGGGCCGAGCTCGGCGACTGGGTGGCCGTGAACCGTGATGGTCAGCCGCTCGCCGGCCTCGACGCGGCGGAGTAGCGCAGCTGTCTCGTTCCTCAATGCGCGCTGCGGAACCTCTGTAGCCATACGGCTACATCATACACACGCTCCTCCGCCGAGAGCTCGGCCCCCGAGGAGTAGGTCGCTCCGTCGTTTGGGACACCGGCTGACTGTTCAGAATCGTCACACCTCGTTACGGAATTGGCACACGGCGTGTCCCACAAGTCACGCCTTGCCGGGCACGATTGGCGCATGGAGAAGCGGCCGTTCACATTTGACGAAGCGGAGTACCGATTGCGGAGGGTGCTCGCCGAGGAGGGCTACGCCCAGCCAGATGAGGTTCGCCGGGGACCGGGGCCGAGCGAGATCACGTTGGCCTGGGAGGGCCACGATCCGATCACGATGGACATGGCCAAGTACCCGGAGCGCATCGACCGGATCGAGCAGTCGATCGAAGGACGGTCAGCCACGGTCGCCGAGGTCACGGCGAAGATGTCGACGATCATCGCCGACGCCGGCCTGCGCAAGCCGGACGCGATCCAACCCGGCCCCGAACCCCACGAGGTCAGCTTCATCTGGGTCGAGGAGAAGGTGATGGTCATCGTCGACCGCAGGGAAGCGGTGAGCGCCGATTTGCTCGAGGCCGCTTGATTCGAACCTCACACGATTGATGAGCGAAGATTGGTGGCAGCGATGATCCAGGTGGGCAATCACGAGTTCGACGGCGAGCGCTACGACTCCGACGGCGATGTCCTCTACCTGACGCGGGGCGACGAGCAGATCGCGTCGAGCACGTTTGCGACCCCGGAAGGCCACGCCGTCCGTCTCGACGCGGCTGGCGATGTCATTGGCTTGACCATCGTCAACGCAAAGTGGTTGTTGGATCGCGACGGGAAGCTTGTCGTGACGATTCCGGAGCGAGTGGAGCTGCCCCGCGCCGACCTCGATCCAGCCTTGATCGGCTGATGTGGATCCTTTGACTAGTGGGCCGTACATTCGGAACTCAATGAGCGATACGACGAACATCGAAGTCCGACTCACCACGCAGGAGTGGTCACGAATTGAGTTCGCCGCGGGGCTCTCGAATGAGCCGGTCTCCAACTTCGTGGTCAGAGCGGCAAACGAGCGCGCCAACGACGTGATCGAGGACACTTCCACCACGGTTGTTCCAGCTGAGTACTTCGACAGGTTGCTGACGACTATTGATGAGCCGGATCCGGCCCCCGGCTACAAGACGCGGTGAGTCGGGCGCGCCGTCACGGTCGTATCGATTTGACCTGAGTCGGGCGCGCCGCCTTCAGTGTCCACCTGCAGCTGCCGCAGGTCGCCCCAGACGTCCCCGTAGACGCGCGCCCGCTCCGGACCCTGCGTTCTGGCGACCGCGTTCTTGAAGTTGTCGTAATCGATCTCGGTGGTGAGCTGGGCGATCGCGGCAACCCACTCGGCCCTGCTGACGATCGCGCGGTGACGGTAGTCGGCTCTCCGGTCCTCGAAGGGCTCGATGTCAGGGATCTGCTCGCGCAGGGCCTCGATGTCCTCGCGGGTGCGGGAGCGGACGATGACGTGCTCGGGCTCGTCGCGGTGGGCGACGACGCTGTAGAAGCCCTGCGTGGCCATAACCCACATGGCGCTCAGCGTCCCCGGCGTCGCGAGGGCCGGTTGATCCGGGCCGCGCGCGGGCCGGCATCGTTATCGGTGGCGTCGTCGTCGGCGTCGCTCGGGAAGGCGGTCATCTGGACCATCTCGCCCTCGACGATCAGGGCCGAGCCTTCGACGCCGTTGGCATCGAAGCGCGCGGTCTCGCCGAGGCCCGGACCAGGAGTTCGGGAGGCGGCCGGCGCGTCGCACGCCAGCAGGGTGAAGCCGCGGACGGTGCCGATGTCGACGACCTCGCATCCCCCGGCGCTCTCATTCGAGCGCTGATGGGCGAGCGCGTCGAGCGCGTAACCCTCGACGATCGCCGGTTGGAGCGCGGCGAAGGCATCGGCGCGGCCGACGAAGTCGAGCATCGCGATCCGGCCGCCGATCACGGCGACGGATCCGCACTGGCCCTCGTGGAGGTGGACGCCCTCGCGGATCTCGGCGAGGCGGTCGCGGTGGGTCTCGTAGATGTCGTTCATGGCTCCGGTTGGTGAGAGCGAGTGCATCTCGACGCCGCGATCGGCGACCTCGGCCCAGACCTCGCTCTGGTCGGAGCGGGCAGCCATCCCGGCCGCCACGTTCTTCCGCGCACGCTTGTTCTTCAGGCGCCGCATGCGCGGGTCGGCCGCCTGGGGGGAGGGCCGGAAGCGTTCGCCGGCGGCGGCGGCCGTCCCAGCGACCGGCCTCGACACAGCTGACCGGGATCTGGGTCTTGGAGTTGGCGGCGACGAGGATCGAGATGTCGAGGACCCGGTTCTGCTGGGCCCCGAGGATCTCCTCGCCCTCGTAGAGGAGGACGGCCTTGCCGCTCTTGTTGTCGACCATCAGGTCGTTGATGGAGGCCCCGCCGGCGAGCTCGGTGATCGCGACCTCGCCCTTGGTCGCGGCGAAGGCGACGTAGTCGAGCTTCGGCGCGGGTCCGAAGAGGGGGTAGACGGAGAGGGGCCCGGCGACGTCGGGCTCGCCGACGGTGATCGGCTCGGTCAGGTGGGCGGACAGGGGGTTGGAGTCGTCGAGAAGGTTGCTCATGTGGGTCCAGTCGTTCGGGGGGCAGAGGATCTGACAGGGGCGTTCGTCACGTGACCCTCTCCTGGTCGAGTTGCGCAGCCAGCAGGCCGATGATCAGCCCGAGGAACGTCGCCGAGCTGTCGCGCGAGCCCTGAGCCTCGTAGAGCCGATCGCGGATCAGGACGCGGGTCCCGTCGTCGATCCCGACCGCCTCCTGGAGGCAGAGCACCGCCTCCATCGTCACGCCGGTGGGCTCGTGGATGGAGCGGAAGGCCTCGATCCGGTCGAAGGCCTGCTCGAGGCTGGTGGTGACGTCGCTCATGGGAAGTGAGTCGCCGCCGCGGTCGAACATCTGACAGCCGGCGCTCGTCAGGTATCTGACTCGAGCGCCGACCATCCCCCTGCCTACACTGGCAATCCCATCAAGAGCGGCCGAGGGACCGGACCCTGTGACGCCGCCGCAACCAGCCCTTCGGGGAGATGGTGCGAACGCCCGGATCGATGGAGGTGAAATCGAAATGAGTGACAGGAAGAAGCCGAAGACGGCGGCGGACGTCGTGCGCGAGTTTGCGGCGCAGGGCAAGTGCAAGATCCTCAACGACCGCGACGGCCAGACGGTCGCGCGGGTCCCAATCAGCGCATTGAAGCGCCAGAAACCCTCGAGCGATCAGTAGGGGAACGGCAGCTGCAAAGTCCTTCGTGTCTCGACACGGAATTGGCACAAATGGGGCGCCACATTTGCGTCGATATGCGGCAGGATTGGCAGCGATGCAAAGGGAGAGTGCTACGCTGTGCCACGGTCCAATGGATGTCTCCGTACGAGAGCTGCGCAACCACACCGCAAAGGTGATCGCGGCGATCGAGAGCGGGGAACCGGTGGTGCTGACGGTCCATGGTCGACCGGTCGCCGACATCATCCCGAGGGTCGTCAGGAGCGAGCGCCGCTCGACTGAAGCTCTCATGGCGGATCTCGCCGAGATCAGTGCGTTGGCCAAGAAACTTGGGGTGGAGTCGAATCCTGAGGATTTCCGCTCAGGTTGGACCACGGACGACTTCTAACGTTGAGCGACTACCTCGCCGACACCAGCACCTTCATCGCCGCCGAGGGTGGGAGGGATCTCGGGACCGCACCTCCAGGTAAGGGTCGAATCTCGGTGGCGACTCTGATGGAGTTGAGCCTTGGGGTACGGTCGGCAACCGACCGCGGGACGAAGGAACTGCGGGAGGCGACTCTGGCCAAGGCCCGCAAGTACGTCGCTCTCGCCTATGACGAAGCGGTCGCCGAGACCCTCGCGGCTCTGATTCATTCAGCTCGCAGACAGCGCCGACGGGCTCCGGCTGAGGACGCCATCATCGCGGCGACCGCGCTCGTCCATGACCTGACGGTCTGGACCCAGGATGAGGACTTCGCGGTCCTCGCCGAACTGGAGCCGAAGCTCAGAGTCAAGGTCGGCTGACCCAGTCCTCTATCCCGGCGCCACCACGATGCAGTGGTTCCGCGCCCGCGAGAAGCCGACGTAGAGCTGCTGGTCGATCGACTCGCCGTCGATGTCCTCGAGCTCGCAGAGGATCACGACCGGTGACTCGAGCCCCTTGAAGCCGCGGATCGAGCCGAAGCGGATGTAGTTGCCGAGGGGTTTCGGCTCGTCGACGAACTCGTACTTGCCGCAGCCGGCCTTGGCCACCTCCGACTTCTCGATGTTGTGGGAGCTGAGGACGACGATGTCCTGAGGCGGGACCTCCTCCTGCTCGCAGAGGCGCTCGACCGTCTGTCGGACGATCGTTCGGCTGATCGCTCGGTCTGGAGCAGCTCGACCTCGCGGCCCTCCGGGCCGATCGCCTCGGGCTCGACCTCGCCGTCGTACTTCTTCATCACCTCGCGGTGGATCGCCTGGGTGTTGCGGCAGTTGAACACCAGGTCGAAGGGACGGAACTCCTCGGGAACCTCGAGTTGGTTGTCGTAGACGCGCTGGTTGTCGTCCATGAACAGCCAGACCAGCGCATCTTCGGGATTGCGGAGCGTTCCCATCAGGACCTCGAGCCAATCGTTGTGGAGGTCCTGAGCCTCATCGACGAACAGCGCGTCGTATTGGGGGCCGAGCTTCTCGACTGCAGCCAGCAAGGCCAGCGGCAGCTCATCGCTCCAGTACTCGGGGGTCGGCCCGACGCCTTCCTCATCGATTGACAGCGGGATCTCGGCCTTCCTGACCAGCGCGGTGCAGAGGCCGTGGAACGTGTTGAAGTAGATGCCCGAGTCCTTCTCGGTCTTGCGCAGGTGGTCCCTGAGTCGCTTGTTGAAGCAGACGAAGAGCACGTCCTTTCCCTTCGCGGCGGCGCGCTTGGCCTGCTCGACGGCGAGCATGGTCTTCCCGGAGCCGGCCGGGCCGGTCACGACCATGCGCTTGTCGCGCCCGTGGCTCTGCAGCAGTCGGGCCTGGTCGTGGGTGAGCGTGATCAGCGCCTCCTCCTCGCCGAGGAACTCCTCCGCCATCGGAACCTCGATCCGGACCTCGGGCGCCAGCAGCTCACGCAGCTTCTTCATCCCGTTTGCGCCCGGACCGACGTTCTTGGCTCCGGTGGGACGGTGGAAGGCGAAGATGCGCTCGATCGACTCGGCGATCGTGTCCATCTCGTTGCGGTCGATGATCAGCTGCTCGGGCGCGTCGGGCGCGAGCACGAGGCCGTGTGCGGTGATTTCGGGGAACGCGACGGCGTGGCCGATCAGGAGCTTGCCGCCGCCCTTCGCCTGCATGCCACCGAGCTTGCGCTCGAGGTCGTAGCGGTGATCCATCGCCTGGGTGAACGGGTCCTTGATGCGTTCCCTCTTGCCGTCGTGGATTCCGTACCACTCACCGTGCCGGCACTCGATCCCGCCGCCCTTGACCTCCAGGCAGAGCACGCCACGCTCGGGGTGGACGATCACGAAGTCGATCTCACCGTCCTTCGACCCTTCGTTCTTGTCGCGGACGATCCAGGCGGCGGAGTGGAAGACCTCCCACTGGTCGTCGAGGCGCGCCTCGAGTGCATCGAAGACCTTCCCCTCAGCTTCACTCTTCAGGTCAGGTTCGAAGAGCGTGCGCGGATACATGACCGCCATCGACCCATCCTATGGGTGGGGTCAGGAAGTCGGGCGAATCAGCGACTGAATCCAGACTGACTTGACTGAGAAGGAGGGACCTCTCATCCATACCTACTTCGCCTACGGCTCGAACCTGAACCGGTCCGACCTGCGCAGTCGCTGCCCCGGCGGCAGACCCCTGATCGCCGCTCGCCTCGAGGGCTGGCGGCTCGCCTTCCGCGGCGTCGCCGACGTCGAGCCGGCCCCCGGCCGGGCGGTCCAGGGAGCGCTGTGGTCGCTGACCGAAGGCGACCTGATCAACCTCGACTACTACGAGGGCGCGCCGAGCCTCTACCGCCGCCGCACCATCGAGGTCGAGACGGCGTCCGGTCGATTGGAGGCGATCACCTACGTGATGACCGACGCCTCCCACGTCGACCCTCCCTCCGCTTGGTACCTGGAGCGGATCGAGATCGGCTATCGCGACTGGGAACTTCCCCGCCTCGAGCTCGAGCGCGCTGTCGAGGAGGCCCGCGAGCCGGCCGACCCGTGTCAGATTCTCGCCCGCAGCTGCGACTGACCGGGTGTGAAGCTGAGAGCAACAACCCGCAGCGGGTCCGTGACCCTCGTTCCCCATCAGTTGCCCGACGTCTACGGCGGCCCGGCCGCCTGTCTGGCCCGGGCCGCGCTGGGTAACGACGTCTCGATCGCGGATCTCACGATCGGCGAGCCTCCCGAGGAGATCGAGGACGATGAGAACGTCGAGCTTGGCGACGAGGAGAGCGAGGCCGAGGATTCGGGTCCTGAAGAGGGCGAGATCGAGGTCCGCTTCATGGTCAACGACGTGCCGCCCGCGCGACGGGTGATCAAGCGCTGGGCGGCCACCGCCGGCTACCGGAGGGTCTGGTTCCGCGACGAGGTCGCCGACCTCGAGACGCCCGACTACCTCGACGGCGAGTTCGTGACCGCCTGCCCGAGCTGCCGCCTCGAGATCAGGGACTCAGGCCCGAACCTGATGGGGTTCGTCCGCAAGGCCGGCCACTTCCCGATGAACTGCTTCGTCTGCGGCACCTTCGTCCCCCAGTGGGAGCCGGTGCGCCTCGAGGAAGCGAGAGCACCTCAGCCTCCCGCCGGCGAAGCCGCGCAACGAAGACTCCACGCCTTCGAGTCGTCGGTGCTTGAGGCGGCGGCCGGAGTGTTCGCACCAAGCTCGGAAATCTGCTCCCGGCCGGCAGTCTCAGCCGCCGCCCAGCCGGTCGAACCACTCGCCGATCGAGCGCACGCCCTGCTCCTGGATCTCGCCGCCGCCCAGCTTGCCGATGCCCATCGGCCCCTCGCCGCTCATCATTCGCAGCTTCAGCTTCTGGCCGTCGGTGGTCTTCAGCTTCAGCTCGACGGCGACCTTGTCCATGATCAGGGCGGTGGGCTCGGAGCTGAGGCCGCCTGCGCCGCCGACGCGAGCTTCGGCGATCTGGTCGTAGGTGAGGGAGAGGGGCTCGCCGTCGGGGTCGAACTTCCTGGTCAGCTTCTGCAGGAGCAGGCGATCCTCGGTGACGACGATCGCGACCATCCAGCCCTTGAAGGTCGTCTGCTGGCTGGCGACGCAGGTGCCCAGCACGGTCTCGCCCGGCGCGAGGAGCGACTCGGCCAGCGGGCGGAGCTTGGATTCGAGATCGGCGATGGGCTGATCGTAGTAGTCGCGGTCCCCGCTTTTCGAGGGCACCCGTCCCCGGGTCGGGACCTGGTGCGACCATGGTCGCCTGACTGAAAAGTTGACCAACCCGCTGAGCCCCCGCTTCACCGAGGCCGTCGCCTACGCAATCGAGGCCCACCGCCATCAATCGCGGAAGGGGTCGGAGATCCCGTACGCCGCCCACATCCTCGCCGTCGCCTCGCTGGTGTTGGAGATGGAGGCCGACGAGGACGAGGCGATCGCCGCGCTCCTCCATGACGTGATCGAGGACGTCGGGGCCGACCAGGACGCGGTGATCGAGGAGCGGTTCGGATCCGAGGTCGTCTCGATCGTCCGCGCAAACTCCGACACGACCGAGATCCCGAAGCCGCCGTGGCTCCCCCGCAAGGAGGACTACATCGCCGGCGTCGCCACCAAGTCGCCGGCCGCCCTGCGGGTGTCGATCGCCGACAAGCTCCATAACGCCCGCTCGATCCTCGACGACCACCGCCGCTACGGGAACGAAATCTTCGACCGCTTCAGCAGCCTCAGCGGCGGCCGTTTCGAGACCAAGCGCGACGGGGTGCTCTGGTACTACGAGTCGCTGGTCGAGGCCTTCCAGCTGCGGCGCGACGAGCTCGGCCCTGGCGGGGCGGCGAAGCTGGACGACCTGGCTGCGACGGTAGACGAGCTCCGGAGGGTCTCCGTCTGAACGACCAGCTAGCTCGCCTCGCCCCGAGGCCTCGCTGGCGCTGAACCGACCCCGGTTCTAGGATCGGCGCGTGGCCTTTTCTCGCACCGCTCCGATCCGCAGGGAACTCGCCAGGGCGTTTCCCGTTCGACCGTTCTCGGTCGGCTTCTGGGATCGGAGTGAGCTGCCGGCGACCAGCCCCGGAGCTCTTGGATTCACGGTCCGCTCTCCACGTGCGGTCGCGCAGATCCTCCGCGCGCCTGGCCAGCTCGGGATCGGGCGCGCATACGTCGCCGGCGACCTCGAAGTCGACGACATCGACAAGGTCATTTGGGTGCTCGACAACTGGAAGCCGCCAGCGCTCGATACCCCGACGAAGCTGCGCTTGTTCGCCGCCGCCCTCGCCGCCAACGGGATCGCCCTGCCTCCGAAGCCGCCGATGGCCGAGCTCCAGCCGCGGGGGCAGCGCCGGTCCAAGGAGCGGGACGCTCGAGCGGTCCGCCACCACTACGACCTGCCGCCAGAGTTCTTCGCGCTCTTTCTCGACGAGTCGATGACCTACAGCTGCGCGATCTTCTCGCGCGGAGCGCAGACGCTCGAGGAGGCGCAGGAGCAGAAGCTCGAGATGGTCTGCAACAAGCTGGCACTCCGGTCCGGTGAGCGCGTCCTCGATATCGGCTGCGGCTGGGGGAGCTTCGCAACTCACGCCGCTGTTCGGCATGGCGTCGACGTCGTTGGCATCACCCTCTCGGCACCGCAGGCTGAGGTCGCGCGACGCCGAGCCGCCGATGCGGGCGTCGGCGAGCGGGTCGAGATTCGGGTGATGGACTACCGCGACCTCGTCGGCGAGCGGTTCGACGCGATCGCGAGCATCGGGATGGTCGAGCACGTCGGCGGCGAGCGGATCGATCTCTACGCCGAGCATCTGGCGGCGCTCCTGCCGTCGGGCGGGCGCCTGCTCAATCACGGGATCGCCCGGTTGCGGCACACCGACGCCGACGCGGGGCCGTTCTCGGAGCGCTACGTCTTCCCCGACGCCGAGCCGCTGCAGCTCTCGCGCATCCAGCTGGCACTCGAGCGAGCGGGCTTCACCACCGAGCACGTCGAGGGGTTCGCCTCCGACTACGCCGAGACCCTCCGCCATTGGGCCTCGCGGCTGGACGAGAACCGGGAGCGGGCCCGGCGGCTGGCCGGGGACGAGCGGCTCCGGGTCTGGCGGCTCTACCTGCGCGCCGCGCGCAACGGGTTCGAGAACGGATTCACCTCGATCTACCAGGTGCGGGCGAAGCGAAGCTTGATCGCGACGAGAATTGACACTGGTTCGTTGCTGAATCGGCACATCAAGCGCACCACGTGTGACACCGGAGCTGGCAGGCTCGACGGCGATGTTCAACACCGGGAGGAGCAACCATGTCGACACCGACGTCAAGTCCGTCCACCGAGCGGAACCGTCAGCGAAGCCTCGATCGCCAGGAGCAGATCATCGAGCTGATCCGCTCGGTGCCGGAGGGCTTCGTTACCACCTACGGCGATCTCTGCCCGGAGGCGCCGCGGCTGCCCGGGCGCATCCTCTCGACGACGGAGGAAAAGGACCTGCCCTGGCACCGGATCGTCCGCGCCGACGGCTCCTTCGCCCAGGGCGAGCGCCAACGCCGGTTGCTGCGCAAGGAGGGCATCCCATTTGCCGGCAACCGCGTCGATATGGAGGTCGCCCACCTGCCTCGCGAGGCGTTGACCAACCGGGGTTGAGGGATCCGGGGCTGCGACGCGAGCGGAGGACGTGATTGGATGAGGTTCGTGGGAGGCAGGAAACTGATCGTCGGCTCGACGATCGCGATTGGACTGGCGCTCCTCGTCGCGCTGTTTGCGGTCAGCGCCGCCGGGCAGGAACCGGTCCCCAAGGACGAGGCGCCGGGTGGGGTCGTGCCGCCGCCTCCTTCGCCTGCCGACAGCTCAGGTCCCGGGGGCGACGGCGTCAAGGAGGATGCGACCGGCCAGGGCAAGGGGTCGAAGGACGGCCCCGACATCGTCCGAGTCGGCGCGCTGATCAACGACATCCAGCAGCTCAACCTGAAGACCCACTCCTACAACGTGGACATGTACATCTGGTTCAAGTGGGACAACCCCGACATCAATCCGTCGCGGACCTTCGAGTTCCTCAACGCATACGAGTTCTGGGGCCACATCCTCACCCGCGAGACCGACAAACCCGAGGTGCTTCCCGACGGCACGCTCTACCAGGTGATCAGAAACCAGGGCCAGTTCAACACCAAGCTGCCGCTCGAGCGCTACCCGTTCGACACCCAGCACCTGCTGATGGAGTTCGAGGATTCCCACAAGGACGAGACCGAGCTCAAGTTCGTCCCCGACACCGACCCGGTGGCGCTGTCGGCACAGCTCGCGATCCCCGGCTGGGAGGTCGGCGAGCCCACCCTGACCGTCGTCTCCAACCAATACGACTCGCAACTTCGGCGACCCCCGGTCCGAGGACACCACCTACTCGCGAGCGATCATCGATCTGCCGCTGACCCGGCCGGCGGGCACCTACGCGCTCAAGCTCCTGCTGCCGATGCTGCTGGTGGCGCTGACGGCGGCGCTGTCGCTGCTGGTGCACCCGAAGTATGTGGAGGGGCGGATCGGCATCGGGATCACGGCGCTGCTGACGCTCGTCGCCCTGCAGATCACGAGCAACGACGACCTGCCCGAGGTCGACTACCTGATCCTCCTCGACAAGCTCTACATCCTGTCCTACGCGTTCGTCGTGCTGACGATGGTGATGATCGTGCGCAACTCGTGGGTGGACGCCTCCGGCAACATCGCGGCGGCGGTCAAGGCCGACCGCCGGGCGCTTGCCGGGCTCAGCGTCGCCTACTTCACCTGCGCCACGCTGCTGATGGTCCTCACGCTGACCTGAGCGCTGCGCCGACGACTCGACGCTGCGCCGACAACCCACGCCGCGCCGGCGGCCCCACGCTGCGCCCAACTGCGCCGACTACCAGCGCTGCGCCGACGGCCCCATCCTGATCTCAGCCGCTCCGTCAGGAACCTGGCCCCGTCCACGACCCCATCTCCACAGCCGCCACGGACGGCGGTGACGACCGCGGGGTCGTGGGGGAGGGGCCGGTCGGGGGACCTGGATGCCGGCCCCTTCCTCTCGGCCTCGCGCCTCAGTCCTGTCCCAGGACCTCCAACAGCACCTCGACCACCCGGGGGTCGAACTGGCTCCCCGCGCACGTCCTCGAGCTGTGCCTTGGCTTCGGCATCCGACATCGCCGGCTTGTAGGGCCGGTCGGTGGTCATGGCGTCGTAGGCGTCGCAGGCGAAGACGATCCGAGCGCCGAGCGGTATGTCCTCGCCGGCCAGGCCGTCGGGGTAGCCGCCACCGTCCCAGCGCTCGTGGGCGTGGCGGACGAGGGGGCGGACGGGCTCCAGGAACTCGATCGGCTCGAGGATGCGCTCGCCGATCGTGGTGTGCTGTTTCATCTCGGCCCACTCATCGGGATCGAGGGGGCCGGGCTTGTTGAGGATCCCACCGGGGATGGCGATCTTGCCGATGTCGTGGAAGGCGGAGGCATAGCGGAGCATCCGCAGTTGCTCGGCGTCCATGCCGAGTCTGCGACCGACCGCGACGGCGTTCTCTATCAGGGCCTGGGAATGGTCGGCGGTCGGTTGATCCTTGGCCGTCAGGGCGGCCGACAGCGCTTGGGCGGTGCCGAGATAGGCACGGTCCAGGCTCTGGAAGAGGCCGATCGCGTTGATCGCCCCACCCATCACCGCGGCGACCGCCTCGAGCAGCTGGGCGTCCTCCTCGTTGAATGCGTTCGGCGCCGTGTCCTCGAGGTTGATGACTCCCCACTGCCCCGCCGCGGTCGAGATCGGCGCGGCGACCTCCGAGCGCGTTCCCTCGGTGGCGGCGCTCGTCCGATAGCCCGGCTCTCGGTCGACGTCCGCACTGAGGACCGCATGTCCCTCGGCCAGACAGCGGCCCATGAGTCCGGCGTCGATTCGCTGGTCCCACGCCGCCTCGGTCTTGATGGGGCCCCGCTCGGCGCGGAGCTCGAAGCGCGTCGCCTTTGATCTCGACAATGTGCGCGACCGAACACCCGAATGTCGCCTGCAGTTCCTCGACCGCGGCCTCACAGACCTCCTGCTCGTCCATCAGGTTGGCGAGCCGGCTCGGGAGCGCCAGCGCCAGCTTGAGCGCGCGCGAGAACCGACGCTCCAGCGGGTCGTTATCGCGATGGTGGCGTCTTGGGGATATCGCGGCTCGAACCGTCAGTGCCAGCGCCGCCTCGAGCTCCTCCAGCGGCGAGTCGGGAAGGTCGGCGACGATTTCGACGAGGTAGACGCCGTCCGAATCTCCGGCCGCCGCGCCGACGACCCCGTGGAAACCCTCGCGGACGAGGAGCGCCTGCTCGGATGGGTCGCCATCGGGGTCGTCCACCCGGGTGACGAACGAACCGCTGCCGGCGCTGACGATGTCTCCTGTCAGGGGGAAGTCGTCGAGTTCGTAGAGCTCGTAGCTGGCCCATCCGGGAGCGACGCGAGCCCCGGTACGCCGCCGCTCGCGGTTGTCGCCGAGGGCGACGTCACGCAGGTAGCTGGTCCGGTCGGCGGCGAACGCGATCGCCCAGCGGGCGAGGTTGCCGGCGGCGGTGAAGGTTGCCGCAACGACCTCGAGGCGATCCAGGGTGGGTGCATCTCGCAGCTCGCCGTCGAGGGTGCGGGTGATCTCGGCCGCGGCCTCCCAGAAGCGATCGCCTGCGCGGGACTCGCCGGCAGTAATCGGAATCCAATCGGCGCCGCTCTCCTCGGCAACCTGGGCCGCCGTGCATACGCGGTTGCCGCCGCGGCGCTTGGCGAGGTACTGGGCGGCGTCGGCGGCGTCGAGCAATTGCGATGGCGTCGACGTCTGCGGGCCGGCGGTCGCGACCCCGCAGGAGACGGATGTCGAAGCCCCCGATCCGTCCTCGGCGAGCAGATGCTGAGCCGCCGCACCAAGGTCGGCGATCTGCGGGTAGTCGCCGTAGGCCGTGTCTTCGATGTGCGTCTCGAGGAGGACGCAGAACTCATCCCCGCCGATCCGGCCCACGAACGAGCCCGGGTAGTCGGCCGCCGACGTCACCAACGCCGCCGCAACCCTACGCAGAGCGTCGTCCCCTGCTGAGTGGCCACGGTCGTCGTTCGTCGCCTTCAGCCGGTCGACATCGCAGAGCAGGATCGATAGGGCCGTCTCCCCACTGGCGAAGCGGACCGCGGCCCGCTCCATCCGCTCCTCCATGGCCCTCCGGTTGGCAAGGCCGGTGAGCGGATCCTGGTAGGCGAGCTGTGAGACCTGCGAGAACATCTCGGCGCGGGAGATCGCCGACGCGATCTGGGCCGCCACCGCCTCGAGGAACTGCACGTCCTCGGCTCGGAAGTTCTCCTGACCGGCGACCGTCGCCGCCCAGATCCCACCCCAGCGGCGGCCCTCGATCTCGATCGCGACTCCGAGGTCGGACGACTTGCCCAAACGGGTCAAGAGCGCCACCGTCGCCGGATGCGTCGCCGGGTCGTCGATCGAGTTGAAGTAGGGCTTACCGGTCAGCACCATCTCCACCAGGGGCGGGAAGTCCGCGACCTCGTAGATCTCGTCCTCGGGGAACTTCACCTCGGTGGGGGCGAGCTCGCCGACGTTGATCAGCACCTCGTAGCGCTTGCCGTCATCCCGGAAGCGGCTGATCGACAGCGATGCGGCCCCGATGGCCTCCCGCGCTTCGTTGGCGGCGAGTTCGAGCACGCCCTCGAGATCGTTCGCCCCCGCGGACGCCGTCACGACCCTGAGCAGGGCCTCTCGTTCTCGTGATGGTAGTGCCGCGGCTGCCACCCTCCCCTATCGGCAGTGAATCCCGGGACGATTAGCGGTGCGAGACCGCGGCCGGACTCTAGATCACCTGATGCAGGCGGCGACCCATCGCCGCGCCTGAGCAATTGAAGATCGAGCAGAGCGCCTCGAAGTCCCCGCCGGTCCGTTCGTAGTGAAGACGAATCAGGCCGGCCGGCATCAGCAGCGCTGCGGCGAACCAGTTGGCCTGCTCCTCGATCGGGTCGAGCGGCGGCCGCTCGGCCTTCGCCTCATCGGCCTCATCGGGCGCGTCGACGCTGCCGTGACGGCAGAAGAGCGACGTTTGCTCGTCCTGGTGGAGGACCCAGTGGCCGAGCTCGTGGCCGATCGTGAAGCGTCGTCGGGGCGGCCACTGCCGAGCCTCCTCGGCGTTGACCCAGATCTCCCCGCGGCTGGGCAGCAGCAGACCGGAGATCGACTGGTCGCCGGCGATCGAGGGACAGCCGGGCGCCTGGGTCATGTCGTCGACGTCGCGGACGAGCAGTCCGAAGTGGGTGTCGGCGATGTCCTCGACGGGGACCGGCAGCGTCGTGCCGTCCCAGATCCAGTCGGGCACCTCGGCCAACAGCTCCTCGGCTCTTCTCGTCACCCCCTCCATCGGCGAGCGATGGTACTCGCGGCCCGGGCGGACCTGGGGAATGAGCCGATCAGCCGTCGAGGAAGAGCGAGTCGATCTCGTCCCGCTGCGGCTCGGCGCCCGGGGACGCTGGAGCGGCCGGCGAGTCGCGGTCGACCGACTCGGCGCCGTAGCTCGTCGTCGGTGATGGCGGTGCGAGCGAACGCAGCCCCGCCGGCGATCTCGTCGCCGGCCCGCGCCCCTGCGGCGCGGATCGCGTCGGCGCTGGTGCCGACGATCGCGGCCAGTGCTTCGATCACCCGGTTGGAGACGCCCTCGGCGGGCAGCATCCCGTGTTCCATCCGGTGGTAGTAGGTGCCGACCTTCTCGATCTGCGGCTCGGAGTCCGCCCCCAGGGCTTCGGCCAGCCGCTCGACCAGCACGCGCCGTTTGATCCTGGCGCTGTCGCGCAGGCGAGGGAGCAACTCCGGCCAGGTCCCCGATACGCCCTCGATCGACTCGTAGACGCGTTCGACCGCAGCCTGCGCGAGCGAACCCTCGTAGGCCGCCGGGTCCCACCGTCGGCGTGGCGCTTGCATGAGGTAGGAGTCGAGCTTTTCCCCAAGCTCCTGACGTTGGTCGGCGGGGACGCTGTCGAGCAGCGTCGACACGTCGGCCCGTCGCCCGGCCTCGTAGTCGGCCGCGAACTCGTCGATGAGTCTCTCCAGATCAGCCATCGGGTGTCCCTCCATCCTCCCCCGAATGCAGCTCCTCCGCCAGATCGACCTTGAACCGGCGCCAGACCTGTTGCACGTTGTCGACGCTGACGCTCTCGCCGTCGGCCGCCAGCCGCTCGACCGCCTGAGCGCCGGAGAGGTCCTCGCCGTCCTTGATCAACTCGGGGCCGTAGAGCCGGATGATCCGCTGATGGAGGGGGTTGCGAGTCGGCGATCACCCGCTCGATCGCGTCGCGGATGGCAAGCTCCGCCGACGAGTCCTCGATCGACGGCTCCTCCCCCCAGATCTCGTCGTCCCCGCCATGTTCGCTGGGCAGGGGAGCCTGCCGCGGATGTCGCTTCCGCGCCTTCCAGTAATCGGCGATCCGATACTTCACGATCGTGTTCAGGAAGGCCCGGAATGAGGCCAGCACCTTGCCATCGAAGCTCGCGTTGACCAGCGAGATCAGAGCCTCCTGTGAGACCTCATCGACGTCCTGGGTGGGCACCTTCCTCGCGACCTTGATCTTGATCTGCGCCTCGAAGCCGAGGGCGAGATGCTCCGACGCCTGCTTGGCCCCGACCAAATCCCCGGCATCTTTGGCGACGCCGATCCGAGCGACGAGCTCGTCGTCCCCCAGCAGCCCCAGTTCCATCTCGGTGAGTCGCCTGTACTCGCTCAAGTCCTGGTGAACCTACCGTGTGGAACGAGGCCAACCCGTATTTCAACGGTCCTGTCCTCACCCCGGCCCCCCGCCGATCGGTGACGAGTCCACCCGGATCGCGACCTCCCAGGAGAATCCCGTTTATGGTGGTGGACGGTCTGGAGGAGTGTTTCCGGGCTGAACTATGAAGAAATGTGCGCTTGAGGACGAGGACCACTGCCGTTGGCGGTGCTTTCAAAATCGGGCCGCAAGTACAACGGCATTGGAGGCAATGCGAAATGGCAAGTGGAACCGTCAAATGGTTCAACGGAGAGAAGGGCTACGGCTTCATCGCTCCGGACGAGGGTGGCGACAAGGATGCCTTCGTTCACATCAGCAACATCGTCGGCGGTGCTCGCATCGACGAGGGTGACCGGGTCAACTTCGACATCGAGGACAGTGCGAAGGGACCCCAGGCAGTCAACGTCTCCAAGGCGTAAGGACAAGCCACAAGCGCCTGTCCTTCCCCACGGGAGACACAGGAACCAGCGCCGCCCCGAGTTGTCCCGGGCGGCGCTTCGCTTTGGTGGGGTGGGGTTTGAGGTGGGCGCGGCGTTTGCGGGCGGCGCGGTCTGCCGAGGGGATTGTTCGAGCTTCGTGACCCTTTCTTTGCTGGGAGGGGGGATTAAGGGTCCCACGGGTGCGCCGAAGCCCGGCAGGCTGTCGGTATGGCCGACCGATGGCAGGAACATACGCACGGAGAGGCAAAATCTGCCACCGGCCCCGACCGGGAGCGGCAGATTGCGAGGCGCGCCGGTCGGCAACTTTGGTTGATTACGGCTTCCCAGCTCGTCGACCTGGGCTGGAGCCGAACCGGAATTCAGAGGAGACTCGAGGCCGGCCGCCTCTTCCGACTTCACCGCGGCGTCTACGCAACCCACCCTCCGCCCTACTCCCAGCAGCAGCGGTGGCTTGCCGCCGTGCTCGCCTGCGGCCGGGAGGCCTACCTCTGCGGCCCTTCGGCCGGCCGACACTGGGGCATCGCGGAGGTCCATTCCCCCACTGCCCACGTCTGCTCACCGGGCCGGGCCGGGCGATCTCGGGAGGGGATCACCGTCCACCGTCGCCGGGTCGACCCTCGCGACGTCCGGATCAAGGACGACATCCCCTGCGTCTCCGTCGACCTGGTCCTGATCGAGCTGGCCGCCGACCCACACGGAGGCGGAGCTCGAGGTCGTCCTCGTCGCCGCCGAGTCCCTGGGGCTGCTGAAGCGGGGTCGCCTTGCTGAATTGATCGCGGAGCACCGGGGCCGCCCGGGCATCCGGAGGCTCTCCTCCCTCCTCGCCCTCGAGCCCGCGATCGTCCGCTCCGTCAACGAGCTGGACTTCCTGCCGATCTGCCGCCTCGCCGGGGTCGACCGCCCACTGGTCAACCACCCGATCCGGTCCCCTCCCGGTCGAAGCCGCTGATCGTTGACTTCGCCTGGCCGGAGATCCGCCTGGTCGTCGAGGCCGACAGCCAGCGATTCCACGGCGACTGGGAGCGCTCGGAGATCGATCGGGAGCGCGATCAGCTGCTGGCGCTGGCAGGCTGGAGGTGCCATCGGTTCGTCCGGCGCAAGCGGGTCGACGATCCCGCCGGCTCGGCGGAGCGGCTGCGGAGGCTGACCGAGGCGAGGGTCGCGGAGCTGTCCGACTCGTGCGAACCCGTGAATCACTCATCTAGGGTGAGCGCATGGCGGAAGCGATCGAGCCACCCGAGCGTCCCCATCCCGAGGCGGATCGGGGGAGGGTGAGTCGCGCAGAGTCTCCGATTCGAGCTCGCTGCTGGTCCGCTGGATGTCGATCGGCGACGCCAACTCCGGCGGCTTCATTCACGGCGGCACGGTGATGCGCCAGGTCGACGAGGCCGCCGGCCTCGCCGCGATCAAGCACTCGGGTCGTCGCGTGGTCACCGCCGGCATGGATCGGATGACCTTCATGACGCCGGTGTTCGTCGGCGAGCTGCTCCGCTGCGCCGCGTCGGTGAACGCGGTTTGGCGCAGCTCGATGGAGGTCGGCGTCAGGGTCGAGGCCGAGAACCCATTCACCGGCGAGACCCGCCACACCTCGACCGCCTATCTGACCATGGTCGCTCTCGACGAGGGCAAGCCGGTGACCGCGCCGAAGCTGCTCGTCGAGACCGATGACGAGCTGCGTCGCCAGCGCGAGGCCGAGCTGCGTCGCGCCAACCGCCTGGCGGAGCGCGATCAGATCCGCAAGACCCGCAGCTAGGCGGGAAGTGCGACGAGGTCGGCGCCCGACGCGACGTCGGCGCGATTGCGTCCGTCGCGCTTCGCCTGATACAGCGCAGCGTCGGCGGACTCGAACAGTCCGGCGAAGCCCGGTACTTGGCCGTGCACGGACGCACTCACTCCGCAGGAGATGGTGATCTCGATGCCGCCGGCGAACCGCGCGGAGGCGACGGCCTCCCGCACGCCTTCGGCCAGGCGCAGAGCCTCCGTGGAGTTGGCGCCCGGGACCAGAATCAGAAACTCCTCGCCGCCGAGGCGGTAGGCGAGTTCGAACGCACGCAGATCCTTGCGGATGATGTAGGCGACGTCGCGCAGAACCGCGTCACCGACCGCGTGGCCAACCGTGTCATTGACCCTCTTGAAGTGGTCGATGTCGATCACCACCATCCCGATCGGCGCGCCGCTCACCTCCGATTGCTGGCGCAGTTCCTCAAAGCGGTTCTGCAGGGCCTTGCGGTTCAGCATCCCGGTCAGGGAATCGATTACCGCCTCGGATCGATGCTGGACGTCGGAGTTCATCAGCGCGGTGGAGAGGATGCCCACCGCGATCACCAGCGCCGCCGGCCCGACGATCAGCGGCGGGTCGGCCCAAACCTCGCCGGCGTCCGCTCCGAAGGCGATCGCGAACATCAGGATGAGGGTCCAGACGACGCCGACGATCACTCCGCGCAGCGAGAAGCGGGTGCTGAGCGTTACCACCGGGATCGCAAACCACGCCATCGCCGGTGACAACACACCACCGGCGAGAAGAATGCTCATGGCGATCATCACTTGAGATCCAGCCCAGGCGGCGAAGATCCAGTACTCGGGGAATTCGACCCGTTCCAGGCGACTGTTGGCCGCCCAGAAGAGCGCACCCGCAAAAGCCAACGGCAAGAACGTCCACCAACCCACCCACGGTCCGCAGATGATCAGTGCGGTGGCGAGTACGCCGAGCGCCATCTTCCTGACTGGCTGCAGGCGTCGATCCATGTCGAGCAGACGTTCCCTATCGGTGTGGACCGGCAGCAGCCAGCTCTCTGATCTCTCCATGTCCCACTCCTTATCGGGGTGCGGGCGCCGATCGCTTAACCCCGTCTAGGTCCGGGCTCAGCCCGTGGGCAGGAGGATCTGCTCGATCGAACTCGCCCGTCCGTCGTCGCCGATCTCGATCACCACCGCGTTGACCCAGACGTCCTCTTCGGCGGTCCGGAATCGGGTCGGCATCTGAGTCACGAAGCGGCCGAGCGCGTCCTCCACCTCCACCCCGAGGATGCTCTTGCGGGAGCCGGTCATCCCGACGTCGGAGATGAACGCGGTACCGCCGGGGAGGACGCGCGCGTCGGCGGTCGGGACGTGGGTGTGGGTGCCGAGCACCGCCGCCACCCGCCCGTCGAGGTGCCAGCCCATCGCCACCTTCTCGCTCGTCACCTCGGCGTGGAAGTCGACGATCACGATCTCGGCGCCCCTGCGCCGGAGCTCCGACAGCTCGGCGTCGGCGGCGGGGAAGGGGGAGCGGACGACGGTCAGCTGGAGCTCGCCGCTGAGGTTGAGGACGCCGACCTTGACGCCGCCGACCTCGACGATCGCCGAGCCCCGTCCCGGGTTCCCCTTCGGGTAGTTGGCGGGGCGGATCAGCCGCTCGCAGCTGTCGATGAACTCGTAGGCGTCGCGCTGGCGGTAGACGTGGTTGCCGGTCGTGATCAGGTCGACACCGGTCTCGAAGATGTCGTCGGCGGTGCGTTCGGTGATCCCGGCTCCGCCGGCCGAGTTCTCGCCGTTGGCGATGATCAGGTCGGGCTCGTGAGCCTCCCGCAGCCGCGGCATCGCAGCGGCGAGCCCGCGCCTTCCGGCCCCGCCGACGATGTCTCCGATGAAGAGGACGCGCACCAGATCAGCCTAATCGTCGGCACGCCATGGGCACGTTCCCGACCCCGCTCGGAGCCCGACCAGCCAGGGTTTAGCTTTCGCGGTCGTGAGCACGCCGCCCAACCAGCACCGAGGCGCCGGCGATCGAGGCGATCGGCCTGAGCAAGAGCTTCGGCGACCGGCAGGCCCTGCAGGACGTCGGCTTCAGCGCCGCCGCCGGAGAGGTGCTCGCCGTGATCGGCCCCAACGGCGCCGGCAAGACGACCCTGCTCTCGATCCTCGCCGGAATTCGCGAGCCCGATGCGGGCGAGGTCCGCCTGCCCCGCGGCGAGGTCGGCTTCGTCCCCCAGCAGGCGGCGCTCTACCGCCGCCTCACCGTCGAGGAGAACCTGCGGCTCTTCGCTCGCCTCGAAGAGGTCGACGACGTCGAGGCAACCGTCGAGATGATGCTGGAGCAGACCGCGCTCGCCGATCGCCGCGGCGATCAGGTCGGGACGCTCTCGGGCGGCAACCAGCAGCGGATCAACATCGCGATCGGCCTGCTCTCGGACCCCGCCGTCCTGCTGCTCGACGAGCCCTCGACCGGCCTCGACCCGCGCCAGCGTGCCCGCCTCTGGGAGTTCGTCACGGCCCTCGCCGGCGGCGGCACCACGGTGATCTTCTCGACCCACAACATCGCCGAGGCCGAGCGCTACGCCGGGCGGGTCCTCGTCATCGCCGACGGTCAGGGCCTCTTCGACGGCAGCGTCGCCGAGCTCAACGCCGCCGCCCCTCCGACCGACGCCGAGGCCGGCAGCGCCGACTTCGAGTCCGCCTTCGTCCGCTTCCTGGCGGAGCACGGGCACTAGATAAAGGGAGCGACGGGCAACCGATGCGCTGGCTACTACTCAAGGATCTTCAGATCATGCGCCGCTCACCGCTGGTGACGGCGCTGCTGGTCATCTACCCGATCGCGATCGCCGTCCTGATCGGCTTCGCGTTGAGCGGCGGGCCCGACAAGCCGCGCGTCGCGTTCCTGAACGAGGTCCCGCCCGGATACACCCTTCGACATCGGCGGCGAGGACTTCGATCTCGTCGGTGCCAAGAGCGAGCTCTGCGAGCGGATCGAGTGCGTGACGGTGGAGAGCGAGGAGGAGGCGCGCGAGCTCGTCGAGTCCGGCGACGTCCTCGGTGCGCTGATCCTGCCGGCCGACCTGATCGACAAGCTCCAGACCCTCGCCGGCCTGACTCCGGAGGAGCCGACGGTCAGGGTCCTCGTCAACCAGGAGGATCCGGTCAAGGCCGGACTCGTCGACGACCGCATCAACTCGCTGCTCTCGGAGGCGAACCTGCGGATCTCCCAGCAGGTCTCGCGATGTCTCGACCAGCTACCTGCAGATCCTGCTCGACGGCGGCGACTTCAGCTTCCTCGGCGACGGCATCCAGATCCTCGGCCTGCGCGAGTCCGAGCAGATCCTCGCGCGACATCCGCGCCGACCTGCCCGCCGACAGCCCCGACCTCGAGCAGCTCGACGAGGTGATCCGCTTCAGCCACCTCGCGGCCGAGAACCTCGACATCGCCGACGACCTGCTCAGCTCCGTCACCCAGCCGATCAAGGTCGACAAGGAGGTCGTCAGCGGCGACACCCCGAGCCTCGACACGTTCGCGATCTCGGTCGCCGCGACGATCACGCTGATGTTCGTCACCGTGCTGCTCGTCGCCGGCTCGCTGGCGCTCGAGCGGGAGGAGAACGCCTTCGCCCGGCTCACCCGCGGCCTGATCAGCGAAGACCGCGCTGCTCGCCGAGAAGGTCCTGCTCGGGGTGGTCGTCTCGCTCGTCGTGACCCTGCTGATGCTGGCCGGGCTGGGCTTGTTCGTCGACCTCGACTGGGGGAGGTTCCCGCTCTGGATCCCGGCGATCATCGCCGGCGGTGCCGGGTTCGCGGCGTTCGGCGCGGCGATCGGCGGAGCGGCCAAGGAGGTCCGGGCGGCCTCGCTGCTCGCGTTCATGGTCAGCCTGCCCGGTCGCGTTCCTATCGCTGGTCCCCTCGGGTGCCGTGGGCGCCGGCCTCTACGACGTGATCGGCGTCGTCACCGCGCTGTTCCCCTTCGACCCCGCGCTGCGCGCCCTGACCGGCGCCCTCGACGCCTCGGGCCCGAGCATCGGCATCGCGATCCTCCACCTGGCGATCCTCGTCGTCGCCTACGGGGCCCTGGCCCGGGTGGCCGTGCGACGGTTCGTCTAACCGAAGCCATCCCCTCCTAGACTTACGCCCATGGCCTTTCCCGCAACCCGGATGCGCCGGCTGCGACGGACCGGCGTCCTCCGCGGCCTGACCCGTGAGACGGAGCTGACCCCCGCTCACCTGATCCAGCCTCTGTTCGTCAAGGCCGGGGACCGACGTCCGCGAGGAGATCGAGTCGATGCCGGGGATCCAGCGGCTCTCGATCAGCGAGCTGGTCGAGGAGGCGGGGCGGGTCCGCGAGGCCGGCATCGACACCGTCCTGCTTGTTCGGCATCCCCGCCGACAAGGACGAGATGGGCTCGGGCGCCTTCGACGACGAGGGGATCGTGCAGATGGCGATCCGGGCGCTCAAGGAGGCGGACCCGGATCTGACCGTGATCGCCGACACCTGCATGTGCGAGTACACCTCCCACGGCCACTGCGGCTGGGTTCGTCCCGACGGCGAGGTCGACAACGATCTCTCGCTCGAGCTGATCGCCAAGACCGCGCTCTCGCAGGCTGCCGCCGGAGCCGACGCGGTCGCGCCCTCGCGACATGATGGACGGCCGGATCGGCTCGATCCGCTCCCAGCTCGATGCCGACGGGTTCAGCGACACGCCGATCATCAGCTACTCGGCCAAGTACGCATCCGCCTTCTACGGCCCCTTCCGCGAGGCCGCCGGCTCGACCCCCGAACGCGGCGACCGGCGCGGCTACCAGATGGATCCGGCCAACGTCCTCGAGGCGATCCGCGAGTCGCAGCTCGACCTCGAAGAGGGCGCCGACATGCTGATGGTCAAGCCCGCCCTCGCCTATCTCGACGTGATCCGCCGGGTCAAGGACGCCACCGGCGCACCGCTGGGCGCATACCATGTCTCGGGCGAGTACTCGATGCTCAAGGCGGCGGCGATGAACGGCTGGCTGGACGAGCGAGCGGCCGTCCTCGAGGCGCTGACCTCGATCCGCCGCGCCGGTGCCGACGCGATCTTCACCTACTACGCGAAAGATGCAGCAAACTGGCTGAATGGCTGAGTTGACCGACACCGAGACCAAGGCGAACGGGAACAAGCGCGCCCCCGCCGGGCCGAAGCTGCGCTCGCGCAAGGACGGTGCGGCGATTCCGCTCGACGACGTCGACCGGCGACTGATGAACCTGATGCAGTCGAACTTCCCCCTCGTCCCCGAGCCCTACGCCAGGCTCTCGGCCGAGGCGGAGCTGCCGATCGAGGAATTCAAGGCGAGGACCCAGCGCCTGCTCGACGGCCGGATCATCCGCGAGATCACCCCGATCTTCGACACCCGCGCGCTGGGCTACTCCTCGATGCTGGTCGCTGCCAAGGTCGACTCCGAGTACCCGCACCGCCCGGCGAAGATCATCAACTCGCACCCCGGCGTCTCCCACAACTATCTGCGCGACCACGAGTTCAACCTCTGGTTCACGATCGCAACCCCGCCCGACTCCGTGCTCGGGCTGGAGGGCACCCTCGAGGTGCTGGCGGAGCTGACCGGCGCCGAGTCGATCCGCCAGCTTCCGACCCTGACCATGTTCAAGATCAACATGAACCTGGAGATGGAGGGCGACACCGACGCCCTGGCCGCCAAGGTGGAGGCGATCCCGCCCCGCGAGCTCGAGCCCCAGCCCTACGACGACTTCGACATCCGCGTGATCAGGGCCCTGCAGGGCCCAATGGAGGTCGTCGACCGGCCCTACGACGAGGCCGCCGCCGAGGTCGGGCTCGCGACCGAGGACTTCCTCGCCTACCTCGAGGCGATGATCGAGCGCAAGATCCTCCGCCGCGTCGCCGCGATCCTCTTCCATCGCCGCGCCGGCTTCTCGGCCAACGGCATGGGCGTCTGGAAGGTCGATCCAGGCGATGTCCCCGACACCGGCGGCCGGATGGCGGCCGTCCGCGGCATCTCCCACTGCTACGAGCGCCCGACCTACGCCGATTGGCCCTACTCGGTGTTCACGATGGCCCACGGCCGCTCCAAGGAGGAGTGCGACGCGGTGCTGCAGTCGATCGCCGACGAGCACGACCTCCACGGCGCCGATCGCGCCGTCCTCTACAGCTCGACCGAGTTCAAGAAGATCCGCCTGCGCTACTTCACCCCCGACTACGAGGCCTGGGAGCGCGAGCACGCGCCCGAGGCGTTCGAGGCACTCGGGACGAAGTGACCCGCTCCGGCGAGCGCTCGGCGGAGCTCTACGCCGAAGCCCTCGGCTTGATGCCTGGCGGCGTCAACTCCCCGGTCCGGGCCATGGGCTCGATCGGGCGGGACCCGATCTTCATCGACCGTGCCGTCGGCAACCAGGTCTTCGACGTCGACGGCAACGCCTACGTCGACTGGGTCTGCTCGTGGGGGCCGATGATTCTCGGCCACGCCGAGCCGTCCGTCGTCGAAGCGGTCAGCGCGGCCGCCGCGCGCGGAACCTCCTACGGCGCCGCCACCGAGGGTGAGGTGCGGCTGGCCGCCGAGGTCGCCGACCGCTTCGCCTCGGTCGAGATGATCCGCATGGTCAACTCCGGCACCGAGGCTTCGATGAGCGCGATCCGCCTTGCGAGGGCGGCGACCGGGCGCGAGCGCCTGATCAAGTTCTCCGGGGCCTACCACGGCCACGTCGACGGGCTGCTGGCCGAGGCCGGCTCGGGGCTCGCCACGCAGGGCATCCCCGCCAGTCCCGGCGTTCCGCGCGCCCAGGCCGAGGCGACCGCGATCGTGCCCTGGAACGACTTCGTCGCCGTCGAGCAGGCGGTCGACATGTACGAGCCGGCGGGGATCCTCTGCGAGCCGATCCCGGCAAACATGGGCCTGATCCCGCCGGCCGATGGCTACCTCAACCACCTCCGAGCCCTCGCTGATCAGTCCGGCTCCCTGCTGGTCTGCGACGAGGTGATCAGCGGTTTCCGGGTCGCTCGCGGCGGCGCCCAGGAGCTGCTCGGCGTCCGGGCCGACCTGACCGTGATGGGCAAGGTGATCGGGGGAGGGCTCCCGGCAGCGGCCTACGGCGGCCCACGCGAGCTGATGGAGCGGATCGCTCCCGCCGGCGACGTCTACCAGGCGGGAACGCTCTCGGGTAACCCTCTGGCCGTCGCCGCCGGGTTGGCGACCCTGCGCAAGCTGGACGCCGAGGCCTACGGGCAGCTCGCCGTCTCGACCGAGCGGCTCGCCGCCGGCCTCGCCGCCGCGGCCGACTCGGCGGGGATGGCCGATCGGGTGAGCATCAGCTCGGTCCCCGGCCTCGTCACCCCCTTCTTCGCGTCCGCGGCGCCACACGACTTCACCGGCGCGCAGGCCTGCGACCTCGACGCCTACGGGCGCTTCTGTCGAGCGATGCTCGAGCGCGGCTTCTTCCCGCCCCCGTCGCAGTTCGAGGCCTGGTTCGTCTCGCTCGCCCACGACGACGAGTCGATCGACCGGACCTGCGAGGCGGCGGCTGACTGCTTTCGCGAGGCGCTCTCCTAATCTTCCTCGCGTGAGCCCAGACGAGCAGAGCCGCCCCGAGGACGCGCTGATCCACCTCGCCGCCGAGCTGCGCGAGGAGGGGCCGGTGATCGCCTCTCACGTCGCGCCCCCCCGGGTCGAGCCCGCGATCGGCATGCTCGCCGCCGCCGGCCCGCGCTGTGCGGCCCAGCCCGGCGCCTACGCCACGGTCCTCGAGCTGGTCCGCGAGGGCTACCTCTGTCACTACGGCGAGCCGCGCCTGCTAGCCCAGCTCGATCCCGATCTGCGCCTGCTCGCCGGCGACCATCTCTACGCGCGCGGAATCGAGCGCCTCGCACGACTTGGCGATCTGCTCGCGGTCACGGAGCTCTCCGACCTGATCTCGGTGGCGGCCCAACTCGACGCAGCTCCCGATTCCCCTGCGGATGCGGCGGAGGTGGCCTGGCTCGCCGCAACGGTCACGATCGCCGTCGGAGGCGACCGGGACTACAAGGCGGCCAAGGCGACGCTGCGGGAGACGGGCGAGGCCGACCCGCTCTGGAGAGCCGCGCACGAGGCCGCCGACCGCGCGGGGCTCTCCGTCCACCTGTCCACCGCGGCCAAAGCAGTAGGATTCGCGCCCTCAAACCGTGGCTGAATCAGGCGAAGAAAAGACGAACAGCCCGGCCGGCGAAAGCCGTGCCGAAGAGCTCCCCCCGATGAAGCCGATCGGCTACTTCGAGGGCGAGTCGATGACCCGACGGAAGGTCTTCGCCGTCGCCGGTCAGGCGGTCGGCGGCGTGGCTCTCGCAGCCGTCGCCCTGCCCGCGCTCGGATTCGCCATCGCTCCGATCTTCGATCAGCCCGAGGAGGACTGGCAGGCCGTCGGCCTGCTGGACGACTTCGTCCCCGAGACGTACAAGCCGCGCGTGATCACGATCGTCGAGGGCATCGGCGAGGCGGGCAAGTCCACCGTCTACGTTCGCCAGGGCAGCCCCGACCTCGGCGAGGACCCCGCCTCCTACATCGCGATCACGACCCGTTGCGCCCATCTCGGCTGCCCGGTTCGCTTCGTTCAGGCCGCCGGCAACTTCATCTGCCCCTGCCACGGCGGCGTCTACGACTTCCAGGGTCTGGTCATCGGCGGTCCGCCGGTACGCCCGCTCGACCGCTTCCAGACGCGAGTGGTCGACGACGCCGTCGAGATCGGCCCGCGCTACAGCGTCACCTCTCAGCTCGACCCGGTCCGGGCCCGCGATCCCGGTGAGTTCACGGGTGGCGTCTGGGAGTACCTGTACCCGCCACGACCCTCGACCGCGCCCCCGCCCTCCTCATGAGCAAGCTTCAGAAGCTGCTGCCGCCCCCGATGCGCCGCCCCCCCAAGCCGGGGCACGCAAACGGCAACGGCGAGGTGACCGCCTTCAAGAACGGCGACTCGCCGAACGGCAACGGCGGCAGTCCGATCACCGACAACCCCGGCAAGCGGCTGACGACGGGAGCCAAGGAGGCTCCCGCGGACCTCGTCGGTTGGGTCGACGAGCGCATGGGAGCGACGAGCTTTCTGACCGCGATGCTGATGCGCAAGGTCCCGAAGGGGACCAACTGGTTCTACACGCTCGGCTCGGCGACGATGTTCGCCTTCGTCGTCCAGGCACTGACCGGCGTCTTCCTGGCGATGTACTACACGCCCTCCCCGGTCGAGGCCTACGCCTCGATCACCTATCTGACCAACGAGGTCTTCCTCGGCGAGTTCGTGCGCGGCATGCACAAGTGGGGCTCCTCGGTGATGGTGATCCTGATCTTCATCCACATGGCGAGGACGTTCTTCTTCGGCGCCTACAAGTATCCGCGTGAGATCAACTGGGTGATCGGGGTCGTGCTCCTGATCCTGACGATGACGATGGGCTTCACCGGTTACCTGCTGCCCTTCGATCAGCGCTCCTACTGGGCGACGATCGTCGGCGTCAACATCAATGGCACCGGCCCGCTCGTCGGCCCGTACCTCTCCGACTTCCTCCGCGCCGGCCCCGAGTTCGGAGCGACCACGCTCTCGCGCTTCTATGCGATCCACATGCTGCTCGTGCCCGGCGCGATCATCGCGATGATCGCCGCCCACCTCTACCTGGTGGTCAAGATGGGCACCACCGCGCCGCCGTGGCTGCGCGCCGACACCAAGCCCAAGGACGCCCGCTCCGAGGCGGTCGACCCGATCCCGAGCACCGACGGTGAGGGCAACGGCTCGAACGGGAGCGCCGCGTGAACCGCCAGGAGAAGGAGCAGTACCTCCGCGAGTACGAGGTGCTGAAGAAGAAGGGCAAGCCCTTCTTCCCCTACGCGATCATGAAGGACTCGGTGATGGCGCTGATCGTCGTCGTCGTGATCGTCGTGATGGCGATCTGGCTCGGCGCCGAGCAGGGCCCCAAGGCCGATCCGACCACGACCACCTACGTGCCGCGACCCGAGTGGTACTTCTTCTTTCTGTTCGAACTGCTCCGCGTGATCAAGCCGCCGGAGCTGGTCCCGATCGCGACGATCGGCGTGCCGACGATCGCGATTGTCCTGCTGCTGCTGCTGCCGTTTTACGATCGCAACCCCGAGCGCAACCCGCTGAAGCGTCCGATCGCCACGGTGGCCGGCATCATGACGATCGTCGCGATGGCCTTTCTGACCTTCCTGGGCGCCAACGCCGGGTCACCGACCGACATCGAGATCGAGGTCGCCCCCGAATACGAGGCGGGCAAGCTGATCGCGGCGCAGTCCGGCTGCCTCGCCTGCCACCAGTTCGGTGAGAACGGCAACAACGGTCCCGGTCCCAAATTGACCGAGATCGGCGCGCGCCTCAACCCGGCCGCGATCGCCCGATCGCTCGAGGTCGGACCCGGAATCATGCCTTCCTACGCGAACCTCCCGCCGGACAAGTTCCGCGACCTCGTGAACTTCCTCGCTTCGCTCAACGGCGAAGAACAGGTGGTGGAGGCCGACCCGGGAGCTGCGCTGCCCGACGATTCCGGCGGCGATCCTGCCGCGGTCGAACCGGCCCCCGCCGCGGGCTCCTGACGACCGCTGAGAGCAAGCCGTCCCGCGAATCGGAGCAGTTCGCTTCCGAGGTTCGCGGCATGTTCGACCGGATCGCCGGCGTCTATGACCTGATGAACTCGGCGATGACCGCCGGGATGCACCATCGCTGGCGCGCCCGAGCCGTGGACGCCGCCGCCCTCCAGCCCGATGATTCGGCCCTCGACGTCTGCTGCGGAACCGGAGATCTGACCATCGAGGTGGCTCGCCGGGTCGGTCCCGGCGGCCGGGTGGTCGGCTCCGACTTCTCCGAGAGGATGCTCGATCTGGCGCGCGAGAAGCCCGTCCCGGCGGGCGCCCCCGGCGTTGGATCGGCAAGGCCGATATTCGAGTGGGCCGACGCCCTCGAGCTGCCCTACGACGACGCCTCGTTCGACGCCGTCACGGTCGGCTTCGGGGTTCGCAACCTGCTCAACCTCGAGCGCGGCATCGCCGAGATGACCCGGGTACTGAAGCCCGGCGGACGCCTCGTCATCCTCGAGATCACCCAGCCGACGCGACCGCCCCTCTCGTCGTTCTTCTCGGTCTGGTTCGACCGCGTCGTTCCCCTGATCGGCAGGGTGGCGGGCGACAGCGACGCCTACAGCTACCTGCCGGAATCGGTCAAGCGCTTCCCGCCGCCCGAGAGGCTCGCGGAGATCATGGACGGCGCCGGACTCGAGCGGATTCGCTGGACGATCCTCGCGGGCGGGATCATCGCGATCCATTCGGGCCGTCGCCCAGGGCTCTAGACCGGCCGCTCCGTGTGTCCCGCAAGGCAGAGTCGTTCCGTGAGGCAGAGTTGTCCAAGGCAATGAGTCCCGCAGGGCAATGAGTCGTTCCTCCTCGCCGGAGCCGGTCACCGCGGTGACCGACCTCGCGTCGGCCTGGTTGCCGGCGCGGATGGTCGAGGTGGAGCGACGGCTCACCGAGATCGTCCAGGGCTGGGGCCCCGAGCTCGCCGTCGATGCGGGCGAGACCCTCTCGGCGGGCGGTAAGCGCATGCGACCGCTGCTCGTCCTGCTCTGCGCCGGAAGGCGCAGCGGACCCGAGGCGATCCGCGCGGCCACGGCGATCGAGTTGGTCCACATGGCCACCCTGGTCCACGACGACGTCCTCGACGCCGCCCCCCTGCGCCGTGGACTGCCGACCGTCGTCGCGAACTCCGGTCGCCGCCGCGCCGTCGCCGCTGGGGACCTGCTCTTCTCGCGGGCGTTTGCGATTCTCGCCGACGACGGCGAGGGCCTGGATGCTCAGGGGGCTGAGGCATCGACCCGGCTGGGCACGGACCGGCAGGTTGAGCTGCTCGCGCACGCTTCGGTGGCGCTGGCCCGGGGCGAGCTGGCGCAACGCCGCGACGCTTACGACACCGGCGTCTCGATCGAGCGCTACCAGCTCCGTTGCGAGCTGAAGACCGCGGCACTGTTCGAATGCGCGTGCGTGATCGGCGCGGCGCGGACGCCGGGGGAGGAGGCGGCGCTGCTCACCTTCGGGCGCGCGATCGGCCTCGCCTTCCAGCTCCTCGACGACGTCCTCGACGTTCTCGGCCCACCCGAGCGGACCGGCAAGGCGCGCGGCACCGATCTGCTCGACGGCACCGTCACCCTTCCGTTCATCCTTGCCCGCGAGCGCGACCCGGGGCTGCTCGAGCTCGATCTGCGATCGCTCGATCCCGATGACGCCGAGGCGATCTGCGATCGGATCGCCGAAACCGGCGCGCCGGAGCAGGTTCGGGCCGAGGCGCGCGAACGGGTCAGCGAGGCGAAGCGCGAGCTGCGCGGCTCCGGGGTCGGCGGCGAGGAGCTGAAGATGCTGGAGCTGGTCGCCGACGGCGTCGTCGAGCGCTACAGCTGAAGGGGAAGGAGGGCCGGGCGGGTCAACCGGGACCAGGCCTTCGGCCTTGCTCTGGGACGGTCCCGTTTGACCCGCCCGGCCCTCTCAGGCCAGGGGCGCGCGCAGTCGAGCAGCCCGGAGGGCTGCGAGTCGCGCGGTTGCCTCTTAGAAGTCTTCGGGGAGGATCAGGTCGCCGCCCAGGGCGGCGTTGAACCGGTGAAGCTCTTCCTCCATGTTCGAGCGCTCGAGCTTGCGAAGGTCCGCGTGGAGCGAATCCGTGCCGGCGTCGAGGATCTGGTCGAAGCGATCGAGCACCCGCTGCTCGTACAGGCCCACGGCGTGCCACTCGCATTCGGGGCACCGCAGCGAGACGCGCCAATGCGCCGAATCCATCGGCACCCAATCCAGCGGGTAAACCAGGCCCGAGGAGCACTCGGGGCAGATGTGCAGCTCCTCGATCAGGCAACTGCGCGACTCGGGATCATTCCCGGGCAGAGGCTGTTGTTCGTCGGATCGTTCCATCGCTCCCGCCTCGTATCGGCAGTCGCGAGGTGACGTGAACCCCATCAATGGCGACTGGACATTCGTCCAGTCGCCCCTCCGCACCCCCGCGGAATAGACTGCCGCCGCGATGGTGCTCAGTGACCGCACGATCCGGGAGGAGATCGATTCCGGCCGGATCGCCTTCGATCCCTACGACGCGAGCTTGATTCAGCCGTCGAGCGTCGACGTTCGCGTCGACCGGCAGTTCCGTGTCTTCCACAACGCCCGTCACCCATATATAGACGTGCGCAAGGAGATGGAGGACCTGACCGAGCTGGTCACCGTCCCCGACGACGAGCCCTTCATCCTCCATCCCGGTGAGTTCGTCCTCGGCCAGACGCTCGAGCGGGTCAAGCTCCCCAACGACATCGTGGCCCGCCTCGAGGGCAAGTCAAGCCTCGGCCGCCTCGGCCTGCTCATCCACTCGACCGCCGGCTTCGTCGACGCCGGCTTCGAGGGCAACCTGACCCTCGAGCTCTCCAACGTCGCCAACCTCCCGATCACCATCTACCACGGCATGCCGATCGGGCAGATCTCCTTCATGCGCATGGACGGCCCGGTCGAGTTCGCCTACGGATCCAACGAGACCGGCAGCAAGTACCAGGGCCAGGAGGAACCGACGGCCTCGAGGTACTACCTGAACTTCAAGGACAAGTAGGCCCCCCAAGGTTCTTGGGCGCTTCGCGCCAGGGCTGCCGGCTGCGGCGGGAGGTTGTTTGGGCTGGGAGGACGCGAGGGTGGCGATGCCGATGCCAGCAAACCGACACAGGCCGGACTCCGTGGCAGATATATACGCAGGGAGAGGCAATAGCTGCCACCGGAGCCACAGCACTCCCTCACAGCCCAAACCCAATCTCACCGGCCGACCATCCCCTCGGCAGGCCACATCCGCCGATAACCTCCCTTCATGGCCCAGGAGGCACCCCGCGAGGGGAACATCATCAAGCTCAACACCGCCCGGCGTCGGCAGGGGACGCTGGCCCGGATCCATGCTTACGGGGCGATCCTCGATGCGATCGTCCGCTCGGAGTTCGAGCCCGGGCGGCAGCTGTCGGAGAACGAGCTCGCCGCCTGGCTGGGGGTCAGTCGGACACCCGTCCGGGAGGCGTTGGCGCGGCTGCGGGAGGAGGGGCTCGTGGAGATCGTCGCCCAGCTCGGCACGTTCGTCGCCCCGATCAGTCCGCGGGCGGTGACCGACGCCCAGTTCATCCGTGAGTCGCTCGAGTGTGCGGCCGTCCGCAAGGCGGCGGACCTGGCGACCGAGGACGACATCGCCGAGCTCGAGGCGATCGTCCGCAACCAGCATCGCGCGGTTCGGGCCGGCGACCACGACGCCTTCTATCTGCTCGACGACGAGTTCCACCATGCGCTCTGCGACCTGAGCGGCCACACCGCCGTCTGGAGCCTGAGCCAGCGGATCAAGCCGCACCTGAACCGGGTCCGGCGGCTCAGCCTGCCGGCGCCCAGCTATCTCGAGGAGATGGTCGCCGAGCACGAGCAGGTCCTGGGCGCCGTCGAGCGCAAGGATCCCGACACGGCGGAGGCGGCGATGCGCCATCACCTGCGAATGGTCCTGCGGGAGATCCCGCGCCTACGCGAGCAACACCCCGAGTACTTCGACGAATAGGCCGCCAGGTAATCCCCTGCTAAAGGAATCGGCGCATGGGCGCCTTGGATCGGTTAGGATCGCGCCACCGCGACTTCAGGGGAAGTTGTGTGTTGAGAAATTTGGCGGTCAGATCGGCCGCCGTGCCACAAGCCCTAGGAGAGTTCTTTGATGAATCGTCGTCTTGTCGTCCGAGTCGCCGCCGCATTCTTCGCTGTCGCGCTTCTCGCAGTTCCGAGTTCAGCCCTCGCCGGAAAGAACGGCGGCGGCAAGAACAAGAACAAGGCCCTGGTCGTCTGTAAGCAGGGCTGCAAGTACCGGACGATTCAGAAGGCCGTCAACAAGGCCAAGAAGAACGACATGATCAAGGTCAAGCCGGGCAAGTACGTCGAGGGCGTTCAGGTCTTCGGCAAGAAGTACAACGGCCTGACGATCAAGGGCACGAAGGACAACCCGCGCAAGACGATCCTCGAGGGCAAGAACGCCCAGCTGCCCGGGCGGTGTCGGCGTTGCCAACAACGGCATCGAAATCACCGACGCGAGCAACGTCACGATCAAGAACATGTGGGTCCGGAACTTCGAGACCAACGGCGTCTTCTTCCGCGACTCCAACAGCGACGACGACAAACTCACCTGCAAGAACTACGTCGCTCGACAACGTCGACGTCTCCTTCAACCGCAGCTACGGGCTGTTCTCCTTCGGCTGCGTCGGCGGAACGTTCAGCAACTCCGAGGGCTGGGGTCACGGCGACTCCCCCTACTACGTCGGAGCCACGCCGTTCCAGAACGACCCGAAGACCATGACGATCAAGAACGTCGAGGCCTACGAGAACGTCCTCGGCTACTCGGGTACGAACTCGAAGTACGTCGTGATCAAAGACTCCGACTTCTACAACAACGGAATCGGACTGGTCCCGAACACGCTCGACTCGGAGCCGTTCGAGCCGACCGCAACCGGAACGATCAAGAACAACAATATTTTCTGGAACAACTTCAACTACTTCCTGCCCAACTCGGGCGTCGAGACCGTCTCCAACGGCCTCGGCACGTTGCCGGATGACCTCGGCGGCGGCACGCTCCAGTACCCGACCGGCGTCGGAGTCGCGCTGTTCGGAGCCGACGGATGGATCGTCAAGGACAACCAGATCTTCGGCAACTTCAAGTGGGGCGTCGCGATGTTCTCCGATCCGTTCAACACCGATCTGGACGCGCTCAGCCAGAACAACCAGGTTCTGAACAACGAGATGGGCCGTAACGGCACCGACACCAACCAGTGGGACTTCTGGGTCGACGGCTCCGGGAGCGGCAACTGCTTCAGCGGCAACGACAGCTCGACGAAGTCACCTTCGTCCAATGCGATCCCAACCGGCGCGACAGTCGGGCAGATGTACCCGGAGTGCCCAGTGCCCTCCGGCTCGCAGCCAAATGCCGGCGCCTCCGGAACCAGTGACGGCGAGATCAACCAGGTGCTCGAGCTGGTCGGCTACTCCAGTACGGACCCGCCTGAGAACCAGCAGTGCTCCTGGGACGAGCACGCTCATCCGCCGTTCGAGGACTTCGAACCGGTCGACGTCACTCCCGGCCCGGTGTGCCCATAATGCGGCGCGCTCTGGCAATAGCAGCCGCCCTGGTGGCCGTCGTCGCGCTCGCGGCGCCCGCTGTCGGAGTCGCTGGTAAGTCCGCCAAGGTCAAGGTCGAGGACGATTTCTTCTCGCCAAGCACTCTGAAGGTGAAGAAGAACACGAAGGTCAGCTTCAAGTGGAACGACGACAACCTGAACACCCACAACGTGACCCTGAAGAAGGGCCCGAAGGGCGTCAAGAAGTCCAAGAAGCCATGTGCGAAGGGCAACATCACGAAGTGCAACGTCTCTGCCAGCGGGTCGAGGGGAATCAACTTCGCCCCGACCTTCAACGAAAAGGGCACCTACAACTTCATCTGCACGATTCACCCGTCGGTGATGAAGATCAAGGTCGAAGTCAAGAAGTAGACGGAGCCGTGAGCTGAGATGAGCCTTCCCCCGATCGGGCGGCGAGACTTTTTCGCCGAGGCGGCTGGTGGGCTTCTGCTCTGCACGATCGCCGGCAAGCAGTTCGCCCTCGACAAGGAGGCGGACGTCGAAGGGGTTGCGAAGACCCTTGACGTTCCGCCGAAGGTCCAGGCGGCACGGGAGCGCGCATTGGCGAACCCCGTTCAGGCCCAGTCGGTGCTCGCCAAGGCGGGCACCAACCGTGAGTACTGGATCCAGGCCGAACAGGTCAAATGGAACATCGTTCCCACCGGCCGTGACCAGATGCTGGGCAAGGACGTCAAGGGAAAGACCAAGTTCACCGCGTATGCCTACCGGCCCTACTCGCCGAACTTCGCAGCGCCGTTGGGTGAGGCGACCGTTCCGGGTCCGCTGATCGAGGCAAACGTCGGCGACACGATCACGATCCACTTCCGCAACAAGCTCAGCACCCCGGTCACGATCCACCCGCACGGCGTCAAGTACTCCATCGATATGGACGGCGCCTACAAGGGCAAGTACACGGATCCCGGCGGGTTCGTCCAGAAGGGTGACGAGATGACCTACGTCTGGGAGGCGATCCCGGAGGCCGAGGGTGCGTGGTTCTACCACGACCACGGCCCAATGGATCCGATCCCGCTCTACAAGGGCCTGTTCGGCCCGGTGATCATCCGCGATCCCAACAAGTCGCAGCCCGACAAGGAGTTCTTCACCGGGTTCCACTCCTTCCAGCCCGTCGCCACGGGGCTCGATCAACCCTTCTGCTGCATCAACGGTCGCGCCTACGCCGGCAATACCCCGACGTTCCGGGCCAACGTCGGCGACGACGTCGCCTTCCACGTCTACGCGATCGACGACTACTTCCACACCTTCCACCTCCACGCGCATCGCTGGACGCCGCCCACCGGCGGGCCGATGATCGACAACATCACGCTCGGCCCCGGCGACGGGACCACCGCACGGTTCATCGAGGACAATCCCGGCCGCTGGTTCTACCACTGCCATGTGTTCAGCCATCTGCATCAGGGAATGAACGGTTGGTACATCGTCGAGTAGCGAGGACAACCGCCCTCGCCCTTCTGATCCTCACCTCGGCACTTCTTCTGCCGGCGCTGGCGGACGCCTCGAACCGGCGGATCTCGATCAGCAACTACCAGTGGTCGTCACCGGAGATCGAACTCGATCTCGGCGAGCACGTCACCTGGTACTGGACTGGACCGGACACGATGCATTCGATCACCGGTAATTCCCCGAACTCGGCCCAGTGGGATTCCGACCCGGGAACGCTACCGCAGCACAACGTCGGCGACGACTATCAAGTCAGCTTCGACAAGCCCGGCGTCTACGGTTTTCAGTGCAAGATCCACTCGCTGGTAAGGGGCACGATCACCGTCTCCAATACGCCGGGAGACCCGGAGGCTGAGCCCGACCCTGTTCCGAAGAACAACGTCGACCTGGTCAAGCCAAAGATGCGGTCGGTCCGGCTTCCCTACAAGTTCGGGCGCAGCGGAGCGTCGATGCACTACAACATGAGCGAGCGGGGCCAGCTGGTAGCCGAGTACTACCGCTACAGCGATAAGGGCAAGCCGCGCTATGTCGGCTATGCCAAGTACAAGTCCTACGTCGGTTACAACCGCGCCCGGATCGGCGCGCGCAAGCCCCACTTCAAGCCAAGGCGGGGGCACTACATGGTTGAGCTTCGGGTCACCGACGAGTCCAACAACACGTCGAAAGTGAAGCGCCGGGAGTTCCGGGTCTGGTAGCTCGAGGCCCGGCCCGGGCCGGAAATTGCCATATCGGCCCGCTTGCCTCGATAGGATCAACGTATGCCAAACATCGGCCCACTCGAGTTGGCGATCGTCGCGATCATCGCGCTGATCATCTTCGGCCCGAAGCGTTTGCCTGAGCTCGGCCGCTCCCTCGGTGACGGCATGCGCGAGTTCAAGTCCTCGATCAGCGGTGAGGACCGCGACGATGACAAGGAGGATGAGGAAGACGATGACCTCCCCGTGATCGAGAACGGTGAGGACGACGAGGACGAGCTCGCCGGTGATGAGGCGCCGTCGGCTGACGCGTCGGAGTCGTCCGAAACCGCCGAGCGCACCCCGTCCTGAAGCGCCACGTGGCGCTCGCTACCTGGGGCTGGAGCTGATTGATGGCCCGCGTCAAGGCAGCCGACTTCGAGGATCGCCTGACGCTCGTCGAGCACCTCGACGAGCTGCGCAGCCGGTTGATCTTCTGCGCCGTCGCGCTCGTCATCGTCTCGGCCTTCTGCTTCTGGCAGAACAACCTGCTGCTCGACATCGCCAACGGGCCGTTGCCCGACGACGTCGAGCCGCTCACCTTCTCACCGTCGGAGCCGTTTCTGACGACGCTGACGCTCGTCGTCTACAGCGCCATCCTGATCACGCTGCCGATCCTGCTCTACCAGGCCTATGCGTTCATCCTCCCGGCCCTGACGCCGACCGAGAAGAAGACGATTCTGCCGGTCCTGCTGATGGTTCCGGTCCTGTTCGTCCTCGGGGTCGTCTTCGCCTACTTCGTCGTCGTCCCGGCCGCGATCAAGTTCCTGCTCAACTTCAACAGCGACGAGTTCAACATCCAGATCCGGGCGCGCGAGTACTACAGCTTCTTCTCGCTGTCGCTGATCTCGGTCGGCATCCTGTTCCAGATCCCGATCGGGATCCTCGCCGTCACCCGCCTCGGGATCATCACCCCCGAGCAGCTCGCCGCCAACCGCCGTTACGCGATCCTGATCATCGCCGTGCTCGCGATGCTCCTTCCCGGCACCGATCCGATCACGATGCTGCTCTCGATGCTGCCGCTGGTCATCCTGTTCGAGTTCAGCCTGGTTCTCGCCAGGGTGCTGGGAAACCGTCGCCTGCAGAGAGGACGCCACCGACCTCGACGCAGCCGACCCGCCTGCCGAATCGACCGGCTAGGCTCTCCGCCATGCTCTTCGAACTCGGCGGCAAGCGCAAGCGCCTGATCCAGGTGATCTACGTCTGCCTGGCGGGACTCATGTTCATCGCGCTCGTCGGCTTCGGCATCGGCGGCGCCACCGGCGGCGGCGGGATCTTCGACGCCTTCGGCATCGGCGGCGGCGACACCGTCTCGAACCCTCAGTACGACCAGCAGATCGAGCGTGCCGAGGCAGACGCTCCAGACCGATCCCAAGGACGAGAAGGCGCTGCTTCTGCTGGCCCGAACCCACTTCCTCGCCGCCCAGTCCGCCGTCGAGGTCGACGAACAGGGGCGGCAGACGATCACCGACGACGCGCTGACCGATTTCGGGGCGTCGACGGACGCGTGGGAGCGGTACCTGGCGACCGATCCCAAGCAGCCCGACGACGGTGTCGCGGCCCTGATGATCCGGGCCTACGCGACCTCGGCCGGCGTCGATCCGACCACGCTCGAGAACGATCTCAACCAGGCCTTCAAGGCGGCGCAGATCGTGGCCGAGGCGAAGCCGAGCGTCGGCACCGACACCCAGCTCGCGACCTACGCCTACCTGGCCGGGGAGGACGAGGTCGGAGCAGAGGCCGAGAAGCGCGCTCTCGCCGAGGCTCCCGACTCCGCCACGAAGAGCCAGATCAAGTCGCAGGTCGCCCAGGCCAAGCAGCAGGGCGCGGCGATCGCCAAGGCGCTCAAGAAGAGTGCGCCCGACGAGAGCCAGCTCCAGAACCCGCTCGGCGGCCTCGGCGGATCGACCGCTCCTTAGATAGCCCCGGCCTCCCGCGGCAGGGACACACACGCTGCGCCGCTCTCGCTACCATCACCGCCCGGGGCGATTAGCTCAGTTGGTAGAGCAGGAGACTCTTAATCTCAAGGTCGCTGGTTCGAACCCAGCATCGCCCATTCAGAAGCCGTCCCGCCAGGAGGGGATCGACGGCATCCAGTCCAGCTCGGCCTTCGCCTTGGCGTTGGAGGCTCCTCGCAGCTCGGTCATGTAGGCGACGCCGTAGGGGCCGATCAGCGGCCGGGCCAGCAGCGCGGGCAGCGTGCGTGGAGGCCTCGCCCCCACGCGCCGCAGCGAGCGCCGGCAACCACTCCGAGACGGGTGCCGGATCGTCGTCGACGACGTTGAAGGTGCCGGCGACGTCGTGGTCGAGGGCCGCCACGACGGCCGTGGCCGCGTCGTCAGCGTGGATGAAGGAGAAGGTCGACTCGCGGTCGCCGCTGCGCAGGATCGGCAGCTTCCCGGCCCCGGCGGCCCGGCCCATGCTGCCGTGCTCGTCGAAGGCCGTCCCCCGGCCGTAGAGCTGACCGAATCGCAGGACCGTGCCGCCGGCCTGCTCGGTGGTGCGCTCGAGCTCGGCGATCGCCGGAACCACGGGCTCCATCACCGGCTCGTTCCAGAGCGGGTCGGCCTCCACGGCGAGTCCCGGCGCGGGACGGTAGACGAAGCTGATGCTCTGCGAAACCAGCCTGGCTCCCCCTGCCTCGGATGCCGCCTCGGCGAGGTTGCGCGTGCCCTCGGTCCGCAGGCGGTTGGTCGTGGCGAAGTCCCTGGCGATGCGGCGTGGGTTCACGGCGGCGGGGATCGCGGTCGCCAGGTGGACGATGGCCTCCGGCTTCCAGCTCCGGGTGAAACCGAGCAGGCCCTCGCGGTCGAACAGGTCGAGGCCGACCAGATCGGAGCGATCACCCGGCGTCGAGCGGGCGAGGCCGACCACGTCGTGGCCGGCCGACGCAAGTGCCGGCAGGGCCGATCGCCCCAGCACTCCGGTTGCTCCCGCTACGGCTACGCGCACAGGACCATCGCCAAACCGTTCCGTCGGGCTAGGCCCGGTCGCTGGACCCGGACATCTGGTAGCTGACGTACCAAGCCAGGTGGCGTGCGGCGTTGATACCCATCAGCGCCGGGGTCAAAGCCGGAGTGAGGAACCGCTTCATTAGGGAAAGTTTAACGTCAGGCACGGCTTCGGGCGCAGTTACGCGCTTTCCGCCCGCCTAGACTGAGCGCATGAAGATCGGAATCGTCGGGCTGGGATACGTCGGGCTGCCGCTCGCCGTCGCCTTCGGGCGGGCGGGTCACGAGGTCGTCGGCTACGACACGAACGCCGCCCGCGTCGGTCGGCTGGCTCGCGGCGAGAGCGACATCGAGGATGTCCCATCCGACGATCTGGCAGCGCTCGGTGGGCGGTTTGCGGCTTCGACGGACCCCTCGGTCCTCGGCTCCTGCGACGCGATCCTGATCTGCGTCCCGACGCCGCTGGTCGCCGAGCGGGAGCCCGACCTCACCTACATCCGCGACTCCGTCGAGACCATCGCCGGGATCCTCCGCGAGGGCCAGCTGGTCGTGCTCGAATCGACCACCTACCCCGGCACCACGCGCGAGGAGGTGTTGCCGCCGCTCGAGCGCAGCGGCCTCGAGGTCGGCAAGGGCTTCTTCGTCGCCTACTCCCCGGAGCGAATCGACCCGGGCCGGAGCAACCACACGATCGCCGGGACCCCCAAGGTCGTCGGCGGCATCACCCCCGCCTGCCTCGAGCGGGCCGTCGCCGTCTACGAGGAGGTCTGCGACGACGTCGTCACGGTCTCCTCCCCCGAGGCGGCGGAGCTCTCGAAGCTGCTCGAGAACACATTCCGCTCGGTCAACATCGCTCTGGTCAACGAGCTTGCGCAGCTCACGGACCGACTGGGCATCGACATCTGGGAGGTCGTCGACGCGGCCTCCAGCAAGCCGTTCGGGTTCATGCGCTTCGAGCCCGGCCCGGGCATGGGTGGGCACTGTCTGCCGGTCGACCCCTTCTACCTGTCGTTCAAGGCCCGACAGCACAACTTCGCCACCGAGTTCGTCGAGCTCGCCGGCAAGATCAATCAGTCCCACCCGCTCTTCTGCGTGAGCAAGATCCAGCGGGCGCTCAACGACCGCGAGAAGTCGGTCAAGGGCTCGCGGGTGTTGATCGTCGGCGTCGCCTACAAATCGGGCGTCGCCGACCTCCGCGAGGCCCCGGCGCTCAAGATCATCGCGGGGCTGCGCGAACTCGGCGCCGAGGTCAGCTACCACGACCCCCACGTCCCGGCGTTGGCCGATCAGGGCCTGGAGTCCGTCGACCTCGACGCCGCCGTGGCCGACGCCGACGCGGTCGCGATCGTCACCGCCCACGACGGGCTCGACTACCCCAGGCTCGTCTCCGAGGCATCGCTGGTCGTCGACTTCCGCGGCATCACTCGGGATCTCGGCGCCGACAACGTCGTCCTGCTCTGACCGTGTTCTCCCGCCGCAGCTCGGAGCTTCGGGCCCTCGAGGATCGACTGACCCGGGTCCTTGGAGCGACGGCGGTCGTCGCCTCCGGGGCGGTGCTGGCGGGGGAGGGGGTCCGCCGCTACCGCCGCCGTCTGGCCGAGCGCCACCCTGAGGAGGGGGCCGCTCCCCGCCCCGACTCCACGGTCGAGGCGCTTCAGGTCGCCGGCCAGGCCTCTCAGGACACGCTCGCGGTCGCGGTCGCCGGATACAACGCCGCCTCCCGGAGCGAGACCGCCATGTTCAACCTCTTCTCCGGCTTCGTCGGTGCCTCGCTCTTCGTCCGCGTCTCGACCCTCGGAATCCGCGAGGGCTGGTGGCCGTTCGGCAACGTCAGCGTCGGCGGGCGTCACATCCACCACTACGTGCCCGGCATCCTGCTCGCCTTCGGGAGCGGGGCGGTGGGCCTGGTGACCGAGAGCCGGAGCCTCGAGACCGCGCTCGCGATCCCGTTCGGGGCCGGCGTCGGCCTCACCTTCGACGAGGCCGCGCTCCTGCTCGACTTCAGGGACGTCTACTGGAGCCGAGAGGGCGTCCTCAGCGTCCAGCTCTCCCTGGCGGTTGCGTCGTTTCTCGCCGCCACGATCCTCGGGATGCGGATGCTCCAGCGGGGGGAGGTCACGGTGTCGGAGCGTGGGTTGATGCCGGCTTAGGGGCTTCGCCGGGGGTCGGCAGGGCGCGGGTCCATCAGGGGCAACTCGCTTCGCTCGTGCTCGAGTCCCCGCTGGACCCGCGCCCTGCCGGCCCTGTGAACGTCCTCCGGACGGGCTGGATTCCCGCTCAGCGCGCCAAGCGGTAGCGGGCGTAGAGCTCGCCCTCGCCGTTGGTCAGCAGCCAGACCAGCTCGAGGTTGCGCTCCTCGGCGGCGAGGCCGTTGAAGAGCTCGGGCCCGTCGCCGCCGGCGAGCTTGGGGGCGCGGGTGACGAACATCTCGTCGACGAGGCCGGCGCCGACTAGCTCGCCATGCAGCGTCGGCCCGCCCTCGCAGAGCAGGGCGCGGATGCCACGTTCGGTGCGCAGGTGGCGCATCGCCTCGACGACGTCGACGCCGTCGGGGTGGCGGATGATCTCGACCCTCGTCTCCGTCTTTGGGGGGGTGCGTGCGGAGGCGGTGAAGATCAGCACCTCGCCACCGCCCTCGGTGAAGAGCGGCGCGTCCCAGGGCAGGTCGAGTCGACCGGAGACGATGACGACCGCTGGGTCCGGTGCCAGTCCGTTCGACTCGCGCAGCGCCCGCTTCGCGGGGTCGGAGACAACCCGGCCGTAGCCCTCCGCCCGGACCGTGCCGCCACCGACCATCACCGCGTCGGCGCGGGTGCGGAGACCGACCAGCATCGCCGTGTCGGTGTCGGAGCCGATCGCGCCGGAGCGCCCGTCGATGGCCGCCCTGCCGTCGATGGTGAGGGCGAAGTTGGTGTAGACGTATGGCCGGTCGGCGTGGGCCCTCTCGAAGGGGCTGAACTCGGCAACCTGATCGAGGACGGTCGTCTCGGCCGGATCGGGAAGCAGCCTGCGGAGCGTCATTGGCGCAACCCCCTCGAAGGGGGAATCCTCAGCAGCCCAGCTTCTTGGCGGCGTCGCGGAGGTTCTTGACCTCCACCGTCGGCTTCTTCTGGCCGCTCTCGAGCTTCTCGCCGCGCCGGTTGATCCAGATCACCGGGACGCGCATCTTGATCAGCGGCTCGACGTCGGTGTAGAGGCCGCTGGTGATGTGGACCCAGCCCTTCTTCTTGCCGATCCGCCGCGCGCACTCCTTGAAGTGGGCGGGCTCGGGCTTGTAGCTGCGGACCTGCTGGGCGGTGACGACGAGGTCGAGCTCGGTGCGCAGGTGGCGGCGCGAGATGCCGAGCAGCTTGTCGTCGATGTTGGAGACGATTCCGACGTGGTACTTCTGGCGCAGCCTGTCCATCGCCGCGTTGGACTCGCGAAACGGCTGCCAAGCGCCGATCGAGTCGGGCAGGAACTGGGCCCGTGAGGGCTCGAGGCTCCAACCGACCTCGCCGGCGGCTTTGACGGCGGCGCGACGGAGGACCTCGGCGTAGAGCTCGTAGGAGCCGCCCATGACCTCGTACTGAACCTCGTAGAAGCGCATCAGGAGGCTCTTGACGTCGAGGGTCAGGCCATCCTCGGCCGCCTCGCGCTTGAAGACATCGCTGATGCCCTTGTCCCAATCGATCAGCGTGCCGTAGCAATCTACGGTCACCCATTCGATCTCACTGCGCTTCGGGAGGGGCATAACGGCGCGGGATTATGGCAGTACCGCGCCGCCCGGCCCCTCCCGACCCCCGGCAGGGTCAGCCGGCGAGTGTCTGCGGACCCTGGTTGGAGAGCAGCAGGTCGACGAACTCGCCGATCTCGGTGCTGCCCGCCTGGGCTGTCCGGAGCGGCCTGTCGGGATGCACTGTGTAGCTGTTGCGGCGGCCTTCCCGGTGGCGGCTCAGGTAGCCCTCGTCGACCAGTTCGGTGACGATGCGTTGCGCCGCCCGCTCGGTGATGTCAAGCGTGGAAGCGATGTCTCTCAGACGCACCGTCGGGTCCTGCGAAATAACCACCATCACCCGTGCGTGGTTGGTGATGAACGTCCAGGTACTCATTGGTTTCCTTTCGTCGGCCGCTTGTCGTTCGCCCCGTCCGAGACTCTGAATACCCGGATCTCGCGTCCGTAATCCCGCCTGTCCCCGTCATCCGCGATGGTGGGGTAGGGTTCCCGGCCGCCGCCCCGCAAGTACCCGAGCGGCACCCACACCCATGGACCTCCTCGAATATCAGGGAAAGCAGCTCTTCGCCCAGGCCGGCGTCGCCGTGCCGGAGGGCGAGCCCGCCGCCGATGTCGACTCGGCCGTCGCCGCTGCCGATCGGATCGGCTATCCCTGCGTGGTCAAGGCCCAGGTCCTGATTGGAGGCCGGGGCAAGGCCGGCGGCATCAAGGTCGCCAAGGACGCAACCGAGGCCCGCGCCCACGCCGACGCGATTCTGGGCATGGACATCGTCGGCCCTCACGGCGAGGGCCCCTTCACGGTGCATCAGGTCTGGGTCGAGGGGGCCTCGGAGATCGACGCCGAGTACTACGCCTCGATCATCCTCGACCGCTCCGCCAAGAAGCCGCTCGTGATCCTCTCGCGGATGGGAGGCATGAACGTCGAGGAGATCGCCGAGAACGATCCCGACGCGCTCGTCCGCCTCCACGTCGATCCGCTGGTCGGGCTCACCCACCAGGCGGCAGCTTCGCTCGCCGTCGACGCCGGCATCGACGAGGACGTCGTCGAGGGGGTGGCCGCAAACCTCGTCAAGCTCTACGGAGCCTTCAACGATTTCGACGCCACGCTGATCGAGGTCAACCCCCTGATCGTGACCTCGGCTCGCGAGGTCGTGGCGCTCGACGCCAAGGTCACGATCGACGGATCGGCGTTGTTCCGCCACGCCGAGCTCGCCGAGGTGGAGGACCCGCCCACCGACCCGCAGGAGCGGATGGCCAAGGAGAGGGGCCTGACCTACGTGAAGCTCGACGGCAACGTCGGAATCCTCGGTAACGGAGCCGGTCTCTGCATGTCGACTCTCGACGTCGTCGCCAACGCCGGCGGCGCTCCGGCCAACTTCCTCGACGCCGGCGGCGGGTCGAAGGCCGACGCGATCGTCGATGCCCTCGAGGTCATCACCTCCGACGAGAAGGTCGATGCAGTCCTCTTCAACATCTTCGGCGGGATCACCCGCTGCGACGAGGTCGCCAGGGGCATCATCGAGGCCTACTCGCGGGTCGACATGGACGTGCCGCTGGTCGTCCGCCTGGACGGCACCAACTCCGAGGAGGGCCTGCGACTGCTCGCGGATGCGAACCTCGATGGCCTCCACAACGCCGACACGATGCTGGGCGCCGCCGAGCAGGTCGTGGCGCTGGCGAAGGGTGCCGGCTCGTGAGCATCATCGTCGGCAACGACACGAAGCTGGTCGTCAGCGGCCTGACCGGCCGCGAGGGCAGCTTCCACGGCTTGCGGAACCGGGAATACGGCACTGATCTCGTCGCCGGGGTCACCCCGAAGAAGGGCGGCCAGGACGTCGAGGGCGTGCCGATCTTCGACACCGTCAAGGAGGCCGTCGACGAGGCCGGCGCCAACACGTCGATGGTCTTCGTGCCCGCCCGGTTCGCCGCCGCCTCGATCAACGAGGCGATCGACGCCGGGATCGAGACGGTGATCGCGATCACCGAGGGCATCCCGGTCCACGACATGCTGCCGACCTACTGGAAGGCGAGGGAGGCGGGGGTCCGCCTGATCGGCCCCAACTGCCCCGGCGCGCTGTCGCCCGGCAAGGCCAACGTCGGGATCATCCCCGCCCAGTTCTTCTCTCAGGGCTCGATCGGAGTCGTCTCCAAGTCGGGCACGCTGACCTACCAGATCGGTAACGAGCTCAAGCAGGCCGGATTGGGTAACTCCTCGATCGTCGGGATCGGCGGGGACCCGATCGTCGGCTCCGACTTCATCGACATCCTCGAGCTCTACGAGAACGACCCCGAGACCGAGCTGATCGTGCTGGTCGGCGAGATCGGCGGCGACGCAGAGGAACGGGCCGCCGACTACATCGCCGAGCACGTTACGAAGCCCGTCGTCGCCTACATCGCTGGTTTCACGGCGCCTCCCGGCAAGCAGATGGGCCACGCCGGGGCGATCATCTCGGGCTCGTCCGGCACCGCCGAGGCGAAGAAGAAGGCCTTCGAGGCCAAGGGCGTTCAGGTCGGGCGCAGCCCCAGCGAGGCAGCCCAGATCGCCGCCGAGATCGTTTCCTGAACCAGCTCTCGGCCGGCGCCTATACTCGGCCGCCCATGGCAGCTGAACCACCGCCGATGATCTCCTTCGCCCGCGGCGCTCCGTCCGCCGACCTGCTCCCGGTCGAAGCCGTGCGCGCGGCTGCCGAGACCGCGCTCGACGAGGACTCCACGCGGGCCCTCTCCTACGGCACCGGGATCGGCCATCCAGGCCTCTGCGAGTGGATCGGCCAGCGCCACGACGGCATCGACGCTTCCCGCGTGATGGTCACGAACGGATCGCTGGAGGCCGGGTGGATGCTGTTCAGCAACCTGCTCGCCCCCGGCGACGAGGTGGTGGTCGAGCAGCCTTCCTACGACCGCACCCTGCTGATGCTGGAGAAGCTCGGGGTCGACCGGATCGGCGTCCCGCTCGAGGACGATGGGGTCGACGTCGACGGGATCGAGCGCGCCATCGCCGATGGCCACAACCCGAAGCTCGTCCACATCATTCCCAACTTCCACAACCCCGCCGGCTGCACGCTCTCGGAGGCCAAGCGTCATCGCCTGGTCGAGCTCTCCGCCGAGCACGGCTTCTGGATCTTCGAAGACGACCCCTACCGCGAGGTCCACTTCGGCGGCAAGCCATTGCCGACGATGCTCGCTCTCGCCGAGGGCACCCGAGCCAAGGTTGTCCACGCATCCTCCTTCTCCAAGACCGTCAGCCCGGGCGTCCGGGTCGGCTATCTGGTCGGCCCCGTGACCGAGATCAAGGCGCTCGCGAAGGGAGCGACCGAGACCTACATCTCGCCCAACATGCTGGCTGAGTCGATCGTCTTCGAGCTCTGCCGCTCGGGAGCGCTCGACCAGAACATCGAGGCCGTCAACGCCGCTCTGGCCGAGCGCCGCGACGCCGTGGTCGAGCAGCTGGGCGTGCAGATCCCGGAGGCCAGGTTCGTCGCCCCCGGCGGCGGCTACTTCCTCTGGCTGGACCTCGACGAGGGCACCGACACCCGCGAGATGCTCGCCCCCGCCAAGGAGGAGGGAGTCGCCTTCGTCGCGGGCGCCGATTTCATGATCGAAGGTGGAGAGAACAGCCTTCGCCTCTCCTTCGCCAGCGTCCCGCCGCAGGACGTACCCGAGGGAATCGCCCGCCTGGCGCGGGCTCTGGCCTCGATCCGTTAGCTGCGCGGATCGTTCGGCGCGGCCTGCCGAGAGACTCGCCGGTCGGTGGAAGTGGATTGGGCCGTGAAGGGAGCGACCTCCCTCCGCCGCTCACCCGCCGGCCGAGTGCGTTTCAGCCTCAGTGGCAGATTTTCACTGACATCCAGTGAAAATCCGCCAACCAACTGCCCGAGCGGAGCCCACCCAACGTCAACCTGACGCCCCTGCCGAGCGGCAACACCGCGCAACCCGAGCAGACCGGACGCGAAGCGGAGCATCTGCTCGGAGTCATCTCATTCACTGAATTTTCTCTTGTCGTTGGCTTCTCGTTAGCACCCGGCGCCGCCGGTCTGGTATTCTCGACCATTCTGGTGAACAAAGGTGGACGGAGGATGCCATGCCAATCAGTTTCTTCGAGGGAATCCCGGCGGATCAACGAGCCGAGGTGACGCGCCGCAACATGGAGCGCCGCTTCTACGCGCTCGCCGCAGCGGTTCGCGACCACGAGGCCGCAGCCCGTCGTTCGACCCCGTCCACCGGCCCTCGAGATGAGCGCCTCTATCGCCGCCTTCGCCAGATCTGCGGCGAGCCCCCGACCGGCGAGCAGCGGGCCGCCTGACCAAGAGCTTGGTGCCCTAGGCACCGAGGCCGCGCCGGCGCCTCTCCTCAGCCGGCGCAAACATAAGGACCATCCTGCCCCACAGGAAATCCCGAGCCCGCACCGTTCCAGCGGGCTCGGGTGTTTCTGGGAGCTGATTCCCCGCCGGAATTGCGCTCGGTGAAGTTCTCGAGGGCATCAACGACCTGGCGCTGTGGGCGTCCTCGGAGGAGGTGATCGGGAGCCTCGAGAGCTTGCGCCGGCGATCCGGCGTCGCGGCGTGCGGGTCCTGCTGGGAACCGTGACCCCCTTTCGGGGGCGCGATCACCTTCTGTCCGGCCGCACCCGCTCACCGATTGCCGGGGCTGAAGCGATGGTCGGAGCTAGCGGCCGTACTTGTCGCGCGAGAGCTCCAGCTGCTGGGGCAGCGCTGCGCGAGGCGCCGGCGCCGGGTCCGCGACCACCGAGACCGTCTCGGCGACGCTGTGGGAGACCACGTGGTCTCCGTCGGCGGAGGTGATCACGACCTCCTCGGCATCGGAGTTCTTGACAGTTGCCTCCATCCCCGGCTCGAAGCCCGCGGCGCGGAGGTAGTGGAGCAGCTCCTCTGCCTCGTTCTCGAAGCGCAGGATGCGAACCGACGCCCCGACCTCGCAGTCGGCCAGCAGCGATCCGCGGATCCGGTCCGCGAGCACGATCGGGTGGCCGTGGGGGCATGTCTTCGCGTCCCCGATCGCGGCCAGCATCCGCTCCTCGAGTACCGGCGACATCGCGTGCTCGAGGCGCTCGGCCTCCTCGTGGACCTCGTCCCAGGGGATCCCGAGGACGTCGGTCAGGAATCGTTCGATCAGGCGGTGCCGGGTGACGATGGCCTCGGCGTGCTCACGGCCGTCGTCGGTGAACTTGAGCGACTTGTCCGGCTCGCGGGCGATGTAGCCGTCGGCGACCAGTCGGCCGATCATCTCGTGGACCGTGGGCGGGGAGAGCTGCATGGCGCGAGCGACGTTGGCGCCGGTCATCGGCAACTCCGCCTCCTGAAGCCAGAAGAGGGTCTGGAGGTACTCCTCTTCAGCGTCCGTGGCGTGGGTGCTGCTCATCCATTCAGAGTACCTAGCGAGGCGGGCCGGCGACCGACGCCGCCGCCCCTCGCCTACTTGACCTTGCCGACGCGCTTCGTCGTCGTGAAGCCAGCCGACTCGCCGTTGATGAAGACCTCGGTCCGGAGCTTCCTCAGGCCCTTGACGAACTTGACCTGCCTCTTGCCGTTCTTGCGCGTGACGATCTTCTTGTGCTTGAACAGCTTCCGCGCCTTGCTGGTCAGCTTCAGCCGCAGCGGGTCGTTCCTGCCGGCCTCGACGGTGATGTCCTTCCCCTTCGCGAGGACGACGCCCTTGCCCTTCTTCCCCTTCGCGGGTGCGCCCTTGAGCAGGACGTCGGCGCTGTCACAGCTGTAGTACGACCCGGGGTCGCAGCTCACCATGGTGTCCAGGCGGTCCCGCTTGATCTCGGGTTTTTCGATCAGGTCGATCGGGCCCGTGATTGCCACCCCGTTGGCGTAGCCGGGTGCCAGCTCGACGCCGGGACGATCGGGGAGCACCTTCTCCGCCGGGTCCGTGACGAGCCCGCCGAGCGCGCCGGGCGCCTCGAGGACCGGAACGCGGATATCGAGGTTGTCGATCACGGCGGGCTGCTGCCCGTTGGAAGGGCGGCCGTAGTTGGTGAGGAAGCCGCCCGGGGTCGCCTGGGCCGAATCACGCGGCAGCAGCTCGAGCCGCAACACGTGATCCTGCTCGACCTTCCAGCCGTTGGCGAACAGCTGGAAGACCTGGAAGCCGGAGTTCTCCGGTCGCCAGAGCCCACGGCTGACCAGCGTCTTGGTGGTCCCGTCGGGCGAGACGTCGACCAACCTCGCGGCGATCTGGGAGTTGGTGCCCGGCAGGGTGATCTTCGCCACCACCGTGGTCGAACCCATCACCGTGTATCCGCCGGCCGGCGCGGGCGCCAGCTCGTAGTTGGCGGTTCCGGGTTCCTTGGCTCCGGCCACCGAGGTGCACGGGTTGCTGGAGGTGAGCGGGTTGAACGCCGCGCCCACGGCGGTGTCGCCGCCGGTCGCCTCGACGGTCTGGGCGCCGCCTGAGTCCTGGAGGCGGATCTCGCCCGGTGCGATCGATGCCCAGTCGTCGGCCACGAACGGGCCGGCGCCGGGGTCTCCGTTGGGGCAGGTCTGGGTGTAGGTCGTCACCTCGGAATCGGGCGCCGTGCCGACGCCGCCGATGTAGAAGTCGATCCAGTCGTTCTCGAGATCCCGCAGAGCCGTCACGACGTTGCTCTGGTTCTGGCCCCGGGCGTGCCCGAAGGAGCCGAAGAACAGCGACAGTGGCGAGTTCGGGTACTGGGCCCTCGTCCGGTTGTAGAAGCGGGTCGCCTCGTTGACCGGGAACAGGTCGTCGGTGAACCCGGAGCTGATCAGCAGCGGCGCCGGTGCCTGGCTGTGGTCGAAGCCGTAGGAGGAGTGATACGCGTTGATCTCGTCCTTCATCGCCGTGATCGCCGGATCGTCGTCGTAGTTCTCGCCCGCGTCGAGAAGTGCCTTCCAGCCGTTGATGTCGGCGGTCGGATCGGAGCCGATCGGTGCGTTGCGGCCCGAGGCGGCCAGTCCCTGGATGTAGGACTCCTTCATCACGCCGGTCCGACCGTAGTAGGAGGCATCTTCGATGTAGTCGATGTTGCTGCCGTTCGGGGCGAGCGCGTAGGTGAGCTCGGTCCAGGGAACGTTCGGGGTGGCCACCGCGAGGCTCATCGGAGTGTTGCCGGGGCTCTCCCAGGCGACGAGCGAGCCGTCGGGCATCATCATCCGGTTCTTGAGCGCGGCCAGCGCCATCGACATGCCGCCGCCGTAGGAGCCGCCAGTGGAGGCGATCTTGTCCGGCTCGATCAGGCCCTCGTCGGCCAGCACGCCGAGGAAGGTCTGGGTGTCGCGGACCTCGTAGCGGGCGTCGATCAGACGCACGTAACCGTCCGCGCATCCGGTCGGATCGGCCGCCTGCGAAGCGGCGCTGTTGCAGGACTCGCCGAACCCACGCTGGGTGATCGAGTAGGCCGCGTAGCCCCTGTCGAGCCAGCGCTGCATGTTCTTGAAGCTGAACTTCGAGCCGCCGTAGCCGTGGAAGGAGCCGACCACGGGATACGGGCCGGCACCGAAGGTGCCCTCGTCGGGAAGGGCGAAGTTGATGTCGAGGGGGACGCCGTCCCAGGACTTGCTCGTGCTGCGGACCGCGGGGTCGCCGTTGGTCGGCTGGGTCGGGATGGCGGGGGTCGTGACCGCGTTGGTGCCGTCGCTTGCGCGGATCGTCCCGCACCAGGTCTGACCGAGTGAGTCCGTCACCTCGCCCGCACCGGAACCCTCGTTGGTGACGACACCACAGTCGATGTCCCCACCGAGGATGTCGGTCGGCGGCGCGGCGAACGCCGCCGGCGTCACCAGCAGCGAAATCAGAAAACCAACAACAAGCGCGATCTTGCGCACAGCGAAAATTCCTCTCCTCGAATGTAGGTCGGCCTGGACCCCGATTCCAGGCTCGCCAATCCTATTGAAGGAGGTCAGATCAAGTGCCGGTTGTTGAGGGGACGTGGGTCGCTCAGGTGTCGTACAGCGACCGAATTCCGACCCACGTCCCGGAACCGTCCGTCGCTACCCCCGCGCCAGGGTCGTGACCACGGCCTCGTAGACGCCGTCGCCCATCCGACCCTCGGTCACGGTCACGTTGTCGTAGTCGGTGATCGCTGCCCGCAGCGGCTCGTCCCGCTCGTAGCCGTTGGCCATGCAGAAGAAGCGCCCGACGTAGTCGGCGGTCCCGAGATCCTCGATCGAATCGCCGGCGGCGATGCACTCCTCGGGCAGGTAGCCGCGAGCCCGCATGTGGGCGCCGACGGCCTTGCCCTTGCTCGCCCCGCCGGGAACCAGGTGATAGGCGTGGGTGACCTCGATCCCCTCCATCGGGCGGCCGATGGCCCCGTTGTCGAGGAAGCGCAGATCCCGGCCCGCTTCGCCCTGTTCGGCGATCAGCTCGTTGGCGTGGTCGACGCCGATCTTGCCGCGGAACAGCAGCGACAGCACCCGTCCCTCGTGCCACGGCGCGTGCCACTCCAGGCGCCCGGGGAACCGGTCGAAGAGCATGTCGGGGATGCCCGAGGAGATCATCCGGTCGGCGGGATTGCCACCCTCGTCGGGGACCCAGTCCTCGCCGGTCAGATAGGTGCGCTCGCGGTCGATGACCATCCCGCAGCCGGCCTCGTAGATGTAGGAGGTCTGGCCCATCAGCCGCGAGTCCGAGAGCACCTGCGCCTCGCGCCGGCCCGACATGACCACGATCTCGACCCCGGCCCGGTGGCAGGCCTCGATCAGCAGCGCCTGGTTGCGCGAGAAGTTCCCCTCCGCGTCGGCGAACAGGGAGCCGAACTTCCCCAGCAGGGTTCCGTCGAGATCGGTGTAGAGGCAGCGCAGGGGCACCCGATGAGCGTATTGGGCGGGCTGACCCGGCGGCGACCCCGACCGCTGACGGCAAAGTGAAATAGTTGACCGATGCTGACCAACCCCTTCACCGGCCAGACGATCACCTTCATCTCCGAGGCCGACGATGTCCTGGTCATGGAGAGCTCCTACAACGCCGGCGGTGCGCCCGCCCCCGCGCACCTGCATCCCGCCCAGGAGGAGGTCTTCCACGTCATCTCGGGCTCGGTGAGGGCGAGCGTCGACGGGGAGGTGCAGATCCTCACGGAGGGCGACGTGCTCGTGATCCCGGTCGGCACGCCGCATGAGTTCGGCGGTCACGCCGACGAGGCGGGCACCGTCCGTTGGGAGGTTCGGCCGCCGCTGCGCACCCGCGAGTTCTTCGAGGGGCTGTTCGGGTCGCTGAACGAGATCGCCGACGCGCAGGCCGCCGGAACGGATCCACCTGATCCACCCAGCTTCGACGTCGCCGACTACGACGACGTCTTCCGGCTTCCGTAGCCGGATGACCGCCTGGCGACTCGCCGACCGCACGCTTGCCCTGGCCGGCCCGATCGGGGCCGGGATCGTCAACGTCACCGTCGACTCGATGTACGAGGGGGCGCGGAGCGGCACCTCCGAGCAGGCGGTCGCCGACGGCGGGCGCCTGGTCGAGCTCGGCTTCGAGATGATCGACGTCGGAGCCGTCGCCGCCCGCTCGGGTCCGCCGGTCGAGGCGGCGGACGAGATCGAACGGCTGATCCCCGCCGTCGCCGGCCTCGCCGCCGCGACCGACGTGCCGATCAGCGCCGACACGTTCGAGCCGGCGGTCGCACTGGCCGCGGCCGCCGCCGGCGCCGCCGTGATCAACGACATCGGGGGAGGGCCGGACCGGATGCTGGAGGCGGTGGCCGAAGCCGGCTGCGGATACGTCCTCATGCACATCGAGGGTCCGCCGCGGGTCGATCGCCCGACCCCGGTCTACGACGACGTCGTCGAGCGGCTGAAGCAGTTCTTCGGTGAGCGGATCGAGCGGGCGATCGCACTCGGCATCGCCGAGGAGTCGATCGCGATCGACCCCGGCCTCGACTTCGACCTGACGACCGAGAACGATCTCGAGATCCTGCGGCGGCTCGAGGAGCTGCACTCGCTGGGCCGTCCGCTCTACGTCTCGCTCTCCCGCAAGGACTTCATCGGCGAGGTGCTGGCCGGCTCCTGGGAGCGCCGGCTGCCGGCGACCGAGCGCGGCAGCGGCACGATCGCCGCCGCCGCCCTCGCCGCGGCAAAGGGGGCGCAGGTCCATCGCCTGCACGATTTCGAGGCGCTCGACGCGATCCGGGTCGCCGGGCGGATCGCCCGGATTCATGGCTAGCTCAGCCGAGGACCTGCCCTGGGGCTCAGCCGTCGACGAGGCGTGGCGGGCGGCGATCGACCCCGGTCGCGCGGACGGCCGCCTCGTCGCCGAGAGCGCCGAGCGGGAGCAGGAGGCGGCCGAGGTACCGCTGCCGAATCAGCTCGATCCAGGATTGAGGGCGGCGCTCGAGCGCAACGGGGTGACGACGCTGTACGCCCATCAGCTCGAGGCCCTGCGGGCGGCGGAGACCGAGAACGTGATCGTCACCAGCGGCACCGCCTCGGGCAAGTCCCTGGCGTTCAACATGCCGGTGCTCGACGCGATCGCCCGCGATCCGAAGGTGCGTGCGCTCTACCTCTACCCGACCAAGGCCCTGGCGCAGGATCAGGCCCGCAAGCTCTCCGAGATCGCGCCGGGCGGGCTGCGGATGGCGATCTATGACGGCGACACCCCGCGGGAGGAGCGCTCGGCGATCCGGCGGCAGTCCAACCTGATCCTCAGCAACCCCGACATGCTGCACGTCGGGGTTCTGCCGCATCACCGAAATTGGGGAGACGTCTTCGCGAACCTCCGCTACGTCGTCGTCGACGAGGCGCATGTCTATCGCGGGGTGTTCGGCTCTCATGTCGCCAACGTGCTGCGGCGGCTTCGCCGGGTCGCCGCCCTCTACGGCTCCGAGCCCCGATTCGTCCTCACCTCGGCGACGATCGCCAACCCGCTCGAGCTGGCCGAGCGACTCGTCGGCACGCCCTTTCATCTGGTTGATTCCGACGGTGCCCCCAAGGCCGGCCGCCGGATCGCGATCTGGAACCCGCCGCTGACCGACCGGGCGGCAGGCGCGCGACGCTCGGCGCTTTCGGAGGCCGCCGACATGCTCACCGATCTGCTGATCGCGGGGACCCGGACGATCTGTTTCGTCGGTAGCCGCCGCGGCGCCGAGCTGATCCACAAGTTCTGCCGTGACACGTTGATCGACCGCGGACGTCGCGACCTGGCGGACGCGATCGCGCCGTACCGCGCCGGGTACACCCCCCAGCAGCGCCGCGAGATCGAGGCGCGACTGGCCTCCGGCGAGCTGCGGGCGGTCGTCGCGACCAACGCGCTCGAGCTCGGGATCGACATCGGCGAGCTCGATGCGGCGATCTGCGTCGGCTTCCCGGGGACGGTCGCCAGCCTGCGGCAGATGTGGGGCAGAGCGGGCCGCCGCCGTGACGGCCTCGCCGTCTATCTGGCCGGGATCGACGGCCTCGACCAGTTCTTCTGCCGCCACCCGACGGAGTTCCTGACCCGCCCGGTGGAGGCCGCGATCCTCGACCATCGCAACGAGCGGATCCAGTCCGCGCACCTCGTCGCCGCGGCGTTCGAGTCACCGCTGGGCGGCGCCCGCGACGACGAGATCCTCGGCGACGGTTGGCGTCAGCGCGCCGACGCCCTGACGACCCACGGCTACCTCCGCCGCGGCCGCGGCGGCCTGCTCGCGGTTCGCGGCTCGGAGTATCCGGCGGGGGGGATCAGCCTGCGGTCGGCCTCGACCGATTCGGTGACCGTCGTCGACGCCGACTCCGGCGAGCTGCTCGGGACCGTGGAGGCGGAGCGGGCGTTCTCGACGGTTCACCCCGGCGCGGTCTACCTCCATCTCGGCCGCTCCTACGAGGTGCGCGAGCTCGACCTCGACGGCCGGCGGGCGATCGTCAAGCCGTTCAACGGCGACTGGTACACCCAGCCCCGCCAGGAGACCGACATCTACATCGAGCGGATCGAGGCGAAGCGGGAGGCGCTCGGGGTCGAGCTGCATTTCGGCGTGGTGTCGGTCAGCGAGCACGTGATCGCCTTCCAGCGCAAGCGGGTCGGGGACGGGCATGCCGACGAGGCGTTCGACTTCGTCGCCCTGGACCTGCCCGAGCAGAGCTACGCGACGCAGGCGCTCTGGTACGTGCTCCCCGACGAGCTCGTCGGGCCCCAGGCGCTGCCGCCGGAGGCGATGCTCGGGGCCCTTCACGCCTCCGAGCACACCCAGATCGCCGTCTTGCCGCTGCTGGCGATGTGTGACCGCTGGGACATCGGCGGTCTCTCCACGAACGTCCACATGCAGACCGGGCGGGCGACGATCTTCATCTACGACGGCCATCCCGGAGGCGTCGGAATCGCGCGCCGCGGCTACGAGGAGTTCGAGCGGCTCGTCGGTGACGCCTCCCGCCTGGTCGGGGAGTGTCCGTGCGAGGAGGGCTGCCCCTCCTGCGTGCAGAGCCCGAAGTGCGGGAATCTCAACGACCACCTCCACAAGGGAGGGGCCATCGAGCTGATGACTCAGATGCTGAACCGCGGCGGCGGGCGCAGTCCCGACGGATCGAATACCTAGGCTTGCGACTTGGACTCGCCGGGTTCGATCTTCATCCGCTTTCTCAAGTTCGGGCTGCTCGCGTGGGGAGGCCCGGCGGCGCAGATCGCGATGATCAAGAAGGAGTGCGTCGACGAGGAGGGCTGGGTCGACGAGGCGACGTTCAAGAAGACCCTGGCCGTCTACCAGGTGCTGCCCGGCCCGGAGGCCCACGAGCTCTGCGTCTTCTTCGGCCGGCTTCGCGGCGGCAAGCTCGGCGGCTTCATGGCGGGCCTCGGGTTCATGCTGCCCGGCTTCCTCCTGATGCTCGGCCTGTCGGTCCTCTACGTGGAGGCCGATCTCGCGGGCAACCTCGACGAGGTCTTCTACGGCCTCAAGGCGGCGGTCGGCGCCATCGTCGCCCGGGCGCTGGTCCGGCTGAGCGGGACCTTCATCACCGACGTTCCCGCTGGCCCTGCTGGCGATCGCCGGGTTCGCGCTGACCCTGTTCGCCGACGCCGGCTTCGTCCTCGTCCTGCTCGGCGCCGGGCTGCTCTACGAGGTCTGGACCAACGCCCGGACCTGGGTCGGGCGGACCAGCTCGATCTCGTTCGGCCTGCCGGCCGTCCTGCTCTTCCTCGCCGGGGCGGTCACCGTCTCGCTGACCACGGAGATCTTCTGGGAGGGGCTGAAGGCGGGCCTCGTCACCTTCGGCGGCGCCTTCACGGTGATCCCCTTCCTGCACGACATCGCCGTCGTCGACAAGGGGTGGCTGACCGAGAGCCAGTTCGTCGACGGCCTCGCCATGGGCAGCGTCCTGCCGGCGCCGCTGATCATCTTCTCCACCTTCGTCGGCTACATCGCCGGCGGCCTCGCCGGAGGGCTCGCGATGACGCTCGGCATCTTCATCCCCGCGTTCGTCCTGCCGATCTTCTTCCACCGCCAACTCGTCGCGATCGCGCAGAACGAGCGCCTCCACCCGTTTCTGTTGGGCGTCGCCGCGGGCGTCATCGGGCTGATCGCCGCGGTCACCGTCGACATCGTCGACACCGGCGTCGTCGACGGCTGGACCGCGGCCCTGGCGATCGGCGGCTTCCTGGCACTCAACCGCTGGCACGGCAAGCTGACGGTCCTCTACGTGGTGGTCGGCTGCGGCCTGATCGGCGGCCTGCTGCAACTGTGGGTGATCTGAGTATCGAGGCCTGCCCTCCTGCACTAGCCTTATCGCCGCCCGACCGGCAGGTGCAGGGCATCTGGCGAGGTAGCTCAGTTGGTAGAGCACACGACTGAAAATCGTGGTGTCGCGGGTTCGATTCCCGCCCTCGCCATCTGGCGGCCTGGGAGCCGCCATGTCTGCGTCATCGGCCGGCTCGCGGCCAGATGGCCGCGTCGCCGGCCTCTTTCTTGACCTGGCGGCTCCCAGGCTCGCCAGATACTTGGCGGGAGCGGTGATAGGAGACGAGGGCTCAGTGGCGACCACCTAGGGCAGTCGGTGCGTGGTGCCGATGCTCCGTCAGCGCAACGGGCGTACTTTCGTTGTCAGATGGAGGGGTCTGCAACATGAGCGGCGGGGTGCTGCGAGACAGTCGCAACTCGGCGGCGATCGCCGCGGCGATCAGAGACGAGGCCCGGCCGTTGACAGGAGGGCCCGGCGATTACGACGAGCTGATCGAGGGGATCGGCGACGCCCGGGTCGTGATGCTCGGCGAGGCGACCCACGGGACCCATGAGTTCTACCGCCAGCGGGCCGTGATCACGAAGCGTCTGATCGAGGAAAAGGGCTTCACCGCGGTCGCCGTCGAGGCTGACTGGCCGGACGCCTACCGGGTCAACCGCTGGGTGCAGGGCGCCGACGAGGATGCTGACGCTGAGCGGGCCCTCGCCGGTTTCGAGCGCTTCCCGACCTGGATGTGGAGGAACGCGGATGTCCTCGATTTCGTCGGGTGGCTGCGCTCCCACAACGAGCGCGCCGACCGACCGACCGGCTTCTACGGTCTCGACCTCTACAGCCTCTACCGATCGATCGAGGCCGTGGTCGGATACCTCGACCGCGTCGATCCTCCCGCCGCCGCCCGGGCCCGTGAGCGCTACGCCTGTCTCGAGCGCTTCGAGGAGAGCCAGGCCTACGGCTATGCGGTTGCCGGCGGTCTCTCTCCCTCCTGCAGGCAGGGGGTCCTGCAGCAGCTGATCGAGTTGAACGCCGCCGGCGAGGGCTACCTCCGCCGCGACGGCATCGCGGCCGAGGATGAGCAGTTCTACGCCGAGGAGAACGCCCGGCTGGTCGTCGATGCCGAGGAGTACTACCGGTCGATGTTCACCGGCCCGATCTCCTCCTGGAACCTGCGAGACAGCCATATGGCGAACACCCTGGAGCGCCTGATCGCCCACCTCGAAGGCCGCGAGCGGGCCGGCACCGTCGCCCGTACCGTCGTCTGGGCTCACAACTCCCACGTCGGCGATGCCCGCCGCACCTCGATGGGGGAGCGAGGTGAGCACAACATCGGTCAGCTGGCCCGGGAGCGGTTCAGCCTCGGCGCGGTCCTGATCGGCTTCACGACCTTCGACGGCACCGTCAGTGCCGCGTCCGATTGGGGGGCGGCGGTCGAACGCAAGCGCGTCCGCCCAGCTCGACCCGGGAGCTTCGAGGCGGTGCTGAGCGACGTCGAGATCCCGGCGTTCTGGCTGCGGCTGCGCGACGACGCGCGGGCCGCCGAGGCCCTGTACCCGCGACGGCTGGAACGGGCGATCGGGGTCATCTACCGCCCTGAGAACGAGCTCGCGAGCCACTACTTCGAGGCGCATCTGTCCGAGCAGTTCGACTACATCGTCCACATCGATCGCACCCGGGCGGTCGAACCGCTGGAGCGATCGGTCGACTGGCAGCACGGCGAGCCGCCCGAGACCTATCCGACGGCGCTCTGATGGCCGCTGAGCCCCAGCGGACCGGGATGCGAACGCCGGCGCGGACCGGGGGGCCGATGCACGCGAGCTTCAGCCTCGGGCGCTACGCCGGGGTCGAGATCGGGGTCAACTGGAGCTGGCTGGTGATCTTCGGGCTGATCTGCTGGTCGCTCGCCGTCGCGGTCTTCCCTGAGGTGGCTCCGGGCCTCAGCGACGGCGTCTACCTGGCGATGGCTGCGGTTGGCGCCGTCCTCTTCTTCGTCTCGCTGCTCCTGCACGAGCTCGGCCACGCCGTCGTGGCCCGCCGCGAAGGGATGGAGATCGACGGGATCGTGCTCTGGCTGTTCGGCGGCGTCGCCAAGTTCAAGGGGCTCTTCCCGTCCGCCGGGGCGGAGTTGCGGATCGCGATCGCCGGGCCGCTGGTCAGCCTCGCGATCGGCCTTTCGATGCTTCTGCTGGCCACCGCACCCCTGCCGGCCGTCGTCGACGGAGTCGTCGGGTGGCTCGGCAGCATCAATCTCATCCTGATCGCGTTCAACATGCTGCCGGCCCTGCCGCTCGACGGCGGCCGGGTGTTGCGCGCCCTCGTCTGGCAGCGAACCGGTGATTTCACCCGGGCGACGCGGATTGCGGGAACGCTCGGCCGCTGGTTCGGCCAGGTGATGATCGCCGGCGGCATCGTCGTCCTCCTCGTGTTCGCCGCGCCCGGTGGGCTGTGGCTCGCGCTGATCGGCTGGTTCCTGGTCTCGGCGGCCACCGCGGAGACCCAGATGGCAACGATCGCGGCCGCGCTGAAGCCGCTGCGGGTTGCCGACGCGATGGCCGTCCACCCGGTTGCCGCGCCGGCGAAGTCGACGATCGCCGACTTCATCGAGACCCAGTTCAGCGGCAGCAGGCATGCCGCCTACCCCGTTCTCGACGGCGATCGGGTCGTCGGGCTGCTCGGTCTCCGCGACCTCAGGTCGGTTCCCAGCGCGCGATGGCCCGAAACCCCGATCGAGGCGATCGCCCATCCGCTCGACGAGGTGCTCGTCCTCGAGCCGGGCGGCGATCTCGGGGAGGCGACGATCGAGTTGGTCCAGACCGAACTCGGGAGGGCGCTCGTGCTCGACGGAGAGCGGCTCGCCGGGCTGCTGTCGATGACTGACGTCTCCCGCCTGATCGAGCTGCGTAGCCATTCCGGAGCGGATCGTCGCGACCCGCTCCAGGGAAGCCCGTCGTTGGGCCGGTAGGGACTTCGTGGGGATAGCATCGAAGCCGATGCGCATCCTCGACAGCTACGACCCCAGCACGATCAGCGACCTGCTGGCGCGCGACGAGTTCTTCTGGCTCGACCTGGAGAAGCCGGATGAAGGGCTGATCGCAGCGCTCGGCGAGATGTTCGAGTTCCATCCGCTGGCACTCGAGGACGCGCCCGTGCCCGGACAACGGCCGAAGCTCCAGAACTACGGCGACCACATGTTCCTCGTCTACTACGGGGCTCGCCCGGAGGGCCAGGGCGACGACGAAATGCTGCTGGAGGTTCACGGCTTCCTCAGCGGCGGCTACATCATCACCATGCACTGGGAGGCCTCCGACGTACTGGGGGAGCTGCGCGAGCGACTTCCGCGGCTGCAGGATCACTCCGAGCAGTTCGTCATCTACCGGATCCTCGAGGCGTTGACCGACAGCTTCTTTCCGGCCCTCGAGCACTTCGGCGACCAGATCGATCAGCTGGAGGCCGAGATCCTCGAGGGTCCGAGCGAATCCCACCTGGAGCGGATCTTCGACCTGCGGCGCCACCTCGTCGGACTGCGCAAGGTGATCGCGCCGCAGCGGGATCTGCTCGTCCGCGGCACCGACGACATCCTGGAGCTGCCCGGCCTCCAGAACGACACCCGCAACTACCTCCACGATCTGTACGACCACATGCTGCGGATCTCCGACCTCGTCGAGAGCTACCGCGACCTGCTGGCGAGCTCGCGCGACGCCTACCTCTCGATGGTCTCCAACCGGCTCAACACGATCAGCAAGCAGCTCACGATCGTCGCCACGATCTTCCTCCCGCTCGCCTTCATCACCGGGTTCTTCGGGCAGAACTTCAAGTGGATGACCGACCACATCCAGTCGTTCGCCGCCTTCGTCGCCTTCGGCATCGGCGGCGTCGTGTTCGGCGGCCTCGCGCTCTTCGTTTGGTTCCGCCGAAGCGGCTACCTGTAGGCCTGGACAGGGGGGCGCGAAGCAGTCGCGTCAGCTTTGCGAGGTGGGAAACGACCTTCAGATCATCGTGACGCCGTCCGCCCCCTTCCCTACCTTCCCTCCAGTCATGGAGCAGCTGCAGTCACAGCTCGGCGATGTCGCTTCCGGGGCCTTTCCCGCCCCCTCTCACCAGGATCTTGCGAGCCTGGCCGACGGCGATCGCGTCGACGGCTGCTACGCCGTCCGCGACCGTAGCCGACGGCCGACCAAGCGCGGGGGCGAGTGGCTGGCGCTCAAGGTCGCCGACCGCACCGCAACCGTGAACGCGAAGTCCTGGGACGAGGTCGAGGCGCGCTTCGCGGTGGCCGAGACGGGCACCGTCGTCCACATCGAGGGTCGCTTCGAGAGCAGCTCGCAGTGGGGCGACTCGCTGATCATCGAGTCGATTGGCCCCGCCGTCGACGGCTCCTACGATCCGAGCGCGCTGCTCGACACCTCGCCGGTTCCGATCGAGCGCATGGAGGCCGACCTCTCCGCCCTGCTCGAGACGATCCAGAATCCGGACCTGAGGACCCTCCTCGACCGTCTCGTCGCCCCCGGGGGCGAGCTCTGGGAGCGCTTCCGCGACGCCCCGGCAGCCAAGCACTATCACCAGGCCTACCGCCACGGGCTGCTCGAGCACACGCTCTCGGTCGCCCAGGGCGTCAGCGCCGCCGCCTCCTTCTTTCCCGGCATTGATCGCGACGTTGCGATCACCGGCGCGCTGCTGCACGACATCGGCAAGCTCGAGGCCTACAACGACAACCCGCTGGCCATCGACCTCACCGACCTCGGCCGGCTGATCGGCGAGATCCCGCTCGGCTACTACCGCGTCCGCCGCGAGATCGAGTCGATCGACGGCTTCGACTCCGACCTCGGCTGGGCGGTCCTGCACATCATCCTCTCCCACCACGGGACCCTCGAGCACGGCTCGCCCGTCACCCCGGCCACCCGCGAGGCGACCCTCGTCCACATGATGGACAACCTCGGCGGCAAGCTCGGCAGCTTCGACCGGATCGAGCGCACCCTCGCCGACGGTCAGGCCTGGTCCGGCTTCGACCGGGGGATCGACGGCTCCGCCTACTTCCGCGACCGTCGGGCGGCCTGAGAGGCCGCAGCTCGTCGTCCTCGGCCGGCTCACGGCGAAGGCCGCATCGCCGACCTCTTCCTAGACCCGCGGCCTCTCAGGTTCGCCCGGGACCGGCGGGACCGCAGCTCAGATCCGGGGGCGCTTCCGGGTCTCGGTGCCTTCTTCGACTCCTCCCGCAACCCGCGGCGGCACCTGGTGTCATGGCGGTCTGCGGCAACCGGGTCAAGAACCGCTCCTATCGGGCCCGCCGCTCATCTGCCGCCAAGTAGTCGGTCGGCGGTCTGCGCATCGAGTCGGTCAACCGTGAAGTCGGCGTGGGCCTCTGCCACCTCGTCGCCGGCAATGGCGGCGCAGCGCATTCCGGCGGCGTGAGCTGCCGCGATCCCGGCGGTCGAGTCCTCGATCGCGAGGACCTCAGCGGCCGAGATCGATCCTCCGGTCGCCTCGTTCAACCGCTCCAGCGCCAGCAGGTAGCACTCGGGTTCGGGCTTGCCGTGCTCGACGTCGTCGATACAGACGATCGCATCGAACCGATCTCGGATTCCCGTCAGGTCGAGGACGAACTCGATCCCCTCGCGATAGGCGCCCGAAGCGATCGCGATCGGCACGCGCTCGGCCAGCATCGCGACGAACTCGGTCGCCGAGTGCGAGATCGGGGGCTCCTCCTCGACCTCGCGCAGATAGCCGTCGATCATCTCCCGCAGGATCCGCTCGACGAGATGGGGGGAGGGTTCGATTCCGCTGATCCGCAGCGCGGTTTCGGCGATCTCCGGGTCTGAGAGGCCGATAAGCTCTTCGTACTGCTCGGAACTCAGCACAATCCCCGCCTCCTCCATCAGCGCATCCCGAAACAGCCTTTCCAGCAGGGGTTCGTCGTCGGAGAGGGTCCCGTTGAAATCGAGGATGACGGCCCGGGGCGGATTCATGGAGAGCAGGCTAGACGGCAGCACCCGCGCCGGCTCCAATAGGTTGAGCGCCGGAGGAGAGAGCCATCGACCACGACAGCAATCTCGAACGGATCTTCGAGCTCGTCCCCGAGTTGGCCGGCGAGCGAACCGTCACCGACCTCGAGGGCGGGCTGACCAACCGCAACCTGAAGGTCGTCACCGACCAGGGCGCCTACGTGATCCGGCTCTGGAGCGACGACGGCGCCCTGCTGGCCATCGATCGCGACAACGAGCACACGAGCTCGGTCCGGGCCGCGGCGGTGGGGGTCGGCGCCCCGGTCGTCGCCTACCTTCCCGACCACAACGCCCTCGTGATCGACTACATCCAGGGTCGCACCCTGAGCGCCGAGGATCTGCGGGGCGGGTACCCGCTCGACCGGATCGCCGGCGCGGTGCGCACGCTCCATACGGCGGAACCGTTCCAGAAGGACTTCGACATGTTCGAGATCCAGCGGGGCTACCTCGAGCTGATCAACGAACGAGGCTTTCGGATCCCCGACCGATACCACGAGTTCGCACCGCAGGCCGAGTCGATTCGCGAGTCATTCGCCCAGCATCCCGAGCCCCACGTTCCCTGCAACAACGACCTCCTGGCCGAGAACTTCATCGACGCCGGCGACCGCCTGCTGCTGATCGACTACGAGTACTCGGGCAACAACGAGCCCAGCTTCGAACTCGGCAACATCTGGAGCGAGTCCGGCCTCTCCCTCGCCCAACTGACTGAGCTCGTCGCCGCCTACTACGGCGAGGCGTCGGCGGCGAAGGTCGCCCGCGCCCGGCTCTGGGGGCTGATGTCGAAGTACGGCTGGACGCTCTGGGCCTCGATCCAGGACGGCGTCTCGACGATCGACTTCGACTTCTGGTCCTGGGGAATGGAGAAGTACGAGCGGGCGATCGCCGAGTTCGACGGACCCGACTTCCCCGAGCTGCTCGAAGCAGCGAGGATGGACTCATGACCCCCGAGACCAAGACCGGGGGAGACCTCCCGGCTTCCGCTGCCGCCGTGGTCATCGGCGGCGGCGTCGGCGGCGCCAGCATCGCCTATCACCTGGCGGAGCTGGGCCTTCGCGACACCGTCGTGCTCGAACAACACGACCTCAGCGAGGGAACGACGTGGCACTCGGCAGGGTTCGTCGGCCAGCTCCGCTCGTCGATCGCCCAGACCCGGATGATCATGTACTCGACCGAGCTCTACGAGCGCCTCGGCGCCGAGACCGGCCTCGACCCGGGCTGGCGCGGCGTCGGCGGGCTGCGGGTCGCGACCACTCCCGAGCGGGTCGAGGAACTCGGTCGACAGCAGAGCGCCGCCGCCACCTACGGACTCTCCTTCGATCTACTCACCCCCGAGCAGACCCGGGAGCGTCTGCCGTTGCTCGCCGTCGAGGACGTGCTCGCCTCCGCGTGGCTGCCCGGGGACGGCTACGTCGACCCCGAGTTGCTCGTTCGCGCGCTGGCGAAAGGGGCCACCCAGCACGGCGCGAGGTTCCACACCGGCGTCCGCGTAACCGGCTTCGAGCTCGACGGCGACCGCGTGATCGGCGTCGTCACCGATCGCGGGACGATCGCGACCGAGACCGCCGTGATCGCTGCGGGGGCTGCCACCGCAGCGGTGGGCCGGCTTGCCGGCGCGTCGATCCCGATCGTCCCGATGCGCCATCAGTACGTGGTTTCGGAGCCGTTCGAGACGCCGGTCCCCCCGGAGACGACGACAGTCCGTGACCCGGACTCGATCAACTACTTCCGACCCGAGGCGGGAGGGCTGCTCGTCGGCGGCTACTCCCGCGACCCCGTCGCCTGGGAGACCGACGAGCTGCTGAGCGAGCCCCGGATGCTGTTCGAGCCGGACATGGACCGGTTCGCGGAGTCCTGGGAGGGAGCCGTGCGACGAGCCCCCGGCCTGCGGGAGGTCGGGATCGACAAGGTCGTCAACGGCCCCGAGGCCTTCACTCCGGACGGCGAGTTCATCCTCGGCGAGACGCCCGAGGTGACGGGGCTCTGGGTCGCCGCCGGTTTCTGCGTGCATGGACTGGCCGGCGCCGGCGGCGTCGGCCGGGTGATCGCCGAATCGATCGTCGAGGGGATGGCGTTCGTCGACACCTCGGCGATGGACATCCGCCGTTTCGGGGCCCACTACGCCAGTCGGTCCTACGCCCGCGTCCGCGCCCTCGACGCCTATTCCCGCTACTACGACATCGTCTACCCCGGCGAGGAGCGGCCGGCCGGACGGCCCTTGCGCCTGACTCCCGCCTTCGAGCGGCTGAAGGCGCTCGGCGCCAGCTTCGGAGAGAAGGCAGGGTGGGAGCGGGCCAACTGGTTCGACCCGAACGCGACCGCGGGGAGCGGGGGAGGCCGGCCCGATGGATGGCCGGGCCGCAACTGGTCACCGGCGATCGGCGCCGAGTGCATGGCGACCCGCGATGCAGCCGGGCTCTTCGACCAGTCCTCCTTCGCCAAGGTCGACATCTCCGGCCCCGGGGCGCTCGCCGCCATGAACCAGATCTGCGCCAACGACATCGACAAACCGGTCGGCTCCGCGGTCTACACCCAGCTGCTCAACGATCGCGGCGGCATCGAGGCGGACCTGACGGTGACGCGGGTCGCCGAGCAGTCGTTCCGCGTCGTCACCGGCACGGCCTTCGGCACCCGCGACCTCGCCTGGATCCGACGCCACCTCCCCAATCAGCGCGCCGACGGCTCGATCGTCGCCACCGACGTCTCCGGCTCACGTGCCTGCTTCTGCCTCTGGGGCCCGAAATCCCGCGACATCCTCCAGTCGCTGACCGACGCCGACCTCTCCAACGACGCCTTCAAGTTCCTCGAGGCCAGGCAGATCAGCATCGGTCCCGTCCCGGTCCTCGCGCAGCGGATCACCTTCGTCGGCGAGCTCGGCTGGGAGCTCTACTGCGGCGCCGAGTTCGGCCGGGCGCTCTGGGATCTGCTCTGGGAGGCGGGTCGCCCCGACGGTATGGTCGCCGGCGGCTATCGTGCGATCGACTCGATGCGGCTCGAGAAGGGCTACCGGGTCTGGGGCACCGACATCACCCCCGAGACCACCCCCTACGAGGCCGGCCTCGGCTTCGCCGTTCAGCTCGACAAGGCGGGAGGCTTCATCGGCCGCGATGCGCTGCTCGAGCAGAAGGAGGGCGATGGACCCTCACGCCGCCTCCGCTGCCTGGTCCTCGACGAGCCCGGTTCGATCGCCTTCGGCGACGAACCGGTCCGCGTCGATGGGGCGGTCGTCGGCCGCGTCACCTCCGGCGGCTTCGGTCATCGGGTCGGCAGCAGCATCGCCTTCGCCTACACACCCACGGAGGCTGAGGTCGGCACCCGAGTCGAGGTCGGCGTCTTCGGCCGCTGGGTCGGCGCCGAGGTGGTCAAGGATCCGATCTACGACCCCAAGATGGAGAAGGTAAGGAGCTGAGGACTGACGAGGCCGAGAGGCCGCATGTCGTCGGCATAGGCTCGGCTACGCGGCCAGAATAGGCCGCGTCGCTGGGTCTCCTGACGCTGCGGGCTGCGCCCTCGTCAGGTCGACCGAAACCGCCTAGTTCGTAAACCGCTCAGCGCACTTCTGCATCTTCGTCGTGTCCGGCTGGACGCGTTGGACGCAGTCGAGGACGCGCTCGGCGTCGGTCTTCGAGGTGCCCGAGAGGTTCGGCGGATCGATGCCGGCATTGTCGAAGGCGTTGTCGAGTGAGCTGTCGACGCCGTCGAAGGCCCTGTTGATCGTGTCGTTGGTCGTATCGAGGATCGGGCGGACCAGGAAGAAGTAGACCGCGGCGAGGATTCCTACGGTGACGATCAGTTTGATCAGGCTGCGGGCGAGGGTCTCCGACATCTGTATTGGCGAATCTATCCGGTCCGGTGGCGGCAGGTCGCCACGGAACCCGCACCGGAGAGCGCAAACTGCGTAATTCCCTGCCGGGGCGGAACGGGTGAGCAGGCGTCGGCAACTATCCTGCCCTCAGTGGCAAAGGACACCGAGAAGCTGATCCGCCAGCTCTCCTTGATCTCCTTTTTGATGGCGAACCGCCGACCCGTATCGGCGCTCGAGATCAAACAGGAGGTGGAGGGCTACAGCTCGATGAACGAGGACGCTTTCGCGCGCCGATTCTATGCCGACCGCGCGGAGCTCGAGAGCCTCGGGATTGCGCTCAAGGTCGACAAGCCGAGCGAGGGGTTCCTCGAGTCGGAGCTGTACGCGCTGCCGCCCGAGAATTACTACCTGCCGGCGATCGAGTTCACCGACGGCGAGCTCGCCGCGCTGCGGACCGCCCTCGCCCTGCTCGACGGCCAGTTCGCCTACGCCGAGCCGCTGCGCCTCGCCCTCCAGCAGGTCTCCTGGGGCCGGAAGTCGCCACTCAGCAGCGGCGAGGAGGCACCGATCGAGATGGCGATGACGGCATCGGCGGGCGGCCGCGAACTCTCACAGCGGCTCGCCAAGATCGAGACCGCGATCTCCCGGCGCAAGACGATCCAGTTCAGCTACTACACGATGGAGCGGGACGCGACGATGGACCGCAAGGTCGATCCCTACCACCTCGTCTTCCGCTCGGGCCAGTTCTACTTGATCGGCTACGCCCATGAACGGGATGCGGTCAGGGTGTTCCGGCTCTCCCGGATCCAGGGCAAGGTCTCCTACGCCAGCAAGGCCGAGCACGACTTCAATCCTCCGGGCAGCTTCGACCGCCGCGACTACGCCTCCCGCGCCGACTGGCAGATGGGCGCGAAGGCCGGCACCGCCCGGATCTTCCTGCGCGATCGGATCGACTGGCTCGTCGAGCGTGACTACGGGGAGTACGGGGAGATCGAGCCCGCGAGCAACGGCGAGGCGAAGCTGGGCAAGGGTTCGGTGTTCGCGACCGAGTTCTCGTCCACCCGACAGCTCGTCGCCTGGTTGCTCGGCTGGCGCCACAACGCGAGCGCGATCGAGCCCGCCGAGCTCGTCACCGAGGCCGAGGAGCGCCGCGAGCTGCTGCGCAGTCGCCACTCGAGCGCCTTCAAGACCGCCAAGCGCGTCGCCACACCGGCGGTTGCCGACGCTGAGCGGCGGGGGCGCTCCAACGGCAAGGCAGAGACCGTGATCCGCCCCGAACGCTTCGCGCGGTTGGTGACCCTCGCCGGGATGCTGATCGGCTCAGCGCGCAACGAGCGCCGGCTGCTCACGGCCGACGTCTGCACCGAGCTCGGGATCTCGGTCAAGGAGCTCGCCAGCGATATCGACGTGCTCAACGTCGTCAACTTCGGCGGCGGTACATACGTGCTCTACGCCGAGGTCGTCGGGGACGAGATCGAGGTCGACCCCGAGGCCTACGGCGACAGCTTCGCCAAGCCGGCCCGCCTGTTGCCGCTCGAGGCGAAGGCACTGGTCGCCGCGATCGATTTCTTCGGCGACCACCTGCCGCAGGCCGGGCTGGACACCGCTCGGGAGAAGATCATCGGAGCGCTCGGCCACGACCCCTCCGAGGAGGGGCTGCAGATCACGATCGAGCGGGATGAGCCCGAGATCGTCAGCGCCGTCAACGACGCGATCGCCGATCGAGCCGTGCTCAAGATCAACTACTACAAGGAGAACGAGGACCAGTTCATCTCGCGGGAAATCGAGCCCTACCGCCTCGCCCGCGGCCCCGACGGCTGGTACGTCGGCTGCCGCGACCGCAAGCGCGACGCCGTTCGCCACTTCCGCCTCGACCGGACCAAGGAGGCGGAGGCGACGGGCGAGCACTTCGAGCCGACCCCCGAGGTCGAGACCCAGCTCTCCGAGCAGGAGTGGCTCAGCATCGGCGAGGTGACCGACGCCCGCGTCGCGCGTGTCTGGGTCTCACCCGAGCGGGCCCGCTGGGTCCGTGAGGAACGGACCGTGGTCGAGGAGCTCGCTGACGGCGCACTGATCATCGAGATGCCGTTCGCCGGGACGTCGTGGCTGGTGCGCGAGGTGCTGAAGGGCGCTGGGGACATGGTCGTCCTCGAGCCCGACGACGCCCGCGAGGCAGTTCTCGAGGCCGTCACCGACAAGGCGAAGTAGGGCTCCGACCATGGAGGAGCCGGCGGTCGAAGCGCCAGGCCACCCGGCCGTCGTCCGCGTCCGGGCTCACAACCCCGGGCCGATGACGCTCACGGGCACCAACACTTACGTCGTCGGTAGCTCACCCGCCTGGGTGATCGACCCGGGTCCGGCCGATCCCGGCCACATCGAGCTCGTGCGTGAGGTCGCCGAGACGCGCGGCGGAATCGGCGGGGTGGTTCTCACCCATTCCCACTCCGACCACAACGAGGGTGTCGCGATGCTGGGGGCCCCGCTCGTCTTCGGCAACCTCGATGGCTTCGACGATCTCGCGGCGATGCTCGCGACCGAACCCGTGGAGATGCCCCCGGCCATGGGTGACGAGGCAGGGGAGACGGTCGGACCGTTCCGGGCGGTTGCCACGCCCGGTCACGCCCCCGATCACGTCGCCTTCCTCTTCGGGGAGATCTGCTTCTGTGGCGACCTGGTGCTGGGCGAGGGCTCGACCATCGTGCCGCCAGCTGCGGGGGGCGGGTCGCTCGTCGACTACATGCACTCCCTCGATCTGCTCGCGGGCCTCGGCGCGACCCTCCTCTGCCCGGGTCACGGGCCCTGGATTACGGACCCGGCGGCCAAGATCGCCGAGTACGTAGCCCACCGGCGCGAGCGCGAGCGCCTTCTCGTCGGGGCGCTCGCCGCCGGCACGCGGGGGCTGCCCGATCTGCTCGACGCCGCCTGGTCGGACGTCCCAGAGCCGATGCGCCCGGCCGCCGGCCTGGCGATGCGCGCCCACCTCGAGAAGCTGGACGCCGAGGGCCGCCTCCCCGCTGATCTCATCATCTAGCGGCGCCGGCGTTGCTGGGCGATCGCGATCGCCGCAGCAAGGCGGGCGATGGTCTCGGCCTCTCGCTGAAGCTGGTCCCAGGTCAACCGCAGGACCTGGACGCCAGCGGCGACGAGCTTCGCGTCCCGCTCGTGATCGCGGTTGACCCGGTCTCGTGTCGAGTGCCAGGTGACGCCGTCCACCTCCACATTGAGCATCAGCTCGGGCCAGTAGAAGTCCAGCTCGAACCCGTGGGCGCGGAAGTTCCGCCGGGGGGAGGGGAGGCGGGCGGCGCGGATGTAGCGGGCCAGAAGGTCCTCCGCGACCGACCGGCTGAAATCCCCACCGGTCTCTCGTTTCATGAGTGCGGAGAGATAGCCGAAGGAGTGCCGCCCCGTGGCTCCCTCCACCGCTGATCGGAAGTCTCTCTGGGTGAACAACCGCCGGCCCCGAGCCGCGTTGAGGGCCCTCTCGACGTCGGCCGGGGACTCCGTCTCGGCGAGGTCCACGATGGTGCGGACGGGTGAGGTGACCGGGATCCGCTCGAAAGTCTGGACCTCCCAGCGCTCGAGACTCCCGGTCCGATGCGCCCTGATGCCCGCGCGACTCCGACGCTGCGCCCGTGACAGGACATCGACGAGGTCGCCGACGGGCAGGAGCTTCCAGATCGAGGCCGCCGCGCGGTGGGATGCCGCGCTCCCCGGTCCGCAAGCGAGCACTGCGGCCGCGATGGGTGCGAGAGGTGGGATCGCCTCGTGCCCGACCAGGTAGACACCACGGTGCCGCGCATGCAGGCGCCCCCGCGCGACCCGGTGGGAGATCGCATCCAGAGTCAGCCCGAGGAATCTCAGCTGTGCGATCGTCACCAGCCCGTGCTGCGCTGATGCCACCCGCGCCACCCCACGGTCGCCGGAGCCCCTGAGTTCGGCGATCCTCGCGACGTCAATCAGCCCCCAGGGCGACGCTTCCATGTCCCGTCAAGGCCGAGCGACCGTGCCGTGCCCCCACCCGGCTTCGTCACCCACCCCCCGCCGTACGCGGCGGTTGGTGACGTTGGGCGGCCCGTGCGCCCGAAACTGTCACGCACCCCCGGGGAAGGGAAGGGGTGAGTGACGTTGGGTTGGCCTTGGCCCCGCCACCGAAGCGCCTCGCAACCCGAGGACCCTTGGCTGGGTGAGAAGACAAGCCCATCCCTGCCACTCCCGATCCACCTGCCATTGGGGGGGTCCCTCGTCCCGAGCCCTAAGATTTCCCGCCCACTCCCGGAAACCCCGATGTCTCGCCGCGATCAGATCAAGTTGACCCCCGAGGAACAGCTCGCGCTCCTCGACGAGGAGCGGATCGTCGTATCGACCACGATCGGCCCCCGCGGCTGGCCCCACTCGATGCCGCTCTGGTACACGGTTCGAGAGGGCGACATCTGGGCCTGGACCTTCGCCAAGTCGCAGAAGGTCAAGAACCTGGAGCGCGATCCGCGCTGCACCCTGCTGGTCGAGGCGGGCGTCGAGTACGGCGAGCTGCGCGGGATCCAGATCGAGGCCGAGGCCGAGCTGATCCGCGACGTCGATCGGGTCTACGAATTCGGGGCCGAATTGGCGATCAGGTACAGCGACGGCATCGACAGGATCGAGGGTGACGCGGCCGCCGGCCTCAGGGCACAGGCGCCGAAGCGGGTGGCGATCCACTTTCACCCGGTGCGGACGGCCACCTGGGATCACCGCAAGCTCGGCGGCACCTACTAGAAATCCCGATGGTGGGGCTATCCCCACCATGAAGCCGGGGGTTCTCGCGGCCGGTTCTCCGGCACGCCCCATCGAAAGCCGGGTCGACCGCGCCTACGTTGGCTCCCATGAGCAAACGAAGCGAAGAGTTCAGGTCCCTGTCCACTCCCGCCCGCGGTCTGGCCGGGTTCGTCCAACGCGCCGCGCGCGCCTCCGGCCGCCGGCCGAAGACCGCGATCGCGCTCTGGCTGGCCTTGATCGTCGGCCTGATCGCCGCCGGTTCGATGACCGGCACCCGCGAGCTGAAGGGCCCCGAGACCTCGGTCGGAGAGACCCGCGTCGCCGAACAGATCCTCGCCGACGCCGGGCTTCAGGATCCGGCCGTCGAGAGTGTCATGGTCCGTACCGACGATCCCGGGCAGAGTTCATCGCTCGCCACCGAGCTCGCCGGTGAATTGCGTACCGTGCGCGGCGTCGAGCGCGTCTCCGAGCCCGGCGATCCCGGGCTGAGCGCCGAAGGAGGCAACATCCAGCTGCTGCAGGTGCAGCTGCGTGGTGATCCCGAGGGCGCCGCCGCCGATCGCGCCGCCGCGGTCGCCAACCGGGTCGACCGGTTCGCCGCCGATCACCCGGAGGCACAGCTTCACCAGAGCGGCGCTGCTTCGCTCGAGAATGCGATCAGCACGGTCGTCGAGGACGACCTGACCAGGGTCGAGCTGATCTCGATCCCGCTGATCCTGGTCATCCTTCTGATCGCGTTCGGAGCCTTCGTCGCGGCGCTCGTCCCCCTGATCCTCGGGGTCACCGCGGTCGCGGGCGCCCTCGGCGCTGCCGGGCTCGTCTCCCAGATCGCGCCCGACAGCGGCACCACCGCCTCCCTGGTCGTGCTGATCGGGCTCGCCGTCGGGGTCGACTACTCGCTGTTCTACATCCGCCGCGAGCGTGAGGAGCGGGTACGGGGCAACGACTCCGTCGCGGCCCTCGATGCCGCCGCGGCCACCGTCGGCCGTGCCGTGGTGGTTTCGGGAATGACCGTAATCGTCGCTCTGGCGGGCCTCCTCGTCACGGGCATGTCGGTATTCACGTCGCTGGCGCTCGGCACGATGGTCGTGGTGCTGCTCTCGGTGGTGGGATCGATCACCGTCCTGCCCGCGGTCCTGTCCCTCCTCGGCGACCGGGTCGAGCGCGGTCGGGTGCCGATCGTCGGCCGCCTGCGGGGCAGGGTCGCACCGCGATTCTGGCCGCGTCTGACGGCCCTCGTCGCTCGGCGGCCCGTGACCTCGCTGATCGCGTCGCTCTGCGTCCTCGGCGCGCTCGCCGTGCCGGCACTCGATATGCACCTCGGCGAGACGACGTCCGCCGATCTTCCCGACGACGTCCCGGCGGTCGTATCACTGCGGGCGATCGAGCGTGCCTTCCCCGGTGCCCCCTCCAGCGCCGAGCTGGTCGTCGAGGGAGAGGATCTCGACAGTCCCGCGGCCCGGACGGCGCTTGCCGAACTGGGCGAGCGGGGGCTCGCGGCGACCGGCGGTTCCGGGAACCCCGCAGTCGAGGTCGCGCCGAACGGCGACGCGGCCTCGGTCAGCGTCCCGATGCCGGAGATGTCCCGGGACGAGTCGACGCGCACGGTCGCCGAGCTTCGCAACCGGGTCGCCCCGACCTTCGAGGAGGGGCGTGTCCTCGTCACCGGAGACGCCGCCGACTCGGGCGATTTCACCGACGCGCTCCGCGGTTCGATGCCGCTCGTCATCGGCATCGTCCTGGCGCTCGCATTCGTGCTGCTGGTGGCGGCGTTCGGCTCGCCGAGGCTGGCCCTGACGGTGATCGGGCTCAACCTGCTCTCGGTCGCCGCCGCCTACGGCGTGCTCACGGCCGTCTTCCAGTTCGGCTGGGGGGAGGGCCTCCTCGGTCTGATCGCGAGCGGCTCGATCGTGCCGTGGGTGCCCCTGTTCGCGTTCGTGATCCTGTTCGGGCTCTCGATGGATTACACGGTCATCGTCCTCGAGCGGATCCGCGAGTCTCGGTTCAACGGCCTGGACCCCCGACAGGCGGTCGCCGAGGGAGTCGGGGCGACCGCGGGAGCGGTCACGAGCGCCGCCGTCGTGATGGTCGCGGTGTTCTCGCTCTTCGCGATGCTCCGGCTCCCGGAGATGCAGCAGCTTGGCGTCGGCCTCGGGGCCGCGATCCTGATCGACGCGACGCTGGTACGGGGGGTCGCCCTCCCGGCCGCGGTGGCGCTGCTCGGCGAGCGCGGTTGGCGGGTTCGCCCGCGCCGCCGCCGCCGTGCGATCATCGACCACGGCCGCGAGCCGTCGCTGCGCACCGCCCATGACCGCTGAGCAAGCCATCTCCACGAGCGTCGCCCGCCATCGGGGGGCCGTGGCGTCGACCCTCGTCACGCTGACCGCCGTCCTCGGGTTCGCCTGCACGGTGATCTGGGCCGGGACGGGCTTCGGTTATTACTGGCCGGCCTGGATCTGGTTCTCCGGCCTGGTGGTGATCAGCCTCTTCTGGCTGATCCCGCAGGCGACCGAGGGTCGTGAGGGGCCGCGCCTGCGATTCGCCCTCCACGTTGCGCTCACGGTCTGGGTCGTGGGCATACTCTTCGCGCTCTGGCTCCTCGGCGGGGGCGGGGCCTACTGGCCGTTCGTGACGACCGTTCTCCTCGCCGCCGCGGTCGCCCTGCACGAGCTGACTCTGCGCCGGATCGAGCAACGTGACGACTCCCAACTCGAGGAGCGCGTGGTCGAGCTGACCCGGACCCGCCGGGGGGCGCTCGACGTCCAGGCTCAGGAGCTGCGCCGGATCGAGCGCGACCTTCATGACGGCGCGCAGGCCCGGCTCGTCGCCCTCTCGATGAAGCTCGGCCGGGCCGAGGAGCGCCTGGCGGACCGCCCTGAGGACCGGGAGCTGGTCCGCGAGGCCCGCGAGGAGGCCGGAGCGGCGATCGCCGAGCTGCGGGACCTCGCGCGCGGGATCGCCCCGCCGGTGCTCGCCGACCGCGGGCTGCCGGCGGCCGTCGAGGCGCTCGGCTCGCGCTCCGCGATCCCGGTCGAGGTCCGCGCGCCGGACACCGACGAGGGATCGAGGCCGGCACCCGTGATCGAAGCGGTCGCCTACTTCGTCGCGGCCGAGTCGCTCACGAATGCCGCCAAGCACGCGGGCGGACCCGCCGTCGTTGAGATCTCGCGCAGCAACGGGCACCTGCTGGTCACCGTCAGCGACGAGGGCCCCGGCGGTGCCGACCCCGCCGGCAACGGCCTGTCGGGACTTCGGGGTCGGGTCGAGGCGGTCGACGGGTCGCTCCACATCGACAGCCCGCCCGGCGAGGGCACCACGATCACGGCGGAGCTGCCGTGCGAGTAGTAGTGGTCGAGGATCAGGCGCTCCTCCGCGAGGGGATCGTCGCCCTGCTCAAGGAGCAGGAGATCGAGGTCGTCGCGCAGGCCGAGGACGCGGAGGGCCTTTTGCGCATCGTCGCCGGCCACCATCCCGACGTTGCGATCGTCGACGTTCGCCTACCGCCGACGTTCACCGACGAGGGCATCAGGGCGGCGCTCGAGGCCCGCCGCAACCATCCCGATCTGGGTGTCCTGATCCTCTCCCAGTACGTCGAGCCCGCCTACACCACCGAGTTGCTCGAGGCCGGCAGGGGGGGAGTCGGGTACCTGCTCAAGGAACGGGTCGGCGAGGTCCGAACGTTCGTCGAGGCGATCGACCGGGTCGCCTCCGGCGGCACCGTTCTCGACCGCGAGGTGGTCAGTCAGCTCGTTCGCGCCGGCGAGCCCGCCGGTTCGGAGTCGGGCATCGGATCGCTGACCCCGAGAGAGCGCGAGGTCCTGGAGCTGATGGCCGAGGGCCGCACCAACGCCGGGATCGCCTCGACGATGGTCGTCACTCAAGGCGCCGTCGAAAAGCACATCTCAAACATCTTCAGCAAGCTCGACCTGCCCGCGGGCGGCGATGACCATCGGCGGGTGCTCGCGGTGCTGACCTACCTTCGTTCAGCCGGCGAGGGGTGAGGGCGAGCGGCGGCGTCGCGTCGCTAGCCTGCCCGCCATGGACAAACTCAAAGGCCTGATCCTCTCGGGGGGGGCGGGGACACGGCTGAGGCCGATCACCCACACCTCAGCCAAGCAGCTGGTTCCGGTTGCCAATAAGCCCGTGCTCTTCTACGGGATCGAGGCTCTGGTCGAGGCCGGGGTCACCGAGATCGGGATCGTCATCGCGCCCCAGACCGGCGACGAGATCCGCGAGGCCGTCGGCGACGGCTCCCAGCTCGGCGCCGACGTCACCTACATCCCGCAGGCCGAGCCGCTCGGCCTCGCCCATGCGGTCCTGACCGCCGAGGACTTCATCGGCGACAACGCCTTCGTCATGTATCTGGGAGACAACCTGCTTCGCGACGGGATCATCGACCTCGTCGAGGCCTTCCGGCGCAACGAGCCCGACGCCCTGATCCTGCTCACCCAGGTGCTCGAGCCCGAGCATTACGGGGTCGCCGAGCTCGACGGAGAGCGGATCGTCCGCCTGGTCGAAAAGCCGGTTGACCCACCGTCGGACCTGGCGCTCGTCGGCGTCTACATGTTCACCCCCGAGGTCTTTCGCTCCGCGCGGGCGATCGAGCCCTCCCCCCGCGGCGAGCTCGAGATCACCGACACGATCCAGCACCTGATCGACACCGGCCACACCGTCGAGCAGCACCGCGTCAAGGGATGGTGGAAGGACACCGGGCAGCTCGCCGACATGCTCGAGGCCAACCGGCTCGTGCTCGAGGACATCGAGCCCCATCTCGACGGCGAGGTCATCGACTGCAAGATTGTCGGCCGCGTCGTGGTCGAGGAGGGTGCCCGATTGGAGCGCTGCACCGTTCGCGGCCCGGCCGTGATCGGTGCCCACAGCCGGATCAGCGACTCCTACATCGGCCCCTACACGGCGATCGCCGCGGGGTGTGAGGTCGTCGGGTCCGAGGTCGAGCATTCGATCCTGCTCGAGGGCGCGTCGCGTGAGCCACCTGCCCTCCCGGATGGAGGCCAGCCTGCTCGGTCGCAACGTCAGGATATGTCGGGCCGACGGTCTGCCGAAGACGCTTCAGATGCTGGTCGGCGACCGGTCCGAGATCACCCTCGCATGAGGATCCTGATCGCCGGCGGAGCCGGGATGCTCGCTCAGGATGTGCTCGGCGCGGCCCAGCGACGCGGCCACAGCGTGACCGCGCTGGGGCGTCGCGAGCTCGACATCACCGATCCCACCGCCATCGACGAGGCGATCGCCGACTTCCGGCCCGAGGTCGTGATCAACTGCGCCGCCTGGTCAAACGTCGACGGGGCCGAGGACGACGAGCGGGGCGCGATGGCCGTCAACGACACGGGCGCCGCTCTCCTGGCCGCCGGCGCCGCGCGGGTCGGCGCGAGCGTCCTCTATCCCTCCAGCGATTACGTCTTCGACGGGACCAAGGGAACTCCGTACATGGAGGACGACATGCCGGCGCCGATCAGCGCCTACGGCCGCTCCAAGCTCGGCGGGGAGGTTTCGGTCGCCGCCGCCAACCCCAAGCACTTCATCGTCCGCTCCTCCTGGCTGTTCGGACTCGGCGGCAAGAACTTCGTCGAGACGATGCTGAGGATCGGGGCCGAGCAGGAGGAGGTCCTCGTCGTCAGCGACCAGTTCGGTTGCCCGACCAGCTGTGCCGATCTCGCCGAGGGGATGCTCGAGCTGGTCGGCACCCACAACTACGGGATCCACCACATCGTCGGGGAGGGCCAGTGCAGTTGGTTCGACTTCGCGACCGAGATCTTCGACCAGGCGGGGATGGAGACAAGGGTGATGTCGGCGACGACCGAGATGATGGCTCGCAAGGCTCCCCGGCCCGCCTACTCGGTGCTCGGTCACGGCCGCGACGATGCGATCAGGCTGCAGCCGTGGCAGCATGCCCTGCGTCGCTATCTCGACGACAGAGAGCTGATTTCCTGATGAGACTTCTAGTTACCGGAGGGGCCGGGTTCATCGGCTCGACCTACGTCCGCTACCACCTCGGACAGCGACCGGACGATCGGATCGCGGTCCTCGACAAGCTCACCTACGCCGGCCGGTTGGAGAATCTGGCGACGGTTCCCCCCGGGGATGTCGACTTCATCGAGGGCGACATCGCCGATCCCGAGGCCGTCGCCCGGGCCATTGACGGCTGTGACGCGGTGATCAACTTCGCCGCCGAGTCCCACGTCGACCGCTCGATCGAGGACCCGGGAGCCTTCATCCAGACCGACGTCTACGGCACCTACGTGCTGCTGGAGGCCGCCCGCGACGCCGGCATCCGCCACCTGCAGATCTCCACCGACGAGGTCTACGGGTCGATCGACGAGGGAACGTTCACCGAGCAGTCCCCGATCGAGCCCTCCTCCCCCTATTCGGCCTCGAAGGCCGGCGGGGACATGATCGTCCGCGCGTTCAACCACACCTACGGAGCCGACTGCCTGATCGTCCGCGCCTCCAACAACTACGGTCCCTTTCAGCACCCCGAGAAGCTGATCCCACTGATGGTGTTGAACGCGATGGCCGGAGACCGTCTCCCCGTCTACGGCGACGGCATGCAGGTGCGGAACTGGCTCTTCACCGAGGACTTCGCCTCCGCCATCGACGTGGTGTTGGAGAAGGGGGAGGCCGGCGAGGTCTACAACGTCGGCGGGCCGGAGGAGATGCCCAACATCGAGGTCGTCAAACGCATCCTCGAGTTGACCGGCCGCGACGAGTCGCAGATCGACCACGTCGCCGACCGCCTCGGTCATGACCGCCGATACTCGCTCTCCTCCGATCGCACCGAGGGGCTCGGGTGGAGGGCGGAGGTGGGCTTCGACGAGGGGATCGAGCGGACCGTCGCCTGGTACCGCGACAACGCCGCGTGGTGGGAGCCGATTCGTTCAGGCGAGTACCGCGAGTACTACGAGCGCCAGTACGGAACCAAGCTCGGAGCCCCGGCTGAATGACCGCCACGGTCGAGACGCGGATCGACGGGCTGGTCGCGATCGAGCCGACCGCCTTCGGCGACGAGCGCGGCTTCCTGATCGAGAGCTTCAGCATCGACCGCTGGCGCGAGTTCGGGATCGACGAGGTCTTCGTCCAGGAGAACCACTCGCGCTCGACCCAGCGCGGCACCCTCCGCGGCATGCACTTCCAGACCGAGCCGGGCCAGGGCAAGCTCGTCCGCTGTCCGCGCGGTGCGATCTTCGACGTCGCCGTCGACCTGCGTCGCGGCTCGCCCACCTACGGCGAGTGGGAGGGCCACGTCCTCGACGACGAGCGCCACCGCCAGCTCTGGGTGCCGGTCGGCTTCGCCCACGGATTCCAGGTGCTCAGCGAGATCGCCGACGTCGCCTACAAGCTGACCTCGCTCTACGACCCCGCGACCGAGTCGGAGATCGCGTGGAACGACCCCGACGTCGGCATCGAGTGGCCGATCGACGACCCGCTGCTCTCCGCCCGCGACATGGGCGCCCCGCGCCTGGCCGAGGTCGCGGACGAGCTTCCGTTCACGTTCTGGACCCGGGCCGACCGCGGTCAGGGGAACTCCGTGGTTGGGTGACACGCTTCCTGTCGCACGTAGGCCGCGCCGCCCGGTCCCTAAGATCGATCGGTTGGCTACGGCAACGAAAACGACTGAGAAGGACCGATCCGCTGGCCGGATTCAGCGCCCGCACGCGGTCCTGGTTCGAGCGCTCGTTCGAGGCGCCCACTCCGGCGCAGGTAAAGGGATGGCCGGCGATCGCGACCGGCGCGAACACGCTGATCTGCGCACCGACGGGCTCCGGTAAGACCCTGACCGCCTTCCTCTGGGGGATCGACAACCTTGCCAAGGAGAAGGCGCGTCGGGTGAAGGCAGCAGTCGCTTCAGGCGCCGCTCCCGGACGCGAAGCGGAGGAAGCGGCGCAGTCATTCGGGGTATCTCTTGTCTACATCTCTCCGCTGAAGGCGCTCTCCTACGACGTCGAGCGCAACCTGCGCGCGCCGCTGGCGGGGATCGGCGCCGACCTGACCGTCGGGCTGCGGACCGGCGACACGCCGCAGCGCGAGCGCCAGGCGATGCTCCGCAAGCCTCCCGACATCCTGATCACCACGCCCGAGTCGCTCTACCTGATGCTGACCTCGCAGGCCCGCAACATCCTCACCGACGTCGAGGCGCTGATCGTCGACGAGATCCATGCGGTCGCGCCGACCAAGCGGGGAGCGCACATGGCCCTGACCTTGGAGCGACTGGAGCGCCACGTGGCGGTCAACGCCAACGACGGCGCCGGACGCGATCAGCCGGTCCAGCGGATCGGCCTGTCGGCGACGCAGCGTCCGCTGGAGCGGATCGCGACCTTCCTCGTCGGCCCGAAGCGCGAGTGCACGATCGTCAACGCCGGGATCCGCAAGGAGATGGACCTCGAGATCGTCGTCCCGGTGCCCGACATGGCCGACCCCGGGTCTCGGGCACCGAGCAACGCGGCCAAGGAGGGCGAAGTCGAGCTACCCGGCCCGGATCCCACGGCACCCGGCGCCGTCCCCGGCGACAGCCCCTCTCGGGGCATCTGGCCGGCGATCTACCCCGAGCTCCTGAAGCTCGTCCGCGAGCACACCTCGACGATCATCTTCGTCAACAACCGCCGCGGCGCCGAGCGCCTCGCCAAGCGCCTCAACGAGATGAACGCCGAGTCCTCCGAGGATCCGGCGGAAGCGGACGCGCAGCGGAGCATTTCGACGGAGGGTTCCACGGAGATCGCCCGAGCCCACCACGGCTCGCTCGCCCGCGAGGAGCGCCTGATCGTCGAGGAGCTGCTGAAGTCGGGGCAGATCCCCTGCATCGTCGCCACCTCCTCGCTGGAGCTGGGAATCGACATGGGGGCCGTCGATCTCGTGATCCAGGTCGAGTCGCCGAAGTCCGTCGCCCGCGGGATTCAGCGGATCGGGCGGGCCGGCCACGATCTCGGCTCGACCTCGAAGGGAAGGATCTTCCCCAAGTTCCGCTCTGACCTGCTCGAGTGCGCGGTCGTCGCCAAGCGGATGCGCTCGGGTGAGATCGAGGAGACCGTGATTCCGCGGAATCCGCTCGACGTGCTCGCCCAGCAGATCGTCGCGATGGTCGCCGACGAGGACTGGACCGTCGACGAGCTCGAGCAGGTGGTCAGGTCCGCCGAGCCCTACGGCGAGCTCTCCCGCGAGCAGCTCGAGAACGTCCTCGACATGCTCGACGGCCGCTACCCCTCCGAGCGCTTCGCCGAGCTCCGACCCCGCGTCGTCTGGGACCGAACCGCCGGCACCGTCCGCGGGCGCAAGGGCGCGCGGCAGCTCGCCGTCACCAACGCGGGAACGATTCCCGACCGGGGCTGTTCGGCGTCCACCTGCCCGACGGCCGTCGGGTCGGCGAGCTCGACGAGGAGATGGTCTACGAGGCGCGAGCCGGCCAGGTCTTCCTCCTCGGTGCGTCCTCATGGCGGATCGAGGAGATCACCCGGGACCGCGTGATCGTCACGCCCGCGCCGGGCGTTCCGGGAGCGATCCCGTTCTGGCGCGGTGAGGGCATCGGCCGGCCGGTCGAGCTCGGCCGGGCGATCGGCGAGTTCTCCCGCGAGGCGGTGGCGGCGGAGCCGGAGGAGCTCGCCGAGGCCTACGACCTCGATCAGCTCGCCGCCGAGAACCTCGTCGCCTACCTGCGCGAGCAACAGGCCGCCACCCGGGTCGTTCCCTCCGACCAGACGATCGTCGTCGAGCGCTTCCGCGACGAGATCGGCGACTGGCGACTGTGCGTCCTCTCCCCCTTCGGCGGGCGCGTCCACGCCGCCTGGGGACTGGCGCTCGCCGCCAAGATCCGCAACGACCTCGAGCTCGAAGCCGACGCGATCTGGTCCGACGACGGGATCGTCATCCACCTTCCCGACTCCGACCAGGTGCCCGCCTCCGAGCTCGTCCTGCTGGAGGCCGACGAGGTCGAGGACCTGATCGTCGGCGAGCTCTCGGGCTCGGCGCTGTTCGGCGCCCGCTTCCGCGAGGCCGCCGGGCGGGCACTGCTGATCCCGCGCGCCTACCCCGGCAAGCGCACACCGCTCTGGCAGCAGCGCCTCAAGTCGCAGTCCCTGCTCGAGGTCGCCAAGGACTTCCCGCGCTTTCCGATCACCCTCGAGACCTACCGCGAGGTCCTGCGCGACGTTCTCGACCTGCCGGCCCTCGGCGAGATCCTTCGCGACCTGAAGTCGAGGCGGATCTCGCTGGTCGAGGTCGAGACGAAATCAGCATCCCCCTTCGCCTCATCCTTGCTCTTCGACTACGTCGCCACCTACATGTACGAGGGCGACACGCCGAACGCCGAACGCCGGGCGGCCGCGCTCGCCCTCGATCGCGACCTGCTGCGCGAGCTGCTCGGGCAGGAGGAGCTCCGCGAGCTGATCGACCCGGTCGCGCTCGCGGACGTCGAGGACTCCCTCCAGCATCGGATCGAGCAGGCCAGGGCGGTCGATCGCGACCAGCTGCAGGTGATCCTGCGTCGACTCGGCGACCTGACGACTGAGGAGCTGGGCGAGCGCGTCGCCGACGGCTATTCGGCCGATTCGATGATCGGCAAGCTCGAGGCCGAGCGCCGTGCGGTCAGGGTGCGGATCGCCGGCGAGGAGCGCTGGATCGCGGCCGAGGACGGCGGCCTCTATCGCGACGCCCTCGGCGTTCCGGTTCCATCCGGCCTGCCCGACGCGTTCCTCGAGCAGATCGATGAGCCGATGGAGACGTTGCTGCGCCGCTACGCCCGCACCCACGTCCCGTTCCCGACGGCACAGGCCAGACAGCGTTTCGGGATCGACCCGACGCCGGCTCTGAAGCGGTTGGAGGCGGCTGGGGAACTCGTCCGCGGGGAGCTGCTCCCCGGCGGCAGCGAACGCGAGTGGTGCGATCCCGACGTGCTCCGCCGCCTCCGCCGCGCGAGCCTCGCGGTCCTGCGCAAGGAGGTCGAGGCCGCCGACACCGCCGAGCTGGCCCGGTTCCTCGTCTCCTGGCAGAACGTCGACGCCTACCGCGCCGCGGGTGCCGGCCCCGATCGCCTGCGCGAGATCCTCGTGCCCCTGCAGGGAGTCGCGCTGACCCCCGAGGTCTGGGAGCGTGACGTCCTCCCGCGTCGCCTCGGCGCCTACTCGCAGGCCTGGCTCGATCAGCTCTCGACCGGTGGCGAGATCGTCTGGATCGGCGCCGGGCCGGTGGGACGGACCGGACGGGTGGCGTTCTATTTCCGCGAGGACGTGAGGATCGCCGGGCCGCCACCCTCCAACGCCAAGCTCGAGCGCCCCGAGGGCGAGGTCCACGACGCGATCCGCGAGCTGCTCGCCCAGCGCCCGTGCTTCTGGCTCGACCTCGTCCTCGACCTCGCCGAGGGCGAGACGACCTGGGAGAAGGAGGAGCTTCACTCGGCGCTCTGGGATCTCGCCTGGGCGGGCGAGGTCACCAATGATGCGGTCGCACCGCTCCGCGCCCCGCGCCTCAAGGCCTCCGAGACCGCGGCCGCTCGTCGCGGCCGCCGCTTCAGCGCCCGCCGCAACGCCACCGGGCAGGCGGTCGCCGGCCGCTGGTCGCTGACTGAGTCCCTGTTCCGCGGGGCCCCCGCCTCGGGGCCGAGGATCCGAGCGCAGGCGGAGCTGATGCTGGAGCGTTACGGAATCGTCACCCGTGAGACCGTGCTGGCCGAGGGTGTCCCCGGCGGCTTCTCGTCGCTCTACGGCGAACTCTCGAACCTGGAGATGCTCGGCACCGCCCGCCGTGGCTACTTCGTCGAGGGCCTCGGGGGCGCCCAGTTCGCCCTCGCCGGCGCCGTCGAGCGCCTGCGCTCGCTCCCCCGCGTCGACGACGACTACATCGTCCTCGCGGTCACCGACCCCGCCCAGCCCTACGGCGCGAGCCTGAGTTGGCCGCGCCCTCCCGCCCACGAGGACGACGATCCCGACGACGGCGAGGGAGGGGGTCGCAAGGGCCGCCGACCAAGTCGCGTCGCCGGCGCCTACGTCGTGCTCCGCAACGGCGAGCCGATGATCTACATCGAGCGAGGCGGCAAGGGCCTCCTCCGCCTGGCCCGCTTCGAGGGTGATCAGTTCGGAGCCGCACTGGCGAAGATCGTCGAAGCGGTCCGCGCGCGCCAGCTCCCCCGTCTCGCGATCGAGCGGATCGACGGCGAGCCCGCGATGGGCCACGAGGCCGAGGGCGCCCTGGTCGAGGCCGGCTTCGAGCGCCAACCGCGGCGCCTCGTGGCCGGCCCGTAGTCGCCGGGAGGCCGATCGCTCCCTAGCTGTACTTGTCCCAGCGGCGCAGGTACGGCTTCGGGTCGACCGGGCGGCCGTCGATGCGGACCTCGAAGTGGAGGTGGCAGGGAGTGCTCGCGGCATTGCCGGTCTGGCCGACCTTGCCGACGAACTGGCCGGTCCTGACGCGCTCGTTCTTGCGGACGGGAGGCGGAGCGATCAGGTGTGAGTAGAAGTAGTCCTGGTCCGTCTTCAGCCCGTCGATCAGCACGAAGTAGCCGTAGAGGACCGGGTCGTAACCGACCTTCTGGACCTCGCCTCCCCGAGCCGCCACCAGCGGAGTCCCGCAGCTCGCGGTGATGTCGAAGCCCTCGTGGACACGGCCGCCGTTGCGGGTCGCGCCGAACTCGCCGATCGCCCCGCGGGTGCCGTGGGAGCCGTCGACCGGGAAGACGTGGGTGTGGAGGCGGAAGCGGCCGGCGAACCGGATCGGCCCGCCCACCGGTCCGACCCGGAACTCGTAGCGCCCGTCGTCGACGGCCTTCCCCCGACGGTTGAGACCGTTCCAGACCCGGGCAGATCGCCGCCCCGGTCGCGTGTCGCGCTCGGTGTAGACGCGGACCACGTTGCCGCTCTTGGCTCGGAGAATCTCGATCCGGAGGTCGACCGGCTCGCTGGCGGCGATCCCGTAGTGGAGGGTGATCTCGCGTTTGCCGTCGAAGATCGGCCGCTCGGGCGAGATCGATGTCCTCCTGAGCTCGAAGCCGATCCCTCGCGGGGAGGTCGCTCCGCTCGCGAGCGCGACGGTTAGCGCGCTTGCGACGATCGCGAGGAGGGTGAGGCCGAGGCGGATCCGCATCCCCGGCAGGTTAAGCCCCGGCGCGGGCCTGCCCGTGCGCGGTGGCCCGCGCCTCGCATCGGGCCAGCTCGTCGTCGCGGGGCATGTCCCGGCGGAGACTGAAGAAGGCGATGCCGCCGGCGATCAGCGGCAGCCAGAAGAGGATCACCCGGTATGCGAGGACCGCGGCGGCGACGACTGCGGCCGGCGCGCCGTAGACGATCAGGGTTCCGATCAACCCGCCGTCGATCCCGCCGATCCCGCCGGGAATCGGCAGCAGCCCTCCCATCTGGCCGATCAGGTAGCCCATCAGCACGATCGAGATCTCCGGCGTGAAGCCGAACGCGCGGAACGTCGCCCAGAGGACGGCGTTGTCGAAGGCCCAGTAGCCGATCGCCCCGCCGATCACGCGGATGTTGCCGGAGCCGACGATCTCCCTCGCGCCCCTGCTGCCGTCGATCAGGGCGCGGCGAGAGGCGGCGATGAAGCGTTTCGCGCGGGAGGCATCCTCGGCCGGGTCCTCCCCCGGTCCGAGGCGAGGGATGACCAGTACCGCCACGATCACGGCGATCGACATCAGCGCGGGGAGGAGCGTCAGCGTCCACGGCTCGTCGACGCCGAAGAGGCCCAAGAACATGAGCAATCCGATCAGCGCGACGGCGACGAAGTTGACGGAGCTCTTGATCAGGAAGAAGGCGACGGTGCGACGGGCGATCCGGTCGGTCTCCATTCCGCCCTCGTGCAGCACCCAGGCGCCGAGCGCCAGTCCGCCGGCACCGCTCGCCGGCACGAGTGATCCCATCGCCAACTCGGAGCCGCCGATCTGCCAGCTTCGGCGCCAGCTCAACCCCCGGCAGAAGATCGGCGCGAACATGACGATGTAGGAGGCGAAGGAGAGGCCTTCGAGGGCGATCGCGATCGCGATCCATCCGGGCTGTGCATCGTTGAGCAGCGCTCGAAACTCCCCGAGCCCCGGCGCCAGCAGGGCGATCAGCAGGGCGATCGGAATCGCGATGAACACGGGCACCGCCCGGCGCGCGATCGCTCGCGGTTCGAACTCCGACGATGAACTTGCCTGGTCCGGCTGGGTCGCTCCCTCTGCTCCCGCCATTCGAGCATCGTTGCACAGGCAACAAACTCGCCGCGATCCCTAACCTAGGTGGGGTGCGCTTGGCAACCCCAGCCCTCACGATCGCCGGACTCTCGAAGACCTACGACGACGGCACCCTCGGCCTCGACGGCCTCGACCTCGAGATCCCGTCCGGCGAGTTCTTCGGCCTGCTCGGCCCCAACGGCGCCGGCAAGACGACCCTGATCAACTCGGTCTGCAACCTGATTCGCACCTCCGGCGGGAACATCAGCGTCTTCGGCTTCGCCCACGACTCGATGGAGGCCCGGCGGCTCGTCGGCGTCGCCGAGCAGGACCCGAACCTCGATCGCTTCACGACCGTCAAGGAGTCGCTCGTCTACCACGGTGGTTACTTCGGGATGGACGCCAGGGCATCCAACGACCGGGCGGACGAGATGATCGAGGTCTTCGACCTGCGCGCCAAGGCCGACGTCCGCACCTCCAAGCTATCGGGCGGGATGAAGCGCCGGCTGCTGCTGGCCCGGGCGCTGCTGCACGAACCGCTGCTCGTGATCCTCGACGAGCCGACCGCGGGAGTGGACATCGAGCTGCGCCACGACCTCTGGAACTACATCCGGCTGCTGCACGAGCAGGGGACCACGATTCTGCTCACGACCCACTACCTCGAGGAGGCGGAGTCCCTCTGTGAGGACATCGCGCTGATCTCGGCGGGCAGGATCATTGCCCGCGACACGCCCGAGGGGTTGAAGGAGCGCTACGACGCGACCTCGCTCGAGGAGGTCTACCTCCAGACCGTCTCGACCTCATTGCCGACCGTGATGGCGGCAGCCGAGGAGGTCGAAGGGGAGTGAGCCCCGGGGCGGAACCGATCGCGGCCCCGGCCGGCCGACCCGACGCTCCCGTCTTCGCCGCGCCCAACCCGGCGCGGTCGATGCGTGCGCTTGCGCTCAGGGAGTGCCGCCGGGTAACCCGGCTGTGGACGCAGACGATCCTCGCCCCCGTGGTCTCGTCGGCCCTCTTCATCCTCGTCTTCGGGCTCTCGCTCGGTAGCCGGATCGAGGAGATCAACGGCTTCGAATACGACGTCTTCATCGTTCCCGGCCTGATCGCGATGGCGATGGCCCAGGCCGCATTCTCCAACAACTCCTCGAGCCTGCTTCAGGCCCGCAACGACCGCTACATCAACGACGTCCTCGCCTCGCCGATGCACCCCTGGCAGATGAACGTGGGCTACATGGTGGGCGGAATCTTCCGCGCTTTCGCGATCGGGCTGGCGCTGGTCGCGATCGCGCTGCCCCTGACGGGCGTCCCGATCGAGAACCCGCTTCAGCTGATCGTCGCCGCGTCACTGCTCGTCGTCCTCTTCGGCGCGCTCGGGGTCGTGGTCGGGATCTACGCGCAGAGCTTCGACCACCACAGCTTCATCAACAACATCCTGATCCTGCCGCTCACGTTCCTCGGCGGGGTCTTCTACTCGATCGAGATCCTGCCGTCCCCCTGGCAGGAGATCTCGCACGCGAATCCGATCTTCTACATGGTTGATTCGGTCCGCTTCGGCTTCCTCGGCAGCAGCGACGTGAACATCGGCCTGGCCTTCGGCTTCACGTTGCTGGTGGCGATCGCGATGGTCGCCTGGGCGCAGTGGCTGTTCACGACCGGCCGGAAGCTGAAGCCCTAGCCGGCCCGCGGCGGGTCAGCGATGGATCGTGCAGTCGAGCGGGTAGAAGGGCGGATCCTCGGAGCAGTCCGCGACCCGGATCTTCAGCTTCACCGTGTCGACACGGTCGCCACGCCGTGCCCGGACGCGCACGGCCGCCGACCCGCGTTCGGCGAGCGCATCGCGGATGAGCTTGTAGACCCTGCCGCCGCCGGAGGCGTTGTGCTGGAGAACCCACGGGTGCTTGTCGGTGAGCCTGCGCCCGATGTTGTCGTCGTAGGCGGCGGCTGCCGAACCGTGCTTGCCGTGGAAGACGGTCGAGAACCGGAGGGCTTCGGTGCGCCGCGCATTCGCCATCAGTACCCGGTGCGGAAGGCTTCCGTCGTCGCGGTTGAAGTAGCTGAGCACGGTGACCTTCGGCCCGGAGCCGGGTGCCGCGACCGCCGGCCCGGGGACGACGAAGAGCGCCGCAACGATGAGCGTCGCCACCGCAACGCATCCTGTTCTTGGCCTCACGCGATCGATCTTACGCCTCCGAGCGGAGACCGCGATGCCTGAGGGCGACACGATCCACCGGGTCGCGATCCGCCTCCGGGCGGCGCTCGTCGGCAGGGAGATCGAGACCGCCGAGGCGCCCAACGCCCGCTCGCCGATCCACACGCGTGCCCACGAGCTGGCCGGCCGGACCCTCGAGAAGGCCGAGGCCCGCGGCAAGCACCTGCTCCTGCATTTCTCCGGCGACAGGGTCGTCCACAGCCATCTCGGCATGAACGGGCGCTGGTTCGTCCGCTCCGACGGTCGGCCGAGCTACGGCAGACCCTGGTTGGTCCTCGCGGCCGGACCTGTGGTCGCCAACCAGAACGGCGGCAGGATCCTGCGGCTGACGAGCGCCGCCCGCGCCCGCAACGATCCCGTGCTCCTGCAGCTCGGCCCCGACCCGCTCCGGCCCGGCTACGACCCGGAGGTCGCGACGGCCCGGTTGCTGGCCTACGAGCCCACGATCGCGGTCGGCGAAGCGCTTCTGGACCAGAGCCTGATCGCCGGCATCGGCAACGTGATCCGCATCGAGGCCTGCTTTCTGCCGGGCGTCAGTCCGTGGCGTCCGGTCGGCGATCTGACGCCGAAGGAGGCTCGCGCGATCGTCGACGCCAACAGCTGGGTCATGGAGACATCGATGGCGACGGGCCGGCGACCCAAGCAGATCTACGGCCGCGGACGCCGCCCCTGCAGAAGGTGCGGGGGCCGGATCATGACCCGCGGGCAGGGCGACGACAACCGCGTCACCTACTGGTGTTCGGGTTGTCAGCGATAATCGATCCCCATGGGTGAGGAACAGGCAAGCGCCGCGGAGCTGCTCGCTCGCGTCCCGCTGCTCTCGGGCCTCGAGCCCGCTGAGCTCGAGCGGATCGCTCAGGTCGCGATCCCCCGGTCCTACCCGAAGGGCGATCGCATCTTCCACGAGGGTGATCGCAGCGACGCCTGCTACGTGATCCGCTCCGGGGAGGTCAGGGTCACTCGCGAGCATTCCGACGGTCGCGCGATCGCGCTGGCGACGCTCGGCCCCGGCGAGCTGGTCGGCGAGCTGGCGATGCTCGACGGCGGGGCCCGCTCGGCCAGCGTCGAGACGCTCACCGACGTCGATCTGCTCGCGGTGTCGGCCGCCGATATGAAGGGACTGCTCGAGCGCAACGCCGACATCACCGCCAAGCTGGTGGTGGCGCTGACGAAACGTCTCCGGGAGACGAACGAGCGGATCAGCCGGCAGTCCTTTCAGACTGTCCCGAGCCGGGTCGCCGGCGTCCTCTCTCAGCTCGTCTCCGACGAGAACGCCGAGCAGGGCCGCGACGGGGTGACGATCCGGATGAACCAGGCTGATCTGGCTCAGCTCGCCGGGACATCACGCGAGAGCGTCAGCCGCTTTCTCGCCGTGCTTGAACGGGCCGGCGTCGTCCGCGTCGGCCGGGGCCGCGTGACCGTCCTGGAGCCGCAACGCCTACGCAGCTACATTTTCTAGGCATGGCCACCAGAACCCTGATTGCAGTCGGTGCCGCCGTCGCCCTCGTGCTCCTGATCGCGGCCGTCTGGGTCTCCGATCTCTCCACCCCCGCGGGGTTGACGCTGACCGCATTCTTGATCCTGATCGCCGTCGCGATACTCGCGACGAATGCCACGCGCGGCCCCGGCGAGCGCCCCCCGCATGAGTCCGTCGCCGACCAGCGCGATCGGATGCGGGACAACGTTCCCTGATAACTCCGACCGGCTTCGCTTCGCGTCCGGTCCGGTGGGCGGCGCGGTGTTATCGCTCGGCAAGGGCGTCGGGTTGTTGGTGGGGTGGGCTCCGCTTCGCGTCCGCTCTGCTCGGGCTGCGCGGTGTGAATTCGTTGGCGGATTTTCGTCGGATGTCAGTGGTAATCCACCACGAACCCGAAACGTCGCTCGGCAGGCGGGTGAGCGGCGTGGTGGGACCTTCAGGTCCTTCCCCCGCTGCTGAGACTCCGACCGGATCCTCCGCTTCGCGTCCGGTCCGGTCGGGCGGCGCGGTGTTGCCGCTCGGCAAGGGCGTCGGGTTGACATTGGGTGGGGCTCCGCTCTGCTCGGCCTGTGCGGTGTTGCCGCTCGGCAAGGGCGGCAGTTCCACGTTGGGTAGATAGGCTGCGCTCCTGATGAGCGCGCTCTACGTCCTCAACTTCTATTCGCCTGTTTTCGTCGATCAGCTCAAGCGTGGGCGCAAGACGGCGACGATCCGGTTCGGGGACAAGACCCGCAAGTACGACCGCGGCCAGGTCGTCTGGATCACGGTCGGCTACCGCCACGGGCCGCGGGAGAAGATCTTCTCCGCCGTGATCGACGATGTCGAGGTCAAGCGAGTCGCCGACATCTCGCCCCGCGACATCGAGCACGACAACCCCGAGTTCAGGCGGCTCGAGGACACGGTCAACTTCCTCGAACAGATCTACAGCCGTTCGATCGACCCCGACGACGTCGTCACCGTGATCCGCTTCTCGCAGATCGTCGAACGACCGCAGTCGAATTTCGGTAACGGCGAGACGCCGTCCCAGAACTAGGGCTCGGGGGCATCTCGCCCGATTCAAACGAGATGGCGAGCTACGAGTTCCTCACGGCCTGGCTGCTCGACGCCCCTCGCGAGGATGTGTGGGACGCGATCTGGGACTCGGCCTCATGGCCTGTTTGGTGGCACGGGGTGGTGGAGGCGGTCGAGACCGATCCCGGCGATGCCGATGGAATCGGGCGCCGCGGCCGCTACGGCTGGCGTGGCCGCATCCCCTATCGGATCCGCATCGAGGCAGTCTCCACACTGGTGGAGAGACCGTTCGCCCTCGAGGGGGAGGCGAGCGGTGATCTCGAGGGGGTGGGTCGTTGGCGCTTCTTCACCGACGGGGGCGTGACGGCCGCGGTCTATGACTGGAGCGTGCTGACAACCAGGCCCTGGATGAACGTCGCCGCTCCATTCGCGGGTCCGCTCCTCCGCTGGAACCACGATCAGGTCATGCGCTGGGGCGGAGAGGGCCTGGCCCGGCATCTGGGTTGCCGCCTGCTCGCGTCGAGCTGACGTCGCGGGCGTCTCGCTCAGCCAGGTCCCTCAGGTTGATCAGCTGTTTGCGCATCATCACCAGGTCGCCGAGGATGAGCGGCGGGGTTATCGCGGCGCCGATCCTGGTGTGGGGCTCGAAGAGGACGCGGACGAGGAGCCGCGTGCCAGAGCCCTCCGGGAGCACCCCATAGGTGACGGCCGTCCTGCGCGACCTCAGCGTGATCTGCCGATTGCGGTCGAAGGAGGCCAGCGTGAAGATCTTCATGAATCGCTGACCGACCTCGAGTCGATCGGCGCCCGGGGTCAGTCCACTTGGGCTGCGACGGCCGCGGTTGTCGAGCAGGTCGTAGCTGTACGGCGCTTCGCGGAGTTGACAGAGCCGGCGGAACGTGACGGCCGGTGGGGCCTGCACCGAGATCGCTCGGTTGCAGACGAAACCTGAGCCGGGAAGGAGGTCGTCGCACGGTTGGTGGGTATCCCGCTCGCGCTCTGTAGCGCCCCAGTTGTCGCCGATCGTCATCTCGATACCAACATAGCTGCCCGAACGGATCTGAGCGGTTGGGGCTTAGATCCTCAGGAGGTTTGACAGCACTGCTCAGGCCGCTACACTCGGCGCATAGACGTTGGCACTCTCACTAGTAGAGTGCCAAATGGAGTTTCCCTACGACCCAATCAACCCCTCACGGAGGTAACTACGTATGAATCTCAAGCCCCTGGGAGATCGCCTGATCGTTAGGGCGGTCGAAGAGGAGGAGACGACCGTCAGCGGCATCGTTCTCCCCGAGACCGCCAAGGAGAAGCCGCAGAAGGGCGAAGTCCTCGCGGTCGGCGACGGTAACTGGGACGACGACGGCGAGAAGCGCATTCCTCTCGACGTGGTCACCGGCGACGTCGTTCTCTACAGCAAGTACGGCGGCACCGAGGTCAAGGTCGACGGCGAGGACCTGCTGGTCCTGCGCGAGTCCGACGTCTTGGCCAAGGTCGAGTAACGACCTCGCCACCGCTTCACCGAATCCACTCAAAGCATCAGGAGGAATCACTGATATGGCTCACAAAGAGCTGAAGTACGGTGCGGACGCCCGCACCGCTCTGCAAGACGGCGTAGACGCCGTCGCCAACGCCGTCAAGGTGACGCTCGGCCCCAAGGGTCGCTACGTCGTCCTCGACAAGAAGTTCGGCGCCCCGACCATCACCAACGACGGCGTCACGATCGCCCGCGAGATCGAGATCGAGGATGTGTTCGCCAACCAGGGCTCACAGCTCGTTCGTGAGGTCGCCACGGCGACCAACGACGTCGCCGGTGACGGAACCACGACGGCGACCCTGCTCGCGCAGACGATCGTCCACTCGGGTCTGAAGAACGTCGCTGCCGGCGCCAACCCGCTCGCCCTCCGCAAGGGGATCGAGACGGCCGTCAACCAGGTCGTCGAGAACCTGCGCGAGAAGCAGTCGAAGGAGGTCGGCGGCAAGGATCAGATCGCCCGCGTCGCTTCGATCTCCGCGGCCGACGACGAGATCGGCGACATCATCGCCGACGCCATCGAGAAGGTCGGCAAGGACGGCGTCGTCAACGTCGAAGAGGGCCAGACCTTCGGGATGGAACTCGAGTTCACCGAGGGGATGCAGTTCGACAAGGGCTACATCTCGCCGTACATGGTCACCGACCAGGAGCGGATGGAGGCGGTTCTCGAGGATCCGTACATCCTGATCGCGAACCAGAAGATCGGTTCGGTCCGTGACATCCTGCCGATCCTCGAGCAGACGATGCAGGGCGGCAAGCCGCTGGTCATCATCGCCGAGGACGTCGAGGGCGAGTCGCTCGCGACGCTGGTGGTCAACAAGCTCCGCGGCACCTTCACCGGTGTGGCGGTCAAGGCCCCCGGCTTCGGCGATCGCCGCAAGCGGATGCTCGAGGACATCGCGATCCTCAGCGGTGGCGAGGTCATCACCGAGGAGATGGGCCTGAAGCTGGAGAACACCCAGCTCAGCCAGCTCGGCAAGGCCCGTCGCGTCGTCGTCAGCAAGGACACGACGACGATCATCGACGGTGCCGGCGAGAAGGCGCAGATCGAGGGACGGATCGGCCAGATCCGCTCCGAGATCGAGAACACCGACTCCGACTTCGATCGGGAGAAGCTCCAGGAGCGTCTCGCGAAGTTGGCCGGCGGTGTCGCGGTCGTCAAGGTCGGCGCTGCCACCGAGACCGAGATGAAGGAGAAGAAGCATCGCGTCGAGGACGCGCTGCAGGCCACCCGCGCCGCCCTCGAAGAGGGCATCGTTCCGGGCGGTGGAGTTGCTCTCCTCAACGCTCAGTCGGCGGTCGACGCCACGGGACTGGACGCCGACGAGGCGACCGGTGCCGAGATCATCCGCCGCGCGCTCGAGGAGCCGCTCCGTCAGATCTCCGAGAACTCGGGGTTCGAGGGCTCGGTGGTGGTCAACAAGGTTCGCGACATGAAGGCCGGAGAGGGCCTGAACGCGGGCACCGGCGAGTACGGCGACCTGATCAAGGACGGCGTCATCGACCCGACCATGGTCACGCGCTCAGCGCTGCAGAACGCAGCCTCGATCGCGAAGAACATTCTGACCACGGAGTGCATCGTGGCCGAGCCGCCCGAGGAGGGCGGCGCCGGTGGCGGAATGCCCGGTGGTATGCCCGACATGGGCGGGATGATGTAACCAGCGCCCCGCGCTGCTGAGTATCAGTCGCCCGCGACGCGAAGCGGAGCAGGCGGCTGAAGTTGTCGAAGGGCCCGGGAGCGATCCCGGGCCCTTCTGCGTTCGGGGCGCCCCCTGGCGGCGTTCAAGCACCCCGCCCGTTTCTGCCGATAGGGAGCGGGTGAACCCGAACGAAGCGTTGATGTGGATCCACAGGCGTCTGGGAGTCTCGTCGGAGCGCGAGATGGCTGCCTCGTTACTCGGTGCGATCGCAATCGCCGGCTCGACGATCGGATTCCTGACCTATCTGCTGCCCCATCCCGAGGGGACTGATTTCGTTGCGCCCTCGATCGCCTTTGCCGCCTCGATCACCGCCGGCCTGATTCTCTGGTCGCGAAGGCTCACGGCCTCGTGGCTGGCGATCGGCATCGTGGTCGCCCTCGGATCACTGGTCGTGATGGTCGCGATGATCTCGGTTCCGGGCCGCTCGGCGGCCTACGTGACCTACTTCGTCTGGCTGGGGATCTTCGCGTTCTACTTCCTGCCGCCGCGCTGGGCGATGGTTCAGACGATCTGGATCGCGGCGCTCTACGGGGTTGCCGTCGTGCTCGACGACCAGGCCGGGCCGGTCGAGCTCTGGGTCAACGGCGTGGCGACGACCCTCGGCGTCGGCCTGCTCGTGTTGGCCCTGAGGACGCGGATCGCCGTGCTGCTCGGGAGCCTCGAGCAGACCGCTCGCACCGATCAGCTGACCAGCCTTCCGAACCGCCGTGCGTTCGACGAGCGACTGGCCGATGAGCTGGCGCGTTCGGGTCGGACCGGGACCAGCGTCTCCCTGCTCGTCCTCGACCTCGACCGCTTCAAGCAGCTCAACGACACCTCCGGGCATCTCTCCGGCGATCAGGCCCTGCAGGCTGTGTGCCGACGTGCTGCGGGCGGAGATCCGCGCCGTCGACTGGCCCGCGAGAATCGGCGGAGACGAGTTCGCCGTCGTCCTACCCGGAGCCGATGAGCACGAGGCGACGATGGTTGCGGAGCGGCTTCGCAAGGGAATCGGCGTCGCGCTCGCCAGCGAGCGAGTCACCCTTACCGCAAGCGTCGGAATCGCGGCCGGGGCCGGGGCCGGGATGACAGTCGATCACTTGCACGGAGACGCCGACCGCGCGCTTTATGAGGCCAAGCGCCGAGGAGGTGCCGCAGTCCAGTTCGCGCATGATTTCGGGCAGCCCCGTCTCGACGCCGGTCAGCTCGTTACACCGGGCGCGTAACGTCACCGTTCATGGTGACCGCAGGGGCCATTCCGCTTCAACCCGAGGACAGGGCGATCCTCGACCTCGAGTGCGAGGCGATCGCCGGCCACACCTGCAAGGTCGTCGCTGCTGGGGACGGGCGCTCCGACGGTCGAAGAGCTGCGGGCTCGCGTCTCGGAGCGGATCGACGTGGTGCCCGAGCTGACCCGCAAGCTCGGTGAAGCACGACGGCGCGCCGGCCTGGGTGCCCGACGAGCAGTTCGACCTGGCCGCCCACGTCCGCCCGAGCGAGCTCGGGCCCGCCTCCGACCGGCGAGGCGGAGCTCGACGAGATCGCCCGGCTGTTCGAGCAGCGCCTCGATCGCGATCGCCCGCTGTGGACGATCGACGTCGTGCCGCGGTCGAACGGCGGATCCGTCCTCGTCTGGCGCATCCACCATGCGCTCGCCGACGGGACCGCGTCGATGCGATTCGCGAGGGAGCTGCTCTGGGACGCCGAGCTCGGCGGAGCCGGCCGCCGGCGGCCCACCACGAGCGGCCGAGCATCCCGACGACGCCCGTCGCCGCCGCCACCTCGCCGGCCTCATCGACCGCGAGTTCGCCGGTTCGCTCCATCGTTCGCCGTTCGACGGCAGGATCGGCGGCAGGCGCCGGATCGCGATCGCGACGATCCCCGCTGCGGTCGCTCCACGACGCCGCCAGGGGCCTGGCGGGCGCGACGCTGAACGACGCGGTGCTGTCGGTCGTCGCCGGCTCGCTGCGACGCTGGCTCGAGCACCATCACGGCTCGCTCGGCTCCGTCCGGGTGCGGGTGCCGGTCAGCCTCCATCACGAGGGTGACGACGCCGCCAACCGCGACTCGTTCTTCTCGGTCAGCCTGCCGCTCCACGAGCCCGACCCGGTCGAAGCGCCTGCGGATCGTCAACCACGAGACGACCGTCCGCAAGCAGCAGCACGACGCCGAGCTGCTCGAGCAGACGATCGACCGGCCTCGGACATGTCTCGCCGCGACTGGCGGGCCTCGTCGGCGGATCGAGAGCAGCCCGCGCGAGTTCGCGGTCAGCGTCTCCAACGTGCCCGGCCCCCGGCATCCGGTCAGCGTCCTCGGCACGCCGGTCGAGGGACTGCACTCGATCGCCGAGATCGGCCTCCGCCACGGCCTGCGGATCTCGGTCGTCTCGCTCGCCGACGACCTCTTCTTCGGCTTCAACGCCGATCCCGACCTCGTCGACGACCTCGAGGCGATGGCCGACGGAGTCGAGATCGAGGCCGCGGCACTGATCGCTGCAGCCGGCTGATCGACAACCGCTCAGACCGCCGGAACTGAGTTCGAGAGCAGCCTCGCGGATGGGTCGAGGCCCTGTCGCTCAGCCCCCGAGGACGGCCCTCATCGTCGCCGGCTCGACCCCGAGCCCGCGGACGTCGGCCGTACCGCGCTCGCTGATCATCGGCACCTCGAGCAGCTCGGCCTCCTCCCAGGTCGCGAAGGCGACGTCGCCGAAGATCCGCCGCAGCCAGATCAGCGCCGAGCGCACGAACGGGAGGGGGATGTGGATCGACGGACGCTCGCGCCCGGCCGAGGCCGCGATCAGCCGCGCCTGCTGCTCGTAGGTCAGGCGCTCCGGGCCGGCGAGCTCGAACCGCCCGCCGGGGCGTCGAGCGAGGCGATCACCGCCCGGGCGACGTCCTGTGCCCAGATCGGCTCGTAGGCGGACTGACCGCGGCCGGAGATCGGCAGCAGCGGCAGCAGGGCGAGACGCCGCATCCAGGTGACCCAGGTGTCGTCGAGGTCGTAGATGATCGACGGGGCGAAGATGGTCGTCTCCAGCGGCGAGGTCCGGACCCGCTCCTCGGCCAGCGCCTTGGAGCGGAAGAACCGGGTGCGCTGGAAGCTCGTCGCGCCGAGGGCGCTGAAGAAGACGAACCGCTCGAACCCCGGCCTGCTCGGCCGCCGCGATCAGGCGATGGGTGCCGAGCGCGGTGATCTCCTCGACCCTCCGCGGCGGCTGGTCGCGCATCGCGGCGGCGAGGTGGATGACGGTGTCGACGCCGCGAACGGCGTGGCGCAGGCCGCGCGGGTCGCCGAGGTCGGCGAGCGAGAGCTGGACCCGCACCCGCTCGGGACCGAGGCGCCGCGGGTCGCGGACCAGGCAGCGGACCTCGTGTCCTTCCTCGAGCAGCATCGGCAGCAACGCCGAGCCCACGACGCCGGTCCCTCCGGTGAGCAGAATCATCGCCGCGAACCCTACCCACGACCCGCGGGGGCCATCCTCAGCCGCGTGCCCGGTCCCTACAATGTCGCCCTCCGCCGCTCCGGCCGCGGGGCGGCCCCGCTGAGATCAATCGAACGAGAAGGAACCGAAACGTGACTTACGTCATCGCAGAGCCTTGCATCGGGGAGAAGGACAACTCGTGCGTCGAGGTCTGCCCGGTCGACTGCATCCACCCGACTCCCGACGAGCCGGACTACGAGGCCGCAAAGCAGCTCTTCATCGACCCGGACGAGTGCATCGACTGCGACGCCTGCGTCGAGGCCTGCCCGGTCGACGCCTGCTTCGCCGAGGATCAGCTCCCCGGTGAGTGGACGCAGTTCGCTCAGCTCAACGCCGACTACTTCGCCAGCAAGTAGGCCCCCAGAGGGCGACGATCCGGGGCCCGGTCCGGACCGGATCGGCAGCCGACTGCGGGCGCTTCCGCGCAGCCTGGTCGGGCTCTGGCTCGGCGCCGGCGCCGGGGTCTTCGTCGCTCTATCTGCTCGTCGTCAGGACCTACTGGGGCCAGCGCCTCGACGAGCACGCCTTCGTCGGCCACGACTTCTTCTCGTCACGCGCCGCCCAGGCCGACAGCTTCCTGCGCATCGTCTCGATCGGCACGCTGCTGCTCGCGATCGGCCTGGTGGCGGCGGTCGCCTTCCTGCGCAGTCGTCCCCGGCTGGCGCTGATCGCCGCCGCCTCGATCGGGATCTCGCTGATCGCGACCGAGGTGCTCAAGCTCGTGCTGCTCGAGCGCCCCCCGCTCGTGCCGAGCTTCATCTTCGACAACTCCTATCCGTCCGGCCACACGACGGTCGGGATGTCGGTCGCCGTCGCCGCGATGCTCGTCGTGCCCGCGGCGTCTGCTGCTGCCCACCGCGGTCGGCGCCGGGCATCTTCGGCTCGGCCTTCGGCGTCGCCGTGGTCGCGGCCGGATGGCATCGGCCCAGCGATGCGGTCGGCGCCTTCCTGGTCGTCCTCTCGGTGGCCGCGGCCTGTGCGGCCGTCAGCCACCTGTTCTCCCGATCGCGCCGATCTGAGCAGTTCGCGCAGCGTCGCGATCAGATCTGCCGCGGATCCGTGTCGGCACCACCGAGCTCGGCCTGCTCGCGATGGCGCTCGGCGGGCTCGGGATCTTCGCGCTCGCGGCGCTCAGCTACCGGGGGATCCCGTGGACGAGCACCGGCGCCGGCTTCCTGCTCTCGGCCGCGGCGATCGTCGTCTGCGGGATGCTGACGACGATGGCGCTGGCGACGGCGATGCTCGCCGCCGACGATCCCGATCGGGATCGCCGGGCCCCGACCAGCCTAGCCGCCGGCCTGGACGACCGGCAGCTCCGTACCGCCGAGAGGCGCGGCGTCGGCGGCGGGCGGAGGCAGCGGCGGCGAGCACCGCCTCCATCAGCGGCAGCTCGACCGGGGTGGTGGCGATGATGCCGCGGGCGGCCTGGTGGATGGCGATCGACGCCGGGGAGTCGGGCTCGGCGGTCACGAGCGGGTCGCCGGCGTCGGCGTGTTCGCGCAGGGCCTCCTCGAGCGGGACCTTGCCGAGCAGCGGCACGTCGAGCGCGTCGGCGAGCGACTGGCCGCCGCCCTCACCGAAGATCGTGAAGCGCTGGCCGTCCGGCGCCGTGAAGCCCGACATGTTCTCGATCACGCCGACCACCTCGAGGTCGACCTTGCCGGCCATCTCGGCCGCGCGGGCGGCGACCGTCTGGGCCGCCGGCTGCGGGGTCGTGACGACGAGGATCTTGGCCTGGGGCAGGAACTGGGCGAGCGTCATCGAGACGTCGCCGGTTCCCGGGGGCAGGTCGAGGAGGAGGTAATCGAGCTCGCCCCAGTCGACGTCCTCGAGGAACTGCTGGATCGCCTTGTGGAGCATCGGCCCGCGCCAGACGACGGCGGCGTTCTCCTCGACGAAGAAGCCGATCGACATCACCTTGACGCCGGTCGGCGAATCGAGCGGGATGATCTTGCGCTCTGCGTTGACCTCGGGCTGGCTGTTGACGCCGAGCATGCGGGGGATCGAATAGCCGTAGACGTCGCAGTCGAGCGCGCCCACCTTCTTGCCCTGCGCGGTCAGCGAGGCGGCCAGGTTGGCGGTCATCGTCGACTTGCCGACGCCGCCCTTGCCGGAGGCGACGCAGATCACGTTCTTGACCTGGGCGAGAGCTCCCTCGGGCAGACCCCCGGGCCGCCCGAGCTTCTGCTGCAGGCCCTGCTTCTCGCTGTCGGAGAGGACGTCGAAGCCGACGCCGACGCTGGTCACGCCCTCGATCGGGCCGACGTTGTCGACGACCGCCTTCTCGAACTGCGAGCGGATCGGGCATCCGGGCGTCGTCAGCGAGACGACGACGTCCACCCGCCCGTCCTCGTGGATGTCGATCGAGCGGACCATTCCCAGCTCGACGATCGATCGGCGCAGCTCCGGATCGATCACGGATCGGAGCGCCTCGGTCACCTGTTCCTCAGTGGGTTTCGCCATCGGGAAGCATTGTCTCAGACCCTGGGCCTGGGGTGGCTGCCCTTCCCGGCGGAAGCGCCAGACCGCGGGTCCTGTCACGGGGTGGGCCGCACCGCTCGCTGATGCTCGGGTGTCGACCCACGCCCGCGCCACCCGCGGCAGGTCCTCCACGAGGACCGACCCCGAGCGGTGGTTGGAGGGTGGGTTCCAAGGTGAACCCTACGAAACGCACCCTGTAGGTACGGAACATTGGGTTCACCACAGAAAGCGCCCTCGGCAGGCGGGTGAACGGTGACCGACCTCCCAGATCCTCCCCTACCCAGCCCAACCGACTCTCACCGGCCGGCGGGTCTCTCGGCAGGCCACGCCCACCTCCAACTCCCCTCGGCAGGCCACACCCCCCGCAGCCGTCCACGAAAAGACACAGCGGGCCCTTGCGAGCCCGCTGTGTCGGGGAGGAGAGGTGGGGGGCCGGAACTTGTCCGACTCCCCGGGTCTACCCGCGATTTATGGGGCGGGCAGATTTCTCCGGTGCCCCTCTCCGTGGGCGCTCGGGCTAAGTGGTCCTAGACCAGCGAGCGAACCCGCTCGCTGACCTCGCGGACGCGCTTCTCGGCGTCCGTGCGGCCGGTCTTGATCGTCGACTCGGCGTCACGACGCCGGGCCTTCAGATCGCGCTCGACCTCGGTGCGGCGCTTCTTGACGACGCGCTCGACCTGGGTGCGGGTGCGCTTGGCGCGCTGGAGGGCACGCTTGCGGGCGCTGCCGCCTCGACGCTCGACCTTGTTGAGCTCACGACGGAGCTGGGTGCGCACACGGCGCAGCTCGACCTCGCGCTTGGTCGGCGAACCGAAGCGGTCGCCGATCTCGTTGACGCGCTCAGCGGCGGTCAGGACGGCGCCGACGGGAACGTCGACGACGGTCTCGGTGGCGGAAACGACGTACTCGGTCGCGGCGTTGACGCCGGCCCTCGCCTGATGCAGCGTCGTGGTCGCGTCCTCGGCGGTTGCCCTGACCGAATCCTTGGCGGCGGCCTCCGTGTTCGACCGAGGCCTCCGCGACGTCTCGGTGCGCTGGGCACCCTGCTTCGCGGTGGCGGCCGTCTGCTTGGCGGCCGTCTTGGTCTTGGTCGCCTGCGCCTTGGCGGTGGACTTGGACTTGTTGCGAGTCGCGCTCTTGGAAGCGGCGCCCGTCTTGGTTCCAGTGGTGGTAGCCATTTGGATTCTCAACCCCTTAAAGGTTTCTGTGGTTTGTGCCAACTAAGTTCCTTATTTCTAAGGATGTTCAGAGTGTAGCACCGAACGCTTGTTCTTACACGGGCCCGCAAAGCTAGTTACAGAGCCATCTGTGAGTGACGTCACAGAGGGCCGGTAGAGGTGGGGCAGCGACCCGGATGGGCTCAGGCAGCGGCGGGGAGGATCGATACGCGATCGACCCAGTCGGCCGGGAGCGCCAGCTCGCCCAGGTCCGGCAACGACCCTGGGCCCTCCCAGGCGCGGTTGAGGCCGGCGATGCCGACGTCCGCCACGACCGCGTCGCAGAAGCGCTTGCCGTCCTTGTACTGGCGCAGCTTCAGCTCGAATCCGAACAGCCAGGACAGCAGCCGGGCAATCGGGCTGCGATTCTCGCGTCGCCGTTCGATCCCGGCTCGGAGCTCTCCGACCGCGGGACCGAGACTCATCTGCGGCGGCGTCCATCACGTGCTCGGCGTAAGCCCTCGATCGAGGCCATGACCGCCTGCACCGCGTTGATCGTCTCGAGCGACTCGGCCGGCGCGAGCAGTGAGACCGGGTCGGAGGCCCGGATCTCGGCGATCGTGCGGCGAGGATCGGTCGAGGCCAGTCGCCGGGCGCGAGTCGAGGATCTCATCGGTCGGGAACCGGATCGGCGTCTCGTCCAGCAGCGTCCGGGCCAGGCCGCCGATATGGGTCGCGAAGCCATGGCGCCGAGGCGAAGTGGACCGCGTGGGTGACCTCGTGGAGTGCGACCCAGTCGAGCACCTGGTCGGGCCGGCCGCCGAGCTGTGTCGCGGCGTTGCCGATGTTCTCGCCGACGAAGACCAGCCGCGGCGACCGCTCGCCGCCCAGGAGCGGAAACTCGTACTGGCCGAGGACATGGCGCGATGCGAAGCCGATCAGCGCGCCGAGCTCGACGGCGAGCACCCGGCTCGTGATCGCTGCCAGCGGACCGGTGCCGATCCCGGCCGATCCGTCGAGCCGAACAGCGATCGGATCGAGCATCTCGCGCATCGACGTCAGGTTGATCTCAGCCCACTCGCGACGGCTGACCCACTCGGGTTCGGGGAGAGGCTCGGTGATCGAGAGCCCCGTGTAACCGAGGACGGCCTCAGCGGAGCGGCCCCCCGCGGAGCCGAGGTCGACTCCACCCGCCATCGCGGCCGGACCGCCCCCGAGTCCGATCCCGGCGATGCGGTGAGCCAGATCCCAGTCGAAGAGCTCGCTCACGAGGACGCCCCGGATCGCCGTGGCGGCGGCAACGAAGAGCTACCGGGACTGGGCATTGCGGGCGACGCCCGCATCCTGTGCGGCGCGGATGATCTCGAGATGCTCGGGGGAGAGGGCGGCGGCAACCGCGTAACGCGCCTCGAGGTCCAGGGGGGCTGCCCGCAGCTCGTGGCCGACGAACACCATCTCGCCGCCGACCTCGCGAACGATCAGCTGTGCAGCTGCAGCGTCGACCGAGCGACAGCCGCGGGCCGACAGCATTCCGTCGAAGCGTTCGCAGGCGACATAGCTGAGGGTGATCGCGATCGATCCGATCGACGCGGAGCCGATAAGCCTTGCCCTGGAGCTCCTCGACGGCACCGAGGATCCAACGCGGATCGGCGGACTCGAGCCCGACGACCTCCAGCGGCATCTCCTCGGTTCGCGGCTCGATCCTGACCCCGTTGAGGCGGGCGCCCTCGCCGCGGATTGCCGAGAACTCCTCGCCGGCGCCGAAGTCGTGGACGAATCCGAAGTCGACGTCCGCCATCGAGTCCCCGGATGCGACGGCGACCGACAGTGAATGGGACGGAATCGTCCGGCGGACGTTCATCGAGCCGTCGATCGGGTCGATCGACCACGCGCAGCTCGGGTTCGCCGTCGCCGAGGCGCACCTCGCCGCGCTCCTCGCTGACGGCCGAAAGGGGAGTGCCGGCGGCGGCGATCCGGTCGAGCTCCTCGAAGACGATGTCCTCGCACTGGCGGTCGAGCTTCAGGGTCATGTCCCCGCCCTCGCCTCGCCCTTCGTACTGGGTCCGAGCGGCGATCCCCCGGGTCGTTGCGAACAGGTCGGCCTGTCGGGCGGCCATCCGGCGGCAGGCATCGAGCCAGTTGATCTGGGGATCCACGGGCCGAATGGTATTGGCGGGCAGGCAGGGGCAACTTGGTGGGCCTCCCGGCCCTCGCTACGGTTGTCGGAATGGAGGGAACCAACGACGATGACGGCTTCGACCGCGCGCTCGGGCTGAGCTCCGGCCCCGCCCTCGTTCGCGGTCCGGCCGGCTCGGGCAGAACCGAGCTGCTGGCCCGGAAGGTGGTCGCGCTCGTCGGCGAGGGCGTGCCGGTCGAGCGGATTGCCGTTCTGACCCAGACGGCCGCCAACCGCGCCCGACTGCGGGAGCGGATCGCCGAGCTGCTCAGCGGCTCATTCGAGGAGGTCTGGATCGAGACCTGGCCCGGGTTCGCCGAACGGCTACTGCGCGAGTACGCGCTCGAGGCCGGCATCGATCCGTTCTTCGAGATCGCCGGCCCGGCGGATCGGCTCGCGCTGATGCTCGATCGCCTCGACGATCTGCCCCTGCGGCGCCACGAGATCCGCGGCAACCCCTCCGGATTGCTCGCCGGGCTGCTCGAGCGGATCGACGCGCTCAAGGCAGAGGGGATCGGTCCGGCGGACCTGCGGGATCGCGCCCGCGCCGCCGAGCGTGGTGCCGGCGGGCGCTCCGATCGCGAGGTTGCGCTGCGCGAGATCGAGTTCAGCGAGGTCTTCGATCGCCACGACGCGATCATGCTCGAGCTGGGGATGCTCGATGAGAACGAGCTCGTGCTCGAGCTGGGCCGGGTGCTGACTCGCCATCCAGATCTGAGTGAAGCCCTGGGGGAGCGGTTTCGGTGGGTCCTCGTGGACGAGCTCGAGGACGCGGGCCGTCCCCGCGTGGCCTGCCTGCCGCTGATCTCGCCCCGCGGGAACGTGATCGCGACCTGTGATCCCAATCAGGGCCTGCGCGTCAACCGAGGCTTCGGCGAAGCCGCCGCCCTCGGGTTCCAGCGCGCCTTCCCGGAGTCCGAGCTGATCGAACTCGCGGCGAGCCGCCGCTCGCTCGGGTCGCTGGGGACCGCGGTCGGGACGGTCGAGGAGCTGACTCCCGCCTCCTACCGCCAGGCGTCTGCCGATGTCGGCCGTCGCGCCGAGGGAGGGTGGCGAGCCGGGTGCAGTTCGCTTCTGGCGTTGCGACAACGAGCGCGCCGAGGCGCAGGCCGTCGCCCGCGAGATCGAGCACCGACTCGCATCGGGCGAGAGCCGACCCGAGGGGATCTGCGTGCTGACCGGCGCCTCAGCCCGCGAGAGCAGGCTGATCGCCGCCGCGCTCGAGGAGCGCAACGTCCCGTTTCGCAGCGCCGGGTCGGCCGCGTTCTTCGGTCGCCCCGAGGTGAGGGATGCGATCGCCTGGCTGCGGGCGCTCGCCGACCCGAACGACTCCGCCGCGGTGGTGCGTGCCCTGACCCGCCCGCCGGTCGAGCTGCGCTCGGTCGACCTCGCGCGCTGCACGACGATCGCCCGCCGCCGCAAGCTCGACATGATCTCCGCGGTCGAGGCCGCGCTGGAGAGCCCGCAGCTCCCGCCGCCCTCCGCGCGATCGCCTGCGCGCGTTCCTGAAGCTCTACCAGGCCGCCGCCGGCGCCTTCGACGGACTTCGGGCGGACGTCTTCGTCCGGCGCCTGATCGAGCGGGTGGGATTCCGTCGTCACGGCCTCTTCGCCGCCAGCCCGGAGACGGCGGAGCGGTTGGTCAACCTCTCTCGCCTGGCCGAACTGGCGGCCGGTTGGACCCGCCGCCGCCCGGACGGCTCGACGCGCGACTTCGTCCGCTACCTCGCCGCGGTCGGTGAGGCCGGCCAGCGCTTCAGTCGGCCGGCGGAGCCTCCTCCGGCGAACGCTGTCCTGCTGGCCGAGCCGGAGCAGGTCAAGGGCATGGAGTTCGATCGCGTCTACCTGCTCGGCCTGGGCCGCGGCGCCCTGCGCTGGGGGGCCGAAAGGACCGAGTGGATCCCGGAAGATCTACTCGAGGGCGACCGGCCACCCGCAGCCGACGTCGCCGACGCCCTCCGTGCCCGCCGGGCTTACCTGGCACTGAGCCGGGCCCGCGGATCGGTCGTCCTCTCCTACTCGGAGCAGGTCCGGGGAACCGCCACGGACCCGTCGCCGATCTTCGAGGCGGTCAGGGAGGCCGTTGGGGGCCAAGAGGAGGGCCATGCCGAGGAGCTCTTCGGTCCTGCCGAGGGCCTTCACGCCACCTACCGGATGATCCGCGACGAGGTTCTCGAGGCCTCCTGGCGCGCGGGCGCCGCGCTCAGCGAGATGCGCCTCGACACCGCCGAGGACGTCAACCGTGCGGTCGCCCGCTACTTCGAGCTGCTCAAGCTGGCGGCGTTGATCCAGCGCCCGGGGACGGAGTCCGAGCGCGACGCGATCGCCGCCCTGAACGAGCTCCTGGGGCGAATCGCGACGCCCGAGCAGCTCGTCGAGCTGAACAGATCAGCGCTGGACGAGTACGTGCTCGACGAGGGCCGCGACCGCACCCGCCGCAGCGAGGAGCTGGCCAGCCGGGCCGAGCCGGGCCTCGAGGCGTTTCTGCCGAAGCGGGCGGGCGGCCTGGCGCTCTCGGCGTCCGACGTCGACCTCTACCGCACCTGCCCGCTCAAGTACAAGTTCGCGCGCGTCTTCGCGATCCCACAGGAGCCGACGATCAACCAGCGGTTCGGGATCCTGATCCACAACGTGCTCGAGCGGTACCACTCGGAGGAGATCCGCGACGCCGACGGAGGCTCCGACGACGGCGGGCTCAACCGGTTGCTGGGCCTCTTCGAGGCCGGCTGGAGGCGGACGGGCTTCGGTTTCACCGACGACGAGATGCAGTACCGCGACCGCGCCGTCGCCGCCCTCGCTCGCTACCTCGAGCGCCACAGTGCCGGCGCCGCCCGCCCGGTCTGGCTCGAGCGCCGGTTCTCCTTCAAGATCGGCGACACGACGATCGGCGGCAGGGTCGACCGCGTCGACCGGCATCCCGACGGAAGCTACGAGCTGATCGACTACAAGACCGGCCCGCCCAAGAAGGCTGCCGATCTCGTGGACGATCTCCAGATCGCCCTCTATCGCGTCGCCGCACGCGAGGCCTGGGACATCGAGGCCGCTGACGGCTCCTACTGGTACGTCCTCGACGATGAGAAGGTCCCGGCCGGAGGCGAGGCCGACGCAATGGAGCGGGTGGAGCGCACCGTCGCCGAGGTCAGTGCCGGCATCACCGGCCAGGACTTCGAGCCGCGTCCGGACTTCAACGTCTGCTCGTGGTGCGACTACCGGCTGATCTGCCCGGCGAGCGAGGCGTAGTCCGTCGGTGGGTGTGGCCTGCCGAGTGCCACTCCGCGCTCCCAGCCACCATGGTTCCCGCCCAACCACCTGACGCCCTTGCCGAGCGGCAACACCCAACGGTCCGAGGGAAGCGGACGCGTCAGCGGAGCATTCCCTCGGGGTTATCCAGGCGGAGCAACTGGTCGGGGTATCAGTCGTTCTGCTGGCGTAGGAAGCGCTGGAACTCCTGGGCGATCGCGTCGCCGCTCGGGACGTCCTCCTGCGTGAAGCCCGCGACCTCGTCCTGCTGTTCCTCGAGGCGTTCGACCATCTCCTTGATCTCCGGGTTGGCCGCGACCGCCTGGGTCACCTGCTGTTCGAAGGCCGATGCAGCCTCCTCGAGCTCGGAGGCCTCGACCGCGATCCCGATCATCCCCTCGAGCCGGCGGAGCAGGGCGAGCCCGGCCTTCGGGTTGGGGACGGCGGCCGCGTAATGGGGTACGGCGGCCCAGAGGCTTGCGGCGCTCATCCCGCGCTCGCGGCAGACGGCGTGGAAGATGCCGAGGACGCCGGTCGGTCCCTCGTAGGCGACATCTTCGAAACCGAGTTGATCGATCATCGCCTCGTCGGTGGCGAGGCCGGTGATCGGCACCGGACGCGTGTGGGCGACGTCGGCGATCAGCGAGCCGAAGGTGACGACGTCCTCGACCCCGCAGGCCTCGGCGACGTCGAGGACCGAGTTGCAGAACGTGCGCCAGCGGGTGCTCGGCTCGGTGCCGCTGATCAGCAGAAGGTCGCGCTCGGCCCCCTCGATGGTTGCGGAGACGATCAGGTTGTCCGGCCACTCGACCCCCTGCATCTCGCCGTCGGAGATCTCGATCGTGGGGCGGTTGGCCTGGAAGTCGAAGAACTCCTCGGGGTCGATCCGGGCGATCAGCTCGGTCTCGAATGAGGCCCCGATCGCGCCGAGGGCGGTGCTCGCAGCGCTCGCGGCGTCGTTCCAACCGGAGAAGGAGGCCACGAGCACGGGCGATCGCAGCTGCGGCGGCTCGCGTTCCCAGACGATCGGATCCATCGAAGCCACAGTAGCGACGCGTCATCCCGGCGGGTGCGGCCCCCGGTGTCAGGCAAACGTCCGGCGGGGATTGCATCATCGGGACATCAATGAGGCCCCCGCCAATCCCCCAGCCGGTCCGACCCCCGAGGGGATCGCCGCGCTACAACCGGGAAGGCCGCTCGCGGGGCGGTTTGCGGTGGTTCGCAAAGACCGCCAGCAGGCGAAGAGCGGCTCTCCCTACCTGAGCCTCGAACTGCGGGATCGGACCGGCTCGATTCCCGCCCGGATCTTCCGCGAGGCGGATCAGCTCGGCGCCCGCTTCGACCGTGGCGATGCGATCGAGGTCAGGGGAAAGGTCGAGCGCTTCCGCGGCAAGCTCTCGGCCGAGGTCACCGATCTGCGCCGGATCGAACCCGGATCCTTCGACCCGGCCGAGTTCCTTCCGTCGGCATACCGCTCGGTCGAGGAGCTCAACGGGTTCCTCGAACATCTGACCCGCGAGGTCTACGACCCGGGGTTGCGGCAGGTTGTCGAGCGGGTTCTCGACACCGAACCGGTTGCCTCCGAGTTCCGGCGTGCACCGTGCACCCGCTCCGGCCACCACGCCTACCTCGGCGGACTGATCGAGCACACCGTGGCGGTGGGGACCCTCGTCGGCGAGGTCTGCCAGCTCCATCCGAAGCTCGACTCCGACTTGCTGATGGCCGCAGCTCTTCTCCACGACGTCGGCAAGGCTCGCGAGTTCACCTACGGAGCCGAGTTCGGGATCAGCGACGAGGGAACGATGCTCGGGCATCTGACGATCGGTGCCCAGCTGATCGAGCCCGCCGCCGCTGCGCTGGAGCCGAGTCGGCGCCTCGCTCTGCTGCATTGTGTCCTCAGCCACCACGGCCCCGAGGCGGCAGGGCGCGCTCGCGGTGCCGGCTCGGGCTTCGCCTCACCGGAGGCGCTCGCCCTGGCCCGGATCAACTCCCTGGACGCCTCCGTCAAAGGCGCCTTGGAGCACGGCTGGAGCTAGACATCGAGGAGGGGGTCGGTGGGCTGCCCGGGACCGTCCCCAATCAAGGCCGCAGGCCTGGTCCCGGGAAGTCCGCCGACCCCTCCCCGGGTTGCACTGCCCATCCATCAGTCCTCAGGTCCAGGCCGCCGCCGGCCGCGCTTGCGCTCCGACTGCCGTCGCTTCGACTGCAGGCGCCGCTCCTTCGACGCCCGTCCAGGTCGGGTGGTCCGCCTCTGCTTCCGCGGGGCGACGGCGTCCGCCAGCCGGGAGCGGAGGCGCTCCAATGCGATCTCGCGGTTGCGAGCCTGGCCGCGCGAGTCCTGGGAGACGGCCGTTACGCGAGGCCCGAGGCGCCCGGCGATCCGGCTCTTCTGCGCTTCGCTGAGGGCGGCTGAAGCACGGACGTCGAAGGTCGCCTCGATCCGCGATGCGGTCTTGTTGGCATGTTGTCCGCCGGGACCGCCGGAGCGGCTTGCGCGCATCTCGATCTCGCTGATCGGGATCCGGATCCCGTGCCCGATGTCGATGTCGTCGCTCATCGTGGCGGGCTCGAAGCCGGCGGGTCGGGGTCGGCGAGCGCTCGGTGGAGGAGGCGAGCGGCGACGAGCAGGCTGAGGGCAGCGAACCCGAGCTCGAGCGCCCGCTGGGGCAACGCGTTCGCGACCACGACGCCGACGATCACGCCCGGAACCGAGAGCAATCCGATCATCAGGCCGTCGCGGAGGTCGACGTTGCCGTGACGATGCTGCCTCCAGGTGCCGACGATGGCCATCGGGACGATCACCAGCAGGGAGGTGGCCTCCGCCTCCAGCTGGGTGGAGCCGAGGAAGACGGCGAGCGCCGGGACGAAGAGGATCCCTCCGCCGACGCCAAGAAGCCCGCCGACGGCACCGCCGGCGAGCGCCAGGAGCATTGCCGCGACGATGTCCATCAGGGCACGATCAGCTCGGCGGCGACGGCGATCAGGAGGACGGCGAAGAACAGCGAGACGGTGCGCTCGGGCAGCCGCTGCTGGAGCGCGACGCCGAGACCCACACCGAGGATCGCCGGCCCGACCAGAAGCAGGGCGTCGCCGAGCCGGACGTTGCCGTAGACGCCGTGGAGGGTCGTGGCGAGGGCGCCGATGACGACGATCGCGCAGAGCGAGGTCGCGGTTGCGCGTCGCTCGCCGAAGCCGACCATGAGCAGCAGGGGGACCATGACAAGGCCTCCGCCGACCCCGAACAGACCACTGAACGCTCCGGCGAGAATCCCGATCACGGCGAAGCGGATCGTCCGGTTCTCGGGCACGGCGCGATACTAGATGAGTGTTCCCGAGCTCCGGCGAAGCCAACGAGTTGGATCCCGTCCTCCAGCCCCTCCACAGCGACCCGGGTGCGGCGGCCGTTCTCTGCGACCTCGACGGCACCCTCGCCGAGATCGTGGAGCGCCCCGAGCAGACGATGGTCACTGATCGCGTCAGGATCGCTCTGGCCCGGATCGCCGACCGCTATGCGATGACCGCGGTCGTGACGGGCCGTCGGGCGACCGTCGCGCGGGCGATCGTCGGGATCCAGAAACTGACCTACATCGGCAATCACGGCTTCGAGCTGCTGCTCCCGAATGCGCCCGTGGCCCGGGCGGCTCCGGAGCTCGGTGGCCTCGGCGGCGACGCCGGTGAGTTCGCGTCCGGGCTCGACCCGGCCGACCTCGAGGGCGCCGGGTTACGCATCGAGGACAAGGGCCCGATCGTCGCCCTGCATTGGCGGGGCTCGCGCGACGAGCGCCGGGCCGAGGGCCGGGCGGGGGAGATCGCGGCCGAGGCCGAGCGCGCCGGGCTCGTGATCCACCGCGGCCGCAAGGTGCTCGAGCTGCGGCCGGCCGGCGCGGGTGGACAAGGGCTCGGCGATCGAATCGCTTCTGCTCGGGACCAACGCGACCGCCGCCCTCTACGCCGGCGACGACCGCACCGACCTCGATGCCTTCCGCGCCCTCGACCGGATGCGCGCCTCCGGCCACCTGAAGACCGTGGTCCGAGTGGGCGTCCGCTCGCCCGAGGGGCCACCGGAGATAGTCGAGGAATCCGACCTCGCGGTGGACGGCCCGGGAGGGCTGCTCCCGCTGCTCGTGGGCCTCGCCGACTGATGCAGTTCAAGGACCTGCTCAGGGGCACCGTTCTGCTCGTCGCGATCGAGGCCACCGGCCTTGCAGTCATCTCCGCTGTTGCCGTCAACTCGACCGGCGACGACACCCTGGCGGCGCTCACGCTCGGTTGGTGGCTGGTCGCGATCGCCGGCGGGATCTGGCTCGGTCGCCCGTCGCGAACGGCCGACGCCCTGCGCGGGCCACTCGCCGCGGCGAAGACCTCTGTACAGCTGCCCGCCGACAGTCCGGTCAGGATCGCCCTCGCCCGGCTCTGGCCGATCGCCCTCTTCGCGATCGTCGCCGGCGCCGCCGGACCCGTGCTTCCACAGATTCCCGCGATCGCGACCGGGTTCGCACTCGGCGTAGCGGCCGCCTGGCGAAATCGCGAGGCGGCGGTCAGCGCCGTCGAGGAGCGGGATGGGGTCCTCTTCTACGTCGAGCACGGCTCGGCGTTCGACCCGATCAAGCTGGTCCGAACGCCGGGGCTGCGCCGCGGGGCCGCGTCGACGCCGACCCTCTAGACGCTGATCTAGGCGCGCCCTCGCAGCTTCTGCAGCTGCTTCCAGGTCCGCGTGTTGGCGACCTGAGCCTTCGTCAACCCGGCGCGGCGGGCGGTCGCGATCGAATACTCCATCAGGCCGAGCGTCGAGGTCCGGTGGGCGTCGGTGTTACAGACGATCAGGACACCGGCCTCGGCCGCCAGGCGAGCGTGGTGGTCGTTGAGGTCGCGGCGGTTCGGGTTTCCGTTGATCTCGATCATCGTTCCGGCCTCGGCCGCCGCGGCGACGACCGCCTCCATGTCGATGTCGTAGGGCTCTCGCCGCAACAGCAGCCGGCCGGTGGGGTGGCCGAGGCAGTCGACCATCGGGTTGCTCACGGCATGGACGACGCGCTCGGTCATCTCCTTACCGCTGATCCGAAACGAGGTGTGGACGCTGGCGACCACCCAGTCGAGCTGGTCGAGCAGTTCGACGTCGTAGTCCAGCGACCCGTTCGGCATGATGTTGACCTCGGAGCCGGCAAGTAATCGGAAGCGCTTACCCCCCTTGCCCGACTCGTTGTACTCGCGGATCTCCTCGATCCGCCTCAGCAGCTGATCGGGCTGGACGTCGTCGCCGAAGCCGTGCGTCGCCGAGTGGTCGGTGACCGCGAGATAGGCGTACCCGCGTTCGCGCGCCGCCTCGGCCATCTCCTCGAGCGTGTTCTTGCCGTCCGAGAGCGTCGTGTGGCAGTGGAGGTCGCCCCGCAGATCGTCGATCGTGATGAGCTCGGGAAGCTCTCCGCCCTCGGCCGCGGCGATCTCGTCGCGCCCCTCCCGCAGCTCGGGCTCGATGTAGGCGAGCCCGAGCCGTTCGTAGACGCAGGTCTCGTCCTCGCATCTCGTCACCTCACCCGTCTCGGCATCGGCGATGCCGTGCTCGGAGACCGAGAGGCCCATCCTCACGGCGCGCTCGCGGAGCTTCACGTTGTGCTCCTTCGATCCGGTGAAGTGCTGGAGCAGGTTGCCGAACTCCTCCGGGGGCACGATCCGCAGGTCGAGGGCGATCCCGTTGTGCGTCCGCGCCCGCAGGCCGTTGGCGCTCGGGTTGCCCGATTCGGCGATCAGCGGGTGCTTCGACAGCTCGGTCGTCAGGGCCGTCGGGTCGGAGGCCGTGGCGACGATGTCGATGTCCTTGCAGGTGTCGGTCCAGCGGCGAGCCGATCCGGCGAGTACGACCTTCTCTGAGGCGACGCTGGCCGTCAAAGCGTCGACCAGCTCGGTCCCAACCTTGCGGATGTCATCGAGCAGGCGCCGCTCCTCCGGGCCGTCGGCGCCGAGGCGGTCAAGCTCGCCGAGGACGTTCTCCTCGAACTTCGGCCCCAGCCCCTTGAGCCCCCGAAGCTCACCGGCCTCGGCGGCGGCCTGGAGCCCCTCGAGGGTTGCGATCCCGGTTTCGTCGTAGATCCGCCGGACGGTCTTTGCGCCCACTCCCGGGATCCGGGTCAGCTCGACCAATGATGCCGGGAACTTCTCCTTCAGCTTCCGCGCGGCGGGAATCTCCCCCTCATCGAGCAGCGCCACGATCTTTTCCTGGATCGTGTCGCCGATCCCGTCCATCGCCGTCGCCTTGCCCTCCCGCGCCAGCTCGCCCACGGGCGCTGGGCTATCGGCGATCACCCGCGCCGCCTCCTTGTAGGCGAGGACGCGGAAGCGGTTCGCGCCGTCGAGCTCGTACAGGGTTCCGAGCTCCCGGAAGGCCGCGGCGATGTCGGCGTTTCGCATCGCTCAAAGATAACTCCGAGCAGATGCTCCGCTTCGCGTCTGGTCCCGTCGGGCGGCCTGGCGTGAAGTTCGTTGGCGGATTTTCGTCGGATGTCAGTGGGAATCCACCACTGAACCCGAAACGTCGCTCGGCAGGCGGGTGAGCGGTGTGGTGGGAGTCAAGTCCTTCCCTCGTTGCCTGGGATAACTCCGAGCAGATGCTCCGCTTCGCGTCCGCCCTGCTCGGCCTGCGCGGTGTTGTCGCTCGGCAAGGGCATCAGGTTGTCATTGGGTGGGGGGCCTCCGCTTCGCGCGGTTGGTTATCTAGGGTCAGCTTCGCAATGCCCAACCTCCTGCCGATCAGGGTCGTCCTGCCGACCTTCAACGAGGCCGAGAACCTCGAGTCGATGGTCGGCGCCGTACTCGAGGCGGCGCCGGGCGAGACCGGCATCCTCGTCGTCGACGACGCCTCCCCCGACGGCACCGGGGAGATTGCCGATCGCCTGGCTGCGGAGGACCCCAGGATCGACGTCCTCCACCGCGACGAAAAGCGGGGGCTCGGGCCGGCCTACGTCGCCGGTTTCGGACGGGCCCTCGCCGCCGGCGCCGAACGGATCGTGCAGATGGATGCCGACTTCTCCCACGATCCGGCCGACGTACCGCGCCTGATCGCGGCGACGATGGACGGCGGCGGCGCCGACCTGGCGCTCGGATCGCGCTACGTCGAGGGAGGCGGCATCGGCGACTGGGGCAAACGTCGCAAGGCGATCTCACGCTGGGGAAGCACTTACGCACGGACCTGGCTCGGGCTCGAGATCCAGGACCTGACCGGCGGGTTCAAGTGCTACCGCCGAGAGGTCTTGGAGGGGATCCGCCTCGAGACCGTGAGCGCCCTCGGATACGCCTTCCAGATCGAGACCACCTACCGTGCCGTCCAGGCAGGATTCCACGTCGTCGAGGTCCCGATCATCTTCAGCGACCGCCGGGTCGGGGAGTCCAAGATGAGCCGCGCCATCGTCGCGGAAGCCGCTTGGAGAGTGCCGATCATGCGATTGCGGGGCAGCCGCTGGACCTAGTGCCCTTCCAATACTTCATTTTGTGTAGTAAGGTCTGTCCACACCCCACAGCCCCCCAAACGAGGAGTTCAAATGGCGAACCTCCCCCAGGTAACCGACAACAACTTTCAGGCCGAAGTGCTCGATTCGACCGAACCGGTCCTCGTCGACTTCTGGGCCCCCTGGTGCGGCCCCTGCCGCGTCGTCCACCCGATCCTTGAGGAGATGTCGGGCGAGCGCGACGACGTCAAGATCGTCTCGATCAACATCGACGAGAACCAGGAGACGGCCGGCAAGTACCAGGTCATGTCGATCCCGACGATGATCGTCTTCAAGGGCGGCCAGCCCGCCAAGACCATCGTCGGCGCGATGCCGAAGAAGCGTCTCGAAGCGGAGATCGAGCCAGCCCTGGCCTGATCGCGTCAGGTCACTGCGTCAGGTCACTATCTGAGCGTCGACGAAGCCGGCGATCAGGACCGCGACCCCGCCGATCTCCCCGACCATCAGCGCCCACATGAAGGCGTGGGTGCCGGGGACGGGGTCGCGGAACTGGTTGTCGGTGTCGCGGCGCATGCCGTGGATCGAGTAGACGGCGATCGCCCCGACGAAGAAGAAGACCGGCACGAACGCGGCGATCAGGTTGACGGCCGTGGAGAAGCCGCTGAGCTCGACGAACACCGCAAGCAGGAGCGTCGCGAAGCTGTAGAGCAGCGCCGCCCGGTGTGCGATGTCGACGTAGGGATGTGCGAGGGCGTCCTCCGACGCCGCCATCTGGCGGTACTTCCAGACGCCGAGCAGCAGCGCCCAGAGGAAGATCAGGCCGGCGGCGAGGATGGCCGCCTTGGTGTCGCTGCCGATCTCCACGTTCCGAAGCCTATGCGCAGGCCCGGCACCTGCCTTGCGACGCCGGGGTCAGCCCGTTCCGCCGGGTCGCCGCATCACGCGCTCGGGGAGCCGCCCGAGGCCGGCCTCGGCGGAGGGATGGGTCTCGAGGTCGAGGTAGCGGTCGATCGTCCGCTGCACACCCCGGCGATGCGCCAGCCCTGCGAGCGGCGGAAACAGCAGCCTCTGAACGGCATCCGGCGGCCGGCGGTAGCGGAGCTCCGCGCGATAGCGGGTGGCGACCAGCGCACCCGGCAGCGGCGAGGGAGTCCCTTCGGCGTTGGTGTGCCCGTCGGCGCAGAGGCCCCAGAACACGAGGATGGCTTCCTCGAAATTCAGCGCCGGCTCGACCCGGACGCGAATCCGCACCTCGGCGTCGCCGGCGTTCCACCAGCGGTGCCACGTCCCCGGTGTGATGGTCAGCTCCTCGCCCGCTCCCACTGTGAGTTCCTCGCCGTCGCGGACGAAGGCGATCTGCCCGGAGGTGACCTCGAAGTGCTCGGCGCAGTGATCGTGGACGTGCTCGCCTCCGGGGACGAAACCGCCCTCCTCGACCGCGAAGTCCGCGACCATCCGCGCACCACCGCTCTCCTCGGCGGACTCGACGATCATGGCCTTCTCGCCGGTCAGCGGGTTCCAGACGACATCGCCGTTCCGCATCGCTGCCTCCTATTGTTAGAGCACCTAACGAATTAGGTAGATCATCTAACGAAACTTGCGGAGTTGTCAAGTGCCGTCGCTTCCGAACCGATCCCGACCCCGCCGCCGCTGGCCGGGCACGAACCACCTCGGCCCCCTGCTCCGCGATCCCGCCCTCACCCTCAACGAGCTCGTGAGCGAGGGTCTCGCGGCCCGGGGATTCGCTGACTTCCGGCCCGCTCACGGATCGATCGGACAGCTCATCTCCGACCGCGGCTCCCGCGTGACCGAGCTGGCGCAGCTGGCGCAAGTGAGCAAGCCGACGATCGTTTATCTGGTCAACGACCTCGAGCGCCTCGGCTACGTCGAGCGGGTCCCGGATCCTGAGGACGGCCGCGCCAAGCTCGTCTGCTTCACCGAGCGCGGGCTGCGTGCGCAGCAAGCGGGGCGGGAGATCGTCGCGCAGATCGAGCGGGACTGGGCGGAGCTGCTCGGCACCCGGGACTTCGACGCGCTGAAGGAGCTGCTGGGGCGCCTGCACGAGGCGCTCTGGCCGGAGGCGGCTTGGCCCCCGGAGTGATCCCCGCGCTCAGCCGGCGCGGCGGACGGCGATCACGAGCTCGCGACCATCGACGGTGACCTCGATCCCGAAGGGGTCGGTCTCGTAGCTGACGGTCGTCGCCAGAGTCTCGCCGGTGACGTAGTCCTCGTGGGCCCGCGCGGCGTCGAGGAGCTCGGCGTCGCCGCCGAGAGCCAGCTCGATCCGGTCCGTGATCTCGAGGCCCGTCTCCTTGCGGGCGTTCTGGACGGCGCGAACGACCTCGCGGGCCAGGCCCTCGCGGATCAGGTCGTCGTCGAGCTCGAGCGCCAGGGCGACCGCGCGCCCGGCCTCCGATTCGACCTGGTAGCCGTCGAGCGGCTGCATGGCGAAGCTGAGCTCATCGGGGCCGAGGGTGTGCTCGCGTCCGTCGACGCTGATCCCGACCTGTCCGCCCGCCTCGATGGTGCTCCGGACGTGATCGGCGTCGAGCGCCTCGATCGCGACCTTCGCCTGCGGCATGTCCTTGCCGAAGCGCGGGCCGAGCGCGCGGAAGTTCGCCCTGACCGCCCAGCTCGCCAGCTCGCCCTCCTCGGTGACGAACTCCAGATCCCGCACGTTGAGCTCGGCGCGGACGACGTCGCCGAGACCCTCGATCGTCTGCCGCTCCGCCTCGGTGGCGACGATGACCGCCTTGGCCAGCGGCTGGCGCATCTTCGCCTTCGCCTGGGCACGGGCAGCGCGTCCGAGCTCGACCGCCCGGCGGGCCGCATCCATGCCCGCTTCGAGATCGAGGTCGCGGAGGGTGCGGTCGGCCTCGGGGTAGTCGGCGAGATGCACAGACTGCTCAACCCCAGCGCCCTCGCCGTGCTCGAGGTTGAGCCAGATCGCGTCGGCGGTGAAGGGAATGAAGGGTGCGAGCAGCTTCGCCGTCTCGGCCAGGCAGTGGCGGAGCGTCCCGAACGCCGCCTCGTCCCCGCTCCAGAAGCGGCGCCTACCGACCCGCACGTACCAGTTGGAGAGATCGTCGACGTAGGCGGCGATCGCCTTGCCGGCGGTGGTCGAGTCGAAGTCGTCGAGCCGCTCGCGGACGATCTCGATCGTGGCCTGCAGGCGGGAGACGGCCCAGCGGTCGAGGGCCTCGGGGGAGCCTCCCGGGGCCAGATACCCGTCGGTACCGGCGGGTACCGGGGCGTCCTCGGCTCCCACCGCCACCCCCTCGGCGTTCGCGTAGAGGACGTAGAAGGAGTAGGTGTTCCAGAGGGTGAGCAGGAACTGGCGGACGGATTCCCCGACCGTCTCGGCGCTGAAGCGATAGCCGGCCCAGGGCTGCTGGGAGGCGAGGTAGTACCAGCGGAACGCGTCGGCGCCGTGGGCGTCGATCACCTCGTGGGGATCGACGAGGTTGCCGGTCCGCTTGCTCATCTTCCGGCCCTCGGGGTCGAGAATCAATCCGAGGCAGACGCAGTTCAGGTAGTCGGTCTCGTCGAACAGCAGCACCGATTCGGCCAGCTGGGAGTAGAACCAGCCGCGGGTCTGGTCGATTGCCTCACAGATGAAGTCGGCCGGGAAGCGGCGGCCGAACTCCTCCTCGTTCTCGAACGGGTAGTGGAGCTGCGCGAACGGCATCGCGCCGCTGTCGTACCAGGTGTCGATCACCTCGGGGACGCGTCGCATCTCGCCGCCGCAGGACTGGCACGTGAGCACTACGTCGTCGATGTAGGGCCGATGCAGGTCGATCTCCTCGCCGCCGTCGACCGCTCGCCTCGGTGGTTCCCCACCGCGCTCGGTCAGCTCGGCGATCGACCCGACGCAGCAGCGCTCGTCGCAGCCCTCGGCGGTGCAGGACCAGATCGGCAGCGGGGTGCCCCAGTAGCGCTCCCGGGAGAGCGCCCAGTCGACGTTGCCCTCCAGCCACTTGCCGAACCGCCCGTGTTTGATGTGCTCGGGATGCCAGCCGATCCGCTCGTTCTCGGCGAGCATCCGGTCGCGGACCTCGGAGGTGCGCAGGTACCAGGACGACTTGGCGTAGTAGATCAGCGGGGTGTCGCATCGCCAGCAGTGCGGATAGGCGTGCTCGTAGGGCACCTCCTTGAAGAGCCTCCCGGACGCGGCGAGCGCAGCGACGATCTCAGGGTTGTGGTCGCGGACGAGCTTGCCCTGGAAGCCGGGGACGCGCTCGTCGTAGGTGCCGTCGAGCCGAACCGGGTTCTGCAGCGTCATCCCGTACTTCTCACCGAGCCGGTAGTCGTCCTCTCCGAACGCCAGCGCCGTGTGGACGAGGCCGGTGCCGTCCTCGGTCGTGACGAAGTCGCCGAGCAGGACCGAGTGTCCGAGCGGGCCGAAGTCCTGGCCGGGGATGTAGTCGAAGGGCGCCTCGTAACGGACTCCCTCGAGCTCCGAGCCGGCGAAGGTCGCGAGCGTCTCGTGGTCCTCGCCGAGCACCCGGTCGGCGAGGGCGGTGGCGACGACGAGGACCTCGCTGCCGTCCGCGCTGGCGGCCCGGACGTACCGGACCTCCGGACCGACGGCCACCGCGGCGTGGGCGATCAGGGTCCATGGGGTGGTCGTCCAGACGAGCAGGTTGTCCCCCGGCTCCAGCGGTCCGGAGGGGTCGGTGATCGGCAGTCTCACGTAGGCCGAGGGGTCGACGACGTCCTTGTAGCCGAGTGCGACCTCGTGTGAGCTCAGCGCTGTCCCGCAGCGCGGGCAGTAGGGGACGACCTTGTGGCCCTGGTAGAGCCGGTCCCTCTCCCAGTTCTGCTTCAGCGACCACCAGACCGACTCGATGTAGTCAGTGTCCATCGTGATGTAGGGGTCGTCGAGGTCGATCCAGTGGCCGATCCGCTCGACCATCCGGTTCCAGTCCTCGACGTAGGCGAAGACCGACTCGCGGCACCGCTCGTTGAACTCGGCGATCCCGAACGCCTCGATCTCCTCCTTCGAGGTGATCCCCAACGCCTTCTCGATCTCGAGCTCGACCGGCAGGCCGTGGCAGTCCCAACCGCCCTTGCGGGGAACGTAGTAGCCGCACATCGCCTTGTAGCGGGGGTAGACGTCCTTGAAGACGCGGGAGAGGACGTGGTGGGAGCCGGGCTTGCCGTTCGCGGTCGGCGGACCCTCGTAGAAGCTCCAGAGCGGTTGCCCCTCGCGCTCGCTGAGCTGGCGGCGGAACGTGTCTCCCTCGCGCCAGCGCTCGAGTACGCCCTCCTCGAGAGTGGGAAAGGACTGCTTGGGGTCGACCGGGGAGTAGCGGGTCATGGGAGCGGTCGATTCTAGGTGCCAGCTAGCCTCTTGCCCTGCACCCCGAGAGCGATTGAACGGAGAACTTGAAGTGAGCGAGGAATCGAAGCAGGAGAACCGCAGCGGAGAACAGCTCTGGGGCGGTGAGACCGAGAAGGCGGTGGCGAACTTCCCGGTCTCCGGTCATCCGATCCCCGCGCCCGTGGTTCACTGGCTCGGCCGGATCAAGGCCGAGGCCGCCCGCACCAACGCCGAGCTCGGACTCCTCGACGCCGACCACGCCGACCGCATCGCCGCCGCCGGCGACGCCGTCGCCGCCGGCGACCACGACGACCAGTTCCCCGTCGACGTCTTCCAGACCGGCTCCGGCACCTCCTCCAACATGAACGCCAACGAGGTGATCGCCAACCTCGCCGGCGACGGCGCTCACCCCAACGACCACGTCAACATGGGCCAGTCGTCCAACGACGTCTTCCCCTCGGCCGTCCACCTGGCGGCGCTCGACCAGACCACTCACGACCTCCTGCCCGCGATCGACGCGCTCGCGGCGACCCTGGATCGAAGGGCCGCCGATTTCGCCGATCACGTCAAGTCGGGCCGCACCCACCTGATGGACGCCGTGCCGGTGACGCTCGGCCAGGAGTTCGCCGGGTTCGCATCCCAGATCCGCCTCGGAGCGGAGCGGATCCGCGGCACGCTCCCCCGGGTCGGGCAGATCCCGCTCGGCGGCACCGCGACCGGCACCGGCATCAACACCCATCCCGAGTTCGCCGACGGCGTGCGCGAGAAGATCGCCCGCTCGACGGGCCTTGCGATCTCCGCCCCGGTCGACCGCTTCGAGGCGCAGGCCAACCGCGACTCGCTCGTCGAGCTCTCCGGATCGCTCAAGGTGATGGCGGTCTCGCTGATCAAGATCGGCAACGACCTCGCGCTGATGGGCTCGGGGCCCCGCGCAGGACTCGCGGAGATCCGCCTTCCGGAGCTCCAGAAGGGCTCCTCGATCATGCCCGGCAAGGTCAACCCCGTGATCCCCGAGGTCGTGATCCAGGTCGGCGATCAGGTGATCGGCAACGACACGGCCATCACCCTCGGCGGCGCTCAGGGTCAGTTCGAGCTGAACGTGCGGGTGCCGCTGATCGCCCGCAACCTGCTCGATTCGATCAAGCTGCTCGCCTCGGCCTCCCGCCTACTCGACACCAAGTGCGTGGCCGGGATCGAGGCCAACGAGGAGCAGCTCCAACACCACGCCGAGTCGACCCTCCAGGTCGCGACGGCGCTCAACCCGCACATCGGCTACGACAGCGCTGCCGAGATCGTCAAGGAGGCTGCGTCATCGGGACGCACCGTCCGTGAGGTCGCGATCGAAAAGGGTGTCGACGAGGCCACCCTCGACGAAGCCCTCGACTTCATCGGCATGGCCCACCCACACGGCTGACGGCGGCCTGAGAGCCCGCAGCTCCGCATCCTCGTCGGCTCACGGCCTGGTGGCCGCATCGCCTCCTGCGTCCTCGATCTGCGGGCTCTCAGGCTCGCCGTCCACACGGCCGCCTCAAGGGTTGAGTGGCGGATTCCTCCCGTTCCCCGGGCGTCCTGGGGGCCCCCGGGGCTCAGAGGGGGGGTATTTGGGGTGTGTAAGCGGCGGAGAGGCAGAGGCCCGCATGGTGTACCGCCTCGCGGCGCGTCGCCCAGAGTTGTGGGGACGGGGGAGTGAGCTAGAGAGGCAATCAGCCGATGATCGCGCGGTAAAGGTGGAGCGAGGTATTTTGGGCCCTCCTCACCGGTCGCGCTCACTGGCGGATCTCAGTGCTTTTCCGCCAGCCGCCTTCCATCGCCCAAGCATCGCGATGGATCCGTCACGAGTGGTGCGCTCTCCGTGCCAAGTCGCGCACGGTGATGAGTCTTTTCAGCGCTTGATTTGAATCTTCGCCGAAATCATTGTGGCCTTGGCACCGTCGGCGGTGGCCTTGAAGCGGATCTTGATCGGGCGCTTCGCCTTGCCGCTGACCCTTACCCGGAACGACCGGAGGATCTTCCGGTGCACGATCGTCCGCGAGCCCTTGCAGTCGCCGACGTCGACCAGGCGCTTCGGGCCCTTTGGGCAGATCTCGACGTTGGCCGCAGGGCCGCCGTCGTTGGCGACCTTGACCTCGAATCGGGCGGACCCGCCCGGCTTGACGGCCTTTCGCGGGCCCTCGACGGTCAGCCTCAGGACCGGGGCCTCGGGCTCCCGCTCGGCCTCGACCGCCGTCTCCAGCGGCGCGTCGACCTGCTCGGAGCGGCCCGCGGCATCGGCGGCGTCCGCGTTCGGCTCGTCGAAGAAGGTGCTGCGGGTGGCGGTCAGGTTGTAGGCGGGGCCGAGGGTCGGGTCGGAGTTCGCCATGTTCGAGCTCTTGAACTCGGAGCCGCTGGTTCCGTAGGACTGGTAATCGGCGTAGCCGCCGCACTGGCCGAAGGTCGGCGAGCCACCCTGGTCGCGATAGAAGGAGCCGGACGTGTAGCCGGGGAGGTTGGTGTCGACCCGGGTGACGGTCGTCAGGGACCCGGCGGAGCCGGCGACCTGCTCCCACTCGGTCGTCGGCTGCAGGTCGCTCGCGCCGATCGGTACCGGGATCCCGGGGTCGGGAACGCCGTCGATCGTGACTCCGGCCGGGTAGGCGGAGTTGCGGTAGCTCATCCCGCTCGCGGCCGCCGAGTAGTCGCGGAACTGGGAGATCTGCGCGATCCCGGCATGAACGCGCAGGTAGGTGAACGTGTCCTGGCGACGCTCGTAGAAGATGTCGTCGCGCTGGGTGTAGGTGCCGCTGTTGGCGCCGATCTGGGAGCGGATCGCCCTGATCGGCCCTGACTTGTTGGCGATGAACCCGCCGCCGCCGCGGCTGAAGGTGAGCTCGCTGCGGCCGCAGCCGCGCCCGACCTGGGCCTTGTCGCCGTCGAGGATGTCGGCGCTCGGGGCCGTGCCGGTCCGCAGCGTCATGCCATCGGTGATCCAGCGGGAGAGCAGGTGTTGGGTGTAGGCGGATGTGGTCACCGTCGAGTCCTCGGGGTTGGCGGGCGGGGCATCGGCCTCGACGTCCGGAACCCCGTTGAAGTCGTAGGTCGTCCTGTAGTCGCCGGAGTTCAGGGAGAAGTCGTAATCGACGTAGGAGCGGCCGGCCGACGGGTCGAGTCCGGAGGTCGTCGCGAAGAGGTAGACGGCGTACTCGGCGCCCGGGTCGAGTGGGTCTGCGACCGAGACCGCGGTGCGCGTGGCGGAGTCGACCCCGGCGGGACTGGCGACGGTGTCGGCCGGCGCCCCTGCGTCCCTGGCCATGAACGCGATCTCGTCGCCGTCGTCCACCGTGGGGTCGGGGTCCGCTCCGGCGAAGGTCCCCGGGTCGGCATATGCCTCGTGTTGGAACCCCGAGCCGATCTGTCTGACCAGCCCGTAGTCGACGACCGCGCGCTCGTCGACCTGGACCGGGATCTGGTTCCAGCCGTTGTCGAAGCTGAAGGCGACGACCGAGTTCGGCGGTGCTCCGAGCAGAGCGGGGGTGTCGGAACCGGTGAGGACGATCGGATCGGCCTCGCGCCCCGGCACGCCCGTTGCCGCCGCAGCCGGCCCTGCCATTGCCGTAAACCCGGATGCGCAGATCGCCGACGTCGCGATCGCCCGCCATAGGGATCTTCCGCTCACAACCCGCTCCCTCTCGAGGTGACCCCCGTCGTCTCGGGACGATAGACGGACCGCGCTCAGCGGACAGCGATTCCGCCGCGCGTGCCGAGCGGGGGATGATCGTGGGCACTGCGCGCGGCGGCGACTGCCTCGGCATGCGGAGCCAGGGCGCGGGGGAGGGAGATCGTGATCCGGTCTGAGCCGACCGAAAGCCCGGTCGCGTCGGCCACGGCTGCGGCGGCCTGCGGGCTCGAGAGTCGCATCACGCCCGGCTCGAGCCGGCATCCCATCGCCAACTCGAGCGGCGTACTGCCGTCGGCTCCGGGGGGAGGTAGCTGGTCGAGTCCCTCGTAGCTCTGGGCCTGGCGGACGTGGTTGACGAAGTCGATCAGATACATGGGCTCCGTTGACCTATCGCCACCGACCCGCATGGACTTGAGCCCGTCCAGGCCGAATCGGACGCCCTGTCATCATCGTCGCAACCCTATTTCAAGGAGGCGGAGATGAGCGAGAGCCAGAGTTCGAACAGCCCGAACGGCACTGCAGTCCCGGGCGCTGAGACCCCGGAGCGCACGGAGGTCGCCACCTTCGGAGCCGGATGCTTCTGGAAGCCGGAGGCGATCTTCCGCGAGGTCCCCGGCGTCGTCGACACGGCGGTTGGGTACGAGGGCGGTCACGTCGATCACCCGACCTACGAGCAGGTCTGCAGCGGCAGCACCGGACACGCCGAGGTCACGCGCGTCACCTACGACCCCGACAGGGTCACCTACGAGGAGCTCCTCGACCGGTTCTGGGCGATGCACGACCCTACGCAGGTGAACCGCCAGGGCCCTGACGTCGGCGATCAGTATCGGACCGTGATCTTCACCCACACCCCCGAGCAGGTCGTTGCGGCGGAGGCCTCGAAGGCCTCCCAGCAGGAGCAGTTTCGCGATCCGGTGGCCACGTCGATCGAACCGGCAACCGGGTTCTGGATGGCCGAGGAATACCACCAGTGCTACCTCGAGCAGCGCCGCTCGGGCGGCTTGCTTGGAACCCTCTTGGGCCGCTGAGCCGGAGGCGTGCTCCTGAGGCGGTTGAGTGGCGGGTTTCCACTGGATATCAATGGTTTTCCGCCACTGAACTCGGGTGGCTTGCTCGGCTCGTTGCTGGATCGCTGACCAGCGGCGATCAGCCGCCCGTCAGCCCGGCTTTCGCTTACCGCTGGCCTTGGGCCGGGGCCAGTCGCTGACCCGGAGGTTCTCGGCGGCCAGCTCGACGGTCTCGGCGACCCGCCCCGCGCGGGTCGCCTCCCGTTTCGCCGTGGTGATCCACTCGAGGATCGCCCGGCGGGTGGAGGGTGGGAACTCGTCCCAGTGCCTGCGGGCATCCGGCTCGGCGTCGAGCGCGACGCGGAGGTCGTCGGGTTCCTCGAGGCGCTCGACGGCGTCCAGCGCCGACCAGGTGCCGGTCTCCTTCGCGAGCTCGATCATCGCCAGGCCGGGGGGCGCCATCCGGCCCTCGGCGATCAGCTGCTCGACCCGGTCCTTGTTCCGCTTGGACCAGTTGCTCTTCGCCTTGCGCGGAGTGATCTGGAGCTTCGAACGCTCGTCGTCGAATCGATGCTGGACGCTGTCGATCCAGCCGTAGGCGAGTAGCTCGTCGACGATCCCCCCCCAGCCGACGTACGGCCCGCTGGTGTTCTTCCTGTAGACGACCAGCCAGACCCCGTCCGAGCTGTCGTGGTTGGCGGCCAGCCATTCGCGGAGCTCGACGCCTGAACTCACGGACAGCTCGGGCCGTTCGGCAGCCATCGCCCGGCTAGAGGTTTATTGCCACGTACTTGGTTTCCAGGTACTCGAGGATCCCCTCTGTGCCGCCCTCGCGGCCGTTGCCGGAGGCCTTGACCCCGCCGAACGGCGCGCCGGCGTTGGAGACGAGGCCCTGGTTGAGGCCGATCATCCCGGTCTCCAGCGCCTCGCAGACGCGTAGCGCCCGCTTCACGTCGCTGGTGAAGACATAGGAGACGAGGCCGTACTCGGTGTCGTTGGCGGCCGCGATCGCTTCCGCGTCGGTATTGAACGTGGCGATCGGGGCCACCGGGCCGAAGATCTCCTCGGTGAGCAGGCGGGCGTCGTCGGCGATCCCGGTCAGGACGGTGGGCTCGTAGAAGGAGCCGGCGCCGTCGACGCGCTTACCGCCCACGAGGGCCCTGGCGCCCTTGCCGACGGCGTCGTCGACCAGTTCGGCGACCTTGTCGCGCTGGTCGTCGTCGATCAGCGGGCCGACGTCCGTCCCCTCCTCGGTTCCGCGGCCGACCTTGAGCGCGCCCATTCGCGCCGCCAGCTTCTCGGCGAACTCCTCGGCGACCGACTCATGGACGTGGAAGCGGTTGGCCGAGGTGCAGGCCTCGCCGACGTTGCGCATCTTGGCGACCATCGCCCCCTCGACCGCGGCGTCGAGGTCGGCGTCGGCGAAGACGAGGAACGGCGCGTTGCCGCCGAGTTCCATCGAGACCTTGAGGACGTTCTCGGCCGCCTGCTCGATCAGCATCTTCCCGACCTCCGTGGATCCGGTGAAGCTGAGCTTGCGAAGGCGCGGGTCGGAGATGATCGGCTTCGAGACGGCGCCCGAGGCGGTACTCGTGATCACGTTGAGGACGCCGTCCGGCAGCCCGCATTCCTGCAGCAGCGAAGCGAGCGCAAGCATCGACAGCGGCGTGTTCTGGGCCGGCTTGATCACCATCGTGCAACCGGCGGCAATCGCCGGTCCGATCTTCCGGGTGCCCATCGCGGTCGGGAAGTTCCACGGGGTGATGAAGTAGCAGGGGCCGACGGGCTGGCGCATGACGAGGACCCGGCTGGCGCCGTTGCCGGCCATCTTGTAGTCGCCGACCGTGCGCAGGGCCTCGCCCGCGTTCCAGCGGAAGAACTCGCCGGCGTAGGTGATTTCCCCCTTCGACTCGGCCACCGACTTGCCCATCTCGAGAGTCATCAGGAGCGCCAGCTCCTCGCTGCGCTCGCCCATCAGCTCGAACGCGGACTGAAGAATCTCCGAGCGCGTGTTGGGCGGCGTCGCGGCCCACTCGGCCTGCGCCCCCGCGGCCGCGTTCATCGCCGCGACGGCGTCCTCGGATGTTGCGTCGGCGATCTCGCAGAGCTTCTCGCCGGTCGATGGGTCGTCGACCTCGAACGTGCCCCCGCCGGTCGCGTCACGCCACTCACCGCCGATCAGCAGCCGTTTCTCGACCCCTTCGACCACCGATTGCTCCGTCGCGCCGCTCATTGAAATCTCTCCGTTCGCAGTCGTGTTCTACCCGTGCGAACACATTAGCCGTCCGGGAACGGCTGGATCGGGATCCCGTGATCGGTGCGGCGGGTGCCGAGCTCGTAGGTGGCGGCCTCATCGACCTGGATCCGCTCCGCCGCCCGGCCCGGCCGCTCGATCGTCAGGTCGAGGTCGGCGATCGAACAGTGGAGCGCATGGTGATCTGGGCCGAGCGGATCGGCGTAGACCCAGCCGACGAATCGGTCGGCGGAGGCGGCAACCCTCCCGCGGGCGACGAAGCCGTCCCCGGGCGCGGTGAAGCTCGCAACCGGTGGGCTCGGCGGTCAGCTTCGTCCGCCGGACCTTGCCGAACCCGCCGACCCGCATCTCCTCTCCGCCGTGCAGGATCTGGCCGTTGAGAACCCAAGGGGTCACGAGCGGACCGAGGCGGACACGGCCGGCGGCCATGTCGACGTAGCCGCGGGTCCCGTCGTCGTCGATCGTCGCGCCGTGGATCCAGACCCAGCTCTCGGCGTGTTCGGCGCCCCAGTTGTGGCCGACCATGCCGGGCCACTGTTCGATCGGCGATGCGCTCGCCGTCGACCTCGAGGATGCCGTCGAAGGTCACGTTCGGGTGCGGGCTCAGCAGCTTCGTCCGGGGGAGTCGCGCCGTGTACATCCACTTCGGGAGAAGTGGCGCAGGGCCTCGCCGTGATCCTTGAACCGGAGACTCCAGCTCGCCTCGCAACCACCGCCGTTGACGATTCCCTGCATCCGTCCCGGGGCGATCTCCGATTCGCCGACGCGGATGTAGGAGTCGCGGGGAGTGCTGAGCTGATCGGCGTCGACCTGGCCGCTTGGCCGCCAGCGGTCGCTCCCGCTCGACGTCGAAGTAGGTCATCCAGACCGCGCCCGTGAACTCCTCGTTCGGACGCTTGTGAACGGTGTGGCGAATCCACACCGCCCGACCGCCCTCGGGAGCCGCCGCCTTCAGATAGAAGCTCTCGTAATGGCCGTCCGTGGCGGGGATCGAGGGAAAGCGGGCCTCTGTGCGCACTGCGGCGGAAGCGTATTCGCCGGAGCAGCGCGTTGTGTGACGATGTCGAACACCGAGGCTGTCAAGCTGAGGTCATGTCGCGGCGGGAACTCGATCCGGAAGCCGGGGCGGACGCGCGGGCCGGGCCCGGCGACGGTGGCCGGCGTGGTCATCGCGGCGATCGCGCTGATCGCCGGGATCCTTCTGCTCACGGGGGTGATCGGCGGGAGCGGGTTCGACTCCGAACGGATCTCGGAGGTGGCCCGGGACGGCGGCGCCGACGACCCATTCAGCTACACCGACGAGCGGGCCGGAGATTTCGAGCGACGAGCGGAGCTCGGCTACTCCCACGTGCTCTACGAGAAGAGCCCGGGCGGGATCGTCGCGAGCGCCCGGCGGACCGCTCGCTGGCGCGACGAGATCGAGAAGGCGGCGGCAGCGCACGGCATCGACCCCGACCTGATGGAGGCGATGGTGCTGCTCGAGAGCGCCGGCCGGCCCGAGGTCATCGCCGGCGATGACCCCGAGGTCGCCAGCGGCCTCGCCCAGATCGTCGCCGAGACGGGCCCCGACCTGCTCGGCATGAGGGTCGACCTGCGCCGCAGCCGCGCATTGACGAAACGGGTCTACGAGGTCGAGGCGGAGATCGCGAAGGCCACGAGAGATGCTGCCAGCGGCAACCCCAAGCAGCGCTCGCGTGCTCTCCTGCAACTTCGCAAGCTGCCGAAGCAGGAGGCGGCTTTGCGCGCCGAGCGGGCGAGGGTCGACGAGCGCTTCGACCCGGTCAAGGCCCTCGACGGGATGGGCACGTACCTCGAGATCGCCGAGGAGCGGTTCGGCCGGACCGACCTGGCGACCGTCAGCTACCACATGGGAATCGGCAATCTCGAGAACGCGATGGCGGATTACGAGGAGACGACGCCGATCCGACGACCTCAACTACACGCGGCTGTTCTTCGACTCCTCGCCGCTGCGGAACGCCGCCGCATGGGACCTGCTCGCGTCGCTCGGCGACGACAGCTCCACGTATCTTTGGCGGGTGCTGGCCGCCGAGCGGATCATGGACCTCTACCGCTCCGACGGGGCCGAGCTGAAGCGGCTGGCGAAGCTTCACGGGGCGAAGGCGACGCAGGAGGAGGTCTTCCATCCCGAGGACGAGACCCGGGTCTTCGCCGATCCCGGCGAGATCGAGAGGGCGATCGAGGAAGAGGAGCTGTTGCCGATCCCCGACGGCACCGAGTTCGGCTATGCGATCGACAGCGAGATGGGAGAGCTAGCCCCCAAGCTCGGGGTCGAAAGCTCTCTCTACCGGGCCCTGCGCCCCGAGGCCCTCGCGACCCTGATCTACATGGCCTCACGGGTCCGCGAGATCAACGGCGGCAAGGGCGAGCTCACCGTGACCAGCGCCGACCGCGACCAGCAGTATCAGGACGAACTGGTCGGGATCAACAACGAGGCCACCAGCGCCTACTCCCTCCACACCACCGGTTACTCCTTCGACGTCCTCCGCGACTACTCCAGCGATCGTCAGGCGGAGGCCTTTCAGTTCATGCTCGATCGCCTCCGCGCCCTCGACGTCATCGACTACGCCGTCGAGCCCGAGGCGATTCACATCACGGTGAGCAACGAGGCCGCGCCACTCCTGGACCTGTGAACTTCCTGACGAGGCTGAGAGCCGCGGACTCAAGGAAGAGGTCGGCGACGCGGCCTGTTTGGCCGACCGGGAGACGCCGAGCCGCGGACTCTCAGGCCGTCAGGTGTGCTTGACGGTCAGTACGTCGCCGTCTTGCATTACGTAGTCGCGACCCTCGATCCGGAGCAGACCCTTGTCGCGGGCGGCGGAATAGCTGCCGTATTCGACCAGGTCCTTCCAGGAGATCACCTCGGCCTTGACGAAGCCGTCCTGGATGTCGGTGTGGATCTTCCCCGCGGCGTGCCATGCGGTCTGTCCGCGGCGGAGGCTCCAGGCGCGTGCCTCGACGCCGGGGCCGGCGGTGAAGAAGCTGATCAGCTCGAGCAGGGAGTGGGCGGCCCGGACCATGCGACCGAGGCCTGACTCGGCGACGCCGAGCTCGGCGCGCATCAACTCGGCCTCCTCGTCGTCCAGCTCGACCAGCTCGGCCTCGATCTTGGCGCTCAGCGCGATCGCCTGATCGCCGCTCTTGCGCGCATGCTCGACCAGGTCGGCGGGGGGTTGATCCTCGCCCTCGTCGACGTTGGCGATGTAGAGCACCGGCTTTGAGGTGAGCGCCTGAAGCTGCTGCGGCCCGGCCGGGAAGACGGTGTCGGGGACGGGGACCGACCGCACCGGCTCGCCGCGTTCGAGGGCGGCGACGACGTCGATCAGCCAGTCACGCTCGGCGATCGCGTCCTTGTCGAGCGTCTTGGCCTGCTTGCTGACCCGGTCGAGCCGCCGGGTCGCAGTCTCGAGGTCGGCGAGCATCAACTCGGCCTCGACCATCTCGGCGTCGGCGAGCGGGTCGACCTTGCCGTCGGGGTGGGGGACTCCGGAATCGGAGTGGGCGCGGACGACGTGGCAGATCGCGTCGGTCTCGCGGATCGAGGCGAGGAACTGGTTGCCGAGGCCCTCGCCGGCGCTGGCGCCGCGGACGAGCCCGGCGATGTCGTGGACCTCGAGCGACTCGTGGACGATCGGAGTCGCCTCGACGGTGGCCGCGATCGCGTCGAGGCGCTCGTCGGGGACGGGGGCGATCGCCACGTTCGGCTCGATCGTCGTGAACGGGTATCCGGCCGCCTCGGCGCCGGCCTGGGTGAGCGCGTTGAAGAGGGTCGATTTACCCGCGTTGGGCATGCCGACGATGCCGACCTTCACGCAATCACCTCCGGCGGCAACGGGTAGAGCCGCCCGAGCCCGTAGCCGAGAGCGGCGCCGGCGAGAACGTCGCTCGGGTAGTGCATCCCGAGGTAGGGGCGCCCGAGGCAGATCATGGCTGCGAGGGCGAGGAGCGGGGTGCGCGCTCGCGGGGAGACCCGGCCGAGGACGGTCGCGGCGGTCATCGCGGAGGTGGAGTGTGCGGAGGGAAAGGAGAGCTTGTTCGGGGCCGGCCCGAGCGGTGGGTGACCCTCGACCACCGGGCGGGCTCGCCCCACGACCACCTTGAGCAGGTAGTTCAGGCCGACTGCGACGGGCGCGGCCGTCGCAGCGACGAGGAAGCGGTTGCGCCGAGCGGGCGCGAGGGCAGCGCCGCCCAGCCCCAGCGCCGCCCAGCCGGAGCCGTACTCCCCGAAGGTCCCAAGGCCCTGGGCGAGGCGCTCAGCCGGCTTCGTGTGCCCGCGGGTGCGAAGCCCGATCAGCAGCGCCCGGTCGAGACGACCGATGAATCTCTGCGGTGGTTCGAGGACTGACACGGCGGCGCAGCATAGGCGCGATCCGCTCTCGACCGTCCGGCGCGGCGGGTGGAATGCCCCTGTGAGCGAATCCGGGACCGCGACTGATCACCCCAACGACCGCCAGGCGCGGATCGATTCCTGTCGCCGGCGCTTCCGGGAGGCGGGCCTCCCGCTTCTCGACGAGGATTTCTCGGCATCGACGAACGTCTTCAACCGGGCGGCCCCGCTGCTGGCGCTCGTCTTCCTCGGCGAGATGCTCGGGGCCGTGCAGCTCGAATGGTCCCTACTCGCCAACCTGGCCGCGATCGCGGGCGGCCTGGCGATCCTGCTCGCGGCCGGGATGGTCGTCAACCACTTCCGGGGACGTCCGCTTCGCTCCCTGCCCGAGGACGTCGGCAGGATCGAGCTCGCCGCATTCGTCCTCGTCCCGGCTCTCCTGCCGTTGGTGTTCGGCGGCCAGACCCGCAGCGCCTGGGTCACGGCGGTCGCGAACCTGGCGCTGCTGCTGCTCGTCTACGCGATCCTCGGCTACGGGCTGATCTCGATCGTCCGCTGGGTCGGCAGACGGCTCTGGCACCAGCTCCTGGCCTCGTTCATGCTGCTGGCCCGGGCGGTGCCGCTGCTGATGATCTTCGCCCTGCTGGCATTCATGAGCACCGAGATGTGGCAGGTCTTCTCGATCATCCCCGACGGCAACCTGCTCGCGATCGCCCTCCTGTTCGTCGGTCTCGGCACGGCGTTTCTGCTCGCCCGCCTGCCGCGCGAAGTGCGAGCGATCGAGGTTGAGGTCGGCTCCGACGACACGCCGCTGAGGACGAAGCAGCGGCGCAATGTCGCCCTCGTCCTGTTCACCAGCCAGGCCGTTCAGGTCCTGACCGTCAGCCTGCTCGTCGCCGCCTTCTTCGTCGTCTTCGGTCTGCTGGCGATTCCGGAGAGCGTGCGCGACCTGTGGCTGCCGCTCGACTTCGAGCAGGACTCCCTGTTCGCCTTCACCCTCCTTGGCGAGACCTTCCAGATGACGGTCGAGCTGCTCAAGGTGGCTGCCGGCCTGGCCGCCTTCACCGGGCTCTACTTCGCGATTGCGATGCTGACGGACTCGACGTATCGGGACGAGTTTCTCGATGAGGTGACGGCTGAGCTGCGCTCGGTGTTCGTGGTCCGCGAGGAGTACCTGCGACTGCGGTCGGAAGGTTGACCGGATGACGCCCGGACAGGATCGGATCGCGACCATGGTTCCCGGCTTCACCCACCATCCGGGGCACCACTGCGGCTCGACCGCGCTCCGGAACCTGCTCGCGTTCCACGGCACATTGATCTCCGAGGAGCTCGCTTTCGGCCTCGGCGCCGGGGCCTGCTTCTATTACTTCCCTTCCGAGGATCTGTCCCCGACCAGGTTCACGAACGGTCGCACGGGCCGCCTGGAGGAGGGATTCCTCGAGCTGACCGGGGCGCCGTTACGGCTCAGCGTCGCGAACGATACGGCCGAGTCGTGGCGACTCGCGCGCGAGGTCGTCGACGAGGGACGCCCTGTGTTGCTGATCACCGATCTCTTCCACCTCGACCACTACGGCAACTCCGCCCACTTCCCCGGTCACGCCGTCGTCCTCGCCGGCTACGACGACGACTACGCCTACGTCTCCGACACTGCCTTCGAAGGGCTGCAACGCACTTCGCTGGCGGCATTGGGTCGCGCCCGCCACGAACAGCACCCCTTCTACCCCTTGGCCGGGCACATGGTCGACGTCCCCGGAGAGCCGCCGTCGGCCGAGGAGCTTCGCGCCGCCGCGCCGGCAGCGATCGAGCGCGCCGCCCTGCGCATGCTCGAGCCCGACATGGGCGAGTTCGAGGGCCTGACGGCCCTGCGGCGGTTCGCCTACGAGGTCGGCTCCTGGCCCGAGGCCACGACCGACTGGAAGTGGTCCGCCCGCTTCAACTACCAGGTGATCGAACGCCGCGGAACCGGCGGCGGCAACTTCCGCTCCCTCTACTCCCGCTTTCTGGGCGAGGTGGGGAGAGATGAGGAGTCGGCCCTCGCCGCCGAGGCGGCCTCCGCGTGGACGGAGCTCGCCGGCGATCTGTTCGCGGCGAGCGAGGAAGACGAACCCGACCCGGCGGGCTGGGAACGCATCGGCGAGGCGGCAGCCGAGGTGCTGGCCATCGAGGAGCGCCTCTGGGAGCGGCTCAGCGGCTGAGGAGCCGCTCCCCTCAGAAGCCGACTTTGGTGCCGTCGCCGGCGGTCCTGATGAAGACGATCTTGCCGACGTAGAGGTCGACGGTGTCGTCCTCGGTCGTGAGGCTGTGCCAGCCGCCCTTCTCGAGCGCCTTGTGCAGCGACGGCGAGGTCGTCCTCGGGGACGCGAACCGCCACGACCTGCCCGCCGTCGAAGCCGATCTCGATCCTTCTCAGTGTGTTCGCCATGGTCGTTCTCCTCAGGTCAGTGATCGGAATGGGGCTGGACGATCTCGGTCAGGACCCCGCCGGTCGAGCGGGGGTGCAGGAAGGCGACGCGGCTCTGCGCGGATGCCGATGCGCGGGGGTCGAATCGATCAGCTCGACCCCGCGGCCGGCAAGCTCGGCCAGCGCGGCCTCGATGTCGTCGACCGCGTAGGCGACGTGGTGAAGACCGGGACCCTTGCGGGCGAGGAACTTGCCGACCGGGGTGTCCTCGCCGAGCGGGCTGAGCAGCTCGACGTGGCCGTCGCCGACGTCGAGCAGCACGGCTTCGACGCCCTGCTCCTCGACCTTCTCGCGGTGGACGAGCGGCATCCCGAGGGCCCCCTCGTAGAGCTGGATGGCGGCGTCGAGGTCGACGACCGCGACGCCCACATGATCGATCCGGTCGAGCATCGCGGGCAGTGTATTGACCGTCGATGGAGCGCTGGTCCCGCGCTCGCCCGCTCGACGCTAGGCGCGGCCGGGAGGAGGCGGGCCGGACGCCGAGGGCGTCTCGTCGTCGTCCTCGTCCTGGGCTCGCACGACTGCGGCCTCGGCGCCGTTGCGCCGGCCGTTGGCCGGCTCGCGGATCGGCTCCGGCGAGAGCGCCGTCTCGCTGCGGTCGGTCATGATCGCGGCGATCTCCCACTGGTCGATCACCTCGTCGTCGAGCAGCTTGTTGGCGATCTCGTCGAGCAGGTCGCGATGGTCGGAGATGCAGTCGATGAGCTCCGCGGTAGGCCTCTTCGGCGATCTCGTTGACCTCCTCGTCGCGCCTCTGGCGCATCATCTCGGAGACGTTCCAGTCATTGGCCGGCACCTGGTGAGAGCGGATCGAGGTCCCCATCCCGTACTCGTAGACCATCGAGCGGGCGATCACGGTCACCTTCGCGAGGTCGTCGGAGGCGCCCGTCGTGACCCGGCCGAACGTGATCTGCTCGGCCACTCGCCCGCCGAGCAGGACCTTCATGTAGTCGATCAGCTCCTGTCGCGACTTCAGGTAGCGGTCCTCCTGGGGGAGGTTGAGCGTGTAGCCGAGGGCCTTGCCGCGCGGCACGATCGAGACCTTCTGGACCTTGTCGACGGTGGGCAGAAGCTCTGAGACGAGGGCGTGGCCGGCCTCGTGCCAGGCGACCACGCGCTTCTCGTGGTCGGTGATCACCTTGCGGCTCTGCAGTCCGGCGACTACCCGCTCGAAGGCGTTGTCGAAGTCGGACTGGGCGATGAAGGCGCGCTTGTTCCGGCCGGCCTGGATCGCCGCCTCGTTACAGAGGTTCGCCAGGTCGGCTCCGGTCAGTCCCGAGGTGTGCTGGGCGACGCGGTGCAGGTCGATGTCCTGGCTCAGCGGCTTGCCGCGGGTGTGGACGGTGAGGATCTCCTCGCGGCCCTTCAGATCGGGCGGGGGACGAAGACCTGGCGATCGAAGCGACCCGGCCGCAGCAGGGCGGTGTCGAGGCGGTCGAGCAGGTTCGACGCGGCCATCACGACGATGTTCTCGCTCGCTTCGAAGCCGTCCATCTCGACGAGGAGCTGGTTCAGGGTCTGATCCCGCTCCGCCGGACATGTCGCTGCCGCGGGCGGTGCCGACGGCGTCGAGCTCGTCGATGAAGAGGATTGCCGGGCGCGTTGTCGCGGGCCTCCTTGAAGAGGCGCCGGATCCGGGCCGCCCCGAGCCCCGCGAACATCTCCACGAACGACGACGCGGACTGGCTGAAGAAGTTCGCGCCCGACTCGTGGGCCACCGCCTTGGCGAGCATCGTCTTGCCGGTGCCGGGCGGCCCGTGGAGCAGGATCCCCTTCGGGACCCGCGCGCCGAGGTCCTTGAAGCGCTTGGGGTCGGAGAGGAACTCGACCACCTCGCGCAGCTCGTCCTTGGTGCCCTCGACGCCGGCGATGTCGTCCCAGCTGACCCCGCTGCGCTTCGAGGCCTTGATCTCCTGCGGCTTCGTCTTCGGCATCACCGCGAGCATCCGGAACATCACGTAGACGAGCAGGCCGATGAAGATCAGCGAGAAGAGCGGCAGCCAGCGGTCGATCCCGTCGAGGAAGTCGTCGACGTTGATCAGTGCCATGCCGCCCGGCGTCCATGCGCATTCCCATCGGCAGATCACCGTCGACGCTTAACCGTGCTCGGCCGCGAGCACGGCATCGAGCGCGGCGACCGCGACGTCGAGCTGCTCGGACGGTCGGCTCGCGGGTCGCGAACCGGGCCTGGATCTCGTGTCCGGCGGCGTGTACCGCTCGACCGAGGGGGGAGTCGGGATGGCGCTCGGCGGCGACGAAGGTCTCGACCGAGAGCGACAGCCCGGCGACGCCGCTGATCGCGCGGGCGAGGCGGCCGGGCCGATCGAAGAGGCGGTCGACGATGATCTGGCCGGCGGCGGAGAAGATCAGCATCGGGGCGATCAGGTTGGAGCCGCAGCGCTGGTGCTCCTTCGGCACCCCGGCCGGGTCGACGTCCCTGCTCGTAGCCGCCGATCGTCTTGTGCTCGGCGGCGTGGTAGGCGGCGAGATCGGAGCCGGTCAGCGAGACCAGCGACGGGACCAGGCCGACGGTCGCCGACAGACCCTCGCGCAACGGCGTCGCCCGCTCACCCCTGCCGCGGATCAGGTTGCCCGACGATGGTGCTCGCGATGCCGGCGCCGATCACCCGCGGGTCCTCGAACGGAAGCCGCGCGGACGGGCAGCGCGAATCGGGCGATCGGGATCACGGCGAACGCCTCGGCGAGTCGCAGCGGTCCGCGCATGATCGGGACCTTGGCGAAGCGGTTGCCGCCGAAGTTGGGCTTCGGGCCGGAGGCGACGTCGATCGAGCCGTCCTTCGCCCGTGCCGCCGCGCCCCACGAGGTCGGCCCGTGGATCAGCAATCCGTTGCGCAGCGCCATGCCGCCGAGCCGCAGCTTCTCCTCCTCGACGGGGCACCGCCGTTGGCGGACGCGCCGTTCGTGGAGACGGCCAGATCCTCGAGCGCATCGGCGCCCCCGCCGGGTCTCCCAGGTGCTGACTCCGCTCCGGCCATCGCGTCAGGTTAGCGCCGCGACGCCGGGCGTCCCCGGGACCGTCCACGAATCTCTGGATACTCAAACCGGATGAGCGACCAACTCTTCGAGAGCTCCGACGACGTGCCGGGCGCCTCGCCGCGCGGGGCCGGCGACGCCGCTGGCGGTACGGATGCGTCCGCGAGATCTCGCCGACCTCGTCGGCCAGGAGCACCTGCTGGCCGAGGGCTCGACCCTGCGGACGGCGATCGAGACCGGCGTCCCGCACTCGATGATCCTCTACGGGCCGCCGGGCACCGGCAAGACGACGATCGCGAGGATCGTCGCGACGGCGGCCGACGGCGCCTTCGAGGAGGAGTCGGCGGTGAACGCCGGCCGAGCGGAGGTCCGGGCGATGCTCGCCCGGGCGGAGGAACGCCGTCGCAGCGGTCGCCGCACGGTCTTCTTCCTCGACGAGATCCACCGCTTCAACAAGGGCCAGCAGGACGCCCTGCTCCCGGCGGTCGAGGACGGGTTGGTCACGTTGATCGGCGCGACGACGGAGAACCCCTACTTCGAGGTCAACTCGGCGCTGATCTCCCGGGCCCAGATCTACGAGCTTCGCGGGCTCGGTGAAGAATCCGTCGTTGAGCTGCTTGCGGCGGGCGCTGCGCGACCCCGAGCGGGGGATCGCCGATCCGCCCGCAGTCGACGACGACGCCCTCACGATGCTCGCCCACCGCGCCGGCGGCGACGCCCGCACCGCGCTTGGTGCGCTCGAGCGGGCGGCGACGACCGCCGGGCCGGGCGGCCGGGTGACCCTCGCCGGCGCCGAGGACGCTCTGCAGAAGCGGGCCGTGCTCTACGACAAGGGAGGCGACCGCCACTACGACTTCATCTCGGCCTGGATCAAGGCGACCCGCAATTCCGATGTCGATGCCTCCGTCTACTACCTGGCGGCGATGCTCGCCGGCGGCGAGGACCCGCGCTTCATCGCTCGCCGAATGGTCATCTTCGCCTCCGAGGACATCGGTAACGCCGCCCCGCAGGCTCTCGCGACGGCGACGGCTGCCGCGGCTGCCGTCGATCGGGTCGGCCTCCCCGAGTGCCGGATCAACCTCGTTCAGGCCGCCGTCTATCTGGCGCTGGCGCCGAAATCCAATGCCTCCTACAAGGCGTTGCTCGCGGCCGAGGAGCATGTCCGCCGCAACGGTGCCGCCGAGCCGCCCGCAGCGGTCCGCGACGGCCACTACGCCGGAGCCGAGGAGCTCGGGCGGGGGGTCGGCTACCGGTATCCCCACGACGACCCCGGCGGCGTCAACGATCAGGTGATGCTCCCGGACGCGCTCGCCGGGGAGCGGTTCTACGAGCCCACCGATCGCGGCTTCGAGGCGGAGCTTCGCGAGCGGCTCGAGCGGCTCCGGGGCTCGCGCGAATAACCTCTGCTGACGATGGGCCGCCTGGACTCGTTCAATCCCTCGACCGGTGAGCTGATCGGCTCCGTCGAGACCATCGCACCGTCCGACGTTCAGGGTGCGGTCGACGACGTCGCCGAGGTGCAGCCGTTCTGGGGCGAGCTCTCGCTGCGCGACCGGGGCCGCTACCTGGAGCGGGCGGCCGAGATCCTCGCCGGGGACGCGGAGGAGGTGGCTCGCCTGCTGACCAGCGAGCAGGGCAAGCCGATCACCGAGGCCTACACGATGGAGGTCGTCCCGACGATCGACGCCCTCAACTGGATCGCCGAGGAGGGGCCGTCGATCCTCGACGATCAGCAGATCCGCATGGGCCAGGGCCTCTTCCTCGGCAAGAAGGCCAAGTTCAGCTTCGAGCCGCTGGGCGTGGTCGCCGTGATCGCCCCCTGGAACTACCCGTGGTCGATCCCCTTCGGCGAGGTTGCGATCGCGCTGATGGCTGGCAACGGAGTCGTCCTCAAGCCGTCGGAGCTGACCCCGCTGCTCGGCGAGCGGATTCGCGTCGCCTTCGAGAAGGCCGGCGTCCCCGACGGTCTGATCCGCGTGCTGCAGGGCGATGGTTCGGTCGGGCAGGCGGTGACGGAGTCGTCGGTCGCAAGGTCTTCTTCACCGGCTCGGTCGGGGTCGGGCTACTCGGTCGGCAGGACCTGCGCGGGGCTGATGAAGGGCGCGGTGCTCGAGCTCGGCGGCAAGGATCCGGCGATCGTCTGCGGCGATGCCGAGCTCGACAACGCCGTCGACGGCGATCGTCTGGGCGGGCTTCGCCAACGCCGGACAGACCTGCTCGGGGATCGAGCGGGTCTACGTGGTTGCCGACGTCGCCGAGCGGTTCGTCGACGGGGTCCGGGTCGGCGACCGAGCGGCTGGCCGTCGGTGATCCGCAGAGTTGGGACACCGAGATCGGTCCGATGGTCTCCGACGAGCAGGCCGAGATCGTCACCGACCTGGTCGACGACGCGATCTCCAACGGGGCCGAGAGGCTCTGCGGAGGTCCCGTCGAGGTGGCCGGATCACCCGGCCACCACATCGCCCCGACGGTTCTCACCGGGGTCACTCACGAGATGCGGATCATGAACGAGGAGATCTTCGGGCCGGTCCTTCCGATCGTCGTCGTCGGCGAGCGAGGAGGAGGCGATCGAGCTCGCCAACGAATCGGAGTTCGGGCTCGGCGCCTCGGTCTGGACCCGCGATCGTCGCAAGGGCGAGCGGATCGCCCGCCGGATCGAGTCCGGGATGGTCTGGATCAACGACCACGCCTACACCCACGCGGCCGTCCAGTGCGCCTGGGGAGGGGTCAAGGATTCCGGTCTCGGTCGCTCCCACTCGCAAGTTCGGCTTCTACGAGTGCGTCGAGGTCAAGACCGTGACCTGGAACTCGTCCCGCAGCCGTGATTTCTGGTGGCACCCCTACGACGACACCCTCGGTGAGGCGATCAGGTCCAGCGCCGGGCTGCTCTATGGCGGAGCGGCTCGAAGGTGAAGATCCTCGGGACGGCGGCGGCTCACTGCTGAGGACCGGCGCCCGCACGATCCGCGGCAGGAGGTAACCGCGCGATCTCGCAGGGCTCCGGGCTGCTCGACTGCGCCGGGCCCCGTCGACCCTCTCAGACGGGGTAGATGGCGAGGTCGCTGCAGGAGGCGAGCCGGTCGAAGTCGGCGTCGGCGTGAAGCAGCGTTGACCCGGCGCGGATGCAGGAGGCTGCGATCAGGCAGTCGATGCTGCCCCTGACGGTGTGACCCGCCCGACGTGCCTTGCGGTGCAGGGCGGCGGCAAGCACGAAATCATCCGGCGATTCATGCCTGAGGATCGGATGGCGCAGCAGCCGCTGCTCCACGCGCTTCGCCTGGAGATCGTCGCCGTATCCGCGCAGGATCTCAGTCAGCACGATTGCCGGAATGACGAGTGGATCTCCGCTTCTGACCAGCCTCTGGAACTTGATGTCGACGGCCGATCCGGTCCCCCGCAGGTACTCGATCCAGGCGCTGCTGTCAGTCGAAATCGCGGTCACGGCGCATCTCATCGAGATCGCCGTCCCACCCGATCCCCTGTAGCTCGAGGGTTCCCTTGATCCGGGCGTCCCGCTCGATCAACTCGCGCAGCGCCCGATCGACGACGGCACGCTTCGTCTTCTCGCCGGACAGATCCATCGCTTCTCTGATCAGCTCTTCACTGATGACGATGTTCGTTCGCACGTTCATGACCGTACACATAAAATAGCATCCAAATACACATCGAGTGTCACAATTCGGCCTCCCGTCCGTTGCGCAGGTACATCAGGCGGGCGAAGATGCCGGCGGTGATGAACATGAAGCTCGCGTAGACGGCAGCCGGGATCGTCAGCACGGTCGCGAGGCTGGCGCCGACCGCGATCGCGAGGGTCGAGTTGTGGACTCCGAGCTCGATCGAGATCGCCGTCGCCTGGCGGTTGCTCAGCCGCGCGAGCCGCGCGAGCCGTGAAGGAGATGGTCATCGCGGCGAGGTTCAGGGTGATCGCCGCCGCCGCAACGTCGTCGAAGTTGTCGAGGACCAGGTCGTTCTCGGCGATGACCACTCCGACCACGACGAGCACGAAGATCGCGATCGAGATCCGTTTGAAGGGGACGACGATCCGCTCGGCCAGGGCGGCGCGGCTCGGCCCGGATCCACATCCCGATCGCCAGCGGGATGACCGTGACGAGCAGGACCCTGACGACGATTCCAAGCATCCCGATGTCGCCGGTCAGCTCCTCCGCGCCGAAGTGGTCGATCGCGAGTTCGAGAAAGACCGGGACCGTGATCACGGCGGCGACGCTCGAGATCGCGGTCAGGGTGATCGACAGCGCGGTGTCGCCGCGGGCGAGATGGGTCAGGAGGTTCGCGGTCGTTCCGCCGGGCGCAGGTCCCGAGCAGGACCAGGCCGACCGCGAGGCCCGCCGGCAGCGAGTAGAGCTCGGCGATCGCGAACGCCAGCAGCGGTGAGATCAGGACCAGGTTGAACAATCCGATCGCGGCACCGCGTGGCTCGGCGGCCACCCGCTTGAAGTCGCTGATCGTGAGCTCCAGGCCGAGGCTCACCATGATCACGGCGAGCGCCACGGGCAGCACCACGGTCGCCATGACCGAGTCCTCCACGCCGCGATCCTATTGGCGGGCGCCGGAGAGCGAATAGGGTCGAGGGCATGGCGATGGAGAGAACCTGGAACCTGCTCAGCGTTCCGATCGATTCCGTCGGGCAGCCGGGCGGGACCGAGCTCGCCCCGGAGGCGCTGCTGGCCGCCGGGCTCGAGGACGCGGTCGAGCTCGGCCGGCGGGACGCCACGCTGACCCTGCTGCGCGACCCCGAACGCGACCCGGCTTCCGGGCGTCGTCGCCTTCGACCAGGTACTCGAGCTGCTCGCGCGAGATCCGGGCCAGGACGGCCGCGCTGGCGGTCGCCGGGCGAGCCGCTGCTGGTCCTGGGTGGCTGCTGCACGCTCGTCCCGGCGGTGCTCGGCGGCCTCGCCGACACCGGTCGGACCCCTCGGGTCGCCTACGTGGACGGCCACCTCGACCTCTACGACGGGGTCAGCTCCGAGACCGGGGAGGCGGCCGACATGCCGCTCGCCGTGGCGCTGGGGCGTGGGCCCGATGGCTGGCTGGAGGCGGCCGGCGACCACGTCCTCGATCCCGAGGATCTGGCGATCCTCGGCTACCGTGATCTCGACGAGGCGCGCGAGCTCGGCTCGTTGCTGCCCGCCGATCTGCCCGGGGGCACCTTCGTCGACACGCCCGCGGTTCGCAGCGCCGGGCCGGCGACGGTCTCAGCCGAGGTCGCCGCCCGTCTTGCCGCCGCCGGGAGCGGCGACGGGTACTGGGTCCACATCGACCTCGACGTCCTCGACGAGTCCGTGTTCCCGGCCACCGACGCGTTCGTCGACGGCGGGCTCGACTGGGACGAGCTCGAGGCGCTGCTCGGCCCACTGCTCGCGCAGTGACTCCTGCCTCGGCCTCAACCTCGTCTGCTTCAACCCCGAGAAGGACCCGGACGGTGAGAGCGCCCGGCGGATCGTCGAGCTGCTCGGCGCGGTCGGGTAACTCCGACCGGACCCTCCGGGGCTGGACCATCGGTCGTGTCATTGCTACCCCTGAGGGGACACGATCACACGGCCGATGGCCGATGGCCGATGGCCGATTTTGAAGCGGAGCACTTGGCCGGAGTCATCTATCCGGTGGGGCCCCGACTACTCGCGGGGACAATCAGCGAGAAGTGTCCGAAGTCGGCCGCCAGAGCGTTGCCGAACACATCATCTGCAGGCACGAGCTGAACCTCGCCCGCAGCGACGAGCTCGGCCGCATCGGCGAGCTCGGTCAGGTAGCTGGGAAGCACCGCAGGCCGCAGACAGTGCGCGGCATAGACGGTGCGGACCGAGCCGGCGAACTCCCGATCCGGCTCAGGACCGCTCATCCACTCCACCCGCGGCACGAAGCCGCGCGAGCGCCTTCCGCTCTCCCTCGAAGGCGGGCTCGGGGAACTCGCCGAGGCTGAACCACCCGGCCTCGAGTGACTCATCGGAGACCGCGAGTTCGCCGCCGGTGATCCGGCAGCGGTAGGCGACGTCGAAGATCGGGATTGCCTCGGCGTCGTTGCCGTAGGTCGAGGAGAAGATGCCGATCAGCTCTCCGATCTCGATCTCGAAGCCGGTCTCCTCCCGGACCTCGCGGGCGATCGCCTCGGGGCCGCTCTCGCCCGCCTCGACGAAGCCGCCCGGCATGTTCCACTCGCCCTTGAGCGGCTCCTCGCCGCGACGCAGCGCGAGCAGCTTGCCGTCGCGCTCGATCCAGGCCTGCACGGTCGGCGACGGGTTCCCATAGTGGACGAACCCGCATGCCGGGCAAGCCTGCCGATCGGGGTCAGGCCCCGTCGACGGACGCAGCTCAAGCTCGGTCGCGCAGCGCGGGCAATACCGGAACTCCATCGAGGCGAAGCTACACCCGTCAGCCGTCGGAGTGCGGGGCCCGCCGACGCTCGAGCGCGCGCCTCGACATCGACTCGAACGCCTCCGCCAGCTCCGCCTCGCCCATTCCGGCCGCCCTGGTCAGCGAGGCCGGCAGGCCGCCGGCGAAGTCGGGTCGCCCGCCTCGTGAGTATGCATCGCTCATCTCGGCGTCGGCCTCGGCGAGCGCCCGCTCGATCCGCGTCGCCGTGTCGGCGCCACCAAGCTCGGCGGCGAGCGCACCTGCGAGTCGCTGTCGATGTCCGGCCATCTCGGCTCGGCGGGAGAGCTCGAGCGAGGCCGCCGCCGACTGATCGGAGTGGACGAGCCGGGTGATCGGGTTGTCGTCTGGGCGGACCGGTGCGGCGGTCCGCGCGGACGCGGGGCGGGCGGCGACCGCCGGGCCGCTCAACGCCAGGGCCGCGGTGGCAGCGGTGGCCGCGATCCGGCGCTTCACCGAGCCTTCGCTTCCTCCGTCGGGGTTGGCCATCCGTCGTGATCTTGGACGGGCCTTCTAAGCCAGGCCTCAAGCTCGCGTGTCCAATGGCTGAGTGACCCATCTAGCCTTCCAGCGGTGGCCGATCCAGACCCCGAGCCCGCCGACGCCCCCGCGATCCGGGCCTCGGATCTGAGCCTCGCCTACGGTGAGCGCTGGGTCCTGCGCGAGCTCTCGCTCGAGCTCGAGTCGGGTTCGACGCTCGCTGTGCTCGGTCCCAACGGCGCCGGGAAGTCGACGTTGCTGCGGATCGTGGCGACGTTGCTGCGCCCGACGGAGGGCTCGATCCGGGTGCTCGACTGCGAACTTCCTCGCGAGGCCTGGAAGCTTCGCGGCCGGATCGGCTTTCTCGGTCACCAGCCGTTGCTCTATCGCGACCTCGGCGCCCGCGAGAACCTGGCCTTCCACGCCCGCCTGTTCGGCCTGCCCGACGGCGGTGCCGCGCGCATCGAGGAGCTGCTCGAACGGGTCGGGTTGGCCCACCGGGCCGCGACGCGGGTCGACGAGATGTCCGCGGGCATGGTCAAGCGGCTGGCCGTCTGCCGGGCGATCCTGCACGACCCCGAGCTGCTGGTCCTCGACGAGCCGCTGGCGAACCTCGATCCGGCCGGGGCCGAGGTCGTCGCGCCGTTGCTGGGCCCGGGCCGAGGTCGCACGCGCATCCTGGTCACCCATGACGTCGGGGCGGCACTCGAGGACGCCGACCGCGTGCTCGGGCTGGAGCGCGACGGCAGCGTCGCGTTCGAGACGGCGGCCGGCGAGGTCGATACCGAGCGGGCCCGCGAGATCTACTCGGAGCGAACGGGGGCGAGGAGATGAACGCGAAAGCCGTTCCCCCCTCGACCCTGAGCGTGGTCGCGACGATCCTGGCCAAGGACCTGCGGGTCGAGCTGCGCACGCTGCAGTCGGTGCCGGCGATGGTCCTGTTCTCGACGACGATCTATGTGATCTTCCGCTTCGGTCTCGACCGGACCCGGCTGGCGGGCTCGCTCGCCGCCGGCGTCCTCTTGGTCACGATCCTGTTCGCGGCGCTGCTGGCGATCAACCGGATCTTCGTCGCCGAGCGCGAGCAGGGTGGATTCGAGGCGATCCGCCTCGCCCCGGTCGACGGCACGGCCCTGTTCTTCGCCAAGGCGGCCGCCCTGCTCGTCTACCTCACGGTGCTCGAACTCTTCGCGCTGCCGATCTTCTGGCTCTTCTTTCTCGACTCCGGTTCGGGATTGCTGCCCATGCTCCCGGTTCTGCTGCTGCTCAACGCGGCCCTGGCGGTGACCGGCGCGTTGATCTCTCCGATGGCCACCAACTCCCGCGCCCGCGATCTGATCGGACCGCTGATCCTGCTGCCCCTCCTGGTGCCGCCGATGATCGCCGCCGCGGCGGCGGGCGAGCGCCTCCTGGCTGCAGGCGGCCCCTCCTACGAGAAGTACGGAACCTGGCTTGGAGTGCTCGGCTTGTACGATCTGGTCTTCCTGCTGATCGGTTGGGCCGTGTTCGATTTCCTCATCGAGGATTGACCGGCCGAGGCCCCGGTCCCCAGGCAGGCCCACCCGAGACGAACTGATGAAAGCGTCCAATCTGAGGACACTCGCTCTGCTCACCGCCCTGCTGATCGGGGGCGGTTTCGCGTTGGTGTTCTTCTTCGCTCCGAACGAGGCCGACCAGGGCTTCATCCAGAAGATCTTCTACCTGCACGTACCGCTCGCGATCGTCGCCCTCGGCGGCTTCATCGTCGGCGGCATTCACGCGATCCGCCATCTCCGCACCGGCGACCTCGTCCACGACGCCCGCTCCTACGTCTCGATCCACACGTCGGTGATCTTCGGGGTCGCCGTCCTGATCACCGGTGCGATCTGGGCCAAGGCCTCCTGGGGCCGCTGGTGGGTCTGGGACGAACCGACGCTGGTCAGCTTCCTGATCGTCTTCCTCCTCTACTGCACCTACTACCCGCTCCGCTACGCGATCGAGGATCGCCAGCGCCAGGCTCGCTACGCCTCGGTCTTCGCGATCACGGCCGGCGCCTTCGTCCCGCTCAACTTCATGGCGGTGAGGGCGGCTCAGTCGCTGGTCCATCCACGCACCTTCGGCACCGTCGACGGCGGGCTGCCGGGCGACATGTGGATCGCGTTCCTTGTCTGCTTCGCGGGAATCACGGCGCTCTGGGTCACGCTCGTCTGCTTCGAACTGACCGCCAAGCGCACCAAATCGCAGATCTCACGCCTGCGCCGGGCGCTCGACGACCGTGCGCCGGCCCAGGCGACCGGCGTCTCCGGCCGGATCGCGCCCGGCGGCGCGGGGTCCCACTGATGCCGGCGCTGCCGCTCGATGAGGCGGGCAAGTACGTTGCCGCCGCCTACATCATCTTCGTCCTGCTGCTCGTGATCTACGTCGGGATCATGGCCGCCAAGCTCGGCCGGATCTCCGACGAGCTCGAGGAGCTGGCCGAGCTTGCCGAGGGCCGGTCGGAGGGTTCGGGTGAGGACGGCTCCGAGCAGCCCGAGGACCGTGAGCCCGTCGGCGAGGGAGCCCGATGAGCGAGCTGCTGGCGCTGGGCATCTCTCACAAGACCGCGCCGCTCGAGCTGCGCGAACGGCTCGCGCTGACCGAGGGCCGCGCCGCCGGCGTCCTCAACGATCTCCAGTCACATGATCAGGTCAGCGAGGCGGCTGCGATCTCCACCTGCAACCGGACCGAGCTCTATCTCGTCGTCTCCGATTCCGTCGAGGCCGAGAACCTCGCCCTCGGGGCGCTCTCGCGCCAGGCCGGCATCCGACCGACCGAGCTGATCGAGAGCCTCTACTCCTACCGCGGAATGGAGGCGGGCCGACATCTCTTCCGGGTCGCGGCCGGGCTCGACTCGATGATCATCGGCGAGGCCGAGATTCAGGGCCAGGTCAAGCGCGCCTATGAGCTCGCCCTGGTCGAGGGGGCGACCGGCGCGATCCTCAACCGACTCTTCCGCGGGGCGCTCGCGGCCGGTAAGCGGGTTCGCGACGAGACCCGGATCGGCGAGGGAGGGATCAGCGTCCCCTCGGCGGCGGTTGAGCTCGCCACCCGCACCCTCGGGGACCTGACCGGCCGCCACGTGTTGCTGATCGGCGCCGGCGAGACCGCCGAGCTGACGGCCAAGGCCCTGTCGGCGCGAGGGGTGGAGACGGTCTTCGTCGCCAATCGCCGCTACGACCGGGCGATCGGCCTCGCCGAGCGCTTCGGCGGGAGCGCCATCCGCCTGGAGGATCTGCCGAGCCAGCTCGAGGTGGCCGACATCGTCGTCTCCTCGACCAATTCGCCCCATCACATCGTCGAGCGCGACGAGATGGAGCTCGTTGCCGCGGCGCGCAATCACCGACCGCTGCTGCTGATCGACCTCGCCGTACCCCGCGACATCGATCCGTCCTGCCGCGACGTCACCGGCGTCGTGGTTCGCGACGTCGACGACGTCCAGTCGATCGCCGACCGCAATGCCACCGGACGCGAGGTCGAGGCCCGCGGAGCCGAGGTGCTCGTCGCCGCCGAGCTCTCCCGCTTCGAGCGTTGGTTCGGCTCGCTGGAGGTCCTGCCGACGGTGGCCGCCCTGCGGCTGCGAGCCGACGACATCGTCGGTCACGTCCTCGCCGAGAACGCCGGGCGCTTCAAGAACCTCGACTCCGACGACCGGGCGCGAGTCGAAGCGATGGCGCGGGCGATCGCCAGCCGGATCCTGCACGAGCCGACCCTGCGTCTGAAGCGGTCCGCCGAGGAGTCGGACGCCTACCGGCAGGTGGCCGCGCTCCGCGAGCTGTTCGGCCTCGACACGGACACCGAGCCCGAGGGGTCCGGCGCCGAGATAACCCAGCTCCATCGTCGCGGCGGCCGGGCCAGAGCCGACGGATCAGGGGAATAGGGCCCTGAGCCTGCGGATCGGCACCCGCGGCAGCGCGTTGGCGCTGGCGCAGGCCGGAACGGTCGCCGATTCGATCGGCGACGCGGAGCTGGTTCAGATCCGCACCTCCGGCGACGAGGGCGGGCCGGTCGCTGCTGTGACCGACGACAAATCGAGATTCGTCCGCGAGATCGAGCGAGCGTTGCTCGCGGGCGACGTCGAGTTGGCCGTCCACAGCGCCAAGGACCTTCCCGGAGAGATTCCCGACGGACTCGCGCTGGTCGGGGTACCGGTCCGCGAGGACCCCGCCGATGCCTGGATCGGAGATGCGAGATCGCTGCTCGATGTCCCCAAGGGTGCCCGAGTCGGGACCGCGAGCCTACGCCGCCGCTCCCAGCTTCTGGCGCTCCGTCCCGATCTCGAGATCGTCGAGATCCGCGGCAACGTCGACACCCGGCTGCGCAAGCTCGGCGACGGCGAGGTCGACGGGATCGTTCTCGCCGCGGCGGGACTCGAGCGGCTCGGGCGGGCGTCGGAGATCGCGTTCCGCTTCGAGTTGCGGGCGCTGACGCCGGCGCCCGGGCAGGGCTCGCTGGCCCTGGAGGCGAGAGCCGACGACGCCGATTCCTCGGCGGCGGCCGCGCGACTCACCGACCGTGACGCTCTGATCGAGCTGACCGCCGAACGAGCTGCGGTCGCCGGTCTCGATGCGAGCTGCGAAACGCCGGTCGGCGTCTGCGCTCGGCACCGGGAGGGCGTGCTCGTCGTGCACGGGTTTGCCGGACTGCCCGACGGCAGCGAGCACGTCTACGACGAGGTCGAGGGCGACCCCGCCCAGCCCGTTGCGCTCGGCGAGGCGCTGGTCGAGCGGATGGCTGCCGCCGGCGCGCTCGAGCTGCTGGCCCGGGCCGAATCAGGTCACGATGTGTGAGTGATGACCCGCGGCGCCTACACACCTGGAGCTTCCGGCCCGCGCCCCGGAGTCGCCTACCTGGTCGGCGCCGGGCCCGGCGACCGCGGTTTGATGACCGCCCGCGCTCTCGAGCTGATCGCCGGTGCCGATGCGATTCTCTACGACCGTTTGATCCCCGACGGAGCCCTCGACGGGGCCCGCTCCGACGCCGAGCTGATCTACGTCGGCAAGGCGCCCGGATCGGTGGCGATGGAGCAGGCCGAAACCGAAGCCAGGTTGGTCGAGATCGCGCTCGCGGGTCGGTCGGTCGTGCGGCTCAAGGGTGGCGATCCATTCGTCTTCGGGCGCGGCGGGGAGGAGGCGGAGACGCTCGCCGCCGCCGGCGTCCCCTTCGAGGTCGTGCCGGGCGTGACGGCCGGGATCGCCGCCTCGGCCTACGCGGGGATTCCCGTGACCCACCGCGAGGACGCCTCGGCCGTCGCCTTCGTCACCGGTCACGAGGATCCCGACAAGGAGGAGTCGGCGATCGACTGGCCCGCGCTGGCCGGCTTCCCCGGCACGCTCGTCCTCTACATGGGGGTCAAGAACCTGCCGCGGATCTCCGAGCGGCTGATCGCCGCCGGCCGCGACCCCGACGAGCCGGCAGCCGCGATCGAGCGCGGCACCTGGCCCGGGCAACGGACGGTCGTGGCTACTGCGGCGACGCTCCCCGGCGCAGTCGCCGAGGAGGGGCTGAGGGCGCCGGCAATCCTGCTCTTCGGGGCGGTCGCCGCCCGCCGCGAGACCATCGCCTGGCTCGAGCACCGACCGCTGCACGGCAGGAAGGTGGTCGTGACCCGCGCCCGCGCCCAGGCCAGCTCGCTGGCGGCGACGCTGCGCGGGCTCGGCGCCGAGGTGATCGAGTTGCCGGCGATCAGGATCGAGCCGCGCATCGACTCCCCCGAGGTGGCGACGATGCTGGAGAACCTCCACTCCTACGCGTTGATCTGTTTGACCAGCCCCAACGGGGCCGAACTGCTCATGCGGGCGATGGCGGAGCGCGGCCTCGACGGTCGGGCGCTCGCGAACGCGACGATCGCCGCCATCGGACCGGGAACCGCCCGGGCCCTGCGCGGGCTCGGGCTGATCCCCGACATCGTCCCACCCAGGTCGATCGCCGAATCGCTGGTGGAGTCGTTGCGGGAGGTCGAGGTGAGCGATCGCCCCGTCCTGATCGCCCGTGCGGCTGAGGCGCGTGACATCCTGCCGGAGGCCCTCGCCGAGCGCGATGCCCGGGTCGACGTCGTGGCGCTGTACGAGACGGTCCGGGAGCCGGCTGACGACGCGCTGATCGAGGCCGTCTCCGACGCCGACTACGTCACTTTCACCTCTTCCTCGACCGTTCGCTACTTCCTGGAGACGGTCGGCGATCGTTTCCCGGCCGGGGCCAAGGTCGTCTCGATCGGCCCGGTCACCAGCGACACGGCAAGGGATCTCGGGCTGACGGTCGCGGTCGAGGCGACCCAGCACGATCCCGACGGCCTGCTCGAGGCGCTTCTCCGGGACGCATCGGGCTGACGCTGGGAGCACCGTTGCGTGACGGTGGTCACGCATGAGGTCGAAATCGACCATCTAGAGTGACTCGTGGGTATGGGCCTTCCGATCACGTTTCTGACCGACTACGGGGTCGCCGACGATTTCGCCGGCGTCTGCCGTGCCGTGATCGCGCGGATCTCTCCTGGGACCGACGTGATCGACATCAGCCACGGGATCAGCCGCCACGACGTGCGTGAGGCCTCGGCGGTCCTCGCCGACGCTCTTCCGTACGCACCGATCGGCGTCCACCTGGCGATCGTCGACCCGGGTGTCGGCGGCCCTCGGCGTGCAATCGCCGTGCGGACGGCCGGCGACGGCCATCTGCTCGTCGGTCCCGACAACGGCCTGCTTCCACCGGCGATCGACGTGCTCGGTGGAGCGGTCGAGGCCGTCGACATCAGCGACTCGCCCTTCCGGCTCGAGCACCCGTCGGCGACCTTCCACGGTCGCGACCTCTTCGCCCCGGTTGCAGCCCATCTGGCCAAAGGCGACGATCTGGCCGCCGCCGGTTCGCCGATCGACCCCGCCGGATTCGAGCGCCAACCCCTCTCCCGTCCTCGCCTCGAGCAGCTGCGTGCATTCGCCCACGCCGAGCGGATCGACGGCTTCGGCAACATCTCCCTCGACCTCAGCCGCGACGACCTGGAAGGTCATCCGCTCGCCGGTTCCGGGCGCGTCTCGGTCGGCTCGCGCAAGCGCCGCCGCACGGCCACGCGAGTCTCCGCCTTCGAGCAGGTCCCCGACGGCGGCTTCCTCTTCTACGAGGACTCCTCGGGTCGGATGGCCATCGCGGTCAACCGCGGCGACGCCAGCGAGGTCCTCGACATCCGCGTCGGCGACGTGCTGGAGCTCGAGCCCGCGCCTTGAGTGAATGGTGGCCGGAAGGCCGACTTCACCGGCCTCCTCAGGCGGTGCGGCGGCGGAGCGTCAGCGCGCCGAGGCCCAGTGATGCGATCGTCACCCCGACGATGACCAGCACGTCGACGGCGAAGGCGCCGCCGAGGGACTCGGGGCTGGTCGCTCTCGCCAGCGCGTCGTAGGCGTAGGTGAGGGGTAGGGCGTAGGAGACGGTCTCGAGCATGCTCGCCATCTCGTCGCGGGGGACGAACAGCCCGCAGAGCAGCAGCTGGGGGAAGATCAGCGCGGGCATGAACTGAACCGCCTGAAACTCGGTCTGCGCGAACGCGCTCGCCAGCAGGCCCAACGCCATCCCCAGGATTGCATTTGCGATCGCCAGCAGCGCGATCAGCCAGGTGCCGTGGGGGGAGTCGAGACCGAGGGCGACGAAGCCGACGGTGCAGATCACGATCGCCTGGACGGTCGCCAACAATCCGAACCCGATCCCGTAACCGACGAGCACGTCGGCCTTGCCGAGGGGGAGGGTCATCAGGCGCTCCAGGGTCCCGGTCGTCCGCTCGCGCAGCATCGCGATCGAGGTGACGAGGAACATGACGATGAACGGGAAGAGCCCGCAGAGCGGCGCGCCGATCGTCTGGAACGTCTGCTCCTGACCGTCGAAGATGAAGTAGAGGAGGACCAGCAACCCGGCCGGGACCACCATCAGCAGGGCGATCGTGCGGGGATCACGGCGGATCTGCCAGAGCACCCGGCGTGCGGTGGAGAGGCTCGCCCGGACGCTCATTTGAGCCCTCCGCCGTCCGCCTCGATCACGGCCAGGAAGGCCTTCTGGAGGTCCTCCTCGCCGGTCTCGCTCCGCAGGGACGCGGGCGTCGTCTGGCGCAGCATCGAGCCGTCCCGCATCAGCAGCAGCTCGTCGCATTCGCCGGCCTCGTCCATGACGTGGCTGGAGACGAGCAGGGTGGTTCCGCCGGCCGCCAGCTCGTGGAAGGTGCGCCACAGTTCCTCGCGGAGCACTGGATCGAGGCCGACCGTCGGCTCGTCGAGCACCAGGACCTCCGGGTCGTTCAGGAGGGCCGATGCGAGGGAGACCCGCGAGCGCTGCCCACCTGAAAGCGAGCCGGTGACCTGCGCCTCGAGGCCCGAGAGGCCGACCGACTCGATCGTCTCGGCGATCCGGGCGGCGCCGACGCCGACCAGGGTGCCGAAGTACCGGAGGTTCTCCTCGACGCTGAGGTCTCCGTAGACGGAGGGAGCCTGGGTGACGTAGCCGACTCGGGAGCGAAGCTCGGGTGTGCCCGCCGGCAGACCCAGGACCTCGACCGATCCGCCGGCGACGATCTGGACCCCGACGATCGACCTCAGCAGGGTCGACTTCCCGCAGCCGCTCGGCCCGAGAAGGCCGGTCACCCGGCCCCTACGGACGGCGATCGACACTCCCCTGACGACGTGATTGCCGCCGCGGATCACGTCGAGGTCGCGGATCGCGATTCCGTCGACCCTCGCGCCCGGAAGATCGTGCGCCACCGCCAGGCTCGCTATCTCGGTTCGAGGATGACCACCGGGATCTTGCGGCCGCGAGATCGCTGCTGGTAGTCCTCGTAGTCGCTGTAGCCGGCAACGGCGATCGGCCAGAGCCGCTCTCGTTCCTGGTCGTCGGCCACGCGTGCCCGGACCTCGCGTCGCTCGGAGCCGATCTGGACCGTGGTATCGGGGTTGGCCATCAGGTTGAAGAACCACGCCGGATTCTTCGGATAGCCACCCTTGGACGCCACCACCACGACGTCGTCGCCGTCGGTCACGTAGAGAAGGGGGGAGGTGCGATTGGTGCCGCTCTTGGCGCCGCGGTGATCGAGCAGCAGGATGCGGGCCGAGTGTCCCGGAATGCGGTTGCCGACCCGTCCGCCCGTCGCCCTGTAGATCCTGGTGTGGACGCTGAACGTGCGGTTCAGAAGCGTCCAGTGACGATCCGCCCAATCCATGATGCGCGACATGGGAACACGATAGAGCCGCGAAGCGTCCTGCCGGATCCCCACCCGGCTAGGTTCCCCACGTGGCCACGACCTTCGGCACTCCACACCACCACCACGAGCTGACCGACTCGACGAACCTCCGGGCGCGAGAGCTGGCGCTCGCCGGGGCACCGTCGGGGACCGTCGTCACGGCGGCGGAGCAATCGGCGGGGCGGGGCCGCGCGGATCGAGTCTGGAGCGCCCCGGCGGGTTCGGCGCTGCTGTACTCGGCGATCCTGCGGCCGCTCGACCTGGCGCACCTGCTGCTGCCGCTGGCCGTCCCCGTCGCGGTCTGCGAGGCATGCGAGTCGCTGGCACCGGTCCGTTGCGAGGTCAAGTGGCCGAATGACGTCTGGGTCGATCAGCGCAAGCTGAGCGGAGTGCTGATCGAGGCCCGACCGCCCGACTGGGCCGTGATCGGGATCGGCATCAACCTCTCGATCGAGCCGGAGCAGTTCCCCGGCGACATCCGCTGGCCGGCCACCTCGCTGGGCCACGGCGTCGGGCCCGAGGCGATGCGCGCGGCCCTCGACTCGGCACTGGGGCGCTGGGCGGAGGCCGAGCCCGCGCTCGTCCGCGAGCAGTTCATCGCCCGGGACGCGCTCCGCGGGCGCTCGCTCACGTGGGAGGGCGGCCCCGAGGGTTCGGGCCGCTCCGGGGTGGGCGAAGGGGTCGACGAGCGCGGCAACCTGCTGGTCCGCGGCCCCGACGGAGAGCTGGACTCCCTCGGCTCCGGCGAGGTCCAGCTGAAGCTCGTCTAGTCCGGTCCGGTCCAGTCCACGAGGTTGCATTTCCGCCCCCGGGGAGGACGTTTCCACAACCTCGGTGAATTCAGGCTGCCTTGTTGCGCCGCTGGCCGGAGCGGGATCGCGATCGGCGTCTGCTCTTCGGCTTCGGCGGCTTGTCGTGATCGGACGCGGAGACCGGAGGCGACGACGCCTCGAACTCCTCGCCCTCTTCGTCCTCGAGGTCGAGCAGGTCGGGCTGTTCGTCCGCTCCGGGTGGGCCCTCCTCGGCGGTGCCGGGCATCTCGGCGTCGTCGGCCTCGGGTTCGAGGTTCACGTCCTCTGCCGCGTCCTCTGCCGCATCGACATCGAGCTCGGCGTCCTGTGCCTTCGAATCCTGGGCCTCGCCGTCGCGCGAGCGCTTGTTGCGTCGGCGGCGCTTCTTGCCGCTGCCCTTGGGGAGGTTGCGCAGCAGCTCACGAGCCACCGCCGAGGGCTTCCGCGCCATCCGCATGCGGGCGCCGCGGAGCACTTCCTCGGCCTCCGGCGTGTGGGCGACGGCGGCGGCGAGCAGGGCGACCGCCAGGCGGCGGTCCTGACCGCGGGCCGCCTGGACCAGCCGGCGGGCGTTCTTGCCGTGGGCGCGGCCCGATGAGTTGACGAAGAGGCCGAGCAGCCGCTTTGTCTCGGGCCAGCGGGCGACGGCGTACTCCTCGTGGGAGTCGCGGGTGAACTCGGCGAGCCGCCAGACCCACGCCTGCGCCTGATCGCGGCGGCCGATCCGGTTCTCGGCCAGGGCCTGAAGGAGGATCCGGACTCCGGCCCGGCGTTGATCGCGCTGCCAGGTGCCGACCATGTCGATCGCCTCGTCGAAGGGCTCGGCCTCACGCGTCGCCGCGAGCTCGCCGAGGGCCTTCAGTTTCAGCTGCGTCGAGCGGTTGCGCTGGATGCAGGTGAGCAGGAATCGGCGGCGCAGCTCCTTGGCCTGGTCGTGCTGGAGCATCGCCTTCGCCTTGCGCCAGGAGTTCGGCTGCACCCGGGCGCCGGCGAGGGCGGCCCAGACATGCTGCTCGGAGTAGTCGAGCCGCTCGACGGCGGTCCGCCACATCTCGCGCTCGAGCACCTGCAGGCGGCGTTCGGGGTCGGCGGAAACCGGCACGACGCGCTTTTCGACCCGCACCCGGCGGCCGCGCCCGCGGCGAACCGGACCGACGACGATCGCGCCGCCGCGGTAGACGTCGCGGTCGAGCAGGCTGTGAAGGGTGACGATCGCCTCGTCGTGACGGGTTGCTGGATGGACCAGGTCGATCACGAGCCCGGCCTCCTTGCCGGGGTTGCGTCGGGTGACGCGCCCGACCCGCTGTTGGTAGATCCGCTTGGAGGCGGTCGGCGCGAGGTGCATGCAGATCGTCGCGCGGGGAGAGTTCCAGCCCTCGGCGAGCAACATCGCGTTGCAGAGGACGTCCACCTCGCCGCGCTCGAAGGCGGCGAGCGTCTCGGCCAGCTCGCGCTTCGGCGTCTCACCGGAGACGGCGCGGGCGTTGATCCCGAACTCGCGCATCGCCGCGGCGACGTTGTTGGCGTGTTTGACCCCGGCGGTGTAGACGACGCCGGGAACGCGCTTGAAGCGTGAGTTGTAGAGGTCGGCTATCGCGACGTTGAACGGCCCCTGATCGAGCAGCTTGGCCAGCTCCTCCTGGTCGAAGTCCTGGTCGACCTCCCCCTTTCGCAGCGGGACGTTGGCCAGCGTCCGGACCCCGGGACCCGGGGGGATGCGGATGCAGCGCAGCGGTGAGATCACGCCGCGGCGCGCCGCCTGGGCGAGGTCGAAGCGGGAGGTCTGGGTCGGGAAGAGGTCGGCGACGTGGCGGGCGATCAGCGCGCCGGTGGCGGTCATGCCGATGAACACCGGCCCCTGCCACTTGCGGATGCAGGCGCTGGTCTTCTCGCCGAGCGCGGTGTGGGCCTCGTCGCAGATCACGATCGAGTAGGCGCTGGAGATCTTGCCCGCATTGCGAACGAACCACTGGTAGGTCTCGACGGTGACCGGACCGTAGGCGTTGTCGCTGCCCTTCAGCAGGGGCGGGGAGAGGCGGTCGGCGTAGCCGCGGTCGGAGATCTCGCCGATGAACTGATCGACGAGGTTGCGGCGGTGGGTGAGGATCAGGATGCCGCCGGTCCGCGAGGACTCGACGAACCCGACGGCGGCGACGGTCTTGCCGGCGCCGGTCGCGTGCTCGAACCAGAAGCGACGGCTGGCGTAGGGATCGTCGGCGGCCTCGCCCACGACCTCGTCGTCGGCGGCGTCGATCGGCTCCTCGTCCCAGTCCTGCGGCTCCTCGTCCTCGGCGAGCGCGTCGTCCTCCTCGGCGACGGCATTCCCGTTGCCGGAGGCCGCGGCCTCGGATGCTCCATTGCCTCCGTTCGCGGCTCCGTTGGGCCCGTTGCCGGCCCGGTTGGAGCCCGGCTCCTCGATCTCGGAGATGATGGCCGCGAGGGTTCCCGAGAGCGCGTCGACCTGATGTTCGGAGAGCTCGGCGCCGTCGAGCAACAGCGGCCGGTCCTCGGCCAGGACCCGCTCGAGGCCGAGCAGCAGCGAGAAGTTCTGTCGCCAGCCCGGCGAGGGCTCCTCGAGGCCCTCGTCGAGTTCAGCCAGGGCAGCGTCGAGGGCGAGCCTGCGCGCGGTGCCCGGGAGCAGGTCCTCGAGCGTCTCGCCTTCGAGCAGGATCGGCTCACGCGTGAATTTCTGAACGCGTTCGAGATCAGCGCCAGAAGGCGCGGTGGCCGCGGTTGCGGCGAGTGCGGTGGTTTCTGCCATGAGAAGGCTCGGTAGCCGCGCCAGTCGATCCAGGACGGAGCGAGCGGCGCAGTAAGCTCGGTGAGGCGAGGCGGTCAGGCTTCAGTGCTGGCCGCGGCCCCGCGGTCCAACAATCCCCTCGGACCGCTTGACCATTAAAGCAGGGCAAACGGCCGGATGAGCAGTCGAGAGCAAAGACAAGCACGAAACCTGGCATCGGCGCTGCCCCTGCTGCTCCTCGCGGTCGTCCTCGCGGCGTGCGGATCGGGCGGCTCGAGCGCCGACGATCCGAGTGGCGCCGAGGACCCTCCCGACTTCGCACCGGCGATCGCCGAGGCCCCACCGGCGTTGAGGGAGCTCTACGACCGGGGCGGCGTGATCGCTCCCGGGGAGCTCGACGGGTTCGAGCAGCAGCTGGCCGAGGTCGAGGGCTACCCTGCGGTCGTCAACAACTGGGCGTCGTGGTGCGGGCCTTGCCGGACCGAGTGGCCCTGGTTTCAGGCCGCCGCCGCCGAGCATCTCGACGAGGTCGCGTTCATCGGCGTCAACACCGACGACACCGACGATGCCGCCACCACGTTCCTGTCGAACTATCCGGTGCCCTATCCGAGCTTCGCCGATCCCGGCAAGGAGCTGGCCAACACGGTCGGGACGACGTTCGTCGGCGGGCTTCCGAACACCCTCTTCTTCGATGCCGCCGGCGAACTCGTCTACGCCCACCAGGGCGTCTACGCCGATCAGGCTGCCCTCGACGCCGATATCGCCAAGTACGCGTTGAGCAGCTGAGCGCAGCCAATGACCGTTCGCCGCGCAGCCCTCGCCGTAGTTGCAGCCCTCGCCCTCATCGGTGGGGGCGCAACCCAGGCCTCCGGCCAGGACGCGGCATCCACCACGGTCCCCTCGATCGAACTCAGCGGCGAGATCTCCCCGGCCACCGAGGCCTGGGTGGCCAGCGCCTTGAGCGATGCGGCTGAGGAGGACGCGAGCCTCGCGATCATCCGTCTCGATACCCCCGGCGGGCTGGATTCCTCGATGCGGGCGATCGTCAAGGACATCATCGCCGCGCCGATGCCGGTCGTCGTCTACGTCTCGCCCCCCGGTGCTCGCGCTGCCTCCGCCGGCGTGTTCATCACCGAGGCAGCGGATGTGGCCGCGATGGCCCCCGAGACGAACATCGGCTCCGCGTCCCCGATCTCGAGCAGCGGGGAGGATCTCGGCGACACCCTGGGGCGCAAGATCACCAACGATGCCGCCGCTTTCGTGCGGGCGCTGGCGACCAGCCACGGCCGCAACCCCGAGCTGGCTGAGGAGATGGTCCGCGAGGCCACCAACGTGACCTCGGCCGAGGCGCTCGACGCGGGCCTGATCGACATCGTCGCGGCCGACCAGGAGGACCTGCTCGCCCAGCTCGACGGCTTCGAGGTGCAGGGCCCGAAGGCGGCGACCCTGCAGACCGAGGGGCTGAGCATCTCCGATCGCGACATGCCCATCCAGTACGAGCTGCTGCAGGTGTTGGTCAACCCCAACGTCGCCTTCCTCCTGCTGCTGATCGGGTTGATCGGGATCACGCTCGAGTTCTTCGCGCCCGGCACGATCCTGCCCGGGGCGATCGGTGTGATCTCGCTGCTGCTCGGCATCTTCGGCACCGTTCAGCTACCGGTCGAAGCGATCGGGGTCGTCCTGCTGGTGCTCGGGATCGGGCTGATCATCGCCGAGGCAAACCTGCCGACGGGCGGGTTGCTGGGGGTCGTCGGGGTGGGGGCGCTGATCGCCGGCGGGCTGCTCCTGTTCGACACCGGCAGCGAGGAGTTCGCGGTCAGCCCGCCGCTGGTGGTGGGCGTGGCCGGCGCTCTCGGCATCGGGCTCGTCTTCGTCGGTCACAAGGCCATGCAGGCCCGTCGCAGACCGGTGACCACCGGCCAGGAGGAGTTGCTCGACTCGGTCGCACGCGTCAGGACGCCGCTCGATCCGGTCGGGCAGGTGTTCGTCGAGGGTGCGCTCTGGAGGGCGCGGGTCGACGGGTCGATCGGCCCGATCGAGGCCGGGTGTAGAGTCAGGATCGATGAGATCGACGGGTTGACGCTCGTCGTCACACCCCTCCAGGACGGCTCGGCCACAGCGGCTGACCGGACCGTCGAGGGCGAATCTGAAGGAGCGAGTTGATGGTGGCATTGGTAGTCGTTGCGGCGCTGGTGGTCATCGCGTTGCTGATCGCCGCGACGGCGGTCCGGATCCTGCGCGAGTACGAGCGCGGGGTCGTCTTCCGCCTCGGGCGGCTGATCGCCCTCAAGGGCCCGGGCCTGCGCTTCCTGATCCCGTTGGTCGATCAGATGGTTCGCGTCGATCTGCGAACCGTGACCCTGAACGTCCCGCCGCAGGAGGTGATCACCCGCGACAACGTGACCGTCCGCGTGAACGCCGTCGCCTACTTCCGCGTGATGGATCCCGACAAGGCGATCACCGAGATCGAGAACTACCTGGTCGCCACCTCCCAGATCGCCCAGACGACCCTTCGCTCCGTCCTCGGCAAGGCGGAGCTCGATGCGCTGCTCGCCGAGCGCGAGACCCTCAACAAGGAGCTGCAATCGATCATCGACGAGCAGACCGAGCCGTGGGGGATCAAGGTCTCGACGGTCGAGGTCAAGGACGTCGAGCTGCCCCAGGACATGCAGCGGGCGATCGCCCTGCAGGCGCAGGCCGAGCGCGAGCGGCGAGCGAAGATCATCGGCGCCGAGGGTGAGTACCAGGCAGCCCAGAAGCTCTCCGACGCCGCCGACATCATGAGCCGGAACCCGGCCACGATGCAGCTCCGGTATCTGCAGACGCTGCTGCAGATCGGCGTCAACAACACGACGATCGTCTTCCCGCTGCCGATCGAGCTGATGGAGACCTTCAAGACGATCACCGGCGGAGCGGACAAGGTCATCGTTCCGCCGCCGATGCCGGAACCGCCTCAGCCTCCGCCCCCGGAGCCTGAGTCCGACCCGTCCGTTTAGCGCCCTGACCTCCGGTCCCTCGACATCTGGGGAGGGGCCGGCTCCTCCCCGAGGTCCGGATCGACCAGCTCACCGGCCTGCGCTCGCTGCTCGCGCCCGGTCGCGGCGAGCGCCCCGGTGCATACGCATCACCCGCGCCCCGGCCGGAGGCCGACGCCGCCGAGACGTGCCCCTTCTGCGAGGGCCGCGAGGACCGCACGCCGCCCGAGGTCTGGGCCAACCGGCCGGGCGGCGGCGAGGCGAACACCCCGGGTTGGCGCCAGCGCTCGGTGCCCAATCTCTACCCGGTGCTGACCGGCCCCGACGAGATCGGCCCGAGCCCGATCCACGAATCCGGGCTGACCAGCTCCTCCGATCCCCTGCGCAGCTCCGCCCGGGCGAGCGAGCCGGAGCTGTTCAAGACCGCCTCCGCCCACGGCGGCCACGAGGTGATCATCAACGCGCCTCGGCACGTCAGCTCGCTCGCCGATCTCGATGCCGGCGAGCTCGAGGGCGCGGTCGCCGCCTGGCGAGCCCGCGTCGCGGCGCACGCCGACGAGGCGTCGTTCGTCCACCTCTGCGTCAACGAGGGTCCCGATGCCGGCTCGACGCTTCCCCACGCCCACGCACAGCTCTTCGCATTGCCGTTCGTGCCGACCGAGGTCGCCCGCGAGCGCGAGCGGTTCACCGCCTACCACGAGCGGACGATGGGCGGTCACCTGCTCGAGGACGTGATGGTCGAGGAGGTTCGCCGCCGCGACCGCTTGGTCGCGATCGACGGCGAGGCGGCGCTGTTCTGTCCCTGGGCCTCCCGCTCCCCCTTCGAGCTGCGGCTGGTCCCGCGCACGGTTCAGCCTCGCTTCGACCGCGACGATCGCGGCGCCGCCATGCTCGGCCGTGCGCTCGCCGCCCTCCGGGCGGTCTTCGGCGAGACCCTGCAGCTCAACCTCTGGGTCCGGTCGGCGCCGCGCGGATCCGAGGAATTCCACTGGCACATCGACATCGCGCCGCGCCTTTCGATCAAGGCCGGCTTCGAGTTCGGCACCGGCATCGACATCAACTCCTACGCGCCGGAGCGTGCGGCGGCGGACCTACGCGAGGCGCTGCCGAGCTGAGAGGCGATTGGCCCCTTGCGACCCTCTCGGGGCCGTTAGCTGCCAGTCGCTCGGCCCTCGCGGTTACAGCCAGCCAGATAGCCTGCCGTCCCTATGAGCCCTCCCCTCGCACGTCCCTTTCCCCGATTCATCTCCGACAGCGCCCAGGAGGCCCGGCCCTACGGCCGCTGGGAGGAGCGCCTCGGCGAGGCCTTCGCCGCCGCCTGCGCCGAACTGACCGAGGAGGCCGGCACCGCCCTCGACCTCGAGGGCACCCGCTACTTCCCCGAGCGGACCTGGGGAGGCCGCACCTACGTGCCGGTGGTGGGTCCCGGCGCCGAGCCGGTCGACGCCTCGACCCCCGAGTTCTTCGGGCACGTCTCGTTCCTGCGCAGCGTGGCCGACGACGCCGAGGGGCCGACCGACATGCTCGCGACCGCCGATTTCACCGATGTCACGGCGGCCGATAATCCCGACTGGGAGGTCGACCTCAACGACGACGTGATCGGCGAGTGGCGCGCCGACGGTGGCCGTGGGGGGGACGTGACGCTGATCTGGGGCACGCCGCTGATCCGTGGGGCGCTGGCCGTGACGGCGGAGCTCGACGGCGAGGTGCTCGATCAGGCGGCGGTCAACGAGGGCCGCTTCACGCTGATGGCCGTCGACGCCGTCCACGGCTTCGGCGACGACATGTTCCTGGAGATCAAGCTCTGGAACAAGCGCCTGCAGGAGGTCGCCTCCGAGAGCCTCTACCTCGAAGAGGGCGACCCGGCGGAGTAAGTCAAACGGGGCGGTGGTACCAGGGTCGCGCGTCGATCGCCGCCCGGAGCCCGGCCTTACCGCCCTTCATCAGCGACGGCCCGTGGGTGAGGAGGAGTCGATCGAAATCGAGCTCGAGCAGCGGCGCGAGCGACGGCCCGAAACGCTCCCTGTTGAACCGCAGGACCCTCTCGTCCAGGGGCTCCTGGGCCCAGATCCGGGGCCCCGCGTCGGTCCCGACGACCGCGTCGCCGAAGACGAGCGCCCGGTGGGACGGAAGCAGGAGCGGCGTCTCGAAGCGACGTGGCTTGCCGATCGCGTGGGCGCTGACTCCGGCGGGGAGGGGGTCGCCGGCGACGAAGGGCTCGAACCCCTCGGTGGAGCCGAGGCGCTTGGCGATCGCCGGGTGGCCCCGGATCGTCACCGGCCTGACGCCCGCGAAGCGGTCGCGAACGGCCTCGGCGCTGCGCACGTGGTAGGTGATCGTGATCAGCACCCGGATGCGCTCGCCGGCGACGGACTCGATCAGCTCCCAGGCCGGGTCCCCGTCCCCGTCGAGCAGTGGATCGATCAGCAGCGTCTCCTCGCCGGCGTTCCCGGCCCGGGCGAGAAAGCTGACGACCTCGGCACCGAAGTCGCCCGGGTGCCATTCGGGGTGGCGCCGGGACCAGCTCCAGAGCCCCGGGGCGAGGCTCTCGGGTTCCATCTCTTCCCTCCTTCGCCGAAACGGTGAGTCCCCTGGAACCTACCTACGTTCCCGCTGAAATCCCGGAACCGTGCCTAAAGTTTCCCCCATCGAAGCCGACTATTGGCAGTATGCAAATACTTCCGGGCAAGGGCAGACTGGTCGCGGCAATCGCGGTAATCATCGGGTTCGCGTTCCCGGCGACGGCGGCTGCGGCGATGGATCCCTCGCCCGCCACCTATGACTGGGGCAACGTCGACCGCTACCAGCAGTCTTTCCAGCAGGGCTTCACGTTCACCAACAACGAGGGCGTCGGGGTCTTCCCGCAGGCGCAGCTGTCCGGCTCCGATTCAGGGTCGTTCACCATCGCCAACGACAACTGCTCCGGCCAGTTCGTCCCGGATGGGAATTCGTGCTCGGTAACGCTGTTCGTGAACCCGCAGAGCGTCGGGCCGCTGTCGGCCTCCCTCGACGTCGACGACACGCTCGGTGTCGCCTCCGTCTCGCTCGCCGCGACGGCGATGACCGGCACCCTGAACGTCAATCCCGACCCGATCGCCTTCTACCCGCAGCCCTGGTTCTACGGCAGCCAGAACATCAACGTCAACGGCCAGGTCCAGAACTACGGGGTCGCGATCTCCGGCATGCAGATCACGGGCCCCGACCAGGCGCTCTTCTCGTTCGACTACAACAACTGCTCCCCCAACCAACTGCCGGCCAACGGCGGCTGCTCGGTCGGGCTCCGCTTCAACCCGACCGGCCCCTCCGGTCCGGCGCAGGCGAACCTCGTGATCACCTCCAACAGCCCGGCCAGCCCGCAGTCGATCCCGATCACGGCCGAATCGTTGAGCGGACCGGACCCTCAGATCACCCCGGCCAACGACGACTTCGGCGCTGTTGCGGTCGGCTCGTCGTCGGCACCTCAGACCTTCACGCTGACCAACGTCGGTGATTTCCCCGACCAGATCCAACAGGTTCTGGTCGTCTCCGGAACCCCCCAGGCATTCCCGATCTCCAACGATAACTGCACCACGAACGTGGTCAACCCCGGTGACGACTGCACCTTCTCCATCTCCTTCGCCCCCACCGGCGTCGGTCAGAAGGAGGCCTCGATCTTCCTGATCAGCAGCGGCCCGGCCCCCGTCACCCAGGTCGGCCTCAGCGGCCAGGGCTACAACCCTCCTGGAGCGGGAGCCGTGATCGACGGCACCCCCGAGGTCGGCGCGACGCTCGACTGCGAGCCGGTCAACCCCAACGGCGAGCTCAGCTACGAGTGGCTGCGCGACGGCGCGGAGATCGGGGGAGCGGACGAGCCGAGCTACACGCTCGGAAGCGACGATCTCGGCGCCCGAATGAGCTGCCGGATCTCGGCGAGCAACCCGATCGGGAACGCCAACTCGACCTCGCCGCAGACGGCGCCCGTCGCCGCCCGGAACCTGGTTGACGATCCCCACTCCTTCGTCGATGAAACCTCCTGCCGGGTCGTCCAGGTTGATCCGATCCCAGGCGTGAAGGTCACCGGCACCGACCCGACCACCCCGGAATCGCAGCTCACCTTCACGGCGAGGAAGCGGATCGTCGTTGAGCTCGGATCGATCGAGCGATCGGGCAAGCGGGTTCGCTTCAACCCGCGCCGGCTCGCCTCCCTCGACAACGGCCCCCAGGCCCTGACGGTGAACGGTGAGCCCGGCCAGGCCGTGCTGGCACCCTGCAAGCTGAGCAGCCGGGTGATCGGCAGCCATGGCGGCAGGTCCATCTACGCGATCTCCGGGGCAACCGGCATCGAGTCCGGCTCGATCAGGACGCCGAAGCTCTCGATCCGCCCCCGCGGCGCCAACGTGGGCGAGGTCACCGTCTTCGCCCACGGTCGCCCCAACGTTCGCTTCCCGCTCAGGGGCAAGCGCACCGACTACAACGGGATTCGGGTCAAGCTGTCCCGCCACGAGGTCAAGATCAGCGGCCTGTTCGAGGAGACCGAGCGTGGTCGAGATCGATCTCGACCGGGGGGTCGTCCGCGGCGAGGGTGGAACGGGCAAGGCCAAGGCCGCGCTCGAAGGCCACGGCAAGGCCAAGGCCGCCTTCAGGACGGCCTGGCGCTAGTCGCCGAAGCGGTCCTGGAGTCACCGGGTCGGCCCCGATAGCTCAGCTGGATAGAGCGACTCCCTCCCCAAGCAGAGCGGTCGAGTGCTGGAAAGGGTGCTTGAACCGGCTTGCGGTAGTCAATAAGTGAGTAAGCTCGCGGTGTGGGGGTGAGGAGTAGTTGACGAGCCCGACCAAGTTTTTGCGCGGAAGCAGCCTGCGAGGTGCGCTGCTGGTCGCCGTCTTGTTGAGCCTTCTGCTCGCAGCGAAGGCCTTGGCGGTCGCCGAAACGACGATCGACCTCGGTCCCACCGAGGGCAGCACCATCTCCGACGACACGCCGACATTCATTTTCTCCTCCGACGATCTCGCCGCCACCTTCGAATGCAGAGTCGATAGCGATCCCTTTGCCGCTTGCAGCTCACCGACGGACCTCCCGTCGCTCCCCGACGGCCCCCACACCTTCGAGGTCCAGAGCCGTTGACTCGGCCTCCGTCCCCGACCCGACCCCGGCGACCCGCGGTTTCACCATCGACGCCACCCCACCCAACACGACGATCGCCTCCGGCCCCGCCGAGGGCAGCACCATCTCCGACAACACCCCGACCTTAACCTTCTCCGCCAACGAGGCCGGCTCGAGCTTCGAGTGCAAGGTCGACAGCGGCCCCTTCGACCCGTGTTCTTCGCCAACGACCCTCGACCCGCTCACCGACGGCCCCCACACCTTCCAGGTCCGGGCGACCGATCCCGCCGGCAACCCCGACCCAACCGCTGCGACCCGCGGTTTCACCATCGACGCCACCCCACCCAACACGACGATCGCCTCCGGCCCCGCCGAGGGCAGCACCATCTCCGACAACACCCCGACCTTAACCTTCTCCGCCAACGAGGCCGGCTCGAGCTTCGAGTGCAAGGTCGACAGCGGCCCCTTCGACCCGTGTTCTTCGCCAACGACCCTCGACCCGCTCACCGACGGCCCCCACACCTTCCAGGTCCGGGCGACCGATCCCGCCGGCAACCCCGACCCAACCGCTGCGACCCGCGGTTTCACCATCGACGCCACCCCACCCAACACGACGATCGCCTCCGGCCCCGCCGAGGGCAGCACCATCTCCGACAACACCCCGACCTTAACCTTCTCCGCCAACGAGGCCGGCTCGAGCTTCGAGTGCAAGGTCGACAGCGGCCCCTTCGACCCGTGTTCTTCGCCAACGACCCTCGACCCGCTCACCGACGGCCCCCACACCTTCCAGGTCCGGGCGACCGATCCCGCCGGCAACCCCGACCCAACCGCTGCGACCCGCGGTTTCACCATCGACGCCACCCCACCCAACACGACGATCGCCTCCGGCCCCGCCGAGGGCAGCACCATCTCCGACAACACCCCGACCTTCAGCTTCTCCTCCGACCCCGGCGCCACATTCGAATGCAAGATCGACAGCGGCTCCTTCGTCGCCTGCGTTTCGCCGATAACCCTTCCCTCGCTCTCCGACGACTCCCATACCTTCGCGGTCCGGGCGATCGACTCCGCCGCCAACACCGACCCGACCCCGGCGGCCCGCACCTTCACCGTCGACACGGCCTCGCCCGACACCACGATCGATTCCGGCCCAAGAGGCACCACTTCCGACAACACGCCGACCTTCAGCTTCTCCTCGAGCAAGGCGGGATCCAGCTTTAAATGCAGGGTCGACGCTGACCCCTTCGCGGCCTGCTCGGGCCCCGGCGACACCGACACGCTCGCCCCGCTCTCCGACGGCCCTCACACCTTCGAGGTCCGGGCGACCGACTCCACCGCCAATACCGATCCGACCCCCGCCGCCCGCAGCTTCACGGTCGACACTTTGGTCCCCACGACCACAATCACGAAGAGGCCGAATAGCGCGATCAAGACGAAGCAGAAGTCAACCAAGGTCAAGGTCTTCTTCACCTCCGACCCCGGGGCGACCTTCGAGTGCAAGCTCGACAAGGCCAAGTTCAAGTCCTGCACCTCCCCCTACAACGCCACGGCGAAGGCGAAGGGCGGCAAGGGCAAGGGGCATACGATCTCGATCCGGGCAACCGATAAGGCGGGCAACGTCAGCGAGGCGGCCAAGGTCAAGTTCAAGGTGCTCCGCTCGCCGCCGCTGCAAGGGTCCGTTGCGAAACGCACCGTCATCACAGCGCTCGAGCGCCACGACTTCGCCCGCCGGGTCGTGAAGTCGGTGCACGTCGATTGTCGACGGAGCAGTCGCTACGCCTTCGCGTGCAGATTCTCCACCCGCTTCCCCGGCTATCGGCTGACGGGGAACGGGCAGGTCAAGCTCGGCGCTGGTATCTCCTACGGCTTCCGGGTCACGGCGCAGGGAGTCCATCTCACCCTCACCGACGAGAACGAGGCGCGGCGCTCGCACTAGCCGTTGCGTCGCTCAGCAGGGGTGTCCAGCCGCATCGAAGCAGGGTGGATCGGGGGCCGGCGGTGCCGGCGCAGGGGCGGGCGCTGGCGCTGGTGTTGGTGTCGCCGCTGGCGCAGGGGCGGGCGGAACCGCTGCCTCCGTCTGTCGGGCTTCTCGCCGTGCGGCAGCGGCGACCAGGGCCGCCTCGATCGCCTGCTGCTCGGCGATTGCCGCTTGCGCGCGCTCGACGGCCGCCAAGCCCCTGCGCTCGCCGATTCGAGTGCCGGCGCGCTCGCCGGCCAGTTGGCCCGCTCGATGCCCGGCGCGCATTCCGGACCGCCTAGCGCGCGCAGCCGCGTCCGCGCGCGCCAGATCGAACGAAGTCTGGAACGCCTGGCGCTGGATTGCGTCGCCTTGCGCAGCTTCGGTGCCGTCGAATTTTGCGATCAGGTATGCGGCGATGCCGATTCCGACGGCAAGGAAGCACGCGAGGAGGGCGAAACCCACCCGGCGGTCCAGCCGCCACCGCCACCGCCGACGCACGTGTTCGACCGCCCCGCTTGCGGTCGGCAAGTTCATGGTCCGCTCACCTTCACGCGGCGGGGCGCAGCGATGTCCGCCCTCTCGAACGCTTCGAGGTAGGCCGTCCTGTAGGCCTCGTGGTATGCCGCGTCGTAGGCACGCTTGCGAGCGGGCCTGAACGCGCTTGCATAGCCCTCACGGGTACCCACTTCCGTCCCCCGTTGCTCTCCCGCAGTCGCCCCCGCCTGGTAAGCGGTGTCCGCGTCGCCCACTTGCGAGGCCCCGATCGCGTAGCCACCGACGCCGATCGCGACAAAACCGACGATCACCGCCGAGGCGAGCGCCCATTGCCGGAGGATGCGGCGTCTGACGATCGATGTGTACCAGTACCCGTCACCTGACCCGACGAAGTTTCCGAGCCGAGCTCGCACGTCCTTGAGCACCCTATGAAAGTCACGCGAAGCCATCTCCCGCTTACTAGGGTAGAGGGCTGTCACCCCAGGGGGAGAGTTGAGGGAATCAACCTCCTGACGGGAGACCGCTGAGGGCGGCCTGGCAGATCGTCGGGGTCGCGGTAGGGCAGACGCTCTTCAAGTCCGGACGCCCCTAGAAGCGATAGCCACTCGCCCAGGAGAACTCGTGAGCGGCTTATGGGACTTGAGATCCCCAGCCGGGACGTCGATCGGCACTTTCACGCGTAGCAACTCCTTTCCGCGCAGGCGCAAATGGGCTGTAGCCTCTTGCGCGTGACACCGAATCGCGACAATGATTCGGATCCGCCGTTCGAGCTCGCCAACCGCGTGATGAAGCTCCCAGGTAACGATGCGAACGGATTCGCCGAGTTCGAGGAGCGGGGGGCGGAGACGAAGGCAATGCTTCTCGACCTCCTGCCGGAAGGAACGAGCCTCGATGGCAAGCGCATGCTCGACTTCGGATGCGGTGCGGGCAGAACGCTGCGGCACTTCTTCGGCGAGGCCGAGAGCGCCGAGATCTGGGGAGTCGACATCGACGCGCCGAGCATCGAGTGGCTACGCGAGAACCTCTGCCCGCCACTGAACGCAACCGCCTGTAGCCCCGATCCGCCGCTGCCGTTCGAGGACGACTATTTCTCCTTGGCGTGGGCGATCTCGGTGTTCACCCACCTGTCTGGCACCTCCGCCGCGTGGCTTCTGGAGCTTCACCGCGTGCTTGAGCCCGGGGGTTTGCTGATGGCCAGCTACATGGGCAAGTACAACTCCGAGGACATCGCCGCTGAGACCTGGGAAGAGGACAGGGTCGGGATGAACCTGCTCTTCCACAACCGCCCATGGGACGACGGCGGCCCTATGGTCCTGATGTCGGACTGGTGGGTGGAGGAGCACTGGGGGCGGGCCTTCGAGATCGTCGCTCGCGTCGATTACCACGGACAGACCTGGACGATGATGCGGAAGAAAGACGTCTCGCTCACCTCCGACGAGCTGCTCGAGCCCGGCGACGACCCCCGCGAATGGCTGGCGCTCCGCCACAACATCGAGCAGCTCCAGCGCGAGGTCGAGCTCTCGCAGGCAGCGTCGCGGTCGGCAGCCCCTGCTCCTTGGGCCGGACCTGCCCGGGGACTGAGCCGGCGGCTCAGGGCTTCAGTCGCGCGCCTCCGGCGGGACTGAGCGATCTTGCCCCATTGGTCACCAAAAGTCACTGGAGCCGAAAATTTCCCAATGAGGCCGCTCGCCAGGCCAAAACCCCTCGCCCCAAAACCCGCTTGCTAGAGCGATAATCTGCCCCAAGGCCCCGATAGCTCAGCTGGATAGACCGACTCCCTCCTAAGCGGTGGAGAGGTCGTCAGGGCGTCGAGCTATCTGGCTCTGTGATGAGGCTAGGGCATAGAAAAGCCCGCGCAAGGCGGGCTCTTCAGTCTCTTTCTTCTGTGGCGTCTAGAAATGCTTGCGTCGAATGGCGCCAGTCAACGTATAGACCAAGTCAGGCTGTTGAACCCTGTAGTACGCGGCGACCTTTCCGTAATAGAGGTAGCGACCGCTGACCCATGCCAAGCCACAAGTGACCCGAATCGAGCTTACGTTCTTGCAGCGCTTCCAGGTCTTGTTCGTGCCGTGCTTCCAGACCTGTCCGTATTCGCGCTTGAGCTGGCGACCGATGTAGAACTTGGCAGCTGGAATCGTCATCCGCTGAGTTCGCTCTGTCGTGACGGTCGCTCGCGATGGAGCCGCACTGCCGTGAGACGCCTGCGCTTGCGGAACAATCAGCAAGCTAATCGCCACGGCCCCAAGAACGGCGCCAAGGACCGCTCGGAAAGTAAGTGGATTCATTCCAACCTCCGCATCCCCCCGCGGCCCCCACGGCAGCGGTTCCGTGGCCACATTACAAGACTTCGGTGTCCATCGCGGAACACAGGTGGTCCGTCGAGTACGCCTACCGCCTGCCGCTGAGCGCCGCGATCGAGCATCACAAGCAGCCGGGCAGCCAGGGCTGTCGCCTGATGATCCGAGGCGATGACGGGTGGCGCGGTTCGACGACGCGGTTGAACAACTCTCCTAGCCAGAGCCAAAGGGGAGGAGGTTGACGTACTTGGGGCGTAACCGGCTTGAATGCTCAACAGGGGCCGCTCGCGGCGGACCCTGAAGCTCCCGTTTCACTGCTCCTTAACCTGCCGACGCTCACACTGGCCGACAATCTGGCCACCTTCTGGTTCAGGTCACTTGCACGTCCTGACGCCCTCCGCGGGCTTCACGCCAGGCGACCGGTAAGCGGCCTCGAGTCAATCCGGCGAGGAATTCATGAACACCCCACTCTTGGAAGAACGGCATCTCAGCTTTCTCGGCCATCTGCCGCTTACACGGAAGGCGGCGGCCTTCGCGGAGGAGCATCACCGGGGACAACAGCGCCTGGGTGACAACGCGGCCTACATGCTGCACCTGTTTGAGGTCGCCTCGCTGCTCGACCGCTCCGGCTATCCGGATCATGTCGTCGCTGGAGCGATTCTTCATGACGTCCTTGAGGACACCGATGCCAGGCGCGCCGAACTCGACGCCGAGTTCGGAAGAGAGGTGGGCGAGCTGGTCTCCCTCGTCAGTGACGATCCGGCGATTCCCGACGAGGAGGAACGCAAAGACGACGTCCGCGAGCGGGTCCGCCGAGCCGACGATGAGGCGACGGTCCTCTACGCCGCCGACAAGGTCTCGAAGGCAGGCGAGCTGCGTCTTCTCATGGCTGCCGATCCCGACAACCCGGAGATCGAGGTCCGGTTTGCCCGCTATCGCAAGTCGTTGGCAATGCTCGAGGACAAGATCCCGGGCAACCGTCTTGTGGTGCTATTGCGATTTGAGCTTGAGGCCCTTCAGGAACTGCCGCCGCAGCGGCCATTGATGATCGAGCCGGAAGACGCCAATCACCCGCTCGTGGAAACCGCCGCCGCGCTCCGAAAGGAGTTGAACGACCTTCAGAGGTCTCTCGGCAGCCAAGAGCTGTTCGCCGAGTACTCCCCTGACGACGAGCGGTGGCGGCAGGTGTTCAGATTGAGGACGCAACTGCAGAGCGTCGAAAGCCTCGCGGGTCGGCTCGAGGATGAGTTGTACGCAGTCCTGTTTGAACGGCAGGACGAGGACTCCGGTTGACGCTGGCGAGTGCCAGTTGCGGGCAAGTCCCGGACGCGTCTCACCCGGGCGAGCTAACGCCCGCCTAACAAGCGCCCCCGCCCTCTATCGGGCAATAAAGTCACTGGAGACTCCTCCCAAGCGGTGGAGAGGTGGTCACCGGGTCGAGCTATCCGGCTCTGTGAGCGGGGTTCCCAACTTGGCCGAGATCGACATGCCAATCGGATTCGACCGGATTAGGCGCGATCTGGTCACTAATGACCAGAAGGCTCATACCGCATCGCCACCGCCCCTGAACCGAATTCCAACCGGTCCACGAGCCTCAGGTCGACGTGCCTCGACAACCCCGCGAACAACGTCGGCCCGTGGCCCGCCAGCCTCGGCTGCAGCACGAACTCGTACTCATCGATCAACCCCAGCTCCGCCAGCGCCAGCGGAAGCTTCACGCCTCCCACGAGCAGTCCCTTGCCCGACTCCCGCTTCAGCTCCTGAACGGCTTTTCCCAGATCCCCGCGCACGAGTTCCGCGTTCCAATCGACCCGGTCCAGGGTGCTCGAAACGACGTACTTCCTTGCCGCGTCGATCGTCCGGCCGAAAGGCGCCGTCCAGTCAGGCATCGCTTCCGTCTGCCCCGGCGGCCGCCAGGCTGACTCCATCATCTCGTAAGTCACTCGGCCGAACAGGAGAGCGTCGGCCTGGTCGAGATTATTCGTCGCGTGACGATGTGTCTCTTCGTCCGGGGACCCTGCACGGTGATCGCAGCATCCGTCCAAAGTGACGTTGATGGAATACCGAAGAGGTCGCACTGAGTAAACATACATTCCGGTCGAACTGCCGGCCGGTCGAGGCGCTCGGGCAGGGCAGGGCTCGCAGGCCCCGACCCCGCCAACCCAGGACATTGCCTTGCGGGCCGTGCAAGGTTTTTCGCTCGGGCCGACACTTAGATCGGCATGGGTGCAGTACCGACATCTGACGCGGGAGGGACCGCAAGGGCGGTTCGCCTGCTGCGGGCTGGGGCTGCACCCGAGGCGCGGGAGATGCTCGCTCGTCGCGCAGCACGTCTGGCACTTCGAACTGCCTCGGCCCTGACCTCGAGTCGAGAGCTGGCGGATGAGGTATCTCAAGATGTGGCGGTCGAGGTACTCAGGGCGATCCACAAGCTCAGGGACGAGAACGCCTTCGATGCCCGGGTGCATCGGATCACAGTCCGTCGAGCCAGCAAGGTTCTGTTGAAGGGGGCGAACCGACGTCGCCAGGAGCTGCCCCTGGCACTTCAGACCACGGAGCCGGAGAGTCACACCCCTGAGCTTGCCGAGCTTGCTTCAGGAGATCCAGTTGGAGCCGGTCGGCCAGGGAATGACTCCGTACGGCTTCAGGCGGCTCTACGCGAGCCTCAGATACGGCCTGGGGGACGATCCGGTCTACGTCGCCTCACAGATGGGGCATGCCGACGACGGAGGGCTATCGATGAGCGTCTACGCCTCCGCACTCCGGCGGCGGAAACCGCTTTTGGGAGTCACGCTCACGGAGTTCGATCGAGCCCTCAGCTGGGCGGAGATGGGGCGCATCGCCCCGGAGCCTGCCTCGACCACACCGGATGGGGTCAGGGCCGACCCAGACATGGGCTTGGTCAGACGCCGCTAGACCGGCGACCGCCGACGGTCACGTCCGGGGGCGGGAGCGATCCATGCACCGCCCGCGCCCCCAGGCACCTGCTCGCTCAGCCAAGCCGCCCACCAGCCCACCTCCGTGCCCCTAGTGACCTCCGTAGTGCCCCCCGATGAATGGAGGAAGCCTCCTACCCCAGACTTAGGAGGGCATGTCCACGCGCATCACCCAACACATCCGCTCGAACGTCGTTCTCAGCGCCGCGCTGCTTGTCGCGCTCTTGGTCTCGGCCCTGGCTTTCGCCCCCCGTGCCGATGCCTTCGTCTACTGGACGGAGGCCAACAGCATCGGCCGAGCCGACTCCGACGGCAGCAACGTCGACACCGGGTTCATTCCCTTGACCGAAGCACCGCAGTCCCTCGCCGTCGACGCCGGGCACATCTACTGGACCTATTTCCACGGAGAAGTGGCCCGAGCCGAACTCGACGGGGGCAACCAGCAACCCTTGTTCGATGCGACCCAAGATGGCTATATGGCCGGAATGGCAGTCGACGCCGCGCACGTCTACTGGGCGCAGTTCTACCTCTACGGCGGTTCGATCGGCCGCGCGGACCTCGATGGCAATAACGTCGAGCCGGAGATGGTCCCCGTCGTCTTCGGCTACCCGCAGGGTGTCGCGGTCGATGCTGGCCATATCTACTGGACCGATGGGGATACGATCGTCCGCGCGGACCTCGACGGCAAGAACGTTGACCAGAGCTTCATCGGCGGCCTCGCCACGAAGGGCGGTCTCGCGGTTGACGCAAACCACGTCTACTGGGCCGATTACGGCGGGGGCTCCAGCACGATCGGCCGCGCCAACCTCGACGGCACCAACGTCGAGCGGGGCTTCATTGAAGGCACCGACGCGAACGGCATCGCCGTCGACGCCAACTACATCTACTGGACGGACCCCGACACGCACGCGATCGGCCGCGCCGAGCTCGACGGAACGGGGGTAGACCGGGACTTCGTCACCGGGGCGTCCGGCGGCTACGGCATCGCCGTCGACTCCCTGGGTCAGCCCGAGACGACGATCACCTCCGGCCCCAGGGGCACGACCAAGAACCCTTCGCCGAGCTTTGCCTTCAGCTCCGACATCCCCGGCTCGAGCTTCGAGTGCCGCCTCGACTCGGCCCCCTTCGCACCCTGTGTCTCGCCTAAGTCCTACGAGGAACTCCCCGATGGCCCCCACACCTTCTGGGTCCGCGCCACCGACCCGGGCGGCTACGCAGATCCCTCACCGGCGAGCCGCAAGTTCACCGTCGACACCAAGGTCAAAGGCGAGGCATCCGCCAAGACGCCCCAGGTCCAGAGCGGCGACGAGATCGTCGTCGAAGCCAAGGCCAAGGCGAAGGAGGACCTCGACGCCAAGGGCACCGGCAAGGTCAAGATCCGAAGGCGGGACGGTTGCCTCGTCGGCAGGGAGAGCGAGCCCAAACCCTGCAAGGTTGGCTTCAAGCTCCAGCGCGTGAACAAGAGCGTCGGCTCCGGCAAGAAGAAGACGCTGAAGCTGAAGGCGACCGACGCGGGCAACAGGAGGCTCGTCAAGTTGGTCGAGAAGGGCCGGAAGGCGACGGCGAAGCTCAGGATCGAGCTCAGCGATGAGGCCGGGAACAAGGTGACGACCAAGCTCAAGGTGAAGCTGAAGCGGGCGGGCTGAGCACGGCGAAGGAATCCGCGTCGGCCACGAGGCCCAAGATGCCGCATTTCGGCCCCCTGTTGGTCACTAGCGGTCACTGATGCCCGATGTCGCCGCCCCGGGACGCGATCAACGCCGATCATCGACCTCCCAGAACCCGCTTATCAGAGCGATAATCTGCCCACGCGCCCCGATAGCTCAGCTGGATAGAGCGACTCCCTCCTAAGCGGGGTGGAGGTGACAATGTGGTCGGGGTATCGGGCTCTGTGAGCGGGTTCGTCGGCTGGTCCGGAATCGACCTGCCAATCGGATTCGACCCGATTGGGCGCGATTTGGTCACTGGTGCCCAATGGCAGCGAGATGCGCACCGTTCTGGTGATCCGGTGCAATACCTACGCGAAGGTGGAGGCGAGAATACGATCACCTACGGAAGGTGGAGGCGGAATACGATCGCGGTCATAGAACTCGATCAAAGGAGAGGCATGAGCATCGGAAAGAAGGTGCTGATCGCGGGGGTGGCGGTCGTCGCCCTGTTCATCGTTTACCTGATCCTTCAACGGGCGGTCACGGTGGACGAGGGCATGGTGCTGCACCGGATCTTTTGACCACGGTTATGGGTTCATTTCGGCAGGGCGTCTCCTGCTGCCCCGGCTTTTGTCCCGGTCTGATGGCGGGAGTGAGCGCTCTACTCCGACAGCCCGGCGGCTTCGAGGGCTTCGGCGAGAGTCGACGTAGTTGCGTATCCGGATCACGTGACCAACTTCCACCTCGTAGACGAAACCGGTATCCATTTCGACGCTCGCGCCGCTTCCCTTGCCGGTCGCCGTTTGGTGTATGAGAGCGACAACGCGGTCGCCGGGAGCCTCGATCAAACGCTCGATCTCAAACGACCAGCCGTCGAAGTCCTCGGTCCAAGTGCGGAAGTACTCGACCACACCTTCTCGGCTGCGATAACTCCGTGGCCCCGGGAATCCGCGGGAGGGAATCCATTCGAGATCCGCGGCAACCGTCCCAGACTCGAATATTGCGACAGGATCGTTGCGCTCGATGCCCAGCCGCCAGGCTTCGAGCATACGGCGAACGATCTCGACGTTCTCCTGCGACATCGCCTACTCCCGCAGCCCGGCGGCTTCGAGGGCTTTTGCCTCGCTTCGGAAGGTGCGCCACCAGATGACCTTCCCGTTGAGCCATGCCGTGGCCTGCCAGTTCGTCTGCTCGATTGGGGCGTTGCTGTCCGTGCCTCGACCGCGTATGCACAGCCGGGAAACAGTCACATCCCCGACGATCACGACCTCGACGACCTCCACGCGGAAATCGTGGAAGACGCTGTGAAGGTCCTCCCACCAGAGCCTGACCCCTTCGTGGCCCCTGAAAGAGTCGCCGCCCTCCACCCCTCTCAACGCTGGGACGAACTCCACATCGAGATCGTTGAGGGCGAGGAAGGCGTCGAGGTCGCGCCGGTTGAAGGCATCAATCACTTGGTAGTTCAGCTCAACGTTCCGCTTCGACATCGCCCTACTCCGACAGCCCGGCGGCTTCGAGGGCGGAGGCTGGGTCAAAGTAGCTGTCCATCCGAGCCAGCTGTTCGCGCTTAAAGGTGAAGACGATGCCAATTTGCTGGTCGAGGGTGATGCCGCTGCCCTGACCGCGTGCACTGAACCTGAGGAGCGCAACGGTGCGGTCCTTGCCCGCATCGACGATCTCCTCAATCTCGCTTCCGAACTCGTCGAAGGCATCGTCAAACCAGGCGAAGTAGTCGCGGATACCCTGCCGCCCAGCGAACAAGCGGCCTTCGCTCGCGGCCAGCACCGAGTAGAACTCCGCGTCCTCAGGGAACAGCGCATCTAGCGTTTCAAGATCCCGTCGCTCTACGGCGTTCAAGATTCGGCGGACTATTTCGACGTTCTCCTGGGACATCGACCTCACAGTACCTCTGGAAGTCGGGAATCGAGGGGCGCGTCGGACTCCTCGTAGCCTGCCGCGACCCGATGCTACTCGCCCTCGATCACGGCCCGGGCAGGCCGAGATCTCCAGGGAGATCCGTATCGACTCGGGCCTTGCCTGAGACCATTTTCAGCCCGTATTGGTCACTAAAAGGCACTGGTGCCCGAAAGTGTCGCCCAGGATCGCCAATCCCGCCGATTTCCTACCTTCCGGAACCCGCTTGCCAGAGCGATAATCTGCCCACAGCGCCCCGATAGCTCAGCTGGATAGAGCGACTCCCTCCTAAGGAGTAGGCCGCTGGTTCGAATCCAGCTCGGGGCATCGCGGAAGGGGCGCGTCCGGATCGGGCCCGCAAGGGCGAACCAATAGGATCACAGCATGCCAAAGAGCAACACTGAGAAGGCGCGCCTACTCGTACTCTTCGCCGCTTTTCTCTCCTTCCTGTTCTCCGTCGCTCTCTACTTCCTCGATGAGCAGGTGCACGGGATCTTCGTCGGGCTCTGGGTGCCCTCGATTCTCGCCCTCGGCGCCCTGATCCTGCCCCCGCGAAAGGGTCCCTGACAGTGGTCGGGATCTTCATCGTGGGCTGTTTCATCACGGCGATCGTGGCCCTCGCCTGCTGGCTGGTCATCACCGGGATCCGCGAGGACATGCACGCGCGCGAGCAGCTCCCGGAGGAGAAGCTCGGCCAGGGCAACTCCTGAGCCTGAGCCTCCGGGTCAGGGCGCCAAGGGGCGCAGCTCCCAGAGCTTGCCCGCCGCGGAGGTGTAGTAGAAGCGGCCGCCGAACCCGGGGGTGACGATGTTCCCCGGCGCCGGGCCAACGGCCAGCGGTTCGCTGCGGGTCACTTCCGAGCCGGTCCGCTCGTCGAGCCAGACGACCTCGTCGCCTCCCGAGCTCGAGTCGGGGATGACGATCTGGCGCTTCGCGGGCGGGCCGACGAGGGCGGAGAAGCTGAGCGACTTGATGTCGCGGCGCCAGCTGACCTCGAACCCGCGCCTGGGGTCGAGGTGGATTCCCGCCATCCGGCCGGCGACCGTGTCGTGGGTGACGACCATGCCGGTCCGCTCGTCGAGGGCAGCCTTGGAGACGATCCAGCTGCCGGTGCCGGAGTTCTCGAAGGGCCGGATCCTGAACACGCGCTCGGAGTCGTGGACGCTCACGGCGGTCAGGGTCATCGGCTCGGTGGAGGTGGCGAAGTTCGTCTGAACGACGACGAAGCCGCCGAGGATTCCGGGGCCCGTGCCCGGGGTCTGGTCTCCGGTGCGGTAGGTGACCGGCCCCCACTTCCGGTCGAGGGAGAGGTCCCCGTCGCGATAGCGGAACCGGACCAGCGAGTCCCGCCCCGCCCCGTAGATGTAGTCACGCCCGTCCGATCGGCCGGCGGTGATCCGGCCGGTGATCGGCTCGGGGGGAACGATGCTGGAGAGAATCTCGAGCTTGCGGGGGTCGACGATCACGATCTCCGACGGCAAACCGTTGGCGACCGAGCAGAACAATCCGCTGATCGCTCCGGCACTGGCCGGCACGCCGGGCGTGATCGCGCACGGGCCGCGCTCGATCTTCTTGGTCGCGATCCGGCCATCGGGAAGCACGACGAGGCCGTTGTAGGCGGCGCCGGTTCCCTCCGGATCCTCGGGAAGCCTGGCCCGCTGGAGGGTCTCGCCGGTCCGCGGGTCGAGCTTGGCGATCACGTTGCCGTAGACGGCGTACAGGTAGCCGTTGCCGTGGACGGCCATCACCCCGGGGTAGCTCCAGCCGTGGTCGGGGCGCCGGTCGAGGATGGAGGTCCTCCAGCGCTCGGCGAGCGTCCGCGGATCGACGCTCGCCACGAAAGCGCCGTCCTCGGCGGCGTCGGAGCCGTAGCCGTAGACGTAGAGCTGGTTGCGGTTTCTGGTCGCCGAGATGTAGGGGGTGGCGAAGTCCTCCGGCGAGGATCGTTCGGCGATCACGGGCTGATCGGTGCCGGTCAGCTGGCGGGTGTTGCAGGACCGCGGAAAGACCTGCGCGCGGTTGGAGCCGAAATGCTCGAACGGTGCGACCGTCGAGTAGAAGGGGCCGTCGGAGCGACCCGGGTCGAGGTCGCGGGTGCGGGGGCACGGATCCGATCCGGATTGAGATTCCGCGTCGAGGCCGGCCCCGGCACTGCCGGCGAGCAGCAGTGATGACGCCGCCGCGGCGACCGCCACCAGGACAGCGATCGCCTGAATCCCTCTGCGCATGGTCGCCATTGTCCAGATAGTGGCGAGTATCGGTGCGGGTTGTGCCGGTGGCCGTCGTGCAGCCGCCCGCAGCCACCGGACGGAGCGCGGGAGTTCAGGTCTGGTTGAGAACGGCGGCCCCGAGGTCGGGGCGAGCGTCGGCACCTGGCTCCTCGGCCGGCCGCGAGGGCAGCAGAACGGCCACGACCATGGCCCCGACCGCACAGACTCCGGCTGCAACGAGACAGCCGGCGGCGAGGCCGTCGTAGAAACCCGAGCTCGCGACCTCGCGAAGGACCGCCCCCGGCGCTCCCCCGAGCTGGTCGGCGACGGCGAACGCGGCGCCGATCGAGTCGGAGGCCGGGCCGACCGGGAGGGTGCCGGCCGCGTCGTCGAACGCCGATGCGTAGAGCGACGCGAACACCGATCCGATCACGGCGACCCCGAGGGTGCCGCCGAGCTCGCGGGTCGTGTCGTTGACGCCCGATCCGACGCCGGCGTTCGCCTCGGGCACCGCGCCCATGATCGACTCGGTCGCCGGGGCGGAGGTGAACCCCATGCCGATGCCGAGCAGCACCATCTGGGCGGCGATCTCCAGATAGGAGGTATCGCCGTCGACCTGAGAGGTCCAGGCGAACATCACCGCCGCCACGCCGAGGCCGGTCGCGACGACCGCCTTGTTGCCGACCCGCACCGCGAGCATCGTTCCGATCACCGCGGCCGCTCCGGTCGACAGGGCCACCGGCAACAGCCGGACTCCGGCTTCGAAGGCCCCGTAGCCACGCAGCACCTGGAAGTACTGGGTGATCAGGAAGATGAAGCCGAACAGGGCGAAGAACGAGAGGGTGACAGCCAGCGACGCCGCGCTCAGGCGAGCGTTCCGGAACAGACGGACATCGAGCAGCGGCTCCCTGCTTCGTGCCTCGAAGACGACGAAGCCGACCAGCAGGGTCGCGGCTGCGAGGAAGCCGACAAGCGTCCGCGCCGCGAGCCACCCGTACTCGGGAGCCTCGATCACTGTGAACACGAGGGCGAGGACGCCGAGGCTCGAGAGCGCCAGGCCGATTCGGTCGACCCGTGGCCGGGAGGGATCGCCCGACTCCGGCACGAACGCGACCACCAGGCCGAACGCCAGGGCCGCCAGCGGGAGTTTCAGCCAGAACGTCGCCTCCCAGCCGCTCGATTCGAGCAGCGCGCCGCCCACGATCGGCCCCAGGGCCACGGCGACTCCGGTTGTCGCGCCCCAGAGCCCGATCGCCTTGGCCCGATCGCCGCGGTCCGTGAACAGGTGCACGATCGTCGAGAGCGTCGAGGGGAAGATGATCGCGGCGCCGAGCCCCATCACCGCGCGGCAGGCGATCAGCGCTCCGCTCGAATCGGAGAGGGCCGCTGCACCGTTGCCGACGAAGTAGACGCCGAGGCCGATCAGCAGCAGCCGCTTGCGCCCGAACCGATCGCCCAGACCGCCCGGCGGCGAGGACGAGCGCCGCGAAGACGAGGGTGTAGGCGTCGACGATCCACTGCAGCTCGCGGGTCGAGGCGCCGAGCTCCGTCGAGAGGGTCGGCAGGGTGACGTTGACGATCGTCGTGTCAACGTTGACCGCGAACGCGCAGAGCAGCAGAACTGCAAGGGCGGGGGCTCGTCTCATCTCGTGTGTCTCCGTGGGTCCGACGGGCATAGTTCAAAAACAGATAGTAATCGGTTTTCTATCAGATAGCGCGCTAGACTGGTTCCTGAATGTCCCAGCGCAGCTATCAGCAGATCTGCGGCGTCTCCCGCGCGCTCGATCTGCTCGGCGAGCGCTGGACGTTGCTCATCATCCGCGAGCTGCTGCTCGGTCCGAAGCGGTTTGGTGCGCTCAAGGACGCACTGCCCGGGGTCAGCGCCAACCTGCTCAGCACCAGGATGAGGTCGCTGGTCGATGCCGGGGTCGTCGAACACGTACGCCTGCCCGCTCCCGCTTCCGTCGCTGCCTACGGGCTGACCGAACGGGGTGAGGCATTGCGGCCGACGATGGATTCACTGTCGGTCTGGGGTTTTGACCTGCTCGATCCCGAGCGCGAGTACGAACAGGGGTGGACCGTCCGTCCGTCGTGGCTCGCGAACACGCTCGCCGTGGCAGCCGATCCGGGATCGCTCGACCGCGTCGGCTCGAAGATCTTCAACTTCGACATCGACGGCGACCGTTTCGTGATTCGAAGCGACGGTACGAGGGCCCATGTGCGGCATGGCGCCTCCGACGATCCCGATGGCGAACTCGCCACCGACCTGCCGAGCTTCTTCCGCTTCACCCAGGGCGAGGGGGTGCCGGACGATCCGGCCATTGCGAACCTGTTCACCGCACTCTCGCCACCGCCGAATCGATTGACGAAAGATGCGACCTGAGCTCACATAATTCGTCAATCGACGGGCTGAGGACGGGTTGTTGCAGGTTGGCCTTCCCCAAACGCCCCCGATATGCGAGGCTGCCGGGGACGGAATGACCGAGTCACAGGGACCACCGACATCTGGAGGGGCCGGCGAGCCCCAGCAGCCGCAGCCGGTTCAGCCGGCCGTGCCGGCCGCCTGGTACCCGCACCCCACCGCTCCCGGATGGGAGGCCTACTGGGACGGAGCCGCCTGGGGGCCGGAGACGCGCCCTGCCCAGCCGGCCGCGCCGGCCGCCCCGCCGGTCCAGGAGCAACCGGTCCAGCAGGAGCAGCCTGCCGCGGTTGAGCCACAGCCGGTCGCGGCCCAGCCGGCCCAGCAGAGGTCGCCCAGGAGCAGCCGACCGCCGTCCAGCCCGAGCCGGCCGTCGCCCCGCAGGCCGCGGTCGCACCGGCCGTCGCCCCGCCGGCAGCCGCGGCCGAACGTGGCGACAGTTCGCTCGCGCCGATCTTCTGCATCCTCGGCGCGGTTGTCGCGATCGTCGGTGCCTTCCTACCCGCAGCCACCAGCGACGTCTTCATCGACCTCGCCGACAACACGATGGTCGCCGCCGGTTACGGGATCGCCGTGATCGCCGCCGCCGTTCTCGGCGCCGTGATCGCCGCCTACTGCTACGTCAAGTCCACTCGCAGCTGGCTGCCGATCCTGCTCGGGGTCGTCGTCCTCGGCATCGCCGTCTACGCCGGCACCGCCGGCCTCGAGATCACGCCGGAGAACGTTCCGACCGGAGGGGCCGGCAAGGACCTCCTGTCCGCGGCGGGCGTGGACGACAGCGGCTCCCCCTCCACGGGAATCTTCGCGGTCGGCATCGGCGGATTGCTGATGGTGCTCGGCGGCATCGGTATCTCGCGCGAGCCGAAGTAGCTGGCTCCGGCGAACTGGGGCCCGCGCGAGCCCCGGGGCAGTAGTCTCACGCCCGGCCACCGGATGGAGAGGGAGCGAGACTTGATCGAGGGAGCGTTTCGACCCGGCGTGTGTGGATTTGTCGCTGCCGTCGTCCTGTCGGTGATCGGACCGGTGGCCGTCGCTTCGGCGGCTGTCAACCCGTGGATGACCCCCGCCGATCAGTTCGTGAACTTCGCCCACCAGGGCGGGGAGCTCGAGGCGCCCGGCAACACGATGTACGCGTTCAAGACCGCGATGCGGGAGAGCGGCGCCGACGGGATCGAGATGGACGCCTACATCAGCGCCGACGGACAGCTCGTGGTCATTCACGACCGGACCCTTCAGGGGACGACCAACTCCCAACAGCCCGGCGCTCCCGCGCCGTTCGGACCGGGCCAACCCGACGAGGTCTGGGACTACACGGTCGCCGAGCTGAAGACTCTCGACGACGCCTACTGGTTCGCACCCGGAACCGGTCAGTACAACCACAGCCTCCCGGCCGGTGACTACATCTTCCGCGGAGTGGCCGACGGCGACGTCCCACCGCCACCCGGTTACGCAGCCTCCGACTTCAGGATCCCGACCTTCCAGGAGGTGCTCGACGAGTTCCCCGATACCCGGATCGACATCGAGATCAAGTCGCAATCCGGGCACATCGACAAGGGTGAGGAGGCGGCCCGGGAGCTGGCCGCGATCCTCGCCGCACAACCGGGCGGCGACGACGAGAACGTGCTCGTGTCCTCGTTCGGTCAGGCCGAGCTGGAGGCCTTCCACGAGGCATTGCCGCAGCACGATTCGCTGTCGGCGAGCCTCAGCTCGACCAGCGATTACGCGCTCGGCGGGGTGCCGATCCAGCCTGCTCCCCAGGCGCTCCAGCCACCCGACATCTACGACCTCGGCGGCGGATTGCTGATCGACGCGCCCGCCTTTCTCAAGCCCTTCGCGACGACCGACGGCTACGCGCTCCACGTCTGGGGCTCCGACGCCGAGCCGGAGGGCGACAACCTCTACCAGCACATGCTCGACGTCGGTGTTCAGGGCTTCTTCGCGCAGAAGCCGGCGTTGCTCTCCACCTTCCTCTGCTCGAAGGGCATCCCGCGACCCGACGGCTCCTCGCACTGCACACCGAACCCGGACATGCCCGGCATCCGGCCGATCCTGAAGCTCACCGATGCGCAGACCACCAGGGCGACGGTCGAGTCCGGCGAGAAGGTCGTGGTCGAGTTCGGGATCGAGAACACCGGCAACCTCGACCTGACCGGTGCCGAGGCCTGCGCCACCGCGACCGGCAGGGCGGCGCGTTGGGTCAAGCCGGGACGATGCGGCAAGCCGGGGCTGATCGCCCCGGGCACGACCCTGACGGCGCGAATCCCGATCAGGGCCAAGCGCAAGGCCAAAGGTGTCTACGACGTGAGCATCGCGGTCGCCAGCACCGACGGCGGCAACGCCGAGAGCGAGCTGACACTGCGGGTCACGAACAAGAAGAAGCACCGGGGCGACTAGCGCCGGGAGCCGCTCAATCGCAGCCCGCCCGGCAGGACACGTCGGGGTTGCAGCGAAGGGGGCGACGTGATCTCTCCGAACTCACGACGGCCCGCGGACATCGCCGCGGGCCAGCCCGCCGGCGCCCGCGGCGAACCCGATCCGCTGACCCGGCTGCCCACTCGGCGCCAGTTTCTGGATCAGCTCGGCGACGGCATCGCTGCCCTGGAGGACGGCGACGGCTCGATTGCGGTCCTGTTCGTGGACATCGATGGCTTTCGTCGGATCAACCGCGATGTCGGCCACGTCGTCGGCGACCAGCTCCTCTTCTCCGCCGGCCGTCGCCTGATCTCGGCGGTGAGGGCCGGCGACGTCGTCGCCCGTGCCGGCGGCGATGAGTTCGTCGTCATGAGCAGCGGCCTCGCAAACGGGGCCGAGGTCGTGGAGTTGGCCGGGGCGATCATGAGCGCCTTCGACGATCCCTTCGACCTCGGCCTCGAGGAGCTGACCGCGACCGTCTCGGTCGGAGTGGTCGTCACCGACGAGTCGTCGGTGCGGGCCGAGTCGCTCGTCACCGATGCCGAGTCGGCCCTCGAGCGCGACCGCTCGGGCAGTCGCCGCTTCGAGGTATTCGACACCGAGCTGCGCGAGCGGATCCGCTACCGGGCGGAGATCGGTCGTGAGCTCGCCGCCGCGTTGGAGGCCGACGAGGTCGCCTTCCATTACCAGCCGATCGTCGACATCGCCTCGGGTCGGATCGCCTCGGTCGAGGCGCTCGCCCGCTGGCATCACCCCGAGCGCGGCGCGATCTCACCCGAGCTCTTCGTGCCGATCGCCGAGGAGACCGGCTGCGGCAACGAGCTGCTCGATCGCCTGCTCACCCACGCCACCGCCGACTTCCCCGCAATCGCGGCGGCCGACGCAACCGGGTCGATCTCACTCGCGATCAACGTCTCCTCGAGCCAACTCACCTCCGACCCGCTGATCGCGGCGATCGGCGGGTTGGTCGAGCGGCTCGGCATCGACCCTGAGCGGATCGTCGTCGAGATCTCCGAGTCGGCGCTCAGCGGAGCGGCCGAGGCATACCTCCACCGGGTCACCGAGCTGCGTGGCCTCGGGGTGCGCATCTCCCTCGATGACTTCGGCACGGCGTCGACGTCGATCGCCCAACTGCGCTCGCTTCCGATCGACCAGATCAAGCTCGACCGCTCGTTTGTAGTGGGCCTCGGCGAGGCCTCCGCCGATGCGGCACTGGCGGCCGGCGTCCTGCCCCTCGCGCGCGCCCTCGGAATCGAGGTCGTAGCCGAGGGAATCGAGACCGAAGGTCAGCTGGCCCACCTGTTCGCGCTCGGCTACCGCCAGGGCCAGGGCTACATGCTGTCCCGGCCGGGACCTGCGGTCGACGCCGTGACGCTGGTCGCCGCCGGGCCGCTCTCCTCGACCAGGGCCGTCGAGACGCCGGCGCTGACGGAGGCCCGTGAATCGTTCCGGCAGGCGCTGCTGGCCGGAGACGCGAAGATCGCCGAGGCGGTGGTCATGGCGGCGGTCGAGGCGGGCATCGACCTGATCACCATCCAGAGCGAGGTGATCGGTCGCGCCCTGCACTGGATCGATTCCGAATGGGAGGCGGGACGGCTTCGCGCCGCCGACGAACACCTCGCTGCGGCGATCTGCGAGCGCCAGCTCGCCGCGGTGCTCGATTCGCACGTCGCCGGCGAGCGCCGATTCTCGAAGCCGAGCGAGACGGTTGCGGGAACCAGGGCGACGCCCGCCTAGCACCGGCCTTCTGGCCAGGCGTCTCGGCCGCAGCGTCGAATCGCCCCGGTCACGGTTGTGCCGACCCTGCGAAGCGGATATAACCGCGTCGTCCGTCCGGTTGGGGGGCCGGGTTTCCAGATTCGATGAGGGGATCTCGTGTCGCGCCGAAGCTTTCCGTTCCTGTCCGCCATCCTCGCGGTAGTCGGGCTGGCGGCCCCGGCCGTCACCTCCGCCGCGACCACGACGGATGAACTTTCGTCCCGGCTGCAGATGCTCGCGGGCAGTGACCTGCGCTCGGCATCTCCGGCCGATCAGGCTGATGCCGTCTCGCTGCTGACCAGCGGGCCGGGAAGCCTGCTGCGGGACGGGGGGTCCCTCGTCGTCGATGTGCGGGTTTCAGGCGCTGTCGCCGATCGGGTCGAAGGGGTGAGGGAGGCCGGCGCCGAGATCGTCGCCGTCGCATCCGATTACGGCTTGATCGAGGCGAGCATCCCGGAGGGGAGGCTGCCGGCGCTGGCCGCTGCACCCGGAGTCGTGTCGGTGACCGAGGTGCTGACGCCGATGTCGGGGGCGGTCGACCAACCGTCCGACGCCGATGGCGGTTCGGGTGCGATCAACACCTGCGCGACCGGGGTCGTCTCCGAGGGGGACGCCCAGCTCGGTGCGAGCGCCGCCCGGACCCAGTTCGACGTCGACGGCACCGGGATCAAGGTCGGCGTGCTCTCGGATTCGTTCGACCTGAAGCCCACCGGGGTCAAGCAGGCCAACGACGTTGCAAGCGGCGATCTTCCCGGCCCCGGGAACCCCTGCGGCAGGACGACGCCGGTGCAGGTCGTCGACGACGATCCCGGGGCCTTCTCGCAGGCCGACGAGGGGCGGGCGATGACCCAGATCGTCCACGACATCGCACCGGGCGCCGACCTCGCCTTCGCGACCGCCGCCACCGGCGAGGTTGCATTCGCGCAGAACATCCAGGACCTGGCGAACGCGGGCTCGGACGTGATCGTCGACGACTTCATCTACTTCGCCGAGCCCTACTTCCAGGATGGGATCATCGCCAACGCCGTCAGCACCGTGACGAGCCAGGGCGCGAGCTACTTCACGATGGCGTTCAACAACAACCGGATCATCGGCGGCAACGACAGCAACTCGTGGGAGGCCCCGGCCTACCGGAGCGCGGGGGCCTGCCCGGCGTTGGTCCCAGCCGGAGACTGCATGGACTTCGATCCGGGTCCCGGGGTTGACAACACGTTCAACCTGACCGCGCCCGGCGGCAAGACGTTCCGCTTTGGCCTCCAGTGGGCCGAGCCGCAGAATGGCGTGACCACCAACCTCGACCTCTACGTGGTCAATCAGGCCTCCGCTCAGGTCTTCTCGTCGATCGACGTCAACGCCACGACCGGCAAGCCGTTCGAGTTCGTCTCGTTCACGGCCGGTAACACGACACCGGGCAACTACCAGCTGATCGTCAGGCGGACGAGCGGCGCCGGTATCCCCCGACTGAAGTGGATCAACAACGACAACGGCTCCGGCTCGATCGCGGCGCTCGAGTACCCGGTGTCGGCCGGAGGCGACACGGTCGGCCCGACGATCTACGGCCACAACGGCACCGCCGCCGCACAGACGGTGGGAGCGGTGCCCTTCAACAACAGCGCCGTGATGGAGAGCTATTCGTCGCGGGGGCCGGTGACCCACCTGTTCGGGCCGGTCAACGGGGTCACGCCCGCGCCCGTGCTGCCAGCGCCCGAGGTGCTCAGCAAGCCGGACGTCGCCGCGACCGACGGCGGGATCAACACGTTCTTCGGCACCGGCAACCGGTTCTTCGGAACCTCAGCCGCCGCGCCGCACGCGGCCGGTGTGGCGGCGCTGCAGCTCGAGGCCGAGCCGTCGTTGACCGGAGCGGAGCTCAGGGACGCTCAGACATCGACCGCCGACCCGGTCGGCGCATTCGGCCCGCTCGTCGCCGGCGCGGGACTGATCGACGCCCCGGCCGCCCTGCTGGCCGGCGACAAGACCCCGCCGTCCCTCGCGATCAGCAAGAAGCCCGGAAAGAAGACCAAGTCGAAGAAGGCGAAGTTCAAGTTCACCTTCGAGGCGGGGGCGACGCTCCAGTGCAAGATCGACAAGAAGGCGTTCAAGTCCTGTTCGGCGTCGGCCACCTTCAAGGTCAAGCCCGGCAAGCACAAGTTCGAGGTTCAGGCCACCGACCTCGCCGGCAACGTGGCGTCGGTCAAGTACGCCTGGACCGTGAAGAAGAAAAAGAAGAAGAAGCACTGAGGTTCGTGCGGGGGTCGGGCCGGCATCGGCCCCGCCTCCGCACTCGCTTCGCTCGCGCTGAGTGTCGGTGGCACCGCCGCCGGCCCGCCCCTGAGAACGCGTCAGGTGCTCAGGCGTCTCGACTCGGTAGCTGGGTGGCTAGGCGTCCCGCTCGGGGTAGACGTCGTCGATCGTCGCCAGGGGGACGTAGGGGGAGCCGGCTGACGCCTCGATGATGCGCTCACCGCCGCCGGCGAGGCGGTCGAGGACGGAGACCGTGCCGACGATCTCGAGGCCCTCTTCGCGGCAGCGCTCGATCGCTTTGACCGTGGACCCGCCGGTGGTGACGACGTCCTCGACGATCAGGACCCTGGCGCCGGCCTCGAGCAGCGGACCCTCGACCCAGCGCTGCAGCCCGTGTTGCTTCTTCTCCTTGCGGACGAAGAAGGCGAGGAGGTCGTGGCCGGCGGGGTCACCAATCGCGGCGCTTGCGATCGGGTCGGCGCCCATGGTCATGCCGCCGACGGCCGTCGCATCAAGCCGCCTGGCCTCGGCGGCGACGAGCTCACCGAGCGCGCCGAAGGCCGGCTGTCGCAGGATCGCGCGCTTGGCATCCACGTAGTAGGAGGCGGTGGCACCGCTGGTCAGCGTCACCTCGCCGATCACCAGCGCGTGCTCGCGCAGCTCGGCGATCAGTGTCTCGCGGGCCGTCAAGCGGTCGGTCTATGAATAAACGAAGATCGGGTCGCCGATGTCGATCCAGTTGTAGATGTGGACCGAATCGGGGATCGGGTTCCGCAGGCAGCCGTGGCTGGCGGGATAGGTCGGGACGCTGGCGTAACCGTGGGTGGCGTAGCCGCGGATGAAGTAGGCGGAGTAGTACATGCCGAGGCTGTTGTAGCCGGCGTCCTTGCGGTAGAAGCGGAACGAGCCCGTGATCGTCGGGGTGGCCGGCGCGCCGGAGGAGATCGTGTAGATCTCGTCGACCTTGCCGTCCTTGGCCAGGACCATGACCTGGCGGGAGAGATCGGTCTCGACGTGCTTGCCGGCGCCGGGGTACTTGAGCTTGAAGCCGCCCTTGCCCTTGGCGAGCTTCTTGAAGATGCTGCCGGTCGCCTTCTCCTTGCGGGCCATGTTGTTGACCTTGCGGTAGGCGAGCACCGCGCGGCCGGTGGCCGAGCTGTAGGAGGATCCGTTGCTGGTCACGAAGCCGAGGTCGTCGAGGAGCTGATTCAGGGTCTTGACCGCCGGGCCGGAGTTGCCCTCCTTGAGGCTCGGGTAACGGATCCGGAAGGGGCGACTGCCGGCCTTCGACCCACCGTAGCCGGGACCCGACTTGAGCAGGGCCTGGATCCGGTACATGCCGGGACCGACCATCTTGCGGGAGAAGTGGAACTGCCCGAGGCTTGATCCCTTGCCCTTCGCGGTGACTCTGACCTTCTGCCGCTTGACCGTCTTCTTGCCGCGGTTGAGGACGATCGTGATCTTCTGACCGGCCTGGAAGGGGCGGACCGTGCCGGCGACCTTGATCCGCTTGCCCGCCGTCACCTTGCCGCCGCGCAAGCCCTGGAGCCGGATCGCGGTCGTCGTCGGCCGATCACCGGGATCGGCCTTCGCGCCCGCTTCCGCGCCGCCGTCCGCTGACTGATCGCCCGCCTCGACGGCCGCCGCGGAGGTCGGCTCCGCGGTCGTCGCCGGCTCGGCCGTGGTCGAGGTTTCGGCCGGCTCCTGGGCGAACGCGCCCGCGGCGGGAACTGCAAGGAGCGAGAGGGCGAGGGCGATGGATGCCCGGAGGCGGACGCTGGAGCTCAACACGCCGGGCATTGTAGGGCCCGAAACGGCTGTTTGGGCGGGTCGCTCAGATGGCGTCGGTGACCAGCAGGATGAAGGCGATCGTGTTGTTCAGCGTGTGGGCCATGATCGGCGCCCAGAGGGTTCCGCTGCGCTCGTACAGCCAGGCGAGAATCACACCGAGAACCGCCAGTTGGATCGCCACGCCGATGTTGCCGCCGCTCAGGTGCAGCAGTCCGAATACGAGGGCGGAGATCAGCGCCGCCGGCCACAGCGACATCGAATTTCTCAGGCTGGCGAACATGAACCCGCGGAAGAAGAGCTCCTCCGAGAGCGGCGCCAGCACGACGATCAGGACCGCGGCGATCGCGATGCTGACGACCGAATCCTTGTCGGTTCCGAGCTCACGGGTCACGTCCTGCTGATCGGGTTGGAGCAGCGGCGTGAGAATCGCCGCGAAGAGGATGTAGAAGAGCCAGGCGAGGGCGGTCAGGCCGATCGTCGCGAGGGCGATCCGTCCGGTCAGCCCGAGACGGTCGAATGCCCCCTTGAGCTTGCCCTTCGCGTCGTAGAGCGCAAAGCCGATCGCGGTCCCGCCGAAGCTGAGCCCCACCACCAGCTGCGCCGCATTGCGGCCCGCCGTCGTTTCGAACTCCGGGTCGAAGATCGCGACGAGGATCGTCCCGGTGATCATCACCAGCGCGGCGATCATCACGCCGATCGTGGCGGTCAGCCCGCTCCAACCGGTCTCGGGAATGCCGGCGTAGCGGGTCAGGAACCGACCTCCCGACCTACCCTCGACGGCCTCCTTACCCGCCGCCGGCGGCGGAGTCACCTGCACGGGAGGTGGTACCGAGGGACCGGGGCCGAGCGGCGGCGGCGAGGATCTCGGCGGCGGGGTCGAGCCCACGCGTGGCCCCTCCGGCTCGTTGCCCTCCGGTTCGCTCATCGGCTTGTCCGTGCCTGTCGCTCCACGATCTCGGCGAGCGAGGATACGTCGCCGCCGCCCTCGCGGTCGATCCTGACCACATCGATGCCGGCCGCGCGGGCGCCCAGGACGTCCTCGTCGCTGTCGCCGACGTGGAACGCCTCCGAGGCCTGACAGTCCGCGATCCGCAGTGCCGGCTTGAAGATCGCGGGGTCCGGCTTTCGCGCTCCGGCCCCGGCCGAGGTGATGACGCCGTCGAGTTCGGAGGCGAGCCCGATCCGCTCCAGCACCGCGCCGAGCTCGTAGTCCCAGTTGGATACGCAGACGATCCGCAGCCCCCGCTCGCGCCACCGCCCGAGCGCCGGGGTGACGTCGGGGTAGGCCTCGAACGCGATCGCGTCCATCATCGTCGCGACTTCGATTCGCCTGCCCAGCTCGCTCGACAGCAGTTCGGCGCAGTGCCTGCGGAGCGCCGCGAGGGAATCGGGATCGCGGCCCTGGTCGGCGTGATCTGCGTAGTGGGCCATCTCCGCCCTGAACGCTCGCTCGACGCGGTCGGGCTCGATCCCGGCGACGGCCTCCGGATCAACCTGCTCCCACGGGGGCAGCAGCCGGACCATCGTGCCGAGGGCGTCGATCAGGCAGGCGCGGTAGTGCTTCGGGTTCGCTGAGAGCGGGTTCATTCGGGGATGGCGCGTACATTCTGGCTGCCCGGATGCCGCAGCCCCGAATCAGTCCAGAGCCGGCCTCGCCCCGACGTCGGATGCTCGCGATCGCCGTTGCCCTGGCGCTGATCGCCGTCGCCGTCCCGCTGGCGGCTCCGGGAGCCGAGTTGATCCCGGGCTCCGGCACCGTGGGCACGAACGGTCCCGGGTGGGTGCTCGGGATCTTCGGCAACGGGTTCGGGCTCCACCCCGACGCCTATCTCGGCCTGCTCTACGCCTCGGTCGGCCTTTGGGTCGTACTGCTGGTCGTCGCTCGTGATCTCGGGCTGCGGCCGATCGGGATCGTCGCCGGACTGCTGATCACGACCTTCACCCTGACCGGGCCCCTGCTCTCGCTTGACGTCTTCAGCTACATCGCCTACGCCCGGCTCGGGGTCGAGCACGGACTCAACCCCTACGAGTACGCGCCCTCCGCGATCCCGTTCGATGGAGCGGCCGCGAGGGTCGACGACTATCGCGATGCGGTCTCGGTCTACGGCCCGCTGTTCACCCTCGCCACCTATCCGCTCGGGGCGATCGGCGTGCCGGCGGCGCTCTGGTCCCTGAAGCTCGTCGCCGGGCTCTCGATCGCGGCGATCGCCTGGATCGTCGCCCGACTGAGCAGCCTCCGCGGTGTCGATCCCGCCACCGCCGTGGCGTTCGTCGCGCTCAACCCCCTCGTCCTGGTTCACCTCGTCGGCGGGGCTCACAACGACGGCCTGATGGTCGCAGTGGCGATGGCGTCGGTGGCCGCTGCCCTGAGCTCGCGCCCGGCGGCAGCCGGTGCCGGGTTCGTCGCAGCGGCGGCGGTGAAGGTGTCGGCTCTGCTCTATGCACCGTTCGCCTTCGTCGGCTCACGCAGCCGCGGCCGACTTCTTGCCGGGGCCGCGGCAACGCTTCTGCTGCTCGCGGCGGTCTCGCTGCTCGCCTTCGGGCCGCACGTCGGCGAGGCGCTCAGCGTCGCCGGCGGCAACCAGGATCGGATCAGCCGCTGGAGCGTCCCCGGCACCCTCGCCCGGATCACCGGAGCCGACCTGGACACCCTGCGGGTCCTCTTCGGGGTCGCCTATGCGGCCTCGGTCGTCGGCCTGCTGGTGGCCGTCGGGCGAGGTCTCGATTGGGTCCGGGCCGCGGGCTGGGCCAGCCTCGGCCTGCTGGTCGCCTCCGCCTACATGGTCCCCTGGTATCTGATCTGGCTGTTGCCGATCGCCGCGATTTCGCGGGATCGCCTCCTGATCGGTGCAACGATCCTCCTGACCGTCTTCCAGGTGATCAACGGGGTGCCGATATGACCGACGGAGCCGAAGAACGCGACGAGCCGCGGATGCGCAGCTCTCCCGAGTTCGACCTGATCTCCGCGATCCGCGAGCGCCTCGCCGCCACCGCCAAGGGTCGCGAAGGCAGGATCAGGATCGGGATCGGCGACGACGCCGCGGTGACGGTGACGCCCCCCGGCGCGGCGACGGCGGTCAGCATCGACGCGTTGGTCGACGGGGTCGGCTTCCGCCGTAGCTGGTGCCCGCCGCGGGCGATCGGCCGCAAGGCGATCGGGGCGGCGCTCAGCGATCTCGCCGCCATGGGTGCGGTGCCGGCTGAGGTCTACGTCTGGGTCGGCATGCCGGTCGATTTCAGCCGGGACGATTGCCTCGAGCTCTGCGACGGGCTGGCCGAGTTGGCCGAGTTGGAGGGAGCTGCGGTGCTGGGTGGGGATCTGACCGCAGCGGGGTTGCTCGCGGTCTGCGTCACGGCGATCGGCCACGCGCCCTCGGCGGATCAGATGGTCGGCCGCTCCGGGGCCGAGACGGGCTTCGCGATCTGCGCGACCGGTTCGTTCGGCGGTGCCGCGGCGGGCCTGATGCTGCTCGAGCATCCCGAGCTGGGCGAGGGGCTGGCCGGTCGCTTACGGCGGGCGGTGACGTCGCGCCAGCTCGCTCCCGAGCCGCGGGTGGCGGCGGGGCGGGCGCTCGCTGCGGCGGGCGTGGCGGCGATGATCGACGTCTCCGACGGCCTCGGAGCCGAGGCCGAGCACCTTGCCGCGGCATCGGGGGTGGGCATCGAGATCGAGGTCGGTCGGGTCCCCCGGGGGGAGGGGGTGAGCGAGATTGCGGCGGCCGCCGGGCGCGATCCCGACGAGCTTGTGGCCTCCGGCGGCGAGGATTACGAGCTGCTCTGCGCGATTCCCCGCGCGGCGCTCGCAGACTGCCGCGCCGCGGTCGAACGCACCGGGACCGAACTCCATGAGATCGGCCGGGTGGTCAGCGGCGGCTCGGTTCGGCTCAGGCTCCCCGGGGGGCGTTCAATTCCGGTAGGAGGGCACGACCATTTTCGAGCTTCCTGACGTCAGGGCTCTGCATGACGCCGATCCGCTCGAGGATCGCCACAGCGACTCGCTGTGAGTTGATCTCGTACTCGCCTCGGGAGACCTTCCTCTGCACGGCCGCGAGCTGTTCTTCGTTGGCACGCATCGAACCTCGCTCGTGTGGATTCATAGTTTGGATCATGGGTTCCTTCACGGCCTCCATCGGCTCCTGCCGGGGGTGCTTTAACAACCTATGACGAGCGTCCAGACGAGCGTCCAGAACTGCGTCCGCTCCGACGCCCGGGGCCGACGATCAGATCCGACCGCGGCTCGCCGGCGGCGTTCCGCCCAGGGCGCCCGGGCCGGCGTGGCTGCCCGCCCCCCTGATGCTGCCCGTCGGGCCGACCGGAGGCAGGGTGCGCTTGTCGGCTCCGGCCGCGGCGACGCCGCTGAGCAAACCCCCCAACACGCCGCACCACAGCACGCTGATCAGGAGGCCGACCTGGCCGTCGTCGATCAGCAGCAGCAGCTGCCAGAGCGCGGCGAGCCCGAGGTCGAGCTGGGCTGCGACGGTCGCGAAGGCTATGCACGCCGGAATCAGCGAGGTCAGGGTGACGGCTGCGAGGACCGACGCCCGCGGCGGGCTTGAGCGCCGGGCCGCGAGCAGCCAGACGTGCGCGGCCGGGCTCAGCAGCAGGGCCAGGTAGGGGTTGATCAACCAGATCCCGAAGATCGAGAGACCGGTGAGCAGGCCGGCGGCCGCGGCGAGCGTCTGCGGTTCGACGTCGAGCGGGGTCCGCATCGGCCTGATCAACAATGCGGCGAGGATCACCGCCGCGGCGATGGCGGCAAATGCGACCGGGGCGGCCGAGCCGGCCGGGTAGAGGCCGGGGTCGTAGGGGAACGCGGGATTCGGGATCAGCCCGATCAGCCCGAGCAGGTATGCCAACAGCAACCCCGCCAGCGGCACCAGCACCCTCTCGGCCGCCCACCAGACCGTGCGGCGGGTGCGCCAGTCGTTGCGGTGCTCCCGCAGCCAGGTGTCGCCGGCGGTCAGCACCGGGGCGATCAGCAGGGCCAGGGCCAGCAGCGACAGCGTCCAGCCCGGCACCAGGTTGTCGCCGACCCGGATGTAGTCGTCGGGTCCCTCCTCGGGCAGCGCGCTGAGGTCGAGGGTCAGCACCAGATCGAGGATCGTGCTTCCGGTCGCATCCAGGCTCTCGGGGGAGATCATGTCGACGCCGTCCTCGGAGGCCGGGATCTGGCGCTCGCCGTGGGCGCTGATCGCGATCGCCTCGGTGCCGGCGCGGCGCAGCGCGGCCTGCTCGCCCAGGCCGATCGGATAGGCGAGGCGAGCCAGCCCGATCCAGGGGCCGGGAGCCGGGTCGCGCTCCCCGAAGGCTCCGGCGGCTATTCCACGGGCGGTCTGCATCAGTTGGGCCGAGGCGCTTTCGGGGTCGGTGCCGGAGCTGATCACGAAGGGCGCCTCGGGGTCGGCGGCGCCGGGCTGGGAAATCACGATTGCCTCGTCGACGTCCTCGGGCCGTGGGAGCCCCTCGATCAACTCGCGCGCGCCCTCGGCACCGTCGCTTCCGCCGTCGGTCGAGGCGAGGACGATCGTCTTCGAGCGGCGCGAGCGGCCGAGGTCGTCTGCAAGGCCGAGCAGGGTGGCCGTGGCCGCCGCGCTCGTCGCGGCGCCCGGCCCGTCGACGGAGTCTCGGTGGGCGAGCACGAGGATCGTCCGCTGCGAGGATCCGGGCAGCGTCAGGATCACGTTGCGGAGGGTTACGTCCTCGCCGTCGTAGCTGGAATCGAAGGATTGAATGGCCACCTCGCCGCCCTCGATCGCCTCGAATCGCTCACGGACGAGGTCGGCGACGGCGTCGTCGCCGGTCGAGCCGGGCGGCCGATCGGGCGCCAGCTGGACGATCGATCGGGCCGTTCGCGCCGCCTCGGTGCCGTCGAAGGTGGGGGTGGAAACCGGCGGTGGGAGCGGATTCGGGATCGGTTCGAAGGAGAACATGAGCAGCACGAACGCCGCCACGGCGGGCAGGAGAGCTGCGCGATAGATCCTCGGGTCGAACATCGGTGCGCCGCTGAAACTAACCTCTCGCCATGGCTGAAGCTTCGGCTCGCATCCTGCTGGTCGACGACGAGGAGTCGATTCAGACCCTTCTTGCGTACCCGCTCCGCAAGGAGGGGTACGAGGTGGTGGTCGCCGGCGACGGCCGCGAGGGCCTCGATCAGTTCGCCGCCGGGCGCTTCGATCTGGTCGTTCTCGACGTGATGATGCCCCGGATCGACGGGATCGAGGTCTGTCGCCAGTTGCGCGCCCGCAGCCAGGTCCCGATCATCATGCTCACCGCCCGCGACGACGAGGTCGACAAGGTGCTCGGCCTCGAGATCGGCGCCGACGACTACATCACCAAGCCGTTCAGCGTCCGCGAGTTCCGCAGCCGCGTGAAGGCGGCGCTGCGGCGGACGCGACTGTCGGGGGACGACGTCGACGAGGGTCCGATCGCGTCCGGGGATCTGAGCATCGATCCGTCGAGGCGCCAGGTGACGGTGCGCGGTGAGCAGGCGCCAGCTGACCTACGTCGAGTTCGAGATCCTCGCGGCACTGGCCCGCAGCCCCGGCCACGTCTTCGACCGCCGAACCCTGCTCGAGCGGATCTGGGGGGACAGCTCCTACCGCGATCCGCGCACGATCGACGTCCACATCCGCCACCTGCGGGAGAAGATCGAGCTCGAGCCGAAGGAGCCCGCATACCTGCTCACGGTGCGCGGGGTCGGCTACCGGTTCCGCGACGAGGAGCCCGGTGAGCGGCCTGGCGGGAGGCAGGCCGCTGCCGCACTCGCGTGCGCACCCGTCTCGTCCTCCTCTTCTTCGCGATCACGGCGGCCGCGGTCGGGTTCGTCTACCTGTACGTCGTACCGCAGCTCGAGCTCGGACCTGACCTCCGATCGGCTGGATCGCCTCGAGGAGAAGGGCGCCGAGCTCGAACGGCTGCGCACGCGCCGCCGAGCGTGGGCTCGAGAAGCGGGAGCTGGCGACGCTGGTCCGCAGGAGCGCCGCGAACGTCGACTCGCGGGTGACCCTGCTCGGGCTTCGCGACGGCGAGCCCGCCTACGTGATCGCCGACTCCGAGATCGGCGAGGACGAGATCGGAGGCGGCTACGCCACGGCGACCGGCGCGGTCTCGAGCGGCGACGTGCGCTCCGGGGTCGAGACCGTCGAAGGCGATCGGGTCGGCGAGTCCGCGTTTCCGGTCGACGGCCTCGCGCCCGGTCGGGAAGAAGCAGGCCGCGGCGGCGCCGGGGTGGGTGATCGTGCTCTCGACTCCCGCTCGACGACGTCGAGGCCAGCGTTGCGCTGATCCGGCGGCAGACCCTGATCGCGGGCGGCATAGCTCTCGTCGCTCGCGTTGCTGGCCGCCTACGCCGTCGCCGGCGTCCACACCCGTCGTCTGCGCCGGCTCGAGGAGGCGGCGGAGCGGGTGGCCGAGGGCGACTTCAGCGTGCCGATCCCCGTCGGCGGCCGGGACGAGGTCGGCCAGCTCGCCGAGACGCTGGACCAGATGCGCGCGCGTCTGCTCGGACTCGAGGAGGCCAGGCGCGAGTTCATCGCCAACGCCTCGCACGAGCTGCGGACTCCGATCGCCTCCCTGGGCGGGTTCATCGAGCTGCTCGACGACGACCCCGAGCCCGACGCCGAGACGAGGCGCGAGTTCGTCCGGACCATGCGCGGGCAGATCGAGCGGCTGACGAAGCTCTCCACCGACCTGCTCGACCTCTCCCGCCTCGATGCCGACGCGCTCAGCCTCCAGATCGAGACGATCGACCTCCGCGAGGTCGCGTCGGAGGTCGCCGCGGAGTTCGCCGCGGCCGCCGAGCGGCACGACTCCACCATCGAAGTGGAGTCGAGGGGTGGCGAGGAACCGCTTGTCCAAGCCGATCGGACGAGAACGGCCCAGATCCTGCGTATCCTGATCGACAACGCCCTCAAGCACACCGCACCCGGAACTGAGATCGCCATCACCTCTTCAAGCACCCCCACCGAGACCCGATTGACCGTGTCCGACGACGGACCCGGGATCGAGGGTCGCTCCAGGGAACGGATCTTCGAGCGCTTCTACACCGCCGATTCGGTCAGCGGATCCGGCCTCGGACTCGCGATCGCTCGCGAGTTGGCCCGGGCGATGAGCGGCGACGTCGTGCTCGACTCGAGCCCCCGACGCGGTGCCTCGCTCAGCCTGTTGTTGGCGCCCGCGGGCCTCGAGCCCCGGACCGGCGACCTCGGCGGTTCGCTGGGAGCCAAGGCGTGAGCGTCAGACCGGGAAGGGTGCGCCCCGCGCTGCTCGCCGGGGTTGCGGTCCTGCTGCTGACGTTCCTGCTCGCGGCCTGCGGCGACGATTCCTCGACCTCGGCCACGACCAGCTCGACGACGACATCGGCGGACCTATCGACCCCGAGCGGAGCCGGCGACAAGTTGCCGGGCGTCGGCTCCAGCCCCGACTTCGACCCGCAGGCGATCTACGCCCAGGCGGCACCGAGCGTCGTCACGATCCTCTCGGTCTTCGGCGATCCCGACGACCCGGCCTCGCAGGCCGGGCAGGGCTCCGGCTTCGTGGTCAGCGAGGAGGGCGAGATCGCCACCAACGCTCACGTCGTCACCGACGCCACCGAGGCCGGCGGCAGCCAGACCCCGATCAACGAGGCCGACGAGGTCTACGTCGAGTTCGGCGACCGCAACCAGGTTCCGGCCGAGATCATCGGCACCGACCTGAACGCCGACGTCGCGTTGATCAAGATCGAGCCCGACGGCCTCGATCTCGTCCCGATCGGGCTCGGGGACTCCGACAGCGTCCAGGTCGGCGCGCCGGTCGCCGCGATCGGCAGCCCCTTCGGCCAGGAGCAGTCGATGTCGGTGGGGATCGTCTCCGCCACGGACCGCTCGATCGACTCGCTCACCCAGTTCAAGATCGACGGCGCGATCCAGACCGACACCTCGATCAATCCCGGCAACTCAGGCGGCCCCCTGATCGGCGCCGACGGTCGCGTGGTCGGCATCGACCAGCAGATCAACACGACCTCGGGCGGTAACGAGGGGGTCGGGTTCGCCGTACCGATCAACCTGGTCAAGCGCTCGATCGACCAACTTCGCGAGAACGGTCGGGTCGAGTACGCCTACATCGGCGTCAAGAGCCAGCCGCTCTATCCACAGCTCGCCGAGAAGCTCGGCATCGATGCCCCGACCGGCTCGCTGATCTCGAGCGTCGTTCCCGGCGGCCCCGCCGAGAAGGCCGGCCTGCAGGGCAAGTCGGACGGCCCCGACTCCACGATCGAGTTCCAGGGCCGCAAGGTCGCGACCGGCGGCGACGTGATCGTCGCCGTCGACGGTGAAGAGCTGGTCGCCGAGAACGACCTCTCTCGCCTGATCGCCACCCACACGCCCGGCGAGCAGGTGACGCTGACGATCATCCGCGACGGCGACGTGACCGATGTCGACGTGACCCTGGGCGCTCGCCCCGAGTCCTGAGCCGGGCCCTGGGTTCGGAGGCCCATCCGCTGAGGGCTCTGGTCGCCGACCTGGCGGCCGACCTGCGCGAGGTGGTGCTTCCCGAACTCGGCAGGACCGAGGGCCGAGAGCACTCGGGCGACGGAGCCGGCGGCGATGTCACGTTCGCGATCGACGAGCGAGCCGAGGCGAGGATGGAGGAGTTCCTCGCCGAGCGAGCCCCCGACGTCGCCTTCTACTCCGAGGACCGGGGGATGGTCAACCCGGGGGGCGAGCCGCGCTGGGTCCTGGTGGTCGATCCGATCGACGGCACCAGGCCGGCGATGGCGGGCTTCGAATCGGCGTGCGTCTCGGTTGCCGCGGCCCCGCTCGACGGCGATCCGACGATGGCCGACGTCGAGGTCGGCTGCGTGATCGAGATCAAGTCCGGTGAACGCTTCCTCGCCGTCCGCGGCGAGGGCGTGGAGCCGGCGCCGCGGCTGTCCGCTCAGACCAGCATCGAGCGGATGCTGTGGACCTACGGCTTCCGGGGCCGGCCGGTGGTTCCGACCGCGATCGTGATCGAGGAGCTCGTGGACAGCTCGTCGGTCTCCGGCGGGACCTTCGACCTCGGCTCCGCCACCTACGACATGACCCGGCTCGTGACCGGCCAGCTCGATGCCTACGTCGAGCCCGGGCCGCGCATGATCGACGAGGTCGAGTGGGTCCGCGCGGAGTTCGAGCGGGTCGGTCGCGGGGCCATCCTCAACAACTCTCCCTACGATCTCGCCGCCGCCGCCCTGATCCTCGACGAGGCGGGTGCGATCGTGACCGACGCCAACGGGGAGAGCCTCGGGGACCGGCTGCTGCTCGGCTCCGGACACGACTTTCAGATGTCTTGCGTCTGCGCCGCGAACGCCGATCTGCACGGCGCGATCATCACCTCGCTCGACGCCGGGATCGAGCGACTTCGCAAGTCCGGCTAGCCTGAGGTCGTGCAGACGAGGAGCAATCGGTGAGCGAAGCCCCCCTGATCATCGTCTCCAACCGTGGTCCGGCCCAGTTCGACCGCAATGCACACGGTGAGCGGACTATCAGTCGCGGGGGAGGTGGGCTGGTCACGGCGCTGACCGGGCTGGCCACGCACCGAAAGGTGCTCTGGGTCGCGTCGGCGATGACCGAGGAGGATGCCGTCGTCGCGAGCGAGTCGCTGGGCCCGGTCGAGATCGAGCTCGAGGACGGCTCCTACGAGGTCGAGATGGTCTCCTCCGACCCCGATTCGTACGAGCTCTTCTACAACGTGATCGCGAACCCGCAGCTCTGGTTCGTCCAGCACTACCTCTGGGACCTCTCCAACGCCCCCGACATCCGGGCTGAGGAGAAGGCGGCGTGGCGCTACGGCTACAAGGTCGTCAACGAGGACATGGCGAACGCCGTGATCGAGCAGCTCGACGGTCACGAGGAGCCGCTCGTGATGTTTCACGACTACCACCTGTACACGGCCCCCGCCCTGGTTCGAGCGGCACGGCCCGACGCCTTCCTCCACCACTTCGTCCACATCCCCTGGCCTCACCCCGACGCCTGGCGGATCCTCCCCCGCGAGTGGCGCGATGAGATCTTCGACGGCCTGCTCAGCAACGACATCATCGGCTTCCACACGAGCTCCTACGTGCACAACTTCCTCGATTGCTGCCGCGAGCTGGTCGGCTGCGAGGTCGATTACCGCAACGAGGTCGTCCGCTACGGGGACCGCGAGATCTGGATCCGCGCCTATCCACTTGGGATCGACGCCGAGCGCCTGCGCCGGGTGGCCGCGACCAGGGAGGTCGCCGACTACGAGCGCGAGCTGCTCTCCCGCCGTCGCGAGCACCTGATCATCCGCGTCGATCGAGCCGATCTGTCCAAGAACGTCCTGCGCGGGTTCACCGCCTTCGACCAGTTCCTCGCCGACCACCCCGAGTTCCACGAGCGGGTCACCTTCATCGCCCACCTCCAGCCCTCGCGCCAGGACGTCGCCGAGTACCAGGAGTACCTGGAGCGGATCGAGGCGCTGGTCGCGGTCGTCAACCATCGCCACGGGACGACGGACTGGATGCCGATCGACCTGCGGATCTACGAGAACTTCCACGAGGCCGTCGCCCGCTACAAGCACTTCGACCTGCTGATGGTCAACTCGCTCTTCGACGGCATGAACCTGGTCGCCAAGGAGGCTCCCGGCCGTCAACACCCGCGACGGCGTCCTGATGCTGTCGGAGAACACCGGTGCCCACGAGGAGCTGGGGGAATGCGCGCTCAGCGTCAACCCGTTCGACATCGAGGAGCAGGCCGAGGCCATCCACCGCGCGCTGACGATGGACGTGATGGAGCGTCGCGACCGCGCCGACAGGTTGCGTCAGCTGGTCGACTCCCGGGATCCCGGGGATTGGGTCGACGATCAGCTGGCGGACATCAAGGCGAAGCGGGGGAGCTAGGGAGGTTCCACGAGAGGGGCCGAGCGGCAGAGGCACCGTCTCCGCACTCGCTTCGCTCGCGCTGCGTGTCGGCGGCGCCTCCACCGCTCGACCCCGCAGCAGCCTCCGCCGGCGGCAGCGTTGCACCGAGGTGGCAGAAACCGGCTCGGGGGGCCGGTTTCTGCCGTCTCGCGGGACCTCAGGGGCCGAACTGTTGGATTCCCGGCGGTGGGCCCGACGATTCGGGCGCAGGGGGTGTCGGTGGGGGTGGCGACGGTGGGGTGTAGGTCTGTACAGGGGCCGGGGTGGGTGCGGGCGTTGATGCCGTGGTTGTCTGGGGTGTCGGTGCGGGCTTGGGGTCCGGATCGGGCTTCGCTCGGGGCTCCCGCTCCTTCTCGGCCCGCTCCGTTGGCCCGCTGCGCTCCTCCCGCCTCCGCCTCGCCGTCCAGTTCCTCGGCCCACCGCTTCGACTCCCGCTCCACGTCGACGCGGCTCCTTCGCCGGCTTCGGAAGCGCCATCGGCTCTGCGTCGGCGAGGCCGGTCAGGCCGAGGTCGGGGTCGAGCGGGGGCGGCTCGGGGGTGCGCAGCAACGAGGGTGCTAGGAGCAGGGCGACCACCGCCGCGGCCGCCGTGGCGGCGACGCGTGCGGCGTGTCGCCAGCTCACGCTCATGCCACCCATGCCTCGTCAATCCCGGATGGAGCGGCCTTGCCCCATGCCACGTCCCGCTATAGTCCGCGCCGCTTTGGCCACTCTCACTTACGAAATGATCCTGATGCTCAACCCCGACCTCGGGGACGAGCAGCGCGAGACGATCGCTACCGACGTCAAGTCCAAGCTCGAATCGGGCGGGGAACTCCTGCACGATGCGAACTGGGGCCTGCGCAAGATGGCCTACCTGATCGACAAGCACGAGTCGTCGGAGTACCGCTTCTACCGCTTCAACGGTGAGAAGGCCCTGCTCGACGATCTCGATCACTCGCTGAAGATCACCGACGGCATCCTCCGTTTCCGGATCTTCAAGTCGGATGCCGACGCGCCGATCATGGTCCCGCCGGACACCGAGCAGATCATGCGGCGCGACGAGGACGACCGTGATCGCGGTCGCGGTCGCGGCGGCGAGCGCGGCGGCCCCCGCCGTCCCCGCTACGAGGACGAGAGCAGCCGGCGAGAGCAGCGCTCCCGCACCGGCCGCCGAGCCCGCTGAGACACCGGCCGCCGAGCCCGCTGCGGAGCCCGAGCCCGCTGCCATCACCGCCGACGCCGAGTAACGCTCCGCTTTCCGATCTGGCTTTCCCGGTAGTTCCGGGATCCTTGTCGACCGGGGCGGCTTTGCCGCCACCGGGGTTGCCTAGACTCGGAGGAGTCTTAAGCGATCAGAAGGAGCACCAGAAGTGGCGAACATCAACCGGGTGACGATCACCGGCAACCTGACCAGAGATCCAGAGCTGCGCTCGCTGCCCAGCGGCACCGCGGTCTGCGAGCTCGGCGTCGCGGTCAACCACCGGCGCAAGGATCAGACCGACCAGTGGATCGACGAGCCGAACTACTTCAACGTCGTCGTCTTCGGCGCCCAGGGTCAGAACTGCGCGCAGTATCTATCCAAGGGCCGTCCGGTCGCCGTCGACGGGCGCCTGCGCTGGAGCTCGTGGGAGGACAAGAACGGCGGCGGCAAGCGCTCCAAGGTCGAGATCATCGCCAACGTCGTCCAGTTCCTCGGTTCCCGTGAGGACAACAACGCCGGTCGGCCAGGCCAGGCTCAGGCCCAGAACCAGGGCAACCAGGGACCAGGGCTTCGCGGCGACCTCCGACGTCCCCGCCGACACCTCGGACTTCGGTGACCCCGTCGGCGCGTCGGCCGGTGGCGGCAACGGCGGAGCCGACGACGACATCCCGTTCTAGGCGGCACCGGGGCGCCAGGCTCGTCCGCATCGGTCGGCTCGCGGTCAAAAAGGTCGCGTCGCCGCCCGGTTCCCCGATCTGGCGGCTCCGGGGCCCCACCAACCCTTGCCGCGCCGGATTGGCGCGGTCCCTATGATCCAGCGCCGCTCATGAAGGATCTTCAAATCAACCGAGGGCAGGTGCGCTGATGGCAACCGAAGCCCCCCCGCGTCGTGGCGGCGGCGGTCGTCGCGGTCTCGATCGCAACCGGCCTCGCAAGTACACCCGGATCCCGGTCGAGACCATCGACTACAAGGATCTGACGACGATCCGTCGCTTCATCTCCGATCGCGGCAAGATCAAGTCTCGCCGCGTCACCGGCCTCTCCCGTCGCCACCAGCAGCAGCTCGCGCTGGCGGTCAAGCGGGCGCGTGAGGTCGCGTTGCTGCCTTACGTCGGCGACCGGTAGGCCTCCGAGGTTCACTGACGATGGCTCAGGCAATCCTGCTCAAGGAGGTCGAGGGACTCGGCGAGACCGGGGACGCGATCGAGGTCTCCCCGGGCTATCTGCGCAACTACCTCGTTCCCCGCAAGCTCGCGCAGCCGGCGACCAAGGGCGCCCTCGAGGAGGCCCAGCGCCGCCGCGAGGCCGCCGACAAGGCCGCCCGAGTGGCACTCGAGCGGGCCGGAGAGACCGCGGCGCTGCTCTCGAAGACCGTGCTCACGATCCACCATCGTGCCGGGGAGGACGGTCGCCTGTTCGGCGCCGTCACCTCGAAGGAGATCGCTCAGGCGATCCAGGAGGCTCGTGGACTGAAGGTCGACCGCAAGCGGATCCGACTCGAGGAGGGCATCCGCGAGGTCGGCACCTACATGGTCGAGGTCGAGATTCCCGGTGGCGCCACCGCCTCGGTGAAGACGATCGTCGCCGAACAGCGCTAGAGCGCAACACTTCTCGTACTTTTCCGTAAATAGGCCCTTCCGGGCTCACGTTGCGCCGCCGCGTGTGCTTCAGTCGACGGAGCATGGAAGCGAACGGAAACGGCATGATGGAAGGGTCCGGCGAAGGTGCCGGGCAGGCACCCCTGCTGCAGCCCCACAACCTCGAGGCCGAGGAGTCGGTCCTCGGGGCGATGATGGTCTCCGAGGCCGCGATCGACCCGGTGATGGGCGAGGCGAGGCTCACCGCCGACGACTTCTATCGCGGCCGCCACGCCACCATCTACACCGCCGTCCACGAGCTCTACGAGCGCTCCGATCCCGTTGACGCGCTGACCGTCGCCGAGCTGCTGCGCAGCCAGGGCAAGCTCGAGGAGGTCGGCGGCCAGGACGTGATCAACTCGCTCGCCGCGACGACCCCCGTCCCCGGTAACGCCGGCCACTACGCCCAGATCGTCAAGCAGAACTCGATGCTGCGGCGCCTGCTCGGCGCCGCCCAGCGCATCCAGCAGTCGGTCCACGGTCGCGAGGGCGAGCCGCAGGACCTGGTCGAGCAGGCGGAGGTCCTCCTCTTCAAGGTCGCCCGCGCCGAGCAGGCCGGCGACTTCAGCAAGCTCGAGTCGATCCTCGACTCCGAGCTCAACAAGCTCGACAAGCTGGCCAGCGGCGAGGCACAGATGACGGGCACCGCCTCCGGCTTCAAGAAGCTCGACGAGATCACCGGCGGCTTCCAGCCCGGCAACCTGATCGTGCTCGCCGCCCGGCCGGCGATGGGCAAGTCGAGCCTCGTCTGCAACATCGCCGAGAACGTCGCCTGGAAGTCGAAGCGGCCGGTCGCCTTCTTCTCGCTCGAGATGTCGGAGACCGAGCTCGCTCACCGCTTCATCGCCTCGCGGGCGCGGATCCCCTCCGACCGGCTGCGCAAGGGCAACGTGCAGAAGGATTGGAACAAGGTCCTCAAGGCCTGTAATGAGCTCGCCGAGGCACCCCTCTACATCGACGACTCCTCCGATCTGAGCATGCTCGACCTGCGGGCGAAGTGCCGCCGCCTGCACTCCCAGGTCGGCGGCCTCGGCCTGGTCATCGTCGACTACATCCAGCTGATGCGCAGCGACGACCCCCGCGCCGGCCGGGTTGAGCAGGTCGGCCAGATGAGTCGCGGCCTGAAGATCCTCGCCCGTGAACTCGAGGTTCCCGTGATCGGCATCTCCCAGCTCTCCCGCGCCCCCGAACAGCGTCCCGAGAAGATCCCGATCCTCTCGGACCTGAGGGAAAGCGGAAGCATCGAGCAGGACGCCGACATCGTCTCCTTCATCTACCGCGACGAGTACTACAACCACGAGACCGAGCGTCCGGGTGAGGCGGACCTGGTCATCGCCAAGCACAGGAACGGGCCGATCGGCACGGTGCCGCTTGCGTTCCAGGCTCAGTTCCCGAAGTTCGTCAACCTCGCGAGCTCCGAGTACGCCGGCGCCGACGAGGTGCCGCGCGGTGAGGCGGCGTGAGCGAGGAGGAGCACGGGCTGAGGCGAGGTCCGCTGGGAGGTCTGCACGCAGCGTTGCCGGAGGAGCCCCCGTCGGCCGCCGATCCTCTGGGAGCGGTCCTGCCGACCTCCGGGCGCGTCGGGGCTCTGCAGGGTGCCGGGGACATCGAGGCCCGTGCAACCTGCCCGGTGGGCGTCTGCGACGGGTCGGGATGGATCATCGGCCCCGAGGAGACGGCCCGGCCCTGCGATTGCCGTCGGCGACGGATCGAGCGGGCCCGCTCGAGCGGGCTGAAGGGGTCGCTGCCGAAGCGCTACCGCGGCGTCTCCTTCGACCGGCCGCCGGTCTCCGACATGGCGCGGCAGCCGGGTGTGAGCGCGACGGTCGGCGCGGTTCGCCGGTACTGCGAGACGATCGAGGAGCAGCTGACCGCCGGGCATGGCCTCTGGCTGATGGGCGGCCCCGGCACCGGCAAGACGACGCTGGCGATGCTCGCTTCGAAGGCTGCGATCGACGCCGGCAGATCGGTCGCGATCTACTCGACCCCGGCGCTGTTGGCCCGGATCCGCCAGACCTTCGACGCCGAGGCCGGCCAGGACGGGTACCTCGCCTTCTTCGACCGGCTCGTCTCCGTTGACCTCCTCCACCTCGACGACCTCGGTGCCGAGCGCAGCACCGACTGGGTCCTCGAGCAGCTCTACGCGATCGTCGACCGCCGCTACAACGACCAGCGCTCGATCGTGTTCACGACCAACCTGGAGGAGCCCGAGTTGACCGAGCAGGTCGGTGCCCGCACGGTCTCCCGCCTGGTCGAGATGTGCGACGGAAACCCGCTGCCGCTGTTCGGGGAGGACCGCCGGGTCGAGATGGCTCCCGGTGCGAGCCCCCCGCAACCTTCATAATCGGCCGTCATGCCTGGATTGGTTATCGTCGGCGCCCAATGGGGCGATGAAGGTAAGGGGAAGGTGACGGACCTGCTCGCCGAGCGGGCCGACCTCGTCGTGCGCTTCCAGGGCGGCAACAACGCCGGCCACACGATCGTTCGAGGTGGTGAGGAGTTCAAGCTTCACCTGATCCCGTCGGGGATCCTCCACGAGGGGACGCTCTGCGCGATCGGCAACGGCGTCGTCATCGACCCGAAGGTCCTGACCGACGAGATCGAGGGCCTGAAGCGGCGCGGCGTCCCGGCGGCAAACCTGCGGATATCCGCCAACGCGCACATGATCATGCCCTACCACGTGCTCCTGGACACCGCGGGAGAGGCACAGCTCGGCAGCCGCAAGATCGGCACGACCAAGCGGGGTATCGGCCCCTGCTACGCCGACAAGTCAGCGCGGTTGGGGATCCGCGTCCAGGACCTGCTCGACGAGAAGATCCTGCGCAAGAAGATCATGGCCGCGATGGAGCCGAAGCGTCAGCTGCTGCGCCCGCACGCCAAGGACCCTGACCTCGACCTCCATTCGATGACCGAGGAGTACGTCACCTACGGGCATCGCCTCGAGCACTACATCGCCGACACGGCCAAGCTCTGCTGGGACGCCCTCGACGCCGACAGGTCGGTCCTTTTCGAGGGCGCCCAGGGAGCGCTGCTCGACCTCGACCACGGCACCTATCCCTTCGTCACCTCCTCGAACCCGATCGCCGGCTCGGCCTGTGTCGGCGCCGGGGTCGGCCCGACCGACATCGACGACGTCTGGGGAATCACCAAGGCCTACTCGACCAGGGTCGGGTCCGGGCCGTTCCCGACCGAGCTCGACGACGAGGTCGGCGAGCGCCTGCGTGAGAACGGCCACGAGTTCGGCACCACCACCGGCCGCCCGCGGCGCTGCGGCTGGCTCGACCTGGTCGCGCTCAAGTACGCGGTTCGCCTCAACGGAATGACCGGACTCGTGATCACCAAGCTCGATGTCTTGACCGGGATCGGGCCGCTCAGGGTCGCGACCCGATACCGCCATCCCGAGGGCGCGACCTTCGACGACTTCCCCTACCACCAGTCGGTCCTGCACCGCGCAATCGCCGAGTACGACGAGATGCCCGGTTTCGACGAGGACATCACCGGGGCCCGCTCGATGGACGACCTGCCGCAGGCCGCGCGCGACTATCTCGCCTACATCTCGAACTTCGTCGGTGTCCCGATCACGATCATCGGCGTCGGGCCCGGCCGAGACCAGGTGATCTGGGTGTCCGGAGAGTCAGAGGCGGCTCTGAAGGCCGCCTGATCGAGAGGAATCAGATGAAAGTCGCCTACAAGCCATTCTCGATCGTCGTCGGCATCCTTGCCGGAATCCTCAGCAAGAAGGCCTTCGACAGGATCTGGAGCGCCTTCACCGATGAGGATCCCGCCGATCCCGACGATCGTGACGCCAGCTGGACCCAGGTCGTCATCGGCGCCGCTGTCAGCGGCGCGATCATCAAGATCGTTCAGGCTCTGGTCCGCCGCGGTGGCGCGAAGGGGTTCGAGCGGGCCACCGGCTACTGGCCGGGCGACTAGCCCGGAGGTAGGCGGCGGGCGTGGCCTGCTGAGGGACCGCCCGTCGGGTGAGAGTCGGTCCGGCTCGGGAGGACCTGGACTCCACGCAGCCGTGCATTTGGCCGGCGGTCAACTATCCTCCCGCGCCGTGTTCGAGAAGGTCCTGATCGCAAACCGCGGCGAGATCGCCATTCGCGTGATCCGCTCGCTCAAGGAGATGGGAATCGGTGCCGTCGCGGTCTATTCCGAGGCCGATCGCGACGCCCGACACGTCCGCGAGGCCGACGAGGCCTACCTGCTCGGACCGGCGATCCCGGCTGAGAGCTACCTGAACATCGACAAGATCCTCGCGGTCGCCGTCGAGGCCGGCGTGCAGGCAATCCACCCCGGCTACGGCTTCCTCGCCGAGAACGCTCCCTTCGCACGGGCGATCGGCGAGACCGAAATCGCCTGGATCGGCCCTCCGGCGGCCGCGATCGATGCGATGGGGTCGAAGACCCGGGCGCGGGAGATCATGCAGAAGGCAGGCGTGCCGATCGTCCCCGGCGCCACCGAGGCCTCCGACACGGTCGAGGATGCCGCCAAGCTTGCTGAGGAGATCGGCTACCCGATCGCCTGCAAGGCGGCCGGTGGCGGAGGTGGCAAGGGCTTTCGCGTCGCGCTGACCGCCGACGACCTCGCCGAGGCGTTCGAGGGCGCCGCTCGCGAGGGTGAGAAGTTCTTCGGCGACGCCACGGTCTATCTGGAGCGCTACCTCGAGGACCCGCGTCACGTCGAGGTCCAGGTGCTGGCCGACGTCCACGGCAACGTGATCCACCTCGGCGAGCGCGACTGCTCGATCCAGCGTCGTCACCAGAAGCTGATCGAGGAGGCCCCGGCACCCCACGTCGACGCCGAGATGCGCGAGCGGATCGGCAAGATCGCCACCGACGCCGCGATCGCGGTCGACTATCGCGGCGCCGGCACCGTCGAGGGCATGCAGGTCGGCGAGGACTACTTCTTCCTCGAGATGAACACCCGCGTGCAGGTTGAGCACTGCGTGACCGAGATGGTCACCGGCATCGACATCGTCCGCGAGCAGATCCGGATCGCCGCCGGCGAGCCGCTTTCGATCACGCAGGACGAGATGGTCATGCGCGGCCACGCGATCGAGTGCCGGATCAACGCCGAGGCGGCGCACAAGAAATTCGCCCCCGCCCCCGGCAGGGTCGGCGCCTACGTCGAGCCGTCGGGCCCGGGCGTCCGGGTCGACTCGGGCCTCGAGGCAGGCGGCGAGGTCACCCCCCTCTACGACCCGATGGTCGCGAAGCTGATCACCTGGGACGTCGACCGCCAGACGGCCACCCGGCGCATGATCCGCGCGCTCGGCGAGTTCGAGATCGAGGGGCTGACCACGCTTATCCCCTTCCACGAGACGATCCTGGCGACCGACCAGTGGGCCAACGGCGAAACCTGCCGCGACCTGCTCGAGGACCCCGCCTGGATCAAGGCCCTGCCGACGGGCGAGGCCGCCCCGTCCCGCCGACGACGACGCACCGGAGATGACCGAGCGCGAGTACAAGGTCGAGGTCGGCGGTCGCCTCTACCCGGTCAAGGTGATCGGTGAGGCGCTGGGAGCCGGTGCCGCCGCGTCGGCCGGCAAGCGTCCGCCCAAGCGCGAGCGCAAGGCAGGCTCCGCCGCTGCCTCCGGAGACGACGTCGTCGCGCCGCTGCAGGGAAGCATCTTCAAGGTCGAGGTCGCCGAGGGCGACGAGGTCGAAGAGGGGGCGCTCCTCGTCGTGATCGAGGCGATGAAGATGGAGAACGAGATCACCGCCCACAAGGCGGGCAAGGTCACCTCGCTGGCGGTCGAGGTCGGTGCCTCGATCAACGCCGGCGACCCGATCGCCAAGATCGAGTAGGGAGCCCCGGCCGGCGGGCGAATAGGGTTCGTCGATGGCCAAGAACCGCACGAAGGCGTTGGAGACACTCCCCTGGCGCGGCCCCGGGCCGGGGCGTCCTGATCTCCCCCTGCCGCCGGGCAAGTTGCCGGTCCGCTTCGCGGGAACGTGGCGCAAGCGCTGGCGCTACGTGGGGGCGTTCGGGGAACAGGTGATGCTCTGCGCGGCCAACGTCCGGATCGGCCCGCTCGGGCAGACCTTCTGGGCAGTGCTTGACCGTGAGAGCGGCGAGATCCTCGAGAGCACCCGCCAGCTCCTGCCCGCCGAGCGCGGCGAGGTCTGGACCGAGCGCGGGGGCGGCTACGACGCCTGGGATCTCGGCTCCTCCGGCGACGGGGTACGAACCCGAATCGATGCAGAAGGGACGACCGCCAAGCTCACCTTCGGCGAGTGCGGTGATTGGGCGGAGTGCGTCTGCCCGAACGGCGACGGCGGCTACGTGTGGACCCGCAAACGTCCATCGGAGATCGACCTGGACCTCAATCTCAGCGACGGGCGCCGGATCCGCGAGAAGCTCAGGGGCATCGAGGACGAGTCCGCCGGCTACCACCCTCATCACACCGTCTGGAGCTGGTCGGCCGGCGTCGGCACGGCGCTCGACGGCAGGGCCCTCGCCTGGAACCTCGTCGAGGGCGTCAACGATCCGCCGGAGCGGAGCGAGCGGACGATCTGGGTCGATGGCCAGCCCCGTGAGCCGGCCCCCGTTCGCTTCGATGGCCTCGACGCGGTCGACTTCGAAGGCGGCTCGCGCCTCGGCTTCGAGGCCGAGGCCGAGCGCAGGGCGACCGAGAGCAAGCTCGTCGTCAAGTACAGCTACCGACAGCCCTTCGGCCGCTTCCGCGGCTCGCTCGACGGCATCGAGCTCGCCGACGGCATCGGCGTGATGGAGCACCAGGACGCCGTCTGGTGAGTGCTGCTGGCCCGCTCGTCACGACGGCTGGCTGACCGAGTACACGGTCCACGGTTCCGGAATCCCCTCGAGATCTTGCGCGCCGCGATCGTCGAACCGCAGCTCGCTGCCGACGACGAGGTCCCGAACCGTCCTCGAGACGAGGATCTCGCCGACGTCGGCGAGCGCCATGATCCGCGCGGCGATGTGCACGGCGACGCCGGCGACGTCGTCGCCGCTGCGAGCGACCTCGCCGGTGTGGACTCCGGCCCGGAGCTCGAGACCCATCGCCTGCGTGTCGGCGATCAACGCGGAGGCGCAGCGCACGGCATGCGCGGGCCCCGTGAACGTCGCCAGGACCCCGTCGCCGAGCGACTTGACGATCTCACCGCCATGGCTCGAGACAGCACCCTGAGCCGAGGTGAGATGTCGAGCCAGTAGTGCAGTCCATTCGCGGTCCCCCAGCTCGGCCGCCCGTTGAGTCGAACGAACCAGATCGGTGAACAGGATCGTCGCCAGCACCCGATCGGTGACCGGCTTCGGGGTCGTGCCGGTGACGAAAGCCCCGATTCGCGCGGCGAGGCGATCGACATCGAGCCCGTAGATGAAGACAGCGTCGCCCGGGATCTCCTCGTAGACCGAACCCTCGACCAGATCGGCGAACTCCCGCTGAGGCTCCTCCGGCATGTGCGCGTCGACGGGCCGAAGCACCAGGGTCGGAGTCTGCACGAGAGGGAGCACGTCGGCGACGTTGCTCGTCAATGACAGCCGCAGGAGACGCTCGACCTGCACCGGGGTCGCCGCTGTGCGGATGTAGCTGGCTACCAGGCGTCGTCGAGCCGGATCGCGGGTCAGCGACGGGGCCCAGACGTCAAGCACCGAATCAGGCCAGGTCATGTCGGCGACGGCAGCGGCCACCTCGTCGGCCACCTCAGGGGCGGAGACTGCGCTGCCGCGCGCGGACGGGCAGATCGCGACCAACCCGGCGACCCGGTCGGGATGGGTCGCGGCCAGGACCGCCAGCGACCGGCACGCTTCGATCCCGCCGAGCAGGAACGGACGCTCCGCACCGACGGCGTCCATCACCGCGAGGGCGTCCTCTGCGTGGGCTTCCAGCGTCAGGTCCTCCTTGGTCGGGTCTGAGATGCCGGTGTCGCGCCGGTCGAAGCGGATCACGCGCGCGAACGACCCCAGCCGCTCGAAGAACGTCGCCGCTTCGGGCAGATGCCAGATCGTCTCGACGTTCGACGCCGTCGTTCCGGCGAACAGCAGATCGTGCTGACCCGCGCCATGGACCTGGTAGGCGATCGAAATCCCGCCGCTCGGGGCGTAGCGCGTCTCGGGAATCTTCATGTCGTGCGGGATTCTCACGCATCCGGCTGACGAAGCCCTCCCGCCCGGGGAATCGGAGATCATCGCCCCCAGCGGCTCTCCACCTGGCCGCGCCATGGCGGCTCCTCTCCCGATCTGAACTGGGCGTCGTCGTGACCGAGCAGCGTCTCCAGCCTGTCGGCTTTGGGAAATGCCCGCGCTGTCCGGGCTCACGGTTGCAGCTGAGGCATAATCAACCGCGGTTCACGGAGGTGGCCCCGCCACAAGCAGCGCGACTTGCGGGTAGGTTGGAGTGGTGGAGTTCGTTTCGGTCAACGGGCTCGAGGTCGCCTACGAGCGGGTCGGCGACGGACCGCCGCTCGTTTTGGCGCATGGCGCCGCGGCGGATGGGCGCATCTGGCAGCCGCAGCTCGCTGACCTGGCCGATGAGTTCACCGTAGTCGCCTGGGATGAGCCCGGAGCTGGACGTTCGGCGGACTTGCCTGCGGATTTCGGCCTAGTGGATTACGCGCACTGTCTCGCGGAAGTGATCGAAGACCTCGCGCTCGGACCTGCGCACGTCGGCGGCCTCTCGTGGGGCGGTACCGTCGCACAGGAGCTCTATAGCCACGATCCCGGGCTCGTCGCGAGCCTGATCCTCGCCGACACGTACGCAGGCTGGCGGGGGTCGCTGCCCGAGGATGATGTCCAGTCCCGGGTGGTGGGTGCGCGCCAGATGCTCGCAGCGCCGGCCGGAAAGCTCGACCCCACGCTTCCCGGGCTATTCGCCGGAGATCCTCCGGCCGAGTTCGTGCCGCTGCTCGAGGCCGTCGCCGCTGATGTCCGGCGCGAGACCCTGAAAACGCAGCTGAACCTCATGGCCGAGACCGATCAGCGCGATCTGCTGTCGCGCATCCAGGTTCCGACGCTCCTGATCTGGGGCGAGCTCGACGAGCGTTCGCCGCTCAGTGTCGCCCGACAGTTCGATCGGGCGATCCCCGACGCCGAGCTCGTCTTGATCTCAGGTTGCGGTCACGTCAGCAACCTCGAGCAGCCGGATCAGTTCAACAGAGCAGTCCGCGAGTTCTGCGGCGCCCACCCGACGCATTAGACCCCGCCAGGTCCGATTCTCTGGATGACCGGCCACGAGAAGGTCAGGCCGCCCGCCAGAGCGCTCACGGTCGCCCTTCCGAATTGGAACCTCATCCACAGGTGCTCTGGTCTTCAGCGGAGGGGAGGGATTCGAACCCTCGATCAGAGATCTTTGGCAGAGCTTCAGTCAGGTGCAGGAGGATTCATCACCGTCCCCAGCGGCTCTCGATCTGGTTCCGCCACGGCGGCTCCTCGCCCGCCGGGAACTCGGCATCGTCGCGGCCGAGGAGCGTCTCGAGCGGGACCAGGGCTGGGTTCGCCGACTCGAGCAACGGGACGGAGCCGTAGGTCTCGATCTCCGCCAGTCCGACCTCCCGGCTGATCAGCTCCCAGCCGATCGTCGGTAGATAGGACCCGTTGGTAACTACTCCGCAGGTGCTGAGCACCGAGGCGCGTTGGTGCCCAGGATGCTCGGCGCTCCTTGGTGGCCCTCTTCGGCCGTTTCGTTAAGGGTTGGTCTGGGCGTAGACCTCGAGGAACACCGGCTCACCACCGAGTTCGATTCCCGCCGCGGCAAGGACCGGCATCAGGTGCTCGGCGTGAGCGTCGAACTGCTCCCGAGATTCCCAGATTTCACTGACCCGGACGTTGTCGTCGTCGGGACTGAGAAAGCAAACGTGGTACTCGAGACCGTCAGCCGGCCAGTTGCCGCTCTCTTCGAGGCTGCGAATGGTCTCGTCGTACTGAGCAGTCGTCGCCTTTGTGGGCGTGAAACGAATGAGAACACTCATCGCAACGCTCCTTCCAGATGGGGTCCAATCACCCTAACGTCGGTTGAGCGGTCAGACGAGGGACTTCCAGGCATTGCGGCGGCCCGACGGAGATCAGGCCGAGCCCTTCGATGGCTTTGCGGTGGCCGTGAATGGGGGCGGGCGAAGAGAGAGCGCCGAGCTCACCGCCCCCACCGGCTCTCGATCCGATTGCGCCAGGGCGGCTCCTCCCCGGTGCTGAAGCGGGCGTCGTCGCGACCGAGCAGCGTCTCCAACGGAACAAGCGCCGGGTTGGCCGAGTCGAGCAGCGGCGTGTCCGCGTAGTCGACGATCTCCTCCGGCCTGACCTCACGGCTGATCAGCTCCCAGCCGATCGTCGGACGATAGATCCAGTAGTCGATCGTGACCGTCCCGTCGGTGCGGCGGTCGTCGCGGATCGAGGTGAATGCGGTCGTCCTCCGGTTCGCCGTGGTCAGGCGCTCCGACGCCGCGATCGCGCAGCTCGGCTGTCGGCAGCGCCGATAGTCGACTCCGACGATCGCGGTGCCGGCCGGCCCCACCCGGGACTCGGGAGGCGGAGCGAGCGCCCGGACCGCACCGGCGAGTGCCCGCCCGTATGCCTCGGTGAGCGGGTCCTGCCAGCAGGGGTCGGGGTAGCGGACGGCGCAGCGTTGCTTGAAGGCGATCGCCGAGGCGAGTGAGCCGTCCTCGCGGTCGGGCCCGACCGCGAGGACTGCCGCGACCGCGCAGGCAACCAGCGCCATGAGCAGGACCAATGCGGCATGTTCGACGGAGGCTGAACCACGCTCGGGGTGCATCGGCCGACCGTAGGGCCGAGCCAGTCACGGGTGGGTGACGCTCCGTGCCGATTCTGGAACGGAATCGAAAGGATTCTTAGGGTCAGAGGCCGCTGGTGATCAAGCCGACGATCACCGTCGCGAGCACCCAGGCCGTGACGAGGCCGGTGAGGGCCAGCACGACGGCAGCGCCGATCCGCCAGAACACGCCGACTGGCTCGACCGGCCCGGGCTCGGTTGCGATCGGGGGCCGAGATTCGCTCGGCGAGCCCAGCGAGTCCCGGCGCAGCCGGATCGCGTAGACGATCCCCGAGATCAGGAAGAGGGCGGCGCTGATCAGCAACCAGCGGCCCAGGTAGGGGTCGAGGCTGAGCCCGGTCGTGTCCATGTATCGATCGGGGTCGAAGCGGAGGATCAGCGGGGAGTAGACGACCAGGAGCAGCAGCGAGAGGCCCGCCGGGATCCGGACGTGGTTGAGGGCGGCGAGCTGGCCGGCTCGGGAGCCGATGGCGCTCTCGGCGGCGCCCTGGGTCAGACGTGAGAGCCCGCTGTAGAGCGGGACCGCGACGAGATCGTGCAGGAGCGCCGCCAGCACGAGCCAGATCAGGATCCGGCCGCCTCCGGGAATCTCGGTGATCCGCAGTAGCGCGTATCCGCAGAGCAGGAGGCTCGAGACCATCGCGATCAGGTGCAGCGGCTGGGCGCCGTACTCGTATCGGAACCTGTCCTTCACCGGCTCATGCCTCGCTGAAGGTCATGCGCTTGACCCACTTCGTGTTGTGGACGCCGGGCAGTGCGGGGACGATCACACGGGCCGGGAAGCCGTGATCTGGGGAGAGGTCGGCGCCGTTGACCTTGAGTGCCAGCAGCGAGTCCTCGTCGAAGATCTGGTTGGAGGCGAGCGTCGCCTGCGCGAATGCGCCGCCCTCCTGCAGCGACTCGACGAGCACCTCCGGGTCGCCGCCGGGATCGATCCCGGCGAGTGCCGCCAGGTCGGCGAGTCGAACTCCGGTCCAGTCCTGCCAGGTCGTCCAGCCCTCGACGCAGGCGATCGGTAGGTGCTCGGTGTACTGCGGCATCGCGAGCAGGTCATCGCGGCTCAGGGTCACGTCCTTGGCGCCGCCGGCCAGCGTCAGCCGCCAGTCGGCACCCGGTCTGCTCAGGCGTGATCCCGACCAGCTCGGCGGTCTTGTTGACCTGGAAGTCGTTCGGCCCGTCGCCGTAGCTCTGGCCGCGGGGAGAGAGCAGCGCGATCTCGCGGATCGAGCCGAGCAGGTTCGACCCGGCGGTCATCGTCAGCAGCCCCAGCGAGCCGAGGCCGACCGCGCCGAGCAGCCCACGGCGGGAGATCGTCGGGGCCGACGGCTTGATCGGAGCGAGCGTGTCGACCGCGGGGTCGGCTACGCGCATCCGCTCGATCCCCTCGCCGAGCGGTTTGAACGCTCCCTCGCGCCTGAACGTCCGGGCCACGATCGGAAGCTTGAGGACCAGGTGCAGGGCGAGCGCTCCGACGAAGATCAACGCGGCGTAGTAGTGGGCCGGCACGAACGAGAACCCGAACGGCAGCCAGTACATGGACGTTGATCACGCCGGTGACGAAGAGAAACAACGCTGAGCCGACGAGCAGCAGGACGCTGAGCCGCTCGAGCCCGTGGGCGACCGAACGCGCGGGCGGCCGCTCGAACAGTCGCGGGATCACCGACCAGAGCTTGGCCAGCAGGATCGGGATCGCCGCGAAGCCCGCGATCAGGTGCAGGGACTGCGTCAGCGAATAGAGCCAGGCCGGCGAAGTCGGCCAGTCGAAGAAGTAGAGGTCGACCTCGAAGCCGCCGCTGACATCATTGGAACCCAGGCCCGGGTTGTAGGCGGCGTGGGAGAGGAAGCCGGTAATGGCCGCGACGATGACGAACGGCAGGAGCGTCGAGCCGAGGAAGGAGGTGAGCCACTCGCCGCGCAGCGGGCTGCGCCAGAACTCACGCTTGAACGGCCCGACGTCGGGAATCGGCGGGCTCGGAGGCGTCCGGGCGTCGTCGGATTCCTTGACCAGGTCGCCGAGGTCCTCGAGCCGGCTCATCCCGACCCGAACACGTTGCCGTTCCCGAGGTCGTCGGGGTTGAAGATCTGCACGTCCCCGGAGTCGCGACCGACCACGACGACGTCGCCGGTCCGCTCGTCCACGCCGACGCTGTTGGGCTGTCGCACGGTCGGATAACTCGCGACGATCTTGGGGGCCAGTTCACTCACCTCGAGCTCAACTACGCGGTTGCGCGCCGTTTGGGTCACCCAGAGGCGATTTCCCTTTCCGTCGACCGCGATCCCGTATGGGCTGCCGGGCAGGTTGGTCCGATCGAGCAGGCGGGGCTCGTTGCCTCCCTCGTAGACGAGGATCGCATCGCCGCCGGTGTCGGTGACGTAGAAGCGGTCTGTGCCGTCGTCGGGTCCCGCAACCACATGACTCGGCCCGGCGCCCCCGTCGAGCGTTGCGACCTGCTCGAGCGTGTCGGGATCGAGGAAGGCGATCTCGCGGGCCGCCACCGCCGCGACGGCGACGGTCGAACCCGAGGCGGCGATCCCGCCCGGTTGCTCCGGCGAGGGGAGCGTGACCTCCACAGCGTCGCCGTCGACGACGCTGATCGTGTCCCCGCCCTCGTCGCTGACGAAGATCCGGCCGTCCGCCGCCTGCGCCGCGTCATGGGGGAAGTCGCCGACGGCGACGCTCGATGTCCGGCCGCTCGGCAGCTCGATTCGCAGGAGCTCGTCGACGTACTCGATCGGTGCGAGCACCGGGCCGCCGGGTCCCGCGAGGGAGAGATGACGAGCCGGATCGGGGGTCGGGATGCGCTTGACCGTCTCGCCGGTCCCAACGTCGATCAGCTCGATCCGGTTCGGGTCGCGGAACGAGATCGCCGCCAGGCCGCTCACGGGGTCGACCACCACCCCCTCGGCCTCGGAGCCGACCGTCCTGACCTCGCCGACCGGCTTCTCGGCAAGTGGGGGCGAGGCAATGGGTTCGGCCGGCGGCGGGTTCGTCTCCGCCGATCCACACCCGGCGACGACTGCAAGCAGACCAGCGAGTAGCCCAGCTCCCACCAACCGGACGATGTCAGGATTTCCGGCCACGCAACATCCGATCGTCCGAGGGAACCGGACGCGCAGCGGAGGATTCCCTCGTGGTTATCTCGCGGAGCGCGGCGGCACAGCGCGTCCACGGGTTCACGGCGGAAACTGCTTGCGCGTCGTCGAGCGTGTCGACGTCGCGGAGCTGCTCGAGCTCGCGGAAGCGGAGGCCGAGGTCGTTGAGCCGTTCGCGCTGACGCTCGCCGGTGTCGTCGGCGCTCATCGGCACGTCCTCGAACACGGTGGGATTGCCCGTGCGGAGCCCGATCGCCCACCAGCCGCCGTCGGAGGCGGGGCCGAGGACGGCATCGACTTCCTCGGAGCAGAGCTCGGCGACCGAGGCCTCCAGCAGAGAGGCGGTGATCTGCGGAGTGTCCATCCCGACGAGCAGCGCCGGCGCGGCATCGGAATCCTCGAAGGCTCCGGCAAGGCGCTCGGCGAGGCCCCCGGGGCGCTGCGGCAGGATCTCGAACTCGCGACCCTCGACCTGCGGCAGCCAAACCGGGTCCTGGCCGGGCTCCCCGTCGAGGACGAGGACGCGGCGATCGGCGGGAGCCTCGGCAACCGCCCACAGCGTGTCGGCGAGGCAGGCCTCGGCGACGCGTGAGGCGCCCTCTTCACCGAGGTCGGGGATCAGGCGCGTCTTCGCAAGTCCCGGGAGGGGGGCTTTGGCGATCACGATCAAGGATACGTGCGCGGGGTCGAGATGGCTCACATCGCTCAACTTGCTCATTTGGCCCGCATGGCCTTCGTCATGTCGCCGATCGTGCGGGCGGTCCCGCGGACGGTGCCGGTCACCTTCGAGCGGCCCTCGCGCTTCCGGTAGGAGACGGGGACCTCCTCGATCCGCCAATCGGCGTCGGCGGCCCGCAGCACCATCTCCAGCGGCCAGCCGAAGCGGCGATCGACCAGACCGAGCGCGATCAGTGGCTCACGGCGGGCCGCTCGCATCGGCCCGATGTCGGTCAGCCTCCCGGCGCGTCTGCGAATCATCAACGCGAGCGCCCGGTTGGCGATTCGCGCGTGAACCGGCCACGCTCCCGCCTCGGCGATCCGGGTTCCGAGTACCAGATCGGCGTCGCCGGCTGCGACGGGACCGCTCACCCGGTCGAGCTCCGCCGGATCGAGCGAGCCGTCGCAGTCCATGAAGCAGACGATCTCGGAAGTCGCCGCGGCGAGGCCGGCGAAGCAGGCGGCGCCGAAGCCCCGCCGCGGCTCGCGGACGACCAGGGCTCCGAGTTCGGCCGCGATTGCATCCGATCCGTCGCTGGATCCGTTGTCGACCACGATGGGCCGATACCCCTCAGGAAACGCGCCGAGCACGGCTGGAATCGCAGCCACCTCGTCAAGCACCGGCAGGACGACGTCGACCGATTCCTCCGGGGAGATCCTCCGCTTCGCGTCCGGTCTCCCCCGACGATGGGGTGCTGCTTGACGGGAGATCCTGAGATCGTACGGCGGGTGGGAGAGAAGTCCGGGACCCGAACCGCCATTGCCCTGACGGTCGTCGGGGTGTTGACGGTTGCCTTCGGGCTCATCTACCAGGGCGCCGGTGGCAACCTCGGCACCTCGCTGCCGCCGTTCTTCGCCTTCTGGGATCCGCATGTGGATACCTACGCGCTGATCGGCCTTCCGGTTCTCCTGATCTCGGCCGCGGCCTCCGTGCCGCTGCTGCGAGGCCGAGGCGGGGTCGTGACGTTCCTTCTCGGTGCATTCGCGATCGCGCTGGGGGCGCGGCTTGGGCTGTCGCTGATCCGCGACGGGGTGGACGGCTGGTACGCGGTATTCGGCAGCGACCCCGAGGCCGGCAACGAGTACCTGCCGGTACTGGCGGCGGTCGACTCGCTCGGCTTGACGGCCTTCCTCGACCGGTTCGCCGAGCTCTCGCCGACCCTGCCGATCCATCCCTCGGCCCATCCACCGGGGATCCTGGTCCTCCTCGACCTGACCGGGATCGACGGCGCGAGGGCGTTCGCGGCGCTCGTGATCGCCGTCGGCACGGCCACGGTGCCGCTGACCTACGCGCTCGCCCGGCGGGTCGGGATGGAGGAGGACCGCTCGCGGGCGGCGGCGATGCTGATCGCCTTCTCCCCCGCCGCGCTGCTCTACGGGGTGCTTTCGACCGATGCTATGTTCGCGACGCTCGGCCTGGTTGCCGCCTGTCTGCTGGTCGGTTCCGGGTACCTGTCCTGGCTCGCCGGCTCGGTCGCGCTCGCCGTCGCCTCGTTCTTCTCGTGGGCGCTGCTCGCTATCGGGGCGTTTGCCGCGATCTTCCAGCTGCTCCGCCGCGGCGTCGGTTCGGCCTTCGGGATGGCCCTGGTCGCCGGCGGCGTGCTCGTCGCCTTCTACCTGGCCCTCTACGGCGCCTACGGTTTCGATCCGATCGGCTCGGTCAGGGCGGCGGGGGAGGCCTACGATCTCGGCATCTCCAACGCGCGCCCCTATCTCTTCTGGCTCTTCGGATCACCGGTCGCCTTCGCGGTTGCCCTCGGCATTCCGACGGCGTGGTTCGCGGCGCGGGCGCTCGGCAGCGGCAACGAGGTGGCGATCGGGCTGGCCGCGATCATCGTCGTCTCGGTCGTGATCGGGCTGACGAAGGCCGAGACGGAGCGCATCTGGCTGTTCATGGGCCCGCTTGCCGCGGTCGCCGCCGCGACGCTCGTCCCCGTCAGGCGGATGCCGGCGATCTGCGGTCTGCTGATCGCCCAGGCGCTCGCCTCCCAGATCCTCCTGGACACGATCTGGTGAGCCGCGCACTCGTCACCGGCGGCGCCGGCTTCATCGGCTCCCACCTCGTCGACGCCCTGCTGGCGAACGGCGAGGAGGTGCGCATCCTCGACAACCTCGATCCGCTCGCCCATCCGAGCGGCGAGCCGCCCGAGCACCTCGATCCCGCCGCCGAGCTGCTCGTCGGCGATCTCCGCGACGCTGACGATGTCGCCGCTGCCCTCGACGGCGTCGACCGGGTCTTCCACCTGGGAGGCATCGTCGGCAACGGCGAATCGATGGTCAACGTCCGCAGGGCGATCGACTCCAATCCGGGCGGCACCGCCACGTTGCTCGAGGCCGTGATCGCCCGGCGGGAGCAGATCCGTCGCGTCGTCGTCGCCTCCTCGATGGTGGTCTACGGCGAGGGGGCGTATCGATGCCCTGACCACGGCGTCGTGATGCCCGGCGTCCGCCCGGTCGCTCAGCTTCGAGAGCGCCGCTGGGAGCCCCTCTGCCCTCAGTGCGGTCTCCCGACCGAGCCGGTGCCTCTGACCGAGGACAAGCCGCTTCAGCCGATCAGCGTCTACGGGATCAGCAAGCGCGACACCGAGGAGTTGGCTCTCGTCCTCGGCGAGGCCTACGGATTCGAGGCCGTCGCGCTCCGCTACCTGAACGTCTACGGGCCGCGTCAGGCGCTCGCCAATCCCTATACCGGGGTCGCGGCGATCTTCTCGTCCCGCCTGCTCGGCGGCAACCAGCCTCGTGTCTTCGAGGACGGCAACCAGATCCGCGACCTCGTGCACGTCTCCGACATCGTCGCCGCCACCCGCGCCGCCATGGACGCCCCCGAAGCTCCCGGTCGTGCCTTCAACGTCGCCACCGGCCGGAGGATCGCGATCGCCGAGCTCGCCTCCCAGCTCTGCACCCTCCTCGCTCCCGAACTCGAGCCCGAGATCACCGGCGAGTTCCGGGCCGGCGACATCCGTCACTGCTTCGCCGACACCACTCTGGCGGGGGACCTGCTCGGCTTCGAGGCCCGGACGAATTTGGAGGACGGCCTCCCGGAGCTGGTCGAGTGGGTGGCGCGGCAGTCGGTGACGGAATCCGGTGACGACGCCCTGGAGAAGCTCCGGAAGGCGGGGCTGGTGGGGTAGGTGTGGGCCCCTGCGAGGGGTGGAGGTGGGTGTGGCCTGCCGAGGGACTCGCCGGCCGATGAGAGCTTGATGGGCTGGGGAAGGGGAGGATTAGGGAGGTTGGTCACCGTTCACCCGCCTGCCGAGGGGCCTTGCTTAGGACGTGGGTCGTCTTGAGCGTGCCAGGGGGGCTCAAAACGACCCACCCCTCCCATCGGGAGCGTTCCCGGGTCGGTGCTCGAAACGCTGATCCGCGGGTGGCGCGGGCGTGGGTCGACACCCGAGCGTCAGCGAGCGGTGCGGCCCACTCCGCGACAGGACCCGCGGTCGACGACTTCCGCCGGGAAGGCCTGAGGGCTAACTCAAGCCCTGGCGGGCTTCCGAGACCAGGGTCACGGCCTCGGGGAAGATCATCCGGATGACGTCGCGGACCTGGGTGGCCTGCTCGTCGGGGGATCCGGTGAGCTCGATCTGGCCGATCGCGGCGACGGTCATCGTGACCGCAAGCTGGATGGCGGTGTCGGCGAAGGCGACCTTCTGGGCTCCCTGCATCGATTCAGCGAGCTCGCCGAGGCGGGCCTGCAGATCGTCGGGATCGCCGAACATTCCGAATCCACCAGCTTCCATGGTCCGAACAATAGGCGCTCGGGAGCGTCGGCTCTCAGCTCGGTTCTGCGGAGGGCGCTCGGCCGGGGATCGGTTCGGCGCTTGCCGTCAATACCCCGCCGCGAGCGAACACGGTCGCCAGCAGCTCCAGCGGTAGGGCCGCCATTGCCGCCGGGATGGCGACGAGGGCGCTGACGACCCAGTCGAGCCCGTAGAGGAAGCGATCCCTCCCGGTCTCCGGCTTCGGGAATCGGCCCGCCCTGGCGTTGCGGACGAAGTTGTCCCGGTAGGTGAAGGCATTGACCATCGTCTGCCACATCAGCTTGAAGGCGCGGTTGCGGAAGGGGGTCCCGCTGTCGACGACCTCGAGGCCCTGTTTGGCGAGCAGCAGACGGAGGGCCTCGGGCGTCAGATGCAGCCGCCGCAGCTCCGGCTCGAGTCCGGCCCACTGGGAGCCGCCGAGGCTGCCCTGGAAGCTCCTGCGGTTGGGAGCGACGATCTCGACCCGGCCGCTCTCGTTGCGCTCGATCAGTTGGTGGATCTCCGACTCTGCATCGGGCGGCTCGCGGCGTCGTGTGACCGCGAGGCCGCAGTTCTCGCAGCGATCGAGCACGATCCGCTTGCCGCGCGCCAGCGGGTCGTGAGCCGCGGTCCACCCAAACAGCGTTGCGCCGCACGCCGGACAGGGGTAGTGGGCGTCCTTCTGACGGTGAGTTTCAGCCATCTCCGGACCCTGCCCCGGCCGGCTCGATGTCGGTGGAGATTCCGTGGGGGCCGAGGGCCGCGAGGAACTCGCCCGGATCGAAGGCCTCCGACGGAGCGAGGCCGCCGCGTCGATCGAAGCCCGGGGCGGTCATGCGAGCCGCTCCCTCAGCCAGGATCGTGGCGGTGATCCCGTAGACGTCGCTGCCGCGAAGGACGCCCCGGCGACGGGTTCCGGCCGCCGTTCTCGCCTCGCAGGTGAGCGTGTAGGTTGCGGTCGCTCTCGCCCCTTCGCCGGGACCCTCCGGAAGGCGGGCGATCAGCTTGCCGAGGAGTCCTCGAAGCGGGGTGCCCATGGCGTATCCGCTCCCCGTCATCAGCGGCGCCGCCAGCGGCCCGAGCTGTACCCCGAGCAGCCCTCGCAGGTCGATCACCGACCGCACCGTCTCCACGTCCACATGCTTGGGAACCGTGATCTGCTCTCCCGAGGGGTAACGGCCCACCCGCTGGTCGCCGATCGGCTGCGGAAAGGAGAAGCGTCCACGGCCGGCCTTCAGCGAGGATTGCTCATAGCGCCCGTTCCTCCACTCAACGTCGCCGCCCTTGATCATCTCGAGGGCCGAGAGCGCGGTCCCACGGGTAACTCCGAGGTCCTCGACGTGATAGGCGATCGTCAGCTCCTCGATCCGACCGAGGCCGTCCGCGGTGAGCGCCGCGAGCATGTCGCCCGGCACGTAGTCGAAGCCGAAGCCGCTGACCAGCGCGGCTCCGGAGTCGGCGGCGATCGCTCCCCAGCGATCGAAGGAGTCGCGGATGAAGGGCTGCTCGCCGGTGGTGTCGAGGTAGTGGGTGCCCGCTCTCGCCGCGGCCTCGATCACCGGGGCACCATGCAGGGTGAACGGACCCGCACAGGCGATCACGACCGCCGCCGGCTCGATCAGTTCGCGCAGGCCGGCGGCGTCGTTCAGGGCAACGGCAGCGACCCCGACCGTCGCGTCCTGCCTGAGGCCGGCTGCCACCGCCTCGAGCTTGGGGCGGGAGCGGCCGGCGAGAACGATCGGCACGCCGCGCGAGTGGAGCTCGGCCGCGGCCAGCTTGCCGGTGTAGCCGCTCGCGCCGTAGATAACGACTTCCTTCGCCCCGATGGGCGTCTGCTCGGTCACCGCCCCAATGCTATTGAGGAGCCGAGGCATTAACTTGAACCGGACAGTGGCTCACATGACCCCCGGACAGATCGCGGCCCGCGATCGGATCGAAGCGCTGATCGGCCTTGCCGCCCCGCTTCTCGACGTCGTCCTCGGGGTCGGCGATCGGATCAGCCGGATCGTCGAGCCCGGCGACAACGAGTACTACCCGATCCGCGCGGGTGGGCCCGTCGCATTGCCCGGGGAGCCGGGCTACGAAGAGGAGGCCGGGTTCCTGCCCCCGGCCGACCCCCCGCTCGAATCGTCGTAGCGCTCACGCCGGAACACGTCATCGACGAGCGAGGCGACGCGGTCGAGGAAGAGAATTCCGTCGAGGTGATCGATCTCGTGCTGGAGGCAGCGGGCCTCGAATCCCTCGCTCTCGACCGTCCCGTCGGCATGCTCCACCCGGATCGCGACAGCCCGGCGGACGTTGGCCGTGAGGTCGGGAATCGACAGACATCCCTCCCTGCCCACCTCGGCCCCCGCCCGGGCGACGATCCGGGGGTTGACCAGGACGAGGCGGCCGTTGTTGGCCGACGCCTTCCGGTGGGCGGACACGTCGACGACGATCACCCGGGTGAGCTCGCCGACTTGCGGGGCGGCGAGGCCGACGCAGTGGCCGAGTTCGTCCATCGTGTCGAGCAGGTCGGCGCCGACGCGCTCCGCATCCTCCGGCTGAGCCGGGGCGGCGACCTGCTTCAGCCTCGAATCGGGATAGAGCAGGACTCTGCGTGGGGGCATCAGAGCGCCTCTTCCGGACCGAAAACCAGGGCGACGACGGCCTGGCTAGAGGGTCTCGGCGTCGAGCGGCCGCAGCTCGATCTCTACCGCCATGCGGCCCGCGATCTCACGCAGGCCCGTCGTCAGTGCCTCGACCTCGACATCGCCGACCTCGACCTCGAGCAGCATCATGTAGATCGGCTCTTCGACCGAGCCGCCCACCTGGGTCTGGAGGTCGGTGATGTTGACGTCGGCCGCGGCCAGCCCGGCGCTGATCGCCTGGACGATCCCGGGGTGATCGGAGCCGTACACGGTGATCACGTGGTCGGGCGCGGCGGCCCCGGGGCCGGATCCGATCTCACTCACGGTGAGCGCCTCGAGGGCCAGCCCGTCGCGTGCTGGAACCAGGGCCGCCTCCACCTCCGCAAGCTCGCGGCCGGCTGGGGTCGAGACGAGCAACATCACCGCGAAGTGGCCGCCCAGGTTCGTCATCCGCGAATCCTCGACGTTACCGTCGACCTCAAGCAGGCCGTCGGCGATCGCCGCGACTATGCCTGGGCGATCGCGACCGATGGCGCTGACGGCGAAGTGGCCCACACGCCTAAGATACGCGGCCTACGAGGGCCTGCGAGCCGGCGATCCTGCCGAGCGCGACTAATCCGGGAGTTTCAGCCGACGTGAAGATGAGCAACGAGCAGATCGAGGACGAGGCCAGGCGGGGAAGGATCGCGGGGATCGCCGCGGTCGTCGGCATCGTCATCTTCATCGCGGCGATGGGGCTCGCCGGTGACTTCAACGGTGCGGAGCAGGCCGAGCAGCTGAAGATGTTCGACTCGATCGAGAGCGATCTACTGCTGCAGTGCCTACTTCAGGCGTTCGCCCTGCTGCTCTTCATGCCTGCGCTGATCTCGCTGTTCCGCTCGGTCCAGACCCGCGTTGAGACCTTTCGGCCGGGCCTGATCGGGGTCGTCGTGATCAGCCCGATCCTGCTCGCGGCCTCCCTGGTCGCCGCGTACTTCGCCTTCAAGGACGCCGCCGCCGTCTTCCTCGACCCCGGCGCCGACTACGACATCAACTCCAACGACGTCGCCAACGACGTCTTCTACGAGCAGTTCGCGACGCAGGTTCGGACCGGCCTCGGCCTGGCCGGTTCGCTCGGGCTTGCCTTCACCACGGTCTACCTGAGCCTGAACGCGATGCGCGCCGGCCTGATGACGCGGTTCTGGGGAACCCTGGCGATGGCGGTCGGGATCGGGACCCTGCTCTTCGGCAGCGTGATGCTGATCGGCTTCATGTTGCTCATCGCCCTGCTGATCACCGGCTGGTGGCCCGGTGCCCGTCCGCCCGCCTGGGAGGCGGGGGAGGCGGTCCCCTGGCTGGCCCCTGGACGGCCGGGCGACGCCGAGCCCAAGGTGGACGAGCTCGCCGGGCCCGAGGACTTCGAGGGCACCGCGAGCGAGGTCGAGGAGCCCGACGATCCAGCCCGGCCGAGTCGCCGCGGTAACAAGCGCAAGCGCAAGCAACGGGGCTAGCGAGGGGATGAAGCCGCTCGGGGCCCCGCGAGCCGCCGTCCGGCTGGTTACGGGGCTGCTCGCCGCGGTTCAGTTCACCGACGGCCTCTACGCGCTGTTCGCCCCGAGGTCCTTCTTCGACGACTTCCCGCTCGGGCGCGGGTGGGTCGAGGCGCTTCCGGCCTACAACGAGCACCTGACGCGGGACGTCGGCGCGCTGTTCCTCGCCACGGGAGTCGTCCTGGCCGCCGCGGCCATCTCCCTGGAGCGCCGCCTCGTGATCGTTGCGCTCGGGCTCCTTCCTCGTCTACTCGGTCCCGCATCTGATCTACCACCTGCTCAACCTCGAGGGGCTGTCGACCGGCGACGCGATCGCCGAGGCGATCAGCCTCGCGCTGACGGTGATCGCGCCCGTCGTGCTGCTCGTGATGATTCTCAGGGCGAGGCCGCCGACGCCTTCGACCTGAGCGAACGCCGGTCAGATCAGGCTCGCCACCAGGGCCGCGACGACGACGATCGACGTCGTCCACGTGACCGCCTCGGCCGTCGTCTTCAGGTCGAGGCCGTAGGCGTGGGCGACGATCATCGCGTTCAGACCGCTCGGCATCGACCGCCATCAGCAGGTAGGTGTCCGGCAGGTCGATCAGCGGCAGGGCGAGCAGAAACAGCAGCGCCGGCAGCAACACGAGCTTGGTGGCGATGACGGCGGCCGTCGATGACGTCAGCGGCGGCGGTATCCGCAGCCCCTCGGGCCCGGCGTCCTCCATGAGGGCAGCTCCGACGGCGAAGAAGCCGACCGGCAGAATCGCGACGACGACGATCCGGGAGATGTCGACGAGGATGTCGGGAGCGAGCGAGTCGGGAGCGAGCAGCGCGAGGATCGCGGCGTAGAGGGGCAGGTTGCGGGCGAAGAAGGCGCCGGCTCGTTGCCTGGTTCCCTCACCGGCCCTGGTCCCGAAGGCGGCGCCGACGGCGAAGGCGCCGATCAGGAAGCTGACGGCGCCCACGGCGACGTCGTAGGCGGCGGCCTCCCCGAGTTTGTCGCTGCCGAGCAGCGCGACCGTGAGCGGGTAGCCGAGGTAGGCCGTGTTGGCGACGAGCGTGCAGGCGATCACCGCCCCGGTCTGCGGACGGGTGAGGTGAAGCACCCGCGCCCCCAGTCCCCAAGCCGCGAGCGCGGCGACGATGACGGCGATCCAGGCGAGCACGATGCCGCCACCGAGGTCGGCGTCGAAGGAGACGTGCACGAGGTTGAAGAAGACGACCGGCGGGAGGACGAGGTAGAGGATCCAGATCAGCGACCGGCGCGAGTCGTGACCCGCCCGTTCGGGCCAGCGACGCTCGGCGCCGATTCCGGCGGCGGTTGCAACCACTATCGCGGCGATGATCAGGATCAAGGTGAGATGGCTCCGACGGGGGGGGTGGCTCCATCCTGTCGGACCGAGTCGGAGGCCGGACGCCGGGACGGGCCCCTCGGGGGAAAGGGACCCGTCCCGCCGTCCGTGGAACTGTTGAACAATCAGGATAGTATCGGGAGCCTCGGTCCATGAGACCGTGTCTGGATACTGAGCCGATGAGCGACGCCCAACCACCGAACGCACCGCAGATCAGCACCGAGATACCGGGGCCGCGCTCGCGCGCGCTGCTCGCGCGCGGGGAGAAGGTTTTCTACAAGGGCCTGTACGAGTGGTTCGCGCCGCTGGTGATGGACCACAAGAGCGGCTACACGGTGACCGACGTCGACGGCAACGTCTTCTTCGATCTCGCCTCGGCCTCCGCCTCGGTACCGCTGGGCGCCTGTCGGAGCGATCTGATCGATCCGGCGGTCGACGCAATCCGGCGCTTCGGTAACGAGGACAGCCATACCCTGTCGTCGCCCGGCCTGTTCGAGCTGGCCGAGCGCCTGGTCGCGCTCGCGCCTGCGTCGATCGATCGCGTCGACATCGCCCTCAACGGGACCGAGGCCGTCGAGACCGCGATCCGCATGATGAGGCGCTCGACCGGCAGGCCGATCGTCCTCGCCTTTCACGGCGGCTACCACGGGGAATCAACGGCGACCGCTTCCCTCGGCGCCGAGATCCATCAGATCAGCGCCGGCGAGCGCTCGCTCGCGACCGGTTTCATGCACGCTCCGTATCCGAATCCCTACCGGAGCCCGTTCGGCTCCCCGCGGCTCGGCGGGACCGGTGACGCGACCGTCGACTACATCCGCGACGAGCTCCTCTTCCACGTGGTCGACCCCGGCCTGGTTGCGGGTGTCGTGATCGAGCCGGTCCTCGGGTCGGGCGGCTGCATCGCCCCGCCGGACTCGTTCTGGCCGGCGCTGACCGGGCTCTGCGACGAGCACGATTGGCTGCTCTGCGTCGACGAGGTGAAGACCGGCATGGGTCGCAGCGGCACGATGTTCGCGGTCGAGCGCTGGGGCGTCGAGCCCGACCTGATCTGTATGGGCAAGGCGCTCGGAGGCGGCGTGATGCCGATCGGTGCCCTGCTCGGCTCCGACCGCGTGCTCGGCTCGATCGACGATCTCAGCACGGGCAGCACCTGGTCCTGGTTGCCCGGATCGGTCGCCGCCGCGCTCGCGACCCTCGATGCCTACGAGCGAGAGGACGTGCTCGGCAACGTCGCGGCGTTGGAGCGGCTGGCGGCAGAACGCCTGGGCGCCCTCGCTGCCCGCCACGAGCGGATCGGCGACGTTCGCACCGTCGGCGGGTTCCTCGCGATCGAGTTCGTCCGCGACCCGCTGACGCGCGAGCGGGACACCGTTCTTCAGGACGCGGTCGCCGAGGAGGCGATGCGCCGCGGGATTCTCGCCGATTCGAGCACCACCTCGCTCAACCTGCAGCCGTCGCTTCTGATGCCGCCGGAGGCACTCGACGTGGCACTGGCAATCGTCGCCGACTCCGTCGACGCGGTGATCACCCGGGGGTCCTCTGCATGACGCCGGGGCTCCGCGAGGAGCTGCGGGCCGAGCTGGACGAGCTCGAGGCCGGAGGGGCCCTGAAGGAGTTCCGTGAGATCTCCTCCCCGCAGGGCCCCGAGATCCGCTTCGCCGACGGCTCTGAGGCGATCTGCCTCTGTTCCAACGACTACCTCGGGCTCGCCGCCGATCCGGCGGTCGTCGAGGCGGCGGCGGAGGGCCTTCGCACCTACGGCGCCGGCACGGCGTCGGTCCGGTTCATCTGCGGTCTGTTCACTCCTCACGTCGAGCTCGAACGCGATCTCGCCGACTTCCTCGGTGCCGAGCGGGCCGTTACATACACCTCCTGCTGGAACGCCAACCAGGCGCTGCTCGACTCTCTCTGCGACAAGCGGACCTGGGTCCTCTCCGACGAGCTCAACCACGCCTCCATCATCGACGGCATCCGCCTCGCCCGGCCTGCGGGGAAGGCCGTCTACGCTCATGCCGACGTAAACGCTCTCGAGGCCAGGCTCGCGGAGGTCCCCCACGGATACAGGTGCCTGGTGATCACCGACGGAGTCTTCAGCATGGAGGGCGACCTTGCGCCGCTGCCGGAGATCATCGCGCTGACCGAGGCCAGCGGTGCGACGCTGATCGTCGACGACTCACACGGTCTCGGGGTCCTCGGTTCCACCGGCCGGGGAACCGCTGAGCACCTCGGCGTCGCCGACCGCGTCGACATCGTCACCGGAACCCTCGGCAAGGCGCTGGGCGGCGCGGCCGGAGGATTCGTCACCGGCACCACCGAGCTCTGCGAGCTGCTCGAGCAGCGATCGCGCGCCCAGCTCTTCTCCAACGGCCTGCCTCAATCCGTCGCCTGTGGCGCCCGGGCTGCGCTCGGCATCCTCCGCGACGAACCCGACCGATTGACGCGCCTGCACGCCAACGTCGCCCGCTTCCGGGCCGGCGTGGCCGCGGTGGGTCTGAGGCCGCTCGAGGGTGAGAGCGCGATCGTCCCGATCGTTGTCGGCGAAACGCGTGACGCGATCAGGATGAGCGAGCTGCTGCTCGACGAGGGTGTCTTCGCGATCGGCTTCGGCTTCCCCGTGGTTCCTGAGGGGGTCGCTCGCGTCCGCGTGCAGCTCTCGGCCGCCCTGACCGACGAGCAGATCGACCGCTCGGTGGCTGCGTTCGCGAAGGTAGGCCAGGAGCAGGGGTTGATCTAGGCGGCCGGTCGGTGTGGCCTGCCGAGGGGTTGGCGGTCGGTGTGGCCTGCCGAGCGACCTCCACCGTCGGATGAGAGTCCGGCTGGCTGGGGAGGGGAGGACAGGGGAGCTCGCCCACCGTTCACCCGCCTGCCGAGAGACATTTCAAGGCCAGTGGGGCGGGTTACCTCCGGTATGCGACTTAAGTCACCCCACTGACAACTCCGCCGACCCAGCCACCCCCCTCGCCCTGACGCCCAACCCCCTGACGCCCTTGCCGAGCGGCAACACCCAACGGTCCGAGGGAAGCGGACGTGCAGCGGAGCATTCCCTCGGGGTTATCTGTCGACCAGCACGTAGACCTTCGTCAGGGTCTCGTGGACCGTCCACTTCGTCTCTGCGCCAGCCGGCAGGACGCAGACGTCGCCTGGGCCCACCTCGTGGGCCCGGCCGGCGTGCTCGATGCTCGCCCGGCCGGAGAGGACGATGAAGGTCTCGTCGACCTCGACGTCGGTGACGGTGCCGGGAGTGCAGCGCCAGACGCCGGTCGCCAGCGACGAACCGTCGGCAAGCTGGGACGAACTGATTACGCCGTCGAAGGTCTCAGGCGAGCCGGCGACGATGGATTCGGGATCGAGCGGCTCCTCGTCGAGCTGGACGGAGCTCGGTGAGGAGACGACGATTCGGCGGCCTAGAGCCAACCCTTTTCCCAGGGCCCAGTGATCGCGTAGGTGATTCCCGGAATCTGGATGTGAACCATCAGCCATTTGCCGTCCGGGCTGAAGCAGGCGCCCGACCACTCGCTGCGCCCGACGGTTCCCTTCTTCTCACCCTCGTAGCGGTGCAGGTCGAGGGGCGTGCTGTTGATGGCGAACGTCTCCATCTTGCCGGCCGGGGTGAGCACCCTCAGGTTGTTGGTGCCGCCGTCGAGATCCTCTCCGTCGCCGTCCTCACAGAGGAGCACTCCGCCGCGTGGGCTGACGACGATCCCGTCGGGCTGATCCAACACCGACCGCTTGGTCGACTCGAACATCAGCTCCAGCGTGCCGTGCTTGATGCTCTTCGACGGCGTGTAGCGCCAGATCTGACCGCGGTGTATCTCGCCGGCCTCGCTGGCCGTGAACCAGGCGCTGCCCTCTCCCCAGGAAGCGCCCTCGAGTCCCATGAACCGGGCGGCGCCCTTCTCGCGGCCCTGGTCGTAGACCCGCGTGCTGTGGCGCTCGGCGTCCTCGGGATCCGGATCGTCGATCGTCACCCACTCGCAGCGGAGCTTCTTGCCGACCTTCTGGCCGGTGACCGTGTCGTACTTCGAGCGGCCGTTGACGCAGAGCATCTGCAGCTTGCCGCCGCGATGGAGCTGGCCGCGATGATCGGGGATGTAGCGGTAGAAACCGTCCGGGCCGTTGTCCTCGGTCATGTAGACGATGCCGGTCTTCGGGTCGACGGCGCAGGCCTCGTGGACGAAGCGGCCCATCGCCTTGATCGGCTTCGGCTCGATCGGACCGGTTGCGCCCTTCGGGATCTCGAAGACGTAGCCGTGCTCCTTCTCGTAGCCCTTGAACTTGCCGACCGTCGACTCCTCGCAGGTCAGCCACGTCCCCCACGGGGTCTGGCCGCCGTTGCAGTTGTTGTCGGTGCCGTTCAGGACCAGGGAGCTACCGACCAGCGTGCCGCTCTGCGTATCGAAGAGGGATGTCGTGACGCCGCCCTTGGCGTGACGGTCGTAGGCGTTGTGCTTGCCGAGGGCCTTGCCGTGCCCGGCGTTCTCCTGGTTCCGGATCAACGTGAGCCGGTTCGTGCCGGCATTGAAGATCGCCGATCCGTCGTGGTGCTTGGGGGTCTTCAGCCCGTCGCTCATCGGCGAGCCGGCCTTGCCGAACGTGAACACCTGGAAGCCCGCGGGGAGCTGAAACGGGCCGGTCTTCACAAGTGGGCCGTATCCGGGCTTGCTCGCGGAGGCGCCGGCGATTCTGCGGACCTGATTGGCCACCGCTGTCTCGGCCCCGGTCGAGGCCATTATCTGCGCACCGATCCCGGCGCCGACAACCAGCTTCGCGCCGTTGACGATCGTCTCGCGTCTCGTCAGTCCACCTTCGGTTTCCGCGCCAGGGGCCATCGGCCCTGCTTCGGGAATCCTCACATTCGCCATGTCAACTCTCCAGTCCTGGTCTGATTCGGGAAGGCATTGTCGCCTCTCCACGGACACACATTGCGGTAGGACGCTGCGCGTAACCCGACCCTAACCTATCTGGCGGAATTGTTCAACAATTCCTCGTTAAGGGAGCATTGAGCAGGGTTCTCGACTGCTGGGGCGGGTGTGGCCTGCCGAGGTACGCGCCGGCCGGTGAGAGTCGGTTTGGCTGTGGGGAAGGGGAGGGCTTGGCAGGTTGGTCACCGTTCACCCGCCTGCCGAGGGGCGTTCTTCGGACGTGGGTCGTTTTGAGCTCCCCTGGGGAGCTCAGGGCGACCCACGTCCACCCTTTACAGGCACCTTGGGGGTCCGTCGTCGTACAGGCTGATCCGCGGTTGGCGCGGGCCTGGGTCGCCCGAGCGTCAGCGAGCGGTGCGGCCCACCCCGCGACAGGCCCCGCGGTCGACGACTTTCGCCGGAAACGGCAGCCCGAGGGCTAGGAAGCTCCGTACTCCGAGTACGGATACCACCAGGACTTGCGCTCGATCTCCGTTTCCATGTGGACGTGTTTGGTCTCCTGGAAGGCCTCGAGCCCCTCGCGGCCGAGTTCGCGGCCGATGCCGGATTGCTTGAAGCCGCCGAAGGGTCCGGCGTCGTTATCGGTGAGCGGGTCGTTGATCCAGACGGTCCCTGCGCGGAGTTCGCGCATGCAGCGGACGGCGCTCTGGAGGTCGCGGGTGTAGACGTTGGCGCCGAGGCCGAACTGGGAGCCGTTGGCCAGTGCGATCGCCTCGTCCAGATCCTTTACCGGGACGATGGGAGCCACCGGCCCGAAGGTCTCCTCCCGGAGCAGGTCGGTCTCGGCCGCAGCACCGGTTACCACGGTGGGGGCGAAGAAGTGGCCCCTGGCCTGGCCGCCGTCCCCGCCGCCGATAAGCACCTCGGCGCCCGAGGCCACCGCGGCATCGACCTGATCGATGACCTTCTGCCGCTGTGGGGCGGATACCATCGGGCCGATGTCGGTTCCGACGTCGGCCGGGTCTCCGAGTACGAGGGTCTCCGTGTGGGAGACGAAGGCTGAGACGTAGTCGTCGTAGACGTCCTCCATGACGTAGAAGCGCTCTGCCGACGTGCAGACCTGCCCGGCGTTCAGGAACGCTGCCCAGGCGCCCCCGCGGGCGGCGATCTCGATCTCGGCGGCGACGTCCGAGCAGACGATGAAGGGGTCCTTGCCTCCCATCTCGAGGTTGACCCGGGCGAGCCGCTCGGCGCACGCGATCGCGACCCGCCGGCCGGTGGCGACCGAGCCCGTGAAGGCGATGCAGTCGACGCGCTCGTCGGCCGAGAGGGAGGCTCCGACGTCGCCGGCGCCGGCCACGATGTTCACGACCCCCGGCGGAAGATGGTCCAGGCATCCCGCCAGTTGCAGCGTCGACAGAGGCGTGACCTCGGAGGGTTTTGCGACGACGGTGCACCCGGCGGCGAGGGCAGGGGCGACCTTCCACGTGAGCAGGAGCAGCGGGTAGTTCCAGGGGACTATGCAGCCGACGACCCCGAGGGGGTCCTTGACCACCATGGCGAGCTGGCTCGACTCGATCGGCGGGATCACCCGGCCGGCGCTGTCGCGGCCGATCTCGGCGTAGTAGTCGAACGCGGCCGCGCACCAGTCGATCTCGTCGCGGTTCTCGATCAACGGCTTGCCGCCCTCGGCGGTCATCGTCCGGGCGAGCTCCTCCTGGCTGTCGCGAAGGCGCCGGGCGATCTCGTGGAGCATCTCGCACCGCTCTCCGGCCGGCGTCGTCGACCAACCGGTGAAAGCGGCGCGCGCGGAGCCGACGACCGCATCGAGCTGCTCGGGCGACGCTGAGCCGACCGTCGCGATCGTCTCGGTCGTGTAGGGATTCTCGACCTCGATCGGCGCACCGGCGCCGTCCACCGGCTCGCCGCCGATCAGCAGCCGGCGCTCGCTCACGAAGCGGGAACGGGCGCTGCGGGGTCGCCCGACGTCGAGGCGTCGTCCTCCTGGTCGGGGCGGATCGCCGCGAGCTTTTCCGCCCGGGTCTGCTGGACCACGGCGAACACCATCGCCACGATCGTGATCATGAAGAGGATCGTCGCCAGGACGTTGACCTGTGCCGGAATTCCGCGCTGGGCCGCGCCGAAGATGTAGAGCGGGAAGGTGACCGTGGTGCCGGAGTTGAAGTTGGAGATCACGAAGTCGTCGAGCGAGAGTGCGAAGGCGAGCAGCGCGGCGGCGGCGAGCCCGGGAGCGATCAGCGGCAGCGTCACCGTGCGGAAGGTCGTGCTCGCATCGGCACCAAGGTCGCGGGCGGCTTCCTCGAGCCGGCTGTCGAATCCGATCAGCCTCGATCTGACGACGACCACGACGAAGCTGATCGTGAACATGATGTGTGCGATCAGGAGGGTCGCGAAGCCGGTCGCGACCTGGAAGTAGACGAACATCGACAGCAGCGCCGCGCCGATGACGACCTCGGGGCTGGTCATCGGGATCACGATCAGGAGGTTCGCCATCTTGCGTCCGCGGAACTGATGGCGGACGAGGGCGAGGGCGATCATCGTGCCGAGGATCGTCGAGACGATCGTGGCGAGGGCAGCCAGTTCGAGGCTCGTCAGCATCGCCTCGTTGAGGTCGGGTAGGTCGAAGGCGTTGACCCAGTTGTCGAATGTGAACCCCTGCCAGGTGAAGTTGAACTTGCCCGCCGGGTCGTTGAACGAGAACGCGATGATGACCGCGATCGGCAGCAGCGTGTAGATGACGACGAGGATCGCGAAGATCATCACGCCGCGCTCGCGGATCCACTGGATGGCCTTCACTTGGTGGTCACCACCTCGGCCTCGTCGCCCATCAGCGACTCGGAGCCGGCGAAGCGGATGTAGATCGCCACCGCGGCCACGATCAGCGCCATCATGATGAACGAGAGCGCTGCCGCAGTCGGATAGTCCTTGATGTTCAGGTACTGGCTCTGGATGACGTTGCCGATCATCGCCTGGTTCGGACTGCCGAGGAACGAAGCGTTGATGTAGTCGCCGACCGCCGGGATGAAGGTGAGCAGCGTGCCGGCGATGACTCCCGGCATCGAGATCGGCAGCGTCACCTTGAAGAACGTCGTGCGGGCGCTGGAGTAGAGGTCCTTGCCCGCCTCGATCAGCCGCGTGTCCATCTGCTCGAGGCTCGCGTAGATCGGGAGGATCATGAACGGCAGGAAGTTGTAGGTGAGGCCTGCGATCACGGCGGCCGGCGTCTTCAGGATCGTCCCGTCGCCGGCGACCAGGCCGATGGTCTGGAAGAAGTTCACGACGCTGCCCTCATTGGAGAGGATCGTCTGCCAGGCGTAGGTACGGATCAGGTAGGTCGTGAAGAACGGCGCGACGACGGCGAGCAGCATCACGGTCCGCCAGCGCGGGCTGGCCTTGAACGCGATCGCGTACGACAGGGGGTAGGCGATCAGCAGGCAGAGCAGGGTCGCGATGCCGGCGTAGCCGAATGAGCGCAGGAACTGGGAGCTGTAGTCACTGATCGCATCGGTGTAGTTCTCGAAGTGCCACGTCATCTCGAACGTGGTGTCCAGCGACCCCTGGTAGAGGGACACCGAGAACATGAACGCCATCGGCAGGACGAAGAAGATCGCCAGCCAGAGCAGCCCCGGCCCGAGCAGGAAGTAGGGAACCCCTCTGGTGCGTGCCCACTCCCTCATCGTGCGCTCCGATCAGCCACCGGTCACCAGGTCCTGGAACGCCTGCTCGATCTCGGCCGTATCGAGCCTCGGCGGATCGGGCTGTGCCGAGCAGTTCCTCTGGTACTGCTCGGACGGGAAGATCAGGTCGCTCTTCGCCAGTTCGGGGTCCGTCTTCGCGAGGATCTGCTGAACGCCGTCGACCGGCGTCGTGTAGTTGTTGTAGGCGGCGATCGGAGCCTGGTTCTTGGGGTCGTAGACGTAGTTCATGAACGCGTATGCCGCGTCGACGTTCGGGGCGCCGACGGGGATGACCATGTTGTCGGCCCAGATGATGCAGCCCTGCTCCGGCATCACGAACCTGATGTCGGGGTTGTCGGCCTGGAGCTGGATCGCGTCCCCCGACCATCCGATCGCCGCGACCACGTCACCGCGAGCCATGTCGTTGATGTAGGAGTTGCCGGTGACTCCGATGATCTGGCCGGAGTCGACGGCGGCCTTGAGCTTGTCGATCGCGGCCAGCCAGTCGTCCGTGGTGGCATCCGCGGGATCGACGCCGTCCGCCTTCATGATCAGCGGGACCGTGTCGCGCATCTCGCTGAGCACCGTGACCTTGCCCGCGTACTGAGGATCGAAGAGGTCGTTGACGCTCTTGATGTCGGGGGCCTGCTCGGTGTTGACGACGAGGCCCGTCATGCCGGCCTGCCATGGCGCCGAGAACTGGCGCTCAGGGTCGAAGTCAGGGTGCTGCAGGCTGGGGATCAGGTTCTTGTTGACCTCGGGGATGGCGTTCTTGTCGAAGTCCTGGAGGTAGCCGAGCTCGTACATCTTCTTCGCCATCCAGTCGGTGACCACGAAGATGCTGCGGCCGGCCGGGTCGCGGTTGGCAAGCGTCGGCTGGAGCTTGGAGAAGAACTCGTTGTTGTCGTTGACGTCCTCGATGTAGTCGACCGATAGACCGGTCTGCTCCTCGAATGCGGGGACCGTCTCCTTGTCGATGTAGGCGGGCCAGTTGGAGATCGTGATGTTCCCGCTCGGCTCCGTGCCGGCGGCGGTGGCCGTCTGGACCGGGCCGTCGAGGCCGCCGGCGCCGAGGTCGCTGCACGCGCTCATCCCGATCGCGGCGCCGAGCAGCGCCAGCGCGAGGATGAGGCGCGACAGCTTCTTCATCAGGCGCCGACTCCGCTCGCCTGGTTGGTCAGCGCCTCGTGGTCGGCGGTCGCCCGCTCGGCTCCCGACTCGCGGACCAGGTGGATGTGCTCGGGAGTCCACGAGAGGCGGACGTCGGCACCTCCTCCGGGCAGCGACTGGCGCTCGGCCTCGTCGGTGTTCGGGCAGAGGACCGTCATCCTCGCCCCGCCCTTGAGCTCGACGACCAGCTGGGTCGCGGTCCCGAGGTAGATCGAGCTGGCGACGACGCCCTCGACGCTCTGCTCGTTGTCGGCGTGGACGACGCCGCTCTGGGACTTCGGCGTCACGTAGAGCTTCTCGGGGCGGACGACGGCGTGGCACTGCTCGCCGGTGGCGAGGCCGTTGGCGCCGCTCTCGACCGTGACACCGGCCTCGAGCTCGACGGTCGCCCGATCCCCGCTCAGCGACCGCACGGTTCCCGGCATCAAGTTGGAGACGCCGATGAAACCCGCAACGAAAGTGGTCGAGGGCCTCTCGTAGACCTCCTCAGGCTCCGCAACCTGCTCGACGATCCCACGGTTCATCACCGCGATCCGATCGGACATCGTCAGGGCTTCTTCCTGATCGTGCGTTACATAGACGAAGGTAATCCCGATCTCCTGTTGGATCCGCTTCAGTTCAACCTGCAAGCCCTTGCGGAGCTTCAGGTCGAGAGCGCCGAGGGGCTCGTCGAGAAGCAGCACCTTGGGAAGGTTGACCACGGCGCGGGCCAGGGCAACCCGCTGCTGCTGGCCGCCGGAGAGCTGGTTGGGGCGGCGGTTCGCCTCGCCCCAGAGTCCGACCCGCTCGAGCTCGGCCTGGACGCGACGCTCGGCCTCGGCCTTGGCGACGCCCTTGCGCTTCAGACCGTAGGCGACATTTTCCTTGACGCTGAGGTGGGGGAAGAGCGCGTAGCTCTGAAAGACCGTGTTGGTCGGCCGCTTGTGGGCCGGGAGCCCAGCGACGTTGACGCCGTCGATCAGGACCTCACCACCGTCGGGCTGCTCGAAGCCGGCGATCATCCGCAGCGTCGTCGTCTTGCCGCAGCCGCTCGGGCCGAGCAGCGTGAAGAACTCCCCTTCGTGGATGTCGAGGTCGATCGAGTCCACCGCTGTGAACTCGCCGAACCGCTTGGTCACCGACCTGAGGCGTACGCCGGATTGGGATCCGCCATTCGCTGTGCCTGATGCTTCCGTAACTCCTCCTCAAGACGCCCCGGGAAAACTGGCATCGGGAAACCTAGCCGAAAATCGGATCGTGAGTGAGGGGTAGGCCTGCGCGAGCATCCGCGTACGCCTCGATCCAGGGCGTCTGGTTGTACGATGCGTACAATCGCGCCACGAGGGCTTGAACGGATTCTCGGTTGTGCGCTCCAAACTGACGTTCTACCTTTGTGCAAAGCGTCGAGTCGGTCCAGTGAAGGAGAGGGCGATGGCCACAACCAGTGTCACCCCGGCGGCCGCCGGGATCGATCTGCAGGAATCAGCACGAAGGCATCTCTGGATGCATTTCTCCCGCATGGGCGGCTACGACTCCGAGCACGAGATTCCGATCATCGCTCGCGCCGAGGGCAACTACGTCTGGGACGACCACGGCAACCGTTACCTCGACGCGCTCAGCGCGCTCTTCTGCTGCAACGCCGGCCACGGTCGCGTCGAGTACGGCGAAGCAGCGGCGGCTCAGATCAAGGAGCTCGACTTCTACACCAACTGGAGCTACGCCCATCCACGGGCGATCGAGTTGGCCGAGCGGATCGCCCACCTCGCGCCGGGCGATCTCAACCACGTCTTCTTCACCAACTCCGGCTCCGAGGCGGTCGAGGCTGCGATCAAGGTCGCCCGCAACTGGCACCGCGCCCATGGGCGGGGACAGAGGACACAAGATCATCTCCCGAGAGGTCGCCTACCACGGCACCACCATGGGCGCGCTGACCGCCACCGGCATCACCTCCCTCAAGGTCCCCTTCGAGCCGACCATGCCGGGCGGGTCCCACGTTCCCAACACCAACCATCTGCGCTGGCCCACCGACCGCGACTCGCTCTGGGCTGCCGAGAGGGTCCGCGATCGGATCGAGTTCGAGGGGCCGGACACCGTGGCGGCCGTGATCCTCGAGCCGTTGCAGAACGCCGGCGGCTGCATTCCCCCGCAGGAGGGTTACTTCCAACGCGTGCGGGAGATCTGCGACGAGTTCGGCGTCCTGCTGATCTCCGACGAGGTGATCTGTTCCTGGGGCCGGCTCGGCCACTACTTCGGCTGTCAGCGCTACGGCTATCAGCCCGACATCATCACCACGGCGAAGGCGCTCACCGGTGCCTACATCCCGATGGGGGCGATGATCACCTCCGACGAGGTGTTCGAGCCATTCGCCTCCGGCACAGCGTCACTTCGCCCACGGCTCGACGTTCGGCGGCCATCCGGTCGCCGCCGCGGTCGCCCTCCGCAACCTCGACGTATTCGCCGACGAGGATCTCTGCGGGCAGGTCCTCGCGCAACGAGGCCGAGTTCCGGCAGATGCTCGAGGACCTGCGTGACATCCCGATCGTCGGTGATGTGCGCGGTGCCGGGTACTTCCACGCCATCGAACTCGTCAAGGATCGGGAGACGATGGAGCATTTCAACCAGCGACGATTCCGAGTGGCTCCTTCGCGGCTTCCTCTCGGGTGAGCTCTACAGGCGTGGATTGATCTGCCGCGCCGACGACCGCGGTGACCCCGTGATCCAGTTCGCGCCCGCCGCTGACCTGCGGACCCGAGGAGTTCAAGGAGATCGGCTCGGTGCTGAGGTCGGTGCTCGAAGAGGCCTGGGAGAAGGTCACGGCCCACTAGCCGGGACCCCGACGAGAAGAACGCACCGCGTCTCGTGCTTTCAGTCCGCAGCCTGCTGACCCAGTTCGATCTCGAGCTCGCGATCGAGGGGGTCCCCGAGCAGCCCGATCCGCTGGGTTCATATCTCCGAGCTCGAGGATCCGACGCCGTTTCTCTCCGGCGGCGAGCTGCTGCTGACCACCGGCATCAACCTGAAGAGCGCCGCGCGACAGCGCAAGTTCGTGCGCCTGCTCGCCGACAAGCAGGCGGCCGGGCTGGGACTTGCGGTCGGCCTCGACCACGCGGAGCTGCCGACGGCGCTCGTCGAGGAGGCGGAGGCCAAGGGGCTGCCGCTGTTCGAGCTCCCGTTCGAGCTGCCCTTCATCGCGATCACCGAGTGGGCTTCGACCCGCCTGATCAACGAGGGTTACTCGGATCTGGAACGCAGCGTCGAGGTTCACGCTCTGCTGGAGGGACTCGTGCTCGCCGAGCGAGGCCTGTCGGAGATCATGCGGGCGATCGCCGAGTCGGTCTCGGGCGCCGCGATGCTGCTCGACGATCGTGGCCTGGAGCTCGCCCGTCACCCCCAGGAACGTGGTTTCTCCCAACAGGCGAGCTCCGACATCCGGATCGAGGTCAACGAGCGCGCCGAGGCCGGCAGGCAGTCGATGTTCGTCGCCGAGCGGGGATCGCTTGTCGGCCGGGCCGTCTCCGTCCCGGTCCCGCTCGGAGGTCGCGGCAATCGCGGGCACTGGCTCGTGCTGGCGCGCCGCGCCGGCGAGATCGGCGATCTCGAGCGGCTGCTCGCCCGCCAGGCCGCGATGGTGGTGGCCCTGGAGCTGATGCGCGAGCGCGCCGTGCGCGAGACCGAGCGCCGCCTCGCCGGCGACGTGCTGGCCGAGGCTCTGGGCGGTCAGCTCGGGGACGAGGAACTGCGAGGCCGGCTGCAGCCGTTCGGGATCGACGGGCGGGTTGCGATCCTGCTGTTCGAGCTCGAGGAGTCCGCCGACGACCCGGTGCTGCTCGCCGAGGCGCTGGGCGTCCCGGCGCTCGTCGCCGTCAACGCAGCCGCCGGCCGACCGCTGCTCTGCGCGATCGTCGATCCCGGTGAGCGCGATCCGATCGAGCTGGCACGGGAGGGGCGCGCGGCGCTGGCCGAGTCGGGGCGCACGGTCCGAGCCGCCGCCAGCCGCACGACCCAGGTCGCCGCGCTTCGCCGCGGCTTCCACGAGTCCCGTTGCGCCCTCGAGGCGACCGCGATGGCCAACGGCCACGCCCCCGATGTCGCATCTCATCGCGACCTCGGCGCGTTCACCCTGTTGCTGTCGCTCCAGGACGACGATGCGCTCCGGACCTACTCGGAGAACCTGCTGGGACCGATCTCGGAGGGGGAGGGCGAGTACGGTCCGGAACTGCTGCGCTCCCTGGAGGCGTTCATCGAGCGCAACGGCCAATGGGAGCGCGCCGCCCGCGATCTCTATTGCCATCGGCACACACTTCGGTACAGAATCCGCAGAATCGAGGAGCTGACCGGCCGCGACCTCGGACGGGCGCAGGATCGAATCGAGCTATGGCTGGCCCTGCGTGCGAGAGAGCTTGTGAGATGACCAGAATCGACAACATCAGCGAACGACGGAAAGAGGAGAACCGATGAAGGTTGGAGTGCCCACCGAGATCAAGGACGAGGAGTACCGGGTCGCTTTGACCGCGATCGGAGCCCGCGAGCTCGCCGAGCATGGGCATGAGGTCCTGATCGAGGCAGGCGCTGGAGACGGAAGTGCGATCTCCGACGACGACTACGCCGCGCAGGGTGCGCGAATCGTCACCACCGCCGAGGAGATCTTCTCCGAATCAGACATGGTGCTCGGGGTCAAGGAGCCGCAGCAGGTCGAGGTCGACATGCTGCGGGCCGAGACGACGCTCTTCACCTACCTTCACCTCGCTCCGGCGCCGGAGCTGACCGAGGGCCTGTGCAAGACCGGCGCGACCTGCATCGCCTACGAGACTGTCGAGGACGTTCGCGGGGGCCTGCCGCTGCTGGCCCCGATGAGCGAGATCGCCGGCCGGATCGCGACCCAGGCCGGCGCGTTCTTCCTCGAGAAGCCGATGGGCGGGCGGGGGATCCTGCTCGGTGGCGTCCCCGGCGTCGCCGCGGCCAACGTGATGGTGATCGGAGCCGGCGCCGTCGGAATCAACGCTGCCCAGATGGCGGTCGGGATGGCCGCCGACGTGTTCCTCTTCGACCTCAACATCGATGCCCTACGGCGCGCCGACCTGCAGTTCGGCGGGTCGCTGTCGACCGTTTACAGCTCCACGCTCTCGATCGAGGAGATGCTGCCGCGGATGGATCTGGTGATCGGGGCGGTTCTGGTTCAGGGTGCCAGGGCTCCGCACGTGATCAAGCGGGAGCAGCTCGGCCTGATGAAGCGCAACGCGGTGCTCGTCGACGTGGCGATCGATCAGGGCGGATGCTTCGAGACCTCGAAGCCGACCACCCACACCGATCCGGTCTACGAGATCGATGGGATCACCCACTACTGCGTGGCCAACATGCCGGGAGCGGTGCCGATCACCTCGACCTACGCACTGACGAACGCAACCCTTCCCTACGTCCTCTCGCTCGCCGACAACGGCGTCGAGGGCGCGATCGCCCGCGATCCGGGGCTCCGGCCCGGGGTCAACGTGGCGGCAGGGAAGGTCACCCACGAGGCCGTCGCCGAGGGCGTCGGTTCGGAGTACGTCTCCGTCGAGGAGGCGTTGGGGATCGGCTAGAGCGGGTGGGAGTTTCGAGTTGGTTCACGGCACGAGGAGAGATTGAGTTGGCAACCGCAGAGAAGACCAAGGTCCAGAACTTCATCAACGGTGAGCTTTCCGATGCCACCGACGGCGCCACCGACGATGTGATCAACCCGGCGACCGGCGAGGTCTTCGCCTCGGCTCCGCTCTCGACGGAGGAGGACGTGGACCGTGCGGTGATGGCCGCCCGCAACGCCTTCGACGGCTGGGCCGACACCACGCCCGCCGATCGCGCCGCAGCGCTGTTCGCGCTCGCCGATGTGATCGAGGAGAACGCCGACCTGCTCTCCGACCTCGAGGCGACCGATGCCGGCAAGCCGCGCGACACCTTCATGGCGGATGAGATCCCCGCGATGGCGGATCAGCTGCGGTTCTTCGGCGGCGCCGGACGCACGCTCTCGGGCAGCGCGGCGGGCGAGTACGTGGCCGGCCGGACGTCGATCATCCGGCGAGAGCCCGCTGGGGTGGTCGGCCAGATCGCGCCCTGGAACTACCCACTGATGATGGCCATCTGGAAGATCGGCCCGGCGCTCGCCGCCGGTTGCACCACCGTGCTCAAGCCCGCCGAGACGACCCCGGTGGCGACCCTCAAGCTCGCCGAGCTTGCCGCTGACATCTTTCCCCCCGGCGTGCTCAACGTGATCGGCGGGCTCGGGCAGCCGGCCGGCTCGACGCTGGTCACCCATCCCGAGGTCGACATGGTGTCGCTGACCGGCTCACCCGAGACCGGCAAGTGGATTGCCAGGGCGGCATCCGAGACGCTGAAGCGGGTTCACCTCGAGCTCGGCGGCAAGGCGCCGGTGATCATCTTCGACGACGCCGACATGGAGTTGGCGATGGAGACGATCGCTGCCTGCGGTTATTACAACGCCGGCCAGGACTGCACTGCAGCGACCCGCGTGATGGCCGCCCCCGGCATCTACGACGATGTCGTGGCGGGGCTCGCCGAGCAGGCGAAGGGCAACGTCGTCGGCGACACGTTCGATCCGGCGACGACCCTCGGTCCGGTCAACTCGGAGCGGCAGCGCGAGCGCGTCGAGGGGTTCCTCGAGCGCAGGCCCGACCACGCCGAGATCGTCACCGGCGGCGGCGAGCCCGACCTGCCCGGCTTCTACGTGGAGCCGACGGTCGTCGCCGGCCTCCACCAGGACGACGAGATGATCCAGTCCGAGATCTTCGGGCCGGTGATCACCGTTCAGCGGTTCGACGACGAGGCCAAGGCGATCGAGTGGGCCAACGGCACCCGCTACGGGCTCGCCGCGTCGGTCTGGACCGGCGACGTCGGCCGCGCGATGCGGGTCGCCAAGTCGATCCGCTTCGGTTGCGTCTGGATCAACGACCACCTCACGATGGCCAACGAGATGCCGCACGGCGGCTTCAAGGAGTCCGGCTACGGCAAGGACATGAGCATCTACTCGGTCGAGGACTACACCGAGATCAAGCACGTCATGGTCAACCTGGAGGCGTAGGACGGCTGGTCGCCGGTGGGTGTTTCCGCCGGTTGACCCGGTGGCAGCTTGAGCACCGTATAGGTGCCTTATCCGCCACCGGCCCGTCGGGCGAGGCCAAAACGAAGAACGCCCGCTGAACAGCGGGCGTTCTCCTCGAGCTTCTTCGGCTTCGGCCTAGTAGCCCCTGTAGTGCCTGACCGCGTAGCCGCTGTCTGAGCGACCGTCGGTGTGCCAGCGGGGACCGGGGCCGCCGGATGTATCCCAGCGGAGGCCGGCGACCACGGCGTACGTGTGGCCGGAGTTGGCGTAGACGGAGATCCAGTCGCCCTTCTTCTTCTTGCCCCAGCTCGCCAGTGAGCCGGAGGTGAGGGGCGTCTTGAGCATCCGGGCGCCATGGAGCATGTAGCTGACGGCGCCGGAGCAGTCGTAGCCCTTGCTGTCGAAGCTGGCGTGTCCGCCGCCCCAGACGTACTTGGTCCGACGAATGCTGTTGGCGTACTTGATCGCGCGAACGACGCGCTTGGGCGCGCCCTCGGGCGGGACCGCCTTGCCGTTGTCGAGCAGCTTCGCCTTGCCCGCCTTGCCGGTGGGCGGAACCGTGGTCCCGACACCGCCGCTGGCTGCAACCGCCGAAGCAGAGAGAAGGAGGAGGACCGCAATCGTCGCGAGGACTGCTGCGGTCATGGACACTGCGGCGCGATGCGCCGTGGAATGTGATCTGAGTCTGTGCATGGTTTTGGCTCGTTTACGCCTGCGGAGTTAGCTGTCGGGCTGGCGCTGCTTAGGAGCCTGCGCCTCCGTCGAATTGGACGGATTAGCCCCGGGGTACTCAGGTTCCTGGTTGGGTCCCCCGCTCTCCGGAATTCGGAGACTCGGCGTTCGGTGCGGGCACTGTAGCGGAATAGTGAGCAGTCTGCAAGCAAACGCTCACAAAGCCGCCATCAAACGAACGTCGGGAACCCCTCGCCGGATTCCGGCGCTGTAGGTTCCAGGCAATGGAGATTGCTGGGAAGAGAGCGTTGTTGACCGGTGCGACCGGAGGGCTCGGCCGGGCCATTGCGCTCGCGCTCGCCGGTCGCGGCGCAGCGGTCGTCTTGAGCTCTCGCAAGCGGGAGGAACTCGACGCCCTTGCCGCCGAGCTCCCCGGCGGCGGCCACTCGGTCATCGTCTCCGACCTCGCCGAGCCCGGCGCCGCCGAGCGACTGGCGGCGGAGGCGGCCGCCGACGGCGGCATCGACCTGCTGGTTGCCAATGCGGGCCTGCCCGGGTCCGGTCGCCTCGAGCAGTTCAGCCCCGAGGAACTGGCCCGCGCGCTCAGGGTCAATCTGGAGTCACCGATGCTGCTCGCCCAGGCATTGGTCCCGCCGATGGGCGAACGTCGTAGCGGTCACCTCGTCTTCGTCTCGTCGCTTGCAGGCAAGGCCGCCTCCCCGCGGGCCTCGATCTACAACGCGACCAAGTTCGGCCTCCGTGGGTTCGCGCTGGCCCTGCGCGAGGACCTCGCCGGCGACGGATCGGGGGTCGGAGTCTCCGTCGTCATGCCGGGTTTCATCCGTGGCGCCGGAATGTTCGCCGATTCAGGGGCGAAGACGCCGCCGGGCGTCGGCACCTCGAGCCCCGAGGAGGTCGCCGCCGGTGTCGTCAAGGCAATCGAGCGCAACAAGGGGGAGGTCTCCGTGGCTCCACCCCAGCAGCGGGCGCTGGTCGGCTTCGCCCACATCTTCCCGTCGATCGCAGCCCGCGCTCAGCGCGGTGCGGGCACCAAGGTCGCCGAGAACCTGGCCCGCGGCCAGAGCGACAAGCGGTAGTCCCCCGAGCGGCAGGCCGACTGCGAATTGGCCCCAGCGGGTAGGTTGACTTCTGCACCCGAGCAGTATCTGGAGGCGTCATGACCGAGCAGCCCGAGGAACGAAAGCGCGACCTCGTTGCGGAGGAGGAGGCGGCCGCGGCGGCGGAGGCCGGTGCGATCGGCGGACACACCGACACCCAGCGCCTCCCCGAGGCGGAGAGGCCGCTCGCCGAGGGCGGCGAGGGCGTGGCGGAAGGCTTCGAGCTGGCGGAGGAGCAGCTGATCGAGTCGGCCTCCCACGGTCGCAAGCACGGCCATCCGCTCGGCGACGGCTTCCCGGAGGAGGACGCCAGATCGGAGGGCCTTACGATCTACGGCGAGGCCGACCACGAGAAGGCTTCCGAGAAAGCAGACAGCGACTAGCGCGCCCCCGTCACCGGGCCGGCGCTGAAATGGAGACGAGATGACGGACAGCTTCGGCGCCCGGTCCAGCCTGAACGTGGCGGGGCGCGAGTACGAGATCCATCGTCTCGACGCCCTTCAGGCCAAGTTCGACGTCGCCCGGCTTCCCTACTCGCTCAAGGTCCTGCTCGAGAACTGCCTGCGGCTCGAGGACGGCTTCGCCGTGACCGCCGACGACATCGAGACGATCGCAACCTGGGACGCGAAGGCGGAGCCGTCTAAGGAGATCCCCTTCCAGCCCGCGCGAGTCCTGATGCAGGACTTCACGGGCGTCCCCGCGGTCGTCGATCTCGCGGCGATGCGCGACGCGATGGACGACCTCGGCTCCGATCCGTCGAAGATCAACCCGCTGGTGCCCGTTGACCTGGTGATCGATCACTCCGTCCAGGTCGATGCCTTCGGCAATGCCCGCGCCTTCGAGGTCAACGCCGAGCGCGAGTTCGAGCGCAACGAGGAGCGCTACGAGTTCCTGCGCTGGGGCCAGAAGGCCTTCGACAACTTCCGCGTCGTCCCGCCGGCCACGGGGATCTGCCACCAGGTCAATCTCGAGTACCTCGGCAAGGTCGTCTTCTCGGATGAGAAGGACGGCGTTCGCCGTGCCTTCCCCGACACCCTCGTCGGCACCGACTCCCACACGACGATGATCAACGGCCTCAGCATTCTCGGCTGGGGCGTCGGCGGGATCGAGGCTGAGGCGGCCATGCTCGGGCAGCCGATCTCGATGCTGCTGCCGCAGGTGATCGGCTTCCGGCTCCACGGTGAGCTCGGCGATGCGACCACCGCGACCGACCTCGTCCTGCGGGTGACGGAGATGCTGCGCGAGCGCGGCGTGGTCAGCAAGTTCGTCGAGTTCTTCGGTCCCGGCCTGCCCACACTCGGCCTGGCCGACCGCGCGACGCTCGGCAACATGTCACCCGAGTTCGGGTCGACCTGCGCGATCTTTCCTCCCGACAAGGAGACGCTCCGCTACCTGGAGTTCACCGGCCGCGGGACCGAGGTGATCGAGCTCGTCGACGCCTACACCCGGGAGCAGGGCATGTTCCACGAGCCCGACTCCGAGGAGCCGACGTTCTCGGACACGCTCGAGCTCGATCTCGGCGACGTGGTCCCCGCGATCGCCGGCCCCAGGCGCCCGCAGGACCGGATCGCCCTGACCGACTCCAAGGCGGCGTTCTTCGCGACCCTGAAGACGTTCGACGACGAGGCGGCCGGCTCGCTCGGCACCGAGCCCGATTCCGGATCCTTTCCCGCCTCCGATCCGCCCGGTAACGGAAGCGGCACGGCGACCGGTTCGCCGATCGATTCCCCGACCACGGTCGCGGTCCACTCCGATCGCAAGAGCCATGACTGCATCGAGGTGACCGACGCCGAGGGCAACACCTTCGACCTCGATCACGGGCGGGTCGTGATCGCGGCGATCACGAGCTGCACCAACACCTCCAACCCCTCGGTGATGATCGGGGCGGGCCTGCTGGCGAAGAAGGCCGTCGAACGCGGTCTCGACGTCAAGCCCTGGGTGAAGACCTCGCTGGCCCCAGGCTCAACCGTCGTCACCGACTACCTCGAGAAGTCCGGGCTCGACCAGTATCTGAACGCGCTCAAGTTCGACCTCGTCGGGTACGGCTGCACGACCTGTATCGGCAACTCCGGCCCACTCGCGGAGGAGATCTCGGCCGCGGTGGCCGAGAAGGACCTCGTCGTCTGCGCCGTGCTGTCGGGCAATCGCAACTTCGAGGGCCGGATCAACCAGGACGTGAAGGCGAACTACCTCGCCTCCCCGCCGCTCTGCGTGGCCTACGCACTGGTCGGGCGGATGGACTTCGACTTCGAGTCGGAGCCCCTCGGCATCGATGGCGAGGGTGAACCGGTCTACCTGCGCGACGTCTGGCCGAGCGCGGCCGAGATCCGCGACACCGTCGCCTACGCCGTTCGCGCCGACATGTTCGAGAAGAACTACGCGAACGTGTTCGAGGGCGACGAGCGCTGGCAAGCGATCAAGGTCCCCGACGAGGACCGCTACACCTGGCCCGATTCGACCTACGTGCGCAGGCCGCCGTTCTTCGAGGGGATGGATCCCGAGCCGGCGGCCTCCAGCGAGCCGATCGAGAACGCTCGCGTCCTGGCCAAGCTCGGCGACTCGATCACCACCGACCACATCTCCCCCGCCGGTGCGATCAAGAAGGACAGCCCGGCCGGAAGGTGGTTGATGGAGCAGGGCGTCGAGGTCAGGGACTTCAACTCCTACGGCTCACGGCGCGGCAATCACGAGGTGATGATGCGCGGCACGTTCGCGAACGTCCGCCTGCGCAACCGGCTGGTCGACCGTGAGGGCGGCTGGACCCGCTCGATGCCCGACGGCGAGGAGATGCCGATCTACGACGCCGCGATGAAATACGCCGCCGCAGGCGTGCCGCTCGTGGTCCTCGCCGGCAAGGAGTACGGATCGGGCTCGTCGCGGGACTGGGCCGCGAAGGGAACCCTGCTGCTCGGCGTCCGCGCCGTGATCGCCGAGAGCTACGAGCGGATCCACCGTTCCAACCTGATCGGGATGGGCGTGCTGCCGTTGCAGTTCCCCGACGGCGAGGGGGCCGAATCGCTCGGTCTCACCGGTGAGGAGCAGATCTCGGTGGCCGAGCTCGACATCGAGAACGCGACCGAGCTCGCCGTGACCGCCGCCCGCGACGGCGCCGACCCGGTGACCTTCGTCGCCACGGTTCGGCTCGATACCGCCAACGAGCGCAAGTACTTCCGTCATGGCGGGATCCTGCATCGCGTCCTGCGCGAGCTCCGCTGAGCGGGCCGGACATCGGGCCGGACCCTTTGCACAAGCGGCTGTGATGTAGCAGAATGAAACTTCAGGTTTCATAAAGCTCGTCCCCGGTCAGTCCCGCCTCCGGGGGCGATCGCGTCGGCATCCCTCCCTGGCTACCGACGCGCGGGCTGGGGTGCGGGCCGCGTGGACCCCCTGCCTCCCGCGGCCCAAGCCCCGGTCCATCCTTTGATTGTCGTGAGGCGCCGATCTGGCCTCGCGTCTAGATCGCCGCGTCGACCTTGGCCAGTCCCTTTGCCACGTTGCGCTTGAGCCCGCCGGCGACGATCATGTCGAGCCCCGGGACCTTCGACCCGAAGCTGATCTCGTAATGGAGGTGGGTGCCGGTGCCCTCGGGGGTGAAGCGCATCTCTCCATGGTGACCCTTGAGCGGTGATCCCTTGGTGATCTCGTAGGTGATCAATTCGTTGGGTTGGAACTCGGTGATGGTCTCCTCGAAGGGGGGAGTCGGGCCGACCTTGAGCTGACGAACCGAGCCGACGCCGTTGCGGTTGCCGTCGGTTCCGTCCTTGAGGCGGATGACCTTGGCTCCGAAGATCTCGGCGAGGTTCTCGTGCTCAGCGAAGAATTCGAATACCTGCTCGGGCGGGAGGGCGTAGCCCTGGTCGAAGATGAGTCGCTGCATGGTCGGGATTCAATCAGGGTTGTCGGGAGATGAAGGTCTCGGCTGCTGCATGTTGTCGGGTACGCCGTCGCCGTCGAGGTCGACGCCGGCCTGCGAGAGCAGCCCGAGGATCTCCGGTCCGAGGCCCGGGATCGAGCCGGTGTCGATCTGCCGACCCTGCTGCGATTCGACGTCGACACCGTGGGCCTCGAGTGCCTCGACCATCTGCTCGCGGAGCCCGGTCCCCCGCAGGTCGATCACCTGCGATTGCCCGCTGACTGAGACGTTGCCCTGGGCGAGGGCCGTTCCGATCAGCGCCCCGAGGTTGGCGAGATCATCGATCCCCTGAAGCTGAAGGGTGCCGTTGCCCTGGATCCCGTTGGGGATCTGGATCGACCCCTCTGGAACGGATGCGTCGTGGCTCCTCGAGATCCCGGTGAACTCCTGCGCCTCCGTCGGGGCGGAGGTGGCGCTCTCCCGTTTGCGCCGGCCGGAGAAGTAGTTGAAGAGGCCCACGCGAGGATCCTACGCGCCCTGGTCTCGGTGACGCCGCTAGGTCTTCCGCTCAACCATATCGTCGCTGCCCCGCCTCTCTATCCACTCGATTCCGGCAACGCTCCCGACCGGTCCAACCGGGGTGAGGGTGGCGGCGAAGAGCCAGAACGGCGCCTCCCGCTTGAGGATTGCGACCCAGAGCAGCAGGCAGAGGGCGATGTAGCCGATCCCGTGCGCCAGGCCGAAGTAGAACGTTGGGCGTTCGAGGCCGGGAATGGCCCAGACGACCAGCAGGCCGATGAAGATCCCCAACTCGACGAACGACGCACGCTTGACCCAGATCCAGACCGGGCCGGGCGTGCGCGGGCGGAACTCGCGCTCGCCGTGGATGGTCGCTTCGGTCGCTTCGGTCACAGGTTCACCGTTGCGGGAGGGTAGATGAGGCCTTCCGTCGGACCCCTACATCCGGCACAACCGCGGTCGCGTAATCCTGGACACGCGTACATGGGAGGCCCTCCCGACCGTCGGCAGCATGCTTTCCATGCAGAGTTCCTCAAATACGAGGATCGGAGAACGGGCCATCTCCCGGGCTCAGGATGCGAGGCGCAGTTTCGTAGGGCGCGCGCCACTCATCTCGTGCCCGGAGTGTGGGACTGGCCGCAGTCAGATCTGCGGCAAGGAGCCCTGTTCGGTATGCGGCGCCGTCCCCGCGGCGCTGATCGGCAGGGTCGTCTCGGGCTGATCCGTCAACTCCTCTCTCCCGTGGGTGCGGCGAAGGGCGTCGGAGCAATCCGGCGCCCTTCGTGCTGTCGCCCCAGGTAAGACTGACGCCCTTGCCGAGCGGTAACACCGCGCCGCCCGACGGAAGCGGACGCGAAGCGGAGCATTTCGTCGGAGTGATCCAAGACTGACGCCCTTGCCGAGCGGTAACACCATGCCGCCCGACGGAAGCGGACGCGAAGCGAGTGCGGAGGCGGTGCCTCTGCCACTCGGCCCCCTTCGTGAAACTCGCCTGGCCTACGCCGTCAGGGCTGTCAGCACGATCCGCTCCTGCTCGGTGCGGTGTGCTGCCGGGTAGCCCTCGCTGGGGCTGGAGCGTTCGGGTCGGCCGACGTAACGGATCGGGATGTCGCCGTCGATCGCATTGGGGAGGCGGAACCGCATCGAGGGCCAGCAGCCCATGTTCTCGGGCTCCTCCTGACACCAGATGATCTCCTCGAGGTTGGGGTAGCCGGCGACGAGCTCGGTGACGTAGGTCTTCGGGAAGGGATAGATCAGCTCGGTGCGGGCGATTGCGACCGCGGGGGTGTCGGCGCGGCGGTCATGGCCCTCGAGGTCGTAGTAGACGCGGCCCGAGCAGAGCACGAGGCGTTTGACCTCGGTCGCCTTCGCCTTGGCATTGGGATCGTCGATGACGTACTGGAAGGTCCCCTCGGTCAGGTCGCTGAGTTTCGAGGCGGCTTCGCGGAGGCGCAGCAGGCCCTTCGGGGTGAAGACGACCATCGGGCGGGCTTTCTTGATCCGCGCCTGGCGCCTGAGCAGGTGGAAGTACTGGGCCGCGGTCGTCGGGTTCGCGAGCCGCATGTTGCCCTCTGCGCCGAGCTGCAGGAAGCGTTCGATCCGGGCGCTCGAATGCTCGGGCCCCGCCCCTTCGTAGCCGTGGGGAAGGAGCAGGGTGAGCCGGTTCGTCTGCCCCCACTTCGACTCGCCGGCGGCGATGAACTGGTCGATGATCACCTGCGCGGAGTTGTCGAAGTCTCCGAACTGCGCCTCCCAGAGGATCAGGCTCTCCGGGGAGGCGGCCGCATAGCCGTACTCGAAGCCGAGGCAGGCGTTCTCCGAAAGCGGGCTGTTGTGGACCTCGAACGGCGCGAGCGCTCCCGAGAGGTTCTTGATCGGTGCGTACTTGAGGCCGGTCTTCTCATCGTGGAGGACGAGGTGACGATTGGAGAAGGTCCCCCGCTCGGCGTCCTGGCCGGTCATCCGGATGTGGGTGCCCTCGGTCAGCAGCGAGGCGTAGGCGAGCGCCTCGGCATGGGCGAACTCGATCGGCCCCTCGTCGAGGATCTCGACCCGGCGCTCGAGCGGCTTGCGCAGCTTGCGGTGGACGGTGAAGCTGTCCGGGAACCTGATCAGCTCCTCGTTCAGGGTCCGCAGCCGCTTCTCGGAGACCTTCGTCTCCACCGCCGGGCTCTTCGTCCGGTCGAGCTCGCCGGTGCCGCCGGTGATCGTCGGATCCTCGAACTCGCCGGCCTCGATCTTCGAGCGCAGAGACTTGAGAATGTCGCCGAGCTCCTCGCGGTGCTCGTTGCCGTCGTCTTCGACCTCCTGGCTCGTGACGACGCCCTCGTCCGTCAGCTTCTTGGCGTAGAGCTCGCTGATCGGCGGGTGCTTCTTGATCTGGGCCGTTCTCTCGGGCTGGGTGTAGGCGGGCTCGTCGGTCTCGTTGTGCCCGTAGCGGCGGTAGCCGATCAGGTCGATGACCACGTCGCGACCGAACTTGGCGCGGTAGGCCATCGCCAGCCGGATCGCAGCGATGCAGTTCTCCGGATCGTCGGCGTTGACGTGGATGATCGGCACGTTGAACCCCTTCGCCATGTCGGCGGCGTAGGGGGTGGAACGACCCTCCTGGGGGTTCGTGGTGAAGCCCACCTGGTTGTCCTGAATGATGTGGATCGTGCCGCCGGTCTGATAGCCGATCAGCGACTGCAGGTTGAGGGTCTCGGCGACCACTCCCTGGCCCGGGAAGGCGGCATCGCCGTGCAGCAGCAACGGGACGGCGACCTTGGTGTCATGGTGGATCTGCGGGCCCGAGTGCTCGGTCTGCGCGGCCCGGGCGCCGCCGGTGACGACCGGGTCGACGAACTCGAGGTGCGAGGGGTTCGGGTAGAGGCGCATCCGCACGTCGCCCTCGGTCGACTCGAACAGCCCCTCGGCGCCGTGGTGGTACTTGACGTCGCCGGTGCCGCCGTGGCGGAGTGCGTCGGTCCGCTTGACCGCGTCCAGCGCCTTCGCGCCCTCGAACTCGGCCATGATCGATTCGAGCGAGCGCCCGAGATTGTGGGCGAGGACCGTGAGCCGCCCGCGATGGGCCATGCCGATCACGACCTGCTCGCCGCCGTCCCTGCGGGCGATCGTCGCCAGCTCGTCGATCATCGGGACGGTCGTGTCGAGCCCCTCGATCGAGAACATCTTCTGGCCGAGGTAGGCCTTCTGGAGGAAGCGCTCGAACTGGTAGACCTCGATCAGCCGGACCAGCAGGTTCCGCTTCTCCTCGTTGCCGAGCGGCTTGCGGTGCGTGCCCGTCTCGATCATCTCGCGCAGCCAGACCCGCTGCTGGTGGGAGGAGAGGTGTTCGACCTGGTAGCCGATCGTCCCGCAATAGGCGTCGCGCATCCGCGGCAGGGCGTCGAGGAGCGTCTCGCCGTCGACGCCGATCCTGAGGATCGACGCGGGGATCCGGCCCATCAGCTCCGGGGTCAGGTTCAGGTTCTCCGGCTCCAGCGCCGGGTCACCCTTGCCGTCGCCTCCGAGTGGGTTGAGCTTCGCCGAGAGGTGGCCGTGGGTGCGGTAGGCCTTGAGCAGTGAGGTCGCCGCCTGGACCGCCTGCATCAGCTCTCCGTCGGGAGCGGCGGTCACGGAGGCGGGCGTCGCCGCTGTGCTCGAGCCGAGGGCGAGCGGTGGAGCGGACGCGGAGGCGGCGTGCGCGGTCGAGACGACGCTCGCGTCGATGCCGAACGCAGCGGCCACGCCCTCATAGAAGCCGTCCTCGCCGGAGAGCAGCTGGTCGATACGGCGCAGGAAGGAGCCGGATTCGGCGCCCTGGATGATCCGGTGATCGTAGGTCGAGGTCATCGTCATCACCTTCGACACTCCAACCGCCTTCAGCCTGTCCGGTGCGGAGTGAGCCCACTCGGGCGGGTAGGCGATCGAGCCTGTGGCGATGATCGTTCCCTGACCGCTCATCAGGCGTGGGACCGAGGCGACCGTGCCGAGGCCGCCGGGGTTGGTCAGCGTGATGTTGGTGCCCTGGAAGTCGTCCGCGGTGAGCGAGTTCTCTCGGGTCTTTCGGATCAGGTCCTCATAGTCGGTGTGGAAGGCCTTGAAGTCGGCCTGATCGGCGGCACGGATGCAGGGCACCATCAGGCTCCGGGACCCGTCCTTCTTCTCGATGTCGACGGCGATCCCGAGGTTGACGGCGCCGTGGTCGATCACGTTCGGCTTGCCGTCCCGCTCCTCGAAGCTGCGGGCCATCGCTCGCCAATCCTTGGCCGCCTCGACGATCGCCCAGGCGATCAGGTGTGTGAAGGAGACCTTCATCCCGCGCTCCGACAGCGCTCCGTTGAGAGCTTTGCGCTTTGCGTCGAGGGTGTCGACGGCGAGCGTCCGGAACGAGGTTGCGGTCGGGATCGAGCGGCTCTCCTCCATCGCCTTGGCGAGCATGCCCGCGGGGCCTCGAAGGACTTTGGCCTCGCCCCCGGTCGCCGCCGGGGCGCCGCCGTTGCCGCCGCCGTCCCTGGCCGCGATCACGTCGGCCTTCATCACTCTCCCGCCGGCTCCTGAGCCCGAGACGCCGGCGAGATCGACGCCCTCGGCATCGGCGACCCGGCGCGCTACGGGGGATGCCTTGGCGTCGCCGTTGGCGGCGATCGGTATGACGTGGTCGGTCGCCGCCCCATCGGCATCGGCATCGGGATCGGCAGTTGCCCCGGCGCCGGGCTGGATCCGAGCCAGGGGCTGGCCCACCTTGACGACATCGTCGGGCTCGACCAGTGTCTCGGTGACGGTCCCGGAGACCGGCGAGGGCACCTCCGCGTCCACCTTGTCGGTCGAGACCTCGATGATCGTCTCGCCCTCGGAGACCGCATCACCAGCCTGCTTGTGCCACTCGAGGACGGTGCCCTCGGTCACTGACTCACCCATTTCCGGCATCACCAGGTCGATCGGTTCCGCAGCGGGTTCGGTTGCGGAGGAGTCGGGGGCGGGGCCGCCGATATCGGCGTCGCTCTCTCCGGTTGGTGGAGCGATGTTGTCGGAGGAGCCGCCGCCGGGCTCGAATTCGGCGAGCGCCTCGCCGATCTTCACGACGTCGTCGGGGCCCTTGAGGATCTTCGCCAGCGTGCCGGAGGCGGGGGCCGGGACCTCGGCGTCGACCTTGTCGGTGGAGACCTCGACGATGGTCTCGCCCTCCTCGACGAAATCGCCCTCCTGCTTGAGCCACTCCAGCACCGTTCCCTCGGTCACCGATTCGCCCATTGCGGGCATCTCGATCTGGACGGTTTCGGTCGCGGCCACTGCGACTAAGGCGATGTCGGTGCGGTACTCACTGCGCGGCCTCTGAGTGTATGCACCTCGGGGACCCGGCGACGGCGGGGTCAGCCACGTTGGTCGCGAAAGCGCGAGATCGCCTCCGCCCGAGATTCCCGCAGGTCGACCAGGGGCATCGGATAGTCGTCGCCGATCACGCAGCCGGCCTCTCGCTGGGCTCCCTCCGGCGCCTCCCACGGGGCGGCGAGATGGCGGTCCGGAAGGCCTCGGATCTCGGGCACCCAGCGGCGAACGTAGATCCCGTCGGAATCGAAACGCTCCTGCTGGCGAACCGGGTTGAACACCCGGAAATACGGCTGCGGGTCGGCGCCGACCGAGGCGGCCCATTGCCAGTTGCCGTTGTTCTGGGCCTCATCGCCGTCGAGCAGGTGATCCATGAAGTGAGCCTCGCCCTGCCGCCAGTCGATCAGCAGGTTCTTGGTCAGGTAGGAGGCGACCGCCATCCGCACCCGGTTGTGCATCCAGCCCTCGGCGAGCAGCTGTCGCATCCCGGCGTCGATCCAGGGCACTCCCGTCATCCCACGTTTCCAGGCCTCCAGCGACTCGGGGTCGTCATTCCACCTCATGCCGCGGAAGCGCCGGTCGTACTCCTCGTTCCGGTTCTCCGGGGAGCTGCGGATCACGCTCAGCCAGAAGTCCCGCCAGGCGAGTTGCCGACGCAGCGCCTTGGCGCCGTCGCTCCGCCTCGCCGCCAGCAGCGATTCGAGTTCCCGGGCCGAGACGGTTCCGAAATGCAGCGCCGGAGAGAGCCTCGTCGTCGCGTCGAGGCCCGGGAGGTCCCGGATCGCCGGATACTCGCCGGCGGCCTCGACCGCTCTGACCATCAGCTTCCTGCCGTGCTTCTCGCCGGGTCCGGAGCCCTCGGCGATCCGCTTCGCCGCCGCGTCGATGCCGAGCTCGCTCTCGGAGGGGATGCTCCCGATGGCGATGTCACCGGGCGGACGCGACAGCTTGCGCGGCGTCGGCTCCAGGTCACGACGCGGGGCGTCGAGCCAGGCTCGGGAGAACGGCGTGAACACGCGGAACGGGCTACCCGCACCGGTCAGGACCTTCGCCGGCTCCGCGCAGGTGAGTCCGGAGTGGCCGACGAGCTCCACTCCCGCCGCGGCGAGCGCCTCCTCGACCCGCCGATCGCGACGCCGGGCGTGAACGGTGTGGTCGCGGTTGATGTGCACCACCTCGGCCCCCGATTCGACGGCCAGGCGGGCCAGCTCCACCGCCGGGTCGCCGTGGCGGTAGTGGAGGCGCGATCCCCGCGAGCGCAGCCCATCGTCGAGCTCCCGCAGGCACGCCAGCAGGTAGGCATTTCGATTCGCCGAGCGGTGCCGGCCGCCGGTCAGTCCCGGTTCGAAACAGAAGACCGGGATGACTCCGTCGGCGCCCGCCGCAGCGGTGAGGGCCGGGTTGTCGGCGAGCCGCAGGTCGCGGCGGAACCAGGCGATTGCGACTCTCACGTCAGCACCCGTTCCCCGCTCGAGAGCCGCTCAAGCATCGAGTCCCACCCCCGGCGGGCGGGGGTTGCGTGTAGGGTCCGGCGCGGTTTTCTCGACTCTGGAGTGTGTTTGAACATGGGGTACTTCGTCACCGGCGCAACGGGTTTCATCGGGCGCAACCTGGTTGAGCTGCTGCTCGAGCGTGAGGGCACGATCTACGTGCTTGTCCGCGAGGGCTCGCAGGGTCGGCTGGCCGAGCTGCGCAATCGCTGGGGCGTCGACGAGGATCGCGTCGTCGGCATCGTCGGCGATCTCTCCCAGCATCGACTCGGCGTCTCCGACGCGGATCTCAAGCGGCTCCGCGGCAAGGTCGACCACTTCTTCCACCTCGCCGCGATCTACGACATGAAGGCCGATGCGGAGTCCCAGCGGGTCGCGAACGTGGAGGGCACCCTGCACATGGTGCAGCTTGCCGAGGCGGTCAAGGCGGGTCGCGTCCACATGGTCAGCTCGATCGCCGCCGCCGGCCTCTACAAGGGCACCTGGCGTGAGGACATGTTCGACGAGGCCCAGAACCTCGACATCAACCCCTACTTCCGGACCAAGCACGAGTCCGAGCGGGTCGTCCGCGAGGAGTGCGAGCAGCCCTGGCGGGTCTACCGCCCGGGGATCGTCGTCGGCAACTCCGAGACCGGCGAGATGGACAAGATCGACGGCCCCTACTACTTCTTCAAGCTGATCCGGAGAATCCGCCAGGTGGTGCCCGCCTGGATGCCGATGCCCGGCGTCGAGGGCCGCGAGATCAACATCGTCCCGGTCGACTTCGTCGTCAAGGCGATGGATCACATCGCCCATCTCGACGGGCTGGACGGCCGGGCCTTCAGCCTCACCGATCCGGATCCGCTCAGCGCCGGCGAGGTCATCGACGTCTTCGCCAGGGCCGCCCACGCACCGCAATCCTCGGTCAGGGCCCCCGCCTCGCTGACCGAGGGGATGCAGCCGTTTCTCAACCTGGGGCTCTCGAACGTCCCCTTCGCCAACGGCATCACCGATCGGGTTCTCGCCGATTTCGGCGTACCGCGGTCGGTCCTTGTCTACCTCAACTACCCGACCCATTTCGACTCGCGTCGCACGCAGGCCGCGCTGGCGGGAACCGGCATCAAGGTGCCGCCGCTGGAGGCCTACGCCGGCAAGCTCTGGGACTACTGGGCGCGCCATCTCGACCCCGACCTGTACCGCGACCGCACTCTCGTCGGAGCCGCGCGCGGCCGGGCCGGATTCGTCGGCGGCCTGACGCAGATCCTCGAGGCGCAGATCCCCGACGAGCTGATGCGCTTCGGGCGCAAGCTGCAGGGCACCGCCTCACTCGAGAAGGAGGTCGGCGGCAAGGTCGTGATGGTCACCGGCGCATCCTCGGGCATCGGCAAGGCGGCGGCGATGAAGGTCGCCGACGCCGGCGGGATCGTCCTGCTGGTTGCCAGGACCCCTGAGAAGCTCGAGGAGACCCGCGATCAGATCGAGGACGGAGGCGGAACCGCCCACATCCACCGCTGCGACCTCTCCGACGTCGACGACATCGACCGGATGGCCGCCGAGGTGCTCGAACAGCACGACAACGTGGACGTCCTGATCAACAACGCCGGTCGCTCGATCAGGCGCTCGATCGCGCTCGCCTACGACCGCTTCCACGACTTCGAGCGAACGATGCAGCTCAACTACTTCGGCCCGGTGAGGCTGATCCTTCGCCTGCTGCCGACGATGCGCCAACGCCGCTCCGGCCAGATCATCAACGTCAGCTCGATCGGCGTGCAGACCAACATGCCGAGGTTCTCCGCCTACGTGGCCTCGAAGTCGGCTCTCGACGCGTTCTCTCGTTGTATCGCCTCCGAGATCATCGACGACAAGGTCCACATCACGACGATCCACATGCCCTTGGTGCGGACGCCGATGATCGCCCCGACCAAGATGTACGACCGCTTCCCGACGATCACGCCGGACGAGGCCGCCGACATGCTCTGCGACGCGATCATCTACAAGCCGAAGCGGATCGCCACACCGGTCGGGACCCTGGGTCAGATTCTCTACGCGATCAACCCGAAGTCGATCGACTACATCCTCAACAGCGCCTACCACATGTTCCCCGACTCCACGGCTGCAAAGGGCGAGAAGCCCAAGCAGGCGGCCTCATCGTCGTCGCGGGGCACCTCGACCGATGAGCAGGCCAACAACCAGCAGCTCGCGTTCGCGTATCTGATGCGCGGCATGCACTGGTAGCTCGGGGTTCGATCGTGGGTGGCGGCCGCCGCCCGGCGGGTCGATGAGAGCCGATCCGGGATTCGACTGCGACGTCGCCGTCGTCGGCAGCGGGTTCGGCGGTGCCGCCAGCGCGTTGCGCCTCGCCGAGCGGGGAATGGACGTTGTCGTCCTGGAGCGCGGCCGGCGGCTGGCGCCCGCCGATCTTCAGGCGGGCCACGATGATCCCCGGGCCCTGCTCTGGGACCCGCAGCTCGGCCTTCGCCGCGGGTACTTCTGGCAGCGCTTCTTCCGCGACGTCGGGATCATCGGTGCGACGGGGGTCGGGGGCGGAAGCATCGTCTGGGGTGCCGTTCTGCTCGAGCCGCCGCGAAGGTTCTACGAGGACGCGAGCTGGGCGGGCCTGGCCGACTGGGAGGCGGAGCTCGCTCCCCATCTGGCCGAGGCGGCCCGCATGCTCGGGAGGCAGACCAATCCGCACCTGGGTGAGATGGACGAGCACCTGCGCGCGGCCGCCGAGGCCGTCGGCGCCGGCGACACGTTCGGGCCGGTACCGCTCGGGATCCATTTCGGATCGGGGCCGGGGGAGCAGTCGGCGGACCCCTACTTCGGCGGTGAGGGACCCGAGCGGGCGGGCTGCCTGCTCTGCGGCGGCTGCCTCGCCGGCTGCCCCTACGGCGCCAAGAACAGCCTCGACCTCAACTACCTGCACCTGGCCGAGCGGCGGGGCGTTCGGATCCGGCCCCAGCACGAAGTGGCCGCGATCACCCCACTCGGGGCGGCGGGTTACGAGCTGACGCTGAGCGGCCGCCCGCCGTTGCGCGCCCGGAGGGTGGTGGTCGCGGCCGGCGTGCTCGGGACCCTGGAGCTGTTGCTTCGCTGCCGTGACGAGCTGGGCACCCTGCCGCGGATTTCGCCACGCCTCGGCCACGCCGTTCGGACCAACAGCGAGGCGGTCACTGCGGTCATTCAGCCGCCGGGAGACGACCTCTCGGTCGGCCCCTCGATCTCGAGCGACTTCCATCCGGACGAGCGCACCCACGTAACCCAGAACCGCTACGTCGGCGGCGGCCACATGCGCTGGATGCTCGGACCGCTGACGGACGGGGAAGACCCGGTCGGGCGTCGCCGCCGCACCCTGGCGGCGATCGCGCGCTCGCCGATCGCGCAGCTGCGCCTGTTCGGCACCAAGGACATCGAGCGCAGGCTCTCGGCGCTGACGGTCATGCAGGACGTCGAGAGCGAGCTCCAGTTTCTCTGGGGCCGATCGCCGTTGCGCCCGTGGCGGCGCGTGCTCCGCAGTCGCGCCCTCCCGGGAAGACGGCCGCCGAGCTACATGCCGATCGCCAACCGCGTGACCCGGGCGTTCGCCGAGGCGTCGGGCGGGACCCCGCTGAACCTGCTGCCGGAGAGCGTCGGTGGTCTGTCGGTGACGGCCCACATCCTCGGCGGCGCCGCGATCGGCGCCGACCCCGCGTCCGGCGTCATCGATTCCCGGCACGAGGTCTTCGGTCATCCGGGCCTCCACGTGGCGGACGCCAGCGCGATCCCGGCCAACCTCGGCGTGAACCCGAGCCTGACGATCACGGCGATGGCGGAGCGTTTCGCCACCCTGATGCCGGAGCCGGGCGCTCCCTAGATGAGTGAGCTAGCCGAGCATCCCCTGCGCGTGCAGCCACTCCTCGGTCCGGCGCATGCCCTCGGACAGGTCGACCTCGGGCTCGAAGCCGAGCATCCGTCGCGCCTTGTCGATCGAGTAGGTGCCGGTGCGGGTCATGTAGATCACCGATGATCGGCGCAGCTCGGTGGTGCCCCCGCCGAGCCACGCGGCCGTCTCGGGGATGGTCGAGAGCGCCATCGCAACCCGGGTCGGGAGGCGGCGCGGAGCCGGCTTGCCGAGCATCCGCGAGTAGTTGCCGAAGAACTCGTTGCAGCTGACTCCGACGCCGCCGGAGATCGTGAAGACGCCGCCGGCCGCCTCCGCCGCACGGGCGGCGAGCAGGACGCCGGAGACCAGGTCGTCCACGTAGATCGGGCTGTGGATGCCGCGCCCCATCGCCGGCAGGAAGAAGCGGCCGGCGGCGATCGCCTCGACCGGGAGGATCGTCCAGGGCCGCGAGCCCGGCCCGTAGACGTCGCCGGGCCGAATCACCGTGCAATCGATCTCACGGGCGGCGTGGGCCTGGAGGACGACCTGCTCGGAGGCGATCTTGGTGTCCACGTAGGTGTGGCCGTCGGGGCGCACCGGATGGAGCTCGGTGACCTGGTCGGGAAAGCCGATGTCCCCGAAGGCGCGCACCGACGAGAAGTGGACGAAGCGCCTTGCGCCCACCTTCACCGCAGCGTCCAGAGCGTGGCGGGTGCCGAGCACGTTGATCTGCCAGGCCTCGTCGGCCGAGGCTGCGTTGGAGACGATCGCGGCGGTATGGATGAAGGTGTCGCATCCCGATCCGGAGTCCTGCCAGGAACCCGCGGTTCCGACGTCTCCGGCCACGGTCCCCGCTTCGGGGTCGGCGGCCGTGTCCACGCCCCGCACCGCGACGCCCTGCCCACGCAGGCGGCCGGCCAGGGCCCTGCCGATGAACCCCGAGGCGCCGGTGATCAACACGGATTCCAAGAGGGCTACCCTACATCCCGCAATGAGCTCAGATGATCAGGGTTTCAGTGGGTCCATGGACGGCGCGGAGGCCGAGCGGGTAACGCTGCACGGCAACCACGTGAGCTTTCTGCGAGCGGGCGAGGGGCCGCCGCTTCTGCTCCTCCACGGCATCGCCGGCAGCTATGAGACGTGGGCTCCGCTGATCCCGGCCCTCGCCGACGATTTCACTGTGATCGCCCCCGACATGCTCGGTCACGGGAGCTCGGCGAAGCCCCGCGGCGACTACTCCCTCGGTTCCTATGCCGCCGGCGCCAGGGACCTCCTGCTCGCGCTCGGCCACGAGTCGGCCACGGTCGTCGGACACTCGCTCGGCGGCGGCGTGGCGATGCAGTTCGCCTACCAGTTCCCCACTCACACGGATCGCCTCGGCCTGGTCTCGAGCGGCGGTCTCGGCGACGACGTGAGCATCTTCCTTCGCGCCGCCACCCTGCCGGGCGCCGAGTTGGTGCTCCCGCTGATCACCAAGGCCTGGGTCACCGGCGCCGGCAGGCGGATCGCCGGCTTGCTCGGGGCGATCGGCCTCACCCCCGGCGCCGACATCACCGAGATCGCACGTGGGTACGCCTCGCTGGCGGACCCGGAGGCCAGGGCGGCCTTCCTCTGCACGGCCCGGTCGGTCATCGATCACCGCGGTCAGCGGGTCAGCGCCCGCGACCGCCTCTATCTGGCAGACGCTGTCCCGACGATGATCGTCTGGGGCGAGCGCGACCGGATCATCCCCGTCTCCCACGGGCGCTGGGCTGCCAGCGAGATGCCCGGTAGCCGCTTCACCGTGTTCGACGATGCGGGGCACTTCCCACACCTGGATCGACCGCTGCCGTTCGCCCGCCAACTGACGAAGTTCGTCAAGGAGACGGAGCCGGCACGCCTGACCAGCAAACAGATCAGGCAGCTGCTCGACGAGCGCTCGGACCTGGCCGCTTAGATAACTCCGAGCAGATGCTCCGCTTCGCGTCCGCTCTGCTCGGCCTGCGCGGTGTTACCGCTCGGCAGGGGCGTCAGGATAACCCCGAGCAGATGCTCCGCTTCGCGTCCGCTCTGCTCGGCCTGCGCGGTGTTACCGCTCGGCAGGGGCGTCGGGTGATTGGTGGGGTGGGCTCCGCTTCGCGTCGGGCTCGGTCGGCCGAACGCCTTCAGTGGCAGGTATTGACTCCATGTGCGTATAAATCTGCCATCCAGACGCCAGGGACCGACAGGCGGCCGAAGATCTGCCGGTTCCTACGCGGCAATGTCGTCGTAGCCGGAGCCGGGGCGGCGGCGTCTCGCCTCCGAGATGCCGGACCAACCGGCGTTGAACGCGAGCGCCTCGGCGAAACGGACTGCCTTCGGCGACGCCTCGATCCTCGATCCGTCAATTGCGCTGATCCTCGTCGGCAGGACGGCATCACCGTGCTCGAAACCCTCGTGCAGGTCCACCAACTCCTGCCAGCGATCGTTGCTGGTCTCGTCTCGCATGCCCACTCCTCCCGTCGGCGGGGATTGATGCCGGAACTGTAGGTCTAGTGTCAGACGTAACAACGTCCGCGGCGAAAACGGCGAGAACTGACTCCGCAAAGTGCGATTTCTATGGATTCGGCGCAGGGTGAGTAGGGTCGGGCAATGGAATCCGGAAGCAACGGAACCCGGAGTCATTGGGGTTGGGGCTACGCGGACCGCGCTCCCGACCGGGCGTCGCTGGAGGCGATCGCGCCGGAGGTCCGGCGTCGACTCGGCTTCGGCGGCGATTCGATCGAGGAGCCCGTGCCGCTCGCAGCGATCGAGCTCGCCCCACCGCGGTTACGGCCGCCCGACTCGCTCAGCGACATCCTCAGCGCCGAGGGACCGGACCGGGTCAGGCACTCGATGGGCCGCGCCTATCGTGATGTCGTCCGCGGCTTCCGCGGCCGGTTCGACCGCACCCCGGACATGGTCGCGTTCCCACGCGACCACGAGGACGTTCGCCGGGTGCTCGAGATGTGCAGCGAGCGCCGGTTGGCCGCCATCCCCTTCGGGGGCGGGACGAGCGTCGTCGGTGGGGTTGAGCCCCGGGTTGGGCACGGCTACCGGGGAACCGTGTCGATCGACCTCGGTGCGCTCAGCGGCATCGTCGAGATCGACGAGATCTCCAACTCCGCGCTGATCCGGGCGGGAACCCTCGGCCCCGACCTCGAGGACGGTCTGCGACCTCACGGTCTGACCCTGCGCCACTACCCGCAATCGTTCGAATTCTCGACCCTCGGCGGCTGGATCGCCACCCGGGCCGGCGGCCACTTCGCGACCCTGCAGACCCACATCGACGACCTCGTTCTCTCGATCAAGGCGCTGACGCCGAGCGGGGTCTGGGAGAGCCGGCGGCTGCCCGGGTCGGGCGCCGGACCCAGCCCCGACCGCATGCTGCTCGGCTCTGAGGGCATCCTCGGGGTGATCACCGAAGCCTGGGTCCAGGTGCGACCGCGTCCCCGCTTCACGGCCTCCACGCCGGTTCTGTTCGAGAGCTTCGCCGGCGGCGCGGAGGCGGCGCGGGTGATCTCGCAGTCGGGCCTCAACCCGTCGAACTGCCGCCTGTTGGATCCCCTCGAGGCGGAGACCACCGGCGCCGGCGACGGCTCCTCCGCGGTGTTGATTCTGGGGTTCGAGTCCGACTTCGCTCCAGTCGAAGGGGCCCTGCGACTTGCGGTCGAATGCGCGGCCGGCCTCGGGGGGGCGCCCGAGAACGGGGGCGCATCCGCCGACTCCGCCGCCCAGACCTGGCGCTCGGCCTTCCTCGACGCTCCCTATCTGCGCGACAGCCTGGTCGCGCTCGGGGTGCTCAGCGAGACGTTCGAGACCGCGATCACCTGGGACCGCTTCGCGGCGTTCCACTCGCAGGTCACCGAGGCGGCCCGGCGCGCCGTTGCCGAGGTGACCGACGCTCCCGCCGACGGGGAGGGGGCGCCGCGCGTCATGTGCCGCTTCACCCACGTCTACCCGAGCGGCCCGGCTCCCTACTACACGGTCCTGGCCAAGGCCCGCAGGGGCTCGGAGGTCGAGCAGTGGGACGAGATCAAGTCGGCGGTCTCGGAGGCGATCGTCTCCGCGGGCGGGACCATCACCCATCACCACGCCGTCGGCCGCGATCATCGGCCCTGGTACGACCTTCAGCGACCAGATCGGTTCGCCGCCGCCCTCGGTGCCGCGAAGGCGGCCGTCGACCCCGCGGGAATCCTCAACCCAGGCGTGTTGATCGACCCCTGATCAGGTTGGGCTGACGCCCCCAGGGCCCCCGACGAGGGCCTCGGCATCGCCGTTGTGGATGCGGGGCGGGTTGGCCGTCTGCAGCATCGGCAGGACCGCCGTCGGCTCCGCCTCGTCGCCGAGCTCAGTCGCGACGAACTCGACGACCTTGCGATGCCGTCCCGAGATCAGCTTGTCCTTGAGTCCCATCAAGCGCCCCTTCGGGCGGCAGGCTATCCACTCGGCCAGGACGCGACGGCTCGAAACACTGGGCCCTCCGCATGCGTGTAGGTTTCCGGGCTCTACCGGGGTGACGCGACCCGCCGAAGCCGGCGAGGAGGAGACAAAGGTGGACCTGACCCTGAACGAGTCCGAGGCGGCCTTCCGCGACGAGGTCCGCTCGTGGCTGGAGTCCAATCACCCGGGACGCGAGCCTCACGGCGACGAGGCCGCCTTCGCCTTCCGCCGCGACTGGCAGAAGCAGATGCACGAGGGCGGCTGGGCCGGGATCTCTTGGCCGAAGGAGTTCGGCGGTCGCGGCGCGACCCTGATCGAGCAGGCGATCTTCTCCAGCGAGATGGCCCGCGCCGACGCTCCCGCGCCGGCCAACATCCTCGGCCTGGTCATGGGCGGGCCGGTGATCATGGCCCACGGCTCCGACGAGCAGAAGGAACGTTGGCTGGAGCCGATTCTGAGCGGCGAGGAGATCTGGTGCCAGGGCTTCTCCGAGCCTGAGTCGGGCTCCGACCTGGCGTCGCTGAAGACCAAGGCAGTCAAGGTCGAAGGTGGCTGGAAGGTGACCGGCCAGAAGGTCTGGACCACGTTCGCGCACGAGTCCAAGTGGTGCATGCTGGTAGCTCGGACCGACACCGAGGCGGCCAAGCACAAGGGGCTGACCTATTTCATCTGCGACATGGAGCAGGAGGGGGTCGAGATCCGGCCGCTCGTCCAGATCACCGGTGAGTCGGAGTTCAACGAGGTCTTCTTCCAGGAGGCGTTCGTTCCCGACGAGAACCTGGTCGGCGGCGAGGGCAACGGCTGGATGGTCGCGATCACCACGCTGATGAACGAGCGCGCCGGGCTCGGCGGCGGGGCGGCGGTGGCCGTCTCCCGAGACCTTCAGCAGCTGATCGAGCTGATCAAGGAGCGCGACCTCCAGGACGATCCCGAGATCCGCGGAAAGGTGGCGGACCTGTTGATCGGCTGCGAGGCGCTGCGCCTCGGCGGGATGCGGGCGATGACCGCCCAGATGAAGACCGGGATCCCCGGCCCCGAGGGTTCGATCGGCAAGTGGGAGTGGGCGACGCTGAACCAGTCGCTGACCGAGCTCGCCTGCGACATCCTCGGCCCCGAGGGACTCGCCCGCGACACCCCCTGGACCTACCGCATGTTGCGCAGCCGCGCCAACTCGATCGAGGGCGGCACCACCGAGGTGATGAAGAACATCATCGCCGAGCGGGTGCTCGGCCTACCCCGGCTCAGGTAAGAGCAAGGAGATAACGATGCGTTTCGATTTCAACGATGAACAGGGCGAGATCAAGGGGACTGCCAAGCAGTTCATCGCCTCCCGCTTCAGGCCCGACAAGGTCCGTGAGCTGGCGGAGGCCGGCACATACGACGACGCTCTCTGGGTTGAGGTATCCGAACTGGGCTGGCCCGGGATCGCCATCTCGGAGGAGTACGGCGGCCAGGGCCTGGGGATGGTCGAGCTGGTCGTGCTCTGCGAGGAGCTCGGGTTTGCATGCGCGCCCCTGCCGTTTCTCTCCAACGCCGCCGCCGGCTTGGCGATCGAGCACGCCGGATCCGACGAGCAGAAGGCGGCCCACCTGCCGGGCATCGCCTCGGGCGAGGGCCGTGGCGCGGTGGGCGACGAGCAGATCGTCCTCGACGGAGATGGTGCTGCGTCGATCGTCGTCTTCGATCAGCCCGGCCCCATTCTGATCGCGGCCGGCGAGGCCGAGCTCGAGCACCTCGACCTGATCGACTCGTCCCGTCGCTACTCGAAGCTCGTGTCCGGTGCCGGCGAGCCGCTTGCGGGTCCCGTGGGGCCGGCTGCCGACCGGGTCGCGGTCGCCCTGGCCGCTGAGCTGGTCGGGATCGGCCAGCGAGCGATGGAGATGGCGGTCGAGTACGCGAAGGAGCGTGAGCAGTTCGGTCGGCCGATCGGGGCCTATCAGGGCGTCTCTCACATCTGCGCCAAGATGCTCTACGACATCGAGGAGGCGCGGTCGCTGACCTATTCGGCCGCCTGGGCCGCCGACGCGGAGCCGGAGTCGCTGGCCATCGCCGCGGCGATGGCGAAGGCCCGGGCGTCGGAGGCGGCGTGGTCGATCTGTAAGGCGTCGATCCAGGTCCATGGCGGAATCGGCTTCACCTGGGAGCACGACCTCCACTTCCTGCTCAAGCGCGCCCGTGCCGATGCCCAGCTGTTCGGAACCGCCGGACAGCACAAGGAGCGGGTCGCCTCGCTCTCCGGCCTGGGGTAGCTGACTTGCCGTAGCTGCTTTAGGCTCTGTCCATGCGGTATCGCGTGATGACTGGGCTTGGGACCGCGGTCTTCATAGCCTGCGTCGTCGGGTTCAGCGTCGCGCTGACGAGCCTGCTCGATGCGGGGACCTGCGCCTCCGGAAACCAGCCCTACGTGATCGCCCGGGAGTGTCCGGACGGGACCGGCACGAAGGCCCTGCTGCTCGCGCTCTCGATCGTCGGCCTCTTCGTTGCGATCGGAGTATTCCTCCTGCGCGGACGTCCGCCCGGGGGCTGGACGAAGATCAGCGCGTCTCCGTTACTCGCCGGCTGGGGGATCTTCTTCACCGCCTCCGGGACAGTCGCCCTGGTCCACGCCCTGACGTCGGAGACGATCCCCGACGACGGCAAGCTCGGCGGTGAGATCGTCGGCGTGATCTTCCTGCTCATGGGCCTGCCGGTCCTGATCGCCTGGATCTGGATCATGCTCAGGGGCCTCGGCCGTCGCGATCGGCCCGTGGGGCCGCCTCAGTCGGGCTGAATCGGCAGGTCGGAGGCGAGCTGGGTCGCGCCGTCCACCTGGTACTGGATATCGACGATCTCGTTCTTCTGGTAGTTGCCGACCAGGCCGAGCCCGAGGACGAGCTTCCGGACTGCGCCGAGCTGACTCAGGTCCTCCTTCATGATCGGCTCGCGGAAGATCACCGTGCCACCCCTGATCTCGTAGTCGACGCCTTCAACCTGATCGGAGCCGTTGATGAACACCTTGATCGGGGCCTGGGCACCCTTCGGCAGGCGCACGCGGCGACCGACGGCCTTACCGCCCTCATGGGAGGCGCCATGTCCGCGCCCGCTGGGTTCAGCCATTCTCGGTCACCGGTTCAATCTACCCCTGTAACGCCCGCTCGACCGCCGCGAAAGCCGCGTCTCCCCGCTCGGCGGAGATCTCCTTGCGGAAGACCCCTCCCCGGAACGCCACCAGGCCGCCGTCCCCCATCACGTCGATGCCGGCGTCGCGGCCGCGGATCGGCCCACCGGTGGAGATCTCGAGTCGCGCCTTGACGAGGTCCTGCGGCTCGTAGGTGCGGATCATGGAGATCTCGCGCAGCCCACCCTCGTCGCGGATCTGGACGGCGTGGGAGCGCAGCGCGGCGAGGGCACCGGCCAGGTCGTCGTGACTTTCGCGGGTGACTTTCGAGCCGTTCCTGATCGTGAGCTTGAACGAGGCCATTCTGCGAGGTTAGCCGGGCCGGACGCGCAGTCAGCCAGCCCGGAGGGCTGTGAGTCGCGCAGTTACCTATGACAGGAGGGCCACCGGGCTTTGCCCGGAGGCCCGGCGCAGTCGAGCAGCCCGGAGGGCTGTGAGTCGCGCAGTTGTCTGTCTATGCACCGCGGCGCGCCTTGACCGGCCTGCGGGCGGGCGGGCCGGTGATCTTCTCGGGCCCGACGCGGTCGTTCATCGGCACGTACTCCATGTCGCGATCGCCGGTGTAGATCTGCCGTGGCCGAGCGATCTTCTGCGAGGGGTCGCCGTTCATCTCCATCCACTGGGCGATCCAGCCGGCGGTCCGCGGAATCGCGAAGATCACCGTGAACATCTCGCTCGGGATGCCGAGCGCCTCGTAGATCAGGCCGGAGTAGAAGTCGACGTTGGGGTAGAGCTTGCGCGAGGTGAAGTACTCGTCGTCGAGCGCGCGCTTCTCCAGCTCGGTGGCGATCTCCAGGAGCGGGTTGGACCCGACGATCTCGAGCACCTCGTCGACGTGCTTCTTGACGATCCGCGCCCGTGGGTCGTAGTTCTTGTAGACGCGGTGGCCGAAGCCCATCAGCTTCTCGTCGCCGTTCTTGACGCCCTCGAGGAACCCGGGAATGTTGTCGACGGTATCGATCCGACGCAGCATCTTCAGCACCGCCTCGTTGGCGCCGCCGTGCAACGGCCCGTACAGCGCGGCGACGCCTGCGGCGACGGCTGAGTACGGATCGACCCGGGAGGAGCCGACGGCTCGCACGGCCGCCGTCGAGCAGTTCTGCTCGTGGTCGGCGTGGAGGATGAAGAGGACGTCGAGGGCCTTCTCGAGCCGCGGGTCCGGCTCGTACTTGACCTCGGTCATCTTCCGCATCATTCCGAGGAAGTTGCCCGCGTAGGAGAGGTCGTTGTCGGGGTAGACGTAGGGCAGGCCGAGGCTGTGGCGGTAGGAGAAGGCGGCCAGCGTCGGCATCTTCGCGATCATCCGGATCGCCGCCATGTAGCGCTCCTCGGGGCTGTCGATCTCCTTGGCGTCGGGATAGAAGGTCGACATCGCGCCGACGGCGGCGAGCAGGATGCCCATCGGATGGGCGTCGTGGCGGAACCCGCGGTAGAGCGAGCGCATGTCCTCGTGGACGAAGGTGTGGTGGGTGATGTCGTAGACCCAGCGCTCGAGCTGCGACTCGGTCGGGAGCTGGCCGAATACCAACAGGTAGGCGACCTCGAGATAGGTGGACTTGGCGCACAGGTCCTCAATCGTGAAGCCTCGGTGCTGGAGGATTCCGGCCTCCCCGTCGATGTAGGTGATCGACGACCGACACGACGCCGTGTTGGTGAAGGCAGGGTCGTAGGTCATCATCCCGAAGTCGTCGTCGTTCACCTTGATCTGGCGCAGATCCATCGCCTTGATCGTCTCGTCGGTGATGTCGACCTCGTAGGTCTTCCCGGTGCGGTTGTCGGTGATGGTGAGAGTGTCGGCCATTGGGCTCTCCTCGGGCTCGGATTCCTGAAGTTCGGGCCTAGTATCCCAGTTGGAGAACGTCGGGTTCGGAGCGCTCGCGGAGGATCTCGATCAGCTCCGCGGCGACGGCCCGCCGGTCATCGAGCGCATGCCAGTCAAAGCGGCGGACCAGGTAGCCGGCGCGGCCGAGCGCGAGATCCCGCTCGTTGTCGCGCCTGCGCTGCGAGGGGTTCAGATGATCACCGCCATCGGCTTCGACGACGAAGCGCTCGCGCGGCCAAAGGAAGTCGACCTCGTAGCCGAGAAGCGGCACATTCACCGCGGGGAGCGGGAGACCATAATCGCGGCAGATCTCGAGCAGAATCTCCTCCAGGCGCGAGCGCGTCTCCGAGAGCGGCATCGCCCCCTGGCCGAGCAGCTGCGCGATCGTCCCCGCGCCCCGTCGGGACGGGGCTGTGGCATGGAGCTCCCGCAGCCGACCCCGATCGAAACGCTCGTGCCTTTCCGCCTGCTCGAAGACACGCCGGGTCTGCAGCGGAGCGAGAACGGTCGCCAGATCCCAGACGGTTCGTGTGATCGTGGTGACCGAGATCCTGCTTCGCGTCGTCGTGTCACGACCGTCGAGCGAGCGGGACGTGTGGGTGACTATCCCTGGTGGCGAAGTCCTGCTTGTTCCCGGCACGGAGACGTGGAGGGCAATCCTCTGCCAGCGCTTGATCATCCCCCACAGCTGTGCAGCGCTCCCGTGGCTGAGAACGGATCCCTCAGGGCATGCGAGCACCGCCGCCAGCCACTCTCCCTCCCGGCTGACGGCCGGATGGCCCACCGCATAGACGCCCCGATGGAGCGAATGCAGGAACCCGGATCGTGTCCAATCGGCGATCGTCGAGGAGCGCATGCCGAGCGCCAGCAGCTGCCGGCGCGCGACGACTCCGTGCTGCCTGCCGGCCATCTGGGCGACTTGCGGCCGCAGTGCATGGGTTAGCTCCGATATACCGGAGGAACCCCATGCACTGGGCCCGCGCCCCCCGGCTCAGATCCCGCGGTTGCCTAGAAGTGGGTCAGAGCCTTGAACTCGGCCACTCGGAGATCGATCTCGGGGCGCTCCAGCGCCCGGATCCGCTCGGTGCCGAAGTCCTCGACGTTGAACGACGCCATCGCCGAGCCCATGACCATCGCCTGACGGAGCTGGGCGTTGGTCGGTCGGTGGGCGCCGTGGCCGTCGAGGAAGCCGAGGAAGCCGCCCGCGAAGCTGTCGCCGGCTCCGGTCGGGTCGCGGACCTCCGCCAGGGGCAGCGCGGGCATCGCAAAGGTGTCGTCGCCGGTGAACAGTGCGGCGCCGTACTCGCCACGCTTGATGACGATGATGCTCGGGCCGGCCGCCATGATCGCGTGAGCGGCGACGACGAGGTTCGGCTCGCCGGTCAGCATCCGCAACTCGGCGTCGTTGAGCAGCAGGCAGTCGATCTCGCCGATCACCCCCATCAGGGAGTCGCGGGCGGTGTCGATCCACAGGTTCATCGAATCGAGCGCAACGAACTTCGCCCCCGTCGCCTCCGCCCGGACCTGCCGCTGCAGGTCCGGTTGGATGTTGCCGAGGAACAGCATCTCCGAGGAGCAGGCCTCCTCCCCGAGCTTCGGGACGAAATCGGCGAACACGTTCAACTGCGTGTCGTCGGTGTGGGCGACGTTCATGTCGTGGTCGTAGTGGCCGCGCCAGAAGAACGTCTTGCCGCCGGAGACATGCTCGATGCCCGTGGTCGAGACCCCGTGTTGTTCCAGCACGCCGATCTCCTCCGACCCGAAGTCGTCGCCGACCGGGCCGACCATGCGGACGTCGGTGAAGAATCCGGCCGCGAGCGAGAAATGGCTGGCGGAGCCGCCGAGCATGCGCTCGCGCTCGCCGAACGGGGTACGTACGGCGTCAAAAGCAATCGATCCGACAACGGTCAGAGCCACGGCCGCGGCACTCTAGCGGCCTGCGGGTCCAAATAGGGTGATCGGATGCGGAGAATCGGACTTTGCGTGGCGGCGTCGATCATCGCGGCAGTGCCGACCGTCTCCGCGTACGCAGCGGAGCCGAAGATGGGGCCCGCCGTGGCGGCGGACATCGCCGGCAAGCGACTCTTCGACATCGGAGTTGCCGATCCGGACAACGACGGCTGGCAGGACATCTTCACCGCCAACCACAAGTTCGAGTCCGTCTTTCTGCGCAACCATCTTGGCCGCTCGTTCAGGAACGAGATCGATGAGATCGGCCTCGGCCCCGACGATCGCTTCGGCGGGCTCGAGCTGTTGCGGGCTCCGGGAGACCTCTCCGCGCCCGGCGTCTACATCTGGCCGACGGATCGCGCCGGGGAGGCCGGGCAGCTGCACATCTCGTCGACCGGCGTGGTGGCGGTGGGGGAGCTGAAGATGATGACCAGGAGCCTGAAGGTCAGCTCCGTCGCGGGTGCCGATGCCGTCGCGGGCATCGACGAGAACGATCGCCCGTTCGTGGATTTCACGATTCGTCCCGGCGGTGAGGTGATCGTGTCCTCGAACGGCCTCGCGGATCTGCCAATCCAGCTCAGCTTCGCCGACTCGGGTGCGGGGGCGATCGCTCCGGCGCAGATCAAGGTCGGCGCGCATGCCGTCTCCCCCGAGGATCGGACGTTTCAACTCAAGCTGCGCGATCGTCACGGGCTCGCCTTCGCCGACGTTGCTGGCGACCGCGACCAGGACGTCTTCGTCGCGACCGGGGGACTTGGCGGCGGAATCGCCAACCCTCGCTACCTCGGCTTCGTCCAGGATCAGCTTCTGGTCTCCGGAGCAGGCTCCGCGGGCCGCTACGCCAACGAGATCGCGGCCAGCGGTATCGCGAAGGACACCTGCCGTGGTCGCGCGGTTTCCTACGCCGATGCCGACGGCGGCGGCAACCTGGACCTCCTGACCACCTGCGAGGGCGAGCAGCCCAGGCTCCACGCCAACGTCGGCAGGGGCGGATTCGTCCGCCTGGTCAGCCCGCCCGTCGTCGGCACCGCTTACCGATGGGCGCAGCTGGACGGCGGCCCGCCGGCCCTGCTGGTCACGACCGGCAAGGGCCTAGAGGTCTGGAACTCGATCGAAGGGCTCGCCTGGAACCGATCCCAGATCGTGCGCGCCGGCGCCGGCGCCGGCCAGATCGCGCTCGGGGACTACGACAACTCCGGGACGCTGGACGTCCTGGTTACCAACCAGCGGCACGTCCAGCTGCTGGCGAATCGCGGCGGTCGCCTGCGTCCCGTCCGGTCGCGGCTGGGACTGCCGCAACGCGCGGCGGCGGCGGCATCGTTCGTGGATTACGACAACGATGGCTGGCTTGACGTCAGCCTCGTCCCGCAGGGTCTCTACCGCTGGGATCCGCGAGCGGGCCGCTATAGCGCCACCGGGGTCCTTCGGCAGCCCAGGGCCGGCTACGCGATCGTGAACTGGATGGACTTCGACAACGACGGCCGGCGGGATCCGCTGATCGCGACCTCGAGCCGTGAATTCTCACCGAGGAGCAGGATCGTTCGCCGGCGCAACCTGACCAGGGGGGGCGGTTGGTTGGAGATCGATCTCACCGGCCCGGCCACCAATCGGGAGGCGATCGGAGCAAAGGTGGTCGTGACTCCCGGCCCGCCCGGAGGCGGCGGCTCTGCCGCGAGGGTCCGGCGGATCACCCAGTGGGTGGGCCAGAACGACGATGCGCGTCACTCGCAGGGTCACTACCGGCTCTATTTCGGACTCGGCAAATCAAGGATCGCGCGGCGGGTGAGCATCCACTGGCCGGTCGGCAGGGCGACGACCCTCAGGCGGGTTCAGGCCGACCGGCTGCTGTCGATTTCAAGAGCGGGACGACGGACTGTCGGCCGCACGCCGCACGGCAGAAGAGGGTCGAAGCCGTAAGACTCCTCCGTTCATGCGTGCCGTACAAATTCATGAATTCGGTGGACCAGAGGTCCTCGAGGTCGTCGAACTGCCCGATCCGGAGGCCGGTCCGGACGAGGTGATCGTCGAGGTCGCCCGTGCGGGGATGAACTTCGCCGATACCCACCAGCGCGAGAACGATTACCTGGCAAAGGCCGAGCTGCCGCTGATCCCCGGCGGCGAGATCAGCGGCCGCACCCCCGACGGCCGAAGGGTCGCCGCGATGCTGATGAACGGGGGCTACGCCGAGAAGGTCGCCGTACACCGCTCCACCCTGGTTCCGATTCCCGACGATGTCTCCGACGACCAGGCCGCGGGGGTCCTCCTTCAGGGCCTGACCGCCTGGACCCTGCTGCGGATCAGCGGTCGCCTCGAGCGCGGGGAGAGCGTCGTCGTCCAGGCGGCCGGCGGCGGCACCGGCACCCTCGCCGTACAGCTGGCCAAGCGGATGGGAGCGGGCCGCGTGATCGCGCTCGCCTCCACCGCGGAGAAGCGTGAGCTCGCCGAGCGGCTCGGTGCCGACGCCACCGTCGATTCCCGCTCCGAGGACCTCGCCGCGGCGATCCTCGAGGCGAACGACGGCAAGCAGGTCGACGTCGTTCTGGAGATGTCGGGCGGCGCCGCATTCGACTCGTGCCTGTCGATTCTCGCCCCGTTCGGACGGTTGGTCACGTTCGGGATCGCTTCACGCGAACCGAATCAGGTGATGTCGCAGAGGCTCATGCGGACCAGTCGCGCGGTGGTCGGTTTCTGGCTCGTGCACCTGCTTCAGCGCCCCGATCTGCTCGAGCGGGGGATCACCGAACTGCTCGAAGCTGTCGCATCAGGCAAACTCGAGGTTGTGATTGGTGGTCGATACGGACTTTCTGGCGTCGCCGAGGCGCATCGTGCCCTGCAGGGACGCGCGACTCAGGGCAAGCTCTTGTTGGACCCCTCGCAGTGACCAGCTTCCGCGACCTCGGCCTCAAGGAGGACATCCTGACCGCGCTCGATGAGCTCGGCTACGAGGAGCCCTCACCGATCCAGGAGCAGGCGATCCCGGTCCTGCTCGGGGGCCAGGACATGATCGGCCAGGCGCAGACCGGTACCGGCAAGACCGCCGCATTCGGGCTGCCGCTGCTGCAGTACCTCGACTCGGGCAGCGACGAGACCCAGGCGATCGTGCTGACGCCGACCCGAGAGCTCTGCATCCAGGTCACCCAGGCCCTGCGCTCCTACGCCGAGCACCTCGATATCAACGTTGTTGCGGTATTCGGCGGCACCTCGGTACGTGATCAGGCTGCGAGGGTTCGCTCGAAGGCCCACGTCATCGTCGCCACGGTCGGTCGGATGAAGGACCTGATCTCGCGCGGCGCCCTGATCCTGACCGGCACCAGGTACGTGGTTCTGGACGAGGCCGACGAGATGTTGGATCTCGGCTTCATCGAGGACGTCGAGCGAATCCTCCGGATGTGTCCCAGCGGTCGGCAGACCATGCTGTTCAGCGCGACCATGCCGCCGCCGATCGCCCGCCTGGCCGAGACGTACATGTACGACCCGGTGACGATCTCGATCACGCCGAAGAAGCTGACCGTGGACGCGATCGAGCAGGCCTTCGTCGAGGTGGAGGCGAAGGAGAAGACCAACCGCCTGATCGAGGTGCTGAAGGCCGAGGAGCCCGAGCAGGCCATCGTCTTCTGCCGAACCAAGATCGGCACGGCGAGGCTCGACCGGACGCTGCGCGACCGCGGCATCCAGGCCAAGGCGCTTCACGGCGATATGAGCCAGGGCCAGCGCGACGGGGTGATGATCTCCTTCAAGGAGCACAAGTCGCCGCTGCTGGTGGCGACCGACGTCGCCGCTCGCGGTCTCGACATCGAGCACGTCACACACGTGATCAACTTCGACCTGCCCAACAACAGCGAGATCTACGTGCACCGGATCGGCCGAACCGGTCGCGTCGGCCGAACCGGTCGTGCGATCACCTTCGTCACTCCCAAGGAGCGCGGCGAGATCGAGCAGATCGAGCGCGACGTGAAGACATCGATCGGGGAGTGGGAGCCGCCCGAGGAGCGCCTCGACCACGCCCCGCGCCCGAAGCGCCGACACGGTCGCAGGGGAAGCGGCAAGGATTCGACGCCGGTCCCCGTGGAGTGGGACACCGCCGTAGCCGAGGACGCCGAGCCCCCGGTGACGGGCCTCCCGGAGCCCGAGCCCGTCGTCGACGAGGAGCCCATCACCGGTCTCCCCGAGCCCGAGCCCGCGGTCGCCGATCCCGCGGTGGCCGAGGCTGATGCCGAGCCCGCGGTCGGCCGAGGCGGTCGAGACCAACGGCCACGTGAAGCTCTTCATCAACCGCGGTTCCCGCAGCGGGATCGAGGAGGAGGACATCCGCTGGGCCCTGAGCGAGGGTGCGGTCATCCCCGAGGGTTCGATCCACGACGTCAGGGTGCTCGAGCGATTCACGTTCGTCGATCTCGACGGCGATCAGGCGGAGAAGGCCCTCGACCGGCTCGACGGCACCAAGCTGAAGGGCAAGCAGATCCGGCTCGAGTACGCCAACGGCTAGGTCCCCGGTGCGGGCAGCCGCGCGAAGCCGGCCCAACGGCGATCGTCAAGCGGGGGTCATCCTGCTCGCAGCGGCCCTCTCGACCGCCCTGAGCATCGTCTATCTGGCCTGGCAGCCGCAGACGCTGGACCTGGCCGCGCAGACCTTCAGAGCGGATCTCTGGGACCGGCACGGCTGGGTGGTCTACAACGACGCCTGGTACAGCGGCCACCTCGTCCCCGGCTACGGCCTGCTCTACCCGCCGCTTGGAGCCCTGCTCGGCCCGGCGCTCCTGGGGGCGATCTGCGCCGTGAGCGCCGCCGCGACCTTCGCGGCGATCGCGGTTCGGGCCTACGGTTCGCGGGCCTGGGTCGGCGCACTCTGGTTCGGCCTCGGCTCGACGGTTGCGCTCTTCGGAGGGCGGATCACCTTCGCGCTCGGATTGGCCTTCGGCCTGGCCGCGGTCCTGGCGCTGCAGCGACGCCGCCCAGCACTCGCGGGCCTTGCCGCCGTCGCCGCGGCGCTGGCCAGTCCGGTCGCCGGGCTGTTCACCGCCCTGGCGGCCGGTGCTGTGCTCATCGCCTCGCGCCTGCAGCCGGTCGCGGCCCCGTCGCGAGCCGCGCTGACCCGGGCCGCATGGGTCACGATCGCCGCGGCCGCGGTCGCCACCATCGGCCTGACGCTCGCCTTCCCGACCCCCGGCTACCAACCGTTCACCTCAGACTCGTTCATCTGGATCCCAGTCGTCTGCGCGGTCTGTTTCGTCCTCCTGCCGGTGGGGGAGACGACGCTTCGCTGTGGGATCGTCCTCTACGCGCTGGTTGCGGTCGCCGCGTTCGTGCTGACAACCCCGTTCGGGGGCAACGCGATCCGGCTCGGAGCCACGTTCGCAGGCCCTGTCATGGCCCTCGCACTGTTCGGCCGCCGCCCGATCGCCCTGCTCCTGATCGCGGCCCCGCTGCTCTGGTGGCAGTGGACTGCGACCGTTCGGGACGTCGCCGCCGCCGTAGGCGACCCGGCCACCGAGCGGGCCTTCTACGAGCCGCTCGTCGCCGAGCTCGAGGAGCTGGCGGGCGGATCCCCGATCCGGGTCGAGATCCCGCCGACCAGGAGTCGTTGGGAATCGGTTTACGTCGGCGAGCGGATCCCGCTCGCCCGCGGCTGGCTGCGTCAGCTCGAATCCGACGACTTCGACCGCTTCACCGACGGCAACCTGACCGGCGCCGCCTACGCGACCTGGTTGCGCGAGCACGGGGTCGACTACGTGGCCGTTCCGGACGCACACCTCGACTACCTCGCCCTCGACGAGGCTGCGCTCGTCGAGGGCGGCTCGCTCGAATACCTCAACCGCATCTGGGCGAACGAGAACTGGACGCTGTGGGAGGTCGAGCCTCCCGACGACCAGGCCGTGCCGCTCGATTCCGTCGGTCCGGACTCGTTCAGCCTCTCGGTTCCCGGCCCCGGCAGGTACCTGATCAGGATGCGCTACTCGCCGTATCTCGAGATCGTGAGCGGGCAAGGATGCCTCGAGCCCGCCGATGATCACTCGACGACTCTGACGGTCCCTGCCGGGGTGGGTCCGCAGACGATCGAGGTCCACGCCTCCTTCAGCCTCGGGGGGCTGTTGCGTCGGGAGCCGGCGTGTTCCGGAGCCGGGTCTGAATAAAAGCCGCTCGAATCGGGCATTGTGGGTGTGATGGCAGAAGTGATCGTCGGCCCAATGTTGCGCTACGTCGGCGAAACCCAGGCGACCGTCTGGGTCGAGACCGATGAGCCTTGCGAGGTCGAGATCCTCGGCGCGACGGCTTCGACCTTCGAGGTGGAGGACCACCACTACGCGCTGGTCACGATCGAGGGTCTCGACGCAGGAGAGCCTCACCCCTACGAGGTGAACCTCGACGGCGAATGCGCCTGGCCGCCGGAGGGCTACGAGTTCCCCCACCCATGCATCAGGCCGATCTCAGCCGACGGCGATCTGCGGCTCCTGTTCGGCTCCTGCCGTACGTCGGCTCCGCATCGGCCCCCACATACCTTTCAGCGCTGGTGGCATCCCAAGGGCCGCGGGATCGACGCCCTACACACGTACGCCCTGCGGATGTTGCGACAACCGGCGGCGCTCTGGCCGGACGCGATGATGATGCTCGGCGATCAGCTCTACGCTGACCAGCCACCGAAGAACGTCCGCGAGATCGTTGCCCCGCGAGAGGTTCATCAGAACGGTCCGGTGGAGGTGCTCGAGGATTTCGAGGAGTACACCGTCGGTTACCGCGACATCTGGACCTACCCGGTGGTCCGCTGGATGCTCTCGACCCTGCCGACGTCGATGATCTTCGACGACCACGAGATCAACGACAAGTGGAAGACGTCGCAGGCGTGGCTGGAGGAGAAGCGGCAGACCGACTGGTACGAGGGGCGGGTCATCGGGGGCTTGATGGCCTACTGGATCTACCAGCACCTCGGCAACCTCTCGCCGGCGGAGCTGAAGGAGGACGAGGCCTTCGGGCGCCTCCGCGCCGGCGAGGACGGCAGCGAGGTCGTTCGCGACCTCGCCAAGCGCGCGGAGAGCCAGGAGGGACACTCGCGATTCAGCTTCTGCAGTGATCTGGGCCCGGCCCGGTTGGTCTGCGTCGACTCCCGCGCCGGCCGGCAGCTCGAGGAGGGTTCGCGACGGATCATCAGCACCGAGGAGTGGGAATGGGTCAAGGACAAGGCCGCTGCCGGCCGCCCGCATCTGCTCCTGGCCAGTTCGCTGCCCTTCCTGCTCCCGTACGGGATGCACGACGTCGAGGCATGGTCGGAGGCGATCGGCGAGGGCGCCTGGGGCAGGCGGTTCAAGCCGCTCGGCGAGCGAGTCAGGATCGCTGCCAACCTCGATCACTGGGCGTGCTTCCAGCGCTCATACCGGGAGATGGAGCAGCTGGTGATCGAGATCGCCTCGGGCGACCGCCGTGACCCACCCGACTCGCTGGTCTTGTTCGGCGGGGACGTCCACCACTGCTTCGTCTCCGAGGTCGGATTGCCCGCCGAGTCCCCAACCTTCCACACGAGGGTCTGGCATGTTGTCTGCTCCGGCCTCCGAAAGGAGCTGCAGCTGAGCGAGCGCTTGGTGCTCAGCCTCGGACACACCTGGATCGCCGCAAAGCTGGGCAGGTTGCTCGCCGCGGCCGCGGACGTCAGGCCGCCGCGATTGAGCTGGCGGATGACGACACGTCCGCGGTTCCGCAACCAGATCGGGACGCTCGAGATCGCCGACGGCGAGGTCGGGATCAGGATCGAGCAGGCGACCGGTCGATGGCGCGAGCCTCAGCTCCGCACGGTGATCGAAGAGAAGTTGCTCTGAGCGGTTCGCGATTCGCTAGCTGCCGGTGGCGGCCAGCTCCAGCCCGAGCAGCCGCTCGAGCTCGGCGATCGTCTCCGCCGGCTCGCGATGAAGCAGGGCCGTCATCCCGACCACCTCGGCCCCGGCGACGTTCTCGCGCAGGTCGTCGATGAACAGGCAGTTCGCCGGCGAGACCCCGATGCGCTCGGCCCCGAGCTCGTAGATGGCCGGATCGGGCTTGTGAAGGCCGACGTCGCCGGAGATCACCGTCGCATCGAAGATCGCCATCGGGGCCCGTTCGTAGATCCCGGTTCCCCAGGAGTTGGAGATCAACCCGGTTCTGATCCCGGAGGAGCGCACGGCGGAGACCGCGTCGATCATCGCCTGCTCAGGCGACAGGCCGGCGAAGAGGCGTTCGATCAGCCCGGGTGGGTCGACGCCCAGCAGCTCCCCGAAATCCCGCTCGAACTCCTCGTCGGTGACGGCTCCACGCTCCAGTGAGCGCAGCAGGGCCAGCGCCTCGCCGTCGGCTCGGAACATCTTCAGAACGGTGCCGCGCTCGAGGCCCTCGCTCTCGCAGAAGAGGTCGAAGCTCGTCCAGATGTTGGTCGTCAGAACCCCGCCGAAGTCGACCAGCAGACCGTGAAATTCGCGTTCCGCCATGGGTCACTCATATCAACCCGCCGACGGCAATAGGCTGCACGCCGTGGAGCGGGAGAGCGAGAACCCGGAGGGGATCGACGTCGAGCGGGTCGGCGCCTGGTTCGAGGCCAAGGTCGAGGGCGCGACCGGACCCTTCTCCTACGACCGCATCGCCGGCGGCCGCTCCAACCTGACCTATCGCGTGACCGACACGTTGGGCAACGCCTGGGCGTTCCGGCGGCCGCCGCTCGGCAAGGCCCTCGGCTCCGCCCACGACATGGGCCGCGAGCACCGGGTCGTCTCGGCGCTGGCCGACACGCCGGTCCCGGTCGCACCGATCGCCGGCTACTGCACCGACGAAACGGTCAACGGCGCTCCCTTCTACGTGATGGAGTTCGTCGAGGGTCCGATCCTGCGGTTGCGCGATGACGCCGAGAGGTTCCCCGAGCCCGAGCGGAGGGCGATCGGTGAGCGCGTCGTCGACACGCTGGTCGAGATCCACGCTCAGATCCCCGACGATGTCGGCCTCGGAGAGCTCGGCAAGAAGGAGGACTACGTCGCCCGTCAGCTCCGTCGCTGGGGGAAGCAGTGGGAGGGATCGAAGACTCGCGAGGTCCCGCTGGTCGAGCGGGTCCATGACCGCCTGTCGGAGCGGATCCCCGAGCAGGGCCCCGCGACCCTGGTCCACGGCGACTACCGCCTCGACAACATGATTCTCAGCGACTCCGGCGAGGTCGCCGCGGTCGTCGACTGGGAGCTCTGCACGCTTGGGGACCCGCTCGCCGACGTCGGCCTGCTGCTCGTCTACTGGGGCGAGGAGGGGGACACTCTCCTGCCGCTCTTCGAGCCGGCGACGATGGCGCCGGGGTTTCCCTCGCGCGACGACGTCAGGGCCAGGTACGCGCAGCGGTCCGGCAGGGACCTCAGCCGGATCGACTTCTTCGTCGCCCTCGGCTACTGGAAGCTGGCGATCATCCTCGAGGGCGTCTACTCCCGCTATGCGAAGGGTCAATACGGCAAGCCGGAGGACGGCTTCGAGGAGTTCGGCAAGAACGTCGGCCGGCTCGCCGAGGCCGCCGACGAGGCAGTCGATCGGTTGGGTTCGTAACGGCCGCCGTCTGGCGTGGCCTCCCGAGGGGATTGTTCGGAAGGCGTGACGCTCTCACTGCTGGGAGGGGGTTTGAGGGCTCCACGTGTGCGCCGCGGCCCGTGAGGCCGCCGATACGGCCGCCCGATGGCAGGAACATACGCAGGGAGAGGCAAAATCTGCCACCCGACCTGACCGGTGGGGAGAGTTCGCTGCCGAGCTGGCGATTGCCCCTAGCCGTGCTTCTTCTTCGACTTCTTCTTGACCGTCCACTTGTAGGTCGCGGATGTCGAGTCGATGTTGGTGGCCGCGTCGGTGGCCGTAACCGAGAACTTGTGCTTGCCCTTCTTCAGCTTCTTGTACTTGGTCGGTGAGGTGCAGGGCTTGAAGTCACCCCGATCGAGCTTGCAGGTGAAGGTCGCGGCCTCGTCGGCGCTGAAGATGAACTTCGCCTTCTTCGACTTGGTCTTCTTGGCGGGACCGCTCGAAATCGTGGTCTCGGGGGGAGTGGAGTCGGCCGGTGGAGGTGGCGGTGGTGTGAGCTCGTCGGCACCGATGTCGATTGAGGTGCCCTGCACGCGCGCTCCGCCGTCGATGTCGAGCGTGCCGGTTCTGGCGTCGGTGGCGCCGGCATCGATCGTCGGCGAGCCGGCGGCCTGGTGATAGTCGCCGAGCACGGGGTTGACGAAGAGCGGGATCGCCAGGATGTTGGTTGCAGTTCCGGCGGGGGTAATGACGCTCGTTCCAGTTCCGGTCGCCTGACTTGTCACGTAGTCCGAAAAGCTCATCGTCGCCTTTGCGGTCGAGGTACCCGTGTTTGTGATGGTCCCGACATCCGGAAGTCCCTGCGCGATCACGTTGCGTGCATCGAGTTCGGTGACCCCCGCGACCGCGGCGTAGACGAGGGCCCCATACGAACCGGATCCGGTCGCTATTGCCGTTACGTTCCTGGCGTACCCAATTGATGGAAGGAACCCGATTACCGCCAGCGCACCTGCATTGGTCCCGGTGCTGACGCAGATGCTGTCGCGGATGGTCGCTCCACCCGCGAGCCCACATCCGAACGTCGACGATGAATTCACTTCCATCTGCTCGGCCGTGGTGCCGTCCAAGAGCAATCCGCTGGTCATCCCCCCGGGAGCCGTGTGAGTCAGTTTCAGGTTCCGGATTACGGTGTTTGAGCCGTCCGCCCTCAACGCCGTCAACGCCGACGAGGTGATCTCGGGCTTGGGCCCGGTGGCGGGTCCATGAATCAGCAGGTTCGTCGCCGTCGCATCGATTTCGTTGGCCCCCGCAGCCAGCACCCCGGGCTCGACGATGACCTCGTCGCCGTTGCCTGCCCCCTCGATCGCGACCTCGATGTTGCAGGGAGTCAGCTGAGGGCACGCGGGCCCGAACCCACCCCCCGGAGCCGCGTAACGCTGATCGGCGCCGGCGCCGGACGCCACCACCAGCGAGGCAAGCACGGCCAACGGGAGCGAGAGCCACCGGAATGAGACCATCGGCACAAACTAGCGGGAAGCGGGGGCTGACGTGAACCGGCTCAGCTGAAGCGATTCAGCTCACGCCGGGCGATGACCATCTTGTGGACCTCGTCGGGTCCGTCGGCCACCTTGAGCATGCGGCTGTAGCGCCACATCGCGGCGAGCGGGGTGTCGTCGGACATCCCGAGTGCGCCGTGGACCTGGATCGCCCGGTCGAGGACGTCCATGACGACGTTGGCGGCGACGACCTTGATCATCGAGATCTCCCGACGGGCCTCGCGCTTGCCCTCGGTGTCCATCTTCCAGGCCGCCTTGAGGGTGAGCAGGCGCGCCTGCTCGGTCTCCATCCGGCTCTTGGCGATGAAGTCCTGGATGAACTGCTTGTCGGCCAGCTTCCCGCCGAAGGCCTCGCGCTCGTTCGCGCGCCTGCACATCAGCTCGATCGCCCGCTCGCAGGTTCCGATCGCGCGCATGCAGTGGTGGATCCGGCCGGGGCCGAGCCGGTCCTGGGCGATCGCGAACCCGGCGCCGCGCGGGCCGAGCAGGTTGGTCTCGGGGACGCGGCAGTCGGCGTAGCGGATCTCGCAGTGGCCGGGACCCTTGTCGTGGCCCATCACCGAGACGGCGCGGACCAGGTCGAAGCCGGGGTTGTCGATCGGGACGAGGATCATGCTCGCCCGCGCATACGGAGCCGCATCCGGGTCGGTGACGACCATCGCGATGGCGACCTCGGCGCCGACCGCGCCGGAGGTGAACCACTTGTGGCCGTTGATCACCCACTCACCGTCCGTCAATTCGGCGCGGGTCTGCAGGGTCGTCGGGTCGGAGCCGGCGACCTCGGGCTCGGTCATCGAAAAGCACGAGCGGATGTCGCCGTTGAGCAGCGGCTCCAGCCACCGCTGCTTCTGTTCATCTGAGCCGTGCTCGGCGATGATCTCGGTGTTGCCGGTGTCGGGCGCGGCGCAGTTGAAGGCCATCGGCGCGACGACGGGGCTGCGACCCATCTCCTCGCACAGCAGCCCGTACTCCCAGTTGGTCAGGCCGGTGCCGTGCTCGTCGCCGGGCATGAACATGTTCCAGAGCCCCTCGGCGCGGGCCTTCTCGCGGATGCCGACGATGATCTCGGGGTAGGCGACTCCGGGCTTGACCTCGTCGTCGAGAGCCTGCATCGCCTCGGCCTCGACCGGGTAGACGTTCTCGTCCATGAACGAGCGCACCCGTTCGAGCAGCTCATCGAGGCGTGATCCGTAGGTGAAGTCCATGGCGGCGGAGCCTACTTGAGGGCGGCGGGACGATGGATCGAGGGGTTGGCTCTCAGGCCGGGGTCTTGGGGCCGCGGTCGTCCTTGGGCTTCTCGCCGTCGGACTTCGCGTCGGCGTTGTTCTTCTCCGCGATCGCCTTGGCGTGCTCGGGGCGCGACCAGGGGAAGCTGACCAGCTTCCAGGCGCGGACTCCCTCGCCGTGGGGGAGCTTGACCTCGCGGCGCAGAACGTAGGTGAAGACGATCCCGAAGAGCAGCGAGATGAATGCCGCGGTGACCACGACGACCGAGCCGTCGCCCTTGGTGATCAGGGCGATGCCCGAGGCGATCAGGACCACCGAAAGGAGCCCGCGCAGCAGGTTCTTGCCGCTCTTGAACGCGAGCCTGCCGCCGATCAGGACGCCCGGAATCGAGCCGATCAGGATGTTCCCGGCGAGGCCGAAGTCGACGTTGCCGGTCGCCCAATGAGCGATGCCCGCGGCCCAGAGCAGCACCGCCGCGTGGAAGATGTCGGTCCCGACCACCCGCTGCGGGGTGAGGCGGAAGACGGCGATCAGGATGATCGCGATCAGGGTTCCCGACCCGGCCGACGTCAGCCCGATCACGAAGCCGGTGGTGACGCCGGTCGCGATCGCGGCGATGATGTGACGGCGCTGGAGGTGGAGCGCGTAGCGCTCCTTGATCACGTCGGGGATGAAGATCGTCCGCAGCGCCGTCGAGATACCGACGACGAGCAGGGTTGCGCCGAGGATGCCGAAGATGATCCCGTCGAGCTTGTCCTCGCCGACGGTGTCCTGCAGGTAGGCGATCACGGCGACGCCGCCGAGGGCGGCCGGGACGCTGCCGACCGCCATCCAGAACGCGAGGCCCTTGTGGACTGTGCCGGCCCGCAGGTGCTGGACGCCGCCGAAGGTCTTGGTCACGGCGGCGTAGAAGATGTCGGTGCCGATCGCGGTGACCGGCTGCACGCCGAAGATCAGGATCAGCAGCGGCGTCATCAGGGACGCGCCGCCCATGCCGGTCATCCCGACCAGCAGGCCGATGCCAAATCCGAATGCGACGATCGCGGGATCCATGAATGCAGAGCAGTGTTGGGTGCGGGTGTGGGTGCCCTGAGGGCTATCCGGCCGGGCGCGACCGATTCGGTTTGCCTAGTCGACCATCTCCTTGTCGACCTTCTCGACCGAATCAGTAAGGATTCGGGTTCGGAATCCTATCGGAATCGAGGCTCAACTCACCACGTCGTGGGTGCCCGTCTCACGAGCCACCCAGGCCTCCGGTTCGTCGATGAGGGCGCTGACGGCGGGAGGGAGCCTGCCGCTCGCCAGTTCCTCGAGGGTCACGTTTTCCAGAACGTCGCGCAGGTTCTGCCTGACCGCGATCCAGACGTCGCGCAGGCGTTCAGCGGCACCGAGGTAGTTGGTCTCCTCGGGGGGCAGATCCTGGATGTTGGCGAGGGGTCCCTCGACCGCCCGAATCACGTCGGCCACGGAGACCTTCGCCGGGTCCTCGGCCAGCCAGTAGCCGCCGTGGGCGCCGCGCTTCGTCCTGACCAGGCCGGCATGCTTGAGGTCCAGGAGGATGTGCTCGAGGAACTGCAGCGGGATCTCCTGGGCCTCTGAGAGTCTGGTGCCCTTGATCGGCTTCCCGTCGGGGGACGACGCGAGCTCGAGCGTTGCTCGCACCGCGTAATCGGCTTTTGCTGAGATGCGCATGTGTTGGGGATGGCCGGGCTTTCTTGACCAGGATAGGTAAGAATGGCAGACATGATCGATCTTCAGTCACATTCGACCGTCTCCGACGGTCAGCTCGAGCCCGCCGACGTCGTCCGCTCCGCCGCCGAGGCAGGGGTCACGGTGATGGCATTGACCGACCACGACGGCGTCGCCGGGGTCGAGGAGGCGAACCGGGTCGCCGCCGAGCTTGGAATCGAGAACGTCCCGGCGACCGAGATGTCCTGCGTCCACAAGTACTCCGAGGATCTCCACATCTGCGGCTACTGGATCGACCTGGACAAGATTCAGCCGGCCTGTGATCGCGCTCAGCAGGAGCGGGTCGAGCGGGCGAAGCAGATCATCGCCAAGCTGAACGAACACGGCGTCGACGTCAGCTTCGAGGGGGCCGTCGCCAAGGCCGGGGCGGCGGACGCGATCGGGCGCCCGCACATCGCCAAGGCCGCCGGTGCCGGTCCCGATCTCGGCCCCTTCTTCGAGGAGTATCTGGTGCCGGGCGCCAAGGCGTTCGTGTCGCGGAGCTGGCCGAGCGCCGAGCAGGCGGTCGAACTGATCCACGAGGCGGGCGGGGTCGCCGTGGTCGCCCATCCCTACTGGGACGTCAAGGACCCCGTTCAGGTGCGCGACCTCGTCGAGAGTCTCGTCCGCGACGTCGGCCTCGACGGCATTGAGACCTTCTACCCGCCCCACACCGAGGAGCAGACGCGGCACTGCCTCGAGCTCTGCGAGGAGTTCGGGCTGGTTCCGACGGCATCGTCGGATTTCCACGGCCCGACCCACAAGACCTTCTCCAAGTGGGGCGACTACGACACCTACGGCCTCGGCGATCCTCAGGTGCCGGCCAAGCCGTAGTTGGAGGGACGGGCGGGGGCGGGGTTCAGCAGGGACTCGAGCACGAGCGAAGCGAGTTGCCCCTGATGAGCCCCGCCCCCGCCCGCCCCTCGGCGTTCAGGGCCGGCGGCCCGCCTTTGCGATGGGGGCCCGTGCTCGGATCTCGTTGAGGAGGCGGGCCGAGATCTCGCCGGGGTCTTCGCCGGGCGTTGGCTGGCCGGTCTCGGGATCGAAGAACTCGACCCTGATGCGCGGGCGCTTCGGGAAGCGGAGGATGTCGACGGTGCCGCTGATGGCTACACAGACCACCTGTACCTCGGGTACCTGCTGGGCGAGGCGCCCGGCGCCGCTGCGTGCCCTCAGCTTCTTCCCCCTCGAGATCGTGCCCTCCAGAAAGACCCCGATGCATTGACCGGCGCGCAGGGAGGCGGCGGCGGCGTCGAGCGCGCCCGCGTCGCTGGCGCCGCGCTTGATCGGAATATGTCCCATCGAGTCGAGCAACTTCGCCAGCGGCCTGATCCTCCACAGACTCACCTTCGCCAGGGCGCGGATCTGTCGCCGCCTTCGCCCGGCATTACCGATCGCAACCGGATCCCAGTTGCTGTCGTGGTTGCCGACGATCAGCGTCGGGCCGCCCATCGGCATGTGCTCGGCTCCGATGACCTCGAGTCGACCCCACCACCTCACGAAGGGCGTGAACGTGGCCATCACGAATCGGTAGGTGAGGCTGACCTGCTCCGGGGCTCCGGTGGACATCGACTGGAAGTCTGACCGCTACCCGCCGGAAGCGGCTCCCCCGGCGATCGGATAGGACTCCGGTATGAAGATTCAGCTCTCGGCTCTCTACTGGCCCTGGTACTCGTTCGAGGAACAGGTGGCACTCGCCCTCGCTGCCGACGAGGCGGGGATCGACTGCATCTGGGTCTCCGAGGCGTGGGGGCAGGACGTGGTCTCGGTGCTCTCGGTTCTGGCCGACCGGACCGAGCGGATCGGCGTCGGATCGGGGCTGATGCAGATCCCGGCGCGCCAGCCGACCGCGGCGGCGATGGCCGCGGCCTCGATCGACACGATCTCGGGCGGCCGCATGCGCCTCGGTCTCGGGGTCTCGGGGCCGCAGGTGTCGGAGGGGTGGTACGGGGTTCCGTTCGAGCGCCAGCTCGGTCGGATCCGCGAGTACGTCGAAATCGTGCGGATGGCGTGGGCCCGGGAGCCGGTCGTCCACGAGGGACGGAACTTCCAGATCCCGACGAGCGAGGGAATGGGCCTCGGCAAGCCGCTGAAGCTGATGGCGAAGCCGCCGCAGGAGCACCTGCCGATCTACATCGGCGCGATCGGGCCGAAGTCGGTGGAGTTGACCGGGGAGATCGCCGACGGCTGGATCCCCGCCTTCTTCGACCCCGGCGACGGCGCCGGCCTGATCGACTCGCTCGACGCCGGCCTCGCGAGGGCGGGCCGCGACCGCAGCGATATCGACATCGCCCCGACCGTGCCGGTTGCCGTCGACGAGGACATCCACGAGGCCCGCAACGCCCTCCGCCCGCTGATCGCCTTCTACCTCGGCGGCATGGGGGCGAAGGGCAAGAACTTCTACGTCGACCTGCTGGCCGCCAACGGCCTCGCCGACGAGGCGAATGAGGTCCAAGACAAGTTCCTCGCCGGCGACCGGATCGGTTCCGCGATGGCACTCACCGACGAGGTGATCGACATGTGCGGCGTCGCCTGCGCCCCGGCCGACCTCGAGTCTCGGGTAGGGCGGTTCGCCGACGCGGGTGCCGATTCGATCATCGCGATCGTCTTCGGCAAGGACCGCGAGGGAACGATCCGCCGCCTGGCTGCGCTCGGTTAGGCCTTTGGGATCAGTTCCTCTGCCTCGAGGTACGCCAGGATCTCGGCGGCGTTGTCCTCGGGGGTCTTGCCTGCGGTCTCGATCCGGATCTCCGGGTTCAGCGGCTCCTCGTAGGGGTCGGAGATGCCGGTGAACTCCTTGATCTCACCGGAGCGCGCCTTGGCGTAGAGGCCCTTGGTGTCGCGCTCCTCGCAGTCCTCGAGCGAGGTGGCCACGTAGACCTCGACGAACGTGCTGTTCGCCTCGTGCATCGCACGAGCCGCGTCACGAGTGTCGCGGTAGGGGGAAATCGCGGCGGTGATCACCGGGACGCCGTTGCGGGAGAGCAGGTCGGCGACGAAGGCGATCCGGTCGATGTTCGTGTCGCGGTCCTCCTTCGAGAACCCGAGGCCCTTCGAGAGGTGCTCACGGACGACGTCGCCGTCGAGTACCTCGAGCGGCAGCCCGCGCTCGTCGAACTCGTCGATGAGCACCTCGGTGATCGTCGACTTGCCGGAGCCTGAGAGGCCGGTCATCCAGAGGGTGAATCCCGTGTGTCCTGACATGAGTAGCTGTGTCTCCTTGTTGTCTCAGTGGTTGGTGAAGGCTCGTGACGACCCGGACTACATGTCCTTGTAGGCGTCGATCAGGATCGCTGCGACCTCGTGGCGGGTGAACTCCTCGGGCGGCGTCTCACCGTTCTCGAGCATCTCGCGGACCTTGGTGCCGCTGAGGAACAGACGGTCCTCGGGCGTGTGGGGGCAGGTCTTGTGTGAGCCGAGGCCCTCGCACTTGTAGCACCAGAACGTGTGCTCGAACATCAGCGGGCGGATACCGAGCTTGTCGATGTCCACCTCGTCGAAGATCTGCTGAGCGTCGTAGGTGCCGTAGTAGTCGCCGACGCCCGCGTGATCGCGGCCGACGATGAAATGCGTGGCGCCGTAGTTGCGACGGACGACCGCGTGGAAAATCGCCTCGCGGGGGCCCGCGTAACGCATCGCCGCCGGGTTGACGCCGAGAACCACCCGGTCGTTGGGGTAGTAGTTCTCCATCAGGACCTCGTAACACTTCATCCGTACGTCGGCGGGGATGTCGCCGCTCTTGGTCTCGCCGATCAGCGGGTGCAGGAAGAGGCCGTCGCAGACCTCGAGCGCCGCCTTCGTCAGGTACTCGTGCGCGCGATGGATCGGGTTGCGGGTCTGGAAGGCGACGATGCGCTTCCAGCCGCGGTCGGCAAACTCCTTGCGCGACTCGGCCGGGGTGAAGTAGCGGCGCATGAACGCCTCCTCGTGATCGGGAGCCGCGTCGGCCTCGATCTCGCCGGCGATACAGCGGTTGCCCTCCTCCTTGGTGGCGGCAACTCCGGGGTGGGCGTCGTCGGTGGTGCGGTAGACGTGTTCGCACTCCTTCTCGACGTCGCGCTCGAAGACCTCGCTGACCCGGATCCGGCCGAGTGCCTTGCCGTTGTCGGCGCTGAGGGCTACGACGTCGCCCTCGCTGACGTCGAGGTCGGTCGCGAGGGTGACCGGGATGGGCCAGACCTCGTCTCCGCCGGCGAGCGTCATGTTCTCGACGCTCGAGAGCCAATCGTCGGAGCCCATGAATCCCTTCAGGGGGGCGAAGCCGTCGTTGGCGAGCAGCTCGAAGTCGGCGGTCTGGCGGGCGGACAGGGTCAGGGACTTATCGCTCATGAGTGTCTGGGCTCCTCGTCAAATGGGGGTAGGAAGGAATCGAATCGAAATCAAGTTGGGGCGTGGGCGGACGCGAAAGCTACAGGTGGAGCGCCATTCGGGTCAGCCGTGGAGGCCGCACTCGGTCTTGTGGGCGTCGGCCCAGCGTCCGGAGCGGGAGTTCCCGTTGGCCCCCGGCGGGCGGGTGCAATGGGTGCAACCGATCGACGGGAAGCCTGCGTCGTGAAGTGGGTTATAGGGGATTTCGCGTTCGTTGATGTAGTCCCAGACCTCCGCCTCGGTCCAATCCGCGAGTGGGTTCAGCTTCCAGAGGCCGAAGCGCTTGTCCCATCCGAACTTGGCGGCACCGGCCCTCGTCTGGGAGTCCTCGCGGCGGATCCCCGACACCCAGCAGTCGATTCCGGTGAGCGCCGTCTGCATCGGCTCGACCTTGCGGATCCCGCAGCAAGCATCGGGCTGGCGGGCCCAGAGCTCGTCGCCGTAGAGCTGCGACTGCTCCTCGAGGCTGATCCCGGAGAAGCGCTCGAACGTGATTCCGTAGCGGGCCGAGAGCGCGTCGCGGGTCATGTAGGTCTCGTCGAACAGGACGTCGGTGTCGAGGTAGAAGAAGTTGGGCTTTCCGAGCGAGGCGTCGTCGCCGGTCAGCTGGCTGACGATGTCGACGGTCACCGAGCTCGTCTTTTGAAAGGACGCGGCGAACCGCAGCCGGGGGTTGAACGTCTCGAGCGCCCAGGCGATCGCCTCGGAGGCGCCAAGGCCCTCGAGGTGGGAGGAGACCTCGCGCGGGTCGATCGTGTCGCCGCTCGCGGTCGTCAGCGATGAGGCCTGCGAGCGGGGTTCCGCCTTGTGGGGAACCCGCTCGACCTCGATGGCCGGCAACGATGCGGCACCCGGCGCCATGGTGCTCAGTCCCGCTCGCATCGGCTCAGATCGCGCATTCGCCTTCACCGCGCTCGACCTTGTAGGGCTCGCGCCTGTTCCAATCGATGAACTGGAGCATGTTCTCGAGGTTGAACTCGGCCGGCAGGGACAGCTCCCTGATCTCGTCCTCGAAGCGACCGGTGCCGACGCGGGCGGCGTAGTCGTTGAACTCCTCGCCGTCATTGCGCTCGGCTTCGTACATCCGCAGCCAGCGCTCGACCGCGTCGGGAACGCGCTTGGCGGGCAGGCGGACCTTGAGCCGACCGCCGTAGACGACCTCACCCTTCTCGAATTCACCGCCGATGTGGGGGATGTAGGCCGGCATCGCGCGGCCCCCGACCTTGATCGACGCACCGTAGAAGCCGATGTTGGCGATGTGGTGCTGGCTGCAGCCGTTCGGGCAGCCGCTCATCTTCAGGTGGATCTTGCGGGTCAGCGGATCGGTGATCCCCATCTCGTCCACCTTCTGCTGAAGCGCCTTGTTGAGGCCCATCGACGCGGTGATGCCGAGCTTGCAGGAGTCCGTGCCGGGGCAGCTGACGACGTCGTTGATCGTGCTCGCGCCGGTCTCGGCCAGTCCGATCTCGCGCAGCGCGGCGTAGGTGTCGTACAGGGACTCGTTCCGCACCCAGCGGAGGACGAAGTTCTGGTCGACGGTCGTCCGGGCGTTGCCGCCGCAGAAGTCCCGCATGATCTGGCCGAGGCCGCGGAACTGGGCCGGGGTCAGGTCGCCGCGGGTGACCCGGACCAGCACCGAGGAGTACCCGTCCTGCTTCTGGACCTGCACGCTGTCGGCGACCCACCCCTCGAACGCCGAGCTGTCACCGTTCGGCGAGCCGGGGTTCGCCGGCACCTCGGGGGCGGAGCCCTCCTCGTCGAGCTCGAGCGTCAGGTGATCGATCGCGAAGTCACGGTCGTTGACCCAGTCGCCCTCGAGCTCACGCGCGACCATCTCGCGGAACGCCTCGATGCCGATCTTGTCGACCAGCACCTTGATCCGGGCGCGGGCGCGGTTGACCCGCAGCCAGTCCTGGCGGTCGAAGATCCGCAACGCGGCCTCGGTGAACTTGAGGTACTCGCCGTCGTCGGCCGAGACGAATGGCGCCAGGGTAGGCGCGACTCTCGGCATGATCGAGGTGCCGCCGCCGACGCGAAGCTCGAAGCCCCTGACGCCGTCACGGACCCGCGGGATGAAACCGATGTCGTGGATGCCGACGATCGCGCGGTCGGCGTCGGACGCCGAGAACGCGGTCTTGATCTTGCGCGGCATCAGCTGCGTCGTCGGGTGGCGGACGAAGTAGCGGACGTAGGCCGCCGCATACGAGGTGGGGTCGAAGAGCTCGTCGGTGCAGATGCCCGCCCACGGGTCGCCGGTGACGTTGCGGACGGTGTTGCCGCAGCCCTCGCGAGAGGAGAGGCCGGTCGAGGAGATCTCGCGGATCAGCTCCTTCATCTCGGTCAGCGGGACGTGATGGATCTGGATGTTCTGGCGGGTCGTGATGTGGCCCTTCTTGAGCGGGGCGTGCCGCTCGACCACGTTCGCGAACGAATCCATCTGCTCGGGGTTGACACCGCCGAAGGGCAGCTTCACGCGAACCATCTGCACGCCGGGTTGGCGCTGCCCGTAGACGCCCTGCTTGAGCCGGAAGCCGATGAACTCGTTCTCCGGCGTGACGTCGTCGAGGAAGAGGTCGGCCTCCTTGTCGAAGTCGTCGAACTCGTCGCTGAGGATCGGGATGATGTGACCCGGGACGTTCTCGTAGACCTCGGGATTCTCCCTCGACCCGAGCGGTCCCTTGCCCTTCTGGACCTTGCCCAGATCCTGGTCGAGATCCGCTTCGGTCGCCTTCGGCTTCTCCGCCTTGGGCTTCGACACCTTGGGCTGCGCTGGCGTTGAGGTCGGCTCCATGGTCCCTTTCACGTGGTCGATTGGCTGACTTCACTTATGAAAGTAGCAAATCCTGATTGGGAATCGGGTATTTAGGTGGGAACCCGCTCTTTGAGGATCGCCGCGACCTCTCCGGCCACCGCTCCGAGGTCGCTCAGGGCGGCCTCCGAGTAGCGTCGGATCAGGTAGCCGGCGCGGCCGAGCTGGACGTCTCGCTCGTTGTCGCGGTCCCGCTGTGGCCCACGGTGGTGACCGCCGTCGACCTCGACGACGAATCGCTCCCGCTCCCAGAGGAAGTCGACCTCGTAGCCGAGCAGCGGCACGTTGACGGCCGGGATCGGAAGACCGTACTCACGGCAGGTCCGCAGGATGATTGGCTCGAGGCTGGACCGGACCTCGGTCACGGGGAGTTGGATATCGGCGAGGAGGGCTCGGAGGTTGGCGATGCCGCGGTGGCCGCGGGCCTCGGAGCTCAGCGCACGCAGCCGGGACCGATCGAGGCTCTGCAGGTACTCCGCCCGCTCGAACGCTTTCGCCAGGGCTCTGGCGGAGAGGAAGGGAGTGAGGTCGAAGAGAGTGCGGGCGGTTGTCGTTGCCGGGATGTTGCGGCGTTGGGTGGTGTCTATGGGCTCCAGTTCGGGGCAGCGATGGAGAACGATTCCGGTGGGGCTTGCTCCCGACTTCGTGCGCCGGCTGACATGGATGAAATTCCGCTCGTCCACCCGCATGATCCCCGCGAGGTCGGCAGCCGCCCAGTGGCTCAGAAAGGAGCCCGGACCGGCCAACAGCACCGCCGCCATTCGATGCCCGTCCAGCCCGATCAGAATGTGGCCGACCGCATAGATCCCCCGATGAAGCTGATGAAGGTACGCGTCCTTGACCCAGCGGGTGATAGTGCGCGCTGGCACCCCGAGGTTCAGGAGTTGCCGCCGAGCGACGACCCCGTGCTGGCGGGAGGCCAGTTCGGCAACGGATGCGGATATTGGCCGTATATGGCCCCTATTCGCATGCGCTCTGCCCATACGGCCACCCTCACAGCCAAACCCGCGCCCGTGGCGCGTGGAACGTGACTATTGGCGAGCGGAAGTGCGCCTAGATCCGCGCTGGCGCTCGGCAGCGCGAAACGTTTGCCCTAGTTGATGTCAGAACTGATCTCGGCGCTCTCGACCAGGAACGCCACGCGGACGTGGGCCCGGTACTCGTCGAGGTTCTCCCCGCGCAGGCCGGTGCTGACGATGTCGACTGCGCGGATGTTGCGGAGCTTCTTCTGGGCGCTCTTCAGGGCCTGGCGGGCGGCGTCGTCGGTCGAGACCTTGGAGCTCCCCACCAGTTCGATGATCTTGACTACTGCCATGTATCTCTCCCGTCGGTGATGGGACCGAACGCCAGCTTCGAGCTGACTCCCTCGACCAGCGCGGCGCGTTGCCACGGATTGGCCGATCGGGTCGGCCGGGGGATGGGGGCCGTGTCTAAGAGGAACTGTTCGACGGCCGCGATCACCGCGGCCGCCTCACGCGGATCGGCCGCGGCCAGCATCTCGATCCGGGGGCGCTGGGGGCGCCGATTTCCGTTGCCTGACACGGCCCGAACCCTATCGATGCCGTCGAGGCGCGAACATCCCGGAATGGTTCCCGTCCTCGACAGCGCAGCGATCCTCGCGGCGGTGGATGCCGCCGAAGCGGTCGCACGAACCCACGATGCCTTCCTCCGCCATGAAGCGGGCGAGTGGGAGATGCCGCCGAAGCTCTACGTCGACGCGCCACCGGCCGGCGACTTTCGGGTCATGCCGGCTCGCGGCGGGGGCCTTGCGATCGTCAAGTGGGTGACCTCGTTTCCGGGCAATCCCGAGCTCGGGCTGCCGGTGGTCGCGGGCGCGTTGCTCGTCTCCAGCGATACGACCGGGGAACTGCTCGCGATCCTCGACTGCGCCGCCGTCACATCGCTGCGTACGGGTGCGGCCGCAGCCGTCTCGGCACAGGTGCTCGCCCGCCGGGAAGCGCGGACCGTCGGCATCGTCGGCTGCGGCGTCAACGGGTCGTGGGCGGCTCGCTGCCTGGCAGCAGTCGGCTACGGCCCGGGGATCTGCGCCGACCGCAACCCCGCCTCCGCCGAGGCTCTGGCCGCCGAGCTCGGCTGGGCAACGGGTTCGCCTGCCGAAGCCCTCGCCTGCGACGTTGCCGTGACTGTCACCCCCGGCGAAGCACCCGTCGTCGAGGCCGACCTGCTCCGTGCCGGGACCCATCTGGCGGTGCTCGGTGCCGACGGCCACGGCAAGGCCGAGGTCGAGCCGGCGGCCATCGACCGTTGCCGCCTGTTCTGCGATCAGTGGGAGCAGGCGTCGGCCGGCGGCGAGCTGGCCGGCCCGGTGGAGCGGGGGCAGGTCACCCGAGAGGAGGTGACCGACATCGGTGCCGTCCTCGCCGGGACCGCTTCTGGCCGCCGCGATGGCGACGAGGTCACCCTCTTCGACTCCACGGGCCTGGCGATCCAGGACCTCGGCATCGCCCTGGCGGCCGTCGCGGCCCTGGAGCGCGGGGAGATCGATCCGACTCGCGTCAACCTCTAGTCTCCTTCCGGTGGGGATTCGGACGCGAGCCAAGCAGGGACTTGCGCTCGGCGCTGTGGCACTCGCGATGGCGACGATGCCGTCGGCCGCGGACGCGGGGCCGAAGCCGACTCTGCTGATGTTCCACGCGGGAGGCTTCGCATTCGGGGATCCGAGTCTGCTCGACTACGCAGCGGAGATCGGGCGATCTCGGGGCTTTCGCACGGTCCAGGTCGACTATCCGTTGGGCGATCCGGGTGGAGCGCTGGCCTTCGCGCGGGCGCTGGCGGAGGACGCGTCGAGGGGAAAGCGCCAGGCGTTCGCCTACGGGGAGTCGGCAGGCGGGTCGCTGGCTGCTCGGCTGGCTGAACTGGGAGCGGTCGACGCCGCCGTGGGGATCAGCCCGGTCGCGGATGTGGTCAGCTGGGCGGACGAGACCGTGCCCGACCCGGAATGGCAGCGCGCCTTTCTCGGCTCCACCAGGGAGCAGCGACGGGTCTCGCCGGCGTTCTATCCGGTGGACGAGCCGCTTCTCGTCACCGTTGGCCGCGAGGAGGAGGGCGTGATCGCCGACGGAATCGAATCATGGGTTGCGACCGATCCCGGGGTCGAGCTGCGGCGGGTCGCCGGGAAACACCTCGGCGACGGAGGGGACTACGGCCGGATCGTCAACCGGGCGCTCGGCTGGCTTGCCCGCACGGGTCAGCGGGGGCCCTGAGGAGGTTCGCCCGGCGCCGCTATCCGGGCGAGGGCACGGTCAATCCGCCGGTGGCGCCGCGCAGAAGGTCAGAGCGTCCGCGAACAGGAAGCCGGTACGCCACGGTCGTTCGTCAGGGTCGGGCTGAATCCGGATCAAGCCGCTGGGCCCCGCCGGAGTCAGTTCGACCCCGGGCGGCTCGACGAACCGTCCGACCTTCACCTCGACCGGAGCGGAGTCGCCGTAGTAGGTGAGCCCCGACGCCGGCACCTCGAAGGATGCGTGCACCTGGCCGGGTTGATCGGGGGAGACGCGTAGACAACCTCGCTTCTCCACGACCTTCCCGTTGAGGATCACGGGCGGAGCGGGGAGCACGCTCCCGACCTCCTTTCGCACGGGTGCCGGGCCGACCGTCACGCCCAGGGCCGAGACGAGAACTTCGTCGGCCGCCTGCCGCGCGGGCTCCGAGGCGGTCGTTATCTCCTCCGGTGTGTAGGCGGGTGAGCCGAAGCGGTCGACGGCTGCGAAGTACTCGGAGGCGGTGAACGTCAGGTCCCGGTATGGGAGTACCGCGAAGCCGGGACCCGACTCGGTGACGAAGCCAGGGCTGACCGTCGGGCGCGCGAGCTCGAGCGCTCCGAGCTCGGCCCGGTTGTACTCGGACTCCTGCTGGAAGAACGTGCCGGCCGTACGGATCGCGGCCACATTGGCGACGAGCGAGACCATGAGCCCGGCCGCGGCTGCGTAGGCCCATACCCGCGTGATCCGGAGACCCGCGAGCAGGTCCGCACCGACCAGCATCAGGAGGACCGTGAGCATGTACACGTAGCGGCTCGCATCCGGTCGGCGACCGTCGCTGAGCCCCAGCCCGACCAGCAGGAGGTAGACCCCCACCAGGCCGAGCGTCGCCCAGGCCTCCGGGCGGAGTCGCGGGCCCCGCAGGATCCGCCAGCCGACGGCCGCGGCGAGCACGAAGACCAGGCCTGTGGTGCGTGTGGTGTCGAGCACGACGGCATCCCCCACCGACGGCCGCCCGACGACCCGGAAGAGACCAGTGATGCCGGCCAGAGCGGCGTTGACCTGGTCGAAGGCGGCGGAGGGCATCGAACCGATGCTGTAGGTGGAGAAGTCGCTCTGGCCGTACTTGCGGGCCCACGCGAACCAGATCACGTAGAGGGCGACTGGGCCCGCGACGACCCCGAGCCGTCGGAGGCCGCCACCGCCCTCACGCTCGAGCAGTATCCGAACGCCCGCCGCCACGGCGAACGCGAGCCCGATCGTGAACGACGCGAGCGAGACAAGGAGCATGAGACAGGCGGCCACGTCGCCGGACCGGTCGCGGCGATCGAGGGCGAGCAGCATTCCGATCCCGCTCGCCATCGCGACCTGATTCGGAAGCGTTGCGGAGCTGATCAGGATCTCCCAGCCCGCTCCGTAGAAGAGCACGAGGATGGCCGGGAGCAGCGCCACCCACGCGCCGAGCCTGCGGGCGGCATACGCGTAGACGAGGCCCGCGACCAGACATTGCAGGGCGATCGCGATCAGGGTCAGCGGGAGGTGGGAATCGGCGCCGAAGGCCGAGAAGGCGGCGTTGTAGAGGACCAGCCCCAGGGCGATCAGGTGGCCGATGGTCGGCCGGAGCAGGTTCTCGGCGCCCCAGTGGCTCCGATCGAGGAGATAGCCCCACTCGTCGAGCACGAACGTCCGCTCACCCGACCACGCGAGGACGAGCGCAACCGCGACGATCATCGCTCCGGCGAGCACGAGCCAGGCAACGCGTGGATGGCGCTTCGCCGTCAGGAGGAGTGCCCCCAGACGCTCGACTCGCTCCCGCATGATGCCCGGGAGTCTAGGTGCGGCGCCCTCTACAGCGGGATGTTGCCGTGCTTGCGTTGAGGCTGTGCGACGCGCTTGGTCTGCAGGATGTGGAGGGCGCGGATCAGCTTCGGGCGGGTCTGCTGCGGCTCGATCACGTCGTCGATGTAGCCGCGTTCAGCCGACGAGTACGGGTTGGCGAAGCGGGCCTTGTAGTCGTCCATGAGCTTCTGTCGCCCCCTAGCCACTGGCCTCATAGCCCAGCGACCCGGTCGGCTTCCTTCGCTCGGTTGGCATTGGTCTCCGCGTCGCGATCCAGCGCCCGCGGGAGATAGATACGCCTCCACATGACGACGACCGTCCGAAGCGTCCTGCCGATATCGCTTGCGCGCACCGTGGTCTCGCCGGCAACTCTCGGGTAGTGGCGAACACCCTTCTGAGCAATGCGGAAGTTCCACCTGCGCGCCGAGGCGATGATCTCAGTGTCGATGAAGAAGTCGTCGGATTGAAGACGGATCTTCTCGAGGACTTCCCGCCGCATCAGCTTGAAGGCGCAGTCGACGTCCCGGACGCGGACACGGAACATCAGCCCGACCAGCCGGTTGTATCCCCAGGAGAGCATGGAGCGAAGGACCGAGTCGTAGCGGTACACCCGAAATCCGACCACCAGATCATGGTCCTCAATCATGGGCAGGAAATATTCGAGTTCAGCCACGTCGAATTGCTGATCGGCGTCCGTGTAGAACAGCAGGCTCTTCGACGCCGCTTGGAAACCGCTACGGATTGCGGCACCGTAACCCCGATTCACGTCATGGCTCAACACGACGACTCCACGATGTGAGGTGGCGAACTCCTGCCCGACGGCGAGCGTCGAATCCGAACTGCCGTCGTCAACAACGATGACCTCGTAATCGCAGCCCAGCGCGGTCAGGGCGGCAACCGTCGACTCGATCATTGGCCCGATGTTCGCCTCTTCGTTGAACGCCGGCAGAACAACGCTCACTTCGGGGACGACGCCAGACCCTCCACCGGTGCCTCCGTCTCCTCTGCTCTTGGTGGGGCTGTTTGGGGCCAAGGGCGGGTAAGTCTAGTTCGCGGTGACGGAGGGTGCGACGGCGAACGGATTACGATGCGCCCACTTTGGAGAGCGAATTCTACGAGGAGTATGCGCGTATTCAGGATGTCCACTGGTGGTTTGCGGGGCGGCGGCGGATACTGGATGCTCTCCTTAGCCAGCATCTCGGGAGCTCGATCCCGCCGGCGACAGGAAAATTCTGGACGTCGGTTGCGGGACGGGTACGAACCTTCCCGTGCTGGGTAAGTTCGGTCGGGTGATCGGGGTGGACACCGAGGCGGCGGCGGTGGCTGTCTGCCAGGACCGCGGATGGAACGTTCAATGCGTCGAGGGAACGTCGCTCCCGTTCGGTAACGGGGAGTTCGACCTGATCACCATGTTGGATGTGATCGAACATGTGCCTGACGACCTGGACGTGCTCGGCGAGGCGAAACGGGTGCTCTCGGAGGATGGAATCATCCTCGTCATGGTGCCCGCCTATCAATGGATGTGGGGACCTCAGGACGAGATCGCCCACCATTACCGGCGCTACACCCGGGGGTCGCTCCTGAACTCGCTGACGCGGGCGGGCTTTAAGCCTGGGCACTCGACCTATTTCAACACTCTGCTTTTCCCCCGATCGCGATCACTCGCCTGCTTCGACGCCTGAGCAAGCCGCCCGCCGAGAGCCGATCCGATTTCGAAATGACGAAGCCGGGGGCGGTAAACGAGCTGCTGGCATCGATCTTCGGATCCGAGTCGAGGGTACTTCAGCGCCTGAGCCTCCCGTTCGGTGTATCTGTGCTGGCGTTCGCCCGAAAACGGTGATCGGCATGCCTTGACGCCCCGGCCATTGAACGCCACTCACGCCGAGAGCGACCTCGCCCCGCGCCGGTGGCTACTGGCCCTCGGGGCGATCGTTGTCTCGGGGCGAGCCTGCGAATACGAGCGCGACCCGACCAAAACCTCGGATCAATGCTCGATTTCGTCCGTAGCGACGAAGAGATCACTCCTCCACTCTTCACGATCCTCACGTGGCTATCGGCCAGGATCGGTAACTCCGCATCCGTCTTGAGGATCCCGTCCGTGTGCCGGGAATCCTCATCGTCCCGCTCGTCTATGCGATCGGACGAGCGGCGCTCGGTCACCGCGTTGCGCTGACGGCAGCTGCCCTCGTGGCGTTCAGTCCATTTCTGATTTGGCAGTCAAAATCGAACTCGGGGCCTATTCGCTGGCAATGATGTTCGTGGCGGCTTCGACTCTCTGTCTGCTCGCCGCAGCCGAGCGGAGCCGCTGGCCGTGGTGGGCCGGGTATGCCGTCATGACCTCCGCTGCGATGCATTCACATTACACCGCGATTTACCGCTCGGACGGGTGTCCTGCTCTTCCAGACCGGGCTGCGTGACGTCGACTGCGCGTTCAAGCTGATGCACCGTGATTTGCTGGACCGCCTGCAGTTGACCGGCCGCGAGTTCTTCATCGACACGGAGATGATCGAAGGTGCGGCGGCTCGAATGGGGATCGCGATGTTGGGTCGGCTCTGAGGACACAGCGGACGGGGCGGAAGTCGGCCGGCCGGGTGCTGTAAAGCCTCGTCCAATACCTTGATGCCGGATGGTCCGATCACTGCGGAGGGGGGACGGCTCGGAGGACGGCACGAGGGAGAGCCTCATCCGGGTCGCCGCTCCGGCATCCGCGGTGATTGTCTGTGCCCTCATCTTCGAGGTCGCCTATGGGGTCTCGGTCGGTGACGCCCTCCTCTACGCGGCTTACGAAATGTGTTTCGTGGTCATCCCGGGATGGGCGGCATACCGCGCTCTCAGTCGGCGGGCAGGGGGGGCTCTGCGACAGTTGGCGCTCGGCTGGGCGCTCGGTTACACACTCGAGGTCTTCGCGTTCATGGCGACCGCCGCCATCGGTGCCAGGCCTCTCTTCTACGCCTACCCGGCGATCGTCCTGGTCGTTGCCGCCCTCGTAATCAGGACGAGGAGCGGACATCACGATGCTGAGGATCGCGAAGAGAGCAATGAAGGCGAGGACTATCCCCTTCCACGCTACTTCGGTTGGGCCCTCGCCGGGGCGTGCATCGTCGCCATCGTCTACGTCGGCCTCTCATTTTTCCCGACGACCCCGCTCCCCGGCACCAGGAGTATCGCCTACTTCATCGACTACCCCAGGTGGATAAGCCTCGCCGCCGACGCCCTTCACCACTGGCCGATCACCGATCCGAGTGTGGCGGGCGAGCCCCTTCCGTACCACTATTTCGTGAACATTCACTTCGCGGCGGCCGCTCAGGTGACGGGGATCGATCTCGCGGTCATCTACTTCAGGCTCTTCATCCTTCCGATGGTCGGGCTGCTCGTGCTCCTGATCGCGCTCGCCGGCCGAGTTTTCTCGGGATCCCATGTCGTCGGTCTCATCGCCGTCGGTCTCGCCCTTCTCATCGGCGATCTGCGGCTCGACCCCCAGAACACCTTCCTCGCTCACACTCCGTTCTCGGGTCTCTTCTTCACACTTCTGTTCCGCAGTCCAAGCTTCCTCTTCGGCCTCATCCTCTTCGTGCCGCTGGTGATCCTGATCGGCGACCTCATCCGTGAGCGGCGCGAGTCGGCCAATCTCGGTACGTGGCTGCTGGTCCTGCTGTTCATGGCGGGGGCCTCCGACGCCAAGGTGATCATCTTGCCTCTCGTCGTTGCGGCTCTCGTGGTCTACGGCGGATGGCGCTGGATCATCGTTAGGAAGGTCGACCGGGCGGTTTGGTCCGCGGCACTGCTCGCGGCGAGCGTTGCAGGCTTCGTGTGGTTCGTTCAATACCGGGGCCATGCCGGCGGACTGCCGCTGCAGCCGTTCCATGCCATCGATTCCATGCCCGCCATTCAGCTGATCAAGGGCGACCTGCTCGCGCATGTGAGCGATTTCCCCGGACGCGATGCGGCGCTCGATGTCGGCGCGGTCGTGCTCGGCATTCTCGGGCTTCTTATCGCGCCCCTCATCGGCATCGGATGGTTGGTTCGCGAATGGGGTTGGAGAATTCCACACCCACAGGCCTGGCTTTTCTCGGTGTTGCTGAGCGGTGTCGTTCTTGGCCTCGTGGTAGTCGAGCCCGGAACCGTGAACGGGCTCTACTTCCTCTTCTACGGTCTGGTGGCCGGATACCTGCTCTCCGCGCACGGGCTGGTGCTCGCATGGAACCGCCGTCCGCAGATCAGCGGACCATGGACGACGTTCGCGGTCCTCGGTGCCTGCTTCGCGCTTTTCGTCGTCCTGCTCATGGCGATTCCGGTGTCGCTCGATCCGTTCGAGGGAGCGCGTGACGACGCTCTGTCCTACATGTTCAGGTACGTCATGCTGGCGGTCGCGGTCGTGATGCTGTATCTGGCGGGAAGGCGGTGGCTCACGCCGACGCGATGGTCAGCGGCGTTCCTCTGTTCGCTGGCCGTGGTGGCAGTGGGCGCATTGGCGACTCCATTCGACAATCTTCGTCCCGCGATTGCCGATCTCAATGGCGATTCGGGATCACTTGGCAAGCAGATGTCGCCGGAGCTCTTTCGAGGTCTCACGTGGGTTCGCGAGAACACGCCGACCGACGCGGTGGTGGCGGTCAACAACCAGTGGACCGATGAGGCCAACGCCGTGCCGTTGCAGTTCATCTACTCGGCGTTCACTGAGCGAAGGGTGTTCCTCGAGGGGTGGGGGTATTCGCAGCGAACGCGCGCGCTCGGCCTGGACACGGTCGAGAATCCGTTCGCGGAACGGCTCGAGCTCAACCTGTCGGCATTTGCAACGGCCGATCGTCCAGCCCTCGAGGCGCTCGCCACGACGTATGGAGTGCGATATCTAGTCGTCGACACCGCCAACGGAACCCCCGCCGACCTGGAGGGCTTGAACCGATTCGGGCGGACTGTTTACGCGGACCCCGGCGTCGTCGTCATCGAGTTGACCGAATTCGACTGACCTTCCGGGGGTCTACAGCGGGATGTTGCCGTGCTTGCGCTGAGGCTGTGCGACGCGCTTGGTCTGCAGGATGTGGAGGGCGCGGATCAGCTTCGGGCGGGTCTGCTGCGGCTCGATCACGTCGTCGATGTAGCCGCGTTCAGCCGCCGAGTACGGGTTGGCGAAGCGGGCCTTGTAGTCGTCCTTGAGCTTCTGGCGCCGTTCCTCGGGAGTCGGGGACTGCGCGAGGTCCTTGCGGTAGATGATGTTTACCGCCCCCTCGGGACCCATGACCGCGACCTCCGCGGTCGGCCAGGCGAAGTTGAAGTCGGCGAGCATGTGCTTGGAGTTCATGACGTCGTAGGCGCCGCCGTAGGCCTTGCGGGTGACCACGGTGAGCTTCGGCACGGTCGCCTCGGTGAACGCGTAGAGCAACTTCGCGCCGTGGCGGATGATGCCGTTCCACTCCTGTGCGGTGCCGGGCATGAAGCCGGGCACGTCGGTGAACGTGACCAGCGGGACGTTGTAGGCGTCGCAGGTGCGGACGAATCGGGCGGCCTTCTCCGACGACTCGATGTCGAGCACGCCGGCGAGGTGCATCGGCTGGTTGCCGACGATGCCGACCGGGAAGCCGTCGAGGCGCGAGAAACCGCAGATGATGTTCTTGGCGAAATGCTCGTGGACCTCGAAGAACTCGCCGTCATCGACGATCATCGAAATCACCTTGCGCATGTCGTAGGGCTTCTGTGGATCGGCGGGAACGATCGCGTCGAGCCCAGGATCCATGCGCCCGGGATCGTCGAAAGGCTCGGCTCGCGGCGGCATCTCGAGGTTGTTGGAGGGGAGGAAGCCGGTCAGGTGGCGGACGTCCTCGAGACAGCTCTCCTCGTCCTCGGAGGCGAAGTGGGCGACCCCCGACTTGGTGTTGTGAGTCATCGCGCCGCCCAGTTCCTCGAACTCGACCTCCTCACCGGTGACCGTCTTGATCACGTCGGGGCCGGTGATGAACATGTGCGACGTCTCCTTGACCATGAAGATGAAGTCGGTCATCGCGGGGGAGTAGACGGCGCCGCCTGCGCACGGGCCCATGATCACGCTGATCTGGGGGATCACTCCCGAGCACTGGACGTTGCGCACGAAGACGTCGCCGTAGCCGCCGAGGGAGACGACGCCCTCCTGGATCCGCGCCCCCCCGGAGTCGTTGATCCCGATCACCGGCGCGCCGACCTTCGCCGCCATGTCCATGACCTTGACCATCTTCTCGGCCATGACCTCGCCGAGCGAGCCGCCGAAGACGGTGAAGTCCTGGCTGAAGACGAACACCGTCCGGCCGTCGATCTGGCCGTAGCCGGTGACGACCGCGTCGCCCCAGGGCCGGTTCTTCTGCATGTCGAAGTCGTGGGTGCGGTGGCGGACGAAGGTGTCGAGCTCCTCGAACGTTCCCGGGTCGAGCAGCTTCTCGATCCGCTCCCGAGCGGTGAACTTGCCCTTGGCATGTTGCTTTTCGACCGCGGCATCGGAGGCCGAGTTGATGGCGGCGTCCCGGAGCTCCCGCAGGTAGCTGAGCTTCTCCTCGAAGGTCTGGGGGCTCGACTCGCGCATCGGCGCGGCAGTCTAAAGCCACCTATCGAGCGCCATACTTCCGCCCTGTAGATGACGGCCGACTCCCCAGAGCATCGACCCTCCAACGAGGTCAAGTTCGAGACCGGCAATCCGGTCGTCCAGCGGATGATCGGCGGCTTCTTTTCGAGCCTTGGCGAGGTGCTCGAACCGCTGGCTCCGGCGAGCGTTCTCGACGCCGGCTGCGGGGAGGGCGAGACGATCGCGCGTCTCGGTGGACTGCTCGGCGAGCGGATCACGGCCGTCGACATCAGCCGATACTGCGTCGATCGTGTCGCCATGCGCCTGCCGGAGGTCGAGGTCTCGCGGGCGAGCGTCACCGATCTTCCATTTCCCGAGGACAGCTTCGACCTCGTGCTCTGCCTCGAGGTGATCGAACACCTCGACGATCCGCAGCGTGCGGTTCGGGAGCTGAGCCGCGTCGGCGCCCGCGACGTCGTCGTCTCGGTTCCCTACGAGCCCTGGTTCCGGCTCGGTAGCCTGCTACGCGGCAAGTACGTTCGCTCGCTCGGAAACCACCCCGAGCACGTCAACCACTTCAATCGCCGGAGCCTCGCGGCGCTGCTCGAGCCCGTGGTCGATTTGGCCGAGATCCGGGTCGCCTTCCCCTGGCTGATCGCCCACGGCCGGGTCCGGAGCTAGACCACCGGACAGACGATGGCCTCGCCGGTGGCGATCTGGCCCAACCACCGCTCCGGGGCCGGGTCGGTCGGGATCAGCACCCACGACCATCCGGCGTCGGGCTGGGCGGCCCCGATCTCGACTGCGGGTCGATCGCCGAAGCGTCCGACGTACAGCGTTGCCGGATCCGTTCCCCGCGCTTTCACGTAAGTTCCCCCGATGGGAAGCGGAAACGGACCGTCGACCGGGCTGATGAGCTTGCATGCAGCTCGCTTCGCCGGGGGATCGGTGGGGTTCAGCCCCATTGCGTAGGTTTCCGTCAGCGCGCGGTCCGCGGCACCCCTGCCTGCCGCCGGGAGTGCCCTGACCTCATCCAGGTCGAAAGCAGGCGATCCGTACCGGGCCACCGCGGCCAGGTACTTATCGCGATTCGGCCCGTAGCCCAGGTAAGAGATCAGCGCAGCCACTTGGTATCGGGGGACACCGTCGCCTCCCGCTGGCTCCTCATCCCCGGGCATCCAGCCATTGCCGAGTTCCAACATTGCGAGGTTCGCTCTTACGGTGCTCGAGCGCTCCCGGAGATACGAGGCGCCGTCGCGGAGGAAGACCAAGTTCATCGCCAGACTGAACGCGAACATGGCGACGAGTGCGATCGCCCAGCTGGAGCGTATTCTGACCCCTTTGAAAGCGTCGATCAGCACGAGAAGCACTCCAACCGAACCGGGAAAGACGTAGCGAACCGATGTCGCCTGGGAGCCGAAGAAGAGAGGGTCCGAGAGCGCTGCCGCCATCCAGTAGGTGCCGACGACCCCCATCGACGCGAAGATCGTCGCGCTGTAACCGCCCCGAATCAGCCGCCAGGCGACGGCGGCTACCAGTACCGCGGCAACGATCCAACCCGTTAGGCCCGGGGCGGCGTTGGTGATCTGAGCTACCTCTTCGAACTGCGAGAAAGGGATCGAGAAGCCGCTGAGGGCGCCGCTGATGGTCGCGAGCGATTCCCCAAAAAACGAGACGACGTGACCGGCATTGGCGATCGTTGTCCGCCCCTGGTCGAACTGCTGCGCCCACAGATACCAACCGGTGTAGGCCGACAGCGGGATCAGAAAGATCCAGGCCCGCTTGAACCGATCGCCTCGCAGCAGAACCGAGATTGCCACCCCCACCAGGTAACCGAGCCCGACCGTGTAGGTGAAGACGGAGAGCGAAACGAACAGGCACGCCAGGAGGTCGCCACGCCTGTCGTCGCGCTCGAGCGCGAGCAGCGCCGCCAGCCCGAGGGCGATGCTGAACGTGATCGTGAAACCGATCGGCCCGACCACGTGTTGCCAGGCGGAGCCAAAGAAGAGCAGGAGGATCGCCGGTAGCAATGCCCAGAAGTTGCCGATCCGTCTCTTCGCCCAGGCGTAGAAGAGCATCGAGCAGAGCAACAGACTCAACACCGCGACGATCCGAATGACAACGTACTCCGGGCCGACCGCCTCGATGACGCCCAGGAAGAGCAGCCGTGTAGTCCCGATCAGGTGCGAGTTGTGGGGGTGAAGGATCGATGCGACATCGTTATTGCCGGAGAGATCCGAGAACCAGAACATCTCGTCGAAATAGAAGGTCGTGCCCCGATTCAGCCAAAGCAGCAGGACCGCGGATACCAGCCCTGCCGCCCCGAGCACGAGCCAGCGGATCGCGGCCGACCGGTCTCCGTTGGTCAGTCGTTCGAGACGGCTGGGGACGGGAGCGACATCAGGCGTTTCGGAGCTCACTGGTCCCCGGCCCGATCGTGGCGCATCGCGACGATCATCTGCGCGAGCAGGCCGAAGGTGAAGAACTGAATCCCGACCACGATCAGCAGAACTCCGAGCAGGAGCAGCGGGCGGCCACCGATCGACTCGCCGGCGAGCTTCTCGATCGTCAGGTAGAGCCCGATCAGAATCCCGATCGCGAAGGCGACGATCCCGAGCCCGCCGAAGAGGTGGAGGGGGCGGTTTCCGTAGCGGCCCATGAACACGACCGCCAGTAGGTCGAGCATCCCGCGGACGTAGCGCTCGATCCCGAACTTGGTGCGGCCGTGAAGGCGGGGGCGATGGTTGACGGGGATCTCGGTGACCGCCCACCCTTGCTGGGCAGCCAGCACCGGGATGAACCGATGCATCTCCCCGTAGATCCGCAGGGAGCGGATCCGGTCGCCGCGGTATCCCTTCAAGCCGTTGTTGAAGTCGTGCAGCGGGACCCCCGAGATCCGGGCCGTCGCCCGGTTGAAGAGCGCCGACGCCCAGCGCCGCCGAGCTGGATCCTGCCGATCCTGCTTCCAGCCCGAGACCAGATCGAAGCCTTTATCCAGTTCCGCGATCAGCGCAGGGATCTCGTTCGGGTCGTCCTGGCCGTCACCGTCGAGGGTGATCACATACTCGCCGCGGCTGTGGGCGAAACCGGCATCGAGGGCCGCCGACTTCCCGACATTGCGACCCAGGCGCACCAGCACGACATTCGGATGCCCGGCCGCGACCTCCGTCAGGTAGGCGCCCGTTCCATCGGTCGAGCCGTCGTCGACGAAGATCAGCTCGTGCTTGCCCGGGAGGGACTCCGTCACAGCTTCGATCTCGGCGATCAGCTCGGGGAGGGCGTCGCGTTCGTCGAGAACGGGAACGACGATTGAGAGGTCCACTTCGGTCCGCTGTTCAGCCGTCGAACTCATTGGTCAGGCGACAGTCAACATCATCGGAATCGACGAAGCAGCGGGCGCTCGAGCAGTCTAGGGCGAGACTTCGGCGGCTGCGTTCGCGGGCGCGGCCGACGCGAAGCGCCGCTTACCCCAGCGCATCAGCGGGCGCTCGAGGGCGTAGTAGCTGATCGCGGCGCATCCGATCGTGGCCGCAAGCGTGACCAGGGCGACCACGGGGAACTGCATCGACGGCCACAGGTCGGCGGCGCCCGCGTCGAGCACGACGATCAGCACGGGGAACTGCCAGAGGAAGATCCCGTAGGAGATCAATCCGAGCCAGGTCGGGATCGGGTGGCGGAGGAAGCGGCGGTAGCGGCCGGGACCCTCGCCGCCGAACGTCGCGGGGAGGACGACGAGCAGGGCGATCAGCCCGAAGACCACGAACTGCGTCAGGTACACGTTGATGTCGCCGAGCGGGAAGGCCGTGGCCGGGAACGGGTCGAGCAGGGCGAGCGAAAGCCACGCGTACAGCACGGCGGCTCCGGCCAGCGGCGCCCACGGATGCCGTTCGACGGCGGCGACGAGCCGCGGCTCTCGCGGCTGCTCTCGCACCCAGACGGAGAGCGCCGCGAGGCCGAGGCCGAGGGCGAACCACCAGCCGCGGCCGACCGGCGAGTAGAAGAGGACCTGGCCGAGGTCGCTCGAGGGGACGCGGCCCTGGATCACGAACGATGCGACCGACAGGACGGCCACCGCGATCGCCTCCGGCACCAACCAGGGGCCCCGCCAGCGGCGGGCGATCCACGCCATCAGCAGCACGAAGAAGGGGAGCAGCACGTAAAAGAAGACTTCGATCGCGAGGCTCCATGCGGGTGGTATCGCGCAACGGTAGGGATCGACCGCGCACGTGCCCTCCGGCGTGAAGACGGGGTAGTTCTGAAGTAGGCCGTAGTAGACCCACCAGTTACCGCTGAAGGCCCCCGCCATGCCGGGGACGATCGCCGCGATGGTTAGCACCGCCCAGTAGGCAGGGGCGATTCGGAGGAAGCGACGGCGGGCGTAGCCCGAGAACGCGGGACGGTCGCGGTGTTTGCGGCGGCTGGCCACGAAGGGCCGATAGAGGAGGAACGCCGAGAGCAGGAAGAAGAATGGGACCCCGATGTCGAGGTGGGCAACGATGCGCCCGTGCCAGGTGTCGCTGAAGCCGCCGGTGAAGATCGCGACGTGCACGAACAGGATCGAGATCGCTGCCAGACCGCGCAGCGAATCGAAGAGTGGGAACCGCTGGTGGCTCTTCGGCATGATGGTCGATCCGACCGCCATCAGTCCTCAGGGCCGGTACTTGCGCGACGGCCAGACGCCGGTGCGATGGAGCATCAGGCGGATCCCCTGCCAGACGGTCTTCAGCCCGTAGACGACACCGGTCCTGAAGCCGACCGAGGACGCCTCCTCGAAGTAGCGGCAGCGGGCGGGGACCTCGTCGATTCGGTAGCCGAGCTCCGCCGCCTGGTAGAGCATCTCGGCATCGAAGCTGAAGTCGAGCGAGTTGCGCAGGAATGGCACTCCCAACAGCAATTCCCGCGAGTAGGCGCGGTAGCCGGTGTGCGCCTCGCTCAGGTCGGTACCCATGACGCGATTCTGGAATGTCGTCAGAAAGCGGTTCGCCATGAACTTCCAACGCGGCATCCCGGCAGCGATCGCGGCCCCCGGTATCGCCAGCCTGGAACCGAGTACGAGATCGGCCTCGCCGGCGAGGATCGGAGCGACCATCTCGGGGATCAGGCCCGGCTCGTACTGGCCGTCGGGATGAAGCATCACGACGACGTCCGCCCCGTGGTGGAGCGCCTGCATATAGCAGGTTTTCTGGTTGCCCCCGTAGCCGACCTGATGCGGGTGCCAGACCACCTCTAGCGGCAGCTCCCGGGCGAGCTCGACGGTCTCGTCAGTGGAGGAGTCGTCGACGAGGATGATCTCGTTGACGTGGTTGAGCGGGATCTCGGAGACCGTCTGCGCCAGGGTCGCGGCCGCCTGCCGGGCGGGCATCACCACAACGACCTTCGGCTCGGCTGTCCCCTTCGCGTCAGGCAAGTCGTGCTTCAACGTAGACGATCCCGGCCCGGCGGGACACGACCTCGACCGCGGTGGAGGCGACCGCGATCGGCGCCAAGACGACACCGGCAGCGATCGTCACGAGTTGGCGCACCCGGCTCATCGGTTCCTTCCGAGCATCCGGCCTGCGCATCGCCTGATAGAGGTCGAGCCGCCCCGGTAGCGAGCCGACGAGGCCGGCGAGCCAGCCGATCACGTTCTGCCCGGCGCGCAGGTAGGAGACCCGCTCGATCCGGAGTCCGGCGCGCTCCAGGCCCTCGGTCAGACTCTGGGTCGAGAGGTGAACAAGGTGCCGCGGCATGTCGAGATGAAGCCAGCGGTCGCCGAAGATACGCGCCTGGAGGCTGTCGGTGTTCGGGACGCCGACTATCACGACGCCTCCCGGCAACAGCAGGCGCGCTGCCGCCGTGATCGCGCCGCGCGGGTCGGGCAGGTGCTCGAGCGAGTGCCAGAAGACGACCGCTGCCCACTTGCCCTTCACCTCCTCGATCGACAGATCCACGAAGTCCTCGCGCATCGCTCCGCGCTCGAGCCCGACCGTCTCCCGCCCGCGCGAGACAAGGGCGTCGACGAGTGTCCCGTCGCCGGCGCCAACGTCGAGGATCGGGCCGGGCGGAGCCGTCTCATCGAGTCGGCTTGCGAGCAGCGCGCGAGTGCGCCCAAGGACCGCATCCCCTCCCAGGTAGAAGCGGTTCACGCCACCCTCAGGCCGGTACCAGCCGCCGTAGGCCGCTTCGAGCTCGGCGGCGTCGGGCGCGGGGTCGGTCGAAGCGGCTCCGCACCGCGGGCATCCCGTTCGCCCGTGCATCCGGAGTGCGTCGGGTCCGAGCGGCGCGCCGCACCAGAGGCAGGTCTCAACCGACTTCATCGCTTCGGCGTGCGGCAGATGGCGCAGACGTCCAGCGCCTCGTCCAGCCCGCTGCCGCGGAGCTCGAAGTCGTCCGCGGTTATCGATTCCGCCCGCGGGTCTTCGTTGTGACGATGGCGGTTCAACATCGCGTCGTAGAGCCGCTGCTTGGCTCGTATCGGCACGAGCCGACGCAGGCGTAGTGGATCCCACCCCAGCAGGCGGTCCAGCGTCTCGCGCTCTTCATCGAAGATATCCATGTAGCGCTCGGAGCCGAACAGGCCCAGCACCTCGACCTCCGCGAACGTGGGCCGGCAGAGTTCCCCGAGCTCGTGATGATCGAACTCGACGTAGTGGTAGGGGTCGATGATCTCGTCCGGTCGGCCGAGCGTCAGCCGGTTCGGCGTTACGAAGACCGCGATCCCGTCCGGTTCCAGGACGCGGCTGACCTCGGCGAGAACGCGCTTGGGGTCGGGCACGTGCTCGAGAGACTGCACCGAGAGCACCGACTCGAACGAGCCGTCGTCAAACGGGAGGTCGCGCATGTCGGCGACAACGGTCTCCCGATCCTGCCCGTCAAGCGCCCCTGGGTCGATATCGACGCCGACGGTTTCCCGCGGCTCGAGCAGGTGATAACTGTGGCCGACGCCGCAGCCCAGGTCGAGCACGCGCCCCTCCCGCAGGTACGTCGCGCTGAGCCTGTAGGCGGCCACGTGCCGCTGCCAGGTCGGATTGAATCCGCCGGACGGGCTGGCAACGCGCTCCCCGGTGATCTTCATCGGCGCATCTTCTCAGCTTCGGTGGCACTAACCTCCCACGACCATGTTTGCCTTCGCATGCGCGATAACCGACGAGGAGATGTACCGGCGCTGCGCAGCGCCGGGGTTCGAACTGGCCGCAGAGCCCGACACCGTGATCATCCCTCGCCTTGCCGTCGGCTCGATCTTCCGCAGCTACAACATGCTGCTCGACCTTGCGCGTGACGACTTCGCGGACCTCGAGGCGCTCGTGATCGTGCACCAGGACTCCGAGATCCTCTCCAGCGACTTCCTGCCGAGGGTCCGCGAGGCGCTGGAGGATCCCGACGTGGCGCTCGTCGGGGCCGCTGGCGCGATCGACGTTCGCAGCATCGCCTGGTGGGAGGGCGCCGTCACCTGGGCTTCCTTCACCCATCGCTTCGACGACTACGGCGGAGGCGAGCTCCCAGGCCTGAGCTTCGCGCCCGACGCGCTGCCCGAGTACGCAGCCACGGGCGAGGTCGACATGATCGACGGTTTCGTTATCGCCTTCTCGCCGTGGGCGATCGAGAACCTCCGCTTCGACGAGTCGATCGGGGGCGTCCTCCACGGCTACGACTTCGACCTCTGCATGCAGGCGCGCGAGGCGGGCAAGAAGGTCGTGACGGCGCCGCTTCAGGTTGCCCATCACCACTCGCTGAATCTCCTGAGCGAGCCCGAGGGCTGGATCGCCGCTCACATGAAGCTGACCGAGAAGTGGGCACATCGGATCAAGTCGTCACGGCGACGACTGGGAGGAGCGCGCCCGTCGGGCCGAGGCCGAGCTGTCGGCGACGCGGCTGACGGCCGGCGCCGGGCGGTTGATTTGGGAGATGCGGCTCGATCAGCTCGAGGAGCAGGATCGCCGAGCTCGAGGAGCACAACGTGGTGATCGAGAGAAGCATCTCCTGGCGGCTGGACCGCGCCGCTCCGCAAGCTGGCTCGGCGTGTTCAGGGGCGAGCGCGCTGCCGCTGCGAAGCCTGTCGAGGCCGGCGAGAGGCGTCGAGCCCGCGTTACCGGCGAGCGCAGCTCCGGCTCACTCGCCCTTCGCGTCGTCGGCAGAGCACTGCGGCGCGGACCTCGTCGCGCGAGAACGTCGGCTTGCCGCGCTGACGTAGCGCTCGAGATCCGCTCGGCGAGCGCGAACGCGCCCGACTGACTCGAGCTTGCGCAGGAGGTCCTCCTGCCGGGCGCTCGCGCAGCGCTCGCGCTCCGCAGAGCTCGTCGAACTCCTCCTTGAGCGCGACCAGCTCGCGCGCACGGCCCTGGCCGGCGACGAGGTGCTCGACCCGGTTGCCCTCGAGCCGGGCCAGCACCGGGTTGCGGTCGTAGGGGGCGATCAGCTCGGCGACGGCGTCCGCCCAGGGCGCGTCCTCGTGCCAGATCAGCCCGAAGCCGAAGAACGCGGGGACGATCGCGAGCCGCAGGCCGTCGCGCTCGGCCATGAAGTCCTCGATCGCCGTCAGCGTGCCGTTGCCGGGCCCGCCCTCCTCGAGCGCCGCCCAGATGAACGGCAGGCCCCACTCGGCCACGCCCGGGTTGCCCGGGGCGAGCCCGACGTTGTTGCCGAGCGGCTGGCGATGCTCCTCGGGGATCCGCTCGGGCGCGTAGTAGGTGTCGCGGCGGGCGTGCGGCCAGAGCACGTCGTGGAAGAGCAGCAGCGGCATCTCGGCGCCGGAGGCGATCCCGTCGATCAGCTCGAGCTCGCGGCTCAGCGTGAAGTAGTTGTGGTCGCCGTCGATCACGACCGCGTCGGGAAGCGAGTCGAGGCCGGCGAGGTAGTCGTGGCTGGTCTCCTCGATCAGCTCGAGCTCGGGGCGTGGGCGCGGCCAGCTCGCGCAGCCGGTCGGGGGGCAGCGGGTCCATTCCGGCGACGGTCGCCCGCGAGACCGTCGGCCCAATCGAGCAGATGCGGCCGTCAGGTCACCCTCGAAGGCGCCGATCTCGAGCACCGATCGGGCGCCGATCGCGTCGAGGCAGGGCAGCAGGATCTCGCGGACGTTGGCGAGGGAGTAGCCCCACTGCAGGGGGTCGTCGACCGCGGGGGGGTGGCGTTGTCACTGTTCACCAGCCGCCAATCTATAGAGTTAGCTCTGCCTGCGGGCGACTCGAACGAAGGGCGACAAACCAATGATCTTCAAAGGGAGAAAGACGACGGGCAAGCGATCGAGCGGAACGATTCCGACGGCCGGAGGGCGGCGGCGGTCGCGGTCAGCGAGCGGCACGGCGACGATCGTCCGACCGAGCGAGATCCGGGCCGAGATCGCGAGCCTGATGGCAGCCAACCGCGAGTCCGGCGACCGCGACCGCGAGCGCCGCATCCTCGCGCTTCGCCACGTCGCCGGGGTCACGGCGCTCGAGGAGGCCGGACGAGCGCCCCGACTACGCCGAGCCCGACTCCGACGCGCTCCCGGCTGGGCGCGCTGCCGCCGATCGAGGCCGCCGACCTGACCGCCGGCATCGTTCGCGCGGGCATCCTCCGCGACGGGGCGGTCCTGGTGCGAGGCGTCGTCGACGCCCGCGGCCGCCGAAGTCCCTCGCCGACGGCATCGAGCAGGCCTTTCACGACCGCGCCGCCTACAACGAGGGCAACCCGACGGCCGACTCCCTCTACGAGGAGTTCAAGCCCGCAGGACCGAGTTCGAGCAGCTCAGCGAGCGCAAGTGGATCGAGGCCGGCGGCGGGGTGCTCGCCGTCGACTCGCCTCGCGCTCGCCTTCGAGATGCTCGACGCGTTCGAGCGGATCGGCCTCGACGACGTGATCAGCGGCTACCTCGGCGAGCCGGCCGCCGTCTCGGCCGAGAAGTGCACGCTGCGCAAGGCCGACCCGTCGGTCGGCGGCGCCTGGCATCAGGACGGCAACTTCATGGGCGACGTGCGGGCGCTCAACGTCTGGCTCTCGCTGTCGCGCTGCGGCGACGTGGCGCCCGGCCTCGACATCGTGCCGAAGCGGGTCGACTACCTCGTCGAGGCCGGAACCGACGGCGCTCCGCTCTCCTACGTGATCGCGCCCGCGAAGGTCGAGGAGGCCGCCGGCGAGGCCGGGATCATCCGGCCGATCTTCGAGCCCGGCGACGTGCTCCTCTTCGACGACCTGTTCCTCCACCAGACGGGCTCGGACCCGTCGATGCCGAACCCGCGCTACGCGATCGAGAGCTGGTTCTTCGGCGCTTCCGGCTTCCCGGCCGACTACGCGCCGATCGCGGCTTGACCGACGACGTCGGACGGCCCGCTCTCCGGCGCCGCCGGCGGACCTCAGGGCGACGCTCGACCGGCAGCTTCCGGATGAGCTTCCGGCCGGCCGCGGCGACGCGGTCTTCCTCTTCGGCACCTGCTTCCACCCGCACGCCGACGTCGTCGGCCTCGAGGTCCTCGTCGACGGCGAGCCGCGCGCCGGTCACCGACTTCGGCCTGCCGCGGCTCGACCTGTTCCGCGCGCTGCATCCCGAACCTCGGCGCCGGCGGCGAGCCGCCGATCCCGCCCGAGGACCGCGACTCGCTCGAGGATCCCGAGGTCCGCTGCTACCGCAGCGGCTTCTGGGCGACGGTGCCGATCCCGGCGCCGGCGGCGGGCGCGCGAGGTCGTGCTCGCGCTGCGCGCCCGGCTCGACGACGGCTCGACTGCCGAGCGCGAGGTCGGCCGGATCGCCGTCGGCCGGCCGCCGCGTGGGCCGCCGCGCGGGCGCCGGGGCGGGAGCGGGCTGATCGCGATCGCATGGCGACCTACAACCCCGACATGGACCTGTTCCGGGCGCAGGTCGAGTCGCTGCGCGCGCAGACCGACACGAACTGGGTCTGCGTCGTCAGCGACGACCGCTCGCGCCCGGAGCGCTTCCGCGAGATCGAGGCGGAGCTCGACGGCGACGAGCGGTTCGTCGCTCTCGCGCTCCGAGCGCCGGCTCGGCTTCTACCGCAGCTTCGAGCGGGCGCTCGGGCTGGTGCCCGACGACGCCGCAGCTCGTCGCGCTCTGCGACCAGGACGACCGCTGGTACCCGGAGAAGCTCGCGACGCTGCGCGCCGAGCTCGGCGAGCGCGCAGCTCATCTACAGCGACCAGCGCCTCGTCGACACCGACGGGCGACGTGCTCGCCGACACCTACTGGACGAGCAGGCGCAACAACCACACGAACCTGCTCTCGCTGCTGATCGCCAACACGATCACCGGGCGCCGCCTCGCTGATGCGGCGCGAGGTCGTCGAGCGGGCGCTGCCCGTTCCCCGAGGTCCCGGGCGAGCAGTACCACGACCACTGGCTCGGCCTGGTCGCGATGACGCTCGGCGACGTCGCCTACGTCGACCGGCCGCTCTACGACTACGTCCAGCACGGCGGCGCCGCGCTCGGCCACGCCGCCGCGAACGCCGGGATCGGCGGCGGCGGCCGCGCTGCGCGAGCGGCTCGGACTCGCGCTACTGGCGGTCGCGGTTCGCCGACGCGCGCGCCGCCTACTTCCGCGGCTACGTGCGCCTCGAGGTCCTCGCCCGGGCGCTGCTCGCGCGGATTCCGGAGGCGAGCCGGCGCGAAGCGCGCGGCGCTCGCGCGCTTCGCGCGCGCCGATCGCGACGCAGGCCGGCGATCGCTCTGGCTCGAGGCGCGGTCGCTGCGGGGCCTGCTCGGCCGCAGCGAGACGCTCCGGGTCGAGCGGATGCTCGCCGAGAGCCTGCTCTGGCGGCACATCCTGCGTCGCCACAGCCGCGAGTGGCCGCGCCCGATCGGCTCTCCGTTCGACGCCAGCATGCCGCCGTCGCCCGGGCGAGCACGTCGCCGAGGCCCATCCCGACCCCGAGACGGCCCACATCGAGCGGCTGCTGACGCCGCTCGAGCTCGTCGTCTCCGAGCCGCGAGCCGGAGCGCGTCAACCTGCTGATCCCGACGATCGACCTCCGGCACCTCTTCGGCGGCTACATCGCCAAGTTCAACCTCGCCCGCAAGCTCGCCGAGGCCGGGCACCGGGTCCGGATCGTCACCGTCGACCCGACGCCGCCGCTGCCCGACGACTGGCGCGAGCAGGTCGAGGCCTACAGCGGTCTCGCCGGGCGCGATGTCGCAGGTCGAGGTCGCGTTCGCCCGCGAGGACGGGCCGCTCGACGATCAACCCCGACGACCGGTTCGTCGCGACGACCTGGTGGACCGCCTACCACGCCCGCGACGCCGTCGCGCGGACCGACCGCGACCGCTTCCTCTACCTGATCCAGGAGTACGAGCCGTTCACGTTCGTGATGGGCTCGTGGGCGGCGATCGCGATGGAGACCTACTACTTTCCCGCACGCCGCGCTCTTCTCGACCGAGTTCCTGCGCACCTACTTCGCCGCCCACGGCTTCGGCGTCTTCGCGGCCGGCGCCGAGGCCGGCGACCGGGACTCGGTCTCGTTCCAGAACGCGATCACGGCGGTCGAGCCGCCGTCCGCCGCCGAGCTCGCCGACCGCGACAGCCGGCGGCTGCTCTTCTACGCGCGCTCGGAGCCGCACGCCAAGCGGAACATGTTCGAGCTCGGCCTGATCGCGATCTCGCGGGCGATCGAGCAGGGCGTCTTCGGCGACGAGTGGGAGTACTTCGGGATCGGCTCGGTGTCGGGGCGCAGCCGCGTCGCGCTCGCCGCGGGGCGCCCAGCTCGAGATCCTCCCGCGCCGGCAGCCAGGCCGACTACGGCGCGATGCTCGGCGCCCACGACGTCGGGCTGTCGCTGATGTTCACGCCGCACCCGAGCCTCGTCCCGATCGAGATGGCCTCGGCCGGCCTGCTGACGGTCACCAACACCTTCGACACCAAGACCGCGGAGCGGTTGCGGGCGATCTCCTCGAACCTGATCGCCGCCGACCCGAGCATCGAGGGCGTGACCGCCGGGCTGGCGGAGGCGGTCGGTCGGGTCGGCGACCACGACGGCCGGGTCGCCGGCGCCGCCGTCGACTGGAGCAGCGACTGGGGAGGACTCGTTCAGCCCGGCGGTGATGGACGAGATCACCGCGC
>CAVURM010000005.1:0-527294 GCA_963743875.1 uncultured Solirubrobacterales bacterium
CGCACTCGCCAACGCAAACGGCACCACGGCCACAACCCCGCTCTTCCGGAGCTGGCGGCCGACCTCGGTCATCGTCCACTTCGAGTCGACGGTGTCGTCGATCAGGAGGACGGGGCCGGGGAGGCAGGCGTCGCGGTTGACGGCGAAGGCGCCCTGGACGTTGAGGTATTGCTGGCGGGAGTTCTCGAGCTTGTTCTGCTCTTGGATCTGCTTCTGGACGTGGACGGTGGTGGCGTAGGGGAGGTCGAGTTCCTTGGCGAGGCGTTCGGCGAAGTCGGGGACGAGCTCGGGGTGGCGGAGCGAGGTGACGGCGGTGACCCACTCGGGCGCTGGTTTCGGTCCCCAGTTCTTGATCAGGGCGGCGGCGGCCTCGACCAGTTCGTCGTCGAAGTGCTCGTCCTTGAACTTGCCCTGGACGACGAGGCGGCCCCAGGCGGCGTCGTTGAGGAGGGAGAGGGCGCGGCCGGGTTCGATGACCTCCTGGCGCATCACCTTCTGGAAGCCGCCGACGGCGGTCGGGGTGGATTTGCGGGGCTCGATCTCGATCGGCCTCGCGCGCAGCATGTCGATGGCCTGGAGGGCGAGCTTGCGGTCGAGCTTGCCGTTGAACTTCGGCTCGGTGCAGACCGAGCAGCGGCCGCAGGGCTCGGCGCCGGGGTCGTCGAGCTCGATCCGGAGGGACTCCATCAGGCAGCGGCCGTCGTTGCCGTATTGCTCCATCGCCTTCTGCTCGGCTCGTCTGGCGGCGGTGACGGCGGTGATCCGCTCCTCGTCGTAGATCCACTCGCGGCGGCTGCGCTCCCAGCCGCCCTTGACCTTGTTGAGCGCGCCCTCGACCTCGAGCTGCTTGAGCATCAGCTCCATGCGGCCCTTGCCGAGGTTGATCTCGTTCATCAGCGCGCCGACGGACAGGGGTCCTTGGCCTCGTCGAAGATGCCCATGACCTTGGCGACCTGCTCGGCCGGCGGGAAGGCGCTCTTGATGAAGAAGTCCTGGACGTCGCGGTCCTCGGTGCCGCGGAGGAGGACGGCGTCGGCCTCCTTGAGCCCGCGGCCGGCGCGGCCGACCTGCTGGTAGTAGGCGATCGGGGAGCCGGGGCCCTGGAAGTGGACGACGAAGCCGAGGTCGGGCTTGTCGTAGCCCATGCCGAGGGCGCTGGTGGCGACGACGCACTTGATCCTGTTGTTGAGGAGCATCTCCTCGATCCGGATCCGGTCGTCGGATTCGACCTTGCCGGAGTAGGCCTCGGCCTTGATCCCGTTCTGGTCGAGCCAGTTGGTGACGTTGTTGGTGTCGCGGACGGTCAGGCAGTAGACGATGCCGCTGCCCTGCATCTGCGGGATGTAGGTGGCGAGCCAGGCCATGCGCTCGGCCTGGCTGGGCATGTCGCAGACCTCGAGGCGGAGGGAGGGGCGGTCGAGGGTGCCGCGGATCGTGATCAGGTCGCGGTCCTCACCGGACTCGGCGTGGTCGCCGGCGCCGAGTTGCTCGGTGACGTCGGCGATCACGCGGTCGTTGGCCGTCGCGGTCGTGCAGAGCACGGCCGCTGTTTCCGGCAGGCGCTTGACGAGGCCGGCGATGCGGCGGTAGTCGGGGCGGAAGTCGTGGCCCCAGTCGGAGATGCAGTGGGCCTCGTCGATCACCAGTAGTCCGGAGGTGCGGACGAGCTCGGGCAGGATGTTGAGCCGGAACTGCGGGTTGGCCAGGCGCTCTGGACTGAGCAGGAGCAGGTCGATCTCGCCGTCAGCGATCCGGTCGAAGGTGTCGGCCCAGTCGGCGCGGTTGGAGGAGTTGACGGTGGCGGCGTGGATCCCGAGCGCGGAGGCGGCGTCGAGCTGGTTGCGCATCAGGGCGATCAGCGGGGAGACGAGGATCGTCGGGCCGGCGCCCCGCTCGCGCAGCATCGCGGTGGCGACGAAGTAGACGGCGCTCTTGCCCCAGCCGGTCCGCTGCACGCAGAGGACCCTGCCGCGCCTCTCAACGATCTGATCTATCGCTTCGAGCTGGCCCTCGTGGAACTTGGCCCGCCGGTTGCCGGTCAGGCGGCGGAGGAAGTCGATGGCGGGCGTCGGCTCGGCGGGCTTGGCGGCCTTGGACTTGGAGGTCTTGCGGGGCTTCGCTTTGGCTTTGGTGGCTGGAGGCATGGACAGCTAACTGTAGGCGGGTGGCCTAAACCCGCTGATCCCGGAGGGGTGGGCGGCGCCCCGCCCTGGGGCGGGAGGGCGCTGCTCGGGGTTCTCCGGGGCGTGCCGAAGAAGTACGGAGAAGTGCGCACAGCTCTTCGGGAAGCTGGTTGGTTTGTCGTCAGGCAAAGGGGCTCCCATCAGCATTGGGTGCACCCGGTGCTGGGTGGCAGGGTGATTCTGTCTGGCAAGGACAGCGCCTCGGTCCCGGTTGGCACACTCTCTAGTATCCGTAAGGAGAGCGGATTGGAGCAGTTGAGATGACGCAATATGTCGCTTTGTACGAGCAGGCCGTTGACGGTGGTTGGGGCGCCTACATCCCGGACCTTCCGGGTGTGGTTGCGGGGGGCGAGACGCGCGAGGAGGTCGAGCGCCTGATCCAGGAAGCGCTTGTCCTCTGCGCGGAGATCGAGCAGGAGAGCGGCTCGAGCATGCCGGCTCCCTCTCATCAGGCGGGGCTCGTTAGCGTCTGAGCAGATCAGAAGCTGGAGGATCTTCGATGAGCGAGTACGTCGTCATCTACGAGCAGGCTGAGGACGGAGGGTGGGGTGCCTACCTGCCCGACCTTCCCGGCGTCGTCGCCCTGGGTGAAAGCCGGGAGCAGGTCGAGGAGAGGATCACCGAGGCCGTCGCGTTCTACCTCGAGGAGACGGGACAGACCGGGCTCCCCCGGGAACCTGCATCCGCTGCCGGCACGATCTCGATCTGATTCGGGCGGCGGGAAGTTGCCGGGGCACTGACCCCAGGCGCCGCGGTCGTGGGTTCACCCGGCGCCCGCGCCTCGGTAGGCGGCCGCCGACTCAGCCCTTGCAGATCGCGTAGGCCCTGAGGGTCTGCTTCTGCGTCGTCGTGCTCTGGGCGCCGACGCGCCAGCCGTCGTCGGGAACCTTGTCCCTGTCGCCGGCGTCGATCGGGAACGAGGCGAACGTGATCGCAGCCGACGGGAAGCCGACCTCGAGGCCCCCGCCGACCACGTGTCGCTTGCCGGAGCACTCAGCCTCGATCGACTTCGAGTCGAGCGAGGTGAGCTTTGTCGACTTCGTCTCGGTCCTGATGCCCTTCGGGCCGAGACAGATGTAGTCGTTGAGAGCGAAGGATGAGGCGCTGACGGTCCCGTCGAAGACGAGCGTCCAATTGCCCCCGTCCGGATACATGGAGATGATCGGCGGCCCATCGAAGCCGCTCGACCCGCCGCCGCCGGTGGGCACGGTCCGCCCCGGGCACTGATCGCTGACGGTGGTCGGAGTGACCACTCCCGGCGGAACGGTGACCCGGTTGTAGCTCAGCGCCTCGAGCTTGGCGCAGATCGCGTAGCCGGTGAACTTGGCGCCCGCACCCGAGCTCTGAACCTCCGTCCGCCAGTAGTCGTCGAGCGCGGAGTCCTCGTCGCCGAGAGAGCTGAAGAGGTCCTGAGGCTGGGAGCCGCTGACGCCGAGGACCGAGGCGCCGGCCGTGAAGCCGCCTCCGGTGAGCCGCCACTGATTCCCGGCCCGGACAGCCGGTATACGAGATCGCATCCACTTGGTCGGTAGTTCGATCCGTGTCGGAGACGTAGCGGATGCCGCCGGCCCTGCCGAGCTGCTTGTCGCCGGGGGTGGGGACGATCGGGCCGCCGGCATGGGCCGACTCCACGAGCGCGAGGCCGAGGACCGCGATCACCATGGCTGCCAGTAATCCCCTGATGACGACGGATCGTATTCCCGCCGCTGCGGAATGTCCACCGGGGCGGCGGGGCGCGCCAGGCGTCGGCGGGATTGACTCGGTGTGGCTGCCGCGTTCGAAGTCTAGGATCAGGCGATGTATGATCTATACATCATGCGCCGCACCCAGATCTACCTCGATGAGGTCCAGGGCGAGCGGCTGGCGAGGGTTGCCGATCGCAGCGGCATGACGATGTCAGCGGTGATCCGCGAGGCCATCGAGTCGTTTCTCGATCGCGACGACTCGGAGGAGGCGCGCCTGGGACGGTTTCGCGCTGCGGTCCTTGCGGCGGCGGGGAGTGCGCCGGGGCTGCCGACGGGAGCGGATTACGTGGACGAGATCCGGCCCGACTACACGGACAGGGCGGCCGCTCTGTGGAGGGCGGGAGGCGACCAGTGACTTGCGTGCTCGACACCTCGGTGCTGATCGACGTGCTCCGTGGTGACGACGCGGCGGTCGCGTTCCTGGCGGAGCTCGAGCCGGTCCCCGCCTGCTCGGAGATCACGAGGATCGAGGTCCTTCGGGGCCTCCGGCCCAATGAGATTCCGGCGGCGCAATCCCTCCTGGACGCGCTCGATTGGGTTGCCGTGGAGGAGGGTGTCGCAACCCGCGCGGGCGAGCTGGGTCGCACCTGGCGCGGCAGCCATGCGGGCATCGACACGGCCGACCTGGCGATCGCGGCCACGGCCGAGCTGAGCGGCGGATCGCTGGCGACAACGAACACGAAGCACTTCCCGATGTTCGGGGGCCTCGAGAGGCCCTACGGCTGAGGCCGGCTCAGCGGCGGTCCGGGAAGTTCCCCGGACAGGTTCCCCAGACGCCGCGATCGGCGTTGCGGGACTTGGATTGCTGGCGTCGGTAGCTGCCGAGGCGGTCGAAGGGGTCGTCGAAGACGTAGACCTCGGCCCAGCCCCGATGGACCTGCTTGCGGCCCAGATCGCTGCCGTCGAGTTCGACGTATCGGAGCAGGCGGTCATAGACGTCCCTGTTGTCCTGGCTGCGGTCGCGGACCAGGCGGACCCGGTCGCCGGTCTTCAGCATCTGGTTCATGGAGGCGCTGGCCTGATCGCCGCCGCAGTCCTTGACGGGGTAGACCTCGGGGGTGTCGATGCCGATGAAGCGAACCGGCTGGGTCTCGCCGTGGAGGCTGACGTTGATCGTGTCGCCGTCGGTCACCGAGACGACCGACGCCGTCTTCGACTGGCGCGGGCTGTCACCGCGCTGTCCGGTCGCGGTGGCTGACGGTCCCCCGACCACGATCGATCCAATCGCCGCTGCCGCGATTACAGACGCCGGCAGCAGCCTCTTCAGGGCAGTCACTCCCCATCCCCCTTCGTGGTCGGTGATCCGGTGAATTCGACGACAGACCCTAGTGAGTCATTCACCGCGACGTCAAGCCGCAGAACGTCCTGGTCGACGACTCGGACAAGGCGTACCTGGCCGACTTCGGCCTGACCCGTGAGGGAGCGGAGACGACCGTCGCCACATCTCGACCGATGCTCGGTTCGGTCGCCTATGTGGCTCCCGAGATCGTGCGCGGCGAGGAGCCCACGCCCGCCTCCGATCGCTATTCGCTCGGCGCGACGCTCTTTCACTGCCTGACGGGCGATGTCGTCTTCCCACGCGGCTCCGATGCCGCCGTGCTCTACGCGCATGCCGCGGAGCCCCCTCCGGACATCCATGAGCGGCGACCGGAGCTGCCCGAGGAACTCGATGCGGTCATGGCGGCCGCCCTGGCGAAGGATCCCGACACCCGTCCTGAGACCGCGCAGTCGATCATCGCCGACGCCCGCGAGGCCCTGGGCGAAGACTCGAAGCAGTTCGGGCCGCCGCCACCGGTGGGGCCGGACGATCCCGCCGCCCTCTCGGCCGTCCCCCCGCAGCCAGCGCCGCCCGCGACGCAGGGGGACGAAGATCGCCGCCCTGGCCGGTCTCGTACTTGCGGCGGCGGCCCTGGTCGCAGCGACGGCCATGTCCTCCGATAACCAGGACGAGGCCTCCGGCGAGGTGCCGGTCGCGGCGGTGCCGGCCGGGGGGCAGGCCCTGGGGAGCGAACTCGCGGCACCCGATCGGTCCGTCGACTGCCGTGGTCGGGCACCGGCGGCGGATTCCGCGGGCGATTCCGAGGCCGCGCCCAGCCAACTCTCCTGCTCGATCGTCCAGAGCGAGCTTCCCGGCGGCCACGCTTCTCGTGCCTTCCGATGGAGTGATCGTCGGCTGGAACGGTGCGCGAGGCGCGCAGGGACTCTCGCCCTCGACGTGATCCGCCCGCGCGGCAGCGACACGCTCCGCGTCGAACCGCTCCCAGTGGGAGTTCGCCTCCAATATCGGGCCAAATCACTTCGAGACCCAGCTGCACGGTGGAAGGCGGCGACCAGGTCGGCATCGAGTTGGGGCCCGGGGCGTCGATCGGTGTCAGCGATGCCGAGGGTGCCACCACGCAACGCTGGTTCAATCCGACCGGCGGAGCGTACGGCACGCCCGATCGGGGACCAGGGACCGAGCTCGACTACGAGGTCGCGTTGCGGGCCGACTTCGTGCCCGATGAGGTGGTCGAGCCGCCCAGGCACCTCACCGGCTCCGCGGCCGCGAACGCCCCCGACGGCCGGGTGAGGGATGTCGAGCCGTTGAAGGTCGACAGCCTCGACGAACCCTTGAGGATCGAGCTCGTCGAGATCGGCAACGACGTTGCGGTGGACGTGCTCAGCGAAGGCCGACGCACGCTGCGCGTCTTCCTGCCGGATCTCGTCCCCCTCGGCGTCCCCGTCGAGCTGAAGACCGTGAGGTATGCGGGCGAGCCCTTCGGAGAGGTGGACGTCTGGTGGGTCAACCCCAACACCGGCCGATCGATCTTCCACTTCCTGGCCCTCGGTAAGGGGCACGTCGAATTCGCGGGTTAGGCAACCGGGCCGTTGGGCCTGGAACGTTGGGACCGGGGACGACGGTCGGGGCCTTCCGGATCGAGCGGCTGATCGCTGGGAGTTCGACCGGAGCGGTCTACGAGGCCACGCAGGTCTCGCTGCGGCGAGCGGTCGCGTTGCGACTGATCGCGGCCGCGAGCTTCGAGAGCCCTGAGCAGCTGGCGCGGTTCGACCAGCGCCAGCGCCTGGCGGCATCCGTGCACCACCCGAATCTGGTGCCGGTCTACGAGGTCGGCGAGTGGGAGGGCGGCCGATTCATCGCAGCTCGGCTGATCCGCGGGAACTTCCCTCGCGGAGCTCTGCGGATCGGGGCTGCCCTCCGGCAGCGGAAACCCTGGAGCCGCTCGAGGACGCGCTGCAGGAGGCGCACGCCGCCGGCCTGGTCCATGGCGGGGTCTCGAGCACGAACATCCTGATCGAGCCGAACGGGACCCCGTTTCTCGCCGATCTGGGGATCGCCGATCGAGGCAGCTTCCAGGAGAGGATCGGGTCAGGCTCTCACCCGGCGCGAGATCGGCGTCTCCCCACCGCCCCGCGAGCGGAGCTGGCGTTGTGGGACGGCGGCCTGAACGCCGACAGCCAGGCCGCGGACCCGACGATGCTCGAGGGTGAGCTGATGCTGCGGGCCGACGTCGAGTTCGGCGCGCGGCCCGACGGCCCCGAGCAACTGATCGGAGAGGCGGCCGCATCCGCACCTGCAGGCGACGTCCTGGCCGAGACGGCGCTGGGGGCCAGAGGCATCGAGCCGAGAGCGTGGCCGTCGTCGAGCTTCCCGAGGGGATCGCGATTGATCTGCTCAGCGGCGCGGCGGCTCGCCCGGCTCATGGTCGCTGATGTCGACCCCGACGGAGAGTTCGTGGAGCTCGCGCAGAACTGCGGTGGCGCCGGCGATCGCGCTTCTGCCTGCTGTGGCGGAATCCGGGCGAGGAGTTGACGATCACCCATGCCTACGAGGTGACGGGGAGCGGGCGGATTATTCTGATCGGATGACTCTCGCGCGACACGAGCTCACGCCGGCCGAGCTGAGCCGGATGTTCGAGTCCGAGCGCGCCGGCGAGCCGTTTCTGGCCTATCGCGATGCGGGAGCCGTCCTGCAGCTGATCGAGCTGAGCGGGATCGGATCTGCATCGGGCGGGAGGAGGGCAACGATCTAGTCCTACCCTGGGACGTCGAGGTCTCGAGGATCCACGCTCTGCTCGAGCGCCTCGGCGGCGCCTGGACCGTGGTCGACGACGACCTGTCGCGCAACGGCACGTTCGTCAATGGCAGCCGCCTGCGCGGCCGTCGCCGGCTCGAGGACCGCGACGTCGTGCGCGTCGGAGTCACCGAGGTGCTCTACCGCGACCCTTCATCAGAGGCCGGGGAGACGCCGCGGGTCGCCGGTCACGCCGCCTTCGCCGCGGTGACAGCCGGGCAGCGGCGCGTCCTCGTAGCGCTGTGCCGGCCGCTCCTGGATGCCGTCGAGCGGGCAACGCACGCTCAGTCGGTGGAAGGGTCGGTCCAGAGCCCCTACAGGTGCATGGCCTCCAAGCTGGCAGGGGCGCTGGGAGGCGCGGCGGGATTGACTCGGCATGGCCGATTTCCATTCTGGATCAGTGATGCGATATGATCGCTTCATGAAGCGCACCACCGTCATGCTCCCCGACGAGACCCTCGCCCGGCTCCGGCAGGAGGCGCGGATGCGTGGGGTGTCGGTGGCCGAGATCGTCCGCGATGCCGTCGAGCGTCATCTGGCCGAGCCCGAGGCCCCGGTCAAGCGGCGACTCGGCTTCATCGGCATCGGGGAGTCTGATGAACCGGATATCGCAGAGAACGTCGACAAGTATTTCGCTGAGGCGATGAAGGAACGCTGGGGTTGAATGCTGGTCTTCGATGCCGGGCCGCTCTTCGCCGCCGCGGCCACGAACGATCGCTGCCATGAGCGTTGCGCCGAGTTGCTCGCGAACGCTCCCGGGCCGCTGGTCGTGCCGACGCTCGTGATCGCCGAGGTCGCCCATCTGCTCGAAACGCGAATCGGCCCTCAAGCCGAACGGGGCTTCATCGCCTCACTGGAGGCCGGCGAGCTGTTCGCCGAGCCGATCGAGCCCGCCGATTGGAAGCGGATCGCCGAGCTGCTCGACGAGTACGCGGATCTCGGGCTCGGGACCGTGGATGCTTCGGTGATCGCGGCATGTGAGCGGCTCGGGGTGACCGAGCTCGCAACCCTGGATCGGCGCCACTTCGCCGTGGTCAGACCGCGGCACTGCGAGGCGCTGACGCTGCTGCCGGAGTAGGTACCGACGGAACGCGGGTTCAGCCCATGCAACCCGCGTGGGCCGAGAGCGTCAGGGTACCGGCGGCGAGACGGGGCGATCACGGCTACTAGTAGGTTTCCGTCCATGGATCAGATCTTCTGGATACCGATCGGTGTGTTCGTCGTCGGGACCCTCCTGGGTACGGTGGTCGGCGCCAAGGCCCAGGGCGGCTCCGCCGGCACCGGCGCACTGATCGGCGCGTTCCTGGCGGTGATGGCGACCTTCCCGCTGCTCGCGATCGGCCTCTCCAACACCTGAGCGATTCGGGGAAGCCGGCGCCCGGGTTGCGGCGCTGTTCTACCCTGGCGAAATGGAGTCCCAGTTCCCGAGAGCCGGCCTGGCCGCGCTCTTCGTCTGCGCCGCACTGCTTGGCGCGGCCGCTCCCGCTGCCGGGGCCGGCGGGATCGTCCAGCGGGATGTCTCGGGACCGGCCGGCCACCGCGCCTCGGGATTCTGGACGCCACAGCGGATCCGCTCCGCCCCCCCGCTCCCCCTGCCAATGCGGGCCGGGGACGGCGGAATCCGTGTCGACCCCGCCGTCGGTGGCGGCCGGATCACTGGGGCCGGCGGCGGCCTCGAGGCCGCGCGCACCCGGGCGCCTCAGCCACCGTCGCGGGGTGTGATCAAGCCCGATGGCCCGCCGCCGCCGTTCACCTCCGCTCCGATCCCGGCAGCCGATGTGACCTCGTTCCCGGAGCGCGCAAACGGGCGACTGGTCGGCCACTTCAAGGGGATCGGCTCCTACTCCTGTTCGGCGACGGTGGTCGACACGCCGAGCAACAGCGTCATCCTCACCGCGGCCCACTGCGTCTACGAGCGCGGGCAAGGGTTCGCGAGCCATCTGAGATTCGTCCCCGCCTACGCCGACGGGGCTCGCCCGTTCGGGGCCTGGGGCGGGGGCGACGTGGTGATCAACCGGCAGTGGTTCAAGTCGGAGAACCTCAACTTCGACTACGCGGCCGTGCGGCTCGACCACTCACACGGCCCGATCGGCAACGCCGTCGGCGAGCTCGGTCTCGCCTGGGGGCAACCACGAAAGCAGAGGTTCAAGGCGATCGGCTACCCGAGCAACCTCGGCGGGACCGAGCTGATGTGGGGGTGCAAGGCGCCCTTTGCCGGCACCGACTTCGACGACCGGGCGCCGGGCAGGCCCGCCTCGGGGATCGGCTGCGACATGCGCAACGGCGCCAGCGGCGGGGGTTGGACCATCGCCAGTCGATCAGGTGACAGGTACCTCAACTCGGTCACCAGCTTCGGCTACAGGAAACTCAAGAAGGTGATCTTCGGCCCCTACCTGACCAAGAAGGTGCTGAAGGTCGTCGACGCGGCCAGCGAGGGCTGACGCCGGGTTCCGCTGGGTCTGGATCGGCGGTGAGCGGGGCGCCCATCCCCCGCTCGGGGTTGTACGGGCATGGCGATCCTCGTCGAACCGATGGATGGGGCCGAGCTCGAGCGGCTGATCACCGCGCTGCTCAACGCGACCGGCGCGGTCCACCAGGTCGTCGAGGCAGAGCTCTGCGATCCCGACATCGACGGCCTCGAGGTGATCGGCCGCAGCGCCGAGCGGCTGCGCGCGATGCTCGCGGTGATCGCCGAACACCACGACGACCGGGAACTGGCCGTGATCACCGAGTTTCTCGCGATCGCGACGATGTTGATCGCCGAGGAGTGCGGGTTCGCCGATGCCTTTCGGTTCAAGGGCGAGGGCGGTGGCCCAGGACATGCAGATTGGGTGTGATGCATGCAAGTTGGTAGTCTGGGCAATATGAAGACGATCCAGATCCGCAATGTGTCGGATGCAACTCATGCCGAGCTGCGCTTGCGAGCTGCAGCAGGCCGGTTTGTCCCTTTCGGACTACGTGTTGGCCGAATTGGAACGCAAGACAGCGAAGCCGCCTATCGCTGAAGTTCTCAAACGCGCGCGCAGCCGATCGGGAGGACTGACAAGGCAGGAAATTGTGGACCTGATCCGCGCAGGTCGGGATGATCCGGACTGATCGATGATCGTATGTGATGCGTCCGCGGCGTTCGACGCCACCACCGGCCGCGATTTGGAGGATGGGCTCGCCAATCGGCTGATGAAGGAAGATGACCTAGCGGCGCCATACCTGATCGATATCGAAGTTCTCAATGCGCTTCGCCGATCGGTGCGCACGGGTCGTCTCACCACCGATGTTGCCTCTGACGCGCTTGAGGACTTCGCTGACCTCGCGCTCGATCGTTATCCGCACGAGCCGTTCATCGACCGGATCTGGGAGCTCCGCAATGACCTGGGTGCCTATGACGCGGCTTACCTGGCGCTAGCCGAGGCGATCTCGATCCCGCTCATCACCTGCGACGCAGGTCTGGCGACGGTGGCCCGGCGGACGGTCGACGTCGAGCTCTATCCGCCGCGGGCCTGATCTCCCGCCCTCTAGCGCGTGATGATCAGCTTCGTCCCCGGCTCGAGGACTGCCTCGGGGCGCGGTCCCAGCTCGTCACGCGGCTCGTCACCCGCTCGGGCGACGGGCCATGTCGATTGACGAATTTTGCGACCTGTGGTCGTATTTCTCGTCAATCGATTCCTCGTCAATCGCTCCTCTCTGGGAAGGGGCTCAGCCCTCGCTGACCTCGTAGCCGGCCGCCTCGAGCTCGGCGGTGAGCTGGGCGATGTGTTCGGGGCCGCGGGTTTCGAGCACGAGGTCGACGGAGGTCTGGCTCAGGTCGAGATCGGCGAGGTCGCGGACGTGGGAGACCTCGAGGATGTTGACCCCGCCCTCGGCGATCGTGCGGAGGAGCTCGGCGAGGCCGCCGGGGGTGTCGGCGACGCGGGTGGAGATGCGGACGCGGCGGCTCTCGAGGATCTCGCGGCGGTTGATCGCGGCGGCGAGGAGGCGCGGGTCGACGTTGCCGCCGGAGAGGATCGCGGCCGTCGCTCCCTGCGGAGCGGGCTCGACGGCGCCGGTCATCAGCGCGGCGGCGGCGACCGCCCCCGCGCCCTCGGTGACCAGCTTGGTCCGCTCGGCGAGGCGGACCATGGCGGCGACGATCGCCTCGTCGTCGACGGTGACCATGCCGTCGAGCAATCGGTCGAGCAGCGGCAGGGTGATCTTGCCGGGGCGTTTGACCGCGATGCCGTCGGCGATCGTGTGGGCGGTCGCGACCCCGACCGGGTGGCCGGCCTCGATCGAATCGGTGATCGTCGCGCAGCCGGCCGCCTGGACCCCGATCACCTCCGTATCGGGGGCGATCTGCTTGATCGCCAGGGCCACCCCGCCGGCGAGGCCTCCCCCACCGACCGGGACGACCACGCGCCTCAGCCCCTCGACCTGGTCGGCGAGCTCGAGGCCGACGCCGGCCTGCCCACTGATCACCACGGGGTCGTCGAAGGGATGGACGAAGAGGAGGCTCTCGGCCTCGGCGGCATCGCGCGCCAGCCCGATGCACTCGTCGACCGAGCCGCCGCCGCGGACGACCTCGCCACCGAAGGCCTCGACCGCCTGGACCTTTCCGATCGAGGCCGTCGTCGGCATGTACACGCGGCAGGGCAACCCGACGCTGCGGGCGGCGTAGGCCAGCGATTGGGCGTGGTTGCCGGCGCTCCCGGTGACGACGCCGCGGACCTCGCCGGTCTCCACCGACCGCAGCTTCGCCAACGCGCCGCGGAGCTTGAACGAGCCGGTGCGCTGGAGGTTCTCGGCCTTGAGCACGATCTCCCCTCCGATCTCGCGGCTGAGGCTGCGGGAGGTCATCGTCGGGGTCTCGCGGACGAGCGGCCGCGAGGCGGCGTGGACCGCGCGCAGGTCGTCGATGGACGGCTCGAGCGGGCCGCCGCTCATCTACGTGTGCGAGGCGAGGTGGACGATCGCCGCAATCTCGACGCTCGCGCCGAGCGGCAACGCGGAGACGCCGACCATCGCGCGGGCCGGCGGGTCGGTCTTGAACACCTCCGCGTAGGCGGCGTTGATCTCGGACCCGGAGGCCAGATCGGTCGTGTAGACGTTGATCATCAGCGCCTGCGCCAGGGTCGTCCCGGCGGCGGCGCAGACGACCTCGAGGTTCTGCAGACAGCGTGCAGTCTGCTCACCCGGGCCGCCCTCGATCAGCTTGCCGGTGTCGGGGTCGATCGGGACCTGCCCGGCGCAGTAGAGGACGCCGTCGTGGACGGTGGCGTGGGAGTAGGGGCCGGCGGCCTCAGGCGCGCCGATTGCTTCGATCGTCTTGCGTTCGCTCATCCGTGGTTCCTTTCGGTGCCGCGTCTTGCCTGCCGCCTAGTGATCCGGGCGCGGTTCGATGATCCCACCCCAGCTGTTCTCAGCGTCGAGCGGTCACTCGAGCATGTTGATTCGGATCCGTTTCAGATTTGGCCCATTCAATGCGCCACACGTGAGTTGTGTCCCCCTAGCGTCCTTTCTGCCTCGGTGGAACCATCTTGTTGACAAATGACCACACCAAGTTCTACTCTCGATGAGTCGCCCGCGACACCCGAAGAAGGAGCTCGAAGCAGCCTTGCGGGCGGCAGAGCGGAGTGGATGGATCGTGGAGACGAAAGGCAAGGGGCGAGGGCATGCGTGGGGCCGGGTGTGGTCTCCCGATGGTGCGGTCGTGATCCGCCTCGATGGCACCCCGCGAAATCCCGGGGACGTGGCCCAGGACATCGCACGGGCGGTTCGGCGCCTGGAGAGGAGTGCATCATGAGTGGGCGTGCGCATCAGTTCGACTTGGCGCTTGAGGTCAATGTCGATCCGGAGGGCTACCTTGACGAGGTTGCCGAAACCCTGATCGAGGCGGGCTGCGATGACGCCACCTTCAGCGTGCGCCACGGCGTCCCCCACGCGGAGTTCACACGAGAGGCCGACGATTTCGCGAGCGCCGTCATCTCAGCCCTCAAGGACATCCGGCCTGTCGAAGGTGTCAGCGTCATTCGGGTCGAGGTTGAGCAACTGGTTACCGCCAGCGAGATCGCCCGGCGGCTTGGACGATCGCGGCAGAGCGTGCAGCAGCTGATCGCCGGTACACGCGGGCCCGGAGGGTTCCCCAATCCGGTCGACTGGGTCTTGGGAGCTCGGCTCTGGTCCTGGCCCGCGGTCGAGGCCTGGACGGGCGAGGCGAGGGGGATGTCGCCGGCCCCATCCCCCGCGGACACCGAGTTCATTGCCGCGCTGAATGGCGCCCTCCAGATGAGGCGCCACATTGATCGGATGGATGAGCCGGAGCGGAGGAAAGCGGTAACCGCGGTGGCCGCCGGCTCATGGCAGGTGAAGCCCCGGGCGAAGGGTGTTTTCGAAGGACCCGGCGACCTCGCGGAGGAGTCCGACAAGTACCTCGGCAAGACAGGCTTTGGCGATTCGGGCTAGCGCTCGGTGGCTGCGGGGGCGTAGCGACGCAGGAACCGTCGAGCACGTTCGCCTCGCGAGCGGCCCGCAACTTCTCGGTTGAAGCGTCGGTCATCGGCCCGACCCTAACGCCCGAAGGACCCGGGAGCTAAGCGCCCTGGGCGACGCCGATCGGCTTCGTCGGCAGTCTCGCGTTGAGCAGGCCGGCGATCGCGATGAAGGCGGCCAACCCGAGGAACGCCTCCTTCCCGTGACCGCCCGCCAGGGCAGCGCCGAAGATCGGGATCAGCGCGATCGGGATGCCGCTCCCGAACGCGGTCATGAGCGCGATCGGATCGGCCGGCTCCTGCGGCCAGAGGCGCTGCGCGGCGACGATCATCACCGCGTAGGGAAGGGCGAAGCCGGCGGCGATCGCGACGACGGCCGGCAGGGCGACGCCGATCGACTGGTCGAAGGCAATCGCCGCGATGCCGATCGTGGCGAGCATCGGCGTCAGGCCGGCGAGCACCCAACCGGGGACGCCGGCCGCGTCGAGGCGGGCGCCGACGAAGCGCAGTAGGCCGGAGGCGGCGAAGAGGACGAAGCCCAGCGCACCGGCGATGGCGAGCTGCATCCCGCCCTGGACGGAGAGGAAGTGGACCAGCCACGCACCGAGGGTCAATGGGGCGGTGAACATGGCGATGAAGAGCAGCGCGAGGCGATAGACGGGGACGCTGCCGACCGCCGCCTTCAGAAAGCCGCCGCCGGACAGCTCCATGGCGACGCCGTCGTTGCGACGGAGTACCGCCAGGGCCGAGAACCCCATCGCCGCCGAGATCAGAAATCCAACCCGCCAGTCGACGTCGAGGTCGGCGAGCACGCTGCCGGCCCCGAGGCCGAGGGCGATGCCCATCTGGAACGAGCCCCCGAACACGCCGACGCCTCTGACGCCCCCGACCTGGCGACCGAACACCGGCCCGAGGGTGGCGATGACACCGAGGCCGACACCCGCCACGAGGCGCCCCGCCGCGAGCACGTAGAAGCCCGGGCTGACGGCGAGGATCAGGCAGCCGACCCCGACCAGCATGCAGCTGATCCGCATGCCCTGAACGACCCCGACACGCTCGGCGAGCTTCGGACCGATCCCGAGGCCGGCGAGCGTCCCGATGTAGAAGATCGTCCCCGAGATCAGCCCGACGCTCGCCAGCGAGAGGTCGAAATCGGCGCTGAGCTCCGGAACGATCGGCCCGACGTTGCCGGCCCCCCAGGAACTACCGGCGCTGAACAGGAAGACGGCGAGGGCGTCGCGGCGCTTGAAGGTCTCGGACATCTGCTGCCGGCCACCCTACGGCCGGCGCAGGTCGCTCGGCTTTGAGCGCTGCCCCCGGTCAAGGGAAGACGACCTGGCCGGTGGCTTCCTCGGTCAGGGTGATCGCCAGGGCCGGGCAGGCCTCGGCGGCAGCCATCAGCTCCTCGTCGGTGCCGGTGCCGATCACGACCGCGGTCTCGCCGAGGGCGAAGACCCCGGGCGCGATGTCGACGCAGTCACCGTGGGCGCTGCAGCCGCCTTCGTCGATGGTGGGTATGAGGGTCATCGGATCATCTCCTTGGTCGGGGCTTCGTGGGTCTCGGTCGGTTGAAGATCGGTCTCGTGGGCGGCATCGATCAGCCGTCGCATCGCGGCGAGCTCGCGCGGGCGGGCGACCGACAGGGCCGCGACGGGGCGGTCCTCGCGCTGATAGAGGACGGCGAAGTCGCGGTCACCGAACTCGCCGCTGATCCGGACGTCGTCGGCGCCGGGGGCGTGACCGACGTACTGGATCCGCAGCCCGTACTGGTCGCTCCAGAAGCTCGGCAGCGGAGCGGGCCGGGCCTCGCCGCCGAGCATCGCCGTCGCGGCAGCTACGCCCTGGCGGCTGGCGGCATCCCAGTGCTCGGTCCGGGCGTAGTCGCCAAGGCGGTGGTCGTAGGGCCGGGAAACGTCGCCGGCCGCATAGATGTGCGGGAGCGAGGTGCGACCGCGGGCGTCGGTGCGGATGCCGTCGGTCTCGAGGCCAGTGCCCGCGAGCCATTCGGCCGCCGGGGAGACGCCGACGCCGACCACGACCGCGTCGCAATCGATCCGCTCGCCGTCGGCGAGCTCGAGCTGCTCCACCCGACCGTTGCCGCGGGCCGAGGCGACCTGCGTCGACAGCAGTACCCGGCATCCCTCCTCGCGATGCATGCCGACCAGCCAGCGGCCGACGTCGGCTCCGAGCACCGTGGCGAGCGGGAGCTCCAGGGCCTCGACGATCGTCACCTCGAGACCCTGGGCGCGGGCGGTGGATGCGACCTCCTGGCCGATGAACCCGGCGCCGACGATCACGAGGTGGGCGCCGGGGCGGGTCTCGGAGCGCAGGCGGCGGGCATCCTCGATCGTCCGCAGCGCGAACGCGTTGCTGTAGCCGTCGAACATCGGCAGGGAGCGGGCGCTCGCGCCGGTGGCGATCAGCAGATCCTCGTAGTCGAGGGTGCTGCCGTCGTCGAGCTCCAGCGTCCGCGCCGCCGGATCGAGCCCGGCGGCGCGACGGCCGAGGATCAGCTCGACCTCGTTGTCGGCGTACCAATCGGGGGCGCGGAAGCGGACCTCCTCGGCGTCGAGCTCGCCGGCCAGGATCCCCTTCGACAGCGGCGGGCGATCGTAGGGCGCTTCGTCCTCGGCGCAGACCAGCCGCACCGGCGCCTCATAGCCGCGGGCGCGGAGGGTCTCGGCGCATCGCTGGGCGGCGAGCCCGCCACCGGCGATCACGACTCCGGCGCTCATGCCTGCACCTCGGTGCCGGGCCGGGCCGGCCGGTTGGCCGGGATCGCGGCACGGCCGGTCTTCGCGGCCCGTCGCTTCCGGCGCATCGGCTCGGTCACGCGGATCAGGAACAGGACCGTGATCGCCGGTGCCGTCAGCACGAGCCACGCGCGCAGCCAGGGAGTGGATGCGTCGGTGCCGGCTCCGAGCACGTGGGCGACGGACATGGCGTAGACGACGATCGTCAGCCGGTGGGCCTTGCGCCAGAGGCGCGGGCCGATGCTCTTGCGGACGTAGAAGGTGAGCCCGAGCGCCGCGGCCAGGTAGCCCGCGCCGATGCCGAGTCCGGTCCAGAGCGGCCGGTAGTCGATCGCGCCGGGGATCGTGATCCCGGCGATCCCGGGATGCAGGAAGGCATCGCCAAGCAGGGTCACCCCGTGGATCGCGATCGCAAACAGGCCGGCCAGCGCGAGTTGCTCGTGCAGGGCGACCATTGTCCGGGCGCGGCCCGGCTTGCGCATGATCCGGCCTGACATCGTCAGCCCGAGCGCGACCGAGGCGGTGATGAGCGCCAGGGCGACGAGCCCGGAGGCGCGGCTTGCGATCCACCAGAGGTGGTCGGTCAAAGCTGGGTCGGTCGGGTTCATGCGGGTACCTCCGCTCGCTGGTTGGGGGTGGGCATCAGGAAGGCTGGGACGGTCACGGTGATCTTCGGGCCGGCATCGATCCGGCCGACCGGCTCGACCTCTCCGTCCTCGTGGACGATCAGCCCGCCATGGGCGGGCGAGGAGCCTGCGCGCCCCGGCGGGGCCGGACAGCAGAGCCGCCTTGGAGAGGGTCTCGGCCTCGACGCCGGTCGGCGCCAGGGCCGTCGCTCCGACCAGGCCGGTCCACGCCGGCTCGCCGGTCTCGGGGTCGAGCAGGTGATGGGCGTAGCGGCCGTCCTCGCGACGCCAGACCCGGACGTTGAGCCCGGAGGTCGCGATGGCGCCGCCCTCGATCCAGAGGCGCTGATCGTGCTCTCCGGTCAGGGGGTGCTGCGCGAGCACCTCGAAGCGCCCGGGGCGCCGGCCGCCGACCCGCAGGTCGCCGCCGCAGTTGACGACGAAGCGCTGCTGGTCTGAGAGGCGCTCGGCCAGCAGGTCCGCCGCAAGGCCCTTGCCGATCCCGCCGCTGTCGATCCGAACCCCCGGCGGGCGCCGGATCATGCCGACCTCCTCGTCGACCTCGATCCGCTCCCAGCGGCGATCGGCACTCGGATGAGCCGGTGCGCGCGCCGGTGCGAGCAGGAGCGCGTCACGCAGCCCCGCCGGAGTGGCGCCCTCGCGGGATTCCACGTATCCGACGGCCTCGATCTCGTCGACCAGCGTCGGGTCGACCAGGCCGTCGGTGGCTCGGGCGGCCCCGAGGGCGGCGGTGACGGCATCCCGCAGCAGCGGAGATGCCGGCACGGCTGCGCGTGGATCGGCGTTGAGCGCGCTGAGCTCGCTCTCGGCCCGGAACCGGGAGAGGCACTGCTCGTACCGCTCGATGAACTTTCGCGACTCGCGCGCGGCCCGTTCGGGATCCGGCTCGTCCGCGCCGGGTTCCGGATCGCCGATGATCAGGCGGATCTCGGAACCCATCGCCCTGAATGTGACGTCGGCACTCATGAGGTCGCCGTCACGGGGGCGGGCGCGGGGGCAGGAGCGGGAGCCGCCACCGGGGCGGGCGCGGGCGCTCGTCGAGGAGGCGACCGGGGCCGCGCTCGATGTCGAGACCGGTACCGCCGAGCTGCTCACGACCGGCTTCGGCGGCAGGTGCACGACCTTGGTCTTGATCACCTTGCGGTCGATCACCGGGCGTGATGCCCTCGCTGCCTTCTTCGTCGAGGCAACCTGAACTGCGGATGCTCCCAGCGCCGGGTCGTTACCGGAGCTGAGCTGGAAGGCCAGGAACTCGAAGAGGACGGCGAAGGTCGCCACGGCCACGGCGACGGTCGGTAGGAAGCGAGGCTTGCGCCGCGGGGCGGCGGCCGGAACCCCGACCGCCGCCACGGGCGAACCCGCTTCGTCATTGCGGGGCAGGTCAGTCATCTTCGCCACCCTCGCTCTCGTGCTCGCCCGAGTCCTCGCTCTCGTATCCGCCGTCGTCGTCCTCGTAGGAGCCGGAGCTCGAACCGCCGCCACCGCTGGTGTGGGTGGAGACGGGCTCGGAGGCCGGGGCGCTCACGGGTGCTGCGGCAGGTGCCGGAGCGGGCGCCGAATACGACGAGCTCGGCGCTGCGGCCGGACTCGAGGACGACCCGGACGAGGATGGGGCAGCGTCGGCCGCCTTGCCCTTGGGTCGCACGTGGACCGTCCGATGGACGACCTGCGTGTGGACCTTCGGCTTCTGGTGCAGAGCGGTCGGCGCTGATGCAGCCGATGCCGGGGGTCCGTCGTTGGAACCGAGGGCGTAACCCGCCAGTCCACCCAATCCGAGGACTGTTGCCCCGGCTGCGATTCTCATTCTTACGTTGGCCACGATCGATGCTCTCCTTTGTTGTTCGAAGTGATCGCCAACGAGTCTGCGGTGGAGCCGGGAAGCGGCCGTCAAGGTCCGGGTAAAGACTTGGACAAGCTTTCCGGCGCCCCTGGATGCGGTGGGAAGCCACGTCTACAGTGGCTCCCATGGCGAGCGGCACCAGCGGCGTGATCCTCTTCGTCGAAGACGAGGAGTCGATCTCCGCGCCCTTCGCTCGCGCTCTCGAGCGGGAGGGCTTCGAGGCGGTGGTGGCCGCGACGGCCGCCGAGGCGCTCGAGCTGGCCGAGCGGGTTGAGCCGGACCTCGTGCTCCTCGACCTGACGCTTCCCGACGGCGACGGCCGCGACATCTGCCGGGCTCTTCGACGCGACTCCGACGTGCCGATCGTGATGCTGACCGCCCGCGGGAGCGAGCTCGACCGCGTGGTCGGACTCGAGATGGGTGCGGACGACTACGTGGTCAAGCCCTTCAGTGGAGCCGAGGTGATCTCACGGATCCGCGCCGTCCTGCGCCGCAGCCGGCCGGGAGGAGCGCGGTTCGAACAGGCGTTCACGGTCGGCGACCTCGAGCTCGACGTCGCCGGTCGCATCGCCCGCGTCGACGGCGAGAAGCTGGAGCTGACCCGCAAGGAGTTCGACCTGCTCGCCGAGCTCGCCCGCAACGCCGGACGCGTGGTCACTCGCGAGGACCTGATGTCGCGGGTTTGGGACGTCAACTGGTTCGGCTCGACCAAGACCCTCGACGTCCATATCGGCGCCCTGCGGCGCAAACTCGGCGACGACCCGGCCGAGCCTCGCCACGTCGAGACCGTACGCGGGGTCGGCTTCCGGTTCGCCGCACCCGCGGACCGGGCGGAATAGGCCGAACCGCGTCGATGACCCTGCGCCGGACACTCCTGCTCGCGGTTGCCTACGTGCTGCTGCTGGCGGTCGTCGCCTTCGGCGTGCCGCTCGCGATCAGCCTGCGGGACCGCGTCGACGCCGAGGTCCGCGGCCAGGCTCAGAGCCAGGCCGACCTGCTCGCGGCCAGCGCGCCCGAGCTGCTGGGCCCCGCCCGGCGCCCGACGCTCGAACGGCTCGTCTCCACCTCGGCCGAGTCGGTCCGCGGGCGGGTGATCGTCGTCAACCGCAGGGGCACGCTGCTCGCCGACAGCGCCGGCGCGGGTGAGGTCGGGACCGACTTCTCCAACCGACCCGAGATCGCCTCGGCCCTGGGCGGAACCCCCTACCAGGAGGCCCGCCGCAGCGACACGCTCTCGACCGACATCCTCGCGACGGCGGTGCCGATCCTCCACGAGGGTGTCGTGGTCGGCGCCGTGCGGGTCACCCAGAGCGTCGACGCCGTCAACGACGCGGTGCGCCGCTCGCTGGTCGGCATCGTTCTGCTCGGCCTCGTCGTACTCGCTCTCGGCGTGGTCGCCGGAGCCCTGATCGCCCAGCGGATCGCGCGGCCGATCAGGCGCCTCGCCGATTCCGCCGACGCGGTCGCCGCCGGCGATCTGGATTCGCGGGCGCCGGTCGAGGGCACCACCGAGCAGCGCACCCTCGCCCGCAGCTTCAACGAGATGACCGGACGGGTCGGGCGGATGCTCGAGAGCCAGCGGGAGTTCGTCGCCGACTCCTCCCACCAGTTACGCACCCCATTGACGGGGCTGCGGCTGCAGATCGAGGAGATCCAGCATCTGAGCCGGGACCCCGACGAGCGGGCGGCCGCGGACGCCGCTCTGCACGAGGTCGACCGGCTTTCGGCGATCGTCGATGAACTTCTGGTGCTGAGCCGAGCCGGCGAGCACGAGCTGCCGGCCGAGGACATCCCGCTCGCCGACGCGGCCGACCGTGCTGCGGAGCGGTGGCGGCGTTCGGCCGAGGCGAGGGACATACGGATCGTGCGACGCTCGATCGGTGACGGGGGGATCGCCCGCTGCGCTCGCGCGGACCTCGACCGGGCCCTCGACTCGCTGGTCGAGAACGCGGTTCTCTACTCCCCGCCGGGGGGTGAGGTGGAGATCATCGACGCCCCCGGCTCGCTCCGGGTGCTCGACCGCGGCCCCGGGCTCGCGCCGGGCGAGGAGAGCACGGTGCTGGAGCGCTTCTACCGTGGTCGCGCCGGGCGCCTGGGACCCGAGGGAACCGGGCTCGGCCTGCCGATCGCAAGCGAGCTCGCCGGCCAGTGGGGCGGCTCGATCTCGATCCGCAATCGCGACGGCGGAGGCGCGACGGCGGAGCTGGCGCTACCGGTCGGCAAGCGCTCACGGCGATCGGAGCCGGCGCGGTGACCCCACGGACGGCGACAATTCTGAGCTGGACCGTGCTGGCACTCGTGGGGCTCGCGATCGCGGTCGGGGTCGGGGTGGCGGCCGGCATGCTGACGAGCCAGCAGATCGGGCTGTCGTCGGAGCCCCTGCAGGCCGGCGAGGATCTGGCTCCGAGGCCGACTGGGAATCGTGGTGGCGAGAAGGGTGGTGGTGGAAGGAACGGCGGTGGTGGAGAGCAGACCGGGGGAGCGACGACCACGACGACGACGGCTCCTCCGACGACGACCACGCCCGCCCCCCCGCCCACGACCACCCCTGTCGCTCCTCCACCGACGACGACCAGCGGCTCCGGCGAAGGCGAAAGCGAAGGCGAAGGCGAAGGCTCCGAGGACGATTGAGGGCGGCGCTCCGTGGGGATCCGCCCAGGCCGAGTCCAGCGCTTTGTACGGAGGCGGGCCGGGTGCGCCGCTGCAAGGGTGAACCATGCGCTTCGACCGGGACCGCCGATGAGCCGAATCAGGAACTGGGCCTCAGGCTCGTACCTCAGGATCGGGTTGCTCGTGGTCGTCGTCGGCTTCCTCGTCATCCAGCTCGTTCCCTACGGCCACGATCACTCCAACCCACCCGTCATCCGGCAGGCGCAGTTCGACAGCCCCCGGACCGAAGGGCTCTTCGACGACGCGTGTGGCGCCTGCCACTCGAACCTGACCAGCTGGCCGATCGAGAGCAATGTCGCTCCGTTTTCGTGGCTGATTCAGCGCGATGTCGAAGAGGGCCGCGGCATCCTCAACGTCTCTGAGTGGGATCAACCCCAGGCCGAGGCGGGCGAGGTCGGCGAGGTGATCAATGAAGGCGAGATGCCGCCGCTTCAGTACAAGCTCCTCCACTCCGGGGCGCGGCTCTCCGACGCCGAAAAGCAGGACCTGATCGACGGCATGGCCCGCACCTACCAACAAGACCCGCCGGGGTCTTAACCGGCGGGTCGGCGTGAATCGGCTGGATTCCTTGACGTAATCGGCGCATCATGGTTACATCACGTAACAGGAAGTGATGTAACTTGGCAAGGATGAAGAGGCTGCAGATCTCTTTGGAGCCCGAACTCGATCGGGAGCTCGGTCGTACCGCCGCAGCGGCGGGAGTGTCGAAGGCCGAGATCGTGCGGAGATGCCTGCGAGAGAGGATCGAACCGCTTCCGCCGCTCGAGGAGGACCCGTTCTACAAGCTGATCGGCTCTGCGAGCGGTGGCGGGAGCAATGACGCCGAGAATCACGACGAAATCATCTACGGGCCCAGATGGTCTTCATAGACACGTCATTTCTCGTCGCCGCCCTGAACCCCAGAGACGATCGTCACGCCGACGCAGTTGCGCTTCAGCCACGGCTCGATTCCGGCGGTCTGTTCACCACCACCCACGTGGTCGGCGAATCCTGGACGCTCACCGGTCGTAGGTACGGACGCCACACGGCGGTCGGTTTGCTTCGAGCGTTGCGCAACAACCCTCGCTACTCGATCATCCATGCACGGCCAGAGGCCGAGGAGCGCGCTTTCGACTGGCTGCTCCGCCACGATGAGCGCGAGTACTCGTTCGTCGACGCGGTCAGCTTCGAGGTGATGCGCGAGCGCGGGATCGACGTTGCCCTCGCCTTCGATGACGACTTCGAGGCCGCCGGCTTCCGAACGTTGCGGCCGTGACCGACGCTCAGGAAGCGCTGCTCGACGCCGGGCCGGCCTCCGGAGACCCGTTCGAGGGCGAGGTCCAGGTCGAGTTCTTCCGCTTCGTCAGCGAGGACGGCGCCTTCGCGGTGGCCGAGGTGACGCTCGCCGACGGCACCGCGATGCCCGCGGTCGGCCCGCTCGCCCACCTCGAGGAGGATGAGCGGGCGCTCCTGATCGGCACCGTCGAGCACCATTCCCGTCACGGCCTGCAGATCAGCGCACGGGAGGCGCAGCCGCTCGATCCGACCGGGGCCGAGGGCGCCCGGCGCTACCTGCGCTCGCTGCCGGGGATCGGGCGTAAGCGGGCGGAGGATCTGGTGTCAGAACATGGGGACGAGATCTTCGACGTGATCGACAGCGATCCGGAGGGCGTCTTCGGTTCGTTACGAGGGGTCGGCCCGGTGACCGCCGCGCAGGCGGCCGACGAATGGAGCGAGCGACGGGCCGAGCGCAGGCTCTACACGCTGCTCGCCCCCTACGGATTGGCCCGCCACGTTGGTGAGGTGATCGCCCTCCACGGATCCGCCGCCACCGAGATGGTGCTCGAGGATCCCTACTCACTGACCCGGGTCGCCGGGATCGGGTTCCACAGCGCCGACCGCCTCGCGGTCGACAACGGGGTCGAGCCCGGCGGGCGCTCGCGAACCAGGGCGGCCGCGATCCACGCCCTGCGGGAGGCGGAGGGTCGCGGCCACACCCATCTGCCGAAGGCGGAGCTGATCGCGACCATCCGCGAGCTGCTCGGAACCGAGCCGTCGTACGCCCACCTCGAGGACGCCGAGGGGATCGAGATCGAGGACGGCCTGATCTACCGTGAGTGGACCCACCGGGCCGAGCGCTGGCTCGCGGCGGCGCTGGCGGGGATGGCCCGCTCGGAGCCCGCCTGGAGCAAGCCCCCGCTGCCCGGCGAGATGGGGGATCTCACCGACCAGCAGGAGGAGGCGGTGACGAACGCGCTGACCCGACGACTGTCGGTGATCACCGGCGGCCCGGGCACCGGCAAGACCCACCTGACCCACGCGCTGACCCTGATGGCCGCGACGCGCCACCTGAAGATCCGCCTGCTGGCGCCGACCGGGCGAGCGGCCCGGCGGCTGACCGAGGCGACCGAGGGAGCGCCCGCCTCCACGATCCACAAGGCCCTCGAGTGGATTCCGGGCGAGATCCCCGGGCGGGACGAGGACTCGCCCATCGACGCCGACCTGGTGATCGTCGACGAGGCCTCGATGCTCTCGCTGGAGATCTGCCGGCACCTGATCGCCGGGATCGCGGCGAAGACTCACCTGGTGCTGATCGGGGACGTCGACCAGCTCCCCCCGGTCGGGCCGGGCAAGCCGTTCTGCGAGCTGATCGAGGCGGAGATCACGCCGACGGTGCGACTCGAGCACGTCTTCCGCCAGGCGCGGCGCTCGATGATCGTCGGCGCGGCGCATTCGATCCGGGTCGGTGAGATGCCGCGACGGGAGCCGAGGATCGGCGGCCCGGACGAGGAGATCCACGACTTCTTCCGCCACAGCCGCTCGACCGCCGACGCGCTGGCGGAGGACGTGATCACGATGGCCACCGAACGAATACCGGCGGAGTTCGGCTTCGACCCGGTGCGGCAGGTGCAGATCCTCTCTCCCATGTACCGCGGGCCGCTCGGGATCGACGCCCTCCACACGCGGATGCGCGACGTGCTCTGCGGCTCGGCCGAGCGCGTGCTCGAGGGCCGCTTCCGGATCGGCGAGAAGGTGATCACCACCCGCGGGATCCCCGAGCTGCAGATCACCAATGGGACGATCTTCGTGATCGACTCCGTCGACGAGGCGCGCTCCGAGCTCCGGCTCGAGACCGACCTCGGCGACTTCATCGCTCTGCCCTTCCGCGAGGCGCGGTCACTGCGGGGTGCCTTCTGCACCTCCGTCCACAAGGCCCAGGGGATCGAGGTGCCGGCGGTGATCGTCTGCCTCCACTCGAGCCACGCCCCGCAGCTGCTCTCCCGCAACCTCCTCTACACCGCGATCACCCGCGCTCAGAAGCTCTGCATCCTCGCCGGCGACGACCGCGCGATCGCCCGCGCCCTCCGGAACACCGACGCCACCGATCGGCACTCCCGCCTCGGCGAGCGGATGGCGGGCATCGACTACTAGGCGTTCGCGGCGCTCGACCCGGGACTCACCAGAGGGTCCCGCGCGGGTCGTAGTCCCGCAGCACGCGATCTCGGGTTACGAGGGTCGAGCCGCTCGCACGGGCCGTGGCGTAGATGAAGCGGTCCGCGGGATCTCCGGGGAACTCGGCTGAGTCGAGCATCCCCGCGGCGGTGGCCACCTGCGGCCCGAGCGCCTGGGCCTGCACGCCCTCCCTGGCGAGGGCTTGACGGACCCACCTGTCCACGGGTCGGTCGAGCGCAAGCCGCTCCTTCCGGACCAGCATCGCAACCTCCCAGCAGGAGATCGCGGCGACGCCGATGCTCGCGGCCGTTTCGATCGCCTCGGCGGCGGCGCCGCTGAGTCGCTTCGGGTCCGCCACCCACCAGATCCATGCGTGGGTGTCGAGGACGATCTTCAATCGCCCGCATCCCAGGGCTGGTCGATCGGCCTGATCAGCTCGTCATCGCTGACCAGCTGGGTGACGGTGCCGGCGAGCGAAGCCTCGGGATCGACGGGCGTGACGAGCGCGACAGGCCTACCGCGCTTGGTGATCGTGAGCTCCGAGCCTGAGTCGGCGACCTCGTCGAGCAATGCCAGGCAGCGAGCCTTGAACTGGGTTGCGGTTATCTCCATGACCATGGTTATTTTACCATGGTCATTCAGGCCAGAGACGGGTCGGCGGAGACGTCGTCGGGGTCGCGGGCGACCATGACCAGCAGCATCGCGCCGAGGAACCACGGGATGTAGAGGTAGAACCAGTGCTCGAGGGTGATCTCGACCGCGATGATCAGGGCGGCGCTGAGCGCGGCGATCTGGATCAGGGTGCGACGCCAGGGGAAGAACGCGACGGCGATCCCGAGCGCCACGACGCCGATCTTGACCGTGGCCTGAAGCCAGCCGAGGTCGGTCTGGCCCCAGATGCTGAACGGACTCTCCCGATCGATCTGTGTCTTGACGGTGCGCTCGTAGAAGTCGGCGAGGCCGGGATCGACGGCGGGGTGAGCGAGCAGCAGCGCGGCGAAGAAGGCGAACCCGGCGGTGAACAGGGCAAGCGGCTTGAGCAGGGCGCGGCGGTCATCGCGTGTACGGATCCGGATTCCGCGGTTGCCGGCCGCGTAGAGCGGAAGGAGCGGCAGCGGGGCGAACTTGGCCAGAGAGGCGACCGCGAGCAGGCCGCCGCGGGCGATCGGGCTCGCGAACAGGGCCAGGCTCCAGACCAGCAGTGCGCTGATCAACCCGTCGTTGGAGTTGCCCTGCATGGCGAACGTCGTGTAGGGGTAGGCGACCCAGGCGAAGACGAGGGTGAGACCGACCACGTTGCCCCGCCGATCGGGGAACCAGGACGAGAGCCGGCGGCGGATGCGACCGCCCCGCCGGGACGGACCGTCATCGCCCCGGGACGCTCCGCGGCGGCGAACGAGCGCCAAGCCGAGTGCGAACAGACCGGTGATCGTGGCGAGATCGAAGAAGATCGTGGCGGCGTGGGCGGCCTGCAGGTCGTCCCAGGAGCCGCTCCAGGGGAAGACCTGCTCGAAGGGGACGTAGGCGAAGTAGTTGGCCGGGCCGTAGGTGTCGCCGGTGGGGTTGTCCTCGGGGAAGGAGTCGTCGTAGATCGGCTGGGCGTCGGTGATCTTGTCGGCACCGATCACTCCCGCGTAACCGACGTCGATCACCCCCGAGTCGAACAGATTCCCGGCCAGGCGCAGGATGATCAGGGCGATCACGGCCGTCGTCATCAGCCAGACGGGCATGCTGGGCCGCAACCCCTCCCCCGCACCGCCGTCGCGACCGTGGCCGCGGAAACCGATCCAGAGCATGCGGATCAGCAGGTAGACGAGGGGCGGGTACTGGAGCGGGACGGAGACGCCGATCTCGGCCGCGTTGAAGAATGCCTGGCTGATCCCGAAAGTGAGCAGGACGGCGAGGTCGAGGTGGACCCACTTACGCCAGCGGCGGAAGTCCCAGAGACCGAGCAGGAAGATCAGCGCGAGGGGGATCCAGACGTAGGGGGCGTTGAGGATGTGCCCGAACTGCCCCGACTTGCCGCGGGCCATCGGCCAGTTGGTCGCCGACCCCGTCCACGATTCGATCGCTTCGCCGGTCTCGCCGTCGACGATTACCAGGTTGACCTTGTCGTCGTTCAGGTAGTACCCGACCTCCCAGACCCTGACCGCCTCGGCGCTGAGCGACGCCGTCAGGCGGTCGCTGGACGTCAGCTCATCCTTGCGGGCGATGATCTTGGGATCCCGATCGGCCGCCTCGAGGGCCTGCTCGGGGGTGATCGAGTAGTCGGCGGGCTTGTCGGGGTAGCCGCTGGGGACCGCGGTCAGACCGCCCGCCGAGGGCAACTCCACCTCCGATTCGGTGACCGGAGCGGGGCTCGTTGCCGACCCCGCGGTCCCCGAGGCGGTCGCGGCCGCAGCGACGAGCCCAACTCCGAGCAGCACCGCGAGAAACGCGGCGCAGACGATCGACCCCCGGCGTTTCACGCCGGGCGAGGGAACCTCAGGGCGCCTATTGCCCCGACTCCGGCCCAGGCTTCGGCTTGTCGCGCGCCACATCGACGGCGGCCTTCGCCTTGTCCGACATCGAGCCCTTGCCCTTGGTGGCGGCCTTCACCCGCGTCGCCTTGTCCTTGAGCATGTCGGTCCCGCCCTGCTGGTCGACGAGATCCTTGGCCTTCTTGGCCCGGTCGGAGAGTTTCTTGAAATTCACCATGCCCTAACTATGGCAGCCGAGCGGTGGAGCTCAGCGATCGAAGGTCCAGAGCTTGTTGCCGATGAAGTTGACGGGCATCGCCACCGCGACGGCGATCGCCTGGCTGGGCAGCTCCGGCAGGCCCGCCGAGCTGACGAGCAACTCGAGAACGGCCAGGTTCACGCCCAACCCGACCAGGCTGACGGTGAAGAACCGTGCGGCCTGAAAGCCCGCATGGGACTCGGCCGAGCCCTGGCGCCGAAACGTCCAGTGCCGGTTGAGGAGGAAGTTGTTCGTGACGGCGACCACGAACGCACCGACCGCGGCGAGCAGGTGGTTGAGTCCGGTCAGCTCGGTCAGCAGGGAGAAGACGATCAGGTTGACGACGTAACCGCTGCCGCCGACGACAGCGAAATGGAACAGCTGCACCCAGTTGGCGGGCTCCCTGGTCCCGAGGTGAACCCGGCGGATGATCGCCCAGGTCCAATCGGCGGCCGTCTCCCAGCGGGTCGGGGGCGTCTTCAGGTCCGTTGGCACCGGGCGATCCTAGATCTCCAGGCCGAAATGGCCCTCGATCAGCGCGTAGACGTCGCTGATCGCCCACTGCTCACGCTCCGGCCGCTTGCCCTCGAGGCCGACGGTGAGCAGGGTCCCCAGCGAGTCCGTTGCCAGCAGCGACCCGTGGCTGCCGCCCGGCAGGTGGTTGCCTCCACCCCAGTCCACGCACTCCCAGTCAGGCGCGAGGCTGACCAGGATGTCGGCGGCGTTGGGATTGCGGAGGGCGGCCCAGAGGCGGGAGAGGGCGTCGGGATAGTCGTCGGCGACGAACAGCCCGTCGCGAATCCGGCCGCCGAGGGCGTTGGGGTCGCCGTCGACCGTCCAGGTGAGGTCGCGGCGGTCGCGGATCTCGGCCGACGGGTCGGGGCGGAAGCTGAGTTCGCTACCGGCACCGCGGACGTGCGCCTGGGACCGGTCGTCGCTGAGCCAGGCGACGAGATCCACCGCCTCGACCTCGAGCTCGAGGTGAGCGCGGACCTCGGCGGCGAGCGAATCGCGACCGGGCGAAGCATCCTCGTCGGTCAGGACCCAGATCCCGGCGGCACGCCCGCTCGGACCGACGGCGAGCTCGTCCGCGCTCGAGAGCTCGGCGTTCGGCTGGAGAACCCGCCAGCGCCCGGCCAGCTCTTCCTGCAGGTTGATCGGCTGGTCGACCGCGCTCTGGGCATGGTCGGAGACGACGATCACGCCGTTGGCCTCGAGGAACCCGTCGATGCCGCCATGAGCATCGACGAGCTCGGCGAGAGCGTCGTCGGCGAGAGCGATCGACTCCTGAGTTCCATATGGCCCGTCTCGATGGGAGTAGAAGTCGTTGTCGGGGAGCGAGAAGAGGAGGAAGTCGTAGAGGTCGTCGGCAACGAGGATCCGTCCGGCGGCCGCCGAGAAGGCGTCCCGGGTGGCGGGACGGGCGAGGGTCGGCTTCGCATCGACCTTGCGCGATGAGTAGAGCTCGCCGTAGAAGAGCTCCTCGGGACCCCAGACGGCATGGTGGAAGCGGGCCGCGTTGGCGAAGGCCTTGAGCAGGCCCTCGAGTCCCATCTCGTGGCGGGTCCGGCCGCGGTAGATCAGAAACGGAGTGCCGGCGGTTCGGAAGCCGGCATCCGCGAGCCGTTCGAACAGCGTCGGGGTCTCGAAGTTGAGGTGCCCCATGTTGAGGTTGTAGACGGTGTCGTAGAGCGAACGGAACAGGCCGAAGGCGCGGGTGGCCTCGAACGAGGAGCCGTATTCGACGTAGCGCTGCTCGGGACGGTGGTACCAGTTCATCCCCGGGATCAGATGGCGATCGGGCCGGACGCCGGTGCAGATCTCCGAGGTGCAGACCGGCGTCACCGACGGAAAGGAGGAGACGCAATCGCCGACCAGCTCCCCCCGATCGATCAGCTTCCTGAACGTCGGCGCATCCCCAGCCTCGACCGCACGCAGCAGCATGTCGCAGCGGAGCGAGTCGACGACGACGAGGACGAGCTTTCGTTGGGCGGAGGGCAAGGGAGGGTCACTGAGGTTTGCAGAATCAGCCGCGTGGGCCACGACCTCACGCCGCCGAATCAGCGATCATCGGCGGCATGGCAGGTCTGAACCGCGACCAGCTCAAAGCGGGCCTCGACCACGTCGGGGCCGCCCCGGTCGGGATCGGGCGGCTGGAGCTGCTCGTCACGAGGCCGGTCGAGGAGGAGCGGGTACTGGCCGCCAGCGGCACCCTGGACCTCGATCAGGGCCTGATCGGCGACATGTGGTCGCGGCGGCCGAGCTCCAGCACGGCCGACGGCGGCCCGAACCCCGAGGCTCAGGTCACGGTGATGAACGCCAGGGCTGCGGCGTTGTTCTCCGGCAGCGAGGAGCACGCCGGGTGGGCCGAGGCGGGCGATCAGCTCTACGTCGACTTCGACCTGAGCGAGGCCAACCTGCCGACCGGCACCCGATTCTCCGTCGGCACCGCGGTGCTGGAAGTCACCGCCGAGCCGCACCTCGGCTGCGGCAAGTTCTCCCGGCGGTTCGGCGTCGACGCGCTGAAGTTCGTCAACTCATCGGTGGGCCGAGCGATGCGCCTGCGCGGCGTCAACACCCGAGTGGTCGAGCCGGGCGCGATCGGCGTCGGGGATGCGGTTCGGAAGCTGGACTGACCGCCCCGCCCCACCGCTACCTGAGGATCCGCAGACCCTCGTACTTCTCGTCGGCCTTGCGACGGCGAGAGAGCGCTAGGTAGGCGAGGGCTGCCACCGCGAGGAGCGAGACCGGCGGGACGAACAGGCAGACGGCGGCGAGGGCGATGCCGGCGACGGCGAAGGAGATGATCAGGACGTTGGCCGCGTCGGCTTCCTTGCTCCCGGGCTCGTTGCCCTTCGCACGGCCGATCGCACCCTCGAGCACTCCGAAGGAGACGATTGCGGCAAGCGCGGCGGCCACAGCCCCGATCACGAGACCCGGCCAGGCCGTGTAGCCGGACTCGGCGAAGGATGCGGCGCAGACGATCGCGCCGATCGCGGCCAGGACGGCGATCGTGGGGTAGCGGAGCGACGGTTTGTTGCGCGCCAGCATCACGAGGACCACGAGCGCGAGCAGGGTGACGAGAAACCAGGTCGCAGCGAGAAAGTCGTAGTCGGTGCCGTCCGGGTGGATGCCGGCGTCGAGGGATCCCATCATCGAGATGAAGAGCGCCGCGAGCGGCCCGCCGATCCCGACGGCGAGCGCGAGCCCCAGGCCCTGGCAGATCGCCATGAAGAGGTCCATCGCGCGGGCAGGCTAGTTCATCTCGGCCTGATCGCGGCACCCCGTCGACGGGGCTGTAGGAAACTTGGCTGATGGATCCCGCCCGCCCCAGCGCCGAAACGGCTGGTTCGCGACCCCACAGGCGCTCGCACACGACCTCCGCCGACGTGGCCCGTTACGCCGGACTCTTCGCCCAGCGCACTCGCGTGATGCGCTCCTCGGCGATGCGCGACCTGATGGAGATCACATCGCGGCCCGAGGTGATCTCACTCGCCGGGGGCTTCCCCGACACCTCCACGTTCCCGCCCGAGTCGTTCGCCGCGCAGATGACCCGGATCGCTCAGGAGTCGAGCGCGAAGGCGCTTCAATACGGCCCGACCGAGGGCTTCGAGGAGACCCGCTCAGTGATCTGCGAGGTGATGGCCGCCGAGCAGATGAGACCCGATCCCGACGACATCGTCGTCACCTCCGGCGGTCAGCAGGCGCTCGATCTGATCTGCAAGGCGCTGATCGATCCGGGTGATGTGGTGATCGCCGAGGGACCCACCTACCCCGGTGCCGTTCCCGTGTTCTGCTCCTACCAGGCCGACACGCGACAGATCGAGATGGACGACGACGGGATGCGCATCGACGCGCTCGAGGAGCTGTTGGTCGAGCTCGATCGCGAGGGCCGGCGGCCGAAGTTCATCTACTCGGTCCCGACCTTCCAGAACCCCGGCGGGGTGACCCTGGCGCTCGATCGCCGTCTGCGGCTGATCGAGATTGCTCGCGAACGCGAGATCCTGGTGATCGAGGACAACCCCTACGGACTGCTTCGCTACGAGGGCGATTCGCTGCCCACGCTCCACTCGCTCGACGGCGGCGACTACGTCCTCTACATGGGGACGTTCTCGAAGATCCTCTCCCCCGGGATCCGGGTCGGCTGGGTCAGCGCGCCGCCGCCGATCCGCTCGAAGCTCGTGCTCGGCAAGCAGGCGGCAGACCTCTGCACATCGACGCTGAGCCAGTACTTCGTCCGCGAGTACTTCGCCGAGGGTCGCTGGCTCGAGTACGTCGAGGAGCTGACGCACGTCTACCGCGGCCGTCGCGACGCGATGCTGGAGGCGCTCGCAACCCACTTCCCTCGACAGGCGACATGGTCGTCACCCGAAGGCGGACTCTTCGTCTGGGCGACCATGCCGGACTACATCGACACCACCGACCTGCTTGCCAAGGCGCTGCGCGAGAACGTCGCGTTCGTCCCCGGCGAGGCGGCGTTCGTCGACGGTCGCGGCAGCGGCTCGATGCGGCTCAACTTCTCAGCCCAGACCGAGGATGAGATCCGCGAGGGCATCCGGCGGATCGGCGCCGTGGTCGGGGAGCAGGTGAGCCTGTTCGAGACGATGACCGGGACGCACGAGATCGTCATGCCGCCGGAACCAGAGGCTCCCGGCGAGGTGCTGCCGTTCCATCGTCGGCCCGATGCGGGATCAGCCTCGTGAAGGTCGCAGTGCTGAAGGGCGGGCGCTCGCTCGAGCGGGCGGTCTCGATGCAGTCGGGAGCACGGGTCGAGGACGCGGTCAGTGCACTGGGTCATCAGGTCGTCCCGATCGACGCCGACGAGGGCCTCGTCAACAGGCTGAAGGCCGAGCGTCCCGACGTCGCCTTCATCGCTCTGCACGGCCCAGGAGGCGAGGACGGAACGGTTCAATCATTGCTCGGGCTGCTCGAGATCCCCTACACGGGTCCGGGAGTCGCCGCCAGCGTGCTCTGCATGGACAAGGTCCAATCCAAACACCGGATGCGGGGGGCGGGGATCCCGACCCCCGACTGGGTCGCCTTCGGTGCGGGCGCGTTCCGCGAGCTCGGGGTGGCCGACGCCTTCTCCGAGATCGAATCGTCGCTCGGCCTGCCGCTGGTGGTCAAGCCGGCCGGACAGGGATCGGCGCTCGGGGTTCGTTTCGCCGCCGCCGCCGCCGACGTGCCCGCCGCCCTCGTCGCCGCCCTCAGCTACGACGATCGAGTGCTGATCGAGCGCCATGTCGCCGGCGCCGAGCTGGCCGTTTCGATCCTCGACGGCGTTGCCCTGCCGATCGTCGAGGCGATCCCCGAGCAGGCCGACGCCTTCAATTACGAGGCTCGTTACGAGATCGGCCGCACGCGCTACGTCTGCCCCGCCGAGATCAGCGCCGAGCAGACCGAAGCGGTCAGCGACGTCGCCCTGCGGACGTGGTCGGCCCTCGGCTGCGAGGGCTTTGCCCGCGTCGACGTGATGCTCGGCAGCGAAGGCGTGGGTCCCCAGGTGCTCGAGGTCAACTCGATCCCCGGACTCACCGACACCTCCCTCCTCCCCATGGCCGCCGAGGCCGCGGGAATCAGCTTCGAGCGCTTCGTCGAACGCGCCCTCGAGCTGGCCGTCTCCTGAACGCCTCTCGCCTCAGAATCGGCACGCCGCCGCCGACAAGTCGGCACGTTCAGTGCGACACACGCGCGCCCGGTTCCTCGCCGATGAGCAGGATGTTCGGCCCACGACAATGGCTCGAATGCTGTTGAGATCTGCGATGCGCAGAGCAATCAACGAGCCGCGGGGATGAGCTCGCCCGGGATTCGCCGCTACTTCGCGATCTTGATCTTCTTCGAGGTCTTGGCCCGCTTGGAGCCGTTGCAGTAGGCGGTCTGGCCGGAGGCGACGTACTTGGTCGAGCAGCCGTCGTCGTCGGTGAGGGTGACGGTGACCTTGTACTTGCCCTTGCGATCGTAGGTGTGGGTGGCCTTGGGACCCATCGTGAAGGTCTTCTCGCCGTCGCCGAACTTCCAGGCGTACTCGACGATGTCGCCATCGTCGCTGGACTTCTTCGCGCTCAGCTTGACCTCCTTGCCGGGCTTTGCCTGCTTGGGCGCCTTGAGCTTGGCCTTCGGCGGCTGCGCGGGTGTGAGGGCGATCGATTGGAAGTCGCCCAGGTTGCTGAACAGCGAAAGCACGATGCTGGTTGGAACGCCGCCGGCGTCGAACCCGTAGGTCCCAAGCCCGCCGCCGGCACCGTTGACCGCGAACATCGCCTCACCCGATGCGGTGAACGCCAGCGCGGCCGGATTCGTGGGACCGGCGTAGACGCTTCCGGGCAGGGCCGCCAGCCCGGCGTCGGACTCGATCGCGAAGCCGCTGATCGTGTCGCTGCCGTAATTGGCGGTGTAGAGATTGAGGCCGTCGGGGGAGATCGCCATGCCGAACGGATTGTTCCCGTCCGCCGGATACGGCGAATCCGCCAGCTCGGCCAGGGTGCCTCCGGAGGCGATCGAGTACGCATGGATGAAGGCAGGGGAATTGCGATCGGCCAGGTACAGGTGCTTGCCGTCGGGTGAAAGGGACAACGCGTAGGGCTCGGGGCCGGTGGGCACCGGGGAGCCGGCGACCTCGGTCAGCTTCGCCCCGGAGCCGATCTTGAAGACTGAGATGCTGCCCGTCTCGTTCGCGCTGAACAGGAGCTTGCCGGAGGGACTGACCGCGAGCCCGTTGGGCTCCGGGGCGAGGCCCGGCGAGTTGATCGTCGACGTGGTCACCGTGGCGGCGCCATCCGAAGCCAGATCGAATCCGTAGAGCTGGTCGAGATTGGGCGAGGAGACGAAGAGGTTCCTCCCGTCGGGTGTGACGACCGGTGAGATCGCATTGCCCAGGGTGAAGGTCACCGGCGATCCGGGGACGCTGACTAGCCCTCCCCCCTTGCTGAGCTTGTATCCATAGAGCTTTCCGTCGGCGGTCCCCACGGCGTAGAGAAACTTGCCGCCAGGGCTGATCGCAACACCCTCGAGGCTGCTCGCGCCCGTAATCGTGCCCGGCAGCGCATCGATCTCGCCGGATCGATTGATACTCGCCTCGGCGATCGTCCCGTCGGCGAAGCCACTGATGAAGATTCGCTGATCGGCGCCGGCGACGGGGGCCGCGAGCAGGCCAAGGAGCAGACACAGGCCCGCCCACCCGAGTAGGTGTCGTCCGCGGCGATTCATGAGGTCGACGGCTCGTCCTCGCCGTCGGCGAAGTCCTCGGGCGTGACCTCGTCGAGGAAGTCCTTGAACTTCTCGACGACCTCCTCCTGGTCCTCGACCTCGTGCTCGAACTCGATCGAGGATTCCTCGATGACGTCCTCGGCGGCGAAGATCGGGGCCTCGCATCGAACGGCGAGCGCCAGGGCGTCGGAGGGGCGCGAATCGATCTCGACCTCGGAACCGTCGATCGAGAGCGTGATCGTCGCGTAGAACGTGTTGTCGCGCAGCTCGGTGACGGACACACGCTCGCACTTCGCGTCGATGTTGTCCAGTACGTCGGCAAGCAGGTCGTGTGTCATCGGTCGCGGGGTGCTCGCGCCCTGGAGCTTCATCAGGATCGCCGCCGCCTCGGGATGGCCGATCCAGATCGGAAGGAAACGGTTGCCGTCGGTCGTCTTCAACAGCACGATCGGCTGTTTGCCGACCATGTCGAAGCTGACGCCGTAGATCTGCATCTGTTGCAAGTGGGCGATCCTGGATTCGAACCAGGGACCTCGTCCTTATCAGAGACGCGCTCTAACCAACTGAGCTAATCGCCCGCGAGCGCGGATTCTAGTTGACCGTCTGGCCGCCGGGCGGGGGTTACTTGCGGCGCAGCGACTTCGCGAGGTTCAGAGCCTCGTCGAGGTCGGTAAAGCGGATCTGAGCAGTCAGACCCCGGGGACCGGAGCTGACTCGGACGTCGTGGCCGAGGGCGCGCTCGAGGGCATCCTCGGCCTTGCCGATCGCGACCTCCTCGTCGGGGTGAAGCCGGCGTTTGCCGGGCGGTGTGGCGCCCGCCCGCCCCTTCGCCCGCCGTTCCGTCTCTCGCACCGACCAGCCCTCGGCAACCGCCTGGCGGGCGAGGGCTCGGCGTTGATCCTGGCCCTTGGCAGCGAGCAGCGCACGGCCGTGACCCTCGCTCAACTCCCCCGCCTCGAGCATCGTCACCACCTGGTCGGGCAGATCGAGAAGCCGAATCAGGTTGGAGACGGTCGAGCGGCTGCGGCCGACGCGACGGGCCACCTCCTCTTTGCTGAGGTCGAGTCCATCCACCAACTCGGCGCATGCTCGGGCCTCCTCGATCGGGTTGAGGTCCTCCCTCGCCATGTTCTCAACTAGCCCCATTTGCAGGCGTTTTGTCTCATCCTCGGTGCGAAGCATCGCCGGCACCGTCTCCAGGCCCGCCCTCTTAGCGGCCCGCCAGCGGCGCTCACCAGCGATCAGTTCGTAACGGCCGTCGCTGAGCGGCTGTACCACCAACGGCTGGACCACGCCGCTCTCGCTGATCGACTCGGCAAGACGGTCGAGAGCGTCGTCGTCGAAGGATTTCCTCGGCTGGCCGGCGTTCGGCCGGATCAAGTCGACCGGGACATCGCGGTAGGAGGGCTCGTCGACCTCGTAGGATTCGGGCAGGATCGCCGCCAGGCCGCGACCCATCCCAGGCGCTCGACCGGTCTTTCTAGTCACGGGCAAGGACCTCCTCGGCGAGCGCCCGGTAAGCGACCGCGCCGCGCGAGTCGGGAGCGTGGGCGATCACCGGCAGGCCGAAGCTCGGCGCCTCGGCGAGGCGGACGCTGCGAGGAACGACCGTGGTGAGGACCAGGTCGGTGAAGTGGTCTTTCAGTTCGCGCTCCACGTCTTGGGACAAGCGAGTTCGATCATCGGCCATGGTGATCGCTATCCCGGTCAGAACCAGCGCGGGGTTGAGCTGGCGCCTGACCGTCTGCAGCGTGTCGAGGAACTGCACGAGCCCCTCCAGCGCAAGGTACTCGGCCTGAACCGGGACGATCACCCGATCGGCAGCCGCCAGGGCGTTGACGGTGATCGGACCGAGCGAAGGCGGGCAATCGAGAAACGTCGCGGCGAACCGCTCGCGGACCGGCCCGAGGCCGTCGCGAAGCCTGAACTCAGAGTTCTCGAGGACGGGCAACTCGACCGAGGCACCGGCGAGATCGCGATTGGCGGGGACGACCCAGAGGTTGTCGGCATCGGTGGGCCGGGCCGCCTCGGCGATCGAAACCTGGCCGCAGAGTGTGTCGTAGGTCGACGGGCGTGCCTCGCGGTCGAGCCCGAGGGTGACTGTGGCGTTGCACTGCGGGTCGAGATCGACGACGAGAGTCTGCTTCCCCGTTTCCGCGATGCAGGCAGCCAGATTGACGGTGGTGGTGGTCTTCCCCACCCCACCCTTCTGATTTGCGATCGCGTAGACGTAACCCATTTGCTGCCTTCTGCCTTGGAACCCCGGCGACTCTAGATCACGCCCCGCGGGCGCTTCTTGGCCATCCCGGCCCGTCGGGGAAGATCGGGTGGCGTCGACCCCGATTTGCGCAGCAGATACAGGTGGCGGTTCTTGCTGCCGGGGTACGGATCGGCGGTCCGCACGTCGACCAACTCCATCGCAAGCCGGGAGGCCCCGCGTTCCAGTTCGGCCTCCTCGTCCGGATCCCTTCGTCCCTTCCAGGCGACCAGGACCCCGCCGTCGCGGAGCAACGGGGAGGCGAGCTCGGCGAGCGTGCTCAGGCGAGCGACGGCGCGGGCGGTCACCGCGTCATACCGCTCGCACCCGTCGCTGCCGGACCAGTCCTCGGCGCGGTCGTTTACCGCATGAGCATTGACGATGCCTCCCCTTCGGGCGGCCCGCTCGATGAACTCCGACTTGCGGGTGTTCGACTCGATCAGGTCGACGTGAGCGTCCGTAAGCATCGCTGCGAGGACGAGTCCGGGGAAGCCGGCGCCCGATCCGACGTCGGCGATTCTGGCCGCTGAGCGGAGCTCGTCGAAACCGAGCCCGCTGAGGCTGTCGGCGACGTGTACCCGCCAGGCGGGCTCGGGGTCGATCACTGAACTGGGGGCCGACTCGGCGCTCCCGAGGAGCATCACGACCGGCTTCAGGGCCTTCCGAGCCGAGCTGGTCAGCTCCGGCTGGGGCAGGGGCTGGGTCAAACGGCTCAATCAGTCCGTGATCAGCGGGGCGACTACGATCCTGCGCTCAGGCTCATCGCCCTCGCTGTAGGTCTCGACGTCGCTGCGTTCCTTGAGCACCTCGTGGACCATGCGACGCTCGCTGGCCGACATCGGCTCGAGGCGAACCGGCTCGTCGTTACGGGCGGCACGCTCCGCCGCCACGACAGCCTCCTCCTCGAGCAGGACCCGGCGGCGCTCCCGATACCCGGCGGCATCGAGGGTGACGCGCTTGCGATCGGTGACGCCGAGCGAGGCGGCCCGGTAGCAGAGCAGTTGGAGGGCGTCGAGGGTTTGGCCGCGCCTGCCGATCAGGATCCCGAGCTCATCGGGGCCGTCGATCTCGGCGAGGATCTCCTCCTCGGTCTCGGTGACCTCGACCTCAGCGTCGAGATCGATCTCATCCAAGACCCGGTCGACGATCGCGCGAACGCGCTCCGCCGGCTCCTCCGGAACTTCGTCGGTCTCGGTCATCTCTGCCTCCCGCTCTTCTTCTTCTTCTTACGCGGCGGGGGAGGCGGTGGCTTCGCCGCCTCGACCTCCTCCGGCGTCGGTTTCTTCATCGGGCCCATCATCGAGTGCACGACCTGCTGCTGGCCCAGGGTCCAGAGGTTGGTCGAGATCCAGTAGACCGACAGCGCGGCCTCGAACTGAAGGACAAACGGTGCGAAGAGGAAGGGGAGGCCGTAGATGATGTATTTCTGCGGACCCTCCATCCCCTGGCCGCGAACCGACATCGCCAGGCCCGAGCCGAGCTGGGTGACGATGAAGAGAACCACGAGCACGGCCGCCACCCAGCCCTCGGGCGGAAGGATCAGGTTCGGGATGAACAGCCAGCCCTCGGGCGGCGCCGCCTCGACGTCGGCCTGAAAGCTGTCGCTCTTGAGCATGTAATAGAGCGAGATGAAGACCGGGATCTGGAGGACCAGCGGCAGGCAGGAAGCGAGTGGATTGATCTCGTTCTCCTGGTAGAACTTCATCATCTCCTGCTGCTGCCGCTGCTTGTCGTCCTTGTACTTCGTCTGAATCGCCTTGATGTGCGGCTGCAGCTCCTGCATCGCTCGCATCGAGCGGATCTGCTTGAGCGAGAGCGGCAGGATCGCGAGGCGGACGACGAAGACCAGGGCGACGATCGACGGTCCCCAGCCCAGATGCAGGGTGTCGTGGAAGAACAGGATGATCTGCTCGGGGATGTCGGTAAAGATCGATCCGGTCGGGATTGGGGGAATCATTTGAGGTTCTCTCTCAAGCTCTCGTGTTTATGCGGTGTGGGGTTGCGGAAGAGGGTGCGCTCGGAGACCGGGTCGAGGCCTCCGGGGCTGAGCGGATTGCATCGTAGGACGCGCCAAGCGGCCAGGATCATGCCGCGAAACGCCCCCAGCTCGCGTACCGACTCCTCAGCGTAGGCCGAACAGGTGGGGTAATAACGGCAGCGCTGGCCCAGCGCCGGCGACAAGAACCGCCTGTATGCGCGGATCGGGAGCAGGGCCAGGGTGGCGAAGAAACCCGGTCGTGGTTCGGGCTGGACCGTTTCACGTGCAACGCCCGGATCGGGCCCGTCGACCGTTTCACGTGCAACGCCGTTCATCGGTCGCCCGTCTCGTCGAGCAACGTGGCAAGGCTCGCGGTCAGCCCGGGGGTTCCCTCGCGGTCGATCATCTCGGCAATGCCGCTGCGACCGACGAGCACGAAGTCGAATCCGGGGGGAAGGCGGTCGGAGAGGCCCCAGAACGCCTCCCGCATGGCGCGCTTGACCTTGTTGCGCTCGGTGGCACCCCCGACCTTGCGGCCGACCGACACGCCCAGGCGCACGTCCTCGCCCGCCTCTCCGCCGTCGCGGGGAAACGCGTAGAGCACGACGTGACGATTGGCGTGGGAGCGTCCATCCCGGTAGGCACGGTCGAAATCGCCGCTACGAGAGAGGCGACCCCGTTTGCGACCCTCGCCTCCCGGCTTGGACACCATCTAGACCGTGAGGCGCTTGCGGCCCTTGCGGCGACGGCGACGGATGATCTCGCGACCATGCCGCGTCCTCATCCGAGCACGGAAGCCGTGCGCACGGGCGCGCTTTCTCTTCTTTGGCTGCCAGGTTCGCTTCATTCTCGAGTCTCTCTCATGCCCGCAAGCTGGGTGCGGGCGGTGCAGGGTCGCGGAGTATAGGGGGCAGGAGCCGATGGTTATGACGCGATTTGCGGAGTTGGCTCGGCGACCTTCACGCACCCCGTCGCGACGGACCTATGATCGCCCGGGAGCACCGCCTCGGCCTCGAGCCGACCGGCGGCTCGTCCAATCGCCCCGAGACACGGTTATCGACGACTTTGAACGACAACTCGACACAAGAGCTGACGACGATCTGGAACGGGGTCCGCGAGGAGCTGCGTGGAACCCTGCCCCAATCCGCCTTCGAGAACTGGCTCGAGCCGCTTCGTGCCGTGGGCGTACAGGGAAGCCGGCTCTACGTCTCCGGGCCGGACCGAGTCCGGGACTGGTTCCAACGCCGCTACGGCGCCGCTGCGACCGAGGCCCTGCGGCGCCGGGCGCCGGGTTTCACCGAGATCGCGTTTGCCGATCCGCCAACCGGGACCATCGACGCCGATGGCTCCACGGGCTTCAGCGAGCCGATTCCGGCCGGACTCGCGACCGGGCTCGACTTCGACCGTTTCGTGATCGGCTCCGGCAACCGTTTCGCCCACTCTGCCGCGCTCTCGGTCGCCGAGTCGCCGGGCGAGTCCTACAACCCCCTCTTCCTCTACGGAGCGCCCGGACTCGGCAAGACTCACCTGCTCGTCTCGATCGCCAACTACCTGCAACGGCAACGTCCGGATCTCCCCGTCGCCTACACGACCGCCGAGCGTTTCACCTCCGAGTTCGTCACCTCCCTGCGTGGCGACGGCAGGCCGACCGAGCGGTTCAAGAAGCGCTACCGGGGCGTCGGTGCCCTCCTGATCGACGACGTCCAGTTCCTCGAGGGCAAGGCCCGGACCGAGGACGAGTTCTTTCACACCTTCAACGAGCTCTACGCGCAGGGGAGCCAGATCGTGCTGTCCAGTGATCGCCCACCGGAGGCCATGGAGCGCTTGAGCGAACGGATGCGCGACCGCTTCGCCTGGGGCCTGACCGTCGAGATCCAAGGCCCCGATCCGGCGACGAGAATCGCACTGCTCAAGCGGCTCGCGTCAGAGCACGGCATCCCCGTTCCCGACCTCGAGGTGCTCCAGCAGATCGCCAGTTCTGCACCGGAGAACCTGCGACGCCTCGAGGGGGCCCTGACGAGGGTCACCGCATTCGCCTCGATGCTGGGCGAGGCTCCAAGCGTCGATCTCGTCCGCAAGGCTCTCGGTACCTCCGACCAGGGCGATGGTTCGTCGAGGCCGGCACGCCCGCCGGCCGACCAGGAGCTCGAGCGGATCCAGAAGGCCGTCTGCGAGGTGCTCCACCTCTCCCGCGCCGACATGCGTTCCCCGCGCCGCGCACCCAACCTCGTCCGCGGCCGCCAGCTCGCGATGTACGTCGCCCGCAATCAGACCGACCTCTCCCTCGCCGAGATCGCCCGCGGGTTCGAACGCGACCACTCCACCGTCCTCCACTCCATCCGCCGGGTCGAGCGAGATCTCGAGCCCGGCTCGGATATCCACAAGGCACTCGAGCGAATCCACGAGAAGCTCCATGTCACCGGAGATTCGGAGTGACACCCGGGGCACATTCCACGGTTTCGGACTTCCCAACAATGGAACCCACAACCGGCGATCGCGCTGGGCATCAGCGATCACCGCGTTCTGAAAGGGTTTCCACACCCCTAACATCAACTCAGATGATCAGAAGAGGATGCAGATGCAACTGAAAGCCGAACGCGATCCGCTGCTCGATGGCCTCCAAACGGCTGCCAGGGCTCTCTCCACGCGCAACACCCTGCCCTCTCTCGGCGGGATCATGCTCGTGTCCGAAGGCGGCAAGGCCGTCGCCCGCGCCACTGACGGGGAGCTCGGGGTGACCGTCGAGCTCGACGCGGAGGTCGACGGTGACGGTGAGATCCTGCTTCCGGGCCGGTTGTTGGCGGACGTCTCGCGGGCGCTACCGCAGGGGTCGGTCAATCTCAGCGAGCGCAGGGACAAGGGCGACGTCGAGCTGACCGCCGGCACCGCCAACTTCCACCTGCGCCTGCTCGATTCCGAGGATTTCCCCCGCCTGCCCGAGCTCGGCGACGACGTCTTGAAGATGCCGGCCGAGGCTCTTGCCGAGACCGTCGATCGGGTCGCACGGGCCGCCTCACGAGACGAGGTGCGGCCGATCCTGACGGGGATAATGGTCAGCGTCGAGGAGTCGACCCTGACGATGGTCGCCACCGACTCCTACCGGCTCAGCGTCAAGCGGACCGAGCTCGAGGGGCCTGCACCAGCCGCGTTCGAGGCGAACGTTCCCGCCCGCGCGATGCGCGAGCTGGCCCGGGTCGTCTCCCAGAACGGCGTCGAGGAGGTCGAGATCGCGCTGCCCGGCAACCAGATCGTCTTCCGGGCCGGCAACGTGACCCTCTCCTCGCGGCTGATCGAGGGTCAGTTCCCGAGCTATCGCCAGCTGCTCCCGGACGCGTTCGACCACGACGTGCGCCTACCGCGATCGGAGCTGCTGGACGTGACCCGGCGGATTCGCTACCTCGCGCAGCGCAATGCGCCGCTGAAGCTGGCGTTCGAGGAGGGCCAGGTCACGGTCGCAGCGGAGACTCCCGAGATCGGGGACGCGTCGGAGTCGATGCCGTGTGCGTTCAGCGGCGAGGCGATGGAGATCGCCTTCAACCCGCAGTTCTTCATCGAGGGCATCGAGAGCGTCGAGACCGAGGAACTGGTCCTCCGATTGACTTCGCCGTTGCGCCCCGGTCTCCTGCAGCCGGCCGGCTCGGAGGACTTCAGCTACCTGGTGATGCCGATCCGCCTGACCGTCTAGGCGGGTTGGCGCCCTGATGCAGGAATGAGGGTCGCCAGGGTCGATCCGCTCTCGTTCCGCAACCTCGCCGACGCCGAGATCGAGCTGGGCCCGGGTCTGACGGTCCTGCACGGACCCAACGGCGCCGGCAAGACGAACCTTCTCGAGGCGGTCTTCTTCGCGCTCACCGGCCGTTCGTGCCGGACGAGGAGGGAGCGGGAGATGATCGCCTTCGGGGCGGACCTGGCCCGGGTCGAAGCTCTCCTGGAGCCCGATGAGGGAGAGACGGTGGACCCGATCCGGATGCTGGCCTCGATCTCGAGCGGGGAGGCGCGCCGGCGGTTGGTCGACGGGGCGCCGGCTCAATCGAGTGACGATCGCCGCCGACCGGCGATCAGCATCTTCATGCCGGACCGGCTCGCGTTGGTCAAGGGCCCGCCGAGTCCGCGCCGTGCGCATCTCGACCGGCTCGCCGGTGCGCTCTGGCCGGCCCGCGCCGACCTTCCCCGTGAGTACTCGCAGGCGCTCGCGCAGCGAAATAGCCTGCTGGCGAAGATCCGCCGGGGTGGGGACCCGGAGGCGCTCACAGCCTGGGACCGGGCGCTGGCGGAACGCGCGGTGCCGCTGACCGAGTCGCGAGCGGAGGCGGCGGCGCAGCTGCTCGGGCCGTTTACGGCCGCCGGCGCCGCTCTCGGGTTGGCCGGCGGGGCGGAGATCGCCTACCGGGCGCGAGCGAACGAACTCGGGGTTGACGGGATCATGGCCGAGCTGGCGAGCCGGCGCGAGGGGGACGTCGCTCGTGGGTTCACGGGCTTCGGCCCCCACCGCGACGAGATCGAGCTCTCGTTCGGGGGCCGCTCGCTGCGCCGTTACGGATCGCAGGGTCAACAGCGGCTCGGATTGCTGGCGCTGCTGTTCGCCGAGCGGGAGGCGCTGCGCTCGGCTCGCCGCCAGCTCCCGCTTCTGCTGCTCGATGATGTGATGAGCGAGCTCGACCCCGATCGCCGCGCGCGGCTTGTCGCGATGCTTCAGGGCGGCGGGCAGGCGTTGATCACCGCGACCGACCTCGATCACGTTCCGGCGAGCGAAGCGACGGCGCTGGCGATTGAGGGCGGCATCGCGACCGGCGCCGGCGGGACCGGATGAGTGCCGACCGGCCCGGCGGAGACGGGCCGCGGAAGCTCGGCGGCGCCCTCGAGCGGATCGTCGGCGAGCGGGCCCCTGAGACCCTGCTCGCCGAGGTCCAGGCGGCCTGGCCGGGCGTCTGCGGTCCGCAGATCGCCGCCCGGGCAGAACCGGTCGCCGAGCGCGAGGGAAGGGTCACGATCGCCTGTGAGAGCGGTCCGTGGGCGCAGGAACTGGAGCTGATGGGGGACCAGTTGCTGTCCCGGATCGATGGCGCCATCGGCGCCGGCAGGGTGACCCGATTGCGGTTTACCGCCGACCTCGCACGGCATCGCTGAGAAAAGTTCCTCTCTTGTTCTCAAAACCTGCCTATTTGCAGGTATTTCGTGACACCCTGCGGCGACGGGGCGAGCTTGTGCGTGATATCCTTATGTCAACCGACCGGCGCGCCCGGAGGAGGGGTCTCCAAGCATCCTGGAGGCCCACACGATTCGGGCCCTTAGCGGCTAAAACGCCGCCGCCGGGCACGGCATGATGGACATATACCCGAACGGGAAGGAACGAGTGGAGGACAACGCGAACGCGACGGGAAAAGACGGCCCCAACGACAGTTACGGGGCCGACGACATCACCGTGCTCGAGGGTCTCGAGGCGGTACGCAAGCGCCCCGGTATGTACATCGGCTCGACCGGTGTCCGCGGCCTTCACCACCTCGTCTACGAAGTCGTCGACAACTCCGTCGACGAGGCCCTGGCGGGCCATTGCGATTCGGTCCAGGTGACGATCCACCCCGATAATTCGGTGACGGTCGTCGACAACGGTCGTGGAATCCCCGTGGGCATGCTGGAGAAGGAGGGCAAGCCCGCCGCAGAGGTCGTTCTCACGGTCCTCCACGCCGGCGGCAAGTTCGGCGACGGGGGCGGCTACAAGGTTTCCGGCGGCCTCCACGGTGTCGGCGTCTCGGTCGTCAACGCACTCTCGGAACGCCTGCACCTCGAGATCAACCGTGAGGGCAACGTCTACAACCAGGACTACGAGCGGGGCAAGCCGCAGAACGAGCTCACGAAGGGCGCCGAGAGCTCGATCACCGGGACGACGATCGGCTTCCTGCCCGACTCCGACATCTTCGATGAGTTCGAGTACGACTTCGCGACCCTGGCCGAGCGGATGCGCGAGACCGCGTTCCTGACCAAGGGGCTGCGGATCACCCTCACCGACGAACGCGGCGGGGGCCACAGTGAGGAGTTCTACGCCGAGGGCGGCTTGATCGACTTCGTCGCGCACCTCAACGCATCCAAGGACGTCCTCCACAAGAAGACGATCTTCATCGAGGGGGAGACCGACGACGGCGCGCTCGAGGTCGCGATGCAGTGGAACACCGGCTACCAGGAGTCGCTGTTCTCGTTCGCCAACAACATCAACACTCACGAGGGCGGCTCGCATCTGTCGGGCTTCCGCTCGGCCCTGACCCGAACCCTGAACGCCTACGCGCGCGAGAAGGGGATGCTCAAGGAGAAGGATCCGAACCTCTCCGGCGACGACGTCCGCGAGGGGCTGACCGCCGTCGTCTCGGTGAAGCTCCAGGATCCGCAGTTCGAGGGTCAGACGAAGACGAAGCTCGGCAACCCGCCGATCGAGGGCTTCGTCCAGGCGATCGTCAACCGCAAGCTCGCCGAGTTCCTCGAGGAGAACCCCGCGGACGGCCGGCGGATCGTGCTCAAGTCGATCGATTCGGCTCGCGCCCGCGCCGCCGCCCGCAAGGCGCGGGATCTGACCCGCCGCAAGTCGGCGCTCGAGAACTCGACCCTGCCGGGCAAGCTCGCCGACTGCAGTGTTCGCGATCCGAGCCTGACGGAGCTGTTCATCGTCGAGGGCGACTCGGCCGGCGGCTCGGCCAAGCAGGCCCGCGACCGGTCGACTCAGGCGGTGCTGCCGCTGTTCGGCAAGATCATCAACGTCGAGAAGAACCGGATCGACAAGGTCCTCGCCAACGACGCGGTGCAGAACCTGATCACGGCGATCGGCACCGGCGTGCACGAGGAGTTCGACATCACCGAGGCCCGGTACCACAAGCTCGTGATCACGACCGACGCGGACGTCGACGGCGCCCACATCCGGACGCTGATCCTGACGTTCTTCTTCCGGCAGATGCCGGAGCTGATCGAGCACGGCTACGTCTACATCGCCAAGCCGCCGCTTTACCGGGCGAAGAGCGGTCGCAACGAGCTCTACCTGGAGAAGGAGTCGGAGCTCGAGTCGTTCCTGCTCCGCGACAAGCTCGAGAAGTTCGAGCTCGTCGACCTCGACGGCAACGTGTCGAAGATGACGCAGGCCAAGTGGCAGCGCTTCAACCGCTCCTTCAAGGAGTACGAGGGATGGGTCAGCTCGATGCAGGCCGGCTACGGTCATGACCGGGTCCGCTTCCTCAGCGAGTCGCAGATCCTCGACTCCGGCGCGGCGAGCCTCGCCGGGGTCCGGCAGCTGATGGAGGCCGACGATCCCGAGGGAGAGCCCTACGAGACCGAGCTCGTCAACGCCGACGCCGAGGAGTTGGAGGTGAAGGCGATTCACCGCAAGTCGGGCCTCGCCCGCACCCATCATCTGCCGGCGGCGCTGTTCACCTCGAACGAGTACCGCAAGCTGGTCGAGGTCCACGCCTCGCTGCTGAAGCAGGTGGGCACCCCGCCGATCAAGGTCAGTCTGGGAGACCGCAGCAAGGAGGCCGATTCCTTCGGCGAGCTCCGCACCGCGATCCTCGATCTGGCCAAGCACGGGGTGACGCTGCAGCGATTCAAGGGACTGGGGGAGATGAACGCCGAGCAGCTCCGGGTGACGACGATGGCGCCGGAGTCCCGAACCCTGCTCCAGGTCACGATCGACGACGCGGCGATGGCCGAGCGCACGTTCAGCGACCTGATGGGCGACAAGGTCGAGCCGCGCAAGGAGTTCATCACCAGCAACGCCCGCAACGTGGACGTGCTCGATGTCTAGTTCCCCGCGCAGGACCACCCGCACCCACACACGCATCTCGAAACTGGAGTTGATCGCTTAAATGGAAGGTTCCGCAGAAGTACTCGGCGGCGGCAACGTGGAGATCCGCGAGATCTCAACGGAGATGCGCACCGCCTACCTCGACTACGCGATGAGCGTGATCGTCGGCCGCGCCCTACCCGACGTCCGCGACGGCCTCAAGCCCGTCCACCGGCGGGTTCTCTACGCGATGCACGACCTCGGCCTGCAGCCGAACCGTCCCTACCGCAAGTCCGCCTTCATCGTCGGCGAGGTGATGGGTAAGTACCACCCCCACGGCGACCAGTCGATCTACGACACGCTCGTCCGCATGGCGCAGGAGTTCTCTCTCCGCGCCCCGCTCGTCGACGGCCAGGGCAACTTCGGCTCGATCGACGACGATCCACCGGCGGCAATGAGGTACTGCGTCACCGCCGATACCCGTGTCCGGATGGCCGGCGGCTCAGTTCGAATCGGCAGCATCGCCGACGGGATGGCGCCCGATTCCGAGTCGGACGTCGAGCTGAACGTCCTCGACCGTCTGGGGCGCCCCGTCACGGCGTCCAAGCTCTTTCACTCCGGCGAGCACCCGACGCTGCGGATGCGGACGAAGGAGGGCTTCGAGGTCACCGGCACGGAGAACCATCCGCTGCTCTGCCTGGTCGAGGTCGCCGGCGTTCCGATGCCGCTGTGGAAGACGCTCGAGGAAATCGCCCCCGGCGACAGGGTGTTGGTCAACCGGACCGCCCGCCCGGAGGATTCCGAGCCGCTCAGCGATCAGGAATTCGACACCGCGGTCCTGCTCGGGGCGTTCGTCGCCGAGGGCTGGGTGGGTGAGAAACGGGCCGGCTTCAACAACGTCGACAGCGACTTCTTCGACGATGTCGTCGAGGCTTTCGATCGCGTCGTCGGCGGCAAGCGCTACGTCCAGAGCCGCACGATCAACTCAGGGAGCCTGCTCAGGGAGCTCGACATCCACGACCTGACCTCGTTGCGTCGCAGCCCGCTCGCCGAGCTGATCGGGTCGCGTAGCGGCGACAAGTTCATCCCGGAGGCCGTCTGGGGCGGGCGGATCGAGGCGAAGCGCGTCTTCCTCCGCGCCCTGTTCGAGGGCGACGGTTGCGTTTCGATGTTGCCTCGGAACACGATTCAGGTTTCTTACTCAACGCGGAGCGAGCGACTGGCACGCGACGTGCAGGAGCTGCTCCTGGAGTTCGGCATCGTCGCGCGGATCTCGAAGTCCGCCCGCGGTGAGTTCAAGGTGGTGATCTCGAATCGACGCGACGCGAAGTTGTTCGCCGATCGCGTCGGATTCCACGGTGCCAAGCAGACGAAGCTGGACGAGTTGATCGCCTCGTTGCCCTCGATCGGCCGGGGGATGAGCCGCGACTTCGTTCCATTCATGGCTGATTACGTCCGCTCCTCCTCGGAGTCATGCTGGACCGATCGGGACTGGCTGAACCGCCACAACATCGATCGGGTGGATCGCTGGGAGCGGGACGGCGTCGCGATCGCCACCCGAATAGATTCCGGCGAGGTCAAGGAGGTGATCCGGCCGTTGGTCACCGGCGACTACTTCTACGCTGAGGTCGCCTCGGTCGAGGCCGCCGGCACGCAAGCCGTCTTCTCGATCAAGGTCGACACCGACGACCACTCGTTCATCACCAACGGTCTCGTCAGTCACAACACCGAGGCACGCCTCGCCCGCCTGGCCACGGAGATGCTCCGCGACATCGAGGCGGAGACCGTCGACTTCGGTCCCAACTACGACGAGTCGTCGGCGGAGCCGCTGGTGCTGCCATCGCGGTTCCCGAACCTGCTCGTCAACGGCTCGTCGGGGATCGCGGTCGGGATGGCGACGAACATCCCGCCGCACAACCTCGGCGAGGTGATCGGCGCGGTCCAGGCCTACATCGAGGATCCCGAGATCGACGTCGAGGGCCTGATGCAACACGTCAAGGGCCCGGACTTCCCCGGCGGCGGCACGATCATGGGCTCCGCGGGCATCCGCGACGCCTATCGCTCGGGCCGTGGGTCGGTAAGGGTGCGGGCGAAGGCCCACATCGAGCCGATCAAGAGCGGCAAGGAGGCGATCATCGTCTCCGAGCTGCCCTTCACGGTGAAGAAGGGCGGCGACGGCGGGCTGATCACGAAGATCGCCGACCTCGTCCGGGACAAGAAGATCACCGAGGTCTCCGACCTCCGCGACGAGTCCGATCGCTCCGGCATGCGCCTGGTGATCGAGCTGAAGCGGGACGCGATCCCGAAGGTCGCGTTGAGCAAGCTCTACAAGCACACGCAGATGCAGGCGAGCTTCGGGGTCAACATGGTCGCCCTCGTCGACAACGTGCCGCGGACCCTCTCCCTGAAGGAGATGATCCACCACTACGTCGGCCATCAGCGCGAGGTGATCATCCGCCGCACGCAGTACCAGCTGCGCCAGGCCGAGGCTCGCGCTCACGTCCTCGAGGGCATCCTGATCGCGCTCGACAACCTCGACGCGGTGATCGCCCTGATCCGTGGCTCCGCGAACCCCGACGACGCCCGCGCCGGCCTGATCGAGAAGTTCGAGCTGACCGACATCCAGGCGCAGGCGATCCTCGACATGCGCCTCCAGCGCCTGACCGCACTCGAGTCCGACAAGGTCCGGGCCGAGCATGCCGAGCTGATGAAGACGATCGGCGAGCTGCGGACCATCCTCGGTGACGAGAAGCGGATCGACGGGCTGATCAGCGAGGAGCTGGCCGACCTCGGGGAGCGTTACGCCGATCCCCGCCGGACCGACATCACCTTCGCCGAGGGCGAGGTCGACATCGAGGACATGATCGCCGACCAGCAGATGGTGATCTCGCTGACCGCCTCGGGGTACGCCAAGCGGCTGCCGCTGGCCACCTACCGCCAGCAGCATCGCGGTGGCAAGGGGGTGACCGGGATGAACCTGAAGGAGGGCGACTACATCGAACACCTCCACATCTGTTCGACCCACGACTTCCTGCTGTTCTTCACGAACCGCGGCAAGGTCTACCGGCTCAAGGTCTACGAGCTGCCCGAGGGGGCGAGGACCGCGCGCGGCAAGGCGCTGGTCAACGTGCTGCCCCTGCGCGACGGGGAGCGGGTGATGGCCGTGATCCCGACCCGCGACTTCACCGAGGGGAAGTACCTGGCGTTTGCGACCGCCAACGGGCAGATCAAGAAGACCGAGTTCATCAAGTACAACACGCCGATCCGGGCCGACGGGATCATCGCGATCAAGGTTCGCGACGACGACGAGCTGGTCCAGGTGCGGATGACCTCGGGCGAGGACGACATCCTGATGGTGTCGCGCTCCGGAAAGGCCTCGCGATTCAGCGAGCAGAAGGTCAGGGCGATGGCGCGCGACACCACCGGCGTGCAGGGGATGAACGTCTCCGACAAGGTCGACGGGACGCCCAACCGCGTTCTCGCGATGGACATCGCCAGGCCGGAGGCCGAGGTGTTCGTCGTGACCGAGAACGGATACGGCAAGCGCACGCCGATCGAGGAGTACCCGGTCAAGGGCCGCGGCACCAAGGGCAACCTGACGGCGAAGCTGACCGAGAAGAAGGGCGGCCTGGCCGGGGCGATGATCGTCCGCGAGCATCAGGATCTGCTGTTCATCTCGGTCAACGGAATGGTCCAGCGCACGTCGGTCAAGGGCATCTCGACGATGGGCCGGGCGACGCAGGGAGTCAAGGTGATGAATATCGCCGACGACGACCGGGTGAGCGCGGTCGCGCTGGTCGTCGAACCTCAGGAAACGGAGGACCTCGTCGAGGGCGAGGCGCTCCCCCTGGAGGAGCTCGACGCCGGCGGGACGCCGTCCGGGGACGACGCCGGCGGGACGGCCGACGAGGACGATGCAACGCCCGAAACGGACGCGATCGCCGACGACGAGTAGCCCCTCCACCTGCCCGACCTGTCCGTTTGCTTGAATCGTCGGACCAGAGAAAGGAGGTGGTCCGAAATTGAGTGACATGATTGTTGGGACTCTGGAGGTGACGGGCCGCTAGGCGGCACGCGGGCCGCCCGGCGAATACCACCCGGGCACCGGCGGGTTGAGCGAGATCGGATCTTGTCCCGTCTGATCGAAGATCGCGGACCCGCTTGCTCCGCACCTGTGAGAGGCCGCCGCAGCCAAGTGCTGTGAGCGGCCTCTCGCTTTTCCGGCCCTTCCCGTGTTCGGTGCGGACCGCCGCAGGTGCGGCGCGGGTCCTGACGGCACTGCTACTTTCGGGAGGCGCCCGGGTTTGGGCGAATGAGCATGCAGCCGACTCTCCGAAAGCCCCTCGCCTCGATGGCCGCCGTCCTGATGGCCGCGAGCCTGGTTCCCGCCGCCGCGCTGGCCGACGGCGAGCGGGTCGTCACCGACCCGAAGTTCGACAACGTCGCGCTCTCGCGCAACGGCCGCCTCGACATCGTCGAGGCGAGCGCCAGCCGCAAGGGCTCGAAGATCAAGCACGCGGTCAAGATGCGCGCGAAGCTGAAGGCCGGCCGCAGCAAGGAGCGCCCGGGGATCCTGATCAACACCAAGGGTGGATCCCGAGGCGCCTACGAGTACATCGTCTTCGGCTCGACGATCTTCAAGGTTCCGAAACAGGGGCAGCCGCAACCGATCGGCAACAGCGTCCTGCGCTCATCGAAGCGCACCTGGACCTTCAGCTTCGATGCGGCCGAGATCCCCAACCTGCCGAGTTCCTACGGCTGGGCGGCGATCACGCAGAAGGGGAATGGGATTGCCGACGTTGCTCCTGACAAGGGGTACGTCAACAGCCCTCGGTAGCACCACTGGGGTCGGCTTGGTAAGGGACCGGGCGCGACCTCCCGGGACCAGGCCTTCGGCCTCGATTGGGGACGGTCCCGGGAGGCCACCCCCGGTCCCTTGGTGGCCGATCGCTACGGGGGCTCGGGCCGCCTGAGGGAAGGGTGGGCTCAGGCGGCCTGAGGCAGAGGGGTCAGGTACTGCTCCCAGATTCTTGGGGGAGTTGGGGCGGCCACGCGGATGAAGACGTTCGGGCCCGGAGGGCGGGGGGTCGTCTTCGGGTGCATCTGGATCTCGCGCGGGAGCCGGTTTCCCTTGCGGCGGTTGCAGGGGGCGCAGGAGGCGACGATGTTCTCCCAGACGGACTCGCCGCCGCGGCTGCGTGGAATCACGTGGTCGACGGTCAGCCCGGACCGCTCGCTGCCGCAGTACTGACAGGTCCACGCGTCCCGGGCGAGAACGGCCTTGCGGGTGATCTTGCGCCGATGGACGTCGCGCGGGATCCGTACGTAGGTGACGAGGCGGATCACCACCGGCCGCTCCAGGCGCAGTCGCTCGGAGCGCACCGCGATCTCCCCGGCCTCGACCATCTCGGCCTTCGCCTTGAGCAGCAGCACGGTCGCGCGGCGGACGTTGCAGACGTGAATCGGCTCGTAGGTCGCGTTGAGGACCAACACCCGACCGCCGATCACCCTCCCAATCGCCGGGCCGTCCGGAACCCGAGCCCCCCGGCCCGGTGCGTTTGCGACGCTCATTGGCGCGGGATTCTACCCACGGGCACGCTCAGCAAAAGGGGCGCTGAGGGCCCTCGCCGCCCAACCCTCAGCCGATTGACGAATTACCCGAGCTGAGGTCGCAAGATTCGTCAATCGACGACGGGGAGCGGGGGTGCGCCGCCGACCTGGTAGCTGCCGAGCACCCTGACCGTCTCGGCCCGACCGCGGAGCGCCTCGACGCCCTCGGCGACAACGCCCCGGTCGGCTCGTCCGTCGAGGTCGAGGAAGAAGAGATAGCTGCCGAGCCCGGCGCTTCGACGGGGGCGGGACTCGATCCTGGTCATGTTGATCGCCCGGTCTGAGAGCACGGCGAGCGCCTCGACCAGGGCGCCCGGGTGATCGTCGCCGAGCTCGAAGAAGACGAGGGTCGTGCGCCAGGACGCGTCGGGGTCCTCCGGCGGGAGTGCGACGCCGGCGGGGGCGAGCCAGGCGAAGCGGGTCACGTTGCCCGTCGCGTCCTCGACGTCCTCGCGCAGGATCACCCCGTCATAGGCGCGTGCGGCGGCGGCCGAGCCGAGAGCAGCCCACGGCTTCGGTGGGTCCGCTGCGGCGACGCGGCGAACCGCCTCGGAGGTGCTGTTGACGGTCTCGACCGAAGCGCCGGGAAGGTGATCGCGCAGGAAGGCGGCGCACTGCGCACTCGCCTGGGAGTGAGAGAGCACCGTCTCGATCCGGTCCAGGTCGATCTCGGCACCGGCGATCAACATCTGGTGGACGTCGTGGTCGAACTCGCCGACGATCCGCACCCGGTCGGTGTCGAAGGCGAGCGCGTCGAGGGCGGGACGGACGGTTCCCTCGATCGAGTTCTCGAACGGGACCAGCGCCCGCTCCGCCGTTCCGTCCTCGACCGCCTCCACGGCGGCGTGGATGGTGGGAACCGGCAACGGCTCGTAGGCCGCATGGCCGGCAGCGAGCACCAGCGCCTCCTCCGAGAACGTGCCGGCGGGCCCGAGGTAGGCGACCTTCGGCGGCTTCACTGCGTCGATCCACTCGGATCCGCCCCACGGCGCGCCTGCGCCATCGCGGCGAGCTCCTCGGGTGAGAGATCGAGGCTGGAGCGTCCGGCGACGACCGGCTTCGCGTACACACGCGCCTGATCCCGCTGCAGGATCGCCGAGATCAGAACGCCGTTATCGAGGTCGTCGAGCAGCGCGACCGTGCTCGATTGCCGGCCGCTGGTCTCGTTGAAGGCGTCGTAGCGGAGCACCGCCGTCTTGCTGACCGAGGCGTCCAGTCGCCCCTCAGCGACCGCGAGCCGCTCGGCTGTTCTGGCGGTCTCGTCAGCGAGCGTCCCCCGCATCTCGTCGACGGTCCGGGCCAGGGCTGCGGCGTGGGCGACGAGATCGAGCGATCGATCGCCGAGAACCATCCTCTGGTCAGCCCGCAGCCGCCGAACCTTGACCATCAGAACAACGCACAGCAGCAAAGCCAGCAGGGCAACGCCCCCCGCCCCCAGGGCCACCCATCCAACTGTCGAGTCAAGCTCCTTCACCCGCCCAAGACTACGACCCGACGGGAAGGCCGGGGGAGGCGACCCGGGGTCCCGGGTGAGCAGCGGGGAGGAGGCAGCGGGGAGGCGGTTCGGGACCGTCCACAAACAAGGCCGCAGGCCTGGTCCCGGAACGTCTCCCCGCTGCCTCCCTCGTGGATTTAGAAGGTGACGATGTAGGAGGCCTTGTTGTTGTCGGCGACCTGCTCACAGCCGACCGTGGCCACGTCGACGTCGATGGTGACGCTCTCACCCGCCTTCGGCTCGGGCGACAGCGGGATCGTCACCGTCTGGGTCTCGCCGGCTGCGATCGAGTCGATGGTGCCGCTCTCGGAGATGCCGCTGTCGGAGCTGACGTCGACGTTGATACCGCTCTCGTCCGCATCGCCCTGGTTCTGAACCGCAATCTCGAGCTCGTTGTCGCCGGCGACGGCCGTGATCGTCCCCCCGTTGACCAGGGCGGTGCCCGAGGGCATCAACAGCGAGCTGCCGTCGACGAGGCCGAGACCGTGGCTGAGGCCGTCGTCCTGGCAGGCCGCATCGCTGGCGGCGCCGTCGGTCGAGACGCCGCCGAGCGCAGCCGCGGTAACCGCGGGATCGAGGTAGTCGGGCTCGTCGGGCAGGAACTGGCTGCTGGGCACGCCCTCGTCGACGACCACGTCCTGATCGATCAGCGTCCCTTCGATCTGATCCTGGGCGCGGGCGTAGAGGATGTCGCTGGCGGAGAAGACCTTCATCTGCGTGTAGATCGCCTTACCCGCCTTGTCGGCGTCCTTGCCGCCGGCGCTCAGGTTGGGGAGCTGGGCCGAGATCCCCTCGAGCGCGTCGTGGCGAAGCTCGTAGGAGAGGACGATCTGCTCCTGGGCACCGCTGATGTCGCCGGGAGCGTCGAGGCCCTCGGCGCGGTCGAGCAGCGCCTGGGAGGTGCCCAGATCCCCGGCCACCTCGGTATCGAAGCCGACGTCGCCCGCCGATCCGGCATCCTTGTTCTCGAAGCGGTCGAAGAAGTTGGTGCTCAGTTGCTCGGTCTCCGCGGTGATCGAGCTGAGATCGCTGACGTAGTTCTGGTAGCTGCGGTCCTTGCGTGCGTCGAGACAACCGCGGAAGGCGATCACGATCAGGATCAGGAAGATGATCGCCCCGATCGCGAGTCCGGCCTGGCGTGCTCGGGCCTGCTGGCGGTTGGCGGGCGGGCGGATGTGGCTGCCGGTCGTGCCGTGACCGCCGGACGCAGCAGCGCCGCCGGCTCTCGCCGGCTCTCTCTCATCCCCGCGGGGGGGACGGTCTGGTGGGTCGTCCTCGTCGAAAAAGTCCACAGCTTCCGGGCCTTTCGCCATAGGCAGTATGACCCCTGCCTCGGGCGGGACGGGCGCTGAGTGGGCATTCCCGCTCACGATCGGCAATCCCCGCCCCCACTCGCAGGAGCGGGACTCGCCACGGCGAAAGCCTCGCCGTGGTCGAAGGAGAACGCGTATTGGGCCGGTTTACGATCGGCGAGAGGATCGGTGGCGGTGGCCACGGGACGGTGCACCGCGCCTGGGACGAGCGCCTCTGTCGCTGGGTCGCGGTCAAGGCGGTCGAGGGAGAGGGCGCCGGTCGGATCATGCGCGAGGCTCACGCCGCGGCCAGGCTCAACCACCCCGGCATCGTGACGCTGTATGAGCTCGGCAGCAACAACGGCACCGCCTACCTGGTCAGCGAGCTCGTCGACGGCCCGAACCTACGGGAGCTCGCGGCCCGCGCCGAGGTCTCCGATCGCGACGTTGCAGAGCTCGGCGCCGAGCTCTGCGCCGCCCTCGCCCACGCCCACGCATCCGGAGTCGTCCATCGCGACCTCAAGCCCGACAACGTCCTCGTCCGCTCCACCCGCAACCGCATCGTCAAGGGCCGCCCGGCCCAGCGCGCGCTGCTCGCGGACTTCGGGATCGCGACGCTCGAGGACGGGCCCTCGCTGACGGCGACCGGGCAGGTCGTCGGCACGCTCGCCTACATGTCTCCCGAGCAGGCCGCCGGCGTGGACGTCGGCCCGCCCTCCGACGTCTACTCCCTGGGGCTGACGCTCTACGAGCTATGGGCCGGCTTCAACCCGGTGGTCCGAATCAGCCCGGCAGCGACCGCTCGCGCGATCGGCGAACCGGTGGAGAGCCTCGCCGAGGCGCGCCCGGAGCTCCCACCTGCGCTCTGCATGGCGATCGACGCCTGCCTGGAGCCGGACCCAGACGATCGCCCCGAACTCCCCGACCTCCGCGATCATCTCCTCGAGTTGCGCGGTGCGCTTCACCCCGACCGCGCGGTCCCGGCGCCCGCCGAGGCCCTCGGGGTCGCGACCCTGCCCCCCGGCCTTCCCGCGCGCCCATTCGCGATCCTGCTCGGGGTCGGGGCGATGGCGCTGCTCGGCGCGCTCGCCGGCCTGCCGGGCCTGGCGATACTGCTCGCCGCCCTGATCGCACCCGCCGCGCTGCTGTTGCCCCGACGCCGCGTCCGTGACTGGTTCCTGCCGGCGCTCGCGCCGGTCCTCGGCCTGATCGGCGCGGCCCCCGCGTTCCTCGCGGTCGCGGCCCGCGCTGAGCGAGCCGAAGAGCGCGCCGCGCTCGCGGGCCTCGCCTGGATCTGGACCCTGCTTGCGGGCGGACTCATGGGGCGGGCTCTGGGTGTGCCGATCGGCTCCGGCGGCACCGACGCCGCGGCGGGCTGGGCCGCCTCCGGCCCGACCACGATCGACCAGCTCCTCGCCCCGATGCTCTCACCCACGGCGATCGCAGTGGGCCTGACCTGGGTCGGCGGGGCGGTGCTCCTCGGCATGCTGCTCGACGTCGCGTCACCGGCGGGAGCCGCCGTCGGCGGGCTGATCTGGGCGGGTGCGATCGCCGCCCTGCTCGGCGCGGCGGGGGAGGGCGCCGCTCCGACGCCGTTGCTCGCTCCGGCACTTCTGGCCGGGGTCGGATGGGCGATCTGGGACCGAGCCGGCCGCCCGGAATTGCGACCGAGCCGGAGCTCCACCGGGCGCCCCAACCGTGGCGAGACCCGCCGACCAGGGCCTCAAATCACGCATCGGCCCCGCAATCCGGCGGCATCACCACCCGTCGATGAGCGCATCCGAGCTCGACGCACGGCGACAAAACACGTGCGAGCGGCACTCCATGGCGCCGGTTCGCAGGCCGGGTTGCCCTAGGATTGACCCCGATATTCGGGTCTCGGACGGGTGCCGCCGTGATCCAGGATCAATCTTGCCATGAGCGTATTACGCAATCTCGAAGCGAGGATCGAGGGCCTCGTCGAAGGTGTGTTCAGTCGCGCCTTCAGCTCCCAGGTTCAGCCTGTGGAGATCGCTCGCAAGCTCGCGAAGGAGATGGATTCCCACAAGACCGCATCCGTCTCCCAGACCTACGCGCCCAACAGCTACACCGTTTGGCTCTCGCCCGAGGACCACGAACGCCTCGAGGGCTACGCCCGGTCGCTCTCCCAGGAGTTGTCGGCCTACCTGCTCGAGCACGCCCGTCGCCAGGACTACGCGCTGCTGACCCGCCCCGAGGTGATGATCGAGACCGACGAGCGCCTGCGACTCGGGGAGTTCGGGATCCAGCCCCGCCTGGTCAAGCCGCCGGTTCGCAAGGGGGACACCGGTGAGCAGGGTCAGCACGGCCACACCATGGTGTATTCGGCGCCGGTGAAGCAGAAGGAGCCGCGTGGCAGCCATCGTCAGGCCGCCCCGCTCACGCAGACGAAGGCGATCGTCTCCTTCCAGGACCGTCGCTACGTGCTCGACGGCCCGACCGCGGCGCTCGGGCGCTCGCGCGAGTGCGACTGCGTGGTCGACGACCAGAACGTCTCCCGCCGTCACGCCGAACTGCGCCGCAACACCTCGGGCGATTGGCAGATCGTCGACCTCGGCTCGACCAACGGCGTCAAGGTCAACGGCCGGCGGATCGATACCTCGCGGCTGGCGCCCGGCGACGAGGTCTCGCTCGGCACGATCTCCTTCATCTTCGACATCGAGCAGTGAGCTTGATCGGCCCCCGACGAACCAGCGACGGAGCGACCGGCGATGGACGCTGAACCGGCCGCCGTTGCGCTCAAGTTCGCCTTCCTCGGCGTCCTTTATCTGTTCCTGTTGGTCATCGCCCGCAGCGCGCTCAAGGACCTGCGCGGGAAGCGTGCCGTCGCCGGCCTCGAGGAGGGGACCGGCATGCACGCGATCCAGGGCGGCCGAGTCGCCGCGACCGACGCGATGCTGGTCGCCGTCCAGGGCGGCGGCCTGACCCCTGGCGAGCGCATCGATCTATTCGGCGGAGTCACGATCGGCCGCTCCGATCAGGCCGACGTCCGGATCGACGACCGCTTCTCCTCCGGCATTCACTGTCGGGTGCATACCCGCGGCAACGTTTATCTGGTCGAGGACATGGACTCGACGAACGGCACCTATCTGAACGGCGGCGAGCTGCGCGGGGAGGCGCCGCTGACCGACATGGACGAGATCCAGATCGGCGACACCGTGCTGCGCTTCGAGCTCACCCTCGACGAGGACATGGGCTGATGCTGCAGATCGCCGAGGCCGTCCAGCTCTCCGACACCGGTCGCCAGCGCGAGGCCAACGAGGACTCCTACTTCTCGCGGGCGCCGCTGTTCGCCGTCGCCGACGGGATGGGGGGAGCCCAGGCCGGGGAGGTCGCCTCACGGATGGCCGTCGAGGCCTTTAAACGCGTTCCCGACGAGCCGACCAGCGCGCCGGAGGAGCTGCTTCGGCTGACGGCCCAGGAGGCCAACCGAGAGATCTTCGAACTCGCCCAGGGCGACACCTCGCGGTCGGGAATGGGCACGACGCTGACCGCGGCGCTCGTCCATGGGGGAGAGATCAGCTTCGGCCACGTCGGCGACAGCCGGGCCTACGTCTTCCGCGATCGCAAGCTGAAGCAGATCACCAACGACCATTCACTCGTCGAGGAGCTGAGACGGCAGGGCAAGCTGACCAAGGACCAGGCCGCCGAGCACCCCCAGCGGTCGGTGATCACCCGCGCCCTCGGCCCTGAGGCCCAGGTCCAGGTCGACACGATGACCTTCAGCGCCCGTCCGGGCGACGTCTTCCTGCTCTGCTCCGACGGGCTGACGACGATGCTCGCCGACGAGGACGTCGCCGCGATCCTCGACGACGACGACAACCTCTCGATGGTGGCCCGAAGGCTGATTCGCGCCGCCAACGACCGCGGCGGGCGGGACAACATCACGGTCGTCCTCTTCCGGCTCGAGAGCGCCGACGATCTGGTCGGGGAGGACGGCGAGACGCTCGTCGGCCCGAGCGCCGATGACGCCGGTCTGAGCGCCGCAGCCGTCCGCGCCGGGGTCGCCGCCACCGGAGGAGCGGCCGCCGGTGGCGCAGCCGGATCGTCAGCTGAGCGGGCGGCCCCGCCCCCGCGGCGACGCCGACCGCCCCCCGCGACTCCGCCGCCTCCCGGCCGCAGGTGGCCGAAGCGCATCGCCAAGGTCTTCGCAACCCTCGTCGTGATTGCGGCGGTCGGCCTCGCCGCCGTCTACGGCGCCCGACAGATCTGGTTCCTGGGAACCAACGACGCCAATCAGATCGCCCTCTTCCGGGGCCTGCCCTATGACCTGCCATTCGGGATCGAGCTCTATTCCGAGCAGGTGACCAGCAACGTCGAGCTCGACGCGCTGCCCGAGACCCGCAGGTTCGTGGTCACCGATCACGAGCTCCGATCCCGCGACGACGCTCGCTCACTGCTCGACGATCTGGAGAATGCCGCCGCGACGACCAGCCCGCAGCAGCCGGGTGGAAACGCCAACGGAGGCGGCGGCAACGGCTCGGCGGGCGGCAACGGCGGGGGCGGGGGCGGTCAGAACTCCACCGGCGGCGGTTCCGGTACGACCGCGGGTGGCGGCGGCGGACAGGGAGCCGGGGGTAACGGTTGAGCGCTCGCAACCGCGAGCTGCTCGGGCTGATTCCCGTCGCCGGCCTGCTGATCGCGGGCTTCGCCTCGGTCTTCGTCGTGCGCGGCGACCAGGTGGCCGACCTCTCGCTGATCTTCGGGGCCTACTTCTTTGCGATCTGCCTCGCCGCACACCTGTTTCTGCGCCTCCGGCTGCCGAACGCCGACCCCTACCTCTTTCCCCTCGTCGCCCTGCTGGCGGCGATCGGCCTGGTGATGCTCTACCGGATCGACGAGAGCCTGGCCCGCGACCAGGCCAACTGGTTCGTCGTCGGCCTGATCCTCTTCGTGCTGACGATCACGTTCCTCAAGGACTACCACGTGCTCGAGCGCTACCGGTACCTGATCGTGATCGCCGGCCTCGTCCTCCTGCTTCTACCGCGGGTGCCCTTCATCGGCTCGCAGGTCAACGGCGCCTACCTCGGGGTCAAGCTCGGCCCGGTCGCCTTCCAACCGGCCGAGTTCGGCAAGCTCGCGATCGTCGTCTTCCTCGCCAGTTACCTGCGCGAGCACCGAGAGGTCCTCGTCGTCGGGGCCAAGCGCTTCGCCGGGATCACGTTCCCGCCGCTCAAGCACCTCGGGCCGATGCTGGTGGTCTGGGGGGCGGCGATGATCATGCTCGTCTTCATTCGCGACCTCGGCAGCTCGCTGATGTTCTTCGGCGCCTTCCTGGCGCTGATCTACGTCGCCACGAACCGGATCTCGTTCGTGATCATCGGGCTCGCCATGTTCCTGGTCGGGGCCTGGTTCTTCGCCTCGACCGTCGGCCACGTGGGCGACCGGATCGACACCTGGCTCGACCCCTACCAGGACGCCAGCGGCACCGGCTATCAGGTGCTGCAATCAATGTTCGCGCAGGCCGACGGCGGCCTCTTCGGCAAGGGAATAGGCGAGTCGCTGGTCTGGGCGCCCGGGGCGAAGGAGACGATCGAGAACACGCTGATCCCCCAGGTCCAGACGGATTTCATCTACGCCCTGATCGTCAACGAGCTGGGGCTGTTCGGCGGCTGCGGCGTGATCACGATCTACGCGCTGATCGCCGCCCGCGGGTTCAAGATCGCCTCGCTCGCCCGTGACGGGTTCTCGAAGCTCCTGGCCGCGGGATTGACGGCCGTGTTTGCGCTCCAGGCGTTCGTGATCATCGGCGGCGTGATCAGGGTGATCCCGCTGACCGGCGTTACCCTGCCCCTGATCAGCTACGGCGGCAGCTCGGTGCTGGCGAACTTCGTCCTCGTGGCCCTGCTGCTGCTGATCTCCGACCGGGCCCGCCGGCCGGAGCCGGGGGATGCGCCGTGAACGTCCCGATCCGGCGCCTGCTCGCCGTCGCCCTGATCCTCTTCGGCCTGCTCGTCGGCTTCACCAGCAACTGGTCGGTCTTCGACGCCGAGGAGCTCGAGGCCAAGACCGAGAACAAGCGCCCGCTGTTCGAGGCGCAGCAGATCAAGCGAGGCAAGATCCTGTCCGCCGACGGCGAGGTGATCGCCAACAGCGTCAAGGAGGGCGAGAACGAGTCGATCCAGTACGTGCGTCAGTACCCGCAGGGGAGCCTCTTCGGCAACCCGATCGGCTACAGCTTCATCACCCAGGGGAACTCCGGCTTCGAGCTGACCGAGAACTCGGTCCTGACCGGCCAGGAGAACGAGTTCATCTCGATCCTCGACCAGATCCGCGGCCAGTCCCAGAAGGGCAGCGACATCGTGACGACGCTGGACGCAAGCGCCCAGCGGGTCGCGACCGAGCAGCTGATCGCCTCCGGCAACCCCGGTGCCGTGGTCGCGCTCGAGCCCTCGACCGGCGCTGTGAAGGTGATGGCAAGCACCCCCGGCTATGACCCCAACGACGTGCCGGAGGAGCTATCCGACGTCTTCAACCAGGCCGAACCGCCGGTCCTGGCCAACCGCGCGATTCAGGATCTCTACCCGCCGGGATCGACGTTCAAGGTCGTGACCGCCGCCGCCGCACTCGACTCGGGCAAGGCCACCCCGGACACGGTCCTCAGCGGCGTCAGTCCGCAGGAGTTCAGCGGTGTCGACCTCGCCAACGCCGGCGGCGAGCAGTTCGGTGACATCGACATGCGGACCGCGCTGACCAACTCCGTCAACACCTACTTCGCGCAGCTCGGCGAGGCGGTCGGCGCCGAGACTCTGCTCGAGTACATGGATCGCTTCGGGTTCGGCAAGGACCCGGAGGTCGAGCTGCCGGACGCGCAGAAGGCGGCGAGTGGGATCTTCATCGTCGACGAGAAGAAGGGTGGCTTCAAGCAGGTGGAGTCGGACTTCGACATCGCCCGCGTCGCGATCGGGCAGGGTGGGGAGGAGGGCCAGGTTCGCGCCACCGTCACCCAGATGGCCGAGGTGGCCGCGACCATCGCCAACGAGGGAGTGCTGATGAAGCCGACGCTGATCCAGCAAATCGTCGATCCCGACGGACGAGTGGCCGAAGAGCTCAACCCGGACGAGCAGAGCGAGGTCGTCAGCCCCGAAACTGCGTCGGAGCTGGCCGACATGATGACGAGCGTGGTCGAGGAAGGAACTGCATCGACATTGACGCTCGGCGGCACCTCGTTCGCCGGCAAGACCGGCACCGCGGAGATCAACATCGAGCAGGATCTCGCGCAGCCCTGGTTCATCGCCTTCGCTCCGGTCGAAGATCCGCAGGTCGCGATCGCCGTGACCACCGACCCCTGCACCGGCTGCTTCGGCGGCCAGGTCGCCGGACCGATCGCGACCGCGGTCATGGGAGAGCTGCTAGCGGGATGAAGCTCCAGGCGGGACTGACAGTGGACGGTCGCTACCGGTTGATCAACCGGATCGGCTCCGGCGGGATGGCCGACGTCTGGCGCGCCCACGACTCCGAGCTGGGGCGGGACGTCGCGCTCAAGCTCCTGCACGAGAACTTCGCTCGCGACAAGGAGTTCGTCGAGCGGTTCCGCCGCGAAGCCTCGGCGGCGGCCGGCCTCCAGCACCCGAACGTCGTCAGCGTCTACGACCGGGGGACCTACGAGGACAGCTATTACATCTCGATGGAGCTCGTCGAGGGCTCGTCGCTGCGGGAGTTGATCAACCAGGGCCTCGACATCGAGGAGTCGGTCGAGGTCACCCGCCAGGTGCTCGCGGCCTCCAGCTTCGCCCACGACCAGGGGATCGTCCACCGTGACCTGAAGCCGCTCAACGTGCTGATCGACCGCGCCGGGCGGGTCCGGGTGACCGACTTCGGCATCGCCCGCGCCGGCGGGTCGGAGATCACCAGGACCGGATCGGTGATGGGCACCGCCCAGTACCTGAGCCCCGAGCAGGCGCAGGGGATGGAGGTGACCGACGCCGCCGACATCTACTCGATCGGGATCATCCTCTTCGAGATGCTCTGCGGGCGGGTCCCCTTCGACGGGGAGAACGCCGTCGCGATCGCGATGAAGCAGGTCGGCGAGGACCCGCCGGTGCCGAGCTCGATCAACCCCAAGGTCACCCCCGCGCTCGACGCGATCGTGCTCAAGGCGCTCGCCAAGGATCCGGCGATGCGCTTCTCCAGCGCCGCCGAGATGTCCGCGGCGCTCGATGCTGCCGAGGCCCACCCGGAATCCGCGGCCAACACCGGCCAGCTCGCCGCGATGGTCGCCGAGAAGGAGGGGATGTCGCGGCGCAAGAAGTGGCTGATCGCCGGGTTGATCCTGCTGCTGGTGGCCGGCGGCGCCCTCGCCTTCTTCCTGACCCGGCCGGAGATGGTCACGGTCCCCGATGTCTCCGGCGAGCCCGAGGCCGAGGCGACGATCACCCTTCAGGACGCAGGTTTCGAGGTCGCAGCCGAACGGGTCGAGAACGATATCCCCGAGGGGGAGGTGATCGAACAGGACCCGAGCGCCGAGACGGAGGCCGAGAAGGGCTCGACGGTGACGATCACCGTCAGCCTCGGCCCGGGCACGGTCGAGGTCCCGAGGGTTGCGGGCCTGAGCATTCCCGACGCCAAGCAGGTGCTGCGCAATCGTGGCTTCGAAGCGGAGGTCGAGAAGCGCACGTCCGCCTCGGTGCCGAAGGGCAAGGTGATCGGCTCCGATCCCTCTCAGGGAACCAGCCTCGAGGCCGGCTCAACCGTGACCCTGATCGCCTCCACGGGCGTCAAGACCGAGATCGTTCCCAACGTCCTCGGACTCGATCGCGTGACCGCCACCTCCCAGTTGCGCAAGGCCGGCTTCGTCGTCAACGCCAACCCCCGCGACTCCGACGAGCCCGAGGATCAGGTCCTCGAGCAGGATCCGGCGGCCGGCGAGGAGGTCGAGATCGGCTCGGAGGTGACCATCACCTACTCCAGCGGGGTCGGCACGCTGACGCTCGGCGATTACGTCGGCCAGGAGCTCTCCTATGCGCAGAGCAGGCTCGGAGCCGCCGGGCTCTCGATCTCGGTCATCAAGCAGGACGTCACCGACTCCTCCGACGACGGGATCGTGCTCGCCCAGGCTCCGGCGCCCGGCACCAAGCTCAGCCCCGGCGACCGGGTGACCCTGACGGTCGGCGATTACACCAAGCCCGACACGACCGACAACACCACCACCTCGACGACCACGACTCCGCGAGGGGCGCCGAGATGAGGGTTGCCGTGATCCGGGGTGGGCGCTCCAGCGAGCACCCCGTCTCGTTGAGATCCGGGGCTGCCGTCTGCGAGGGGCTGCGGGCCGCCGGCCACGAGACGGCCGACATCGTGATCGAGCCGGACGGCCGCTGGATCCATGCAGGGCAGGAACTCGAGCTGCGCGCCGCAGCGGGGCTGCTCGGCTGCGACGTCGCCTTCCCGGTGCTGCATGGGCCGTTCGGTGAGGACGGCACCGTCCAGGGGTTGCTCGAGTGCCTCGACGTTCCCTATGTGGGTCCGGGCGTGCTCGCAGCCGCGGTCACGATCGACAAGTTGATCTTCAAGCGGCTGCTGCGCGAGCGCGGCATCGCCCAGGTCGAGTTCTGCCAGGCCGGCGAGGAGGGCTGGCGGGAGCGGGCCGAGGCGCTGGGGATGCCGGTCTGGGTCAAGCCCTCGCGGCTCGGCTCCAGCGTCGGGATCCTCAAGGTGGCTGAGCCCGAGGGGATCGAGGACGCGGTCGCCGCGGCGCTCGAGCACGATCCGCGGGTGATCATCGAAGCGCACTGCGAGGGGCTCGAGGTCGAGTGCTCGGTGATCGGCAACGACGAGGTCGAGACCTCGCTTCCCGGGCACGTTTCCATAGAGGCCGATTGGTACGACTACGCCGCCAAGTACGAGCCGGGCGGGATGAACCTCGTCGTACCGCCGCCCGTTGGCGCCGAGACGATCGCCCGGGTCCGCAGGCTCGCCGCCGAGGTTTACTCATCCTGCGGGTGCACCGGCCTCGCCCGCTGCGACTTCTTCGTCATGGGCGACGGCGAGGTGCTGGTCAACGAGCTCAACACGATCCCCGGGTTCACCGAGACCAGCGTCTTCGCCAAGCTCTTCGAGGCGACCGGCGTTGAGTACCCGGCGCTCTGCGACCGGCTGGTCGAGCTGGCGTTGGAGCGGCATTCGAAGGAGCGTTCGTACCGGTACTGAGTTCCACGACCCCGATGGCAGATTTGTACGCGGGGAGAGTCAATATCTGCCATCGACAGCGGGAAGCAGCCCATCTTGAGGTGGAACGGAGGGGGTCGGGGGAGAGCCCTCGGGACCAGGCCTTCGGCCTTGATTGGGGACGGTCCCGAAGACCCTCCCCCGACCCCTGTCCCTGTGCGACCGATAAGGTCGGCGGTCGTCCACGGGGTTGTCATGACTGGAGGGCCACCGGGCTTCGCCCGGAGGCCCGGCGCAGTCGAGCAGCCCGGAGGGCTGCGAGTCGCGCGGTTATCCAGCTAGCTGCTCAGGAGCCTGATGTCGTAGATCTCGGCGGGTACGTTCGCCTCGACGCTGGTGATCCAGATCAGGAAGTAGCGGTTCGGCTCGCTCGTGTTGAGGTCGACGACCTGCTTCTTTCCCTCTTCAGCCGTGATCTCGCCGGTCAGCGGCTCACCCCACCCCTCGATCTCGGTCGGCGCCGTCTCCAGGTCGGAGCCGTAGACCTCGTAGGTCCAGGCTCCCCCGCCGGTCTCGATCACCATCTGGCTGGGAGTCACTGAAACGCCGGCGTCGAGGTAGAGCCCGACGCCGTCCTTGGGGACACCTTCGAGCCCGGCTGTGTATTTCTCGGTGGTCCAGGGAGTTGCCGGACTGCCGTCGATCGCCAGCTCGACCTCGTCCTCATGCTCCTCATCGTCTCCGGCCGGATCGAAGTCCGCGGCTGCCACGATCTCGATCGGGTCCCCACCGTCGCTGGCCGGCGGGGCCTCCTGCGAGCGCCCCTCCTTGCCGCTCAGGGCGGCGATCGCGATGGCCGCCGCCGCCGCTGCCCCCAGCAGCGCGACGCCCGCCCACGAGATCCGCCGGCGGGTGACCAGGCGGCGGCGCTTCTCGGGAACCGAGTCGAGGACGGAGGTGGCCTCGCCGGTGGCTCCACCCGCTCGCGCCACCTCGACCTCGAGCGCCCCCTCGAGGTCGCGGAGGAAGGCGTTCATGTCGCGGTATCGGTCCTTGGGCTCCTTGGCGGTCGATTTCTCGACGGCGGCCGCAAGGGCGGCCGATGCATCGGGCCGCCGCCGCTGGACGCTCGGCACGGTCTCGTTCACGTGCTTCATCGCGACCCCGACCTGGGTCTCGGCCTTGAACGGCACGTCCCCGGTGAGCATCTCGTAGAGCAGGATCCCCAGCGAGTAGACATCGGTCCGGGCGTCGATCTCCTGGCCCATCGCCTGCTCGGGCGAGACGTAGTCGGTGGTGCCGAGCACCCGCCCGGTGGCGGTCAGCCCATGGGACTCGAGCGAGAGGGCGATGCCGAAGTCGGTGATCTTGGCCCTGCCCTCGGCATCGATGAGGACGTTCTGCGGCTTGACGTCGCGATGGATCAACCGCGCCACGTGAGCGGCCTGAAGGCCCCGGCCGATCTCGATCGCGTAGGCGGTGGCCTCGTCGAGCGGCAATCGGCCCTCGCTGGAGATCCGCTGCTTCAGCGTCTGGCCGGGGACGTACTCGAAGACGATGTAGGGGCGGCCTTCGTCGGTGCCGGCGTCGATCACGCCGACGAGGTTGGGATGGGAGAGCTGGGCGACCGCTCGGGCCTCCCGCCGGAAGCGCTCGAGCTGATCCTGCTGGTCGGAGATCTCCCGGTGGAGAACCTTGACCGCGACCTTGCGGCCCAGGGTCTCGTCGACCGCCAGATAGACCATCGACATCCCGCCGCTACCGAGCTTCGACTCCAGCCGGTACCGGTTGGAGAGCATCCTTCCGATCATCGCTTGGGTCATGTTTGATCGGTCCAGGGCGAAGTCATTACCCCGAGTATTTTGGATCGCGGCCTTCGGTGCAGCCGGATGGGGGTCGGTGCGACAGCCAGATTGCGTTTATCGAGGCGGAATCGGGCCTCGGGAGGGTGAATCGGGGCTTGGCGGGGAGGGGGACCCATCGGGGGCAACTCGCTTCGCTCGTGCTGGACTCCCCGCTGGACCCCCTCCCCGCCAAGCCCTTTGCAGCGCTCACGGGCGGCGCGATTTCGGCACCGCTTGCTTTGAAGGGTGGGCGGGGGAGCGGGCCTAGGGGCGCGTGACGATGCCCGTCTGATCGGTCACCCGGCCCACCCGCTTCGCCTCCGGGTAGTGCGGTTGGAGAATCGCCAGGGCCGCCTCCAGGTCCTGCTCGGGGACCGTTACGCAGAAGCCGCAGCCCATGTTGAAGACCTCGTGCATCTCGCGGTCGTCGATCCCGCCGACGTCGGCGATCAGGTCGAAGATCGGCTGGGCGGGGAGCGGATCGTCGATCTCGTAACCGACACCGTCGCCGAGGCGGAGCAGGTTGTTGAGGCCGTCGCCGGTGATGTGGGCGAGTCCGCGGACGTCGACCCCGGAGGCGACGAGCTCGAGGATCGGGCGGACGTAGATCTCGGTCGGCTCGAGCAGGATCTCGCCGAGGGGGCGTCCGAGGCGCTCGTCGTCGAGGTCGATCTCGGCGAGGACCCTGCGGGCGAGCGTGTAGCCGTTGGAGTGGAGGCCGGAGGAGGGCAGGCCGATGACGACGTCCCCTGGAGCGATTGAGGCGCCGGTGACGATCCGGTCGAGCGGGACCAGCCCGATGGCGCTGCCGGCCAGCTCGAGGCCGTTGACGACATCGCCGACCTGGGCGATCTCGCCGCCGGGGATCTCGATCCCGGAGAGCTCGGCGCCGCGCCGCAGCCCCTCTCCGATCGCCCCGCACATGGTCGGGGTCGGCGGTCGGGCAGAGGATGAAGTCGACGAGCGCGATCGGCTCCGCGCCGACGCAGATCAGGTCGTTGACGTTCATCGCGATGCAGTCGATCCCGATCGTCTCGAACCGGCCGAGCCGTTCGGCGACGACCATCTTGGTCCCGACGCCGTCGGTGCCGAAAGCGATCCCGGTCCGCTCGTCGAGCCGCAGCACGCTGGCGTAGTGGCCCGGCAGCGGCACGACCCGTGACGGCTTGCCGGTGTCGATCCGCGACAGGTGGCTGACGAGCGCGTCGACTGCCGCATCGGCCCCGCTCTGGCTGACCCCCGCCTGCGTGTAGGCGTCCTGGCTCACTGAATCCCTCGGCTCATCGTCCCTCGGCTCATCGTTCCGGTTGATTCAACCGGAACCGGCGGTCGGGAGCCGCTCGGTGGCGGATTTCAATCGATATACGGTGATATTCCGCCATTGACTGGGGGTTAGCGCCCCTGCCGCCCGGCTACCTGGGGCGCTTGAGCAGGATCAGGCCGGCCAGGGCGGTGCGATAGGCGGCGTAGGGCCAGAGGCTGCGGTCGCGTTCGATCAGTTTGATCAGACCCTGGGAGGCGAGGGTGGAGGCGAAGGCGACCCCGACCCCGACGGTTGCGGAGCGGGCGAGCGCGGGGTCGATCGGGCGGCGACGCAGCTTCATCGCCTTGCGGGCCGCGGCGGCGGTGATCACCGGGAGGGCGACCGTGCGGGAGAGGAGGTTGGCCTGGGCTCGGCGGAAGCCGCGGGCGCGGGCGGCGGCCAGGGTCGAGCCGTTGCGGGAGACGCCCGGCGCGAGCGCGGCGGCCTGGGCGAGGCCGATGGCCAGCCCGTCGGCGGGGGTTGCCTCGCCGGCGTTGCGCTCCTGGGGGGCACGGTCGGCGACGACCATCGCGATCGATCCGGCGACCAGGCCGAAGGCGGTGGCGCGTGGCCCCCCGAGGTGGCGGTTGATCCATTCCTCGAGCGTCAGCCCGACGGCGACGGCGGGCAGGAAGGAGAGGGCGATCACGGTCACCCGCCGGCCGTCGAGGCGGCGGAGCTCGTCGGCGATCAGGCGGCGCTGGCCGATCAGGAGCGCCAGCGCGGCACCGCCGTGGACGGCGACCTCGAAGGCCTTGCGGTCCTCGGGGCTGACGTCGTCGAGGTCCCAGCCCAGGACCCAGGGGACGATCCGCAGATGGGCGGAGCTGGAGACCGGGAGGAGTTCGGTCGGTCCCTGAACCGCCCCCAGGACCGCCGCGCGGCCGACTCCCAGGCCCCCCCGGCTCACTCGCCCGCTTCGGCGGTGGTTTCGGCGTCGGTCCCGGAGCCGCCCCGACGGCCGCGCCAGTACCTGAGGAGCAGGTAGCCGGCCCCGACCACGATCACCGCAGCGACCGCATAGTCGATGTAGTGCAGCTTGTCCTTCCAGTCCTCCCAGTTGTCGCCGACCGAGCGTCCGAGCAGCGTCAGGCCGAGGACCCAGGGGATGCAACCGAGGAGGGTGAAGGTGGTGAACCTCCAGAACGGCATCTCGGCGACGCCGGCGGGGAGGGAGATGAACGTGCGGACGATCGGCAGCATCCGGGTCCAGAAGACGGTGGCGTCTCCGTGTTCTCTGAACCAGCGGTCGGCTGTCGCCAGGTGCTTGGGGTTGATGTGGATGAGCCTGTTCTTCTCGAGCAGCTCCTCGCGCCCGTAGTAGCCGGCAGCCCAGGCGATCCAGGAGCCGACGAGGTTGCCGAGCACGCCGGCCGCGACCGCCGCGAACAGGGTCATGTCGCCCTCGCTGACCGCGAAGCCGGCGAACAGCATCGTCGCCTCGCTCGGGATCGGCACGCAGGCGCTCTCGAAGGTCATCAGGATGAAGATCCCGGCGACGCCGATGGCATCGACGACGTCGACGGCGAAGTTGACGATCGGGTCGGTGATCGAGGCGATGATCAACGGGTGCTGCAAGCGGCTTCCTGGAGCCGGGCGTCGGGTGCGGTGGAGTGCTTGCGCAGCCCGCATCCGGCACTTCGCGAGCTTGACCGGGACTCTACCCTCTAGCCAATGAACCGCCTGCGTGCGCCGGTGCTCCGGCACCGCATCTTCCAGCTGGCGGCGGACGCGGCACTCGCAGCCCTCGCCTACTACCTGGCCTTCGGGATCCGCTTCATCGACGAGCCGGGCGGTATCCCCGATCGCTACATCGACATGCTGACCGGGTCGATCGTCTTCGTCGCGCTCGGCATGACCGTGATCTTCAGCCTGATGGGCCTGCACCAGAAGTGGTGGCGGTACTTCAACCTCGGCGACATCTGGGCGGTGCTCCGTGCCTGCGCAGTCGCTTCGGCTCTGCTGATCGCGGTCTTCGTGATCGGCAAGCCGTTCGACGAGCCCGATGCCCCGCTCGGTCCTGATCTACGACTTCGTCTTCACCGTCGGGCTGCTCGTCACCGCCCGCAGCATCGCCCGCTTCTACTTCGTCGAGCGCCGGATGCGCAAGCACACCCGCCGCAAGGACGGCGACGTCCTCGTCGTCGGCGCCGGCTCCGGCGGGCAGATGGTCGTCCGTGAGCTGCGGCTCAACCCGGAGCTCGGCAAGCCGGTCGGCTTCATCGATGACGACGAGCGCAAGCTCGGGATGCGCCTGCTCGGCCTCAAGGTCCTCGGCGGCACCGACGACCTCGGCGCGATCCTCGAACGCGAGAAGCCCGCCGAGGTCGTGATCGCGATTCCCTCCGCCCCGGGTGCGGTTCGCGGCAAGGTCGTCTCGGAGTGTCGAGAGCGGGGGATCCGCGTGCGGACCCTGCCGACTGTCTTCGAGCTGCTGCGCGGCGGCGTGCAGCTCACCCGCCAGCTTCGCGAGGTCCAGGTCGAGGACGTGCTCGGCCGCGAACCGGTCGTGATCGAGCTCGATCGGGTCGGCGTCTACCTGAAGGACAAGATCGTCGTCGTGACCGGAGCGGGAGGCTCGATCGGCTCCGAGCTCTGCCGGCAGATCGCCCGGGTCGGTCCGCGGCTGTTGGTTCTCGTCGACCAGGCCGAGGACAACCTGTTCCTGATCGATCGCGAGCTGACGTCGGAGTGGCATTTCTCCAAGGTCGAGGCCGTGCTCGCCGACTGCAAGGACGGCGAGCGGATGCTCGATGTGATGCAGCGCTTCCATCCCGACGTCGTCTTCCATGCAGCCGCCTACAAGCATGTGCCGCTGATGGAGGCCAACCCGCTGGAGGCCGTTCGGAACAATGCGATGGCCACCCGCGTCGTCGCCGAGACCGCCGCGGTGTCGGGGGCCGAGCGCTTCGTGCTGATCTCGACCGACAAGGCGGTCAACGCCCGCACTGTGATGGGTGCCTCGAAGGCGATGGCCGAGTCGGTCGTCCAGAGTGCCGCCTCCCGACATCCCGGAACGCGGTTCGTCTGCGTTCGCTTCGGCAACGTGCTCGGTTCCTCGGGGAGCGTCGTGCCGATCTTCCGCGGCCAGATCGAGCGTGGCGGGCCGGTCACCGTGACCCACCCGGAGATGACCAGATACTTCATGACCATCCCGGAGGCCGTACAGCTCGTGATCCGGGCCGCCGACCTCGGCGAGGAGACCGGGTCGGGGGACGTGTTCGTCCTGGAGATGGGCGAGCCGGTGAAGATCGTCGATCTGGCTCGCAACATGATTCGGCTCGCCGGCTACGAACCCGACACCGATATCGCGATCGAGTTCACCGGCCCGAGGCCGGGCGAGCAGCTCCACGAGCAGCTCTTCGCCGACGGTGAGCATTCGGAGCCGACGGGTGCTCCGAGGATCGTCCGGGCGGTCCGCGAGCAGCCGCTTGAGCCGCTCCGGATCGAGGAAACGCTCGAGGAGCTGAAGCGGCTGATCGCCACCGTCGACGAGACCGACCTCGCAAGCAGGGTCGTCGGCCTGATCGGCGAGGGCCTCGCCCCGGGGGGCGGTTCCAAGGCTCTATCCCAGTAAGAACGTAAGATCACGCGCTGAGGATGGACCTTCTGAAGGAGATCGGTGCGATTCTCGGCTTCGTCGCCTTCGCGGGCCTGGCCGTGCTCGTCTTCATGACGTTTCAGCAGGCACGCCATCTGCGCCGCCTACGGGACTGGGCCGGGCGCTCTCCTGAGCGTGCCGAGGCGGAGGCCGATCGCGCTGCCGCTGAGGCTGGGGAGGCCACGATGCCCGCCATCGGCTCCGAAGGCGACAATGGTGCCGATGTCGAGGCGGCTGACAAGGGCCCGGGGAGAATGCACCGGCTTCGCGGCGAGATCGCCTTCCGCTACGAGGAGCTCGATCGCCGCCTCCCGGTCAGTCCGGTGGTGCTGTTCGGCGGCCTGCTCGCGCTCGTCGTGGCCGCCGCGATACTGACCGGCGGCTTCGGGCTGCTTGGGTCATCCGACGAGGGCACGTCGGGCTCGACAGCGACGAAGCCCGCGGAGGAGCCCGACAAGGTCGAGGTCGCGGTCCTCAACGGCACCGCACCCGCCGAGGGAGAGGTCGGGGTTCCGGGCACGGCGAACGCGGCGAGCGAGTTCGTCAAGGACGCCGGCTTCGAGGTCGGCGAGGTCGGCGACGCCGGCCCGTTCCCGGCGACCACCATCATGTTCGAGGACGGCTTCAAGTCCGACGCCGCCGATCTCGCCGCCGATCTCGAGGGCGACCTCGGGCCGATCGAGACGGTGGCGATCACTCCCGAAATCCAGGCCCTCGCGAAGGGTGCCGATCTGGTGCTCGTCGTCGGGGCCGACGATCAGGGGATCGCTGGGTGAGCGCCTCCGTCATATCCCCCGATGCTCTCTGATCTGACGATTCCGCTCGCGGCCGAATCCCTGGTCGCCAAGGACCTGCTCGAGCCGCTCGGCGGCGCTGCCGCGCTGCTGGCTATGGTGGGGATGCTCCTCCTCCTGCCGCTGTTCATCAGCCAGCGCCGCGAGATCGGCCGACTGGTCGAGTGGATGAACCGGGACCCGGAGGCGGGCACCCGCGAGTTCACGGCGATCGCCGCGGCCGGCCCCGTCCCCGGGATGGCCCGTCCGGGCGGCCCGTCGCCCGCAGCCGAGCGGGTCACCTCCGAGCGCCCGGCGCTGGAGCGGATCGGGACTTCAGAGCAGCAGGCGCTGGCGCTGGAGCGGGCGCCGCGGTGGCGCCGGATGATCGTGCGGGGGCCGCGGCACCCGCTCGTCATCGCGCTGGTCGCCGTCGCCGTCGCCGCGGGAATCTTCTTCGCCGTCGCCCATTTCCTGCGAGCGGGCGACGAGGGGGGCCGGGGTGCTCCGGTCGATGCGAGCACGGTCAGCGTGGTCGTTCTCAACGCCTCGACCTCCTCCGGGCTGGCGGGCGATCTCTCCGATCAGCTGACCGCCGGGCACGTTCGACGTCGCCGGTACCAGCGTGGCGAACGACGGCACCGATAAGAGCGTCGTCAAGTACGCGAGCCCCGCCAATCGCCGGGAGGCGAAGGCGGTCGCCAAGGCGCTGGGAATCTCCATCGTCGAGCCGTTCGACGCCGAGGCCGAGGCCGCTGCGAACGGCGCGGATGTCGTCGTGGTCGCCGGGGACGACGTCGCCAAGGCATCGGGCGGCCAAGGCTGACCGGGGCCAGCCCGGGCCGGGGCTTGCGTGGCGCGAACCTCGGCGCCGTCCTGTTCGCCGTCCTGGTGCTGCTCTCGATCGGGGCCTTCGCGGTCGAGCGCGCCGCCCGCTCCTCCGACGACCTCGTCAACACGGTGGTGCTCTCGCCGCAGTTGCCCGTCGACGGCGCCCGGGTCGAGTTCACGCTCGCAGAGCCCGACAACGATGTGGACGTTCTGGTCATCGATGGCAATGAGGGGAGCGACGGTGCCACCGTCCGAGTCCTGGCCAGCGGCGAGGATCTGACCGCGGGAAGGCACGTCTACGAGTGGGACGGCTGAGACGATGAGGGGATCAGGGCGCCATCCGGGCCTCTACGCCCTCGAGGTCGTCCTCGGCGAGCAGGATCGCGACATCAAGCCACCCGGACGCATCGAGGTACCCGCAGATGCCGAGCAGCCGACGTTCGGCGGCTGATGGACTCGCCGCTCCTCTGGCTCGGCACGCTCGCCTGTGCTTCGACCGCGGCGCTCGGGACTGCTGCCGCTGTCGCGGCGAACGCGTCTGAGTGGCCTGACGATCGCGCTCCTGCTCGCCCCGGTCCTGCTCCTCGTCGACAACTGGGACACCGACCGGATCGCCGACCTCCGGGACCGGCCGTCGCTCGTGCTGGCCGCCGTCGTGCTCGGGGCGATCTGCCTGGTCGTCCTCGCGCTGGTCTTCCGCCGCCGACCCGTGTTGGTGGCTCCGGCACTGATCGCGGTGATGCCCTTCCGGATCCCGATCGACCTCGGCGGGGACGAGTTGAAGATCCTCCTGCCGCTCTACGCGGTCATTGCCGGCGGCCTGCTGGCTGCGATCCTGAGCGCCTGGCGTGACCGGCCGGAGCAGGCGCCCCCTTCGGGCGACCGCGGCTGGCTCGCCTACATCGGACCGGCGCTGGCCGGCGTCGTCGTCCTCTACGCGCTGCAGGCCGCCTACGCGGACGATCTCACGCCCGCCCTCCAGAACGTCTGCTTCTTCCTCGCCCCGTTCTCGGCCCTCTACTTCCTGATCGAGCGGACCGAGTGGACCGCCTCCGCGCTGCGGGTGATCGTTCTCGTGTTGGTCGCCGAGGGGCTCCTGTTCGTCCTGGTCGGCGGCTATCAGTACGTCACCGGCGAGCTGTTCTGGAACGACAAGGTGATCTCGGGCAACGAGGCGCACACCTACTTCCGCGTCAACTCCCTGTTCTGGGATCCGAACATCCTGGGCCGGTACCTGGTGGTGACGATGGTCGTGATGGCCGCGGTGATCGCCTACGGGCGCGAGCGACGGCAGATGTTCGCCGCCGCCGCCGTCTTCGTCGCCCTGCTCGCCCTGCTGGTCTTCAGCTTCTCCCAGACCAGCACGATCTCCCTGTTCGCCGGGCTGATGGTGCTGATCGCGGCGCGCTGGGGCTTCGCCTACGGGGTGGGCGCATCGGTGGCAACGATGGTGGCGTTGGCCGCCGCGGTCGTCCTGGTGGCCGGCGGGGGCCTGAGCAGCGAGACCTCGAGCGGCCGGGCCGGGCTGATCGACGGGGGGGTCGAGATCGCGGCCGATCATCCCCTGCTCGGCACCGGCTCGGGCGGCTTCGCGCCCGAGTTCACCGAGCGCTACTACGAGGGTGAGGGCTTCGCGGCCGAGAGTCACACGGAGCCGGTCACCGTGGCCGCCGAGCAGGGCGTGATCGGTGTCGCCGCCTATCTGGCACTCCTCGTCGTGACCTTCGGCGCCCTGATCTCGGCCACCGGGTTCTCGCTCCGTGACCGCGCCCGCGGTATGCCCCTGGCTGCCACGCTGTTGGCGATCTACTTCCTGATGTTCGTGCACAGCATCGGCTACGCGGCCTTCTTCGTCGACCCGATCACCTGGGTCGTGCTCGCTCTCGCGGCGGCCGCCCTGGTCAGGGCACCGTCGGCTCCACGACAGACGGCCTGATCGGAGGGGAGGGGAGGATGTTCGACTACCTCCGCCGCCTCGCCACCACGGGCGTGGCCTACACGGCGGCGAGCGTCGCCTCGAAGGTGCTCGCGGTACTGCTGCTGCCGCTCTACACGAGCTACCTGACCCCCGCCGACTACGGCCAGGCAGAGCTCCTCTTCTCGACCGTGGTTGCGGCCAGCATCATCATCCGCCTCGGCCTGATTGAGGCGCTCCTGCGCTTCTACTACCTGCCCGGCGAGCGCGGGGAGAAGGTGATCGCAACCGGTTTCGCGGCCCTGTTCTGGACGGCGACGATCGGATCCCTGATCGCGTTGCCGTTCGCCGAGCAGATCGGCGAGCTGATCAGCGGTGATCCGTTGCCCGCCGGCCTCGTCCGAATCGCGATCGGCGGCCTCTGGGTCCTGACCCTCTACGAGTACATGGTCACCCTCTTCCGCGTCGACGAGCGCGCGAGGGCCTACTTCGCGTTCACGATCGGCAACGTCCTCCTTGCGATCCCGCTGACGATCCTCCTGGTCGTCGGTTTCGACGAGGGGGCCGAGGGGCTGTTGCTCGGCAGCTATCTGGCGGGCCTGCCGTTCCTGCTCCAGCGGATCTACGCCGAGCGCAGCCGGCTCTCGCTCCGCCCCGACCGGGAGCTGCTGCGGCGGATGTTCCGCTTCGGCCTGCCCACGATGCCGGCGGAGATGTCGATCTACTCGCTCGCATTCATCGATCGGATCATCATCTCCCACTCGCTCGGCGCCACCCAGCTCGGGCTCTACGGGCTGGCGTTCAAGTTCAGCCAGGCGATCCAGGTGGTCGTCCGCGGCTTTCAGCTCGCTTGGCCGCCGCTCGCCTATTCGATCCGCGACGACGACGAGGCCCGCCGCACCTACGCGGTCGTCGTCACCGCGTTCACGGCGCTCTGCGGATTCATCGTCGTCGGCATGTGGCTGGAGGCCCGCTGGATCGTCCGCCTGCTAGCCGCCCCCGACTTCTTCGACAGCTACGAGGCGATCGGCCCACTCGCCCTCGGCGCCGCCCTCTACGGCGTCTACCTGGCGCTGGTCGTGATCCTCGGCCGCACCGGCAAGACCCAATACAACTTCCCGGTCACGATCGTGGCGACCATCGCCAACGTGATCCTCAACCTGATCCTCGTCCCCGCCTGGGGGATCGTCGGGGCCGGGGTCGCGCTGATCGTCTCCTATCTGATCGTGATCGTCCTGATCTACGCGGTCAGCCGCCGAATCTTCCCGATCCCGTGGCAATGGGGCCGGCTGGCAGTCGTGGTCGGGACGGCCATCGTCCTCGTCGCGGGTGGAGACCTGCTGCTGCCCACCGAGGGCGCTGTCGGATTCATCTCCAGGCTGGCGCTGTTCGCGCTCTACCCCGTCCTGCTCTGGTTCGGCGGCGCCATCAACGCCGGCGAGCGGGCCCAGGTCCGCGTCCTGATCAGCGAGGGCAACCTCCGCGAGCGGTGGGCGCAGATGCGGGCCGAGGAGCCGGACCAGAGCGACGAGGACGCCCGTGCGGCAGAGCTCTACGAGCAGGAGATCCGCGACCGTGATCGGGGCGGTTTCTGATGCCCTGGGCAGGTGAGCCCGTCTCGGTCGTTGTCAGGATCTTCACGAGGAATGCGCCGCCGCCGCGTACCTTCGGAGGTGATGAGGACGACCTTCAAGCTCGGGCTCCTGGGATGGGTCTTGCTCGGGCACTCTGGCTAGCCGCTGCGGAAGCTGGAAACTCCGCCAGCCGCACAGGTCCCATACCGCCGCCCTCGCCACCCCCGACTCCGCGGATCACCGTGATCGAACGATGCGTTCCCCCTTCATCGGTTGCAGTTGCAAGTCGCATCACCGTCATCGGGCGTCGGTTTCCCGCGGGCGCGCGAGTGGGCTTGGGCACCCGCGGCGGCTTTCCCGCGAGCGTGCGTGCTGATGACCGGGGAGAATTCGAGAGCGCTCGCCTGAAGGCGCGTTTAACCCGATCCCGCGCCGTTACCAGCCGCGGATCGTGACTGCCCAGACCCTCGATGACGACGCACCTCTCTCCGCCTCCGCCGCCTACCTGCTGGCTAAGCGCCCCGTCTGCGGACTGCTACGCCCCTCGCGGTCGAGATGACAGAAACCGGCTGTGGGAGCCGGTTTCTGTCAGTTGATGCCGGGTCAGGGTGAGAGCTCGTCTGGGGTGGCCTCCGAGCCAACTTCGCCCTCGGCCAGTTCGCGGATACCCTCGCCGGTCGGGCTCCAGGCCTTGCTCGCGTGGAGGAGGTACCACTGCGGGTCGTGGTCGGGGAGGACCAGGGCGGCCAGGGCTCGGGGGAGGTAGGAGAAGGCCGTCAGGGCGCGGACGACCGCCGCGGCGAGCGGGCCGTGGTGCTTGCGCATGTAGAGGTCGCGGTTGCGGTGGAACTCGACGATCCGGCGGCTCCCCGCCCCCCGGTCATTGGAGAGTTGCTCGTGGTGGATCGCCCGAGCCGAAGGGACGTAGAGCGTGTGCATGCCGGCGTCGCCGAGGCGCTTGCAGAGGTCGGTCTCGTCGGAGTAGACGAAGAAGTCCGGGTCGAGCCAGTCGACCGCCGCCGCGGCGCTCCGCCTGACCAGCAGCGCCGCCGACTGGGCCCAGCCGACCCGCCGGGTTCGATCCCCGCCGCTCTGAGTGACCAGCCAACGGTGCAGAAACAACGCCTGGGCGAGGGCGGTCCCAACTCCCGGCAGCCGCCACGCGCAGGGCTGGGGAACGCCCGCGGGGTCGAGCAACTGAGCACCCGCCGCCCCGGCCTCGGGGTCGGCGCGGAGCGCGTCGAGCAGCGCCTCGACCGCTCCCGGAAGCAGTTCGGAGTCCTCATTCAGCAGCAGGCAGTACTCACCTTTGGCCGTCTGCATCAGCAGCGTGTCGTTGGCCGCCTTGCCCTGGCGACGCTCGGTGACGATCAGTCGCAGGTGGTCGCCGATGTCGCGCTCCCGCTGCGCGATCTGGGCGACGAGGTCGACCGATCCGTCGTCGGAGTGGTTGTCGAGGACGAGGATCTCGTGCTCGACTCCGACCGGATGATTGGCGGCGATCGCACGCAGGCAGTTGCCAAGGTGCTCGCGCCCGTTGGTGTTGACGACGCAGTAGGAGAGCTCCATCGGGACAATCGTCGCCCATGACGGCGCTTCGGGTCTCCCTCGTCGATCCCTCGGCATTCACGCCCCCATACGACCGCTCCCTCGCGGCGGCGCTTGTGCGGGCCGGTGCCGAGGTCGAACTGCTCACGAGTCGCTTCCTCTACGGCCCCGTCCCCGAGGCTGAGGGCTACCGGGTCGAAGAGTGCTTCTACGGCCGCAGCGCCGAGGTCGGGATCGGGAGCCGCAGGCGTCTCCCGCTCAAGGCCCTCGAGCACGTTCCCGGCATGCTGGCCGCCCGCCGGCACCTCGCGGACGCCGACGTCGAGCACTGGCAATGGACGACCCTGCCGCAGCTCGACCGGCTGCTGATCGGTCCCCGCCGGCCCGGCCGGCCGCGCGTGATCACCCTGCACTACCCGCTGCCGGCGCCGGGCGAAACGCGAAAGCTCGCGGCGCAACGCCGCTACCTCGACGCCTTCGACGCGGTCGTCGCCCACACCGAGGGTGCGGCGGCCCGCCTGTGCGAGGAGGTCGGGCTCGATCCGGCCAAGGTCGAGGTGATCCCGCACGGGCCCTTCGACTACCTGACCCGCCTACCCGTGGAGGCCCCCCTGCCGGCCGAGTTCGCCGCGGCCGAGGGACCGGTGATCCTCTTCTTCGGCCTGCTTCGCCCCTACAAGGGGATCGACACGTTGCTGGAGGCGTTCGCCTCCGTCCAGGGGGCTGAGCTCTGGATCGCCGGGATGCCCCGGATGCCGCTCGAACCGCTGCGGGCTCTCGCCGACCGCGCTCCCGGCCGCGTGCGGATCCTGCCCCGCTTCGTCGCCGACCCGGAGATCCCGGCGCTGATCCGGCGGGCGGACGTCCTCGCCCTTCCCTACCGCGAGATCGAGCAGTCGGGCGTGCTCTACACCGGCCTCGCCTTCGGCAAGCCGATGGTGCTCGGCGACGTCGGCGGGTTCGCCGAGTTCGGCCGCAGCCACGACGCCGCCCGGCTGGTCCCGCCGGGTGACGCCGGCGCGCTGGCGGCGGTTCTGAACGAGCTGGTCGCCGATCCAGCCGAGCGAGAGAAGCTCGCCGCCTCCACCCGGGCTGCGGTGGCGGAGGGCCTACGGCTGGGACGCGATCGCCGCAAGCACTCTCGCGCTCTACGAGCGCCTCGGCGCGGAGCCCGGCCTCGGCAGCCGATAATCGATCCGGCATGGGAATGGCGAAGAAGATCTTCTGGGGCTCGGTGGCCGGGCTCGTCCATACCCACATCACCTACCCGCTGACGCTGGCGGCGATCGAGCGGCTGCGCGGCGGGCCGACTGCCCTGCCCTCCGGGAGTCCGCGCCCGACGGCAGCGCCCCGCGCAAGGTTTCGCTGATCATCGCCGCCTTCGACGAGGAGGAGGTGATCGCCGACAAGGTGGCCGACGCCCTCGCGCTCGACTATCCGCGCGAGAGCCTCGAGCTGATCGTGGCCTCCGATGGCTCGACCGACCGGACCGTCGAGATCGCCCGGGCCGCCGGCGCGGACATGGTCCTCGACCTACCTCGGGGCGGCAAGATGGCGACCCAGAACGCCGCGGTCGAGAGCGCCGGGGGTGAGGTCGTGGCCTTCAGCGACGCCAACTCGACCTGGGAGCCCGGCGCACTCGCAGCACTCGCCGCCGCGTTCGACGATCCCGCTGTGGGTTACGCCGCCGGGCACGTCCACTTCTCCGACCCCGAGGGGGACAACGAGGAGGGCGCCTACTGGCGCTACGAGATGCGGGTCCGTGAACTGGAGTCGAAGCTGGGCGGGATCACCGCCGGCAACGGCGGCATCTACGCGACCCGGCGCTCCGCCTACCGCTTCCTCGAGCCCTCGCGCAGCCACGACCTCTCCTTCCCCTTCGAGCTTCGCAAGGAGGGCTGGCGCTCCGTCGACGTCCCCGAGGCGCGCGCACACGAGAAGATGGTGCCGACGATCGAGGGCGAGTTCGCCCGCAAGCGGCGGATGATGGTCGGCCTCCCCGACATCGTGGTCGCCGACCGGATGTGGGATCCCCGCGGTTACGGCGCCGCTCTTCGGCTACGAGATCGTCTCCCACCGGTTGCTCCGTTACGCGAGCCCGGTGCTTCACGTCGCCGCCTTCGGATCCAACCTGCTGCTGCTCCGGCGAGGGCGGATCTACCGGCTGGCCCTCGCTGCCCAGGTCGGCCTGCTCACCGCCGCCGCGATCGGCGACGCCGCTCCGGGACCCGTCGGCAGGATCACCCGGATCGCCCGCTACTACGTGCTCGTCACGGCATCGATCGCGCTCGGGTTCTGGGACCGCTGGCGGAACGGTCCGCCGGCCGCCTGGGAGAAGTCCGAGGGAACCCGGTGAGCGGACCTCGACGCCGAGGCGGTCGCGGCGTTCGAGCCGCCTCCCGGAGACGAGGAGCTCAGAGCTCGCGAGGCGCACGACCCCTTCGCGACCGGCCCGGCCGGGCTGCCGCGCATCGTGGACGCCCTCGCTGCCGGGTTGGCGCTGCTGATCATCTCGCCGCTGCTGGTCGCCGCGATGATCGCCGTCCGGCTCGATAGTCGCGGCGCCGCGATCTACCGACAGCGGCGGGTCGGCCGGGGGGAGCGGGAGTTCGAGATGCTGAAGCTGCGGACGATGGCGGCCGGCAGCGACCCGGTCGGCGCCGGAACGGCCGTCGGCGACGCCGACCCGCGCGTCACCAGGGTCGGACGTGTCCTGCGGCGGACGTCGCTCGACGAGGTCCCGAACCTGGTCAATGTGCTGCGCGGCGAGATGTCGCTCGTCGGTCCGCGACCGACGATCCCCTCCCACCTCGCCTACCTACACCCCCATCAGCATCGCCGCCACGCGGTTCGTCCCGGGATCACCGGCTGGGCGCAGGTCAACGGCCGGGTCGGGATCACCTGGGGCGAGCGGATCGAGCTCGACAACTGGTACGTCGAGAACCGCACCCCGATCCTCGACCTGAAGATCCTCGGCCGGACGGTGACCCAGGTGATCGGCGGCCGGGGCCTCGACCCGGGATGAACCGCCCTCTGGGTATCGTTCCCGCCCGATGACGACCGAACGCGGCTCCGAAACAGATGAACGTGGCTCCGAAGTCGCGGAACGTGGCTCCGAAGTCGCGGTCAGGATCAGGCCGTTCCGCACTGAGGACTGGGAGGCGGTGCACCGCTGGTTCAACAACCGCGAGGCGATCTCCTCGCTGATGGAGGTTCGCCCCGTCTTCGGGCCCGAGAACGCCAAGGGCTGGACGAACGCCGCCGTCGCGGCTATCGAGAGTGACGGATGCCGAGGATCGCAAGTGGGCGATCGAGGTCGAGGGGATCACCGAGCCGGTCGGCTTCACCGCGCTCTACGGGCTGTTCCGCCAGACCGCTCCTGAGCTCGGCGCCCTGATCGGCGACAACCCCGGCGCCAGGGGCGTCGGCCGCGAGGCGGAGCGGCTGACCGTGGCGAAGGCCTTCGAGGAGTTCGGCGCCCATCGGGTGTACGGCCGCATCCCGTCGTTCAACGGCCCCGGCCAAGAAGGCCGTCACCTGGCAGGGCTGGCAGCACGAGGGCACCATGCCCGAGCACATCCGCCGCCCCGACGGAACCCTCATCGACTGTGAGATCTGGGGCATCTCGGCCGCCGGCTGGCGTGAGCGCTGGTCGGTCGGGGCTGACGGGACCGAAGCAGGGGACTAGATATCCCCTCGGTCGAGCTGATCCCAGACGAGGGCGCGGCGGCCGTCGAATCCGAGGCCTTCTTCCGCAGCCGCGAGTTCTTCGACGCCGAGGGCGTCACCCACACGCTCGTCGTCAGCGACGGCTCCAACGAGGTGTCCGTCCCTCTGGTCGTTCGGTCCATCCCCGACTCGGACCTGGTCGACGCGATCTCGCCCTACTCGTACCCGGGAGCCCGGGTCGTGGGCGGGCCGATCGATCCCGACCGCGATCGATCTCGGCGCCAGCGGCCTGGTCAGCATGTTCGTCCGCGATCGCCTTGGGGAGCCCCTGGCCTTCACCGGGGCCACCGATCGCTCGATCGTCCTCGTCTCCGATCCCGCGCAACCGCGCAAGTCCCGGATGAGCGATCGCCAGCAGATCCGCAAGAACGAGGCCGCGGGTTACGAGGTCGCACGGGTTGCCGGCCCCGATGCCACCGACGCCGACCTCGACGGGTTTCTCTCCGCCTACACCGAGACGATGCGCGTCGTCGACGCCGCCGAGCAGTACTTCTTCGACGCCGCCTACTTCCGCATCCTGCTCGCCTCCCCGCTCACCTGGCTGATCACCGTGACCGGCCCCGACGGCGATTGCGCCGCCTCGGCCCTCGCGGTCAAGAGCGACGGGCTCCTCCACTACTACCTGTCGGGAACCGCGGACGCCCATCGCCGCCGTGCTCCCTCGAAGAACCTGATCATCGCGGCCACCGAGTTCGCCGAGGAGCTGGAGCTACCGCTCAACCTCGGCGGGGGCGTCAAGCCCGGCGACGGCCTCGAGGAGTTCAAGCGCGGGTTCGCCAACACCGAGCTGCCGTTTCGCACCCACGAGCTGATCTGCGACCCCCACGCGTACGCCGAGCTGTCGGCAGGTAGAGCGGACGACGGCTTCTTCCCCCTCGTACCGCAGATAACCCCGAGGGAATGCTCCGCTGCGCGTCCGCTTCCCTCGGACCGTTGGGTGTTGCCGCTCGGCAAGGGCATCAGAAGGTTGGGCGGGAACCGATGGTGGCTGGGAGCGCGACCTTGAAAAGCCCCTCGTAGGCGGGTGAACTGTGGCCTGCAGGCTCCCCGTCCCTCCTCCAGCCAGACCGACTCCTGCCCAACGGTGAGAGCCCCTCGGCACGCGCCCGTCGAACCCCCTAAGTCGACGGTGTCGTGGTCGTCTCCTCGGTCGTCGACTCGTCGAGGGACTCTTCGGGAGCCTGGTCGGCAGCTGTCTCCTTGGCCGTCGTGTCCTCGGGGTTGACGACGCAGTCGACGCTGTCGGTGGGGGTCACCTCTCCCGTCGAGGCCGGGAAGGCCTGGAGGAGGGCGTCGGCGATCATTCTGGCGCGGGCCGCGTAGCCCGGGGTCGTGAAGTGGATCCCGTCGGGGATGAACCAGACGTCCTTGACGTCGGAGGCCCAGTCGTAGATCCGCATGTTCGGGTACCTGTCGCAGGCCTCGACCAGGGCGTCGTCCCAGAGCTCCATGTTCGCTGCCGCATACGGGCCGCTCGCGACCAGCGACTTCACGTTGACCCAGAGAACCGGCTGATCGCCGATCGTCGACATCATCGTGTCGATGCGCTCCGGCAGACCGACCGTCGAGCCCGCCGAGACGTTCGCCGTCTCGTTGGTCCCGAGCGCGAGAACCCAGCAGCCATCGAAGCCCTTGGCCTTCCATGCCTGGGCGACGTCGTTGGCGTTCGGTGCCCCCTCGAAGGTCTCGTAGATCGACCGTGCGCCCGAGACCTCGAGGTGCTGGGTCGTGGCACCGACGCGGGCGTACTGCGCGGCGATCAGCTGCTTCGGATTCGGGAGGTACTCCGAGGAAACGAGTCCTTCCGAGGTCGAGTCTCCGATATGAACCACGGCGTCGCAGATGGTGCCGTCGTCCACGGGCTCGGCGCCGGTGGCCTCGAACGTCTCCGCGACGCTGACGTTTCCAGGAGCGCTTGCCTGGCTCGGTCCGACTCCGACCCCCGCGAAGCCGGCGACGGCCGCGATGACGACGGCGGCACTTCCCGCCAGGGCCGCCCAGCCGACGCGGGAGATCGCATCGCGGTGCCAGTGCCCGGCTCGCAGCTGCGCTCCAGAGCCTGGCGAGGGCGCCGTGGCGGATCGGGTTCTCGACGTACTTCCAAGAGAGCGCCGCGATCCCGATCGTGGCGGCTACCTGGAAGAACGCTCGTACAAGGTCGACCCCCTGAGCGCCCTCGGGCGTGGTCAGGATGATGATCGGGAAGTGCCACAGGTAGATGCGCGTAGGAACGCTCGCCGATCCAGCGCATCGGGCCGCACCCGACGATCGGCCCGAGTCGGGTGGCGGGATGCGCCATTGCCGCGACTGCGAGGACCGTCGCCACGGACAGGAGCAGGAACCCGCCGCGGTAGAGGAACGGCGCGTACTCGTCCGCCTTCCAGAACATCACGCCGATGACGATCAGGCCGAACACTCCCCCGCAGTCGATCACCCGCCGGCCCCGACGGTGATGTCCGCTCGCAGCTGTCGGCTCGGCCAGACCGTGGCCAGGGCCGCACCGACGAGCAGTTCGAGAGCTCTCGTGTCGGTTCCGTAGTAGACCCGCGACGGATCGAGGCCGGGGCTGTAGAGGATGGCCATCAGGATCCCGGAGGCAAGCGCCAATCCGAGGATCGTGGCCCCGAGCCGAAGGCGCACTCCGGTCGACGTCCTGGCCTCCGGGATGAACTGCACCCCGAGGATCATCATGAAGGGCCAGATGATGTAGAACTGCTCCTCCACCGAGAGCGACCAGAGATGGTTGAGCGGTTCCGGCGTCGCGAACTGCGCGAAGTAGGACACGTCGTGGAAGATCAGCCACCAGTTGTTGACGTAGAAGGCGGCGGTGGCGGCCGCGGTCCTGAAGTCGGGGGACTGGTGCGGTCCGATCACCGTGACCCAGGCCATCACGACGACGAGCATCAGCAGCAGGGCGGGCAGCAGCCGCCGGGCGCGGGCGAGCCAGAAGGGCCCCGAGCTTGATCCCGCCCTTCGCGACCTGCGCCAACAGGATGTCGGTGATCAGATAGCCGCTGAGGGTGAAGAAGACCCCGACTCCGAGCAGCCCTCCGGGCGCCCAGCCGAAGCCCAGGTGGTAGGCGAGCACGCCGAGGACGGCGATGGCCCTGAGGCCGTCGAGTCCCGGCATGTAGCGCGCACCGCGCTTGATTGGTTCAGGCATCGCTCTGTCCCCCCAAGTCCGTCATTAAAGCGGGCAGGGGGGTCGCGCGGGCGGTGAGTTTGATTACGCTTACCCAGATGGGTACGAACGGCAAGGAGAAGGCGGCGGACGCGCCCGAGGCGGAGGATCCGAAGGGCTCCCAGGCCGAGGAGACCGAGAGTTCGCGTGGGAAGCTCGCGGCGCTGGTTGCGGCGATCCTCCTGCTCGCGGCCGCGGGCGCGGTAGGCGGATACGCGCTCGGCCGGGACACCGGGGAAGGATCTCGAGGCCGCCCGGGTTGCCGGCGGGGATGTGGGCCGGACGGTCGGGGACGCAACCGGGGAAGCCATGGGCTATTCGATCGGGTTTGCCGAGGGTCGGCGGACGGCCTTCGAAGATGCCTACAGCAGCTCGCTTTCGGGAAGCCTTCCGGAGCACCTTTGAAAAGGACGCCCAAGCGGTCCGGACGAGTAATGACGCGACCTCGTTGCTGGGCCCATGAGCCGCCGCCGGATCGCTCTCCTGCTCGCCGCCCTGCTGCTGGTCGGCGCGGCCACGGTCGGGGGTTACGCGTTGGGTTCGACGGCGGCCCCGGACGCGAGGGACGCCGCGTTCGAGGCTAAGTCGTCGGCCCGGACGGCCTTCTACGCGTCCTGGGTGGAGGCATCGGTCGGCGAGGTGAGCCGGGGCCGGCGAGCCGGGGCCACGGTCGGCGAGCGGCAGGGGCGCAAGCTGGGAAACCGTCGCGGGACCCTCGCCGCCGCGAAGGCCGTGGCTCCGGAGGGTGAGGCCGAGCCGGCCGCGAGCGAGAGCCTGGACCTGGAGGGCTCCGGGGAGGTCCTGGTCATCGGCGACAGCCTCGAGGTTCTCACCTCCCCCTACCTGGAGCAGTATCTGCCCTCGGTGCCGCTGACGATCAACGCCGAAGGCGGCTACAACAGCTACCAGCTCTTCGACCTGTTCCAGGAGAGCTACGACCCCGCGCATTCGGTGATCGTCTTCGACGCCGGAACCAACGACAACCCGAACTATCCGGAGATCCTCGCCGGCAACCTCGAGACGGTCTCCGAGATCGTCGGCGACCGCTGCATGGTCGTCCCGACGATCCACGGCCTCAGCGTCGACGGCGTCGACTCGACCGGCAAGAACCGGGTCGTCAGGAGCTTCGCCGCCTCCCGTCCCGGCACCGAGATACCCGACTGGGCGAACGCGGTGCCTCGCATCCGGAGCTGATGCAGGCCGACGACCTGCATCCGATTGCCGAGGGCGCCGACTACCGGGCGCAGTTGATCGCCGAGGGGGTCAAGGACTGCCTGGGCTCCGATTCCGGCCTCTCGCTTCGGAGGTTAGAACCGGCAAGGTCTGCGCCCGCTTCCCGCGAATATGGGAGGGATGAGGCGATCTCGAGCAGCGCTCCTCACCCTCGCCGCTGATCGTGGCCCTGGCGGTGCCGGCGGTCGCGAGCGGGAAGGACTGGGTCGTCCACGGCGCCGGCTACGGCCACGGGGTCGGCCTCAGCGCCTGGGGTGCCTACGGATACGGCAAGCACGACTGCGGCTACCGGCGGATCATCGGCCACTACTTCAAGGGCGTGAAGGTCAAGAGCCTCAAACGCGCCCCCCAGGTGCGCGTCCTGCTGGCGATCCGCTCAGGAGACGTCCAGCTTCGAGCAGGCGACGAAGGCCTGTGGACGCAAGGTTGCGTCCCTCTCGCACCTATCGAGCCCATCGCAGCAACTCGTCGGTCCGGTTGCAGTCGAAGTCCGGGCAGAGCTCCTCGCCCGCTGCGGCAAGAGCCTGCACGCCAAGGGCAGCGGGCAGATCAAGATCAAAGGCGTCGGCGACTACCGCGGCGACCTCAACGATCGTGCCGACCGAGAGCGCCTCCGGGTCCCTCAACGTCGTCAACAAGGTGAACGTCAACGACTACGCGGCAGGGCGTCGTGCCGGTCGAGGTCTATCCGAGCTGGCCCAAGGAGACCCTGAAGACGATGGCGGTGGCAGCCCGGCTCGATCGGACTGTCCACCGACGTCGGCGGCAACGGCTTCGACCTCTACGCCGACACGCGTACCCAGGTCTACGGCGGCCTGCGCAAGGAGACCGAGCGCACCAACGGCGCCGTCAAGGCGACCCGCAATCAGGTCGCCAAGTACAGGGGCGACGTCGCCCAGACGACTTACTTCTCATCCTCGGGCGGCCGGACCGAGTCCGGCTTTCTCGGCGCCCCCGAGGTGCCCGTACCTCCAGAGCGTCAAGGATCCCTACGACCACTACTCACCCCAGCACCGCTGGAAGGTCAGGTTCTCCCAGGCCGAGATGAACTCACGCCTCGGCCCCTACCTCGACGGCAGCCTCCGCAAGATCAAGGTGACCAAGCGCGGCGACTCGCCCCGCATCGACGAGGCCAAGCTGATCGGCTCCGGCGGCACGACGAAGATCCGCGGCGACACCCTCCAGTACGCCCTGGGCCTTTACGACCGGTGGGCGTACTTCAAGAGGAGATAACCCCGGGGAGATCCTCCGGGCTTCGCCCGTCCGGTCTCCCCGGACCGTTGGGTGTTACTGGACGGGAAGCATGTAAGTCAGGGATGGTTCCCTGAAGTTTCCGCCGCTTCTCCGCGAGATTGCAGAAACCGTCTCCCGGAGACGGTTTCTGCAACTTCGGCAAACTCGGCGTCGGCGAGTCCCTCGGTAGGCGAGTGAACGCCGGCCCGACCTTCATCCCCCTCTATGCCCAAACCCACTCTCGCCCAACGGGGCGAGTCCCTCGGCAGGCCACATCCACCAACAACCCGGATCAGCCGTCCAGAACCGCCTGGACGTCCCTTCGCATCTTCGGGATCAGCTTGTTCATGTGGGCTCCGGCGCATGCCGTGTAGTTCGTGGTCCCGTGATTGAAGATCGGCTTGACCGTCATCCGCTGGCCCTTGGGGGTCTTCTGGCTGGCGCCCCCGTCCGACTTGAGGCGGGTCGTGCCGGTCGCCTGGATTCCGGTCAGGTCGAACTTCCAGGCCAGGTAGTCGACGATGCCCCGGCGGGTCGCGAGCGAGGGCTTCTCGGTCGAGTAGGTGCCGATCGAGGCGACCCCGGTCGTCTGGGCGTTGATCCCCTCGGCGTGGGCGCCGATCACGGGTCGGGCCATCCCGCCGGCCCGGCCCTGGTAGACGTTTCCGAAGCGGTCGACGAGCGCGTTGTAGCCGATGTCGTTCCAGCCGTTGCCGTTGCGGTGATAGCGGCAGATGCCGAGCACGATGCCGGGCGCCTCGGCCTCGCTGTAGTCGTTGGTGCTGACCGTGTGATGGACGACGCCGGCCTTGATGCGACCCATCTGCGGCCTTCGTCCGCGGCTCGCAGCCGCCCTTGCCTCTGGTTGGCGCCCCACTCGCGGCGGGTGATGAAGTCGGGCTTCGGCAGCCGCCGCGGACGCCTCCGGGACACCGGCCAGGCCGACCACCGCCGAGTTGACGCCGGCCCGGAGGTCGTTGAGCAGGCCGCCGGCGAAGGTCGTGTCGCCCTGGACGTTGACGTAGTGGAGCTCGCCTCGGATCGGCACTCCGCGACTGCGGATCTGGACCTCGTCGCTACCGCCGGTGTAGACCGGGTCGCCGTTGTCGGTCTCGACCCAGTCGGTCCACTCGCCCGCCGCCGCTGCGGACCCGGAACTCGAACGCGTGCATCTGGCCGGCGATGCCGACCAGGTCGAACCGATGAGGCGCCTCGGCCGGCTAGCTGCGGTAGAGGACCGGTCCCTCGATCCCGTAGCCGCCTCGCCGATCGGCGATGCGCGAGGCCGCGGCGGTCCGGTTCGCGCAGCTGCTTCGAGGGCGGCACGGCCTGGGTGAAGTCGACCGCCTGGGGCCGGTAGGGCTGGGTCGAGAGGGCGGGGGCCACGGCCCAGACGAGCGCCGCGGAGACCGCGAGCAGCAGGAGGATCGGAAGTCGCCGGAGGGACATCAACTGTGAGTACATCCTTACAAGAGCTGGAACACACGGATCCAGGCGAAGTTCCGGATGGTGTCAATCGCGCCCTGCAAGAAAGCATGCAGGTCTACCGCGCCCGCCGGAGCTATCCCTGACGCCCTTGCCGAGCGGCAACACCGCGCAGCCCGAGCAGAGCGGACGCGAAGCGGAGCATGCCGCTGCTCGGAGTTATCTCCCTAGAAGGGAATGGCTTCCGGTCCGCGGCCGCGGTAGGCGTCGCGGAAGTCCTGGATCGCATCGAGGGTCGCGTCACCCTCGAACGTCTCGCAGGTCATCAGTTGGGTCCACGCGGTGACGGCGACGTCGTAGGGCATGTCGTCGTTGGGGAAGAGGACCATTCCCGGGCGGTCGGCGTCGAAGACTCCCTTGAGCGCGAGCTGGTCCTCCTCCGAGAGGTCCGAGCTGTACTGAATCGCGATCCGGCCATGCTCGAGGCCGTGGATGGAGAAGCCGGGACTCGGGGTCTGCATGAAGGCCCCGTCGGCGATCGGTTCCGGGAAGTGGTCACCGGAAGTCGGCGGGTCGGTGTCGTAGCCGGGGAGGTCCTCGGTCTTCGGGTTGAGGTGGGTACTGCCCTCGTCCTTGAGATCGAGCTGAAGATCGCAGCCGGCGGCCTTGGCGGCGGCGGTGAGGTCACCGAGCTGAATCTCGGGCGGAGCGGTGCCCTCGCGGTTATCGACGGTGACGCCGCTTGGCACGACCCCGCCGAACTCGGTGTTGACGTTGTCGCCGGCGGCCGTGGTGCTGCCGCCGGCGGAATCGTCGTTCCCGCCCCCGGTGACCGCGATGACGAGCCCGACGACGATCAGCAGTGCAAGTGCGCCGGCGACGACGTAGCCGATGATCAGGCGACTGCGTCCGGAGGCCGCAGCCTGACGTTCGGCCTCGATGCGCTCCTGGCGCATGCGCTCCTTCTCCTCCTTGCGGCTCGCCACGGCGCGGAATCTAGCGGACCGGTCTCGGCGGCAAGGGGCGACGGCGAATCTCCGCCGAGCCCGAACTTCCGGGATAGAGTGCGCCCATGGCGACGATCGAGACGGTCACCGGCGCAATCGAGGCCGACCAGCTCGGCACGACGCTGATCCACGAGCACCTGATGACCCGCGACGAGGCGGTTCATGTCCAGTGGCCCAACGCTCCGACCCTGGGGGGTGATCCTCCGGGGGCGGTCGAGCCGGGCGGCGAGTACCGGATGGCGGTCGAGGCCGCCAATTCCGCGATCGAGCTCGGCATCAGGTCGATCTGCGATCCGACCGCGATGTTCATCGGTCGAGACGTGGCCTTCATGGCCCGGGTCGCCGCCGAGACCGGGCTGCAGGTCGTCCCCTGCACCGGGATCTACACATACGACCACCTGCCGCCGTTCTTCATCTCCCGCAGCCCCGACCAGATCGCCGACATGTTCGTCGCCGACATCGAGGAGGGGATCCAGGGAACCGAGATCAAGGCCGCCTTCATCAAGTGCGCCGCCGACGAGCCGGGCGTCACGGAGAACGTCGAGAAGGTCCACCGGGCCGCCGCCAGGGCCCACCTGCGCACCGGCGCCCCGATCATGGCCCACTCTCGGCCGGCCAGCGACACGGCGCCGCGGCAGATCGAGATCTTCGAGGAGGAGGGCGTCGATCTCGCGCGCGTCCAGATCGCCCACTGCGGCGACAGCCCCGATGCCGATTACATCGAGCGGCTGCTGCAGAAGGGAATCTTCGCCGGGCTCGACCGCTACGGAATCGAGATGTACCTCCCCTATGACCAGCGGCAGGCCGTGTCGGTGGCTCTGCTCGAGAGGGGATACGAATCCCAGCTCTTCCTCTCCGCCGATTCCTGCGCAACCATCGACTGGTTCCCGCCCGAGGTTGCCGCGCAGCTCGCCGAGGCCGGGCATGGTCAAGGAGTGGACGATCCGGATCGTCCCCGAGCGGGTGATCCCCGAGCTGCGCGAGGCTGGAGTCTCGGAGGCTCAGTTCGAGACGATGTTCGTGCGCAACCCGGCGGCCTGGCTTGGTGGGGGTAGATAACTCCGACGGAATGCTCCGCTGCGCGTCCGCTCTGTCGGCCGGCGCGGTGTTACCGCTCGGCAAGGGCGTCAGGGATGACTCCGACTGGATCCTCCGCTTCGCGTCCGGTCCAGTCGGGCGGCGCGGTGTTGCCGCTCGGCAAGGGCGTCAGGTTGACGTTGGGTGGGGGTTAGGGCCTTCGGTCAGCTGGTGCCGCGGGCGGCGGCGAGGATCTCCCCGCCGGTCCGCTCCCAGGGCCGGCCGGCCTTGATCGCGCCGAGGATGGCCTTCACCGAGGTCGCCCGGTTGAGCACGAAGAAGTGGATCCCCGGCGCACCGGCGGCGAGCAGTTGCTCGCATTGCCGCGAGGCGTAGGCGATCCCGAAAGCGCGCTCGGCATCGGGGTCGCCGTCGAGCGCGGCCAGTTGGTCGTCGAGCCGCTTCGGGATCTTCGCGTCGCAGACGCCGCAGAATCGGTGCAGCCCGTCGCGGGAGATGATCGGCAGCACCCCGGGGATGATCGGGACGTCGATACCGGCCTCACGCACCCGCCCGACCCAGTCGAAGTAGACGGCGTTGTCGAAGAAGAGCTGGCTGATCAGGAACTCGGCCCCGGCATCCACCTTCTCCCGCAGGAAGGCGATGTCGGCCTCGGCGCTGACCGCCTCGGGATGGACCTCCGGAAAACAGGAGGCGCCGATCCCGAACCCGGAGGTCGACTCCCGACCGCGGATGAACGCCGCGAGCTGAGCGGAGCTCTGTAGCCCTCCGGGCGCCGGCGTGAACTCGCCATCACCGCGAGGAGGATCGCCGCGGAGCGCGAGGATGTTCTCGATCCCCGAGTCGGACAGCCGATCCAGGATCGAGTCGATCCCGTCGATCGTCTCTCCGACCACGCTCAGGTGAGCCATCGTCTCGATTCCGTAGTCGCGCTTGATCCGGGTCGTGATCTCGACCGTTCCGTCGCGGGTCGAGCCGGCGGCCCCGTAGGTGACCGAGACGAAGCTCGGCTCGAGCCGGTTCAGGTCCTCGATGCTCTCGAACAGCGCCGCCACGCCCTCGTCGGTCTTCGGCGGGAAGAACTCGAACGAAAAGCAGGGGTCACCGCTGGCTTCCAGCAGATCGGGGATGCGCATGCGCAAATCGTACGGGGTGGGCGGCGCCGATTAGGGTGGGAGCGTGAAGTTCGGGCTGTCCATCTTTCCCACGGCGGAGACCATGCAACCGGCAGCCCTCGGCCGGCTCGCCGAGGAACACGGCTTCGAGTCGCTCTGGTTCCCCGAGCACACCCACATCCCCGTCAGTCGCGTGACGCCCTATCCCGCCGGCGGCGATCTGCCGGACGAATACAGCCGGATCTACGACCCGTTCATCGCCCTGACCGCGGCGGCCGCCGCCACCGAGCGGCTGCTCGTCGGGACCGGCATCTGTCTGATCGTCGAGCGCGATCCGATCACGACCGCCAAGGAGGTGGCGACGATCGATCGAGTCTCCGACGGCCGCTTCGTGTTCGGGGTCGGCGCCGGCTGGAATCGGGAGGAGATGGCCAACCACGGGACCGAGCCGCGAACCCGGTTCGAGCTGATGCGCGAACGGCTCGAGGCGATGGTCGAGATCTGGGCCAACGAAGAGGCCTCCTACCACGGCCGCCATGTCGACTTCGACCCGATCTGGTCGTGGCCGAAGCCGGTGCAGCGCCCTCATCCGCCGATCCTCGTCGGCGGCAATTCCGACGGTGCGCTCGACCGGGTCGTCGATCTGGCCGACGGCTGGATCCCCAATCCGGAGACGCGGCTGAGCGAGTTGTCGGGCCGGATCGGCGAGCTGCAGAACCGAGCCGCGACCGCCGGTAGGGATCGCATTCCCGTCACCTTCTACGCCGTCAAGCCCGAGGCGGATGCCCTCCGCCGCTACTCCGACGCGGGGGTTGATCGAGCCGTCTTCTACCTGCCCTCGGGACCGCCCGAGCAGGTGGCCGAATACGTCGGCGTCCTCGCGACCTTGGCCGAAGAGCATCGTGGAGGCTGATCCCGAGACGAGCGCGACGATCGCCGCCGCGGCCGCCGAGAACGAGCGCGAGCGCGCGCTCAGCCCCGGGACGATCGCCGCGCTGAACCGAACGGGGGTCTTCTCGGCGCTGATCCCGACGGAGTTGGGAGGGGGGGAGGTCGAGCCTGCGGAGTTGATCGCCGCGATCGAGGGGATCGCGGCCGCGGACGGATCGGCAGGGTGGTGCGCCGCGATCGGCGCGACCGCCGGATTGGTCGCGGCCTACCTGCCGCCCGAGGCGGCAGCGTCTCTGTTCGGCGCGCCGCCGGCCATCGCGGCGGGGGTCTTCGCGCCGCGCGGCAAGCTGAGTCCGGCCGGCGGCGACCACGGCTTGCTCGGTCTCTCGGGGCGCTGGCCGCTCGCCAGCGGGATCTCCCACGCCGAGGTCGTCGGGCTGGGGTGTATCCACCCCGAACGCGGCCCGCTCTACGCGGTGGTGCCGCGCGAGCAGGTCGAGGTGATCGAAACCTGGGACTCCCTCGGGCTGCGCGCAACCGCGAGCCATGACGTGGCCGTCAACGACATCGCCGTCCCCGCAGAGCAGGTGGTCGATCTCGCCGGGGGCACCCCGGTTGCAACCGGACCCCTGTACGCCTTTCCGCTCTTCGGCCTGCTCGCGTTGTCCGTCTCCGCCGTTTGCACGGGCCTCGCCGCCGCCGCCCTCGCCGACATCGGTGAGGTTGCAACCTCACGCAAGCCGGCCGGAAGCTCGCGCAATCTCGCCGAACGCGGGACGACCCAGGAGTCGGTCGCCTCCGCGGAGTCCTCGCTCCGCGCCGCCCGCGCCGGGGTGGCGAGAGCGGTCGCCGACGCGTGGGCAGCGGCTCAGGACGGAAACCCGCTCGAGGTTCGGCAGCGGCTCGGCCTCCGGCTCGCCGCAACCCACGCCGCTCGCACCGCGGTTGACGTCGTCGACCTGACCCATCGGCTGAGCGGAGCCGGAGGGCTCTATGCGGGGACCGCTGAGCGGCGGCTTCGCGACGTCCACACCGCAGCCCAGCACATGATCGTCGCGCCGGCGACATTCGAACTCGCGGGCCGGATCATCCTGGGTCTCGAGCCCGATTCACCCGAGCTGTAGGGGGGGTAACTCCGATGCTCCGCTCTGCTCGGGCGGCGCGGTGTTACCGCTCGGCAAGGGCGTCAGGTGGTTGGTGGGGTGGAGACTCCGCTTCGCGTCCGCTCTGCTCGGGCGGCGCGGTGTTGCCGCTCGGCAAGGGCGTCAGTCGGGGTTGGTGGGCTGGGCTCCGCTTCCGTCGGGCGGCGCGGCGCACAGTTCGTTGGCGGATTTTCGTCGGATGTCAGTGGAAATTCACCACTGAACCTGAAATGTCGCTCGGCAGGCGGGTGAGCTGTGCGGTGGGAGTCAGGTTCTTCCCTCATTGCCTTGGATGACTCCGACCGGATCCTCCGCTTCGCGTCCGGTCCGGTCGGCCGGCGCGGTGTTATCGCTCGGCAAGGGCGTCAGGTTGACATTGGGTGGGCTCCGCTTCGCGTCCGCTCTGCTCGGGCGGCGCGGTGTTGCCGCTCGGTAGGGGCGTCAGTCCTGCTTGCCCGCCAGCTGGCGGCGCAGGATCTTGCCGGCGGCGGACTTCGGGATCTGCTCGATCCGCTCGATCAGCCTGACCTTCTTCTGCGGCGAGACCTGCTCGGCGACGAACGCCATGATCTCGTCGTCGGTGACCTCCCCGGAGACGACGACGAAGGCCTTGGGCAGCTCGCCCGCCTCCTCGTCGGGGACTCCGATCACCGCGCAGTCGGCGATCGCCGGATGGGTGATCAGGATCGCCTCCAGCTCGGCGGGCGGCACCTGGAACCCGTTGTACTTGATCAGCTCCTTGAGGCGGTCGACGATCGCGTAGTAGCCGTCCTCGTCGATCTCGGCGATGTCGCCGGTGTGCAGCCAGCCGTCGGGGTCGATCGTGTTGCGGGTCGCCTCCTCGTTGTTGAGGTAGCCGGCCATGACCTGGGGGCCACGGATCCACAGTTCCCCCCTCGTTCCGTCCTTCCCGGAGTCGGGATCGACCAGGCGGGACTCCGTACCCGGGACCGGAAGCCCGATGGAACCGCCCTTGATCAGCTCCGGCTCGATCGGCGAGACGTGCGTTACCGGGCTGGTCTCAGTCATTCCGTAGCCCTGGATCGTCGGCACGCCGAGGCGCGTTGATACCGCGTTGGAGAGCTCGGCACCGAGCGGGGCTGCACCCGACATGATCAGCCGCAGGCTCGAGACGTCCGCGCCCTCGACCGCCGGATGCTTGGCGAGGGCGAGGGCGATCGGAGGCACGACATAGGCCAGGGTCACTCCATGCTCGCCGATCAGCCCGAGGAACTGTTCGAGATCGAAGCGCGGCATCGTGACCACCGTCGCTCCGCTGCGCAGCCCGAGGTTCATGATCACCGACTGCCCGTAGATGTGGAAGAACGGAAGCACGCCGATCAGCACGTCCTCCTCGCCCAGGTCGAAGGTCTCGTCGATCTGCAGGACGTTGGCGATCAGGTTTCGGTGGGTCAGCATCACCCCCTTTGGCAGGCCGGTGGTCCCGCTGGAATAGGGAAGCACCGCGAGGTCGGTCGCCGGATCGACGTCGATCTCGGGTGGTGCCGCGTCCTCGGCCAGGAGGTCGGCCAGGGTCGGGTCGTCGCCCTCGGCCTCGCCGACGACGACGATGTCGCGCGATCCCGGCATGCTCGGCGGCGGCACGGGCCGTGTCGAGGAAGGCCGCGACCGTGAAGATCATCCGCGCCCCTGAGTCGATGAGCTGATGTCCCAGCTCCTGGTGGGTGTAGAGCGGGTTCGCGGTCGTGTTGGTCGCGTTCGCTCGCAGCACGCCCTGGAAGACCACCGCGTACTCGGGGAGGTTGGGCATGTAGATCGCGACCACGTCGCCCTTGCCGACCCCCCGCGCCGCCAGCGCGCCCGCGAGCAGATCGACGTCGCGGCCGAGTTCGGCGAAGGTGATCGTCCGACCGGTCGGACCGTCGATCAAAGCCGGCTTGTCTCCCAGCTCGTCTGCCCTGGCCAACGTGAAGGTCGCGAGGTCCACGTCCGGGATCTCCGGCGCGGGTGGTACTGGGGCAACGGTCAAGGTCTCTCCTCCTAATCGAAACGGTGCCGGCCGAGCCTATCGAGGAGCAATCGCCACGGGTTGACATCGAGCCGTGCTCCTGTAGTCTCCACAACTACACAACTGTTGAGGAGTGTTTGATGTCGGAAAGCAATTCACAGCGTGTCGTCGTTCTCGGCTCGAGCTTCGCGGGTCTGACTGCGGCCCTGGAACTGCGAAAGCACCTCGATGATCGTCACGAGGTCGTGGTCCTCGACCCGCGTGACCACTTCACCTTCATCCCGTCGCTGATCTGGTTGCCGTTCGGCACGCGCAACGCCGACGACGTCACGTTCCCGCTCGGCTCGCTATATGCGAGCAAGGGAATCGGGTTCCGAAACGAGGCCGCCGCCGCCATCGACGTCGATGCGCACACCCTTTCGACCACCTCCGGCGACCTGATCGACTACGACAAGCTCCTCGTCGCCACCGGTCCCCGGCTCGCGTTCGACAAGATCCCGGGACTGGGACCGGACGGTGGCTTCACCCAATCGGTCTGCAACCTCGAGCACGCGCAACTCGCCGGCAAGGCATGGGACCGATTCCTCGAGAACCCGGGCCCCGTCGTGGTCGGCACCGCGCAGGGAGGCTCCTGCTTCGGGGCGTCTTACGAGTTCGCGTTCAACATCCATCACCGGATCCGCAAGGCCGGGCTCGAGCGGGAAGCCCCGGTCACCTTCATCAGCGCCGAGCCGCAGCTCGGGCACTTCGGCCTCGGGGGCGTCGGGGACTCCTCCGAGCGCGTGGCGGGCTTCTTCGATCACCTCGGGATCGAGGGGATCGCCAACAACGCGATCACCGAGGTCCGCGACGGCGTCATGGAGCTCGAGGGCGGCCGTGAGCTGGAGTTCGCCTACGCGATGATCGTCCCCCCGTTTACGGGAGTGGACGCGGTCCGCAACAGCGAGGGTCTCGCCAACCCGGCCGGTTTCGTGCCGATCGACGACCGGTTCCGTCATCCCGAACACCCCGACGTCTACGCAGCGGGCGTTGCGACGCTGATCGCTCCACCTGAGGCGACGAAGGTGCCCGCCGGAGTCCCGAAGACCGGGCAGATGAGTGAGACGATGGCCAAGGTGGCGGCTCAGAACATCGTCGCTGACGTCAGCGGCAACGGCAAGCACAAGGACATGCCGATCGCCGACCTCTCCGCGATCTGCGTGCTCGATGCCGGCGACAGCGGAATCATCTTCAAGGCCGACCACGTGCTCGCACACGGCCTGTACGCGGACGACGAGCACGAGCCGAGCGCACGGGTTCTCAGTGGACCGCAGGCGCACTGGGCGAAGCTCGCCTTCGAGCGCTACTTCATCGCCAGCCGCAAGCGCGGAATCGTCGCCTTCTAGGCGGCCGAGTGACGAAAGGATCTCCAGTAATGCAGCTTCCAAGCCCCATTCCGATGGATCTCGCGGAGTTGATCGCGACGCGCTTCCGGGTGATCGGCGATCCCAACCGGATCCGCATCCTCGACCAGCTCCGTGACGGCGAGCTCTCGGTATCTCAGATCACCGAGCGGCTCGGCACCAGCCAGCAGAACGCGTCCAAGCACCTTGCCGTCCTGCACCAGGCCGGAATCGTGAGCCGGCGCAAGGAGGGCACGAGCGCCCTCTACAGCGTCACCGACGACGGTGTCTACGAACTCTGCGAGCAGGTCTGTGGAGGTCTGCAGAACCAGCTGGCCGAACTGACCCAACTAGTGGAAGGACCACGATGAACAGCCAAACCACATGCGAAACATCTTCCTGGAGCCGTGAGAGCCAGGGCCGCTGGCCGCTCGAGCGCGTCCTCTTCGCGATCGCCGGCTCCGTCGTCCTGATCAGCGTCCTGCTGGCCGTCCTGGTCAGCGAGTGGTTTCTCCTGCTGACCGCGTTCGTCGGCATCAACCAGTGGCTGTTCGTTCTGTTCGGCGACTGCCCGATGTCTCTCATCCTGACCCGTGCCTTCCACCTGAAACGAGCCGTGAGCCCATGACCACCACCACCGAAGCACGTCCGCCCGACGCCGACCTGCCCCCATCGCCGGAGCCTACCGGCGGGAGTGCCCGCCGCAGCGGCCCGATCGGCCGCCTCGGACGCTGGGCCGCCACCCACTCGCGCGGCGTCTTCATCGCCTGGGCCGTTCTGGCGATCGGCCTCGGCGTCCTCGCCCCCCGCGTCGAGAGCGCGCTCTCGGGCGCCGGTTGGCAGGCGAACGGCTCGGAGTCGGTCGAGGTCCGCGACCTCGTGCAGTCCGAGTTCGGAGGTCTGAACAGCACCGGCCTGATGGTCGTCGTGCACAGCGCCGATCAGACGACCTCGTCGCCGGAGTTCCGTTCGACGGTCGAGCAGGTGAGCACCGAGCTGCAGGCCGATGAACGGATCGCAACCGTCGCCCCGCCGCAGCCCGGCACGACGATCAGCGCCGATCGCCACACCGCCATCGTGATGGGTGGAGCCGCCGTCGACAGCAACGAGATGGTCCGTGCGGCCGACGATCTCAAGGGCCCGATCAGCGCCCTGGGCAACGACCAGGTCCAGGTCGCGATGACCGGTGCCTCCGGAATGTGGTCGGACTTCAACGAGGCCAACCGCGACGCGATGATGAAGTCGGAGATGATCAGCTGGCCGGTGACGCTGGCGATCCTCCTGCTCGCGTTCGGATCGATGGTCGCCGCGGGACTCCCACTCCTTCTGACGATCCTCGGTCTCGTCGCCTCGGCGGGTTCCCTCTTTCTGCTCACCCTGCTCACGCCGATCTCGATCTGGGCCATGAACTTCGCCCTGATGTTCGCCCTGGCCCTCGGGATCGACTACGCGCTGTTCATCGTCTACCGCTTCCGCGGCGCACTCTTCGGTCAGAGCGAGAGCCCAGAGCAGGCGGTCGAGGAAACGATGGATACCGCCGGCAAGGCAGTCCTCTTCAGCGGCATCACCGTCCTGATTTCGCTGACGGCGGTGATGCTCGTCGACAGCCCCGCCTTCCGCTCGATGGCGGTCGGGATCATGCTCTCGGTCATCTTCGTGCTCGCGGCGACGCTGACCCTGCTCCCGGCGTTGCTGGCACGACTCGGCACCCGAGTCGACAAGTTCGCCCTGCCGTGGGTCCACTCGGGCGAGCACCGCTCGCAGCGATTCGCGGCCTGGGGCGAGTGGCTCTGGGCCCATCCCTGGCTGCCCGGCATCGCCACGGTCGTGGTCCTCGGAGCGCTGGCGATCCCGGTCCTCTCGCTGGACACCGGGATGCCCTCGATCAAGGTCGTGCCCGAAGAGGACACCAGCCGGCAGGGGTACGAGCTCGTTCAGTCCGAGTTCGGCCCCGGCGCGCCCGGCGCCCTCCAGGTGACGGCGCCCGCCGCCGACGGCGATCGCGTCGCCGCGGTGCTGGCCGACGATCCGACGATCGCGCAGGTCACTCCGCCGCAGCCCGGCAGCTCGGGTGAGGTGGTCCTCCTGCAGGCCGTCCCCGCCGTCGACCCGTCGTCCGGCGAGATCGGACAGGCGATCGATCGCCTCCGAGACGAACTGCCGGCCGGCACGATGATCGGCGGCGCGGTCGCCGAGAACCACGATCTCGAGGCCGAGCTGGCGAGCAAGACGCCGCTGGTGATCGGCCTCGTGCTGGGCCTCGGTTTCCTGCTCCTGCTCGTCGCCCTGCAGGCGCCGCTGATCGCAGCGCTCGGCGTCCTGACAAACCTGCTGGCCACGGGAGCTGCATTCGGAGTCGCCCAGCTGATCTTCCAGGAGGGCCACGGTTCCGGGCTGCTCGGATTCGAGCCGCAGGGATTCCTCGACGCCTGGGGACCCGTGTTCTTCTTCGCGATGATCTTCGCGATCAGCATGGACTACACCGTGTTCCTGCTCTCGAGCGCCAAGGAGCACTGGGACCGGACGCACGATCCACGGGAGGCGATGGTCGGGGGTCTGGCTCACTCCGGGCGGGTCATCTTCGCGGCCGGCGCGGTGATGGTCGCGGTGTTCTTCACCTTCGCCCTGTCGGGTCCGCTGCCCCCGAAGGAGATGGGAATCATCCTCGGCGTGGCGGTCCTGCTCGATGCGCTGCTCGTGCGCCTGCTGCTCGTCCCGGTGCTGCTCCGCCTCACCGGCCGGGCGGCATGGTGGCTGCCGCGCTGGCTCGACCGGATCCTGCCGGACGTCAAGTTCGGTCATTGAGGGGGAGATGACCGCGCGACTCGCGGGGCTCCGCCCCGCTCGACTGCGCTTCGGCGGCCTAGAGTTCTCGGGGTGCCGCCGAGCCCGGATGAATCCATCGATCCCGACGACCTCGAGGTCTGCCTGCGGGTGATCGCCGAGCTCGACGGGTTGCCGGTCGAGCATCCCGACGCGATCGCGATCCAGCGGGCGACATCTCGCCTATACAAGACGGTGAAGTTACGCCGGCGGGCGGAACGGCGGGAGGCGATCCTCAGCGCCGACCGCGCGGTCACGGAGGCGACCGCGACTGCCGCCCCTGGTCGGATCGACGACGAGACCCGTGGTCTACCACTGGCCACGCGCTCGCCGGGAGAGGGTGCCGGCACCCTGATCCAGGCCCGCGCCTGCTACGTCTGCAAGCGGCGATACACGCAGGTCGACGCCTTCTACCACCAGCTCTGTCCCGACTGCGCGACGCTCAACCACTTAAAGCGAGAGGCGCGGACGGACCTGACCGGCCGCCGCGCTCTGCTCACCGGGGGGCGGGCGAAGATCGGCATGTACATCGCGCTGCGACTGCTTCGCGACGGCGCCCACACGACCATCACGACGCGCTTCCCACGTGACGCCACCCGGCGTTTCAGCGGCATGGCGGACAGCGCCGATTGGCTGCATCGGCTGCGGATCGTCGGCATCGATCTGCGCAATCCGGGGCAGGTGATGGCCCTCGCCGATTCGGTCGCTGAACTGGGTCCGCTGGACATCCTGATCAACAACGCCGCCCAGACGGTTCGGCGCTCGCCCGAGGCCTACGCCCTGCTGGCCCAGGCCGAGGCTGCCGCGCTGCCCGACGGCCCGACTCCCGAGGTGCTGACGATCGGCCCGCCGAGCGACGCGAGCGGCGGCCGGTCGGCCGAGCTTCACGCCGGCCCCGGGGACGGACGCCACTGGTCGCCGACCCCCGACGCGCTCGCCGCCCTGGCGCTCAACGCGGGCTCGACCTCTCCCGATCGGATCGCCGCGCGGACCGCGATCGACGCCGGCGGCCTCGTGCCCGACCTGCATCCGGTCAACAGCTGGATCCAACGGGTGGACGAGGTCGATCCGGTCGAGCTGCTCGAGGTCCAGCTCTGCAACTCGACCGCGCCCTTCATCCTGATCGGTCGGCTCCGCCCGGCCCTGGCAGCATCGGCGGCCCGGCGCAAGTACGTGGTCAACGTCTCGGCCATGGAGGGCCAGTTCAGTCGCGGGTACAAGGGCCCGGGCCATCCACACACGAACATGGCCAAGGCAGCGGTGAACATGCTGACCAGGACCAGCGCCGAGGAGATGCTGAGCAGCGACGGGATCCTGATGAGCAGCGTCGACACCGGATGGATCACCGACGAGCGGCCGCATCCGACCAAGATGAGGCTCGCCGGCGAGGGCTTCCACGCGCCGCTCGACCTGGTCGACGGCGCCGCTCGCGTCTACGACCCTATCGTCTGCGGCGAGGCCGGCGAGGACCTTCATGGCTGCTTCCTGAAGGACTACGAGCCCTCGGCCTGGTGAGTAAGGTGGGCCCGCAGTGGCCGTCAAGTACGCACTGAGAGGGAGGGTCGCGCTCGTCACCGGCGGCGCTCGTGGCATCGGGTTCGCGACCTCGGAGGAGCTCTCCAGGCGTGGGGCGACGGTCGCAATCGTCGATCTCGATCCCGACGCGTCGGCGCGGGCCGCCGAGTCGCTGCCCGGCCCCGCGATGGGGCTCGCCGCCGACGTCACCGATCGTGGCGCCATGCAGCAGGCCGTGGCCGCGGTCGTCGAACGCTTCGGCGGCTTGGACGTCGTCGTCGCCAACGCCGGGATCGCCTCCCGCGGAGCGACGACCCGAGCGATGTCCGGGGAGGCGTTCGACCGCGTCCTCGACGTGAACCTGAACGGCGTCCACCGCACCGTGACGGCGGCATTGCCGGAGGTCATCAGGCGCAGGGGCCACGTCGTCGTGGTCTCCTCCGTCTACGCGTTCGTCAACGGACTCGGCGCGGCCCCGTACGCGATGTCGAAGGCCGGGGTCGAGCAGTTCGGCCGGGCCCTGCGGGTCGAGCTCGCGCACCACGGCGCCGGCGCGAGCGTCGCCTACTTCGGCTTCATCGACACCGCGATGGTCCACAAGGCGATCGACGAGGATCCGCTCGTCTCGAGATTCGGGGACATGTTCCCGGCCTTCTTGAACAAGCGGCTACAACCGAGCGAGGCCGGCAAGGGGATCGTCGACGGGATCGAGAGGCGGGCGCCGCGGATCATCAGGCCGCGACGCTGGCGGGCCTACTCGGTTCTGCGGGGAATCTTTAACCCGATGCTGGACCGCCAGATGGTCAGCGACGCCGAGACCCAGGAGATCACCCGCGAGCTCGACGCCCGCGGGGACGAAGAGCAGCCGACCACCGCGTAGACAAGCGCGCGACTCGCAGCCCTCCGGGCTGCTCGACTGCGCCTGGCCCCCGGGCAAAGCCCGGTGGCCCTCCCGTCATGACAAGCGCGCGACTCGGAGGGCCCCGCCCTGCTCGACTGCGCCGGGCCCCTGGGCAAAGCCCGATGGGTCGCCCAGGGCCCGCTCCCCTAGCTCAGCCGGTTGCGGACCTTCGCGACCGCGGGAACCGAGGTTCGGCAGGCCCTTGCGATCGCCCGGTCGGGGCGGTCGGGGTCCCGCTTGATCTCGAACTCGAGGGTGCCGGTCTTGCGCAGCTGGAGGAGCTGCTCCCGCGTCGCGCCGACGGCGTCCTCGCCCCCTGCGGCGGCATCGCCGGCAAGCACGCGGCGGCATCCGAGGCAGTAGAGCTCACCATCGAGCTCGACCCAGTCGGCGGGGAGGCCCTCATGGCCGCTGTCGGCCATGAAGCGTGCGGTGACGTCGCAGCGGACGCAGGTCCAAGCGACTGTTTCGGCCGAGGTGCTCAAACCAGCTCGCGATCGGCGGAGCCCTGGGGGGTGCTGGGCGCGCCCCAAGCCGACCGCAGCCGGGCGTCGCTCAGCTCGCAGGCCTGCTTCAGCTCGCGCAGCTTGGCGGGGCTGGTCATCGACGGCCCGTGGGTCCTGGCCTTGTAGAGGTCGTAGCGCTCTTGGGCGTGGCGGGCCTCGTCAGCGAGCTCGGAGGTCCGCTGCTTCCGCAGCCGGGCCGTTTCGATGGCCGCCTTCATCGCACGCCGATCGCGGGCGGGCGGACAGCAGATACTGGTGCCATATCGCGTCCTTCGGGTAGGTGTCCCCGTTGGTGCCACCGGACTCGTTGGAGCGGCAATGGCGATTCAGAGGCTGCTCACAAGCTAACACGCGCCCTTAAAGGGTCAGGAGCGCCGCTCGCGGACGTCGCCGTAGAAGTCGGCGTCCATGCTCCTCTCCCAGCGGTCGACGATCGGGCTGGTCCGATGGTCGGCCATCCCGTCCCACTCGTCCGCGACCACGGCGCGCCCATAACAGTTGATGTCGGACTGCAACGCCGTCCGCTCGGTCTCCGGGAAGCGTTCGGCCACGTGGTAGAGGCTGAGTGCCGCCAGAGTCTCACCCACGGGATCTAACCGGTCGCTCCCGATGGAGCCGTTCGCTTCAGGAAAGGGCCGATCTGTCGATGCAGGGGTATGCACCGGATGAATCGTGACCGCCGCCCGCTGGGACTTGCCGTCCTCCTCGTTGCCGCAGCAGCCCTCGTCGGCCCAGCCGTTGCCACGGCCTCGGGCGGGAACGTCGTCGCCGTCAAGACCGTCAGGGTGACCGACCCGGGGAACCCCCCGGCGGCCGTCGTCCCGTTCACCGACGCCGTCTACCAGTCCTGCGACGACGCACCCGCGAGCTCGACCGACTGCCAGGCGGTCGGCGGGGTCGACTACCGCTACGGAATCGGCCAGCTCGAGGTGACGGTCGATCAGTGGGTGGCATTCCTGAACACCGTCGACCCACGCGGCACCGACCCCCACGATCTGTACGACGAGACCGAGAGTTCCTCAGCCTGGCCGAAATACGGCCAGATCGACGAATCGGGCAAGGCCCGCGACGGCCGGCACTACTCGGTCGCCTTTCCGGAATGGTCCGACAAGCCCTACGGCTTCGCCAATTTCCTGCGGGCCGCCCGCTTCACGAACTCGCTCTACAACGGCCGCCTGCTCTCCAAGCGCGTTACCGAATCCGGCGGTTTCGACTACGTCACCTACAGGGTGCGGCTGTCGGCGGCCTCGGAGCGCGGCATGTACGACCTCCGCCGAAACAAGCGCAGCGGGGCAACCCGTGCCCATGGAAAGGGCTTCGTCGTTCCCAGCCAGGATGAGTGGATCAAGGCGGCCTACTACGACTCCACCGGCGGCGGCACGTACTCGTATTGGAAGTACCCGACGAACGCGGGCGTCTTCGGCGACGGAACCGCGACGGCTCCGACCACCACGACGCTCGACCCCTCGACCGGCGACGTCACCAACGCGGCGACGCAGCCACTGGCCAACTTCCACGCTTCCAACGAGCCGGCACCGAGCTGGTGTCCGGCGGGAGTCCAGCCCCAATCCGACTGTGCGACGGTCAACCCGTTCGGCATCGACCCGACCGCCTACCCCGAGCTCTACCAGGGCAGTCTCAGCACGGTCGGCCAGGCGATGACGACCTCGCCGTGGGGCACGTTGGATCAGGGGGGCAACGCCGTGGAGTGGACCGACACGATCACCCCGCCGCCCTCGGGGAGAGGCGGAGGCCGCGTCTGGCGGCGGCTGCACGGCGGCGTTCCCAACGCCCCCGCCTACCAGCTCTGGCTCTCGGCGGTCGGGCTCCAGCCCCAGGACAACACCTTCTACAACCACACCTATCCCTGGCTCGGCTTCCGGGTCGGGGTGGTCGGGAATCTCGCGCCCGGACATGGAGCCGCTTCGCTAGGTTGAGCGGCGATGACCGAGCCGCCGGAAGCGCCCGGCCGACCGGACGGGAGGGCCGCGGCGGCGATCCGCGCGACGGTCGAGGGCCGGGTCCAGGCCGTCGGATTTCGTGATGCGACCGCCCGTCGCGCCCATCAGCTCGGCGTCATGGGGTGGGTGCGGAACACCGGGGACGGCGCGGTCCTGGTTCACGCCGAGGGAGACGAGGCCGCAGTCGATGGGCTGGTGGCGTTCCTGCGCGAGGGTCCGCGGGCGGCGGTGGTGAGCAATGTCGCCCTGGAGCGAGTCAAGCTCGAGGGCCACGAGCAGTTCGCGATCCGCGGCGTGAGCGCCGGCAGGTTCGTGGTTCGTGAACACGCGGCGAGCGCCCACCACTTCGATTTCCGTCTCGAGGTCGACGGGGTCATGCGTTCATGGGCGGTTCCGAAGGGACCCTCGCTGGACCCGGCCGCCAAGCGCATGGCCATCGAGGTTCCTGATCACGACCCGGCCGACAACGATTTCGAGGGTGTTCTCGGCGAGGGCCGGGCAATCGTCTGGGATCGCGGCGTCTACGAGCAGGGAGGGCGCGTCGCCTGGCCGGAGGCGCTGGAACGGGGCCACGCCGTCTTCGTCCTCCACGGAAGCAAGCTGCGCGGAGGGTTCGCCCTGCAGCGCACCGGGCGGGATGCGAAGCCGCGGTGGCTTCTGATCAAGCGGCGCGATCAGGATGCGCGTCCCGGATCGAACGTGGTCGCGGAGCTCGCCGGCCTCGGTTCTTAGCGGACGGACGCTCGACCAGATCGACGACTAGGCGAGCTCCGGATCAGAACCAGCGAGCGCGCCGACTCGAGCCGAACTCGACCTTCTCGGCGACGAGCTCATCGGAAGGAGCCTGAAAGGTGCCGGTCGGTTTGGGACCGCCGAGGAAGTCGACGTCCACGCGCCCCACGCGGCCGCTCCCGAACTCGATGTAGCAGGAGCCGCGACCCTCGTAGCCGTCCGGTTCCCCGTTCCCGCGCACGGATGCGATCACCGACTCGGCGACGACGCGGGCGGCGCCCTCGGCGAACACGCCCGCCTTGGGGACGCCGACGGTTGCGACGTCGCCGACCGCGTAGACGTTCGGGAACCTCGTCTGCAGGGTTCTCGAGTCGACCGGCACATATCCGTCCTCAGCCATGCCGCTCTCGAGGACGACGTCGGGCGCCCGATGCTTGGGGACACCCAGAAAGAGGTCGAAGTCCATCTCGGCGCCATCGTCGAGGATCGCCACGTTCCGCTCCGGATCGATCGAGGCGACGCGGCGGTTCGGGACGAAGCTGATGTCACGCTCGGCGAATGCCTCGACCAGGGCCGCCGAGGTGTCCGGGGAGGGCGGGACGGGCGTCGGGAACGGGATCACGAACGAGATCTCACAGACGTCCCTGATACCGCGATCGATCAGGTGGTCGTGGAGGAGCAGGCACGTCTCGCTCGGCGCCGGCGGGCATTTGAATGGCGCTCCGCAGACGCCGATGATCGCCTTGCCCTCGGAGAAGGTCGGAATGACGCCGCCGGCCCGCTCGGCGCCGGCGACCGAATAGAACTCGTTGCCGCCCTCGGCCAGGCCGGGGGTGGCGTCCATGTCGTAGTCGGCTCCGAGCGCCACGATCAGGTGATCAGCCTCGTGGACGCCTGCGTCGGTGGTCACGACCCGCGATTCGGGATCGATCGTCGTGACCGTCTCCTGGATGAAGCGCACCCCGGGCTTGTCGATATCGCGGTAGCGCATCCGGACCGCCTCGGGCGTGGTGCGCCCGAACATCAGGTCCAGCTTCGAGAAGCCGAAGACGAACGAGTCGTTCTTGTCGATCAGGGTTACGTCGACGGCATCGCCGAGAGCATCCGAGATCAGAGTGCTTAGCTCCAGGCCACCGAAGCCGGCCCCGAGAACGACGACGCGAGTCTTCATGAGGGGAACCTATCGGCTGTCAGCGACCGGTGATCGTCAGCCGGAAGACCTCGACCGGCTCACCAACTCCGCGCAGCTGATGTGCACCGTCGGACTTCCAGCCGAACTCCCCGCCCGTGGCCGCGACGACTGCCTCGCTGGCGACGAGTTCATCGTTACCGGCCAGGGTCAGAAGCCTGGCCGCGAGGTTGACGGTCCTGCCGAAGTAGTCGCCGTCGCGATACAGAGCAACCCCTTGATGGACGCTCGCGTGCACTCCCAGAGCGCTCTCATCGTGCATCCGCTCGATCACCCGCAGACATGCCTTCACGGCCTCCCCCGGAGCGGGGAACGAGAGCATGTACCCGTCCCCCAGCGCCTTGACCACGTAGCCGTGCTCACCGAGCTCGCTGGCGACCGCCGAGGCGAACTGCTCGATTGCGGCGACGGCCGCGGCGTCCCCGCGAGCCTCGGCGTAGGCGGTGAAGTCCTTGATGTCGCAGAACGCGAGCGTCACGTCGACTGCACCGGGCAGCACGCCGGACTCACTGTGGCGCTCGGCCTCGCGGACGGCGGCCTGCGCCGTCTCGAGCTCGACCCTTCGCCGATGAACGCCGAGGATCAGCGGATCGGTCAGCGGCAGCAACTGGCTGAAGGCCTCGTGAATGGCGGGAAGCGCCTGAAGCGATCCGCCGCTGGCCGCTCGGAGCTGCGGCTCGACCTCATGCCTGAACGCGTCGAACTCGACCTCGGCGACCCGCGCGAGTGCCTGACCGTAGACGCGAGCCACACGCAGGTAGACCTCGGGCGGCCAGATCTCGCGAAGCTCCCCGATTCGCCGCAGCGCCATGCCCTCCTCCGGAGTGAAGTACGGCTCGTCGGGCTCGGGTGCCCGGAGGCCGAAGCTGAGCGCCATCAATTGCGTCTCGGCGACAGAGAGGCCGCCCTGCGCCTCGATCTCGACGGCCGACACGGTTCGCCCCTCGCGAGCCGGATCGAGCACGGGGTCGAAGATCGCGTCCTCGATCCTGCCGCGAGCGTAGGACTCGCGGATCGCCTTGGCCGAGACGCCCAGCTCGAGCAGCATCCCGATCGCCTCCTCGAGCTCGGGCGGGGCACCGAGCTCGAGGCTGAGCGCCCGACCCTCCCCCTGATCCGGCTGCTCGGATTCCATCCGCCCGATCATTGCGCTTCGCGGGGCCGTTCGCCGGAGGGATGGCTCGGCTGGAGCGATGCGACCTGAATCCGGGCGACCGCTTGATGTATAGGGTTGCCCGATGGCGATCACCCGCCGACGGCTGCTTCGCAACGGGCTCGGCGCAGGAGTGGCGCTGGCGACCGCTTCCCCCCGCGTGGGAGAGGCCCTCGCCGCGGAGCTCGCCCGCGGGCCGGCTTCGCCGGCCTACGCGCAGGGCTTCCGCTCGCTCACCGAGGAGATCCGCCTGCCCGACGTCCCGGTGGACGGCCGCCTGCCGGCCTGGCTGGAGGGGGTGCTGCTGCGGAACGGGCCAGCGCTGTTCGAGATCGGCGAGCAGCAGTTCAATCACTGGTTCGACGGGTTGGCGATGCTGCACGGGTTCGCCTTCGCAAACGGCCGCGTCTCCTACGCCAACCGATTCCTCCGCTCCAGCGCCTACACCGCCTGGCAGCGCGACGGCGTCATCAAGTACTCGGAGTTCGGCACCGACCCGGACCCCGATCCCTGTCGAGCGATGTTCAGCGGCGTCTCGACGCTGCCGGTGTTGGGCCGCATCCCGAACGCGAACGTCTCGATCGAGCGGCTCGCCAAGCGCTTCCAGGCACATACCGAGCTGCCCGTGCCGGTGCGCTTCGACGCCGACAGCCTGCGGACGCTCGGGGTCGACGCGGCGATGCCGAACGGTCGCATGAGCACCGCCCATCCGCATCACGATCCCGGCACGGGCGAGCGCTTCAGCTACGAGATCGAACTGGTGCCGCCGAGCGGTCTTCGGGTGCTGAGTGAGCGGCGCGGGGTGCGCCGTGAGCTCGCCTTCATCCCCCAGGAGCGACCGGGCTATCTGCACTCGTTCGGATTGACCGACCGCTACGTGGTCGTGCATACCCAGCCATGGGAGTTCGACCTCGCCCGGTTCCTCGCTCCCGACCACGGGCCGATCGCCACCTCGTTCGTCTGGGACGGCTCCCAGCCGTCCCAGATCCTGCTCATCGACCGCGAGCGCGGCGGCGTCGCTGCGACGGCCGAGCTCGAGCCCTCGTTCGTGTTTCACAACATCAACGCCTTCGACGACGGTGACGACGTCGTACTCGACGTCTGCGCCCATCGCGACAGCTCCATCGTCGATGCGATGTATCTGAAGAGGATGCGCAAGGACGGCTCGCGCGTTCCGCAGGCGACGGCCCGCCGGCTGACGATCCGGCCGGGCAGCTCGCGAGTCAGGCAGCGCGACCTGGCGGAGGGCAACTTCGAGTTGCCGCGGACCGACTACGAGAAGGTCAACGGGAGGCCCTACCGCTACGCCTACGGCGTCGGGGTGCGCCACCCGCGCAGGAGTGGCTTCATCGACCGGATCGCCAAGCTCGACATCAAGCGCGGCGAGCAGGCCCACTGGCAGGACCGCGGCGCCTACCCGGGCGAGCCGGTGTTCGTCCGTCGTCCGGGCGGCCGCCGGGAGGACGACGGAGTACTGCTCTCGGTGGTGTTGGACGCCGCCCGGCGCACCTCCTACCTGCTGGTGCTCGACGCGCGTGACATGTCGGAGCTCGCCCGCGCCGCCGTGCCGCACCACATCCCCTTCGGCTTCCACGGGATTCACTCCGCGCGCGGCTGACGCGTTTGGATCCCGCCGGGCGGTTCGGAGCTGACGGAGGAGGGTCAGCGCGTCGAGTCTCTGCTCACCGGCCTCGTCGGCCCGCGCGCCGCGGCCGTCGACACGGTCCTGCCCGATACGGTCGTAACCAAGAAGCCGAAGACCAAGCTGAAGACGAAGAAGAAGACAGCAAGAGTCAGGGTCTCCTTCAGCTCCGAGGCCGGAGCCACCTTCGAATGCCGCCTCGACAAGGCCGATTTCAAGCCCTGCCTATCACCGTTCTCCGTCAAGGCCAAGTCCAAGGGCGGCAAGGGCAAGAAGCACACGATCTCGATCCAGGCCACCGACGAAGCCGGCAACGCTGAGACCAAGGCCGCAGTCGCAAAGTTCAAAGTCATCAGGAAGGGGTAGCACCAGCGGCCTTCGAGTGGGGCCGCCGGGCTCGAACCGGCGGCCTCCTGGGTAGCCAGGCGCAAGAGGTGGGTCGACGCACACCCGCGTTTTGGGCGGTAGTGGCTAGAGTCGGCGCCCAGAGGCACCTGGATGGATGTATCCGACTACGCGGCCTGCGACGCCACCGCCCTGGCGGAACTGATTGCGGCGCGGCAGGTCAGCGCCGCCGAGGTTCGCGAGGCCGCGCTGCGGGCGATCGAGCAGGTGGAGCCTGAGTTGAATGCCGTGGTGAGCGGCCCATTCGAGGATGCAACCGCTGGGGAGGGGCCGTTTGCGGGTGTCCCGTTTGGTGTCAAGGACACGCTCTGGGAACAGGGGCGCCCCTACGACTTCGGCAGCCGGCTGCTCGAAGGCCAGGTCGCGCCGCTCGATTCGACGATGGCCGTGCGGTTTCGCGCCGCCGGGTTGCTCAGTCTAGTTCGTACCGCCACCCCGGAGTTCGGCGGCAACTTCGACACCGCTCCCGTGCTCCGCGGGCCGACCCGCAACCCGTGGGACCCAGCCCGCAGCCCCGGGGGATCGAGCGGTGGCTCGGCCGCACTGGTTGCGGCTCGCGCTCTCCCGGTCGCGCACGCAAACGATGGCGCCGGCTCGATTCGCGTGCCGGCCTCGTGGTGTGGGCTCGTGGGCCTTAAGCCCTCGCGCGGGCGAACGCCGATCGGGCCGCTGGTCGGAGAGGCCCCGGGAGGACTCCCGCACGAGTTCGCCGTCAGCCGCACCGTGCGGGACGCCGCGGGCTTGCTGGACGCGGTTAGCGGACCCGCTCCGGGCGATCACTACTACGTGGAGAGGCCGGCGCGCTCGTTCGCCTCGCGCCTCGGCGAGGATCCGGGCCGGCTCAGGATCGCCATGCACACCCGCTCCTACTGGGACCGAGAGACGGACGGAGAGCAACGGGAAGCCGTCGAGCGCGTCGCCCGGTGCCTCGAGGAGCTGGGGCACAGCGTCGAGGAAGAGGCTCCGCCCGTCGATGCCGAGGCATTCCGGGCGCTCCACCTCGTCGTTTGGCCCTGGCTGGTTGCCACGATCGCCACCACGCTGGCGGCGATGGCGGGTCGAGTGGCGAGTGCCGAGAACGTCGAGACGGCGACCCTGGCCTGCATCCGCCACGCGCGCGAGACCGGGGCGCTCGACATCGCGACCGCGGAGGCGATCCGAAACGGGGCATCGCGCCAGTTGGGTGCGTTTCTCGACCGCTTCGATCTCTTGCTCTCCCCCACCACGCCCTCCGGGCCGCCGCTTGCAGGGGTGCCGGCACCCGATGATGCGGGCTACTCCGACATCGAACGATGGATCGACGACTTCTATGCAGTCTCGCCCTACACACCGATCGCGAATTCGACCGGTCAGCCGTCGATCAGCCTGCCGCTTGGGGTGATTGAGGACGGCCTTCCAGCCGGAGTGATGCTGACGGCGCAGACGTTGCGCGAGGACGTTCTCCTCCAGGTGGCGGCTCAGCTCGAGAGCGCGATGCCGTGGATCGACCGTCGGCCGAGGGTGTCCGCTGAGTGAGACGCGCCAGCTCTGGCCCGTGACCGATGACTTTGGCTGCGGATCGCAGTCTCCAGCATGCGCAGCCGTGGCTGCACCGTAAACGACCGATTGGAGTGGAGATGGGCAAGCCGATCTATGCGGCGATCGCCTCGCATGACGGGGTGAACCGATGCTGACCCAGGTGGCCGACGGCGTCTGGGTCCGGCAGAGCGAGTGGGTCTGGACCAATTCCATCGTGGTGCGCGGGGAGGATGGGTTGATCCTGATCGATCCCGGCATCGATGGTTCCGAGCTGAACCAGCTCGCCGATGACCTGGACCGGCTCGGCATTCCGGTGGTCGCCGGGTTCTCCACCCATCCCCACTGGGACCACCTGCTCTGGCATGCCCGGTTCGGCGACGTGCCGCGCTACGCCACCCCCGCCGGCGCCCAGGCTGCCGGTGAAGCCCGAGAGCGGGCGCAGGCGATGGCGGCGGAGAGCGCGTCGGGCATCCCTCTCGAGCTGATCGCGCTCGTCACCCCGCTGCCCGCGGACGGCGGACCCGTGCCGGGCGAGATCATCGAGCATCAGGCGCACGCGATCGGCCACGCCGCGATCCTCCTCGCCGACCGTGGCGTCCTGCTCGCCGGCGACATGCTCTCCGACGTCCTGATCCCGCTCCTCGACTCTCGCCAGCCCGATCAGGTGGGCGCCTACGAGACGGCACTCGACCGGCTGGGAGAGGCCGCCAGGCACGTCGATGTCGTGGTCCCCGGCCACGGCGCCGTCGCCGAGGGTCCCGAGGTGGCGGCCCGCCTCGCCGCCGATCGTGCCTACATCGACGCGCTGCGGCGAGGAGAGGAACCGGTCGACGCGCGTCTGGAGCCGACGGACTGGCTCGCCGGCCCCCACCGGTCGAACCTGGAGCAGGCCCGAGGGCGGTAGGGCCCCGGCTGGCGATATGCGGCGCGACCGTAACTCTGGTCACGCACCGACGCGAGCCGGAATCGCCGCCGATAGCCGCATATCCGCGCGACTTTGGGCACCAGTGCCCAAAGTGACGGGGTGAAGGGGGTGGTTCGAACGCGTACCCGAAACGCGAAGCGCCGCGTTTGCAGGCTTTCCCAGGTGATGGAGCTAGCCGGGCTCGAACCGACGACCTCCACGGTTTGATGCGGGGCGGTGCTCAAGGGAATGCGCGGCTCAAAATCTGGCACCCACTACGTTGCGTTTAACACGATCAACGCGGAAGGAGTAGCGTCGTGCAATGGGCACAGATTCGAGCAGGATTCGCGCGCATGTCCGCAGCAACCTAATCGGCTATCTGGCGCTGTTCGTGGCGTTGGGTGGGACGGCGAGCGCCGCAGTGATCGCGGCGAACAGCGTCAACTCGAAGAGCATCGTCAACCGCCAGGTGAAGAAGGCTGACCTGGCAACGGGTGCGGTGACCAGCAAGAAGATCGGCTCGAACGCAGTCACCGGCGCCAAAGTGGCAGACGGCAGCGTGGCTGGGTCCGACGTCAACGAGGCGACGCTCGGCACTGTGCCGAGCGCGGCAACGGCCGATAACTCGGCGCTGCTGCAGGGTAACCCGGCCTCAGCCTTTGCCCCGGCCTCGAAGGTCCTCACGTCGGGTCAAGTTGCGATGCTCGGGAACGAGCCACAAAAGACGCTGATCAGCAATGGCACGCTGAGCCTACTTGCCGATTGCGTCAGCGCCCCCGGCGGCGATCGGCCGTCCCTGACGCTCAAGACCGCTGCCGGAACGACAGCGTGGTATCAGAGCACCGCCACGAACCCAGCAACGAGCAGCGGCAATATCTCCGATGGCTCCTCGGTAGTGATCGAGTCCTTCGCCGCGTCGACGAATGGCGGCACCTACAACGCCCTGGCCTCGGATGGCAAGAGCTTGTCCGGGACCTTCATCGCCCGCGGAGGGTTCCAGGGCGACAACTGCGTCTTCAGCGTCTCGGCCATATCCGGCTGAGGCGCGGTTGCGCTGATTCGCGAGGGATAGCGACACAGCGTTCCGGTATCTCACAGGGGCGGTTCCGCGGAACGGCCGTTGAGTGCAGCTAGCCGGGCTCGAACCGGCGACCCCCTGGGTGCGATGCGGGAGGCCTTGGGATGTCTGAGGCCAGGGAATCAGCTGTAGTAAGCGGTTCGTGGTCTGGGACACGCTTGAGGCTCCAACGTGGATACCCGTGGATTAGGGGGGATTGGGTTGGATTTGGGCACCAGCATGGGGTTGGTGCCCGATCACTCCCCCGAGGCCACGGGTCCCGGGCGGACTGGTCGTCCATTGACTTTCGCCGGGCAGGAGCCTAGGTTCAGCCATTGCTGAGGAGATCGATCGCGAGGTCGATTACGTCCGGGTAGAGACCGACGGTGTGCGCAGGGCGGCGGAACGAATCGCCGAGCTACTTACTCAACTGAATCCCAGCCCGATACGAGAGAAATACCCCACTGGTCCAAGGAGGACGCGATGAAGAACATTCCGTTTGAAGACCTGCCCACCGTGATCGAGGACGGCCCCCTCCGGGTTCGCCTCCGCGACGAAGCCGGGATCTCGGTCGGCCATGTGGTGTTGCCCGCGGGCGCTGATCTGCGACCGGCCACCAAAGGACTTCCGGGAGATCTTTGCCCCTGCCCGCACTGGGGCTACATGATCAAGGGCAAGGTGCGTATGCACACCGGCGAGGGATCGCAGGACTTCGTCGCCGGCGAGGCGTTCTACTGGGCACCCGGCCATGCTCCGGAAGCTCTCGAGGACTCCGAGTACGTCGACTTTTCCCCGACGGCCGAGTTCCAGCCGGTGATCGACCACATCACCTCGGGTTCGGGGTGAGTCAGGCGCCAACCATGTCCTCGGGCTGAGCGGCGGGTCCCCTCGCCTGCCCTGGCGAATCTCACGACAAGCGGGGCTTCTCGAGTGGAGCTAGCCGGGCTCGGACCGGCGACCTCCTGGGTGCGATCCGGGGAGGCGTTGGGGTGTCTGAGGCCGAGGAATCAGCTCTAACAAGCGGTTAGCAATACACCCGCATTAACAAGCGGTTTACGGCCGATTTGCGCACGAAATGCGGGCCCGGGCGCTCGGGCAAGCCGTCTGGTGGACATCTTCCTCGGGGGGAACCTTGCGCAGCGGCGGCGGTTCGGAGTACCGTCGTCGGTGACCCAGGGCCTAACCGAAGGTGGAGCCATGCCGAAATACCTGTTTGAAGCCAACTACACGCAAGAGGGTCTGAAGGGTCTCGCCTCGGCTGGCGGCAGCGCCCGTCGCGACGCTATCGACTCAATGATCAACGCCCTCGGGGGCACGGTGGAAGCGTTCTACTTCGCCCAGGGTGAGTCTGACGTTGTCCTGATCATCGACCTGCCCGACAACAAGAGCGTGGCTGCGGTCAGCCTTGCCGTTGGAGCTGCCGGCGCGGTGACCAACATGAAGACGCGCCCGCTGTTGACCCCCCAGGAGATCGACGAGGCGGCTCAGACGGCGGTCGACTACAGGCCGCCGGGTAGCTGACCCTGCTGCGGCTCGACCACGTCGTCGTCGGTGTCCGAGAACGTGGTTGCGGAAAGCAGAGCGGAGTCGATGTGCATGCTGATTTCACCTATGTGGTTACGGTGCGCGACAACGCCGTCATCGAACTGCGGGCCTTCCTTCAAGAGGCTCAGGCCCTCGAAGCCGCCGGGCTGTCGGCGTAGGCGATGTCGCAGGAGAACGTCGAGATAGTCCGACAGGCGTTCGCCGGCTTCGCGGAGCACGGCATTGAAGGGGTTTTGCCCTTCAACAGCCCCGACGTTGTCATCTACTCCATGCCCGAGTGGCCCGACGACTCCGAGTACCACGGTCACGGCGGGCTCCGAAAGCTCACGCGGCAGTGGACGGATAACTTCGACGACTTTGGTTTCGAGGTTCGCGAGCTCCGTGATGCGGGCGATTCTGTGGTTGCCCTTCTCGACATGACTGGACTGGTCAAGGGGTCCGAGATCCCCGTGAACCACCACCTCGGTTCTGTCCACTCGGGGTTCCGAAAAGGAGTGATTGGCCAAGTCCGCTACTTCTCCAGCTGGCAGGGTGCGCTCGAAGCCGCCGGACTGAGCGAGTAGGCGATGTCGCAGGAGAACGTCGAGCTTGCCTACTCGGCGGTTGACTCCTTCGATCGACGAGAGCTCAACGACTTCCTAGCGCTCATCGACACCGACGTGGAGTTCGTCCCGCTCCATGCAGAGATGGAGGGCGGCAACTCCTTCAGGGGCCACGAAGGGGTCAGGCGCTGGTGGGAGGACATCCTGAGCGTCTTCCATGAGTTCCGCGCGGAGGTCGTTGAGGTAACGGTCGTCGGGAATGTGACAGTTACCCGGCTGAGCCTCAGCGGTCAAGGCACAGACAGCAGCGCCCCCATGGAGCAGACGAACTGGCAGGCCACGGAGTGGCTCAACAGGAAGGCGATCTGGTGGCGCACATTCCGAAGCGAGGCAGAAGCCCTCGAAGCCGCCGGGCTGCGGAGTAGGGCGGTGTCGGAGGAGAACGTCGAGATCGTGCGCCGTATGCTCGAGGCCTGGCGGCTGGGCATCGAGCGCAACGATCCCGCAGCAGTCTTCGAGTCCGGGACGGTTGCCCCGGATCTCGACTGGATTCCCTCACGCGGATTCCCGGGGCCAAGCATCTATCGCAGCCGGGAAGGTGTGGTCGAGTACTTCCGCACTTGGACCGAGGACTTCGACGGCTGGTCGTTCGAGGTCGAGCGATTGATCGAGGCTCCCGGTGACCGCGTTGTCGCTCTGATCCACCAAACGGCGACCGGCAAGGGGAGCGGCGCGAGCGTCGAAATGGATGCCGGTTTCGTCTATGAGCTGGAAGGTGGTCAGGTGATCCGGATACGCAACTACGTCGATCCCGCCGAGGCCCTCGAAGCCGCTGGATTGCCCGAGTAGGGCGGCCCCGGCTTACCTCCCGAGATACTGTGAGGACGATGTCGCAGGAGAACGTGGAAACCTTTCGGCGCGTTACCGATGCCATCAATCGCGCCGATGTCGAAGCCGTGTTGGCAGAGACCCACCCTGAAATCGTCTTCGAGCCCCAGCGGACAGCAACTGAGGGCGCGTACCTCGGCCACGAAGGCGTTCGGCGCTGGTTGGCGGACACGGCGGCAACCTTTGAGTTGTTCCGAGCCGAGTACCCCGACGTTCGCGATTTCGGCGCTCGCGTGCTCGCGGTCGGTTCGCTCAGGGTGCGCGGCCGAAGCGGTGGCATCGAGACCAACGTTCCAGTGGCTTTCATCGCCGAGTATCGAGACGGGCTGCTCTGGCGTGCTAGGGACTACAGGGAGGCGCGGTTGGCCCTCGAAGCAGCCGGGCTGCGCGAGTAGGCGCGAGGGAGCAACCTCAGGCCTGCGAGAGCCCCGCTTTCGCGGCTTCCGCGAGGTGGGGTACATCAAGACCTTCAGCCTCCACGACGGCCTCCTCCAGGACTTGGGCCACGGCCTTGGGCTCGTCGTCGGGCAGCAACCTCGCAAGAAGCAGTCGCGTCCTGAGCGCGTTCAGGGGCCGCCCGGCCTGTTCCCAGAGAACCACGGCATCGCGCAGATCGTGACTCGCGGCGCCGGCGTCGTCGGCCGCGGCTCCACGCGCCTCTGCCGCCGCCGCATTGGACACGGGGTGAGCGGCACGTTCCCGTAGCTCCTCCACGGACCGGGAGGCCACCCCGGCTTCGTCTCGTCTGCCGTCCAAGACCAGGACGACGGCTCGGGTGCCGATCGCTTCAGCGGACTGAGCAATGAGCCCGGCGCTGTCGCTGACGGTCTCCGCTTCAGCGAGCGCGTCACACGCGCCTCGGAAGTCGCCGCGGTCGCGCTTGCATGCGCTGCTCCACAGCAGGGCGGTGAATGCGGCCTCCGAGCGCCCCCCGGCTTCAGCCAGTTCTCGCGAACTTTGAAGGCGGGCTTCTGCGGTTTCCCAATCACCCAGGCGCCAGGCGGAGATTCCCTGCAGCAGCAACGGGAGGCATAGCTGCCCCGTGAGCCCCTCACGCTCGGAGAGCCTGGCGGCGGTGGCGGCGCGCTCGTCGACTTCCGACCAGCATGCGGGATGAACGGCGAGCTGCCCAAGGGCGCCCTGCAACTCGATCGCAGCAGGCACGTCGCCGACCTGGTCGGCGAGAGTCAGCGCCTCCTCACACGCCGCGACCGCCGCCGGGTAGTCGGCCTCAGCAAACTCGAGGTGACGGCCGAGGGCCTGCAGCGCCCTGACCGTGTCAGCGGGGCTGGCCTGCCTTGCGATCTCGACTGCCCGTTCGAAGCTCTGCCTCGCCTGTTCGAGGTCGCCGATGCGGCCGAAGACCCGCCCGAAGGTCAGGTGGGCGCGACTGGCGGTTGCCGACTGCCCCAGCGCATCCGCAAGGCGCTGAGCTTTCTCGGCTGCATAGATCGCGAGCATGTTGTCGCCGGTCTCGACGTAGAGGGAGGCCGCTTCCTCATAGAGCTCGACCAGCTCTCGGCAGGGGTCGCCGTCCTTGAGCAGGTCGATCCCCTGCTGAAAGTGGGCGATCGACGATTCCCGGTTCGCCTTGTGCCAATAGCCCGAGCCGATCTTTCTGTGTAGCTCTCCCGCCCTTGCACGACTTTCGCCGTCCTCGTAGAACCCGAGCGCGCGCGTCCAGCTCTCGAGCGCCGCGTCGATGTGTCCCGAGCGGAACGCCGTATCTCCGCGGCTCTCCTCGATCCGAGCCCGATCGGCCGGCTCGAGGCCGGCGGGCAGGCTCAACGCGCTCTCGTATTGCGCGAGGGCCTCCGCGTTGGAGTACATGGCTGCAGCAGCGTCCCCTGCCGCCTCGAAGGCGCGAGCTGCGCCGATTCGCATCCGCAGCAGCTCCTCAGCCGGGAAGTTGGCCTGCTCGGCAAGCGTTGCGGCTCTGCCGTGGTGTTCGGCGAGCAGGCCGGCGACCCCTTCCCGGTTGGCTCCGAGCCGGCCTTCGATGATGCCGGCGAGCTCGAGGTGTTGGCGTGCGCGGACCGCGCGCGGAAGAGCGGCGTACGCCACGTCCCGAACGAGCGCGTGCTTGAACGCGAACTCCCGCTCACCGACGACCCGGCTGGCCGTCGATGGGGTCAGCAGGTCCTTATCGACGAGCGCCGCAAGCGTAGGGCCGACGGGACCTCCTCCCGTGAGCTCGCTGAGGACCTCGTCCCAGAAACTCTGACCGATCACCGATGCGGCCTGCAGCAGCCTGCGCTCGTCGGATCCCAGCGCATCGAGGCGGGCTGCCAGCACGGCGTGAACGCTGTCGGGAAGTTCCCCGACGTCGCTGTTTTCCTCCTCGCGAAGTCGATTGACCATCTCCTCGGCGAACAGCGGATTGCCGCCGGACCGGCCAGCCACCTCCTCGGCCAGTTCGCGGCCGCCCTCTTGCCCGGCCAGCAGGGATCGGACGAGGACCTCCGCTTCCTGGGCCGAGAGGGGGTCGAGCGAGATCGTCGTCGCGTTTCGCCGGCCGCCCCCCCAGGTCGGCCGCCGCTCCAGCAGTTCATCTCGCGCCAGGCAGACGATCAGCATCGGGCCGCGCCCCCAGCCCGCCAGGTGCTCGATCAGATCCAGCATCCCCTCGTCGGCCCAGTGGATGTCCTCGAGCGCCAGAACGACAGGGGATCTCTCGCTGAGTAGCTGCAGTAACAGACGAACGGCCCCGAAGAACCGTTCGCGGACCTGCTCGGGATCGAGGTCATCGCCGACCTCGTCGCTGCTGTCGATTCCAAGGATCCTGACAATCTGAGCCGCCGTGCGCGGGGCGTCGACCGCCTCCTCGTTATCCGAGAGGCCCTCGATGCCGGCGACCAGCTTTGTGACACCGACGTCCGGCGCCTCGGCGCGTGAGATCCCGAACCGCTCTCGTAGAATCTCCCCCATGGCCGCGTACGTCGTGATCGTTCCGTAGGCCGGCGAGCGTCCAACCAACGTGTCGACGGAGTCGGTTCGACTCCCCAGCGCCGCCCCGAGCTCGTTCAACAGTCTTGACTTCCCCACGCCCGCCTGCCCGAAGACCGTGACGAGATAGGGCCGCGACTCGCGGACGGCGCGATCGAACAGCGTCAGCAGAAGGGCGAGCTCCTCGTCGCGGCCGACCAGTGGTGCGGCGGGGCGCGACTCGGGCTGGGACGCCTCGTCGATCACGCCCACGGCCTCCCAGGCTGGGATTGCCTGTGACTTTCCCTTCAGGGCCAGGGGCTCGAGGTCGCGGTACTCGATCGCACCTGCGGTCGACCTGTGGGTCGACCCGCCGACCGTGACCGCACCCACCCGGCTTGCGGCCTGCAGACGTGCCGCTACGTTGACGGCATCGCCAATCACCGTGTACTGATCGCCCATGCGGCCGGCGAGCACGTCCCCGGAGTTGATACCGACCCGCAGCGCCAGCTCGACGTCCCTCGTCGCTTCCCGAGCAGCTATCTCGGCGTTGATCTCGTCCATCGCCCCCTGCATTGCAAGGCCGGCTCTGACCGCGCGCTCGGGGTCGTCCTCGTGCGCGACCGGCGCGCCGAAGACGGCCATGACGTTGTCGCCGATGTACTTATCGACGTGACCCTCTCGCTCGGTCACCTCCCGGCTCAGGCGCCTGAGGGCGCCGTCGACCAGCGCCTTGGTGTCCTCAGGGTCCAGGCGCTCGGCGATCGTCGTGTAGCCCGAAAGATCGGCGAACAGCACGGTCGCCCGCCGTCGTTCCTCGCTCAGATTCGGCACCTCCGGAGCGGGTGCGCCAAACGCGGTTCCGCACTCGCCACAGAATCGGGCACCCGGCAGGCCCGGCGCGCCGCAGCTCGGACACGCGATCGCCTGATCTGCGCCGCAGCGGACGCAGAACCTGGTCTGGCCCGGATTCTCCACACCACACTCGCTGCACGCCGGAATTGCCACGACAGCCAGATTACGACCGATCCTGCACCGCACACAACGAGAAGCCGCCACGTGTCAGCGACTCTCCCCCTGCCGCGCGATACTGAGTGGGCGATGTCACGGGAGAACGTGGAGATAGCCAGAGGCGCTTACGCGGCGTTCAATCGCCGCGATTTTGACGCCGCGCTGGAGACACTCGATCCTGACATCGAATGGCACCAGATAACGCAGTTTCCCGACCGCACGGTCTACCGGGGCCGGGACGAGGTGAGAGATCGGTTCTGGAACGAGCAACTCGTTGAACAGTTCGGAGACTTCAGAATCAACGTGCAGGAGTTCATCGACGCCGGGGACCACGTAGTGATGATTGGTGAGATCGTCGCTCACGGGACCACCAGCGGGTTGGACTTTCGTTTCCGGGTCGTCAACGTCTTGGAGATGCGGCAGGGGAAGACCGTCCGGGCGTACGACGTTGCCGGAACGAGCGTTCCGGCAACCTAGGAGTTAGCGGGCTCCCTAAGCGGGATCGAGGCCGGCGGCTTGGCGCGCCTGTGCCTGGTCGTTGTAGTAGCCGATCCGAGTGATCTTGCCGTCGCGTAACTCGACGAGGATGGCGTCGTCGCGCCCCAACTCTATGCCGCTGCCCTTGCCCTTGGCAATCATGCGAAAGGTGGAGAGCACCTTGTCCTCGTCGACCGGAACGAATTCATTCCCCTCCGTTCGCCAGCTTTCCCAACCGTCGTTCCAGCGACCCATCCACGTGTAGAAAGAATCGCGCCCCGCGTCGGGTATGTCCGTGTCGTCGATCTCGACCTCGTCGGCGAGTTCATTTGCCGCGTCCTCAAGATCCCCACGCTCGATCGCCTCAGCCAACCTGCGTGCCGCGTCGACGTTCTCTTGCTGGCTCATGTCATCGAATCTACAACGCCTACCCCGACAGCCCAGCGGCTTCGAGGGCTTCTGCTCGGTCGGTGTATTCGATCATTCGAGCGATCTTGCCCTCGCGGACGGTAACCACCTCGAATATCTGCTGCGAGACAGAGACCCCGCTGCCCTTGCCGCGGATCGATACCCGCACCACAACCAGAACCTTGTCTTTCCCCGCGTCGGTGACCTCCTCGACCTTGGGATGCCAGTAGTCGAACGCTTCAAGGAAATCGTCCACCGCACGCAGCCACTGCTCGCGGCCATGCGCGATGGGTTGCCAACAGGCAGCTTCCATTCGGCGTCGGGATCGACCAGATCGAAAACTTGCTCTGCAAGCGGCGACTGACTTAGTGGTACCTCCGGGTTGGCCCAGTATTCATCGAACACCCGCCCAAGCACCTCCCAGAAATCGCGCACGATCTCCACGTTCTCCTGCGACATCGCCTACTCCGACAGCCCGACGGCTTCGAGGGCATCCTGAGGATTGAGGTACCCCCGCACGTTCGCGATCTTGTCGCCTCGAAAGGTAAAGAGCCATGCCATCTCGGAATCAACCTCGACTCCGCTCTCCCGGCCACGGGCTTGCATCCGGCCGATGATCAACACGGTGTCGCCGAGGTCTCGAAACTCCCCGAACTCGAACTGCAGATCCCTGAAGGCTCCGTCGGTTTCGGCCATCCACTCGCGAATGCCATCGTGACCTCGGTAGATATTCCCCTCGGCGCCGCCGATGATTGCCGACCGGAGCACCACCTCGGAGGCGGTGTACACGAGGCCCGCCTCCGTGTCCCGATGAACAGCGAACGCCTCGAGGGCTCGCTTGCAGACCTCCACGTTCTCTTCCGACATCGCCCGCTCACAGTATCCCGCTCTGGCCCTAAATCGGCTGAGTGGGAGCTCTGGAACGGCCAGAACGCCGTTTACCGGCCTACTCCTACAGCCCGGCGGCTTCGAGGGCCTTGCTCCGGCTGGAGAAAATCTCCAGGCGAACTGCCCTTCCATTCCTCATGGTCCAGACGTGGCCCTGCAGGGAGTCGACGACAGCTCCGCTCTCCTTGCCGCGTCCCGTGGTGCGGCAGAGGACGACCACGACCTCGCCCACCGGGATGTACTCCTCGGCCTCTATATGGAAGTCCTCCCACTCACGAAGCCACTCCAGCATCCGGTTGCTTCTCGACTCTGGTTCGCGGTGGACCCCGTGGATGTCCGGAAACTCGTCCGACCAGCCCCACTCCGTGTCAGGCCCATACACGTCGGTAGTGGGACGAAGGTTGCCTCTGCTCCACTCCTCGTAGACCGGCTGCAGCGCCTTCACGTTCTCCTCCGACATCGCCCGCGCAGTATCGCGCTTTGGCCCTGAACCGGCTGAGTAGGAGCTACTGCAAGCCCAGAACTGCCTACTCCGACAGCTCGGCGTCTTCGAGGGCTTCCTCGACGCTCGCGTACATCTTCATCCTGAACGCCAGTCCGTCGCGGAGCGACCACACCTGAGCGAAGTGCATGTCGACGGGAATCCCGGTTACCTTCGAACGTCCCCGCTGATTGACGATGGCTACTACTCGCTCCCCGAAGTCAAGGCAGTCCTCGAGCTCGACCTCCCAGTCATCCCAAGCATCCGCCCACTCTGCGTTGAACCGGTTAGCTCCGTCAGGTCCGGAATAGATCTGCTGGCCAGGCCAGCCGAGTCTGGTCACATCCCAGACCAGGTCAGGATGCGCGTTGACCTCACCAGTGGCCTTCCAGTACCTGTAGCCCTGTCTGATGAGGTCCACGTTCTCCTGCGACATCGTCTGTGCAGTATCTCGCTTAGGCCCTGAACCGACTGAGTAGGTGCCGGAGGCCTAACCGTGCAGAAGGCTGTGGTCGGGTTGACAAGGGGCTAGTCAGTGTGCGCGACACTTCGGGCGCAAATCGGCGAACGGCTCGCCTCTGGGGTTCCAAGTGATGGAGCCAGCCGGGCTCGAACCGGCGACCTCCTGGGTGCGATGCGGGGAGCCCCTAGAAGGTTTGAGGCCAGGGAGTTGGCTCTACTAAGCGGTTCGTGGTCCGAGGGCTCGTCCTACGCTCAGCGCGGTACCCGTGGATTACCGGGGTTTGGGTTGGATTTGGGCACCGAAACGGGGTTGGTGCCCAATGGCGACTGCTCCCGGAGGCGCGATACTGCCCGGGCGATGTCGCAGGAGAACGTGGAGAAGATCAAGGAGGGCTTCGCGGCACACAACCGTGGCGACGTAGAGACGATGATCGAGCTCTACGACCCGGAGGCTGTGTTCGAGACGCTGCTCCTGGGGACCCACCACGGCAGGGAGTCCCTGCGCCTGATCTTCGAGGAGAACCAGAAGACCATGGCCGGCTATGACGTGGCCCCCGTAGAGCTGATCGACGTAGGGGACAAGGTGGTGGCGGTCGTTGAACCTGTGGGGGCCGGGGCGGCGAGCCAGATCGCCTCGAATGACCAGTTTGCCTTCGTGTTCACTCTCAGGGATGAGCTGATCGTGCGGGAGCAGGCCTTCCGAAACAGAGAGGAAGCCCTCGAAGCCGCCGGGTTGTCGGAGTAGGCCAGTTAACGGCGTTCTGGCCGTTCCAGAGCTCCTACTCAGCCGGTTCAGGGCCAAAGCGAGATACTCGTAGGCGATGTCGCAGGAGAACGTGGACTTGGTGCTCCAAGCATTCGATGCCTTTACCCGAGGGGACATCGAAGCTGTTCTGCAGATGTGCGCCGACGACGTCACCATCACGCAAGCCCAGGAGTTGCCGGGCGTCCCGTCGCAAGGGCACGGACGAGAAGGGGTGCTGGAAGCATTCGCCTACTGGCCGCAGCAATGGGACGACTACCGCTTTGAGGTCCGAGGTGTAGTTGCCGATCCCGGCGACCACGTAGTCGTCGGCATCCGCGAACGTGGTCGCGGCAAAGAGAGCGGAGTCGACGTGCAGGCTGATTTCACCTTCGTATTTACGGTGCGGGACAAGGCATTCATCGAACTGCGGACCTTCCTCACAGAGGGCCAGGCACTCGAAGCCGCCGGGCTGTCGGAGTAGACGATGTCGCAGGAGAGCGTGGAGATCCTGTCGGAGATGGTGGTCGCTTTCAACCGGCGCGACCTTGACGCATGGCTCGCCACAATCGGCCCCGAAGTGGAGTGGGATATGAGCGAGGGGTTCCTCGGAGCGCAGGATGTTTACCGGGGTTTGGCTGGGGCGCAAAAGTGGTGGTCCGACTTCCTCGCGGCTTGGGAGACCTTTCATTCTGAGATCGACGAGATCGTGGAAGGCAAGAACGGCGGCATCGTCGTCGGGATGCTTGGGAAGGGCCGCGGCCTCGCAAGCGGCGTGGAGATCGAACTCCACTTTGTCTTCGTCTTCTGGTTCGCGGACGACCTCAAAGTTGTCCGGGCGAGGATGTTCCAAGAACGAGCAGCCGCCCTCGCAGCCGCCGGGCTGTCGGAGTAGGCCAGGAGTCGCGTTCTGGCCGTTCCGCAGCTCCTACTCAGGTACAGCGGCCAGAGCGGCAGTGTTGGGCGCCTGCCCGAAGCAAGCAACTATTCCGATGGGGCTAGCGGGACAACTGTCGAACCGCTGATTTCAGGCCGAACTCACGGCGGCGATGCGCAACGCACGTTGAGTGCTCCATTCACGCGGAGGGAGAAGCCGAAGCAGTGCTGAGATCCGGGGTACCCGGTGGGTGCCAAGTGACCGTGATGTCCGCACCCTGGTCCTGCGGAGTCTCCACTCCGACCTTCTCAAGGACGAGCCGGAACACCCACGTGTCGTTCACCCGGGAGAAGCACGCCGGTGAGTCTCGCGAGACGTTCTGCGAGGTGAAGAGTGTGTCGAGGACAGGCTTGGCGAAGTTGTCGAGGTCGAAGGCCGGTCTAGCCAGATCCTCAGGAGTCATTCGGAAGATCACCTCGACGTCGAACTTGGTTTCCAAGGGCGGCGCAGTGAAAGGGGCCTGCGGATAGGTCGCCTTCACGGCGTCGCGTATGGCCTCCCTCCAGCGGATGTCCTTGACGCGCGCTGGGTGTCCACGCACCTGAATCCGCCACCGGTTCGGGTAATCATCGCGACTGGTCGAGGGTTCCGGATGCATATGGATTGGCTGAGCGTAAACACAGAACCGCGGCTTCGTAGACGGCTGCTGCTCTGGACGCACAGCCCTAGCCGTCCGTATCGTCAGGAACGACCGCTCGGCGCGAAAAGCAGCACTTGAGCCAGGGTGCCTGCGTCCTTGTAAGCAAGCAACCATTGAGGTGGAGCTAGCCGGGCTCGAACCGGCGACCTCCTGGGTGCGATGCGGGGAGGGGTTGAAGCACTCGAGGCTAGGGAAGCGCCTCGAGTAAGCGGTTCGTCGTCTGGAGTCATGCCCGCCGCTCCAACGCGGATACCCGTGGATTACCGGGGATTGGGTTGGATTTGGGCACCAGAACGGGTAGGTGCCCAATGAAATCGTCAGTGAGCGGCGCCCTAGTAATGGCCGAGTTGGCCGTTGTCCGGCCAGATTCCGTCAGCGCCGGGCATATCCAGTCGATCGGTCAGCGGCCTACGCCACTCAGGCGTGTCCGTCGGCTCACCCCAGTAATCGGTGACCTTCACCGCTTGGCCATCTTCAAGCTCTCCAATTGTCACGTTCCGGTACAGACGCCCGTCGCCGTAATTGCAGGTCCACTCGACCACGATTGCGTCGTCGAGCTGCAGGCGCCTACCGACTTCCAGCGTGAGCTCCGGGAAGTTGCCCTCCACGTCGGCAACTAGCCTGCTCGTGCGTACGATCTCGCCCATCTGCGGCCATTGGCGCACTACGTCGTCGGCCAATGGCACCCCGAGGATGTAAGCCACCCGGGTTGCACCGTCGGACTCTTGGCTTGTGTTCATTCGGAACCCCGTTCCTTACCCTACGTCGTTGCGAGCAAGACGCACGCCTTGCCTCCAATTGCAAATTGCAGTATGGCGCGGTGACCTTGAGAGGCCCGGCTGGCGCCACTGCCCGCTTCTGGGTTTCGACCGATCCCGAGTCGGCTCCCCTTCGGCCTTCCGAGAAGTGGAGCTAGCCGGGCTCGAACCGGCGACCTCCTGGGTGCGATCTCGACTCCCCGCGGCTTGTCAGGTGATCTCGTGCCTGTGAGGTGATCTCGGGTCAGGTGAGGTCACCTGAGATTCGCTCAGTTTGGTACCCCGGCTGGTACCCCGGCCTCGGCTGTTACCTCTCCTCTGTGCCGACTCGGAGGCCCACGACTTCTGGGAGAACTTGCTCGCCGAAGATCCGAACTTGCTCCTTCAAGTTCGGCAACCCCTCGAACTCGATCCCCGCCCAGGCCTTCAACGTAAATGGATCCGCGAACGACACCAGGGCATGGTTGTAGCCCATCGGGGCGTAGGTCTTCGTTAGCCACTCCACCCAGTCGCCGGGAGTTCCGGCAACCATGATCCGGTCGGCGACCTCCTCGGGAGTCGATTTAAGCGCTGCTTGAACATCGCCTGCTGCGAAGGCATCAGTGACCTGTCTCACCTGGTCCGGGTCGATTCCGTGGCGTTCGAGGAGCGCCGGCGGCATCGACGGGATGTAGAAAGCCGCCACGACTCGTCCGGCGCGACGGGCGGCCTCGCCGTCAGCCGCAATCGCCCCGAGCAGGGAATCGCCGAGATCGAGATCAGCAATGCTGCGGTCAGCCCGCTTAGCACCGACCTCAAAATGTTCCGCCGCATATCCCAAAGCATTGGTCGAGTAGGCGGCTGCGGTGATTAGGCCGTCGGCGATCTCGCCGGCGACTTCCATCGACCTGGGACCGCCCATCGCCCCGATCTTCAGGGGCAGGTGCTCCTGGACGGGCCGAGCTGCGGTCGTCACGCCCGTGTAGCTGTAGAAATCGCCCTCGAAGTCGATCGAACCCTCGTCCAGGACTGTGCGCATGACCTGGTGAGCCTCGCGCAGGCGAGCCATCGGTCGCGTTCCGCGCCACTCGACTCCGTACTGCTCGAGCATCGCGATGTTCCCGATCCCGTAAACGACCTCGGCCCGACCGTCGCTCAACTCGTCGAGTGTGGCGGCCAGTTGAGCGATATAGGTCGGCTCCCGCATATAGATCGGCGCTACGCAGGGGCCGAGGCGAATCCGCTCGGTGCGTTGCGCGAGTGCGGCGAACAGCAGCCAGGGATCCTTGTGGTAGATCTCGTCGGCGCTGTAGCAGGCGTGGTAGCCAAGCTTGTCGGCGAGCTCGCATGCTTCGAGCAACTCCTGCGCCGGCTGCTCGGGCAGCATCTGGAAGCTGACCAGCATCGGTATCAGCCTACCTCCGAGTTACCGAACTAGCAAGCAGTCCCTGAACCCCGACAGGTACCTCTAGATATAGGTTACGACCGCTGTTCCGGGAGTGGAGCTAGCCGGGCTCGAACCGGCGACCTCCTGGGTGCGATGCGGGGAGGTGTTGGGAGGTCCGCGGCTAGGGAAGCGGCTCTAGCAAGCGGTTCGTGGTCAGGGGAGGCGCCCACTGCTCCAACGCGGATACCCGTGGATTACCTCGGATTGGGTTGGATTTGGGCACCAGGATTGGGCTGGTGCCCAATGGCGACTGCCCCCGGAGGCTGTGTCCGATCCCCAGCCGCCCCCGGGCTAGCAGGTCTATTCTCGAATCCGGCCTTCGTCAGGCGGCTGGTTTCGCTGATCGGGAGCTGAGCCCCGCTCCCCGAGTGGTCTCTAGGGGTTCCTCGGCTCGTATCGCATCGCAACCGCTCCAGAGCCGAACTCCAGCCGGCTCACCAGCCTCAAGTCGACGTACTTCGACAGCCCCGCGAACAACGTGGGCCCGTGGCCGGCCAGTCTGGGATGCACCACGAACTCGTACTCGTCGATCAACCCCAGCTCCGCTAGCGCCAGCGGAAGCGTCACGCCTCCCACGAACAGCCCTTTGCCCGGTTCCCGCTTCAGCTCCTCGACGGCTTCCCCCAGATCCCCGCGTACGAGCTCCGCGTTCCAATCGACCCGGTCTAGGGTGCTCGACACGACGTACTTCCTCTTCGCGTCGATCGTCCTGGCGAAAGGGGCCGTCCAGTCCGGCATCGAGTCCATCTGCCAACTCGGTCGCCAGGCTGACTCCATCATCTCGTAAGTCACCCGGCCGAAGAGGAGAGCATCGGCTTGAGCGAGAGTGTTCGCCGCGTGATGATGTGTCTCTTCGTCCGGCGTGCCTGCACGGTGATCGCAGCACCCGTCCAATGTGATGTTGATGGAATACCGAAGAGGTCGCACTTGCCTGGTCCGTCGCATGCTACGCGGAGCCGTTCAAGCCTTGGGCACCGAAGCAATCAAGCGATGCTCCGCTGATGCTGGACGACCCCGAGCCGACGCCTGGGGCTAGAGATATCGATACCAGAGCAGCAGCGAGCCGCCGTCTGATACCGCGTTGCCGCGAAGCTCGAGCTTGCGAAGGCCACCGCCGTCTTGTCCGGTGAAGATTCTGCGGCCCTCGCTTGCCACCGCCGGCGCCACCACCAGCCGCAGCTCGTCGACTAGGTCGGCCTCGAGTAGGGAGCGCGACAGACCGATGCTTCCGTGGATGCCGATGTCGCCACCGCCACCGCGCTTCAGCTTGGCTACGTAGTCGATCGCTGGCTCTCCGACAGCGATCGCGTTCTCCCACTCGCCCGTCAGCGGTCTGCTGGTGAAGACGTGCTTGGGCGTGGCGTTGATGAAGCTCGCGAACGGCTCAATGTCGGCATCCGGCCAGAAGTCAACCCAGTAATCATAGGTACCGCGGCCGAGCAGGATGTCGTCCTGGCCCTCGATGATCGAGCCGAGGTTCTCGAAGATCTGAAGGCCACTATCGTCCATCCAGTCGCCGGGCTCTTCGCCGACACCGTCGAGGGACTGCAGGTGATAGAGGACGACGCTTCGCATCTGGGCTCCTTTGTACAGACCGCGATGAGCGTCAAGAGTAATCGACAGTTCCTCGGGCTATCTTTGCTGGGGGCGCTTCGCCCCCTTGATCTCAGCTTTGGCACGGGGCGACCGTCAGGCAACTGTCCGACGAAGCCGTCATCGCGGAAGATCTCATCCGGTGGCCAGCTCGCAGCGAGGCGACGGGGGATGGTCCGTCGACTTCGAGACCTCCTCGGCGGCCGCTGCGCTCGAAGTGCGCGGGTTCGCGACGGGTTGCAGCGGTCGCGACGCTGAGGTCCGCGCCGTCTGTGGGCAGTAAGTAGGTCTACTTATGGTTCGAACGTGATCTAACCGTTCTTCCCAGTGGAGCTAGCCGGGCTCGAACCGGCGACCTCCTGGGTGCGATCCAGGCGCTCTTCCAGCTGAGCTATAGCCCCAAGTGCGGTGTCGCTTCCCGCCGTGCGGAGAATACTTGCCCGCCCGCCCGCTCGCGACTCTTGGGGCGGCAGGTCAGACTGTCCCGGAATGAGCCTTCGCCGCAAGCTGACCCTCTTCTTCGTCGCCGCGGTGTTGCTTCCCGTGACTCTGCTGGCGATCCTGCTGATCAAGGTCAGCGGCGAGTCGTCTGCCAAGGAGGCCGACGCCAGGCTCGCGGCGAGCCTGCAGACGGCGAACGCGATCTACGGGCAGGCGATGCGCGTGGCTCCGGGGGAGGCCGAGCGGATCAGCCGGGAAGCTGCGCCGGCCTTGCGCAACGGCAATCAGGATCGGCTTGTCACGATCGCCCAACAGGAGATGAGGAGCCCGGTGGTCGCTCAGGTCACGATTCGCGACGCCGACGGGGGGATCCTCGCCCAGGCGGGGCCGAGCAATTCACTGGCCGCGAGCACCAACCAGGTGCGAGGGGGCGGAGAGGTGATCGGTGAGGTTCGGGTGACGGTCCTGGTCACCGAGCGCTTCCTGCACCGGGTCGGGAACCTGACCTCCCGCGAGGCGGCATTGATCGACCAGGAGGCCGTGCTCAGCTCGACGATCCCGCTCGAGCGAGCGCAGATACCCGAGCAAACCGAGGAGCCGTTCGACCTCGAGATTCCCAGCGGCACGGTGCGGGCGGCCTCGGTCCCCCTGGAGAGCTCCGCGGGGGCGCAGTTGGTGCTCGTCGCGCCGTCACGGTCCAACCTCATCGGCTCGATACCAGCGCTGACCGCGGTACTGGTCGTCTTTCTGATCGCCGCGCTGCTGCTCATCGTCCTGCTGCTCCGGAACCTGCGAAACCGGATCGCCGAAATGCTCTCGGCGGCCCGTCGGATCGGCTCCGGCGACTTCAGCGAGCCGATCCCGGTCGAAGGGTCCGACGAGATGGCGGGCCTCGCTCGTGAGATCAACCGGATGAGCGAGCAGCTCAACTCTCAGATGGGCGAGCTGCAGCACCAGCGCCAGCAACTCGACGAATCGGTGCGGAGGTTGGGTGAGGCCTTTGCCTCCGGGCTCGACCGCGTTGCGCTCTTGGAGATCGCGATCGAGACGGTGGTCGCGGCTTGCAACGCCGATTGCGGCCGCGTCGTTCTGCTCGAGCGTGATCGCGGGAGCCGCGTGCTGACCACCGAGCGCAAGCCGGCGCACCTCGTTTCCGTCCTCGAGCGGGCCGGGGATGCGGCGCTCGAGCGGGCCGCTCCGGCGAGCATCAATTCGGCGAATCACCACGCTATCGCCCAGGCGATGATCGACGGCGGCGATCCCGATCAGGTGCTCTGCACGATGGCCGTGGCACGTTCGGGCCCGGCCTTCACGGAGGCCGAAGCACAGGTCCTCAGTTACCTGATCCGCCAGACCAGGATCTCGATCGAGAACGCCGAACTCCACGAGGTGGTCGCCCGGCAGGCCGTCACCGACGACCTGACCGGCATCTCCAACCATCGTCATTTCAGCGATTGGATCGAGCGCGAGGCGGCTCGGCTGCAGCGCTACGAGGGTGAGCTTTCCCTGGTCCTGCTTGACATCGACAACTTCAAGGCCGTCAACGACACCCACGGGCACCTGCAGGGCGACCGGGTGCTGGTCGCGGTCGCCGACGTGCTTCGGAGCGAGTCGCGCGAGATCGACGAGGTCGCGCGATTCGGCGGTGAGGAGTTCGTCCTGGCGCTCCCGGGTACGCCCCGGGAGGGCGCGATGGAGGTGGCGGAGCGGCTGCGCAAGAGGATCGACGAGATCGCGGTTCCCGCCGAGAGCGAGGGGGTGACGATCGGGGTGACCGTCAGCCTCGGGGTTGCCACCGGGCCGGCCGATGGATCCGCCGGCCGCGATCTGATCGCGGCCGCCGACCGCGCGCTCTACGAGGCGAAGCGACTGGGGAAGAACCGGGTCGAGGCGACCCCCGGCGGCGACCGCCGCGATGCGCAGGGGAACTGACTCCGGCGGCGAAGCAAGGCCACGTTCGGCACGCCCCACCAGAGGGCGCGCCATCTGCAACCCTTCAGGTTCATGGGAATTCTCGACGACGCTATCCGCCAGCATCTTGAACTGAAGCGCCAGCACGGGGCGCCGAGCACGGACCTCGATCGACTCGAACAGGAGGCGTTCGGGCCGGCCACCAGGCCCGGCGATCCAGAGTTCGAGACCGGAGAGGAGCCCGCAGCAACCGCTGACGCCGAGGCGCCGTCGAACGCCGAGGCCGGCAAGGGTGATTCCGACGACTGGCTCGCCGCCGGGGACCCAGCGTCCGGCGCCCCCGAGGCCGCCGCCGCGTCCCCGCCGCCCGCCGAGCCCGCCGCCGCCGAGCCCGAATCGGTCGAGCAGCCGATCCCCGAGGCTCCGGAGGGGGCGATCTTCGACGTCGAGGACGTTGATCTTGGGGAGATCGATCTCGGCGACGGGACCACTCCCGCCGAGCAGGCGCGGATGGAGCACTCCGAGCTCGAGGACACCGTCGACCACCCCGCGCCTGAGGTTGCGTCGCTTTCCGAAGAGCTCGAGGCGGCCGCTCCGAGCCTTGCTGCCGAGCAGGAATCCGCCGAGCTGGAGACCCTGGCGGCCCCGCCGGTCGAGGAGCCGGGGCCCGGTGATCCGGAGGTGCCCGGATCGGTCGAGGAGCCGGAGTCGATCGAGTTCGATCAGCTGCCGGGCGAAACGGTCGAGCCCGGCGCCGCCCCCGCGGGGGACGCGGGGGTCGAAGATGACGAGAGCGACGAGGATCTGCTCGAGGAGACCCCGGACTTCCTCAAGGACGCACCCGACGGCGAAGACCTCTGGTTCGAGCAAAAGGGCCCGAAGGACTTCGACTTCGACGACTGACGGTCCCGGAGGCCGCAGCTCGGCGTCCTCGTCGGCCCACGGCCGCATTGCCTCCAACGTCCTTGGTCTGGGGGCTCCGGAACTCGTCAGTTCCTAGCTGAAGTAGCCCCTCGTACGGCTGGCGTCGACGACGCGCTCGATACCGATCTCGAAGGCCGCGTCGCGGAGGGACTGCTTGCCGTGCTCGGCGCGCTCGGCAACCTCACCGAAGGTTCGGCGCATGATCCCGCGGAGCATGTCGTTGACCGCCTCCTCCTCCCAGCGGAAATGCTGGAGGTTCTGAACCCACTCGAAGTAGGAGGCGACGACGCCGCCCGCGTTGGCCATCAGGTCGGGCACGACGTAGACGCCGTTGTCGATCAGGATCTCGTCGGCGGCGAACGAGGTCGGGCTGTTGGCCCCCTCGATCATCAACCTGCACTTGAGCAGCCCCGCGTTGTCCTCGTGGACCATGCCCCCGAGCGCCGCCGGGAAGAAGACGTCGCAGGGGATCTCGAAGAAGTCGCCGGCGGCGATCGCCTCGGCGCCGGGGAACTCGGCCAGCTTGCCCCCGTCGACGTGGACATGGGTCGTGAGCGCCTCGGCGTCGATGCCCGCATCGCTGCGGATCGCGCCGAACGCGTCCGCGACGCCGACCAGCTTCGCGCCCTCCTCCTGCATGATCCGCGCGATCCAGGAGCCGACATTGCCGAACCCCTGAACCGTGAAGGTGGTCTCGTTAGGGTCCAGCCCGAGCTTGGATGCTGCCTCCTCGAACATCACGACGCATCCCCGGCCGGTCGCGGCCTCGCGGCCGTAGGAGCCCTCGAGCGAGATCGGCTTGCCGGTCACGCACGCCGGCGTGTGGCCGTTGAGCTTCCCGTACTCGTCCATCATCCAGGCCATCGTCTGCGCGTTCGTGCCGACGTCGGGGGCGGGGATGTCGCGGTTGGGGCCGAGGACCTTGCTGATCTTGTCCAGCAATGAGCGGGCGACGTGTTGGAGTTCGTCCTCGGTCAGCTCGTTCGGGTCCACGTTGACACCGCCCTTGGCGCCGCCGAACGGGACGCCGACGACCGCGGTCTTCCAGCTCATCATCGACGCCAGCGAGCGAACCTCGTCGTTGTCGACCTCAGGGTGGAAGCGGATTCCGCCCTTGTACGGACCGCGCGCCCCGTTGTGCTGGATCCGGAACCCGTGAAAGACGCGCATCGTCCCGTCCGCCACCTTGATCGGAATCTGCACCGAGACCTCGCGGTAGGGCTCCCAGAAGATTTGGCGGGCGTCCTCGCGCAGGCCGAGGTTGTCCCAGGCCTTGTCGAAGTGGTGGCGGACCACCTCGAGGTCGGATACGTGCGCGCGCCGCGCCCTCGGATCGGGTGCGGGTTCCTCCAGCGTCTCGGTGGCCATCGGTTCTTCCTCCCGGTTGACGGCTGCCCTCCGCGCATCCTCGCACAGGTGCGGGGGCTTGGCCACCGATTTACAATTGGGCCACGGGGCCATAGCTCAGTTGGCTAGAGCGCCTGCTTTGCAAGCAGGAGGTCGTCGGTTCGATTCCGACTGGCTCCATCCCGCCGAGATGTCAGAAACCGGCTGCCACAGCCGGTTTCTGCCACTTAGGCGTCGACGCCTACGGCACGCTGATCAGCGAGTCGCAGCTTCCGTTCTGCTTGTCCTTGCCGGAGCCGCCGTCGCAGAGGTCGAAGCCGCTGCCGCCGTTGAAGAGGTCGTTCGCACCTTCGCCGTACATCTTGTCGTCCCCGGAGCTGCCGTTGACGGCGTCGTCTCCCGGGCCGCCGTGAAGCTCGTCATCGCCGGGTCCGCCGACCACCCGCGGGGGGTTGGCGAACCCGCCGAGGGCGATGCCGCGGCTGAAGTCGTCGCCGCCCTCACCGTAGAGCTCGTCGTCGCCGTCGGAGCCGAGCAGCAGATCCTCGCCCGGACCGGCGCAAACAAGGTCGTTGCCACCGCCACCGTCCAGCTTGTCGTTGCCGCCGCCGAGGTTGACAACGTCTCGCTTGTTGGTGCCGTAGACGGCGTCCTTGCCGTTGCCGATCCGGTCGCCCTTCTTGTTCTTGGTGATTGTCACCTTGACCCCCTGGCAGGTGTCCAGGTTGGCGGCAGGAGCAGGGGCCGGCCAGGCCATGGAGGCCGCCAGAGCCGCGAGTCCGATAGTCGATGCAGCGCTTTTCAAGAGTCTCATCTGGCCTCCTTGGTTTGGTGCCATCGAGAGTACTCCCGTGATCACTCCTCCGGCGGGTTGCGGATCACACCGACGAGCGCCAGCACCACGGCGGCGAAGATGAAGAGCGACACGGCGGCGATCAGGATCGTCGCGAAGTTGAGCGTGGCGCTCGAGAGCGCCACGACGGTCAGCCCGCCGAAGACGATCAGGAAGAAGACCCCGCCGACGATGGTCGAGGTGGGCCGCTTTCGTTCCATCGCTCAGGAAGCCCCGACTCCGACGGCACCGGGGGCGGTCGGCGGATCGGCCGAGCTGCTCAACTCCCGGCCGCGGGCGAAGAGCCGCACGGTCGCCGCGCCGAAGATGAACCCACCGACGTGCGCGAAATAGGCGGTGCCGCCGCTGGCGATGTCGGTCGAGGCGAGGTTGCCGACCCCCGGGATCAACAGCAGCCCGAACCAGGCGAGGATCAGCGCGAACGCCGGGACCTCGAACAGGCCGCCGAAGAACGGGACCAGGCTGAGGCTCACGATCCGCCCGCGCGGTCGCAGCACCGCGTAGGCCCCGAGCGCTCCCGCGACCGCACCGGCGGCGCCGATCACCGGCCCGGTGGCCGCCGGGTCGAGAAACGACTGCGCGTAAGCCGCCACGTAGCCGGCCGACAGGTAGAGCGCAAGGAAGCGAGCGCGGCCGAGTAACGCCTCGACCGCCCCGCCGAAGATCCACAGAAACAGCATGGTGACGGCCACGTGGAGCACGTCGGCGTGCAGGAACATCGAAGTGAGCGGAGTCAGCCACCATGGCGGCTGGGTGAGGTTCTCGGGGATCGCGGTCCCAACGGTTCCACCGGCCTCGACCAGCCCATCCTGGCCGCAGACAATGCCCTCCGAGCTGATCCCACACTCACTGCCGGGGTGGGTCAAGCGGAATGGGATCGCGCCGAACTCGATCGCCGCCTGGTCGCGTTTGGAGACGTGGTCGGCGGCGAGTTCAGGGCTCGAAGAGTCGTTGCCCGAGAGCGTCAGCTGCCATCCCAGGACGAACAGGTTGACAACGATCAGCAGGATCGTGACCCGCGGCAACGGGCCGGAGGTCAGGTTGTCCTTGAGCGGGATCACAGATCGTAGGTTGGCCCATCGGCGGCAGGCCCGTCAGGAGGAAGGCTCAGCGGGCCTGCGCTGCGAGCGCCTCGCGGGCGCTTTCGTCGGCGTGATAGCTCGAGCGTACGAGTGGGCCGGCGGCAACCGACTCGAAGCCGATCTTGCGGGCCTCGACGGCGAGGGCATCGAACTCCTCGGGCTCCCAGTAACGGACCACCGGCAGGTGGCGCTCCGTCGGTCGCAGGTACTGGCCGACCGTGAGGACCTGGACCCGGTGCTCACGCAGGATCCCGAACGTATCGACCATCTCGTCGAAGCTCTCCCCGAGTCCGACCATCAACCCGGACTTGGTGATCACGTCCCCTCCGCCCATCTCCTTGGCCATCCTCAGGACCCGCGCCGAACGCTCGAACCTGGAGCCGCGTCGGGCCATCGGGTAGAGCCGCGGAACGACCTCGCAGTTGTGGTTGAAGACGTCGGGCCGCTCGGCGATCACCTTCGCCAGCGGCATCTCCTGGCCGCGGAAGTCCGGCGTCAGGACCTCGACCTTGCAGCCGGGCGCCTGGATCCGGATCGAGCGGATCACGCCGACGAAGGCGCTCGCCCCGTAGTCGGGCAGGTCGTCGCGATCGACCGAGGTGATGACCGCGTGCTTGAGGCCCATCTGCGCGACCGACCGCGCCACGCGGGCCGGCTCCAGTGGGTCGTTCCAGGTCGGCTTGCCCGTGTTGACGTTGCAGAATCCGCAGCGGCGCGTGCAGGTGTCGCCGAGGATCATGAACGTGGCCGTGCCGCGCTCCCAGCACTCGCCGATGTTGGGGCAGTTCGCCTCCGCGCAGACCGTGTGCAGGCCCTCGCTCTGGATCTGGGACTTGAGCTCGCGGTACCTGGGCCCACCCGGAGCCGGCACCTTGAGCCAGCGCGGCTTGCGCTCCCGGAACGGCCGGCCCTGGACCTTCTCGACGGCGATCCCGCCGGGCCGAGCGCGGGAGCGCGTCTTGTGCTCGCGCTCGAGAACGTCGACCGTGGAGGTGGTGGCGACCGGTGGTGGCGTGCTCACCCCGACAACGTTAGCGACAGGTTCCGGCCGGGCCGGTCCCCGCGCCTAGGCCGGGGGCGAGATGCTCGCGAGCAGGTACTCGGCGTCGACGTGCATGGCGCCGTCGGTGGCCTGGTTGGCGTCCGCGTAGAGGGCGGTCAGCTTCGCCCGCAACGGCTCCCAATCACCCGCGGGCTCGAGCACCTCCTTCGCCATGACCGTCGGCCCGAGGATCCGCTCGTTGCGATCCATCCACCGCTCGACGGAGTCGTCCTTGAAGGCCACCTCCAGGGTGCTGAACTCGACATCGGCACCGTCGAAGAGCTCCCGGATCCGGTCCTCGGCCCCCCAGAGGACCGGCGGCTGGAAGCCCTCGGGCGGCGGCGGCAAGCTGGCGCCGATCAGACCGAACATCAGGCCGTTGAGCCCGGCCGGCGTCCACGCGCAGGTCACGATCCGCCCACCCGGGCGGCAGACGCGCCGCAGTTCGTCGGCAGCCTTCTGCTGATTCGGCGCGAACATCACCCCGAACACCGAGGTCACGCGATCGAACGAATCGTCGGCGAACGGCAGATCCTCCGCGTCGCCCTCGATCAACTCGAGTTCCAGTCCGGCCTCCGCGGCGCGCTCGGCCGCGATCCCGAGCAGCTTCGGGGTGAGATCCAGGCCGGTCACCGAAGCCCCGCGGCGGGCGGCGATGAGCGCCGCGTTGCCGGTCCCGGTGGCCACGTCGAGGACCTCGTGGCCACTCTCGATGCCGGCGCCCTCGACGGCCGCAGCCGACGCGCCCTCGATCATCTCCGCGATCGCCGCGTAGTCGCCGATGGTCCACATGTGGCGCTGACGCTGCTTGATCTCGTCGAATCCAGTCATTGCCCTCTCCTCGCTACGTTGCCGGTCCGATGGTGATCAGGCTACTCCCGGGCAGCCGCGCAGCCGAGCGGGGCGGAGCCCTGCGAGTCGCGCAAAGTGATCCGACTAGCGAGGCGTGAGCCGGATCGGCAGGCCGCCCTGAGGCGAGAGCGTCGGCGCCTGGAGGATCTTCAACTCATGTCGGGCGGGCAACTCGAAGCGAAAACGACGGATCAACGCTGCCGCGATCGCGTGCACCTCGGTGTACCCGAACCGCTTGCCGATACAGACCCGTGGGCCCATCCCGAACGGCACGTACGCACCACGCGGCCACCTGGCCCGCCGCTCCGGCTCGAAGCGGTCGGGGTCGAAGCGGTCGGGATTCTCGAACACCTCGGGCAGCCGATGGCTGACCCAGGAGCTGTAGAAGCAGGGCAGGCCGGCGGGGGCCGTCACGCCCTTGAACTCGAAGTCGCGGACCGACTGGCGCGGCCCCATCCAGGCGGGGGGATAGAGCCGCAGGGTCTCGTCGACGGCCCGGGTCAGGAGCGGCAGCTTCCCGAACAGCTCCTCGGCATTCGGGTCGCGGTCCCCGCAGACGCTGCTCAGCTCGCCGGCCAGCCGGTCCGACCACTCCGGGCTGCCCGCGAGTTCGTAGATCAGGAAGCTGACGGTCGAGGTGGTCGTGTCGTGGCCGGCGAAGAGCAGGGTGAGGACGTGATCGAGCACCTGTCCATCGGTGAGCGTCCGGCCCTCGTCATCGGTGGAGGCGATCAGCGAGCCGAGCATGTCCTCGCCGTCCTCACCCCGGCCGCGACGGCGGGTGATCTCGGCGCCGACGAGGGATTCGAGGGCGGCGCGATCGCGCTGCAGCTTGGCCAGGGGCGTTCCCGGCCCGAACAGCAACTGCATCGGGAACTCGCGTGCGTGGAAGCTCAGCCCGCTCTCGAAACGTTCAGCGATCTCGCTCGCCCGTCCCGAATCCGGGTCGAACCCGAACAGGGCCCGCATCGCGATCCGCATCGCCAGGTCGCGCGTCCACGCATACAGGTCGGTCCTCGCGTCGACCGCCAGCCGCTCACAGGCCGCCGTCGATTCCTCCTGCATCACGCCTGCCGCCGAGACCACCCGGTCACGGTGGAAGGCGGGCATCAGGATCTCTCTGGAGGCGTCGTGATAGGCGCCGTCGGTGGTCAGCAGGCCGTCGCCGATCAGCGTCAGCAGATCGCCCATCCTGCCGTTGCGCCAGGCGAAGTTCTCACGGCCCGAGACGAGCATGAAGTGGTTGGCCTCGGGGCCGATCATCACCACGTAGTAGCCGAACATGATCCGGAACCCGAAAATCGGCCCATGCCGCTGGTAGCACTCAAGCAGCACGTTGAGGACGTCGTGGCGGAACCTCCAGGTGTTGCTGAGGCTGAATCCGTTTTCACCCGGGGGAAACGAAGCCCGGCGCCTGACCGCGCGCTCGTTGCGAATATCGGTCCAGAGCGCGGTCGGCCCCGGGAAGGCCGGGCGGGGGCCAGGGTCGCCGACCCTCGCCGGCCCGCTCATCGACCGAACCCCCTCAACCCGTCCACGGGCGATTCATTCGATCACGACGGCCTTCGAGACCCCCTGACGGCGTCGGCCCCGGCACACCTCAGACCGGATAGCGCAGGATCGCCGCCGCCGGGCCGCCGCCGGGTACCTCGTCGCCCCTGACGGCGACGACCCGTCCGCCGGTGAGAAACGTCCGCCGGGCGATCTCGTCGATCACCCCGTAGTCGTCCTCGGCCTCGCCGTCCTCGTCCAGCGCGACCTCGCCGGTCTCCTCGTCGATCGAGCCCGCGAGTCCGGTTTCGATGTCGACGAACACCGTGTCGACGGCACCGAACGTTGCCGCTCTGGCGAGGTCACCGATCTCCGTGGCCCCTCGCCCCTGGGCGGAGCGGGCTTCGAAGACCTCGCGCAGTTCCGCCAGCTCCGCGGCATAGATTCCGTCGAGCACCTCGCGGGCCTCGGTGGCGAGGCCGGCGTCCGAGGCCGCCTCCGGGTTTCCACGCAGACCCTCGGAGGCGAGGTGGGGATAGGTGTTGACCGACCGGTAGATCGCGTCCATCGGCTGGGTCGCCGCGAGGATCAGCGGCCGCAGCCTCCCGGTCAGCACCGAGCGCAGGGCCCCGTCGATCTTGCGGGCGTACTGGCGCATCCGGACCTTCTGTCCCTCCGAGCCCTGGAGCGCTCCGCGCGGACTGCGGTCGCCGATCGAAGTTTTGCCGGCGACGTCGGCGACGTCGGAGGGCATGTCCGGGACGGCGACCTCGTGCGGCGGGGAGGCGGCCGAGATCTCGAGCAGCTTCACCGAGCCCTGGGCGAGCGCCAGGACGAAGGCGGCCTGCGGGAAGGTGACGGCCCTGAAGAGCGGCTTGACGAAAAAGCGGTCGGCGACGCTCACGGATGCCTCGAGGTGGTTGGGAAGCCGGAAGGTCCTGATCACTTCCGGGGTTGCGAAGACGGCCAGGCTGTGTGACTGATGGAGCCAGAACCCATCGTCGTCGTGCAGGTCATCGAGAGCCTCGCGCAGATCCTCGAGCGCGCCTCGTTCCAGCTCGATTCCCGCGACCTCGTCCAGCGCCGTTGAGGCGGCATTCTTGAAAGCGATCCGCTCCGCCTCGGCGTCCTCGGTTCCTGGCGTCATCGGGAGATAGATCGATACGGATGCCGGATTCGTTGCGCGGAGCAGGGCCTCGATCTCGGAACGGGTGGGGACGTCGATATGAACTGCCATCGGGCGGGGAAGCTAGTCGATCGGGCCTGCCGGCGCCCGGATCGCCGCTCACCTGGTCCGCGTGTAGGCTCAGTTTGATGGCGCTCGGGCGAACTGGGAACGTCGCGTCGACCGCCCTCGCCGCCGCTGCCGCTCTGCTTCTTTGCGCCGCCGCCATCAGCGGCTATTTCGTGCACGCGATCCTCGACGAGGATCAATTCGCCGACCGCGCCGCCTCAGCGCTCCGCAGTGAGGCCGTCGGGGACGAGGTCGGGACCCGTGTTGCCGCCGGGCTCGTTCGTGCCCATCCCGATCTGGTCGGCGTCCAGCCGCTCCTGCAAGCAGCGTTCTCCGCCACGGTCCGGAGTGGTGCGTTTGCCGATCTGTTCGCGCTTTCCGTCCGCGATCTGCATCGCAGCCTCTTCGACCGTGACTCCGTCACGCTGACGCTGACCCTCTTCGACATCGGCGCGACCGCTCGCGGCGTGCTCGAGGTGGCGAACCCGCAGCTTGCGGCAGAGGTCGCGGCGCGAGAGGACGTTTCGGTGTTGACCCAATCCCTGCCTGCGCTCGCCGAGGCAGGGATTCCCGCCGCCGACGATCTGCGCGCGCTGCGATGGATCCTGCTCGTCCTTGCTGTCGCTTCGATGGCCGGATCGATTTGGCTGGCGCCGAATCGTCGCCGGGTTGTGCTCGTCTTCGGTGCCTCCGCCCTCCTGGCCGGCGTCGTCGGCTTCGTCCTGCTTCGCGGGATCGAGGTGCTTGTGGTCGAACGCCTGGCACCCGGCGGCGAACGCGATGCCGCCAAGGCCATCTGGGATGCATTCTTCCGCCAACTCGGGATCGCCCTGCTGGCATTCTCGGCGGCCGGCACGGTCATTGCCGCCGCATCCTCGGCCACACTCCGGGATCCCGATTCCCCCGCGTCGCGTCGTCCCACGCTGGCCGGACTCGGTCGCCCTGAGCAACCCTGGCCGCGACTCGCTTGGGCGCTCGCGCTCATCCTGGCCGGCGGGCTGATCGTCTTCTCGGGGGACACCTTCGTCGAGCTCCTCACGGTTCTGTTCGGGCTCTACATTGCATACGCGGGCGCCGTGGAGGTGTTCCGGGTGACGAACATGCGCGGCGCCGTGGGGGAGCCGGCGAGCGGAGGTAGGACATTGATAGCTGCGCTCGGCGTCGCTGCGCTGATCGTGCTCGGGGGCTTCGTCTTCCTGGAGGCGGGCGGTCTCGATCCGGACCCGGCGCCTCTGAGGATCGAGGGTTGCAACGGATCGATCGAGCTGTGCGAGGCGTCGCTGACCGAGGTGGCGATCCCGATGACCCACAATTCGATGTCGGCCGCCAACGACCCCGACTATCTCTTCGCTCAGCAGGATCGCGGGATCGGCGATCAGCTTCGCGACGGAATCAGGGGGCTGATGATCGACGCCTACTACGGCCAGCCGACCGAGAGCGGCAAGATCCTGACCGACCTCAGCGGGCAGGGTGGCGGCGCGGCCAAGGGCGGGGCCGATCAGCTCAGCCCGGAGGCGCTGGCGGCGGCATTTCGCGTCCGCAAATCCATCCTCAGCTCGCCGCCGACCGGACCGCGGGGCGTCTACCTTTGTCACACCCTCTGCGAGGTCGGAGCCGTGCCAATCGAGGAGTCGTTCGGTGAGATTCGCGACTTCATGGCCGCCGACCCCGACGAGGTGCTGGTGATCATCGTCGAGGACTACGTCAGGCCCGAGTCGATCGCCGCCGCCGCCGATCAAACCGGGCTCGACCGGTTCATCTACCGTGGCTCGGTCGAGCCTCTGCCGACGCTGGCTGAAATGGTCGAGTCCGGTGGGCGGGTCCTGTTCCTCGCCGAAAACAACGGAGGAGACGGTCCTGACTGGTACCACAGCGCCTACGATCGTCTCGTCCAAGAGACGCCGTTTCTGTTTCGCCAACCGCGCCAGCTGATCGAGCCCGCCGAGCTTCCTGAGAGTTGCCGGCCGTTTCGCGGCGCCGCCGACGCTCCGCTGTTCCTACTCAACCACTGGATCGACACGTCGCCGACCCCGCGGCCGTCGAACGCTGCGAGAGTCAACTCCGCCGACGTCCTGGGCCGGAGGATCGAGCGCTGCGAGTCCGATCGCGGCGCAATCGTCAACCCGGTCTCGGTTGACTTCTACCGCCAGGGTGACCTCTTCGAGGTCACCGATCGCCTCAACGGGATCCGAGTTCCCGCACCCTGACGCCGTCTGCCTGGTCAGTGGGGTCCGGCGTTTCCACCGGCCCCATAACCCGAGCCCTGGCGATCGCCGTCAGGAACCGCCCGATGCCCTCGGCGACGCCTGCGGTCCGCTCCGAGGGCCACAGGTCGAAGGCGTGTTCGGCGGCGGGGAGCTCGATGTAGCGGACGGGGTTTCGGGAGACGGCGCGAAGCCGCTCGACGAAGTCGCGTGCGTCGGCGACCGGTACGAGCGTGTCGCGCTCGCCGTGGATGACCAGGAACGGGGGCGCCTCGGCGTGGACGCGAAAGCTCGGTGAGGCGGCCCGGAACGCTCCCGGGTCATCGGCGAAGCGTCGCTTGAGGACGACGGTCTCCAGCACCCACTCGCGCATCCCCTCGTAGTAGAAGCCGTTGGAGTTCGTCAGGTCGTAGACCCCGTAGAAGGGAACGACGGCGGCGAGCGAGGTGTCGGATCCCTCGAATCCGGGCTGATACTCAGGCGCGTTCTCAGTCAGTCCGGCCAGGGCCGTCAGATGCCCGCCGGCTGAGCCGCCGGTGATGCAGATAATCTCCGGGTCGATCCCGAGCTCTCCCGCGTTCTCGCGAACCCAGGCGATCGCCCGCTTCACGTCGACTATCTGGTCTGGGAACGTGGCCCCGGGGCTGAGCCGGTAGTCGATGTTGAAGCCGACCCAGCCGGCCTGGGCGAGGTGATTGAGGAGTGGAATCCCCTGCTCGTAGCGGGAGCCGGCGAGCCAGCCCCCGCCGTGAACCTGGATCACCGCGGGGCGGGTGGCGCCACGGTCGGGGTCATCGACATCGGGGCGGTAGACGTCGAGGCGGAGCCGCGCGCCGTCGATCTCGGCGAAGACGAGGCCGCGTTCGCGACGGACCCCGCGGGCGACGAACATGAGCGGCGGGATGACCAGGTGGCTGCGGGGGACGCGGGGCGCATCGGATGCGGCCGGCTCGAGATCCTCCAGTGCCGCGTCGATCCGGCCGAGGCTGCGGTGGGCGAGCCAGGCGTTGCGGAGCTCCCAGGCGACGGCCGCGCCGGACGCGACCCGCAGCAGCCGAGACATCCGTCCCGGGATCCGCAGGACCCGGAGCAGCCCGTAGGTGAAGATCCCCACGACCGCCAGCTGGGGCGCTGATTCCCGCAGCACGGTCGCCGTCCACCAGCGCCCGACCCTGAACAGAAGCTTCGGCGGTGCGGGCGGCCTGATCTGCACCAGCCGAGCCTGCTCCTTCAGGGTCGACCGGATGAAGCCCGGGGGGCGGGGGTGGGTGGGATCGGGCACTCCGCAACAATCTCAGAGACGAGGCACTGCAAGCGCACAGCCGGTCCCTGCCGGGTCACCGAAACCATCGACGAGCGTGCCCCGCGGACCGCTCGGTGGTCGGGTTCAGTCCACCCGACGAAGCGTCTCGTCAAGGCGTGCGACGCGAGGGTCCTCTGATCCGGCCAGGGACACCAGTCGCGCGCGAACCGAGTCGACGTCGAGGGTCTCGGCGGCAATCATCGCCTCGATGTCGGCCCAGTCCTGCGTGCGATCGAACATCGCCTTGAAGACAGCGAGTTCGACCGGGCCGAGCACCGGGATCTCGATCCCGTCGAACGGGACCATGCGGCGGTGCCTTGCGGCTTCGGAATGCAGTGGTACGTAGTCGAAGAACAGGTCGATCGGCGTCCCGTCCCACCAGAGGCGGACCTGGCCGTCGCGAATGATCGCAGCGACGTCATCTGCCGTGTGAGCGATCCCTTCGGGCAGCGCCACCAGGGCCTGCTCGCAGCGCTCGGCGGGGATGAAGACGTTGACGTCGATATCGCTCGTGCCCCGCGGGTCGAGCGTCCAGTAGGCGAGGGCAATGGCTCCTCCGAAGGCGTGCTCGAACCCAGCGGCGGTGAGCTCTCGGTGGATCGCGACGAGCTTCTCCGGCAGGGTCACGAGAGCTCCAGTTCGACGTCCGGGAGCCGGGGGTACCCGATCTCGGGGCGGTGAGCGGTCGGTAGTGCCGCAGCCAGAGCGATCACGTCGACCAGGGTGGCCGCGACCCGCTCGTGCTCAGCGAGCCCGGGGGTTACGACCGCACGCCGCGCCGGTGATGTGGTCAGCCGGTACCCGGCGGCGGCGAGGATCCGGGCGAGAGTCGATGCGGCCGGCACCTTGTGACCACGCTCGTAGGCGGAGAGCGTGGCTTGTGAGGTGGCGCTGCGCGCCGCCAACTGCGTCTGCGTCAGTCCGGCGCTCAATCGAGCTCCACGGATCATCTGGCTTGTCGAGGCGATTGTCACCGCCCCATTATATCCGGTTAGATATGTTCTACAACCCGTACGTCTTCGAGATGATCTCCCGCTGAATCTCGTTGGTGCCGCCGTAGATCGACATGACCAGGGTCGCGCGGACGTGGCGCTCCATGTCGTACTCGGAGGCGTAGCCATAGCCGCCCATCATCTGCATGCCTTCGAGCGAGACCTGCTTGGCGACCTCGGTGGCCTTCAGCTTCGCCATCGAGGCCTCGCGGGGGAGCATCTGGTTGGGGTCGGCGTCGACCTTCGCGGCCACGTCGTAGACGAGCAGGCGGGTGCACTCGAGCTCGGTCGCGAGGTCGGCGATCCGGTGCTTGAGCGCCTGGAACGACCCGATCGGGCGGCCGAACTGCTCGCGCTCCTTGACGTAGTCGAGCAGGTCGTCGAAGGCCCGCTGGCCGATGCCCAGGGCCGTGGCAGCGAGGATCAGTCGCTCGACGTTGAGCCCGGCCATCAGCTGCATCCAGCCGTTGCCGGGCTCGCCGATCAACCGCTCTTCGCCGACGTAGCAATCGGTCAGGAAGACGTCATTGACCTCCTTGCCGCCCATCGTCTGGATGCTGCGGATCTCGATTCCCTCGGCGTCGGTGGGAACCGAGAACATCGAGAGCCCCTCGTGCTTGGAGCCGGAGCTGTCGGAGCGGGCGATGACGAGGATGTGGTCGGCTAGATGAGCGGCGCTGATCCAGGTCTTCTGCCCGTTCAGCAGGTAACCACCGTTGCTCCGCTCGGCCTTGCACTTGAGCGCTCCGACGTCGGAGCCGGCTCCCGGCTCGGACATCGCGATCGCCTCGACCCGCCCTCTGCAGATCCCGCTGAGGATCTCCTGCTTCTGCTCCTCGCTGCCGAAGCGCTCGTAGGCGCCGGCGACGATCAGGCTGACGCCGTAACCGGCGATCGGGACCAGGCCGCGCATCGTCTCCTCGAGGAAGATGCAGGCGTCCACCATCCCCGCGCCCGCACCGCCGTACTGCTCGTCGACGGAGACGCCCAGCCAGCCGAGCTCGCCGAGCTTCTCGTAGATCTCCTGGTTGTGGAGCTCCTCGTAGTTGTTGGAGAGCTTCTCCCGCTGCTCGGCCGTCCCGCACTCACGCTGGGCGAAGTCGCGGATCGCGGTCTGGAAGTCGCGCTGCTCGTCGGTCAGCCCGCTCACGGGGCTCGCGGTGATCGTGCTCATCTCTGTTTCGTCCTTCCGCTCAGGCCTTGACGCCTGGGCGTCGGGCCGGCTTGTAGACGGAGACGACGGCCGCGCCGCCGAGTCCGATGTTGTGTTGCAGCGCCACCTTGGCGCCGTCGACCTGCCGCTTGTCGGCGGTGCCGCGCAGCTGCCAGGTGAGCTCGCTGCACTGGGCGAGACCCGTCGCACCGAGCGGATGGCCCTTGCTGATCAGGCCGCCGGAGGGATTGACCACCGGGCCGTCGCCACCGTAGGTGGTTGCCTCGGACTCGACGAGCAGATGCCCCTCACCCTCCTCGGCGAAGCCGAGAGCCTCGTAGGTGATCAGCTCGTTGGCGCTGAAGCAGTCGTGGAGCTCGCAGACGTCGATCTCGTCGGCGCTGACGCCCGCCTCCTCGTAGGCCTGCCGCGCTGCCTCCTTCGACATGTCGGAGCCGACGATCGTCATGCAGTCGGCGTCCTCGTCGAAAGTCGAGCTCAGGTCAGTGACCATCGACTGCCCCGCGATCTCGATCGCCTGATCCCAGAGTCCGTGCTGTTCGACGTACTTCTCGGAGGCGACGATGACGGCTGCCGCGCCGTCGGATGTCGGGGAGCACTGCAGCTTCGTCAGCGGCTCGTGGATCATCCGCGCATCCTTGATCTCGTCCAGCGAGTACTCGTCCTGGAACTGCGCGTAGGGGTTGTTGACGGAGTGCTTGTGGTTCTTCCAGCCGATCCAGGCGAAGTGCTCGGGCTTGGAGCCGTACCTGTCCATGTGGTCGCGGGCGGCGTTGCCGAACATCTGCGGCGCGAACGGGGACTCCTCGGGGTCGCGAAGTTCGAACATGCGCCCCATGTGCTTGTCGAGCGCGGGGGTGCGGTCGGTGTACTTCATCCCGAGCGAGCCCTTCTCCATCTTCTCGAAGCCGATGGCGAGCGCGCAATCGACAAGGCCGCCCTGGACGGCGCGACGAGCGAGGTAAAGGGCCGACGAGCCGGTCGAGCAGTTGTTGTTGACGTTGACGATCGGGATCCCGGTCAGGCCGAGTTGGTAGATCGCTCGCTGCCCGTAGGTCGAATCGCCGTAGCAATAACCAGCAAAGGCTTCCTGCACGTCCTGATAGGGAATGCCGGCATCGGCGAACGCCTTCTCGCCGGCCTCCTTGGCCCAATCCGGATAGTCGCCCTCCTTGCTGCCGGGCTTGTCGAACTTGGTCATGCCGACGCCGATCACGTAGGTCTTGGTCATGGTCGTGGTCTCCTTGGTTTCGTGGGTGCTTCGTAGGTCAGTCTTCAGATGAACTCGGGATCGCCTCGTAGGCGCTCCCGACAAGTTGCGGAAGTGCGGCCTTCAGGAATGCCGCCACCTGCCCCCGGCTCCAGCGGTCGCGCTCGAGCCACTCGCGGGTCGCCGCCTCGGCCATGCCGCCGTAAGCGCGGAGCACGGCGTGCAGCTCGGGTGGGGCCTCGGCCGTCGGGCCGAGGCCGAGGACCTCGATCAGACGGATTGTCGCCTCCTCGCGGGCGTCGTCGAGGACGGCCTCGATCTCGGGGTCGCGACCCAGCCCCTCGGCACCGACCGCCGCCAGCCAGGCCTCGCGGTTGCGCTCGACCATCTCCAGCCAGCGGTCGATCGACTCGTCGAGCCGCGCCTGCGGGGTGGCGCCGTCGACGTATTCGGGGACGGGCTGGGAGCGGAACCGGACCATCTCGCGGACGACCTCGATGTAGAGCTCGCGCTTGGTCCCGAAGTAGTGGTTGATGAGGCCGCGTGCCACCCCGGCATCGGCGGCGATCTCGGTCGTCGAAACGGCGCTGTACCCGCGCTCGGAGAAGAGCCTGCGCGCGGCCGAGAGGATCTGGCGGCGCCGGTCGTCAGGCTCGATCCCGGCGGCCGCCGGGGCATGCTCGAGTGAAGCCATCAAGCGGGATGATAGCGAAGGTTGGCAGTCTGCCAATTGGTCCTGGCGCCCCTGGGCCCACGGTCCGAATCTCGGGTGGCACCCGCCGCGGTGGCGGCCCATATAGTCCGGGATCCAGGTCTAGGTTCACCGCTCGTCATTGGCGGAAAAACACTGCATGTCGATGGAAATCCGCCAGTCAACCCATCCAGGCACCGTTCAACGCATTCCTTCGGAGTTATCTCTAGGGTCGATCGGCCCAGTCGGAGAGGTGAATGGATGAGCGGAGTCAATTGTCGATGAGCACGGTTCGTGAGGCCACCTACGAGCTCCTGAGGGCTCGCGGGATGACGACGATCTTCGGCAACCCGGGGTCGACGGAGCTGCCGATGCTCGCCGACTATCCCGACGACTTCCGGTACGTCCTCGGGCTCCAGGAAGCGGTTGTGGTCGGGATGGCCGATGGATACGCGCAGGCGAGCGGCCCGAACGCGGTCGGTCACGTCAACCTCCACACGGCGCCCGGTGTCGGAAACGCAATGGGGGCGATCTTCAACGCGCAGGCCAACCACTCGCCGCTGCTGATCACGGCCGGCCAGCAGGTGCGTCCGGTGATCGGGATGCAGGCGAACCTGACCAATCGCGATGCGACGCGGATGCCTCATCCCCTGGTCAAGTGGTCCTACGAACCGCCGCGCGCTGCCGACGTGCCCGCCGCGATCGGCAGGGCGATCCACACCGCGTCGCTTCCCCCCAAGGGCCCGGCCTTCGTCTCCATCCCGATGGACGACTGGACCGAGGAGGCCGACGCCGATGGCTCCGCCCAGGCGATTGCTCGCTCGGTCGACGGCCGCGCGGCTGGAGCCCCCGAGCGGGTCGCCGAGCTGGCCCGGAGGCTCGCCGCTGCGTCGAACCCCGTCCTCGTCGCCGGCCCCGATATCGACGCCTCCGGCGCCTGGGACCTCGGGGTCAGGCTCGCCGAGCTCCAGCATCTGCCGGTCTGGTCGATTCCCGCGACAGGTGGCGGGCGGCTCGGATTCCCCGAGGGGCACCCCAGCTTCATGGGCCTTCTGCCGCCCGCGATTGGCCCCCTCTCGGAGACGCTCGCAGGCCACGACTTGATCCTCGTTGCGGGTGCCTCCGTCTTCGCCTATTACCCCTACATCCCGGGGAACCTGCTGCCCGAGGGAGCCGACCTCGTCGTCATCACCTCCGATCCGGAAGAGGCTGCCCGCGCGCCGATGGGGGAGGCGATCGTCGCCGACGTGAAGCTGACCCTGGAGGCGCTCCTGGCCGAGCTCGGCGACGCCGAGTCGTCCCGTCCCGCTCCGGAGGAGCGCGAGGGCCCGATGGATCCGGCAGACCTCGGTCTCGAGCCGGGCCCGCCGATCAGCGGGACCGAGGCGATGGCGGCGCTCGGATCGGCGTTTCCCGACGACGGGATCATCGTCTTGGAGGCACCGTCGTCGACGATGGCACTGCGTAACCAGTTGCGCATCTCGAGGCCCGGGAGCTACTACTTCGGGGCCGGCGGCGGCCTTGGCTTCGGCCTCTCCGCCGCGGTCGGCGTGCAGATGGCCCAGCCGGACCGGCCGGTCGTCTGCGTGGTCGGGGAGGGCTCCGCCCAGTACGCGATCACCGCCTTCTGGAGCGCCGTCGCCTACGACGTACCGGTCACCTTTCTCGTCCTGCGCAACTCCGAGTACGCGATCCTCAAGTGGTTCTCGCTGGCCGAGGGTGTCGAGGGTGCACCCGGGCTCGATCTGCACGGCCTCGATGTCGCGGCGGTCGCAGCCGGATACGGCGTTCCCGCCCAGAAGGTCGACAACGGCGCCGACCTGAGCTCCGCGCTGGAGCAGCAGATCGGCTCCGGCAAACCCGGCCTGGTTGAGGTCGGGGTAGCGCCCGGCATGTGGCTGGCGTAGGCGAACGGGCGGGTGAAGGCAATGCCCCTGCTGGCACCCAGGACTGAGCGGATCTCCCCCGAGCCGCCGGCCCAGCCGCCGGCAGACCGCGCCCCCGACGAGGTGGCCGCCGGCACCGCGGCGGGGCTGGCGGGAGAACTGCGCGCGATCGTCGGCTCCGAGGGCCTGCTCCCGCGCGCCACCGACCTGATCCGCTACGCCTCCGACGCGAGTCCCTATCGACGGATTCCCGCCGCGGTCGTACAGCCGCGAAACGTCGAGCAGGTCGCGGGGCTGATGGCGTTCGCCGGACGGAGCGGTACGCCGCTCGTCTTCCGCTCCGGCGGGACCAGCCTCAACGGCCAGTCGCAGACCGACGGCATCCTCGCCGACGTCCGCCGCCACTGGGGCGGGATCGAGGTCCTCGACGATGCCGGCATCAGGGTCCGGGTCAAACCGGGCACGGTGCTCGGGGACGTCAACCGGGTTCTGGCGCCGTACGGACGGCGCCTCGGCCCCGATCCTGCCTCGACGAACATCGCGACCGTCGGCGGCGTGATCGCGAACAACGCCGGTGGGATGCGCTGCGGCATCGTCAGGGACTCCTACGAGACCGTTGCCGCGCTCACGTTCGCCCTGCCCTCGGGAACGGTGATCGACTCCGCGGCCCCTGACGCGGCGGCCCGGTTCGCGGCGGCGGAGCCGGATCTGGTCGCCGGGTTGGCCGCGATCCGCGACGAGATCCGCTCCGACGGGGACCTGCGCGAGCGGATCAAGCGCAAGTTCGAGATCAAGAACACCACCGGTTACCGGCTCTGCGCATTTCTGGACGCCGACGAGCCGCTGGAGATCTTCCGCCGCCTGATCGTCGGTTCGGAGGGCACGCTGGCGTTCATCGCGGAGGCCGTCTACGAGACCGTGTCGCTGCCGCCCGTTACGACGCTGACCTGGATCCACTTCGACTCGATCGCCGACGCAACCGCGCCCGTCGGTGATCTCGTGACCGCGGGAGCCTCTGCGGTCGAGCTGATGGTCGCCCCGGCGCTGATGGTCGCCGCCAACTCGATTCCCGGGACGCCCGAGTACTGGAAGGAGCTCCCGTTGGAGTCGGCGGCGCTGCTGGTCGAGTTCGGCGCCGAGGACACCGCCGGTCTCGACCGCGGCGAGGCCGCCGTCGCCGAGGTTCTGGCGGGCCTCCCGGGCAGGGCGTTCCGCGGGCCCGAGTTCGCCCGCGACCACGCGACCGTCGAGCTCTACTGGCGGGTCCGGGAGGGCCTGCACGGTCTGGTCGGCCGCCTCCGTCCGCCGGGGACCGCGCTGATCGTCGAGGACGTCTGCGTTCCTCCCGCCCGCATCGCGGAGGCGGCCGAGGAGATCCGGGCGCTGCTCGCCGAGCATGGCTTTCTCAGCGGGGTGGCGGGTCACACCTCAGCCGGGAACCTGCACTTCATGCTGACTCCGGACTTCGCCAAGCCCGAGGACGTCGAGCGGTACGAGACGTTCATGGGGAAGCTGGTGACGCTCGTTCTCGACACCTACGACGGTTCGCTCAAGGCCGAGCACGGGACCGGGGTGAACATGGCTCCCTTCGTCGAGCGTGAGTGGGGCCGGACGGCCACCGAGTTGATGTGGCGGATCAAGCGGCTCGCCGACCCCGCGGGAGTGCTCGGGCCGGGGATCGTCCTCAACCGCGACCCCGACTGCCACCTGCAGAACCTGAAGACCACGCCGGCGATCGAAGAGGTCGCCAACAGCTGCGTCGAGTGCGGTTTCTGCGAGCCGATCTGTCCCAGCCGCAATCTGACGGTCACGCCGCGCCAGCGGATCGTCCTGCGGCGGGAGATGGCGCGCCAGCCGTCCGGCTCGCCCCTGCTGGCGACGCTGCTGGTGGAGTACGAGTACGACGGCCTCCAGACCTGCGCCGCCGACGGTACCTGCGCAACCACCTGTCCGCTTGGGATCGACACCGGGGCGTTGGTCAAGGGGCTGCGCACAGCCGAACACAGCCGCCGCGAGGAGCGGGCGGCGCTGCGGGTCGCGCAGCGCTGGGCCGACTTCGAGTCGGCATCACGCCGGGGTCTGAGCGCCGGCGCGGCGATCTCGCGGGTGTTGGGAGATGCCCCGCTGAGCGCCGTATCGGGAATCGCCCGTAGCGCGGTCAGCGCCGAGCTCGTACCCGAGTGGGGTCCGCCGATGCCTCCCCCCGCACCGGCCGGAATGCCGCCGACCGTCCGCGCCGGGGCCGCCGCCGTCTACCTGCCGGCCTGCGTCAACCGGATCTTCGGCCGCGATCCCGACGGCTGCGAGGCCGACAACGACGTCCGCGCTCCAACCTCCCTGCCGGCGGCGTTGGTCGCCGTCTCGCTGCGCGCGGGCAAGCCGGTCTGGATCCCCACCGACGTGGCCGGAACATGCTGCGGGACGCCCTGGGCCTCGAAGGGCTACAGGAGCGGCGCCGAGTGGATGGCGAGTTCGACGGTCGAGGATCTGTGGCGCTGGTCGGAGGAGGGGAGGCTGCCGGTGATCATCGACGCCACGTCCTGTACCCACGGTCTGTTGGAGTCATCGGGGCTCCTCAGCGAGAAGAACGGTGAGCGCCTCGGCGCGATCACGATCCTCGATTCGGTCGCCTGGGCATCCGGGCATCTGCTCGGGGGCCTCGAGATCGACGAGCGGATCGGCACCGCGGTCATCCACCCGACCTGCTCGGGTACCCACCTCGGCCTCAACGGTGAGCTCGAGAAGCTGGCCGCAGCCCTGGCCGACGCCGTGGTGGTCCCTGCCGATGCCACCTGTTGCGGATTCGCCGGCGACCGCGGGTTCCTCCATCCGGAGCTGACTGCCTCCGCCACCGCGGACGAGGCACGGCAGGTCGCCGACGCCGGCGGGGATGCCCATCTCTGCGCCAACCGGACCTGCGAGATCGGCCTCGCCCGGGCGACCGGGGAGACATATGAGTCCTTCATCTATTTGCTCGAGCGCCTGAGCCGATGAGCCGGTGACGCCCGACCGCATCCCCGCCGGCAACATTGACGACAGCGGGGCCGGACGGCCGACCACAACCATTTAGCCTTCCCGCTTCGTGACCACCAACTCGGAACTGACCAAGACCGCCCCGCGCACCCCCGATGGGACCCTGCGCGAGGTGATCGAGGCGTTGGCGCCGATCGAGCGGGCCGCGGGCTCGGAGGGCGAACGGCAGGCCGCGCACTGGATCGCCGACCGGCTGACGACCGCCGGCGCGTCGGCGCGGGTCGAGGAGGCCAGGTTTCGAGGCGACTTCGCCGGCGTGATCGGGGCCCTGGCGGCCGCCGGAGCGGTTGCGGGACTGGCGGCGAGCAGGCCGGGTGGCAGACGGATCGGCGCGGTCGCCGGTGCCGTCGTCGCGGGCCTGATCGCCGACGACATCTCCAATGGAGCCCGTCCGTTCCGCAAGCTCGTCCGGCCCGAACGGACGACCTGGAACGTGATCGCGGAGGCGGGCGACCCCGAGGCCGACCGGACGCTGGTCGTCCTCGCCCACCACGACGCGGCACAGACCGGTTTCATCTTCGACCCAACCCTCCAGGAGCAGCTCATCGACCGGTTCCCCGGGATCGTCGAGCGGCTCGACACCTCGCTGCCCCTGTGGTGGCCGGTGATCGCGGGCCCGCTGCTGGCGACGGCCGGCGGAATCAGCGGCCGCAAGGGGCTGGCCCGGGCCGGAGCGGTGATCAGCGCCGGCGCCGCGGCGACGATGGCCGACATCCAGCGCAGCCCGACCGTGCCGGGCGCGAACGACAACCTGTCTGCGGTCGCCGTGATCGTCGCCCTCGCGGAGGCGCTCGCCAAGGACCCGGTCGAGGGTTTGCGCGTCCAGTTGGTCTCGGTCGGCGCCGAGGAGGTCCTGCAGGGTGGGATCTACGGCTATTGCGAGCGCCACCTGGCCGGGATGGACCGCGAGACGACCTGGTTCCTCAACGTCGAGACGGTCGGCGGGCCCTCGCTGGCGCTGCTGGAGGGCGAGGGCTGCGTGGTCATGGAGGATTACTTCGATCGACCGTGGCGTGATCTGGTCGGCCGGGTCGCCGAGCGTGGCGGGATTCCGCTGCGGCGGGGCATGAGGGCGCGGACGAGCACCGACAGCGTCGTGCCGAGTCGGATGGGCGTACCGACGGTGACGCTGGTCGCGATCGACCGCTACAAGGCGCTTTCGAACTATCACCGGATGTCAGACACGCCCGAGAACATCTGCTGGCCGACCGTCGCCTGTGCTGCGGACCTGGCCGAGGGCGTCGCCCGCGAGCTTGCGAGCCCGCCCGGGCAGCCGGGCGTCCAGCTCCCGCGGGGATAAGCTCGTTAGCTGATGTGGGGCGACAAGAGCGTTTCCGTGGTCCTGATGACCTACGCCGAGCGGTATTCGGTCCGCTCGGTCATCGAGAAATTCCTGGAGACCGGGCTGGTCGACGAGGTGCTCGTCGTCAACAACAACGCCGAGCCGGGGACCAGCGAGGAGGTCGCCCTGACCTCCGCCCGTGAGGTCTTCGAGCCCAGGCAGGGCTACGGGCACGCAAGCCGACGCGGCCTGCGCGAGGCGACCGGGGATCTGGTCGTCCTCGCTGAGCCCGACGGGACCTTCCTACCGGCCGACATCCGCAAGCTGCTCGTCTTCAGCGAGGAGTGCGAGGCGGTGTTCGGGACCAGGACCACGCGGGAGCTGATCTGGCACGGCGCCAACATGGAGTGGTTCCTGCGCTGGGGCAACTGGGCCGTGGCCAAGGGCGTCGAGGTGCTCTTCAACACCAGCCATCTGAGCGACGTCGGCTGCACCTACCGCCTGTTCACCCGCGAGGTCGCTGAGCTCGTCGCCGAGCAGATGAAGATCGGCGGCAACCACGCCGGTCCCGAGATGATGCTGATCGCGATCACCTCGGGCGCACGGTTCGTCGAGATCCCCGTCAACTATCTGCCACGAGTGGGGAAGTCGTCGGCCACGGGTAGCCTGCACGAGGCGATCTGGATCGGCCTGCGGATGATTGAGATGATCGTCCGATTCCGCGTCCGGACGCCGCGGCGGATCGTTCGGCCCGAGCGGCTCAAAGCCGACGTCCATCCCCAGGATGGGTCGCAGTGAGCGAGGAGGGCTTCGACCGGATCGTAGGGGTGCCGGCCTGCTTGCGATCGAGGGGGTACCGGATTGCGGAGTGGGCGGTCGAGGGCACACCGCAGCTGCGACGCCGCTTCGCCAACGAAGTCATCGCGACGCGCTCCTGATCTGGGGGTTGTGGTGAGCGGGGAGGCTGCAAAGCGGGAGGCGGACGCTGACGTCGGGGTCGGCTCCTACGGGCGCTCCGCCGCCGGGCTGACGATCGCCCTCGGCCTCGGCGGGGTCCTCACCTACGTCTTCTTCATCCTCGCCTCCCACAGTCTGACCGAGGATCAGTACGGCGAGATCGTCGTCCTCTGGTCGGTGGTCTTCATCCTCGCCTCGACCCTCTACCGGCCGATCGAACAGCTGCTCGCCCGAACGCTCGCCGAGCGCGACCACGTCGGCGCGCCGGCCGGCGACGCCCTGCGGACCGCCGGCGTGATCCAGCTCGGCGTCTGTCTGCTGACGGTCACGGTCCTGCTGCTGGCAAGGGGCCCGCTGCAGGACGAGCTGTTCAGCAACGACCCCGACTTCTACTGGGCGATGCTGGTTGCGCTGTCCGGGTTCGCCCTCGCCTACTTCGCGCGCGGCTACCTCGCCGGCCGGGGGCGATTCTCGATCTACGCCGCGCTGCTCCTGAGCGAGGTGCTGCTGCGGCTGGCGTTCGCGATCTTCGTCGCGCTCGGGATCCTCGACGGGCCGGCGCCGATCGCCCTGGGAATCGCGATTGCGCCGTTCTGCGGGCTGCTGCTGCTGCCCCTTCTGGCTCGAGGTCCAGCCCCGGAGGCCACCCCGGGAGCGATCCCCGGCGGGGCCGACCTGACGCTCGGGAGCGGCAGTGCGTTCGCCGGCGCGGTCCTGCTGATGATGCTCAGCGAGCAGGTGCTGGTCAGCTCAGGGGCCCTGTTCGTGCGGGCGGCCGAGGGGGCTGCGGCGGCGGGGTTCATGTTCAACATCCTGCTCGTCGCCCGCGCGCCGCTGGTCCTCTTCCAGGCGGTCGCGGCAAGCCTGCTCCCCCATCTCACCAGGCTGCGGGCGCGCGCCGACCGTGAGGGCGAGGAGGCGTTTCGCGAGTCACTTCACAGCACGATGCTGCTGATCGTCTGCTTCGCCACGGCGACGACGATCGGGGTGCTGGCGATCGGTCCGCAGGTGATGCAGATCGCCTTTGGCGACAACTTCGACTACGACCGGGTGGGCCTGGCGATCGTCGCCGTGGGTATGGGTTTCTACCTCGTGGCCGCGTCGCTCAACCAGGCCGCCCTGGCGCAGGGGCAGGCTCACCGCGCCGCCTCCCGGTGGGTCCTCTGCGCGACGCTGTTTGTGATCTACAACCTGGTCGGCTCGGGCGATCCGTTCCGGGCGGTCGAGGTCGCCTACGCCGGTTGCTCGGCCCTGCTGGCCCTGCTGCTCTACCTCGTCTATCGCCGCCCGGTACCGCGGGCCGGCGACCTCGTCGCGCCCGGGTCCGGGGAGGAGCTGCAGGCGAGGCTGGCGACATCTGATGAGATCGCCTGATTCGATATCGGGCGTGAGTTCAACCGCTCCGCATCCACACGTGGCCGAGCTGCAGCAGCAGATGGCCGAGAGCGACGACTTCCCCGAGGGGGTCGCAGCCTTCCCGCAGGAGCGGGAAGCGGACTTCCGGGGCAGGTAGGGCAAACCGTGGCAGACCGTGTGCCGACCGGCCGGCTGGGGCGGTTGGCCAGGGTCGGCGCTGCGGCCGCCGGGCAAGCGGTCAGACGTGCCGGGACTCGAACCGCAAACGTGACCCGCTCCGACGAACGGGCGGAGGCGGCAATGGAGCGGCGCCAGCTCGAAGCGGCGGAGCAGATCGTCACGGTGCTCGGCGGGATGAAGGGCGCGGCCATGAAGCTCGGCCAGGTGCTCTCGTTCGTCGACCTCGGGATCGTCCCACCTGAGCACAGGGAGCGGTTCCAGGCGAAGCTCGCCACCCTCCGCGACGCCGCCCCCACGGTCTCGTTCGATGGGATGCGAAAGGTGATCGAGGAGGATCTAGAGGCCTCGGTCGGCGAGGTCTTCGCCGAGTTCGATCGCGAACCGATCGCATCGGCATCGATCGGGCAGGTCTACCGGGCCGTACTCCCCGACGGCCGCGAGGTCGCGGTCAAGGTTCAGTACCCGGGGATCGGCGACGCCGTGCGAGCGGACATGAAGAACCTCGGCGTCCTCCTGCGCCTGGCGCGCTCGATCACACCGGAGCTCGATACCAAGGCGGTTGGCGAGGAGATCCGCGAGCGGATCGTCGAGGAGCTCGACTACGAGCTGGAGGCGTCGAATCAGCGGACGATGGCTCGGATCTACGAGGGCCATCCGTTCATCTACGTTCCCGCGGTGATCTCCTCGCTCTGCCGCGAGCGGGTGATCGTCACGAAGTTCGTCTCAGGTCAGGGTTTCGAGACCCTGCGCGCCGCGCCGGCAGCCGAGCGCGACCGGATCGGCGAGATCCTCTTCCGCTTCTACTTCGGTTCGATGTACCGGCACCGGCGCTTCTCCGGCGATCCCCACCCCGGCAACATGATCGCCCTCGCCGACGGCCGCATCGCGTTCCTCGACTTCGGCCTGTTCAAGTCGATCGACCGCGACGTGGCCGCGCTCGAGCTCGCCTGTCAGCGGGCGACGATCGACGGCGACGCGGTTGGCCTTCACCGGCTGATGAGCGACGCGGGCTTTCTGCCGCGCGGCGACCGGATCGACCCCGACGAGCTGATCGAGTTCGTCCGCGACGGGATCTGGTGGTACACGACCGACGAGTCGATCCGGATCGATCAGCGGATCGTCAACCGCGCGTTCATCCAGACCACGGATGTACGCTCGACGCACTTCGACACGGCTCGCCACCAGGACATCGTTCCCGAGCACCTGTTCGGCCGCCGCCTCGAGTTGCTGACGCTTGCCGTGCTCGGCCAGCTCGAGGCCGAAGCCAACTGGTACCGGGTCGCCTGCGAGTGGATCTACGGGCGATTCGCCGGAGACTTCGCTTGGGCTGGATGAGGCTGAGTGGGCTGCTTCGCGGATGAGTTCGGCGGGTGCTGATCCCGCCGAAGTGAGTTCCACGAAGGGGCCTGGCCGACGACGGGGCCGGGCGGTGGTGCAGATCGACGTCTCTATGGCCATTGGATCGGCGCCACCTCAGGCCCCTCGGGCCTCAGTTCGGACCGCGGACCGCGGCGATGCTTGACTTGAGGGCGGTGGGGGTGACCTCGACCAGCTCCCGACGCAGCTCCCTGGCCAGCGACTGTTCGACCGCCCTTGCGAAGTCCTCGAAGTCCTGCTCCGCGCCGAGTTCGGCGGCCACCGAGGTCATCCGCGCCGCCTCGATCCCGCACGGGATGATCCACTCGAAGGGTTGGAGGTCGTTGTTGACGTTGACCGCGAGGCCATGGGTGGAGACGCCGCGGCTGACGTGGATTCCGATCGAGCCGATCTTGCGCGCTTCACGATCGCACGCCGACCAGCTCCGGCGAGCGTGCCTGCTACGGTCGGTTCCCTGCGGGACCCGGCGATCCATCTGCGATCGGCGGCCTGCCGGCCGTCCACACACCCGTCAACCCGTCGAAGACCTGGGCCGGCACGCCGTGCTCTGCCAGCGCTCCGATCATCACCCGCTCGAGCGTTGCCACGAAGGCTCGAACGTCGGGGGCTCCATCCTCGCCGAGCTCGGTCAGGTCCACGATCGGGTAGGCGACCAGTTGGCCGGGCCCGTGATAGGTGACCCGCCCGCCGCGGTCACTTTCAAGAACATCGATGCCCTGCATCCGGTACCAGTCCTCGCCCATGCCGAGCTCGCGGGGATCGGTCCGGCGGCCCTTGGTCAGGACCGGTGGGTGCTCGAGCAGCAGCAATGCGTCGGCAGCTCAGGGCCTCGCGTCGGTCCTGCGCCAGCGCGGCCTGCAACTCGATGGCCTCGGCGTAGTCGACGAGGCCGAGGCGGCACGACCGGAGCGGTGGGCGATCCATCGATCCAGTCTGGCAGGCGCTCGTCGCCCGGTCAGATCACCGGCTTCGTGCGCCGGCCGACCCACTTGATCTTCGAGCTGCACGACTTGTACTCGATCTTGAGCGAGCCGGAGACCTTCTTCGGCTTCTCCCAGCGCCCCTTCCAGACGACGAGGACCGAGTCCTTACCGGCCGGGGTCTGCTCCCGCACCGAGAACCTGCCGGTGGCGGAGATCGGGATGCTCTCGGTCGCCAGCGGCAGGTTGAAGCTGTCGCACTTGCCTTGGTCGGGATAGAAGATCCCCTGGTAGAGCTCGGAGCTGACGATCCGGCGCTTGCCGCCCTCGTTGACGCACCGCGAAAGCCCCGAACTGGTAGCTGCCGTCGATCTTGGCCGGCCGCGCCTCGTAGTCGCCGGCGCTCGGCTTGACCGACCTGGCCGCGCCGACCATCGAGGGCATCGCGAGGACCAGCAGCGCCAGGAACGGGAGCGTCAGGAAGCGGAGGGTGCGAAGCGTCGACATCGGTCTGGGAGGGGGAAGCGGTTGAACGGGCAGGTGTGATTCTGACTGATCAGCGGCCGCCGGCGCTGCGCTCGGCCCGACGCTTGATCGCGCGCAGCATCCGGTTCACGACGAGGACGTGGCCGCGGGTGCCGATCACGCCGGCCCTGTACAGGCTCCCCCTGCGACCGAGGAACTGCGCTCGTGTCTCCAACTTGACGCAGGAGCGCTGGCCGGGCAGCAGGTCGATGCGGAGGACGACCGCGTACTTGGCGAATCGGTGCTCACCGGCGAGCGCGAGCATCACCGGTGCGATCGCCCGGGTGACGCAGAAACCGGGGAGCGTGCCGCCGGGGTGGTGAAGGTCGCCGCCGGCCCCGGTGGCGGTCGCGCTCGACGTGCTCGGCATAGCGCTGGGCGCGCTTGTTGTTGAAGGCCTTCTCCAGCGTCGGAAACAGCGCCGCCCAGGTCGCTTCGGCCGGAGCGTCGACCTCGATCGAGTGCTCGTCGATCGGCGGCAGCTTCTCGAGCGGCACGTCGATCGCCCTGGGCTTGACGCACCCCGTCGACCTGTGGTTGCCTCACTGACCGGCGTTGGGCTCACAATGCCAGGAACACCGGTTCCTCGAGTAAGTCGCGCACCTTCGCCAGGAACCTGGCTCCGTCGGCCCCGTAGAGGATCCGGTGGTCGCAGGCCAGCGTCACCGACATCTGATTGCCGGCGACGACCTCACCGTCGCGGACGACGGGCACCTCGCGGATCGCGCCGACCGCGAGAATCGCCGCCTGCGGCGGGTTGATCACTGCCGAGAAGCTGGTCACTCCGAACATCCCCAGGTTTGACACGGTGAAGGTTCCGCCGGACAGCTCCGGCGGCGTGATCGTTCCCTCGCGCACCCGGGCGGCGAGCGCACGGGTCTCGTCGGCGATCTGGCGCAGCCCCTTCGCGTCGGCGTCGAACACGGTCGGCACCACGAGCGCGTCCTGCGCCGCGACCGCGACGCCGACGTTGACCCGCGAGTACTCCTCGACCGCGCCGTCCCGGTAGGCGCCGTTCGCCCGCGGGAACTCGCGCAGTGCCAGGGCGCATGCCTTGACGACCATGTCGTTGAAGGAGGGAACGATCTCGCCCTCGGCGGACGCGCGCCTTGATCTCGACCGCGAGCCTCGACCGCGCGGGACATGTCGATCTCGGATGTCAGGTAGAAGTGGGGAGCGGTCGCCTTCGACTCCGCCATGCGCCGGGCGATCGTCTGCTGCAGCCGCGAGCAGCTCGAACGCCTCGGCGGTGCCGCGTGCGGTCTCGACCCGCTCGCGCGCCGGTGGGGAGGGCGGCGGCTGGGGTGTTCGGCGCGCTGCGGCGGCCCGGCCCGCCCCTCGACGTCGGCCTTGATGATCCGCCCACCCGGTCCGGAGCCGGTCAGGCCGGACGAGGTCGATTCCCTGCTCCCTCGCCATCCGGCGGGCGAGGGGCGAGGCCTTGACGCGCTCGCCCGGATCGCCGTCGGCGTCGCCGGGGATGGGGACGAGACGGGGGCGGGGGTCGCCTCGGCGGCAGCCGGTTCCGCGGCGGGTCGCTCGCCTTCGGACCCGCTCGGCGCCGGCGCCGCGCGGGAGCGTCCCCGGCTTCACCCGACTCCGGGCGATCACCTCGCCGATCGGCAGGGTCGCCCCCTCCTCGGCGAGGATCTCGATCAGGGTTCCGGCCACGTCGGACTCGTAGACCATGTTGGCCTTGTCGGTCTCGATCTCGACCAGCTCGTCGCCGAGCGCGACATCGTCGCCGACGGCTTTCATCCAGGCCGAGGACGGTGCCCTCCTCCATCGAGTCGGAGAGCCTGGGCATGACGACGTCCTGGGCCATCACGCCGGCCCCCACGGTCGTCTCGAGCACGGCGCTGACGACGTGCTCGGGATGGGGGATCGCGCTCTGTTCGAGGCGCTTGGAGTACGGCATCGGGACATCGGCGCCGGTGACGCGCTGGATCGGCGCGTCGAGATGGTCGAAGGCCTGCTCCTGGATCAGCGCCGCCAGGTTCGCGCCGACGCCGCCGTGCGGCCAGCCCTCCTCGACGATCACGACCCGGTTCGTCTTGCGGACGGATTCGAGAATCGTGTCGAGGTCGAGCGGTCGCAGGGTCCGCGGGTCGATCACCTCGGCCTCGATCCCGTGATCGGAGGCGAGCGTCTCGGCGGCGCGCTCCGCCTCGTGGGCCATCTTGAGGATCCCGATCGATGGTCACGTCGGCGCCCTCGCGGCGGACCGCGGCCCTGCCGAACGGGACGATGTGATCGACGTCGTCGGGAACCTCGCCGCGCATCCCGTAGAGCGTCTCGTGCTCGATGAAGATGACCGGGTTCTCGTCCCTGATCGCCGCCTTCAGCAGCCCCTTGCCGTCGGCGGCCGTCGAGGGGCAGGCGACCAGCAGCCCCGGGATCTGCAGGAACATCGCCTCGAAGCTGTGGGAGTGGGTCGGACCGAGCTGATGGCCGCCGCCGCCGGGCATCCGCACCACCAGCGGCACCCGCACCTGGCCGTTGAACATGTAGGGGATCGCGGCCGCGTGATTGATGATCTGGTCGAAGGCCAGCAGCGAGAAGTTGACCGTCATCAGCTCGACGACCGGTCGCAGGCCCGCCATCGCCGCGCCGACGCCGGCGCCGACGATCGTGTTCTCCGAGATCGGGGTGTCGCGGACGCGGCGCTCGCCGAACTGCTTCATCAGTCCCTCGGTCACCTTGAAGGCACCCTCGAAGACGCCGATGTCCTCGCCCATCAGGACGACGGACTCGTCGCGCTCCATCTCCTCGCGCAGGGCGGCGTTGAGCGCCTCTCGCATCCGCATGATCGCCATCAGGCGCCGTCCTCGGTCTCGCCCGGCGAGCGGTCGGCGTCCTGGGCTTCATCCGCGGCGAGTCGGTCTCCTCGGCGGGCCCCTCCCCGGAGCCACCGCCCGAGCGTTGGGTTCTGCCCCCCGTAGGCGGCGCCCGCCTCGTGGAGCTCGCGAACCCGCTCGCCCTTGGCCGCCTCCCGCTCGCGCTCGCCGCGGAACGGATCGGGCGTGCGCTCGTCGACCGCGTACCAGCCCTCCTGGTTGTCGCCGACGACGTAGAGGTTGTCGTAGAGGGAGTCGAGCGGCGGCTCCGGGGAGGCGTCGGCGAACTCGACCGCCTCGAGCACCTGTTCCTCGACCCGCTCGCGGACGTCGGCGAGATCGGCCTCGGTGATCACCCCGGCCTCGATCAGCCGCTTGGCGAAGCTCTCGATCGGATCGCGCTGCTGCCACTCCTCGACCTCCTCCTTCTGCCGGTAGATCTCGGGGTCGGCCGCCGAGTGGCCGCGGTAGCGATAGGTGAAGGCCTCGACCAGGGTCGGCTTGCGCTCCCTGCGGGCGATCTCGAGGTGGTCGGCTACGCACTCGCGGATCGCGACCACGTCCATGCCGTCCACGCGCTCGCCGGGGACGCCGAGGCCCTCGGCCTTGCGGGAGAGGTCGGTGACCGCCGAGTGACGCTCGATCGCGGTGCCCATCCCGTAGAGGTTGTTCTCGACCAGGAAGACGATCGGCAGGCTCCAGAGCGCCGCCAGGTTCATCGTCTCACCGAAGTTGCCGGTGTTGGAGGCACCGTCGCCGAACATGCAGACGGTCACGTCGTCGGTCCCCTTGTAGTCGGAGGCGAGCGCGAGACCGGCGGCGATCGGCAGGTTGCCGCCGACGATCCCGTAGCCGCCCATGAAGCGCCGTTCGCCGTCGAAGATGTGCATCGAGCCGCCGCGCCCGCGGGCGGTCCCGTCCTCGCGACCGAACAGCTCGGCCATCACGTTCTTCGGGTTCGTCCCGCGTGCAATCGCGTGGCCGTGGGTGCGGTAGGTGCCGATCAGGTAATCGTCGGCGGCGCATCACCGACGTCGTCCCGACGATCGTCGCCTCCTCGCCGATCGCCAGGTGCAGGAAGCCGCCGGCCTTGGCTCGCTGATACTGGCGTCCGGCCTCTTCCTCGAAGCGCCGGATCAGCGCCATCTGACGAAGCAGCTCGCGACAGGTGTCGGGGTCGGGGAGTTCGCGACCGCGCGAGCTGCTCAGGACTCCCGCTGGCGTCCGAACCTCGCCTGTGTCGCTTGAATCAGCCAACTCTTCTCACCTTACCCAAGCGGGTCGCTCGGGACCCGAAACCCGCAGCACCAGTCTGGAAAGCCGCGCTTGGCACACATGTATACAAGCTAGGGTCGGTCGGCGCCGGCGGCCCCGGGTCTGCAGTCCACGCAGACCCCTCAGGCGTAGCGGTGGTGCAGCATCAGGTCGTTGCCGTCGGGATCCTGGAAGAGCGCCATATGACAGACGCCGGTGTCGAAGGTGTCGCCGAAGAACTCGACCCCCTTGCCCTCCAGCTCCGTACGGGCGGCGGCAACATCGTCGACGTGGAGAGCGGGGTGGGCGTTGCGCGACGCGATGAACTCCATCCCCATCTTCTCCGGCTCCCAGATCCCGAAGCAGGTGTCGCCGATCCAGAACTCGTACTCAGAGCTGTCGTCGGGCCGGAGGCCGAGCGTGTCGACGTAGAAGGCGCGGGAGCGATCCGCGTCGGGGACGGCACGCCGATGAAGTCGAGCTTCTCGATCATGGGCCGCAACCTATCCGACGCTCGTGTCGCCGTCGGCCGCAACCGCGGCCTCGGCTGAGCCGGTCGTCCCCCCAGAAGACCTCGCTCGCCGACGACCACCGACGGCACCCCGGTCACGCCTCGGTCGCCGGCCGTCTCCGTGGCGTCGCGGCAGCCTTCGCTTGACCGACGAACTGGCGGCTGCCTTGGCGATTGCGTTCGGATGGAGCTCGCAGGCCGCCGCGGCGATCGCGACGTTGTCGGGGTCGGACAGGTCGCGGCCGCCGGCGAACGCCTGCCGGAAGGCGGCCAGGGTGAATGACACGGTCCGGCCGATCGACTTCGCGTAGGTGGCCACCCGCATCGCGTGGAGCGTGTTGCCGGGCCAGGGATCGGGCCAGCGGATCGGCTGCAGGCCCTCCTCGGCGGCGCGTCGCTCGATCTCGCGCATACCCTCGTCGCGGGCGGCCGTCTCCGCCCAGGAACCGCGATCGAAGCGGGCGAACAGACCACCGAGCAGGATCGGCTGCCATTCGGGTTGCGGCAGCTCGGCGTCGGAGAAGAGCCGCTGATCCGCTCCGCCGAGATGTAGGCGTAGGGCGAGCCGAGGTCGAAGTAGAAGACCCAGGCTCCCGGCTCGCGGAGGTGTGCCCTCAGGGACGGCTCGCCCTGGACGAACCTCGACGGCTCAACTCAGGCGTGGATCGCCCACTTGTCGATCGCCCGCGCGGCCTCGGGGATCGCCTCGGAGATCGTCGGGTGCGGGTGGACGATCCGCGCCAGCTCCTGGTAGCCGCCCTCGAGCTCCTTGACCGCGACCAGCTCGGCGATCATGTCGCAGGCCCGGTTGCCGACGATGTGGGCGCCGAGGATCTCGCCGTACTGCGTGTCGACGACCAGCTTGACCATGCCGTCGCGGTCGTCGTAGACGGCGCCGGCGCCGACGCCGCCGAGCTTGAACTTCGAGGTCTTGACGTCGTGGCCGGCCTCCTTGGCCTCGGCCTCGGTCATGCCGACGCTGGCGACCTGCGGATGGGTGAAGGTGGCTCCGGCGATCGCGTCGCGGTCGATCGGATGCGGATCTCGACGCCGGCGATGCTCTCGGCGGCGACGATTCCCTCCTCCTGAGCCTTGTGGGCGAGCGCGGGTCCGGGAGTGATGTCGCCGATCGCGTAGATGCCGTCGACGGAGGTCCTCTGGCCGCCGTCGACGTCGATCTTGCCGTCGTCGTTGGCCTTCAGCCCGATCGTGTCGAGACCGAGCGCGGCGACGTCGGCGCCGCGTCCGCCGGCGATGACGAGGTAGTCGACCTCCTTGGTCTCGTCTCCGTAGCTGAACTTGACCGAGTCGGAGCCCGCCTCGACGTTCTCCACCCGCGCGCCGGTGACGACCTCGATGCCCTCCTTCTTGAAGGTCGCGCTCGACGACCCGGGCCATGTCCTTGTCCTCGGCGGGAAGGATCTGCGGAAGCATCTCGAGCAGGGTCACCTCGGTCCCGAAGCGAGCGTAGGCGGAAGCGATCTCCGAGCCGGATGCGCCGGCGCCGACGACGGCGATGCTCTTCGGCAGCTCCGGGAAGCGACCAGGCGCCCCAGGTGTCGAGGACCCGTCCGCCGAACTCGACGCCGGGGATCGGCAGGGCGACGGAGCCGGTCGCGAGGATCACGTTCTTGGTCTCGTGGACGTCGTCGCCGACCTTGACGTTGCCGTCGGCGGTGATCGAGCCCTCGCCGGCGATCTGGTCGATCTTGTGGTTCTTGAAGAGCCCGGCGACGCCGCCGGTCAGGGTCTTGCGGATCTCCTCGCGGCGTTCGTGGACCTTCGTCCAGTCGATCGTCACGTTCTCGGCGATGACGCCGAGCTCGGCCCCGTTCTTCGCCTGCTCGTAGATCTCGGCGGTGCGCAGCAGCGTCTTGGCCGGGATGCAGGCGTAGTTCAGGCAGCGGCCACCGGTCTCGTCCTTTTCGACCACCGCGGTCTTCAGCCCCAACTGAGCCGCGCGGACGGCGGCGTGGTAGCCCCCGGGCCGGAGCCGACAACGATCACGTCATATGAAGAATCAGCCATGGCGGCGACTCTACGTCAGCGCCTCAGGCCTCATATCGCTCGCCTCAGCGGTTGTTGCGTTCCTCGGGCTCAGGCATCTGAATCCGCGCCAGCGCCTTGACCGTGAACCAGAAGAGAGCACCGGCGACGATCAGAACCAGGAGAGTGGAGATGGCCTGAAAGACCGAGGTCGCCGCGATCAAAGTGATGAACGCGCCGATCAGGATGATCGCCATGACCGCCTCGAATCCGAGCACCGCCCAGTAGCGGGCGCGCGAGCATCCCGTAGCCCATCACTGCGAACAGGATCGCCGGTGGGAAGACCTGGAAGGCGCTGGGGCGCTCGTCTGATGTCGGTGTTGCCGACCTGGACCTCGACTCCAGCCAGCCATGCGATCAGGATGCTCGCGGCGATCAGCAGCGAGAGCACGGCTCCGATCGTCACGACGCCGCGGCCGCTCCCCCTCGCCGAGCGGCTCGAGCTCCTCACGCGCCCTCTCGTTGCGAAGCTCCGATCTGCTCACGCCGCGGGCCTCAGCCTCGGCGGCGAGGTCCATCACCGAGGGTTCGCCGGCTTCCGTGTCGGCGGTCGGGTCGCCGTTCGTGGCTGCGACATCTCGCCGATGAAGCCGACGAGCTGCGCTCCTTGCGCTTTCGCCGGTCGGCGCGCTTGCGGTCGCGGCTGCTCACGCTCCGGCCCCCACCGGCGACTCGAGTGCGGCTCGCAACTCGGCGGCGGCCGCGGCGGGGTCGGCGGCGTCGCGGATCGCCCGGACCACGACCACCCGGGTGGCGCCGGCGTCGGTCACGTCGCCGATGTTCGAGCTGTCGATTCCGCCGATTGCGAACCAGGGGAGGGCGGCCTCCGACGGCACCCCGGCCGCGACCCGCACGTAGTCGATCCCCGCCGCCGGGCGGCCGGGCTTCGTCGGCGTCGCCCAGACCGGCCCGACGCTGACGTAGTCGGGACGGGCCGAGCCCTCGGTGGCCAGGGCCGCGCGGAGCTGATCGGGGGTGTGGGTGGAGAGGCCGACGATCGCGTTCGGACCTGCAGTGCGGCGGGCGTCGGCGACGGAGGTGTCGTCCTGGCCGACGTGAACGCCGTCCGCCTGGCAGGCGCCGACCAGATCGGGGCGGTCGTTGATCAGAAACAGCGCGTCGTGGCGGTCGGCGGCCGCGCGGAAGATCGGCGCGGCCTCGAGCAGCTGCGCGTCGGCGGCCCCTTGTCGCGGAGTTGGATCAGGTCAACGCCACCGCTGAGCGCGCCATCGAGCAGCGCGGCGAGGGCCGTGTGATCGCCCGGGTCCTCGCAGACGAGGTACAGGCGGGAGCGTCGGAGGGTGTCGGAGGGGCGCGTCATCGCCCGTCAAGCCTAGATAACGGCGGCCGGCCGGATGAGCGCGGATCGGCTGGCGCTACGATCAGCCCGTGTCGAGCGAGGTCAGCGAATCCAGCCGAAAGGAGGGGAGCGCGGAGCTGATCGTCGTCGGGGGCGGCCTGATCGGCCTCTCCTGCGCCTGGCGGGCCGCCGAGGCCGGGCTCGAGGTGCTCGTCGTCGATGCGGGCGGCGATGAGCGTGCCTCCGAGGTCGCGGCCGGGATGATCGCTCCGGTCGGCGAGGCCAGCTGGGGTGAGGACGAGCTGCTCGCCGCCGCGTTGATGTCGGCGGACCGGTGGCCCGATTTCGCAAGTGAACTCGAGGCCGCATCGGGCGTCGAGGTTCCGTATCGGCGCTGCGGCGCCGTTCATGTCGGCGTCGATCGCGATGAGCTGGTGGAGCTGCGGCGCGTCCACGAACTGCATGCCGAGCTCGATCTCTCCTCCGAATGGCTGACCGCCGGTGCCTGCCGCCGACTCGAGCCCGGTCTCGCGACCGATGTCGTCGGCGGGTTTGCGGCACCGGGGGAAGCGGAGGTGGAGCCGCGGTCGGTGCTTGCGGCGCTCGAGCTCGCCGCGACGGGCGGCCGGGGCGCGGGTGGTCAACGGCCGGGTGGAGGGGGTCGTCGAGGTCGTCGCCGGGGACTCGTCGGCGGTCGAGGGGGTTAGCCTCGTGGGCGGCGAGACGATCGTCGCCAAACGAGTTCTGCTGGCTGCAGGCGTGCGGATCGCCGAGCTGGCGCCCGCAGGGGTGAGCATCCCGGTGCGGCCGATGAAGGGAGAGGTCATCAGGTTGAGGGCGCGGCCCGGAGAGCGACCTTGTGAGCGGATCGTCGCCACAGAGCGCGTCTACGTCGTTCCGCGAGCGGGCGAGGAAGTGGTGGTCGGCGCAACGGTCGAGGACCGTGGATTCGATCTCCGGGTCACCGCCGGGGGGGTTCATGAACTGCTCCGGGAGGCGTACCGCGCACTGCCGGAAATCGCCGAACTGGAGTTCGTTGAGAGCGCGGCCGGGCTGCGCCCGACAACGCCCGACAACGCCCCGGTCATCGGTGAGACGGGGCTACGAGGGCTGCTGGTGGCGGGCGGTCACCATCGCAATGGGGTGCTGCTGACGCCGATCACCGCGGACGCGATCGCAGCCCACCTGTGCGGGGACGGGATGCCGGCGGCTGTCGCCGCGCTGTCGCCGCGCCGCTTTGCGGCGTCCCCCTCGGTCAATGGGGCGCAGGCGTGATCGTCGAGGTCAACGGGCGACAGGTCGAGCTGGCCGACGGCGCCAGCGTCGCCGACGCCGCGATTGCCGCGGGCATCGAGCCGGGTCGACGTGGGGTCGCGGTCGCCCTCGACGGCGAGGTGGTCCCGAGCGCCAGGTTGGCGGAGACCCAGCTTGTGGACGGTCAGCGGGTCGAGGTTGTCGAGGCCATCGGTGGAGGGGCGGGATGAGCGGGGCTGAGTGCGACTGGACCGCGCCCGGCTTCGAGCTCGGCGGCAGGGAGTGGGGCTCGCGGCTGATCGTGGGTACCGGCGGCTTCCGCTCTCACGAGGATCTCGAGCGCGCGCTGGTCGCGTCGGGGGCCGAGATCGTCACGGTCGCCCTGCGCCGGGTGGATCCGGGCTCGCGGGGAACGCTGCTCGACGTGATCGATCGGCTCGGCCTCTTCATCCTGCCCAACACCGCCGGCTGCTACACCGCCCGCGACGCGGTCAGGACCGCACGACTCGCCCGCGAGGCGTTCGGCACCGACTGGATCAAGCTCGAGGTGATCGGCGACGATCGCACCCTGCTTCCCGACGCGATCGAGTTGCTCGACGCCGCCGAGCAACTCGTCACGGACGGCTTCACGGTTCTGCCATACACGACTGACGATCCGGTCCTCGCGCGGAGGCTGGAGGCGATCGGTTGCGCCGCGGTGATGCCGCTGGGCTCCCCGATCGGCTCCGGTGCGGGTATCCGCAATCCCTACAACATCCGAATCATCGTCGAGGCGGCGGAGGTGCCGGTGATCCTCGACGCCGGCATCGGTACCGCCTCCGATGCAGCTCTGGCGATGGAGCTCGGCTGCTCCGGTGTGCTGCTCGCGAGTGCGGTCTCCCGGGCTGCCGATCCGGCTCTGATGGCCGCGGCGATGCGTGATGCCGTCGCCGCCGGTCACGCGGCTCGGCACGCCGGACGAATCCCGGAACGCCTGCACGCTCAGGCCTCCTCGCCGGAGGAAGGCCTCGCGGAGCTCGGATGAGCGGCCCCAGCTCAGGCATTGCCGCCGGCCCCGTCGTCTGGCTCGCCCGTCACGGTGAGACGGAGTGGAGCAGGACGCTCCGACACACCGGCCGCACTGACCTCCCACTCACCGAGGAGGGGGAGCGCGAGGCGCGCCAGCTGCGCGATCCGCTCGCCGCCGTGGAGTTCGACCGCGTCATCTGCAGCCCGCTCTCCCGAGCCCGCGAGACCTGCGAACTCGCCGGCCTGGGCGGCCGCGCGGAACTCCGCGACGACCTGCTCGAATGGGACTACGGCGACTACGAGGGCAGAACCAGCGTCGAGATTCACGAGGATCGCCCCGACTGGTCGCTGTGGACCGACGGCTGCCCCGGCGGCGAGTCCCCCGGCGACGTCGGTGCCCGCGCCGACCGGATCGTCGCCGAGCTCCTGACCATGACCGCGCCCGACGAACCGGACTCCGGCGCCACCGTCGCCGTCTTCGCCCACGGCCACCTTCTCCGCGTTCTCACCGCCCGCTGGCTCGACCTCACCCCCGCCGACGGCCGCCACTTCGGCCTCGGCACCGCCACCCTCAGCCGCCTCGGATGGGAGCACGACTACCGCGTGATCCAGCGCTGGAACGCCCCGGTCTGAGTCCGGTTTCGTCCGACCGTAATGCGAACATACGTTCGCTATGAGGCAGAAGGTCGAGGAACGGAACCGTGCACGGGAACTTCGAGCCCAGGGCTGGTCCCTAAGGCGAATCGCGAGAGACCTTGAGGTCGCCCTGTCATCTGTGAGCGTTTGGGTGCGGGACATCGAGTGCGATGCCGAACGCGGATCACGGCGACGGCGATCTACTCGCCAGGGCCTGGGCTGGCAAACCATCGCTCTCCGATCGATACCGGCTGTAGAGGGAGCCAAGGCACTCCGAGTCTGCAGCAAGTGCAGGCGCCGAAAGCCTGCGCAACAGTTCGGGAGGCATCAGCGGAACGGTCGGCAGTGGTGGTGCAAGAACTGCTTCCGCGACTACTTTCAGAAGCGAGGTCAGCTTCACCGCGATCAGGTGGCGGCAGGCATCAAGAGGCGGAGGCGAGAGGGTTATGAACTAGTCGGCCAGAACCGGGAACAAGGATGCCGAGATTGTGGTGGGGATGACCCGCTGATCCTTGAGTTCGACCACGTGGGAGTCAAGAGAGCGAACGTGAGTGACATGGTCCGAGCGGCTGTCGCGCCGGCGCGGGTGAGGGCGGAGATCAGGGAGTGCGAGGTCGTCTGTGCGAACTGTCACCGGATCAGAACCCTGAGGAGACTCGCGAAATGCTGGCGGACGGACCCCGACTTCATCGAGACGAATCAGTCATATACACCCGGACAAAGAAGAAACATGCTCTATGTGCGGATGTTTCTCGAGGCATCCCGATGCATCGATTGCGGGCTCGATGACCTGCGGGTGCTCGAGTTTGATCACGTCTTCGGCAAGACGGCATGTGTAACGGTCATGGCCCGGGAGGGAAGCTCACTGAACAGGTTGCAGGACGAGGTGAGTCGCTGCGAGGTGCGATGTGCGAACTGTCATCGGCGGCGCACGATCCTCGCCTGGCGGGCGTTATGAGCGGCGGTCCTCGTGGCACCTTAATCTTCCCGCCGCCCCCGTAGCTCAGCTGGTTAGAGCAACGGATTTTTAATCCGGAGGTCGTCGGTTCAACCCCGACCGGGGGCATTCACCACCCGCCCGCCGATCTCGACGTAGCCATCGTCGAGCAAAGCGCTGAGGGGGAAAACCTCCGAACCGGCGGGCTTCTCCTCCACTCGCCGGTCGACTCGCCCCGGCCTTGATCGGTTAGTGTCGCGGCCATGAGCGAGCGATTGATCAACGGGGTCGACTTCGCGACCGTCTCGGCGGACGATCACGAGGCTGCGACCCGCTTCTACGGGGAAGTGCTCGGCCTCGAGCGCTCAAAATCCTGGGGGAATCTGCCCGCCACCGAGTTCGAGACGGGCAGCCTGACGATCGCCGTTGTGGACTGGTCCGCTTTCGGGCGCGAGAACCATCCAAACCCGAATGCGATCGTCCTCCATGTCGACGACGTTCGAGAGGCCAGGAAGACGCTCGAGGAGCGCGGCGTCGAGTTCCAGACCGAGGTCATCGACAGCGGCTTCTGCCTGCAGTCCTACTTCGCCGACCCGTGCGGCAACGTGCTCGGCATCCACAGCTTCTACGGCGAGCGCCCAGGCCCCTAGGACGCGGCGGGAACGCTCGGCGAGGGCCTGGTGCCCACCTGGCCGCAAGATCGCCGCTACATCCCACCGCTGTTCGCGATCGATCACGTGCTGGCCGGTGAGACCATTGGGATGCAAGCCTTCTCCGCACACGAGGTCGAAGGCACCGACCACCGCGTAATCTCGGCGGAGTTGCAACTGCCGGCCGGCTGACCGGAGTCAGCGGTCCTCGACCACCAGCCCGCCGATCTCGACGAGACCGTCGTCGATCGGACGGGCGTGAATCACGGACCCCCTGCCCTGGCGAACCTCGATCTCCCGCCCGAGCGAAGCGCTGAGCGGGAGCGCGGCCGAGCCGGTGGCCTCGTCCTCCTCGACGCCGGCCTCGGGGACGAAGCAGCGGGCGCGGATCAGCCCTGCGGCCTCGTCGATCCAGGCCCAGGCGTAGATGAAGCCACCGGTGGCGATCGGGAGCGCGTCGATCTCCGCCGGCGAGTCGTGGCGGATCAGCTCCCAGGCCGGGCACCACTCCGGGCGGGCCGCGACCCAGGTCAGATCGCCGTCGGTCCTCACGGCCACCTTCCCGGCGGGCGGACGCAGCGCGTTGACCGCGTGTCCCTCACCCATCAACATCCAGGCGGTGCCAACGGTCGGATGGCCGGCGAACGGCAGCTCCACCTCGGGCGTGTAGATCGCAATCCGGCCGGTGGGTGCGTCGTCGACGAACACCGTCTCCGAATAGCCGAGGTGACGGGCCAGCGCCTGCCGATCGTCCTCGGCGACGACGGGCCCGTCGAGCACGACGCCGAGCGGGTTGCCGAATGTCCCGCCCTCACCGCAGAACACCCGCGGGACCCGGACCTCGATCTGCGGCGTAGCAGCCATTCGACCTCGCTAGGGCCTGCCGGTGCGTTCGCGGTGCTTGCAGCCCGGCCAGCAGCAGGGGCGGCGCTGGCCATCCTCCAGCTCCTCCCGGGTCCGGCGAATGCGCCGTTCCCGGGTCGTCTCCCGCTTGGCATCCTCGACCCAGCAGATGAACTCGTTGCGCGCCAGGGGCGTGATGTCCATCCAGGCATCCAGTGCGGCGGTGCTGGCGCCCAGCGCCTCGCGCAGGTCCGCGGGCAGCGCGTGCACCGTCCCACCGGGAACCGGCTGGCCGCTCGCAGAGCGATCCTTTGTTCGCTGTCCTTCGCGAGCCACGCGACCTCAGTGCCGGAAGTGACGCCGGCCGGTGAAGATCATCGTCACGCCTGCCTTCTCGACGGCTTCGATCACCTCGAAGTCCCGCTTTGAGCCGCCTGGCTGAACCACGGTCCGCGCGCCCGCCTCGATCGCGGCCTGCGGCCCGTCGGCGAAGGGGAAGAACGCGTCCGAGGCGACGACGCAGCCGTTCAGCCTCGCGTCTGCCTCCTCGCCGTAGGCGGCATGACACTTCTCGATCGCCAGTCGGACCGAGTCGACCCGGCTCATCTGTCCGGCGCCGATGCCGATCGTCTGCCGGCCCTTGGCCAGGACGATCGCGTTGGAGCGGACGTGCTTGCAGACCTTCCATGCAAAGGCGATGTCGAGCCACTCCAGCTCGCTCGGCTCGCCGCCCGATTCGACCGACATGCCATCGCGATCGCCCCCCGCGCTGTCCAGCTCCTGGACCAACATCCCCCCGCGAACCCGCTTGATGTCGATCCCGCTCCGGGCGTGTCGCTGCTCGGTGTCCTCCAGGATCCGAATCGCCTGCTTCTGCTGCAGGATCGTCATCGCCTCACCCTCGTAGGCGGGAGCGATCAGCACCTCGACGAAGTTCTCGTGCAGCCGCTCGGCCAGCTCGTCACCGATCGGCCGGTTCAGGGCGATCACCCCGCCGAACGCCGAGACCGGATCGCAGGAGAGCGCCTTCTCGTAGGCATCGAGTGCGCTCTCGCCCTCGGCCACGCCGCACGGGTTGTTGTGCTTGACGATCACGCAGGCGGGACCGTCCAGATCGGCCAGCAGATTGCTCGCCGAATCGAGGTCCAGCACGTTGTTGAACGAAAGCTCCCTCCCGTGACGCTTGGAAACGCGGCTGAGCACGTGCGCCCGCGCCCCGACCTCGGTGTAATAGGCGGCGCGTTGATGCGGGTTCTCGCCGTAGGAGAGGTCCATGAACTTCTCCATCGAGACGGTCTGGTGGGTCGGGAAGTCCTCGTAGCGCTCGCCGAACCAGCGGCTGATCGCAGCGTCGTAGCGAGCGGTGGCGGCGAACGCCTCGTTCGCCAGCCAGTGGCGGGTGCCCGCCGAGATCTCGCCGTTGCTCTCCTCGAGTTCGGCGAGGACTGCGTCGTAGCTCTCGGGCCGGACCACGACGGCGACGTAATGGTGGTTCTTGGCGGCGGCGCGGATCATCGTCGGTCCGCCGATGTCGATGTTCTCGATCACCTCGGCGTCGGTCGCGTCGCGACGGGCGACCGCGCGCTCGAACGGATAGAGGTTGGTGCAGACGAGGTCGATCGTCTCGATCTCCTCCCGCTCAAGGGTCTCCGCGTGCTCGGGGTCATCGCGAACCGCCAGCAGCGCGGCGTGCAGCCGCGGGTGCAGCGTCTTCACCCTTCCGCCGAGGATCTCCGGAGCTCCGGTCAGCTCCTCGACCGTGCGTACCGCGATGCCGCCATCGGTCAGCGCGGCAGCGGTGCCGCCGGTGGACACGATCTCGATCCCGAGGGCCTGCAGACCCAGGGCGAAGTCGACCACGCCGCTCTTGTCGGACACCGAGATCAGCGCTCGCTTGACTTTTGTCGGCCTCGGCTCCCGCTCGTTGGCGGGGTTGGCCGCGATCGTCTCCTCGCTACTCACCGTTCCTCGATTCTCACCAGACGGGGGTTGTCGGCGTCGAAATGGACCGATCCGTCGGCGATCAGCTCGATCGCCCTCGGGAGCAGCTCATGCTCGATCGCGTGAATCTGCTCGGTCACCTCGTGCATTGGGCGAGTGTATGTGAGCTCGAACGAGCGCTGCAGGAGGATCGGCCCGGTGTCGATGCCCTCGTCGACGAAGTGGACCGTGACCCCGGTCACCCTGGCCCCATGGGCGATCGCCTGGCCGACCGCGTCGAGGCCGGGGAACGCAGGAAGCAGGGCCGGATGGACGTTGATCACCCGGTTCCGAAACCTCCCGATGAAGGCATCGGTGAGGAGCTGCATGTAGCCGGCGAGCACGACCAGCTCGCAGCCGATCGACTCGAGCCAGTCGCCGATCGCTGCGTCGCGGGCGCCCCGATCCTGGTAATCGGAAAGCACGAAGACCGCCGTCGGGACCGAAGCCTCGCCCGCCCGCCGTAGCGCTTGGGCATCCGGCTTATCGGAGGCAACGCCCACGACGTTCACCTTGCCCCGCCCATGCAGGCGGTCGAGGATCGCCTGCAGGTTCGTGCCGCTGCCCGAAGCGAGCACCGCGATCCTCATCGGCTCCTCGGACCGGAGCGGTCCATCGCCCTCACGACCCTCGATCAAGTCAGCGGGTACCGGCCGGGACCGTCGTCAGCTGTTCGAGTGCGAATTTGCCGTTCGAGTTTTCGCCGAGGGGGTAGCGACCGGTGAAGCACGCGTCGCAGTGATCCTCCGCCGGTGTCCCGATCGCCTCGTAGACGCCGTCGAGAGAGAGATAGGCAAGTGAGTCGGCCCCGAGGTGGTCGGCGATCTCGTCGATGGTGCGCTCGTGGGCGACCATCTCCTCGCGGCTCGACATGTCGACCCCGTAGTGGCAGGGGAAGCGGATCGGCGGCGCCGAGATCCGCAGGTGAACCTCTGCGGCACCGGCATCACGGAGCATCCCGACGATCTGGCGGGTCGTGTTGCCGCGTACGATCGAGTCGTCGACGACGACGAGCCGCTTGCCCTCGACGATCTCCGGGAGCGGGTTGAACTTCATCCGCAGCCCGTGCTTGCGCAGCTCCTGACCCGGCTGGATGAACGTCCTCGCCACGTAGCGGTTCTTGATCAGCCCGTCGTCCTTGGGAAGTCCAGAGGCGCGGGAGAATCCCGAAGCCGCCGGGTTGCCGGAGTCGGGGACGGAGATGACGAGGTCGGCGTCGACCGGCGCCTGGCGCCAGAGGATCTCGCCCATCCGCCCGCGAACCTGCTGGAGGACGCGGCCCTCCAGCCGCGTGTCGGGGCGGGAGAAGTAGATGTGTTCGAAGACGCAGAACGACTTCTTCTCCGGCTTGACGGCCTGCCGGACCTCGAGCCCGCGCTCGCTCAGCGAGACCATCTCGCCGGGGTTGACCTCCCGCATCAGCTTCGCGCCGACGATGTCGAAGGCGCAGCTCTCGGAAGCGACGAGGAAGTCGGAGCCGAGCTTGCCGAGCGCCAGTGGCCGGACACCGTTGGGGTCGCGGAAGGCGACGATCCCGCTCTTCGTCATCACGACCGTCGAGTAGGCGCCCTCGAGCCGCGGCATCGTTTCGACCACGGCGTCCTCGATCCGCTTCTCCGGGGAGGAGGAGAGGAGTGCGGCGATGATCTCGGAGTCGGAGGTGCCGCGGAAGGAGATGCCCCGGTCGCGCAGCTCGGCGAAGAGCTCGACCGCGTTCGTCAGGTTGCCGTTGTGGGCGAGGGCCACCTCGCGGCCATCGTCGCGCCAGACGGGCTGGGTGTTCTCCCAGGCACCGCCGCCGGTCGTCGAATAGCGGACGTGGCCGATCGCCATGGTCCCTGCCAGCCCCTGCAGCTTCTCCTCGTCGAAGACCTGGGAAACCAGGCCGAGATCGCGCAGGGTCATGATCATGCCGCCCTCGCAGGTGGCGATGCCCGCGGACTCCTGTCCGCGGTGTTGGAGCGCGAACAGACCGAAGTAGCTCAGGCGCGCAACATCGCGGCCCGGCGCATACACGCCGAAGACACCGCACTCGTCGCGCGGTCCGTCACGGTCGTCGAGGAGACCCTCGCTCAAGAAGAAGTTGGCCTTCCGGATCGACTTCGTCAGGGATCGAGGCAGAACCACGTCCTGCAGCACAAGGCTAGCAGCGCCGGGACCCGGTACCGGGACGGCCGTTCATCGGGAGGCGGGGAGGCTGACGAGGCGGTCCGCAACTCCGTCCCGTCCCCAATCACAGCGGCGGCCGCAAGTTCGATGGCTGATTTCCACTGACATTCAGTGCTTTTCAGCCAATGAGCACGGGTCAGTCGGGACGGGTCAGAAGCTCGGGTGGTCCTCGGCGTCCATCCGCGCGCCGAGGGATCGCCAGGCTGCCGCGGCGTCTGGGACGGAAAGCTCGATCGTGGAGTCGCCTGCGGTGATCCGGATCCGGTCACCCGAGGCGATGCCGATCAGGACAGCGATGCCCTCCTCCACCAGTCGCTCGATCTCACTGACCTCACCGGCGAGGACGAAGCCGCCCGGCCCCTCACCGAAGAGCCAGGCCTCGGGATCGGAGCCCCCGGCGGCTGCCATCAACGGGGCGAGGTCGACCTCGAGGCCGACGCCGCCGGCAATCGCGGACTCGGCGAGCGCGCAGGCGAGCCCGCCGTCGCTGATGTCGTGGGCGGTGTGAACCCGGCCGCGCCCGTACGGCCTGCCGAACCCCGACGATCGCGGCCTTGACGGCCCCGATCTCGAACTCGCCGAGGCCGGGACCGAGCTCGCCGCGCAGCTTCGCCAGCTCCGAGCCGGCGAGCGCGGGCCTGAGCGGTCCGGCGATCGCGATTGCGTCGCCGCTGTGCAGCTCCATCCCGGGGAGACCCTCGGGCGAGGGCACCTCGCCGACCATGCCGACGACCGGGGTCGGGTAGATCGGCCCGCGGTCGGTCTCGTTGTAGAGGGAGACGTTGCCGCCGACGACCGGCACGCCGATCGCTTCACATGCATCCGCGAGGGCCTGGGTCGAGCGATCGAGCTGCCAGGCGACCGTGGGCCTCTCCGGGTTTCCGAAGTTGAGGCAGTTGGTCAATCCGAGCGGCTCGGCGCCGACGCAGGCGAGGTTCTGGGCGCACTCGAGTACCGCCTCGATCGTGCCCGCGTACGGATCGCAGGCGACCCGCCGGCCGCTGCCGTCGATCGAGACCGCGATCGCGGTCCCCGTCTCGGTGAGCTGGAGGACGGCGGCGTCGGCCTGCTCGGGACGCCGCACCGTCCGCGACTGCACGATCGAGTCGTACTGCTCGAACGCCCAGCGCTTCGAGGCGATCGTCGGGGATGAGAGCAGGGCAGTCAACACCGCCGTCGGATCGAGGATGCCGATCGGATTTGTGGCATTGCCGTAGATCCACCCGGCCGGCTCGGCGGGGTCGAGGTCGTAGAGCGGGCAGTCGTCGACGAGCAGCCTGACCGGCATGTCGCCCACCATCTCCGCGCCGTCGAAGATTCTGATCCGGTCGCCCGCGGTGACCTCGCCGATGGCGGTGCCCCCAGTCTCCCATTTACGGCAGATCCCGAGCACCGCCTCGACCTGCGCGGGTTCGACGACGGCGAGCATCCGCTCCTGCGACTCGGAGACCATCACCTCGAAGGGCTCGAGGTCGGGGTTGCGCAGCGGCACCCTGGCGACGTCGATGTCGATCCCGACGCCACCGGCGGATGCCATCTCCGACGCCGAAGACGTGAGGCCGGCGGCGCCGAGGTCCTGGAGCGAGACCAGCAGGTCATGCTCGAGCAGCTCAAGGCAACACTCCATGACCTTCTTCTCCTCGAAGGGGTCGCCGATCTGCACGGTCGGTCTCTTGTCGTCGCCTGCCTCGAGCTCGGCCGAGGCCAGGACCGAGGCCCCGCCGATGCCGTCCCTGCCTGTCGTCGCCCCCATCAGCACGATCACGTTGCCGACGCCGGCCGCGGCCGCGCGAACCATCCGATCGGTGCGGGCAAGCCCGACGCACATCGCGTTGACCAGGCAGTTCTGCTCATACGGCGACTCGAAGTGGACCTCGCCGCCGACGGTCGGGACGCCGATCGAGTTGCCGTAGTGACCGATTCCGGCGACGACGTGCTCGAACAGGTAGCGGGAACGGGGAGAGTCGAGCTCGCCAAAGCGCAGCGAGTTCAGGTTCGCGATCGGGCGTGCCCCGAGGGCGAAGATGTCGCGCATGATCCCGCCGACCCCCGTCGCCGCGCCCTGGAAGGGCTCGACCGCGCTCGGATGGTTGTGGGATTCGACCTTGAAGGCGACCGACCAACCCGAGCCGACGTCGACCGCTCCCGCGTTCTCGCCCGGGCCCATCACAACCCGCGGACCCTCGGTCGGCAGCCGTCGCAGCAGCTTCTTGGAGTGCTTGTAGGCGCAGTGCTCGGACCAGAGCAGCGAGAACATCGCAAGCTCGACGTCGTTGGGCTCAGCCCCGAGCCCGTCGCAGATCAGGTCGTACTCGCGGTCGGTGAGGCCGAGGTCGCGATATTTGGCGGATGCCGAGGAGGTGGGGACCCGGTCGTTCACTGCCGCCATTCAACTACGCAACGGCCCTGAGCGGGCGCGCCCTATCGAACCGGGCTCGGGGTGCCGCTGCGGTAGCCGAGCTCGTCGAGCATCTCGCCCGCGACCTCTTCGAAGGCACCGAGCTGTTCCGGCTCAAGGCGGTCACGCCAGCACCCGACCGGCCCGAGCTTCTCCTCGATCGACGATCGCTCCTCCGGGTCGGCCATCCCCGGCTCGTATGGGAGCTCGATGAACTCGCAGACCGTCCTCAGCGTCGCCTCGGTATCGGAGACCAGATCCTCGTAGCGGATCTCGAGGAAGTAGTCCATCAGGTGCTCCTGCTGGCGGGCGGAGCGGACCTTCTTGCTCCACCGCTGCCCGGTCGCGATCGCGGCGCCGGTGTTGATTCCCGCGGGCTTGGCGGCGAGGGTGTCGCGACCGTCGCGGACGACGTGGATAAACCGGGCCTCGGTCAACGCCCGCTGGATCCGCCGCATCCGCTTCAGGTACGAGGGCGTGCAGTCACCCCATCGCGGCTTGCCCGCCGTCTCGGCCGCGGCCTCGTAGAAGGTGCGCAGAACCGCCGCCGCCTTCAGGTCGTCCAGTTCCGTGAGTCGGCGGCGGATCCCCTCCTCGCTCACGCCCTGCTTCTCGAGCGGCCCGGCTGCAGCCATCACCTTGATCACCCGCTCGACCGTCATCGGTTCGGAGCGGATCATCTCCGCCAGACCCGGCACGAAACCGGTCTCGTGGAGCATCCTGACTTCGGAATGGGTGTTCAGCATCGCCCCCAGCAGACCGGTTCCAGAGCGCGCGGCGCCGATCAGAAAGGGCGCCGGGGTGCGCGGCCCGACGGGATCGCTGACTCCCGTGGCCTGCTTGGCCACCGAGACGGCTCGGCGCAGCGGTCGAGGTAGGCGCGGCCCGGTGCGAGGCCGGTAGACCTCGCCGATGTCGGGGGAGTCGAGCTCGTATCCGAGGTCGGCGAGCAGATCGCCGGCCAGCGCTTCGTAGGCGGCCCGGTCGGCCGGCGACATTCGCGACTTCCAGGTGCCGATCATCTCGGGGTTCGGGGGCTCGAACGTCTTCGCGTGGCTCATCAGCCGCTTCTCGGCCGACTGCGCCTCGCCATGGGCCCGGGGGAGTGCCCGAGCCTTCTCCTGCAGCCGTTGCTCGGCGGTCTCGTGGTAGCCGAGCATCGCCGGGTCGAACTCGAGATCGATGTATTCGCAGATCCGCCGCAGCTCACGCTCGGTGTGCAGGACCAGGTCCTCGAACTTGACCTCCAGGTAGAAGCCGAGATACGGCTGCTGAGCGCGCCCGCGGAGAACCCGGCTGCGCCACTTCTCGGCCGCCGCCTCGATCGTCTGCGGTCCCCAGTCCTGCTTCAGCACCGACAGCGCGACGTCGCGGCCGTCGCGGATCAGGTGGATGAAGCGGGCCTCCGGAAGGTAGACCTGGATCTCCCGCATCGACTTGATGTAGCCCGGCGTCTTGTCGCCCCAGCGGGCGCCGTGATTGCCCTGCTTGTCGGCGTATAGCGCGTAGAAGGCGCGCACGGCGCCCGGCCCCGTCAGCGGGTCGAGTTGCGCCCAGCGTTCGGCGAGCTCCTCCGGCTCGATCGTGAAGTCGCCCCAGCGACGGTGGGAGGTGAGCAGCTCGAGCATCTGCTCGGGGCTCGCGCCGTGCTTCTCCCGCGCTGAGACCAGTTCGGGGATGAAATGGGTCTCCGACGGGATCGAGATCCCCGGATGGGCGTCGAGCATCAACCGCAAGAGCGTGGTGCCGGAGCGGGTCGCGCCGACGACGAACGGGGCGGCCGGGGGTCCGGAGGCCGCGTGCCGGATCGCCGAGCGGCGGCTACGCCATCCGGCGACGGAGCGGACGATCTCGCGCCGGGCCTTCACGCGGCCACCCGCTCGAACAGGGCGCCGAAGTCGGCGACGGTCCGCTCCCAGGTGAATTCGCTCGCGACTCTCGCGGGCTCCGGCGGCGAGCCGCTCGCGCTCGGCCGGGTCGGCGAGCCGCTCGATCGCGACGGTCAGCGCCTGCAACGTCCGGCTTCATCGACGGGATCCCGGACGGCGCCACGCCGTCCTGCAGATCGGGAACGAGGAGTCCGTTGAAACCGTCGCGGACGACCTCGTTCATCGGCGGGCTGTCGTTGGTGATCTGCGGCAGCGCGAATGCGATCGCCTCGTAGAGGAAGAGACCCGAGGCCCTCCCAGCGGCTCGGGCCGAGGCAGACGTCGCAGGAGGCGAAGAGCTGCAGGTGTTCGTCGGTCGGCATGTCGTCGATGACGAGCTCGATCCGCGGGTCGGCCTCAGCGGCCTTCTCGAGGTAGTTCATGCGCCGTTCGAGCTGCGCCTTGAAGATCAACCGAAGGTTGTCGCCCTTGGCGTTGGTGAAGGCCTCGATCACCTCCTTATGGGGCTTGCGGGGGCCGAGCAGGGCCCCGGGGAAGTAGAAGGTGACACCGTCGGGCCCGGCGCTGCGAGTGAGGGGGTGGGGTCCGGCCGAGCGGGCGACCTCAGCGGCCTCGATCAGCTCCGGGTGCAGGCCCCACTGCACGTACGGACTCTCGATCCCGAGCTCGGCGTAGCGCTCCTGCTCGCAGCGGGTCAGCGAGTAGAGGACGTCGTAGGCGCGCTTCGCCGGCTCCGCGTCCTCGGGCTTGAACATCTCCCAGACGAACCGACCGACCGTCCTCACCCCGGCCTCGCGCAGCCGCGTTATCTCCTCGTGCTGGTAGCAGTTGTCCCAGTGCACGACCTCGATCCCGTTGGCCTCGATCCAGCTCTCGTACTCCTCGAATGGAACCTCCCACTCAGAGGCCTCGGTGACCCCGGGCTGATCCCAGGGTCCGGTCCGGTCGACGTGCGCGGCCATCGGGCCCTTGTCCTTGGTCGGGCGGGCGAGGATGAAGGTCTCGTGACCACGGGCGTCGAGGGCGTCGCGGAGGTAGCGGGAGACGAACGCCTGCCCGCGGTTGAACCACTTGGTGACGATGCCGATCCTCATGGCAGATACCTCCGAGGAGATCCTCCGCTTCGCGTCCGGTCTCCTCGGGTGTTTGGCGACCCGCTCGGCAAGGGCGTGACCTGTGAGGTTGTCGACCTCATGGCGTCACCTCGTAGCCCAGCTCGGCCAGGAGGTCGCCGGCGACGCTCTCGTACGCCGCCACGTCCTCAGCGGACATCTCGGTCTTCCACTTGTCGAGCTTCGAGGGGTCGGGCGGCCTGGTCGTCGGTGCGTGGTTGTCGATCCGGTAGCCGGCCTGCTGGGTCGCGTGGCTGCCGTCGGCCCGCAGCTCGCCGGCCATCTCGCTGAGCCGCTCGGCAGCACGCTCGTGATAGTTCAGCACCGCCGGATCCCAGGGGAGGTCGATGAACTCGCACACCCGTCGCAGCGTTCCCTCCGGATCGCGGACGAGGTCCTCGTAGCGCGCCTCGACGTAGCGGGCGCCCTTCAGCGTCGCGGCCTGATCGCGCGACTTGCCGATTCGCTTGACCCAGCGCGCCGCCTGCTCGGCGGGGGGCGGTTGCTCGTTGATCGCGCGGGCCCTTTGGGAGAGGGCGACGTCGCGACCGTCGCGGATCAGGTGGATGAAGCGTGACTCGGGCAGGGTCCGGCCGATGCGCTGGACGGCGAGCATGTAGGCGGGGGTCTTGTCGCCCCAGCGCGGTTTGCCCTGGCGCTTGGCGTAGGCGTCGAAGAAGGCTCGGACGGCCTCGGCGCCGTCTCCGGAATGAACCCGCTCGAGGCGCTCGCGCATCTCCTCGGCGCTGATCCCGAAGTCGTCCCAGGTCCGGTTACCGGTCAGGGCCGCCAGCATCTCGTCGGTTCCCTGCTCGGCTCGGGCGGCCTTGATCAGGTCGGGGACGAAATGGGTCTCCGGCGGGATCGCCAACTCCGGGTGGGCGTCGAGCATCATCCGCAGCAGCGTCGTGCCGGAGCGGGTCAGGCCGACCACGAACGGCGCCGGCGGCCGGTCGTCGCTCGCCCTCGCGCCGTTGTCGCCGCGAACCCTGCCGAGCGGAATCGCGCTCACCTCGGTGCCTCCCCGGGGTCGCCGGAGCCGCTCGCGGTCGCCGCGACGTCGCTGACCACCTCGTAGTCGAGTTCGCGCAGCAGCGGCGCCGCCACGCTCTCGAACGCGGCGATGTCGGCGGGATCCATGTCCTGCTTCCAGCGCGCCAGGCGGCTTGGGTCCGGCGGCTTGGAGGTCAGCACGTGAGCCTCCTTACGGTGATCGGCCGGCCGCAGGGGCTTGCCCTCCTCGCTCGGGAGGTCCCGGTGCATCTCCGAAAGCCGCTCCTCGGCGCGCTCGTAATAACGAAGCATCGAGTCGTCCCAGGGCAGCTCCAGGAACTCGGAGATCCGCCGCAGCTGTGGCTCGGTGTCGCGAACGAGCGCCTCGTACTGGACCTCGATGTAGTTGAGCTCCGCACCGTCGGTGCGGGCCTCCTCGATCTTGCGGACCCAGCGGTCGGCGACGGTCTCCATCGGCGGCGGGTCCTTGAGGATCCGCTTGAAGCGCGAGAGGGCGGCGTCGCGGCCGTCGCGGATCATGTGGATGAACCGCGCCTCCGGGATCCAGCGCTCGATCTGCTTCATCCGCTTCACGTAGTTCGGCGTCTTGTCGCCCCAGCGCGGCTTGCCCTGTCCCTCGGCGTAGAGCTCGAAGAAGGCTCGGAGCGTCGTCTCCGGATCGATCCGGTCGAGCTCGCAATACCGCTTGAGCAGGGAGGCGGAGTCGAGGTTGAAGTCACCCCATTGCCGGTGGCCGGTAACGATCGCGTGCGCCTCCTCGCAGGTGACACCCCGCTTTCGGGTCGCCTTGATCAGGGATGGAACGAAGTGCGTCTCCGGCGGGATCGCCATCTCCGGATGGGCATCGAGCATCAGCCGCAGCAGGGTCGTTCCCGAGCGGGTCACGCCGACGATGAAGGGGGCCGGCGGGCCGGCCGCCGAACGGGTCCGGCGGAGCGGGGTGGGAAACCTCATTCGACCCTATCCCCGGCCGGGGCCAGCTCGGTGTTGAGCTCGTAGCCGAGTTCGGTCAACAGGCCGCCGGCGACGCCCTCGAACTCGGCCAGCTCCTCGTGCGTCATCTCGGTCCGCCAGCGGCCGGTGCGGTCCGTCGTCGGCGGCTCGGAGGTGAGCGCGTGGGCGGCGAGGCGATTCGTACCGGTGCGGACGGTGCCGTTGTCGGAGTTGTCGAGATCCCGATCCATCTCGGCCAGCCGATCCTGGGCGCGCTCGTGGTAGTCGAGCATCGCCGGGTCGAAGTCGAGCTCGATGAAGGCGCAGATCCGGTGCAGCGTCCCCTCGGTGTCGGTGACCAGATCCTCGTAGCGGACCTCCAGGTAGCCGTTGCCCCTGATCTCCTCGGCGCCGTCGCGGGCCGCGATGATCCGCCGCTGCCAGCGCTCCGCCGCCGCCGCCATCGGCACCGGGGAGCCGTCGATCACCCGCTCGCGCTGGGAGAGGGCGACGTCGCGGCCGTCGCGGATCAGATGGACGAATCGGGCCTCGGGAAGAGCGCGGGCGATCCGCGGCATCGCGCGCATGTACCGGGGTGTCTTGTCGCCCCAGCGCGGCTTGCCCTGTCCCTCGGCATAGAGGTCGTAGAAGCACCGGATGGCGTTGGCCGCGGTCAGCGGTCGAACCTGCTTTGCCCGGGCGCGGAACTCAGCCTCGTCGAGGCCGAAGTCGCCCCACCGGGGGTGCTTGGTGATCGATCGGATCAGGCGTCGGCGCGTGTTCTCGTGGTTGGCGCGGCGAATCACCTCCGGGATGAAGTGGGTCTCGGGCGGGATCGTCAGCTCGGGGTGGGCGTCGAGCATCATCCGCAGCAGCGTGGTCCCGGAGCGGTTGACGCCGACCACGAACGGGGCGGGCGCCCGCTTCGGCTCGCTGATCCTCTGCCGGAGCCGCGACACCATCCCGAGCGGGTGGCGCCAGCCTGCCTGCCTGCGCGCGATCACGGAGCCTCGCCGTCAGCGTCCGCCGCCGGGCGCGGCTCGGTGCCCGGTCCGTCGCCGGTCTCGTAGCCGAGTTCGACGAGAAGGGGTCCTGCGATCGCCTCGAACTCCTCGCGGTCGGAGCGGTCCATGGACTCCCGCCAACGGCTGACCCGCCGAGGATCGGGCTTCTCTGTGGTCCGCGCGTGGGTCGCCATCCGTCGCTCGACGCTGAGGGTAGTCCGCTTGCCGTCGTCGGGCAGCTCCCGCTTCATCTCCTCGAGCCGGTCGCCGGAGCGCTCGTGGTAGGAGAGCAGCGCGTCGTCCCACGGCAGCTCGAAGAACTCACAGACGGTCTCGAGGGTCGCCTGCGTGTCCAGGATCAGATTCTCGTAGCGGATCTCGGTGTAGTGGGAGAGCCGCTTCGCCTGCTCACGGGCGCGGGTGATTCGACGGACCCAGCGCTCGGCGATGCGATCGATCGGGTGCTCCTTGTCGGCCCGCTCGCGGATCGAGAGGGCGACGTCGCGCCCGTCGCGGATCACGTGCACGAAGCGGGCCTCCGGCAGCGCTCGTTCGATCTTGCGCATGCTCTTGACGTAGATCGGCGTCTTCTCGCCCCACCGGGGCTTACCGACCCGCTCGGCGTAGCTCTCGTAGAAGGCGCGCAGGGCGTCGCCGGCGTTGAGCGGCTCGATCGCTTGGAATCGCTGGAGCAGCTCCTCCTCGGAGAGGCCGAAGTCCCCCCACTCGCGCTGGCTCGTGATCGTCGCGAGCAGCGTCTCCGGCGTCGGCTTCGGCGACGTCGACTCCGCCGCCTCGATCAGCTCCGGGACGAAGTGGGTCTCCGGGGGGACGGTCAGGTCCGGGTGCGCGTCGAGCATCATCCGCAGCAGCGTCGTGCCGGAGCGGTTGACGCCGACGACGAACGGTGCCGGCAGTCGCTCGGGACCGCGACCGGAGGCGCGGCGGGTTCTGGACTCTCGCCAGACTCTCTGTGGGCTCGGAAGTGCCATTGATGCGAGTCGCCCCGCGTTTCCCTCTGATGCTCGGAGGAGGGGGGCGCCCCGGGATGCGGGTGCACTGAAGTAACCCCGAGGCGAGGCCGGATTCTAGGCCTCCGGTGGCTCAGCCGTCGAGCAGCGTCCCGAGCGCGGCAACCGTCTGATCCCAGCTGTGACGCTCGCGAGAGCGCACCGCGCCCTCCCGCAGGCGGTCGAGCTCGGCCGGGTCGGCGAGCCGCTCGATCGCTGCCGTCATCGCCTCGATGTCGGGGCGCCGGGCGGGGATCCCGGATCGAGCGGTGCCGTCGGGATGGGAGGGGACGAGCAGGCCGTTGCAGCCGTCGATCACCACCTCGTTCATCGGCGGGTCGTCGTTGGCGATGGTCGGCATGCCGAAGGCGACGGCCTCATACAGCGGCAGGCCGAGCCCCTCCCAACGCGACGGTGAGATCGAGACGTCGTTGGCTGCGATCGCCTCGAGATGCTCCTGCCAGGGCTCGTCGGCGAGCCGCAGCTCGATTCGTGGGTCGGCCTCGACCAGCGGGAGGATCTGCTTCAGTCGCGAGCGCTCGACCTGCGCCTTGACGAGCAGCCTGAGGTCGTCGCGGCGCGACCGGGAGAAGGCCTCGATCACCGGTTCGGCCGGCTTGCGATGACCGAGAAACCCGCCGGGGAAGACGAAGCGGACGAGGCCATCGTTGCTGTGGCGAGCCGGTACCGCCAGCAGTTCGGGGTGGATGCCCCAGGGAACGCGAGGCGTCTCCAGCCCCCAGCCGCGGTATCGCTCCTGCTCACACTTCGTGACCGAGTAGACGACGTCGTAGGCCTCGCGGGCCGGCCGCAGGTGCTCCTCGGTGAAGTGCTCCCAGACGAACCGGCCGATCACCCGCACGCCCTCGGCGCGGAGCCGCGCCAGCTCCTCGAACTGGTAGTTCTGATCGCAGAGGATCAGGTCGATCGCGTTGTCCTCGACCCAGGCCGCGTACTCGGCATACGGTGTCTCGAAGCTGGAGGCGGCGGTGACGTCGGGCTGGTCCCAGACGCCGGTTCGCTCGAGCGCTCCGCCCATCGGCCCCTTCTCCCGCCGGGGTTTGGCGAGAACGAAGCTCCGGTGACCGAGCTGATCGACGGCGCTGCGGAGGTAGCGACCGACGACCGGCTGCCCGCGGTTGAACCACTTGCTGACGATCCCCACGTTCATCGCAGGGTCAGGAGTCGGCGTTGCGCTTGTTGCGACCGCCGCGACCGCCCCGGTTGCCGCCGTTGACGCTCATCAGCCTGGCCTTGCGGGGGAGCAGGCGGCCGTGGTCGATGCTGCCGCTCGGGACGGCGTGCACGCAGAGTCGCCCCCAGTGCTCTTCGCGTCCCTCCTCCCAGACGGTGGAGACGCCGCCGAAGCCGGCGGTGGTGAGCATCGACTCGATGCATGCCCGATTGGGGATCCACCAGTTCGACGGGTTGCCGGCCTCGTCGCCCTGGAACATCATCATCGGCTCGTCGTCGCCCAGCGTCGTCGAGGCGGTCTCGATCACAAGCAGCTCACCGACAACGCTGCGCAATCTCATCAACAGGGCCATGGGATTCGGCACGCTGTAGATCAGCCCTGAGCAGAGGACGACGTCGAAGCTGCCGAGCCCCTCCCAGAGGTCGCCGAACACGTCCATCTGCAGGAACTCGAACCCGTAGCGGTCGACGTTGGCACTGAGGTCGCCGCTCGTGCAGATGTCGACCCCGACGACGGTATCCGCACCGCGCCGGACGGCGTCCGCGCAATGAACGCCCTCCCAGCAGCCGACGTCGAGGAAGCTCCTGCCGCCGAGCTCGACCGGCAGCCGGAACTGCTCCCAGCGGCTCGCCTTGCCGACCGCGAGCAGTTCGCTGTCGAGGCCTTCGATCTCGGATTCGGGGTTTGCGCTGTCCATGGGCCGGGGAGCGTAGACCGTTCGTCGCGAGCGTTCCGGGGTCAGGTACCGACCAGCGCGGCCAGGTCGGCGACGGTGCGCGACCAATCCCGGCGAGCACGCAGCTCGCCGACGCCGGCCCTCATCCGCTCGAGCTCGCTGCGGTCGCCGAGCCGTTCGATCGCCGCCGCGAGCGCCCCGACGTCCGGATCCCAGGCCGGGATGCCGGAGCGCGCAGTGCCGTTCTGGATCGAGGGGACGAGAATGCCGCTGTTGCCGTCGATCACCATCTCCGACATCGGCGGCTTGTCGTTGGTGATGATCGGCAGGCCGAACGCGGTCGCCTCGTACAGCGGCAGACCCAGCCCCTCCCAGCGGGACGGGGCCAGGCAGACGTCGCAGGCGGCGAAGCGGGCTCTGTGGATGGCCTCGGGCTCGTCGTCGAGCATCAGCTCGATTCGCGGATCGGCCTCGGCGGCGTCCTTGAGGGCCTCGTCGTTGCGGGGAACCTGCGCGTTGATCAGCAGCCGCAGGTGCTCGCCCTCGACCTTGCCGAAGGCGCGGATCACCTTGCGGATCGGCTTGCGGCGACCGAGGAAGCTCCCTGGGAAATAGAAGGAGACAACTCCGGCCAGATCTCCGCTTCGCGTCCGGGCCTCGCTGGCCGGTCGGCGCGGTGTTGCCGCTCGGCAAGGGCGTCGGTGTTGGGCGGCGTCAGGTTGAGGTTGGGTGGGGCGAGCAGCTCGGGGTGGATTCCCCATTGGACGTAGGGGCTCTCGATGCCCAGCTCGGCGTAGCGGGCCTGTTCGGCCAGGGTCAGCGAGTAGATCGTGTCGTAGGCGGCCTTGGCCGGCTCGACGTGCTCGTCGGCGAAGTACTCCCAGACGAACCGGCCGACGGTGCGAATGCCCATCGTCCCGAGCGCCCCGACCGCGTCCCACTGGTAGTTCTCGTCGAAGAGGATCAGCTCGAGTCCGTTGTCTCGCGCCCACCCTTCGTACTCGGCCACCGGTATCTCGTGGGTCGATCCCTCGGTCACCCCCGGCTGATCCCAGACTGGATCCTGCTCGCCCTCGGCCGCCTGCTTGGCCCGGGGTCCCGAACCGGGGCGGGAGAGCACGAAGGTCTCGTGGCCGAGCTCCTCGAGGGCGGAGCGGATCTGCCGCGCGACCACGGCCTGGCCGCTGGCGGTCCACTTGCTGACGATCCCGATCCGCACGTCAGGTCACCTCGGTTCGCGTTTGCGGGCGAGCGTGATGCCGTCGGCGATGCCGAGCATCGACACGTCGACCCGCTCGTCGGTGGCGATCAGGTCGTTCAGCCGGGCGATCACCTGCGCGCTCTCGTCGTCGGGGGCAGGATCGAGGACGGAGCCGTCGCGGAGCATGTTGTCGAGCACGACCAACCCACCCGGCCGCAACAGCTCCAGGCAGGCTTCGTAGTACTCGGGATAGCCGACCTTGTCGGCGTCGATGAAGGCGAGGTCGAAGGGCTCGGCCCCCTCGCCGATGAGGCGATCGAGGGTCCCTTCGGCCGGGCCGAGGAGGATCTCGATCCGGTCCGCCACGCCCGCCCCGGCGAAGTTGGCCTCGGCGACGGCGGCGCGTTCGGGGTCGAGCTCGCAGGCGAAGAGGGTCCCCCCGGCGACCAGACCACGGGCGATGCAGATCGCTGAGTAGCCGGTGAACGTGCCGAGCTCGATCGCCCGACGGGCGCCGACCAAGCGGGTCAGCATCGTCATCAGGGCGCCCTGGTCGGGCGAGATCTGCATCACCGCGATGTCGCCGAGCGCCGCGGTCCGCTCGCGCACACCCGCAAGGGCCGCGTCCTCGCGGGCCCCGTGTCGGACGACGTAGTCGTGGAGCTCGGGGGTGAGCGCGATGAACTTGGGTTCGCTCACGCGCCGGCGGCCGGCGTTCCCGCGCCGACCTCGTAACCGAGCTCGCTCAACAGCTCCCCGGCGGCACCGTCGAAGGCAGCGACGTCCTCAGGGGACATCTTCTCCCTCCAGCGGTACATCGCGCCCGGGTCCGGCGGCTTCTGCGTCATCGCATGCGCCTGCATTCGCTCCTCGCCGGGGCGGGTGGGCTTTCCGTCCGCCGCCGGCAGGTCACGGGCCATCTCCGACATTCGCTCGGCGGCATGCTCGTAGTAGGTGAGCATCACGGGGTTCCACTCGAGCTCGAGGAACTCCGAGATCTTCCGCAGATTCGGCTCGGTGTCGGTGACCAGATCCTCGTAGCGAAGCTCCATGTAGTGCTGGAGCTTGCCGCCCTGCTTCTGGGCGCGGCGGATGCGCCGCTGCCAGCCCTCTGCGACCTGCGCCGCCGGTGCCGGGTCCTTGTCGCCGAGCGTCCGCTTCCAGCGGGACAGGGCCACGTCGCGGCCGTCCCGGATCACGTGGATGAAGCGCGCCTCCGGCAGCGTCCGCTCGATCTTGCGCATGTTCTTGACGTAGGCCGGGGTCTTCTCGCCGTAGCGCGGCTTCGACCGGCGCTCGGCGTACATCTCGTAGAAGGCACGCAGTGCGGGGCCGGACTCGAACGCACCGAGCGCCTTCCACGCATCGACCACGTCGGCCGGGTCGGTGTGGAGGTCGCCCCACTGGCGGACCGCGGTCATCGTCTCGACCGCCTGCTCGGGCGTCGCCCCTCCCTCGATCGCGTCGATCAGGTCGGGGACGAAGTGGGTCTCGGGCGGGATCGCCAGGTCGGGATGCGCGTCGAGCATCAACCGCAGCATCGTGGTGCCGGAGCGGCCGACGCCGACGATGAAGGGAACGGGTGGGCGATGCTCCGGTTCCTTCGTCTTGAACAGGCTCATGGCCGCAAGCGTAGGTTACGGGCCATAGGGTGGGCGGCCCTCATTCACGCGAGATGGCAGAAACCGGCTGCGTGAGCCGGTTTCTGCAACTTCGCGTTGGGGAGTGTCCGCGCCTCAGCGGGCGAGGAGGGCGGAAAAATCCCCGACCGTTCGGTCCCAGTTGCGCTCTTCGCGGGTTCGCAGGGCGCCGGCTGACAGCTCGGCCCGCAGGCCGGGATCGGCGAGGCGGGAGATCGCCTCGGTCAGGGCGTCGACGTCGACGGTCCTGGCGGGGATCCCGGAGTTGGCGAGGCCGTCGTCGTGGGAGTGGACGAGGATGCCGTTGACGCCGTCGACGACGAGCTCGTTCATCGGCGCGTCGTCATTGCAGACGATCGGCTGGCCGAACGCGATCGCCTCGTAGAGATGAAGGCCGAGTCCCTCCCAGCGGGCGGGCGCCATGCAGACGTCGGCGTCGGCGAACATCTGCAGGTGGACGTCGGTGGGGAGGTCCTCGAGGACCAGCTCGACGCGCGGATCCTTCTTCACCGCCCGCTCCAGGAACTTCATCCGCCGCTCGATCTGGGCCTTGACGATCAGGCGCAGCTCCGACTCGGGCGCGGCCGCGAAGGCGTTGATGACCTCCTTGAACGGCTTCCGCTTGCCCAGCAACCCCGCGTGGTAATGGAATTGGACCAAGCCCTCGTGGTTTCGGTTCGGGGTGATCTCGAAGTACTCGGGATGGACGCCGTACTGGACGTAGGGCGTCTCGATGCCCATGGTTGCGTAGCGCTCCTGCTCGGCCCTGGTCAGCGAGTAGACGAGGTCGTAGGCCTCACGGGTCGGAGCGACGTGTTCGTCGCTGAAGCGCTCCCAGACGAACCGGCCGATCGTGCGGACCCCCGAGGCGCGCAGGGCCTTCAGTGATTCGAACTCGTAGTTCTGGTCGAAGAAGCAGACCTCGATCCCGGTCCGCTCGGCCCAGTCGAGCAGCTCCTGCTCAGGGATGAAGAAGCTCGACGCCGACGTCACTCCCTCGGCGGCCCAGACGTCGTCCTCGCGAGCCTCCTGCGGCATCGGGAAGCTCTCCTTCGTCGGCCGGCCGAGGATGAACGTCTCGTGGCCGAGCTGATCGAGGGCGGAGCGAAGCTGGCGGGCGACGACGCCCTGCCCGCGGTTGAACCAGAAGGCGCAGATCCCGACTCGCACAGTCGAGAGAGGATGTCAGAGGCCGTCGAGGGGCGGATGGGCGCCACTCCCGGGGCCGCGCCTTCGGCGCTGTTTGGGGACGGCCCCGGGAGCGGAGCCCATCCGCCCCTCCGAACCGGTCGCCTGCCGTGCGAGTCGGGGTTTCGAGAGCAGCTTTGGGAAAGGACAACTGCCGGCGGTTGTCTCCGGCCATCCTTTCCGGTGCGGGCCGGTTTGCCTGTCGTCAGGTGCCTTAGGGGTGGCTCACAGGACCGTCCACAAGCAAGGCCGAAGGCCTGGTCCTGGGGGCCGCCCCTCCCCACCCCTCGGGGAGGCTAGGCCGAAGTCAGAGAGAGGGCGGCCGACTCGAACAGCTTGAGGCCGTCCGTCGAGCCGGTCAGGGGATCGACCGCGTGCTCGGGGTGGGGCATCAGGCCGACCACGTTGCCGCGCTCGTTGCTGACGCCGGCGATGTCGTTGAGCGAGCCGTTCGGGTTCTGACCGGAGGCGTAGCGGAAGACCACGCGGCTCTCGGCCTCGAGTTCGGCGAGCATCTCCGGCGGGGCGAAGTAGCGACCGGTGGTGTGCTTGACCGGGATCGAGAGCGTATGCCCGACCTCCGCGGCACCGGACCAGGCGGTGCTGGAGTTCACGACCTCGACGTCGACCTGGCGGCAGAGGAAGCGCAGGCCGTCGTTGGGGAGCAGGGCGCCGGGCAGGAGCCCCGCTTCGCAGAGAACCTGGAAGCCGTTGCAGATACCGAGCACCGGGCCGCCGGCGTCGGCGAACTCCTGCACCCTGGCCATCGCCGGCGCGAAGCGGGCGATCGAGCCGACCCGGAGGTAGTCCCCGTAGGAGAAGCCGCCGGGGACGACGACGGCATCGACCCCGCCGAGGTCTTCATCGCCGTGCCAGATGATCCTCGCGTCGCCGACTCGCTCGCAGGCAAGCACGGCATCGACCTCGTCACACGACCCGGGGAACCTGAGCACCCCGAAGGAAGTCAAACCCTCCGCCCTTGCCGCCAGGATCCACGAACACCCGACGGAAGCGGACGCGAGGGGGAGCACTCCATCGGAGTCACTCCGTCTCGTCCAACTCGATGATGTAGTCCTCGATCAGCGGGTTGACCAGCAGCTTCTCGCAGAGTTCGTCCAGCTCGGCGCGGTCGGTGAACTGGAGTTCCACCATACGGCCGACCCGCACGTCGCTGACCGATTCGAACCCGAGCGTGGGCAGGGCGCGTTCGACGGCCTTCCCCTGCGGATCGAGGATCCCCTCCTTCGGCGTGATCAGAACCCGGGCAAGCACGGCGCCGATCCTAGCGGCCGCTCCGTACGCGGCCGCGAGCCCTACTGAGCAGGCCCCGGCGGGGCCCCGAACCGGGCTCGATCGACTCGGCCAGCGAGCCGTATCCGGAGTCCCTCAGGACGTCCTCCATCTCCAGCTTGGCGAACGCCTCGCCCCAGCGTGGGTCGTTGGCGGCGTATGGAGCCTCGGGCTCCTTGACCTTCCCGCGGGCCCATTCCGCAACCTCCGGCGGGGTCCGCCTGCCGGTCGCCTCGTAGATCCGGGCGATCGCCGCCACCGGATCGGCACGGAGCTCCTCATTGCGCAGCAGCACGTAGCGATCGCCGAACAGCAGTCTGCCCTCGCGCCAGGTGCTCTCGAAGGTGTGCTTCCAGACGAGCAGGATCCGTTCGAAGTTCGCGGGCTTGCGGATATGCGAGTACTCGGGACGGCTGAGCAGGAACCGCGACAGCTGCCGGCTCGACCAGAGCTTGCGCTTTTCGCGCTCGCCGAAGAAGACGTCGGCCGAGGGATAGTCGTGGGTGCGGCCCTTGCCCATCATCATCGACGCCGCCACGGCGCGGGGGTCACGAACGACGTGGACGAGGACGGTGTCCTCCGGGGCGATCCCGCGAATCGCCTCGAGCTTGTCGTAGAAGCGCGTCTCCTTGATCATCACCTGCTCGTCCCGCTGCAGCAGGATCCGCAGGAACCCCGCACAGTGCTCGGGCAGCTCCGGGCCCAATTCCTCCTCCGGGTTGCCGGGCCCGCCGAGGTTGAACTCGGCGATGTCCATGCCTGGGTAATGCTCGTCACGAAACCGCAGCCGCAGCGCGCGGGTCTCGGCGAACGGGTCGCTCTCGCGGGCGCCGCTGCCGCCGCCAGGGGTTTCTGTGTCCTCGCGCAGCGGCTCGTAGAAGCAATGCAGCTCCGGGTCCTCGAGCAGCGCGTCGTAGAGGATCGTCGTTCCCGACCGCCGCATGCCCTGCATCAAGATCGCTTGTGCCATCGCGGGGCAGGGTACCCGCGGCTGCGAATCGCGATCAGCCCAGCGCCCGGCCGGTGATCCGCTCGTAGGCCTCGCGGTACTTGGCGGTGGTTCCCGCGATCACCTCGGGGGGAAGGCTCGGCGCCGGCGGGGAGTGATCCCAGTCCTGCTCGTCGAGGTAGTCGCGGACGAACTGCTTGTCGAAGGAGGCCTGCCCACGACCGGGCTCGTAGTCGTCGACGGGCCAGAAGCGGGAGGAGTCGGGAGTCAGCACCTCGTCGCCGAGCACGACCTCGGCGCCGGGGCTGGCACCGAGCTCGAACTTCGTGTCGGCGACGATGATCCCGCGCTCGTAGGCATGCATGCGAGCGTGCTCGTAGAGCTCGATCGAGACCCGGCGGAGTTCCTCCATCAGCGCCCGGGAGCCGATGATCTCGCAGGCCCGGTCGAAGTCGATGTTCTCGTCGTGCTCGCCGATCTCCGCCTTGGTGGCGGGCGTGAAGATCGGTTCGGGCAGCTGGTCGGACTCCTGGAGGCCGCTGGGAAGATCGATCCCGCAGACCGACTGCGACTGCTGGTACTCCTTCCAGCCCGACCCAGACAGGTAGCCGCGGACGACGCATTCGATCGGGTACATGCTCAGCTTTCTGACCCGGAGGGCGCGGCCGGCCACGTCCTCGGGAACGTCTTCGCTGATCAGGTGGTTGGGAACGATCGAGCCGGTCGTCTCGAACCAGAAGATCGACATCTGGGTGAGCACCTTGCCCTTGTCGGGGATCGGCTCGGCCAGGACCACGTCGAAGGCCGAGATCCTGTCTGAGGCGACCATGATCAGCTCGTCGCCGTCCTCGTAGATCTCGCGGACCTTGCCGCTCGAGTAGAGCTCCAAGTCGTTCACGGTGCCGGGCATGGCGCGAGGCTACCAGCGGTCGATGATGCCGGCGTTTCGTGAGCTCGTGCGGTCTATCCTTGACCGTCGATGACGAGGAGATTCGCCACCGCGGCGGTCATGTTCGTGGCCCTGCTGTTTCCGGGTGCAGCCGAAGCCGCCAACCCGCTGGCCGGGGATGCGAGCTGGGTCTGGTACGTCGACGACTCGGGTGGAAGCGGGGCTGCGATCGGGCGGCAGGCCGCTCGCCACGGCATCGATGCCGTCTACGTCAAGAGCGGCGACGGGGCGAACTATTGGAGCCAGTTCGATTCGGGATTGGTCAGGGCCATCCACGACCGCGGCGTCGACGTCTGCGCCTGGCAGTTCGTCTACGGCAACGATCCGAAGCAGGAGGCCAAGGTCGGGGCCCGCGCGGCCGACGCGGGGGCCGACTGCTTGATCATCGACGCCGAGGCCGATTACGAGGGGGAGTACGGCGCCGCCGTCACCTACATGGGCAAGCTCCGTCGGCAGGTCGGCGACTCCTACCCGCTGGCGCTGAGCAGCTTCCCCTACGTCGACTATCACCCGGACTTCCCCTATTCGGTCTTCCTCGGCCCCGGCGGTGCTCAGACCAACCTCCCGCAGCTCTACTGGTACGCGATCGGCGATCCGCTGGCCGCATCCTTCCGTCACACCTACGCGTTCAACCGCCCCTACGACCGTCCCATCAACCCGGTTGGGCAGACCTGGCAGGACCCGCCGAAGGGGCAGATCCTCGACTTCCGCCGGTTGGCTGAGGCCTACGGCTCGAAGGGGGTGAGCTGGTGGTCGTGGCAGGAGACGAGGAGCCGCGTCTGGCCGACGCTCACCGGCAACGTCCGCGGCGAGCCTCCCGGACCCGAGCCCCGACCGGAGTTCGCCGACCTCGAGCGCGGCGATCGGGGAGACCTGGTCGTCTGGGCGCAGCAGCTGTTGTCGGGTCGCGGAATCGACGTTCCCACCAGCGGCCGTCTCGGGTCGAAGACCGAGCGTGGCGTCCGGTCGTTGCAGCGACGCGAATCGCTCAAGATCAGCGGCCGGGTCGATGACGCGACGTGGGTGACGCTGCTCGCGGGCGAACCGGCGAGAATCGACTGGGCCGACCGCGGCAATCCGGTCGCCCTCCGGGGTGAAGCGCCCGAGTCCAGGGCCGACGAGATCCCCAGGCCCGACGACGGGGTCGAGGGGGGCCACCGATGAGGTGGAGGCCGATGTTGGGGGCTGCCGCGGTGGTCTTCCTGATCCTCGCCGCGCCCCATTCCGCCTTCGCCGAGATCGCCCGCGACCCGAGCGACACTCCCGGGCCCCTCGACCTGGTCCAGCTCAAGGTGGGCCAGAAGGACACCCGCCTGAGCGCGCGGATCGGCGTCAGCCGGCCGCTGCCTCAGTTCACGGAGCTTCGCGATCACCCCTCGTTCAAGAAGTCGAAGGCCGAGCGATACCTCTGTCTCAACCTCGCATCCAGGTCGATCGGCCGGCGGCTCCTCTGCCCGGCCGGGAGGGCGAAGGACGGTCGGATCGACGTCGGCGTGTCGGTGGTCGGCAAGCGGTCGATCCGGGGGACGGGCTCGATCTCGGCCGGGATCGACCGCTCGAGGCGGGGACTCGTGCTCGAATTCGCGCTGGCGTCGGTCGGGATCAAGCCGGGCAAGCTCCACTTCGCGGCCGAGAGCAGCTGGTACGGCCCTGCCTGCGTCCCGCCCGGCAGTCGCCTCGCGGAGGCGGTCTGCCGCGATCGGGTGCCGTCGGAGGGCAGCGCCACGACGAGAATCGATCCGGTCCAGAGGGTCGGCTGCACCGGCTTCGGAGCGCACGTCGTCAACCGTGGACCGACCGCACACAAGTGGGTCGCGCTCACGTTCGACGACGGGCCGAGCCCCTACACGGCCGACATCCTCCGGATCCTCGACCACAACCACGTCAACGGGACCTTCTTCCAGATCGGCGCGCAGGTGCCCGCCTACGCGGCCCTGGACCGCAAGATCCTCGCCCACGGTCACGAGCTCGCGAACCACTCGATGCACCACGACATGGGGCCCGGTCGGTCCGACCTGCGTCAGGTCAGCTCCCTGATCGAGCGGGCGACCGGCTTCGAGCCCTGCATGTTCCGCCCCCCGGGCGGCTTCCTGCCGGCCGCGACGGCCGCCGCCGCGACCGCCCTGCACATGGTCAGCGTGATCTGGGACGTCGATCCGCGAGATTGGTCGACCCCGGGGTCGGGAGCCATCTACTCGACCGCGGTGTCCGGCGGCCGAGGTTCGATCGTTCTCATGCACGACGGCGGCGGCAATCGCAGCCAGACGGTCGCGGCCCTCCCGGGGATCATCCACAACTACAAGTCGCGCGGGTACAAGCTGAAGACGATGACCCAGCTGCTCGGTGGCCACTACCTGCTCGAGGAGGTCAGCGGCAATCGGAGGGAGTGGAATCCGGGGTTCGAGAGGCCTGCGGCCCCGATCCCCCGCTCAGGCCCGTAGCGATTCCAGCCGGTCGAAGACCTCGCTGGTGTGGGTGAGGTAGGCCGTCGGGTCGAAGACCGCGGCAACGTCGATCTCCACCTCCGAGTCGGCGACGGCCCTTTCGAGGAGGCCGCGGAAGGGAGTGCGGGTGTCCCAGGCTCGCTGTGCGTTCTCCTGGACGAGGCGGTAGGCGTCGTCGCGGACCAGTCCGGCATCGATCAGGGCGGTGAGAGCCCGCTGGCTGTAGATGGCGCCGTAGGTGAGCTCGAGGTTCTCGCGCATCCGGTCGGCGTGGATCGTCATCCCGCTCGCCACCCGCGTCGCCAGGTGCTGCATGTAGTCGAGACCGATGGTCGCGTCGGGAAGGATCACCCGCTCAGCACCCGAGTGGGAGATGTCGCGCTCGTGCCAGAGCGCCACGTTCTCGAGTCCGGCCTGGGCGTAGCCGCGCAGGACGCGAGCCAGCCCGGTGATCCGCTCGGTCGTGATCGGGTTGCGCTTGTGCGGCATTGCCGAGGAGCCCTTCTGACCCTTGCCGAACGGCTCCTCGACCTCGCGCACCTCGGTCCGCTGCAGGTTCCGAACCTCGGTCGCAAAGCGCTCGAGGCCGGCGCCCGCGAGCGCGATCTCGGAGAGCAGCTCCGCGTGGCGGTCGCGGGGGATGATCTGGGTGGATGCGTCCTCGCGGGCCAGCCCGAGGCGTTCCATCACCGTTGCTTCGACGCTCGGAGGCAGCGACGCGTAGGTGCCGACGGCACCCGAGAGCTTGCCGTAGGCGACGCCTGCGAAGGCCCGGCTCAGGCGTTCGACGTTGCGGTCGGCCTCGAACGCGAATCCGGCCAGGCGCAGTCCGAAGCTCGTCGGCTCGGCATGAATCCCGTGGGTACGGCCGACGCAAACGGTCTCTCGCTGCTCGAAGGCGCGCTCGACCAACGCATCGCGGTAGGCGGTCGCCCCGGCGAGGACGATCTCACCGGCCGCCCGGATCTGGGTGGCCAGCGCTGTGTCGAGGACATCGGAGGAGGTCAATCCGTAGTGGATCCAGCGCCCCTCGGGCCCGATCGACGAGGAGACGACGTCGACGAAGGCGGCGACGTCGTGATTGGTGGTGCGCTCGCGCTCCTCGACCGCCTCGACCGTGAAATCGGCCCGCTCGCGGCAGGCCTTCGCGGCGTCGTCGGGAACGACCCCCGCATCGGCCAGGGCCTCGGTCACGGCCAGCTCGACCTCGAGCCACCCCTCCATCTTGCGGCGCTGGGTCCAGACGGCGCCGATCTCCTCGCGGGTGTAGCGGGGGATCAAAGTGCGAGGATCCGAGCCGCGTAGAGCCCAGCGTTCTTGGCGCCGTCCACCGCCATGCAGGCGACCGGGACGCCCGGGGGCATCTGAGCGATCGACAGCAACGCGTCCATCCCGCCCAGGTTCTTGCCGCCGACCGGCACGCCGATGACCGGCAGGGCCGTGTGGGCGGCTGCGACGCCCGGCAGCGCGGCGCTCATCCCGGCTCCGGCAATGATCACCTTCAGTCCTCGCATCGCCGCCGCCTTGCAGTACTCGGCGACGAGATCGGGGTCGCGGTGAGCGCTCATGACTCGCACCTCGTAGCGAATCCCGGCCTCCTCGAGCGCCCTGCCGGCGGGCTGCATCTTGGGCTTGTCGTTGGCCGAGCCCATGATGATCCCGACGAGCGGCTCGGCGACGTCGATCTCCTCGAAGGCCGTCTCGACGTCCGGCATCGACTCAGCGCCGGGAGGCGCCGCCGCGGGGGTTGGGTTGGAGTCTGCTTCTGTCATTGGGTCTCCTGTTGGGTTCGCTCGACGGCCCGGGCCGCGATGTCGGTGCGGATCTGCCGTCCGCCGAAGGTGATCATCTGAGCGGCATCGTAAGCCCGCTCACGGGCTGCGGCGGGATCCGGCCCCAGGGCGGTCACGTTGAGCACGCGACCGCCGGCGGTGACGAGGTCACCGGCCTCGATCGCCGTCCCGGCATGGGTCACCTCGGCACCGGCCGCGGTCGCCGCATCCACCCCCTCGATCACATCGCCCTTCGACGAGGACTCGGGGTAGCCGCGGGAGGCCAGCACGAGGGTTACCGCCCAGTCGTCGGCGAACTCCGCCTCGACGTCGGCGAGCCCACCCGGCCGGCGGGCGGCGAGGCAGAGCTCGACGAGGTCCGAGCGCAGACGAGGCAGCACCGCCTGGGTCTCGGGATCGCCGAAGCGGCAGTTGAACTCGAGCACCTTCGGCCCCGTCGCGGTCAGCATCAAACCCGCGTAGAGCACGCCGTGGAACGGGATCCCTCGCCGGGCCATCAGATCGACGATCGGCCGATGGACCTCCTCGACGGTCCGCCCGACGACCTCGGCGTCGATCCCGGGCACGGGTGAGTAGCTGCCCATGCCGCCGGTGTTCGGTCCCAGGTCGCCGTCGAAGATCCGCTTGTAATCCTGAGCCGGGGCCAGCGGAACGACGTTGACGCCGTCGCAGAGGGCGAGCAGGGAGAGCTCCTCACCCTCGAGGAACTCCTCGATCAGAACCCGCGTCTCGCCGAACCGCTGCTCGGTGAAGAACAGCTCCACCGCCTCGCTCGCCTCGCCTTCGTCGGCAGCGATGATCACCCCCTTGCCTGCGGCCAGCCCGTCGGCCTTCAGTACCACCGGGTAGGAACATGTCGCCAGATGCTCGAGCGCGCTCTCGCGGGAAGTGGCGACCGCATGTTCGGCGGTCGGCACCCCGGCCTCCTGCATCGCCTGCTTCGCGTAGAGCTTGGAGCCCTCGAGCTGGGCGGCGGCCGCGGTGGGTCCGAACGCGCGGATCCCGGCCGACTCCAGCGCGTCGACCAACCCCGCGACCAGGGGCACCTCGGGGCCGACGATCACGAGGTCGACGGCGCGGTCGCCCGCCGCCGCAACGAGCCCGTCGACGTCGTCATCGGCGATCGGGATCAATTCGGCGTCCGCAGCGATCCCGGCGTTGCCGGGTGCGCAGAGCAACTCGGGCTCGCCTGCCGAGCGGGCGAGCGCGCGGACGATCGCGTGCTCGCGGCCGCCACCGCCGACGACGAGGATCCTCATCGCGCCGAGATCACTTCGAGGGGGCGGCCACTCAAAGCGATCCGGCGAAGTCCTCGCTGGGGATCGCGCCCAGGGTCTCGTTGATCGTCGTGCCACGGGAGCCGAGCTCCAGCGAGGCCTTGGCCATCGATTCAGCGCTGTCGGCCTCGACGACGCTGATGAAGTCGTAGCGACCGAGGGTCGCCCACTGATGATGGACCTTGAGCCCGATCTGCTCCATCTCCGAGTTCACCTCGGCGATCCGATCCGGGTTGTTCTTGATCGTCTTGACGCCGTCGCTGGTCAGCTTGGTCAGCAGGATGAAATGGGCCAACGTTCTCTCCTCCTCGTCGTCGTGGTTGAGCTCGAATGCAAGGTCATTTCTCTCACGTCGCGCAATCCGCTGCAAGCCGACCCCCTCTCCGGTGATCGGATCAGGTTGGTTTGACCGCAACTCCAGTCGCCAATGGACGCACGATCGGGGCAGCCTTGGGCAGCCTGCCGAGCTCGACGCTCTCGATCACGAGCGGGGATGCCTCGATTGCGGCGACGGTGTCGCGGTTGCAGCGACAGCCGTGTCCGACCAGCTTCCAGGGGACCTCGAGCCGATCCTGCCAGCGGGCCAGTTCGGGGCTCGGCGGAGCGGACGTGCTCGGCGAACAGGAGCCTCCCACCGGGCCTGAGGACGCGGGCGATCTCCATCAACGTCGCCGGGAGGTCGTCGACGGTGCAGAGAACCAGAGTGCTCACCGCCGTGTCGACGGAATCGTCATCGAGGGGGAGGTGGTCGGCGGGGGCTTCGATCACGACCGCCTCGACCGTGCGTCCTCCCGGGGACGGTCGAGAGGCCCGCTCGCGCAGACGCCGGGCCATCGGCTCGAACGGCTCGGTCAGGACGAGCTCAGTGACCGCATCGGGGTAGTGGTCGAAGTTGAGTCCCGTTCCAGCCCCCAGCTCGACCGTGCGGCCGGCGGCTCCGGCGACGAGCTCGCGGCGGTGCTCGCGCATTCCAGCCTCCTCGGTCTTGACCATCGCCCGCTCGTACAGTGCGGCGAAGGCCCGGCCCCAGGTCGCGTCGTAGGCGTTTCTGCCGATGCCCATCAGGCCGTTCCGCCCGCCGGCTCGAGCAACCTCGGGATCGAATCCCGGCGGTAGTCGAAGATTCGGCCGAGGTCGCGGTGGACGAGTAGGTGCTCGCCGAGCGTTCCGAGCGGCCCGAACCGGTGCCCGTAGCGGACCAGGTCGATCATCAGCGTCCGCGATTTCCCGAGCGACTCGAAGCTGTGGGTGTGGTGCCAGAGTGCGTAGGGCCCCTTGAGCTGGCGGTCGACGAAGCCTCGAGGCGGGTCCCATTCCTCGATCCGGGTCAGCCAGGAGACGGGCACGGCATGGAGGCGGATCCGGTAGCGGATGAGCGCGCCCACCCGCATCGGGATCGGGGTCGGGGTCGTGATCTTGAAGTGGAGCAGCGGAGGGGTGATCGCCTCCAGGTTCTCGGCGCGGGAGAAGAACTCGAATGCCTCCTCGATCGGTACCTCCAGCACCTGCTCGCGACGCAGGACGCGCTCTCTCATCCGCCTGCCTCGACCGGGGCGACGAGCTCCGCGAGATCGGCGCGGGTGGTCTCCCAGCTCAGCTCCTCCCGCCGCCTTCGAGCGCCGGCGGCGAGCTCCGCCCGCAGCTCGTCGTCGGCGAGGCGTTCGATTGCCGCGGCCAGTTCGGCGACGTCGGGTTTGAACGCCGGGATCCCCGACCGTGGTGCGTTGCCGTCCCGGATGCCGGGAACGAGCAGTCCATTCATCCCGTCGATCACAACTTCGTTCATGGGGGGATTGTCGTTGGTGACGATCGGGACCCCCAGTGCGGTCGCCTCGAACAGGTGCAGGCCGAGACCCTCCCAGCGGCTCGGCGCCAGGCAGACGTCGGCGTCGGCGAACATCCGCAGGTACTCGTCGGTGGGCAGGTCGTCGGTGACCAGCTCGATCCTCGGGTCGCGCCGCCCGAACCGCGAGCCGCCCTTGATCATGCGGTCGGACCTGCTTGGCCTGCCGATCGACCTGGGCCTTCAGGCGGAGCCGAAGGCGCGGGTCGGAGGTGGCGCGGAATGCTTCGATGGTCTCGGCGAGCGGCTTACGCTTCGACATGAACCCACCTGGAAAGATCAGCTCCGACCGAATACTCCGCTTCCCGGCCGGGTACGCCGGCCCGTTGGCCCTCCGACTCCATTTGTTCAGCCATCTCGACCAGCTCGGGGAAGCATCCCCATCGCACCCTCGGGGTCTCGATGCCCATCTCCGCGTAGCGCCGCTGCTCGCAGGCGGTCAGGGAGTAGATCCGGTCGAACGCCTCGGTCGCCGGCACGACGTGCTCGGTGGAGAAGTGCTCCCAGACGAAGCGGCCGATCGTCCGGACCCCCGACCGACGCAGCTGTCTGATCTCGTCGAACTGGTAGTTCTGGTCGAACATGACGAGGTCGGGCTGGATCGCCTCCGCCCATTCCATGTACTCCGCGGCCGGGATCAGGTATTCGCTGGCGGCGGTCACTCCATCCTGAGCCCAGACCCCCTCGGTGTCGACCCATCCGGGGCGGATGTTCGTCTTCCGGGTCGGCCGGGCGAGCACGAACGTCTCATGGCCCAGATCCGTGAGAGCCGAGCGAATCTGGCGGGCGACGACGGCCTGCCCGCGGTTGAACCAGTAGGCCACGATTCCGATCCGCATCGTCCGAACCCTTGCACGACGCGGCTGCGGTCGCCTTGATGGCAGGGAAGCGAGCCGGGGTCGCGAAACGGCGTGCGATGTCCTTTGGCCCGAAGATCGGAGCTGCCGCTGCCTGCCTGCTCGCGCTGGGCGCGTGCGCCCTCGCGTCGCCGACGCTCTCCGGCGCCCACTCGACGACGGACCCTCCGAGCGCCGCCGAGTTCCGGGAGGAGACCCGGGACCTGATGAGCACCCCGCGCTACTCGTCGCCGTCGGCGTTTCGTGGTGGCGGCCTTGACCCCGGAGGCGATACCGGCCGGAGCGGTGGTCTCTTCCCGAGCAAGCAACTGCTGACCCTGTATGGAGCGCCGCAGCTCGCGGCGACCATCCTCGGCAAGCTCGCCCCCAAGGCGGCAGCACGCAAGGTCGTCAAGCAGACGATGTCCTACGCGAGGATCAGCGATCGCCAGGTCATCCCCGGCTTCGATCTGATCGCCGTGGTCGCGAACTCGACCGCGGGTTCGGACGGGCTCTATCGGACTCGCCAGCCCGACAAGCTGATCGGCTCCTACCTGCGAGCCGTCCCGCTCGGTCGGTGGTCGCCTCGTCCTCGACATCCAGCCGGGCCGGGCAAAGGTCAAGGACGAGATCGATGCGCTGGAGGACTGGATCGCCGAGCCGGACGTCGACGTCTCGATCGACCCCGAGTGGAACGTCGGCCCCCGCGGGGTCCCGGGCAGGACCGTCGGCACGATCAAGGCCAAGGAGCTCAACAAGATCTCCCGCCGCGTTCAGGAGATCGTCGACGCCAACGATCTACCCACGAAGGCGCTCGTCGTCCACCAGTTTCACTCCGGGTCGGTGCGTCACCGCGAGGACATCAAGCAGCGCAAGGGGGTCGACGTGACCCTCTCCTTCGACGGGATCGGCAGTCCGGAGGCGAAGAGGGCGGGTTACGAGAGCCTGACCTCGGATGCGGCGTTCAGCGGCTTCTCGATCTTCTACTCGTTGGACACGAGGATCATGAGCCCCAGGTCGGTGCTCGGCCTGCGACCGGAAGTCGACTTCCTGCTCTTCCAGTAGCCGCTCGTCAGGCCCTCGAGCTCGGGGGCGGCTATCGTCGGCGCCATGGCAGGTCGCATCGTCCTCTTCGGAGCCACCGGCTACACCGGTCGGTTGACCGCTTCGGCACTGGTCGCAGCGGGCGCCGAGCCCGTGCTCGCCGGACGCAGCGCGGAGTCCTTGGACGGCCTTGCGGCCGAGCTCGGAGGCGATCTTCAGACCGCGACCGCCGATGTCGCCGATCCCGCGAGCGTGCGCGCTCTACTCGAGACCGGCGACGTGCTCATCAGCACGGTCGGCCCCTTCAAGCGCTGGGGTGCACCCGCGGTCGAGGCTGCGATCGACGCCGGCTGCGCCTACATCGACTCGACCGGCGAGCCGCCGTTCATCCGCCGCGTCTTCGATCAATGGGGTCCGCGTGCCGCGCGTGCCGGGGTGCCGTTGCTGTCCGCGCTGGGCTACGACTGGGTACCCGGAAACCTCGCCGGCGCCCTCGCTCTCGACGAGGCCGGGGATGCCGTCCGTAAGGTCGAGATCGGCTACTTCATCACCGGCAGCGGGATGGGCGGGATGAGCGGCGGGACGATGGCCTCCACCGCCGGCGCGATGCTCGAGCCGGGCTTCGCCTTCCGCGGCGGCCGGATCGTCACCGAGGGAGCCGCCCGGAGGATTCGCTCCTTTGACGTGCGCGGAAAGCAGAGGTCCGCCGTCTCCATCGGATCCTCCGAGCACTTCACCCTGCCGCCGCTTAACCCGGCGCTCACCGAGGTCGACGTCTATCTCGGCTGGTTCGGATCGATGTCGCGGCCGATGCAGTTCAGCTCCTTCGGCCTCGGCGCGATCACGAAGATCGGCCCGCTCAAGCGCGGTTTGGACTCGCTTGCCGAGCGCTTCGTCAAGGGCTCCACCGGGGGCCCCTCGGAAGCGGAGCGTGCCACCGGCGGCTCCTACATCGTCGCGATCGCATCGGGAGTTGACGGAGAGCGACTGTCGGAGGTCCACCTCGAGGGTCTCGACGGCTACTCGTTCACCGCCAACTTCCTGGCCTGGTCGGCGATTCGTGCTCAGGCCGGAGAGATCTCGGAAGCCGGGGCGATCGGCCCCGCCCAGGCATTCGGCCTCGAGGCCTTCGAGGCCGGCGTCGCCGCCTCAGGCATCAGGAGATAACCGCGCGACAGATAACCGCGCGACTCGCAGCCCTCCAACCGCGCGACTCGCAGCCCTCCGGGCTGCTCGACTGCGCCGGGCCTCCGGGCAAAGCCCGGGGGCCCTCCCGTCAAGACAACCGCGCGACTCGCAGGGCCTCCTCACCCGTCGATTGACGAATTTTCTGACCTGAGGTCGCAAAATTCGTCAGTCGATTCAGTTGGCGCCCCCGCCTAGCTGGTTTTCACGAAGGTCAGCTCGCCCGCGTCGGCACCGATCCGGACCGTGTCCCCTTCGCTGAACTCGCCCTCGAGCAGCTTCAGGGCGAGCCGGTCGACGAGCTTGCTCTGGATCACGCGCTTGAGCGGGCGAGCTCCGTAGGTCGGGTCGTAGCCCAGGTTGCCCACGAGCTCCCGAGCCTGATCCGTGAGCTCGATCTCGATCCCGCGCTCGTGGACCCGCTCGGTCAGCATCGCGACCTGGACGTCGACGATCCGGGTGATGTCCTCACGGCTGAGCCGGTGGAAGATCACCGTCTCGTCGATCCGGTTCAGGAACTCGGGCTTGAAGGTGGAGGTCAGGACCGCGTCGATCTTCTCGCGCATCTGCTCGTCGATCCGCTCGCCGGCGATCTCCTGAGAACCGACGTTGGAGGTCATGATCAGAACGGTGTTGGTGAAGTCGACCGTGCGGCCCTTGCCGTCGGTCAGCCGACCGTCGTCCATGATCTGCAGGAGCACGTTGAAGGCGTCGGGGTGCGCCTTCTCGATCTCGTCGAGCAGGATCACGGCGTAGGGGCGCCGGCGGACCGCCTCGGTGAGCTGACCGCCCTCGTCGTAGCCGACGTAGCCGGGAGGCGCACCGATCAGGCGGCTGACGGAGTGCTTCTCCATGTACTCGGACATGTCGATGCGGGTGATCGCCCCCTCGGAGTCGAACATGAACTCGGCGAGGGCCCGGGCGAGCTCGGTCTTGCCGACGCCGGTCGGGCCGAGGAAGAGAAAGCTGCCGATCGGGCGGTTCGGGTCGGAGAGCCCGGCCCGTGAGCGGCGTAACGCGTTGGCGACCGCGACGACGGCCTCGTCCTGGCCGATCACCCGCTCGTGGAGGCGCTCCTCCATGTGGATGAGCTTCTCGACCTCGCCCTCCATCAGCCGGCTGACCGGGATCCCGGTCCACTTGCCGACGACTTCTGCGACGTCCTGCTCGGTGACCTTGTCGTCGAGCATCGATCCGCCCTGGGCCTGCAGCTCGGAGAGCTTCATCTCCTGCTCGGCCATCTGCCGCTCGAGCTCGGGGATCGTCCCGTACTTGAGCTCCGCCGCCTTCTCCAGGTCGGCGTTGCGCTCAGCTATCTCCACCTCGCGGTTCGCGGACTCCAGGTCGGCGCGAGCCTCGTTGATGGCCTCGATCGCACCCTTCTCGGTCTGCCAGCGCGCCTTCATCTCGCCGGCCGACTCCTTCAGGTTCGCGAGTTCCTCCTCGAGCGCCTCGAGACGGGCCTTGGAGGCCTCGTCGTCCTCGTTCTGCAGCGCCTGCCGCTCGATCTCGAGCTGGGTCACGCGGCGGTCGATCTCGTCGATCTCGACCGGGGAGGACTCGATCTCCATCTTCAGGCGCGAGGCGGCCTCGTCGATCAGGTCGATCGCCTTGTCGGGTAGGAAGCGGTCGGCGATGTAGCGGTCGGAAAGGGTTGCGGCAGCGACGATCGCGGGGTCGGTGATGTCGACGCCGTGATGGTTCTCGTAGCGCTCCTTGAGACCACGCAGGATCGCGATCGTGTCCGCCATGTCGGGTTCCCCGACGAAGACCGGCTGGAACCGACGCTCCAGCGCCGCGTCCTTTTCGATGTGCTTGCGGAACTCGTCGAGCGTCGTCGCCCCGATCGTCCGCAGCTCGCCTCGGGCGAGCATCGGCTTGAGCAGGTTCGCGGCGTCGACCGCACCCTCTGCCGCGCCCGCGCCGACGATCGTGTGCAGCTCGTCGATGAAGAGGACGATCTGCCCGTCGGCGTCCTGGACCTCCTTGAGAACCGCCTTCAGGCGCTCCTCGAACTCGCCGCGGAACTTCGCCCCGGCCAGCAGCGAGCCGACGTCGAGGGCGATCAACCGCCGGCCCTTGAGCGAGTCGGGCACGTCGCCGGCGATGATCCGCTGGGCGAGGCCCTCGGCGATGGCCGTCTTGCCGACGCCCGGGTCGCCGATCAGAACGGGGTTGTTCTTGGTCCGTCGGGAGAGCACCTGAATCACGCGCCGGATCTCCTCGTCGCGGCCGATCACCGGATCGAGCTTGCCCTCCTCGGCGTCGGCGGTCAGGTCCTGGCCGAACTTCCCCAGGGCCTCGAGGGTGGCCTCGGGATCGGGTGAGGTGATCCGCGAGGGAAAGACTTCACCGGAGGCCTTGGCGATCTCGTCGCGGCTCGGCAGCAGATCGCTGACCCCCGACGACTTCTCGGCCAGCGCCAGGAGGATGTGGTTGGTGGCGATGAACTCGTCGCCGAGAGCCTGCATCTCGCGCTCGGCGCGCTGGAGGACGTTGATCAGCGCCTGCGAGGGACGCACCTCGGGCGTGTCCGCGCCGGAGATCGTCGGCAACTCGTCGACCCGCGCCGAGACGCCGTTCTCGATCGAAACGACGTCGACGCCGATCTTGCGCAGGATCGGCGGAGCGAAGCCGTCGTCCTGGCCGAGGACGGCCAGCAGCAGGTGCGCCGGCGCTGCCTCGGTATTGCGGCGCTGGGAAGCGAGCCGCATCGCGGCCGCGACGGCGTCGCGCGCCATGGTCGTGAACTTGTCGGTCTGCATGGGCCTAGTCTATGGCATCCTTGACAAGGAGGCAAGTAATCTGATGTCAAGAGACTCAGATATTTCGGGAGGGGTGAGCAGAGGTCTACGGCCGGTCGCCGTCGACGGCGACCTCACGGAGTTCGGCGAATGAGTTCGCGATCCCCTCGACGAGCAGATCCAGGTCGGGTACCGAATCGCGGTCCGCGTTGAGACAGAAGCAGACCTTGCCGTCATAGCTGAGGACCGCCAGGCCGACGGCGTGCTCCGCGGCCAGCGGGACTATCGGCCAGATGTCGGTCATCCTCGAGCCGAACGAATAAAGCTTCACCTGCGGTCCCGGCACGTTGGTGATCGTGATGTTGAACAGGCGGGTCGCATACATCGAGCGCGCCAGGAACGTGTGGAGGACCGGCGGCGCATGCGCGGTGAAGTCGATCAGAGTCCTGGAGCCGACCCCCTGACTGCTCGACTTCAGCGACTCTGCCTCCTGCGTCTGGGTCATGAACCGCTTCAGCGGATCGGACTCGGCCACCGGGAGATGGATGAAGAGGGTGGTGATCTTGTTGCCGAGCGCGAGATGCTCGCTCGCGTGCCGCAGGTTGACTGGAACCATCGCCCGGAGCCCAGACGACGGCGGCTCTTCACCGCGGGCCAGCAGCAGGGCTCGAAGGCCACCGGCTGCGGCGGTCAACACGACATCGTTGACGGTTCCCCCGAGGACGCTCTTGATTTCCTTCAGCTCGGTGAGCGGCACCGAGTAGACAGCGAGGCGACGACGCCCGCCGATCGGGACGTTGATGCTGGACTTGGGCGCGGCGACGAGCTCGTCCTTGAGCAGCAGGTCCACCATGGCTCGTGAGTTCTTGAGCGCGTCGACCGCCACCCCAGGGTGGCGTGCGACTCCGAGGCCTCCGCTGATCACGTCGAATCCGGCGCGCCCGGCCCTGAGCGGCAGCTTGGCCAAGCTCACGGCACCCCCTGCCACGGCCTTCGCCGTCGACTGCGGAACCGGGGTCTCGGGGGGCCGGGACGCCTCGTCCGCCGTTCGATCGGCGAGCGGCGCTCCGTCCGGATCCAGGTCGAAGAGAACGTGACTTGCATCGACGGAGCCGACTCCGTCGACCATGCAGTGGTGGGTCTTGCTGACCAGCGCCCATCGCCCGTCGGCGAGCCCCTCGACGACCACGAGCTCCCACAGTGGCCGCGAGCGGTCGAGGCGTTCGGAGAAGTACTCGCCGGCCCATTCCAGCAGTTCGGCCTCGGAGCGGTCTCCCGGGAGGCTCGCGCGGCGGACGTGCCCGGCGATGTCGAAGCGCGGGTCGTCCTCCCAGCTGGGCCAGCTGATCCCGCCGGTGGTCTGCTCGGAGAGGTGCTGCCGGTAGCGAGGCAGCTGATCCAAGCGTCCACTCAGGTTCGCACAGACCTCCTCGACGGTCGGTGCCCGACCGGTTGGAGGAGGCTCGAAGATCATCACGCCGCCGATATGCATATGGGCGCTCAGATCCGCCTCCTCGAGCTCGAGGAAGGTTGCATCGAGAGCGGTTAGATGTTCGGCCATGGTCCTGCGCCTCCGCGTCGATCCTACGGTCCCGCGGGCGTTTCGACATCCGCAGAAGCCCCGGATCTTGCCTCGCCCTCCGCAGCCTCCCGATCGCCTTCGGTGGTTAACCCGGATGCGGGGACCGATCGCCGTGGGGATGCTCTTGAGATCCACCCACCTCCGAAGGGATCGACAATGCCGGCCGCACCTCAGGTTCTGGTTCTAGGAAGCGGATTCGCCGCCCTCGAAACCGCATTTCTGCTCCGCATGCGCCTTCACGAGGAGGTCGACATCCGGCTCGTGTCCGACCGCGAGCAGTTTCTGTTTCGCCCGAACAGCATCTACGTGCCATTCGGCGCCGATCCTGAGTCCCTGCTCGTCGATCTTCACAAGCCGTTCGCCAAGCGCGGCATCAATTTCGAGCGGGGCTCGGTCGCGGAGGTCGATCCCGACAACCGGTTCGTGAGCCTTGCCGACGGTCAGCGTTTTCGCTACGACAAGCTGGTCGTCGCGACAGGCGCCGATACCAACGTCGGGGAGGTTCCCGGCCTCGCCGAGAACTCCGCGACGATCTGGACCACCGATTCCATGCTCGAGGTGCGCAAGCGCTTCGAGCAGGCGCGCGTCCGGGCCGGGCGCGGCGAACGGCAGCGGATCCTGTTTCTGGTGCCGCCGAACAACAAGTGTTCGGGTCCGCTCTACGAGATCGTGTTCATGCTCGAGACGTGGCTGCGCCGACAGCATGTTCGCGAACACGTCGACATCACGTGGTCGACCTATGAACATGGATTCATCCAGGCGTTCGGGCCGCGGCTTCACGATCTCGTCACCGAGGAGTTCGCCGACCGCGACATCGACGGCCACATCGAGGAGGTGGTCACGGAGGTGAAGCCGGGCGAGGTGCACTACGCCGACGGCAGCACGCGCGACTTCGATCACCTGATCGCGTTTCCGCCGTATGTTTCGGCGGTCCGGTACGAGGGGTTGGAATCCGACGAGCGCGGCTTCGTCCATACCGAGCTCGAGACGCGTCAGGCGATCGGCCGCGACGACGTCTACGTGCCGGGAGATGCCGGTGATTTCCCGATCAAGCAGGCGTTCCTGGCCTTCCTCCAGGCCGATGCTGTCGCAAGCCACATCACCGCGGAGGTGAGCGGGCGCGAGTTCGACCAGCCGTTCGACTCCGTGAGCATGTGCATCATGGAGATGTTCGACAAGGCGACCTTCGCGCAGGTACCGGTCGAGCTGACCGGCGACCCGGATCGCCCGGTCCGGGTACGCCCCGACGCCGGCGACGAGTACAAGGTCGGCACGTCGCCGGTGTGGCGGATCGGGAAGAAGATGCTCGGGTTCTCAGTCCCCATGCGCTTCTCCGCCGGCGAGCCGTTCCACGCCGGCAAGGCCTGGCAGGCCATGGACGTCGGCATCAAGGCGATGTCGGGAATGCTCGCCGACTGAGGCCACTCGAGCCCCGCTAGGCGACGCCGACCCGGGCGATCGTGGACAGCGACTGGTAATAGACGTCGCGACCGAAGCCGGGAGCGGGGAAGAGGAATCCCTGCGAGGGGGAGGGAATGTCGACCCGGGCCTTCTCGGCGCCGGTGTCGAGGTCGAGAACCACCAGTTGGTCGCTGCCCATCCTCAGCGACGCGCGTCGGGCGCCGGCTGATTGCGACAGGAACTGACCGGCGGCCCGGATGGCCGGGCGTACGAGCGGGCGTCGCAGCGACTCGATGTCCCGCCAGTCCCCGACGATCAACTCCCGAGTGTCGGGGTACAGGATCAGGTGGCCCGCATGGGCAAGACCGTCGCGCCGCCAGAGCGGCTCGAGTTCGTCGCCGCTCATGCGCCAGGCGCGGACGACCGCGTTGCCGGCGTCGTATGCGACGACGATCCGCCGTTCGGGATCCCAGGCGGGCGGGTTCGACTCGGTCCCGAACGGAAGTCCGCTGATCTCGGTGGAGCGCACGCTCCCATCGTCCCGGCGGGCCCACCAGAGCCGGACCGGGTCGGACTGAGCGCCGCTGCCGAGCATCGTCCGATCGACGCGGTTGCGGCCGTTGTCCATCCAGAGGACGTGCTCGTCGGTGATCACCGGGTCCCATCCGTAGCCGCGTTCCGGGGATGGCCCGTAGCTCGGCTGCCATTGGTCGTCGACCACGAGCCGACCCGCGGCCCGATCGAGGCGCAGCCGGTAGACGACGGTCGGTCCCGACCGCGATCACGTTCTCACCGTCGCAGGCGAGCCTGGCGATCGATGGCTCCGGCAGCCGCAACGGCGGCGCCACTGGCATCAGCGTCTCGGGATCGAGCGCCGAAACGGTCGACGGCTCCAGGCCGGCCGGCGCGTCGCAGTCCTTGGCGACGAGCTCGCCGCCACCGAGGATCACGAACGAGTTGTGAGGTTTCGGCACCGGCAGGCGGTGGGAGGCGAGGACGTCGAGATCGGGGGTCAGCCGATGGGCCCAGCGGCCGAAGACCATGTGGAGGTCGCCATTGGCGTGGGCGGCGATCCCGCCTGGCCAGTAGGCGCCCCCGGGCAGCCGTGGGGTCGACGCGACGACCTCGAGCGTGTCCGGGTCGAGGCGCTCGACCCATCCCTCGACCGGCGTCGCCTGAATACCGCTGACGGGGATGCGGTGGCGGAGCGCGTATAGCTCACCGGGCTCGCGGCGGACCAGCGCATCGGTCGCGAAGGCGTCGTAGGAGGCGCCGACTTCGAGGCGTTCGCCCGGCCGGACGTCGAGGCCGGCCTGTCCCGCGGCCGAGCCCCACCGTCGCGGGCCGCCGTCCTCGCACGTCCATGGCCGTGGCCAGTAGCCGGCAGATGCGACCGCGTCCTCCTTCGCTGTTTCCTCCGCTTCGATCCCGGCATGTTCTCACCGGCGCCGTCGCGGCAGGTTCCATGTACGTTGCCCCGCATGAACCTTCCGGCAATCACCTCGCCCGGCCGTGACGGCAACCGTCTGCTGGCGGGCATCCTCGTTGCCGCCACCGCGTTCGCCTGCTTCGCATTCGCAACATCCGCGGCCACGGCCAAGCCCGACAAGCCGAAGCGCCACCGGGTTGACATGACCGGTGCCACCAAGCAGGTCGGGGGCACGCTGCCCGGCCCGATCGAGGATCGGGGCACCGTCGAGGGCAAGCCGTTCGGCGACGGCAAAATCAGGCTGCTCGTCACGTTGAACTTCGCCGACTCGACCGCGATCGGCACGTTTCGGATCCGCACGGACAAGGGGACCGCACTCGGGACGGTCGATATGGCCTTCACGATCAGTGGCAACGAGATCACCTTCAACGGCACCGCCGACTTCACCGGTGGCAAGGGCAAGTTCAAGGGCATCAGGGGTGAGGACCTCAAGGCCTACGACCACAACACCCTCGATGGCCAGAATGGGACGATTGAACTAAAGGGCTTCGCGACCTACTAGGGGTCCAGCCGTAACAATGAGGGTGTGAAGCCCTTCGGCAGCCGGCGGCGCCCGGAACTGCGCAACATGCGCGCCTTCGAATCCCGCACCGAGGTCTGGCGCGAGGTCGGACTCGGGGCCGAGATCAACCGTGGCGATGCTCGCAAGGCCGGTCGCGAGGCCGTAGTCCTGCTGATCCTGATCATCGGGGTGATCGTTGCCTTCGATCATCGCGACGTGCTCTGGCCCGATGCAAGCAAGGCGCTTCGCTACGTGGCGGCTGCGCTGATCGCGTTGCTTGGCTGGTTGCTCGCGAGGACGGTCGCTCAGGCCCTCCAGCCGGCCCTCTTCCGGCGGATGGAGCCGGGTACCGCCGGCACGGTCGGTTTCCTGATCCGGCTCGGCACGATCGCGATCGTCGCGATCGCCGCGCTGCGGATTGCCGGGGTCAAACCCGAAACGCTCGCGGTTGGCGGAGCCTTCACCGCGGTCGTGCTCGGCCTTGCCGCGCAGCAGACCCTCGCCCACGTATTCGCGGGCCTCGTGCTTCTGACCACCCGCCCGTTCGTGGTTGGGGACCGGATCAAGCTCAAGGGCGGATCGATGGCCGGTGAGGTTGAGGGAGTCGTCAGCTCCCTCGGCCTCTTCTATACGACCTTGGTCAGCGGCGGCGACCGGACCCTGATCCCCAACAACGTGATCATGATGCTGGCCGTCATCCCGATCTCCGAGCCCGAGCGGGTCGAGCTCAAGGCGACGTTCAATGCGGATGTGACTCCGCAGAAGCTGCAGCGGATGATCGAGAAGGCGGCGACGGTACCACTGCGCAACCTGCCGCAGGTCCGCCTCGAGGAGCTGAGCGGCGACGAGGTGACGGTGACGATCTCGGCGGTTCCGCTCAACCCCGCCGACGGCTCAAAACTCGCCAGCGACGTGCTCGAAGCGGTTCGCGACAGTGACCTCACCGGCAAGCCCGACGCCTACGACCTTCCCACTCCGACGGTCGAGCAGGAGACGGAAACGTCGGCCGAGGCTCCGGACCGGGAGCCAAAGGAGGACTAGTCAGCCGGCGGAGCCGCGCAATCGCGTGGCGACCCAGGCGCCGGCGACGACCGCGGAGCCCGCGATCGGCAGGTTCATCCAGGCGGTCCTGTCGATGCCGTCCCGGCCGACCAGGGCAGCGGCGAACGCCCCCGCGTCCCCGGCATCGACGGCGGCGCCGAGCAACGTCGATTCTCGCAACCTCGCGGCGTCGTTGCGAACCAGGAGCCCGTGGATTCCCAGGGCGATATCACGACCGCCGGCGAGCCTTGCGAGGGCCACCGTCGCACCGTCGGGGTCGGTGAAGCCGAGCCCCTTGAGCGCCGGGCGCGTCAGGGCGAGAGCGCCGATGCCGATGCCGATCCTCCCGGCTGCGATCGCGATCGCCCCGTAGCGAGCGAGTGGATCGGGTTGGTGGTGGCTCGGACTCGGCATCGATGCGAAGGTACCTGATCGGCAAGCGCGCACTCATCGGCCTCGCCAGGGGATTCGGCCTCACCGTACTGATCGGCATTCTCGTGGTGGCCGCTACGGCTGCCGTCGTGGCCGGGGTGAGGGCGGCCTCCGGCGGGGAGGACGATCCCGCCGCCGCGCCCGCCCCTGAGACCACGACGGCGGTGCCCCAGGCTCGACGCGAACCTGTCGCCGACCGGACGCCGGTGCGAATGCACGAGAAGCGCCGCCGCCTGCGCCAGGCGCGGGCCCGAGCGTCCGCGGCCCGGTTCGCCGGCGGCCGGACCGGGAGGGTCGCGTTCGCCGTTGCGGGCGCCGACGGAATGGTCCGCGGCCTCAACGAGCACGATCTCTTCCAGTCCGCGAGCGTGGTCAAGGCGTTGATCCTCGCCGCCGAGCTGGAGCGGCTCGATCGGGAGGGGATGACGCTCGATCCGGCCGCCAGAGCGAGCCTGATCGCCATGATCACCATCTCCGACAACGACGCCGCAACCCAGGTCTTCGAGCGCGTCGGACCGGAGGGGATCGCGGCGGTGGCCCACCGGGTCGGAATGCGAGATCTCGAGACGTCGACGATCTGGGGCGCGACCCGGATCAGTGCGGCGGACACGGCGCTGATGTTCTCCGACCTCGATCGGATCCTGCCCGAGCGGTTCGAGCAGTTCGGCAAGGGGTTGCTCGGCTCGGTCGCTGCCGAGCAGTCGTGGGGCATCCCGGCCGTCGCCGAGCCGCTCGGCTGGAGCGTCCGCTTCAAGGGTGGTTGGCGAATGGATCCCTCGGGTCAGGTCGTCAACCAGGTGGCCGAGCTGAGCCGCAGGGGCTCGACCTTCGCGATGGCTGTACTGAGTGACGAAGGGCCGTCGATGCCATACGGGATCGAAACCGTAGAAGGGGTCGCCGACCGGCTGCTGAGCGGGGACTGAGGGACGGCCGCGCGGTCGATCAGCCGCGTTGGACCGGAATCCGAACCGGCTTGCCGGCCGAGCCGAGCCGAGCTTCGTAGGCGCCGTAGGGCACCAGTTCTGCGCCCAGCGAGCGCCGGGCGCGCTCGATCTCGTCCTCCATCCGCTGCTCCATCTCGGCGGTGCGCTCCCGCATCGCCCGCAGCTCGGTGCGCATCTCCTCCAGCCGCGCCTCGAGCTCGAGCACCGTCTCGACGCCGGCGAGGTTGAGGCCCTGCTGGGCCGTCATCTCCTGTATGCGGCGCAACCGTTCGACGTCCTCGTGGGAGTAGAGCCGCGTGTTCTTCGGTGAGCGCTGCGGCTGGATCAGGCCGCGGGCCTCGTACATCCGCAGCGTCTGCGGGTGCATCTCAGCGAGCTCGGCCGCAACCGAGATCATGAACACGCCCCGGTCGCGGTCGATGCGCGTCTCGACGGTCGTGGTCCTCCTGACCACGCCCGGTCGGCTCTCGCTCGGAACCTCGCTCACGCTGTGCCCACCTTGCCGGAGTCGCCGGACCGATCGTCTCCCGAGCTGCCGGGCTCGGCGGCGTCGTCGTCGTTGCGACGAGCCCCGCGCAGGATGCTCGCGCGCGGGTCCGACCCCTCCAGGGATCGGGAGAGCTCGTCAAGGGCCTCGCGCTGCTTGCGGTCGAGGTCCTTGGGGATCTGGATCCCGAGGCGGTAGTGGATGTCGCCGCGATCGCGCGAGTTCGGCTTCGGGGGCCCCTCGCCGCGCAGCCGCTGAACGCTCCCGTGCTGGGTGCCGGGCGCGACCCTGATCCGTTTGGTTCCGCGCAGCGTCGGCACCTCGATATTCGCTCCGCCGATCGCCTCGGCGAGCGTGATCGGCACGTCGACCTCGAGGTTGCCGTCGGCGCGCCGCTCGAAGACCGGCGAGACGCCGACGCGCGTGGTTACGAACAGATCGCCGGGAGGACCGCCGAGGGGCCCGTCCTCGCCCTTGCCGGCGAGTCTGATCCTGGTGCCGTCCTTGACTCCGGCGGGAACGTTCACCCGATAGCGCTTGCGCTGAAGTGTCAGGCCGCTGCCGCGGCAGTCGGGACACGGCTGCTCGACGATCTGGCCGCGACCGCCGCATTGCGGGCATGGCTGGCTGATCGAGAAGAACCCCTGGCTCTGGGCGTCGACGCCGCGGCCCTCGCAACGGGGGCAGGTGACCGGCTTCGTGCCCGGAGTTGCACCGTTGCCGCCGCAGGTCGTGCACCGTGACTGCTTCGGAACGGTGACTGGGATCTGCGCCCCCTCCATCGCCTGCTCGAAGCTGAGCTTGATCTCGGTCTCGAGATCGCGCCCCCGCATCGGTTCGGGCCCGCCCCGGCCGCGGCCGAAGATCGTCGAGAAGATGTCGCTCACGCCGACGTTCTGGCCGAAGCCGCCCGGCCCGCTCGGCCCGCCGCCCCGGCCGAAGCCGCCGAACATCCCGCCGGCGTCGTAGGCCTTTCGCTTCTCCGGATCCTTGAGCGTCTCGTAGGCGCCGCCGATCTCCTTGAAGCGCTCCTCCGCCTGGGGGTCGTCGGGGTTGCGGTCGGGGTGATAGTCGCGCGCCAGCTTGCGGTAGGCCCGCTTGATCTCCTCGTCGGTTGCCTTCTTGTCGACACCGAGGACCTCGTAGTGATCTCTTGCCATCAGCTCACCCCGCTATCCGCTGACGACCACGCGAGCCGGGCGGATCACCTGAGAGTCGACCCGGTAGCCGCGTTCGAGCGTCTCGAGCACGGTGCCGCTCTCGACACCCTCAGCCTGCCCGGTCGATATCGCCTCGTGCTCGGAGGGATCGAAGCGCTCGCCGACCGGGTCGAAGGGAACCACACCGGCGCGCTGAAGCGCGGCGCCAAGCTCGCGATAGACGAGGGCGACGCCCTCTGCGAGCGCGTCCCTGGCGGAGACCTCCTCGCTCGGCGCCTCGCCGCCCGGGTCCGGGCGCTCGGCCGGATCGACCCCGGCCGCGATCAATGCCCGCTCGAGGTTGTCGAGCGCCGGCAGGATCCCGCGAGCAAGCGTTGCCCGCCCGCGCTGCTCGGCCTGCGCGGTCTCGTTGCTGACCCGCCGCTTGTAGTTCTCGAAGTCGGCGCGGAAGCGCTGCGCGAGTCCGAGATACTCATCGCGTTCCCGCTCGGTCTCGGCCAGCAGCGCATCGATATCGGCACCGACCGCGGCCGCGCCGTCGTCGTCATCGGGCACGATCTCGGCGTCCGTGATGATCTCCTCCTCCGGTGCGGCCGACCCCGGAGCGGTCCATTCCGCCCCGGCGTCGACCTCGTCGCCTCGATTCTCGTCGCTCATCATGCGCTCCGCAGTCCGTGGGCGGCGGGCCTAGGACTCATCCTCGACGACCTCGGCATCGACGATCTCCTCCTCGGGATCGCCGCCGTTGGTGGTCGAACCCTCCGCTCCGTCGGCTGTCCCAGCACCCTGCTGGGCCTGCGCGTTTGCGTAGATCTGCTCGGAGACCTTGTGGAATGCGGCCTCGAGGGCCGCCGTCTTGGCCTTGATGTCGTCGACGTCGGTGGACTCGACCACCCCGCGCAGCTCCTCGAGCGCGGTCGTGACCTCAGCCTTGGCCGACTCGTCGATCTGATCGCCGAGCTCCTCGATCTGCTTGTCGCCCTGGTAGACGGCCTGCTCGGCGATGTTGCGGGCCTCGGCCAGCTCCTTCGCCTTACGGTCCTCGTCGGCGTGGGACTCCGCGTCGGAGACCATGTCCTTGACCTCCTCGTCGGAGAGCCCGGAGCCGCCCTTGATCTCGATGGTCTGCTCCTTGCCGGTGCCCAGATCCTTGGCGCCGACGTTGAGGATGCCGTTGGCATCGATGTCGAAGGTGACCTCGATCTGCGGCATTCCGCGTGGAGCCTGCGGGATCCCGGTCAGCTGGAACTTGCCCAGTGACTTGTTCCCGGAAGCCATCTCGCGCTCACCCTGGAGCACGTGGACTTCGACCTGCGTCTGGTTGTCGTCGGCGGTCGAGAACGTCTCGGAGCGCTTCGACGGAATCGTCGTGTTGCGTTCGATCAGCTTCGTCATCACGCCGCCCTTGGTCTCGATGCCGAGCGTCAGGGGGGTGACGTCGAGCAGCAGGACGTCCTTGACGTCACCGGCCAGCACGCCGGCCTGGATCGCGGCGCCCACGGCGACTACCTCATCGGGGTTGACGCCCTTGTGGGGATCCTTGCCGGTCAGCTCCTTGACCTTCTCCTGGACGGACGGCATGCGGGTCATACCGCCGACCATGACCACGTGGTCGATGTCGGAGCCCGCGTCGGCGAGCGCCTGCTTGACCGGCGCGACCACGCGATCGAGCAGGTCGCCGGTCAGCTCGTTGAGCTTGGCCCGGGAGAGCTTCATGTCCAGGTGCTTCGGCTGACCCTCGACAGCGGTGATGAACGGGATGTTGATCTGTGTCTCCTGCGTGGTGGAGAGCTCGATCTTCGCCTTCTCGGCACTCTCGTAGAGCCGTTGCAGCGAGTTCTTGTCGGCGGACAGGTCGACGCCCTGGTCCTTCTTGAACTCGGCGACGAGCCAGTCGACGAGCGCCTTGTCCCAGTTGTCGCCGCCGAGGTGGTTGTCACCGGCGGTCGACTTGACCTCGAAGACGCCGTCGCCGATCTCGAGCACGGAGACGTCGAACGTCCCCCCGCCGAGGTCGAAGACGAGGATCGTCTGATCGTCGCCCTCCTTGTCGAGGCCGTAGGCCAGTGATGCGGCCGTCGGCTCGTTGATGATCCGCTTGACCTCGAGGCCGGCGATCTTGCCGGCGTCCTTGGTCGCCTGGCGCTGATCGTCGTTGAAGTAGGCGGGAACGGTGATCACGGCCGAATCGACCGGTTCACCGAGTTTCGCCTCGGCGTCGGCCTTGATCTTCTGCAGGATCATCGCCGAGATCTCCGGCGGCGGGTACTGCTTGCCGGCGATGTCGATCCGGACGTCGCCGTTGGGGCCGGCCAGGACCTCGTAGGGAACCATCGTCTCCTCTTCCTTGACCTCGGCCTCCTTGCGACCCATGAAGCGCTTGATCGAGAAGATCGTGCGCTCGGGGTTGACGACCGCCTGGCGCTTGGCCACCGTGCCGACGAGGCGCTCGTCATTGTCGGTGAACGCAACTACCGAAGGGGTCGTCCGACCGCCCTCGCTGTTCTCGAGAACGGTTGGTTCGCCGCCCTCCATGACCGCGAAGCACGAGTTGGTGGTGCCGAGGTCGATTCCGATGGTTTTGCCCATGGTCTAAGTTCCTTTCGCTATCTGCTCTTGGTGTGGATGAAAATCTAAGTCGCAAAGTAGCAGATATCGCCGGGATCTCCAAACGCATGAAGACGGGAACCGGCAACGCATCGAATCCGTGGCGCTAGTGTTTGGACCAGTGGCCGGGACGGCGGAGGACCGCCCCGCGTCCCACCCGAAAACCCGGGAAAGACAAGACAGGAGAAATTTGATGCGATCCCGCCCACTGCTACTTGCTCTCTGCGCCGTTGCGCTGGCGGCACTGCTCGCCCCGGCGATCAGCGCCGCTGCCAAGAAGGGCAAGAAGGACCCGAACGTCACCGTGATGACCCGCAACCTGTATCTGGGCTCGTCGCTCAGCGCGGCACTTGAGGCGACCGACCCTGCAAGACGCCATCGACGGGGCCGGCTCGATCCTCGAGGACGTCGACCGGACCAACTTCCCCGAGCGCGCGGTTCTGCTCGCGAAGGAGATCAAGAAGGCGAACCCCGACCTGGTCGGACTGCAGGAGGTCGCGCTCTGGCGTGAGCAGATTCCCTCCGACCTCGGTTGGATCGAGTCGGGCGGCATCGGCGACGCCCGGCCACCGACGTCCGCTACGACTGGCTGCGAGCTTCTGATGGACGAGCTCAAGGCGAAGGGCCTCAAGTACAAGGTCGCTGTCGTTCAGGAGGAGTTCGACGCCGAGCTGCCCGCAGATACCGACGGCAACGACGCCACCGGGAGGCAGCACCGTTCGGTGCCGAGATGGACGGTCGGCTGACGATGCGCGACGCGATCCTCGTTCGCAAGGACAGCAAGGTCGACGTCAGCAAGCCCGAAGATGGGCCAGTTCGAGACCATCTACGAGCCGCTGGTCGGTGGGCATTCCGCTGACGGTCAAGCGTGGCTGGGTATCGGTCGAGGCCAAGGTCAAGGGTGACAAGAAGACGAAGGGCGCGAGCTTCAAGTTCGTCAACGCCCACCTCGAGGCATTCGGTGACCGGGCGATCAAGACCGCCCAGGGCCGCGAGCTGTTCGAGAACGGCGGGCCCTTGAACACCAACAAGCAGCTCGTCTTCCTCGGCGACATCAACTCGGGTAGCAACAAGGACAACGTCGGCAACCCCGGTGGCAGCGGCGTCCCCGAGGATCAGGGCGCCTACAACGCGCTCGTCGGCGACTTCGGGCTGTTCAACCTGGGCGCGCGGCATACCTGCTGCTACCCGTCCGAGGTTGCTTCCGAGATCGGCGACTACCGGTTCGATCACACGGTCGACCATGTGTTCGCGAAGCCGAAGCTCAAGCAGCTCGACGCCTACGTCACCGGCGATGACCCCTCGGTGACGACGCCGTCGGGCCTCGTGGCCTCAGACCACGGCGGACTCGTCAGCAGGCTGAAGCTGAGCAAGTAGAGCTGAATAAAGCTGAGCCCCTTTAGAGGGACTCCGAGTAAGCGACCGCCGCCGCCGTTCCCAGGCGGCGGTCGTCGTTGTGGCCGCCCTTCCCAGCCAAAGTCGTCGCCCGCGGGTCCTGTCACGGGGTGGGCCGCACCGCTCGCTGACGCTCGGGTGTCGACCCACGCCCGCGCCACCCGCGGCAGGTCCTCCACGAGGACCGACCCCGAGCGGTGGTTGGAGGGTGGGTTCCAAGGTGAACCCTACGAAACGCACCCTGTAGGTACGGAACATTGGGTTCACCACAGAAAGCGCCCTCGGCAGGCGGGTGAACGGTGACCGACCTCCCAAATCCTCCCCTACCCAGCCCAACCGACTCTCACCGGCCGGCGGTCCCTCGGCAGGCCACACCAACCTCAGGCGCCCCTCGACAGGCCACACCCACCTCCAGCCCTCGCAGGGGCCCGAGCGGTGGAGGTCCAGCGGGGACTCGAGCACGAGCGAAGCGAGTTGCCCCCGCTGGGCCTCTGCCGCTCGGGCCCTATCGTGGAACCAAGCTGGGCCTCGGGCCCGCTCCTGGAACTACTGGCCGGCTACGCGGGCCACGAAGTTTGCGACCGTGGTCGCGTTCGAGCCCTCGAGGATCCCCGCCGGCATGGCGCCGTCGCCGACGCCCATCTGGATCGCAGTCAGGACGCGGGCCTCGGTGGCCGCGATCGCCGCCTCGTCGAGGGCCGGCCCGTTGGCGGCCAGGCGGTCGTCGAGGTTGGGGCCGACGACGCCGGCTGTCCCGGCTCGGGCGAGCGTGTGGCAGGAGCCGCAGTTCGTAGCGAAGAGCTGACGGGCCGCCTCGTCGGACGCGGCAACCTTCTCGGCCGAGGAGTTCTCGGAGCCGTCCTTGTTGAAGGCCCAGAGGGGGATCACGACGACCAGCAGGAGGGCGACGAGGCCGAATGTGATGAAGAGGCGCTTGTTCATATTGGTCTTGGCGGACCGCTCGGGCGCGGTTCCAACGGCGCGGATACTACCCGCTGAGCAGGCATGGATAGGGGCTCAGATAACCGGCTCGATCAGGCCGCCCCGCCGGGCGACGCACATCCGCGCGAGGGCGCACTCGCCGCACCGCGGACGCGGTCTGCAGATTTGGCGGCCGTGGCTGATCAGGTTCATGTGGAGTTCATAGGCGTCCTCGCGGTCGGTGATCGCAAGCATTTCGTCGTGGGCCCCCTCGAGCGAGATGCCGATCGGAAAAAGGCCGAGCCTGCCGCCGACCCTGTGGACATGGGTGTCGACGGGGATCTCCGGACGGTTGAGGGCGAAGATCATCACGCAGGCGGCGGTCTTGCGGCCGACGCCGGGCAGTGACGTGAGGTAGTCGACCGCCTCCTTGCGCGAGGTCTCCCGCAGCCAGTCGAGGTCGGCCTCTGGCCCGAGCTCACCCAGCACTTCCTGGATCCGCGGACCCTTCGTGTTGGCCAGCCCGCCCGGTCTGATCGCCTCGATCACGTCGGCAGTCGGTGCATCCCGAATCGAGTCCCAGTCGTCGAAGCGATCGCGCAATCGCCGATAGGCGACGTCGCGGTTGTTGTCGTTGGTGTTCTGGGAGAGGATCGTCAGGACGAGTTCGTGTACCGGGTCACCGTGTGGGTCGTTGCGGCGCGACCCGTAGATCTCGCGCAGCCGATCGCGGATCGCCCGAACCCGTTGTCGCGACGGCCGCCGCCAACCCTTGGGAACCGGGAACCTCGGTCGGCGATCGAGGTCGACGCCATCGAGGCCGGCCTCGATGGACCGGTCGTTGCCGCGGGCGTAACCGCGTTCGCCTCCGCCGCTCATTGCGCGAACGCTCCCAGGTGGGTGCAGGTGCGGGCGCCCACCTCCGCTGCCGCCCGCAGCGCCTCATCCGTTCGGGAGAGATCGAACCCGACGGCGTGCAGGCCCGCGGCGAGTGTGCCCATGAACGCATCGCCCGCACCGAGTGGGCTGACCAGCTCGACCGTCGGCGGCTGCACCTGACCCTCGTACGCCCCGCGCGCGACCGCCGGCGATCTCCCGGCCGTGACCACCACCAGGTCCGGGCCGAGTCCGTGAAGCGCCTGCGCGGCCCTCCACGGATCAGCTGAATCGTCGGCGAGCAACCAGCGGGCCTCCGAGGCGTTGCACTTGAGGACCTGGGCCATCGCGACGTATGGGAGGCAGTGTTCCCGTGCGTCGTCCAGATTCTCCCATCGACCGGGTCGCAGGTTGGGGTCGAAGAGCAGCGGGACGCCGGACTTCGTGGCCCGCTCGCAGACCGCGCGGGTGATCTCCCGGCTTCGGGTGGCGACCAGGGTGTTGGAGCCGACTGCGACCGCTGCCGCCGAATCCACGATCTCGGACTCGCGGCCGGCGAGCGATGCAATCGCGGCATCGATGCCCTCACCGTGGATCTCGAACGTGGGCTCGCCAGAATCGTCGAGGAACGCGAAGGCGAACGGGGTCGGTGCGTCGTCGAGCACGCTGTAGAAGCTGGTGTCGACGCCCTCGGAAACCAGGCACTCGCGCAGGAACCGCCCCCAGCGATCGTCCCCGCAGCCGCTCGCAAGTGCGACCGGCGCCCCCGCCCGGCCTGCGGCGACCGCGACGTTGGCCAGCGCCCCGCCGAAGTGCGCCTGAAACGAGGCGTGGGAACCGGCTTCCGGCCCAGCTTCGGCGCCGATCAGGTCCACCAGAGCTTCGCCGAGACAGATCAGCGGCTTCTTACCGTCGGTTGGGCTCACCACCGGCGAGGATAGGTTCTGGGTCGTGTCTGCGCCGATCGGAGAGAGATTCATCGAAGTCGACGGGCTCAGGATGTTCGTCCGAGAGCGCGTCGGCGAGGGAACGCCGACGATCTTCGTGCACGGCAATCCAACCCACTCGGCGGATTGGTTGCCCTTCCTGGGCGTGGTCGAAGGGCCGGCTCTCGCGATCGACCTGCCGGGGTTCGGCAGCTCCGATCGCCCCGACCCTGGGCGCTTCGACTACTCGGTCGGTACCTACGGCCGATTCCTCGATCAGGTCTTCCGGGAGCTCGCCCCGAACGGTTATCGGCTTGTGGTCCACGACTGGGGTGTGGTCGGCCTCGTGGCGGCTCAGATTCGCCCGGAAGCCCTACTGCGGCTCGTCGTCATCAACGCTGTGCCGTTGAGCCGTGACTACCGCTGGCACTGGATGGCACGGATGTGGCGTCGGCGCGGGATCGGGGAGATGCTCAACTCGATCAACACGCGGTCCGGTGCCAACGCGTTGCTGCGGCTGGCTCGTCCTGGGCGCAGGCCGATGCCGCCCGAGTTCGTCGACATGGTCTGGGAGGGCTTCGACAGCGGAACGGGGCGCGCGATCCTGGGCCTCTATCGCTCCGCCGACCCCGACGTGCTGGAGGCCGCCGGTGAACACCTCGAGCGCCTCGTTTGCCCCGCCCTCGTGCTGTGGGGCACAGCTGATCCCTACATCTCGGCAGCCGACGGGCGGTTCTTCGAACGGCGACTGCCGCGGGCCCGTTTCGTCGAGCTCGATGACGCCGGCCACTGGCCGTGGATCGACCGCCCCGAGGTGATTTCACGGGTCGTGGGCTTCCTCGAGGGACCCGATCCCGTTCGCTAGCCCCTGCCGGGTCCCGGCCCGGGCCCTACAATTTGCCCACTCGTGCCCCGTCCGCTAGCCGCAATCGGACGCCGGCTGCCGCGCGGGTGGTCGGACCTCCTGCTGCAGTTCGCGTTCTTCTTCATCGCCTATCAGGGCTACCAGGTGGTCCGTGGTCTGATCGACGGAAAGGACGAGCTCGCGTTCGCCAACGCCGAGTGGATCGTCGACGCCGAGCGTGCACTCGGCACGTTCTTCGAGCCGGGAATGCAGCAGGCCGCCCTCAATCATCAATGGATTATCGACGTCGCCAACTGGCTCTACGTCAACTCCCACTTCACGATCACCGTCTGCTTTCTCGCCTGGCTCTATCTGTTCCGCAACGACAACTTCTACTTCGTCCGCAACATGTTCATGGTCGCGATGGCGATCGCCCTTTTCGGCTACGCGTTCTTCCCGACTGCGCCGCCGCGGATGCTCACCGGCGAGGGCTTCACCGACACCCTCGCCAGCTTCACGTCGATCGAACAGGACTCCAATGCGGTCAGCCTGCTGGTCAACAAGTACGCCGCGGTGCCGAGCATGCACATCGGCTTCTCGTCGATCATCGCCGGGACGGCCCTGATGCTCGTCAAGAACCCGATCGGAAAGGTGCTCTGGGCCCTCTATCCAGCGCTCGTATTCACGGTGATCGTCGTCACCGCCAACCACTACTGGCTCGACGCGTTTGCCGGCCTGCTGGTTGCGGCCGCCGCGGCGCTGATCGCCAGTCGCGTCCTCGCGCCGGTCCGGCCTCAGCAATGGTCCTTCCGCGGCACCGCCGAGGAAGCCACCGCATAGGTAGGTTGGCTGGCGATGAGCGAACCAGAACAGCCGGCTGGGCCTGCTGAGCCGGCCGAGCGACCGCGGGGGGAGTTTCGTGAGATCGCCCGCAACCGCCTGATCGAGTCACGGTTGACGCCGAACGCGATCTCGATGACCGGCCTTGTCCTCAACCTTGCTGCGGCGGTGCTGATTCTCGAGGACATGTTCGTGGTCGGCGCGCTCGCCTTCATCATCGGATCGATCATGGACACGCTCGACGGCCGCTACTCGCGAATGTCCGGCAAGGGGTCGCCGTTCGGTGCGTTCCTCGACTCGACCCTCGACCGGATCGAGGAGGGGATCGTCCTCGCCGCGGTCGCGTGGCAGTTCGCCGATGGGGGCGATGCGACCCTGGCGGCGGCGTGTCTGCTCGTGGTTCTCGGTTCGCTGATGGTCTCCTACACCCGAGCCCGCGCCGAGGCTCTCGGGGTCGAGTGCAAGGTCGGCATCGCCACCCGGCCGGTCCGGGTCGTGATCCTCTCGGCCGGGCTGCTGTTCGCCAACGGCGAGTTGATCTCCGACGTCGATCTGCTCCCCGCGGCGATCTGGGTGATGCTCGCCCTGACCGCATTCACGGTGGTGCAGCGGGTCTGGCACGTGCGCGGTCAGCTGATCGAACTCGATACCGAAGCCTGATCCGGTCCCGGTCCTGGGAGGGAAATCCGGCTTGTGATGTAACCAAGGCCGGGGTATGGTGTTCTCCCTGACGTCCGGAGTCACGCACTCCCGCTCCCTGGTCCGAACGATCGGAGCGGAGTTGCGATCAGACGAACTCCGGCCACTTACCCAGACCCAGGAGGCTTTCGCTTACCCATGAGCACAACCAACGGAACGCAGAGCGGCAACGGCGGACGCGTGGACGACGGCAAGGTCCGCGTCGCGATCGTCGGAGTCGGCAACTGCGCCAACTCATTCATCCAGGGCGTCGAGTACTACAAGGACGCCGACATCGACGAACAGGTTCCAGGACTGATGCACGTCGGTCTCGGTGGCTACCACGTCCGCGACATCGAGTTCACGGCGGCTTTCGACATCGACATCGAGAAGGTTGGCAAGGATCTCGGCGAGGCGATCTGGTCCGGCCAGAACAACACCATCAAGTTCGCCGACGTGCCGAAGATGGGCGTCGAGGTCCAGCGCGGCATGACCCATGACGGCCTCGGCAAGTACCTGAAGCAGAAGATCACCAAGGCCCCCGGGCCGACTGCCGACATCGTCAAGATCCTCAAGGAGACGAAGACCGACGTCCTCGTCTGTTACCTGCCGGTCGGCTCCGAGCAGGCGACCAAGTGGTACGTCGAGCAGGCGCTGAAGGCCGGCGTCGGCTTCGTCAACTGCCTGCCCGTGTTCATCGCCCGCGAGGACTACTGGGGCGAGCGCTTCGAGAAGGCCGGGCTGCCGATCATCGGCGACGACATCAAGTCGCAGGTTGGCGCCACGATCGTCCATCGTCAGCTCGCGCGTCTCTTCCACGAGCGCGGGGTCGAGATGCAGCACACCAGCCAGCTCAACGTCGGCGGCAACATGGATTTCTTCAACATGCTCGAGCGTGAACGCCTCGACTCGAAGAAGATCTCCAAGACCAACGCGGTCACGTCGATCATGGGCACCGAACTGCCCGCCGACGACGTGCACGTCGGCCCCTCCGACTACGTGCCGTGGCTGACCGATCGCAAGTGGGCGCATATCCGGCTCGAGGGCAAGAGCTTCGGCGACGTCCCCCTCAACGTCGAGCTGAAGCTCGAGGTCTGGGACTCGCCGAACTCCGCCGGCGTCGTCATCGACGCGGTCCGGCTGATCAAGCTGGCCCTCAACAACGGCATCTCCGGCCAGCTCGACGGACCGTCCAGCTACCTGATGAAGTCGCCGCACAGCCAGCGTCCCGACGACGAGGCACGCGAACAGACCGAGGAGTTCATCGCCGCCAACGCTCGCACGGCAGCTGCCGCGCGGGTCAAGGACGAGGTCGACTCCGGCGTCGCCGCCGAAGCGCCTGCGCAGAGCTAACCGGACATTTGCTCCGAAACTCGAGAGCCCGTCGTCGCCAGGTGCGGCGGCGGGGCTTCTTGGGTTGGCGAGCCGTGAGCGGCCAGCTGCGTTCTGGAGGTGACCTCGAGCTTGCGGAAGATCCGCCGGAGGTGCCCCTCAACGGTCCGCACGCTCAGAAACAACGTCTCGGCGATCTCGGCATTTCGTCGACCGGCCACCACCAGATCGGCGATCTCGCGCTCGCGGGCGGTCAGCGGGTCGCCGCCGTCGGCACCTGCGGCGCTGGGACTAGGCGGCGACGGCTGGAGCCCTGGCCGTCCGGAGCGGCTCCCGTCCCAGGATCATGTCGGCCGCCTTCTCGGCGATCATCATCGTCGGAGCGTTGGTGTTGCCGCGCGTGATCGTCGGCATCACCGATGCGTCCACGACTCGGAGCCCGTCGATCCCGCGAACCCTCAGCTCGGGATCGACGACGGATCCTTCGTCGGCGCCCATCCGGCAGGTGCCGACCGGGTGGTAGAGCAACTCGACGCGGCGACGAACGTCGGCGGCGATCGCCTCGTCGTCGATTGCCGCTGGACCCGGATAGATCTCCCGGCCGGTCGCAGCTGCCAGTGGTGCGGTGGCGGCGATCTCGCGGGCGGTCTTGACCCCCCAGACCATCGCGTCGATGTCGGCTTGGTCGGTCAGGTGGTTGCCCACCATCACGGGCTTGGCGCCCGGGTCGGAGCCGGCCAGCGTCAGCTCGCCTCGGGCCCTCGGGGCGACCAGGACGGGCCCGATCGTGAAGGCATGACCGTCGTACTCCTCGAAGCCGTTGTCGGCGAAGTAGGCGGGCGCGAGGTGGAACTGGATGTCGGGCGGTCCGGAGCCGCCGTCGGAGCAGGCGAAGATGAATGCCTCACCGACCGGTGACGTCAGCGGTCCCCGCCGGCGCAGCAGGAAGTCGAGCATCGCGGCGGGCTTCTCGGCATCGGCCAGGGACCCGCCGATGGTCGAGTCCCAGATTCCGACGACGAAGGGGTGGTCCTGGAGGTTGGTGCCGACCGCCGGTGCGTCGACCCTCGCGTCGATGCCGACCGAGCCGAGCTTGCCGGCGTCGCCGATGCCGGACAGCATCAGCAGCTGCGGCGAGTTGATCGCGCCGGCCGAGAGGATCACCTCGCGCCGGGCGCGAGCGACCGCCATCGGGGTCTTGCCGCCCAGCTTGACGCCGCGCGCGCGGCCGTCCTGGATCTCCAGCCCAAGCGCCTCCGCGCCGGTCAGGACGGTCAGGTTCGGCCGCCCGGTCGCCGGCCGCAGGAACGCGTCGGCGGCGCTCCAACGGCGCCCGTACTTCTGAGTGGTCTCGGCGAAGCAGGTGCCGTCGGGGCTGCCGTCGTTGTAATCGGGATCGAACGGAAAGCCGTGCTCGACGGAAGCCTTGACCATGAGGTCAGTGAGGGCGCGTGGGCTGCGCACGGGGGCGACGTTGAGCAGGCCCCCGACCCCGTGGGTCGGAGATGCGCCGGCCTCATGGTGCTCGGAGCGGATGAAGTACGGGAGGACGTCGTCCCAGCCCCAGCCGGAGCAGCCGCTTTCGTCACGCCAGCCGTCGTAGTCGGTGTGATGGCCGCGCACGTAGAGCATCGCGTTCATCGAACTCGAGCCGCCGAGCCCCTTGCCGCGAGGTACGTAGAGGGAGCGACCGTCGCAGCCGGGCTCCGGTCCGCTGGCGAAGTCCCAGTCGAGCTTGGTCTTGAACTGCTGCGGGAAGGCTGCCGGGATCTTGATCTTGGGGGACCGATCGCGACGGCCGGCCTCGATCAGCAGCACCTCCGCGCCGGAGTCGCTGAGCCGATTGGCGAGGACGCACCCCGCCGAGCCCGCGCCGACGATCACGTAGTCGTAGTCGCTCACCCTCGCTCCTCCTCGTTCGTCACCGGGCGTCGATCCTAGCGCCGCCGTCCGCCCCGGGCCTCCTGCTGCATCTATCCTGCAGCGGTGGCTCGCAGCGGTGGAAATGGCTTGACGATCGCCCAGGTATCTCCCTACACGTGGGGAGCACACCACGAGGTCAACGCGTATGTGGCCGGCGCCGCCGCCGAGCTGCAGGCTCGCGGGCATCGGGTCGTGGTCGCCGCTCCCGGCGGCACCCGGGCCGACCTGCGCCGATCGCAGCGGGCGATCGGGAACGCAAGGGGCGGCGGGGCGGCGATCTTCGGCTCCGGCTGGGATGGGATCCGCGCCGGCGAGAGCGGCCCGGCCGTGCTCTCCGTCGGCGCCGCCTTCAAGCTCCCGGCCGGCTCCCGCCCCCGCCCCGCCCCCGTCCCGGTCGATGTCTCGCGTTCGCTCGAAGGTTTGCTGACGGCGGTCGATTTCGACATCGTTCACGTCCACGACCCGTTTGCGCCGAGCGCGGCCTCGGCGGCCCTGCGCCACTCGACCTCGCTCAATGCGGCGACGTTTCACCTGCCAACCGAACGGGTCCTCTCGACTCAGGTCGCCCGCCCTCTCGTCGAGATCTTCTTCGGGCGCCTCGATGCCCGCATGGCCGCGGCCAGGAGCACGGCGGAGCTCCTCAACCGGTTCTTTCCCGGCACCTACGAGGTCGTCGCTCCGGCCGCCGAGGAGAGTCCGTCGACCGTTTCCGAGAACGGACCGCCGCGGATCGTCTACTGCGCCCGCGAGGAGCGCGGCGCATTACGAATCTTCCTGCGAGCGCTTCGGAAGCTGCCGCTCGACCTCCCCTGGGAGGCCGATGTCTGGATCGAGGACAGCTCGATCCAGACGCCGCGCCTGAACAGCCGCCTGCGGGATCGGGTCCGGGTTCTGCGCCCGGCTGAGGCCACGGCCGAGGATCTGATCGCCGGCGCGGATATCGTCTGCGCCACCTCCGGCGGACCGCAGCCGGCGCCGAGTCTGATCCTCGCCGCGTTCGCCGCCGGCGCAGCACCTGTGGCTGCTCAGATCGAGCCGTACGAGGAGCTGGTCGACACCGATGCGGGTGAGCTCGGCCTCGTCTTTCCCCCCGGCGATCCGCTGACCCTGGCCGGGCAGATCGAGCGCCTGGTTCGCGACCAGAAGCTGCGGGAGCGGATCGCCGAAGCCGGTGCCGGCTCGGCGCGATCCTTCGCCCAGATGGCCGACCAGCTCGAGGCGGTTTACGGGCGACTCGTCGCGCGTCGCCACGACCCTCAGGGCAATGCGGAGGCCAGGAAGCGAATCTCGCGGCGCCGCACGATCGACTGCGATCTGCACATGCACACCGATCACTCCAACGACTGCGCCACCCCCGTGGAGGTGTTGCTGGAGACGGCCAAGGACCGCGGGATGGGCGCGATCGCGATCACCGATCACAACGAGATCTCCGGGGCGCTGGCCGCTCGCGAGGTGGCCGAGCGCGACGGCGGCATCAAGGTGATCGTCGGCGAGGAGGTGAAGACCGCCGAGCAGGGCGAGGTGATCGGCCTGTTCCTCGAGGAGAAGATCGACCGGGGGATGACGATGGCCGAGACCGTCGCCGAGATCCGCCGCCAGGGCGGGTTGGTCTACGTGCCGCACCCGTTCGACCGCCTCCACTCGGTACCCGACTACGAACACCTCCTGGACATGGTCGAGGAGATCGACATCCTCGAGGTCTTCAACCCGCGGGTCGCGTTCAGCGCGTTCAACGAGGAGGCGGAGCGCTTCGCGGCCAAGTACCGGATCGTTCCCGGGGCCGGTTCCGACGGTCATGTCGCCCAGGCGCTCGGCAGCGTCAGGATCCGGCTGCACGACTTCGACGGGGCGGAGGAGTTCCTCGAGGCGATGCGGAGCGCCGACATCGTCCGCAAGCACAAGAACCTCGTCTATGTGCAGGCATTGAAGTGGATGCAGGCGGCCAGCGGGCAGGCGGGCGGACGTAAGGAGGTCGCCGACCCTCGGCCGGTCAAGGGCGGGCGCAGATCCGAGGAGAAACGGCGACGCGCGGCCGCTGCGGCTCGCGGCAAGAGTTGATTCAGGGGGCAATAACGAGGTGCAACCACAAGGAGAGGGCCCGACGCCGTCAAAAGAGTCGCCCGCTGTGCCAATCACCGAGGATCAGATCAAGGAGAAGTACCTGGAGCGCGCGATCCGCGAGCTCAACCAGCTCACGCATGAGCTCCAGGATTGCGAGGAGTGTCCGCGCGGCAGCCTGATGCCGGTGCTCGGGTCGGGCCACCCGCAGGCCGACGTGATGCTGCTCAAGCATGCTCCGAACGTCGCCGAGATCGAGGAGGGGGTCGCTTTCTACGGACGGTCGGGAACCGCGGTGATGAAGTCGCTCAAGCGCCTCGGGATCGATCCGCTCGTCGTCTACGGGACGCTCTGCGTCAAGTGCCCGCTCTCGGATCCCGCGCTGGCCTCACCGACCTGCGTCTCGCGGCTCGTCCCCGAGATCGCGATCGTCGAACCCCGCTGCGTCGTCGTCATGGGTGAGCCGGCCCTCGAGTGTCTCAACGACGTGCAGATCCCGCTGGCGGAGACGATCGAGGCGAGGCCCGGGGAAATCCAGGCGCTGACGCCGACGATCGACGTGATCTTCACGCCCGACATCGACTCCTCGCTCGACTCGGAGGGCCCGAAGCGGGACTTCTGGCGGGCGTTTCGCGCGGTCGGCGAGTGGTACGAGGACCTACCCCCTTACTGAGCGCGTAGCCGTCTCGACGTCAGCGCGCCGGTACATTTGCAGCCATGCGTGCGCTCGGCCAGATCGCCACCTTCGTGTCCACGGTCGTCGCGGCCGTGATCATCGGCTTCGGCGTGCCGCTCGCCTGGATCTGGATCGGCTCGCAGATGCAGTCCGGCTCGGGGGCCAGCACCGTCAACTTCTCGGTCGCGATGGTGATCCTCTTCGGGATCATCATCACCTACGTCCTGCTCCTCTACCTGGCCGGAATCGCGTTGGCGTTCTTCGGCCCTCGAGGTGATCCCGGCGTCGGGGCCCAGGCCCACCGCGCGCCCTGGATGCGCGGTATGACCGATACCCGCGAGCTCAAGCATGGCTCGGCGATGGGCGGCATCGAGCGCCTCTTCGTCGTCACGACGATGATCGTGTTCGTCGCTTTCTGGGCCTGGTTCGCCTTCAAGGCCGGCAGCCCGCTCCCCAGCCAGTAGCCACCGGTGTCAGGTTTTGCACCTATACGGTGATCAACTCGCCACCGGAGCGACCCCAGCAGGCGGATGAACGCTCGCCGGCCGGGCTCTAGCCCATGGCTGCGGTTGCGACCCGGTCCATCGACTCGAACTTCGCGCTGGCCAGGCCGCGGACGACGATCGTGTCCAGCGCGACGTAGGCGCTCAGCATCGCGTCGGCGTCCTCGGGGTTCTCGGCGGCGACGCCGACGGTTCCCGGCGGCTCGGCGAGACGTTCGAAGTGGTTGCGGTAGCCGTCGTGCAGGTCGCGGTAGAAACCCTCTTCCTTGGCGAGGCGTGTCTCGGCGTCGGCTCCGACCGAGGTGCGGACGTAGCCGTAGACGCGGGGTGCGTCGCGTCCGGCCTCGGCGGCACCCGCTTCGACCTGCTCGCGGGCGCCGGCGGCGTAGGAGGGGGTCATCCAGTTGAAGAAGGCGCCGTCGTAGTCGGCGCCGGCAAGCGCGCACATCTTCGGCCCCATCGCAGCCAGGATCAGGCGCACGCCGGGGATCGCCTCGCGGAGCTCGTCGTGGGCCTCCCGCATCCTGGTCAGCGGCTTCTCTGAGAAGCCCGCGCCGACGCCGATCAGCAGGCGCGAGCGGTCGAGGTCGAGCTCCTCGATCTTGGCGTTGATCTCGGCGGGCGGATTGCGATCGAGGGCGAGGACGCCGACGCCGAGCTGCACGGCGGCCGACCCCTCGGCGAAGGCGGCCAGAGTCTCGAGCCCGCTCGCCGCCGGGTGGTCGTTCGCCCACATCGAGGTGTAGCCGAGTTCCTCGCAGCGGCCGGCGAGCTCGGTTGCGACCTCGGGATCGAGCCCGGCGGCAACGCCGAATCCGCGCGCCTGATTCATTGAGCGCCCACCTTCTCGAGCAGTGCCACGCACTCGATGTGCGGGGTCTGAGGGAACATGTCGACCGGCCTCACGCGCGTCAGCCTATAACCGGCGTCGACCATCTGTCTTGCGTTCGGCGCCATCGTCGTCGGGTTGCAGGAGACGTAGACGATCCGGTCCGCCTCGCATTCGAGCACCCGCCGCACGATCTTCGCCGAGAGTCCTGCTCGCGGTGGATCGATGACGACCACATCCGGCTTTCCAGCCTCTTCGATCAGTGGCCGGATGCCCAGCCTGGCGTCACCGGCTACGAAACCGGGCGTTGGTGATCTCGTTGAGCTCGGCGTTGGCCTCGGCGTCGACGATCGCGTCGGGGACGCTCTCGACACCCCAGACCTCGCCGGCGTCGGCGGCCATGCTCAAGCCGATCGTGCCGATGCCGCAGTAGAGATCGAAGAGCCGCTCCCCGGAGCCGAGGCCGGCGAACTCGCGTGCGGCCGCGTACAGGAGCTCGGCGGTCTCGGTGTTGGTCTGCAGGAAGGCGGTGGGGGAGACCCGCAGGTCGAGGTCGCCGAGCTGCTCGCGAAGGAACTCCTCGCCGAGCACGCCGGTCGGGCCGTCGGTCCCGCCGGAGGGACCTGAGATGGCCGTGTGGAGATCAACCGGCGGCTTGGGGAAGTCGGCCGCCGAGGTCACGAGCCGGGTCTGTATCTGCCCGGTGCGGCGTGCCCTCGCGAACGATCAGGTTTCGCAGCACGCCGACGCCGGTGTCGCGATCGTGGGCCGGAATGCCCTCGGCCCGTGCCCAGGCGCGAACGGCGTTGCGGGCGGTGTTGTTGGCCTCGGATGCCAGCAGGCAGTCATCGACGTCCACGACCTGATCCCAGCGCCCCCGCGCGTGAAATCCAAGTGCCGGATCGCCGTCGGGCACAGGCCCCGATCCGAAGGAGTACTCGAGCTTGTTGCGATACCGCCATTGCTCGACGGCTTCGGACGATCGGCTCGACATCGACGGCCTGATCGCCCTCGAACCCACCGAGCCGGACCAGCGCCTCACTGACCTGTGCCTGCTTGTGGCTGAGCTGGAGCTCGTACGGCAGGCCTTGCCACGCGGCGCCGGGGCAGGGCTCGCCGCCGTGCACGCAGCGGTCGGGGATCCGCTCCGGCGCGGACTCGAGCAGATCGACGATTGCCGCCTCGGCCCAAGACCTCTTCGATTTGCCGACCCGGACCCGCACGCGATCGCCGGGCAGGCCCCCGCCAACGAAGATCACGAAGCCCCTCGTCGGTGCGCGCGACTCCCCGCCCACCCTGGGCGAGGGAGTCGATCCGCAGGTCCAGCTCGGCCCCGCGTTGCGGCCGTCGCCGCGTCTCGGGGGCCGCTCAGCCGAGCGCCTTCTCGATCTTCGTCCAGGATGCTCTTGCGAGCCTTGTCCGTTCTTCTCGTGGGTGCGGACCTTGCGGAGCTCCGGCTTGCTCAGATCGTTCAGGCGATGACCGATCTGCGCCGCGGTCAGCTCGTCGTAGCCGGTGATCGGGAAATCCGATCCGATTCCGGCCTTGCGGCGAGCCTTGTCAACGCTTGCGAGCGGTTCGTCGGCTGCATCACGGGCGCTCCGGCTCAGCTTCGCAGCCGTTCCCTTCGCCTGCTTGCGGGCCTTCGTCGTCCCCTTCTCGACCTGCTTGCGTGCCTCCTCCAGCAGCGCCTCCAGGTCCTTGACCATCTCCTCGGACTGCTTGCGGCCACGGGAGACGAGCTTCGAGACGAGTTCGTTGGCGTCGTCGCGGGTCATCCGTCCACGCTTGACGGCGTCGTCGACCACTTCCTGGATCCGTTCCCGCGGCAGCGTCACGCTGCGCTCGAGTGCATCGCGGAATGCTTCGACGCTCTTGTCGGCCCGATCGGCGGAGCGCTCCGTCTTCGGCGCGCGGGTGCTCTTCTTGGGTGCGGCCTTCTTGGGCGCGGCCCTCTTGGCGGCGACCCTCTTTGGTGCGGTCTTCTTCGCGGCGGTCTTCTTTGGTGCGGTCTTCTTGGCAGAGCCCTTCTTGGAGGTGCTCTTCTTGGCGGTTGTGGCGGCCATTGGTCCCTTCCTCAGGATTGGTGTGACACGAAATATGGCACCGCTGTTGATGGCGCGCTTATCGGTCGTCTAGCGCGACGACTCTTTCGAGGCGAAATTCGCAATCACCGGAGCGTGGTCGGAGAGGCGGATCGGAAGCGCCGATGTGGCCTCCGTCATGTCGGCTGTGGTCGGGTCGGGAACCTCCCGGCGGTGTGGCGGCCACTGCGACGGCGCCTCGAGAACGTCCAGTCCGGAGACGAGTAGATGGTCGATCACCCGCGGGCCGGTCGGCGCGCTGAACCCGAAGTCCGCGCTCAGCTGCTCGAACACGTGACCGCTGAGGGCGGGGCGCAGGTTGAAGTCGCCTCCGAGCAACAACGGTGCGCCCTTCGCCCATTCGTGGGCGACCCAACCGGCCTTGATCAACTCCGTCTCTGCCGAATCACGGGCGGCGCCGGCGTGCAGGTTCGCCACGCAGAGATCCTCGCCGAGTCGGGTGAAGGCCATCATCCGCCGCTCCGGACGGGTCGCCAGACAGAGGCTGCGCCGCTCCGTCACGCCCACGAGACCGCTGCCCGAAGTTCGCACGAGGGTCAGGTTCGAGCCTCCTTCCCAGGAGGCGATCAGATCCGGATTCCAGCTCGCGGCGAGCGCCTGCGCCGGGCCGAGGTAGGGGATGTTGCGGCTCGTCGGCACCAGATGGGCGTCCGCCGCACACGCGGTCCCCAGGCCCTCCGCCCAACGCGGCGGGCACTCCTGCAGCAGCGCGACGTCCCATTCGGCATCCGCCAGCGTCGTCGCGAACTCGTCGAAGAGGTCCCGGTTGACCTGGGCGTGGTCGTGTCCCCGCTCGGTGACGCGAAGCAGCCGGGAACGCCAGGTCAGCAGCTCGCTTTCCGGGGGATGGTCGCGGCCGTGGAACAGGTTCCAACTGAAGGCACGAACCTCCATCGCTGGGATTATCGATCGCGGCTCGGCGGCAGCGCTGTCGCATGCCACCGTCTCCGGCTCCGTTGACCCTGAGGGCAGGAGTAACCTGCCGCGTTTCCATGTCACCGGATACACCCAATCCCCCGAACTCCCTCGACTTCATCACCGGCGCGGAGATCGCCGATCGGCTCGGTGGGCTTCTGACCCGGGCCGAGGAGATGAAGGCCGACCGTCCGTCGGCGGGCGCCGGCTCGCTCGCCGCCAAGTCGGTGGCGCTGGTGTTCGAGCAGCCCTCCACTCGTACCCGGATCTCCTTCGAGGTCGGAGTCGCCGAGCTCGGCGGCACGCCGGTCATCCTGCGCAGCGACGAGCTGCAGATCAGCAGGGGGGAGTCGATCGGCGACGTCGGTCGGGTGATGTCCCGATTCGTGCACGCGATCGCGATCCGATCCCTCTCCCACGAGCGCGTTGTCGAGCTCGCCGGCGCTGCGGACATCCCGGTGATCAACGCGCTCACCCCGCTTCACCACCCCTGCCAGGCGATCGCCGACCTCCAGACTCTGAAGGAGAGGTTCGGCTCGCTCGAGGGCCTGCGGGTCGCCTTCGTCGGCGACGGCAACAACGTCGCCCGCTCGCTTGCGCTGCTCGGCTCGGCGGCGGGGGTGGAGGTCGTCGTCTCCTCTCCACCCGGCCTCGAGCTGACCGACGCGGCCGTTGTCGGTGCCGAGCTGATCGCCGACCCGCGCGAGGCCGTCGCCGGCGCCGACGCGATCTACACCGATGTCTGGATCAGCATGGGGGAGGCCGACGCCGAGGCGAAGCGCGCGGCCCTCGCTCCCTACAGGGTCGATGAGGAGCTCCTCGCCCTCGCCTCCGACCGCGCCGTCGTCCTCCACTGTCTCCCCGCTCACCCGGGCGAGGAGATCAGCGCCGAGGCGCTCTACGGACCGAGGTCAGCCGTCTTCGATCAGGCCGAGAACCGCCTGCACGCCCAGAAGGCCCTGCTGGAGATGCTGCTCGGCTAGCTCGTTGTCGCGAGATTGCGGTTCCGTCCTCCGGGAGGACGTTTCTGCCACTTCGCGAAGCTCGGACGGGCAGCCGGCCACCGCCTAAACTCCGCAAACCGGCGGCCCCGTCGTCTAATGGTCAGGACTCCAGATTTTCATTCTGGCAACGGGGGTTCGATTCCCCCCGGGGCTACTTCCCAGGAACCGCATGTACCCAGAAATCAACATCGGCCCGCTCACCCTGCAGACCTTCGGGCTCATGTTCGGGCTCGGTTTCGTCGCGGCGGGACTGGTCGTCGCCCGCCGCTTCCGCGAGCTCGGCAAGCCCGCCGACTGGGCGTACGAGATGGCCTTCGCGGCGCTCATCGGCGGCCTGGTCGGCTCCCGCCTCTACTTCCTGATCGAGAACTGGAGCGACGTCAACGACGACCTCCTCGGCAACCTGTTCAGCGGCGCCGGCCTCGTCTGGTACGGCGGCGCGATCGGCGGCGCGCTCGCGGTCTGCGCCTGGGCCCACTGGCGCGGTCTGATGTCGTTGTTGCTCACCGACGTCGCCGCCGTTCCGCTCGCCCTCGGCTACGCGATCGGCCGGGTCGGCTGTCAGCTCTCCGGCGACGGCGACTACGGCCGGGCCTGGGACGGACCGTGGGCGATGGCCTATCCCGACGGCACCGTCCCCACCGATCAGGAGGTGCACCCGACCCCGATCTACGAGACGCTCTTCATGGGCCTGGCGGCGATCGTCCTCTGGCGCCTGCGCGACCGGTTCCGTCCCGGCATCCTGTTCGCGCTCTACCTGATCGCCGCGGGCTTCGAGCGCTTCATGGTCGAGTTCGTCAGGCGTAACGCCGACGTCGCCCTGGGCTTCACCCAGGCGCAACTGCTGAGCGTCGCGATGATGCTCGCCGGAGGGATCTGGGTCGCCGTGATCGCGAGCCGCGGTCAGCTCCACACTCCCACCCCTCCCCGCTTCGCCTGATCGGGCGGCCGGAGCGACAGCGACCATGACTAATGGTCTCCTGCTCGGTGCCCGATAGGGCCCCGAGCAGATGAGTGAAGAGATCCCCGCAAAAGTCCTGGTCATCGTCGGCACGCGGCCCGAGGCGGTCAAGCTCGTTCCGGTGGTGATGGCGCTCCGCGAGAGCCGCTGCTTCGATCCGGTGGTCGTCTCGACCGGGCAGCACCACGCGATGGTCGCCGAGGTCTTTGCGATGGCGGAGATCGTCCCCGAGATCGAGCTCTGGGCAAAGGGCCGGAACGGTCGACTCAACGAGCTGGTGACCAGCGTCATGACCCGCTTCGAGGACTACTGCACGACCGACTTCGGGGATCGAAGCGCGGAGCTTCCCGATCGCGAGGAGGTCCTCGCCGGTCACTATCCCGCCGCCGTACTCGTCCATGGCGACACCTCCTCGGCGATGGCCGCAGCACTGGCGGCCTTTCACCTGCGGATCCCCGTGGTCCATGTCGAGGCCGGCCTGCGCACCGGCTCGAGCCTGAGCCCGTTTCCGGAGGAGATGAATCGCGAGCTGCTCGCCTGCCTGGCCTGCTTTCACCTCGCGCCGACCAGCTCCAGCGCCGAGAACCTGATCCGCGAGAACGTTCCCGGTGCGCAGATCTTCGTCACCGGCAACACCGGCATCGACGCCCTGCAGTGGGCCGCCGGGCTGGACATCCCCTTCGATCAGCCGGAGGTGCAGGCCGTCTACGAGAGCGACGACGAGATCGTCGTCGCCACGGCCCACCGCCGTGAGAACTGGGGGGGCGGTTTGGCCGGCATCGCGGAGGCGATCTCGCGCCTGTCCGAACTCAAGCCCGAGCTCCGCTTCGTCGTCCCCCTTCATCCCAATCCGCTCGTCCGCGCCGAGCTCGGCGGCCCGCTCGAAGACATCCCGAGGGTCCTCCTCGCCGAGCCCCTCGGCTACGCGCAGTTCGCCCGGCTCCTCGGTCGCTCCCAACTCGTGATCACCGACTCGGGTGGGATCCAGGAGGAGGCACCTTCACTCAACAAGCCGGTGATCGTCTGCCGCGACTCGACCGAGCGCACGGAGGGAGTGGAGGCGGGAACGCTGCACCTGGCCGGCACCGATCCCACTCGGATAGTGGCTGCTGCGCTCTCACTCCTCGACGACGACGCGGCCTACCGGCGGATGGCCGAGGCCCAGAACCCCTACGGGGACGGAAGGGCCGCGCACCGCATCGTCGCCGCCCTCGAGCATCTGAAGGACGGCGGCGAGCCGCCGACTCCCTACGGGCCCGGGTACCTGCGCACGGCGGTCCTCGAGGCGGCCGGTTACCCGCGCGCCTTCGATCCCGACGAGCTCGCCCATCATGAACGCGGCATCCCCGATCCACATCAGTCGGAGCCTGAAGGTTCATGGGGCAGGGACTAGAGCTTCCCTTCGAGGGGCTGCCCTGGCCCTGGCAGGTCCTCTTCTTCACCGCGCTCGCGGTGATCTGTTTCATGATGGCCTGGACGACCCTGCTGCTCGCCAGGGCCGCCCGCTGGTACCGCGGGGCCGGGGAGCCTGATCCCGACGCGGCTGAGGGATTCCTCTGGGTCTTCCTCGTTCCGGCGCTGAACGAGGAGGAAGTCATCGCCGACAGCGTCAGCAGGCTGCTCGAGGTGCGGGCTCCGGACAAGCGCATCGTGGTGATCGACGACGGCTCCGACGACGGCACGCCCGCCGTCCTGGGGTCGATCCACCACCCTGACCTCGAGGTGATCACACGCTCCGGTGACGAGTGCCGGCAGGGCAAGGCCGCGGCGCTCAATCAGGCCTGGAGGCAGCTCGATCCGGTGGTCGAGGCCGCCGGGTTCCTCCGCGATCACGTCGTCGTCTGCGTGGTCGATGCCGACGGCCGCCTCGACGTCGAGGCGCCGGCGCGGGTTGCATCGCACTTCGCCGATGTCCGGGTCGGCGGCGTCCAGCTGCTCGTGCGGATCTACAACCGCGCCCGTCTCTTGGCCTGGATGCAGGATGTCGAGTTCGCCATCTACGGCCGCCTCTACAACGCCGGCCGCAGCGGCTGGGGAACCGCGGGGATGGGCGGCAACGGCCAGTTCAACCGGCTGTCCGCCCTCGACTCCGTGGCCACCGGCAGCGGGCCCTGGCGCGACCGCCTGACCGAGGATCAGGATCTCGGGCTGCGGCTGATCGCCGAGGGTTGGCAGGGTCGCCAGGAGCTCAACGCATCGGTCGACCAGCAGGGCCTGCCCGGCCTCAGGCGGCTGTATCGCCAGCGCACGCGATGGTCGCAGGGCAACCTGCAGGCGATGGCTCTGCTGCCGACCGTCGCCCGGTCGCCCGGCCTCGGCCCGATCGCTCGGCTGGATCTGGTCGCCTACCTGCTGATGCCGTTCCTGCAGACGGTGGTCGGCATCTCGCTGCTGGGAGCGATCTTCCTCGCCGTCACCGGCCAGGCCGACTTCTGGGCGACGGGAGACCCATGGCAGCTCGCGTTCTTCTACGTGCTCGGCTTCGGAGGCGTGATCATGGGCTGCGTCGCCAGGGGGTTGGAGCGGGGCTTGCGCGGTGTCCTCGTCGGCCTTGCCGTGGCGCAGGTCTACGCCTTCTACAGCTGGATCCTCTGGCCGGTGATGGCGCGGGCGGCGCTTCGGCAGCTCCTCGCCCGTCGCTCCTGGGCAAAGACCCAGAGGGAGAGCATCGCGGTGCACTCCCCGGGCTGAAGGGTCCTAAGCGGAGCGGGTCAGCCCGCCGTCGAGCGGGATCACCGTGCCGGTCAGGTAAGCGGCCCGCTCAGAGCAGACGAATGCGACGAGGTCTCCGTACTCCTCCGGGGTCCCGAGCCGCCCCGCCGGGACGTCGGCTCTGGCCTGCTCCTCGGCGACCTCGAGCGAGCCGTATAGCTGTCCCAGCCTTTCGGTGCCGAAGCGCCCGGTGGCGATCGTGTTCACCGTGATCCCGTCGGCGGCGACCTCACGCGCGAGCGTGTTGAGCAGGCCGACGGCGGCCATCCGGTTCGAGTTGGAGAGCGTCAGCCCTGGAATCGGCTCCCGGACCGAGGTCGAGGAGACGTTGGCGATCCGCCCCCACCCGCGTTCGCGCATGCCGGGTACGCACGCCCGGGCGAGCAGGAGCGGCGTCAGGACCAGTGACTGATAGGCAGCCTGCCAATCCTTCGTGGACGCATCGAGCGCTTCCCCCGGGGGAGGCCCGCCGGTGTTGAGCACGAGAATCTCGATCGGTCCGAGAGCCTCGGCGACGAGGCCGGGCAGCTCGGTGACGGCTGCGGAGTCGGCGGTGTCGACCGCAAACGTCGCCGTCTCGGCATCGATCCCGCCGGCAACCCGCTCCAGCCCCTCGACCGAGCGGGAGGCCAGGGCCACCCTCGCGCCCTCGCCACCGAGTGCCTCGGCGATCGCTCGACCGAGCCCGCGACTGGCGCCCATGACCAGGGCGACCCTGCCCTCGATTCCCAGGTTCATCGTCAGGAGACCAGCAGGTAGGCGACCACGACGACCGGGACGATCAGCGACCAGCCGATGATCCACGGCCCGCGCCGGTCGTTGCGCGAGGTCAGGATGATGCCCATTGCGAACCCGAAGGGGGGCATGATCAGGCCGAGGCCCCAGCCCCAGTTCGCCATGCTGTCCTCGACGGGCTTGTCCTTCGGCGCGCGCGGGTCGTGGGGCATCAGTCGTCGATCCTCCTAGGCCGCGCCGAAGAGCAACAGCTTGCTGGGATCGTCGGGGTCGGCCTTGGCCTGGTAGCGGCCGCCGACCTTGTAGCCGGATTCGCCCCCCTCGGGCAGATACTGGTTGACGGTCGCGTCGTACGGCTCCCCATTGCCCTCGACGTGGACGGCGATCGCGAACTGCTTGCCGGAGATGTCTCGCTTGCCGGTCTCGCCGATCGACTGGATCTCGGCGGTGCAGGGCAAGCCGGACTGGGCCAGCTTGTTGGCGAGTTGCGCGTACTCGGCCATGCCTCCGCCGCCCAGGCCGCCGCTGACAATCGACCCGGCGCCCTTCACCTTGCCCATGAATCCCATGTTCTCCAATCAACGCCGGCTCCGGACCGGCAACTCGAGGTTGCACCGACCCTAGATCATCTCTCGCGACCTCCGCGCGGGCATCGCCTCCGCTACCGTCCAGCCCCCCGGGCGGTTAGCTCAGTTGGGAGAGCGCCTGCCTTACAAGCAGGAGGTCGCAGGTTCGAGACCTGCACCGCCCATCGGGAAGAGTCCCTGCAAAGGGGCAGGTTCTCCGGCCGGCATGGCGCTTATCGGGCGTTCACGACGTCCCGTCAACGCGGGCGCGGTGCCCAATGGTGCCGCGGATCCAGTGTTGAGCGCGCCGGACAAGCCTGCGCCCCAGACGCTCGGTACCCAACCCAAACACCCTGCGTATTCCCCACCGATGACGGAGTAAGCCTCCCACCTCAGACTTAGGAGGCGATGGCCACACGCATCACCCACCACATCCGCTTAACGTCGTCTTCAGCGTCGTGCTGCTCGCCGCGCTCTCGTCTCGGCCCTCGCCCTCGCCCCACGCGCCGAGGCCGACGGCATCTACTGGACGAGCGGCACAGGTGCGGTCGGTAAAGCCAACCTCGACGGCACCGGCGTAAACGAGGAGCTCGATTCCCGGCGCCGACCCGCGCGGAGTCGCAGTCGACGCCAGCCACGTCTACTGGACGACCAGCACGGGCATCGATCGTCCGCGCCAACCTCGACGGCACCAACGTCGACCCAGAGCTTCATCACCGGTGCCAGCAATCCGCAGGGCGTCGCGGTCGACGCCAGCCACATCTACTGGACGAACGACGACTCGGGCACGATCGGCCGCGCCAACCTCGACGGCACCGGCGTCGACCAGAGCTTCATCACCGGCGCCAGCGATCCGCAGGGCGTCGCAGTCGACGCCAGCCACGTCTACTGGACGAACTCCAGCACGGGCACGATCGGTCGCGCCAACCTCGACGGCACCGGCGCGAACCAGAGCTTCATCGAGCGGTCGGGCGCCGTCGGGTACTTCCGTCCCCGGCCGGGCGTCGCGGTCGACGCCAACCACATCTATTGGACGAACGAGGCACCTGGGCTTTCATCTCGCCATCGGCCGCGCCAACCTCGACGGCACCGGGGTCAACCAGAGCTTCATCTATGCCGTCCGAGCCCTCGTTCCGGCGATGGCCGGCATCGCGGTCGACGCCGGCCACATCTACTGGGCGTGGACCGACCTCAACGGGCATCGGCCGCGCCAACCTCGACGGCACCGGCGTCGAGCAGAGCTTCATCACCGGCCGCGTGCCGTCCCGCAGGGCGTCGCGGTCGACGCCAGACCACGTCTACTGGGCGAGCGCGGGCACGCATCGGCCGCGCCAACCTCGACGGCACCGGGGTCGAACCGGAGCTTCATCACGCGACACCGGGAACTACGGACCGGGCACGTGGCATCGCGGCCGACGCCGACCACGTCTACTGGGCGAACGGCGCAACCGGCGTGATCGAGCGCTGCCAATGCTGACGGCACCGGTCTCCAGAAGAGCTTCATAACGGCGACCGCACGATCCCGGTGAGGGGTCGCGGCCGACGCCAACCACATCTACTGGACGGACACTCAACGGACACGATCGCCCGCGCCAACCTCGACGGCACGACGTCGAGAGAGTTCATCACGACGCCGGAACTCCGCACGGCGTCACGGTTGATGCCAGGCACATCTACTGGACCGGGTACGTCGGTTCACTGGAGGCCTCGGAGCGATTCACAGCGATTGGCCGCGCCAACCTCGACGGCACCCACGTCGATCCGAGCTTCATCAAGCCGGCCGGCCACGATGGGTACCAGCGATCACGCGTCGGGCATCGCGGTCGACGCGAACCACGTCTACTGGACGAACGACCAGCAGGGCGCGATCGGCCGCGCCAACCTCGACGGCAGCGGCGTCGACCAGAGCTTCATCACCGGCCGCCAGCGAACTGCCGCGACGGCATCGCGGTCGACGCCAACCACATCTACTGGACGAACCGCCGACGACTCGAGGCACGATCGGCCGCGCCAACCTCGACGGCACCGGCGTCGACCAGAGCTTCATCACCCGCGTCGGCAACGTCTTCGCAGGGGTGGCATCGCGGTCGACGCCGACACCATCGCCCCGAAGACCAAGATCACCAAGAAGCCGAAGGCCAAGATCAAGACGACCAAGAAGAAGGTCAAGGTCAAGGTCTCGTTCACAGTCCGAGACGGGCGCGACCTTCAAGTGCAAGCTCGACAAGGCCACCTACAAGCCCTGCACCTCCCCCTACAAGGTGAAGGCGAAGTCGAGGCCCGGCAAGGGCAAGAAGCACACGATCTCGATCAAGGCCAGGGACGGGGCGGGCAACGTCGGCAAGCCCGCCACCGTCAAGTTCAAGGTGATCCGCAAGGGGTAGGGGGGTCTCGTGGCCACACGCATCACCCACCACATCCGCTCAAACGTCGTCATCAGCGTCGCGCTGCTTGCCGCGCTCGTCGTCTCCGCCCTCGCCCTCGCCCCCCGCGCCGACGCATTCGTGTACTGGACGGACGGAGGCACGATCGGCCGCGCCGACCTCGACGGCAGCGACGTCGAGAGCTACATCGCCAACGTCGGTGACGCTCGCTCCATAGCCGTTGACTCCAACCACATCTACTGGACCCGAACTTCTCCGAGGGGACGATCGGCCGCGCTGACCTCGACGGCAGCAACGTGGACCGGAGCTTCATCTCGAACAGCTGGCTGCGGGCGTGGCGGTCGACGCAGACCACCTCTATTGGGTCCGGATTTCCACGCTTTTCCGACGAGCACGCGCGCGATCGGCCGCGAGACCTCGATGGCAGCAACGTCGGCCAGGAGCTTCATCGACGGCTGCGGCGCCGTTGGCCGTGACCTCGCAGTGTGCCACAGGCCACCTCTACTGGACGGATCCGAGTGGTTCGCGATCGGGCACGATCGGCCGCGCCGACACCGATGGGACCTCCGTGGACGACGAGCTTTGTCACTGGAGCCGGAGTATCCAACGGGCGGCGTCGCCGTCGACGCCAACGCACATCTACTGGGCGGACAACAACTCGGGACTATCGGCCGAGCCAACCTCGACGGTACCGAGGTGAACCAGGAGCTTCATTTCCTTCGTGAGTTCCCCCGGCGTCTACCCCGGCACGCGTCACCGTCGATTCAAGCCACGTCTACTGGATCCGGGAATCGGACGGAATCGGCCGCGCCAACCTAGACGGCAGCGGAGCGCAAACCAGGTCATCACCGGGGCGTCCAGCCGTTACGGCCTCGCCGTCGACGGCCTGAGCTTCCCCGAGACGACGATTACCTCCGGCCCCGACGGGCTGACCAACAACGCCTCACCGAGCTTCGCCTTCAACTCCGACCACCCCGGCACCGGCTGAGTGCCGACTTGACTGCGGCCCCGACGATCGCGTTTCACGCGCCTGCACCTCGCCCGATGACCTATAAGGACCTCCCCGACGCTCAACACACCTTCCAGGTCCGCGCCACCGAGCCCCGGCGGCTACGCAGACCCCTCACCCGCCCCCCGCGAGTTCAAGGTCGACACCACCCCGCCAGAGACCACGATCACGAACAAGCGCGGCAGAACCGCCAAGACGAAGCTCAACTACCGCTTCACCTCCTCGCGAGGGCAACTCGACCTTTGAGTGCAAGCTCGACAAGAAGAAATGGAAGCGGTGCGAGTCGCCTGAGACGCTGAAGGAGACTCGACCGGGGCAAGCACGTCTTCAAGGTCCGGGCCATCGACGCGGCGGGCAACGTCGACCCCTCCGGCGAAGGACAAGTTCAAGGTGATCCGCAAGGGATAGGGGCGGACTCCGGCCTTCGGTCCCCCAAGCAGCTGTTGGTCGCGCGATTGATTGGGCACCAGACCCCCGCTGGTGCCCAAATCCACACCAATCGACGGTAATCGCCGCTAATCCGCGACGCTCGCCTATCTGGAGCGAATGGCTCTCTAGAGCCGTTTACGCCCCATTTTCACCCTCTCACGCAGCCTGCCTTACAAGCAGGAGGTCGCAGGTTCGAGACCTGCACCGCCCATCGAAACTCCCAATATTCAATAACTGGTCGGGTCCCCATCGGACACCGTTCGGACCGGGCCCTGTCTCACCCCCGCCCCACGAGCTGCATGGCCGGTGGCACACAAAGCTGCGGTCAACTACAGACTCAATCCGGGCGGTAGATGCGGATGGAGCCTGGCCGGATTCCCTGTTTGATGGGTACATGCGACTTGCCAAGATACGAGGGCGTCTCCCGATCATCTGTGCCGCAGCCTTTCTCTGCCTGGCGATCGGCGTGCCCGCGGTCGCGGCGGCCAAGCAGAAGAAGATCACCGGCACGCTGAGCCAGGGCGGCTACACCGTGATCGCGCTCGCCGAAGACGGCGAGGCGAAGACCGACCGGGCGCCGAACGGCGAGTTCAAGCTGCGCCCGCCCGCCAAGAAGGTGACCCTGCACCTGCGGGCCGCCGACGGCACCTACGCCGGCCCGATCGTCGTCGGGACGAAGAAGCAGCGGCAAGCGGGCGATCGAGGGCGTCTATGCCGGGGCCAAGCTCGGCAAGGTCAAGGTCAAGTCCGACAAGGGCTTCGCCAAGGTCAAGCTCCGCAAGAAGTGGGTCGACACAAAGCGCGAGGCCCGGGCCAAGAAGGGCGTCCCGATCGGCGCCGGCAACTTCGGCCGTGTGAAGTCGAAGAAGACCGAGGGCGGTGCCCCCGGCGATCTCGACCTCGACGGCGTCGCCAACCCGCTCGACATCGACGACGACGGCGACCTGGTCCTCGACAACCTCGACCGCAAGCCGCAACAAGGGAAGCAAGGCACGTGCCTCCGCGCAGGCGTCGGCGGATTCCCCAGGGCTGGCGTCGGGCGACTTCTCCATCAAGACCGTTCACGACGGCGAAATCGATCGCACTATGAATGCCAACGCGGGTTCCACCGACGAGCAGATCGGCGCTGGCCTATGGGAAGACGTATTCATCTTCGTCGGCATCCTGCCCGGCGACTCCGCCGAGCTCGACTGCGGCGAACCCCAGAGCACCACCAACCCGGGGCTCGGGGGCCTCGTCTACTGCACCACGGGCGGCACGGGGGAGATCTTCGACGCCGGCCCCGGGGTTTGCAGCCCTTCCCGGAATGCTGCGACTCCGACGGCGACGGCTTCGGAACGCTTATTCCATCCCCTGGCCCCGGCACCCCCGGGCAGCTTTACCCCCGCGCCACAAGCATCGACCAGGTCGGCTCCGGCGATGTCATGGTCCAGCGAGTTACAACCGACGGCGTCGAGACCCAGTTCGTCGCCACCCTGCAATACGTCTTCGCCACCAATCCGGCGCTGGTCACCTACGACGACGGGCAGGGGAACGCGGTAACCCCGTCCTATCCGGTCCCCGGCAACGGGCCGGGGACCGAGACAAACCCCTTCCCGGTCGAGGCCGGTCCAAGCGGAGACGTGGTTCTCGACCTGACGTTCTGGCGGCCTCAGCGTCGACCGGTTTCGCCGGAGACCGGCAACTGGATCGACATCGGCGGACTCCACTACGCGGCCACTCTCCATGAGGAGGGCGGTGGCACGTGCGAGCCCGATGCCTACTCGAGTTCGGATCCGAACCTGACTCCGATCACGGACCCGGATTTCGAAGCGGGCGGCGGGTTCACGGACCTCTCAACCGACAGCCCCGCAAGCCCGGAGAACACCCTCACCTACCGGCTCAACCTGACCGAGTGTCTGGAGTCGAATGGGAGTTCGTTCAGCGCGGGTCAGACGCGGACCTTCGACTTCTCCGCATACGGTGCCTCGGATCCGGGCCGAGGTGCTGACTACACCAGCACCTCGCTCTACTTCGAGCGCCAGTAGAGCAACCGTGCGGATCTCACCGTGGCGAGCCCTCGCGGGCGGTCCGATCAGGCCAAAGATGAGGCGGGCAACGTCGGCAAGGCGGCCACCGTCAAGTTCAGGTGATCCGCAAGGTGTAGGGGCGCCGCGGTTCTCAGCGGCCCCTGAGCCCCCGGGGGTCGCGCTGGTCGGGCGATTGATTGGGCACCAGACCCCCTCTTGGTGCCCAAATCCACACCAATCGACGGTAATCGCCACTAATCCGCGACGCTTCGCCTATCTGGAGCGAATGGCTTTCTAGAGCCGTTTACGCCCCCTTTCTCGCCTCTCACACAGCCTGCCTTACAAGCAGGAGGTCACTGGTTCGAGACCAGTACCGCCCATCGGTGACCACCCGCGCCGGGTGGCGACCAGCTGTTGGGCTTGAAAGCGAGGATGCGGTCTCGCTTCCTCCTTTTCTGCCCGCTGACGCCCACCTCACTTTACGCCTAGCCCTGTCGCGCGATTAGACGTTTCTAATCTGACTCCAAGCTTGGGGGGTCTCCGAGGCTGGAGGATTGGCTTCATGCTTGGACGGATACTGCTCATCGTGCTCGCGGTTGCGGCGGCCATCGCGCTGATCGCGTTGCCCCGCATCCTCGACGAGGATGAGGAGTATGTGATCGAGACGAAGTCGATCGTCCTCGAAGTGCCGCCCGGGCCGACGCCGGCGCAGGTTCGCAAGCGGGAGCGGGAGCGGGCCGAGATGGGGCGTGAGCGGCGGCAACGCATGGAGCGGCGGCAGGATCGCCTGAGGGCGAAGGCGGAAGCTGAGGCAACCCCTCCCCCCGCCACGGCGCCTGCACCCGTGCCGGAGCCGGCCCCCGCACCGGTGCCTACGACCCCCGCGCCGGTACCCGAGGTGGGCGACGACGACGGCGACCTCAGTGATGATGGCGGCAGCGATGACTGAGCCCGCGGCCGGCGATCCGGGCGGCGATAAGCGGCCGCTGCGGCAGCGACTCTTCGGTGATGTCCGGACGAGGATCATCGCCTCCTACGTCGTGCTCCTGGCGATATCCGGCCTCGCGACCGTGCTGATCGTCCGTGGCGCCTTGCTCACGCGTCTCGACGATCGGGTCGACGCCGGGTTGGTCCAGGAGGCAGGGGAGTTCCGCCGTCTCGCCGGTGGCGTCGATCCGAACACGGGCGAGCCCTTCGCCGGCGACGTCGACCGGATCTTCGAGGTCTTCCTCAATCGAAACGTGCCCAACGAGGGTGAGCAGTTGGTGACGGTGCCTCGGTCGGGTCCTCCGATCTTCCGCGGCTCCCCGTCTCCCCCGGCCCCCGAGCTGCGGGCGCTGACGCACGAGTGGCGCCGCCTGGACGAGAGCATGCGCGGGGAGGTCGAGACGGAGGCCGGAACGATCCGCTATCTCGCTGTACCGGTAACCAAGGACGGCAGCAGCGTCGGAACGTTTGCTGTGGCCAACTACCTCGAGCGAGAGCGCTCCGAGGTGAATGAAGCGGTCAGCACGATCGGATTCGTCGCCGCAATCATCCTGCTGGGCGGGACAGCCGTCGCCTTCCTCGCCGTCGGTCGGGTGCTCGCTCCGCTCAGCGAGCTGCGCGACGCTGCGCGGTCGGTGTCGAGCTCGGACATGACCCAACGGATCGCCGTCACCGGAGAGGACGAGCTGGCGGAGCTGGGCAGGACCTTCAACCGGATGCTCGATCGCCTCGAGCTCGCCTTCTCCACCCAGCGGGAGTTCATCCGCGACGCCGGACACGAGCTGCGTACGCCGATCGCGATCGTCCGCGGACACCTCGAGCTGTTGGCTGAGGAGGAGCCGGACGACTCCGACCGCCTCGAGACGTTCGAGATGCTGAACGGCGAGCTCGACCGGATGACCCGGTTCGTCAACGACATGCTGCTGCTGGCTCGAGCGGAGCGCCCAGACTTCCTGCAGCTCGAGACGATCGGCCTTGGACCGCTCTGTGAGGAGCTGCTCGCGAAGGCGAGCGCGCTCGGCGATCGTGAATGGGCGATCGACAGCTGCGCAGACGCGACGATCGTTGGCGACCGGCAGCGCCTGACCCAGGCGGTGATCAATCTTGCCGACAACTCCGTCTCCAACAGCGTCCGCGGCGACGCGATCGCGATCGGCAGCCGGATCGACGGCGCAGAGGTTCAGATCTGGGTCCGGGACGAGGGCAGGGGGATCGACGCGGTCGAGCGGGAGACGATTCTCGAACCGTTCCGCAGGGGTCGCGGGGCCCGCTACGAGGGGAGCGGCCTGGGGTTGCCGATCGTCGCCGCAATTGCCACTGCCCACGGTGGATCCATCGACATCGCCAGCACGCTGGAAGTGGGTACTACCGTTACTTTGACGCTCCCGATCGAGGGGCCGGACGTTCAACCGGGAAGCGAGGAACAGCATTGAGCAGGATCCTGATCGTCGAGGACGAGCGCGGGCTGTCGAGCTTTCTCGAGAAGGGCCTCGGCTCACGCGGGTACTCGACCAAGGTTGTCGACGAAGGGTCCTCGGCAATCGCGATCGCCACCGACGAGGACTTCGATCTCGTCATCCTCGATCTCGGCCTGCCCGACGTGGACGGACTAAGCGTGCTGCGGGAGATGCGCAGGCGCGGAGAGCGGATGCCGGTGATCATCCTGACTGCCCGCGATGACCTTGGCGACAAGATCGAGGGACTTGACGCCGGTGGAGACGACTACGTCACGAAGCCGTTCAAGCTCGAGGAGCTGCTCGCCCGGATCAGGGTGAGGCTCCGTGACGACGGCAGCGGCGAGCGGATGGTGCTCGAGTCCGGCGGGATCACCCTTGACCTGCGGACCAGGCGCGCAATGCTGGGCGGGAAGCTGGTCGACCTGACCGCCCGCGAGTTCACCATGCTCGAGACGCTGATGCGCCATCCGGGGCAGGTATTGAGCCGCGAACAGCTCCTCGCCCACGTCTGGGGCTACGACTATGACCCCGGCTCGAACGTGGTCGAGGTCTACATCCGCTATCTCCGCAGAAAGCTCGGCAGCAAGGCGATCGAGACCGTTCGCGGTATGGGATACCGCCTGGGTGCCTTCTCCGGAGCCGCTGAGATGTTTCTCATCCTGGGCTAACGGGTCACTCATTTTGGACCGCGAGGCTGGGAACTATGGAATCACCTACCAAGGAGGCAACCATGGACTACACCCAGCCGACGATCTGGGACCGCGTAGGGGTCGGGGCGGTAGCGCTACTTCTGACGGCGTTCCTGCTCGGCGTCGCGACGCCGGTGGTGGCAAACGCCGCCAAGGCCAACGACCTGGTCGGCAAGCGCGACGACGACGCCCGCGAGGTCATCGCCGTCGAGGACGATGACGACGACGATCTGCTCCGTGACAAGAACACGGGCAAGCAGTCGGGTAAGGACAAGACGGGCAAGACGACCCGCAACGACCGCTCCGACAAGACCGGCAAGAACACCGGTAACGGCAAGGACAGCAAGACCGGTAAGAACTCGGGCAAGGACACCGGTAAGAACACCGGGAAGGGTGGCGACTCCAACACGGGAGGCGACTCCAACACGGGCGGCACCAACTAGCCGCAACGCATGGCGATGGAGCGACGCCCGGCCGGTCGGCCGGGCGTCGCCTTCGCTTCGCTCCAGTGGGCACCGAAACACGATGAGAGGTCAATGACATGAATGAGGGGATCGATCCACCGCAGGCAGTTGACCCAAGTAAGTCGGAATGGGGATTCGCCGAGGGGTCCCGGATCGCGCCGGGCCTGACCAGCGTGAAGCTGCTCGGTGGGGGTAGCCGATACGAGGCCTACCTCGCCTGGTCGGATCGGATGCGAACGCTCGTCGTCGTCAAGTTGATCCGGCCCGAACTGACCGAGGACGCCCGCGCTATCCGCGGCCTTGCGGAGGAAGTCGAGATGCTCGACGCCCTCGACCATCCGGTGATCATCCGCGGGTTCGACGCCGAGCTCGAGGGAGCCAGGCCGCACGTGGTGCTCGAGCACGTCGACGGACCGCGCCTGTCGACGCTGCTGCGTAGATACGGCACCCTGGCCCCCGACCAGCTCCTCTCCCTCGCCCTGCAGCTGCTCTCCGCCGCTCATTACATGGCGGCCGAGGGCTTCGTCCATCTCGACATCAAGCCTTCCAACATCATCATGTCGGGGCCACCCCGTCTGATCGACCTCAGCATCGCCCGATCCCTCGAGCGCAGTGCGGAGCTCGACGTCGCCATCGGCACCGACGACTACATGGCGCCCGAGCAATGCCGGGCCGAACCCAGCACGGTCGGATCCCCCGCCGACGTCTGGGGTATCGGGGTCACCCTCTACAAGGCGCTCGTCGGCGAGCTGCCCTACCCCGACGGGGACGAGGAGAGCTCAGATCCGATCGTCCGCTGGCCGCAGCTGCGGGAGCCGGTCCTGCCGATGCCTCCGTCGCTACCTCCCGAGCTGACCGCCCCGATCATCGAGTGCCTGCGCTATTCCCCGCTGGAGCGACCGCGGGCCGGCGTGGTGGCCGACAGGCTGGAGCCCCAGCTCGAATCGCTCTCGAAGTTGAGGATCACCCGTCTCAAGCCGCGCCTCAAGCAAGCGCTACCTGAGTAGAGCGCCGGTCGTCTGTGCGAATATCCGGCGCCATGCCGGGGTCTGGTCGCGCTCACGCTCAACCTGATCGAGGACGTGCTTGATCCGGCGGGCGGAGATCTCATGCCAAGGCGCCCCCCCGCGATCTCGCGGTAGCGATCCACGGCAGGCGCTGATCTGGGAAGCGAGTTGGCCGGGCGATTGAATGGGCACCAGAGTCCCGCTGGTGCCCAAATCCCCACTAATCGACGGCAATCGCTGCTAATCCGCGACGCCCGCCCACCCGCAGCGAATGGCTTTCCAGGGCCGTTTACACCCCATTTTCGCCTCTCACGTGGCCTGCCTTACAAGCAGGAGGTCACTGGTTCGAGACCAGTACCGCCCATGGGAGAAGTCCAACGTCGCCAAGCCTGTGGTCGTCAGGTTCAAGGTGATCCGCAGGGGGTAAGGGCTGACGGCCTGGACAACCGTCCAGATGCGTCGGAGCGAGTGGTAGGTTCACCTCACGCGATTCCGAAAGACCCTGGGGAGGTTCAGATGAGGAACGAGGAGAAGCTAGGCGGGAAGTCAAGACTCCTCGTCGTGCCCGTGGCTCTCTTGGCGATCGGGGGGCTGTGGCTCGCGGCGCTCGCGCCGTCGGCGCTGGCGAACAAGGGGGCCAAGAAGGACCTCGCGGTCGTGAGCGTCAAACACAAGGGCTATGCGCTCGCCGGTGAAGATCTCAAAGTTGAGATGAAGGTCGCCAATCGTGGCCGAAAGGCCGCTGGCGGGGAAGTCACGGTCACCGTCGACGACGCCAGTTTGCCTAACCTGCCGGGGCAGGACGTACCCGGTGGCGATATTGGGAAGATCGCGGCAGGCAAGGCTGCAGGTTTTGAAGTTCCTATACACGCTGGTGCCCTCGGCAGGTACTCGATAGAGGTCTGTGCCAGGTCGAAGGGGGACAAGAAAAAGGGCAACAACTGCCGCAAGGGCAAGGACTTCAGCGTGATCCCGTCAGCCTGGAAGGGGACGGCGAGCGCGACCGGGACAGAGACCCTTGGTGGGGCGACGGTAAACGTGTCAACCCAGCCCACTGCGTACTTCTACTTCGACAAGTTGACTCCTTCGGGGTTCAGATACACCGGGGAAGGGACAGTGAAGGAAACGATCTCAGGGGGCTCTCTCTGCACGTCTAAGGGGTCCGGGACGTTTGGCATCACCTCCGAATCGACCCTGCTGCTATCGGAGGACATGGAGGTCTACGCCGCAGGCGGAGTGTCTCCCCCGGGGCGACCTATCCGGCCACTCAAACCTGCTTCGGGGTGGAATCCCCGCCTATTGCTGGGCCATTCCAAGACTGGCTTCAGACGGGGCCGAGGGACAAGGATCCGAGTGCGACCACGCTCGACGGTACCTATTCGGAGACCCGCGGGAGTCTGCCGTTGAAGTGGACGTGGCATTTCACCGCGCAGCCCTGATCGGGTCCCTGCCGTCGAGCGTCTGGTCTTCCTGGCGCTCGGCAAAGGGCAAGGCGCGTGTCCGGGCGGGGTCGTGAGGTCGGGTCGGCGGTCGTCGGTCCAGGAGAGCACGGCGAGCTCCATCTGGACAACCGTCCAGATGCGTCGGAGCGAGTGGTAGGTTCACCTCACGCGATTCCGAAAGATCCTGGGGAGGTTCAGATGAGGAACGAGGAGAAGCGAGGCGGGAAGTCAAGACTCCTCGTCGTGCCCGTGGCTCTGCTGGCGATCGGGGGGCTCTGGCTCGCGGCGCTCGCCGGGGCCGAGAATCAGCCCACCGTGCGCGCTGGGGGCTACCCGCCGTCGACGTGCGACGAGCCCGGACAGACACTCGACACCAAGATCACCAAGGCGCCGAAGGGGAAGACCAAGTCAGCGAAGGCCAAGTTCGAGTTCATCGGCTTCTACTGCTACAACAGCGACTTCGACGTCGATCAAGGCGATATTGCTTTCGAGTGCAGCCTCGACGGTAAGAAGCCGAAGAGCTGCGACTCGCCGGCCAGCTACAAGGGTCTGAAGAAGGGCAAGCACAAGTTCACCGTGAGGGCTACGGGATTCACGTACAACCCGGGTGGCACTGGCGGCGACCCCACCCCCGCGGTCGCCAAGTGGAAGATCAAGGGTTGATCTGAGCCGACAGCGGCTGCTGCTCGCCGCGCCTGCCGTCGCGATCGCCGGCACGCTGCTCGCCCATGCGGGGTTCAGCCAGCGCGGCCAGGTCGCCTTCATCGTCCTCGCCGCGGCCGCGGTCCTCGCTCTCGCCGCTCTCGACCCCGACTCGCTGCGGCGCGGGAGCCGTACACCGATCTTCCTCACGTTCCTGGCCCTCGCCGCGCTGACCGCCCTGAGCGCCGCCTGGACGATCGGTGGTGCTGGTGATGCGCTTCGTTGGGGCGCCGTCGTCGCGGGATACGGCGGTATGGCCCTGAGCGGATATGCGGTCACGCGTCGCGGTGGCCCCGAGCAGGCTGCGCTGCTGCTCGCCGGGCTCGCCGCTGCAACCGCCGTGGTCGGACTGATCGCCGCCGGGATCCAGGAGCAGCCCTTCGCCGAGCGCATCGGCGGCGCCTGGCGGCCCGGTGGGCCGTTCGAGTACCCGCCGGCGCTCGGTGCGCTGCAGCTCGCCGCGTTGCCGCTGGCCTGTCGGTGGATGGCGGCCGAGGGTCGAAGGCCAGCCGCAGGATCTGGCATCGCAGTTCTCGCTGCCGCGGTGGTCGCTCTGGTCAGCTCGCGAGCGATTCTCGCGCTTGCCGTCCTGATCCTGATCGCGATCGCAGTTCAGCCCCGGCGCACGGTCGGCGTCCAACGCCCTCTCGCGCTGGCGATGATCGGCTTCGTCGTCACCGCCGCCATGGCCGCCGATGCGGTCGCGGGGAGCTACGCCGAGCCCTACGTGAGCACCCCCGATCTCCCCCGGCTTCTTGGCCTCAGCTTGTTGGTTCCCGCCGGAGTCGCCCTCTGGGTTGCGCTGCGACGCTGCTTCGATCGCGCCGGCCGGTTGCGGGCCGGGATGGGAGGCACGGCCCTGGCGTTCGTCCTCGTTCCGCTCGCAGCCGCGTGTACAGGGGCGGCCCTCACGCCGGATACCGGCACCGGAGTGGAGCCCGACTCCGGGATCACCCACGGCCGGGTGGAAATCTGGGGGGACGCGGTCGAGACCGCAATCGACAACCCGTTCGCGGGGACCGGTGCCCTCACATTCCTCGAGGCCTCGAGCGAGTTTCAGGATCAGCCGGCGGCGCGGTTCGCCCACAACCTGGTCCTCGAGCAGTGGGTCGAGTTGGGTTACCCCGGTCTGGTTGGGAGCCTGGCTCTTCTCGTGATCGCGTTGGGCCTCGTGGTCCGCAGCCGCGGAACGCCGGCGGCGTGGCTGCTCGGTACGGGCGCGATCACATACATGGTCGCCATGTTGATCGACTGGCCGTGGCACGTTCCGGCATCCGGGGCGGTCTTTGCGTTCGTCCTCGGAGGGCTCTCCGCCGGCAGCTCCATTCGAAGGCCTTTTGACAGGGCTATGCGGATCCGCAAACCCTGTCGACAGCACCGCGCCCAACACAACGATCACCAAGTTGCCAAGGAGCAGGGCCAGCAACTCTGATTGGCACCAGACCAGTACCGCCCATCGGCATCGGCATCAGCATCGCAACCGGGCGGCCGATCGGAACTGAGGAACCGGTCTGATGGCTATTGTCCATTGCGGACTGCCTGCCCGGCCTGCCCACTGCGAGGGTTGCGGCAGGCGGCGACAAGCCACCTGGGAGGGACGAAATGAACGAGTATCCGGTGACCTTTGCGGTCGAGTACCCGGAGCGCAGGCTCGAACGGCTGTCGAGCTTCTTCCGGATCTTCACCGTGATCCCGATCGCGATCCTGCTGAGCACGATCACGGGCTTCTCGAGTTCGTATGAGGGGGTCGGCGACACGACGATCACGATTGCCGTGAGCGGAGTTGGCCTGCTGGTTGTCCCGGTCCTGCTGATGATCCTGTTCCGCGAGAAGTACCCGCGCTGGTGGTTCGACTGGAATCTGCAGCTGCAGAGCTTCGTCAATCGGATCGGCGTCTACGCCCTGCTCATGGACGACCGTTACCCGTCGACCGACGAGGAGCAGGGCGTCAGCCTCAAGTACCAGTACCCGGACGTCGCGAACGAGCTCGGCCGGGGCATGCCGCTGATCAAGTGGCTGCTCGCGATCCCGCACTACGTCGTCCTGTTCTTCCTCAACATCGGCGTCCTGTTCGCGGTGATCGCCGCCTGGTTCGCGATCCTCTTCACCGGGCGCTACCCACGGGGCCTGTTCGACTACGTCGAGGGCGTGCTGCGCTGGCACAACCGGGTCGTCGGGTACGCCTTCGCGCTCGTGACCGACGAGTACCCACCCTTCCGGCTGCGGCCTTGATCAGCATCTCGTCCCTGCACCTGCGATGAGTATCGGCCCGCCGGGCGGTCCCTACCGCGTCGGGCTCAATCCGAGCCGGGAGTTCCAATCGAAAGGACGTAGGGGATGAGAAAGCTGATCGTGAGCACCTTCTTGACGATCGACGGGGTCATGCAGGCTCCGGGTGGACCCGGGGAGGACGAGGGCGACGGCTTCGCGCACGGCGGCTGGTCGGTGAATTACTGGGACGAGACGATGATGCAGGTCATGGGTGAGGCGACGAGCGAGCCGTTCGACCTCGTCCTCGGGCGCAAGACCTACGACATCTTCGCCGCCCATTGGCCGCACGCCGCCGAGGAGGACGGCGCCAAGACCTTCAACGACGCCACCAAGTACGTCGCGTCTCGGAGCCACCCTGAGCTGGAATGGAGCAACTCGCTCCCGATCGTCGGGGACGCGGCCGAGGGGATCGCGGCGCTCAAGCGGGAGGATGGTCCCGAGCTGCAGGTGCATGGCAGTGGAGACCTGATCCAGACGCTCCTGCGCTGCAACCTCGTCGATGAGTTCCGCCTCTGGGTCTTCCCACTCATCATCGGCTCGGGCAAGCGCCTGTTCTCGGACGGCACCCGCCCCGCCGGGCTGAAGCTCATCGACAGCGTCACCTCAACCACCGGGGTCGTGATCGGCACGTACGAGCCGGCCGGCGAGATCGTCACGGGATCGTTCGAGCTCGACTGACCGCAACCCGGCCGCCCCCCGGGATATCCGGCGGTGAGGGCGTCAAGAAAGGCCTGGAGCCCTCGCGGTCCCGGCCCTCAGGTACCAGTACCTAGGTGGCTCGGCGCCTCCTACCGATGCAGCCCATCGACGGCGGCTGCAAGCTTCTCTCTCTATGGCGGTTGAGCTATGACCATCCCTGGGCCGATCCGGACCCTGCGGCCTCGCGATCTGCGAGTGGCGCTGCCGACCGTCGCCGTTCTGTGCCTCCTACTCCCGGCCGGCGCCCTGGCGGGGGGTGGCGGACTGAGCCAGAAGTCGGGCACCAAGGGCTGCATCACCCAGACCGGAGCGGGTGGGGGCTGCGTCGACGGAAAGGCGCTCAGTGATGCGGAGTCGGTGGTCGTGTCCCCCGACGGCACCAGCGCCTACGTCGCCTCTTACAACGCCGTCGCGATCTTCGACCGCGACCGGAGGACGGGTGCTCTGACCCAGAAGAAGGGCACCGCCGGATGCATCTCAGACAACGGCAGGGGCGGGATTCCCAACGACCCCAGCTCCGGGCCCTGCTTCGACGGCAAGGCGCTCAAGTCGGCGAGCTCCGTCACGGTCTCGCCGGACGGCACCAGCGTCTACGTCACCTCCAGAAGCAGCAAAGCCGTCGCGATTTTCGAACGCGATCCCGACAACGGTGCATTGACTCAAAAGCAGGGCAACGCCGGTTGCATCGCCGAGGCGGGTAGGGGTGGCTGCGTCGTCGGCAGGGCGCTCAAACTCCCAGACTCGGTGACGGTCTCCCCCGACGGCACCAATGTCTACGTCGCCTCCTACGGCAGCAACGCCGTCGCGATTCTCAAGCGCAACCCGGCCAACGGCAGGCTGAACCAGAAGCCCGGCCCAGCGGGTTGCATCTCCGAGGGCGCGGAGGGAGGCTGCCTCGACGGTGTCGCGCTCGCCGGCGCGGACTCCGTGACGGTCTCCCCCGACGGCGCCAACGTCTACGTCGCCTCCTTCGGGTCCCACTCCGTGGTGATCCTCGACCGCGACCCAACCACCGGCACCCTGACCCAGAGGCCCGGCACCGCTGGGTGCATCTCCAACAGCGGCACCGACGGGTCCTGCATCGAGGGCAGGGCGCTCGCCTACGCGGATTCCGTGTCCGTTTCCCCCGACGGCATCAGCGTTTACGTAACCGCGTCCAACAGCGGCGCCGTCTCGATCTTCGACCGCGACTCCACCGGTGCGCTGGCCCAGATATCCGGTCCCGCCGGCTGCATTTCCGACAACGGGACGGGCGGCGCCTGCACGAACGGCAAGGCGCTCGCCGGCGCGAGCTCGGTCGCGATCTCCCCCGACGGCACCAGCGCCTACGTCGCCTCGACCGAGAATGCTGCCGTCGCGATCTTCGACCGCGAGACGGGTACCGGCTTCCTGACTCAGAAGTCCGAAACCAAGGGATGCATCTCCAGGAAGGGGGCGGCCTGTGCGAGGGGCAAGGCGCTCAACCTCGTCAGATCAGTGACCGTCTCCCCGGACGGCAGGAACGTCTATACCGCCGCCGACGGCAGTGACGCTGTCGCGATCTTCGATCGAAACAAGCCGCCGGCGACCAGGATCACCGAGAAGCCGAAAAAGGAGATGAGGACGACCAGGGTGAGGGTCAACGCCAGGGTCTCGTTCACCTCGGTGGCCGGCGCGACCTTCGAGTGCAGCATCGACGGCGGGACGTACCAGCCCTGCCGCTCCCCCTACGTCTTCAAGGTGAAGTCCCAGCCCGGCAAGGGTGAGAAGCACAGGATCGCGATCAGGGCGACGGACAGGGCCGATGTCGTCGGATCCCCGGCCGTCGCCAGGTTCAGGGTTATCCGCAAGGGCTAGGGCGGCCTCGCCTCTCAACAACGGCCCCGCCCCCCGATCCGGGGACGAGGCCGTTGGGAGACCTGGCGCGTGAGGCGTGGTTACTTCTTCGAGACCCACTTCGCCTTGTAGCGCTTCTTGGCGACGTTCTTGGAGCGGCACTGGAATGCCAACTTGTTCACCTTGTAGGGCTGCAGCGGGCCGCAGACGAAGCCCTTGATCGTCAGCTGCTGACCCTGCTCGCCATTGGTCTGGCGGTAGTAGCGCTTGACGCCCTTGCTCGCCCGGTTACAGCCGGAGACATAGGACTTGACCCGGAACTTGGCGGTGTCGCCACCCTTGTCGGTCGCGGTCACTGAACCGCACAGGCTGCCGCCGCCGGCCGCCGAGGTCGAGCCCGTCGCGACCAGGGCGACGGCGACGACGAGGGCAATCAGGGCTGGGAAACGGAGTGCTCGAGGCATGGCCTCTCCTTGGTGTTGGATTTCGAAGCGAAGGTCTCGCTTTGCACGTGGTTTCGACCAGATCTCCGAAATGCCTCCATGCGGTCGGGTCCCACGGGTCGCTGGACTCAGTACGGAGTCGACTCGTTGCTTGCTACCGATGAAATGGGTCGCTGCCTCCCTCAGGATTGGGCCGATGCCGTCAGAACGACCGCACCTCGGCTCGATCGAGTTCTCTCGATGCCGCAACATGTGGGCCGCGTTGGTCGCCGCCGCACTGCTGAGCCTGCTGCTTGCGGCGGGCGCCTCGGCAGGTCACAGCATTCTCACGCAGAAGCCCGGCGCCGCCGGCTGTATCGCCGAAGCCGGCACGAACGAGGCCTGCACCGACGGGACCGCGCTCCACGGCGCGGGCTCGGTTGCGGTTTCCCCCGACGGGACCAACGTCTACGTCGCAACCCAGGACAGTGACGCCGTCACGATCTTCGACCGCGATGGGAGCACCGGAGCCCTGACCCAGAAGCCGGGCACCGCCGGCTGCATCTCTGAGACCGGCACCTTTGGTGCCTGCCTCGACGGCAAGGCGCTCGACTCCGCCGAGACGGTGACGGTGTCCCCCGACGGGACCAGCGTTTACGTCGGGTCCCGACTCAGCGACGCCATCGCGGTCTTCGATCGAAACATGGCAACCGGTGAGTTGACCCAGAAGGCCGGGCACCGCCGGCTGCATCTCCGAGACCGGCACAGCCGGAGCCTGCATCGACGGCACCGCGCTCGACGCCGCTTCCACGGTCACGGTCTCGCCCGATGGCGTCAACGTCTACGTCGCCTCCCGGTTCAGCGACGCCGTCGCGATCTTCGATCGCAACATCACAACCGGTGCTCTGATTCAGAAACCCGGCACCGCCGGCTGCATCTCCGAGGACGGCACGGCCGGAGCCTGCGCTGATGGCACCGCGCTCGATTTCGCGATCTCCGTCGCCGTTTCTCCCGACGGGACCGGTGCCTACGTCGCCTCCCAGGACAGCGGCGCCGTAGCGATCTTCGATCGAAACACGACCACTGGCGAGTTGAGCCAGAAGGCGGGCACCGCAGCGTGCATCTCCGAGACCGGCACCGTCGGAGCCTGCGTCGACGGCACCGCGCTCGACGGCGCGGGCTCGGTGACGGTCTCCCCCGATGGAGCCAGCGCCTACGTCGCCTCCCAGAACAGCGGCGCCGTAGCGATCTTCGACCGCAATGCGGCCACAGGCACCCTGACCCAGAAGCCCGGCACTGCCGGCTGCATCTCCGAGACCGGCACCGCCGGGGCCTGCGTCAACGGCGTCGGCCTTGTGGGCGTCCGATCGGTGGCCGTTTCTCCCGGCGGCGCCAGCGTCTATGGCGCCTCCATCGACAGCGATGCGGTGGTGATTTTCGATCGCAGCACAGACACCGGCAGCCTGACTCAGGGGGCCGGGAAGGCAGGCTGCGTAGCCGAGGACGGGATCGGCCCTTGCGTCGAAGGCAACGGTCTCGACGCAGCCGAGGCTGTGACGGTCTCCCCAGACGGCGAGAACGCCTATGCCGCTGCCGCCCTCAGCGATTCCGTACTGGTCTTCGATCGCGGGCTGGAGCCCAAGACCAAGATCACCAAAGGACCGAAGAGCAAGATCAAGACGTCCAAGAAGAAGGTGAAGGTCAAGGTTTCCTTCACCTCCGAGGCCGAAGCGGCTTTCGAGTGCAAGCTCGACAAGGCCAAGTACAAGCATTGCACCTCCCCCTACAGCTTCACGGCGAAGTCCAAGGGCGGCAAGGGCAAGAAGCACACGATCTCGATCAAGGCCACCGTGGAAGGCTTGGTTGGTAAGCCCGCCGTCGCCAAGTTCAAGGTGATCCGCAAGGGCTAGAGCTGGGTGCCGCCCCCGACTGCGGATCTCAGCCGGCACTCAGCGCTCGAGGGTCTGCACGGCTTCGCGCACGACCCGCCCCATCCGCTGCGGGTCCTCGAGCTGCGGGTAGTGACCGAGGTCCGGCAGCTCCGTCACCGGCACGCCGGGGTGAAGCTCGCGCAGGGCGGCCAGAACTTCCGGCGTCGCCACCGGATCGCGCATCCCCCAGGCGAGCTGCAGCCGAGCCCAGTCCCGGATTGCACCGTGCCAGCGGTCGGCGAACTCGATCCTCTCGCCGAGGTAGAAGATCAACCTGTGGCCGAGCGTGCGGCCGCCGTTGTGGCAGATCAACGACCACTGATCGGCGGCCTCCGCATCGCTGAGGGGATGAGCTGCGGAGAAGACCGATCCGAACTGCTGACGGAACACCCGCTCGTTCGAAAGGCGCGCGGCGAGGGGGCCGAGGCGGCTGCGGAGCAGCTTCTGCGAAGGGGTGAGCGTGGCCCGGTCGAGCACGATGCTCCCGTTGAACAGGAGGACGCCGGCGAGGTCCATCTCGAGCCTGCCCTCGAGATCCCGCGCCATCAGCTCGGTCGTCACGGAGGTCCCCATGTCGTGGGCGACGATGAACACCGGTCGGTCGGCGGCACTCCGGCGAATCACCTCCTCGGCCAGATCGGCCTGCCAGAAGAGGCTGTACTCGTGGTCCCGCGGTTTGTCGGAAAGGCCGAAGCCGAGGAAGTCGAAGGCGATCGATGCCTGCCCGCGCAACGGCTCCTCCTCCAACAGCTGCATCCAGTCGTATGAGCTTGACGGGAAACCGTGGAGGAGGGCGATGAGCGGCCCATCCGCCTCGCGGCTGTGAGTGTGGATCTGCCGACCCCGGAACTCCGCCGCCGTCCCCATTTCCTGCCACCGGCGAACCGACGCGGTCAACTCCATCGGCCAAGTCTCGCGGATGACGCGATCGTTCGGGCTGTCCCACGACACGACGACAGTCCCGACCCCGACGAGCTAGTCCGCTGAGTCCCCGCGGCTCAGCCGGTTGACCCAACCTCGGCGTCACCCCGTTTGCGGATCAGCGACGCGACGACCCCGGTGACCAACACCAGAGCGATGACGGGGAGCGTGACCTCGGGGCCGATCTTGCCGAGCCAGTAGGCGGCGGCCATCTTCGTCCCGATCACGATCAGCAGAACCGCGAGCGCCGCCTTCAGATAGTAGAGCCGGTCGACCAGGTCAGCGACGAGGAAGAAGAGGGGTCGCAGCCCGAGCAGGGCAAAGGCGTTCGCCGCGAAGACGATGAAGGCGTCATCGGTGATCGCCAGGATCGCGGGCACCGAGTCGATCGCGAAGACGATGTCGACGATGATCAGCGAAGTGAGCGCGGCCCCGGCGGCGGTGAGCACCCGCTTGCCGTTCTCCCGGATCACCAGGCCCGGATGGTCGCCGCCCTCCGCAATCGGCAGTCGGCCGCGAATCCCCTCGACCAGCTTCTCCTCGCCGCCGTGGTCGTGGCGGTGTTGCCAGAGCCGGTATCCGGTCCACAGCAGGATCGCCGCGAACACGAGGTTGAGCCAGCTGAAGGCGCCGAGTGCGGCAGCCCCGACGAGGATGAACACCAGCCTGAGTACCAGCGCGCCGATGATCCCGTAGGTGAGCAGTCGGTGGCGCTGATCGTCGGCGATCGCGAATGCGCCGAAGACCAGCAGGAAGACGAAGACGTTGTCGAGCGACAGCGACTTCTCGACCAGGTAGCCGGCGAGGTACGTGCTCGCCGGCTCGGCGCCCGAGCTGATCCAGAGCAGGCCTCCGAAGGCGAGTGCGAGACCGATCCAGAAGACGCTCGCCTTGGCGGCGAGCCGGGCGCCCATCACGCCGTTGCGTCCGCTCATGAATCGCAGGTCGATCGCGAGCAGCAAGGCGACGGCGCCGATCAGGCCCGCCCATGCCAGAGCGTCTGAGGAGATATCGGGCATTGAAACCAGTTCCTTTCGTGCGGTGGTCAGCGCGAAAGGTTTGGTTCGCCCGCGAGGGCCACGGTCGCCGGGAGCCAGATGGGGCTCCGTGTTGACGAACGACCGTCGTTGAGAACTACTTCCCTATCGGGGCGAAATGGTAGCGACCCCGGTTCGGCGACCCATGCGTCCAGCTCAGATCAGCGGGTCTGGGCCTCCGCCAGGCTCGTCGAGCTCGCCTCGAGCAGGAGCTCGGAGACCAGATCCGGGTCGTCCCAGTTGGGCGTATGGCCGAGCTTCTCGAACTGCAGGTAGCGGGTTCCCGGCGGTCGGCGTTCAGGGCGGGGTGGAGCGACCAGCCGGTCGAGCTCACCCCAGATGATCGTCGTCGGTACGGCGATCCGGTCGAGGTCCTCGGCGATGTAGCGGCGCATCTCGTCGTTGGCGGCGTCGTAGCCGGCGGAGTCGATCCAGGCGGCGATCATCGCCCGGCCCTCCGCGACCGGGACTCGCTCGGGGAGTCCGACGCTGGTCTTCAGCATCGCCTCGCGAACCGGTCCGATCCGCGTCAGACCCATGATCAGCGGTCGCAGGCGCAGGCCCAACTTGCGGGCGTCGAGGCTGCGCGGACCCAGCGGCTTGCGCCAGAGACCCGCCGGCGAGATCAGGCAGGCGGAGGCAGCTCGGTCGGCCTTCGCCATCTCGATCACGACCCAACCACCGAGCGAGTTGCCGGCGAGGTGGGGTCGCTCGACGCCGATCTCGGCGCACATGCGGGAGATCGCGGCGCCCAGCGCCCAGGGCGTCGGTGCCTCCGAGAGCGTCGGGCTGTCGCCGAATCCCGGCATGTCGATCGCGATCACGTCCCGCTCCTCGGCCAGGCGAGCGATCTGGGGTCTCCAGATATCCCGGGTGGCTCCGAGTCCATGGATCAGGACCAGCGGCGGCCCCTCCCCGACCCGCTCGAAGGCGACGCCGGCAGCGCGTTTGGTCGGGTGGCGATTCGACTCAGCCACCTGTCACCTCGAAGGTGCCGGCCAGCGGCCCGCCCCCCGGAGCATCTCGGGCGATCACGATCCGCCAGGTCCCCGGGATGGCGTCGTCGGGGATCTTGAAGTCGACCGGCGGTCCCTCCTCGCCCGGTGGAGCGACGTAGCCGATCTCGATCACCGGGGTGGGGGGAAGCTTGACCTTCTGCCAGCTCCCGTCGGCCTGCGTCTCCAGCTCGTAGGCGGCGCCGTACGTGTACTGCTCGTCAGTCCCGTTGACAACGGTCGCCTGCATCGCGTCCCCGCGCTCGCCTCGCGGCGGGTCGACGGCGACGACGAGGGCGCCGGGTGGTGGGGTCGTTGCGGTGGAGTCCGTCGACGTCGAGTCCGTCGAGTCCCCGCAGGCGCCGAGAAACGACGTGCCGAGCATGAGCAGCGCAACGTATCCCGCCGCTCGCACGCGGGTTCGAAGGGGTTGCCGCGAAGGTCCACGTCCCACCATCGCTTCATTATGGCCGGGGTGAGACCGCTGCGATCGATCCTCGCGCTCCCCCTGGCGCTGATCCTCGTTCTGATTCCGGCCGCCGCCGCCGGGGCCGAGGAGAACCCGGCGCATCAGCCTCCGTTCGGCGACGAGCCCCTCGCGCCGCTCAGCCGGGTCAGTGACCTGCAGCGGGTGCCGCCGGGGTTCGTTATGACCGGCGCCGAAGCGATCGCGATCGCCGACGAGGCCGACTGTCGTCGGCGAGGAGCGGATCGAAAGCCCGGGGATGGAGCCCGAGGTCTCGACCCGCGGCGCCGATCGCTGGCAGGTCGACTATTACGACGAGGGAACCGCTGTCGCTCAGGCCGTGATCGACGACCGGACGGGAACGGAGGTGGAGGCCTGGCGTAATCAGCAGGTGGAGGTGAAACTGGCGCGCGGCTACGAGGACGCCGTCGCGGGCAACGTCAATGAGGCCTGGATCTGGATTCCCCTCTGCATCCTCTTCGTGCTGCCGTTCTTCGACCCGAAGCGCCCATTCCGGCTGCTCCACCTCGACCTGCTGGTCCTGCTCGCTTTCTCGGTCTCGCAGTTCTTCTTCAACAAGGGTGAGATCGTCTGGTCGGTCCCCCTGGTCTACCCGGTGCTGGGGTACCTGTTCGTACGGATGCTGATCGCCGGGTTCCGGCCCGGGCAGCGTCCTGGGGCGCTGATCCCCGTGATCGGGATCCGTTGGCTGGCGATCGCCGCGATCGCTCTGGCCGTGTTCAGAATCGGGATGAACATCGCCGACTCGCAGGTGATCGACATCGGCTTCGCCAACGTCGTCGGCGCGGATCGGATCGCCGGCGGCGAGGACGTCTACGACGGCCAGTTCACGCCGCTGATCGACCGGGGCGATTCCTACGGGCCCCTCAGCTACATCTCCTATGTCCCCTTCGAGGGGTTGCTGCCGTGGGACGGCGGCCTCGAGAGCCTGCCGGCGGCTCACGCCGCGGCGATCGTCTTCGACCTGGCCGTCGTCGGATTGCTGCTGGTGGCCGGCCGTCGCCTTCGAGAGGGCCGGGAGGGTCGCGACCTCGGGATCGCGCTGGCGTTCGCGTGGCTCGCCTACCCCTACACGCTCTATGCGCTTGACGCCAACGGTGGCAACGACGCACTGCTCGCGGCGCTGCTCGTCGCGGCGCTGCTCGCCTTCGCCTCACCGGCAAAGCGCGGGTTCGCGATTGCGCTCGCGGCCGCGACGAAGTTCGGCCCCCTCGCGCTGGCGCCCCTCTTCGCCGCGGGGTCAGGTGAGAGGCGGATCCGCTCGACGTTGATCTTCGGCGCCGTCTTCGTCGCCGTTTGGGCCGTGGTCCTGCTTCCACTACTTCCCGACGGGGGGCTCCGTGAGTTTTACGACCGGACGTTCGGCTACCAGGCGTCACGAGGTTCGCCGTTCAGCGTCTGGGGTCTCGAGCCGTCGCTCAGCGGCCTCCAGGACCTCGCTCGGGTCTTCCCGGTTCTCCTCGGGGTCCTCGTCTTCTTCCTGCCCGTGCGCCGCACCGCGCTACAGGTCGCGGCCATCGGCGCCGCCGTCCTGATCGCAACTCAGGTCGGCTCGACTCACTGGTTCTACTTCTTCATCCTCTGGTGGGCCCCCTACGTCCTGATCAACGTCTTCGCAACCCAGGAGCGGATCTCGGCCGGGAGTTCCCCGGCAGTGTCGAGCTGAGCCCGAATCCGGTCCAACGCTCCTTCCCCTGGGGCCGGCTCGCCGAGCTCAGGAGATAGTCGTCCGAAGCTCGCCGAGTTGCGGTGAGCTGACGACGAGCTCGTCCCCGGGCTTCAGCCAGACCCGTGGCTCGCGGGCGCCGCCGACGCCGGCCGGGGTGCCGGTCGAGACGATGTCGCCGGGCACGAGTGTCATCAGGGTCGAGAGGTGGGCGAGCAGGTGGGGGATCCCGAAGATCAGATCGCCGGTCGTTGCCTCCTGCATCCGCTCCCCGTTCAGATCGAGGGCGATGCCGAGCGAACCGGGGCCGTCAGGGACCTCGTCGGTGGTGAGAAGGGCGGGCCCACAGGGCGCCGAGCCGTCGAAGACCTTCCCGGGAAGCCACTGCGGCGTCTGGAACTGGAGGTCGCGGGCGGAGAGGTCGTTGAGCAGGGTGTAGCCGGCGATGTGGTCCATCGCATTCGCCGGGTCGACCTCCCTTGACGTCCTCCCGACCACGAATGCGATCTCGGCCTCGTAGTCGACCTTGCTGCTGGAGGCGGGCAGCGCGACCGCCGCGCCGTCGGGGACGAGAGCGTTGCGGAACTTGGCGAAGAACGTCGGCACCGGCGGCGGCTCCTGGCGGCCCTCGGCGGCGTGGTCGCGGTAGTTGAGGCCGATGCAGATGATCTTCTCGGGATCCGGCACGGGAGGGAGCAGCTCGACCGACGCGAGGTCGACGCCTTCACCCTCGACCCCCGTGAGATCGTCCAGCAGGCCCGCCGTCAGAATGCCGCGGATGGTCGCGACCTCATTACCGAGGGCGTCGCCGGCGTCGATGACGCGAGCGTCGCGGAGCAGCCCCGCCCGCGCTCCCCGCTCGGATCGATAACTGATCAGGCGCACGAGCCAAGCCTATCCCGTGCGCCGTGCCATAATCGCCGCCCCCGGATCAGGTAATCGATCCGGACCGTGGGGGCGTAGCTCAGTTGGTTAGAGCGCCGGCCTGTCACGCCGGAGGTCGCGGGTTCGAGTCCCGTCGCTCCCGTCCCATGAACCGGTTCGTCGGGTTGCCCGCCGCGGTTCGCCTCAATAGGTTCCCTCCATGGCCGAATCAGATTCCGCGCAGAAGACCGTCCTGATGACCGGCGGCACCGGGTACCTCGGTGGCTGGTGCATCGCTGCCCTCCTCGACCGTGGCTACACGGTCCGGACGACGATCCGCGACCTCGACCGCGAGAGTCACGTCCGCGCGCAGGTCGCCGCCGCCGGGATCGATGCCGGTGAGCGGCTCACCGTGCTGGCCGCGGACCTGCACGCTGACGACGGCTGGGCCGAGGCGGTCGCCGGCTGCGACTACGTGCTGCACACCGCCTCGCCGTTCCCGCCGGCGCAGCCCAAGGACCCCGACGAGCTGATCGTCCCGGCCCGCGACGGCGCGTTGCGGGTGCTGCGGGCGGCGCTCGATGCCGGGGTGGAGCGGATCGTGATGACCTCGTCCGTCGCGGCCGTGCGCGGCGGCGGCCCCCCGATCGATGGATCGACCTACACCGATCGCGACTGGACGGACGGGGATGACGCGAGCCTGACGCCATACACCCGCTCCAAGGCGATCGCCGAAAGGGAGGCCTGGGAGCTGGTCAGAGGGGCGGGCGCCGAGAAGCGGCTGGCAGTGGTCAATCCGGGCGCCATCATCGGCCCGGCGCTGAGCGAGGACGTCTCCTTCTCGCTGCAGTTGATCGAGCGGCTTCTCGACGGGATGCCGGCCGTCCCGCGGCTCGGATTCAGCTTCGTCGACGTGCGCGACGTCGCCGATCTGCACGTCCGCGCGATGGAGCAGGAGGCCGCCGGCGGTGGGCGCTACATCGCGACCGACAGGTTCATGTGGATGGTCGACGTCGGCGCGGTGCTCAAGGACCGGCTCGGCGATCAGGCTCGGAAGGTGCCGGCGCGGGTCGCTCCGAACATCCTGATCAGGGCGATGGGCCTGTTCGATCCGAGCGTGCGGATGATCGTCGGCGACCTCGGCCTGCATCCGGAGTTCTCGAACGAGCGCGCTCGCGAGGAGCTCGGCTGGAGCCCGCGGCCGCTCGAAGACTCGATCGCCGACACCGGGAGAAGCCTGATTGCGTTCGGCGTCGTCGAGGTCTGAGGAATCGCGGCTTCCACCGGGTTCCAACGCAGAGACAAGACGACATCCGGCTGGCGGATGTCGTCTTGTTCTCTTCCTCCCCTCCCCGAGAGCGGGGACCGCCCCAAATTCTTGCCGTAGGGCAATCGTGAGGGCGATCACGCTGGGGATCGAAACCGTACCCGATTTGGAAGATCTTCGTGCCGATCGATACAGACTGCGGGAAACCGGCTTCGCCGGGACCCGGCTCAGAGTTCGGCGAGGACCTCTGCCGCGGCCCGCTGCCCGGACTCGATCGCGCCGTCCATGTAGCCGCCCCACTCGGTTGCTGACTCGGTGCCGGCCCAGTGGATCCGGCCGACTGGCGCTCTCACGACGTTCGGGTAGCCGACCAGCGCGCCGGGCGGAGTGATGCCGCCGTAGCACCCGCGGCTCCACGGGTCCGCGGCCCACGACTTCTCGACGTAGCCGGTCATCCGGCTCTCCGCCTCGCTCCCGAAGTAGCGGACGAAGCATTCGACGACCGCCGCCCTGCGCTCGTCGTCGGATACCTCAGCGAGGTCGCGAGCGTCCTGGCCTTCAATGAAGCCGAGCAATACACCCGGCCTGCCGTCGGGAGGAGAGTTGTCGTAGGTCAGCTTGACCGGGCCTTGGTCTGAGGTCACCATCCCGTTCAGGTTCCCCTCTCGCCAGAACGGGGCGTCGTAGATCGCCATGCACTTGATGACCGAGCCCATCGGCATCCGCTGGTCAAACTGCGCGCGGTTGGGAGGCAGCCCCGGCTGGAATCGGATTCCGCCCACCAGGGCCGGCGGGACGGTGACGATGACCCGCTTTGCCGACCAGGTGTCGGTGGCGGTCCTGACCTGGACTCCCGACTTCGACCTGCGGATCGTCCTGACCGCCTCCTCGAGCAGCACCGATTTGCCGAGCTGCTTCGCCATTTTCAGTGAGATCTGCTGCGATCCGCCGACGATCCGCTTCTCCTGGGCGCCGCCGGTCGTGTTGATCAGGTTGTTGAAGTCCGTTCCGGCCATGGCGATGTAGAGGACGACGAACAGCAGCGACAGGTCGCGCGGCTCCACTGCGAACACCGACGAGATCCCCAGCTCGACGATGTCGCGTGCCTCGGAGCTCATGCCCAGGTCGTCGAGGTAGGTCTTCAGGGTCTGGCTGTCCCACTCAACGGCCTGTGGCGCGTCCCATGGGGCGTCGACCGGGACCGTCGCCGCCTTCGAATTGAGGTCGCCGATCGCCGTCAGGATCTCGACGAGTACGGATCCGCTCACGGGGGGGATGACTCCCTCGTACTCCGTCTTCGTGCCGTTGCGGTAGTAGACGCTCTTGCCGTCGACGTAGGTGTCGAAGGTCTCGAGCCCGAGCTCGTCGATCAGGGCCAGGACATTGTTCTGCGTGGGCCCAACCCACTGGCCGCCGATCTCGACGATCTCCCCCTTGCCGATCTCGTGGTTGAGTGTCCGGCCGCCGACCCGATCCCGCGCCTCGAGAACGACCACCGAGCGGCCCGCCTCGCGAATCGCCCGCGCGGCGCTCAACCCGGCCAGTCCGGCTCCGACGACCACGAAGTCGCGCCGCCGCTTTCTCAGGGCCGGCGCCGCCGGCGCGCTCGCGACACGACCGATAGCGATGCCGCCGGCACCGGCGAGCGCCCCGCCGATCACGCCCCGCCGGCTGATCCCCTGCCCACGGTCGCCCACGGCCGAAGGTGCCCCGGGCTCGGTTGCCATCTAGAGCGCCCCGCCCGCGGCGGCCGGGGCGGTCGGGTCCTGACCCTCGCCCCCGAGAGACTCGCGTGCCAGATACTCCTCAGCCAGCAGTGGGTTTCCGCCGACCCGCTTGACCACCGTGAGCAGATCCGACATCGACGAGACCTCCTCGACCTGCTCCTTGATGAACCACTGCATGAACTGCTCGCCCTGGTAGTCGCCTTCCTCACGTGCCTTGGCCGCGAGCGCGCTGATCTGCTGCGTCACGCGTTTCTCCTGCGCCAGTGCCAACTCGACCGGCGCGACGATGTCGGAGAAGTCGACCTCCGGCGCCTCGACCCCCGGCGTCCTCACGTCGAGATCGGCGTCGAGCAGATACTGGGTGATCATCAGGGCATGGTTGCGCTCCTCGACCGCCTGCCGGTAGAAGAAGGAGGCGAGACGGGGAAGGGTCTCGGCGTCGTAGTAGACGGCGATCGCGACGTACTGCTGGTGGGCGGCGAACTCGTTTGCGACCTGTTCGTTCAGCGCGTCCCCGAAGCTGGATTGGCTCATCTGTCCTCCGTTGGTTTCGAGTGGTAGGGCTCGACCGTAGCCCAAACGAGGAATTCGGCTCGCCGAAGCTGACTTAGGGCTCCCTGACCCGACTGGGTCGTTTCGGCCACGTCCATGATGCGCCGAAACGGCCCAGGTGGTGGCGAGCCCGGTTTACGCGGCCGCTAGCCCCAACGGAAGCCGGTCGCCGACGGGACCGGATCCATCGGCGGCGTCGGCAGGCCCGAGGGAACGGCCGGGTCGTTGTAGCCGGCGGGGGCGGTGTCGTTGGGGGTGTCGGGGTGAAAGAGCGAACCCAGGTACTGGATCTGCCCTCGGCCGACCTGTACCTCGCCCTGTCCGCCGCCGTAGATCTTGATCCCTTCGGCGTCGCAGTACTCGTAGATCGCGAAGATCTCCTCCAGGGAGCCGAAGCGCGAAGGCTTCGAGTTGATCGCTTTCGGCGTCCATTCCAGATCTCTGATGTCGGCCAGGGAGTGCAGGGGCGCATCCCAGGTGACCCGATCGGCCAGCGGCTCGAGCAGGGCTCGTGTTTCGTCGTTGACATCGGGGTCCTCGAGATAGGCGCCGGGGAAGGCCTCGGCGACCTGCCGATAGAGCTCGGGGTCGGTCTCGACGTCGACCGGCGTGCCGCGGTAATGACCCTTGAGGTCGAGCACTCGCACGGTCGCGAGGCCCTTGATCTCCTCGATCAGCTCCGGGGTCCAGTCGTTCTCGGGGTCGAGCTTGAAGCCGAGACCCGGGTACTTGGCGAGGCGCTTGCTGATCGGCTCGGTGTTCGATCCGGCCTCGCCTTCGAAGGTCGTGAGGCGGGTGGAGCAGACGAACTGCAGCGGTTCGGGGTTCCGCCCCAGTGCCTCGTGCAGGGGCACGCCGGCCTGGCGAAGCGCGAGGTCGAGAGCGGCGCTCTCGAACGCCCAACGTCGATACAGCCTCGAAGCGGGCATTCCCGGCTCGGCGACCGGGAAGAGGTCGAGCTCGCCCGCCAGCGCGCAGAACTCACCGAGGGTCGAGGCACCGGTGAAGTCGTGGGTCGGTCCGGCGTCGCGGTGGGCGATGTGGTCGAGGACGTCATAGACCACGTCCTCCCCGATTCCCTCCTCGCCGGCTCCGTGGAGATGGATGACCGTCGAGGGGCGGGTAAAGCTGCCGTACTCCCGATCGTGATCGGTGAGCTCGTAGCTGTCGACGCGCAAGGGCAACGACTCGATCTTCTTCCAGGCGCCACTCATCGGTCGTTGGATTTATACGGGACTACGGGGACCGGCCGCTTCGCCTCTCGGTCCGATGGCCGCCCAGATAGGCGGCGGCCCAGAGGACGACGCCCAAGATCAAGAGCAGCCCGGCGCGGAGGAAGGTCTCGGCGTCGTTGTCCACGATCAGAACGACGCAGACCAGGGCTCCGGCGATCGGGGCGATCGTCGGAGCCCGGAAGTGCTCGTGGCCGACGTCGTCCCTGCGCAGGACGAGCACGGAGATGTTGACGACGGTGAAGGCGCAGAGCAGAAGCAGCACGGTCGTGTCCGCCAGCGAGGCCAGGTCGCCGGTCGAGACCAGGATCAGGCCGAGGATCGTGGTGAAGACGATCGCGGTAATCGGTGTTCGCCTTCCCGAGAGCACCCTCCCGAAGAAGCCGGGCACGATGCCCTCCTCCGACATCCCGTAGACGAGCCGGGAAGCCATGACCATGTTGATCAGGGCGCCGTTGGCCAGGGCGAACAGCGTGATCACGGCGAAGATCCTGGGCTCGAGGCCGAGGGGTCCCTGTTGACCGACGAGCACGAGCGGAGCCGACGATGCCGCGAGTTCGGCGGTCGGGACCACTGCCGATGCGACGAGGGTGACCAGCAGGTAGATGGTCCCGGCGATCGCCAGGCCCCCGAAGAGAATTCTCGGGTAGTTGCGGGACGGCTCCTCGACCTCCTCGGCGATGTTCACGGAATCCTCGAACCCGATCAGGGCGTAGAAGGCGAGACCGGCGCCGGAGAGGATCGCAAAGAAGGGAGTGATCCCCTCCTTGAACTCGAGGTTTCGCCCGAGATCGGCGCCGACCTCACCGAGCGCGGCCACGCCGATGGCGATGATCAACAGCAGGCCGCCGATCTCGACGAAGGTCAGGAGAGCGTTGACCCGCACCGACTCGGCTATCCCGCGCATGTTGATCAACGCGACCACGATCAGGAATGCGATTGCGACCGGGATCACCCGGACGTCGACGAATTCGCCGAGGGCATCGCCGGCGAAGCCGCGCGCGAGGGTGCTCGCCGATGTGATCCCCGAGGCCATCACTGCGAAGGCGACCATGAACGTGAAGAACGGGCGGTGAAAGGCCCGATTCGTATAGAGCGCCGCCCCGGCTGCCCGCGGATACTTTGAGACCAGCTCGGCGTAGGCGCAGGCGGTCAGCGCGGCAAGTAGGAACGCGAGGGCGAAGGCTGCCCAGATCGCGCCCCCGACCTCGCCTCCGACCTTGCCGACGAGCGTGTAGATCCCGCCGCCCAGCATGTCCCCGACGACGAAGAGCAGGAGCATGAGCGGCCCTACGTTGCGAGCGAGTTTCGACTCTGGTCGCTGCTCAAATCGCTGTCGATACCAGTTCTCCGAAGGCCTCTATCGCCGCGGTCAGGGCCTCGTCGGTGCTCCGCTCCTCCTCGGCGTGGCTGATGCCCTCAACCGAGGCGGCGAAGATCATCGCGGCTGGAACGACCCGGGCCATCTCCGCCGCGTCGTGAAGCGCGCCGCTCGCGATCGCCCGCTCCCGCCCGCCGACGGCGGCCGACGTAACCTCTGCAGCCGCGACCAATCCGCGGTCGAATGGAATCGGCTCGATGCTCCAGATCGGGCTGCTCTGGAACTCGCAGCCGCGCCTCGCAGCCGCGGACTCAGCGGCGTTGAGAGCGTCGGCGAACATCGTCGCCAGCGGTTCTGCCTCCGGGTGGCGCAGGTCCACGGATAACTCCGCGCTTCCCGCCACCGCCGTCACCACCCCGGGCTCGAGGTCGATTCGTCCGGTGGTCCCGACCCCGCCCTCGCTCGTCGCTATCCGTTCGATGGCCAGGGCGGCCTCAGCGGCGGCCAGCCCCGCGTCGCGTCGCTGGTCCATCGGCGTGGTCCCGGAATGGGAGACCTGCCCGGCGAAGCTGAACCGGTGACGCTCCACCCCCGCACAACCCGAGACGGCGCTGCAGCTCACCGACTCGGAATCGAGCACCGGTCCCTGCTCGATGTGGAGCTCCAGGTAGGTACCCACCCCGGCCAGTCGCAGTGCAGCCTCGGGGGCCCGAGCCAATTCGACGCCGTTCTCGGCCAGGACCTCACCGATCGGGCGACCATCGGCGTCGGTCAGCTGAGCAAGCTCTCCGGGCGCGAGCGTCCCGGCCACGGCAGAGCTGCCGAACAGGCTGCGACCGAACCGGGCACCCTCCTCGTCGGCAAAGTCGATCAGCACGAGATCGCGTGGCGGGGCCTCGCCGGATTGCGCCCAGGCTCGCAGGACGCCGAGGCCGGCCATCACCCCGAGTGCGCCGTCGAGCGGTCCGCCGGCCGGGACGGAGTCGAGGTGGGAGCCGACGGCCAGGGCCGGTGCGTCCCCGTCGACGCCGGGGAGCCGGGCCCACAGATTGCCGGCCTCGTCGATCTCGGTCTCGCCGATTCCGATCTCGGCGAGGCGATCGCGAAGCAGGTCGCGGGCCGCCTGCCATTCAAGGGTCCAGCAGAGCCGTCGCGCACCCCCGGGTCCGCCGGTCAGGTCGGCGAGATCCTCGAGGTCCGTCAGTACGTGGGCGGCGTCGATCTCCGGCGGTGCCAAGGGATCACCGGAGTCCGGGCCGGACGACCGCCCGGTCGGTCAACCGACGCGCTCCCGACGTAGGGCCTGCGCGAGGCAATGGGCGCCGCCGCCCCCGAGGGTGAACATGCTCAGGTCGGGATCGAAGACCTCGATCCCCCGGGCGCGGAGCTGTTCGTTGAGGCTCTTGGAGTACTCACTCGAGAGCGTCCGGTCATCGCCGAGGGAGATCGCGTTGACGCCCAGCGCGAACGCCTCTGCGGCCGGGATCTCGAGGATCTCGAAGCCGGCCTCCCGCAGCCAGCGGACGAGGCCCGCGGCGGCGATGTCGACGCAGACTGCCGCCAGCTTCGGGGCGAGGATCGCGAGCAGCACGTCGATGTGGATGAGCTGGCTCGGGATCATCTCGATCCGGACCTCCCAGCCGAGCTCCTCCATCCAGCCCGCGAGCTGCCGGGCCGCCTGCGCCTCGGTTCGCTCCTCGCCGTTGCCGATCACCATCCGCCCGGGCTCGACGATGACCACGTCGCCACCCTCGAGCGCGGCGGCGGTGATCATCCGGTGGATCGGGATCCCCGCCTCCTGGTAGAAGCGGATGACCGGTGCGTACTCGCCGCGGCGCCACTGCTGGTGGGGCTGGGTGACGACCGCTCCATCAGGGGTGGCCACGCTCGAATCGCGGGCGAACACCTGGTAGGGAAGCGCGGGGTCGGGCTCGAGAAAGTGGCAGCGGACACCCGCCGATTCGTAGGCGGACACCATCTCGGCGTGCTGGGCCATCGCGGTCTGCGGGCTGAAGCTCCGGTCGCTCTCGAGCGTCGCCTTGGAGATCGCGCTGGTCGGCAACCAGCGGTAGTTGTCGGGTGGGCAGAGCAGGACGTCGAGCAGGCGCCCGTATTCGGAGTCGACGCCCCAGGGTCCCTCGGGCTCGCTCACTCGATCACCACGCGGATCGTGCTGAGCGTCCGGTCGCTGGCCCCGCGGACCTGCCCCCCGTGGGCGAGGGAATCGGCTATGAAGTCCAGGGTTGCGCGGGTGAGGCGCTCGCCCGGCAGCACGTTGGGGACCCCCGGCGGGTAGGCCGCCAGCGACTCCGCGGCGATCCGGTCCTCGGCCCGATCGAAGGCCACCATCTCCTGCGGCCCCAGAAAAGCGTCACGCGGGGTCATCTCGGTCGGACCCCACGGAGGGGGAGGAGCGAATGCGTCGCGGGGTCGTCCGGATTCTGTCTCGAGCTTCTCGACCGCGTCGCGCAGCCCCGCGAGCAGGCGCTCCCCGGTCTCGGTGACGTTCTCACCGATCCCGAAGACGGCGACGACGACGTTCTCGGCGTAGAGCTCGAACCAGATGTCGTGCCGCTCACGCATGTACTTCGCGATGCTGTTTCCAGTCGCCCCGGTGCCACGCACGTCGATCGAGAGGCGCATCGGGTCCCAGGCGAAGACGCTCGGGGCCTCGGCGATCTCCTCGCCGAGCACATCCAGGCCCGGAATCTCGACGACCTTTGCCCGGAGGACCTTCAACGACGCGATCGTCGCGGCGAGCATCTCGCCGCCGTTGAGCACGTTCTGCCGGCGCGCGGCGTCGAGCGAGGCGGTGAGGAGGGCGTTCGGGCTGGTCGACTCGACGAGGGTGACTGAGCGGTCGACGATCTGTCCGTCGATCCGGTCGGTCCCGAGGTGCAGGATCGCCGATTGGGTCAGGCTTCCACCGAGCTTGTGGACCGAGTTGAGGACGACGTCGGCCCCCCTCGCGAGCGCGTTGGCGGGAAGTTGATCGGAGAAGGCGAGATGGGCGCCCCAGGACTCGTCGACGACGAGGGGGACGTCGCGTGCGTGGGCGACCTCGGCCAGCCCAGCGATATCAGCCACCGCCCCGAAGTAGGTCGGAGAGATTGCGAAGGCGGCGACCGCTCCGGGCTGCGCGTCGAGGGCCCGCGCGAGCGAGTCGTGGGTGAGGCAGTGGGCGACTCCGAGATCGTCGTCGATCTCGGGCGGTACGAACATGGGCCTCAACCCGCTGAGGACGAGGCCGTCGATCACCGAGGAATGAACGTTGCGCTGGACGACCGCGGCCGAGCCGAGATGAGCGAGCGCCATGCAGATCGCGTGGTTGCCCCCGGAGGCGCCGTTGACCAGAAACCAACTCCGCTTCGCCCCCCAGGCCTCGGCGGCCAGGGCCTGCGCCCGCTGGAAGGGGAGATCGAGCGGGTCGGGTCCCACATCGATTCCCTCGACGCCGGACGGGAAATCGAGCCTGAGCGCGGCGTCGCCGATCGCTTCGCGCAGCCCCGGGTCGGCGCCGGTGCCGCCCTTGTGCCCGGGGATATGGAAACGACCCGGGTTGGTCGCGGCGTGCGCGACGAGAGCATCCAGGTAGGGGGTCTGACTCTGATCCATGTCGTCACCGTAGTACCCGCGCGGACGTTTGGATTTGCGGCAACGGACTTTCCCGCAGCGCTGGTAGCCTTTCGATGTCGCCCAGTGATTGACGACGACCCACCTCGAAGTACCAGGCCCCGCCCGCGATGACGCTGCTCGCCCTCGTCGGGTTGTTCGTGCTGATCTTGATCAACGGGATGTTCGTCGCGGCGGAGTTCGCGTTGGTCCGCGCCAAGCGCTCGCGACTCGAGGTTGCCATCGCAGAGGGTGAGCGTGGGTCGGTTCGCGCCCTCGAGCAGCTGGACGGGATCGATCGCTACCTGGCCGCGTGCCAGGTCGGGATCACGATGGCCTCGATCGGGATCGGGTTTCTCGGTGAACCGGCTCTCGCCAGTCTGATCGAGCCCGCCTTGGACGGGGTCGTCTCCCACGGCGTCGCGACCGCACTCGCGTTCATCCTCGCGTTCACGATCGCCACCTCCCTCCACATCACCGTCGGCGAACAGGTGCCGAAGATAGTGGCGATCAATCGCCCGGAGGGGACCGCACGCCGGCTGTCGGGACCCGTCTACGCATTCAGGGTCGCAACGTTGCCCTTCACCTCCACCCTGAACGTGATCTCCAACTGGATGGTGCGGCTCTTCGGCGTCGACCCGGGCGGAATCGAGGAGCATCACAACGCCGAGGACCTGAAGGCGATCATCGCCCAGTCCCGCTCCGGCGGCGATCTCGAGGCCAGCGAGGCGGGCATGCTCGGGGGTGTCTTCCATCTCCACGAACAGGAGGCCCGCGAGGTCATGACCCCGATCCCCGCGGTGATCACGGTCGACTCCTCCGACACGGTCGAGGACGCGCTGCGGCGCTGCGTCGCGAGCGGCCACACCCGTCTCGTCGTGATCGAGGACGACAATCCCGACCGGGTCCGTGGGATCGTCCACAACAACTCGCTCGTGCGTCTGCTGATGAGTGCCGGGCCGGATACATCGATCGAATCCGCGGTCCGGGACGCCCCGATCATCCCCGAGACCAAGCCACTCGACGATCTGCTCGCCGAGCTACAACGTCAGCGCAGCTCGATCGCCATCGTCGTCGACGAGTACGGGCGGACGGTGGGGATCGCGGCGGTCGAGGACATTCTCGAGGAGGTGGTCGGTGAGATCGAGGATGAGACCGACCCCCGGGGCGAGGAGCTCCGCAAGCTGGCCGACGGCGATTGGTACGTGCGTGGCCACGTCTCACTCGGCGACCTCGAGGACGCCAGGATCAAGCTTCCAGTCGACACCGACGCCTATAACTCGATCGGCGGCTACGTCTTCAACGAGCTCGGCCGCCTGCCGAAACGCGGCGACGCGATCCGCGCCGACGGCTACACGATCCGGGTCGAGTCGGTTCGCGACAACCGGATCGTCGCCCTCCGGATCCACCCCGAGGACGACGTGGACCCGAGGGCCGGGTCCGGCTCGAACGACTGACGCCCGCGACTCAGTAGTCGTAGAAGCCGGAGCCGCTCTTGCGGCCGAGCTTCCCCGCGGCGATCATCTTGCCGAGGTGCGCCGGTGGAGCGTGGTCGTCCTTGCCGCTCGCTGCGTGGAGCTTCTCCCCGATCGCGACCGCCACGTCGATGCCGACGAAGTCGAGGAGCTGAAGCGGCCCCATCGGCTGCCCGGCGCCCTTGGCCATGCAGGCGTCCACCTCGATCGGTTCAAGGTCGAGCTCGTCGAGCAGGCGCACCGCGTCGAAGAGAAAGGGAAAGAGGAGGCGGTTGACGACGAACCCCGCCTCGTCCGGCACCTCGACGATGTGCTTGTGAAGCGCCCGGCAGAAGGAGCGGGCACGGTCGCCGACCCCCGGCGTCAGGCCCTCCGGCAGGCAGAGCTCGATCAGCTCCATCCGCGGAACCGGATTGAAGACGTGCAGCCCGTAGAAGCGATCGGAGATCCCCGCCCGTGCGCCGAGCTCGGCGATCCCGAGCGAGGACGTGGTCGTGGCGAGGTCCGCCTCCGGGTGGATCTCGCCGAGCGCGGCGAGCATCGCCGCCTTGGCGTCGACCTCCTCGACGATCGCCTCGACGATCAGATCGGCACCGTCGAGGTCGGCCGGACTCGTCGTGATCCGGACCTTGGAGGGATCCCCGCCCTCGACCTTCTTGCAGAGCCTCTCGATGCCCTCCTCGGCACGCCAGGCGGAGGTGTCGCTGCGGGCCAGGACGTGGACCTCGCACAGCGCCGACGCCGAGGCCGCCAACCCGAGGGCGATGGCCCCACTGCCCGCGATCGCCAGGCTCGAGTAGTCGTCGGTCGAGCCCGGCTCGCTCATCGTTGGTCGGCTTCGGCCGGTTCGCTCTTGGAATCGACCGCGGGTTCATCGCCCGAATCCTTCGAGAGAGCCGACGGCCACCAGGTCCGGCGGTCGAGGTCGAGCGCTAACGCTGGGACGAGGATCGAGCGAACCAGGAAGGTGTCGAGCAAGACCCCGAAGGCGACGACGAACCCGAGCTCGGTCAGGAACACGAGCGGGAGCACGGCGAGGGCCGAGAACGTTCCCGCGAGCACGATCCCGGCCGATGTGATCACCCCGCCGGTCACCGCGAGGCCTCTCAGGACACCCTCGCGGGAACCTCGGCGCTGGGTCTCCTCGCGCACCCGCGCCATCAGGAAGATGTTGTAGTCGACGCCCAGCGCGACCAGGAAGATGAACGCGAACAGGGGTAGGGACGGGTCGCTGCCGGCGAAGCCGAAGACCACATCGAAGACGATGAAACCGACCCCGAGGGCCGCGGCGAACGAGAGGATCACGGTCCCGATCAGCACCAACGGAGCGACGACCGCCCGCAGCAGGATCATCAGGATCAGGAAGACGACGGCGAGGGCGACGGGCGGGATCAGCTTCGAATCGTGGGCGGCCGCGACGCGCAGGTCGCGCTCGATCGCGGTCGGCCCGCCGAGCAGCACGTCCTCGCCGCCGGCCTCTTTGACGGCCTCTCGAATCTTGGGGATCTCTTCGTAGGTGCTCGTCGAGTAGGGGTCATCGGCGAGCGTCACCTGCAGGAGCACGCCCGGGGGCCCGCGGCCGACGACGATCACCTCGTCGACCGAGTCGAGTTCGGCAAGCGCCTGCTCGACCGCCGGCACCGACGCCGCGTCGGGAACGATCACGTTGGCCGGCGCGCTGGCGCCGGCCGGGAACGATTCGGCGACCAGTTCCTGCCCCCGAACCGATTCGACGTCGCCGCGGAAGCTGCTGGTCTGAGTCAGGCCGGTGTCGGCATTGAGCCAGCCGAGGGTCATCAGCAGGAGAACGGCGGTGGCTCCGATCCAGACCCGGCGAGGGCCGCGGCCGATCCACTCCCCGATCCGGCGCCAGGCGCCGTGGGTCTCGTCGGCGGCCTCGTCGCCGACGTGGGGGATGAAGGGCCAGAAGGCCCAGCGCCCCGCGATCACGAGGATCGCCGGGAGCAGGGTCAGCATCGAGACCATGGCGATGGCGATGCCGGTGGCGCCGATCGGGCCGAGCCCGGCGGTGCCCTCGACGTCGGCCAGCATCAGGCAGAGCAGTGCAGCGATCACGGTCAGGCCGGAGGCGAGGATCGCGGGGCCGGCGCGTCGGAGCGCCTCGCTCATCGCCTCGTGTCTGTCGTCGTGGAGGCGCAGCTCCTCGCGATAGCGAGCGACCAGTAACAGCGCATAGTCGGTGCCGGCGCCGAAAACGAGTACCGGCAGGATCCCCGCCGATTGACCGTTGACGGTGACTCCGAGCTCGGTGAGTCCGAACCCGATCCCGCGGGTGGCAAGTTCGGCCATACCGACGGCGAACAGCGGGAAGAACCAGAAGATCGGGCTGCGGTAGACGATCAGCAGCAGCAGGAAGACGATGCCGGCGGTCGCCAGCAGCAGGGTCCCGTTGATCGAGTCGAAGACGTCGATCGCGTCGGCCGAGAGGCCGGCGCCTCCCGTGATGGCCGTCTCGACACCGGGCTGAGCGCTGCTTTCGACCTGTGCCGAAGCCTGATCGACCGCGGTCGTGATCGTCTCGCCCTCGCCGTTCGCTCTGATCTGGGCCTCCAGCAGCGCGGCGGCGCCATCTTCGGAGGGGATCGGCTTCGAGTAGGGGCTGGTGCGCGGGGGGAGGTCGGAGTTCAGAGCCTCGCGGTCACCTTCGATCCGAGCCAGGTCGGCCGCGTTCAGGCTGCCGTCCTCGCGCTTGTAGACGATGATCAGGGGGAGCAGTTCGTCGCCCTGGATCTCCTCGGTTGCGGCCAGAGCCTTCGTCGACTCGGCGTTGCCCGGCAGGAACGATGAGGACTCGTTGCTCTGCGCCTCGTCGAACTTCGTCGGCAGATCGGCGCCGATGATCGCGGCGGTGCCCACCAGCCAGATGGCGAGAACCACCCACTTGAGACCACGGCGGGCGGGGAGTGTCAGCACGGTCCTTCTCACGCGGCGGCCGAGTCTGCCATAGCTGGGCGCGGGTCGGCAGGCGCAGGGGCGGCTGGGTTGATCGTCTAACGTCCGCCCCGGCTCCCCCCGCGAGAAAGGCTAGGCGATGGCAGAAGGAACATTCGGTGGACGAGAGGTAGTGATCGTCGAGGCGGCCCGGTTGCCGGTCGGTCGCGGTCACGAGGAGAAGGGCTACTACAAGGGCACCCATCCATCCACGCTTCTGGCCACGGTCTACTCGGAGCTGATGAACCGCTCGGGCGTCGAACCATCCGAGGTCGGCGACGTGATCTGCGGATGCGTGCAGCAGTTCGGCGAGCAGGCTTTCAACATCGGTCGCAACGCCTGGCTGGAGGCCGGCCTGCCGATCGAGGTGCCGGCGACCACGGTCGATCGTCAGTGCGGCTCCGCCCAGCAGGGGATCAACTTCGCCGCCGCCCTGATCGCCTCCGGCGTCCACGACGTCGCGATCGGCGGGGGCGTTGAGCACATGGGCCACATCTCCTTCGCCGACGGCATGCAGGTCCAGCAGGAGCATGGCTTCGCCTTCTCGCCTCAGCTGATGGAACGCTTCGACCTGGTCAACCAGGGTCTCTCCGCCGAGATGATTGCCGAGAAGTGGGAGATCCCCCGCTCGGAGCTCGACGAGATCGGCGTCCGCTCCCACGGGTTGGCCGCCCGCGCGACCGAGGAGGGTCGCTTCGAGCGCGAGATCATCCCCTTCGCGGTCAACGGCGACACCTTCGTCACCGATCAGGGCATTCGGCCGGGAACCGACCTGGAGACCCTGAGCAAGCTCAAGCCGGCCTTCAAGGAGGACGGCAAGATCACCGCCGGCAACAGCTCCCAGGTCTCAGACGGTGCCGCGGCGCTGCTGCTGATGGCCGCGGACAAGGCTGCCGAGCTCGGCATCGAGCCGCGGGCCAAGGTCATCGATCAGACCACGGTCGGAGTTGATCCGGTGATGATGCTCACCGGGCCGATCCCCGCCACCAGGAAGATCCTGGCGCGCAACGGGATGAAGATCGACGACATCGACCTCTTCGAGGTCAATGAGGCATTCGCCTCGGTCCTGGCCGCCTGGTACCGAGAACTGGAACCCGACATGGATCGGGTCAACGTCAACGGCGGCGCGATTGCGCTCGGCCACCCGCTTGGCTCGACCGGAGCCCGGCTGACCACGACGCTTCTCCACGAGCTCGAACGCTCCGACAAGGAGATCGGGTTGGTGACCATGTGCTGTGGCGGCGGCCTCGGGACCGGGACGCTGATTCAGCGGGTCTAGTTTCTCCGGGCCTTGACGCGCAGCCGGGCAGGGCGGAGCCCTGCGAGTCGCGCAGTTATCAGTCAGCTACGGGCCCGCCAAGGGATCCGGGCTGCCGGGGCCGGGGCCGCGGGGGTCGCCGGTGTGCTCGGCGAGGTCGTTCAGGCGAGCGATCTGAATCCGGCCCTCGACGTGGGCGGGATCGTCGGCGGGCAGGCGCTCGATCAGCGCCGCGATCCGGTTTCTGATCTGCAGCGCGAAGTGGGGCGTCGAGGGACCGGCGAGCGCACGGATGTCGTCCGCCGTCGGCCGGTGGCCGGGATTGCGCAGATCGGATCGCTCAGCCTCGCTCATCTCTCCGGGAGCCTATCTCGGCCCACAACTGGACAGATCGCTCGTCTACGGGTTCTTGCCGCCGCCGCCGCTCGTGCCGGAGCCGGCGCCATCCGGAGTCGTGGTCGACGACGATCCGCCGAGGTCTTCGAGGTCGCCGAGGTCGACTCCGGGCGGAACGTTCTCACCGCCGGTCTCGGGCAGGGCGATGTCGGGCGGCAGCTTGGCCGAACTCACCGGAGCCAGCTTGGTCAGTTGGTCGACCTGGGCCTGGAAGGGAACCGAGATCGCCTCGGTGTTGCCGATGATCCAGACGCGGTTGAACACGGCCCGGGTCGGGTCGGCTTCGAAGCCGGGCTGCGTGTCGCTGAGGAAGCTCTGCAGGGCCGGCGGCACGGTCGCCGGGTCGTCTGTGAGCAGCAGCGGTCCCGGGCTACCGCCGGTGCTCGCCAGCGGAGCCGCCGCGGCCGCGTCGAGGGGCCTGTCGATGGTGGCGATCACGAATCCGTGCCCAGGGTCGTTGATGTTCCAGCCGAAGTCGCCACTGGTGAACTTCGCGAACTCGATCGCGTTCTCGACCGGATCCTCGGCGCCGACACGGGTTGCGTCGCCGAGGTCCTTGAGCGCCGCGTTCGAGATTGCCGACTCCGGTCCCAGAACGTAGACGGGAGTGTCTGGGTGCCGTTTGATCACCGCCATCGTTCCCGCGGGAACGTCGTCACCATCGGCGAACAGCAGCGGGTCGCCCGATCGAGCTGCCCACGCGGCGCCCGGCATCGCGAGCCCGGCGTCACTCGAGCTGACGACGAGCAGGTGGGCGGGATCCTCGACCCCCGTCACCTTCGCCCGTTCGATATCGACCTGGTTGGCCACGTCGGCCGGATCGGTGTCGTCGAAGGTGGTCGTCTTCAGGTCGTCGGGCACGGCCACCCCGCCGACGACGAAGGCCTGCGTTCCGTCGGCAGCGTCGAGGCCCTCGGGGGAGAGTGCGCTGAGCGCGGATGCGGTCGGTTCGGGCACCTCTTCGCCGCTGAGCAGCACGGGAGTGGAGATCGGGTCGGCGGTCAGCGGCGTCGCCGCGAGCGCGAGCTGCCAGGAGTCCGCCGGGACGATCGTCGCCGCCGCGGTCGAACCGAACCCCCCCTGGGTTGGATAGGTCGCGAGCGCCACTGAGGCGGCGTCGGCGGTGGGGTCAACGCCTCCCACCCTGGTCGTGTTGCGGGTCGCGAACTCTGGGAAGCCGCCGGCCTCGGCGGCGCTCGGGGGCTGGGCGGGATCGATGACCACCGAGGTCGGGGCGGGTGCCTCGTCGTCCGCCCCCGCATCGTCGAATACGAGGTAGCCGACTCCGAAGCCGATCCCCGCCACCGCCAACAGCGCGATCACTGCGGCTATCCGTCGAGCGCCGTCCGACCACAGGGAGGGTGGTAGGGGCGAAGGCAGCGACGACCGCGAAGGAATCCTGGGCCGAGGTAGGGATGGCATCCGGCTGGGAGTCTTGCGCACGAGCGGCGCGATCGCGCCGCAGGCCCAACAAACTGGCTGACTGACCGTCGACCTCGGGTCCTGTCGCGGGTCGGCCGACGGAGGTCCAACGGTCGCTCGTCGAGCCCGCCTAGTGCCCGCTGGGCCTCCACCAAGCGCTTGACCCTCCACACGTTTGTCGACACCCGCGGCAGGAAGGCTGGGCGGAGGCACAGGAGGGTGTGTGTCGGGGGAGGTGGAATGAGATCCCGTAACCACTCCCGCTGGGCGCGGTTTCGTCCCGGTGGCAGGAATGTACGCACCATGCGTATGTAGCTGCCATCGGCGCTTCAGAGCCCCTCGTTCTCCGATGCCGAAATCCCCTGACGCCCTTGCCGAGCGGCGACGCCCAACGGTCCGAGGGAAGCGGAGCATTCCCTCGGGGTCGCCCCATGCAAACGGCGTTGCAGGATGCCTGAAAACTGTTAAGGAACGCTTACAAAGGGTCCCTGCGCTGCTACTGTGGCGCCTCCTTCGAGTCCCCATGGAAGTGCCCTCTCCCGAAACTCGCACCGGCCCGTACAGGGGCCTGACGGCCGCCGCCGTCATGATCGCCGCAGTGGTGATGATCTTCGCCGTGGTCGGTCGCGCCCCTGCCGCCGACCTCGACAGCAAGCTCGAAGACAAGCAGGCCGAGCTCGACCAGGCCAAGGAGAAGAAGGGCGTCCTGACGACTGAGATCTCGCGCTACAACGCGCAGATCGATCAGCTCACCGGCGAGGTGGCCGCGCTCCGCACCCGCGAAGCCGCAGTCCAGGAGGAGCTCGTTCAGGCCGAGGCTGAACTCCAGGCCGAACAGCACAATCTGAAGATCCTCCGCGAGCGCCTGGCGCGGACCATCGACGCGCTCGAGGAGCGACTCGTCGACATCTACAAGGCCGACGAGCCGAGCGCGATCTCAGTTGTCCTCGATGCTGACGGCTACGACGACGCCCTCGGTCGCTACGAGTATCTGCAGCGGATCCAGGATCAGAATGCCGACATCGTCGGCCGCGTCCGCGAGCTTCGCGACGACACCGCCGACACCGTTGCTCGGGTCAAATCAACCCGCGATGCGATCGCTGCGAAGAAGCTGGAGCTGGTTCAGACCCGGCGGGAACTCCAGGCCCGCGAGGCGGACCTCGATGCCGCTCGTTCTCGCAGCAAGGAGGCGCTGAGCAGGGTCGACGGCCACGTCGACCATCTCGAGGGCGACCTCAGCGACATCCAGGACAAGATTCAGGCCCAGCTCGCGGCCGCGAGCGGCACGACCGTTCTCCCCGCCGGCCCGATCCAGGGTGGTTCCGCCGGCTTCATCTGGCCGGTCAACGGTTCGGTCGTCTCACCGTTCGGTATGCGCTGGGGCTCGATGCACGAGGGCGTCGACATCGCCGTACCGGCCGGCACGCCGATCCGCGCCGCCATGGACGGGTCGATCGCGTTCACCCAATCGGAGGCGAGCAGCGGCGGCTACGGCAACTACACCTGCATCGACCATGGCGGCGGGCTTGCCAGCTGTTACGCCCACCAGTCGAGCTTCGCGATCACCTCCGGGTCCGTGCAACAGGGCGACGTGATCGGTTACGTGGGTTGCACCGGCCATTGCTACGGCGACCACCTCCACTTCGAGGTCCGGATCAACGGTGCAGCGGTCGACCCGATGGGCTACCTCTAGACCCCTTCAGGGGTCCTGGGCCGGAAGTCACCCCCGGCCGAGTTCCCGTGCGATCCACTTCAGCGCAGTCACCTGAAGCTCGGGGTCGTGTTGGACGGATCGGTGGCTGCCGCCCGGAACGACGAGGATCCTCCGCGGGTCGCCGGACAGCGCGTACAGATCCTCCGACCTCGTATACGGAACCTTTTCGTCGCCGCGAGCGTGCATGAGCATCAGCGGCTTCGGCGCGATCTCGCCCACGGCCTGCTGAAGATCGTGCTCGCCGAGCCATGCATCGAGCGCCCCCAAATCGGCGCGCATTTCGAACCGCCCCTCGCGCAGCCCCTGGCGCAGCCCTTCCTCCGAGGCCGGGCAGATCGCGATCGCCCCGGCGATCACCGAAGCGGTTGCGGCCGCGTGGATGGCCAGGTAGCCGCCCATGCTCGACCCGCGGACACAGATGCAGTGACCATCGACCCCCTCCACCGCGGCCAGCATCGAGGCCATCCTGCTCACGTCGGCCAGCGCGGCGGGCGCCATCAGGTCCTCGCTCTCGCCGTGCCCACGCTGGTCATATGTCACGGCGGCCCAGCCGTTGGCGGCGCAGACGCGACCGAAGTCGGCGTGGTTCTCCTTCGCCGAGCCCGCGCCGTGCAGGATCACCATCCCCGGCCAGGGCGGCTCCGAACGCGGCAGCCAGAGCCAGAAGGGCCTGCTGCCGTGGACGCCGCGCTCGTCGGGAGGATCCGGAGTTGCCAGTCGCATCCCCGTTCAGCCTAGTTGCGAGTCGCGTGTGAGAATGGCCTGATGGCCCAGACGACCCCGACAGCAGCAGGTTCTCCGGCGGCGAGAGGTTCCTCCGCCGACCCGATCGTGGGATCCCCCATCTACCCGCTCGGCAGCCGGGTCGCCGAGTCGGGACACCTGGAGGTCGGCGGTTGCGACATCGCCGACGTCGCCCGGGAGTTCGGAACCCCCGCATATATCTATGCGCCCGACGACATTCGCGCTCGCGCTCGCGCCTACATGGACGCGCTGCGGGTCCGCGACATCGACTTCGAGGTTCTCTACGCGAGCAAGGCCGCGCCCTTCACGGCCGCCTATCGGGTCTGCCGCGAGGAGGGGCTGAGCGTCGACGTCGCCTCCGGCGGCGAGTTGCACATGGCGCTGGCGGCCGGGTTCGAGCCGAAGCGGATCTACATGCACGGCAACAACAAGTCTCCCGATGAGCTGCGGATGGCGTTCGACAGCGATGTCGGATGCATCGTCTTGGACTCGCTGGACGAGATCGCCCTGGCAGACGCTCTTCTCGATCGCGATCAGGAGGTCCTGATCAGGCTCACTCCCGGCGTCGAGCCATCGACGCATGCGTCGATCCAGACCGGTCAGGTCGATTCCAAGTTCGGATTCGGGATCGAGGGCGGTGCGGCCGAGGCGGCCGTCGCGGCCGTCGGTGCCACTCGGCACCTGCGACTTGCGGGCTTCCACGCCCACCTCGGCTCCCAGATCGTCGATCTCGAGCCCTACGCGCGGGCGATCGAGGTCATGGCCGATTTCTGCCGGGCCCATGAGCCCCGGGTGATGAACGTCGGCGGCGGACTCGGGATCGCCTACTCGGGCGCGGATGATCCGCCCGGCATCGGTTCCTACGTCGATCTCAAGGTGGACGCGGTTGCCAAGTTCTTCGATCCGATGCCGAAGATCCTGCTGGAGCCCGGGCGGTCGCTCGTCGGTAACGCCGGAGTCACCGTCTACTCGGTCGGCGCGGTCAAGGAGATTCCCGGCGTGCGGACCTACGTCGCAGTCGACGGCGGCATGTCGGACAATCTGCGGCCGATGCTCTACGGCTCGGAGTACGAGGCGCTGATCGCGAACCGGGCGTCCGCCTCCCCTGACACGACCACCACGGTCGCCGGCAAGCACTGCGAGTCGGGCGACATCCTGGTGCGCGACGTCGAGCTCGCCGATCCGCGGCCCGGGGATCTGCTCGTGACACCGGCCACGGGCGCATACGGTTACGCGATGGCCAACAACTACAACGGCATCCCCAGGCCTCCGGTGGTCTTCTGCAGCGGCGGCGACGCCCGGCTTGTGGTTCGCCGCGAGACCTACGACGATCTGGTTGCCAGAGATGTCTGAGCCCGAGTCAGGCGGGATCGTCCGGATCGGCTTGCTGGGCAAGGGGACCGTGGGCGGCGCGTTCCACACGCTGATCGCCGATCGCGCCGACGCCGTGGAGGCGGCTTCGGGGCGGCGTCCCGAGATCACCGGCGTCCTGCGGCGCGGAGAGGGCGACTTCGAGCAGATCCTCGCGGACTCCGACGTGATCGTCGAGCTGATCGGCGGGATCGAGCCGGCGCGGGAGTACGTGCTGGCGGCGCTCAACGCCGGCAAGCCGGTCGTGACCGCCAACAAACAGCTCGTCGCCCAGCACGGAGATGAGCTCTTCGAGGCGGCCCGCGACGCCGGCGTACAGCTTCGCTTTGAGGCCGCGGTGGCCGGGGCGGTGCCGGTCATCAGGGTCGTCCAGGAGGGCCACGGCGTGCTTCCGATCGAGCGGATCTCGGGCATCGTCAACGGGACCACGAACTTCATCCTCAGCGAGATGGCGGAGACGGGCGCGTCCTACGCCGACGTCCTCGCCCGCGCTCAGGAGCTCGGCTACGCTGAAGCTGATCCCACCGACGACGTCAACGGAGCCGACGCGGCGGCGAAGATGGCGATCCTGGCCCGCCTGGCCTTCGATACCCGGGTCGATCTCGAGGACGTCTCCTACGAGGGGATCACCGAGATCCGCCCCGACGACATCGCCTACGCCAAGGAGCTGGGCCTGTCGCTGAAGCTGCTCGGCGTCGCGGAGTTGCACGGCGACGCGATCAGCGTTCGGGTGTTCCCGTGCTTTCTGTACCGGGGCCATCCGCTCGCGCCGGTCGAGGGTCCCTTCAACGCGGTCACCCTCGAGGGTCCGACGATCAGCGAGATCACGATTTCCGGCCCCGGGGCCGGCGGCATCGAAACGGCTTCGGCGGTTCTCGCCGACGTCTATTCCATCCTCAGCGGCGAGGCGCCGGTGCACGTCGCCGACCGCCGGCTCGGGATTCTCGACGACCTCGAGTCCTCGTTCTACCTTCACCTCGAGGTTGCTGACGAGCCCGGCGTCCTCGCTCGGATCGCGGACGTGATCGGGCGCAACGGAATCTCGGTCAAGAGCGTGGTCCAGCGCGGGACCGGCCACGAGGCGAGTCTCGTCATGGTCACCCACCGAGCCGCCGAACGCGACTTCTACGCCGCGCTCGAGTCGATCTCCGAGCTGGACTTCCTCGGCGCCGCGCCGAGGGCGATCAGGGTGGTCGAGAAGGAATACTCGTGAGCGGGCTGATCGAGCGTTACCGCGATCACCTTCCGATCGGTGAGAACGATCCGGTCGTCTCGCTCGACGAGGGCGGCACCCCGTTGCTTCACGCGCCGTTGATCTCAGAGCGGGTCGGCGCCCGGGTCTACCTGAAGATCGAGGGGGCCAACCCGACCGGCTCCTTCAAGGACAGGGGGATGACCGTCGCCGTCTCGCGCGCCGTCGCCAACGGAGCGGAGGCGGTGATCTGCGCCTCCACGGGGAACACCGCTGCAAGCGCCGCCGCCTATGCGGCCCGGGCGGGCCTACGGGGGGCGGTGATCGTCCCGGAGGGAAAGATCGCAATCGGCAAGCTCGCCCAGGCGTTGATGCATGGAGCACGGGTGATTGCGATTCGCGGCAACTTCGACGACGCTCTTCGGATCGTTCGCGAACTCGCCGAGCGCCACCCGATCGAACTCGTCAACTCGGTCAACCCCTACCGGATCGAGGGCCAGAAGACAGCCGCCTTCGAGGTCTGTGAGGAGCTCGGCGGCCCGCCCGACGCATTGGCGATCCCGGTCGGTAACGCCGGCAACGTCACCGCCTACAGGAAGGGCTTCCACGAGTTCGGGGGCGCCATGCCGAGGCTGTTCGGCTTCCAGGCGGCGGGCGCGGCCCCGCTGGTTCTCGGGCACCCGGTCGAGAATCCGGAGACCGTCGCCTCGGCGATCCGAATCGGAAACCCGGCGCGCTGGGAGGAGGCGATGGACGCCGTCACCTCGTCTCGCGGACGGATCGCGGCGGTCGAGGACGAACAGATCCTCTCCGCCTACATGCTGCTCGCTTCGGGCGAGGGCGTTTTCTGCGAGCCGGCGTCGGCGGCGTCGGTTGCCGGCATCCTCACCCACGGTCTGCCGGAATCCGCCGAGGGGGGGACCCCCGAGACCGTCGTCTGCGTGCTCACCGGCCACGGGCTCAAGGATCCCGATACGGCGCTGGGCAAGGCGCCGCCGGTGATCGGCTGCGAGCCGGAGCTCGCTGCCGTGGAGCGGATCGTCTTCGCCGACTGATCCGGGGATCGGTCGAAACTGCCCCCTTTCGGGCTCGACGAGCGTCAAGGTTTCGCGGATTTCCGCCGATAGGATGGATCCGCCGGCCGGCTATTCCGCAGCCTGGTTCGGGGCCCCGAGGGAAGGTTGATACGACAAGCAGATGACGATCGCTCACGTGCTAACTCTTGCTCTGCTGGTTGCGCTCGGCGTCGCTATCGGTATCGCGTTCGCCTACCTGCGCATCCATGGGCGGGAGGCCCGGTATCGGAGGCTGCTCGACCAGATGCCCAACAGCACGGTCGTCGGCTTCGATCGGGATCTGAGGATCGAGTTCGCGCTCGGCCAGGCCGTCCGCGACCGACCGGAGGTGCCCGTGATCGGGCAGCTCGTGGAGGATGTGCTCCCACCATCAGCTGAGACCACTGAGCTCCTCGACCATTACGCTGCGACCGTTCGCGGCGAGTACCGGAACTTCGAATATCGCTCCGATGCCTCGGGGACGCTCTTCATGATCCGCACCGCTCCGGTGAGGGACGGCGAGGAGGTCGTCGGCGGGATTGCGATGCTCGAGAACATCAGCGATCAGCGCCGGACCGAGCGGGAGCTCGCACTTCAAGGGGCCCAGCGGAAGCTGATTCTCGACGCGATGAACGAGGCCTACGTCTCCACCGATTCCGAGGGGACCGTGACGGCGTGGAACCGGGCCGCGGAGCGAACGTTCGGCTGGACGACAACCGAGGCGGTCGGCCGCTGGCTGCCGGAGCTGATCATTCCGGCCTGCGATCGCAAGGACTTTGAGGGACTGCTCGCGAGGTCGGTGCCGGGCGTTCCGAATGTGGGGCGCGTGGAGGTGAGGGCCGACCGCCAGGCCCTGCACAAGGATGGATCAACGTTCCCGGTCGAGCTGGCGTTGTCGATGGTCGAGGTCGACGGGAAGACGGAGCTCCACTCGCTGATGCACGACATCAGCGAGCGCAAGGACTCGGAGCTGGAACTGCGCGAGCACGCGGCCGACTTCGAGGCCCTGGCGGACGCGGTCGGTGAGCTCGCCCGAAGCAACGTCGCGGGCGAGGCGCGGGCGGCGATCTGCAGGGGCGCCGCCCGGATCGCCGAGGCCGACTTCGGTGCGTTGCTCGAGCCTGATCCGTCCGGCACCGGCCTGCGGGTCACGGCCTCAGACGGGATCGACATGGTTGGCGAGTTCGTGCACTTCACGGAGCGCGCCGGTTCGGTCAACAGCTTCAGCACGCGCGAGCCCTTCTTCATCGCCGAGATTGAGGGGAACCCGGCGGTGTCGCAGTCCTTCTACCGCGAGCGCGGCCTCACATCGGCCTTCTGGGTTCCGGTCCGCGACGGCGACGATGCGATCGGCGTGATCTCGGTCGGCTGGAAGCGGCAGGTTCCGGAGGTCCCGGCCCGACTGAAGAGGCTGATGGGCGTGATCGCTGCCGAGGCTGCCGTCGCGATCGATCGCGCGGCCCTGATGGATCGGCTCGAGCGGATGGCGCACACCGACGACCTGACCGGCCTGATCAACCGCAGGGCCTGGGATCTCGCCGTCGTGCGGGAGGTGGCGCGTGCCCGCCGCAACGACACTCCGCTCGCGGTCGCGATGCTCGATCTCGACCGCTTCAAGGGCTACAACGACCAGCACGGCCATCAGGCCGGCGATCGGGTGTTGCGGGAGGCCGCCAGCGCCTGGCGCTCGGTCCTCCGGGAGACGGATCTGCTGGCCCGTTACGGCGGCGAGGAGTTTGCCGTCGCCTTCCCCAACTGTGAGTGGGAGGATTCTCAACAGCTGGTCGAACGGTTGCGTCAGGTGACTCCGGCTGCCCAGTCCTGCTCCGCCGGCCTCGCCTGCTGGGACGGCAGCGAGACGGCCGAGGACCTTCTCGGCCGGGCCGACAAGGCGCTTTATGAAGCCAAGCTGGCCGGGCGCGACCGCACCGTCGTCGCGGGCTAGGCGTCGCCCCCTCCAACGGCCGCGGGAGAGAGCGACGCGTGGCCGAAACATCCGTATGTGAGGTGAGGGCTGCCAGGCGTCCGGCGGTTGACGGCCTACACCTCGGCAAGCCCGCGAATTGACACATTCGTCGTCCCATTCGTGCGCCCCGGACCGCCATCGTTCGAACCATGTCCCGAACGCTGTTCGCCCGGGCGCTGGGCGCGGTTGCTCCTCCACTCTGTCTCTGCTGCCGAGCGCCCCTGTTGCGCTCCGCTCTCGGGCCGGGTCTTTGCCCCCGCTGCGCGGATGAGATCGACCGCGCGAGCGGCCAGGCCTTCCATGCCGACGGGATCGAGATCGGATTCGCGCCGCTTCCCTACACCGGGGTCGGCCGCCGGCTGGTGGCGGCGCTGAAGTTCTCCCGGCTGCTCGTCGCGGCTGAGCTCGGCGCGGCGCTGGTCACCTCGAGGGCGCCCGCAATGGTTCTGGAGGGGACGATCGTTCCCGTGCCGGCCGCCCCGCTGCGATCGCTGCGCCGCGGGTTCGACCCGGCATCGGAGCTGGCCTTGGCCCTCGCCGGGATCAGCGGGTCCGAGGTCTCGCCGCTTCTGCGTCGGCGGGACCTGCGTCGGCAACGCGGAAGATCCCGTGCTGCGCGGCTCGCCGCGCCGCCGACCGTCGCGGCGACGGCGAGGGCACCTCGGAAGGCCGTGCTGGTCGACGATGTCGTGACGACGGGGGCGACGCTCGACGCCTGCGCCAGGGCCCTGCGGGAGGCCGGATCGGAGCGAATCTGCGCCGTTGCGATCGCCGCGGTTCCGCCGCGGGGAAGAGGCCTTGGAGGTTGGGGCGCGGAGGCGTAGGATGGGCGTGCCGGACAGCAGGCGACAGATAGGAGACATCGTGCAGATCGAGATAGTCGGTCGAGGCTTCGAAGTTGACAGTGAGGTTCGCGAGCGGATACGCAAGCGATTCGATCGGGTCAGCCGTCAGGTGTCTGAGCACTCTCGCCTCGAGATCGTCCTCCGCGAGGAGCCGAATCCGGCCATCTCCGACAAGTACGTCGCCGAGGCGACCCTGAGGCTGAAGCGGGCAACGCTGCACGCCGAAGAGCACTCGCCGAAGATGGACCACTCGATCAAGGCGCTGTCGCAGGACATCCACCGGCAGGTCAAGCGCCACCGCGAGTTGCGCCGCAAGCGTTCGACCACCCGACGACTCGTCGGCGAGATTCGAGGCCGGGAGGCCTGAGCGCCGAATCGGGCTGAGCTGCCGACCCCCGCCCCTCCCAGCATCGCCGCCCGAGGGAGGATCAGGGGTTCGGTACTCTCAACCCGATGGCACGGGGCCTCATAGATCGCGCGCTTCGGCTCGGCGAGTCGAAGCAGTTCAAGGACTACGAGAAGCGTGTCGAGGCGATCAATCGTTTCGAGGCGGAGATGGAGCTGCTCGAGGACGGAGAGATCCGGTCCGAGGCCGACGAGCTGCGCGAGCGAGCGAAGGGCGGCGAGTCACTCGACGACCTCCTTCCGGAGGCCTTCGCGCTCTGCCGCGAAGCGAGCCGCCGCGTGCTCGGTCAGCGCCACTACGACGTCCAGCTGATCGGCGGGATGGTGCTCCACTCGGGGGCGATCTCGGAGATGAAGACCGGCGAGGGCAAGACGCTGACCGCGACGCTTGCGGTATTCCTCAACACGCTCGCCGGCGACAGCGTCCACGTCGTCACCGTCAACGACTACCTCGCCCGCCGCGACGCCGAGTGGATGGGGCCGCTCTACAGCGCACTCGGGGTCAACGTCGGCATTCTCCAGGACAACGATCTACCCGACCATGGGGATCGCCGCCACGCCTCCTACGCCGCCGACGTCACCTACGGCACCAACTCCGAGTTCGGCTTCGATTACCTCCGCGACAACATGGCGCCGAGCCTCGATCGCTGCTTCCAGCGCGACCACAAGTTCGCGATCGTCGACGAAGTCGACAACATCCTGATCGACGAGGCGCGGACCCCGCTGATCATCTCCGGCTCCCCCGAGGCGGCCGCCGACCTCTACTACACCTTCGCGCGACTGGCCAAGAGCCTCGAGGGTGTCGAGTCGAAGCCGAAGCTCAAGGCCCTCGGGGAATCGAAGGACACCTCTGAGGCCGAGTACGACTACGAGTACGACGAGAAGCACAAGACGGTTGCGCCGACTGAACGCGGCGTCGCCAAGGCGGAGAAGTTCCTCGGGGTCGAGAACCTCTACCTCTCCGAGCACGGAACCCTGGTCAACCACCTGAGCCAGTCGCTGAAGGCCGAGTCGCTCTATCGGCGTGACAAGGACTACGCCGTCGTCGACGGCGAGGTGATGATCATCGATGAGCACACCGGTCGCATCCTCGAGGGTCGCCGCTGGTCGGAGGGCCTGCACCAGGCGGTCGAGGCGAAGGAGGGCTTGGCGATTCGCGAGGAGAACCAGACGCTCGCGACGATCACGCTCCAGAACTACTTCCGCTTCTACGACAAGCTCAGCGGCATGACCGGTACGGCCCTCACCGAGGCGACCGAGTTCATGAAGATCTACAAGATGCCGGTGGTCGAGATCCCGACCAACCGCGACATGGTCCGCGACGACGCCAACGACCAGATCTACAAGACCAAGGACGGCAAGTGGAAGGCCGTCGTCAACGAGATCGACGAGCGCCACAAGACGGGCCAGCCGATCCTCGTCGGCACCGTTTCGGTCGAGGTCTCCGAGATGCTCTCGAAGCAGTTCAAGGAGCGTGGGATCAAGCACGAGGTTCTCAACGCCAAGCCCGAGTACGCGGAGAAGGAGGGTGAGACCGTCGCCCTCGCCGGTCGCCTCGGCGCGGTCACGATCGCCACCAACATGGCGGGCCGCGGGGTCGACATCAAGCTCGGCGGCGACCCCGAACAGCTGGCCGAGAACGAGCTCCGCAAGCTCGGGGTGCGCCGCGAGGACGAGAACTACGACGAGGAGCTGAAGGCCCTGATGCCGGGATTGACCGAGCGCTGTCGCGCCGAGGGCGATCAGGTCCGCGAGGCCGGCGGCTTGTTCATCTGCGGCACCGAGCGCCACGAGTCGCGGCGGATCGACAACCAGCTTCGCGGTCGTGCCGGCCGCCAGGGCGATCCCGGCGCCTCGCGTTTCTTCCTCTCGGCTCAGGACGACCTCGTCCGCCTCTTCGCCGGTGACCGGATCTTCAAGATCCTCGACCGTCTCGGGCCGACCGACGACGACGGCGAGGAGTTCCCGCTCGAGGCGAAGATGCTGAGCAAGCAGATCGAGAACGCGCAGAAGAAGGTGGAGGAGCAGAACTACCTGAGTCGTAAGCGCGTTCTCGAGTACGACGATGTGATGAACGAGCAGCGCCGGGTCGTCTACAGGTACCGGCGCGAGGTCCTCGAGGGTCGCGATATGGGCGACATCGCTCGCGAGCAGGTGGCCGGCGTGGTCGCCAACAAGGTCAATGAGTACACGGCCTCCGACGTCTTCGAGGAATGGGACCTCGGCGACCTCGAGATCCAACTCGGAACGATCTGGCCCGTCTCCGTCGACCTCGGCGAGCTCGACCCGCAAACCTCGAGTCGCGAGCAGATCATCGAGATGCTGACCGAGGACGCACTCGCCGCCTATGACGAGCGTGAGGAGGAATTCGGGGACGAGCTGATGCGAGCGCTCGAACGCCACATCCTGCTGCAGATCATCGATGTGCGGTGGAAGGAGCACCTCGCCGAGATGGACTACATGCGCGAGGGCATCCACCTCCGCGGGTTTGCTCAGATCGATCCCCTGGTCGCGTACAAGAACGAGGGCTACATCATGTTCCAGGCCCTCATGGACTCCCTCTGGGAGGAGTTCGCCCGCCTGATCTTCCACGTCGACGTCGAGATCGAGCCGAACCAGGTCGAGGAGGCCTTCTCGCCCGGCGACGAGCCCTCCGACGTCAACTACTCGGGCGGCACCGAGGAAGGTCAGCCCTCAGCGCTCGCCGAGGCGCGGGCCGCCGCCGGTGCCGCGACCGCCACCCCGGCCGCCGTTGCTGCCGCCGCCGTTGCCGGCACCGGCAACGGAGCGGCCGGCGGGGGGACCAATCAGGCCACGGTCGTCAAGGGTGAGGACGAGAAGATCGGCCGCAATGACCCCTGCTGGTGCGGATCGGGCAAGAAGTTCAAGAAGTGCCACGGCGCCTGAGAGCGCCCCTGGCGCGTCGCATCTCTGGATCGGCGTCCGATCCGCCGGCGAGGTTCCGTGCTGGCTACTGATACCGGCACGCCCATCCGCAGCTACGATCTCTGACGCTCGCGACCCGTTCCGTGCGCGTGTTCGCTCCCCGAAGAGAAAGACGAGATGAAGAAGCTCCCCCTCCTTGCTGCCCTGATCGCCGCCCTTGCCCTCGCCGCCCCCGCGAACGCCGCAGACACCGTGACCATCTCCGGTCGCGCCTACAGCTTCAACCACATGAGCACCTACCTCGAGGGGGCGAAGATCAAGGTGCGTGAGGTCCCGTCGCTGGAGGCGACGACCGACGTGAACGGCGATTACGTCCTCGAGGTACCGGACGACACCAACGTCACCCCCTACATCGAGCCGCCGGCTGGCTACAACGAGATTGACCTGCAGACGTTCCATACCCGCGGCGAGGACATCGAGAACGCCAACTTCCAGACGCCGGCCGACCTCGAGTACGGCCTGCTCGCCGCAATCCTGCAGATCCCGCTCGCCGAGGACGGTCGACCCGAGCAATGCGCGATCGTGACCACGTCCTCGGCACGCAACGTGCGCGGCGTGGACTACGAGACGTTCCACGACCGGACCCCGCACGGCGTCCCCGGCGCTACGTCGGAGGAGTTCCCGCCGATCGACGGACCGATCTACTTCAACGAGAACGTGGTTCCGGACCCGAGCGAGACCGCAAGCTCAGAGGACGGCGGCATCGTCTGGCCGGTGGTCCCGACCGGTACCTACCGGATCGCCACCTCGAGCCCGAACACGCAGTTCGCGAGCTTCCTCGCGACCTGTGAGCCGGGCCGGGTAATCAACGCCAACCCCCCGTGGGGCGCCTATGAGCTCAGCCCCGGCGAGGAGCCCCTCGGTGCCAGCGTCGTCGCCTCCTCGGTCACGGAGATGGGAGCCAAGGGTTCCGGTGATTCCCGCAAGGTCGTCGCGACGCTCGACGGAGGCGAGGAGATCCACGTCAATGCCGTCCTCCGCAAGGGCGGCAAGCGAATCGGCCACACCCGCATCGACACCCTTCCGGCCGGCGTCAAGGACGTGAAGATCCCGGTCAGAAAGAGCGCCGGCAAAGGACGGGCGAAGCTCGAGGTGAAGCTGCGGGATGCGGCCGGCGACGTGGTCAGCACCGACCACTCGGTCGAGCTGCCGCCCCGCTAGCCTCCGTTCCCGATGACCGAGGCGCCTGAGACCAACGCCCGCATCGCGGAGGTCCGCGAGCAGTTGACCCTGCTCCGGGACTACCTTTGACCCGGATCAGCTGCGAGCCGAGGTAACGAGACTCGAGGGGGAGATGCAGGCACCCGGCTTCTGGGACGACCAGGAGCGGGCCGCGAAGACGTCGGCTGTGCATACGCGCGCCAAGCGCAAGATCGACCTCTGGGAGGGGATCTCCTCCGACGTGGGCGACCTCGCAGACCTCGCCGAGATGGCCACCGAGGACGAGGAGATGGCCGCCGAGCTCGAGGAGCAACTGGAGTCGATCGAGTCCCGCCTCGCCGAGCTCGAGGAACAGCGCCTGTTCAGCGGCGAACACGACTCCGGCGATGCCCTCGTCACGGTGCGCTCGGGAGCCGGTGGCACCGACTCCCAGGACTGGGCCGAGATGTTGCTGCGCATGTACCTGCGGTGGGCTGAGTCGCGGGGTTTCGACGTCGAGATCAAGGAGGCCTCCGAGGGCGAGGAGGCCGGGCTCAAGTCCGCCACGTTCCTGGTCCGGGGTGAGAACGCCTACGGGTTGTTCTCCGCCGAGCGGGGAGTCCACCGGCTCGTTCGGATCTCACCCTTCGATTCGCAGTCCCGTCGCCACACGGCCTTCGCCCAACTGGAGGTCTCGCCGCTGGTCTCCGACGACATCGAGGTCGAGCTCGACGAGTCCGACATCAGAGTCGACACCTACCGGGCTTCAGGAGCGGGCGGCCAGCACGTCAACAAGACCGACTCGGCGGTCCGCCTCACCCACACCCCCACCGGGATCGTCGTCCAGTGCCAGAACGAGCGCTCGCAGACTCAGAACAAGGCGACCGCGATGCAGATGCTGCGCGCCCGACTGATCGCCGAGGAGGAGCGCAAGCGCGAGGAGGAGATGGCGACGGCGCGGGGCGAGCAGAAGGCCGTCGAATGGGGTTCGCAGATCCGCAGCTACACGCTCCATCCGACGACGCGGGTCAAGGACCACCGGACCGGCCACGAGGCCGGTGACGCCCAGCGCGTCCTCGACGGCGACCTCGACGGCTTCGTCCGCGAGTACCTGCTGCAGGCCGCCGCCTCCGATCAGACCTCGCCATGAGCGTCGATGGAGCCGTAACCGAGCTGGTCGCCCGCGCCCTCGCTGAGGACCTCGGCGAGGGCGACCGGACGACTGACGCGACGGTTCCCGCCGACGCGCGAGCGAGGGCGAGGATCTTCCAGAAGGAACCGGGCGTGGTCTTCGGCCTTGACGCGGCAGCGGAGGCCTTCCGGCTGACTCGTGCCGGTGACCTCGACAAGCTCGTGGTGGAGGGCACCTGGACCGACTCCGTCCCCGGGCAGGTGGCGTTGATCGCCGGGCCCGCCCGGGCGCTGCTGGCGGGCGAGCGCGTGGCGCTCAACCTGCTCGGCCACCTCTCCGGCGTCGCGACGCTGACCGCGCGATTCGTGGAGGCGTCCCGATCGGAGGGAGGGACCGCCGTGATCCTCGACACCCGCAAGACCACGCCGCTGCTGCGCGAGCTCGAGAAGGCCGCCGTCCGCGCCGGCGGCGGCCAGAACCACCGGATGGGCCTCTTCGACGCGATCCTGATCAAGGAGAACCACGTCGCCCTCGCCGGGGGACTCCAGGAGGCAGTCGCCCGCGCCCGAGCCGCTCATCCGGAGATGCCGGTCGAGGTCGAATGCCGGGATCAGGTCGAAGTCGAGGCTGCGCTGGCAGCCGGCGCCTCCCGCCTGCTGCTCGACAACATGGACCTCGACGGGCTGCGAGCGGCCGTCGCCGCCCGTGACGCGGCCGGCAGCTCCCCCGTGACCCTCGAGGCCTCGGGCGGGGTCAGCCTGGACACCGTCGGCGCGATCTCGGCAACGGGTGTCGACTACATCTCCGTCGGCGCGCTGACCCACTCGGCGCCGACGTTGGATCTGTCGATGCTGCTCGAGGGCTCTACTTCAGCAGCCGCGAGAGCCGGCGGTCCTTGAGCACGCGGCCCTCGGTCTGCTCCTGCGGGCAGTAACAGGTGATGCGCTCGGCGTAGTGGACGGCGGCGATGGTGTCGCCGCAACGTGGGCAAGGTTCGCCCTCGCGGCGGTGGACCTGAAGGGGCATGGGCATCTTGTCGGGGATCTTGTCGCCGATGACCTCCTCGTAGTGGGCGATCGTGCGATCGAGGACGAGGAGGGCGGCGTGGAGCCGCTCGATGTCGTCATCAGTCAGCTCCGCGCCCTTCTTGAACGGGGATAGGCGGGCCTCCCAGAGGATCTCGTCGACCCAGGAGCGACCGATCCCGGCGATCGTGCGCTGGTCGCGGAGCAGAGTGTGCAGATGGCGGGGCTGGTCGATCAGCTTCGCCACGGCTTCGAGCGAGGGTTGCGGCCAGGCCTCCGGCCCGAGGGTCGAGACCATCTCGTCTCCGGCGACGTCCCCGGGGGCCATCAGCTTCGCCCAGGCGCGCTGCTTGGTCCCGAACTCGCGCAGACGCAGCTCCCGGCCGTCGGTGAGGCGGATCAGCACCCGGGAGCTGCGGTCACGGAGCTTGGCTCGCTCGTCGAACAGCTGCAATCGGCCCGCCGACATCATGTGGACCAGCAGCGCCAGCTCTCCCGATTCGCTGCTCTTTCCGAACTCGACGACCGGCATCTTGCCGACCCGCCAGACCCTGTGAACCTTCATCCCGACGATGGCGTCGAGCGGCGGCCTGAAGGTCTTCAGGGCGACCATCCCCGGCGCCAGCGCGGAATCAACCTGAGCACCCGTCAGAGCCTCGTCGAGGCGACGGGCGGCGATCTCGACCTCGGGTAACTCCGGCACCGGCGCAGCGTAGATCAGCGCCGGTGGGCCTCGTCGGTGGATCGGCAGTCCGGAGGCGCTCGCCGAAGTTGTCCCACCGCCACTCGGCGCTAGACTCCGAGAGGTCATTCGCCCGTCCGACCGCATAGCGGCGGCCCGCGAAAATCAAGGATTAGACCGCCCGAGATGGGTGGGAGGTTTCGATGCAGGAACTCCCGACAGTCCAAGCAGCCACCCCGACGTTGCCGGGTTCGTCAGGGGGCCTCACCGTGGCCGAGATCGCCGAGCTGTCGGCCGAGGTCAAGCAGCTTGCGAAGCAGCGTGACGCCTTGATCCTCGCCCACAACTACGAGCTTCCGGAGTTACAGGACGTCGCCGACTACGTCGGCGATTCACTCGGCCTCTCGCGCGCCGCGGCCGCCACCGGTTCCTCGGTGATCGCCTTCTGCGGCGTCCACTTCATGGCCGAGACCGCATCGGTGCTCTCACCACAGAAGACCGTGCTGATCCCGGACCTCGGAGCCGGTTGCTCACTGGCAGACTCGATCACGGCCGAGCAGCTGATCGCCTGGAAGGCGGAACACCCGGGGGCGCTGGTGGTCATGTACGTCAACACCTCCGCCGAGGTGAAGGCCGAGACCGACTACTGCTGCACCTCCTCCAACGCGGTCGACGTCGTCGATCACATCTGGCAGGAACATGGCCCCGAGACCGAGATCCTGTTCGGCCCGGACATGTGGCTGGGAGCATTCGTCGAGCGCGAGACCGGTCTGATCGACGACCCCGAACGGCGAGCGCGCTTCCACGTCTGGGACGGCGAGTGTCACGTTCACGCGGGCATCCGACCCGACGACATCACCGAGATGCGCGCCGAACACCCCGACGCCGAGTTCCTGATCCATCCCGAATGTGGCTGCTCGACTCAGGCCATGGAGTACGTCGCCTCCGGCGACGTCTCCAGCGACGGCGTCCACATGCTCTCGACCTCGGGCATGCTTCAGCACGTCGAGCAGAACCCGACCGGCTCCTTCATCATCGCGACCGAGACGGGCATGCTCTACCCGCTCGAGCAGGCCGCTCCCGAGGCCGATCTGATCGCCGCGAACCGGATGGCCTTCTGCAAGTACATGAAGATGATCACCCTGCCGAAGCTGCGGGACTGCCTGCGCGACATGACCGGCGAGGTCAAGGTGCCGCGCGAGATCGCAGCCAGGGCGAGGATCCCGATCGAGCGGATGGTTGCCATCGGCTGAGCGGTCAGGGCTGGTTTGCGGGAAGGCGCTCGGCCAGGATTGCCAGCACCTCGGCGGCGACGGCTTCTCGGTTTCCCATCGAGCCGCTCGAGTACCGCCGGACCAGGCAGCCCGGCCTGCCCCGGCTACTCGGCTTCGGGCTCCTCGTTGTGATCGAAGGCAGCTCGGCGGCTCGAGCCGATCGGCAGGCCGGCGGGGCGACGGGACTCGTCGTTGAGGTGGCGGAGGCGCCGCCCCATGTAGATGCGCCGCTGGATCAGCAGGGTGAGGAGGCCGGCGACGAAGATCGAGCTCAGGTTGAGGACCAGCTGCACGGTCGCTCCCCAGGCCGTGGCCCAGTCGGCGTAGGCGGCGGCCACGCCGATGTTCGACGCCGCGGGAACGGTTGCCACCGAGATCAGCACGCCGACGAGAGCACTCGACTTCGCCGTGGTCAGGCTGAGCATCCCGACTATCCCGGCCGCCAGCGCCACGTAGACGGAGAAGAAATCCGGATTGGAGATGAAGCGGACCAGCGAGTGGGAGTCGAAGTTGATCTCCTCGGGGATCTGACCGATCGCTCGCAGGAGCAGAGTCATCAGGTAGGTGACGATGATTCCCAGAAGGAAGCCGAGAAACAGGGCCTCGGCCGAGCGCCTGACGAGTGCTCGGTTGCGGTTGACCACGGCGACGCAGACACCTGCGATCGGCCCGAAATCCGGGCCGACGACCATCGCTCCGATGATCAGGATCGGTTGGTTGAAGTAGATGCCGACCGCGGCGATCAGCATCGACAGCACCATGAAGAGCAGATAGCTCCGCGAGAGCTCGACGTTTTCGGAGGTGCGGGAGGAGACGTTCTCCCAGACGACCGGATCGGCACCGATGTCATCCCACCTGCGAGGAGGGACCCGCTTTCTGAGCCCCGAGATCTCGGCGTCGATGTTGTCGATCGCGATCGAGCCCTCAACGTCCACGTTCAGCTCGCGGAGGTCGGCGATCAGCAGGCTGACGTCGCGGCGGGTCACGTCGCAGAGGACGAGGTCGCCCTTCGGCTTCGAGGCCACGTTCTCGAGGTGAACGATGTTGAAGGCCGACTCGGTTGCCTCGAGCAGCTCCAGCACGTGGTGGCATTGAGCATTGGGGACGACGATCCTCAGGTGAACCACGGCCGGATCGTATGGGGTGGCCCCCGCCTCACGGAAGAGGTCCCCTCCGGATGACGAGGGAACTGTGTGCTCTGTGTGAAGGTTTGCTTATGATGTCCACTTCGCACGACGCGTCTTGCACGGCTCCGCCCAAGCGTTCAGCTCGGAGGAACGTCTCGGGCGCCGACGAAGGAGCATCACGATCATGGCCAGAGCACGTACACGCAGCCGACTCCGGGCCCGCCGTTCGCGGATGCCCGAGACGCATTCACGCCCGCAGCGTCCCCCGATCGTCGAACTTCGCGACACGACGGTCGTCTATCCCGGCGGCCACGTCGGCCTCGAGCGGGTCTCGATCTCGATCGACCGCGGCGAGTTCGTCTTCCTCGTCGGGCCGACCGGTTGCGGCAAGTCGACCTTCATCAAGCTTCTGCTCCGAGAACTCGAGCCGGCCAGCGGCATCGTCTCGGTCGCGGGCAAGGACATCAATGACATGTCCCGCTCCAAGGTGCCGCAGTTGCGCCGCCGGATCGGCACCGTCTTTCAGGACTTCAAGCTCCTCCCGAACCGCACCGTTTACGACAACGTCGGCTACGCCCTTCAGGTGACGGGTAGCCCGCGCTCGGAGATCAAGCGGCAGGTGCCCGAGATCCTGCGCATGGTCGGCCTCGGAGCCAAGATCCACAACTACCCTGACGAGCTCTCCGGCGGCGAGCAACAGCGCGTCTCCGTGGCCCGGGCGTTCGTCAGCCATCCGCCGCTCCTGCTCGCCGACGAGCCGACCGGAAACCTCGACCCCGAGACATCGATCGGGATCATGCAGCTGCTCTACCGGATCAACCGCACCGGCACCACCGTCGTCGTCGTGACCCACGACCGCGAAATGGTCGACAAGATGCGCCGCCGCGTGATTCAGCTCTATGACGGCCGCGTGATCCGCGACCAGGCGGCCGGCATGTACGCCACCGACGAGGACACCTCGGAGTTCGGCGCCCGCGTCCGGAGCGAGCTCGGCGTCGTCCACGACCACAACGACGACTTCGACGACAGCGGGGCCGCTCTGTGAGCCGCTTCCTGTTCTTCCTCGGCGAGGCCTACCGCGCCCTGCGCCGCAACGCTGCACCGTCCCTCGCCGCGATCGTGACGATCGCCGTGACGGTCCTGCTGATCGGGGTGCTCGTCCCGGTCCTCGACGCCAGCGGCTCGAAGACCGACGACGTCCGAGACCAGCTCGAGCTCAAGGTCTTCCTGTTCGACGATGCCAGCAACGGCGAGATCACGTCCCTCCAGGATCGGATCGGCACGATCCCGCACGTCGCCGATGTCGAGTACGTCTCGCCGGCGGCGGCGCTGAAGATTCTCGAGGACAAGCTTCAGGACAAGAGCCTGCTCGATCAGCTCAACACGAACCCGCTGCCACCGGCGTTCAACGTCAAGCTCGACAGCCCCGACAACCTCGAGTCCGTCCAGACGGCGCTGTCTCCACCGGACTCCAGCGGCAAGCCGCAGCCGATCAGCGCTGCGATCGACGACATCGTGACCGGCGATCAGACCCAGCAGATCCGCGAGGTCACCAGCGCGGTCAAGATCCTGCTCGCCGTCATCGCTGTTCTGCTGGCGGTCGCATCGCTCTTTCTGGTCGGCAACACGATCCGGCTCTCGATCTACGCGCGCCGTCGCGAGGTGGAGGTCATGCAGCTCGTCGGAGCGACCGATTGGTTCATCCGCTGGCCGTTCGTGATCGAGGGTCTCGTGGTGGGACTGTTCGGCGCGTTGATCGCAGTCGGCATACTGTTTCTCGGCAAGGTGACCATCGTCGACCCGCTGTCAGACAACTTCGCTTTGGTCGAGAATCTCAACACGATCTCCTTCGGACCCCTGATCGCCGCATTGGTGATGGGCGCGATGGTGGTCGCGGCGCTTGGCAGCGGAGTGACGCTGCGCCGCTTCCTCCGCATTTGAGCAGCCGCGCGCGCCGCCTCTGGACCCTCGTTTCCGGCCTACTCGCAGGCGCGGCGATCGCCGTTGCCCTACTCGCGTTCGTCGGCCCGATCCAGGACCTTCTTCCCGAGGCCGGTGAGCAGAGCCGGTCCGCTGAGGCGCAGCAGGTGATCGAGGACTCCTACTTCCGGCCGACCGATTCCGAGGAGTTGCAGAACGCATCGATCGAAGGGATGGTCAAGCGGATCAGCCAGGAGAACGACGACAAGTTCTCCCACTACTTCGACCCCGCCACCTTCAAGCGCTTCCAGGCCTCCACCTCGGGCAAGTTCTCCGGGATCGGGGTCACCGTCAGCGAGACCAAGAAGGGCCTCGAGGTCGCTCAGGTGTTCGAGGGCGCCCCGGCCGAGGATGCCGACATCGGCGTGGACGATCTGATCGTCGGCGTCAACGGCAAGTCGCTCGCCGGCGTGTCGGCCGACGCTGCGGCCGCGCAGATCAAGGGTCCCCCGGGGACGAGCGTCGAACTCACCGTCGTCGACGGTCAGACGGGTGAGCGCCGTGACGTCGAGGTCGAGCGCGCCAACGTCAAGATTCCCGCGGTGACCGGGAAGATCGAGGAGAGCGATGGGATTGAGATCGCCCACGTGGCCCTCGCCGGCTTCACCCGTGGGGCCCATGGGGAGCTCCGCGAGGAGATCGCGAAGCTCGATGAGAAGGGGGCCGAGGGCCTGGTGTTCGACCTTCGCGGCAACGGCGGTGGCCTCGTCGACGAGGCCGTGCTGGTCACGTCGATCTTTCAGGAGGAGGGTCCAGTGGTGACGATCGAGGGCCGGGCCAGGAAGGAGAAGACCTTCGAAGCGACCGGGGATCCACTGACCGATATCGGGCCGATCGCCGTCCTCGTCGACGGCAACACCGCCTCGGCGTCGGAGATCGTGACCGCGGCGCTCCAGGAGAACGATCTCGCCACGGTGATCGGCACGCGCACTTACGGCAAGGGTGTCTTCCAGGAGGTGATCCCGCTCGACGCGGGAGGAGCGCTCGATCTGACGGTTGGCGAGTACCTGACCGCGGACGGGACGTCGATCCTCGGCAAGGGCGTCGTTCCCGACCAGCGCGTGGAGGACAAGGACACCGACGACGGTGACGCCGTCTTGGATGCCGGCCTCCAGCAGGTCGCCGCCGAGCTAGAGGGGAACTGATGCCCGAACCCCTCGACCCCTCGCGCCCACGGGCGCTCATCGTCGCTCGCCGTGGAAAGTTCTACGTCGGCGAGCCCCTATTCGACCGCGGACCGCAGGTCAGCCTCGCTCGCGGCCGGGTCAAGGTCGCCGAGGGTGGGATCGCCCTCTGCCGGATGGACGGCCGGGGCGGTCAGCCGATCGTCGACCTCGGGCGTGCCGACAACGCCCGCGACGTCGTCACGGCCCTGGTCGCCGATCGGGGTCTCCGCCCGACCTTTCGCGATCGTCTCGAGCAGGAGGCACGCAGCTCGATCGCCCGGCTGGAGCGTGACCCCGGCTCACGGAGGGACCTCACCGCCCAGCCGACCTTCACCGTCGATCCGGCCAGCGCGCGGGACTTCGACGACGCGGTTTCGGCCGTGCGGGAAGGGGACGGCTTCCGCGTCTGGATCCACATCGCCGACGTCGCCGCACACGTCAAGCCGGAGAGCGGCCTCGACCGAGAGGCGCTCTCGCGCGCCAACTCGACCTATGCGCCGGGGACCGTGAGCCCGATGCTGCCCGGATCGCTGAGCAGCGAGGCCTGCAGCCTCAAGCCGGGGGTGGAGCGCCTCGCGGTGACCGCCGAGATCGAGCTCTCGGCCGCCGGCGAGGCCAGATCGGCGAGCTTCTACCGCTCGCTGATCCGCTCCGACATCCGCCTCGACTACGATCACCTCGACCGGATCTTCGCCGGCACCGAGCGCGCTCCCGATCCCGTCTCTTCGGCCATCGAGACCGCCCGCGCGGCAAGTGCTGCGATCGCCGCTCTCTCGGCCGGCCAGGGCCTCGAGGTCAGCGGGTCGGAGCCGGAGTTCACCTTCACCCCCGAGGGAGACGTCGCGGGTGCGCATGCCCTGGTCCAGACCGAGGCGCATCGGCTGATCGAGAAGCTGATGATCCTGACCAACGAGCAGGTCGCGCTCCTGCTCGAGCGCAAGGGCGTACCGACCCTCTACCGGGTGCACGAGCAACCGGACCCGGCGCGGGTTCAGGTGCTGATCGAACAGCTCGCTTCCCTCGACGTGCCGACGCCCTCGCTGGACCGGAACGCCGGTCCCTCCGAAGCCGGTCGGGCGACGGTCGAGGCAAGCCGGCTTGTCGCCGCCGAGGCCAAGCGGCGCGGTCACGGCGCGAGCAGCCTCTCCTCCCTGGTGCTGCGATCGCTGAAGCCCGCCCGCTACAGCCCGTCCAACGAAGGCCATGCCGGGCTGGGCAGCACGGCGTACGCCCACTTCACCTCACCGATCCGCAGGTATCCCGACCTGATCGCCCACCGTGGTCTGCTCTCGATAGTCGACGCGAGCGAGGAGCCCCCGAACGTTCATGAGGTCTCGGCGGCGGCCGTCTACTGCTCCGACAAGGAGCGCGACTCGATGCGGATCGAGCGTGACGGCGACGACGTCTGCGCATCCTTTCTGCTTCAGCGGGAGCTCTACGAGCGCGGCTCCGGCACGAAGTTCGAGGGAGAGGTCTCCGGCGTCATCTCGGCAGGTGCTTTCATCCTGTTCGGTGGTGAGCACTCCGACGTATACGAAGGCTTCTTCCCCGCCCGCCGGATGCCCGGGGAGCGCTTCGAGATCAACGACATCGAGTCGGCGCTGATCGGCATGAAGACCGGTCGCAGGGTCGGGATCGGGGACTCGATCGAGGTCAAGGTCGATTCGATCGAGGCCCCGCGCGGCAGGGTGGACCTGATTGCCGCCGAGGAGAGGACCCCGCGCGAGAAGGGGTCGACCGGGGGCAGGGGCGGGTCGAGGGGCCGTGGCCGCCCTTCCAAGACGCCGGGCGGTCGCAGGTGAGCGAGGCCGCCGAGGATCGCGGACCGGACGTCGCAACCAATCGGGCGGCGCGGTTCTCCTACGAGACCGTGGAGACGTTCGAGGTCGGAATCGCCCTCAAGGGAACCGAGGTCAAGTCGCTGCGGGACGGCAAGGCGAGACTCCAGGATTCCTACGCGGTGATCGAGGAGGGCGAGGTCTATCTGCGGGATGCCTACATCCCGCCGTACCCACCCGCACGTGACAATCACGATCCCGAGCGGGCCCGCAAGCTGCTCATGCACCGCTGGGAGATCGAGCGATTGATCGGGCGGATGCAGCGCAAGGGCCTGACGCTGATTCCGACGCGCATCTACTTCAAGGGCAAGCGGGCGAAGGTCGAGTTGGCGCTGGCTCGGGGCAGGCAGCAGCAGGACAAGCGGCGCCAGATCCGCGATCGGGACGTGGCCCGCGATGTCGAGCGGGAGATGAAGCATCGTCGGCGTTGAACGCTCCCGTTCAGGACCACCTGCGCGACCTCCACAAGTGAGCCTCCCCTTGCTTCAATGTCGGTGTCGGAGCCGCAACACGGAGGAACGTCAGTGAGCGAGCAGGATCAACAGCAGGGAACGGTTCCAGGGCAGCCGGGTATCGGGCAGCCTCCACCACCCCCCGCCGGCGCCCCGGCGCCTCCTGCATCCAGTGCCCCGCCGCCCCTCGGTCAGCCGACCTCGCCCGCGATACCGGTAGCTCCCACCACTCCCGAGAGCCCCACGCAACGCAAGAAGCGTGAGCGCGAGGAGAAGAAGCGCCTTCGCGGGGAGGAGAAGACCCGCCAGCGAGCCGCCCGCGAGGAGCAGAAGCGCCAGCGCTCCGAGCAGAAGGCGATGCGCAAGCAGGGCGGGGCTGTCGGCGCCACGCCGCCGCCCCCTCCCGCATCCCCCCCTTCGCCGCCGGTCTCACCCGCAGCGGAGGCGGCGGGTCTGGCCAGCCCGGCCAGCGATGTACCTGCACCCGCGGCGCCGGCCGGGCCGGCCCCCGTGGCCCGGTCCAAGCGCGAGCAGAAGAGGCTCGAGCGCGAAGCCAGGAAGGCGGAGGCGAAGGCACAGCGCAACCAGGCGCGCGAGGAGCGCCGCCGTGCCGTCGAGGCGAAGAAGGCCGCCCGCGCGGCCGAGAAGGGCAAGGCGGCACCGTCTGCGAAGTCGCCGCCCCCGGCTGCTCCGACGCCCCCCACCCCCGCGGCGGCTCCCACCGTCCCCTCTCCCGTCTCGCAGGGTGAGCCGAAATCCGATCCGCGTATGGCCCTTGGCGCTGCCGCCGCTGCCGCCGCAGCGGCTGGCGCCGGAGTTGCCATCTCCCGCTCGGGAGACGACCCCGCACCGCCACCCCCACCGCCGACCGGCGCGCCACCTCCGCCCCCGCCGGCACCTGAGACACCTCCACCCCCGCCGCCGGCAGCCCTGCCGGCAGCTGAGGCACCTTCGCCCCCGCCGCCGGATCCCGCAGCCCCCGATCTCGAGCCACCCCCGCCCGAGATCTCGCCGCCCCCACCTGTGGTGACGCCCTCCGAGCCCCTGGCGACGGCTGCCGAGGCCGCTGGGCGGCTCGAGGCGGCCGAGCAGCGCGAGGACGATGCTCTCGTGCGGGCGCAATCCGCGCAGGTCGACGCCGACGCCGAGCGCCGGGTTCGTGAGGTCGAAGGGATCCGTTTGGCGGCGGAGGGCCAGGCTGCCGGTGCCGAGTTTGCCGCCGAAGATCAGGCTCGGCGAGAGGATGCCGATGCCGTCAGCAACGCGAACCCGTTCGCAAATGAATTGCGGATCGCCGACGAGCAGATCGACCGTCGACGCCAGCGGGATCAGGAACTGGTCCACGAGCTCGATCAGACCGAGCAGCGAATCGGTGAGAAACGGGAGCAGACGGAGCGGGCGCTCGAGGAGGCTCGCGCCCGGCTCGACCAGATCGAGTCCCAGGCCGGAGAGGCCGAGGAGCGCGCGGCGCGGGCCGAGCGTCTCGCGGAACTTCGCACCCAGGAGGCCGAGCGCGAGCGCCGCCTCCAGGAGATGCTCGGACGGATCAACGACGCTGAGCAGCGCGCCCGCGAGGCCGAGGGTCGCGCCCGCGAGGCCGTTTCCGGGGTTGCCCGTCCATTCGAGGCACCGTCGCCGGGACAGCCCGCCGTGCCGCCGGCCTTTGCATCTTCGCCGCCTCCCGCGTCGCCGCCGGCGCCGCCCGTGCCTGAACCCACCCCGGAACCTCCCGCCCCGCCACCACCACCCACATTCGAACCGCCTACGCCCCCCGAGCCCCCGCCGGCCCCGGAACCACCTGCGCCTACGCCCCCAGAGCCCCCGCCGGCTCCCGAGCCCCAGCCGGGCTCCGCGTCGGATTCGCCGGAGCCGTTGCCTCCCCTGGAGCCGCCCCAGCCGCCGGCCCCGGCCGCATCCGCGGAGGAATCGTCCTCGTCGCTGCCACCCCTGCCGGACCCCTCGTCGATGCGATCGGTCCAGTTCCTTCCGTTGAACCTGAACGATGCCACCTTCGAGCAGCTTCGCGAGGTCGGCCTCTCGGTCACCCAGACCGGTCGGGTGCTCGCCCATCGTGAGCGTTCGGGGCGGTTCGGCTCGATCGACGAGCTCGAGGGCATCCCCGGATTCCCACAGGAATTCCTCGACCAGATCAAGTCGCGGTTGACCGTCTGATCAGTCGAGGGTGGCGAAGCGCAAGCAGAGAAGGCGCCGCGAACCGCTCCCGACGAGCGAGTATGCGGACCCCGACGGCAACATCCTGACGCTGCGCCAGGTGCTCAGCGCGGGGTCGATCCGCAAGCTCGAGGAGCCGCCGACGAGTTCCGCCGCGTCAGTCGAGGACGCCTGGCAGCGGAGGGAGGAGGCACTATTCGAGCGCCTTGCGGTCCGCTGGGAGATCTCGGGACTGCCGATCGACGAGCAGTCGATGCTGCTCGGCCGCTACAGAATGGCTTCGGTGGAGGAACGTCGCTGGGTCCGCGAGACGATCGAGGCTCACCTCGAGCGCTTCATTCCCGAGCTCAGCGGCTGACCGGGCGGCGCTCAGCGAGCGGCGGACTGCCGGCGGTTGCCGATCAGACCGTAGGAGCTGAGATCGGCGAGGAAGGCGAGGATCACGATGAACCACTCGAAGCCCGACACCTCGCTACGGCCGAGGCTCCACATGCAGGCGTAGGCGAGCGTCGTCCAAGGCAGCAGGAAGAAGCCCAGGAACGGGATGAACCAGGAGTCGAAGGAGCGACTGAGGAGATCGGAGAACACCGCGATGAAGAACAGCGCCAGGCGCGGCGAGATCAGCGCGAAGAGGACGACGAGGCAACCCATCCCCCAAAACCTACCGCTAGTTGGAGCAACCGTGCCGGGCGACTACACTGGTTCCCACATAGACACATACATAGGGGGCGAAACAGAATCGACGTGAACGGTTCTCGTCCCGGTGTTGCGAGTCGAGGTGCCTGGGCCGGCCTCGTTAAAAAGCCCAGGAAAAACCATAAGTGCGGACTCTCACGAGTTCGCTCTCGCTGCCTAATCTAGGCAAGTGAGAGCAGTCGCCTCGGGCAGCCCACGTCCCGGGTAGCGGCTTCAACATGTGGGCTCACCCGCTGGCAGTTTCCTCGGTCGGTTGGGGACATCAACAGGAGGATTTGGCGCCGGCAACGTGCCCCTCGGATTGACCGAGCTGGATGCCGAGATGGACTCTGAGGGAACGCTCGTTGACGCATCGGGACGTCCTTCGCGGACGCCGGGGCAGTACCGGCCGCCTCCATTTGACGGGTCGACCTTGAGCCGTGCGCTACCTTGAATCGGAGCCCACAACCAAGGAGTAGACCGTGAAGCAGAAGTTTTCCGTTGCCGTTCTCGTCGTCGTAACCGGAGTGCTGCTCGCGGGTTCTGCCTTCGCCGGCGGCGGCGCCGAGACGAAGGTCAAGATCAAGGCGCAGTCGGGTGGCTTCTACGGCTACGTCAAGAGCGACAAGTCGAAGTGCGCGAACGGTCGCGAGGTGACGCTCTACAAGCAGAAGGGCAACGGGGCCGACCCGAAGAACGACAAGCGGATCGGCTCCGACATCGCCCAGGCCAATGGCGACAAGTACATGTGGTCGACCGGCAACACCGGCTACATGAAGGGCTACTTCTACGCCTACGCCGAAAAGGTGAAGGGTTGCCAGGCGGGGATCAGCAAGCTGATCGAGGCACAGAAGTAGGGGTGGGTGAGGCCGGAGGCGGGCGGTTCAAGCTCGCTTCCGGGCTCTCCAGATCTCCTCGCAGGGCCACTTCCGACACCACTCGAGGGAGGCCAGTGGGAAGCTGGTCTGCCCGCCCTCCGGCGCCCTGACCTCGATCAGCTGCTCGACGTCGAAGCCGCAGTCGCGCAGCAGGTCGATCATCTCCCCGTGGGGGATGTGGAATTCGACCGAGTCGTCTTCGGACCACTCGAAGGCGTGGATGCCGAACTGGGGGCGCAATAGGCGCTCCTCCGCTTCGCCGCCCTCGGTGTCGGGGGTGCAGAGCATGAGCAGGACCGAGTTGACGAGGAAGACCAGCTCGCCTCCCGGGCGTAGGAGTCGCGCTGCCTCCGGGATCCATTGGTAGGGGTCGCACCAGATGCTTGCCCCGTACTCGGAGATCGCGATGTCGAAGCTCGCGTCGGGCAGCGGCACCTGCTCGGCGTTGCCGTGGATCAGCGGGAACTCGACGCCGAACTGTTCCTGAAACCGGCGAGCTGTCGCGAGCTGGGCCTCGGAGTTGTCGATGCCGGTCGGTCTCGCACCGCGCCGCGCGAGCCAGGAGGACACGTAACCGGTCCCGCATCCGAGCTCGATCGCGTCCTTACCCTCGAGGTCGGAGGGGAGGACGCCGAGTTCGGCCTCGGGGACGCCCCAGATCCCCCAGCTCGGTTCATCGCTGCGCCAGTTGTCCAGGCCCGGACCCTCGAAGTCTTTCGCCCATCTGTCCCACTCGGCGCGATTGCGCTGCACATGCTCCGGTAGTTCACTCATCGGTGGCGCATCATCGCTGAATCGGTAAGGATGGGTGATCGTGGGCTACAAGAGCCAACCGCCGGAAGCGATCACCTTCGACCAGGCCAACCTGGCTCAGCGAGCCGTTCGCCGGTTCGCCTCCAGCGGCCCCGGAGCCTGGGTCTTCTCGCGCGCGGCCCACCACCTCGATCGGCCGCTCTACCGGGCCACCAAGGGCCGGTACACGGTCGCCGCTCTGATCGCGGGTCTCCCGATCCTGATGCTGACCACCGTCGGCGCGAAGAGCGGCAAGCGCAGAACGGTTCCGGTGCTCGGGCTGCCGACCTCTGAGGGGTTGGCGGTGATCGCATCCAACTTCGGCCAGGAGAACAACCCGGCCTGGTTCTACAACCTCAGCAAGGATCCGCAGGCCGAGGTCGGTGTCGACGAGGAGATCCGCAAGGTCCAGGCCGTCGAGGTGGACGGCGAGCGTCGCGCCCGGATCTGGCAGGAGGGCCTGAAGATCTACCCCGGCTTCTCCCAGTACGAACGACGAGCGTCCCACCGGACGATTCACGTGTTCGTGCTCGAGCCGGCCGCCTAGGTCTGCAGATCACCCGCGGGCGAGCAGCGCCACCATCGCCCGCTGGGCGATCTGCGGCGGGAAGCTCATCACGACCTCGTCCCGGTGCTGCTTCAGGAACCCGGCCGCCCACTGGGCCCCCTTCAGGCTCTTCGGCACCCCACCGCGCATGAACATGCCGTCGCGCGCGGCGGCTGCGCTGTCGGTCAGGAACGCCTGCAGCTGGCCGGCGGGGAGGACCATGCATGCGAGATGGACCTCGTCGGTCCCGGTGTTCTGCAGGGAGTGCTTGACGCCGGGCTCGACGACCATCTCACCATCGTCGGGGCCGATCACGCGCCTGTTGGTGCCGAGCTGGAAGACGACGCTGCCCTCGATCACCCACCAGCGCTCGAGCTGGGAGGGGTGGAGGTGTTCGGGAAGCCCGCCGCCCGGCTCGAGCCACGTCTCGACGTAGAGGTCCTCCCCTCGCGTCTCGAAGGCGTACCGGGATCCATGGACTGGGTCGCTGGTCGGCTCGGTCAGGCTCATGCTGGCTGCTCCAGGCTTGGCGTTCCGTTGTTACTTATCGGTAACATAGCGTAACGGATGACGAGCGGCGGAGAAACGAGGTCGAGGATGCCCGCCGACCGGCGTCGCGAGGTGATCCTTCGGGCCGGCGCCGAACTGTTCTCGGAGCGCGGGTACGAGAGGACCACGCTGGATGAGGTGGCGAAGGCATCCGGCGTGACGAAGCCGATCCTCTACCGACACTTCGCCTCGAAGCAGGCTCTCTACATGTCCCTGCTCGTTCGGCACAGCGACGATATGCCGGGGTTCGTCAGCCCGGTCCCGCGCGATCGGGGCGGGAGGGTCGACCTGCACCCGATCCTCGATCCCTGGTTCGGTTACGCGCGGGCCAACGGCCACGGCTGGCAGATGCTCTTCCGCGATGCCGGGGGCGGCGAGGGGATCGAGGCGTTCAGGCGCCAGGTGTACGAGCGGGCGCGCAGCGTCGTGGCCGGCTTCCTGGAGGCTTCGGGAGCCACCATCCCGCCCACGCAGCTGTCCGCCACCGCGGAGATGATCCGAGCCGGGCTCGCTGGGCTGGTGCTCTGGTGGGCCGACCACCCCGAGGTTCCCCAGGCCGACGTGGTGGCGTCGGCGGTTCGCCTCCTGGAACCGCTGCTGGTGGACTAGGCGCCGGGTCCTACCCCGCCCGTACCCGTCGCCAGTTCCGGGCCGATGGTCGGCGCCATCCACGTCACGCAGCGCCAGCCGCTGATGTCGGCGGGGTCGTCCGAGCCTCCGCCGACGACGTGATCGAAGGTCGAGAGCCCGCAGTTCAGCGACCCGATCCGCCACAGCCAGGGGGTGTGCCGGGGGCCGAACTCCTCACCGAGCAGGGTCCGCGCGAACATGAACCGGCAGAAGATCCCATGCCCGACGAGGAGGGTGCGGTCGATGTCGTCGGCGACGAGCTGCGAGCGGGCCCGCTCGACCCGGCGGAGCAGGTCGTTGAACGACTCACCGTCGCCGGGGACGAAGTCGGGGTCGTCGTGGCGGGCCATCCGATTCGACCAGCGCTGCCTCTCCTGCTCGACCCGCGGCAGGCTCGGGTAGTCGGAGGGCTCTCGCAGCTCGTGGATCCAGTCCCAGATCTCGGGCTCACGACCGGCGTACTTGCCGACCACCGCGGCGGTCTGTCGCGCCCGTCCGAGCGGGCTGCAGACGATCCGCTCGATGTCGAGCTCGGCGATCCTCGCCGCGGCGGCCTCGGCCTGAAGCTCCCCGCGCTCGGTCAGCCGATCGCCCTCCACCTCCGGAAGGGCGAGCGTGTGCGGCGCGGCGTTGGAGAGCGATTCGCCGTGGCGGAGGAGGTAGATGCGCATGCGAAGGGCTAGATCTCCAGGCGGGAGTCTTCGAGGTCGAGCTCCCGCTCGAGGACGCGTAGGACCGTGTCGTTGATCTCGCCATCGTTTCGCATCTCGATCAATTGCGAGCGCTGGGCCTCCAGCAACTCACGGGTCAGCCGCTGGAACGACTCCGAGCGCGCCTCGTAGACCTCGCTCCTCCCGTCCCCGTCGTCGATCCGTGCCGAGAAGCGACGGTGTCGGTAGCTGAAGACGCCGCGTATCCGCTCGGCCGTGTCGTCCATCACCCAATCCTCGCCGGTCAGCTCTTCGAGCCTTGCGAGCGCCGCCTCCGCCGCCCGCCGGCGCGCCTCCAACTCCTCCAGCTCGAGCGCCTCGTCGGAGTCGTCGACGCCGAGGAAGTGGATCAGTGGGGGTAGCGTCAGGCCTTGGATCAGCAGCGTCGCGAGGATCACCGAGAAGGTGAGGAATGTGATCAGCTCGCGCTCCGGGAAGGCATCACCGGCGTCCGTGATCAACGGCAATGCGAGCGCCGCGGCGAGGGACACGGCACCGCGCATCCCGGTCCAGCCGACGATCAGGATATTGCGCCACGGAGGCGCCGGCTTGCGGTTCGCCTTCCCGACCAGCAGCCGGGGCAGGTAGCTGAACGGGAAGACCCAGAGCAGCCGGATCGCCATCACCGTACCCGCGATCAGCGCGCCGTCCAGCAGCAGCTTGCTCGTCTCGACATCCCCTATCCCATCGAGGATCTCCGGAAGCTGCAGCCCGACGAGCACGAACAGGGCCGAGTTGAGCAGGAACTGGACGATCTCCCAGACTGCGTTGCCCTGGATTCTGGTCGTCGGGGAGGTGAGCACCGAGGTCAGTCGGCCCATGTAGATGCCGACGGTCACCGCGGCAAGCACCCCGGAGACGCCCAATGCCTCGGCCGGCAGGTAGGCGAAGTAGCCGCTGAACAGCGCGATCGTCACCTCGACAGCCGGAGCGTCGATGCGCCGCCGGCCGTAGGCGATTATCGCCCCGGCGACGATCCCGATCCCGATGCCCCCGGCGACGCTGATCACGAACTCGCCCCCCGCCTCGGCCAGACTGAACGTGCCGGCGACGACCGCGGCGACGGCGAACTTGTAGGCGACCAGGGCGGTGCCGTCGTTGATCAGCGACTCCCCTTCGACGATCGTCACGATCCGGCCCGGGACCCCGAGGCGCTTGGCGATGGCGGTCGCCGCGACGGGATCGGTGGGGGAGACGATCGCGCCGAGCACGAACGCCGGCGCCCAGTCGAATCCCAGCACCTCGTGCGCGACCGCGGCGACGCCGACCATCGTGGCCAGCACGAGCCCGATCGCGAGCAGTGAGATCTCCTTCACGTTGCGGCGCAGTTCGCGCAGCGGCGTGAAGTAGGCCGCCGAATAGAGCAGCGGAGGCAGGATCACGATCAGGACGAGCTCCGGCTCCAGCTGGACGTCGGGGATCGGCGGCAGCAGGCCCAACCCGAGCCCGCCGATCACGAGCAGGATCGGATACGGGATCCTGCTGAACTGCGCCAGGACCAGTAGGAGGACGACCACGGCGAGGATCGTTGTCAGGGCGAGGTCAATGTTCATCCGCCCGCAGTTCTACCGGCAGCCGGACCTCGGCCCCCTTCCGGCTCGGGCTCTAGCCGGTGGTTGCGGTGCGCAGCTGGATCACCTCGGCCGCCGGCACGTCCAGCACGCCGAGGAGGGCCGAGATTACGTCGGGATCGAACTGGGCGCCGCTGCAGCGCTCGAGTTCGGCGGCCGCCTGCTGAGGCGACATCGCCTTCCGGTACGGGCGATCGGAGGTCATCGCGTGAAAGGCGTCGCAGGCGGCGATCACCCGTGAGCCGATCGGGATCTCGCTGCCGGCCAGTCGGTCGGGATAGCCCTCCCCGTCCCAACGCTCGTGCGACCAGCGGACCAACGGATGGACGTTCGTGAAGTATGGAATCCGCTCCAGCATCCGTGCGCCGACAACCGTGTGCTCCTTCATCTCCTCGTACTCGGCGGCGGTCAGCTCCGCGGGCTTGTGGAGGATCTCGCTGCGGACTCCGATCTTGCCGATGTCGTGCAGGAGCGCTCCATAGCTCAGGGTTCGCAGCTGATCGGGCTTCATTCCGATCCCCTCCCCAACCTCGACCGCCAGATCGGCGACCTCTCGGGCGTGGGCGGCGGTGTAGGAGTCCTTCGCCTCGAGTGCGTCGGAGAGCACCGCCAGCGTTCGCATGAAGGCACCCTCGAGCTCGGCGTAGAGCTTGGCGCGATGAATCGCGGCGCCGATCGCCGATGCGATCGTGTCGGCGAACAGCAGGTCGATGAAATCGAGCTCCTCCTTCTCCTGGTGGACCAGCTCGAGAACGCCCCAGGGCGCGCCGTCGACTCTGATCGGCGAGGCGAGTTCCGAGCCGGCACCGGGAACGGAGTGGCGACCCGCATCGGCGGAGCCGGCGACGTCGTCGACCAGGATCGCCTCCCCCGAGGTCGCCGCACGTCCGGGCACGCCGCGTTCGGCTGAACGGGCCCGGATCCCGTGATCCTCGGCGGCGATGCCGGCCGCGGCGACCAGGGTCAGCGACTGGTCCTCCTCGAGAACGTGGATCGCGACGAGATGCAGGCCGAACGACTCGTGCAGCTCCTCGATGGCCGTGCTCGCGATCTCGTTCTCCTCGTGCAGGGGCGCGAGCTTGAGTGCAATCCTGCTCGCGCTCGCGAGCCGCTCGTGACGAGCGAGCCTCGCCGTCTCCGGATCCCTCAGCGCGCCACCCGGGTTCGCGGAACGGCGTTTCGTCTCGTAGAGGTCGGCATCGGCGCTCGCGAGCAGGGCGTCCTTCGTCGGCCCGGCGGTCGGCCAGGAGGCGATGCCGTAGGAGACCTGGGCGTTTGCGCTGACCGCTTCGATCGCCGCCTCGGCGCGCGCCGCGGCGACGCCGGTCGCCCTGATTCCGGTGCTGGGCAAGAGCAGGGCGAACTCGTCGCCGCCGACTCGGAACGAGATGTCGGAGCGCCGACACGTGCTCTCGAGCGCGCTGGCGACGCCACGTAGGACCTCGTCTCCGGCCGCGTGGCCCTCGGTGTCGTTGACCTGCTTGAAGGAATCGAGGTCGAACAGCACCAGTCCGAGCTCGCCGCCGTGGCGGCGGCAGCGTTCGAGCTCGCGACCGAGTTCCTCGTGGAAGTGGCGGTGGTTGTAGAGCCCGGTGAGCGGGTCCTGGATCGCGAGCTTCTGCTGGGCCTCGTAAAGGGTGGCGTTGGTCAGGGCGATCGCGGCCTGCGCTGCATAGGAGGAGAGCAGCTCGAGGTCGCGCGGGAGGAAGCCATCGTCGGAGCCGAGGGCGACCAGGACCCCCATCTGAGTCTCGCGGAAGACCAGCGGCGCGGCGCAGAGCGAACCCAGAGAAACCGCGGGATCGGTCGGGAGCTGGGCGAGATCGGGGACGGAGCTGAGATCCTCGATCAGCGTCGAGACGTGTTTGAGCTCCGCCCGGCTGGCCGCCCAGGCCTCCAGCGACGCGATCACCCGGTCGGGGAGGTCCGAGGAGGACCGGCATCGCATCCGGCCGTCCTCCTCGACCAAAAGCGCGAACTCGGCGCCGCCCACGGCCGATTGCGCGTTGGCGGTGATCTTGGAGAGCACATCGTCGAGCTGCAGCTCCGCGACCAGCTCCTGCATCGAAGCCATCAGCAGATCGGTCACCTCCGCCTGCTCGTTGACCTGGGTTCGCATCAGCCGCCACCGTTGTCGCCGATCGACGATTGCGCGATACCCGGCGACCGCGGCGACGACTGTCGCCAACGCCACACCGATCGGGATCAGGGCGGGGGCGAGGAGCGCGCAGCCGAGCAATGCGAGAAGAGCACCGCCGATTGCGGTCACCTCTCCGGCCGGCCGCGCGGCGGATGTCCACTGGACGTCGAAGATGCATTCCGGGTCTCCCCGCCCGATGCATCGCGGGTGGCTGATTCGCGCGGGAGGTCCGCCGAACATGACCGGCACGCAGGAGAGGAGTCCGGCGTTGTAGTCGCAGTCGCAGTCGTGGTAGGGGGTCCCGAGCAGCGGCCGGTTGCGGATCCGCGCGTGGTTGGGGCCCACCTCGACCGCGTCCATGCGGTGGGCGCGGTTGAACTTGGCGCTGGCGCGGCCGATGTTGGCGAACAGAAGCCGCGGCGAACCGAGTGCGCGCAGCGAGAGCTTCGCGGCGACGCCCACGTTCGCGTTCAGCGAGGCCACCCCCATCCGCTGGGCCACGTGCGGATCGTCGAGCACCACGGCCGCCGCCTCGAAGAGATCAACCCGGAACTGATCGGGGAACCAGCGGTTGTCGTCCCTGAGCTCCGCCTCCCGGTCGGTCAGTCCCGTGCGCTCCAGCAGCTCGTCGACGGCTCCCCGACCGCCCTTGCGCTCAACGTAGGCAAGGGCGAGCCCCGTGGTAGCTCCACTGACCTCCCGTGGCTCCTCCTCCGAGCTCACCGGCGCCGCCTGCGCTTGAGTCTCCTTCGGCACACTTCGATATCGACTGTCTGGCGTATTGCTTTAGCGGCGGAACGCCCTTGGGCTATGCCTTTCCCGGCTTCTCCCGCCGCAGGATCTCGAAGTAGAGAGCCAGCACCGTCAGCGCGTATAACGGCGAGCCGAGCAGATTGGCGGCGGTCGATCCGAGCAGGTTCCCGATGTAGGTCTCGCCGAGCAGGCCGTGGCCGAGCCCGTCGCCCACTTCCTCCAGCGAGGACTGCAGGATCGAGAGCGGGATCATCAGGCCGGCCACCCTCCAGAAGTGTGGCCGGACCATCTCGCGGCTGCGGCGAAAACCGGCGCGTGCCCCGGTGCGTTCGATCTCGATGACCGGTGCGATCAACGCGAACCAGACGAGAAAGATGAAGCCGGGAACGATCAGAGCGACGAAACCGAGTGCGACCACCACGATCAGGCCGAGGTCGGCGACCAACAGGGCCCGGTACGGCAAGTGGGTGGCCACGTGGCGAACCACATGCTTGGCGCCCGCCTGTCGCTCCTCGTCGCCGGCGGCGACCACGCCCGAGTAGAAGACGGCTCCCAGCAGCGACACGGTGGCCTGGGCGGTCAGCAGGATCAGCATGAGGACGGTGGAGGAGCCCTCCCAGCGGTCGATCGTGTTGCCGTCGAAGGGGTCGAGCGACGTGAACAGCCCGACCGGCACGAAGACCAACAACCCTGCCCCGAGCAGCAGCCGCCACTCGTAGCGGTAGCCGTCGAGGATCCGCCACGCGATCGGCGCGATCTCGAGCTTCGCGCTCCGACCCCCCTCCGCTGCCTGCGCTTTGCCGCCCACGGAGGGCAGCCTATTTGCCCGGCGATCAGCGGTGCAGGACTCCCCCGCTTGCGCCGGGGGCCAGCGTGGTCCCGGTCAGGGGAACGGTGCCGAGAGCGTCGTCGATCGCGTCGAGGACGTCGCTCGTCAGCTCCACGCCCGAGGCCTCGATGTTCTGGTGCACCTGCTCGGGTCGGCTTGCGCCGATGATCGCCGAGGCCAGCTCGTCGCGACGCAGGACCCACGCGAGGGCCATCTGCACCATGGTCAGGCCGGCCCGATCGGCGATCGGCTTGAGCCGCTGGACGGCCTCGAGCACCTCGATCGTCAAGCCGGGCTCCGATGAACGTGCCCATCTCGTCGCTGGCGGCGCGCGAATCGGGCGGCGGCGGGTCGCCCGGCAGGTACTTGCCGGTCAGCACCCCCTCGGCCAGCGGCGACCAGACGATCTGTGAGATTCCGTGCGACGCGCTGAGCGGGAAGACCTCGTCCTCGGGCGCTCGCCAGAGCATCGAGTACTGCGGCTGGGAGGAGACGAAGGTGATGTCGTCGTCGGCGGCTTCGAGCCCGGCCTCGATCTGCTCCGGGGTCCACTCGCTGAAGCCGATGTAGCGGGCCTTGCCGGCCTTCACGACCTCGGCCAGCGCCTCCATCGTCTCCTCGATCGGAGTCGTGACGTCGAAGCGATGACACTGGTAGAGGTCGACGTGGTCGGTCTGCAGGCGCTCCAGCGAGGCATCGATCTGCGTGTGGATCTGCTCGCGCGGAGAGGCCTCTGCCTCCGGTCACCGGGAAATAGACCTTGGTGGCGAGGATGTACTCATCTCGCGGGTAGTCGGAGAGGATCTCCCCCCAGGCGGTCTCGGAGGCGCCGTCGCCGTAGACGTTCGCCGTGTCGAAGAAGTTGATGCCGGCATCGAAGGCGGCGCGCGTGCAGGCCTCGGTCGTGTTCGCGCTCGACCCCGCCGGAGTAGGTCAGCCACGAGCCGAGAGAGATCTCGGTGACCTCGAGGTCGCTGGATCCAAGGCGTCGGGTCTTCATTGGTTGTCCTCTCGTCGGGTTGAACCCCCTCCGACGGTTGTACCCGATTGGTCGTCCGGCTACTCGCTGTAGCTCTTGGAGATCCGCTGGTAGGTGTTCTTGAGCTCGTCCTGGATGATCGTCGCCTGGCCGTTGGCGCGCAGGACAGGTTCTCCTCGCCGAGCTTGACCGATCTGTAGTCCCAGCCCTCCGGCAGGCCCATCCGGGAGCGGAGGCCGCGCAGCTGGTCGTAGCTCAGATCCGGGTCGACGATCTGAGAGTAGGACTGCATCACGTAGATGCGGCCGTTCGGATCGATCAGTTGGAAGACCCGCCTGCCGTGGAGGAAGACGAACTTCGTCCCGCGGGTGATCTTCACCTCCTTGAAGGGCGGCTGCGGCGCCAGGCCGATCTTGGTCAGATCGATGCTCGCGACCTCGCGGAGCTGCTTGCCCGCGAACTCGCCGATCGGCCCGGGCTCGGAGACCGTGACCCGGTCCATCAGCCAGTTGCGCGGGCCGTTGAGGAGGGCGAGGTCGGCATCGTGCTCGGCCGCCAGCGCCGCGGTGTCGAGCGAGTCCCACCATCCCTGTCGGCAGTTGTTGAGTCCGAAGGTGTTGTTGACCCTGGCCACCGGGGAGGGGGAGAGGTAGACCGTGAAGATCTCGCAGTAGCGGCCGTCTCGCATGCCGGTGCTCTTGACGCTGGCCTCGGCGGAGCCGGCGATCGCGGCGATCGCGACGGCGCTCGCCAGCAGTCCGATCACGGTCGCGGTTGTGGTCCTCAGTCCTGTCATGTCACCCTTCGATCACTGCGACTGCTCAACGTTGGCTGTTGACTAGAAGTTAACAGAGCTATCAACCGCCTGTCGCGGTCGATGGCCTGGATCCCCTGGTCCGCCAGCGGTCCAGAAGCGCCCACGAGGCGAAGAGGAGCGCGCCGAGCGCGCCGGTGGCGGTCAGCAACGCGCCGGCGGCCGCTGTCTGAGCGACGCCCTTGGAGCCGAGGATGAGGACCGTGGTGGCGACGCCGAGGCTCGGTCCCACGGGCAGCAGTCCGAGGGCGGCGGTGGCGATCAGGAGGGCCATCGAGTCGAAGACCGAGACGTCGACGCCGATCCCGCGCAGCACCAGCCAGTTGCGGAATACCTGCGCCGAGACGGCGAGGACGGTCAGGGCGATGATCGTGTTGCGATGCCGCAGGCCTCGCAGGACGGCGAGCCCCTGCCAGAGGCCGTGGCGCTTGCGGTTGGCGATGCCGCTGAGGCCGGCGACGACGCCGACGCCGACGACGAGCAGGATCAGCGGCAACCACCACGGGATTCCGAGCGGGCCGACCAGCGTGAAGGAGCAGAGGCCCGCCAGGGCGATCTCGATCACGACGATCGGCATCTCGGCCGCGACCAGGACGCCGGCGGTGGGCGCGTTGTCGGGCACGGTTCTGCGGAGCTCGGCGATCCGCACCGCGAGCCCGAAGCTCGGGTTCAGCAGGTTGCCGAGGTAGCCGACCGCAGCGGCCCGGTAGAGCGGGCCGCCGGCCGCAGTCGCCGCCGGCGGCGTCGACGCAGACGTACCAGGCCTCGCTCCGGCCGATCAGCCAGATCACCTGCATCAAGCGTCGCCGCCGCGAGTACACCGAACGACGCTGCGCCGAGTGCGTCGACGAACGCGTCGCGCTTGCTGTAGAGGCCGACCACCAAGGCGGCGAAGACGACGATCGCGAAGACGGCGCTGACCCCCTTCGAGTGCCTGCGCAGCCAGGAGTGATCGGGAGCGGCCGCGGGCAGCCCTCCTCGATCACCCGCAGGGTCGGATCGCTGTCGATCTCCGGCGGGGGGAATCGGATCGAGGTGCGGCTGGGGGGGTTTGGTCGGTGGTCCGCTCAAGCGGGGCCCATTGTCCCGTCAACGGTCAGCGACAGGCCGTGGGGGCGGGCCCGATCATTCGCTCCCAGTCGGAGCCGGGCCGTGTCAGGGCTCGGGGAGCGGGATCTTCTTGCCCGGGTTGAGCAGCAGTTTCGGGTCGAAGATCTTCTTGATGTCGTCCTGAAGCCGGAGCGAGCGTTTGGCCGAGCGCCGACCTGACCCAGCCGGTCTTGAGGCTGCCGATCCCGTGCTCGCCGCTGATCGAGCCGCCGAGCTCGATCGCCAGGTCGAAAGATCTCGCCCGCCGCCCGCTCGGCACGTGCGAGCTCGATCGCCGGTCGCCGGGCTCGACCAGGAACGAGGCATGGATGTTGCCGTCTCCGGCGTGTCCCCACGAGCAGGCCGGCAGCTCGTGGCGCTCGCCGATCGCCCGCGTCCCGTCGATCGCGTCGGCCAGCCGGTCGACCGGGACCACGATGTCCTCGGAGACCTTGCCGCCGCGCTGGGCGTTGACCGCGATCGAGACCCCGTCCCGCCAGCCCCAGAGCGCCCGGGCGTCGCGGCTGCCCGTGACGCCGGAGCGCATCGCGCGAGCGCCCCATCCGGAGTCACGTCGGCGAGCTCGGCGCCGCCCGTCGACTTCGGCGCCGCTGCCGTCGATCTCGGCGATCACCGCGAACGCCGGATCGCCGGCGGCGCGGCGAACGGGAAGCGAGCCGATGCTCGCGGCGAGCGCGCCGTCGTCGAGGTACTCGAGCACGGCCGGCTGCATGCCGGTCGCCCATGACCGTCCGCGACCGCGTCGCAGCCGGCCTCGACGTCGCGCGTAGAAGCCGACGACGATCGTCTGCGCCTGCCGGCGCCGGGACGAGCCGGAGCCAGGCCGCGGTGACGATCCCGAGAGTTCCCTCGTGCCGATCATCAGGTGGAGCAGGTCGTAGCTCGGACACGTTCTTGCGGACCGCGCCGCCGAACCTGACGATCTCGCCGGGAGGCAGGACGACCTCGAGCCCGGTGACCCAGCTGCCGGTCACCCCGTACCTGAAGGCGTGCGGCCCGCCGGCGTTGGTGGCGATGTTTCCGCCGATGCGTCGACTGCTCGCTGGCGCCCGGGTCGGGCGGGAACAGAAAGCCCGTTCTCGCGCGCGACCCGGTGGACCCTCGCGGTTCGGACCCCGGCCTCGACCTCCATCCGCCAGAGTTCGGGGTCGATCGACCGGATCCCGTCCATCCCCTCGAGCGAGAGCACGATGCCGCCGTCGGGGACCGCTCCGCCGGCGAGGCCGGTGCCGCCGCCGCGGGTGGAGATCGGGACGTCGTTGCTCGTAGCACCAGGCGAGCACCGCGGCCACCTCGTCGGCGCTGGCGGGGAGGACCAGCGCTCCGGTCGTGCCCCGCACACCTCGCGGCTCGGTCCCGTCCTGCAGGCGTCGCGCAGTCGTGGCCCCTCGGTGACGAGCTCGCCGAGCGGAGCAGCGCGGCGAGCTCGCCCGCGAGCGCACCGCCGACGGGGTCGGAGGCGCCGGCGTTGGTGGCGGCGGATCGCATCTGACGTCGGCGCAGGTCCTGAGCGGCCGGTAACATGTTACCGGCTGCATGCAAGAGCAGGTCGACGGGGTCGGCGAGCGAGATCCGGGGCCCGGTTGCCGGCGATGGTCAGACGACAGGAGGAGAGCGGCAGATGGGACTGACCGGTGGCGAGATCGTCGCCGAGTACCTGATCGCAGAGGGAGTGCCCTACGTGTTCGGCATCCCCGGCCACGGCGACATGGCGGCCTTCGACGCCTTCAAGGACCGCGCCGACCGGATCAAGGTGATCGCTCCCCGCCACGAGCAGGCCGCGGCGCACATGGCCGACGCCTACTTACCGGGCCTGCGGGCGGCCCCTCGCCACCATGACCTCGATCGGCCCCGGCTCGATGAACGTCGCGACCGGGCTGGGAACCGCGTTCGTCGATTCGATCCCGTTGATCTCCTTCACCGGCGGCCCGCAGACCTACATGCTCGGCCGCGGCGTCCTCCAGGAGCTCGAGCGCCAGCAGGACAACGTCTTCCCCCAGATCATCCAGCCGATGGTCAAGCGCAACTGGGATGTCCAGCACGTCGACCTGCTGGCCGACGTCCTCCCCCGCGCCTTCAACACGATGCTCTCCGGGACGCCCCGGGCCGGTCCACGTCGAGCTGCCGATGGACGTCCAGGCCGAGACACCGAGCTGCCGGTGCCGGACCCGGCCGCCCGGCGGGCGGCCCGCGGCGCGGTGCGCCCGGACCCCGACGCGATCGACGCGGCCGCGGCGAAGCTGCTCGCCGCGCAAGCGCCCGGTGCGTCCTGGCCGGCGGCGGTTGTCTGACAGCCGGAGGCCGCGGCCGAGGTGAAGAGCCGTGGCCGAGTACCTCGACGCGCCGGTGGTCGTGACGATGATGGGCAAGGGTGTCTTCCCCGAGGACCATCCGCTCGCCGCCGAGCACACCGGCTCGAACGGGACCGCTGGTCGGCAACCACATGACCCGGAAGGCCGACGTGATCCTCGCGGTCGGCACCCGGTTCGCCGAGCAGACCTCGTCCTCCTACGTGGATGGCATGTCGTTCTCGGTGCCGCCGACCGAGATCGTCCACCTCGACATCGACCCGACCGAGATCGGCAAGAACTACCCGACCGCGGTCGGCGCCGTCTGCGATGCGAAGGCCGGGACTCGCCGATCTGCTCGACGCGCTGGAGGATCGCGACGGCCCGGAGGGCGCCGAGCCGTCCCGAGTACCGGGCCGAGATCGCCGAACTGGCGAGCGAAGTGGCCGGAGATGCTGACGGATCGCTGGACCGGCAAGCTCTCGCTCAGCCGGGTCCTGCACGAGGTCCGCGAGGCGACGCCCCGGGAGACGATCGCGATCGCCTCCGCCGGGCCACCCCCAGATCCAGGCCTTCCAGGAGTTCCTCTGCTACGAGCCGCGGACCTGGCTCAGCCCCGGCGGCTACTCGACCATGGGCTACACGCTGCCCGCGGCGATCGGTGCCAAGCTCGCCCAGCCCGATCGGCCGGTGGTCGGCTTCGCCGGTGACGGCGACCTCCAGCAGACGATCCAGGAGCTGGCGGTCGCGGCCGAGACCGGGGCGGCGGTGATCATCGCCTGCCTCAACAACACCGGCTGGATCTCGATCCGCGACTTCCAGCGCGGCATGTTCGGCGAGGACCGCGCGCTTCTCGGTCGAGTTCCGGTCGCGCAAGGGCGACCAGCTGATGCCGGTCGACTTCGTCGCGATCGCGAAGGCCTTCAACTGCGGCGCCGAGAAGGTGACGACGCCGAGCGAGGTCGGCCGGCGCCGTCGGCGGGCGCTGGCCTCGGACGGGCCCTACCTGATCGAGTTCGATGCTTTCGCGTCGATCCCGACCGACACTGAGGGCATCAACATCGGCCACTGGGACCTGCCCAGGCCGGCCTACCTGCCCTGAAGTGAGCCGAGCGAGCGACCAAGGGAACAGGACGATGCGATGAGCGACCCGCCGGAGGCTCCGCGCCGGAGTCCGACGCCCACGTGATCAAGTGCATGGGCGACGTCGACATGGCGCCTGGTCGACGGGCGAGGGGGTGCGGGTCCGCGACGCCGACGGCAAGGAGTACCTCGACGCGATCTCGGCCGAGTGGGTGCTGAACCTCGGCTTCCGCCACCCCGAGGTCAAGCAGGCGATCGTCGACCAGTTCGACACGATCGACTACGTCTCGCCGGTCTTCGAGAGACGAGGCCCGGACCGACCTCGCGAAGAAGCTCGCGGAGCTCGCCCCGGGCGCGCTTTCGAAGGTGCTCTACGGGCTCTCCGGGGCCGGCGGCGGTCGAGGGCGCGATGCACCTGGCGATGCGGACGACCGGCGGCACCGACTTCGTCTGTCCTCGACGCCGCCTTCCACGGCCGCACCTTCGCCACGATCGGGCTGACCTACGTCGAACCCGGGCATGGTCGAAGGATCGAACAAGGGTCTCGACCGCTACCTGCCGCGGCAGATGCGGGTGCCGAACTACAACTGCTACCGCTGCCCGCTGGGCCTCGAGCGCGAGACCTGCGATCTCGCCTGCGCCGAGTCACGTCGACTTCGCGCTCGCACAAGGGCCACACCAACGGTCCGGCCGGAGTGATCGTCGAGCCGTTCCAGGCGAACGGCGGCATGATCCCCGCTCCCGACGGCTACCTCGAGCGGGTTCACGAGATCTGCCAAGTCGACCACGAGGTGCCGCTGATCGTCGACGAGGTCCAGGGTGCCTTCTGCCGCTGCGGCCCGATGTACGCGAGCGCAGCGAACCGGGATCGAGCCGGAGATGATCATCCTCGGCAAGGCGCTCGGCGGCGGGCTGCCGCTCTCGGCCACGATCACGACGCCCGGAGTACTCGGAGCTGCTGCCCTGGGAGTACGGCTTCACCCAGGCCGGCAACCCGATCGCCTGCGCGGCCGGCGCTGGCGATGGTCGAGGTCATGGTCCGCGACGACCTGCCCGCCAACTCGGAGCGGATGGGCGGCCTGATGGTCGAGCGAGCTGCGCGGAGATCCAGCAGGACTCGAAGCTGATCGGCGACATCCGCGGCCAGGGGCTGATGATCGGGGTCGAGCTGGTTCGCGACCGCGAGACGCAAGGAGCCGCGCCTTCGAGGAGACCGACAGGTGATGGCGGCCTGCCTCGAGCACGGGCTGATGGTCGGCAAGAGCGGCCCGGTCTTCGGCTCGAACGGCAACGTCGATCAAGTTCAAGCCGGCGGTCAACGTCACCGAGGAGGAGATCGTGGAGATGGTCGAGCTGTTCGGCCGGGCCCTGGCGTGACGTCGAGGCGACGCTTTGACCGACGGCCCGGCCGATCAGCTTCATCGCGGCACTCGACTACGAGGAGCTGGCCGGCCGGACGCGGTGCGTCGACTCGCTTCTGCGACGCCGGCTACGACGCGGTCGAGTGGACGATGGCCCACGTCGACGATCTGCTGCGCCCCGGCCTCGGCGCTGGCCTGCCAGCAGGACCTGGTCACCGGCGGCGAGGAGGCGCTGCGCGACGACCCTCGCGGGCGATCGAGCGGCCGCGGAGGCCGGGATCGGGATCGTCAACGTCGCTGACCGGACCGAACCTCTGGGAGGAGGGCGCGACCCACGCGACGACGAGGAAGCCTGGACGACCGCCCTCGACGGCGCTCGAGGCGCGCCTGCCGGCGCGGCGAGGAGCTGGGCGTCAGGATCGGGTTCGAGCCCTGCTGGGGAACCCTCGCCCACGACGCCGCCACGGCCCAGCGGGTGCTTGACGCGGTCCCGGTCTCGGTCACCTTCGACCCCAGCCACTTCGTGATGACCGGCGACCACGATCCCGGACCTGATCGCGTCGCTGGGGCGAGCGCATCGTGCACTTCCACCTCAAGGACGCCTTCGGCCGCCCGGGCATGGACGGGCGAGGACTTCATCTTCTGCATGCTCGGCGAGGGCAAGCGTGCCCTGGGCCGGAGCTCCTCGACGCGCTCGACGAGGTCGGCTACGAAGGAGCGCTCTCGGTCGAGTTCGAGGCTTACCGCTACTACGAGCAGGTGCTCGGCGGCGATCCCGGCGCGGCCGCCGGCGCTGGCCCGCGAGCAGGTCGCGGCGCTGCTGGGGCAGCGGCGGTCGTGAAGGCTTGAGGACCGCGATCGTCGGGCTCGGCGAGATCGGCCAGCACCACCTCGGGCGATCCGATCGAGCAGGCGATGCGACCCTGGCGGCGGTCTGCGACCTCGACCGGGACCTGGTCGCGAGCGAGCGCCGGCGACGAGGCTCCGGCGTACACGGACCTCGCGGAGATGCTCGCCGCGAGCGGATCTCGACGTCGTCGACATCTGCCTGCCCCACTCGCTTCACGTCGACGCGCCGTCGCGGCGCCGCAGCACGGCTGCCACGTGCTGCTCGAGAAGCCGATGGCGACCGACCTCGCCGGCTGTGACGGCATCATCGCGGCCGCTGACGCGGCCGGGGTCGGGTCGGCGTCTCCCACAACCAGCTCTTCTTCGACGCCGCACCGCCGCCTCGGCGAGCTGATCGACGGGGGCGCCTCGGCGAGATCCGGGCGCTCTACGCGCGTCTCTGGATCGGCGGCGAGTACGGCGGCTGGCGCGAGGATCCCGAGATCGTCGGCGGCGGCCTGCTGATGGACGCCGGAGTCCACCGCATCTACCTGGCGCAGAGCCTGGGCGGGCCGGTCGACGGCGGTCACCGCGATCGATGGACACCCGCGGTCCGAGGAGCGCTTCGGGTCGACGCTGGAGTTCGCGAGCGGCGCCATCGCGTCATCCAGGGCATCTACTTCGGCCCGGCGGGGTCTTCGACGACCGCATCGACGTGGTCGGGCACGGCGGGCATGGCCGCGGTGTCGGCTGCGAGGCCTACTTCGAGGGCGACCTGACGCGACGAGCCGCAGCTCCGCAGTACGGCTCGGAGGCAAGTGGACCGAGGATCCCGTCCGCGACAGCTGGGACGCGTCGGTCGCCAGGTCGGTCGTGAGGACATCCTCGACGCGTTCGCGGCTGGTGCCGACCCGTCGTCGAGGACGACCGCGGCCCGCGCCACAGTCGCCGTGATCGAGGCCGCCTATCGTTCCGCCGAGCCCGGCGAGCGGATCGAGATTGGACGTGACCGGGCAGACCTCGGACCGCGACCGGGGAGCGCCGTGACCGAGCGGATCCTGCAGGAGATCAAGGCCGACTCGAGCCTCACCGAGCGGGTCCGGGATTCGATCCGGGAGGCGATCATCGACGGCCGGCTCGAGCCGGGATCGCTGCACTCGGTCCAGACGCTGGCGGCGACCTTCGGGGTCTCCCGGACCCCGGTGCGGGAGGCGCTGATCGACCTCGAGGGCACGGGACATGGTCGAGTTCGAACGCAACCGCGGGGTCCGGATTCTCGAGACCTCGGTCCATGATCTGGAGGAGATCCTGTCCTGCGCATCCTGCTCGAGGTGCCCGCCACCTACCGGGCGGCCGAGCAGGCGACCGAGGAGACCGTCGACGCGCTCAGCGGTCGAACTGGAGGCGATGACTCGAGGCCGCCGCAAAGGGCGACGAGATCGACGATGATGCAGCACGATCGCCGCTTCCACGAGATCATCAACGAGACATCCGGAAACGCGCGCCTGGCCGATTACGTCGACTCGCTCCGCGACCTGATCCTCACCCGCGGGGTCTCGACCGTCAGGCCAATCGCGTGAGCTGCCCGCGATCGTGGACGAGCACGAGGCGATGCTGATCGCCATCGCCGCCGGCGACGAGCTCGGCGGCAGCAGCCGCGATGAAAAGCCATCTCTGCAACACGACGGCATTGATCCTGCAGCAGGAGGGCGGCACCGAGGCCGCACCCGGTCTCCGCTGGGCCGACTTGGTGATCGGCTGATGTCGAGGATCCAGAGCCACGACCCGACCCATCCGCGCGACCTCGTCGGCGAATTCGATGTCCCCGACTCCGACGAGGTGGCGACGGTAATCGCGAGGGCGGCGGCTGCTCAACCCGAGTGGGCCGCCTCCGCTCCGGCCCGGTCGGAGGCGTTGGGAAAGCTTGCCGAGGCGATCGCCGCCCGCAACGACGAGTTCACCGATCTGATCGTCCGCGAGGTCGGCAAGCCGGTGGTCGAGGCCCGGGGGGAGATCATCAGGACCCTGGCGATCCTGCGCTACTACGCACAGGCCGCACTCGATCCGGTCGGCGAGGTCTACCCCGGCTCGACACCTCGGACGCAGGTGGTGGTCAGGCGTGAACCCCTCGGCCTGGTGCTGACGATCTGCCCGTGGAACTTCCCGCTCGCCATCCCGATCTGGAAGGCGGCACCGGCGCTCGCCTACGGCAACTGCGTGCTGATGAAGCCCGCCAGCCCCGGCGTCACGGTTGCCGGCCTGCTTTCGCAGGTCGTCTCAGAGGTGCTGCCGGAGGGAGTCATGTCCGTTCTCTTCCTGCCTGGTTCGAAGCTTGGAAGGGTGCTCGACGACGAGCGCATCGGCGGTGCGACCTTCACCGGCTCCACCCAGGCCGGCCTGGCCGTCGCTGCGCGGCTCGCCGCCCGCGGCGCTCCTGCGCAGGCGGAGATGGGTGGTCAGAACCCGGCCGTCGTCCTCGAGGATGCCGACCCTGACGCGGCGGCGGCGGCGATCGTCAGCGGGGCCATGAACTTCGCCGGCCAGAAATGCACCGCGACGCGACGGGCGATCGCGGTGGGTTCGATCGCTGATCGGTTGGAGGACGCCCTGGCCGGCGCCGTCGCGTCGCTGTCGGTGGGTGACCCGAGCAGCGAGTCGACGACCGTCGGCCCGCTGATCGATGGAGCATCGGTGATCGCTTTCGGCAAGCGCGTCGCGGGGGCCTGCGAGCGCGGCGGGCGGGTGGTGGCGCAAGCAGAGGCACCCCTCGAAGCCGAGGGCCATTTCGTCGCGCCGACTGTGCTCGCGATGGACGACCCTGACGACGAGATCAACCAGGAGGAGACCTTCGGCCCGCTGCTCACGCTGATCCGGGTTCGGGACGAGGCTGCGGCGGTCGAGGCGGCCAACGCGACCCGCTACGGATTGGTCGCAGCCGTCCACGGGCGGGCAGTCGACCGCGCTGCTGAGCTGGCCTCCCGTTTGGAGTTCGGTCTGCAGCGCGTCAACGCGGCCACCCCCGGGGTTGATTACTACGCTCCCTTCGGCGGTGAAGGGCGCTCGAGCTTCGGCCCTCGCGAACAGGGTCGGGCCGCCCGCGAGTTCTTCACCTCCTCGCGAACGATGACGATCGTCTCACCGTGATCGACCAACTAGGATCGCCGGGCCCGAAACCCAACTGACCAGGAGACTCCAGTGCCTGCATCCGTGCCGACGACGTTCCTTCCCAGCCCCGATCTCGAGCTCGAGGACTGGGGCCCGCTGGAGGAGGCGACCGGCCCGCCGATGAGCACCGCAGGAATCAGCATCTGGGAGGACGGCAAGGGTGCCGACTCCGGGGTCTGGGAGTGCACGCCGGGCCCCTCGCACTGGACCCTGGAGACGAACGAGTTCATCTACGTCGTCTCGGGCCGGATGACGGTCACCCCCGACGGCGGCGAGCCGCTGGAGCTCGGCCCCGGCAACTCGGCGGTCTTCCCGGTCGGCTGGACCGGCACGTGGGAGATCCACGAGACGCTGCGCAAGCTCTACGTCATTTATTAGGGCTCGGCGACTAGCGGACGCTGATCAGGTCGACGACGAAGACCAGCGTCTCGTCCGGCCCGATCGCGCTGCCCGCGCCGCGCTTGCCGTAGCCGAGCATCGGCGGGATCGTGATCCGTCGGCGGCCGCCGACCCTCATGCCGGCCACGCCGTCGTCCCAGCCCTTGATCACCTGGCCCTTGCCGAGGCCGAACTGAAAGGTGTCGCCGCGGTCCCAGGAAGCGTCGAACTGGTTGCCGTCGGACCAGGCGACGCCGACGTAGTGGACCTCGACGATCTGCCCGGCTGCCACCTCCTCACCCTCGCCGACGACGATGTCGTCGATCTCGAGCACGAACGACGGCTCCCGATCGGCGGGGATCTCGACCTCAGGTTTCTCGTCGGGGCTCATGAAACCAACGCTAGCGTGATGCGCAGTCGACCCGCACGAGCCCTCGCGCAATCCCCAGCCATCTATCGCAACGCACCCTCGACGACCCGGGCGCAGCGGCGCCCCTCGGCGATCGCGGTGACCACGAGGGACGCTCCGACCCGGGCGTCGCCGGCCGCGTAGATGCCGTCGACCGAGGTCGAGAAACTTCCGGCCTTGACGTTGCCGCTGCGGTCGAGGTCGATGCCGAGGCCCTCGAGCAGGCCCTCGCGCTGAGGGTTGGTGAAGCCGACCGCGATCAGGACGAGATCAGCCTCGATGGCGTACTCGCTGCCCTCGACGCCGACGAGGGTCCGGGACGAGTCTCCGGTGACCTCGCGGGCGATCAGGCGGGTGACCTTGCCGTCGGCCCCCTCCATGCCGAGCACCTGGCGGCCGAACCTGCGCTCCCCGCCCTCCTCGAGGGCGTAGGTGGTGACGAGGCGTCGCGGCTGGATCGGCCACGGCGTGTTCGGGTAGCGGCCGCCGGCGGGGACGTCGGGATAGACGTCGAGCAGCAGTACGTCGGTGGCACCTTCACGTAGGGCGTTGGAGACGCAGTCCATGCCCGTATCGCCGCCGCCGATCACGACGACGCGCTTGCCGGCGGCGCTGATCTCGCGCTCCGGCTTCCGCGAGACCCTGCCCTGCGATTCGGCGACCCAGCGGTTGCGGCCGTACAGGTAGTCCATCGCGAAGTGGACCCCGTCAAGATCGCGACCGGGGACCTCGAGGTCGCGTTCGACGCGGGAGCCGATCGCGATCACGGTCGCGTCGAAGTCCTCCTGGAGCCGCTCGACGCTGAGGTCGACGCCGACGTCGACATTGCAGATGAACCCGATCCCCTCCTGCTGGAGCAGGTCGACCCGGCGGTCGATCATCCACTTCTCGAGCTTTGCGTCGGGCACGCCGAACCGCAGCAGGCCGCCGGGGGCCTCGTCACGTTCGTAGACGGTGACCTGATGGCCGACCTTGTTCAGCTCGTCGGCGGCGGCGAGGCCGGCCGGCCCGGAGCCGACGACTGCCACGCGCTTGCCGGTGCGCCTCTCGGGCGGCTGGGGAACCACCCAGCCCTCCCTGAAGGCGTTGTCGATCGTCCAGTACTCGATCTGTTTGATCATCACCGGGTCGTCGTCGATGTCGAGCACGCATGCCGACTCGCACGGCGCCGGGCAGATCAGGCCCGTGAACTCGGGGAAGTTGTTGGTCGCGTGGAGCTGGTCGATCGCCCCCTTCCAGTCGCCGACCCGGGCGAGGTCGTTCCAGTCCGGGATCAGGTTGCCCAGGGGACAGGCGCTGTTGCAGAAGGGGACGCCACAATCCATGCAGCGGGATGCCTGATGTTTGAGCTCCTCCTCGGGAAGGGTCTCGTAGATCTCCCCGTAATCGCGCACGCGCTCGTTCGGCGGCCGCTCGGGAGAGGGCACGCGATGAACTTCGAGGAATCCGCGTGGGTTGGCCATCAGGGTCGGTCCGCCGGTCAGGCGAGGTTGATCGTCCGGCCCTTGGCCGGCGGAGCGGTGTGGGCGAGGGCGGCTCGGAAGCCGGGCGGGATCACGACGACGAACTCGTCTGCGGCCTCTTCCCAGCGGTCGAGCAGGGCGAGCGCGACCGGTGAGTCGGTCCGGCGGGCATGCTCGGTGACCAGGTCGCGGAGGAAGTAGTTGCCATCGGGATGGACCGGCTCGAGTTCGACCATGCCCATGTTGCACTTCGGCTCGAACTCACGCTCCGGATCCCAGATGCAGGCGATCCCGCCGCTCATCCCGGCGCCGAAGTTCCGGCCGGTCGGGCCGAGGACGACGACGCAGCCCCCGGTCATGTATTCGCAGCCGTGTTCACCGATCCCCTCGACGACCGCGAGGGCGCCGGAGTTGCGGACCGCGAAGCGCTCGCCGGCGAGGCCGCGGAAGAACGCCTTGCCGGCGGTCGCCCCGTAGAGCGCCACGTTGCCGGCGATGACGTTCCGCTCCGCCCGGTAGCCGGCGCTCTCGTGGGGGCGGACGGCGAGGACGCCGCCGGAGAGGCCCTTCCCCGCGTAGTCGTTGACGTCGCCGTGAACGTTGATCGTCACCCCGGGCGCGAGCCAGGCACCGGCCGTCTGGCCGGCGGAGCCGCTGAGCGTGAACTCGATCGTGTCCTCCGGGAGTCCGTCGGCGCCGCGGGCGACCACGAGGGCGTTGGAGACGCGCCCGCCGACGGCGAGATCGATGTTGGTGACCGTCGTTTCAAAGCTGACCCGCTCGCCGCGCTCGATTGCAGCCTGGGCCGGTCCCAGCAGGTTGCGCTCGTCGAAGGATGCGCCCACGGGATGTTCCTTGGCATCGCCGCTGACGAATCCACGCGGTGCGTTCACCGCCTTCGGCGGAACCGCGAGCAGCGGCTTGAGGTCGATCGAACTGGCCTTCCAGTGATCGATCCGGTTGTTCTGGCTGAGCAGCTCGGTGCGGCCCACCAGGTCGCCGAACCGCCTGATTCCGAGGGAGGCCATCAGCATTCGAGCCTCCTCGGCGACCATGATCATGTAGTTGACGACGTGTTCGGGCCTGCCGGAGAAGCGGGCTCGAAGCTCCGGATCCTGAGTCGCCACGCCGACCGGGCAGGTGTTGAGGTGGCAGACCCGCATCATGATGCAGCCGGTGGCGATCAGGGGGGCGGTCGAGAGGCCGATCTCGTCGGCGCCCAGCAGCGCGCCGATGACGACATCGCGCCCCGTCCGCATCTGACCGTCGGTCTGCAGGATCACGCGGGTCCGCAGGCCGCTGTCGAGGAGCGCCTGCTGCGTCTCGGCAATCCCGATCTCCCAGGGAACGCCGGCGCCCTGGATCGAGGAGAGCGGAGAGGCGCCGGTGCCGCCGTCGTGGCCGGCGATGACGATGTGGTCGGCGCCGGCCTTGACGCAACCCACGGCCACCGTGCCCACCCCTGATTCGGCGGCGAGCTTGACCGAGACGCCGGCCGCCGGGTTGGCGGCGCGGAGGTCGTAGATCAGCTGCTTGAGGTCCTCGATCGAGTAGATGTCGTGATGAGGAGGCGGGGAGATCAGCTCGGTGCCGGGCAGCGCGTATCGGAGGGCGCCGATGTATTCGTCGACCTTGTGGCCGGGCAACTGCCCGCCCTCGCCGGGCTTCGCACCCTGGGCGATCTTGATCTGGATCTGGTCGGCGCGCGAGAGGTACTCGACGTCGACGCCGAAGCGCCCCGACGCGACCTGGCGGATCCGCGAGCGCCGCTGGTCGCCGTTCGGATCGGGCGTGTTGCGCCTGCGGTCCTCGCCGCCCTCACCGCTGTTGGACCAGCCGCCGAGGCGGTTCATCGCGATCGCGAGGGTCTCGTGAGCCTCGGGTGAGAGGGCGCCGAGGCTCATCGCCCCGGTTGAGAATCGCCTGACGATCTCGGCGGCGGACTCGACCTCGTCAATCGGGATCGGCGTCGGCGCCTCGTTGAGCTGGAGCAGCCCGCGGAGCAGTGCGTGGGTGGAGTTCTCATCGTTGACCCGTCGGCTGAACTCCTCGTAGGACTCCCGGGCCTCCACCTCGTCGTCGGTTCGGGTGGCGCGCTGCAGCGAGGAGATCGTCTCCGGATCCCACATGTGCCGCTCGCCGTCGCGGCGCCAGCGGTAGACGCCGCCCTGGGGCAGCAGCTTCTCGCTCGCCGCCGGCAGGCGCGCCTCCTCGACGTGCTCGGCGAGCGCGAGGCCATGGGCCTCGGGGTAGGCGCGCGCGTGGCGATCGAGCGCCTCGCGGGCGATCTCGCCGAGGCCGATTCCACCCAGGCGTGAAGGGGTGCCCGTGAAGTGCTCGTCGACGACGCCCTGGTCGATCCCGACGACCTCGAAGATCTGAGCGCCGCGGTAGGAGCGGATCGTGGCGATGCCGATCTTCGAGAGGACCTTGAGCAGGCCCTTGCTGATCCCGGCGATCGCCATCTCGTTGGCGTCTGCGAGCGGGCCGCTGAGGCCGACCGTCGGCTCGTCGAGCATGGTCATCGTCTCGAGCATGAGGTAGGGGTTGATCGCGGTCGCCCCGTAGCCGATCAGCGCCGCGAGATGGTGGACCTCGCGCGGTTCACCGGACTCGATCACGAGTGCGGCCCGCAGGCGGGTCCCCTCGAGGGTGAGAGCGTGATGGACGGTCGAGCAGGCGAGCAGCGCCGGAATCGGCACCCGCTCGGCGCTGGTCGCCCGGTCGCTGAGGACGAGCAGGGTGGTGTCGTCCTCGACCGCGGCGATCGCCTGCGCCCGGATCCGCTCGAGCGCGGTCTCGAGGCCGTCCTCGTCGTTCTCGATCGGCCAGGTGATGTCGATCGTGGTCGGTTCGAGGGCGTTGTGGGGGTTGCGGCGCAGGCGCTCGAGCTCGAAGTCGGTGAGGATCGGCTGCTTGAGCTCGACGTGCTTGACGATCTGCGGCCTGTCGCTGAGCAGGTTTCCCTGCGGCCCGATGTCGGTGCGCAGGCTCATCACGCATTGCTCGCGGACCGAGTCGATCGCCGGGTTCGTCACCTGGGCGAAGCGCTGCTTGAAGTAGCTGAACAGCGACGGCCGGTGATCGGAGAACACCGCGAGGGCGACATCGTTCCCCATCGAGCCCGTCGGCTCGCGGCCGTCGCGAAGCAGCGGCGCCAGCAGGGTGCGCAGATCCTCCTGGGAGTAGCCGAACGCCAGTTGGCGCTTGAGCAGCGGCTCGACCGGTTGGATCGTCGCCATCGGATCGGGCAGCTCACGGACTCCGAGCTTGCCCTCGGCGTACCACTCGCCGTAGGGCGCGGCACTCGCGACCGCGAGCTCGGGCTCCCCGTCTGTGCGCACGAGGCCGGTCTCCAGGTCGACCAGGAAGAGCTGCGCCGGTTGCAGCCGGCCCATGCGCGCGACCTTGGCGGGCGACGTCGTGAAGATCCCCGACTCGGAGCCGAGGCAGACCCAGCCGTCGCGGGTGATCATCCAGCGTCCAGGTCGCAGGCCGTTGCGATCGAGCATCGCGCCGAGCGTGTGGCCGTCGCAGAAGGCGAGGCCGGCCGGTCCGTCCCAGGGTTCGACCAGGCGGGAGTGGTAGCGGTAGAAGCCCTCGAGATCGGCCGGGATGTCCTCGCGGTCCTCCCAGGAGGCGGGGACCATCATCATCATCGAGTGCTGGGGCGAGCGTCCGCCGAGGACCATCAGCTCGAAGGCGCGGTCGAACGCGGCGGAGTCGGAGACGCCCTCGTCGATCAGCGGCAGACAGTCGGCGAGGTCGGTGCCGAACTCCTCGGAGGAGAGCACGGCCTCCCGAGCCCTCATCCAGTTGACGTTCCCGCGAACGGTGTTGATTTCACCGTTGTGGGCGATCATCCGCAGCGGTTGCGCCAGCTCCCAGCTGGGCGCCGTGTTGGTCGAGAAGCGCGAGTGGACGATCGCGAAGGTGCTGGCGATCGAGAGGTCGCGAAGGTCGGGGTAGAACTGCGGCAGCTGCGGCGCCGTCAGCATCCCCTTGTAGACGATCGTCCGGCAGGACATGCTCGGGAAGAAGACGTCGGAGCCGAACTCGTGCTCGGCCCGGCGCCGGACCACGAACAGGCTGCGGTCGAACGAGGCATCGTCGGCGACGTCGTCGCCGGCGCCGATGAACAGCTGACTGATCTGGGGCGCCGAATCGCGTGCCATCTCGCCCGCGGCGGTCTCGTCGACGGGGACCTGCCGCCACCCGATCGCCGTATGGCCCGCCTCGGCCACCAACTCCCCGATCCGGTCCTGGATCGCGTCCGACCCGCCGGCGGCGTCGCGGCGAACGAAACACATGGCCACCGCGAGACGGCCGGGCCCCGGGAGGACCGTCGGCTTGGTGTCGATCTCGGCGGTTCGGGAGCGGAAGAACTCGTGTGGGAGTCCGAACATGATTCCGGCCCCGTCGCCGGTCGATTCGTCGGCACCCGCTGCACCCCGGTGCTCGAGGCGGTCGAGCGCGACGAGCGCTCGATCGATCGTCTCGTGGATCGCAACTCCGTCCAGCCGGGCCACGCATGCGACGCCGCATCCATCGTGGAAGACGGAGGGATCGTGTACGCCGTCGAAGCCCTCCTCTGGAAGGCCCTCAACGGGGTTGGCGAAGTTCTGGTCGGTGTGAATCATTTGGATAGGGGGAGGCTCTGCGGGGCGCGCGCTCCACATCTCGGGTCACACGCACCCTCTCGACGGCCCAAGCCGAGAGGCACGCAACGAACCCAAAATGGTACGGCAACGAAGGCGCGAGCAGTTCGCTCAGGCCCGACGGATCTGCCGAAGATCACGCCTGGGAACTCCCACGGGATCGGTCGTAGCCAGGTACTCCGCATGCCGTTCCGGGCCCCGCATCGCGGAACGTGCTCTCGACCCTCTGCAGGTAGTCGGATGCGACGAAGATGTTGCCCGCACTCCGGCCCTGCCGAAAGCGCGTGCGAGCGTCGTCGAGGCCGAGGTAGGTCCAGGCGCGGGCCCGGGGCCGCGGGGAGAGCCGATCCGTCACATCCACCCGCCTGTAGTTGACCTCGCGCTCGTCAAGGCCTCGCAGGGTCTCCGCCGAGACCGGAATCAAGACCCCGCTGCAGCGGCTGGAGGGGTTCTCGACCAGGTTGGTGAACGTCACGTGGATGTCGACGCGCTCCAGAGTCAGGGCATCGACGTAGAACTTGCGGTCGTTGCTCGGATCGAGGTTCCGCATCGCGATGTTCCAGCCGCGGCGGAAACCATGGATCCGGGCCCAGGTCGCATCCTTGGGGCCGGGATTGACGGTGGGCCGATGCTCGGCAGCGAGTGAGCCGTATCCGAAGACCCATTCGATCGAACTCGAATTCCCCGCACCGATGCCGAATTCGGCCTCCATCCGGGAAGCGTCTCAGCCCGTCCGGATCGACGCCCGCTCCCGGGGTGGCCCCCAGCTCTCAGCTTCCTCTGAGGCAACTCCCGCGCCGATCGCAGGTGCGGCGGCTTCGATGGCTCCCCGTAAGCCACCGAAAGGAACCGCCGCGTGTTCTACCTCCGATACCTGGGCGCCGAGCTGCGCCGCCGCAAGGGCCGAACGATCCTGACCGCCACGTCCCTGGCGCTCGGCGTCGGCCTGGTCGTCGCTGTCACATCGCTGTCGGCGGGCCTCGATGACGCCCAGTCGGAGGTGCTCGAGCCGCTGACCGGCGTGGGGACCGAGATGTCGGTGACCCGACCGCAATCGACCGAGGACGGCGGGTTGCCGGTTCCCGATGCCGGGGGCGGTCCGATCGGGCTCGACAACCTCGGCGATCCGGGCGAGAGGTTCGACAGCTTCCAGTACGTCTCGACCGACACGAGCTTCGGGGAGCCCCAAGCAGCGCAGGGTGGCAGCGGTCGACGGGGTCGAGCAGACAACCGCCGGCCTCAGTCTCAACCTGATCCACATCTCCGGAAAGGTTCCCGAGCAGAGCGCGACCGCTCGGCGCGGACCCGACCGCCGCCGCCGCCGCCCACCGACGGCGGCACCCGACTCGATCAACTTCGACACGATGACCGTGTCCGGGGTCGACACGCTCCAATCCCGACCTCGGCCTGCTCACCAGCTCGCAGGTGACCGACGGCTCCTACATCGCCGGTGCGGACGAGGCCGTCGTCTCGCGCTCGTTCGCCACCGAGCAGGGGATCGACGTCGGGGACACCGTCGACGTCGGCAGGCGCAGCTTCGACGTGGTCGGGATCTCGAGCGGCGCAGTCGGTGGTCAGGTCTCCGACGTCTACGTCGATCTCGGGGTGCTTCAGGAGGAGGCCGATCTGCAGGGCCGGATCAACACGATCCAGGTCAACGCCGACGGCGCGGACGAGGTCGACGCCGTCTCCGACCGGATCGAGATCGACGTTCCCGGGCTCCGATGTCACGACCTCCTCCGACGTTGCCGACCAGGTCAGCGGGTCGCTCGTCGACGCCAAGAATCTGTCGGGCAAGCTCGGCACCGCGCTGGCGATCGTCGCCCTGCTCGGCGCCTTCGGGATCACGACCCTGGTCACGCTCTCGTCGATCAACAAGCGCACCCGCGAGCTCGGGACCCTGAAGGCGATCGGCTGGCGGCAGTGGCTGGTCGTCCGCCAGGTTGCGGGCGAGTCGGTCGCCCAGGGTCTGCTGGGAGGGCTGGCGGGAGCCGTGATCGGAATCGCCGCCGCAGCGGCGATCGGGGCGGCGGGGATCAGCCTCGACGCCTCCGTCGCCTCCACCTCCAACGCCCTGCCCGGCCCCCCGGGAGGCGCGGCACCCCCGGGAGGCGAGGCCGGCTCACCCGTCGCGGATGCCGCCGCGACGGCGGTCAGCACCGTCACCCTCGGGGCACCGGTGAGCGTCGGGATGATCCTGGCCGCCATCGGGCTGGCAGTGCTCGGAGGATTGTCGCGGGAGCGATCGGTGGTCTGCGGACCGCCCGCCTGCGCCCCGCCGAGGCCCTGAGGAGCCTCGGATGAACGACCCAAGTCCTTCGACACAACACGACGAAACGAGAGGCACCATGAATCAGTCAAGCGAAGCGCCCGTCCTCTACCGGCTTGAATCGGTGAGCAGGGTCTACGGCAACGGCTCTGCCGCCGTCCACGCCCTCGACGGCGTCGACCTGGAGATCGTCGACGGCGAGTTCACGGTCATCGTCGGCTCCTCGGGCTCCGGGAAGTCCACGCTCCTACAGCTGCTCGGGGGGCTCGATCGGCCCTCGGGGGGGCGCCTGGAATTCGAGGGCAACAACCTCGCCACCGCCGCTGACTCGACCCTGGCGGAGATCAGGCTGCGGACCGTCGGATTCGTCTTCCAGCAGTTCAACCTGATCCCCACGCTGACGGCCGGTGAGAACGTCGAGCTGGCCGCCGCCCCGACCGGGATCAATGCCGCGACAGAGCCGACAGGGCAGTCGAGATGCTGGCCCGGGTGGGCCTCGCCGACCGCCGGGGGCACCTGCCATCGGAGCTCTCAGGCGGCGAGCAACAGCGGGTGGCGATCGCCAGGGCCCTGGTCAACGAGCCGGACGTGCTGCTGGCGGATGAGCCGACCGGCAACCTCGACTCGACCACGGGCGAGCAGATCCTCGACCTGTTGCGCGAGCTCTGGAGAGAGACGGGGATGACGGTGGTGCTGATCACCCACGACCCGTCGATTGCCGCCGATGCGCCGCGAGTGGTTCGCCTCGCCGACGGCAGGGTCTCCGGCGACGACCGCGAGCCGCTTGCGGCGACCTGGCCCGGACGCAGGCTCACAGGAAATTCACAGGAAACGCCGGGATGATCTACCTGTGAGTTCGAGCGAAGAGGCCGACGGCGCCCAGCGCATCCTGGTCGTCGACGACGAGCCGAGCATCTCGGAGCTGCTGACGATGGCGCTTCGCTACGAGGGCTTCGAGGTGGCGACCGCGGCCGACGGAGCCGAGGCGCTCGAGCGTTTCGAGGCCTTCCGTCCCCATCTGATCGTGCTCGACGTGATGATGCCGGGGTTCGACGGCTTCGAGGTCGCGAGACGCCTTGCCGAACGGCGCAGCGAGGTTCCGATCATCTTCCTGACCGCCCGCGACACGACCGAGGACAAGGTTCGAGGTCTCACGCATCGGCGGCGACGACTACGTGACCAAGCCGTTCAGCATCGAGGAGCTGGTCGCCAGGATCAGGACGATCCTCCGGCGCGCCGGACTGACCGAGGAGGACGGCAAGCTCGTCTTCGACGCGATCGAGCTCGACGAGGACACGCGCGAGGTCTTTCGCGACGGAGAGCCGGTCGACCTGACCGACACCGAGTTCCGGCTGCTTCGATACCTGATGCTCAACCCGCGCCGGCGCGCCCTGACCCGGGCGCAGATCCTCGACCACGTCTGGAACTACGACTTCGGCGGCGACGGTCGCGTGCTCGAGACCTACGTCAGCTACCTGCGCCGGAAGGTCGACCGCCGGGAACGACCGCTGATCCACACCGTTCGCGGAGTCGGCTACTCGCTCCGGCTGCCGAGATCGAGATCCTGAGGCCGTCGTGTCGCTGAGCCGTCGTCTGGTCCTGACCCTGCTCGCGGTCTCGGCAGTCGGGTTGGTAGCGCTCGACGCTCGTCTCCTACGTCGCACTCCGCTCGTACCTGTCGGACCGGGTCGATCAGCAGGCGCGCGAGGCCGTGCCTCTCGTGGTCCGCTCGTTCGGCTCGCAGATCCTCGGGTTGCCCTCTCCCGAGGAGCTGGCGTTGCCGCCCGAGGCGGCCTCGTCCGAACAGCCGGGCGGACCGATCGGCCCGCAGCTGCCGACCGGCACCTACGGGGAGATTCGCGACGCCGAAGGGCCAGGTGGTGGCCGGCCGGATTCTCAGCGGTGATCGGGAACTGCCGGTCCCCGACCTGCCCGATCGAGCTGCCCGGTGCGGCCGGATTCGAGGAGACGCTCGCCGCTCGACGTTCGCCGCGGAGGGCGGCGGCTCCGGCTTTCGCGTCGACCACCCAGACGGGACCAGGCGGCGAGTCGGTCGTCGCCGCGATCCCGCTCACCGACCTCGACGCGACGCTGAGCTCGCCTGCGGACGATCGAGATCCTGGTCACGCTCGCGATCCTCGCGGCGCTCGCCGCGCTGAGCTGGTGGGCGGTGCGGGTCGGCCTGCGGCCGCTCGCGCGGATCGAGGAGACGGCGGGGGAGATCGCCGCCGGCGACATGTCCCATCGGGTCGAGGACGTCGACGAGCGGCACCGAGGTCGGGCGGCTCGGAATCGCCTTCAACGAGATGCTGTCGCGGCTCGAGCGGGCCTTCGCCGATCAGCGGGCGAGCGAGGAGCGGCTGCGGCGCTTTCTCGCCGACGCCTCTCACGAGCTGCGCACGCCGCTGAGCTCGATCCGCGGATACTCCGAGTTCTTCCGGCTCGGGGCAGAGCGCCGATCCTGCAGATCTCGAGCGCTCGATGCAGCGAATCGAGAGCGAGTCGGCGCGGATGAGCGGGCTGGTCGACGACCTGCTCACGCTGGCCCGCTTCGACGAGGTCCGTGACACTGCGCCGCGAGCCGGTCGACCTTGCCGCTGATCGTGGCCGACGCATGCGCCGACGCACGGGTCGCCGCACCAGATCGCGAGATCGCTCTCAGCATGCCTGCCGGCCCAGCCGGCGCGTCGGTCCTCGGCGACCCCGATCAGCTCCGTCAGGTCGTCAACAACCTGATCGGCAACGCGGTCGCGCATGCGCCGACGGGGACGATCGAGGTTGTCCGTCGCCGGCTCCGACAGTACCGTCGCGCTTCGCGTCCGCGACCACGGTCCCGGGCTTCCGGAGGGCAGCGAGGCAGAGCGTCTTCGAGCGCTTCTGGCGCACCGGGGAGGCCCGCGGCCGGGACGACCGGCGGCGCCGGCCTCGGGCCTGGCGATCGTCGCCGGGGTCGCAGCGGCCCACGGTGGCAGCGTTCGCGCCGACCGTGGCGAACGCCGACGGAGGAGGTGCCCTGTTCGAGGTCACTCTGCCCGTTCGATGATTCGACGCTGGAGGCCCGGCGCAGTCGAGCAGCCCGGATGGCTGCGAGTCGCGCGGTTCTGCGAGTCGCGCGGTTATCTACGCGCGCCCGGCCTCGAGCAGGCGCCGCAGGAACTTCTGCGTGTTCGCGGTCCTGAGGGTGCTCGAGCACCTGCTCGGGCGGGCCGACCTCGACCAGTCGGCCCTCGTGGAGGAAGCCGACCTTGTCGGCCACCTCGCGGGCGAAGCCCATCTCGTGGGTGGCGATCAGCATCGTCACGCCCTCCTCCTTGAGGTCGCGAACCGCACGAAGGACCTCGCCGACGAGCTCGGGATCGAGGGCGCTCGTCACCTCGTCGAGGAGCATCGCTCGCGGCCGGGCGGCGAATGCGCGAGCGATCGCGACCCGCTGCTGCTGGCCGCCGGAGAGGTTCGAAGGGCTCTCGAGCTCGCTCCCCTCGAGGCCGAAGCGGGCGAGCATGGCCCGCGCCGACTCCTCGGCCTCCCCCTTGGAGAGCGCCGTACGCGCGTTTCATCCCGAGGGTCACGTTGTCGATCACGTTCAGGTGCGGGAAGAGGTTGTAGGCCTGGAAGACGAAGCCGAGCTTGCGGCGGATCGCGACCGGATCGACCGCGGGGTCGGAGATCACGTCGCCGTCGAGGAAGATGTCGCCGTCGTCGATCTCGATCAGCAGGTCGACGCACCGCAGCAGGGTGGACTTGCCGGAGCCGGAGGCCCCGATCAGCGCGACCGCCTCGTGCTCTTCGATCGCGAGGTCGATGCCCCTTCAGCACCTCGCGCTCGTCGAAGGACTTGGTGACGCCGCTGATCTCGATGACCGGTGCCCCGCTCATCGGACCCGCCCCCGGTCCCAGCGATCGAGAATCCGCGCCAGCGGGATCGTCACGGCCAGGTAGAGCAGAGCGGCTGCCAGCAGCGGCGTGTAGTTGAAGTCGGTCGCCGTCTGGATCTGAGCGATCCGGAACGCCTCTCCGCTCACCCCGATGATCGCGATCAGCGCCACGTCCTTCTGAAGGGCGATGAAGTCGTTCAGCAGCGGTGGGCCGACGTTTCGGACCGCCTGCGGGATCACCACATGCCGCATCGTCTGTCGCTCGGTCAGCCCGACCGCCAGGGCTGCGTCTCGCTGGCCCGAATGGACCGAGCGCAACCCCGCCCGGTAGACCTCCGAGACGTAGGCGCCGTAGGAGAGGGTGAGCGCGATCGCGCCGAGCACGACCGGTTGCGTCGGAAGTCCCTCCAGATCGAGGGCCGGAATCCCGAACCCGACCAGATAGACCAGCAGGATCGTCGGAACCCCGCGGAAGACATCGGTGTAGATGACCGCGAGCATTCGCAGCGGAAAGAGCGCGGGCAGCGTGGTTGCCCTCGTCAGCGCGACCGCGAGTCCGAGGATCAGCACCGCGACCTCGACGACCATGAACACGCGGATGTCGAGCCAGAAGCCCTTTGCGATCTCGGGGAAGGACTCCCTGAAGACCTCCGGGTTGAAGAACGTCTCGCGTACATCCGGCCAGCCGCTGCTGGTCAGGACGAGGGCGGCGAGGCCGCCGAGGACGACGATCGACGAAACGATCGCGATCGCCACGCCATTGCGGTCGCGTCGGCGCTTCACCGCTGCGCGCTCAGCCCTCCTGTCGCGCTTCCCCGTCTCCGATTGCACCATCTAGGTCACGGCGTCGTTACTGCAGCTTCGCGACTCCGCCGGCGCTGTTGATCCATTCCTCCTGGATCTTGTCGAGCTCGCCGGAGCTCTTCAGCTCGTCGACGGCGGCCGACACGCAGGCGGTGAGCGTGGAGTCCTTGGCCAGCAGCGCACCCCACTCGTCGCCGCCGGGAGCGGGGAACTCACCGACGATCTCTGCGTCGGGGACCTGGACGGCGGTCAGATAAAGAGCCGTCGGGGTGTCGACCACCGCGGCGTCCACCTGTCCCTGCTTGAGTGCGCTGACGACGTCGTTTGAGGTGTCGAAGACCTGCGGATCGCTGGTCGGCTGAATCACCTCGGTAACCGCGTCGAGGCTGGTCGTTCCGATCTGGACACCGATATTGGCGTCGGCGAGGTCGGCGATCGATGTCGCGCCGGCGACGTCGGAGTCCTTCAGGGCGACGACCGCCTGATCGGCCGTGTAGTACGGCGATGAGAAGTCGACCTGTTCGGCCCGCTTCGGGGTGATCGAGATCTGGTTGATGTCGAAGTCGAAGTCCTTGGGGCCTGGCGCATATGAGGAGTTGAACGGGACGACGGTCCACTCGACGGTATCGGTGCTGAACCCGAGCTGGTCGGCTATCGCATAGGCGACGGCGCTCTCGAAGCCCTTGCCGTTGGTCGGGTCGTTGTCCTCGAAGTAGGGCGGGTAGGCCGGCTTGTCGGTGCCGATCGTCAGCGTCCCCGAGGTCAGCGTGTCGAGCTGGTCCGGAGTGCAGTCGTCCAGCGACACGGCCGCGGTGCTCGTCGAAGCATCGCTGGAGGTGTCGTCGGAGCTCCCGCAGGCGACAACGGCCGCGGATGCGCCGACGAGGCAAGCGAGCAGCAGGAACTTGAGGATGCGGGAATCAGACACGATCGACCTCTCATCGGGGACGCGAACGCGAAGATCCTACCCCTGCGAGACTGGCGCCGTGTTTGAAGGGTCTCACACGAGCTTCGCCGAGGCGGTGGCCGTTGCCTCTCTGGGCGGAGGTCGTTACCTGGGGCGGATCACCCGCGAGTGGTTCGGGCCTCCCGGACCCAACGGCGGCTTCATCGCCGCCTTGATGCTGCGGGCGATTCGCGACGAGGTCGATGACGAGGGCCGCCTACCTCGTTCGCTGACCCTTCACTACCTGTATCCGCCGGCCGAGGGAGAGGCCGTGATCGAGGTGACCGTGGAGCGATCCGGCGGTTCGGCGAGCACCTGCTCGGCGCGGATCATTCAGGACGGGCGAACGGTGACCCTCGGCCTCTGCGTGCTCAGCTACGACTACGAGCCGGCGATGAGTTGGTCGCCGGAGCCCCCTGAGGCGCCACGGCCGGAGGAACTCGAGCCGCTGCCCGCTGGCGAGGGGATGCCCCCGATCTTTCGCCAGCTCGATACGCGCCCGGTATTCGGCTCGGAGCCGTTCACGGGGGGCGATGAGGCGGTCGCCGGCGGTTGGCTGCGCTCCAACGCAGACGCCGCATTGACGCCCGAGCTGATCGCTCTCTTCACCGATGCCTGGTGGCCGGCGCCGTTCAGCGTGATGACGACCTTCGCCCCCGCGCCGACCCTGGAGCTGACGATCCATTTCCGCGCCAAGCCCGCCCCCGATGATCCGTTCGCCCTGGTCCGCTTCCGGGCCGAGGCCTCGATCGACGGCCTGTTCGACGAGCTCGGCGAGGTCTGGGACCGAGAGGGTCGCCTCCTTGCTCAGTCCAGCCAGATCGCCCTGCTCAGGCCGTTGCGCTCCAATTAGGCCCGGTGGCGCAGGTCCGGCGCTCCATGGCTACCGGATCCGCGCCACCGTAGGTGCGAGTGTCGGCGCCGCCGCTGGAACGGCCAACGGCGCCAGACGGAAAGGCATCTGGCGCCGTTGGTTGATCCGCACTCGGTTCAGGCGGCGAGGCCGCCCTCGCGAGGTCTAGCCCGCGACCGTGATCGACGAGATGCCGATCACGAGGCCACCCTTGAGATCGGTGATCCCGAAGGTGTCGTTGAGCAGGCCCGCAGCGTCGTCGGAGAGCAGCACCGTGGTGCCCTCGAGCGTCGCCGAGCCGTCCGGGTTCGTCTTCAGCGGGGCCAGCGTCGAACCATCGAGGTCGAACAGGACCGCGTCGGTTGCCGCTTCCTTGCCGTTGACGGAGACGGTGCCGGTCAGCACGGAGGTACCGGGGTCGATCACGAAGTCGGTCAATTCGACTTCGGTCTTGCCGGCCGTCAGGCTGAGGCCGCTCCCCTCGTGGTCGATGACGCCCTGTACATAGGGGCGTACCGGCGAGGCGGGGTCGTAATAGGTGACGTTGCCGCCGGTGATCGGGAAGACGGCGACGCCGTCCTTGGTGATCTCGGCATCGCCGACCGGGCCCGGGGCGACCTTGAGGGCCGTCAGGGCTTCGACGAAGCCGGCATCCAGGGTGACCTGGGTGTCGACGCCCGTCAGGGGATCGATCTCGGCGACGGGCTTGACGTCCTCGGCCGAGGTCGCGTCGCTGGTGCTGTCGTCGCTGCCGCACGCGGCGACGGCGAAGGACAGAGCGGCGATCATCAGGACCGCGGCGCCGAAGCGCGTCAGTAGGGAATTGCGAGGCACAGTTGACTCCTTGGTTGGGTTTGAGTTCGAGTTGAGTGGGTCCGGGTTGACCAGGTATCTCCCGGTGTCGAACCTCACCCCCCTCTTCGCATCCCGACCCGGATCGGATCATCGGCCGAGGGAAGATTCATGCCATAGGTCGATGTGACACCGATCTGCGTTATCCTTGGCGACGGCATGAGCATCACCGAACAGGGACCGGCGCGTCAGAAGCCCGTCGAGCGAACCGGCCGCTTCGACATCGAGCCCACGGAGGAGCAGGCGATGATGATCGAGGCGTTCGGCGACTTCGCCTCCGCCAAGCTTCGTCCCGCCGCCTCCGCTGCCGATGCGGCCTGCTCAACTCCCCCGGACCTGCTCGCTCAGAGCGCCGAGCTGGGGATCACGGCGCTTGGGGTTCCCGAGGAGCTCGGCGGTGCGGTCGATCAGCGATCTGCGGTCACCTCCGCCCTGATCACCGAGGCGCTCGCCGGTGGCGACATGGGCCTTGCCTTCGCGACGCTCGCCCCCGCAGCGGTCAGCACCGCCCTCGGCCTTTGGGGTGACGCCGATCAGCAGGCGGCCTACCTGCCTGCCCTCGTCGGCGAGAACGTGCCCGCCGCCGCTCTGGCGATTCAGGAGCCGACACCACTTTTCGACCCGTTCGAGCTCGCCACGAAGGCCCGCCTCGACGGTCAGGACTTCATCCTCGACGGCCTCAAGTCGCTGGTCCCCCGGGCCGGCGAGGCCGAGGTCTTCATCGTCGCCGCCGATCTCGAGGGCTCAGGCCCGGCGCTGTTCATCGTCGAGGCGGACACCGCCGGGTTGCTGACCCGGCCGGAGCCCGCGATCGGGCTGCGAGCTGCCTCAACCGCGCAGCTCGAGATGCAGGGCATCAAGCTGAGCGCATCCGCCCTGATCGGAGAGGGCCTCCCCGAGGTCTACGCCGAATGCATCCGGCTCGGCCGCATCGCCTGGTCTGCGATGGCGATCGGTACGGCGCAGGCCGCACTCGACTTCCTGATTCCCTACGTCAACGAGCGCAAGGCCTTTGGCGAGCCGATCAGCCATCGCCAGGCGGTGGCCTTCAACGTCGCCGACATCGGCATCGAGGTCGAGGGCATGCGGCTGTCCACCTACCGTGCGGCGAGCCTGGTCGACCAGGGCCGGGACTTCGCCAGGGCGACGGCGGTTGCCCGCCACCTCTGCAGTACCAAGGGAATGCAGATCGGCTCCGACACGGTCGGGCTGCTCGGCGGCCACGGGTACGTCAAGGAGTATCCGGTCGAACGCTGGTACCGCGACCTGCGGGCTGCCGGCGTGATCGAGGGAGCGCTGCTCGTCTGATGATCGATCTCGAGGTACCGGAGAAGTTCGAGCCGCTCGTCGAGCAGGCTCACATGGTGGCGGTCGAGGTCCTGCGACCGATCTCCCGCAAGTACGACCTCGCCGAGCACGAGTACCCCAAGGAGATGGACATGCTCGCCTCGCTGATCGAGCAGGCGAGTTCATCGGGGGACGGCGCCGGCGCGGCCGGCGTCAGCCAGGCCGAGAGCAACGGCGACGACGGCAACCGCAATGGATCCAACCTCGCTTCGGTCCTCTCGATCACGGAAATGTGCTGGGGGGATGTCGGCCTGCTGCTGACGATGCCCAGGCAGGGACTCGGCAACTCCGCGATCGCGGCGGTTGCCGACGATGAACAGAAGGAGCGGTTCAAGGGCAAATGGGCCGCGATGGCGATCACCGAACCGGAGGCGGGCTCCGATTCGGCGGCGATCAGGACGACGGCGATCCTCGACGGCGACGATTACGTTCTCAACGGCGAGAAGATCTATGTGACCTCCGGAGAGCGCGCCGACCTCGTCGTGGTCTGGGCGAGCCTGGATCCGGAGCAGGGCCGGGCCGCGATCAAGTCGTTCGTGGTCGAACGCTCGAACCCCGGCCTGAAGCTCGACCGCCTCGAGCACAAGCTCGGGATCCGGGCCTCCGATACGGCGGCGTTCCTGCTCGAGGACTGCCGCGTTCCCGCTCGGGATCTGCTCGGCAGCCCCGAGATCAACATGGAGAAGAGCTTCGGGGGGGCGATGCGGACCTTCGACAACACCCGCCCGCTGGTCGCCGCGATGGCCTGCGGCGTCGGTCGTGCCTGCCTCGAGCGGACGACGGAGCTACTGGCCGAGGCCGGGGTGGAGGTCGATCCGGACCGTCCGGCTCGGAGTCAGAGCGCCGCCGCTGCCGAGCTGCTCGACCTCGAGGCCGACCTCGAGGCGGCTCGGCTGCTGATGATGGAAGCGGCGTGGATGGCCGATAACGGCAAGCCGAACTCCCTGCACGCGTCCTATGCGAAGGCGAAGGCCGGTCGCACCTCGGTCGATATCGCGCTCCGTTGCGTGGCCCTCTGCGGCACGCTCGGTCTGAGCGAGGACGAGTTGCTCGAGAAGTGGGCCCGCGACGCGAAGATCCTCGACATCTTCGAGGGCACCCAGCAGATCCAGCTTCTGATCATCGCGCGTCAGCTCCTCGGCCTGAGCTCGGCGGAACTGAAGTAACAGGCTCGCCGACGCGCTGACGAGTTTTCCGTTAGCGTCCTCATAACTTGCTAACACTTGCCGGGCGCTCAAGTCGCCGGGGCGAGCGATCAGCGCGGGACGCATTGAATGACCTGGGGCCTCAAGCGACGCAATTCGGCTCAGAGCCTGTTGATCCGGGCGGCGGGACCGGGCGGCGGCTTCGCGCCGGGCGCAAGATCCGTTGCAGATCTGTGAGCGAGCGCTTGCAAAGAGGCGACGGCCGTCTAGCCTGCCGCGTCCCGAGTGGGGTTTCGACTCCCTCGGCTGAACGTATGCGACCGAACCTCTTCGACACAAGGGCAGGAACTCCTTCCGCCCACCTCGTGACCGCAGCGGCGCTGCTCCTCGCCGCCGTCTGCGCCCTTGCCGTCTTCCTTCACGCCTCGCCTGCCGCGGCGACGATCGCCGACAAGCAGGCGGCGCTCGCCGACGTCCGCGACCAGCAGGACTCGATCTCCGCCGAGCTCGCGGGCAGCAACGAGGAGATCAACGTCCTGATCGGCCAGGTCTCCGAGGCGCGTCAGGCCGAGGAGGCCGCAGCGGCCGAACTCGCCGCCAAGGAACGCGAGCTCGACTCCGCGACCGATGAACTCGAGCAGGGCCGCGAGCACCTCGAGCAGGTTCGCGAGCAGCTCCGCCGTGCGGTCAAGGAGCTGTCCAAGATCCTCGTCGGCGTCTACAAGTCCGACGACCCGGACATGATCAAGCTTCTCGTCGAGTCCTCGGGGTGGGAGGACGAGTCGGTCGACGCCACCTACCTCGAGCGGGTCCACCAGTACCAGGAGGACACGGTCACGCGGGTCGAGGACCTGCGCGCCCAGGTCACCGACACCGTCGCCCAGCTCGCCGACACCAAGGAGCGGATCGCCGCCGCCCGCGACGACCTCGCGACCCGCCAACAGGAGCTCGCAAGTCAGCGTGCGGCCCTCGAGGCCCAGGAGCAGCAGCTCTACCAGGCCCGGGCCGAGCGTCGTGCGACGCTCCAGCAGCTGACCGATCGTGCGGCCGGCCTCGAGAACGGCATCGCCGACGCGGAACAGCGTCAAGCCGCCGCATCGGTTCCCGATCCCGCCGAAGTTGCGGCCCCGGCGCCCTCGGTGCCGGCGCCCAACGGCAGCACCGCCATCCTCAACTCCGACGGCAGCGCGACCGCTCCCGCCAGCGCTCCCCAGCAGGTCAAGGACGTGATCGCCGCTGCGAACGCGATCCGCGACATGCCGTACGTCTGGGGCGGCGGCCACGGCTCCTTCGAGTCCTCCGGCTACGACTGCTCCGGCGCCGTCAGCTACGCGCTGCACGGCGGCGGTTTCCTCGACACCCCGCTCGACTCCACCGGCTTCATGAGCTGGGGCGAGGCCGGCGCCGGCAACTGGATCACCGTCTACGCCAACTCCGGCCACGCCTACGCCGTGATCGCCGGCCTGCGCTGGGACACCTCCGACAGTGGCGGCGACGGCCCGAGCTGGGCCGACTACAGCAGCGGCTGGGAGCAGTCGCAGAGCTTCACCGCCACTCACCCGGCCGGCTTCTAGAAAAAGGCCGCGCTGCGGCCGGCATGAATCAGCACGAACGCCTCCCGGCCTGTCCTATCTGGAGGCCGCGGTGAGCGAGGCCTCCAGCGTGGTCGTGAGGATGGGCAGAATCGTCTCCTGGGCCGTCGCGGTGATCCGGGCCTCCTCGAGAACGACGCCGAAGAACGCCAAATAACCCTTGACCGTGAGTCGGGCGAGGGGCGGAGGCTCCGCGGAGCCGAAATGGTTGAGCAGGATCGCCGATACCACGACGTCGACGAACCGATCCATGGTCTCGCGAAGTTCTGGGTCGTTCGAGTTGCGCGCCAGCTGGTAAAGCGTCCAGGCCTCCGACGGGCCCAGCGCGTGCTCGATCATCCGCCCGTTGTTGGCCACGAGCCTCTCGGCCAGGGGAATCGTCTCGTCGGTGGTCCACTCGTCGGTGAGCTGGTGACCGGCGGCCTCGGCGACCGCGACGGCCACGTCCGCGCGACCACGTGGGAAATAGTGGTAGAGCAGGTTCCGGGTGACGTCGGCACGCTCGGCTATGTCGTCGAGCGAGAACTCCGCAAAGCCGTGCTCGGCGACGACCGGCATCGCCGCAGCGATCAGCTGCTCGTGACGAGCTTCCCGCGATAGCCGACGCGGCCCGCGAGCGGTACGGGGCGATGTTTCCAGCATCCCGCCGATCGTACTACGGATCCCGGCCTTATTTACGAATCACCCAACTTGACAAACCAACAACAAGACGGATAGTTTGCCAGCGGATAGGTTGCCGGCAAACGACCCAGGGGAGGAATCAGGCACCATGACCCCAGCACCCAAGGACGCCCCGATTCGGGGCCTCGCCGTCGGTTGCCTGGCCGTTGTCGCGATGGCTCTCGCCCTCGCGACGACCGCATACGCCGACCTGACCTACCTGCCACACGATCTCGCCGTGGAGACGAACGAGAAGTACGGGCATGACTGCTTCTGGGCCCCGCCGAAAGGCATGGACTACGCCAATCTCCCGGACGCCGAGCCGATTCAGAAGCCGAACCTGTATCCCGACGTCGGCTCGACCTACTTCGTCGGCCAGTACATCCTCCCCGAGGGCGCCAGCCTGACGTTCCACGGCAAGTTCGGGCACCAGCGTTACATGTCCTGGACGATGTTCGGGCGGCCCGGCGAGCTCGGTCAGATCGCTTCGGCCGACCACCTCCGCGACTTCCAGATCAAGCCCGACAAAGGCTCGGTGAACCCGTTCCTGCCGGGCGGTAGCCGCATTGGCGGACCGCGGAACTACACGTTCCACGTCGTCTCCGGGCCGATCCCCGCGAAACGGGCTCCGAACACGATCTACACGCAGACCACCGATCCCTCGACCCGCCTCGGAATGAGCATCCGCAACTACCTGCCGGACCGCGGTCGCGACGGCACGGGCGACGCCGGGCTGCCGAAGCTGGTCCTGAACCTGAGCGACGGCACGAGGGTTCGCGGCGAGGAGGCCTGCTCGATGCTCGACCCGATCGAGGACGTGAGCAGCTCGACCTTCCCGCCGGCGCTCTGGAAGGGGCTCGTCGCCGCGTCCCCGGATCCCGTCAACGCCCCGGCCTCCGATCCGCCGACCTGGGAGAAGTTCTGGAACGCCCTCTACAACGTCGCCGGGATCTTCATCGAGGATCCGGTCGAGCGCGCCGAGACCTACCCACCGGACGAGATCGGCGGGTTCCAGAACAACCCCGACACGAGTTACCTGTTGACGCCGGTCAGCCGCAAGTACGGACGCCTGATCACGGTCTCCGGCAAGATGCCGACCTTCCCGAAGACTCTGCCGTCGAGCAACCGGTGGAACCCGCGGAATTACCAGGTCCGCTACTGGTCGCTGTGCAGCGGCTCCTCGCCGGTGACCGGCCTCGGCTACGACTGCGTCTACGACCAGCAGGTGCCGCTGCAGAAGCACCGTCGCTACACGCTGGTGATCGGCCGGCCCGGTGACCGACCCGCCAACGCCCGCCGCGAGTGCGGCTACCGCTGGATCAACTTCGGCAAGGGCGAGAACTACGACGATCCGGCCTCCCGGCCATACGTCGACACCCTCTACATGCGGTTCATGGCGGCCGACCCGTCGTTCAGGCATGCCCCGCAGCAGGTCACCGAGGCGGGGGCCGAAGAGCAGGTGATGGGCCCCTACTTCCCGCGATCGAAGTACTGGTCGGAGTCCGAGTTCAAGCAACTCGGCTGCAACGTCAAGTGAGTCGGCGGGCGAGACTGGGGTTCGTCCTCGCGGCGGCGGCCCTCGCCGCGGCGTTGCTGCCGTCGGCAGCGACGGCTGGCCGCGGGGACATGGTCGGCGGGCGGTTCAGCGACTGCTTCTGGAACTACGGCGCATTCGGCGTCCACGACTTCAACATCGCCTACCCCGACGCCGGTGCGACCTACTGGGCCGCCGGATTCCGGCGCCCGCCGGGCTCGGAGCTGACTCTCCGCGGCCGCTACCCGCACTCCCGCTACATGGCCATGCAGACCTACGACATCCTCGGACGCGGCGTCGACGGGCTGGCCGACTACCAGATCGATCCCCTGCCCGGCTCGACGAATCCGTTCCGCAAGGGGGCGAAGCGAACCGCCCACAGGCGCAGCTACAAGGTGGCCGTCGTCGATGCCAAGAACCCCGGCTACCCGCTCGAGGCCTACGACGGCGAGCCGCATCGGAACGAGATCTACGTGATCCCCGACGCCGGACCGATCACCGAGACCGACGACACCGGCACCCACGAGCTGAACTTGCTGATGCTGCGCGTCTACGTTCCCGACAAGGGCACCGACCTGACCGGCGGCGTCGGCCTCCCGAAGCCGACGTTGAGGCTCGCCGACGGAACCGTGCTGAAGGGCCAGGCGCTCTGCGACGCGGTCGACTCGGAGTCGAAGGCGCTCGGTCACACCCGGGTTCCCGACCCGGGTGCGCTGTTGATCAGCGAGGACTCCTACCGGGCGATGCGCTACCCCAACGAGCTCGGCGCCCCGGTCGACGTCTTCGCCGGGCTCACGTCCGTGCCGCGGGAGGTCTCACCGTGGTTCCCCGCGGTCCGCGACGGCGAATGGCGCGCGCAATACGATCGCCGCTACCTGCTGCAGCTCTGGACCGGCGACGACGCTCCCGGGGCCAACCCCACTCCCCCGGCTCGCGGCGCTTCGGGTGGTTTCTTCCCGAACATTCACAACGCCTATGTGCGAACGGCGATCAACCGTCACTTCGGGAAGGTGGCGGTCTTCCGAGGCAAGCTGCCGACCGCTCCGACGACGCTCCACGGGGACCGGCACATGGGCAGCGGCCAGGTCCGCTACACCAGCTTCTGCATGAACGAGGCTCCGCTGACCACGAGGGTGATCGACTGCGCCTTCGACGAGCAGATCCCGACCAACCGCAGGGGTATCTACACGATCGTGGTCAGTCGGACGGGCGACCGCCCGGTCACCGCCCGCTACGCGTGCGGCAAGGCCTGGATCCGCTGGAACAAGAGCGGCGACGGCTATATGGACCCCGACTTCGGTTGGTTCCAGGTCCGCAACATGTTGCCGTCGCGGTCGTTCAGGCACGCGATCCAGCTGACCTCGACTCCCGGGGACGAGAAGGAAGTGATTGGTCCGTATCTGCCCAGCCTGCGCTACTTCGCCGACGCGGCAGCGTTCCGACGCTCACCGCTCGGCGTGTGCCGCTCCTCGAAATAGAGGGTCGACCCGGACGATGTTGGTCGACATGCGTGACTCGGAATCCACCTTCGAGTGGACGCGGCCGATACCGTGGCAGTCATGAGCGAGCTGATTCACACCTGCTACCGGGTGCTCGACCCGGACGCCTCCGTCTCGTTCTACGAGAAGCTCGGCTTCGAGGTCATGCACCGGATGCCGATCGGTGACGATGCGACCAACGTCTTCATGGGGCTCCCGGGTGATGGCGCCAGGCTCGAGCTCACTCACAACCACGATGTGACCGAGCCCTACGAGACCGGCACCGGATACGGCCACATCGCGATCACCGTTGATGACATGGACGCCACCCTCGCCGGCCTTGCGGACGTCGGGATCGAGCCCGAGAGGCCGCCGTACACGGTGCGCGAGGGCGGGTCCCGCCTCTGTTTCGTCCGCGACCCCGATGACTACCGGATTGAGTTGATTGAACTTGCCCCGGCGGACCGAGAAGCTGTCGGCTAGGTGGGTCGCCAAGTTCGGGCTCTGACGCTCGGAACGCGCTGTTCCGCACCGCTGTTCCTGCCGCCCTGAGGACCGAACATCCACGAACTGACGATGAAGCCGCGATCAGGCTCCGGCTAGCAACTGTTGCAACGAAGTGCTCGCCGTTGTAGGTTGACCTTCAAGGTCAGATAGGGGAGGGGCATTGGACGGGCCCATCTGAGGATTCGTTCACGGCCACGATCACTCTTCGAGGGAGGATGGCGACGTGAGAATCACTGGGCCCAATGGACTCATCTCGAGGGTCGGGTACCCGCAAATCGTCATTGCCTTAGCGGCGGTTGGGCTTGTGGCAGCTGTTCTGAGCGGTTCCTCGAACGCCGCCAATAGCGTTACCTGCGACGGTCGCGCTGCGACGATTGTTGGAACGTCGGGTGGAGATATTCTCCGGGGAACATCCGGTCGGGACGTGATCAATGGGCGCGGCGGCAATGACTCGATCCTCGGGAAGGCCGGCCGTGACCGCCTCTGTGGCGGCGGCGACGACGACCTAATTGCCGGTGGTGATTTCGATTTCGATTCGGGCAGCGGCAACGACCGACTGTTCGGTGGCAGCGGCAACGACGAACTTGCCGGCGAGGGCGGGAATGACGAGCTGTTCGGTTTCAACGGCGAGGATCGCCTGCTGGGCGGCGACGATGCCGATCTACTCAAGGGCGGTCGTGACGACGACACGCTCTTTGGTGAAAAGGGGAATGACACCCTCGACGGCGAGGAAAACATCGACACCTGCGATGGCGCGCCCGGACAGGACACCGAGGTGCATTGCGAGAATGCGGATGTCTCGGTGCAGGTGGTCGGACCGCAGAGCGGATCGGACGGCGCGGTCATCGAATACACGGTGATCGTCAAGAATCACGGCCCTGCGGACCTCCTCAGCTACAACCTCGACGTGGAGACGGACAATGTCAAATTGTCGTGCGAGAACCATTTCGAGGACGGCGTCCTATTTGTCGACGATGTGCTGAAAGCGGGACGTTCCCGTGATGGTGTGTTTGCAGTCACCTGCGACCGTGAGGACGTGATCCCAGGCGAAAACAGGCTCCAAGCCAGAGTCTTTGGAGGCACGCCAGGTGATCGCGTTGCGGGTAACAACGAGGACGAGGTAACCACGACGGTCGAGTAGCCAAGCGCACCGTTGGGCTTGCTCGGTTGGGTGCTGATCCCCGATGGCTACCGGATCGAGATAATTGAGCTCAACTCGGCCGATTCCAGGGCGACCTCCGGGGACTGAGGCAACGCACCGACGCCGACCCGGAGGCGGCGGGGATCGCTCCCCGCCGCCTCGGTCGAGCTTCCAGGAATCAGCCCATCACTGGGCCGTGGAAGATGCACGCGTTGCCGGCTCCATAGGGGCCGTCGACTGCAACCGCGCCATTCTTGGCCCCGATCCCGGTCAGGATGCTCAGGCCGGTGCCGTCGGGAGCGGCCGCGAGTGACTCGCTCTCGTTGTAGCTCGCGTCGTTTCCGGTGACCGAGTCGCCGTCGAGCACACGATCCACCTCGAGGGTGTCCGGATTGAGGAAATCGGTCAACAGAGGCCCGCCGGGAAGATCGTCGTCACCTTCCATGATCGAGCCCTCGGCCGTGGTCCTGACGTAGATCTCGCCGAAGGTGCGATCAGCACCGACGTCCCGGAAGCACTTCGCGTAGAGCTCCAGCGGACCCTTCGAGTAGAGCGGATTCTCGGGAGCCGCGGCGCGTGCTGCGGCCTCGTTCAGACCGGCGGTGGCCACCACCCGCAGGAACGAATCCCCTCCGAGCACCTTGTAGTCGGACAACTCCTCGCCGCTCAGCGAGTCATCGGCGACCTTCGATCCGTCGACGGCATCAGCGGCGAGCTTCTTTGTCTCGACCGCGCTTGAGGCGAGCTTTTCGGCTGTCACCGACTTGCCCTTGATCTCCGACGAGGTGACCGCGTTCTTCTTGATCTTCTTCGCGGTCACGGCGTTGTTCTTGATCTGGTTGGTTCCGATCTTCGACGCGGCATAGGCGGTCCCGCCGATTGCCACCGCGAGCGCGACGAAGGCCACCACCATCGAAGGCGACGGCCGAAATTTCCCTACATCCATGATTGCCTCCCAGCAATTCGAGTAATGCGGGAACGTAACACTCGAGTCCCCACCTGTGTGACGAGTTGGCACTGGCCGAACAGCCAGTCTGAGTAGGCTGACCCCTGATGGCCGTTACCGACAGCCTTCCCCGGGGACCGTCGGCTCCGAGCGCGTTTCAGACCCTGGGCTGGCAGACCCGCCCGATCCCTTACCTGGAGCAATGCCGAGCGCGGTTCGGCAAGACCTTCACGCTCGATCTGCTCGGCATCGATCCGTTCGTGATGATGTCCGAGCCGGACGACATCAAGGCGATCTTCACCGCCCCTCCCGAGGTCCTTCATCCCGGTGAGGGCAGCGCAATCCTGCTCCCCGTCGTCGGCCCGAACTCGATCCTGCTGCTCGACGAGTCCCGCCACATGACGCAGCGGAAGCTGATGCTGCCCGCGTTTCACGGCGAGCGGATGGAGGCCCTTCGCGAGGTCGTGACCGACGTCACCGAGCATGAGGTCGAGACCTGGGCCACCGAGCGGGCGGTCCCACTTCACCCCTATCTGCAGACATTGACTCTCGAGGTGATCCTGCGGGCGGTCTTCGGTCTCGAGCGCGGCGAGCGGCTGGACCGGCTCCGGGGACTGCTCGCCGACATGCTCCAGTTCGCGATGAGCCCTGTGAGCCTGATCCCGCCGGTTCAGCGCCTCGGCAGGTTGCACCCGGCCACCGGGCGATTTCTCAAGGTGCGCGAGGAGACTAATGAGCAGCTCCAGGCTCTGATCGATGAGCGACGCCACGGCGATGGTGGTGACGATGTGCTCTCGATGCTGCTTCTGGCGCGCCACGATGACGGCTCACCGATGTCGGACGCCGAGCTTCGCGACGAGCTGATGACGCTCCTGGTGGCCGGGCACGAGACGACTGCCACCGAACTCTCCTGGGCATTCGAGCGGCTCGTCCGCTCCCCGAAGGTGCTGGCCACCCTCGTCGACGAGATCGATTCCGACGACGACGAGTACGTGACCGCCACCATCCGCGAGACACTGCGCCGCCGCCCGGTCCTCTCGATCTCCGGCCCGCGCCGGGTCAAGAGCGAGATCGAAGTCGGAGGCAGGACTTACGGCCCGGGTTGTCACCTGGTTCCGAACGCCTACCTCGTTCATCACGACGCCGACATCTACCCCGAGCCCTACGCGTTCCGGCCCGAACGCTTTCTCGGGAACGATCCCGGGACATACACGTGGATCCCTTTCGGAGGCGGGCGTCGCCGCTGCCTTGGGGCCAGCTTCGCGATGCTGGAGATGGGGATCGTCCTCAGGGTCGTCCTCTCCCGGATGGAGATCCGATCCGCCGACGGCGGGGCCCTGGAGGCGCACAGGCGCCGGATGATCACCGTCGTTCCCGCCGCCGGCGCCCAGGCGGTGCTGACGGAGCGTAAGCCGGTCGCGGCGACCGCCAAGCCTGCGCCGGGCGAGCCGGCGACCGCGTAGTCCGGGGGGCGGGCGAGGGGTTTGCGGTGGGGCGGGTGTGGCCTGCCGAGGGGCTTCTTCAATCGGTCGTGTGATTGTGTCCCCTCAGGGGTAGCAATGACACGACCGATGGCCACCCTGCGAGGGGAGGGGACCCGCGGACTGGCGCTTTCGCTGGGAGGGCCTACGTGATGCCCGGATCTAGCCGGCCAGCCGTTCGCCAAGCGCGCCCATGGCCGAGATCAGCTTGATCCGCTCGGCGGTTCCGATCTCGCTGCCTCCGCCCGCTTCGGTGGCCGCGATGCGGGCCACGTTGACCAAGGTGCGCTCCCCTCCGTCCCAATCCGCCCAGGGCTCGAACTCGGTTGAGCGGATCAGGCGCTCGGAGAGCTGGGATGGGTCGATGTCGGGGCCGGCCTCGAGGACGCGCTCGCGGAGCCAGACCCAGTAGTCGCGGAGTGCGGTTATCTCGTCGGCCCCGCCGATCGGTCCGTGCCCGCCGATCACCGCCTCGGGGTCCAATCCGAGGATCAGGTCGAGCGCCGCGATCCAGTTTGCGACCGGCCCGGCCCACATGATCGGCATGACCCCGCTGAAGAGGATGTCCCCGGCGAAGACGATCCTGGCGTCGGGAAGCCAGGCGATCGCATCGCCGACCGTGTGAGCCGGGCCGACGTAGATGAGTTCGACCTTGCGTCCGCCGACTTCCAGCTCCGCGGTGTCGGGGAACGACCGTCCCGGCACCCGAGGCTCGATGCCCTTGAACTCGTAGGCGCCGAGCATCGCGTTGAATGTCGCGAGGCCGCGCAGCCGATCGCCCGCGGGCATCATCGGCAGCTTCCCGAGCACGCCGGCCGCCGCCCCGACGGGAGCCATGCGGGTCAGGATCGAGGGCGGCTCGGCTCGCATCTGCGCGACGGCGCGCTCGGAGGCGATCATCGCGGTTGCCGGATCCAGCAATCCGTTCCCGTACCAGTGGTCGCCGTCGCCGTGAGTGTTGAAGAGCTGCCGGATCGGCGCTCCGGCAGCCGCCGCCACCGGCTCCATCGCCGCGAGCATCGAGGCGGTGAGTCGCTCGTCCCACAGCGTGTCGATGAGCATCGACTCCTCGTCGCCGACGACCAACCCTGCGTTCGATTCACCGAGCCCCCCGTTGGGCTGGATCCACGCCCAGGTGCGTTCACCCACCTGCACCAGTCCGCCGTCGAAGGCGACCGGGTTCCCGAGCGGAGTTGTCTCTCCCATGTTGGTTCCCATCTCAGCGGACCGCGCGACCCGCCCGACCCGCTGCCAAGCTATCAGCGCCTGTAGGTTCCCCGGCTCGCATGACTGCACCGGTCGACATGGAATGGCGTGAGCGATGGGCGGCCACGATCGCCTCCCGATTGCTTCCGGAGGTCGAGCAACTGGTCGCGGTCTCGTCGCCCTCCGGTGACGCCAAAGCCGCGGAGGAGATCGTCGCTCTCGCTTCCACGATGCTCCCTCCGGAGGTGGAGACCGAGCGGCTCCCCTGCTCTTCGCCGGCGCACGCGCCCGATCTGCTTGCACGATTGCGCGGCAGCGGACGCTCGAGGCTCCTGCTCGTCGGCCACCTCGACACGGTGGTCGCTCACGGGAGCCATCGCCTGACCGAACGTGAGGGCGACAGGCTGATCGGGTCGGGAACGATCGACATGAAGGGCGGGGTGGCTCTCTCGCTGGGATTGATGAAAGCGCTGGCCGAGGTCCCCGATCGCTTCGAGGAGGTGGCGCTATTGCTCGTCAACGACGAGGAGTTCCGGACCGAACCGTTCGCCCACGGACCGCGATTCGCGGATTTCGACGCCTGCCTCTGCTTCGAGGGCGGTGAACGCACGGCGGCCGGGGAGGAGGCCGTGGTCGTGCGTCGCAAGGCGGCCGCCGCAATCAGGATCGATGCCCTCGGCACCGCCGCTCACGCCGGAGCGAACCCGGATGCCGGCCGCAGCGCCCTGCTTGCGCTGGCGGACCTCGCCGGGTCGCTCGCTCAGGATCATGCCCCGGCCGGCACCGAAGCGCTCAGCGTCGTGCCGACGATGATGCGGGCGGGCGAGGGGATCAACGTCGTTCCCGGCTCCGGAGAGCTGTTCGTCGACATGCGCGCCGACGACGAGGCGAGCTTCGACGCGGTCGTCGACTCGATCCCGGAGGAGATCGACGGCGTCGGGCTCCGGGTCGAGCGGCTCCGCCTCTGGCCCGGGATGGACATGGGGGAGGCGGCGGCCGCACCGTTGGCCGGGGCGTCGCAGCTGCTCGGCCGGCCGATCGTCGGCGCCTCACGAGGCGGCGCCAGCGATGCCAGCAACCTGGCGCCGCACCTTCCCCTGGCGATCGACGGGTTGGGGCCGCTCGGCGCGGCCGCCCACTCACCCGACGAGTATCTGCTCGTCGACTCGCTGCGGGATCGGGCCGAGGTCGCCTTGGCGCTCGCGGCGGTACTTCTCGATAACTGATTAGTGACATGATTGACCGGCAGCTTTAAACGACGAGAAGGAGCCCGGTCATGGCGCGTAAGCAGGTCAAGTCGGTAGCGGGGAAGGTCGTAGCGATCACGGGCGGGGCCCGCGGGATCGGCAAGTGCACCGCGCAGGCGTTGATCCGGCGTGGAGCCAGGGTCGCCATCGGGGATCTCGACCTCGCGCTTGCGGAGCAGGCCGCCACCGAACTCGGCGGCAACGCCGTCGCCTTCGAGCTCGACGTCACCGATCGCGAGTCGTTCGCCGCCTATCTCGACGCCGCCGAGAAGGAGCTGGGGCCGATCGACGTCGTCATCAACAACGCCGGGATCATGCCCGTCGGCCCATTCGTCGACGAGACCGACGAGACGGCTCGGATGATGATCGACATCAACCTCCACGGCGTCATCTACGGGACCAAGCTCGCGCTCGAGCGGATGATCCCGAGGGGCAGCGGCCACATCGTCAACATCGCCAGCCAGGCCGGTAAGGCCGGGCTTCCCGGTGGTGCCACCTACTGCGCCACCAAGCACGCGGTCGTCGGGCTCAGCGAGGCGGTCCGTCTCGAGAACATCGACACGGGCATCGAGGTCTCCTGCGTGATGCCCGCGGTCGTCAACACCGAGCTCGGCAGCGGTCTCACCGATACCCGTGGGGTCAAGAAGCTCGAGCCCGAGGAGGTCGCCGAGGCGATCGTCGAGGCGATCGAGACCAACCGCTTCGACGTCTGGGTGCCGAAGTCCTCGGCTCAGATCGGGGTGATTCTCAACCTGGTCCCGCGCAAGGGCCGTGAGGCGATCGCCCGCTTCATGAAGGCCGACAAGGTCCTCGCAGAGGTCGACGCCAAGGAGCGCGCAGCGTACGTCGAACGGACCTCGAGCAGCACCTCGGCGACCGAGCAGCCCGAGCAGCCAGCGGCCAAGGGCTGATCGTCCGGCGAGCTCGCCGGGCGGGCTCGCCGAGATTGTTGTGATTCCGACGGTTCCCCGCCTGCCGTTCATCGGCGACCCGCTGCTGCGCCGGGTGCGGGTGCCCAAGGACCTCGATGAGATCACGTCCATCGGGGAGGAGGCCGCGCCGGCCGCCGGGGGCGTCAGCCCCGAGAACGTCGAGGCGATCTGGGGCGCGGTGCGGTCCTGGTTCAAGAGCGGGGTTCACCCGGCGATTCAGGTGTGCGTACGCCGTGACGGTGAGGTGATCCTCGATCGGGCAATCGGCCATGCGAGCGGAACCGGGCCCCGGGACCCATCCGATGCCGAGAGGGTCCCGGCCACCACCGAGACGCCGTTCTGCATCTACTCGACCTCGAAGGCGATCACCGCCTTCGTCGTTCACAAGCTCAGCGAGAAGGGCGTGCTCTCGATCGACGATCCCGTCGCCGAGTACATCCCCGGCTATGAGGTCAACCGCAAGGGCAGGATCACGATCGGCCACGTCCTCGCGCATCGCGCCGGAGTCCCGAACCTTCCCCCGGAAGCGCTCGATCTCGCCTACATCGACGATCACGAGCATCTCCGCAAGGTGCTGTGCGCCGCCAAGCCGATACACGGTGCGGGAAGGGCGCAGGCCTATCACGCCGTCGCCGGCGGCTTCATCCTCGGTGAGGTCGTGTTCGGCGCCACGGGCAAGGACATCCGCGAGGTGCTCACCGAGGAGTTCCTCGACCCGCTCGGCTTCCGCTGGATGAACTACGGGGTTGCGGCCGACGACGTCGATCAGGTCGCCGTCAACTACATCACCGGCCCGCGCACAGCGCCGCCGCTGTCGAACCTGCTCACGCGCGCCCTCGGCCACCCGCTCGATCGGCTGGTCGACCTGACCAACGATCCGCGATACCTGGCTGGGATCGTGCCGGCCGCCAACACCGTCACCAACGCGAACGAGCTTTCCCGCTTCTTCGAGGTGATGCGCAGGGGCGGCGAACTCGACGGTGTCCGGGTGATCGAAACGGAGACCGTTCGGGAGGCGCTGGCCGAGCGGTCCCACCTCGAGCTCGATTTCTCGCTCGCCTTCCCGACCCGCTTCTCTCAGGGCATGATGCTCGGCTCCCAGTTCATCAGCCTCTACGGCCGCGATACCCAGCATGCCTTCGGCCACCTCGGCTTCACCAACATGCTCGCCTGGGCCGACCCCGAGCGGGCGATCTCGGTCGCCGTGCTCAACAACGGCAAGCCCGTCCTCTACCCCGAGATCCACCGCTTCCTCGGGACCATGGGGAAGATCACGAGCGAGATGCCCAAGGTTCCCGAGTCGGAGTGGTTCATCCCACCAGCCAACTGACGCCCCTGCCGAGCGACGTTTCAGGTTCAGTGGTGAATTCCCACTGACATCCGACGAAAATCCGCCAACGAACTGCACACCGCGCCGCGCGACCGGAGCGGACGCGAAGCGGAGCCCGCCTCACAACAACCTGACGCCCTTGCCGAGCGGTAACACCGCGCCACCCGAGCAGAGCGGACGCGAAGCGGAGCATCTGCTCGGGGTTGCTACGGACGCATCTCGTACTGGCCCGCGAGGGCGCGGGTCTTCGCCCAGACCGAGTCGAACCTCTCGCCGTCCGTCACCGGGCGGGTGATCGCGGCGCGAGCCCAATCGGCCTGAGCGTCGGTCGCCGAGGTCTTGCCGTGAAGCTGAACCGCATAGGAGGAGAAGTCGCGGATCAGGACGTCGAAGATCTGATCGAGGGTGTCGATCGGCAGGCCGATGAAGGCGGCCTGCTCGCAGATCAGCTGGCCGTAGGGGATCAGCGTGAACAGCTCGCCGAGGGTCAGCAGGTAGTCGAGGTCCTTCTGCTGCTCCTCGCCTGGGGCCGCTTCGACCAGCAGCGATTTGAACGATTCGGCGAGATCGACGAATCGGGCGACGTTGGGGACGCCGGCGAAGGGCTCGAAGGAGGCGTGCCAGTCGCTGAAGCGGATCTTGCTCAGCCCGCGGGCCGGCCCCTGGCGGAAGAGGAACTCGTCGTCGCCGGGGGTGAGGGTGCGCTCCGGCGGTGCCAGCTCGGGGTCGGGGTCGAACAGGTAGGCACCCATGAATTTGAGCACCAGCGCCATGTTGACGTGCACCGTGCCCTCGAGCTTGGGGAGGCCACGAATGTCCTTCGCCGCCATCTCGAAGAACATGTCGCGCTCGAACCCCTTGGCCGCCATCACGTCCCAGAGCTCGTCGATCACCCGCTCGCCCTCGGTCGTCACCTTCATCTTCGTCAGCGGGTTGAAGAGCAGGTAGCGGCGATCATCGGGGGATGCACTGCGCATGTAGTCGATCGCCCGGTTGGCGAACAGCTTCATCGCGATCAGCCGCGCGTAGGAGTCGGTGAAGGCCTGGCGGACGTGGGGGAAATCGGTCACCCGGAGCCCGTAGAGGATGCGTGAGTCGGCGTGCGTGATCGACTCGTGGAGGGCGTGCTCGCAGATGCCGATCGAGGCGAAGCCGAGGTTGAACTTGCCGATGTTGACGGTGTTGAGCGCCGCGTCGAATGCGCCGGGACCGGTGTGAAGAACGTCCTCCGGTGCGACCGGGTAGTCGCGCAGCTCGAACTGGCTGACGTAGTTCTGCGAGTTGACGACGTTGCGGATCAGCTCGTAGTTCGGGTGCCTGGAGTCGGCGGCGAAGAACGCGTAACCGTCGGGCCCCTCGATCCCCTCCACCCGGCCGAATACCGAGACCATCGCCGCCTCGTTGCCGTTGCCGATGTAGTACTTGCCGCCCGAGGCCGACCAGCCCGTGCCGTCGGCGTTGGGCGTCAGGACCATGTCGGTCGAGTAGATGTCGGCGCCGTGAGCGCGTTCGGAGAGCCCGAAGGCGAAGATCTCACCGCCCTTCAGGAGGCGGGCCGCCCGCTGCCGGGCCACTTCGTTGTCGGACTGGAAGATCGGGCCGAGCCCGAGGATCGTGACCTGCCAGGTGTACCAGTAGGCCAACCCGTAGAAGGCCGAGACCTCGCTGAGAGCGCAGATCCTCTGCGTGTCCCAGCGGCGCTCCGGATCACCGTCGCCGTCGCGGGCGGGGGTGAGGAATCGGGAGAAGATCCCCTCCTGGGCCTGGAAGGCGAGATAGTCGGAGTACCAGCGATGCTCGCGGTCGGCGTCCTTGAGCGCGACCTTGCCGCGTTGCTCGAACCACTCGATCGTGGCCTCGATGGCCTCCCGGTCGGAGTCGGCGAGGTGCTCGAAGCCGGGGGCGTTCGGATCGAGAATGAGCCCGTCTCCGGGGCGGTTTGCGGCGGCGGGCTGGGGCGTGGTGCTCTCTGCTGTGGACATGGCAGGGCCTATTCGGCCTTCTCCTCGGCTCGCTGTTTTTCCTCGGCCCTTCTCTTCTTCAGCATCCTCGCGGCGACGTCGGGAACCTTGGCGTAGAGGTCCTCGGGCGGCCGGGTGTATTCGTCGTCGCTCTGCACCTTCGGGAGCTTCACCTGCTCGTACTCCAGCGACTCGTAGGGGACGGTCGTGAGCAGATGCGAGATGCAGTTGATCCGCGCGTTGCGCTTGATGTCGGACTCGATCACGTGCCAGCGAGCCTCGGGGATATCGGTGTGGATGAACATCTCGTCCTTGGCTCGCGAGTATTCGACCCAGTGACTGCGCGAGTAGAGGTCGGTGGGGGAGAGCTTCCATTGCTTCAGGGGGTCGCCGATCCGCGCCTCGAACCGCCTCGCCTGTTCCTTGCCCGAAACCGAGAACCAATACTTGATCAGGATGATCCCGTCGTCGACCAGCATCCGCTCGAAGGTCGGGCATTGGCGCAGGAACCGCTGGTGTTCGTCCTCGGTGCAGAACCCGAGCACCTTCTCGACCCCGCCGCGGTTGTACCAGGAGCGGTCGAAGATCACGACCTCTCCACCCGCCGGCAGATGGGCGATATAGCGCTGGAAGTACCACTCGGTCTTCTCGCGGTCAGACGGAGCGGGAAGTGCGACGGTCCTCACCACGCGCGGTGAGACCCGCTCGACGATCCGCTTGATCACACCACCTTTGCCGGCCGCGTCACGCCCCTCGAAGATGATCGCCACCCGCTTGTTCTCGCGCTGGACCCAGTCGACCATCTGGACGAGATGGACCTGGAGCTCGTAGAGCTCCTCCTCGTAGAGATCCCGTGGCAGCTTCCTGTTCTTCCTGTTCATTCCCAGCCCTTCGCTTTGTTCAGACCTCGAAAGTTACGCCGCTCGGACCGAGGTTGGCGATCTGAGTCGGTCCGACCATCGACCGTTCGCCCCATGCCTCATGAATATGGCCGCAGACCGCAAGGGGGGGTTGCCGATCCTCGATCGCGGAGAGAATCGCGGTGCTGCCGTAATGACCTCCGTCGGACGCGCGGTCGCAATGGCCGTTCGGCGGTGAGTGGACGACGAGGACCGCGTGCTGCGGGCAGACGGCGAGGCGTTCGGCGGCCTGCTCCTCGGTCAGATCGAAGCTCCAATCCCAGGGAGTCGTCGGGATTCCGCCCCCGAGCCCGAAGAACGTGATCCCGTCGATCTCGGTTTGCTCGCCGTGCAGGACCGTGGCGGCGCCCCATGACCCCGCCGCCTCGCGCAGGGCGTCCTCGGTCTCGTTGTTGCCCGGGACGAGGATCGTGGGCGCTTCGATCGCGGCCAGCGCGTCGATCGTATCCTCGAGTCCCTCGTGAACGGAGGCGAAGTCTCCGGCGCCGATCACCAGGTCGTGATCGCGGCTGCGCTCGACCAGCGAGGCCGCGCCGTCGAGATCGCAATGCAGATCGCTGAAGGCGAGCACCCTCACGACTTCGAATCGTCTCCGCGCTCGACCTCGAGCTCCCGGACGCGGAGGCGGCCGACGTCGAGCTCCTCGATCTCGAGCCGCCCAATCGTGGCCCGCCCGATCGCCAGCCGCCCGATCGCGAGTGCTCCGATCGCCGTCGCGCCGATCGCCAGCGCCGCGACGGCGACGGGCATGGACACAGTCGGCCCCAGCACCGCCGGTCCCCTCGCGACGCCCGCTCGTACCTCGAAGCCCTCTCTACTCACGCCCGGTAGTCGGTCGCAAAGTCCAGTTCGATGCTCTGCTGAAGCCATTGCTGCTCCTCGTCGTTGTGCCGGGGGATCCTCGCATGTCGAACCCACTAACCTCGGGCACGTGAGCGAGCCCAGCGGGACGGACCCGGCCACAGTCGAAGAGCGAGCGCCCTCGAGAGGGATTGTCTCCTGCAGGGACCTCAGTCGTCGCTTCGGCGAGGGCGAGGCGGCCGTGGACGCTCTGCGTGGCGTCAGCCTCGAGTTTCCGGCCGGGGAGCTGACCGCGATCGTCGGGCCGTCGGGCTCCGGCAAGTCGACCCTCATGCACCTGCTCGCGGGCCTCGACAAGCCGACCGGCGGGGCGGCCTGGATCGACGGCGTCGAGGTGACCTCGCTCGACGACAAGGGCCTGACCAGGTTGCGGCGCGAGAAGCTCGGATTCATCTTCCAGTTCTTCAACCTCGTCCCGGTTCTAAACGCCGCCGAGAACGTCGAGCTACCCCTGCGGATCGCCGGTCGCGATGCCGACCCTGCATGGCGCGACCAGCTGCTCGCAACGGTGGGCCTCGGCGACCGCGCCACCCATCGTCCCTCCGAGCTCTCGGGAGGGCAGCAGCAGCGGGTGGCGATCGCCCGCGCCCTGATCTCCAGGCCGGCGGTGGTCTTCGCGGACGAGCCCACCGGCAACCTGGATTCGACCTCCGGCAACGGAGTGCTCGACCTGCTGCGTAAGTCGGTGGACGACTTCGGCCAGACCGTCGTCGTCGTCACCCATGACCCGAAGGTTGCCGCCTACGCCGACCGCGTCATCGTCCTCGCCGACGGACAGGTGGCGGCCGACCGGAAGGTGGAGGGCGAGGACGACGTCATCGGCCTGATGCGGGACCTCTAGCCAGATGATCGGCCGCCCGAATGTTTAGCCTCGCGCTTCGCGGGCTGGCGTCGCGGAAGCTGCGGGCGGCGCTGACGGCGTTCGCGATCATGCTCGGGGTCGCGATGGTCGCCGGCACCTTCATGCTGAAGGGGTCCGTCGACAAGGCGTTCGACGACATCTTCGCCGAGGCCAACGCCGGGATCGACGTCACGATCCAGCCGAAGGCAGCCTTCGAAAGCGACTTCGACCTCCCCGAGTCCGGCGCCGCACTGCCCGAGTCCCTGGTTCAGAGGGTGGCCGCGATCGACGGCGTCGAGAAGGCCTCTGGCGGGATTGCCGATCCGGCCGCGATCGCGATCCTGGACGAGAACGGCGACCGGATCGGCCCGGCCGGCGGGGGACCGCCGCAGATCGCCGGGAGCGTTCAGCCCGAGCCGTTCAACCCGTTCACCTGGACCGAGGGTTCGGCGCCGGCCGCCGAGGACGAGGTCGGGATCGACTCGATCACCGCCGACGAGGAGGGCTACGAGGTCGGCCAGTCGATCAGGATCAGCGGGCTTCGCGGGGCCAAGGACTACACGCTCTCGGGGATCGGTCAGTTCGGCTCCGGCGTGCCGCTCGGCGGAGCGAGCTTCGCTCTCTTCACCCTCCCGGAGGCGCAGGCGATCACGGGTAAGGAGGGAGAGCTCGACGAGATCCAGGTCGAGGCCGCCGAGGGAGTCACCCCCGATGAGCTCTCGAGCCGGATCAATGCCGCCCTGCCGAAGACCGCCGAGGCGCAGACCGGAGCCGAGGACGCCGCTCAGCAGTCCGCCGACATCAAGGACGGCTTCGGCTTCCTGACCACCTTCCTGCTCGTCTTCGCCGGGATCTCGGTCTTCGTCGGCGCGTTCCTGATCTTCAACACGTTCTCGATCACCGTCGCTCAGCGCACCCGCGAGTTCGGGATGCTGCGGACCCTCGGGGCGTCCTCGCGCCAGGTGCTCACGACCGTGTTCACCGAGGCTCTCGTCCTCGGCGTCGTGGCGTCGATCCTCGGGATCTTTGCGGGGCTCGGATTCGTCGCCCTGGTCACAGGTGCCTTCAAGGCGATGGGCTTCGAGTTGCCGCAATCGGGGATCGTGATCACGCCGGCGTCGGTGATCGCGCCGATGATCGTCGGCGTCGTCGCCACGCTCGGATCCTCGATCGTGCCGGCGTTGCGAGCGACGCGGGTGACGCCGCTCGAGGCACTCCGAGACGGCCCTCAGAGCAACGAGGCCCCCAGCCGCCGCCGGGTCTGGATCGCGCGCGCTCTCGTGCTGATCGGAATCCTCGCTCTCGCCGGTGGGCTCTTCGCGACCTCGTCGTTCGGCTCCGCGCTGCCGTTGCTCGGCCTCGGACTGATCCTGCTGTTCGTCGGGGTGGCGATGCTCGCCGGGACCCTGATCTCACCCCTGGCCTCCCTGGTCGGCAAGCCGATCGAGCGCCTCCGTGGGGTTACCGGACGCCTCGCCCGCGAGAACACCCTCCGCAACCCGAGCCGAACCGCGACGACCTCCGCCGCACTGATGATCGGAGTCGCGCTGGTCGTCTTCGCCGCCGTCTTCGCGTCCTCGGCCACCAAGTCGGTCGGCGATGCGCTCGATGAGACCTTCGCCGGCGATCTGACGATCTCCAACACCGACGGCTTCTCTCCGATCTCCCCTGATATCGCTCGCCAGGTCGAAGGGATCGAGGGCGTCGAAACGGTCTCGCCGGTCACCGGCGCACCGGCCGAGGTCCAGCTCTCGACCCCGACGAAGGCGCTCGTGACCGGCCTCGATCCCGAGACGCTGACGGATGTCGCCAAGCTCGACTGGGTCGATGGCTCCGACGAGACGCTGACGGGACTGACCCCCGAGGAGGCGATCGTGGAGTCGCAGTGGGCCGAGGACAAGGGCGTCGCGGTCGGCGACGAGGTGACGCTGAGGACCGCGACCGGCGAGGAGGTGACCGTGCGGATCGTCGGGAGCGTTCGCGATCGGGTCCAGTTGCTGGTCTCGACCGTCGCCCTGCCGATTGCGACGGTGCGCGACCGCTTCGACGCCCGCCAGGACTTCGCCGACCTGATCGGCTTCACGTCGGGAGCCGATTCCGACGCCACCCGCGAGCAGATCGACAGGCTGCTCGAGGATCGCTTCCCGCAGGCGCAGGCGCAGGACCAGCAGGAGCTCAAGCAGCAGCAGGAGGATGGGATCAATCAGCTGCTCGCCCTGATCTATGTGCTGCTGGCGCTGTCGGTCATCGTCAGCCTCTTCGGCGTCGTCAACACGCTCGTGCTGACGATCTACGAGCGCACGCGCGAGATCGGGATGCTGCGGGCGATCGGCGCCTCGCGTTCACAGATCCGCAGGATGGTCCGTTATGAATCGCTGATCACCGCGATGATCGGGGCGATCATCGGCTCGGTGATCGGGCTCCTCATTGCGGTCGCCGCGGTCGAGGCGTTGAAGGACGACGGGCTCGTCCTCGGAATCCCGGTGGTGGGGATCATCATCGTCCTCCTCGCCTCCGGCGTTGCCGGGGTGATCGCCGGGATCTGGCCGGCTCGCCGGGCCTCCAAGATCGAGGTCATGGAGGCGCTTCAGTACGAGTAGCGTTCCCGCCGTGGGAACGGAGATCGAGCGGAAGTTCATCCTCGCCGAGGCCCCCGGGTGGCTAGGCGACTGCCCGTCCCAGCGGATCGAACAGGGATACGTCGCGCTCGAGGTCGACGTGGAGGTGCGCCTGCGGAGGCTCGGCGACGCGTTCAGGCTGACGGTCAAGAGCGGCCACGGGCTCTCCCGGGGTGAGATCGAGATCGAGCTGGACAGCGAGCGGTTCGAGGTGCTCTGGCCGACGACGGAGGGTCGGCGGATCTTCAAGCGCCGGTACCGTCGTCCGGCCGCGGAGGGGACCTACGAGATCGATGTCTTCGAGGGCGATCTGGCCGGCCTGGTCGTGGCTGAGATGGAATTCGATTCAGAGGGATCGAGTGAGGCCTTCGAGCCGCCCACGTGGCTCGGCCAGGAGGTGACCGGCGACGATCGGTACGCGAACCGAACCCTCGCCACGCGCGGGTTGCCGATCAGGTCGGCTCAGGATCGAGATCGAAGGTCTTCGCCGCCCCTGGCCTGACCCTGTAGTGCTCGTCCACGTAGGCGACGTTGGCGAGCGTGGATCCACCCCGGTCCCAAACGCCGTAGGCCTCGTGGATGTGGCCGAAGACGCACAGTCTCGGGGGCACTTCGGCGAGCCGCTCGGCGAGGAGACGGCAGCCGACCTCGACCCCGCCGACCAGTCTGTCGCCCGTTCCCCGCGGCGGTCCGTGGGAGACGACGACGTCCACCGCTGGAATCAGCGCCACCGTGGCGCCCCTCGCCTCATCGTCGGCATAGAACGCCCACTGCCGCAGGTTCGGGACCCACGGGGTTCCGTGGAAGCTCAGCCCGCCGGCAGTCGTGCCCTGGTCGAGCAGGTAGGTGCCGCGGCCGCCGGGAGTCCAGCCATCGCTCTGGCAGACGAAGTCGTGGTTGCCGGCGATCCAGACGATCTCGGGATGGGGGAGGGACTCAAGCCATGGGTAGAAGTCCCGGTCGAGCCAATCCCCCTGGAAGTCGATCGCGTGATCGGCGAGCGGGCAGACGTCTCCGGCGATCACGAGGACGTCTCCCTCGGGTAGATCGGTGGGCAGGTTGCCGTGGAGGTCGGCTACCGCGACCAGGCGGGTCATGACTCAGGTCTCAGATCAATTCGGCGCCGGCTTCGAGCGTCGCTTCGAAGTCGGCCGTCGGCACCGGGCTGACCCCGGGAGAGGTCGCGCCGGCGTCGAGGTAACGGGTGACGGCCTCGCGGACATCATCGGCGCTGCCGAAGCCGCCGAGGGAGTCGAGCATCGGCTCGCTCATCGCCGCCTTGGCCGCTTCGACATCGCCCTCGTCGATCCCGGCGTCGAAGCCGGCGATCTCGGGACCGAAGCCCGAGCGTTCGAGCATCGACCGGTAGAAGGGAAGCGAGAGGTACGTGACGAGATCGGAGCGCATGCGGTTCAGGGTTGCGACCCGGTCGGCGGTCACGGCGGAGGGCACGGCCGGAACGATGTCGAAGCCCTCGAGGGTCTTCCCGGCTCGCTCCCTTCCCCTCGTCACCTCCGGGATGACGACATCGCGCACGTACGGGGGGTCGCAGAGCCAGAGCAGGACGCCGTCGCCGATCTCACCGGCCAGCTGCAGCATGTTGGGGGACAGCGCGGCGATGTAGATCGGGAGGTCCGCGCGGACGTCGTAGCCCATGAAGCGGAACTGGGTCGGCCACTTGCGGTTGCTCCCAGCCGAGGGATCCTCGCCGCGGAACATCGCCCGCATGGCCTCGACGTACTCGCGCATCTCGGTCACGGGCTTGTCGATCGTCTGCCCGTACCAGCCCTCGACTGTGATCCGATGGGAAACGCCGACGCCGAGCACCATCCGTCCACCGGAGATCTCGTCGATCGTGGCTGCGGTCTGAGCGGTGGCGGCGGGCGTTCGCGAGTAGATCGGCAGCACTCCGGTCCCCAGCATGATCCGCTTGGTGTTGGCGGCGTAGGCGGCGAGTACGGTCAGCGAGTCCCGGCCGGCGATGTGGGTCACGTAGGTGGAGTCGTAGCCGAGCGATTCGGCCAGCTGCACCCGCTCGATTGCCTGGTCGAGGGAGCGACCGGCTGAGATGAATGTGCCGATTCCTGCCATCTCGACCTGTATAGCCGATCGTTGAATCGGGGGTCGAAGTGCGGAGGCCCCGCCTCCGCACTTCGTGCTGAGTGTCGGCGGGACCTCCTCCCTTCGACCCCTGTCAGCGGGGTCAGTGGTCGCGTTGCAGCTCGCGTTGGTTGGGAGTGTCGGCGGCACCCCAACCGCCCGACCCCCTGTCAGCGCGGCTGCTGGCCGAGCTGCAGATCCTCTTCTGAGGGTGTCGGCGGGACCTCCGCCCCTCGACCCCTGTCAGCGCGGCCGGTGATCGCCAGCCAGCTGCTTTGCCAGGGTGAGGGTGGAGGGGGCCAGGGTTCTGGGTTCCAGGGTGTAGGTGCTTGAGAGGGCTGTGCGCAGGGCGGTCATCGTCTGCTCGATCAGGGGGTCGGGGCGGTTGGCCTCGATCGGGTCGTCGTCATTGCCGGTCTCCTCGGCCACGCTTCCGGTCGTCTCGGGTTGCCAGTCGAGCTCCAGCGCCTCGTAGATCGGCTCGAGGGCGACGCGGATCCGTTCGGCGCCGCGGACGACGATCACCGCTCCGACGTGGGCTCCACCGACGATGACGCGCTGGCCGATCCCGGCCAGCTTGCTGGCGCCGCGGGCGTTGACGCTGAACTCCCCGGGGCAGTACTCGCCCGGGACCTCGCCGACCCGGGCATCGACTCCGACCTCGACCAGCGCCTCGGCGATCGTGGTCGCCATCGCCTCGAACCGCTCCCGGGTTCCCGAATAGGCGCCCGACCCGCCGGTGGCCCGGATCGCCAGCGAAAGCGAGATCGTACCCTCGTGGAAGACCGCGGCCCGCCCCCCGGCGATGCGCTCGACCGGCTGATAGCCGGCTTCCCGGGCCAGCTCGACGGCTCGCGGGTAGCCGGGATGGAGCTTGTCGAGCCGGCCGAAGGCGAGGATCGGCCCCGTCCGGTGCAGGCGCGCAGTCGGGGCGAGCTCGCCGCGGACGACCTGGCGCATCAGAGCGGCCGAGACCCCGGTGTCCAGGTAGCCGTCCTCGGCGAAGGCGGTCTCGATCAGGCGCATCGTCGGCTTCGGTTGGGCGGTGATGGCGTTCAACAGATCAACTGTTAAGGAAGTATGAATTATTCATTGCGTTTGTGACGAGAATCACACATAAAGCCCTCTGGGACCGGGATCGTTCATGTCGTCAACCGATTCCGGTCGTTGGTGGCCCTACGTCACCAACCTAGTCACCGCCGTCGGACCTCGCACATGGATTGGATTCACCGTGCCCAGACACGAGATTGAAGCTGCAACGAGAACGTCCATCGGTAACCGACGCGGCGCAAGGCTGGCCGCGGTCGCGGTCGGCGCCACCCTCGCCCTCGGGGGCGTCGGGACCGCGATCGCGGCCGGAACTCCCGATGCATCCACGGGCCCGGCCGAACCGTCGGCCGACGTTCCCGCCCTCGACCGCGACAGCCAGCTCGAGCGCTCGCTCGGCATCGGGGTCGCCCGCAACGGCTATGGAGACCTCTTCGCGGAGGCCAAGCGCCTCGGCGTCGCTCCGGACGTGGACCTGTCCGGCACGGCCGCCGGTCGCGCCGCCCTCGATGACGGAGCCGATGCGCTCGGGAAGGAGATCCGCAAGGAGAAGGCCCGCCGGGCCGCCAAACCCGATTATGGGACCCCCGAGTCCCTCGGCATCGACCAGTCGACCCTGGACGCGATCGCAGCCTGCGAGTCGGGCGGCGACCCGACGGTCGTCGATGCCTCCGGCACCTACCGGGGCAAGTACCAGTTCGACCTCGGCACCTGGGCGTCGGTCGGCGGCAGCGGCGACCCCGCCGCGGCCCCCGAGGCCGAGCAGGACTACCGCGCGGCATTGCTGATGTCCCGCGCCGGCTCGAGCCCCTGGCCCGTCTGCGGCTGAGGAAGGGACCCGAGGGGACACCGACCCCGATCGGCGCCGGGCCCGGCGCCGCCTCAAGCGCCGGGCCTCAAGCCGCCGATTGGGTGTCGGTGAGCTCCGACGCCTCAATTCCCCCGCGACAGGGCGAGGGGTTCGTCGTCGCTCAGGGTCTGCGAGACAGCCGCGCGACCGTCGCCCGGTGGCGTCGGGAACCCGGTGCCGTCCTGGGCCCCTGGTTCGCCGGGGGAATCGGAATCGCAATCGGCCTGCTCGCCGCGGTCTGGGTCGTCTCGAAGTTCGCCCCGGCCGACTCCACCTCCTTCTACCTTCCCGGGCTGCACGGTTCGGCCACGGCGGACGAGTTCACCGCCATCCTCGGGCTCAACCTCTTGGTCTTGGCGCTTCACGCGACGGCCTGCGTTGCCGGTTTCATCGCCGGAAGCTCGATGCGCCACGTGGCCGAGACGAAGACCGGGTTCTCGCGGGTCGTCCACGAGCGCGCCGGGCCGGTCGCGATTGCCTGGGTGGTTGCCGTCACCGCGTTCTCGCTCGTCACCCAAGCCTTCGGGCTGGGGCTGACCGCGGCCACCCTCTCGATGCAGTTCGGGATCAGCAGCGGCGTCCTGATCCTGACCGTCCTCCCGCACGCCTTGCTGGAGCTGACCGCGGTCTTCCTGCCGCTCGCCGCCTGGCTGATCGCCTCCCGCCGGGATCAGTGGGAGGAGCTGCTCGCGGCAACCGTCGCGACGGTTGCGCTGGCAGTGCCGATGTTGCTGGCCGCGGCCCTGATCGAGCTCACGGTTTGGCCGCGCCTGCTCGAGGCCGTCTCGCCGTTCGCCTGACCGCAGTGGCAGACTGGCCGCGATGACCGAAGACCGATCACAGGACGGCGGAGATTCGCCGCCGACGCTGAGCGAGCGCCTTGCTGCGGTTCGCTTCAACGTCCCCACTCGCGGCAATCGCAAGCTCGAGCGGTTCGTCGAGCGAGCCTCCGCCGACCCGCAGGTCCGGGCCTGGTGGCACCTTCAGCAGGTGGGATCAGAGCGGCTGGGGATGTCGGACCATTCCTGGGTCCACATCCAGATCGTCGCCAACATCGCCCTGCGGATGCTCCGGCTCGCCTACCGCGCCGGGATCCAGCCGGCGATGGTCACCGACCACGGGATGACCAACAACGACTCCGAGGTCGTCGTCGCGGCCGGGGCGATGCTCCACGACACCGGGATGTCCATCCATCGCGTCGACCACGAGGCGTTCAGCCTGTTCCTCGCTGAACCGAAGCTGCGGCAGCTGCTCGACGGCATCTACGGCGAGCCGGAGCAGACCGTGATCGTCTCCGAGGCGCTTCATTGCATCATCGGCCATCGCCGCCGCGGCGAGCCCTACACGCTCGAGGCGGGCGTTGTCAGGGTCGCCGACGCCCTCGACATGGCTCAGGGACGCTCTCGGCTGCCGGTCGAGCGGGGCGACATCGGCATCCATTCGATCTCAGCCGCGGCGATCGACGACGTCAAGATCGAACGCGGCACCGACCGGCCGATCCGGGTCGAGATCAAGATGAACAACTCGGCGGGCATCTTCCAGGTCGACGACCTCTTGGCGACCAAGATCCGCGGCACCCCGCTCGAGGATCACATCGAAGTGATCGCCTCAGTCGAGGGGGAAACCGAGAAACGCCTGATGCGCGAGTTCAGGATCTAGTCAGACTCCCGCACCCTTGCCGCCGCGGCCCTCACCCTCGGCGAAGCGTGCGGCGCCCTTGAGACCGGTGGCGACCGACTCGATGCCCAGCGCCGCCTCGAACTTGAGGCTCTCCTCGAGCGGCAACGTCGACCCCTCGATCGCGGAGCGCCGGTCGGAGAGCATCGTCGGCTGCGGGAAGCGGGCGAGGCCCTCGGCGATCTCGATCGCCCGATCGAGGTGAGCGCCCTCGTCGACGACCTCGGTGAGCAATCCCCAATCGAGCGCCTCGGCGGTCTCGATGATCCGACCGGTGAGGATCAGATCCAGCGCGCGGCCCAGGCCTACGATCCGCGGCAGTCGCAATGTGCCGCCGTCGATCAGGGGCACGCCCCAACGGCGCTCGGGGTAGCCGAGATGGGAGTCGGAGGTGGCGATCCGGAGGTCACACCAGAGCGCCAGCTCCAGACCGCCGGCCAGACACCAGCCGCTGATCGCGGCGATCGTCGGCTTGGTGGTCGTCAGCCGCGTGAAGCCCATCGGGCCCTCGGGGCGGCCAGCCACCTGCTCGACGACCTCCTCGGGGACGTCGGGCCCGGCCTCTGCCAGCGCCTTCAGGTCGGCCCCCGCGCAGAACGCCTGCTCGCCGGCGCCGGTGAGGACCATCACGCGAGCGTCGTCGTCGGCCTCGAACTCCCTGAGACCCGCCAACAGCTCGCCCGCGGTTGCGGCGTCGACGGCGTTGCGGCGTTCGGGCCTCTCGATGGTCAGGATCGCGGTGCTGCCGCGAACCTCGTAGCTGACCTGCTCCACCCGGCAATCGTATGCCGCCCCGGCCGGCGTCGTCAGCCCGCGTCGTAGACCTGCCAGCTCTTCAGCTCCGGCAGTGGGTCGATCGCGGCCCCGTAGGGGTCGTTGCCCTGGCGGATCTCGAAATGCAGGTGGGCTCCGTCGCATGAGCCGGTGCAGCCGAGCAGGCCGACCTGCTCGCCCGGCGCCAGCTCCTCTCCGGCCTCGACTTCGGCCGGCTTGCTCATGTGCATGTAGACGAAGGTTCGCCTGCCATCCGGCTCGTAGAGCGCCGCCCAGTTGCCGCGGCCCGAATCGGTACCGGTCTCGAGCACCTCGGTCGCGGTCGGGGAGATGACAGGTGTGCCCTCGGGAGCAAACATGTCCTGACCTTCATGGGTTCGCATCCCGCCGCCGCCGAAGAGGTTGATCTCGGTGCCGTAGTCGACCCTCGCCCGGACCGGGTTGTAGGGGCCGGCGGGCTCTGCGTTGAGGCCGACCCCGTAGCCGGCGATCAGGGCCGCGACACCGCTGGGTGAATCACCTTCGGGCGGTGGCCGGTTCCCCGCCGACTCGTCGGTCGCGGGCGCGGCGAGTGCGCTGGCAGGAAGGATGAGCGCCATCGCGACGACGAGGCGCGCGGCGGCGCTCCGTGAGGAGATTCTGGGTTTCGGAAGGTTCCGCATGGTGAGGGCCCGCGCCTCCGACGGAAGGTCAGGAGGGACGGGCTTCGCGTGCAACTACCCGAATCCTTCCAAAGTATTAGCAAAATGTGAGCAAGCTCACACAGGCGTGGGAAGGGACGCCCAGGCGGGCGGTGAGAGTCGGGAAAGCGGGCGGGTCGGCCGCTACGGGCGGCTGACGCGCTCGAGCTGCTCGCGCATGCGTTCCTTGCGACCCTCGAGCTTCGCCTGGATCAGCGAGAGAACGATCGGAAGGATCATGAACAGCGCGATCACACCGAAGCAGAAGAACGTGACGCTCTTGTCGGTGGTCCGCCCGCCGAGGCCGACGCCGTCGGCTGCCATCGCCGCCGGGGCGATCACCATCGCCACAACCGCTACAGCGGTGACGATCGCAGCAATCCGTGAGCGGGTGCGTCGAAGGGCGTGCACGGTTGGGAACGATAGCGGCTGGGTCCACGATCGGCCCGTGCGACGGAGGCACCGCCTCCGCACTTCGTGCTGAGTGTCGGCGGTATCTCCCCCCGCACGGTCCTTGCGAAGGCCGTCGGAGGGTGTCGCCCGTTCGAGGGATCGCCCTGCTGGGTGGGAGTGTTCAGGCCACCCGCATCGCAGGCAGCAAGCGGTCGGTTATCCGTCCCGGAACGAAAGCGCGCGGCCCAGGGGCAGGAGGAGGCCGCGCGCCGCACGGGGATGCGCTCCCGTGCTGCGGCTCAGAATTGCCGTTCGTGGGCGTGGGGCGGTGAAGATCCGGCAATGGGCATGTGAAAATCCTGTGACCGGCGGCGAAAATGGGCGAAATCTGGGCTTTGGGGGGGGTACGATTACGTTCGTGGTCGCGTCCCGCTCGGGCCGGCCCCGAATATGAGCTCCTCAACGGGAACACTCAGAGTCGCGATCATCGATCGGGACGGCGCCTTCCTCAAGGTGCTCGGGAACCGTCTCGACGCGGCCGGTTGGCAGTACCGCGTTCTCGGTGGCCTGGTGCCCCCGGAGGAACTGGTCGCGATGAAGATCAACGCGCTGGTCCTCGACATGACGGTTCTGCCTCCCGAGGACGCCTGGCCCTTCCTCGAACGGGTCTGTGGATTGCTGCCGGGACTCGGGGTGATCATCTGCACCAACGAGTCGACCGTCGCCCAGCGGGTGCGGGGACTCCGCCTCGGCGCCGACGATTGGGTCTCCAAGCCGTGCCATCCCGAGGAGGTGATGGCGAGGATCGAGTCGGTCGTCCGCCGCCGCCGCCGCCGCAAGAGTGGTGAGGAGGAGCGCGGCCCGCTGGTGGTCGGTGAACTCGAGATCCGCGCCGATCAGTACCAGGCGTTCGTCTCCGGCCGCAGCGCCGATCTGACCCGCCGGGAGTTCGAGCTCCTCCAGGCCCTCTCGGACGCGGCCGGCAGCGTGATTGAGCGCGGAGAGATATACAGGCGCGTCTGGGGCTACGAGATGGCCCACGGCGATCGGTCCGTCGACGTCTTCATCCGCAAGCTCCGGATCAAGCTGGAGCAACGCTCACCCGGCTGGTCCTACATCCACACCCACTTCGGGATCGGCTATCGCTTCGACCCCGAGCCCCATGACGCGTCGGCTGCCGTCTCGCCTGCCGAATCCAACGCCACGAGCGAGCAGACCGAAGCGCCCCCGCTTCAGCCCGCGATCGAAGCCTGAAGCACGGGCGCCCACGCCTGTCGTCTCGGGCGTTCACATCTTTTTCACACGGCGAGCACAACGCCGTAACAAGATTGCCGCCCCCCCTTGGGACCCTCCTCTCCATATGTCAAACGAACAAGGAGTCAACCTCTAGTGACCTCACGCAAGTTCATAGCCTTGAGCGCGAGCGTCGGAATCCTCGCCGTCGGCGTTGCCGCCTGCGGCAGCAGCGACGACACGAGCTCAGATTCTTCGACGCCTTCCGGCCTTTCCGGCTCGCTGAACATCGACGGTTCGAGCACGGTCGGTCCGCTGACCCAGGCCGTATCCGAGCAGTTCAACGCCGAGAACCCAGATGTCGAGATCTCAGTCGGTGAATCCGGCACTGGCGGAGGCTTCGAGAAGTTCTGCGCCGGCGAGACCGTGATCAACGACGCTTCACGCCCGATCGAGGCCGAGGAAGAGGCCCTCTGTGAGAAGGGCGGGGTCAAGTACGAGGAGGTCCAGGTCGCCAATGACGCCCTGACCGTCGTCCTCAACAACGAAAACCCCGTGACCTGCCTGACGGTTGACCAGCTCGCTGAGATCTGGAACCCCGACAACCCGGTCAACAGCTGGTCGGACGTGACCGACCTGGATGCCAGCTTCGATGCTGACATCGAGCGGTTCGGTCCCGGCACGGATTCCGGCACCTTCGACTACTTCACCGCTGCGGTGAACGGCGAGGAGGGAGTCCAGACCAAGGACTTCAACAACGTCGGCGAGGACGACAACCAGACGGTGACCGGCGTCGAGGGCACCGAGGGTGGGATCGGCTACTTCGGCTACTCCTACTTCACGGAGAACTCGGGCAACCTCAAGGCCGCTGAGATCGACGGCGGGGACGGCTGTGTGGCCCCCTCCGAGGAGACCGTTCAGGACGGCACCTACCAGCCGCTCGGACGCGAGCTGTTCATGTACATCAACACGGACATGCTGGAGAGCAACTCAGCCCTCCAGCCGTTCGCTCAGTACTACGTCGACAACGTGAACGACATCGCTCCTCAGGTCGCGTTCATCCCGATGACCGAAGAGCAGCTGTCGGCCTCCGAGTCGGTCGTTTCGGCAGGCTAGAGCCAGCCGGGTAGACCAAGATGCAGGCGAGCGACATCGGGGCCTCCGGTCCGGCTTTTTCCAAGCCGCGGCTGGAGGCCCCGAGTCCTCGTTACGGCGAGAAGCTGATCATCGCTTCTCTCGCCGCCTGCGCCGCGATCTCGGTGATCACGACCACCGCGATCGTGATTTCTCTCCTGGTGCCCTCGGTCGAGTTCTTCGGGGAAATCCCGATCAAGGACTTCCTGTTCGGGACCGACTGGGGCCCAACCTTCGAGCCCCCGACGTTCGGGGTGCTGCCGATCGTGGTCGGCACCCTCAGCATCACGTTCTGGTCGCTGCTCTTCGCGGTCCCGATCGGGATCGCTTCGGCGCTGTATCTGAGTGAGTACGCGAGTCGCCGTACTCGCAAGATCTTCAAGCCGGTGCTCGAGGTCCTCGCCGGGGTTCCGACGGTCGCCTTCGGTTTCTTCGCGCTCGTCTGGATCACCCCGCAGCTGCAGAAGATCTGGCCGGGGTTCCTCGGCGACGGCCCGGGCATCTTCAGCGCTCTCGCCGGCGGCCTCGCGATCGGGCTGCTGATCGTGCCGGTCATCGCCACCGTCTCCGAGGACGCGATGAACGCCGTTCCCAACGGCCTTCGCGAGGGCGCCTACGCGCTCGGCGCGACCAAGGCCAAGGTTGCGAGCAGGGTCGTGCTGCCCGCGGCGCTCTCGGGCGTTGTCGCCTCAATCGTCCTGGCCGCCTCGCGAGCGATCGGAGAGACGATGGTCGTGCTCCTCGCCGCCGGCAACACGCCGAACCTGACCTTCAACCCGGTCGAGCCGATCCAGGCCATGACCGCGTTCATCGCGACGACCGCGACCGGTGACATCGCGACCGGCACGATCACCTACAAGACCGTCTTCGCGGTGGCCCTACTCCTGTTCGTGATGACCCTGCTGATGAACATCGTCTCGATCAGGCTCGTCCGCAAGTACCGCGAGGTCTACGAATGAGCGGCTTCGAGCCCAGCACAGCCCGCGCAGAGATCGCGATCGCGGGGGCCCGCGGAGCGACCGCCGGAGTATTGAGCGACCAGCCCCGCAAGGACGTGGTTCGCAACTCCGTCTTCGCTTCGCTGCTCTTCCTCGCGATCACCCTCGCGCTCGTCGGCTTGGCGATCCTCGTCGGCGACAACCTGATCAAGGGGTGGCCGCGCCTCAACATGGACCTGCTCACCAACGGCACATCGTCGCTGCCGGCCAATGCGGGGCTTCACTCGGCGATCATCGGCACGCTCTGGATCATGGCCTTCGTGATCCTCTTCATAGTCCCGATCGGGGTCGGATCGGCGGTATTTCTCGAGGAGTACGCCAGCAAGGAGAACCGCTTCGCCCGGCTGGTCGAGGTCAACATCCAGAACCTCGCCGCGGTCCCCTCGATCATCTACGGCCTCCTCGGCCTCGCCTTCATCGCCCGCGGCCCGCTGAGCCTTGGTTTCACGGTCCTGACCGCCTCGATAACCCTGGCCCTGCTGGTGCTTCCGATCGTGATCCTCGTCGGCCGCGAGGCCATCAGATCCGTTCCGCCCTCGATCAAAGAGGGTTCGATGGCGCTCGGCGCCACCCGCTGGCAGACCACTCGGCGCCAGGTGCTGCCGGCGGCAATCCCGGGGATCGCAACCGGCGTCATCCTCGCCATCTCGCGAGCGATCGGTGAGACCGCACCGCTGATCCCCCTCGGCGCCGCGACCTTCGTCACCTTCGACCCGAGCGGACCGATGAGCGGTTTCACTGCGATGCCGCTGGTCATCTTCAGCTGGGTCAAGCAGCCGCAGGCCGAGTTCCAGGTGCTCGCGGCCGCAGGTATCGTGGTCTTGCTCGCGGTTCTGATCGCGATGAATTCTTTCGCCATCTGGCTGAGAAACCGATACGAGCAACGTTGGTAGGGAGAACGGAGTTGAGCGAACTGACTGAAGAGAGATTCAGCGAGAGAGCAGATGACCAGAAGCAGGGAGCTTCTGGTGCGGGCGATCAGAGGATTGCGGTCCAACCCGACCGCTTCCACGTGGCCGGCGACGTCACCGAGCTCGAAAGGGTCTTTGAGCTGCAGGACATCAACGTCTCCTATGGCGACTCGCTGGCCGTCAAGGAGGTCTCGATGGAGATCTACAAGCACGAGGTCACCGCTCTGATCGGTCCCTCGGGATGCGGAAAGAGCACCCTGATCAGGTGCCTGAACCGGATGAACGATCTCGTGCCGAGCTGCCGGGTCACCGGCAAGCTGCTCTACCACGGCGAGGATCTCTACGGTCCCAAGGTCGACCCGGTCCAGGTTCGCAAGCTGATCGGCATGGTGTTCCAGAAGCCGAACCCGTTCCCGAAGTCGATCTACGACAACATCGCCTTCGGCCCCAGGATTCTCGGCATGAAGGGGGACATGGACGAGATCGTCGAGAAGGCGTTGCGCGCGGGGGCGCTCTGGGATGAGGTCAAGGACCGTCTCGACTCGAACGCCTTCGGGATGTCGGGAGGTCAGCAGCAGCGTCTGTGCATCGCCCGGTGTATCGCCGTCGAGCCGGACGTGATCCTGATGGACGAGCCTTGCTCGGCCCTCGATCCGCTCTCGACCGGCAAGATCGAGGACTTGATGATGGAACTGAAGCGCGATTTCTCGATCGTGATCGTCACCCACAACATGCAGCAGGCAGCTCGCGTGTCGGACCGCACCGCCTTTCTCATGGTGGAGCTGGACGCGACCGAGCAGAATCGCTGGGGGCGGATCGTCGAGTACGACGCGACGCAGAAGATCTTCACCAACCCCGCCGATCCACGTACTGAGGAGTACGTCAGCGGGAAGGTCGGCTAGCGATGCCCAGCAAGACAAGGCTTCACTACCAGGAAGACCTCGACGCACTGGAGCACCTGGCGCTCGGAGGCATCGACCTCGTGGTCGAGACGCTCGGCCGGACGATCGAGGCGCTCGAGCACAGCGACATCGAACTGGCCCAGCTCGTCATCTCCGACGACGATCGGATCGACGGCCGTTACCTCGAGGTCCATCAGTCGATCCTCACCCTGCTGGCCACGCAGGCCCCGGTGGCGACGGACCTTCGTGTCATCGCCGCCCTCCTGCACCTGATCAAGTCGGTCGAGCGCATGGGGGATCAGTGCGTGAACATCGCCAAGCTGATTCCGCTGACCGGCCACGAGCCCCCCACCGACGCGCGCATGCTCCGCGACGTGGGGACGATGGGCAAACAGGTGAAGGCCCTGCTGAACCAGGCCAAGGAGGCCTTCGCCACCCGTAATGTCGAACTGGCGCGCGATCTGGTTCGCGGCGACGATGTCGTCGACAACCTGAATCGCGATTGCTTCCGCCTCGCGATCGAGATCGGCGACGAGGTGGACATGCGCGAGTGGGGAATGACGATGTTGCTGGCGGCTCGGGCTCTGGAGCGAATGGGCGACAACGCGGTCGACATCGGCGAGCAGGCGGTGTTCATCGTCACCGGGCTCTTCGAGGAGTTCGAGGACGCCTCACACCCGTCGGCGACGGCGGCTCGCTAGCGACCCGGATGTCGAGAAGCGGCCGACTCGCCTTTGGCTCAAAGCCGCCTCAAGCTCAGATGTTCGGTCTGTTGCGCAGCGGCGGACATAACCTCGCGAACGCCGCGACGGTTCTCGACGAGTTGCTGCGCACCTGGCCTGACGACCGTGGTCTCCGGGCTGAGATCACGCGCCTCGAACACGAGGGCGATCGCCTGACCCACAAGATCGTCAAACAGCTGCGCGAGAGCAAGCTCGCTCCGTTCGACCGCGAGGACATCCACAGCCTCGCCGGGGCGATAGACGATGTCGTCGACGACATCGAGGAGGTCTCCGAACAGCTGGTGATCAAGCATGTCGAGGCGCCGATGTCGCAGGCTCAGCAGCTTGCGGGAGTGCTCAGAGATAGTTCCCGAGCTCTCTCCGGGGCTCTCGATTCGCTCGAGTCACTGGATGGCGTCGACGAGCGGCTGGCTGAGATTCGCGAGCTCGAGCAGGAGGGCGACCGGATCTACCGGGGCGCCCTCGCCTCACTCTTCGACGGGGCGATCGACCCGATGTTCGTCCTCCGCTGGAAGGACATCTACTCGGCGCTCGAGGAGGGCATCGATCGCTGCCGCACCGCTGGCCACAGCGTCGAGAGCATCGTCGTCAAGCACTCGTAGGGGAGAGCTCTTCGGAGAGCTCGCCCCGGCCGAGCAGCGCCTCGCGGGCGCAGCGTGCGAGCTCGTCGGGAGTCGCGCGGGGTGGGTGGACCTCGAGCAGCATCGGTGCGGCATGGTCGCGAAGCAGGGCGCCCAGCTGGAACCAGTTGATCGAACCCTCGCCGGGGGCGAGGTGGAGGTCGAGCCGGAGTGGGTCGACGTCGGGCCGCTGATCGACGGCCCGCCAGCGGGCGCCGAGATTGTCGTGGACGTGGAAGAGGCTGACCATGTCGAGGACGGGCGCGACCATCCGGTGCAGCGAGGTGCGGCGGAGGCCTGCGATCACGTTGGCATGGCCGATGTCGAGGCAGAGAGCCACGGCGGGCGAGGCGAGGCGGCGAGCGAGGGCGCGGACAGCCAGCGGGTTCGCCGACACGGTCTCCGGGCCCGGATAGACCGGAGCCAGGTTCTCCAGCGCGAGCACCACCCCGACTCTCTCGGCCGTGCGGGCGAGCACCGACAGGGACCTCGTCTCGGCAAGCAGGCGATCCTGCGTGGCCCGGCCGTCGACCAGCATCTGGGCGTGGTAGACAACCTGTTCGGCCCCGCATTCGGCGGCGTAGGACAGCGCTCCCGCCAGGGCGCGATCCGCAGCCTGCTCGCCGGCGAGCAGGTCCCCGGGGGCATGGACGACCGATCGCAGGTCGGTTGCATCGAGCGCTCCGGCGACCGCACGAGCGTGGCGGATACAGCTCCGGGTGTCGGAGAGCACGGAAACCGGCGGGGACGGCAGCTGGACGAAGCGGAACCCCGATTCCTCGATCTCCTCGAGCATCGCCCGGGTGGGCCACCACTCGTAGGGGATGTTGAGGCCGAGGCGATCCTTGGGTGCGTCTATGTGATTCATCAGGCTCAGGATCGTCGGCGCGGCGTCCGGTCCTGTGAAAAGCAGGTGAAGCCGTGGTGAAAAGCCTGCTATCGAGGCAATCCGACGGCCGTTCACGTTCGCTTAACCCCTTCCGCCGTCGATCGCTGCAAGATGTTGATGTGTCGTCCGTCGTGCTGCTCAGCAAACGTGGTCGTAGGCGCGTTCCTCGTGCGGTCGGGTCGTCCTCTGACAAGATCAAACGGAGGCCAATGCTCTGCGCGGCGATCGACATCGGTTCCAACACCACACGCGTTCTCGTCGCCGAACCGGAGGAGGGCCAACTCCGCAAGGTCATGGAGCAGCGGGCCTATACCCGGATCGGCAAGGACGTGACCCGCGGCGGCGGCGAGATCTCCGGGGAGAAGCTGGATGAGGTGATCGACGTGGTCGTCACCCAGGTTCGGCTGGCTCAGGAGCTCGGGGCGGCGCAGATCAGGATCGTCGCGACTGCCGCGATCCGCGAGGCAGCAAACGTGAGGGCCGTGACCGATGAGATCGCCGAGGCCGCGGGGCACCCCGTGGAGGTGCTCAGCGATCACGAGGAGGGACGGCTCTCCTTCCTCGGTGCCACGAAGGCCCTCGGCCACCCGGTCGAGGGTGAGATTGCGGTCGTCGACGTCGGCGGCGGGTCCTCGGAGGTCTCACTCGGGACGATCGCCGAGGGCGTTCGCGAGGTGCATTCTTTCCCGATCGGCTCCGGCGTGCTCGCCGAGGAGCTGATCAAGGGCGACCCTCCGGGCCCGGGGGAGATTCGACGGCTGCGGGAGCGGATCGAGGACTTTTTCGAAGGCGTCGAGCTCGACCACCCCGATCAGGCGGTGGCCGTCGGGGGCAGCGCGACTTCCCTACGCCGCCTCGTCGGCGCCGTGCTCGAGTACGAGACTCTGGAGCGGGGGGTCAGGGTGCTGACCAGCGACCCGGCCGCGGACGTGGCCAAGCGGTTCGAGCTCGATCCCCGGCGGGTGGAGGTACTGGCCTCGGGGGTGCTCCTGCTCGAGCAGTTCTCGCAGATGCTCGGACAGCCGCTGCAGATCGGCAAGGGCGGGCTTCGCGAGGGAGTGATCCTCGAGATGCTCAACGACGGCAACGGCGAGTCAGCACAAGCCGCGTAGGTAGATAACCGCGCGACTCGCAGCCCTCCGGGCCGCTCGACTGCGCCGGGCCTCCGAACAAAGCCCGGTGGCCCTCCTGTCAGGCAACCGCTCGACTGCGCGCCCAGGGCCGAGGGGAAATATGGTTGGTGATCGATGGCCAAGGCGCGTGAGATCCCAGGCCTGAGCACCGAGCTTCCGTACGGGGAGGCCGCGGCGAGGGTTCTCGAGGTTCGTACCGGTGAGTTGATGGACCACTCAGCGGGAGTCCTCGACGTCGAGGACATCGAGCGGGTTCACGACATGCGGGTTGCGACGCGCCGGCTGCGGGCGGCCATCGAGGTCTTCTGGCCGTGTTTCCCGGCAGAGCTGCGGAAGAAGACCCTGGCGGAGGTCAAGGAGCTGGCGGACGCTCTCGGCGAGCGTCGAGACCGCGATGTCGCGGTCGACGTGCTGAGTTCTTTCGCCGCATCGATGCCGCAGCCGGATCGCCCTGGGATCCGATCACTCGTCGGCGAGCTCCAGATCGAGCAACGGGATGCGAACGAGGGGTTGGCCGGGCATGTCGAGGCGACCCGTCTCGACCGCCTCCGCGAGAGTCTGGTCGAGCTTGCGGCCGGCGCACGAGCCTCGGCCGGCGATCACGAGGCCGCGTCGAGCGAGGCGGCCGAATGAAGGCCCGCAAGGTCAAGAAGCTCGATCCTGCGGGAGGTCTCGCCGAGAACGCCGCCCGGATTGTTCTCGTCCGCGTCGAGGAGCTGCGCTCGTTCGGCCCGAAGGCGCTTGATTCCGAACAGTCCGAGGTCCAGCACAACATGCGGATCGCTGCCAAGCGGCTTCGTTACGTGCTCGAGGCGACCGGGTTCTGCTTCGGTCGACCGGCCTCCACCGCTCGCCGCCGGGCGAAGGAGCTGCAGGATCTGCTCGGTGAGATCCACGACGCGGACGAGATGCTCCCGCGCATCGAACGGCACCGGGCGTTGTTGCAGATGGAGGACGCCCACTCTGTAAGGGCTCGGGCCGGGAGCGCCGAGGATCTCGATCCAAAGCTCGTCGCGCGGGCCCCCCACCGGACGGCCTACCGGGGGCTCGACGTCCTCGAGGTCTACATGCGCGCCCGCCGCACGTTGTTGTTCGAGCGATTCACCGATCTCTGGCGCGAGAGCGAGGAGCGGGGTGTCTGGCGGCTCCTCAACCGCACCGCCGACGCCGAGATCGCTCGTGCCGCGGAAGCGCGTCGAGTGACCGAGCGGGCCGAGCGGGCGCGCGAGGCTCTGGCCGAGGCCGAGCGAGAGCGCCAGGCGGCGGCCGAACGGGCGTCGAGGGCGGCGGCCGAACTCGCCGAGGCCGAGGCCGACGTCGGCTAGAGCCAGACCGCGGGTCCCACGAGAGGGGGGCGGAGCGGCAGAGGCCCCGCCTCCGCACTCGCTGCGCTCGCGCTGAGTGTCGGCGGGACCTCCACCGCTCCACCCCGCGACAGGCCCCGCGGTCTGGCGGCCCCAGGGCTTCACGAGCATTTAACTGCCTGATTGCAGGCAAGTAACCCCCGCGGCCCGTGTCCGGGCCATGCTCCTGATGAATCAATGAAACGAGAGAGGGAGCATCGATGACCCCTGACCAGACGTCCATCACCGGCAGCCGCGCCGACTTGCACTGCCATTCGACCGCATCACAGATCTCCAAGCTCGGGGTGCAACGGAGCGCCGGGTTGCCGGAGTGCGCCACCCCTCCACCCGAGGTATACGAGCTTGCCAAGCGCCGAGGCATGGATTTCGTGACGATCACCGATCACGACACGATCGACGGTGTCCTCGAGATCGCCCATCTTCCCGACGTCTTCATCTCGGAGGAACTGACCGTTTCCTTCGCCGGCGAGCCGCAGGCCGTGCACGTGCTCTGCTACGGAATCACCCCCGACGATCACGAGTGGCTTCAGGCTCACTCAGGCAGCGTCGAGGAATGCGCCGAGTACCTGCGCGGCAACGAGATCGCATGCGCGCTCGCCCATCCCTTCTACGCGGTGGCGGCACCGCTGATGAGCCGTCACCGGCGACGTCTCGCCGAGCTGTTCGGGACCTGGGAGACCCGCAACGGCTCGCGGGCCCCGGAGCTGAACCGTCCCGCTGCCATCTTCGCCGACACGCAGGGGCTGGCGGGCATCGGCGGCTCCGACGATCACGCCGGGGTCGACATCGGCCGGACGTTCACCCGGACCCTGCGGGCGGCGAACCCGGACGAGTTCCTCCAGCTGTTCCGGTCGGGGGCCGTGGAGCCCGGCGGCCAGCAGGGCAGTGCAGCAAAGTGGGCTCACGCCGCGATTGCGATTGCGTCCCGGACATTGCTGTCGGAGCCCGGCGAGCGCCGACCGCCGTCGCCGGCCGCGGTCCTCGGGTTGGTCGAGCGTGTCGTCGGCGAAGGCCGGGAGCGCTCAGGCGCCGAGACCGGAGAGTTCACGCCCGACGACGCCCGTGCCCTGCTCTTCGCCTGGATCGAGGCGGTCGGGCTGGAGAGCGGCTCGGAGCTGATCGATCTGATGCAGGAGGAGGACTTCTGCCATCGCGACCTGTTTCGCCGCGCGCGTTCCGCTCACGACTCGAGATTGCGCCTCGCCGCCGCGACCGCCACCGACGAGATCGCATCGAAGGGCAGCGCGGTGGGGACGCTCGCCGCCCTCTTCGCCGCGTGCATCCCCGTGATCCCCTACGTGCCGGCGATCGCCTTCCTGGCGGGGGAGCGATCAAGGATCGATCAGATCGACGGGAGGTCCCCGCGGGCGGCTCTCGTCGTCGATGCGATCGGCGCTCCGCACGGCGTCTCCCACACCATCGAGCGGATCCGCGAACTGGCCGTTCCCGGGTTTGAGGTCGAGGTGGTCGGCACCGACCCCCAGGTGGACCGCCGGCTGCCGGCCGTCGCCGAGGTCGCAATGCCCTACTACGAGGGCATGGAGGTGGGGATTCCCTCGCTCCCGAGCCTGATCGAGACACTGGCCGACGGGAACTACGACCTGATCCACGTCGCCACGCCGGGACCCGCCGGCGTCGCCGCCGCCCTCACGGCCCGGATCGCCGGCATCCCGCTGGTCGCGAGCCATCACACCGAGTTCGTGGACTACGCGCGACTGCGAACCGGCAACGAGGGGCTGGCGGCGTCGATGGGACTGGCGATGAGCTTGCTCTACCGGGAGTGCGAGATCGTGCTCTCACCGAGCGCATCGGCCGACTCCTCGCTGGAGCGGCTGGGAGTCCCTCCGGGGCAGGTGACGCGCTGGATCCGCGGAGTCGACACCTCCCGGTTCGCGCCCGAAAACAGAGAGCGCTCCCTGGCCGCTCGCACCTTCGACGTCCTCTACGCGGGTCGGCAGACGCGCGAGAAGGGAATCGAGCTGCTCGCCGATTCGTTCGAGATCGCCCGTCGCTTCGAGCCCCGTCTGCGCCTCGTCCTCGCCGGCGACGGACCGGAGAGCGGGTATCTGCGTGAGCGCCTCGGGGCGAGCGCCGAGTTCCTGGGTTGGCTGAGTGGCGCCGAACTCGCCCGGGCCTACGCCGACGCCGACGCGTTCCTGTTCCCCTCTCAGACCGACACCTACGGGCAGGTCGTCGTCGAGGCTCAGGCCAGCGGGGTGCCGGTAGTCGCGGTGGCTGCCGGCGGCCCGGCCGACCTGATCGAACACGGGCGAAGCGGGTTGCTCGCTGAGCCCGACCCTGCCGAGGTGGCCGCCAAGCTCGTGCGGCTCTCGGAAAACCGCGCCCTGCGCGCCCGGTTGGCCGGGGGCGGGATCGCCGCCGCCAGGGAGCGAACCTGGAAGCGCTCGCTGGCGCAGCTCGCCGACGGATACTCGATCGCCCTCGGGCGCCGGGCCGCCGCCCCGCCCGTGATCGGGGCGGGCGATTCAGGAGATGCATCGGGTCCGCCCCCGAAGCGGCTCGCGCTCTACAGTTGAGGGCGTGAGCGAGCTGGAGATCGAGCGGAGCGTCGGCCCCCCAGAGGGCTTCGTCTCGCCACCTGCCCAGGATCAACCGCCGCCGCCCCCGGCCGAGGAGGTCGACCTCCTGGACTCGTGGCTGTACTTCAACCGCGAGCTCTCCTGGATGGAATTCAACGAGCGGGTCCTTCAGCTCGCCGAGGACCAGAGCCTCCCCCTGCTCGAGCGGATCAAGTTCTGCGCGATCTACGAGAACAACCTCGACGAGTTCTTCATGGTCCGGGTGGCCGGCGTCCACGACAACGTGGTTGCCTCGTCGCCGCCGAGTGGCGCCGACGGCATCCCTTCGGTGGAGGTGCTCGCCTCGATTCGCGAGCGCACGATCGCCCATCGCAAGCGGCTCGAGAGCTGCCTCAACGAAGAGCTTCTACCGACGCTCGCCGAGCACGGGGTCCGGATCGTCTCCTGTGCGGAGGCAACCGCCGAGGAGCTCTCGGAGATCGACGATCTCTTCTCCAGCCGAGTGTTCCCAGCCCTCACCCCGTTGGTGTTCGGCGTTGGCCGTCCGTTCCCCTACATCTCCAACCTCTCGCTCAGCCTGCTGGTGGTCCTGCGGGATCCGGTTCAGGAAACCGAGGTGCTGGCGCGCGTCAAGGTACCGAAGGAGCTGATGCACCGCTACCTCCCGATCGGCGACGGCAAGACCTTCGTTCCGCTCGAGGACGTGATCTCCCACAATCTCGAGGCGCTCTTCCCCGGTATGGAGGTCGTCGATCACACGCTCTTCCGCGTCACCCGCGACACCGACTACGACGTCTCCGACGAGGCCGACGATCTCCGGCAGGCGGTTGAGGATGAGATCAGGCGCCGCCGCTTCGGCGAGGTCATCCGGCTCGAGCTCGAGGGCGACCTCGACCCACGGCTGCGCGAGCGGCTGATCTCGATGCTCGACATCGGGCAGGATCAGGTCTACGACGTCCACCGCATCGGGATGGACGATCTCTTCGACATCGCCGGGGTCGGCGGGTTTCCGGAGCTCCGCTATCCGCCCTTCTCCGGGGTCACCCAGTCTCGCCTGCAGGCGCCGGAGGGCCAGTCGATGGATCTGTTCGCGGCGATCCGCGAGAGCGACCTCCTCGTCCATCACCCCTACGACTCGTTCGCGACCTCGGTCGAGGCATTCGTCCGCCACGCCGTCAACGACCCCGACGTACTGGCGATCAAGCAGACGGTCTACCGGACCAGCGACGACTCGCCCCTGGTGCCGGCGCTGATCCTCGCCTCCGAGCGCGGCAAGCAGGCGGTCTGCATGGTGGAGCTGAAGGCGCGCTTCGATGAGCAGGCGAATATCGACTGGGCGAAGAAGCTGGAGCAGGCCGGCGTGCACGTGGTCTTCGGCATCCCGGCGATGAAGACCCACGCCAAGTGCATCCTGATCGCCCGCCGGGAGGGTGACGGGGTTCGTCACTACGCCCACATCGGGACCGGCAACTACAACCCGAAGACCGCCCGGCTCTACACGGACCTCGGCCTGTTCACGGCGGATCCCGACATCTGCTCCGACATCGCCGAGATGTTCAACTACCTGACCGGCTACGCGCGGCCGCAGCAATACCGCAAGGCCCTGATCGCACCCTTCAACCTCGCCGAGCGGCTGCTCGAGGAGATCGAGCGGACCATCGAGGCCCACTCGCCCGCCCACCCGGCGCAGATCAGGATGAAGATGAACTCGCTGCTCGATCCGAAGATGATCCGGGCTCTCTACCGCGCCTCCCAGGCTGGCGTCCGGGTGGAGCTCAACGTCCGGGGGATCTGCTCGTTGCGTCCGGGCGTCGAAGGAGTCTCCGAGAACATCTCGGTCGTTTCGGTACTCGGGCGCTTCCTCGAGCACTCCCGGATCTACTCGTTCGAACGGCCCGGTGAGACGCGGGTGTTCACCGGTTCGGCCGACCTGATGCCGCGCAACCTCTACAACCGGGTGGAGCTCATCATCCCGATCGAGGACGAGCACGTGAAGGCCGAGATGGCCGAGCTCCTCGACATCAGCCTTGCCGACAACGCCGGGGCCTGGGATCTTGATGCCGAGGGTATATGGACCAGGCGGGTTCGCGCCGACGGCGAGCCGGTCCGCGACGTGCAGGACATGTTGATCGAGCGCAGCAGCGCCCGCGCCGCCGAGGCACCCCAAACGCTTTAAAGAGCAGGACGAATGCGGCACGACGCGCACGGCTATTGGATCGAGGAAGCGGGGCTGGAGGATGCTCCGTCCCGTCCCCCGTTGGACGCCGACATCGACGCCGACGTCGTCATCATCGGCGGTGGGTATACGGGACTCTGGGCCGGATGGTGGCTCAAACAGCAGGAGCCCAACGCCCATGTCGTCCTGCTCGAAGCGGATCACTGCGGCTTCGGGCCGAGTGGGCGCAACGGCGGGTTCGTGAACTCGATGTCCTTCAGCTTGCCCACCATGCGCGAGTTGTTCGGGGACGAGCGGGCGATCGAGATGGTCCACGCCGGCGACGAGTCGGTCCGCGAGATCGGCCGCTGGTGCGACCAGCAGGGGGTCGACGCCTGGTACACGCACGGCGGCTACCTGCAGGCCTCGACGGCTCCCCATTTCGACGACACCTGGGGGCCGGTAGCCGCCGCCTGCGAGGAGCTCGGCGAGCGGGGACGAATCGAGGTCCTCGATCGGGAAGCCACTCTGGGTCGCTGCGCTTCGCCGCTGTTCCGAGGCGCCGCCTACTACCCGATTGCCGCGACGGTACAACCGGCCCGCCTCGCTGCGGGGTTGCGGAACCGCGTCATCGAAGCCGGGGTGGAGATCTACGAGAACACGATGGTGGATTCACTGACCGAGCACGACGGAGTCGTGGTCGCAGAGACTCCCGAGGGTCAGGTCAGCGCCCGGTCGGCGATCCTCGGTGCTGGCGGCTCGCTGCTCCGTTTTCGCCCTCTGCGTCGCTCGCTCACCGTCACCTCGAGCCACGTGGTCATGACCGAACCCGTCCCCGACGTGATCGAGGAACTCGGCTGGACCGGGGGGGAGTGCGTCACCGACTCGAGGTCGATGGTCCACTATTTCCGGACGACCCGCGACGGCAGGATCGCCTTCGGGTGGGGCGGCGGGAAGATCGTGCGCGGGGCGAACGTCCACGGCCGCGCCGAGATCGACCCGGGCCTGGCCGCAGAGGTCGAAGCCCACATGCGGCGCTTCTTCCCGCAGCTCGAGGGCCGTTCGGTGACCCACGCGTGGGGTGGTCCCATCGACGTCTCTCCGACCCACCTGCCGGTGATCCGGACCGTCGGTGAGCGCAGCTTCGCCGGGTTCGGGTACACCGGACACGGGGTCGGGCCGTCGCAGATGGTCGGCCACGCCCTCGCCTCCATGGCACTGGATCGGCGCGACGATTTCACCTCGCTGGCGATCGTCGACCCGCCCCATGTGAACGTCCCGCCGGAGCCCTTTCGCTGGGCGGGAGGGTCGATCATCCGCCGAGCGATCATCCGCAAGGAGGAGGCCGAGGAGCAGGACCGCGTTCCCGACCCGATCACCCGGATGGTCAGCGGGATCCCGGAGCGCATGGGCATTCACGTCGGTCGCTGACCGCACCTCAAGGATGCGACGGCTGCGGCAGGTAGGATCGCGTTCCCGCTGGGTGTAAACCACGAAAGGGAGAGCTGAGATGGAAGCTGGTTCGGCAGTCGATTCGGATGAGGGCCGCGCGGTTCTCCGGGGCCTGTCCAAGCTCTGGTGGCTGTGGCTCGTCTTCGGCATCGCCTGGGTCGCGATCGCGCTGGTGATCCTTCAGTTCGACCAGGCATCGATCAACACGGTCGGCATCCTGATCGGCTTGATGTTCTTCGTCAGCGGCATTCAGCAGTTTGCGATCGCCGGACTCGTGGATCGGGGCGGATGGCTGTTCGGCCTCTTCGGGGTCCTCTTCATAATCGCCGGGATCGTCTCCTTCATCAGTCCGGAGAACACGTTCGCCGCAATCGCCGACATCCTCGGCTTCCTGTTTCTGATCGTCGGCATCTTCTGGATCATCCAGGCGTTCATGGAGCGCGACGAGAACGATGTCTGGTGGCTTGGCCTCACCGCCGGGATCCTGATGGTCGTCCTGGCCTTCTGGACCAGCGGCCAGTTCTTCATCGAAAAGCAGTACACGCTGCTCGTGTTCGCCGGGATCTGGGCGTTGATGTCGGGTGTCACCGACATCGTCCGCGCCTTCCAGATCCGCAAGCTCAAGGACGTCTAGGAGACAACCGCGCGACTCGCAGGGCTCCGCCCTGCTCGGCGTAGGTGATGAACACCCGGTGATCTTCGCAGCCTAGTCGTCGTCGGTCGGCGTGACGACCACGGGAACGGTCGCCATGTGCACGAGCTTGTGCGGGGTCGAGCCGAGGATCGCGCCCTTCATCGGGCTCTCGCCGTAGGTGCCGACGACGATCATTCGCGCCTTGCGCTCCTCGGCGATCGACGCGAGCGCCGCGGCGGGTCGCTGGGGAATCAGGGCCGCCTCGGCCTCGACCCCCCGCTCCTTCGCGGTGGCGACCCCCTCATCGATCATCTTCTGGCCCTGATCACGCATCAGCTCGCGCTGGGTGCCGATCTCGCCGGCGCCCTGATAGGGCTGGTAGCCGTAGGCGACGATCAGCGTCGCGCCGAGACCCTTGGCGAGATCACAGGCCAGATCGAGTGCGGCATGGCCACATGCCGTGCCGTCGTAGCCGATCACGATCTCATTGGCCATCAGGTTGCCTCCTTTTCGGGCGAGAGTGACCCAGGCGGTGCGACCTGAGGCTTGCGCTTGAAGAACTCAGGCTCGGCGATCCGTTGCAGGATCATCAGCACGAGGCCGAGTCCGGCGAAGAAGATCGCGATCGCCAGCGGCGGGCCGACGCCGAGGACATCCCGCTTCCCCGGCTCGGCGAGTTCGCTGATCGACTTGATCAGGACGTAGGTGAGGGTCACCCCGCCGAGCACAGGCATCACGCCGACGGCGAAGAAGGACTTCGCGCTGGTCAGCAGTTCATGTCTGTAGAACCAGGCGCAGGCGAAGCCCGTGAGCCCGTAGTAGAAGGCGATCATCAGTCCGAGGGCCGCGATCGAGTCGCCGAGGATGTCCTCGCTGATCAGCGTCAGGCCGAAGTACCAGACGATCGAGAGGCCGCCCATCAGCAGCGTCGAGAAGTCGGGTGTCTGGAAGCGCGGATGGACGCGGGCGAAGATCTTCGGCAGGGCTCGCACCGCACCCATCGAGAGCGACGTTCGCGCGGTCGGCAGGATCGTCGTCTGCGTCGACGCCGCCGCCGACGTGAGCACCGCGATGATCAGGATCTTGTCGAGCGGCGATCCAAGGACGTCGAGTCCGAGGGCCGAGAGCACGTCGTCCTTGTTCTGCCTGAGGAACTCGTCTCCGTGAACGGCCTGGGCGGCTATCGATACGACTACGTAGATCGCAAGCAGGATCAGGGTGGAAACGACCGCAGATCTCCCTGGGCCCTCCCTGGGATCCTCGGTTTCCTCGTTGACCGTGACCGCGCTATCCCACCCCCAGTAGATGAAGACGGCGATCAGCACACCGTCGATCAGCGCGGTTGTGCTGTCGATATTGAACGGATTGAGCCAGCCGAGGCTCGGGTCGATCGAATCGGGGAAATCCCCGGCGTAGACCCTGATCAGGGCGACCACCGCGAACACGGCGAGGGCGAGGATCTCGGCGCCCAGAAGCCCGATCTGTGTGCGGGCGGAAAGCTCGATCCCGATGTAACAGATCGCGGTCATTATCGCGATCCAGATCACCCCGACGCAGGTCACCGCCAGCGTCGACGGCGCATCGATCCCGACCAGCAGGAAGCTGTAGAGGCCGGCGATCTGGGCGAGGTTCGCCATCACGATCACGTCGGCGACGATGATCGCCCAGCCGCCGATCCAGCCCATGGTCGGCCCCATCGCCGAGGTGACCCAGGTGAAGGTCGTGCCGCAGTCCGGGTCGGCGCGGTTCATGTAGTAGTAGGCGAAGCTGATGCAGAGCATCGGCAGGAACGCGACCCAGAGGACCGCGGGCGAGAAGAGCCCCACGCCGGCGGCGACGACGAAGCCGAGGCTCGCCGCGAGGCTGTAGCCGGGGGCCGTGGAGGCGACGCCGATGACCACGCTCGAGGCGAAGCCGATGGCCCCGCCCTTCAGGCCCTTGTCGCCGCCCGATGCATCGCTTGCCGCGGCAGGCTCACCGGCCGCCGAACTCTCGACCCGTCCCGACCCACTCTCCACGTTTTCTCCTGTCCCTAGACGCTTGCCTGAGCGAACCTATGGAGCGCAGCCTATACCGGCAAGCGATTATCCGTACAAGAACCTCGTCGCATCAGGGACGCAGTGGACAAGGGGCGGGCGAACCAGGGACCCCCCAGGCAAGGAGCATGCCTCGCGCGTGAGCCGACGATGGCGCCCCGTGGGGGCCTGCCAGCCCGCCTACCAGCGGGTGGTCAGGACTTTCTTCCTGGTGTAGAACTCGATCGCATCGGTGCCGTTGGCATGCAGGTCGCCGACCATCGAGTCCTTCCAGCCCGCGAACGGGAACCAGGCGACGGGGGCGGGAACGCCGACGTTGACGCCGATCATCCCGGCCTCGACCTCGTTGCGGTAGCGGCGAACCGCCTCCCCCGAGGACGTGAAGATCGCCGAGGCGTTGCCGTAGCGCGAGCCGTTGACGAACTCCAGCGCCTCGCCGAGGTCATCGACCTCGACCAGCGCCAGGACCGGCCCGAACAACTCCTCTCTCGCCAGCTCGGATTCCCGCTGATCGGTCGAGAGGATCGTCGGGCCCATCAGGGCACCCGCGTCGTTGGTTCGTTCGCGGCCGTCCACGACCATCTCTGCTCCCTCCGAGATCGCGCGGTCGACCGCGTCAGAAACGCGGTTGCGCGCGTCGGCGCCGACCATGGGAGGGCAGACGACGCCCTCCTCGGCGCCGTTGCCGGTCGGGAGGGTGCGGGCTGCCTCCGCCAGCGCCGAGCGGACCTCCGAGCGACGGTGCTCGTCGCCGACGATGACCGCCACCGAGCCGGCGAGGCAGCGCTGGCCCGCGTTGCCGAAGGCGGAGCCCATGATTCCCGACATCGAGGCGTCGAGATCGGCGTCCGGCATCACGACGATCGAGTTCTTGGCACCGCCCAGCGCCTGCACGCGCTTGCCGGACTTGGTGCCCCGCTCCATCACGTAAAGGGCTGTCGTGGCCTGCCCGACGAAGCTGATCGCGTCGATCTCGGAGTGGTCGAGGAGACCGTTGACCGCGTCGCGTGCTCCGTGGACGATGTTGACGACCCCGGCGGGGATCTCCTCGATCCCGGCGGCCAGCTCGACGATCCGCTGCGGCGTCCGAGGATCCCGCTCGGAGGGCTTCAGGATGAACGTGTTGCCGCACGCGATCGCGTAGGGCAGAAACCAGAGCGGGATCATCGCCGGGAAGTTGAACGGGGTGATCGCGGCGACCACGCCGACGGGCTGACGCCACATCTCGACGTCCATGCCGGTTGCGATCCCCTCCAGGTTCTCCCCCTTGAGCAGGGTCGGGATTCCACAGGCGACCTCGGTCGATTCGATGCCGCGGCCGACTTCGCCGCGCGCGTCGTCGAGGGCCTTACCCATGTCCTCGGTGACCAGTTGGGCGAGTTCCTCGCGGTGCGACCAGAGCGCCTCGCGCAACGCGAACACGGCACGGGCCCGCTTCGCGACCGGGACGGCCGCCCATGCGGGTTGCGCTGCCCGCGCCGCCTTCGCCGCAGCGTCAACGTCGTCGAACGTCGAAAGCGGGACCCGGGCGAGAACCGCTCCGGAAGCGGGGTCGATGTCGTCGAGGAACTCGCTTGTCCCGGACTCGACCCATTCGCCGCCGATGTAGTTCTTCAGGGTCGGGACCTCGGTCGATCCCGCTTGCTCGGTGCCCTCTTCTGCCAACGTCTGCGGCTCCATAGCCGGTCTCCTTTGATCTCGGAAGTGCCCGAGTGATGGTACTCGGGTGGCAAGGGCCATTGTTGAACAATCCCGGCCGTGACCTTGTCCAATGAGGAGTACGGGTGGTTGGACGTGGGTGTGGCCTGCCGAGGGACGCCGGAGGTCGGCGTGGCCCGGCGAGAGAGCCTTAGGTCGGCGTGGCCTGCCGAGGGACGCCGGAGGTCGGCGTGGCCTGGCGAGGGATTCGCCCGCCGGTGAGAGTTGGTTTGGCTGGGTAGGGGAGGACCTGAGCGGTTCGGCCACCGTTCACCCGCCTGCCGAGGGCGCTTTCGGGGTGAACCCAATGTTCCGTACCTACAGGGTGCGTTTCGTAGGGTTCACCTTGGAACCCACCCTCCAACCACCGCTCGGGGTCGGTCCTCGTGGAGGACCTGCCGCGGGTGGCGCGGGCGTGGGTCGACACCCGAGCGTCAGCGAGCGGTGCGATCCACGCCTCGGCAGGACCCGCGGTTGGCGACTTTCGCCGGAACGGCAGCGCGGCCTAAGCCGTCAGTTCGGCGGCGATCCGATCGAACGCGGCCGTGTGGGCGTCCACGTGCTCGGCCGTCGTTGCCGGACAGATCAGGGCCATCATGTGGAAGGGGGTGAAGAGGATCCCCTCGTTGAGCATGTAGAGGTGCATGAGCTCGTCGATCGGGCCGCCGATCACCTGATCCGCCTCGGCGCCGTTGCGGGGGAGTTCGGGGGAGAACATGTACTCGACCCGGCAGCCCAGCCGGACGGCGCTCCAGGGGAGGCCGTGTTCATCGATCGCGGCGTTGACGCCGGCCTCGTAGCGTTCGGCGAGTCCGATCATCCGCTCGTAGGCCTCGGCGGTCAACACCTCGCCGAGGGTCGCGCGGACGGCGGCGAGCTGGAGGGCGTTGCCGGCCAGGGTGCCACCCACGCCTCCGACGTCGGCGGCGTCCCAGACCGTGACGTCGAGGACCCGGGCGGCGAGGTCGTCGGAGAGGCCGTAGGCGCCGGTCGGGATGCCGCCGGCAATCGGCTTGCCCATGCTGATCGCATCGGGCTCGAGCCCGTGGGCGCCGCTGTAGCCGCCGGGGCCGCAGCTCAGCGTGTGGGTCTCGTCGATGATCAGCAGGGTCCCATGCTTGGTGGCGAGGCGCCGGAGCTCCTCGTGGTAGCCGGGATCGGGCAGGACGATGCCGATATTCGTCAGCGCGGGCTCGACCAGCACGCAGGCGACGTCCTCGTGGGCGAGCTCGCGCTCGAGCGCCTCGAGGTCATTGATCTCGACCACGCGGGTCGTAATCACCGGGTCGACGGGGGGGCCGATGCTGCCGTAGCGCGGCACCGCCTCGCCACCCGGGCCGACCTTGACGACGGTTTCGTCGACGGAGCCGTGGTAGCAGTGGTTGTGGACAAGGACCTTGGTCCGCCCGGTGACCTGGCGGCAGAGGCGAATCAGAAATCGGTTGGCGTCGGTCGCCGAGACGGTGAACTGCCAGTGGCGGAGGCCGAAGCGGTCGGCCATCAGCTCGCCGACGGTACCGGCGTCCTCGCTGGGGAGCATCGTCGTGATCCCGCGCTCCAGTTGGGCGTTGATAGCGGCCACGGTGGGCGCGGGGGAGTGACCGCACATCGCTCCGGTGTCGCCGAGGCAGAGATCGGCGTAGGTGATGTCGTCGACGTCGACGATCTCCGCGCCTCGGGCCTCCCTCACATAGACGGGGAAGCGACCGGGCCAGCGCGTCATCCAGTTCATCGGTACGCCCGAGAGCAGGTCCTCCTCAGCGCTCTCGTGGGCCTCACGTGAGCGGGGATGATCAACCTCGAACCGCTCCTCCTCCCGCCTCAGCAGGCCCTCGATCCGCTCCGTCGACAAGGTCAATCCCATTTCGTTTGCACCCTCTCCGTTCTGTGCTATCGTCGAATTGTGGAACAATCTACCACGGCCAATGATGACAACCGGCCGATCTCAGAGTCCCCGTCCTCCGAACCACCCGACCAGGAGATTCGCCTCCGCACCGTATCCGTAGTCGATGCGGCCGCGGATGCCCTCCGGCAGATGGTGCTCGACGGCACCCTCGAACCGGGTACCCGGCTGCGCGAGACCGATTTCTCCAAGCGCCTCGGGATCGCCCGGCACACGTTTCGGGCGGCCACTCAGATTCTGATCAACGAGGGACTGCTGCGGCGCTCCCCCAACCGGGGCGTGCAGCTGACGATCCTCGACGGTGAGGACATAGTCGACATCTTCCGCCTGCGGGAGGCGCTCGAGATCGAGGCGATCCGCCTGGTGGTCATCGGCGAGAAGCCGATTCCAGCCGCGGCGCGCGCCGTGGAGCGTTTCAACGCCCTCGGCGACGACGCATCTTGGCGCACCGTCGTCGACCTCGACATGGACTTCCATCGCGCCGTCATCGATGCCGCCGACAGCGAGCGGATCAACCGCGCCTACGCCGGAGTGCAGTCGGAGATTCTGCTCTGCATGGCCCAGCTTCGACCCCACTACGACCGACCGGCCGAGGTCGCTGCCGAGCATCGCGAGTTGCTCGAGGCGCTCGAGGCGGGCGACCTGAACATCACCGAGGAGCTCTTCCGAAAGCACCTCGGGGACGCAACCGAGAACCTGACAAATGCGCTTGAGGCGCGAGAGGAGGTGACCGCGTGAGCGGTCTCGAAATCACTTCAATGAGGGCCCGCGAGGTCCTCGACTGCCGTGGGCTGCCGACCGTCCGGGTCGACGTCGAGCTGGCCTGCGGCGCAGCCGGGACGGCCGACGTTCCGTCCGGTCGCTCGACCGGCTCCAACGAGGCCGTCGAGCTTCGCGACGGCGGTGAGCGCTTCGGTGGCTTCGGCGTCCTCGGCGCCGTCGGCAACGTCAACGGTGAGATCGCGGATGCGCTCAACGGCTTCGACGTCGGTTCCCAGAGAGCCCTCGATGCGGCTCTGATCGAACTCGACGGCACCCCCAACAAGGGCCGCCTCGGCGCCAACGCCGTGCTCGGTGTCTCTCTGGCGGCCGCCCGGGCGGCCGCCGATGCGTTCGGCTCCCCGCTCTACAGCTACCTGAACGGCAACGGCCACGTCCTGCCGGTGCCGCTGGTCAACCTGATCAACGGCGGCAAGCACGCCTCCAACGATCTCGACTTTCAGGAGTTCATCGTTATCCCGGTCGGCGCCGACTCGATCCTCGAGGCCCTGCAGATCTCGACCGAGGTCAACCTCGCCTTGGCGGAGATCCTGCTCGAACGCTACGGCAAGAGCGCGCTGAACACCGGCGACGAGGGCGGGTACGCCCCGGCCATCTCGAGCCCGCAGGAGGCCCTTGGACTGCTCCACGAAGCGGTCTCCGACGCCGGCCACGCCGGCCGGTTCCGTTACGGCCTCGACTGTGCAGCGACCCACTACCACTCGAACGGCACCTACGAGCTGGCCGGCGAGACCCGCGACACGGACTCGATGATCGAGCTCTACCAGGAGCTGATCCGCGATTTCGACATCGTCACGATCGAGGATCCGCTCGACGAAGAGGATTACGAGGGGTTCGCCGAGCTGACCCGCGTCTCGGGAATCCAGATCGTCGGCGACGACCTGTTCGTCACCAACCCCGAGCGGCTGGCTCGCGGGATCGAGTCGCACTCTGCGAACTCGTTGCTCTGGAAGGTCAACCAGATCGGCACGCTGACGGAGTCCCTGGACGCGGCGGAACTGGCCCACCGCAACGCCTATTCAGTGGTCGTCTCCGAGCGCTCGGGCGAGACCGAGGACCCGATCATCGCCGACCTCGCGGTGGCCCTCAACGCCGGTCAGATCAAGACCGGTGCCCCGGTCCGGGGTGAGCGCACCGCCAAGTACAACCGGCTGATCGAGATCTCCGAACAGCTCGGCGAGACCGCGACCTATCCGGGGGACGTGTTCCGGGCTCCGGTGGCCGTCTGACATGGATCCGGCTCTCACCGATCAGAGGGAGACGGTGAAAGCCCTGGGCAATGAGGGGTCCGGGTCTCTCCAGCCGGCCTCGATCCGTAACTACGACGCGCTGCTCTCCCATGGTCTGGAGGGCCCGCGGGAGCTGGCTCTGCGCGTCGCTGAAGCCGGGCTGGCGGCCTGCGATCCCGGGCTCGCCGTTGAGCGTCTGGTGCGGCTCGAGGGGGACGATCTGATCGTCGACGGCCGCCGACACCGGATCGATCCCGAGGGACGTCTGGTGGTCCTTGGATCGGGCAAGGCCAGCCTGAAGATCGCGCTCGCCCTGGAGCGGATCCTCGGCGAGCGCCTGGACGGCGGCACCGTCGTCGTCCGCCACGGCAGCCCCGCCGCTCCCCTGCAGCGGATCGAGCTGCTCGAGGCCTCTCATCCACTCCCCGACGAGCGCAGCGTGGCCGCGGCGCTCTTGCTGCTGGAGCGGGCCGGCGAGCTCGACGAGCGCGACCTCGTGATCGCCTGCTTCACCGGCGGCAGCTCCGCCCTCAGCAGCCTGCCCCCGGCCGGGGTCACCCCGGGGGAGAAGCGGGAGCTCCACAAGCTGCTGCTCGGCGCCGGGATGCCGATCTCCGAGGTGAACGCCGTCCGCAAGCAGGTCTCGGCCTTCAAGGGCGGCCGCCTCGCCCTCGCCGTGGCTCCCGCCCGGTTGATCAACCTGACCGTTTCCGACGTGGCGGGCGATCACATCGACGCGATCACCGATCCGAGCGTGCCGAACGACTCCTCGGTGGCCGACGCGATGGCGATTCTGCGCAGCTACGACCTCTGGGACGATGTCGCAGCGAGTATTCGCAACCACCTTCAGGACCCGGCAATCGAGCCCCCCGACCTGAGCGACGTCGAGATCCACACGACGTTGCTGGTCACCGGCGAGACCGCCTGCGCAGCAATGGCGGCAGAGGCCCGGGCGGCCGGCGCCGAGCCGGTCATCCTCTCCACCGGCCTCGAGGAGGAGGCGTCCCCGGTCGGCCGCATCCTCGCCCGCCTGGCGGTCGAAAGTGCCGAGCTCGGTCGGCCCTTTCGCAGTCCGGGAGTCCTGATCGGTTGCGGCGGAGAGAGCACGGTCCGGTTGGCTGCCGACGACGAGTTCGGCAGCGGCGGACCCAATCAGGAGGCGGCGCTCGGCTGCCGCCGGACAGCTCGACGGCAGCGACGTGGCGGCCATCTTCATCGACACCGACGGATCGGACGGAGGCACCGACCTGGCGGGAGCGATCAGCGACGGGGCAACCGCCGCCCGGGCGGCGGAGCAGGGCATCGACCTCCGCGAGGCCCTCGGCCGCCACCGCTCGGGTGCGGCGGTGCAGGCACTCGGGGACGGCATCGAAACGGGCCCGACCCACACAAACGTCAACGACCTGTTCGCGGTCGCGATCGGAGGGGCGGGCTGATGAGCGACGGGACGGAATCTGCGGGCGGATCCGGGCCGATGATCCAGCTCGAACGGGTCTGCAAGCAGTTCGGCGACGCGATCGCGGTGGACGACGTCTCGATCGAGATCGAGCGAGGAGAGTTCTTCTCGATGCTGGGCCCCAGCGGCTGCGGCAAGACGACGACTCTCCGCATGATCGCCGGCTTCGAGGAGCCCACCGCCGGCCGGGTGCTGCTCGACGGCGAGGACGTGACCCTCGTGTCCGCCCGCCATCGCAACGTGAACATGGTCTTCCAGGACTACGCCCTCTTCCCGCACATGACGGTCGGCGAGAACGTCGGCTTCGGGCTCAAGCTGAAGCGGGTTTCGCGAGGCGAGATCGGAGAGCGGATCGACGAGATGCTCGCGATCGTCCGCCTCGAGGGCCTCGGCGATCGTCGCCCGGCGGAGCTCTCCGGTGGCCAGCAGCAGCGGGTGGCCCTCGCCCGGGCACTCGTCAACCGCCCGGCGGCGCTGTTGCTCGACGAGCCCCTGGGAGCCCTCGACCTGAAGCTCAGGCGCGAGATGCAGTTCGAGCTGAAGCGGATTCAGAAGACCACCGGGACCACGTTCGTCTACGTCACCCACGACCAGGAGGAAGCGCTGACCATGTCGGACCGGATCGCCGTCATGGAGGGCGGGAAGGTTCAACAACTCGCCGATCCCAAGACCCTCTACGAACGGCCTCGGACCTCGTTCGTGGCCGACTTCATCGGCACTTCGAACGCGTTGGCACTCACGGTCGACCGCGTGGACGGCGAGCTCGCGATCATGGAGCCGGGACCGGGATCGAGAGTCGTCGTTGCGACGCCCTGCGCCGTCGGCGACTCGCTGCAGATCAGCGTCAGGCCGGAGAAGATCACGATCGCCGCGGGGGAGTCGGCCCGCGGCGAGTCCGGAGGCTCCCGGCTGACGGGGGTCGCGGTCGAGCGGGTCTACCTCGGCTCGGTCTCCCAGACGGTCGTTGAGCTTGCCGGGGGTGAGCGCCTCGCCGTGCACGAGCTCAACGACGATCGCGCCTCCACGGTCGAGCCCGGGGACATCGTCACCCTCACCTGGCCCACCCGCCACAGCATGATCGTCGACGGCTCGGGCGGGGCCGAGGGATGAGCCGGAATGGACTCCTCGCCTGCGCGTTTCTCGCGCTGGCCTGGGGCATCTCGGCCTGCGGTGGCAGTGCATCGGAATCCGCCGTCGCGCCGGCTCCGACCGACCCCGATGCCCCGGCGACCGGAACGCTGACCGTGTTCGCCTACCAGGACACGATCACCGATGAGCTGCTCGATCCGTTCCGGGAGGCGAATCCCGACCTCGAGGTCGAAACCGCCGGCTTCGGCTCCAATCAGGAGGCAGCCGCCAAGCTCGCCGGCGGGTTCGAGGCCGACGTGGTCGAGGTCTGTCTCGACGAGATGAGCTCGCTGACCGTACGGAACCTGTTGCGCCCGCTCGACCCCGACGGGATCACCGACTGGGACGACCTCGTCTTCCGCGACTCCGAGGGCGTGCGCGACGGCGAGGACGTGCTCGTCGTGCCGCTCTCGGCCGGGCCGCAGGGCCTGATCTACGACGCCGAGGAGATCGAACCGGGCGAGGTCGATTCCTTCGCCGACCTCTTCGATCCTCAGTTCGCCGACCGGGTGGCGCTCGAGGCCGACTACCCGTTGCCGGCAATCGCCGAGACCGCGCTCGCGCTCGGGATCGAGGACCCGATGAATATGACCTCCGATCAGGTCGAGCAGGTCAAGCAGCATCTGATCGACAACCGTGATCAGTTCCGTTCGCTATGGCGCTCGGACGCCGACGTCGTCAACCTCTTCAAGTCGAACGAGGTGGCGCTCGCCGACGGCGGCCCCGGCCTGACCGAGCGAATCCGCGATACCGGAGTCGATGCGCGTTGGGTCGCCCCCGCCGAACGACCCCTCTCCTGGGTCTGCGGCCTCTCGATCACCGGCGACGCGCAGAACGTCGACGCGGCCTACAAGCTGATCAATTGGCAGGCGTCGCCCGAGGCGCAGGCCATCCGGGCGGAGGGGGGCTATGTCGTCACCAACCCGAAGGCCATTCCGCTGGTCGATCCGCAAAGGCGGAAGACGGCCGATCCGAAGTCGATCGAGAACGCGATCGCCGAGACCGAGCCGCCCATCTACGACGAGTGGGTCCGTGCGTTCCGGGAGTTCCAGGCCGAGTGAGAAGGAGAATCGAGATGAAGAGGCTGATCCTGGCGTCGTCCCTGGTCGCGGGTGTCCTGGCGATAGCGGGATGCGGTGGCAGCAGCAACACATCCGTGGCCCCGCCTCCGAAGTCCCCCGACGCCCCTGCCACCGGCACCCTCAAGCTCTTCGCCTATGGCGACACCGTGCCCGATGAGATGATCGACCCGTTCCTGGAGCAGAACCCGGATCTCGATCTCAAGGTGGCGACCTTCGACTCCAACAAGGCCGCCGCCGCCAAGCTCGCCGGCGGGTTCGAGGCCGACGTGGTCGAGGTCTGCACCGACGAGATGCAGCCCTTGCTGCTCCGCGGACTGCTGCGTCCGCTCGACGAGCGGGCGGTGCCCGCGTTCGACGAACTCGCGTTCTCCGACGCCGACCAGGTTCGCGACGATGCCGGCAACGTCCTCTTCGTCCCCGCTTCGGCCGGCCCCCAGGGGCTGATCGTCAACACCGACGAGGTCGACCCGAGCGAGATCGACTCATGGCAGAACCTCTTCGATCCGGCGTTCGCCGGGAATGCCGCCCTGGAGGCCACCCCGCTATCCGCCCTCGGCGGCGCTGCTCTGGCGCTCGGGTTGGACGACCCGATGAACCTCAGCGACGAGGAGGTCGAGGAGGCCAAGAATTACGTGCTCGAAAACCGCGACAACTTCCGGGCCTTCGCCGAGTCGGACGCGTCGATGGTGAACCTGTTCAAGTCGGGCGAGGTCGTGATCGCCGACGGCGGGCGCGGGACCACCCAGACGATGATCGAGGACGGCGTCCCGGTCGAGTGGATCGCCCCGAAGGAGGGCGCGCTCTCCTGGGTCTGCGGCCTCGCGATCACCTCGAAGGCGCAGAACATTCCCGCCGCCTACAAGCTGATCAACTACTACGCATCGCCGGAGGCGCAGGCGATCTCCGGCGACATGGGCTTCGTCGCGATGAACCCGAAGGCGCTGCCTCTGGTCAGCCCTGAGTTCCGGAAGAGCGCCGACCCGCGCAATCTCGAGGACGCGATCGCGCAGACCGAACCCCCCAACGCGGACGTCTACGACAGGGCATGGCAGGAAGTCCTCGCCCAGTAGAGCGCCCGCTGGGCCATCGGCTGCGGCAGCGTGCTCCCGGCTTCGCCGGGGGGTTCCTCGTCGTGCTCGTGATGGTGATCCTGTTCGGCCCGGTCCTGATGTTGGCGTTGTTCTCGTTCAACGACTCCTCGATCATCTCCCTCCCCTGGGAGGGGTTCACCACCAAGTGGTACGAGGAGGCGTGGGCGAACGGTCAGGCGCGCGACGCAGTCGTCAACTCGCTGATCGTCGCGACCATCGTGATGGTCCTATCGGTGGTGCTCGGGACGTTGGCCGCCTGGGGGCTGACGCGCCTCCGCTTCAAGGGCAGGGGAGCCGTGGCCGGGCTGAACGGCGCCGTCCTCGTCGTGCCCTGGCTGATCATCGGCGTGGCCGGCTTGATCTTCTTCAGTGAGCTCGAGTTCGCGCTGTCGTTGGAGACGATCACGCTGATGCACCTCGTGGTCACGTTCCCCCTGGTCGTCGCCATCGTCTCCGCCGGGCTGATCCGCTTCCAGCGCTCGCTCGAGGAGGCGGCGATCGATCTCGGGGCGACCCAGATGCAGATGCTGCGGTACGTCGTCCTGCCTCAGATCGGCCCGTCGATCGCGGCCGCTTCGATCTTCGCCTTCGCCTGGTCGTTCAACAACTTCGAGATCTCGTTCTTCACCGGCGGCTTCGACCAGACGTTCCCGGTTTGGGTCTTCTCGATCCTGCGGCAGTCGGAGAACCTCCCGGTCGTCAACGCGGTCTCGACCGTGATCGCCGTCGCCCAGATAGTCGCCGTATTCGGCGCCTGGGCCTTGATCAAGCGGCTGACCAGGAACGAATCGAAGGAGGAGACCCTGACCGGGCTGCTCACCGGGGGGACCCGCTGATGGAGTCGGCGACGATCCCGGCCTCCTCGCAGCCGCCTCCCGTCCGGCCACCGAGGCGCTCCCGTACGAGCCGCTGGCTTCAGCCCCTCGCATTCCTGGGCACCCCGACGGCGCTTCTGCTGCTCTTCTTCCTCGCGCCCATGCTCGTCATGGCCGGGGTGGCTTTCGATCGCGGGATCCTCGACGGCAGCACCGGCTTCGAGCTGACCTTCACCAACTTCGCCGACGTCATCTCCGACCCGCTCTACCGCGAGGTCGCGCTGACAACGTTCCAGATCGCGACTATCGCGATGCTCGTGCAGCTTCTGGTGGCGGTTCCGCTCGCCTACGTGATCGCCTTCAAGGCGGGGCGCTGGCAGCTGCCGATCCTGCTCTTCCTCGTCCTCGCCGACGAGCTCAACCCGATGGTCCGGATCTACGCCTGGCGCATGCTGTTGGGCCGCGAGGGGCTGATCAACGAGGGGCTGATGAGCGTCGGCCTGATCAATGCGCCGATCGACGCCCTCCTGTTCAGCCAGTTCGCGGTCACGCTGGTGCTCTCGACCAGCTACCTGACCTACACGGTGATCCCGATCTACGGGGCGATGAAGGCGATCGACGGAAATGTCTTCGAGGCCGCCCGCGATCTCGGCGCGGGCTGGTGGACGACCACCCGCCGGATCCTGCTGCCGCTGATCGCGCCCGGGATCTTCGTCTCTCTGCTGCTCGTCTACATCCCGCTGTTCACCGATTTCGCCAGCCCGGCGCTCGTCGGCGGGACCAGCGGTTACATGCTCGGCAACGTGGTCAACGACCTCGTGCTGGAGTCGGGGGACCTGAACAGGGGAGCGGCTCTGAGCATCATCATGCTCGTGCTCTCCGCCCTGTTCGCGTTGCTCGCCTACCGCCTCGCCCGGATCAACAGGCTGGAGAGCTGATGGGTGCCGCTGACCGCTGGGACGCCGTGATCGTCGGTGGAGGTCACAACGGTCTCGTCGCCGGCTTCTACCTGGCCAGGGCGGGGCTGAAGCCGCTGATCCTGGAACGGCGGGAGATGGTCGGCGGCGCATGCGTGACCGAGGAGTTCGCTCCCGGCTTCCGCGCCTCCACCGGTGCGTACGTGATCAGCATGCTGCGTGAGCCGGTCTGGCGCGAGATGAGGCTGGCCGAGAGGGGAATCGAGATCGACACCGCCGGTCCGTCCCTCTACGGCTATCCCGACGGCGAGCGGCTGCTGCTCGGCGACGACATTCCGGCTTCGCAGGCGGAGATCGCCCGCTACTCGGCCGCTGATGCGCGGGCACTGCCGCAGTTCGAGGAGGCGCTCGGTGGGCTTGCCGAGGTGGTCGGGCCGCTGATGGATACGACCCCGCCCAACCCGGGTCACGTCACCGCGGGCGAGCTGCCCTCACTGCTCAAGCTCGCCGGCACCGCCCGGAGAGCACCGCGCAGCGATCAACGATGCGCTCTTTCTCTTCGCCACCTCCTGCACGCAGTACCTGGGTGAGTTCTTCGAATCCGACGTCGTCAAGGCCTCGCTCGGCTGGCACGCGATCAACGACTCGATCGCCGGGCCGTCGACGCCGGGCACCGCCTACGTGCTGCTTCACGACCATGCGGCCGAGCAGGCCGGCGGCGGGCTACGCACCTGGGGCTTCGTTCGGGGCGGCATCGGCCTGGTGACCGAGGCGATGGCCGACGCGGCTCGGGAGGCCGGCGCCGAGATCCGCACCGCCGCCGAGGTCGAGCGGGTCGTCGTTGCCGATGGCAAGGCCACCGGTGTCGAGCTCGTTGACGGGACCGTGATCGAAGGCGATCGCGTGCTCTCCAACGCCGACCCGCTGCGGACGTTCTTCGGCCTCGTCGGCGAGGATCTGTTGCCCGATCGCTTCAACGCCTCTCTGCGGAACTACCGCTGCGAGGGAACGAGCGTGAAGATCAACCTGGGCGTCGACCGGCTGCCGCAGGTCGTCGGGATGCCCTCGGGCCGCGAGCCCTATCTGGGCGGGATCATGGAGTTCGGCGGCTTCATCGCCGAGATGGATCGTGCCCAGCACGAGGCCAGGTCAGGGAGGTTGGGGAGCGACCCGCATGTCGAGATCTGCATCCCCACCTTCCACGATCCCTCACTCGCCCCTGAGGGGAAACACGTGCTGACGATCGACATCAACTCCCAGCCCTACTCCCTGGGCCCCGACCAGGGCACCTGGGACGCCAACCGCGACGCCGTCGCCGACCGCGCGATCGCAACGCTCGAGAACTACATGCCCGGGCTCACCGATTCGATCGAGGCTCGCCAGGTTCTCAGCCCGCTGGACCTCGAACGGCTGCTCGGGCTGACCGGCGGCCACGCACTCCACGGCGACATGTCGTTCGACCAGCTCTTCAACCTCCGCCCGGTTCGCGGCTACGCCGACTACCGGACCCCGATCGAGAACCTCTACCTGTGCGGCGCTGGGACCCATCCGGGTGGCGGCGTCAGCGGCGCCAACGGCCGCAACTGCGTCCGTGAGGTGCTGAGGGATGCGCGGAACCCGGTGGAGAAGGTGAAGGCCCGGTTCGGAAGGTAGGTGCGGGCTGCCGAGGGACGCGCTGAGGTCGGTGTGGCCTGCCGAGGGACTCGCCGGCCGGTGAGAGCTGGTTGGGCTGGGGAAGGGAGGACTTGAGCGGTTCGGCCACCGTTCACCCGCCTGCCGAGGGGCGCTTTCGGGGTGAACCCTAAGTTCCGTACCTGGAGGGTGGGTTTCTTAGGGTTCACCCTGGAACCCACCCCTCTCAGCCGAACTGCTCCGTTTGGTCGGTCCTCGTAAACGCTGATCCGCGGGTGGCGCGGGCGTGGGTCGACACCCGAGCGTCAGCGAGCGGTGCGATCCACCCCGCGACAGGACCCGCGGTCGACGACTTTCGCCTGGAACGGGCGCCCTACTCAGCCAGCTGCTGCTTCAGGCCCTCGACGACATCGGGGTCGCGGAGGGTGCTGACGTCCCCGAGCTCCTTGCCGTCGGCGATGTCGCGGAGCAGGCGCCGCATGATCTTCCCCGACCTGGTCTTGGGGAGGTCGTCGGCGAAGGCCATCCGCTTCGGGCGCGCGAGCTTGCCGATTTTGTCGGCGACGTGGTCGCGGAGCTCGGCTTCGAGGGCGTCGTCGCCGGTGACGCCGCCGGACGGCGTGACGAAGGCGAAGATCGCCTGGCCGGTGTCGGGGTCGGGGACGGCGATGACCGCTGCCTCGGCAACGCTCTCGTGGCTGACGAGCGCCGACTCGACCTCCATGGTGGAGAGCCGGTGGCCGGAGACGTTGATCACGTCGTCGGTGCGGCCGACGATCCAGAAGTAGCCGTCTTCGTCGCGGCGGGCGGCGTCGCCGACCAGGTAGGTGTCGAGGCCGAAGCGATCCCAGTAGGTCGAGACGAAGCGGTCGGGCTCGTTGAAGAGGGTGCGGGCCATCGAGGGCCACGGCCGGGTCAACACGAGGATGCCGCCGCCCTCGGCAACCTCATCTCCAGCTTCGTTGAAGATCTTTGCCTCGATCCCCGGGAACGGCACCGTGGCCGATCCGGGCTTGGTCGTCGTCAGGCCCGGTAGCGGCGTGATCATGATCGCCCCGGTCTCCGTCTGCCACCAGGTGTCGACGATCGGGCAGCGGCCGCCGCCGATGTTCTCGTGGTACCAGACCCAGGCCCGCGGGTTGATCGGCTCGCCGACCGACCCGAGCAGGCGAAGCGAGCTCAGGTCGTGCTTTTTGACGTGTTCGAGGCCCCACTTCATGCACGCGCGGATGGCGGTCGGCGCCGTGTACATGATCGTCACGCCGTAACGCTCGACGATCTCCCACCAGCGGTCCTCGGCCGGGTAGTTGGGCGCGCCCTCGTACATCACCGATGTCGCGCCGTTGGCGAGCGGGCCGTAGACGATGTAGCTGTGTCCGGTGACCCATCCGATGTCGGCCGCGCACCAGTAGACGTCGTCTTCCTTGAGGTCGAAGACGAGCTTGTGGGTGGCGGTGACCCCGGTCAGGTAGCCGGCGGTGGTGTGCTGGATGCCCTTCGGTTTGGCGGTCGAACCCGACGTGTAGAGGATGAACAGCGGGTCCTCGGAGTCCATCGGCTCCGGCGGACACTCGGCGTCGGCCGCCGCGAGCAGGTCGTCCCAGAAGACGTCACGGCCATCGGCCATCGGTGGATCCGTGTCGGCGCGGTTGACGACGATCACGTGTTTGAGTGTGTCGAGGTCCTCGATCGCGGGATCGATCGCCGCCTTCATCGGGGTCGGCTTGCCGCGCCGGAGCGTGGCATCGGCGGTGACCAGGGCCTTGGCGCCCGACACCTCCATCCGCTCGACGACGGATCCGGCCGAGAAGCCGCCGAAGACGACGTTGTGGATCGCGCCGATCCGGGTGCAGGCGAGCATCGCAACCGCAGCCTCGGGAACCATCGGCATGAACACACCGACGACGTCGCCCTTGCCGACTCCCAGGGACTTGAGGCCGTTGGCGAAACGCTGGGTCTGATCGAGCAGCCAGGCGTAGGTGATCGCCTTGCGCGTCCCGTCCTCGCCCTCCCAGTGGTAGGCAACGCGGTCGCCGCGGCCGGCGGCGACGTGGCGGTCGAGGCAGTTGGCGGAGACGTTCAGCTTGCCGCCGGTGAACCACTTCGCAAACGGCGGATCGGACCAGTCGAGTACCTCGTCGAAGGGTTCGATCCAGTCGAGCTTCTCCGCCCAGGAACCCCACCAGGCCTCCGGGTCGGCATCCGCCCGCTCGTAGATACCCGGATCGGAAGCGTTCGCCTGCGCGACGAACTCCGGTGGTGGCGGAAACGTCTGCTCGGTGGCGAGCAGTACATCGATCTCGCCCGCCTCGTTTACCTGGTTGTGGTCACTCATGTCTGTCACCCGCGCCTCTTCTCTCGCTCCTTCACCGGCACCACCCACGCTAGCCGAACCCGGCCAGCGCAGCTTTCGGGCACGCGGTGTGTTTCGGGAGACGGTCGCGAAGTGGCAAGCTTCGCGCCTCGAATGCCCATGAACCGACCCCGGAACACACTGCTCTCGATCCTGATCGCGCTGATTGCGGTGGTCCCTGCGATCCCGGCTGCCGCGACGGCCGCCGGGCCCGTATCCCTGGACGTCAACCAGCCCGCCGGGGCCGTCAGCAGTTACTGGACGAAGGCGAGGATGCGCGCGGCCGAGCCGGTGTCGACGAAGGCCGCCGGGTCTCCCGGACCGAGCTCGGCGTCAGCGCCCGAGCAGGGTTCGCCCACGCATGTCCCCCCGGCTTCGCCCGGGGCGGCGACCGATGCCCATCTGCTCGGTGGCGTCGCAGGCGAATCGGTCGCGGGCAAGCGCGCCCTCAGCGAGGTCCTCGACCCCTCCCTCGGGGGGATTCGTGCTCACGGAAAGGTCTTCTTCACGATCTCGAATGGCGTTGAGCCCGGCAACTACGTCTGCTCCGGGACCGCGATCAACAGCCGCAATCGGAGCGTCGTGCTGACCGCCGGGCACTGCGTCTTCGACGAACCCCTCCTTCAGGGCGGCAAGGCAACCAACTGGATGTTCGTGCCCGCCTACCAGGCGGGCGCTGCGCCGTTCGGCGAGTGGACGGCCAAGAAGCTGGCGACGACCAAGCAGTGGAAGAGGGACGGGAACCTCCGCTTCGACCTTGGCGCTGCGGTCGTCCGCCGCAACGAAGCCGGTCAGCAGCTTCAGAGTGTCGTCGGCGGCAGGGGAATCGGCTTCAGCCAGCCTCGCAATCAGAGCTTCGAGATCTTCGGCTATCCGGCGAAATCACCCTTCGACGGCACGCTGGAGTACCTCTGCAACAGCAGGTACCAGGGCTCCGACCCGCCCCCCGGCAGCGGACCAAACACGATGTCCGCCGATTGCGACATGACCGGAGGCGCAAGCGGCGGCGGCTGGGTCGTCGACAAGACCGTGGTCTCGGTCGTCAGCTACGGCTACGACAATCAGCCGGGCATCCTCTACGGTCCGTACTTCTCGAGCACCGCGAAGAAGCTCTACAAGAGCGTCCGCGGGTCGGGCACCAAGGCCAATTAGTCCGGGGCGACCTGTCCGTGGGTGTGGCCTGCCGAGGAGGGCCTGAGGTGGGTGTGGCCGGCCGAGGGACGCCTGAGGTGGGTGTGGTCTACCGAGAGACTCGCCTGCCGGTGAGAGTCGGTTGGGCTGGGTAGGGGAGGACTTGGGAGGTTGGTCACCGTTCACCCGCCTGCCGAGGGGGCGCTTTCGGGGTGAACCCAATGTTCCGTACCTACGGGGTGCGTTTCGTAGGGTTCACCTTGGAACCCACCCTCCAACCACCGCTCGGGGTCCGTCCTCGTAAACGCTGATCCGCGGGTGGCGCGGGTGTGGGTCGACACCCGAGCGTCAGCGAGCGGTGCGGCCCACCCCGCGGCAGGACCCGCGGGCGGGCGACTTTCGCCGGGAGCGACAGGCCGGAAACGCCGGCCCTACTTCGTGAGGGCGGAGCGCTTGCGGTGCGTGCGGATCTCGCTCATGATCCGCTCCAGGCGGGGCTCGGAGCTCGAGTCGACGTGGCGCATCGCGGCGCCGATGGCCGGGTGGACGGTGCTGATCTGTTCGTGCATGGCCTGGGCGACCGCCCGGTAGGTCGGGTGACCTTCGCGACCTGAGCGCAGCTCACAGACGTGCATCGCCTCGCGGGCGTTCATGTCGAGCACGTAGCGGATTCGGTAGCCGAGGCAGAGTGCGTAGGGAGCAGCCTCGGGCATCCCCGCAGCCTCGAGTCGCTCGAACTCGGTGCGGGAGATCTCCAGCGCCCGGGCGTACTCGTCGCCGGCGCCGGCGACGCGGACCTCCTCGGGCACCCCGGCGCCGAGGTCGGGCCCCAGTGACTGCCACTGGCAGGTGAGCATCCGGTGGCGTTGCATGTCGCGGAAGCCGCCGTAGTCGGAGACGATCTCGAAGCGGTAGCGGACCGACTCCCAACCGCGGCCGGGCCGGTGACGGCGGTTGCCGCGTTCTCCGATCAGGTCGGCGAGCATGCCCTCCCGCTCGATCGGGTCGAGGGTGCCGATGCGGCTCGCGATCTCGCTCTCGGGCAGGCCCGTCGCCTCATATAGGGACGAGGTGAGCAACAGGTCCTCGTCGCCGTCGACGTGGACCAGTTCGACCGACGGGGCATCGGAGCCGCCGCGACGATCGAGGCCGAGGCGGGAGACCCAACGTTCGGTGTCGGTGCGGCGTTGCTCGAGGTAGCTGATCCACTCGCCGCCGCGCTCGGGACGGCCGACCCGTGAGATGAAGCTCGGGATCACGGCGCCGAGCTCCTCCAATGCCATCGCACCGACCTCGCGGGCCTCGGGCAGCGGTGAGGAGGCGAGCCGCAGGAGGAGCTGCTCGTAGGCCTGCCCGGAGGCGTAGATGCCGACATGGGAGAGGGTGGAGGCGGGGAGCAGGCCGCGGAGCAGGTCGAGCGCCTTCGCCTTGATCGAGCGCTCCCAGGCACCCTGGGGCTCGTCGCCGCGAGGCCAGCGCTCCTCCGCCCAGGCGCGGACATGCTTCAGGGTCGCCGAGTAGATGGTGAAGATCTCGTCCATCGCGGCGCCGAACTCGGGTCCGAGCTCGTCGCCCCGCCAGTACCGCCAGCTGCCCGGTGAGCCCTGCTCGACGCCGGGCTCGATCGGAGTGTCGTAGGGGATGTAGCGGGTCGACTGCTCGAGGTAGGCGGCCAGGCGGCCGCGCTGAAGGACCTTGGTGAGGACGTTGCTGACCCACTCGCAGGCCAGATGCGCGCCGCCGAGCTGAGCGACCGAGTCGTCGCCGTAGCCGATGAAGATGCGCTCGTAGAGCTGAGCGGCCCGCTCGCCCTCGGCGCCGTCGAACGGCCGCACCCCCTCCGGCGCGTCGCCGGCGAACTCGTCGAGGTAGAGGCGCCGCAGCGTCCCCTGATAACGGGAGTACCGGGCGAACAGTGCGCCCTTGACGGTCTCCGGCAGGTTCGTCAGCGCGAACACGGGCCGATCGAGGTTGCTGAAGTGGGGATCGAGCGTCAGTCGCTCTGCCTCGGTGAAGGTTTCGATCGGGTAGCGCAAGGGGCCGACGATGCTACGAAGTCGATCGGCGCCAGTGCCTTGCGACCTCAGACTTGGCTTATCGAGGCGGTGTCTCCATCAGCTCCAGCCGGTGTCCGGCGGGCGCTGAGACGACGACCCGCCGAGAGCCCCAGTGTCGCCGTCGCTCGGAGACCGCGAACCCGAGCTCGTCGAGGCGCTCGAGGGCGGGGCCCAGCGGCGCCACCACGAAGGCGGCGTGCCCCACCGAGGGCACGACCGGGTCCCGGCTCAACGCCAGGTGGACCTGGGTGCTCGCACCCTCGAACCAGCGGTAGTCCCCACCGAGGGCATCGGGAACCGCCGTCGGACCGAACCCGATCGCATCGAGCAACTCGGCGAAGCGCTCGACATCGGCGGCCGACACCTCGAGGGTGACGTGGTGGAGCATCCCCGAGATCGGTCCGGCTATCCCAGGCCGAGCATGCCGGCTATCGCCTCGCCCGCGTGGACCGAGAAGTCGATCAGGGGGGAGGGGACGATGCCGAAGACGATCGTCGCCGCCGACGTGAGGAAGATCGCGCCGAGCAGGAGGATGCAGCGACCGCCGCTCGGGGTACCCGCCGGGGTCTCGCCCGCGACCACTTCCGTGCGCGGTGCGGCTCCCTCGATGTCCTCCCCGTCGGCTTCGGGTGAGGCGCCGGCGATCGCGGGAGAGAGTCGGGGCGCGGGGCGCATCCAGATCGCGGCGATCACCCGCAGGTAGTAGGCGAGGGAGATCATCGATCCGATCACGATCATCACGCCGAGCCAGGTGTAGTCGCCGGCGACGGCCGACTCGATCAGAAAGAGCTTGCCCATGAAGCCCGCGGTGCCGGGGAGGCCGGCCAGGGCGAGCATCGAGATCGTCAGCGGCCAGGCGAGCGAAGGCCGGTCCTTGCCGATCCCCTGAATGGCCGAGATGTCGTCGCCGAGGGGAGTCTCTCGCTCGCGGATCGCGATCACGGCGAACGCGCCGAGGTTCATCAGCGTGTAGGCCGCGAGATAGAAGACGAGGGCGTCGGTGCCGGCGATGCTGCCGACGAGCAGGCCGACGAGCATGTAACCGGCCTGCGCCACGCCCGAGTAGCCGAGCATGCGCTTGAGCGAGTTCTGGTTGAGCGCGCCGACGTTGCCGACGATGATCGTGATCGCGGCCAGGGCCGCGAGTGCCGGCTGCCACTGGTCGGCGGAGGGCCCGAGCGCGGTGATGAAGAAGCGGGCGAAGACGGCGAAGGCGGCCGCCTTGGTGGCCACGGCCATGAAGGCGGTGATCGGCGTCGGCGCGCCCTCGTAGACGTCGGGCGTCCACTGGTGGAAGGGAGCGATCGAGACCTTGAAGGCGAGGCCGACGGCGACGAAGGCGATCCCGATCAGGATCAGCGGGTCGTCGGCGAGGTCGGAGCCGATCCCCTGCGCGATCGCGGTGAAGTCGGTCGCCCCGCCGGAGCCGCCGTAGATGAACGCGAGCCCATAGAGCAGGGTGGCCGATCCGATCGAGCCGACGATCAGATACTTGAGACCCGACTCGAGCGACTGCGACCGGGAGCGATGCGAGCCGCAGAGCACGTAGAGCGGGATCGACAGCAGCTCGAGGGCGACGAAGAACGAGATCAGGTTCTGCGCCTCGGCGAGCAGCAGCATGCCGAGCACGGAGCCGAGCAGCAGCGTGTGGCTTTCCCCGAACCCCGCCTCCTCGGCCGCTGGATCGCGGAGCTGCATCGGGATCACGAACGCGGCAGCGAAGACGACGATCAGCCCGATCGTGATCGACAGGCCGTCGACCCGCAGAGCGTTGGCGACGAGGTCGGTGTCGGGTTCGCCGAGCTGCCAGATCAGCAGGCCTGCGGTCACCGCCAGCGTCAGCAGCGTCAGCCCCGAGGAGACCCAGCGCTTGCCGCGCGGGCCGATCAGGCCGGCGAGCAGGACGACGCAGATCCCGGCGACCAGAGCGAGGATCGGCGACAGGGCGCCATAGTCGATGTCGGGGGTATCGATCATGGAGCGGTTGTCTCCGCCACCGGTGCGTATCCGGTCCAGCCAGTGCCGACGGCGGCGGCAGCTTCGGGCGCCGGCACCGGGTCGGGATTGACCGCGGACAGGCTTCGATCCACCGATGCCTCGCCGCGGGTGGTGATCAGGCCGGGGTAGAGCGCCAGGCCGATGATGCAGACCACGAGCGGGACCAGCACGACGGCCTCGCGAAGCGTGATCTCCCGCGAGGTCGTGCCCTCCGGAAGGCGGTCATGCATCGTCTCCTGGTACATGCGCAGCGAGTAGAAGGCGGCGAGAGCAATGCCGATCGAGGCGATCAGGGCGATCGCGACCTTCGTCTCGAAGACGCCCTTGAGAATGAAGAACTCGCCGACGAAGTTGGCCGAGCCCGGGATCGCGAGCAGCGCCATCGTCACGATCACGAACAGGATCGCCAGCACCGGCGCGCGCTTGGCCATCCCGCCCATCTCGCGGATGTCCTCGGTGCCGGTGCGCTCGGCGAGCAGGGCGATGATCAGGAAGACCGGAGCGACGACGAGGCCGTGGTTGACCATCTGGATCACCGATCCGTCGCCGCCGGCAGCGCTGAGGCTGAAGATCCCGATCGTGATGAACCCCATCTGGGCGATCGATGAGTAACCGGCGATCAGCCTGACGTTCGTCTGGGTGAAGGCCATCGCCGAGCCGTAGAGGATCGAGAGGACGCCGATGACGAGAAGTACGTCCTGGAAGTGGATCGAGGCCTCCGGGAACAGCGGGATCACGATCCGCAGGAACCCGTAGGCGGCGACCTTCGAGAGCACGCCGCCGAGCAGGACCAACACCGGAAGCGGACAGGCGCGGTAGGCGTCGGCCATCCAGCCGTGCACGAGGAACGCCGGCATCTTGATCAGGAACGCGAGCGAGAAGAAGGCGAAGATCCAGTACTGGCTGCCGGTCGGCAGCGGTGCCTGCCGGAGGATCTCGATCGAGAACGTGACTCCGCCCACCGCGTCGACGCTGAGCACGGCGGTTGCGATCGCCGCCGCGAGCATCAGCAGCGACCCGACGGCGGTGTAGATGATCATCTTGATCGTCGCCTTGACCCGGTCGCCGGTCCCCCACGAGCCGATCAGGAAGTAGAACGGGATCAGCATCAGGTCGAAGAAGAGGACGAACAGCAGCAGGTCCTGAGCCAGGAACGCGCCCAGGGTGGCCGTCTGCGCGAGGCCGAGCATGAAGAAGTAGTTGCGGGGCCGGTCGGGAGCGCCGAGTGCCGAGTAGACGATCGCGGCCGTCCAGAGCAGCGACGTGAGCAGGACCAGGAAGATGCTGAGCCCGTCGACCCCGAGCTGAAAGCGGACCCCGAGCTGTGGGATCCAGCTCTCGTCGACCACATTCTGCAGCGCTCCGCTCGCCGAGTCGAAGTCGGCCAGCAGCGCGATCGCCAGCCCGAGGGAGACGAGGCTGCCGAGTGTCGCCCACCAGCCGACCATCCCGGTCAGGTCTCGCGGAATCAGGAACCCGGCAAGGCCCACGGCGACGGGGAGGAAGAGGATCAGGGTGAGGCTCATGAGGACACCAACAGGAAGTAGAGGCCCAGGCCGGCGAGGCCGGCGATGACGAGCAGGGCGTAGAAGCGAACGAACCCCGACTGCGCGGTCTTGACGACGCCGCCGAGGCCGCGGACGCCGCCGCTCGTGCCGGTGACGATTCCCTGCACGACCACCCGCTCGAACGTGTCGTTGGCGAACCGGCCGACGGCCAGGACCGGGCGGTAGACGACCGCGTCGATCAGCTCGTCGAAGTACCAGCGGTTGGAGAGGAGATCGTGGGTCCGGCGGAATCGGTCGCGCAGCTTCAGCGTCGAGCCGGGGGCGACCATGTACATGTAGTAGGCGACGCCGATTCCGAGGATCGAGCAGATGCCACCGACGAGCATCCCGATGTAGGCGTCGACGGTCGAGACGTGCACCGTGCTGGCGATCGGCGAGGCTTCAAAGACGGGCTCGAGGAAGGTCTCGAGGACGTCGGTCACACCGGGAATCTGGATCAACCCTGCAAACAGCGCGCCGAAGGCGAGGATCCCCATCGCGACCCGCATCGGCCACTCGCGCTCGGCGATGTGATGTGCCTCACCCGGAAAGCCGACGTCGTAGTCCTCGCTTTCGCCGGTCGCGGGGTTGGTCGGCTCGGCGTGGGCCATGTGGCCGTCGGCGAGCTCCTTGGCCTCCTCGCAGGGCGCGCCGTAGACGACCCGGAAGACGATCCGGAAGGAGTAGAAGGCGGTCATGATCGCGCCGATGTAGCCGCCGATCGCGAAGATCCAGTACATGCCGCCGCGGGTCGCGGCGAACGAGAGGATCTCGTCCTTGCTGAAGAAGCCGGACGTACCCGGGAATCCGGCCAGCGCCAGGGCGCCGCAGATCAGAACCCCGCAGGTGAACGGCATCACCTTGCGGAAGCCGCTCATCCTGTCGATGTTCTGAATCGCCGCCATCGCGGCGATGATCGATCCGGCCGCCATGAAGAGAAGCGCCTTGAAGAACGCGTGGGTCATGAGGTGAAACAGCCCGGCGCTGTAGGCGCCGATCGAGACGCCGACGATCATGTAGCCGATCTGGCTCATCGTCGAGAAGGCGATGATCCGCTTCAGGTCGGTGACCACGAGCGCGATGCTCGCCGCGATCAGCAGCGTCGCGAGCCCGACGAAGGCGGCCAGATCAGCCGCGGTCGGGGCGAGGTCGAAGAGGGGATAGGAGCGGGCGATCAGGTAGACCCCGGCGGTGACCATCGTGGCGGCGTGGATCAGGGCGCTGACGGGGGTCGGTCCCTCCATCGCGTCGGCGAGCCAGGTGTGGAAGGGGACCTGGGCGGACTTGGCGAACGCGCCGACCATCAGCAAGAGACAGATCGCGACGATCGTCCACTCGTTGGTCGTGAAGTGCTCGCTGGCCGACTCGAAGACCTGCCCGTACTCGGTGACGCCGAGCTCCTTGATCAGGAGGATCGCGGCGAAGACGAGGCCGATGTCGCCGATCACGTTGATCACGAAGGCCTTCATGCCGGCCGTCGTCGCGGTGTCGCGGCGGTACCAGAAGCTGATCAGCGCATAGGAGGCATAGCCGACGAACGCCCAGCCCACGATCAGCAGCAGGTAGTTGCCGGCGAGGACCAGCAGGAGCATCGAGAAGACGAAGAAGTTGAGGTACGAGAAGAAGCGCCGGTAGCCGGCATCCCCCTCCATGTAGGCGTAGGAGTAGAGATGGATCAGCGTCGAGATGCCGGTCACGACCAACGCCATGAAGACCGAAAGCGGGTCGACGAGGATCCCGAGGTCGAAGGGGATGCCGGCTGCTCCCGCGTAGTCGTAGAGCGTGTTCGCGAACTCGCGCTCCTCGGCGGGGTGGCTGAGCAGCGCGAGCAGGGCCCCGACCGAGCAGACGAAGGCAAGGCCGATCGACGCGGTGCCGATGACGCCGGCAGCCCGTGCGGGCAGCAGCTTGAACGTCGCGCCGATCAGGATCGCGCCGGCCAGCGGGAAGGCCAGGATCAACCAGCCCCAGGTGGTGACGCTCATCCGCGCAGCCCCCGGTTCTCGTCGACGTCGAGCGGGATCCGACGCCTGTACATGGCGACGATCAGACCGAGGCCGACGACGACCTCGCAGGCGGCGACGACCATCACGATCATCGCGAAGATCTGGCCGTCGGCGTTGCCGAGGTTGCGGCTGAATGCGAGCAGGGCGAGGTTGGAGCTGTTCAGCATCAGCTCCAGGCAGAGCAGGATGACGAGCGGGTTGCGGCGGACCAGCACGCCTCCGGCACCGATCGCGAACAGCATCGCGCTGAGGACCAGGTACCAGGTGGTGTCCATCAGGCGACCTCCTCGCGATCGCCCGAACCCTCGATCTCGGGTCGGCGAGCCGCGAGGACGACAGCACCGACGGCGGCGATCAGCAGCAGCAGGGAGGCGGCCTCGAACGGGATCAGGAATCGTTCCGAGCAGCAGCCGGCCGATCGCCTCGGGGGAGCCGAAGCCCTCGGGGATCGATCGCGCCCTCGGTCCCGAGCGACTTCAGCGCCGAGCCGAGGACGGCGATCGAGAGCTCGATGAAGAGGGCGGCGGCCAGTAATGGCGCGAGGAGGCGTTGGCCCGGGATCGCGTCCCAGAGCGGCTCCTCGAACCCGCCGACGTAGGCGGCGACGAAGACGTAGAGGACCATCACGGCGCCGGCGTAGACGACGACCTGCGCCGCGGCGACGAACTCGGCGTGCAGCAGCAGGAAGAGGCCGGCGAGCGAGAAGAGGTGGACCACGAGGGCCAGCACGCTGTAGAACGGATTGCGCAGCGCGATCACCGCGATCGCACCCCCAAGTGCACCGATGGCGCCAGCGAAGAATGCGACCTGCTCCATTGCGCCACATCCTATTTAAGCGCGCGACTCGCAGGACTCCGCCCTGCTCGACTGCGCCGGGCGGTAAGTGCGAGACTCGCGCGGCTCCGCCGCACTCGCGGGCAAAGCCCGGTGGCCCTCCCCTTCAGTTAAGCGCGCGACTCGCAGGGCTCCGCCCTGCTCGACTGTGAGACACCCCGGCGGGTCTCCCTGATAACACTGCGGCACCAGATGATTCAGAGCATCCTGAAATCACTTTCGCGCCTGAGCCTGCGCCTGTTCTTCAGGCCGATCGTCGGCTCGCGCCTCCCGATCACCTTCCAACGTCGGTGGATGGCGATGCTGACCCGGGTGATCGGCGGCCCCGGCGGGATCGAGCGCAGCGAGATCTGGGTCGGGTCGGTGCCGATGTCGCGCCTGCGAAGGCCCGAGGGCGACCGCTCGGGCCGATCGATCCGGCCGAGCGCGACGCGATTCTCTTCGTCCACGGCGGCGGCTTCGTGATCGGCGGCGGCGACACCTACGTCGGCTTCGCCTCCTGGCTCGCCGAGGCGACCGGGGCCGACGTCTACTGCCCGACTACCGCCTCGCGCCTGAGGATCCGCAGCCGGCTCCGACCGACGACCTCTTCGCCGCCTACCGAGCGATCTCGAGCTCGGCCACGAGCCGCGCCGGATCGCCGTCGATCGGGCGACTCGGCCGGCGGCGCCCTGGCGGTCGACGACGGTGCGATCGCTGCCGGAGATGGGCATCCGCTCGCCCGCGGCGCTGGTGCTGATCTCGCCCTGGCTCGACCTCTCGCTCTCGGGCGCCAGCGTTGCCACCGTCGGCAACCGCGACCCGGTGCTGCAGGCGCGGCTGGCTCGACGCAGAGCGCTCGCGACCACGCCGACGGCCTGCACGTCGACGACCCGCGGATCTCGCCGCTGTTCGCCGATCTCCGAACGCTGCCGCCGACCCTCGTCCAGGTCGGAACCGACGAGATCCTGCTCGACGATTCGACCCGGTTCGCCGACCGCGCCTACGCGGCCGGGGTCGAGGTCGAGCTGCAGCGCTTCGACGGCCTCTGGCACGACTTCCAGCTCTACGCCAGGTTCTCGAGCCCTCCCGCGGCGCGCTCGAGGACATCGCTGCGTTCCTGCGCCGGCGGATGGCCGACCAGGCGGCGGGACGCCCGGGCGCCTAGGCCGGCGAACGAAGCGTCGATTCGCTCAGCGCTGGACGGGGCGCAGGCAGGCCGCCCAGTGGCCGTCGCCGTGGTCGATCAGCGGCGTGTCGATCTCGGCGCCCGCCTCCTTCGCCCCCGGGAAGCGCGCCTGGAACCGCTCGTTGTCGGGCGGCTCGGCGGCGCTCGGCACGTCGCCCTCGAGGATGATCTTCGCCCGCTTGGCGTTCTGCGCGCGGGTCGGGGATCGGCACGGCGCTCAGCAGCGACAGCGTGTAGGGGTGGATCGGGTTGGAGTAGACCTCGTCGGCGGGCCCGATCTCGACGATCTTGCCCAGGTACATGACCGCGATCCGGTCGGAGACGTGGCGGACGACGCCGAGGTCGTGGGCGACGAACAGGTAGGTGAGGCCGAACTCGTCCTGCAGGTCCTCGAGCAGGTTGATGATCTGCGCCTGGATCGAGACGTCGAGCGCCGAGACCGGCTCGTCGGCGACGATCAGCGTCGGGTTCCAGCGCCAGCGCCCGGGCGACCCCGATCCGCTGCCGCTGGCCGCCGCAGAACTCGTGCGGGTAGCGGTTGAAGTGCTCCTCGCCGAGGCCGACCCGCTCGAGCAGCTCGCTGACCCGCTGGTCGCAGCTCGTCGCCCGTCGGCGACCTTCTGGAGCTTCAGCGGGTCGCCGACGATCTGGCCGACCCGCTTGCGCGGGTTGAGCGAGGCCTACGGATCCTGGAAGACCATCTGCATCTCGCGGCGCAGCGGCCGCAGCTCGCCGCTTGCCGAGCTCGGTCGATCTCGGTCCCGCGGAACCGGATCGAGCCCGAGGTCGGCTCGAGCAGCTGCAGGATCGTCCGCGCCAGGGTCGACTTGCCGCAGCCGGACTCGCCGACGAGGCCGAGCGTCTCGCCCTCGGCGATCGTGAACGAGACGTCGTCGACCGCGCGCACCGCGCCGACCTGGCGGTCGAACAGGATGCCCGGACTTGATCGGGAAGTGCTTGACGAGGTTGGTGACCTCGAGCAGCGGCGCCCTCGCCGTCGGCGGTGGCCGCTCACCACGCCGACGGCGCCTCCTCGGCCGCGGCGCTCACAGCCCGGTACCGCCGATCTCGGCCGCACGCAGCTCCTCGCGGCGGTCGGCGGGCAGGTGGCAGCGATCGAGGTGGTCGGGCGCGCCGCCGTGGGCTGCTCGAGCTCCGGCTGGTCGGTGCACTTGCTCGAACGCGAGCGGGCAGCGCGGCCGGAAGTGGCAGCCCTCGGGCGGCGAGATCAGCGACGGCGGCTGTCCGTCGATCTGCGCGAGCCGATCGGCGCTGCGGCCGGTCGATGCGCGTCATCGAGCCGAGCAGGCCCCAGGTGTAGGGGTGCTGGGGGTCGTAGAAGATCTGATCGAGCGTGCCCGGTCTCGACCACGCGGCCGCCGTACATGACGAGCACCCGGTCGGCGATGTCGGCGACGACGCCGAGGTCGTGGGTGATCAGGATCGTGGCCACGTCCTCGCTCGTCGTTGAGCTGCTTGAGATCAGCCGCAGGATCTGCGCCTGGATCGTCACGTCGAGCGCCGTCGTCGGCTCGTCGGCGATCAGGATCTCGGGCTCGAGCGCGAGCGCCATCGCGATCATCACCCGCTGGCGCATCCCGCCCGAGAACTCGTGCGGGTAGTCGTCGACCCGCTCCTCGGCGCCCGGGATGCCGACCTCCTCCAGCAGCTCGATCGCGCTGCTCGCGCGCCTCCGCCTTGGAGACGTCGCGGTGGGCGCGGATCTGCTCGACGATCTGGTCGCCGACCTTGTAGACGGGGTTGAGCGAGCTCATCGGGTCCTGGAAGATCATCGCCGATCTCGTTGCCGCGCATCTGGCGCAGCCGCTCCTCGTCGGCGGCGATCAGCTCGTCGCCCTTGAGCTGCGCCGTGCCGCTGATCGACGGCGTTCGGGCTCGCGGGTCAGCCCCATCAGCGTCATCGCGGTCACCGACTTGCCGCGAGCCGGACTCGCCGACGATCGCCAGCACCTCGCCGCGCTTCGACGCTCGAAGGAGACGCCGTCGACGGCCTGGACCATGCCCGTCCTCGGTCCGGAAGCCGACCTCGAGGTCCTCGACCGCGAGCAGCGTGCTGCCGCGGCCGATCGGCTCGCTCGCTCACGCTCGTGCTCCCGCCGTCGAGCCGGATCCGCGGGTCGAGGTAGGCGTAGACGATGTCGACGATCGTGTTGAAGAAGACGATCGAAGAAGGCGCCGAACATGGTCACCGCGATGATCGGCGGCTGGTCGAGCTGGCCGATCGCGTCGGCCGCGTACTGGCCGACGCCCTGGAGGTTGAAGACGATCTCGGTGAGGATCGCGCCGCCGCCGATCACGAGCGCCGAAGTCGAGGCCCCAGAGGGTGACGATCGGGATCAGCGAGTTGCGCAGCACGTGGCGGATCAGCACCTGGCGCTCGGACAGGCCCTTGGCCCGCGCGGTGCGCACGAAGTCCTCGTTCATCGTCTCGAGGATGTTGTTCGCGCAGCACCCGCGAGTAGATCCCGATGAACAGGATCGAGAGCGCCGTCCAGGGCAGGATCAGGTGGTAGAACCACTCGAACGGGTTCTCGGTGAACGGCACGTAGCCGCCGTTGGGGAAGATCGAACCCGAGCGTTCGTAGCTGAAGCCGAGGTAGTGGTTCATCAGCGCGCCGATCCAGAACACCGGCATCGAGATCCCGATCAGGGCGAGCACGGTGAGCAATCGGTCCGCGATCTTGCCCGCCCGCATCGCGCTGTAGAGGCCCGAGCGCGACCGCGAAGAACATCCAGATGATCGTCGCCCCGATCGCCAGCGCAGAGCGTCCGCGGCAGCCCCTTCCAGATCTCCTCGACGACGTTGAGCTGGGTGAAGTAGCTGACCATGTCGCCGGTGAAGATCTTCTCCATCGTCGTCACGTACTGGACGAGAGGCTCTCGTCGAAGCCCCACTCCTTCGCGGATCGCCTCGATCTGCGTCGTCGGTCGGCTGCTTGCCGGCCATCCGCACCGCCGGATCGCCGTTGGGGATCACGTTGAAGATCAGGAAGGTGAGCACCGAGACGGCGAACAGCACGAACACCATCGAGACCAGCCGGCGGACGACGAAGCGGGCCATCGCCTCAGCCGCCTCCGATCTTCGATCTTCGCCCGCGGGTCGAGCGCGTCGCGGACGCCGTCGCCGAACGACGTTCAGCGCCAGCACCGTGAGCACCAGCATCGCGCCCGGGACGATCGCCAGGTACGGCGCGGTGACGATCCGCTGACGCCCTCGTCGATCATCGTCCCCCAGGACGGGGTCGGCGCCTGCACGCCGGCGCCGAGGAACGAGAGCGCCGCCTCGAGCAGGATCGCGTTCGCGACCAGCAGCGGGAAGAAGACGATCAGCGTCGAGATGATGTTGGGGAGGATCTCCGAGAACATGATCCGCAGCGAGCCCATGCCCTGCGCGCGCGCCGCCTCGACGAACTCCTTCTCGCGCAGCGCCGAGCACCTGGCCGCGGATCGGCCGCGCCAGGTAGGGGATGTAGACGACCGCGATGATCACGATCGGGATCCCGAGCGAGCTCGCCGGCGATCGTGATCGGCCCGATCTGTCAGCCCGCCGAGGGCCAGGGCGACGCCCAGCGCGATCCCGAGCAGGATCACCGGGAAGGCCCAGATGATGTCCATGAAGCGCGAGATCACCCTGTCGGTGAAGCCGCGGAAGTAGCCGGCCAGCGAGGCCGAGCGATGATCGCCGAGCAGCGTCGTCGATCAGCGCGCGCCGATGCCCGATCATCAGCGAGTTGCGCCCGCCGTAGAGCAGCCGGACCATGATGTCGCGGCCGTTGCCGTCGGCGCCGAGGAAGAACTCGCCCTGCCAGGTCGGCCCGATCGGGATGCCGTCGAGGCCGACGACGTTGACCTTCTCGCCGTCCTGCTCGATCGTGTCGGTGAGGTGGTTCTCGTCGGGCGTGGTGTGGGCGACGTGCTCGGCCCACAGCGGCGCCGCGAGGCAGGCGGCGACGAGGAGGAGGAAGAGGACCCCGAAGACGAGCCCGGCCTTGTTGCGCCGCAGCCGCCGCCAGGCGAGCTGCCACGGGCTCGCGCCCGCCGGCCCCTTCTCGCCGCTCGTCCTCGAAGCCGCCGGGAGGGGCCAGGAGATCGGTCCCGGACTCCGCCGTTATGACCTCGTCAGGAGCCACCCGTCGCTCGATTATCCCGCCGTACGGTGCTCAAGCCGAAAGCAGAGGGGCGCCGATCGGCGCCCCTCCTTCGGTCGACTCGTCTACTCGCCCTCCTTCAACGCCCAGCTCGTGTAGTCGTTGAAGTAGACCGGGTGGAAGACCGCCGACGTCGAAGTCCATCCGCTCGGAGACGAACGTCGCCAGCTTGCGGTGGCCGTACGGGGCGATGTAGGCCTTCGGCGGCTGACCAGGTAGTGGTCCAGCTCCGCCCAGTCGCTCGGCGACCGACTGCGAGGTCCGGTCTCCGCGCTCAGAGCCGGTCGATCTCGTCGTTGATCTTCGGGTCGTCGACGTTGCCGAAGTTCTGGTTGTTGGTCGGCTGGATCGTCGCCCCGTCAACCAGGAAGTAGAAGTTGAGCGGGTGCGGGAAGTCCGCGAACCAGTTGGCGAACCCGGTCTGGGCCTCCGTCTTCTGCGTTGCCGATCGTCTGGAAGTAGACGCCGCCGTCGAGGATCTTCGGCGTCGCGTCGAAGCCCGATCTTGTTGAGCTGTCGGCGTACTCCTGGGTGACCTTGTCGGTCGGGTCGTCGTTGTTGCCCCAGACCGTGACCTTGGCGCCGTCGGCGCCGGCCTCCTCGATCAGCTGCCTGCGCCTTCTCGATGTCCGGCGGCTGCGTTCGGGTCGCCGTACGGGCACTCGGTCGTGTCGAGCGCCTCGTCGTAGCCCGGCATGCCCGGCGGCAGGAACGAGCAGCCCGGGTGCCAGCTCGCCCGCGAACAGGCGCGCCAGCGCCGGCTTGTCGATGCCGCAGTTGACCGCCTCGCGGACCTCCGGGTCGTCGAACGGCGGCGACCTCGTTGTTCATGAAGAAGTAGTAGGTCGACGACGTCGCGAACTCCTCGTAGCGCTGCGCCTCGCTGCCGTCGGGCCCGACCAGCGCGTTGACCTCGGCTTGAGGTCGGCCGACGGCGGGTCCTGCATGTAGTCGAGCTTGTTGTCGAGCACGTCCTGGGTCTGCTGGTCTGGGTTCTTGATGATCTCGGTCGTGATCGTGTCGATGTAGCCGGTCGGGATGTCGGGGATCCCGAGCGTCTGCGAAGTCCGGGTTCTTCTCCATCACGAACTGGCGGTTCGGCACCGACTCGGTGATCATGTACGGACCGACGCCCGGGGGCGGGTCCTCGGTCATGTTCTTGAACGGCGTGTCGCCCGGGACGAGGCCGGCGAAGTTCATCGCCAGGACGTTGGTGAACGACGGCGTCGGGCTCGGTCAGCTTGATCGTGATCTCGCCGGTCTTGTCGTCGGTCTCGATGCCCGTGATGTCGCCCTCGGGATCGCCGTTCTTCAGGTACTCGTCGGCGCCCTCGATCGACCTGGTAGAAGGGCGAGCCGCCGGACTCGAGGTTGAGCACGCGCTTGATCGTGTGCTCGAAGTCGCTGGCGACGACGTCCTGGCCGTCGGAGTACTTGAGCCCGTCACGCAGGGTCAGCGTGTAGGTCATGCCGTCCTCGGAGATCTCGGGCAGCTCCTCGGCGAGGCCCGGGATCAGCTCCGCGCCGGCCTGGCCCTCGACGTGGGGGTAGGTGAGCAGCGGCGTGTAGACGAGCCACATCGGCTCCCAGCCGTTGACCGTGTAGGAGAGCGCCGGGTCGAGGTAGTCGGGCTGCGAGGTCTGCGCCAGCGTGGCCTCGCCGCCGGTGCGTGCGCGGAACCCGAATCGGATGCTGTCGGTGTCGTCGCTGCTTCCGCACGCCGCGACTGCGACTGCGACGACTGCGACTACCACGACAGCGCGAACAGCGCCTTGATCGCAGCCGGACCTCGATACTCGAACCTCTGACGACAATTGTCTCTCCTGCCCCATGCTGGAAACGCGCCGCCGGTCGACGGCACCTCGACTTGGCCAATGTTTACCACTTGGCGCTTCGTCGAGCACCTACTCCCGCTCGGCCCGCTGACGAGGTCAAGTGCTCCCGTCGCCCGACGGCCGAACGATTCCCGGCGGCGAATAGTGTGCCGGCCGTGGGACCGCTGCATGAAGTGAAGGTCGTCGAGATCGCCTCGATCGGCCCGGGGCCGTTCGCGGCGATGATGCTCGCCGACATGGGCGCCGACGTCGTCCGCCTGGAGCGGGCCGGCGCGGCCGCGGGACTCGGCTCGGGCTCGTGGAACTACATGCACCGCGGCCGACCGTCCGTCGCCTGCGATCTGAAGAACCCCGCGGGTCGGGACCTCGCGCTACGCCTCTGCGAGGGAGCCGATGTGCTGATCGAGGGATTCCGGCCCGGGGTGATGGAGCGACTCGGGCTCGGCCCCGACGACGTCGCCGAGCGCAACCCGCGCCTGGTCTACGGCCGGATGACCGGCTACGGGCAGGAGGGCCCGATGGCCCCGATCGCCGGTCACGACATCAACTACGTCTCGCTCTCCGGTGCGCTCGGAGCGATCGCCCGCGAGGGGGAACGGCCGCTCGTGCCGCTCAACCTGGTCGGCGACTTCGGCGGCGGCGGGATGCTGCTGGCGCTGGGCGTCCTGGCCGCCGTGATCGAGGCCCGCGGCTCCGGTCAGGGCCAGGTGGTCGACGCCTCGATGGTCGAGGGAGCCTCGGTGATGATGACCCTGATGCACGCGCTGCGGGACGTGGGCATGTGGAACGACCGGCCGGGAACCAATCTCCTCGATTCAGGCGCCCACTTCTACGAGGTCTACGAGTGCTCCGACGGCGGCCACATCGCGGTCGGGGCGATCGAGCCGCAGTTCTATTCGTCGCTGCTCGAGCTGATGGAGCTCGACCCCGAGGAGTTCCCGCAGATGGACCAGGCCCGCTGGCCCGAATTGAAGGAGCGATTCGCCGCGGTCTTCATCACCAAGACCCGGGACGAGTGGGCTGCGATCCTCGAGCCCGCCGAGGCCTGCGCGACGCCCGTCCTCAACATGGGGGAGGCGCCGAACCACCCCCACAACGCCGCCCGCGGCAGCTTCGTCGAGGTCGGCGGCAAGCTCCAGCCCGGCCCGGCTCCGCGCTTCAGCCGCACCCCCTCGTCGGTGCCCGACGCCCCCTCCCGAGCCCGGGGCCGACACCGACCAGGCGCTCGCCGAATGGGGTTTGAGCGCCGCCGAGATCGAGGAGTACCATCGATCCTCGGTCGACTCCTGAGGAGGGGAACTTGAACCGCATCGTGGACCGAGCCATCGTCGCTGATCTCTCCCCGCCCGAGCAGTTCACGGTCACCGCGGTCAGTGACATCCTTCCGGCCGGAGCACGGGCCGTCGAGCTGAGCTGCCACGGCCCGGGCCCGCCCGACGCCCCCAGAATCTTCCTCCCGACCCTCACCACCGTGGTGCTCGGCGCCGGCTGACCAAACCCGGGGAACGCCGCCACGCTTCTGGCGGATTTACACCCTGCCCAATAGGGTCCGAACCGTGGAGGAGCTCGACCAGCGGCCCAATCGGAAGCCGCACGCTCGTGATCGGTAAGGCCTACCGCCAGGTCCGAATCTCCCTGCGGGCGGTCGCCACCGTCTTCGAGAACCACGACATGCGGCGGCTGCAGCTCGCCTGGGCCGCCATGGCGCTTGCGATGTGGGCGTTCGCGATCGCTCTCGGCGTCTACGCGTTCGAGGTCGGTGGGGCAACCCTGGTCGGCGTCGCGGCCCTTGTCCGACTTCTACCCGGCGCCATTGCCTCCCCGCTTGCCGGAACGCTGGGCGATCGGTTCCCGCGGCGATCCGTCCTGATCTGGAGTGCGATCGCGGCCGCCGCCGCTCTTGCCTCCACCGCCGTCGCCACGGCGCTCGGGGCGCCTGGGGGTGTCGTCTTCATCCTCGCCGGGGTCTTCACGGTCGCGGTCAGTCCGTACATCCCGGCCGAGGGCGCCCTGCTCCCCACCGTCGCTCGTTCTCCTCAGGAGCTGTCGGCAGCGAACGTCGCCCACAGCGTGATGGACAACGTCGGTTTCCTGTGTGGCTCGATTCTTGCCGGAGCGCTGCTGGGGTTTGCCTCCACCGAGGCGGCCTTCGTCGCCGCAGCGGTCGCGGGCGGGATGGCGATCCTGCTGCTCGCCGGGCTGGGGCACGACGAGAGACCGACCTACGACACCGACGATGAGAGATCGGGTCTCGCCGCGGAGACGGCCCTCGGCGCCCGGGCCATGCTCGATGATCCCCGCCTGCGGGTGGTGGGCCTCGTCCTCACCCTGCTCGTCTTCTTCGAAGGGGCGGCCGACGTGCTGATCGTCGTTCTGGCCCTGGAGTTGCTCGACCTCAGCGAGGGAAGCGTCGGCTACCTGAACGCAGCCTGGGGGATCGGAGCATTGGTTGGCGGTGCCGCCCTGGCGGTTCTGCTCGAGCGCGGGCGGCTGGCATCGGGACTGCTGGGCGGAAGCCTCGTCGCCGGTGCGTCGATGGCGCTCGCCGGCCTCTGGGCGGTCCCCGCCGCCGCATACATCGCCTGGATCGGGATCGGCGTCGGCTACACCGCGGTCGAGGTGGCCGGACGGACGCTGATGCAGCGCGTCGGCTCCGACGAGAGTCTGGCGCGCGCCCTCGCGTTCCTCGAGACGTCACGCCTCCTCGCGATGGCTCTGGGCGCGATCGCTGCCCCCGCCCTGATCGCCTGGCTGGGAACCGAGGGGGCCCTGATCGCGGTCGCCGCGATCCTGCCGCTGTTCGCTGTGGTCAATCGGGGGAGCCTCCGCCGGCTCGAGATCGGCGCTCCCGTCGACGTCCGCCGTTTCGCGTTGCTCCGGGGCAACTCGATCTTCGCTCCCCTGCCCGTCGATGCTCTCGAGCGGGTCGCCGGGGACCTCGTTCCCGTCGCCGCGGCCGGTGAGCAGGTGGTGATCTCACAGGGGGAACACGGAGATCGCTTCTATCTGATCGTCGAGGGTGAGGTGGAGGTCAGGGTTGACGGTTCGTTCCGCCGGCGGGAGGGGCCGGGAGAGTCCTTCGGAGAGATCGCCCTGCTGCACGATGTCCGACGAACCGCCACCGTCACGGCCGTGCGCCCTACCGAGATGCTGGCGCTCGAACGCGAGCACTTCATCACCGCCGTCACCGGCCACCGGCGCAGCCATGAGGTCGCGAGGTCGGAGGCGCAGGGGCGGCTGGACGGTCCGCCCGGACCCGGGGCTCCGGCGTGAGGTCGTGGAAGAGCGGTAGGCACCTCGCCTGCTCGATCGCGGCGCTGCTGGGCGTCTCGATCGGGCTGATCGGCTACGGCCTCGGGCTCTTCGATCAGCTCGAGCTGCAATCGGTCGACGCCCGCTTCTCGGTGCGGGGAACCGAGGATCCTCCCGAGGACGTCGTCGTGGTCCTGGTCGACGACGTCACCTTCGACCGCCTCGACGAGCAGTGGCCGTTCCCGCGCTCGATGCACGGGGAGGTGATCGATCGCCTGAACCGCGACGGCGCGGCCGCGATCGCCTACGACGTTTAATTCACCGAGCCGACGATTCCCAGGGAGGACAACGCCCTGATCGGGGCGGTCGATCCGCCGGGGCCGTGACGGCAGCGACGGAGGAGGTAAAGCGGAAGCGGACCGTGAAGCTCAAGAAGGGTGAGTCCTACCTCGCCCCGGGCCGAAGAAGATCAAGAACTGATCAGGTGGCCCGAGCGGGCTACTCGCCCTCGTTGCGCAGCGGCACCTTCATGATCGGTTCCGCGAGGAGCATCTCCTTGGTAAAGATCAGGTCGTTGCGGTTGTAGTCGGCCATCTCGTACTCGTGGCCCATCGTGATCGCGTCGAAGGGGCAGGCGACCTCGCAGTAGCCGCAGAAGATGCAGCGGGCGAGGTTGATCTCGTAGACGGCGGCGTAGCGCTCGCCGGCCGAGACGCGGTTGTCGGGGTCGTTCTCGGCGGCGACGACGCGGATGCAGTCGGCCGGGCAGGCGGCGGCGCAGAGCGAGCAGCCGACGCACTTCTCGAGGTCCGAGTCCTCGAACTTGTGCAGCTTGTGGCGGCCGCGGAAGCGGGGATAGACCGGGGTCTTCTCCTCCGGGTACTGGATCGTGACCGGTCCCTCGACGATCCGGGCCATCGTCGTCTTCAGCCCGCGCAGGGTCTCACCGAATGCGCGGTAGGCGCCCTTCGCGCCGCCCGGCTCGGGACCGCGCTGAACGCTGACGACCGAGTCGTCGGGCAGGTAGGGGTAGGGCCCGACGCCGCTACCGCCTCCGTCGCTGGTTGTCGTCTCATCGGCCATCGCTCATCCCCAGTCTCTCACCAGACGACCACGAGCACGGCGGTGACGAGGACGTTCAGCGTCGCCAGGGGCAGGAGGATCTTCCAGCCGAGGCTCATCAACTGGTCGTAGCGCAGGCGCGGAAGGGTGGCGCGGACCCAGATGAAGAAACAGATCAGCAGGACGATCTTGGCCAGCATCACCAGGACGCCGATCAGTGCCGGCGTGTGGAGGCCGAACGGAAGGTGCCAGCCGCCGAGGAACATCGCTGCCGCGATCCCGGAGACGACGATCATCTCCATGTACTCGGCCATGAAGTAGGAGCCGAAGCGCATCCCGCCGTACTCGGTGTTGTAGCCGGCGACGAGCTCGGCGTCGGCCTCGGGCAGGTCGAACGGGGGGCGGTTCGTCTCCGCGAAGCCCGCGACCATGAAGATCAGGAAGCCGACGAACTGGGGGACGATGTACCAGACCCCGTCCGCCTGGGCGTTGGCGATGTCGACGAGGCTGAGCGAGCCGGCCATCATGATCACGCCGAGCAGGGCCAGGCCCATCGAGATCTCGTAGGAGATCAGCTGCGCGGCCGAGCGCATCGCGCCCATGAAGCTGTACTTCGAGCCCGACGACCAGCCGCCCAGGAGCAGGCCGTAGAAAGAGATCGAGCCGAAGGCGAAGGCGTAGAGGATGCCGATCGAGACGTCGATCCCGTAGAGGCCGACCTCGCCGTCGACGACGTCGCCGAAGGGAATGATCGCCAGGGTGGCCGTGGCGCTGAGGATGACAAGCGCCGGCGCGATCGCCCACAGGATCGGCACCGCGGCCTCCGGCTTGTAGCTCTCCTTGCTGAGCAGCTTGACGACGTCGGCGAGCGGTTGGAAGAGCCCCTTGGGGCCGACCCGGTTGGGGCCGTACCGGGCCTGGAAGCGGCCGAGCAGCTTGCGTTCGAGCAGCAGGATCAGCGGCACGATGCCGAGGATCACGGCGAAGATGATCAGGGACTTGAGGACCAGCAGCCAGCTCGCCTCGGCGAAACTGACGTCCGCGATCACCAAGCTCACCAAGAGACCGGTTCCCGCTTGGTCACGATCAGCGCCGGCGCCGCCGGGCCGTCGCCGGCATCACCCTCGCGCTCCGGAGCGCGAGGCTCGGCTGCCTCGACCGGAGCCGGGCCGACGGTGATCACGCCTGCGCCCGCCAGCCGGTTGGCGCCCTCGGTCGCCGTGCCCTCGATCAGAAACGCCGTGCCCTCGAGCATCCGCTCGCGCAGCCCGACGGTCGCGGTCAGCGACCCGCCGTCGGAGGAGACCTGAACCCGCTGCCCATGCTGGACCCCGAGCCGTTCGGCATCGGCCGGGTTCAACTCCAGCGTCTGTTCGGGGGCCAGGAATGCCAACGCCGGGTTCTCCTCGGTCACGTACCCCAGCCCAGAGATCCCGGTAGGTCCCAACCCGGAACTCACCCTCACCCAGGCCAGTGTCGGCGTCGCCCGTGTGAACCGAGCGGAGCAGTCGGGTCCCCCGCCGCCGACACTCTGCGTCCGCCGCCGCCGAGTTCCTCGACAGGCAGCGGCGGTCCGTCGGCGGATGCGGAGGCGGCGGGGCGTCCCGGCTGCCCCGCGGCGCTTCCGACCCCGTCGCCCTCGACCTCCTGCCATCTGACTCCCATCCCCCCGATCCGGTCGAGGGTCACGTCCGAGTAGAACGGCACGTCGGCGGCCAGCAGACTCGAACACCTCGCCGGACGTGCCGGCGCCCGTCTCGTCGCCGAGGCGGGCCGAGCAGTTCGGTCAGCGCCTGCCACATCGGTCGCACGGCGCCGGGGTGCGGAACCGAGGGTCGAACCCGCTGCAGACGACCGTCCGGATGGGTGACGGTGCCCTCCTTCTCGGCATGGGTCTCGGCCGGCAGGTGGACGTCGGAGGCCTTGGCGGCCGGGCCGTCGAACATCGAGATGCTGAGCACGAAATCGGCTGCGGTCAGCGCCCGCTTCCAGCCCTCGGGATCGTCGAAGTCGCGGATCGGATCGACGTCGCCGAGGATCAGAGCCTCGATCTCGCCCGACTCGAGACCCTCGCGGATCTCCGCCGCCGAACGCCCCCGGGCTGGGACCTCGCTGAAGCCGGGCCCGAAGTCCTCGGCACAGCCGACCTCACGCAGCCCACGGCCGTTGGCGTCGATCGGAACCTCGTACAGGCCGCCGCCGTCCTGGCCATCGAGGCCGAGCACGTCGGCGAGACCGAGCAGAGACCCGGCCGTCTCTTCGCGGTCGTCGCCGGCGAGAATCCCCTCGCCCCAGACGACGACGATCGATCCAGCGTCACGAAGCGCGTCGGCGAACCCGGCGGCCTCGGCGTCGCCGTCGCCGGACCCGATCGCCGCCCGCAGGTCCTCGATGAAGTCGCGAGCTCCTCCGGGGGCGTAGCGCCGGGCCTCGATGCATCCCTCGGAGCCGATTGCAGCACCTCCGTCGAGTGCCGTCGGCCGCTCGGTGGCGACGAGCAGCTGGGAGCCGTTGCGGCGAACCGCCTTGCGGATCCGCAGCTCGAGGATCGGCATCTCGTGGATCGGATCGCAGCCGAGGACGAGGATCGCGCCGGCATGGTCGAGATCTGCCGTCGAGACCGCGAGGTCGGGGGAGGCGAGGCGCGAGCGGGCGTCGCGACTCAGCCCCGGACGGGCCCCGGCGGTCACGTCGGTCGAGGCGAGCGCGCCGCGAACCATCCGCTGGATCAGCCAGCCCTCCTCATTGGAGGTTGCGCCGCCGACGATCGCGGCGACCTTGCCGCGGGCCGCGGCGAGGCCGGCCCCGGCCTTCGTCAGCGCCTCGTCCCAGTTCGCGGGCATCAGCCCGCCGCCGACCTTCACCTGCGGGGAGAGCGGTCGGGCCGGGCTGGAGAACATCTGATAGCCGAAGCGACCCTTGTCGCAGAGCCATCCGTCGTCGACGTCGGCGTTGTCTCGGGCCAGCACCCTGACGACCTTCTCGTCTCGAACGGTGAACTTGACGTTGCACTGGCTCGGGCAGAGCGTGCAGACCGAGCCGGCGTCCTCGATGTCCCAGGGGCGGGCGCGGAAGCGGTAGGCCTGCGAGGTCAGGGCGCCGACCGGGCAGAGCTCGATGATGTTGCCGTGGAAGGGGCCGATGTAGGGCCTGTCCTCGTGGGTGCCGACGAAGGTCTTGGCCCCGCGCTCGAGGAGCTGGAGCTGTTCGTCCTCGGCGACCTCCTGGCTGAAGCGGACGCAGCGGTAGCAGAGGATGCAGCGCTCACGGTCGATCTTGATCAGCGGCGAGAGCGGGATCGGCTTCTGGAAGTGGCGCTTCGGATCGGTGACGCGGCTGCGGCCCTTGCCCCAGCCCATCGAGATGTCCTGCAGCGGACACTCTCCGCCCTTGTCGCAGACCGGGCAGTCGAGCGGATGGTTGACCAGCAGGAACTCGACGACTGCGTTCTGCGCCTCCTTGACCCGGTCGGTCTGGGTGTAGACGACCATGCCGTCCCGCACCGGGGTCGAGCAGGCCGTCTGCAGCTTCGGGATGCCCTCGATCTCGACCAGACACATCCGGCAGGCTCCGACCGGCTCGCCGAGCTTCGGCTCGTAACAGAAGACCGGGATCTCGACGTCGCCGTGCTTGGCGGCGTCGACGAGCATCCGGCCCTCCTCGGCCTCGATCTCGACGCCGTCGACGACGATCGTGATCGTCTTCGCCTCCCTGGCGGGACTCACGCTCCGACCCCGATCGGCGACATCATCGCCGGCTCGGCGTCGAGCGGTGCGGGGGCGGTCTCGCGGGCCCGGCTGATCACCTCTTCGAACTCGCCGCGCCAGCGCTTGACCATCGAGGCGACGGGCATCGCCATCGCGTCGCCGAGGACGCAGAGGCAGTGGCCGATGATGTTCTCCTGGACCGATTCGATGATGTCGAGGTCCATCGGCGTGGCCTCGCCGGCGACGACGCGCTCGAGCATCTTCACGGTCCAGTTCGTTCCCTCGCGGCAGGGGGTGCACTTGCCGCACGACTCGTGCTGGTAGAAGCGGGCGGTGCGCAGCGCCATGTGGGGAATGGAGACGGTGTCGTCGGCGACGATGATGGCGCCCGAGCCGAGCATCGAGCCGGCCCCGGCGAGGGCCTCGAAGGAGTAGGGGAGGTCGAGCTCCTCGGGGCCGAGGACCGGGGCGGAGGAGCCACCGGGGTACCAGGCCTTGACCTCACGACCGTCGAGCGGTCCCCCGGCGAGGCCGTAGATGATCTCGCGGCTGGGAATCCCGAGCTCGATCTCGTAGTTGCCCGGTCGCTGCACGCAGCCCGAGACGGAGACGACCTTGGTCCCGGTGGACTGCTCGGTGCCGAAGCTCTTGAACCAGTCGGCGCCGTTGTTGACGACGTTCGGAAGGTTCATCAGGGTCTCGACGTTGTTGATCAGCGTCGGGCCGCCATAGAGGCCCTGGATCGCGGGAAAGGGGGGCTTCAGCCGCGGGTTGCCGCGCTTGCCCTCGAGCGAGTCGAGCAGCGCGGTCTCCTCGCCGCAGATGTAGGCGCCGGCGCCGCGGTGGACGACGACGCTGACGTCGATCCCGGTCCCGAGGATGTCGTCGCCGAGGTAGCCGGCCGCGTAGGCCTCGGCGACGGCGACGTCGAGGCGGTCGGCGACCTCGGCGTACTCGCCGCGAATGAAGATGAAGCTGCGGGTCGCGCCGGCGGCCATCGCTCCGATCGCGACTCCCTCGACGAGGCCGTGCGGGTTCTTGAACATCAGCTCGCGGTCCTTGAAGGTGCCCGGCTCGGACTCGTCGGCGTTGCAGCACAGGTACTTGTCCATGTCGCCCTGCGGCAGGAAGCTCGCCTTCTTGCCCATCGAGAAGCCCGCGCCTCCGCGACCGCGCAGCCCGGATTCCTCGAACTGACTGACCAGATCGCCCGGCTCGATGTCCTTGAACGCCCGCTTCAGAGCTGTGTAGCCGCCGAGCCGCTCGTAGGTCTCGATCTCGTGCAGCCCGGGCTCGTCGATATGCCGGAACAGGACTCTCGTCTCGAGGGTCTCAGGCACGGTGTTCACCCAGGCGCAGCACTGCGCGAAACCTACCGGAACCGGCTCTCGGTCCTACTTGGTGCGAATCAGTGCAAGGCCGCTCCGGCGTTGACGAACCGCGCCTCGATGTCGCCGGCCAGCCCGTCACGATCCCGCATCAATCGTCGTCGCGTCACCCGCAGGGTGTGAATGTCGAGTCGCATGAGCGTCGCGTTACGTTCACGGTCCCGCTCGGCGGCGCTCCAGTGCGCATGGAATTCCCGGCTGTCGAGCTCGACTACCAGCTTCGCCTGCGGCCACCAGAAGTCGACCAGCAGGCCACCGACGAGCACGTTGCAGAGAGGGTCGGGAAAGCCCCGCTCGGCGACGAACTCCTGGAAGAGGCGCTCGATGCCCTCGTTCGCCCGGCCGACCGGAATGTACACATCCAGCAGCCGGTCAAGCACCGCAAGCCCACGCCTTCCAGGATTGCGTTCCATGCAGTCGCGGAGTGCCCGGAGGTCGAGGCGCTCCCGTCGCTCGGCCGCCTCGGCGATCGCCTTGAGCCGGTCGAACGGCTCGGTCTCGGCCAGGTCCAGGAGCGTGCGGGGGAGGCTGGTGAGGGGAAGGCCGTCGATGCGGACGAGGTCGGCGGGATCGAGCCTCCGGACCCGATGGATGACGACGCCCTCCAGCCTCCGGGATCCGCGCCGGGGAACCGTGACTTGGACGGCGCCCCGCTCCCGCGTCAGCTCCTGCGCGGCCGCGGAGCTGAGATGGCTGAGGACGGGTTCGGGCCGGGTGGCCAGCAGCGCCGCGTACCAGCGGCCGCGTTGGTTCAGCGGTTGGGAGCCAACGGCGTAGACCGATGGATGGATGGGGCGGAAGCGGCCCGTGTCAAGCCGATGCTGAATGGCATTACGGCTCAGCCCGAGTTCGAGTAGCTGATCGCGTGCAACGACGCCGTGCTGGCGGCCGGCGAGAGCTGCGAGCCGACGCTCCACCTCACCGTGCCGCCTCTTCTCTGGACGTGGGTCTTTCTGAACTCCTCCAGCGCGCTTGTAGCGACCCACGTCTGCCATTCCCCAAGGCTGAACGGGAAACCGTCACGGGTGGGGAACCGAATGCGCCAAGTGGCGCATGAAGGTGGGCCTATTCAGCTCGGTCAGCCGGCCACGCGGGGATCGGGCGCCCGGTCCGGGCCGCCGGCGAGGGGGCGGGTTGCCATCTGGCGATCGGGCAGAACCTCGGCACCGGAGCGGAGCGCCTCGATGGCGGTGAGGGCGTCGCCGGCGTCGAGGGGGCCGTAGTAGCGCTCGTCGATCGAGGCCATCGGGGCGAGGTCGCAGGCGCCGAGGCACTCGAAGCCGCTGACGTAGACGTCGCCGTCGGGGGAGACGGCGCCCCCGTGACCGGCCTCGTGGGCGTCGACGCCGGTCGCCTCGCAGAAGGAATCGAGCAGCTCGTCGCCGCCGCGCATCCAGCAGGAGATGTTGGTGCACACCAGGACCCGGTGGCGGCCGGCGGGCTCGAGGTGGAAGAGGTCGTAGAAGCTGGCCACGGACTCGAGGTAGGCCGCGGTGACGCCCATCACCGAGGCGCCCTGGCGGATTCCCTCCGGCGAGCACCAGCCGTAGCGGCGCTGGATCGCGAACAGCGTCGGGATGGAGGCCGAGCGCGTCTGCGGGTAGCGCGACATGATCTCCTCGATCTCGGCCCGCAGGTCGTCGGGGACCCCGACCTCGTGGGCCTCAGGGATCTGGACCGCGTCGGTGGCGGCCACTCCGGGATGCGCCATGGCCTCGGCCGCGCCGGCGCCCGCCTCGCGATCGCCGGCGAACTCGCTGCTCTCTCCGATCGGGGAGCCGGAGTCGGGAACCGGCGGCTCGCCGCTCTCGCCCGGCGCCTGCTCGCGCTCCTCGGCGTCGGAGGGATGCCCCTCGCCGCCGCTCACCGGTCGATTCCCCCGAGGATCGGGTCGAGCATCGCGAGGTTGGCGATCAGATCGGCGACGTAGCCGTCGACGCACATCTCCTTCAGCGACTGCAGATTGACGAACGAGGGCTCGCGGAAGTGGACCCGGGCGGGCTTGGCCGAGCCGTCGGCGACGAGGAAGCAGCCGAGCTCGCCGCGGGGGGACTCGACCGGGAAGTAGACCTCGCCGGGCGGCACACGAAAGCCCTCGGTGACCAGCTTGAAGTGATGGATGAGCGCCTCCATCGACGTCCCGAGCTCGTGCCGCGGCGGCAGCACCACCTTGCGGTCGTCGGCGACCCAGGGTCCCTCGGGCAGGCCGTCGATCGCCTGCTCGATGATCCGCACCGACTCGCGCATCTCGTTCAGGCGGACCCGGTAGCGGTCGTAGTTGTCGCCGATCGTTCCGATCGGAATCTGAAAGTCGAAGTCCCTGTAGGGGAGGGCGTGCTCGACCTTGCGCAGGTCCCAGGGCTCGCCGGCGGCGCGCAGCAGCGGCCCGGTGACGCCCATCTCCAGCATCCGCTCGCGAGAGACGACGCCGACGTTCTTGGTCCGCTGCAGGAAGATCTCGTTCCGATCCAGCAGCGCCGCGTACTCGTCGATCCGCCCCGGCATCAGCGCGCAGAACTCCTTGACCTTGCGCGCGAAGCCGACCGGGATGTCCTCGATCACGCCGCCGACCTGGAAGTAACGCGTGTGCATGCGCTGGCCGGCCGACATCTCGAACAGGTCGAGGATCGTGTCGCGCTCGCGGAAGCAGTACCAGAACATCGAGATCGCGCCGAGGTCCAGCGCCGTCGTCCCGAGCCCGACCAGGTGGGAGTGGATCCGGTTCAGCTCCATGTGCAGGATCCGCAGGTACTGGGCCCGCGGCGGGATCTCCAACTCCAGCAGCTTCTCGGTCGCGCCGCAGAAGGCCTGCATGTTGAAGAAGTAGGAGAGGTAATCCATCCGTTCGACGAAAGGGATCACCTTCCAATAGCTCTTCTGCTCGCAGGACTTCTCGATCCCGGTGTGGACGTAGCCCATCACCGGCTTCAGATCCCGGACGACCTCGCCCTCGAGGCTGACGAGCAGCCGCAGCACGCCGTGGGTGGCGGGGTGGTGCGGCCCCATGTTGATCGTGAACAGCTCCTCCTCGCGCTCCAGCGAGGTGCGCTCGATCGGTGAGGTGCCGATCACCTGGGCCTCGGTCCGCCCGATCGCGTCGCGACCCATCTGCTCCGGTGTCCGGGTGGTGTCGGCGTACTGGGGTGTCTTAAGCGGGTTCATGGTCGGCGCGTCTACTTGGTCCAGCCGGGGATCGAGTCCTCGGTGTTGGTGAAGATCACGGGATCGCCGCCGACCGGGAAGTCGCGACGCTGGGGCCAGCCGACGTAGTCCTCGGGCATCAGAATGCGGCGCAGATCGGGGTGGCCGCGGAACAGGATCCCGAAGAAGTCGTGGACCTCGCGCTCCTGGAACTCGGCGGTGGGGAAGATGTCGACTACAGAATCGAGCTCGGGGAGCGCATCGGGGCCGGGGTCCGCCAACAGCGCCTTGACCCGCAGTCGCTCGACCCGCGGCATGTTCAGCATCTCGTAGTGGACCGCGAACCGCGGCTCGGCCGGCAGGTAGTCGGCACCGTGGAGGCTGGCGAGGAACCGGTACTCGTGGCCCGCGGCGTCCTTGAGGTAGCCGAGGACCTCGCGGACCTGCCCGGGGTCGATCATCAGCGCCGCCTGGCTGTGTTCGAAGGACGTGCCGACGACGGCGCCCTCGTGGCGATCGTTGATCTCGTGAGCGATCAGCTCCAGGCCGGGTGCGTCAGGCATCGGGCCCCCACGCGGTGGGTTCGCGCTCCGCGGCTGCTTGATCTCCCTCGTCGGCCGCCTCCTCGAAGGCGTCGTGGGCCTCGTGGCCGGTCATCTCGGGATGGTCGACCGGGGCGTTCAGCTCAGCCTCGGTCGGCGCCGGTCCGTGACCCAGAACGATGCCGTCGGCGGGGCTCGTTCCGGTCTGCGAAAGGGGGAGGGCGCCGGCCTTCCAGGGTCGCTCGTCCTCCTCGGTGCCGTGGGCTGCGTAGCGGTCGCGCCAGCCCAGGTCCGGGTCGCCGAAGATCTTCCGCTGCAGCTTCAAGATCCCATAGATCAGCGCCTCCGGCCGCGGTGGGCAGCCGGGGATGTGGATGTCGACGGGGAGGAACTTGTCGGCGCCCTGGACGACCGCGTAGTTGGCGAACATGCCTCCCGAGGACGAGCAGGCCCCCATCGACAGAACCCACTTCGGCTCCAGCATCTGGTCGTAGATGCGGCGGATGACCGGGACCATCTTGATCGACACCCTGCCGGAGAGGATCAGCATGTCCGCCTGCCGCGGAGACGCCCGGAACACCTCGGAGCCGAATCGCGAGCTGTCATAGCGGGCGGAGACCATCGACATCATCTCGATCGCGCAACAGGCGAGACCGAAGGTGGCGGGGAAGAGCGAGTTGCCGCGAGCCCAGTTCTGCGCGCGCTCCAACGTCGTCGTCAGCACGCGTGACTCGACGTACTCGTCGAGATCCGGCCCCTCGAGGTCGCCGCGCAGCATGTCGCGAGCCTTCATCTGGCGGACGCGCAGATCCTCCGGGCGTCTTGGGCTGATCGAGCGGGCTGAGGCCGCGGAGCTTGGTTCGTTCGATGTCCACGAGCCGTCCCGCCTAGCGCCAGTTCAGCGCGCCGCGCCGCCAGACGTAGACGAAGCCGACCATCAGCACGAACACGAACGTGAGGATCTCGACCAGCACGAAGACGCTGTTGGAGACGTTGAGCAGGACCCCGACCGGATAGAGGAAGACGACCTCGATATCGAACAGGATGAAGAGCATCGCAACCATGTAGAAGCTGATCCCGAAGCGAAAGGTCTTCGTGACCTCGGTCGGCAGGCCGCACTCGTACGGCTCGCTCTTGACGCGGTTCGGCTTGTTCGGTCCGAGGACGTGGTTGAGCGCCGTGAAAGCGCCGCCGACGATGACGCCGAGCGAGACGAACACGATTACCGGGAGGTAGCTCTGAAGCACTCTGATCCTTTGGGCTCGCTGCGTGGACCTACGTTTCGAGGCTCAAAATCTATACCCACCGGCCCCCGGCCATCATGGCGGCGTCCGACCCCCTGCTAATAAGGGGCACCGCAATGCTCACGATCCATCTGATCACGGGAATCACCGTTCTCCTCGCCAACCTCGCGGCCGGCGTCTGGGGTGGGGCCTCCTGGTACCTGCGCAGGCCCTCCGTCGGCTTCTGGTACCTGCTCCGGTTCGCCCAGGTCTCGGTCGTCGTCCAGGTCGGTCTTGGGGGGCTGCTGGTGCTCGAGGGCCGCGAGGCGCCCGACGGTCTCCACTACCTGTACGGCGTTCTCCCGATCGTCGTTGCGCTGCTCGGCGAAGGTGCCCGGGTCGTCGCCTCCGATCACGAGCTCGAGGGCCTGGACTTCGATTCGCTCCCCCGCGAGCGCCAGCGAGCCGTGGCCGCCGCGATCTCCCGTCGGGAGACGGGGATCATGGCCGTCTCCGCCCTGGTCATCTTCGGCCTGGCATTGCGGGCGGCATTTACATCACCATTGAGCTGATGCAGCGGCTCAATCTGACCGGCACTAGGCCGCGGACCGCCACGGGGGTTGTCGCCTCGTTCCTCGCGGTCGGGGTCACGACGGCCCTGATCTACCCGCTCCGGGAGGTCGTTCCGGCCGTCTCGACCGGGGTCACCTACCTGGTCGCGGTGCTCCTGATCTCGACGATCTGGGGATTCCGGTTGGGCCTGCTCACCGCTCTGCTGTCGGCTCTCTGCTTCAACTTCTTCCACATCCCGCCGACCGGCCGGCTGTCGATCGAGGAGGGTGAGAACTGGGTCGCGCTCGCGGTCTTCTTCGTCGCCGCGGCGCTGGCCAGCTCGGTCGCTGAGCTGGCCCGGGTCCGGGCCGAGGACGCGGATCTCCGCCGCCGGGAGGCGAGCCTCTCGGCCGAGATGGCACGGCTGCTCCTCGCCGGCGTCGCGCCCGAGCGGGCGCTCGCCGACGTCTCCGATCGCCTTGCCGATGCGATGGGGCTGAGCTGGGCAACGGTCACCTTCGGGTCCGCCGACCCGAGGCCGGAGGCACTGGCGATCCCGCTGGGAGGCGATGACGAGCCGGTTGCGACACTCCTGGTTCCGGACTCGGTCGATTCCGGAACGCGCGAGCAGCTGGAGGAACGCGTCGCACCGGCATTGGCGACCCTGCTGGCGGCTGCGGTCGAGCGCCGGCGCCTCGGCGCGGAGGCGGTCGAGGCCCAGGCGCTGCGCCGCAGCGACGAGCTCAAGACCGCGTTGCTGCGATCCGTCTCCCATGACCTCCGCAGCCCGCTGACAGCGATCGTCGCCGCCGGTGACGCGCTGGGCTCAGCGGCGATAACGCCGGAGGAGCGAGCCGAGCTCGCGCAGGTCGTTCAGGTCGAATCCGCCCGGCTGTCCCGCCTCGTCGACCAGCTCCTCGATCTCTCGCGGCTGGAGGCGGGTGCCGCCGAGCCGCGCCGGGAGTGGTCCTCGCTCGAGGAGATCGTCCGAGCCGCCGCCGATCAGGTCGACGGCAGGGCGACTTCGAGCTCGTCGTTCGAGCCCGGGCTGCCGCTCGTCAACGCCGACGGGGCGCAGCTCGAGCGAGCATTCGTGAACGTGCTCGAGAACGCCGTCGGCCACTCCGGCGGAGCCGCGGTCGCCGTTCACGCGCGGACGGTCGGCTCGCGGCTCGTGCTCCGCGTCGTCGATCGGGGCAGGGTGTTCCGCAGGCGGACCTCGAGCGGATCTTCGAGCCCTTCTACCGGGGGGCCGCCGCGCGCGGCGTCCGGGCGCAGCGGCTCCGGCCTCGGGCTGGCGATCGCCCGCGGGTTCGTCGTCGCCAACGGCGGCACGATCAGGGCCGAGTCGCTGCCCAGCCAGGGGACGGCGATCGTGATCGAGCTGCCGGTCGAGGCCCAGCCGGCCGGCGCCGTCGCATCCGAGCCCGAGCCGATCGAGGCGGACCGATGACGCGGCCCGCGAGTCCTCGTCTGCGACGACGAGCCCCAGATCGTCCGGGCACTCCGGGTCGTCCTTCGCGAGGCCGGATTTCAGTCGTCGTCGCCGCCTCCGACGGGGAGGAGGCGCTCGACCACGCGGCCGTCCAGCCGCCCGACGCCGCGATCATCGATCTGGTCCTTCCCGACATCGACGGCGTCGAGGTCTACCGGCGCTTGCGCGAGTGGACGGCGATGCCGATCATCGTGCTCTCGGCGGTCGGCGACGAGGTCGAGAAGGTCCGCGCGCTCGACGCCGGCGCCGACGACTACGTGACGAAGCCCTTCGGCCCGCGCGAGCTGGTCGCGCGCCTGCAGGCGACGATGCGCCGCGCCGGCTCCGTCGCCGACGAGCCCGTCCTCGTGGCGGGGGACCTCGAGATCGATCTCGCCGCCCGCTCCGTGCGGCGGGGCGGCGAGGAGATCCACCTGACCCCGATCGAGTTCGAGCTGATGGCCGCGCTGGCCCGGAACCCGGGCCGGCTGCTCACCCACCGGCGCTGCTGACCGAGGTCTGGGGCCCCGGCCACGCCGACGAGACCGCGTTGCTGCGAACCCACATCGCCAACCTGCGCCAGAAGATCGACCCCGACGGCTCGGCCGCCCCGATCCGCACCGATCCCGGCGTGGGCTACCGGTTGGGATAACTCCGAGGGAATGCTCCGCTGCGCGTCCGCTTCCCTCGGCCTGCGCGGTGTTACCGCTCGGCAGGGGCGTCAGTTCACCCTCGGGTGAACAACCGTCTTGACGAATTCTTGATGCGCTGAGCCTGAATCCCCATATCCGCTTGACGGATCGGGGTGGATGCTGGTTGACGTGGACGACGTACTCAGCATCTTCATGGCACTCGCGGCCTTCGCCGTGTTCATCCTCCTGATCCGGGGGCTCGATCGGATATGAGCGCCGCCGAGGGAATCCTGCTCGTCGTCGCGATCGCCCTGTTCGCCTACCTGACCTGGGCGCTGCTGCGCGGGGAGGACCTCTAGATGACCGTCAACGGCTGGCTTCAGATCGCTTTCTACGTGGTCGTGCTGACCGCGCTGACCCCGCTTCTGGGTCACTACATGGCCCGCGTCTACGCCGGCGAGCGGGTCTTCCTGACGCCGCTGCTCGCCCCGGTCGAGCGGCTCTTCTACCGCGCGATCGGGACCCGCACCGAGACCGGCCAGGACTGGAAGTCGTACGCCCGCTCGGTCCTCGTCTTCAGCGCCCTCTCCTGGCTGCTGCTCTACCTGATCCTGCGGACCCAGAGCATCCAGCCCTTCAACCCGGAGGGCTTCGGCTCGGCGCCCTGGGACGTCAGCTTCAACACCACCTCCTCGTTCGTCACCAACACGAACTGGCAGTTCTACGGCGGCGAGACGACCCTCTCCTACTTCTCGCAGATGGTCGGCCTGGCGGTCCAGAACTTCGTCTCCGCCGCCGTCGGCATGGCGGTCCTGATCGCGGTCATCCGCGGGATCATCAGCCGCGGCAGCCACGAGCTCGGCAACTTCTGGGTCGACCTGACCCGCTCGCTGCTCTACGTCCTGCTGCCGCTCTCGATCATCGGCGCCCTCTTCCTCGTCTCCCAGGGTGTCGTGCAGACGCTCGACGGCTACCTCGACGTCTCGACTCTCGCCGGCGGCCAGCAGGGGATCGCCGTCGGCCCGGCCGCATCGCAGATCGCGATCAAGCAGCTCGGCACCAACGGCGGCGGCTTCTTCAACGTCAACTCGTCGATGCCGTTCGAGAACCCGACGGCGCTCTCCAACTTCGTCGAGGTCGTCTTCATCCTCCTGATCCCGGCGGCGCTCACGGCGACGTTCGGGAAGATGGTCGGCGTCGGCCCGCCAGGGCTGGACCATCTTCGTGACCATGCTGATCCTGCTCGCGGTCGGGATCGGCGTCTCCTACGCCGGCGAGCAGGCCGGCTCCCCGGCTCAGGACGCGGCCGGCATCTCGGCGACGGCCGACGGCTCCGACAGCTCCGGCGGCAATCTCGAGGGCAAGGAGCAGCGCTTCGGCATCGCCTCCTCGACCGAGTGGGCGACGGTCACGACCGCGGCCTCGAACGGCTCCGTCAACTCCGCGCTCGACTCCTACACCGGCGTCGGCGGCGCGGTCCCGCTGGTCAACATGCTGACCGGCGAGGTGATCTTCGGCGGCGTCGGCTCCGGCCTCTACGGGATGTTGCTGTTCGTCCTGCTCGGCGTCTTCATCGCCGGCCTGATGGTCGGCCGCACGCCCGAGTACCTGGGCAAGAAGATCGAGGCCAAGGAGATCAAGCTCGTGATGATCGGGACCCTGGTCGTGCCGCTGCTCGTGCTCGTCCTCACGGCGGTGGCGATCTCGACCAAGTACGGAGCCGCCTCGATCTTCAACAACGGACCGCAGGGCTTCTCCGAGACCCTCTACGCCTACGGCTCGCAGGCCAACAACAACGGCTCCGCCTTCGCCGGCTTCACCGGCTTCGTCCAGCCGAACGCGCCCGGCAACGTCGGCTCCTTCGGGATCACCTTCGCCGACCTGCTCGGCGGCTTCGCGATGCTGATCGGCCGCTTCGTGCCGCTGCTCGCCGCGCTCGCCGTCGCCGGGTCGCTGGCCGGCAAGCGGATCGCCCCGGCCGGCCCGGGCACCCTGCGGACCGACAACGGGACCTTCGTCGCTGCTCCTGATCTTCGTGATCGTCGTCGTCGCGGCGCTCACCTTCTTCCCGGCACTGCTGCTCGGTCCGATCGGACAGGGCCTGACGGAGAGGTTGTTCTGATGCGACGCGACCTGCGCACCGGCGCTGCCGCCCTGCTGATCCTCACGGTGATCCTCGGCTTCGGCTACTCGCTGGCGCTGACCGGGATCAGCCAGGCGATCTTCGGCGACCAGGCCGACGGCAGCCTCGTCACCAAGGACGGCGAGGTCGTCGGCTCGAAGCTGCTCGGCCAGGACTTCTCGAAGGACCCCTCCTACTTCCAGAGCCGCCCCTCGGCCACCGGCTACGCCGGCGACGTCACCTACTTCAACAACCTCGGCCCGAACAGCCGCAAGCTCGCCCGCCAGCTGACCGCGCGCGTCGATGACTACCTGAAGCTGGAGGGCCCCTACAACCCCGGCCTCACCCGCTCCGACGTGCCGCCCGACGCGGTCATGACATCGGGTTCGGGCGTCGATCCGCAGATCTCGATCGCCAACGCCCGGATCCAGGCGAACCGCGTCGCCGCCGAACGGAACATGCCCGTCGACGACGTGCTCGCGCTGATCGACGACAACACCGCGGACCGCGGCCTCGGCTTCCTCGGCGAGCCCGGCGTGAACGTCCTCGAGCTCAACCTAGCCCTCGATGGAGATGACCCCCAATGAACGAAGCCACCGCCACCGCCCTCGACCGATCGATGCTCTTCGCCGCGGCGGGCGCATCGATCAAGAAGCTCGATCCCCGCACCCAGTTCCACAACCCGGTCATGTTCGTGGTCGAGGTCGGCGCTGTCGTCACGACGGTCGCCTGGCTGATCCAGCTGTTCGGCGGCCAGCCGCTCGGCGGCGGCGACGAGCCGGCCTGGTTCAGCTTCACGGTCGCGATCTGGCTCTGGCTCACGGTCGTCTTCGGCAACGTCGCCGAGGCCCTCGCCGAGGGTCGCGGCAAGGCCCAGGCCGATTCGCTCCGCGCGGCGCGCACGGAGGCGACGGCACGGATGGTCGACGGAACCGAGCGGGCGGCGTCGGAGCTGCGGCCCGGAGACGTCGTCGTGGTCGAGGCGGGAGAGGGAATTCCCGGCGACGGCACGGTGATCGACGGCATCGCCTCAGTCGACGAGTCGGCGATCACCGGCGAGTCGGCTCCGGTCATCCGCGAGTCCGGCGGCGACCGCAGCGCCGTCACCGGCGGCACCCGGGTGCTCAGCGACCGGATCGTCGTCGAGATCACCCAGGAGCCCGGCAAGAGCTTCCTCGACCGGATGATCTCGCTCGTCGAGGGCGCCGCTCGGCGCAAGACCCCGAACGAGGTCGCCCTCAACATCCTCCTCGCCGGCCTGACCCTGATCTTCCTCGCGGTCGTCGTCACCCTGAGGCCGTTCGCCGAGTTCGCCGACACTGACGCTTCGGTGGTCACCCTGGTCGCCCTGCTCGTCGCCCTGATCCCGACCACGATCGGCGCTCTGCTGTCGGCGATCGGGATCGCCGGCATGGATCGCCTCGTCCGTCGCAACGTGCTCGCCCTCTCCGGTCGCGCCGTCGAGGCCTCAGGCGACGTCGACGTCCTCCTGCTCGACAAGACGGGGACGATCACCCTCGGCAACAGGCAGGCGTCGCAGTTCATCCCGATGCCGGGTGTGGACGAGACGGAGCTCGCCGAGGTGGCCCAGCTGGCCTCGCTCGCCGACGAGACCCCGGAGGGCCGGTCGATCGTGATCCTCGCCAAGGAGCTCCACGGGATCCGCGAGCGCGATCTGGCGGAGGGGGAGGCCACGTTCGTGCCCTTCACCGCTCAAACGCGGATGAGCGGCGTCGACATCGGCGGTCGCCGCCTGCGCAAGGGTGCCGGCGACGCCGTCAGGGATTGGGTCGAGGCCGAGGGTGGCCGGATCCCCGACCAGCTCGACGCCCGTCTCGACGAGGTCGCCCGCGAGGGCGGGACACCGCTGGCGGTCGCCCGCGACAGCCAGATCCTCGGCGTCGTCTATCTCAAGGACGTGGTCAAGGAGGGTATGCGGGAGCGCTTCGACCATCTACGGGCGATGGGGATCAGGACCGTGATGGTCACCGGCGACAATCGGTTGACCGCGGCCAAGATCGCCGACGAGGCCGGCGTCGACGACTTCCTCGCCGAGGCGACGCCCGAGGCGAAGCTCGAGCTGATCAGGGCCCAGCAGGCCGAGGGCCGGCTGGTCGCGATGACCGGCGACGGCACCAACGACGCCCCCGCACTCGCCCAGGCCGACGTCGGCGTCGCGATGAACACGGGCACGCAGGCAGCGCGCGAGGCCGGGAACATGGTCGACCTCGACTCGAACCCGACGAAGCTGATCGAGATCGTCGAGGTCGGCAAGCAGCTGCTGATCACCCGAGGCGCCCTGACCACGTTCTCGATCGCCAACGACGTCGCCAAGTACTTCGCGATCCTGCCGGCGATCTTCGCCGCCACCTACGCCCTCGTGGGCGGCTCCCAGATGGCGGATCACTTCGGCTCAGGACCGCTCGACAAGCTCAACATCATGAATCTCGGATCACCCGAGTCGGCCATCATCTCCGCGATCATCTTCAATGCTCTCGTGATCCCGATGCTGGTACCCCTGGCCCTACGGGGCGTCCGCTACCGCCCGGTCGGCGCCGCCGCGATGCTGCGACGGAATCTCCTCATCTACGGCTTCGGCGGCCTGATCGCCCCCTTCATCGGGATCAAGCTGGTCGACCTCGTGGTCTCCGGTCTGCTGGGAGCCTGAGGATGGCCGCCGGCGGCGGTGAGAGCGTGCCGGGGCTCGCCGTCCCGATCCGGAAGCGGGGACGGCACAAGGTCTTCCTCGGAATGGCGGCCGGGGTCGGCAAGACTTACCGGATGCTCCAGGAGGGGCAGGCGGAGGCCGAGGCCGGCCGCGACGTCGTGATCGGCTATCTGGAGGCGCATCGCCGGCCCGAGACGATCGCCCAGTCGGTCGGCCTCGAGGTCGTTCGGCGCCGTCGGGTCCCCATGGGCGAGCGCGAGGTCGAGGAGATGGACGTCCGGGCGGTGATCGCGCGTGCGCCCGAACTGGCCCTGATCGACGAGATCGCCCACTCCAACCCTCCTGGCCTCGAGCACGCCAAGCGTTACGAGGATGTCGAGGAGGTGCTGACCGCCGGGATCGACGTCTATTCGACCGTCAACGTGCAGCACCTCGAGAGCCTCAACGACAGCGTTGCCGATCTCACCGGGACCCGGGTCAGGGAGGTCGTCCCCGACGCGGTGCTCAGTGCCGCGGACGAGGTCGTGCTGATCGACCTCACGGTCGAGGCGCTGCTCGCGCGACTGCGCGCGGGCAAGGTCTACCCCGAGGAACGGATCGCCAGCGCCCTGCAGAACTTCTTCCGGATCGAGAACCTGCAGTCGCTGCGGGAGCTGGCCCTGCGGCAGGTGGCGGAGGAGGTCGAGTCGAAGCGACTGGTGGGGGAGGCGGTCAGCAATCGTGCCGGCGCCGACGAAGGCTCCGGACGGGTGATCACCACCGACGTGCCGCAGGCGATCGGAGAGCGATTGCTGGCCCTGGTCAAGCCCCATCCCGCCTCGCAGCGCCTGGTCCGCCGCGCCTGGCGATCAGCACAGCGGCTCGGCACCGAACTCGACATTCTCTGGGTCAAGCAGAGCGGCGGGCCGCCCAAGGGGGAGGCCGCAGAGCAGCTGGCCGCGTTGCGTCGCCTCGCCACCATCCTCGGCGCGCACCTGCTCGTCGAGGAGGGGGACGAGCTCGTCGCGGCGATCAAGCGGGTCGCCACCGAGCGCGGCACGACCTACGTCCTGCTCGGCCCGCCGGCCCGCCGGTCGCTGTTGCAGCGGTTGAGCGAGCCGCTGCCGGTGCGGCTGATCGAGGCCCTTCCAGGCGTCGACATCCGGATCGTCGCCGACCGGACCCGGCGATCGAAGCCGATGGGCCCGGTCGCCGAAGTACTCGAGGAGTGGGAGCAGCAGGAATGATCCCGTCGCCGCTCGATCTGGTCGTGCTGGTCGTGGCTGTGATCGCAATCGGCATGCTCGTGATCGCCCGCATTCGCCGAGGCCGACCCCTGGAGGCGGCGCCGAAGCGGATCCTCTTTCCGTTCGTCGGGACGGAGCTCTCCCCTCCGGCCCTCGACGCGGCGCTTCGACTTTGCCGTGCCGAGCACGCGACCCTCGTGCCCGCTGCATTGGCGAAGGTACCGCTGGCCCTGTCGCTCGACGCTCCGCAGCCGAGACAGGCCGCTGCGGCGATGCCGGTGCTAGAGGCCATCGAGCATCGTGCCCTCAGCAACGGCGTCCCCGTCGACTCGCGGATCGAGCGGGGCAGGAGCCCCCGTCACGCCCTTCGCCAGCTCGCCTCCCACGAGCGGTTCGACCGGATCGTCGTCGCCGCGGGTAACGGTCATGGGGGCCCGGGCCTCGATGCCGATGACATCGCCTGGCTTCTGGACGAGCTGCCGGGCGAGATCGTGGTCCTCCGGCCCAGATGACCGCGCCGACCGCGCGATCATCTGTTTCACCCCCACCCGAATCGATTGGCGAATTTTGCGACCTCAGGTCGCCTCTTTCGTCAATGGGCGGTAGGCGCCGTTGTGGAAGAGGAGTGGATCGCCATCCCGCTCGTGAACGGCGACCACCCCGCCGGTGACGATCACGTGGTCGCCGCCGCCGATCACGTCCCCGAGCTCACAACCGATCCAGACGATCGCCGCGTCGAGCATCGGGATGCCCTCGATCTCGCTCCAGCTGACGCCCTGCCATTTCTCCTCGACCGGGAGCTTGCGACCGAAGCTGATTGCGAGCTCGGCAGCGTCGGAGGCGAGCACGTTGACCCCGAATTGCCCGGCCTGCTCGAGCGAGCGCAGCGTCCGCGAGCCGCGGTCCACACAGGCGAGCATCAGGGGCGGATCCAGCGAGAGCGAGCTGACGGCGTTCGCCGCCAGGCCCGCCGGTCCGTCCTTCGTCAGCGCCGTGATCACGGTGACTCCGGTGGGGAAACGCGACATCGCATCGCGGAGTCGTCGCGGCTCGATCTCCGCGCTTTGCGATTCGTCTGGATCCGGCGCTGCCATGCGTGCGTGCGAAAAGTATGATGGCCGGCAGTGCGCCGACTACTAATTCCGATCGCGATCGTCTCCTCGGCCGTCGTCCTTGCCGCCTGCGGCACCCAGGACGTCTCCGTGACCAGCGCCGACTCCGAGGAGGGTGCCCAGATCTTCGCCGCCAACTGCGCCGGCTGTCACACGCTGACTCCCGCCGGCACCCAGGGATCCGGCAACCGCGCCCTGCGCGTGCAGGGGCCGAACCTCGACCAGCGCGTCGTCCCCTACGAGGACGCGCTCTTCGCGATCCACAACGGCGGCGCGTCCGGGGCCGTGATGCCACAGAACATCGTCAGCGGCGAGGATGCCGTGAAGGTGGCCGAATTCATCGACCAGTACTCCGGTACCCAGGTCGTGGATACGCCGGTCCCGTCGGCCGAGGGCGACTCGGCAGCCTCGAGCTCCGGAGACGCGGGAGCCACCGGGGACTCGTCAACCGACGGGTACTAGTCCGCTGCTCGATCTCCGGCGTATCCGCGAGGACCCGGCGTCCACCCGGGAAGCGCTCGCTCGCGTTGGAGCGGCCGAGGACCTCGATCACCTGCTCGAGCTGGACGGGCGGCGACGCGAGCTCCTGCCGGAAGTCGAGGGTCTGCGTGCACAGCGCAACGAGGCCTCCGACGCGATCGGCGCAGCCAAGCGTGAGGGCGGGGACACCGGGAACGCCGATCAGGCGATCGCCCGGATGCGCGACGTCTCGGCCCGGATCAAGGCACTCGAGGGCGAACTCGAGACCGTGGAGGCCGAACGGGACCGGCTTGCCGCCACCATCCCCAATCCGCCCGACCCCGAGGCTCCCGACGGGGACACCGACGAGGACGCGGTCGTCCTCCGTGAGGTGGGCGATCGACCAGCCTTCGACTTCGAGGCCCGTGACCACCTCGACCTCGGTCGCGCGCTCGGCCTGATCGAGACCGAGAAGGCCGCCGTCGCCTCGGGCTCCCGCTTCGCCTATCTGCTCGGCGACCTCGTGCTGGTCGAGCTGGCGCTGATCCGATTCGCCGTCGGCCTGGTGGGGGAGGAGGGGTTCACCCCGGTTGTTCCGCCCGTACTCGTCCGCGAGGGGGCTCTGTACGGAACCGGAATGTTCCCCGGCGAACGGGAGATGATCTACGAGGTCGAAAAGGACGAGCTGTTCCTCGTCGGCACTTCGGAGGTCCCGCTCGCGGCGCTACACGCCGACGAGATCCTCGAAGGCGGACGCGTTGCCGATTCGCTACGCCGGGATCTCGACCTGCTTCCGGCGCGAGGCGGGCGCCGCAGGCAAGGACACTCGCGGAATCTTTCGGGTCCACCAGTTCGACAAGGTCGAGATGTTCTCATTCGTCGAGCCGTCGATGGCCAAGGCCGAACATGAGCGGCTGCTCGCCACCGAGGAACGCATCCTCGGCGAGCTCGAGATCCCCTATCGGGTCGTCGACATCCCCGTCGGCGACCTCGGTGCACCGGCCGCACGCAAGTTCGACTGCGAGGCCTGGATCCCCAGCCAGGGGCGTTACCGCGAGCTGACCTCGACGTCGAACACGACCGACTACCAGGCGCGCCGTCTCGGCTGTCGCTTTCGCTCCGCCGAGGGCGTTGCGCCCGAGCACGTACACACGCTCAACGGCACCGCCGTCGCCGTCGGCCGCACCTTGATCGCGATCATCGAGAACCGCCAGGACGAGGACGGGTCGATCTCCATCCCGCAGGTGCTGGTGGACAACGGCGCCCCGGCCAAGCTGGGTTAGGCAACCGGGGGCCGCTGCCGGAAGCCGTCGACCGCGGGTCCTGTCGCGGGGTGGATCGCACCGCTCGCTGACGCTCGGGTGTCGACCCACGCCCGCGCCACCCGCGGATCAGCGTTTACGAGGACCGACCCCAGGGCGCAATCGGTGAGCGTGGGCCATCGGTCGTGTCATTGCTACCCCTGAGGGGACACAGTCACACGACCGATTGAAGAAATCCCCTCGGCAGGCGGGTGAACGGTGGCCGAACCGATTCGCCTGGAAGGTCTCTGAGCGAAGGCTCCTGCGTGGATATGGGCGTGCAGATCGAGGAAGAGGGTGGCGACGCGGCCTATTGGCCGCGAGCCGCCCGATGACAAAGAGCTGCACAGCCCATATCCGCTCAGGGGCGAGGGCCGGTGTGCCGTTCCCACACCGCCCTCGTATCCCTCTCCTAGTCAGGAGCTTTTGAGGCCCTCGGAGTCGAGTTCCAGGGCACAAGAGTTGATGCAGAAGCGTTGACCGGTCGGGGCTGGGCCGTCCTCGAAGACGTGCCCCAGGTGCGAACCGCAACGGGCGCAGAGTACCTCTGTTCGACGCATGAACAGGCTGTTGTCGGGCTTCAGCTCGACGGCGTCGTTTTCGGCGGGCTCGAAGAAGCTCGGCCAGCCGGTACCCGAGTCGAACTTGGTGCCGGAGCTGAACAGCTCATTGCCGCAGGCGACGCAGCAATAGGTCCCGTCGTCCTTTGTGTCGACGTACTTGCCGGTGAACGGCCGCTCGGTTCCATGCTCCCGAGTGATCTCGTACTGCTCAGGAGTGAGCTGCTCGCGCCACTCCGCTTCGGTTTTCTCGATCTTGTCCATGCAGAATTCTCCAGCCATGATCGACGCGACCGGACCGACGACGATCCGACCTATCGAGGATACTGCCGCCCGATGCAGTCAGGCCTCAATCACGCACTTGCGGCCGCAAATTCCGCCTTTTACCGTCGCTAGGCGGTAGCGGCCAACAGCGCATTCGCCAGCGTCTCGGCGCTGGCGGGGGCGGTGTCGAGGTACAGCGCCGGCTCGATCAGCTCGATCTCGATGACCACCGGGCCGTCCTCGGCGGCGACGATGTCGACCCTCGCGTAGAGGGGCTCGCTCGGGGAGACTGCGATCGCGCCCTCGGCGAGCTCGCGCAGGACCGAGCCGAACTCCTCGGTCTGGTGGGTGCCGCCGTACTGCGGCTGGACGCGGAAGTCGCCGCGGGCGGGAAGCTTGCGCAGCGAGTGGCTGAGCTCGCCACCGAGATGGACGAGGCTGAGCTCGCCCTCGGTCGCCACCGAGGGCAGGTAGGGCTGTGCCATCGTCGCGACCTCGTAGCGCTCGAGCATCTCCTCGACCAGGTCGGCGGGAACCCGCACCAGGTTGCGGGCGCCGAGGTCGATGACCGGCTTGATCACGACCTGCTCCCATCCGAGCTGCGCGATCTCGTCGACGGCCTCCGCCTCGCCGCCGGGCTCGATCCAGACGGTCGGGATCGTCGGTACCCCGGCGGCCTCGATCTCCAGCAGGTAGCGCTTGTCGAGGTTCCACTCGACCAACCCGAGCGAGTTGACGAGCGTGGTCTCGCGATCCGCCAACTTCAGCCAATCGCGGAACTCGCCCTGACGCTCGTAGTAGTCCCAGGTCGAGCTGATCATCGCCAGATCGAATGAGGCCCAGTCGACCTTCGGATCGCTCCAGCCGGGGGTCTCGACCTCAACGCCTCTGCGCCTCAAGGCGGGCGCCAGGAAATCGAGATCGTCGTCGCGCTCGATCGGACGCTCGCATGTGACCAGGGCCATTCTCATCGCTGCTGGGCTTAGGAGACGACGGCGGCCGAGGCGGCCACGGTGACCTCGGACCTCGGCTTGGCTCGCGCCGCGTTATCGACGATCGAGCGGGTGAAACGCGGCCAGAGCTCGACCGGAAGATCGTGGCCCATGCCTTCGATCAGCTCGAAGCGAGCCCCGGGGATCGCCCTCGCGACTGTCCTGCCGGCGCTGGCGGGCATCAACCTGTCGGCCTTGCCGTGGATCACGAGGGACGGGCAGCTGATCGTGTGAAGCTCGGCGCTGCGGTCGCCGGAGGCCATGATCGCCATCAGCTGGCGGGCCGAGCCGGTCGGGTAGAAGCAGCGGTCGTACATGACCAGAGCGCGTTCACGAAGGCGTTCGAAATCAGGCTCGTAGCCGGGCGAGCCGATCCTGACGAAGATCTTGGCCACGTGGGCGGCATACGCCTCGCGCTCGACCGGGGGTCGGGCCAGGAGGGTTCCGATGACGCTCGGCCGCGGCATCACGCTCGGCCGGCGCCCACCGGGGCCGGACATGATCGAGCAGAGTGAGGCGACGCGATCGGAGTGGTGGGCCGCCAGGGTCTGGGCGATCATGCCGCCCATCGAGACGCCGACCAGGTGAGCGCGGTCGACCTCGAGGTGGTCGAGCAGCCCCTCCGCGTCGGCCGACATCTCGCGCAGCGTGTACTTCGAGGACCCGGTCAGCCCGAAGGCCCCCGCGATCACGTTCGGAGGCCCGCCGCCGATCTTCGTGGACAGCCCGATGTCGCGGTTGTCGTAGCGGATGACTCGATAACCGTCCCCGACGAGCATTTCGCAGAAGGCCTCGTCCCAGCCGAGCATCTGCATTCCCAGACCCATGATCAGCAGGATCGTCGGGTCGGAGGGGTCGCCGAAGCTCTCGTAGGCGATTTCGATCCCGTTGCCGAGGTCGGCGATCTCGACCCGGTCCCGGGCTGTATCCGCGACGATCATCGTTGACCATTCTCCAGCATGTCCTTGAGGCGAGCGAGCGAGCGTTGCGCCTCGCGGTCACCGGACATGGCGTTGAACGCCCGCCCGGCGAGCCTGCCGACCTTCCCGGCGGGCAGCTCGAACTCGTTCTCGTAGTCGAATCGGGTCCCGTCGCCGACCTTCTCCAGGTCGTAGGAGATCCGCGCAGCGGCGCCCGCGGCCGCCTTGCCCTGCCAGCGGGCCCGGCGGGGCGCATTGCACTCGACGACCTCCCAGTGGACCTTCAGCGGCACTCCCTTCAGGCGCATCTCCTGCCGGAAGCGACTGCCTTTGGTCAGGGCCCCCTCGGGAACGTCTGAGACCGACCTGTGAATGGTGACCCAATCGCCGAGGCGCTCAGGGTCCATGACCAGCGCCCAGACCTCCTCGATCGGCGCATTGATCTCTATCGACTGCGCAACGACGTCACCCATCGCCGCCGGCCTCCGCCTCGGCCAGGGCACGCTGGATGGCAACGTTGATGGGCTCGGGGGTGATGTCGAACAGGCGAGCTCCGGTCGGGTCGGAAACGCTGGTGTCGTCGTTGAGCCCGAGGCTCAGCTCGGCGGCTACTGCTGGAGACCCGGAGGTGACGCTCGCAGCCCCTGCGGCGACGACACCGGGACTGGCGATGCCGCCGGGCATCGGGATGCGTAGCGCGGCGCGGTGACCCGTCTCGCGCGAGAAGCGAGCGATCACGTCGAGATGCTGCATCACGTCGGGGCCGCCGATCTGGATCTCACGGCCGGCCGCCTCCGGGATCAGGGGGGCGTCCCGCAGGTAGGAGACGACATCGCGGATCCCGATCGGCTGGGTGTCGGAGTGAAGCCAGTCCGGCGCCGGGAGCGCGGGGAGCTTGCCGGCGATCGAGCGCAGCAACTCGTAGGACTCGCTTTCGGGCCCGATGATCATCGCGGCGCGGAAGTACGTGAGGGGAGGGCCGAACTCCCGCAACGCCTCGGCGGTGCGGTGGCGGCTGTCGAGATGGGGTGAGCCGCCCTCGTCGGGGCCGAGGCCGCCGAGGTAGACGAGTCTCTCGACTCCGGCGTCGGAGGCCGCCGCCGCGAACCGCGCCGCCGCCGCCTCCTCGCGCGCCGCGTAGTCGGAGCCGCTGCCGAGCATGTGGACGAGGAAGTAGGCCACGTCGACGCCCTCCATCGCGGTGCTCAGGTCGGGGCTCGAATCGAGGTCGGCCTCGACCAACTCGATGCCGGGCCCGAGCACACGGCGGGCCCGGTCCTGGTCGCGGACGAGCCCGCGGACGTGAACTCCGTCTTCGAGGAGCGACCGCACGAGCCTGCGACCGACGACTCCGGTCGCCCCCGCGACCAGGTAGGTCGGAGCGTCGCCGTTCGTCGAGTTCACGACCTCGCCGCCCCCTGGGCAGCCGGTTGCCCGTGATCGCTCGGCATGGACGTTCGATCGACCACCGGGAAGTCGAGGCGGGGCAGGTATCGGAGATAGCCATTGCAGACGAAGACGTGAATCCGGAGCTGAGTCTGGGCATAGAACCAGGCGCCGAACCGGGCGATCCGTCCCCGGCCGCGCAGGCCCGGGTAGAAGTTCTCGACCTCGACCTTGGCGATCAGACGGACCCTGTCGAGGCTCGCGTCGACCCCGTCACGGTCACATCGGGTGACCGATACGCGCAGTGCACCTCTCCCGCGGCCTTCGACCGCCACCAACAGGCCGCGATCGATCGGCCAGGTGACCCGGCCGGCGCCCTCGGAGGTCTCATAGATCGGGGCGCCGAAGCGAAGCAGCGGGATCCTCCCGAAGGCGGTGACCGTCCGGGATGCGGCCGCGTATTGAACGCGGATGATCCCGAGCGAGATCCGCCGCAGGAACGCCCAATAACCGCGAGCGATCAGCTCGAGGTTGTCCGCCGTCCAGATTCCCTCCAGCAGGCTCCGATCAACCGTGATCTCCGCCTCCTGAACTGAGCCGACGGCGCCGCTGGCGCGAACGCGAACCTGCTCCTCCGGTTTGAGGATCGAGACCTCGGGCTGGGTGGTCACCTTGCTCATCCGGCCTCGTTGCGGTGCCAGAAACCGTCGGCGCCGACGTAGTCCTGGGATGCGATCCGGCCGAGCTCCTCGCGGGCGATATCGAACGGGATGTCGCAGACTGTCGCGACCTCTTGCGTGGAAAGGGGGAACGCTCGCCAGTCGAGGACCTGCTCGGCGGAGCTGGCCGGCTCGCGCCGGTCGAGGCCGGGAACGAGGTTGGCGAGGATCGCGTCGTAGACGGCGAAGGGCTGGAAACCGGGAACCGAGATCGTGATCCTGTCCGAGAGGCGGGTGATCTCGTAGCTGGGGCACGTGTATCGACGCCCGCCCGACCAGTTCGCGAGCTTGTGATCGAGCACCTTGGCGGCGGGCATCGGGCGGCGAGCCAGCGCGGCGTCCTCGTTCAGCTTGCGCTCGACCTCGGGATCGGCCATCCATTCGTCCAGCTCGCCCTCGATTCCGGCGTCGGCAGCGGCGGCGCGGATGGTCGCGGGATCGTCGAGCATCTGACCGCTGAAGTTGCGGATTCGCAGGCTCCGCAGGGCCCGACGCACGGTTCGGCGATCGGAGTGGACGCCCGCGGCAACGACGAGCCGGCATGCCTCCCGGGTCGCCGGCACGTACGGCTTTGGCCGGCTGTCGATGGGCATCAGATGCTCGGCGGCGATTTTCTTGACGCTTTCGCTCAGGGACTCGGCTGTCATGCCCCGGTCCGCCTGATCCTCTCGCGTGTTCGCGAGGACCACCATTCGCGGCTCCCACTCGATCCGCCCCTCGTAGAGCCAATCGATCCGATGCCTGAACGGCTCGGCGCTGTAGGCCCATGGGCACATGGGGTCGGTGAACTCGGTGATGCGGACGCAGATCTCGCTCATGGGGACGTGGAAGTCTGACGACTGGAGGACTTCGGGGAGCGGACACTCCCCATACAGCCGGACCCCCTTCGGGGAGCCCATCCGAAAGCACGAAGGGCCGCTCGGAGGCGACCCTTCGTTCAACTTCTTGCGCTCCGCGAGCGCCGTGCCGCTAGAGCCCCTGGGGGTGGCGAACCTTGAACTTGCCGGATGTCGACTGCATGCTGGTGCTCCAGCTCGGACCGTCGCCGCCGGTGTTGGAGGTATCGAAGCGCAATCCCGCGACCGTCATGTAGGCGTGGCCGGGGTTGCCGTAGACGCTGATCCACGAGCCCTTGCCCTTGTCGCCGTACCTGGACAGGCCGGTCGAATCGAGGGGGACGTCGAGCAGCTTGCCGCCGTGGAGGGCGTAGCTGACGGCTCCGGAGCAGTCGTAGCCCTTGTCGTTCCAGTTGCCGTGGCCGCCGCCCCACTTGTAGGGCTTGTTGCGGATCTTGTTGGCCGCGGCGATCACCTTCTGGACCTTGGCCGGCGCGTCGGCGGGGGCGATGGCCCTGCCGTTGACCAACTTCGCCTTCGAACCCGAGACGGTCGGCTCAGAGCCGCCGGGCGTGAGGCCGCCGCCCGCCTGGGCGGTTGCGGTCGGGATCAGGGCGAGCGCCGCGATCACGGCTAGACCGGCTATTCGCGGAAATCGAATGTCTTTCGGCACGTAGGACTCCTTCTTCGGCCTACGGGGTTAGCTGACGGGCTAGCGCTAAAGGAGATTGCGCTTCCAACTCTTGGATTCGCCCCAACTCATGGTTCCCCCGCTCTCACTCTTCAATGAGCGAGACTCGGCATTACCAATTGCAAGGTTCGCGCAAGATACACGAAGCCCTCCCTGAATGAGGTCTTGCTCACAATTACCTTGCAAGTTCCTGTCCGGGGGCCGGGCCGCTCTGGCACCCGCCGGCCGGGCGCGCCGGCTCGGTACCGTGGCGACCCCGCGCCATGAGCCGACTGCATCGAATCACCAGCTTCACGATCTCCCGGGAGGCGTACTTCATCGTCGCCGCGGTCGCCCTCGCGTCGCTGGCACTGATCGTCCTCACGGGTGCCGCGGTGCGGCTCACCGCCTCCGGCCTCGGCTGTCCCGATTGGCCCAAGTGCTATGGCGGCACCGTCCCGCCCGCCGACATCAACGCGGTGATCGAATACGGCAACCGGGTGCTGACTGGGTTCGTCGGCATCGCCGTGATTGCGGCCAGCGTCCTCGCCTTTCGCCGCCGCCCCTACCGCTGGCACCTGGCCCTGTTCGGCGGTTTGTTGCCGATCGGCGTGATCTGCCAGGCCGCGCTCGGAGCGCTCGTCGTCAAGTATCACCTGGCGCCGGGCCTGGTGATGCTCCATTTCATCCTCTCGATGCTCCTCCTCGATGCCGCGTTCGCGCTGATGTGGTGTTCGCGTTACGAGCCTGACGAGCGAGCGCGCTCCAGCGACCGCCTCGGGGTCTGGGCCGTCCGGGGCCTGATCCCGCTGGGCCAGCTGACGATCCTCGCCGGCACCATCAGCACGGCGTCGGGCCCGCATCCGGGCGACCACGAGGGCGAGCTCGTGCAGCGCTTTGACTTCAGGGGCGCAGACACACTCCAATGGGTGGTGGAGCGCCACTCCATCATGGCGGCCGTCTTCGGCATCTCGGCGATCGCGGTCTGGTTCCTGCTTGCTCGCGACGGGGGCGACAAGCGCGCCATCCGCCCGCTCACCGTGATGATCGCCCTGATCGCGACGCAGGCGGCGATCGGCGGGATCCAGTGGGCGCTCGAGCTGCCGGCGTTCCTCGTCTGGGTCCACATCGCGGTCGCCACCGCGACCTGGCTCGCGGTCCTCTGGACCGTGGCTGTCGCTGGTCGGCTGGAGCCGAAGCCGAAGCCGGTTGCGGCCGCGGGCCCCGCATATACCTAGGGGACTAGAGGAGCTTCTCGATCGGGGTCGTGCCGCTGACGACCTCGATCGTCCGCTCGGGCGCCTTGTCGGGGAGGAGGACCGCGATCACGGCGGCGACATCTGCCCGCGGGATGCTGCTGCGCCCGACTGAATCGCCGGCCTCGACCCTGCCGGTCGGCGGGTCGTCGGTGAGCATTCCCGGCTTGATGATGGCGTAGTCGAGACCGCTCGCTCTCACCGCCGCGTCGGCCCTGCCCTTGGCCCGCAGGTAGACGTCGAACGTCTCCTCACCCTCGTGATCGGCGTCGGCGCCCATCGAGCTGATGATCAGGAAGCGGCCGATGTGGTTGTGCTTGGCGGCCTCGATCAACTTGACGGCGCCGCCGTAGTCCATCGCCTCCTTGCGGGCCGGACCGCTTTCGGGTCCGGCGCCCGCGGCGAAGACGACGGCCTCGGCCACGCCGACGGCCTCGGCCACGCGATCATCGTCGGCCTCCTCGAGATCGCAGACGATCGCCTCCAGCGCTCCCGCTTCTCTGACGGCCTCCGCGTGGGCCGGATTGCGGATCAGCGATCGAACCTGGTCGCCCCGCTCGTCGAGCATCCGGGTCAGCTCCAGTGCGATCTTTCCATGACCCCCGGCGATGACGACTCTCATGCCCGTTTTCTATCCGATTCCGGCGCCGGGCAGGCGCCTCATCTGAGCGGGTGAGTGCCGCAGCGGATGAAGTAGGGAAGCCGGTGCAGCGGGGCTCCCACGTACGAAGCCGAGGGACCGCGGTATCGGGTTCCGTCGGCTGCCCGCCAGCAGCCTCGCGGGAAGTAGACGGTGCGGGCGACCTCGCCCTCCTCGACCACCGGAGCTACGAGCACGTCGCGGCCGAGCATCCACTCCTGATCCTCGCGCGCGGCGCGTCCGTCCTTCGGGTACTCGAGCCAGAGCGGTCGCGCGATCGGGACGCCGCCCTGGGCTCGCCCGCCTCCAGAGGCGCATGATCAGCGGCTCGGCCCGCCGATGCAGGTCGCTGAGTCGCTTGTAGATGCGGAGCGTCTCCTGGTCGTAGGACCACGGCGTATGGGTCCCCGCCGCGACCGACCCGTGGACGCGAAACATCGGTGAGAGCGCCGCCCACTGGGCCCAGCGGATAAAGAGCTCCTTGCTGGTCGCGCCGTAGGGGATGTCGAAGAAGCCGCCGATGTCGGTGGTGAATCCGTAAGCGCCGCCGATGCCGCGGTTCAGCATGTCGGTCGTCAGCGAGGCGAGGCCGGCCGAGCGGCTCCAGTCGGTCGTCTCGTCGCCGGGGAAGTTGGCGAACTCGTAGCGGGCGGAGCCGGGGGTGCCCGAGTAGCCGCTGCGCGTGTAGTAGAAGATCTCGCGGCTCGGGTGGGAGCGCTCGAACTTCCGCACCGCCTCCCACGTGGCCTGATGGAAGAGGGTGCCGAGACGGTTGTGCATCGACCAGCCGGTGGCACCGTTGTGGAAGCGCATGCCGACCTGGACCTGCTCGCCGAAGTCCTGCATGAATCCCTCCGCGCCGAGCTTCAGCGCATCGCGGATCCGGCCCTGCCACCAGCGCACCGCCTTCGGATTCGTGAAGTCGATCTGCGCGGCCGGAGCGTTGAAGTTGGAGGTGAAGATGTAGGGATCCCCGTTCTCCCGGGTCGCCACGTACCCCTTCTTCAGAGCGACGTTGTACGCCCGTGGGTCGTCGGTCCCGATCTCGTCCCTGCCGACGAAGGATCGGAAGTAGACGACCGGTTTGATCCCGCGGCCTCGCAGCTTTTCGATCGTCTTGCGCAGGAAGGGCTTCGGCAGGAACTGCCAGCCCTCGATCCGGTAGGCGGACAGGTCGATGTTGAGATGCCGCATCTGTCTTAGGTCGGAGCGGACGTCGGCCTCGTAGTCGGGTGCTGGCTGGTCGGGAAACTGAACGAGCCGATCGAGCGTCGGCCCGATCGCCCACCGGGGCGGGACCCGATGGCGACCCGAGATCGCGGTCAGGTTGCGGATCGCCGTATGGGAGGTCCCGGGTGCCACGACGTAATCGAGTCGTGATGCCGCCGCCTGGACCTGCCAGGCATCCGTACGGTCGGATGCCATCCGCCAATGGCTCAGTTCGTCGCGGTCGAGCAGGAAGCCGTAGCGGTCGGGGGAGATGAAAGACGACTGCACGTAATAGGCCGCGTGCTCGCCGTTCGGGAAGAGGTAGAGATCCGGGTCGGGTGCGTCGGCGGGTGCCGGGCCGCCGATTCCGCCGGCGCTCAGGTTCTCCTGTTGGGTCCAGTTGTAGAACTCCGATCCCGCCTGGTCGAGCGAGTTATGACGGCCGCCGAAGCCGCGGAAGGCCTCATCTTTGGGCGCCTCGAAGGAGTCACCCATCGCCGCTACGCCGGCGCGGACGTCGGGTCTGGCGTTGATCTCGATCGTTCCCGGCCCGGGCCCGGAGCCGACATCGACGACCAGCTTCCGCCCGCTCGGATCGCTGGTCGTCATCACCAGTCTCACCCCGTCCCGGCGTTCCCCGATCCGCTTGACCGCGACCGCGCCGTACTCGGTGCCGCCTTCGGTGACCGTGTTCAGGTTGCCGTTCCACTGCGAGGAGGGGAACTGGTCGATGGTGACGTCGCCGACGAGGAACGTGAGCGGTGCATAGAGCGTCGGCGCCGGGGTGCCCTGCGAGCCGAACTGCGGTCGCGGGACCGCGGGTACCTGCTGCGACGCCGCCTCCCGCCCCCTGATCTGACGCAGGACGGTCCTGCCCTTCCCGTCGGCGAATGTGATCCGCACGGGGTTCCGCTCGATCGTCGCCGAGGCCCCCGGAACCGCAACGATCACCCGATTGGGCTTGACGGTGACCTCGGCGGGGGCCTCGGCCGAGGTCACCATGGCCAGAGCACCCGCCAGCGAAAGCGCCGCCACCAGGAATCGAAGTCGTCCACCCGCCGTCATCGCCGGGAGGGTATGGACGCGGCGAGCGGGATGCGCCGCTCGCCGGCCTGCACCTGGGCGTCGGGACTAGGCCTTGGTGGGCTGCGGGACGATCCGGATGTAGGGGGTCGGCGACTCCCAGCCGTCCGGGTAGGTCTCGCGGGCCTCCTCGTCGGAGACGGTGCCGGCGATGATCACGTCGTCGCCCTGCTGCCACTGGGCCGGCGTTGCGACCTTGTGGTTGGCGGTCAGCTGCAGCGAGTCGACGACCCGGAGAACCTCGTCGAAGTTCCGGCCGGCCGTCATCGGATAGATCAGGATCAGCTTGATCTTCTTGTCCGGACCGATCACGAACACGTTCCGCACCGTCTGGTTGTCGGCGGGGGTGCGCTCGGTCGGGTCGCCCTCGACGTCGGCGGGCAACATCTCGTATGCCTTCGCGACCTTGAACTCCGGGTCGGCGATGATCGGGTAGTTGGGGGCGGTGCCCTGCGAGGACTCGATGTCGGCCGCCCACTTCTCGTGGTTGCCGAGCGGGTCGATGGAAAGGCCGATGATCTTGACCCCGCGCTCGTCGAATGACGGCTTGATGGATGCCATGTAGCCCAGCTCGGTCGTGCAGACGGGGGTGAAGTCCTTGGGATGGGAGAACAGGACGCCCCACGAATCGCCCAGCCACTCGTGGAAGCTGATCGGTCCCTCGGTCGTCTCCGCCTCGAAGTCGGGGGCGGTCGATCCAATGCTCAAGCTCATGTCTTCTCCTTCGGAAGTCCGTGGACGGGGTGCAGATCCACCCGCGAGATTAGCGAAAGTACCTAATCCCGACCAGATTTCAGGTGAATAGGCTCAGGATCCCGCCGATCAAATTCGCCGAGACGTCATTTCCGTCCCGCGCCGGGCCTGACGAGCCAGGGAGCCGCCGGATCAAGGAAGACGTGGCCGACGCGGCCGAAGGTGGCCGCGAGGCCACCGATGACGCCGAGCCCGGCGCCTCCCTGGCCGTCAGGTCAGGTACTGACGAGTGCGGGGGCCGTCAGATCAAGGAAGACGAGCCGATGCGACCTTCGGTCGTGAGGCGAGGATGACGCCGAGCTGGCGCCACCCGCACTCGTCAGCCGCAGCCGGTGTTGTTGCCGCAGCTGGTGCACGTGTAACAGGACCCCGTCCGTTGCATCATGCCGCCGCACTGATCACAGGCGGGGCCGAGCTCGAGCTCCCGGGTCATCCGCACCGGAACGACCGGCGGGGTATCGGTCAGCGCTGCCGTGGCCGGCTGAGCCGAGCCGGGCTTCGCGGAACCGCCCGAGGCGGACACCGCGGCACCGGTCTCGGCGGTGCCGCGGTTGCCGTTCCCATTGCCGTTCCCATTCTTCGGGCCGGCGGTATCGGGGCTGAACAGGGCCTGCTGGGCGTCCTTCCGGGCTCGGACGTCCTTGGTCAGGATGCCGAGGTCCTCGTGCAGGTCGATGTCCTCGATGAACCGGCTCGCGAGCCAGCGCATGATGTAGTCGGGCATCGACTTGGCGAACGGGATCTCCTGGTTCTTGGTCATGCCCTCCGGGTCGAAGCGCATGTAGCTGAACTTGTTGACGAGGACCTCGAGCGGCACGCCGTACTGCAGGCCGATCGAGACGGCCGTCGCGAACGCGTTCATCATCCCGCGCAGCGTCGAGCCCTCCTTGCCGATGTCGGTCAGGAAGATCTCCCCGACCGAGCCGTCCTCGTACTTGCCGGCGGTGATGTAGCCCTCCTGCCCGGCGATCGAGAACTTGTGGGTCAGCGATTGGCGCTCGGCGGGCATCCGGCGACGGACCGGGACCGGCTGCACTTCCTCGAGGACCTCGTCGGGCGTGTCCTGGGCGTCGGTGCGGAGCGCCTGCGCGGTCTTCGAGCCGTCGCGGTAGATCGCGAGCGCCTTCAGGCCGCCCTTCCAGCCTTCGGTGTAGGCGTCGGCGATGTCGGCGACCGAGGCCGTCTCCGGCAGGTTGACCGTCTTGCTGATCGCGCCGCTGAGGAACGGTTGCGTCGCCGACATCATCTGGATGTGGCCCATGTGGCTGATCGCCCGCTCGCCGACCGCGACGTCGAACACCGGCAGGTGCCCGTCCTCGAGGCCGGGAGCGCCGACGATCGTGCCCTGGTCGTTGATGTAGGCGGTGATCTGCTCGCCGGCCTCCTCGGAGTAGCCGAGCGTCTTCAGCGCCAGCGGCACCGAGCGGTTGACGATCGTCATCGATCCACCGCCGACCAGCTCCTTGTACTTGACGAGCGAGAAGTCGGGCTCGATCCCCGTGGTGTCGCAATCCATCAGGAAGCTGATCGTGCCGGTCGGAGCCAGAACCGTCGCCTGGGCGTTGCGGTAGCCGTGCTCGTCGCCGAGCGCGACCGCTTCGTCCCAGGAGCGCCGGGCGGCGGCCAGCAGTTCGCTATCGGCGATCTGGCCGTCGGGAATCTCGTAGGCAGCGTCACGGTGCATGCGCATCACGTTGTTGTGCGGCTCGCGGTTCTTCTCGTACTCGTCGTAGGGGCCGATTGCGGCAGCCACCTCGGCCGACTTGCGGTAGCCGCGGCCGGTCATCAGCGCGGTGATCGCGGCGGCGACCGCACGGCCGTCGTCGGAGTCGTAGGGCATCCCGTTCGACATCAGGAAGGCGCCGAGGTTGGCGTAGCCGAGTCCGAGCTGACGGAAGCGGCGCGCGTTGGCGCCGATCTCCTCGGTCGGGTAGCTCGACGGGCCGACGACGATCTCCTGGGCGAGCAGCACGATGTCGACGGTGTGTTCGAAGTCGGCGGTGTCGAAGGTGCCGTCGGGCCGGCGGAACTTCATCAGGTTGATCGAGGCCAGGTTGCAGGCCGAGTCGTCGACGTGCATGTATTCACTGCACGGATTACTGGCGTTGATCCGGCCCGACTCGGGGCAGGTGTGCCAGTCGTTGATGATCGTGTCGAACTGGACCCCCGGGTCGGCGCAGCGCCAGGCGGCCTCCGAGAGCTGATTGAGCAGGTCGCGGGCCGGCAGCGTCTTGATCGTCGAGCCGTCCTTGCGAGCCGTCAGATCCCAGTCGGAGTCGGCCTCTACGGCCTGCATGAACTCGTCGGTGATCCGCACCGAGTTGTTGGCGTTCTGGTACTGGATCGAGGTGAAGCCGTCACCGTCGATGGACATGTCGAAGCCGGCGTCGCGGAGGGCGGCGGCCTTGTCCTCCTCGCGGGCCTTGCACCAGATGAAGTCCTCGATGTCCGGATGGTCGACGTCGAGGACGACCATCTTCGCCGCGCGGCGGGTCTTGCCGCCCGACTTGATCGTCCCCGCCCACGCGTCGGCGCCGCGCATGAACGAGACCGGGCCTGAGGCGTACCCGCCCTTGGAGAGCTGCTCGGTGGAGCCGCGGATGTTGGAGAGGTTGATCCCGGAGCCGGAGCCGCCGCGGAAGATCGTGCCCTCCTTGGTGTTCCAGGCGAGGATCGACTCCATCGTGTCCTCGACGCTGAGGATGAAGCAGGCCGAGCACTGCGGGTTCTCCTCGAAGCCGACGTTGAACCAGACGGGGGAATTGAAGGCGGCCTTCTGGTGCAACAGGATGTGCGTCAGCTCGGCCTCGAAGGCGTCTGCGTCCGCGGGCGTCGAGAAGTAACCGTGTTCACGGCCCCAGCCGGCGATCGTGCCGGAGACGCGGCCGATCATCTGCCGGACCGAGCGCTCACGCTCAGGCGAGCCGAGCGGCCCGCGGAAGTACTTCTGGGCAACGATGTTGGTTGCGTTCTGGGACCAGGTCACGGGGAACTCGACCTCACGCTGCTCGAAGGCCGGTGCAGCGGGGTCGCCGATGATGGCGTCGCGCACCTCCCAGACGACCTCATCGAACGGATGAGTCCCCTCGGACGTGAACCGACGATCGATCGTCAGCCCTCCGTCAGCGACCTTCGCGGTCGTGTTGATCGTCGTCTCAGAAACTGCCTTCGTCATCTCTCTTCTCCCTCATAAAGCCTTCAAATTGGTAACGCGTGATGGTTGCGATTGAGTCGGACGTAACAAGCTCCGCGAGAACGCCACAAACGGTCGAATCGGGCTCCGCGAGGCTCCCGTAGGACCGCTCGGCCAGATTAGGGATGGCCGACCGTGGGCCTCAGCGGCTTCTCCGCAAACCGGGCAAAACGAAGCGTTCGATGCCCGCTGCGACACCACGCATTTTACGGGGTTGGAGTGCTCGGCACCACCCCCCGTGACGTGATTTCACCTGAGCTTCACCCGGCGATTAGTCGCGAGGGGGATAATCGGTGAATGACCGAGGGAATGCGCAAGGCCGCCGACGCGAGCCGCGAGCGGGCAACTGCCGCTCGCGAGGCGATGGGCGAGCGGATCGACGCCGCCAAGGAGGCCACCGCGCAGCGGATGGAGGCCACCGGCGAACGGGTCGAAGCGGCCAAGGTCGCCACCGGCGAACGGGTCGAAGCGGCCAAGGTGGCGACCGGCGAGAAGGTCGACGCCGCCAGGGCCGCCGCGCTCGAGCTCCATCAGAAGGTCAAGCCGAAGCTGCGCGGAGTGATCCACGAATACTCCTTCCCCGTCTCACTCGTCGCCGGCGCCCTGCTCGTCTACTTCGCCTCCGGCGGCCGCGAGCGACTGGCGCTGGCGATCTACGCGATCTCGCTCTCGGCATTGCTCGGGACCAGCGCCCTCTACCACCGCGTCAACTGGAAACGCCCCACCTCGCGGATGTGGATGCGCCGCCTCGACCATTCGATGATCTTCCTGCTGATCGCCGGCACTGTGACGCCGTTCCTGGTCCTCGTCGTCGGCGGCGCACTGGCCACGGCGCTCCTGATCGCCGTCTGGGCAGGCGCTCTCGCGGGGATCTTCGTCGAGGTCGTCTGGGTCAACTCCCCCCGCTGGGTATCGGTTGCCGTATATCTGACCGTCGGCTGGATCGGCGCCATCGCCTTTCCGTCGATCGTCGCCAACGCCGGCCTCGGGGCCGGGTTGTTGATCGCTGCCGGCGGCGTCCTCTACACGATCGGCGCAGTCGTCTACGCCAAGCAGCGCCCCGACCCGAGGCCGTCCGTCTTCGGCTACCACGAGATCTTCCACGTGCTCGTCGTCGCGGCGGCGGTCGCTCACTTCACCGCGATCGCCATTTACGCCGCCCCGACGGGTTGACCGCTGGCCCGGGCCTGATCCCGGCGGCCCGCCGGCTGCCGTTCGAGGTCGGCCCGATCGGTCGCGGCGAGATGCGTGCCGCGGCCCGCGTGCTCGGGGCCGCCTTCCTCGACGATCCGATCTCGACCGCGATCGGCCCGCGCCACCGCGGCCACCGCCGGATCACCGGTCCGGTGTCGTTCATGGGCATCCTCGTCGCCTCCCAGCGTCACCGAGGCCGGGTCCGGGTGGCCCGCCACCGCGAGACCGGTCGGGTCGCCGGCGTCAGCATCGCCTTCGAGCCGGGCGCCTGGCCGATTCCCGAGGGTGCCGTCGCCTACGAGATCGGCTGGCTGCTCATGGCCGGACCACGGCCGCTCCGACGTGCCGTCGACTTCGATCGCAAAGTCCGCGCAGCCCACGTCGGCCACCCCCACGTGTACCTGTGGTTTCTGGCCGTGGACCCTGCCGTTCAGGGACGCGGCATCGGCAAGGCGCTGCTCGCGGACGTCCACTCCGAAGCAGCAGGCGCCGACGTCCCGACCTACCTGGAGACGGGAACGATGGCCAACGTCACCTACTACGCCTCCGTCGGCTACGAGATTCTCGGTGAGATCAACCTCTCGACCGGCGAGCCGATGTGGCTGATGGAGCGGGTAGATCGGGGTGGAGTCCCGAAGCAGCCGGCGATTGGCACGTAGCGGCGCTGAGAGCGCCGCAAGCTGCCAAACGCGGGTTGATTCCAAGCGTGGAGCACTACTAGGATCGGTTGGATGAGACCCGCTTCGAGGTTGTTGGTCATCCCGTTCCTCGCGCTTCTGGTTGCCGCGCCCGCCTCGGCCTCGCCGGCCACCAGGAGCGCCGACCGCCAGCTCGATCGGGCGCTCCAGAAGGTCGTCGATCAGGACGGGGGACCGCCGGGTGTGATCGCGGTCGTCCAGCGCGGACGGCACCGCGAGTTCCACACCGCGGGCTTTCAAAGTCCTCCGCCGGGCTGACGCCAAGGCCGTCTGCGCCGCGCTAGCGCGCTAGGCGCCAAGTTGCCGGCGTAGTTCGGCCGCAACCGCCGCGGGATCGTCGTGCACCTCCGCCCAGGTGAAGCGGATTACCCGGAAACCCCGGCTCTCGAGTTCCGCCTGCCGGCTGAGGTCGGAGGCAATCTGCGCCGCCGTGTGATGGGCGGCCCTCCCGTCCAACTCGACGATCAGCCTCGCGTCCCGCCAGAGCATGTCCGGCCGGAAGCGGCCGACCCGGGCGTTCGGCTCCGGAAGCGGAAGTCCGTAGCTCTCGCAGAGCAGGACGAACTCGCGCTCGAAGCCGTTGGCGCAGCGAGCGAGCTGCGGCAAGTGGGCAGCCATCGCAGCTCGCACGGCAGTGGTGCCGGCCCGGCCGGGCCCGAGATCGGCGTGCAACGCGGTGAGGTCGAGTGCGGCATCGAACTCGGCCCGCGCCAAGACGAGCCGCAGCGCGTTTCGGCTGAGCGCGGGCGCAGCGGCAAGCAGTGCGTCGGGCAGGGAGGCCACCGGTAGACGGCGATGCCAGGTCCGCTCCACCCGAGCGGGGTGGCGGATGCGGATGCCCGGCCTGCACCTCGAACGACCCGGCGCATCGATGTCGATGGGGTTCGGTCGACGGTTCAGCAGGCCCAGCCACCAGAGCCCGGTCAAGCCTCCGAGCGCGGAGCCGGGACCGGCGTAGAGCAGCGCGGCGGCGAGCTCACCCTCCCCGCCGAGCTCCTCTCGACCCCACGCGTAGACGCCGGGCAAGCTGGGATGCAGGCGACCGGAGCGAACCCAACTCCGGATTCTCGCCGCCGAGAATCCGGTGGCCAACAGCTGGCGTCGCGCGATCGCCCAGAACTGGCGGCTGGCCAACTCAACCGCCCGCTTCGCCGCCAATTGCTGACCACTGAGGTCATCGAATGGCAGTGACGGTCCCATCCCGGAGAGGCTGGGCCAAGGAGGGTCACGGAGCAAGACCAACCCGTGCCGATTCTGTGCCGGAAGCGTGTCGTTAGGCGACGGGGTCGGCGGTCGCCACCCGAGCGCCGTGGCGCTCCTGGGCGGCGGCGATGATCGCGTCGAGCTCGTCGCGGCGACCGCCGCGAAGCAGCTCGATCGGGTCGGGATCGCCGTTGACGATCTCCTCGAAGAATGCCTTGCGGTCCTGGTAGGTGGGGAGCGTGCCCTTCGCCCAGCCGCGGACGTCGTTGAGGATCCCGGCGAGGTCGGCGTAGGACTCGCCGAACATCTCCGAGATCTCGCGCTTCATCCGCTTCGCCAGCGCGGGGGAGGCCCCGGCCGTCGAGATCGCGATCGCCAGCGGCCCGGTGCGGACGATCGCGGGCAGGATGAAGTTGCAGAGCGAGGGGACGTCGACGACGTTGACGAGCATCGCCCGCTCCTCGGCGACTTCGTAAACGGCGATGTTGACGTCGGTGTCGTCGGTCGCCGCGATCACCATGAACTTGCCCTCCAGGTCGGCGGGCTCGAACTCCCGCCGGATCCACTCGATCGAGCCCTCGGCCGCGAGTGCCTCGACGGCGTCGCATGCATCCGGAGCGACCAGGACGACATCGCCGTCGCAGGCCAGCAGGCCCTCGATCTTCTCGAGTCCGACATCGCCGCCGCCGACGACCAGGCACTTGCGGCCGGTCAGCCTCAGGCAGGCGATGTAGAACGGCGTCTCGAGCATCCCGCGCACGCACGACTGATCGCAGATCCCTCTCCGGAACTGGCAGACGCATTCCTTGCCGGGGTAGCTCTGGGCGGGCATCGGACTAGAGCGTAGGGGAGGGGGCGCGCGGGCTGCCGGGAGAGGGGTCCGATCGGGTGGATGCGCCGATCCGGTATGGGGCGGTTGCTACAGTCGCCGCCGCCTACCCCAGCTTGAATCCGGGGCCCGGACGAATCAAAGGAAACGGCAATGCGCCTGATCGTCACCGAGAAGAACAACAGCGCCAAGAAGATCGCCGAGATCCTCGGCAAGGGCGAGGCGAAGGCTGACGCCTCCTACAAGGTGCCCTTCTATACGTGGGGTGAGGGCAAGGACGCGCAGATGACCGTCGGCCTCAAGGGTCACGTCCTCAACCCGGCGTTCCCCGAGGGCTACTCGAACTGGCAGAAGATCGATCCGAAGACCCTGATCGACGCCGAGCTGGTCACCGAGGCGACCGACAAGAACGTCGTCAAAGCGGTTCGCAAGCTCGCCAAGGATGCCGACACGGTGGTGATCGCAACCGACTTCGACCGCGAGGGCGAGCTGATCGGACTCGAGGCGCTGCGCGAGATCCTCGACGTCAACCCCGGCGTCGAGGGCACCGTCAAGCGGGCCCGCTACTCCGCCCTGACCAAGGACGAGATCGAGCGCGCCTTCGACGACCTCGACGTCCTCTCCTACGACCTTGCTCACGCCGCGCAGACCCGTGGCGAGATCGACCTGATCTGGGGTGCGACCCTGACCCGGGCGGTCTCCCTGGCGACCCGTCGCTTTGGCTCCAACTTCCTCTCCGTCGGTCGCGTGCAGAGTCCGACCCTCGGTCTGATCGTCGAGCGGGAGCTCGAGCGCCGAGCTCACGTCGCCGTCCCGTTCTGGGAGGTGTTCGCCAAGTTCACCCACGCCGACGGATCCTTCGAGGCGCATCACAAGACCGACAAGTTCTGGGAGAAGCCCGAGGCCGAGGCCGCCCTCGCCTCGACCGATTCGCCCGGAATCGTTACCGAACTGAGCAAACGCAGGAACACGCGCAAGCCGCCGACTCCCTACAACACGACCGGCTTCGCGACCGACGCCTCGAGCCGCCTCGGCATCCCGCCCTCGCGGGCGATGCGGATCGCCGAGGACCTCTACATGGACGGGTTCATCTCCTACCCGCGAACCGACAACACGGTCTACCCACCGTCGCTGCCACTGCGCGAGCTCGTCACCTCGCTGGTCAAGATCCCCGAGTTCTCGGCCTCGAAGGGCCTGCTCGACGGCGAGCTGACCGCGACCCGCGGCAAGAAGGAGACGACCGACCACCCGCCGATATACCCGACCCAGGCCGTCTACCCGAACGCCCTCGACGGAATCCACCGGCGCGTCTACGAGCTGATCGTGCGGCGCTTCCTCGCCACCTTCAGCCCGCCGATGATCACCGAGTCGGCCCGTGCCGACATCCAGGCCGGCACCGAGACCTACTTCGTCCGCGGATCGATCGTCGTCGATCCCGGCTATGCCGCGATCTACACCTATGCCCGCAGCGCCGACAACGAGCTGCCGGCGCTCGAGGAGGGCCAGAAACTCGACCTCGACGGCGCACCGTGGATGGTCGACAAGGAGACCCAGCCACCTTCGCGGATCAGCCAGGGCAAGCTGCTGGAGCTGATGGAGGAGCTCGGTCTCGGGACGAAGGCCACACGCCCCGACATCATCCAGAAGCTCTACGACCGCGGCTACGTCTACAACAACCCGCCGGAGCCGTCGGAGACCGGGATCGCCATGTTCAGGGCATTCCGCGAGCACGTCGAACGGATGGCGACCCCGGAGATGACGGCCGAGCTTGAGCGCGACATGGACGAGATCGCCGCCGGCAAGATCAAGCGCGACGATGTCCTACAGATCAGCCGCGAGATGCTCCACGGCACCTACGACGATCTGTTCTCCAAGCGCGAGGACCTCGCGAAGGTGATCTGGGCCGGCATGGACGAGGACAAGTTCATCGGCCCCTGCAAGGTCTGCGAGACCGCCGGCCGCAAGCACGAGGACGGCTCGCCGAACCGGCTGCGGATCATCGAGATGAAGGGCGGCAAGCGCTTCGTCGGCTGTGAGGGCTACAACCGCGAGGACCCTGAAGATCCCGATTCCTGCACCTTCTCCCGGCCGTTGCCGGGCCGTGGTTACGAGCTCTGGCGGCTCGAGGAGCGATGCTCGATCTGCGACGAGACGCCGCGGCTCAAGGTCAAGGGTTTCCGCGGTCGGCCATGGAACCTCTGCCTGAACGACGACTGCCCGTCGATGGTGGAGATGCGCGAGAAGCGTGCCGAGCGCCAGAAGGCCAAGGAGGAGGCCGCCGAGCGCAAGAAGCAGGCCGAGGCCGCCGGCACCACCTCCGAGACGAACGGGAAACCGAAGAAGGGCAAGGGCGGCGCCCGCAAGAAGGCGCCGACGACCACCACCCGGACCAAACGGGCCGGCGCCCGATCGTCGACAGGCAGCGCGGCCAAGTCCCGGTCCCGCAGCGGCTCCTCCTGATCCGGCGTCCCTGACCCGCCCGCCCGACCCGTGTTCGTCACCCTCGAAGGAGTCGACGGCGCCGGCAAGAGCACGCAGGCCCGCCTGCTTGCGGAGGCGCTGGGTTCCGACACGGTGCTGCTCCGCGAGCCCGGCGGCACTCCGGCCGGAGAGCGGCTCCGCGACCTGCTCAAGGACGCCTCGGTCGAGCTCACCCCGCGGGCCGAGCTGATGCTGTTCTGCGCGGCTCGCGCCGAGCTGGTCGAGCGCGTCATCAGGCCGGCGATCGACGCGGGTCGCGATGTCGTCTGCGATCGCTTCGTCGACTCGACGGTCGCCTATCAGGGCGGCGCGCGGGGCCTGGACGAGGGTCTCGTCGAAACGCTCAACGCGGCGGCGGTCCGCGGTTGCATGCCCGATCGCACGATCCTGTTGCGCGCCGACGCCGGCCTCGCGGTCGAGCGGGCGCAGGGACGTTGCGAATCCCCCATCTCCGATCGTTTCGAGTCCGAGGGCGTCTCCTTCCAGGAGCGGATCGCCGCCGCCTTCGATCGAATCGCCACCGCCGAGCCTGGGCGGATCGTCGCCGTCGACGCCGGCGGCAGCGTCGCCGAGGTCCACGCGCGGGTGCTCTCGGCGCTGGGCCTCCAGGGGCGGGCGGTGAACTCGTGAGCGTTGAACTCCCGAGTGGTGAGCTCTCCGATTCCCTGACCGCGGCCACCGCCGAGCAGCCCGCCGCTCGCGCCGCGATCTCCGCCGCGCTCCGCCGCGGCCCCTCGCACGCCTATGCGTTCGTCGGACCGACCGGCAGCGGCAAGTCCGCCACCGCCCGCGCCTTCGCGGCCGAGCTGCTCGCGACCGGTGCCGACGATCCCGCCGACGCCCGTCGCCGTGGGCTGATCGATCCATCGCCGCATCCGGATCTGACCTGGTTGCGCCCCCCCGGCAATCAGCATCTGGTCGAGGACGTACGGCGCGAGATCATCGCCGCGGTCTCCTACCGGCCGTTCGAGGGCCAGGCTCGCGTCTTCGTGGTCGAGGCCGCCGACGCGATGGCGGAGGAGAGCCAGAACGCACTGCTGAAGACGCTCGAGGAGCCGCCGGGCTACGCCCACCTGATCCTGATCACCGCCGAGCCTGCGGCTCTGCTCGAGACGGTGCGCAGCCGCTGCTCGACGGTCACCTTCGCGCCGCTCCCACCCGCGTCGCTGCAACGCCGGCTCGCGGCCGAGCTCCCGGGCCATTCCGCCGCCGAGCTCGAGGCGCTGACACGGCTGGCCGGCGGCGACCTCGGACGAGCCCGGCTGCTCGGCTCGCCCACCGGACAGCGCCTGCGGGCCCACTCCGAGGGCTCGGCGCGGGCGGCGGTCTCAGGCGAACTTCTCAGTCGGCCCTGGGCCGACCTGATCAAGCTCGCCGCCGAGAGCGGCAAGCAGCGCGCCGCCGCCGTGATCGACGCCGCCTCCGAGCGAGCCGCCGAGTTCGGCAAGGGGCGGGACGCCACCAGGATCAGGCGCGACGGCGAGGACGCCGCCAAGCGCGCCGACCGTCGCGCCCGGACGGAGGCGATCGACCTCAGCCTGGGCCTCGTTGCGAATTGGTTCGCCGACCTCGCCGCGGTGGCCGAGGGTGCGCCCGAGGTCGTCAAGAACTCCGACCGGGGCGACCAGCTCGCGGCCGACTCTCGCGGGATCGATCCACTCGGAGCGCGGCGCTCGGCGGAGCTCGCGATGGAGACCCGCCGACGCCTGCGGGTCAACGTGAACGAGGACCTCGCCCTGGACGCCCTCTTCCACCGGGCGTCGGGGCTGCTTCGCAATACCGACCAAGTGGTCTAGAAAGGGGTAGATGGCCGCACCCGCGCCACCCCCGACGAGCCCGGTACCACCTGAGCTGCCGGTGACCGCCGATCGTCCGGCGATTCAGCCGGTTCGGAAGCGACGCCCGTTCGGGGTCCGCCTCTGGCTCGGGCTGATGTTCTCGGCGATCGGCATCCTGACCGGCGCCACCGTCTACATCGTCGTCTCCGGCTCCAGCGAGAGCGCCGCCGAGAGTCGCACCTCCGACCTCGCCGTTGGACGCACGCTGCGGTTGCGCGAAAGCGTCGAGAACGAGCTTCCGAACGGCTTGATGACCAAGCTGAACGCTCCCGTCGACGTGCTCAAGGAGTCGCGGCCGACCGACGATTTCCGCACCTGGCTCTACAACAATCCCGTCCGTCGCCCGGCCCAGCTGGTCAGCCCGGAAACGGTCGCGGGCCTCGATATCGACGCGGTCCGTGGCCGCGCCGAGGCGGTCTCCACCGCTCTCGACGGCGACCTCTTCGTCGACTCCGATCAGCCCAACGACCGGACGATGGTCGCGGTCCAGCTCGTCGGCGAGTCGGGCGTGGAGGGCGTACTGCTCTCGATCTCCGAGCGGCCTGAGGAGGTGCGATCGGCCCTCCAGGCCCTCGCCGGCCAGCGCCTCACGGCACTCGTGGTGTCCGTTCTCGTGGCAGGATTGATCGGCTTTCTGGTCGCCAGCCTGATCACCTCGCGGGTCAAGCGCCTCGCCGCCGCCGCGGGCGAGCTTGCCGAGGGGCACCTCGATACGCCGATGTACCCCAGCGGCCGCGACGAGATCGGCGATCTCGGGCGCACGCTCGACTCGATGCGGATCGCGCTGGCGGAGACCTTCGACGCCCTCTCCTCCGAGCGCGATCGATTGTCGGCGATCTTCACCTCCCTCGACGAAGCGGTGATCGTCGTCGATCCCGACGGGGACGTCCGTTTCGCCAACCCAGCATCATCGGGCCTGATCGGCTCCGACGGCATGGTCGTCGATGCGCTTCGCCCCTGGATTCGTCGGGCGACCCACAGGGGGTTCGCGGAGAGCGACCACGTGGCGATCGGCGAGCGGGTCTTCGCGATCGGAGCGCGATACCTGCCCGCTGAGCGCTCGGCGTTGCTGGTCGTCCGCGATCGCACCGAGGAGCTGCGGCGGGATCAGGCCGAGCGAGAGTTCGTCTCCAACGCCGCCCACGAGCTTCGCAATCCGATCGCCGGCATGTCCGGCGCGATCGAGGTTCTGCGCTCCGGCGCCAAGGACGATCCCGAGGCCCGCGACCACTTCCTCGACCGGCTTGCCACCGACGTCGACCGGGTCAGCCGACTCACCAGGGCGCTGCTGACGCTGGCGCGGATGGAGGCGATCGGGGAGGGAGAAGCGGACGTCGTCAGCGTCGACATCGCGGCCTCGGAGGCGATCGTGGCGCTCGACCCGCTCGCGGAGGGCGTCGAACTCGAGACCGAGATCGCTCCCGATCTGGCCGCCAGCGCCGATCCGGTCCTGCTCCGCCAGGTGCTGATCGGCCTGTTGACCAACGCGTTCAAGCACACCACCGCTCCCGGCACCGTTACGCTTCGCGCGCATCCCGGGGCCGAGGACAAGGTCGTCATTGAAGTCGAGGACACAGGAACTGGAATCCGTGCGGACGAGAGGGACCGGGTCTTCGATCGCTTTTATCGCGGTAGCGGCTCACTGGAGCGCGAGGGCTTCGGACTCGGGCTTGCGATCGCCAAACGGATGGTCGATGTGATGGGCGGCGAGATCAGCGTCTCGTCGGAAGAGGGCCGCGGCAGTATCTTCACGATCAAACTGCGGGCGGCGGCTCCGACCTCTACCCCAATAGCGTGAGCAGTGAGATCCAGCCTGATCCAGCCCCAACGAACTTGTTATGGAGTGAATGAATGAAGAGGTCGATGTGAGCAGCGGACGGATCCTGGTGGCCGACGACGAACCCTCGGTTCGCGAGTCGGTGGGCTATGCGCTCGGACAGGAGGGCTTCGAGGTAACCATTGCGACCGATGGCGACGATGCCGACAGCAAGCTCGGCACCGGCGAGGTTCCCTTCGACCTGCTCGTCCTCGACATCATGATGCCGGGGCGCAGCGGTCTCGACCTCTGCCGCGACGTCCGCGGCCGCAGCCCGGTTCCGATCATCCTTCTCACCGCCAAGGACGCCGAGGTCGACAAGGTCGTCGGCCTCGAGGTGGGCGCCGACGACTACGTGACCAAGCCCTTCAGCGTCCGCGAGTTGCTCGGTCGCGTTCGTGCCCAGCTGCGCCGCCGCGAGCTGGACCGCGCCTCGACCATCGAGGGCGGCGGCAACTCGATCGACGCCGGCGACGTCTCGATCGATCTCGCCCGCCACCTGGTCACGGTCCGCAACGAGCCCGTCAACCTGACCCGCTCCGAATTCCAGGTCCTGCGTCTGCTCGCCGACCGGCCTGGGCAGGTCTTCAGCCGCCTCGAGATCATGGAGGAGCTCTGGCAGTCGGAGTTCTCCGGTGACGTCCGCGCCTGCGACGTCCACATCTCCAACCTGCGCCAGAAGATCGAACGCGACCCCCAGGACCCCGAGCTCGTGGTGACGGTGCGCGGCATCGGCTACAAGCTCGTCGAACCCGAGTAGAGCATGGACGGGCGCTATGCCCCGTCACCCACGGGGGACCTCCACCTCGGCAACCTGAGGACCGCGCTGCTCGCGTGGTTGTTCGCCCGCTCGGCCGGCGCGCGCTTTCTGATGCGAATCGAGGACCTCGATGTGGGGCGGGTCCGCGAGCCGCTCGTCGACTCTCAGCTCAACGACCTGCGTTCGATCGGTCTCGATTGGGACGGTGATGTCGTCCGCCAGTCGCAACGCCTCGAGCTCTACGCCGATGCCCTCCGGCGACTCGAGCGCGACGGCCGCGTCTACCGATGCTTCTGCTCCCGGCGCGAGGTTCGTGAGGCGGCCTCCGCCCAGCACGGCGACGCGCCCGAGGGCTTCTACCCCGGGACCTGCCGCGATCTCGCGACAGCCGAGTCCGACCGGCGCGCCGCCGCCGGGGAGCCCTTCGCCCTGCGCCTGCGGGCCGGTGGCGCCGAGGTGACGATCACCGACCGCCTGCACGGCGAGCGGACCGATCCCGTCGACGACCTCGTCCTGCGCCGCCGCGACGGCGCCTTCGCCTACAACCTCGCCGTCGTCGTCGACGATGCCGACCAGGGAGTGGGGGAGGTGGTTCGCGGCGACGACCTGCTCCCCTCGACGGCCGGGCAGGCGCTGCTCTGCGATCTGCTCGGCCTCGAGCGCCCGACCTGGGCCCACGTCCCCCTCGTCCTCGGCCCCGACGGCGCCCGCCTCGCCAAGCGCCACGGCGCCGTCACCCTCGCCGATCTGGCGGAGGACGGCCTGCGCCCCGCCGACGCCCTCATCTGGATGGCCCACACCCTCGAACTGGCGGCCCCCGCGGAGCAGGTCACCGTCACCGACCTCGTCGGCCGCTTCGACCCTTCCCGCATCCCGAGGGAGCCGACCACCTTCGGAGGCATCCGCCCCTAACGGCATCCGCGATCAGTCGTGGTGGACGACCACGACTGGACAGGGGGCGTGTTTGAGCACGGCGCTGGACGTGCTGCCCTCCATCCTCGCTCGTAGTCCGCTCAACCCCCGCGACCCGACTACGATCGCCGCCGCGCCGATCTCTTGAGCCTGATTGGTGATCGCCTCGGCCACCCGAGTCTCTTCGCCCACCGCGATCGCCTCCGCCCGCAATCCCGCCGACTTCGCTAATTCCGCTCCGTCCGCCGCTATCCGCTCGGCTCGCCCCTGCAGTGCGTCGTCGGCCTCGCGTGCCGCCTCAGCGTCCACGGCGAACGCTGGCGGCTCCATACCAGGCATCGGCATCGGCGTCGGGGCAGCGTAGGCCAGGCCCGGCTCCCACACGGTGACCACCACGACCCGTCGCGATCCGAACAGCTTGGCGGCCTCGCTGATGCAGCGACGCGCCGAATCCGAGCCGTCGTAGGCGATCAGGATGGGCCCGTCGGCAGTCATTCCGGCGCAGACCGTCTCGCGCCGGACAGCGTCGGTGCCCCGGTGCGCATCTGGTGTCCTCGGAACCCGCGATTGAGTCCCGACCGCAGCTCGGCTCTGTTCATTGGTGGCATGCTATTCGCCCGGCATGGGGCTCCACCAATCCGGCCGCACCCTGCGGCCGCCGCTCGCCTCCGGTGCCGGTTGGCATCCCCGTAGAATCGCTGACCAACTTGCCGACGTAGCTCAGTTGGTAGAGCACTTCACTCGTAATGAAGGGGTCAGCGGTTCGAATCCGCTCGTCGGCTCTCATGGCGCTTCGCTGCGTGTTCGCTTGGGCGGAATTCACCCGGTCTGGATGATGTTGCAGGCCCTGATCCGCGGTTGACTCACCACGGGCATGAGTCCCGCCCTGGCAATACTGATCATCGTCGTAGCGACAGCCATCGCAGTCGCCGCGATCCTGATCGTGCGCCGGAAAGCCCCGGAAGGCAGCTACTTCGCAGATGGCGACCGGGCCGCCGGAGGGTTCGGCGTGCTTGCCACGGGCTTCTCTGTTCTGCTCGGCTTGATCATTTTCCTTGCCTTCAGCAGCTACGACGATTCGCGCAGCGGCGCCGAGACCGAGGCCCTGGTGATAACTCAGCAGTACGAAACCGCCCAGTTTCTACCGAAGGCTGTTCGCGCCGATCTGAGTTCTCAACTCACCTGCTACGCCCGATCGGTGGTCTTTCAGGAGTGGCCCCGCCTCGACTCCGGCCAGCAGAACGACGATGCGAATCCATGGGGAGTTGAACTCTTCAAGACGCTGCAGAAGACGAAGCCGCGAAGCGTGACTGCTCAGTCCGCCTACGACCACTGGCTCGATCTGACGGCCGCCCGGGAGGAGGCCCGCAAGGACAGGATTCACGGCGCGGTCGGGGTGATCCCAGATCCGCTCTGGGCGGTGTTGCTCTTCATCGCCCTCGTCATCTTCGGATACATGCTGTTCTTTGCCGACAGCGCCGAACTTGCTAGGAGCCAGGCGGTGCTCGCCGGGTCCGTGACGGCCGTGATCGTCGCGATGCTCTTGCTGATTCAGTTCCTCGATGATCCGTATCGAGGCGGGGTCGGTGGCCTTCAGCCGGTTGCGATGGAGCGGACCCTCGGCATTCTCGACCAGGAGCAGGGGATCACGGGCCAGACCGGAAGGCTCCCGTGCGATGAGGCCGGAATCCCGTCCACTGGGGGCACGGTTTGAACGACTCAATCGCCGAAGAGGGGCAATTGAGCCGTTCGCAGCGGCGGTTCGATCTCGTAGCCACCATCCTCCTCGCGTGCGCGACGCTGGCAACGGCCTGGGCCGGCTACCAGGCGACGCGATGGCACAGCGAGCAGGCCGAGAACCAGGCGAAGGCGACGGCGACTCGAATCGAATCGACCCGGGCGGGGGATACAGCGAACCGTGAGGCGCAGGTCGACCTCGCGCTCTTCATTCAATGGGTGAATGCTCGGGCTCAAAATGACAGTGACCTCGCGGACTTCTACCGCCAGCGTTTCACCGATCGCTTTCAGCCCGCCTTTGACGACTGGATTGCGACGAAGCCGTTCACGAATGCCGACGCACCCACATCGCCATTCGTAATGGACGGCTATCAGGCCGATGTGCTGGCGGAAGCTGATGCCAAAGAGACGGAGGCGGACGCCTATGCTGCCGCCGCCGGGGAGGACATCGACCGGGCGGACAAATACGTCTTCGCGGTGGTCCTCTTCGCCACGTGCCTGTTCTTCGCGGGCCTCAGCACCAGGCTTCGGACGTCTACGGGTCAGATGGCGATACTTGCCCTCGGCTGTGGTCTCTTCGTCGCCGCCGCCGTCTGGCTGGCGACCTTCCCGGTCTCCGTGAACCTCTGACGCATCGGGCAGCGAATCACCCTCATTGGAGGATGCCGATTAAGGCCCCGGTGTGGGAACGTTCGTCTGCCCACTCCAATCTTCTATTGAGGCGGTACCCGTGAACGAGAAAATCGCAACACATCTGACCGTTGACGAGCGCACCGAACTCGGCCGAGCCGCACGTGGCGAGGTCCCCCGCTCCTCCCACGGGACCTGGGAACCGAGATCGGATCGGCGCGATCCAGTGGACGTGCTCGAAGAGCAGGCGACCACGCGGGTTCCTGAACTCGTTCCGCTTCGCTACGGCAGGATGCTCGCCTCTCCATTCACGTTCTATCGCGGCGCCGCCGGCATCATGGCGGCCGACCTGGCAGGACTGCCCAGGACTGCTCTCCATACGCAGCTCTGTGGAGATGCCCACCTCTCAAACTTCGGCACCTTCGCGGCACCCGACCGGACCCTGGTATTTGACGTCAATGACTTCGACGAGACCCTTCCCGGCCCATTTGAATGGGATCTGAAGCGCCTGGCTGCAAGCTTCGCGATAGCGGGGCGCGATCGCGGTTTCGGCAAGAAGGACCGAGGGCGAATAAACCTAGAGGTCGGTCGTTCCTATCGCGACGCAATGCGGGGTCATTCGCTCGAGCGCAACCTCGACCTCTGGTACTCGCGGGTCGACGTCAGCGACATCCTCGCCGGAGCGGCTCAGGTGGGAACGAAGAAACAGTTGAAGCGGGCCGAGAAGAACGTGGCCAAGGCTCAAGGTAAGACCAGTCTGAAGGCGCTCGGGAAGCTGACCGAGACCGTCGATGGCGATGCTCGGATCCGTAGCGACCCGCCGGTGATTGTCCCGATCAAGGAGCTGCTGAAACCGAAGCAACACCAGGCCATGGATGAGGCGCTCAGGACACTCATCCGCTCGTATCGATCGACCCTGTCCGGAGACCGCCGACATCTTCTGGAGCGGTTCCGCTACGTCGATGCGGCCCGCAAGGTGGTCGGAGTCGGCAGCGTTGGGACCCGCGCCTGGATCATGCTGATGCTCGGCCGTGACGGCGAAGACCCTCTGTTCCTGCAGTTCAAGGAGGCCGAGGCGTCGGTGCTCGAGCCATTCCTGGGTGACAGCGAATACGACCAACATGGTCAGCGCGTCGTCGAGGGCCAGCGCCTGATGCAAGCCGCTGGCGACATCATGCTCGGGTGGGTTCGGACCAGCGACGTCGACGGTGTCGAGCGCGACTACTACGTGCGTCAGCTCTGGGATGCGAAAGGTTCGGCCCTCGTCGAGCAGATGAACCCCTCGGCGCTCGGATATTACGCCCAGGTCTGCGGGCGCACGCTTGCCCGTGCCCATGCCCGGGCGGGAGACAGCGTTGCGATCGCCGCCTACCTCGGCCGAGGCGATTCATTTGATCGCGCTCTGGCCGCGTTCGCTGAGCTCTACGCCGACCAGAACGAGCGCGACTACGCGGCAGTGGTCGGGGCCGTCGAATCCGGTCGGATCACGGCCGAGACGGATGCCTGAGATCCGCGATCCGGCCGGATCGTCTGTCCTCCAGTGCATTTCACCCGTATCGGGCGAGGTACGGAGCCAACCTGCCGCCTACGGTCGGTCTCACATCTGCTAACGGCCTTGCCGCCCTGGACACGATGCCGGCGACAGGCCACCACCGGAAGGACCAACATGGCCATCGGACCCGTCCAACTTCTCGTGCTCGGCTTTCAGGAGCCGGACTTCCATGGCGAGGTCATCGCCGAACTCGAGCGCCTGCGTGCCAGCGACACAGTGCGAGTAATCGATGCATTGGCAGTCCACAAAGGCCCCGAGGGGGAGCTGGAGGTGGCACATCTCAGCAACCTGACCCGCGACGAGGCCGTTGAACTCGGTAGCACCGTCGGTGCACTGATCGGGCTCGGGATCGAGGGCGAAGATGGCATCGAGGCTGGTGCCATCGCCGGAGCCGAGGCTGCCTCCGAGGGAGTCGAAGTCTTCTCGGACGACGAGGCTTGGGACGTCCTCGAGGAGATCCCCAATGACTCGGCGGCCGCCCTGATACTGCTGGAGCATCAATGGGCCGTCCCGCTCCGCGACGCTGTCGCCCGGGCCGGCGGGTTCCGTATCAGCGACGGGTTCATCAGCCCCGTCGACCTCGTCGCGATCGGGCTCCTCGCGGAGGAGGAGGCGGAGATACACGCCCTCGAGGCGAGCTGACGCCCCCGCTCAGCTCAGCTCTCGAACCCCATTTTCAATGAACGGAAGGAGGGACCCAATGCTTGCAACACGCAGAGTTGCCCGCCGCACGAGTCGCCGCGTCGCTCGTCGCCGCTGAACGGTCGTCAGAAGGCTGACCGTGGGCAAATCACCTAGTCAGGGTGATCAACCCCAACGGGCTCGCGGATACGTTCCGATATACCGACCGAACAGCGGTCGGGCAACAGATGGGAGTTTTTGAATGAGAGGTACAGGCCGAGTCGCATTTGCAGGCATCTTGCTGCTGATAGTGGGCACGCTCAACGTCATCTACGGTTTCGGCGCCCTCGACGACGCGAACATTTTCGTCGGCGACACGAGGTTGATACTGAGCAATCTGAACTCGCTCGGTTGGGTGTTGATCATCCTCGGGATCATCCAGCTGACCGGCGGCTTCTCGCTGCTGGCGGGTAACGCATACGGACGGGTGATCGGCCTCGTCGCCGCAAGCCTCGGCGCGCTTGGCGCGCTGTTGTCGATCGGTGGCGCATACCCATGGTGGTCGCTGGGAGTGTTCTTCCTCTGCGTCTACGTGATCTACGGAATCGTCGAGTTCGGCGAGGACGAGAAGGCCGCCGGAGGGGTCTGAACCTCTGTGAACCCAGGGAGACGATTTCGCTCAGGAACGGAATCGTCTCCCGGTTCGCAGCAATTGGCGACAGTGTCTTGGTCCCTACCAAAATCGGAGAAACCCTATGAGCCAGCCTGATCGAAGCAGACTCCCGATTCGCCAGCAGGCATTCAAAGGGGTCGCGAACAGAACGCTCGACGGCTCGCAGCCGGACTGGGATCTGATCGGCCATGTCGATGCGCCGGAGGGAGCTCCGAACGTCCTCATGGTCCTCATCGATGACGCCGGCTTCGGAAATGCCGGGACGTTCGGGGGGCCGATCAATACCCCCAACTACACCCGGATGGCGCAAGAGGGCCTTCGCTACAACCGTTTTCACGTCACGGCCCTCTGTTCGCCGACGCGTGCGGCGCTCCTCACCGGCCGTAACAGTCACTCCGTGGGCTTCGGCTCGGTCGGCGAGTTCTCAACCGGATTTCCCGGTTACACGGCTTTCGTCCCTGACGACTGCGTGCCCTTCCCGCGGATCCTCAGAGACAACGGCTACGCCACCTCAGCTTTCGGCAAATGGCATCTCACGCCCGATGGTCAGCAGGGTCCCGCCGGTCCCTTCAACCGGTGGCCGACCGGCTGGGGGTTCGACTACTTCTACGGGTTCCTCGGTGGAGGGTCGGGGCAGTGGGACCCTTGCCTGACCGAGAACCAGAAGATCATCGGCACACCCGAGACCTTCGACGACCCGGACGACCCCTATTACCTACCGGACGACATGGCCGACAAGACGATCGACTGGCTGCATGACATCCGCGGTCAGGACGCGACCAAGCCGTTCTTCACGTACTTCTCGACGGGGTGCAGCCACGCCCCTCACCACGTGTCAGAGGAGTGGGCCGCCAAGTACGAGGGCAAGTTCGACCAGGGCTGGGACAAGCTGCGCGAGGAGACCTTCGCTCGGCAGAAGGAACTTGGTGTCATTCCCGCCGACGCCGAGCTGACGGAGCGCGACGATGCCTTCCCCGCCTGGGACGACGTGCCCGACAAGCTCAAGGCTTATTACTCCCGCCAGATGGAGGTCTACGCGGGCTACTCCGAGAACGCCGATTACAACGTCGGCCGCGTGATCGACGCGATCGACGAGCTGGGCGAGCTCGACAACACACTCATTCTCTGGGTCTGGGGCGACAACGGCGCCAGCATGGAGGGCACGATCACAGGGTCGTTCAACGAGCTGACGATGCAGAACGGAATCCCGCTGACCGACGAGATGCAGCTGCAACTCGCCGAGCGCTACGGCGGGGTCGAGGCCTGGGGCAATCAGATGATGGCCCCGCACTACTCCGCCGGCTGGGCCTGGGCCGGCAACACGCCCTTCAAGTGGGGAAAGCAGGTGGGCTCCCACCTCGGTGGGACGCGCAACCCGCTGGTGGTCCATTGGCCCGAGAAGGTCACGGACTCCGGCGCCCTACGATCGCATTTCACCCACGTCACCGACATCGGCCCGACGATCCTCGACGTCGCGGGCATCCCGATGCCCACGTCACATCGACGGGATCGAGCAGGAGCCGATGCACGGGGTGACGTTTGCTGATTCGCTGACCGACGCCGATGCTCCCGAGCGCCATACCCAGCAGTACTTCGAGACGATCGGGAACCGGGCGATGTACAAGGACGGCTGGTGGCTGTCGATGCGGACCGAGCGAATCCCGTGGGTCCTTACGCCGGATGCCCTGAAGCCGTACACGCCGGGGGCGTGGAACCCCGACGACGATCCGACCGAGCTCTATTACCTTCCAGACGACTTCAGCCAGGCGAGGGATCTGGCTGCGGAGAATCCCGAAAAGGTGAAGGAGCTGAAGGAGCTCTTCTGGCAGGAGGCCGAGAAGTACAAGGTCCTGCCGCTGATGGCTCCGCTCGCCGGGTTCTTCGGCATGCTGCCACCGCTTCCGGAGGCCGCGACCTACGAATATCGCGGTGACGTCCAGAACGTCCTCTCAGGAATGATCCCGCGGATCTACAACCACTCGTATTCGATCAGCGCCGATCTGGTCGTTCCGGATGGTGGCGCCGAGGGTGTAATCGTTGCCGAGGCCGATCACCTCGGGGGTTTCTCGCTGTTCGTCGACGGCGGCAAGCTGACCCACACCTACTCGATGATGGGCGTCTTCGTCTTTCGCCAGCAGGCGGAGGAAGGACTGCCCGAAGGTGAGGTGACCGTGCGAATGGAGTTCGCCGCCGATTCGGCGCAGATGGCGACCGGTGGCGAGGTCACGCTCTTCATCAACGATCGGGCTGTCGGCGGAGGCAAGATGGAGCACACGGTCCCGATCCGTTTCTCGGGTTACGCCGGGATGGACATCGGCCGCGATAACGGTGGGGTCGTTGACCTCTCATACGAGGACAGGAAGCCATTCGCATTCACCGGCGAGATCAGGAAGGTCGTCTTCGACGTCAAGCCGCAGGCATCGGAGCAGGACAAACACGACCTGCACAAGGCCGTCCACCATGGGCACACGGCGCATGCCCTCTCCGCCTGAGATGGCGTTGTTCGCAAGGAGGTCGCCCAATGTCGCATGAGATCGTGAACGTTCTGATCGGGGGCTACCTGTCGAAGGAAGCAGCCGAGGAGGACTACAACGCGGTCCTCGAGTCCGGTGCCCACCTGCACGGCGCCGTGGTGGTCGGTAAGGCCCTCGACGGCGAGATGTCGGTCGAGGAAACGGATCACATGGTGCGTGACGGTGCCGCGGGCCTCGGCGCGGTCGGCTTCGCGGTCGGTCTATTCGCCCCACCACTGCTCGCCGCCACGGCCATCGGCGGAGCCCTCGGGGCGGGCGCGGGTGGCCTCCTGCACCACAAAGCGGCCGACAAGATCGGTGAGCAGGCAGGGGAGACGATCCCTCTCGGCGGAGCGGGGCTGATCGTCGCCTACTCGAAGTCCGAGGGCGACAAGGTCGAGCCCGCCATTACGCGAGCCGTCAAGAAGAACATCGGTGAGGCTGACGGTGGTCACGTCGAGGCGCTGAAGGGCGCCCTTGCGGACGCCCAGGCCAAGATGGCCGCCGACGACTCCTAGGGGTTGTGGTCGACGACTTCGTCGATGAAGCGGTGGGCCTGTTCCACGTAGCCTGGCTGCAGGTTCGGGGGTGGCATCTTCATCCCTAAGACACGCTCCTGCGGCCCTCCGTGCTTCATGTAACCGAGCCACGAGAGCATCGATTTCACCTGGCCGCCGGCAACGACGAAGTGGGTCTTGCCGACATGTCGCCCGCCGTTCCCCTCTCCGAGCTTCTGCAGCTGGTTGAGGTTGACGCTGAAGTAGCGGCGCGAAATCGAAGCGCACGCGAACGGCTTTCCGTTCAGGACCGCTTTCGCTCCCGGCGACTCGAGATACGAGCGAATCGGCATGCTCGTCTGAAACCACCAGGTCGGGGATGCCAGGACGACAAGGTCGTAGTCGCCCGACCGGGCCTCAGGCGGGATGTTGATCTCGCCGGTCTGATGGCGAATCTGCGCTGGGAGGATCGAGCCAATCTGTGGAATCGGGTGCTTCATCGGGAACTGAGAGAGCTTGGGTGCCCATCGTTCGTCCGTGAATTCGATGCGCGCCATCGTGGCACCGCATCCGTTCGCCGCCAACGCCTGGTTCATCGCCTCCGCAACTCGCCCGGCTTGCTTGGAGAGCGTGAAGTAGACGACGAGCACCTTCGGTTGTGGGGCTTCGGTCGCCACCTAATCCCCATCTCGTTGCTTGCTGATGCGTTCGGGCTCAGGGAGGCGAACCGTTCTCGCCACCAACCTGTCCTTGGCGCGGTCTGGCAGCGCCCGCGCGAGATTGGCGGTCGCCTTAGCGTCGTGGCCGGCGAGGTATCTCGTCTTCGGCCTGTCTGACATCAAGGCGTCTCCGATGGCCTCGGCGAGCGTGTGAGCGGGAGCTGCGTCTGCGGACGTCTTATCGACGAGGGTCCGCACCGCGGCAATCAGTTCTTCGTAGCGGTTGTTTCCGTCGGCCTCGAGCTCGTCGCGCACCCGATCGATCTCAGCGATCGTCTTGTCGAAGATGGCTGTCTCGGTTGCCCCCGGATCGACAAGCGATACCGGGATACCCCACTGCCTCAACTCAAGACGCAGGGCGTCACTTATGGCCTCCATACCGAACTTGGAAGCGCTGTAGGCACCATGGAGCGGCAAAGCCATGCGGCCGCCGATCGATCCCACATTGACGATCCGCCCTTGGCCCTGTCGGATCAGCGGTAGAAACGCCTGCGTGACGGCGACCTGACCGACCAGGTTGACCTCGAGTTGCTCGCGAAAATCGGACAGAACTTGGTGCTCGAGGGGGGCCGGCTTCACGATTCCAGCGTTGTTGACGAGGCCGGCCAAGCCGCTGTCCCCGACTTCCGCTCTAACGGCATCGGCGGCCGATGCGATGCTCCGTTCGTCGGTAACGTCGATGACGATCCGCATCAGTCGGTCGGTCGTTGCGTGACCGTTTCGATCGCCTCGCATTCCGGCGAATACCCGGAACCCGTGATTCGCTAGATAGGCCGCAGCGGCGGCACCGATGCCGGTTGAGGAGCCGGTGATAACCACCGCCCCTCGGCTCCGCCCCAGTTCGTCATTCACGTTGTAGGTTCCCGCATCTGCATTTCGCGATGCTAGGCCCGCCTTCACGTAGCCACATCACCTCTACTAGGTGGTTTTAGCTGTGTAATTCGCCTCGGGGGTTGGGCAACGGGGCTCCCTCGTCCAACAATCCGGCCTCACGGGCGCAGGCAACCGCCTCCGCCCGAGAGGAGACCCCGAGCTTTCGGTACACCGCCTGCGAATGGCTCTTCACGGTGTTCGGGGAGACGAAGAGCTCAGCGGCGATCTCGGCGATGCTCAGATGCGTCGGCAGATAGTGCAGGAGGCGAAGCTCTGCCGCACTCAAGGGCCACCGGCCGGCCACGGATTGGGCGGCCTCGACCTCTTTCCAGGTTGCCGCTATCCATTCGCTCAGTACGAGGGCATCTGACGTGTGCCGAAAGAAGCGCCCCGCCTCTGCGAGACGAGCTCGGGCGCCGGCCACGTCATCGAGCAGCATCAGGGCCCGCGCGATCACGACACGTGCCTCAGCCTCGTACCACGCGCTGAACTTGTTCAGCCCGCCGAGCAGGGTGGATGCGGATTTCAGGCTGTGGCTCGCCTCGTCCGTGCGCCCGCGCTGAGCATATGCGAGACCTGCGACTGCGAACGCAAGGGCTGAGGTCGGATCCTCACCGAGCGCGAAGTGGTCGAGAGCCTCGATGGCCTCGTCGGCAAGCCTGTGTGAAACCTCGGGTTCTCCGTCGTCCACCGCCACCAGTGACTGCTGGGCCAAGCAGAGCATGCCGACATTCGGCGCCTGAGTGAGACCGCGCCTCGATCCCTCCTCGAGCCAGCGGTTCGCAAGCTCGCGATCCCCACTCAGATGCCACGAGACTCCTTCGATGAAGCAGCAGAGGGAACGCCACGGGCTGTCGTCGGGAAGGAGGTCGTAAGCCCCCTCCACGTCTTCGCGCATTGCAATTACCCCATCCCGGGCGGCGGCCGTAGCCCGAACCACCTGACCGGCTATGCGAAGTAGCTCGGCGTCGGGACGTTCCGATCCCTTGAGAGCTTCCTGCGCGACCGCGATCCAGTACTCGCTACCGGCGCCGTCGCCGCATGTGGTCAAACTCGTTGCCCGTGCCATTGCCAAGGGTGGCGATGCCGTGAGCTGGGTCTCACTGAACTGGTTAAGCCACCTCTGCAGAAGTGAGTCTCGTCCGCTGCTCTCGAATGTTGCCGTGCACTCCCAGATCAGGTCAGCCGCGAGATCGTAATCCCCGCTTTCGATGGCCTGAGGGACAGCTTGCTCGATGTCTCCGCGCTCCGAAAACCAGGCGCAAGCACGACGGTGCAGCGATGACTTCATCTTCGCGTCGATCTGGCGCAAATCCGCGGACAACATCTCGCGTAGGAGGGCGTGCAACCGGTACTCCCGATCCTGACTGTCGAGCGGCGTCAACAGGAGGTTTGACCGCGAGAGCTGCTTCAGCAACGCGCCCGAACCCTGTCGTTCCAGGACCTCGTCACATATCGACCCGGAAAGGCGATCGAGTATCGAGACCATCGTCAGGAACTGACGATGGTCCGCCGGCAGACTGGCTACGAATTCCTCCCGCAGGTAGTCGGCAACCTGACGACCGTCACCGCTGAACTCATCGAACGCGACATCGGCATCGTCGGAGGCACGAAGCAGGAGTGCTGCCAGGTACACGCCCGCCGGCCAGCCCTCCGTACGCTCGAACAGGCCCTCGAAATTCGCCGCGGAAAGGCTCACGTCCAGGTCGGTCAGGATCGCTTCAACCTCGGTCCTGGTCATGGCCAGATCCCCGGCCCTCAGCTCCGTAATCCCGCGCTGCGTGCGCAGGCGTCCCAGTGGAATCGCCAGCTCCTCCCTGGATGCGATCGCAAGCTGGGAGCCGGAAGGCATTTGCTCAGCGATCGTTGCCAACGGCTCGAGAGAACGGTGGTCATGGACGCGATGAAGGTCGTCGAGCACGAGTACGAACGGCTGCTTGCGGGACTGAAGCGCTTCGCATAGGCGCGGGACCAGAACGGTCCAAAGGTTTGGGCGCGGCGCCATCAAAGGCGCAAATACGCGCTCGTCGATCGGCTCCAGCTCATCCAGCGCGGTCGCAATGGCTCCGATCAGCATGGTGGCTTCGTCGTGACGCTGGTCAACTGTGATCCAGACAAAGGGTCGATCGTCGATTGATTCCCATTGCTGAAGCAGGGTTGACTTGCCGTACCCCGCCGGGGCGACGATGACCGTCATCGAGGTCTCCGGGTCGGCGACGAGGGTCCGGGTGAGGCGCAATCGCTCCAGCGGCGGCTGGCGACCTTTGGAGGATTGCTTCGTAGCGGCATTCATTTCGCAGGTGTATTTAGCCACGAATCCCTGTTTGGGGTAGCAGAGCCTTGCTCGCCAGGGGCCGAAGTCCTTAGCGAGTGGCAAATCACCCGTTCAGGGCGGTGTCCCGCTACCTCGGGTTTAATAGCTTCCAAGGACGATGTGGCACCTGCAGCGACCGATCGCCGGGACGCCCCAATGAGCGGCTGCTGCTCGCCTTCCCGCGATCCGTCTGACGCTCCTCGAGCCGGCGGCGAAAACCCGGAGGTTGTTGGGATCGACGTCACCGCGAACCTGATCGAGTTGGGCGCGGCTGAGTTTCGTATGGGCAACGACCAGACCTACGGCTATCCGGAAGACGGTGAGGGTCCGTCGCACGGCGTCGCGCTCGAGGCCTTCTCGATTGGCAGCACGGCGGTCACCAACGAGGAGTTCGCCGCGTTCGTTGCGGCCACTGATTATCGGAGTGACGCCGAGGATTTCGGATGGTCGTTCGTGTTTACCGGGCTCCTGCCGGACGATTTCCCGGACACGCGCGGAGTGGCATCGGCGCCATGGTGGCGGCAGGTGGAAGGCGCCGACTGGGCGCACCCAGAAGGACCCACATCGTCGCTGGACGACCGGGAGAGGCATCCGGCCATTCACATCTCGTGGTTCGATGCGGTCGCCTACTGTGCTTGGTCAGGTACGCGCTTGCCGACCGAGGCGGAATGGGAGTTTGCGGCGCGGGGTGGACTCGTCCAGCGAAGGTTTCCCTGGGGGGACGAGCTTCGGCCCGACGGTGAGCATCGGATGAACGTCTTTCAGGGACAGTTTCCGGGGAAGGACACAGCGGCGGATGGTTTCGCCGGCACCGCCCCCGTCGGGTCGTTCGAGCCAAACGGATACGGCCTCTACGACATGACCGGCAATGTTTGGGAATGGACGGCTGACTGGTTCGACCCCGGGTATTACGCCACGAGTCCGCCGTCGGATCCGAAGGGGCCTGAAAGCGGAACCCACCGGACCATGCGAGGTGGGTCCTACCTATGCCATGCGTCCTATTGCAACCGGTACAGGGTTGACTCGAGAAGCGCGAGCGCTCCGGACAGCTCTACTGGCAACCTGGGCTTCCGGGTCGCGCGCTGATAGTCGCGTCCTATGAGGCGACAGTGGGTGACGTCGCCAAGGTGGTCGAGGCCGTCGGGGTCGCCATCTTGGTCTGCGGCGGGATCGGGGCCTTCGGGAAATATGCCCGAGAGCTGGCCCGACGGTCGGAGGGCGCTTACACCGAACTGAGGCGCAATCTTGGGCGCGTGATTCTTCTCGGTCTTGAGGTCCTGATCATCGGCGACATCATCCGAACGATCGTCGTCGAGCCAACGCTGGAGAGCGTCGGTGTGCTCGGCGCCATCGTCTTGATCCGGATCGTGCTCAGCTTTTCGCTCGAGGTCGAGATCGACGGAGCGTGGCCCTGGAACCGGTGGCGCACGCAGGTCGGCAAGCGGGACGCCGAGGATGCGAACTCCTGACCGAGGTCGCCCGGTGCTGGGTTTATCGGCCAGCGCCACCGAGACCACCAGACTCGTAATGAAGGGGTCAGCGGTTCGAATCCGCTCGTCGGCTCTCCAGGGAAGAGCGGGGAGTTGTGTAAAACCGGACCGTACCGCGGTGGGCATCCGTCTCTGCGTCGCGCATCCTTCCGGCGAAAAGGAATCCGCATTGACAACTGGGAACGCAGGGGCAGCTGGGAGGTCGCGTGATTGGTCTCGGTGAAGCGGGGCTCGGGGGTCTCGGGTGAACTCAAAGGCTCTGGTTATTGGTGATTGATATGGTGATCTTATGAGTTCCCCCACTCATCTCGGCGAGAACCCGGATGCAGTCGTTGTCGGGGCCGGGCTAGCAGGTCTGACAGCTGCAACCGATCTACGCAAAGCGGGTCTGTCGGTGCTTGTCTTCGAGGCCGGGCCGCGTTGCGGCGGCCGGGTGGACGCCGAGGAGCTCGCACCGGGGCTGATGGTTGATCTTGGTGGGACCTTCGTCAACCGGGATCAAACCGAGATGCTGGGCCTTGCCTCCCAGGCCGGAGTTTTGCCGGTCCCAGTGGGTGACAAAGGGGACCTGATCGTTTACGCGGACTCAAACGGCCGGCGCTTCACGTCCGCTGATGAGTTCGGCTCGGAGACGCGAGACCACATCCGAGCGCTTGAGCTGATGGCCGAATCCGTGCCCCTCGAGGCACCTTGGGAATGTGAACGGGCCGGGGAATTCGACGAAACGACTCTTGCGGCCTGGATCCATGCGAACGCCTCACCGGAGAGCTCCCTCGAGCTCCTGAGCCATGTCGAGGCCCTGATGGGGCAGACCTCCGCGTTCTCGCTGCTCCACTTCCTGTTCTACTCGCGGTCGAACGGAGGACTCGGGACGTTCTTCGGCACGGGCGAGGCCCACGATGAGTTCATATTCGCTGGAGCGGCTGGCTCGATTGCTCGGTGGCTAGCGGACGAGCTCGGCGAAAGCATCGTGGGTGGGGCCGACGTTTCGTCCATCGCTGAGCATGGTTCACAGGTCGCGATCCAGACGAGCTTCGGGAACACTCAGGCGCGGTGTTGCGTCGCTGCCTGCTCACCGACGCTTCAGAAGCGAATCCGGTTCGATCCACCCCTCTCGGAGGCTCGAAGCCAGTTGCCGTCTCGCATGCCTGAGATGTCGCTATACCGGGTAGCGGCGCTCTACGACAGTCCATTCTGGCGGGAGGAGAACCTAACCGGGCGAGGGTTCACACCGACGCTTGAAACCCTGGATACCTCGCCACCGTCAGCCGGTACGGGAGTCCTCAACGCATACATGTGGAGTCACAACGCCGCTGCAGCCGGTCTGGCGGACCAGGATTGGACCGAGGGGATGATCAATGGGATCAGCGAGCTGTTCGGTGAGCGAGCCCGCACTCCGCGGCACGTCCTCACGCGGCGCTGGGGAGACGCCGGGGGCTGCGTCACCTCGATGGCCCCGGGTGCATGGACGGGTTTCGGACACGCTCTCCGCGAGCCTTGTGGGCGGGTCCACTGGGCGGGAACTGAGACCGCATCAATGTGGTGCGGTCAGATGGAGGGCGCCGTGCGATCGGGTCATCGGGCTGCTGATGAAGTCCTGGGCGCGCACGGGTAGATCATCAATGATCTGATTGATGGAGCGTTCGATGAGTTGCCGGTGGCAGAGAAGTCGGGGAACGGCATGGAGCTGATACTGCTCGGTAGCGGCAGCCCGGTGCCCCGGATCGATCGCGCGGGCCCTGCGGCCGCGGTGAGGGTTGACGGCGACCTGCTGGTGTTCGACGCGGGTCGCGGGGTGGTCACCCAGATCCAGCGTGCCGGCCTAAGCCCCAGGGATGTGTCAGCGTTGTTTGTCACGCACCACCACTCCGATCACATCTGTGATCTGGCTGACATGCTGTTCTCCAACTGGATCTATGACTTCGAGGTGTACCTCGATGAAGATTTCGAGCTCGATTCATACGGCGGTCGGAATCAGGTGCTGGAAGTCCTGGGTCCAACGGGCACAAGCCACATCGTCGACGTCCTCCACAACGACGTGTACCGGCTCGACCTGAAATTCCGTGCCGCCGAGGTCGGCCGCCCTTCGACTTGGGACTCCGACCTAAACGTTCGTGACGTCGAGCCCGGGGTCGTCTTCGAGAGGCCGGGGCGATACCGCGTTGTCGCTGCGGAGGTGGAGCATGGGTCGGACCTCGGTGGCCCCGAATGGACCTGCCTTGGGTACCGAGTGGAGTGCGGTGGATCGAGTATCTGCATCGTCCTTGATGCCGCCCCAAGCCCAGGCCTGATCGAACTCGCCAAGGATGCCGATCTGCTGGTGCTGACCTGCGCCGGCCCCGCTGTCGATATTGAGAACGATGACATGGCCCAGCGTCACGACCCGTACTTTTCGTGGGCCCCGCAGGCCGGCGAGATCGCCGAGGCAGCGGGTGTCCGGACGCTGCTTCTGACCCACATGATGACCCCGAATGAGGAGCTCATCCTCGAGGAGGTGGCCACTCGGTACTCGGGGCGGGCAATCCTCGGCCGGGATCTGATGCGGTTCGAGCTCGGCCTCAACGGTGATCCAACTGGCTGACCCGACCCTGCCCCACACTCGACGGTATCCCTAAGATCATCATATGATACGCTCGCTTACCCGACCGCAAGGCCGTGGCGTCCTGAGTTCGATCTCGTCAAATTGGAGAGGGTGCGCATGAAGTTTCGAGCTGCAGCAGGTGCTCAAGAACGTGACGACGGTGCTGGACCTAGGGGCATTCGGGGGGCTGTGATGCTCCTGGCCCTTGTCGTCATTGCGATTGGCATTGCCGCCTGCGGAAGCAGCGACAGCTCGACCTCCAATGCGGCATCTACCTTGACGCCTGAGGATGTTAAGAGCGCCAGCGGCTCGATCGATGTGGCCGGTTGGCAGTTCTACGAGAACGAGGATGTCCAGGACGCAGGCTCGGTTGACTCGAAGTGGAGCTACATCGCGACCGACAACGACATCATCACGAGCGCTCGTGCGGGCGACGCAGACCTGTTGACGAGTAGCGGGCCGCAGATGGCGACGCTACTTGCGCTCGACACCCTGGCCCCTATCGACACCGATCTGCTGTCCAACTACGAGAGCATCACGCCTGCCCTCCGCGATGACCCCATCTGGAAGAACTCCGAGGGGCAGGTGGTGGCTGTACCGTTTGGTGTCGCGCCGATCTTTACCGCCTACGACTCCGCTGACGTGCCCGAGCCGAAGACGGTGGACGACCTCCTTGATCCTGTCTACGAGGACTCGATTGCGATCTTCGACGCACCCGAGACAATCGCGAAGATTGCACTGTCCCAGGGTGTGGAGGACACGGCAACAATGACGCAGGAGGAGATGGACGCCGCGCTCGCGTTCCTCGACGAGATGCGCCCGAACATCAAGACCTTCTTTCAGTTCGGAGAGGACGCGCAGCTGTTTAATCGCGGTGACATCGACGTCAGCTTCGCCAGCTTCGGCGCCAGCTTGGGCAAGATCGTCGAGCAGAATCCAGAGATCAAGTTCAACTTCACCGGGCAGACGACGTTCGTCGACTCCTGGTCGCTACTGAATGACTCGAACAACGCGCCGGCGATGAACTGGATCGACCAGACCCTCAGCCCCGCGGGGCAGGAAGGGATAGTGGCCGCCTCGGGCGACTACCCGGTCAACCCTGCCGCCCTGCCGGCGCTCAAGAAGATGGGCGATCCTGTGTCGAGGACGCTCGCCGGCATGACGCTCGACGAGATCCTCGAGGCTGCGCCTCTTTCGCAGGGCTTCGTTGCAAAATCGAGCGACCCAGATGTGGTCACCTTCGATGAGGCAACCAGGGCATGGAACGACTTCAAAGCGTCCTTCTAGGGCAGGGTTTCCCAGGGAACTCGTACGCATTGTCTGATAGCCCCGGGCGCCCGCACAGGGCTATCAGCGCAGGCACCAAATCTGGCATCGAGGCACCGCCGGTGGAAGCGTGGTGGCTTCCGTGAGCGGCATGTGGGGCTCGGTGGCTCGCATCGGCCTTATCGAGCTGAGTACGTCGGTGACGCTGACTGCGGAAGTCACAGCGGAGTTGCCTCGAGAGATCGGCGCATTGTTCACTAGGGTCAGTCTGCCGAGGGGCGAGGCCACGCCGAAGTCGATGGCCGAGATGGTCGAATCAGGGCGGCTCGAGGTCGCCGCCAGGGAGCTCGCCGACGCTGACGTCGGGGCGCTTGCGTTTGCCTGCACCACCGGCAGCCTGATCGGCGGCCCCGGTTTCGACGTCGAACTGGCGCGACGGCTCGAGCGCGAAGCAGGGGTTCCCGTGACGACGACGGCGGGCGCGATGTTGAAGGCCCTCGAGGTGATGGGGGTCCGGCGGTTGGCGGTTGCAACGCCCTACATCGATTCTCTCAATGACCGCGAGCAGGACTTCCTGCGCGCCGCCGGCTTCGAGGTGGTGGCTATTGAGGGCCTCGGCATCGAGGTCGATCGCGAGATTGCCGAGGTTCCGCCTGAGACCGTCGTCGCTCTGGCGCGTCGAGTCGCCGGCGATGCCGACGCGGTCTTCATCAGCTGCACGAACCTGCCGACCCTGAGCGTTCTCGACTCACTCGAGCGGGAGCTCGATCGACCAGTGGTCTCAAGCAACGCCGTCACCCTCTGGGATGTGATGAGGCTCGCTGGAGCCGCTCCCCGGCTCGAGGGCTACGGTTCGTTGCTCGCGGGGCGGTGGGACTGATGGCGGAGAGCTCGACGAGGTCGATGTCGCCGTCGTGGGCGCTGGGTTCGCTGGGCTCGTGGCGTCCCGTGAGCTGATCGCGAAGGGGTGCAAGGTCGCCCTGATCGAGGCGAGGAGCCGGCCCGGGGGGCGCGTCACCGGAACGGAACTCGCGCCCGGCCTCAACGCGGATCTCGGCGGAGGGTTCTCCGGCTCCGACCAGGTCACACCTGCTGGACCTCGCCGAGGAGTTCGGAGTCACGGCCTCGCCGTCCCCGAAGCCGGAGCACGGTGAGCTGCGACTCGGGCCGGATGGAGAGCCGGTCGTCTCCGACGGTGAGTTCTCGGACGAGGCCGTCGCTCTCGCCGCGGAGATCGACCGCCTCGCCGCGCAGGTTCCGCTCGAGGCGCCCTGGGAGGCCCCTGAGGCGGTTCGACCTGGACAGCGTCACGTTCGGGTCCTGGCTGGAAGGCAATGCCTCGGATCGGCGATCCGGGAAGTTCGTCCGATCCGAGGCTTTCTCGGGGATTTTGAGCATTTCTCCCTCCTTCATCTCCTCTTCTACGCGCGCTCCAACGGCGGCGTGGGCAGTCTCATCGGCATCGGGGAGCGCCACGACACACTGGACTTCGACGGGTCGCTGCATGTCGTCGCCGAGCGGCTCGCCGACTCGATCGAGGAGTCGATCCATTACGAAGCCCCGGTCCGAGCGATCCTGGAAGACGACGCGGGGCTGTTGATCGAGGCCGGAGGTCGACGGACAAAGGCAGGTCGCTGCATCGTCGCGGTCCCTCCGACGTTGATCAGCGGGATCAGCTTCGACCCGCCGCTCAGCGGCGAGCGGGACGAGCTGAACCGGCGGATGCCGCTGTTCTCACAGATCAAGGCACAGAGTCCTCTATCCGGCCCCGTTCTGGCGAGCGGGGGGAATGTCGGGTCGGGGAGTGACCGACTACGTGGAGACCTTCGACACTTCCCCGCCGAACGACGAGGCTGCCGTTCTCACCGTGCTGAGCTGGGCGTCGGGTACGACGAGGGAGCTGCGGGGACTTGAGCAGGAGGCCCGCAAGCGGAAGATGCTCGGCGAGGTCGCAGCCCTCTGGGGAGACGCGGCCATGCATCCGGTGGCGTATGCGGAGCGGTCGTGGGGCGACGACCCCTACAGTCGCGGTTGCGTCATGAGCATGCCCCCTGGCGTGTGGACCGGACCGGGTCGCGCTATCCGGGAACCGTGCGGGCTGATCCACTGGGCCGGCGCGGAGACGGCGACGGAGTACTGCGCCAACATCGAGGGTGCGATCCGATCAGGGAAGCGCGCTGCCTCCGAGGTTGTGCGTCTCAGTGAGATTAAGTAAGATGATAATATGTTTCCCAGCGAGGTGACCGGAGCAGCGGAAGGGGAATGATGGACCGGGTGGCGGACCCGAGCGAGTGAGCTCCGCGCTGGAGCGATGCTGGTTTGCCCTTGCGCCGGTCGATTTCGAGCCCAACCCGCAATGCGTGCGAGCTGCTCGGCCGGCCGCCTGGTGCTGTTCCGGATCTCCGCGGGTGAGATCGGGGTGCTCGATGACGCATGCCCACACCGGGGGCGAGCCTCTCCGACGGGGTGGCTCGCGACGACGTCGTCGTTTGCCCCTATCACGGTTGGTGCTGGCAGCCGGACGGCGGCTGCGCCGAAATCCCGTCCCTGGCGCCAGAGAGGCCGAAGCCGGCGAAGGCGCGGGCGCGTGCCTATCCGACTCGGCTTGCGTACGGGCATGTCTGGACGTGCCTGGGTCGAGCCGGCCTCCGATATTCCGACCTTTCCGGAACTGGCGGGCACGGAATGGATCTTCAAGGCGGGCGGGCCGATGGAGTTCAAGGTTGACGTACTCACCTCCACCGAGAACTTCCGCGACCTGGCTCATCTGCCGTTCGTCCACCGCGAGAGCCTCGGCGAGCTCGACCCCGAGGTCGTGCCGACGAAGCCGCAGACAGGACGATTCGGGCATCTATCTCAACTACCTCTTCCAGGCACCGAACTGGCTCTCCGACCCGCTCTACACGCGTTACCGGTTCATGCCGCCGATCTTTGCGGCGACTTTCGACTTCGTCGACGAGGACAGGCTGAAGCCGGTGCGGTGCCTGCTCAATCTTCCGTCGGCCGGTCGACCTGGAAACGACCGTCGCGAGGTGGGTGGTCGGGGTCGCCGCTGATCAGGGTGAAGAGAAGCTCGAAGAGGCATGGAATCAGGAGAACGCCGTCTACCTCGAAGACAAGCCGGTGATCGACAAGATCGCACCGCGTTGGAGTGAGGCCGGAGGGCGCCAGCAAGTGCACACGTTGGCTGACGCGTGGCCGCTCGCGGTAAGGGGGCGATTCGACGAGTGGGTGCGTAATGCGGCGAACGCAACCGGGACGTCATGAACGATCGGTCCGAGATGTCGGAGCTCGGCACGCAATGGCTCCTGCCGAGGAAGGTGCGCGACGACCTCTGGATGATCTGCGAACCGGCCCTGGTGACCAGCTGGCTGCTGATCGGCGCCGACCGTGCGGTCCTCGTCGATACCGGCACCGGGTTCGAGCCGATCAGGCGGATTGTCGACGCGATCGCATCGACTCCGGTCACGGTCGTCAACAGCCATCACCACGTCGACCATGTCGGGGGGAACCGGGAATTCGAGGAAGTGATGATCCACTCGAGCGGCCGGGACCGGCTGACGGCTCGCCCGCACCCGTCGCTGGTTGATGGCATGCGAGGGCTGGCGCGTGACGCCTGGTCGGCGGTTTCGCTCCATGAGGGGGATGATCTGATCGACTTCATCGCCCCCGAGGATCTCCCTCGACGGCCGCCCCGACTCGATCGATGACCCGGAGTTGGGTCATGCGCCCGGGCCGCCGACGGCGGTTCTGGAGGACGGGGACGAGATCGAACTCGGCGACCGGACCCTCCAGGTCATCCATACGCCCGGTCACTCCAGCGACAGCATCTGCCTGCTCGAGCCCGACCGCGGGTGGCTGTTCGCCGGTGACACGCTCGATCCGGCCGCGCTGCTCGTTCAGTACGCCGACTCAAGCCTTGACGGGTACATCGACTCGGTCCGTCGTCTCGGCGAGCTCAGCGAATCCGTCGATCTCCTGCTCTGTGCCCATTCGGGGCACGCACATGCCGAGCTGTCGCTGATCGAAGAAGCCCGGCAGGCGCTCGAGACCGTCGCCGCCGGGGAGGTGGATCTCGCGGAGATCACCGACTGGACGGGAGCGGCTGCGATGCGGGCGACTGTCGGTCGCCTCACAGTGGAGGTAGCGACGGCGGGCGGACCTCCAGTCGAGTCGATTGTCGGGGCCAAACGCTGATGGTCCCGGCGACGATGAGAGCGGCCGTCATCAACGAGCTCGGCGAGCTGCCGCGGATCGAGACGGTCCCGGTTCCAGAGCCCTCTGCCGGACAGGTCCTTGTCAAGCTCGGGGCTTCGGGGATCTGCCACACGGACGTGCACCTTTCGATGGGGGTCACGGCCGTCGACGAGAGGCCGGCAAAGATGCCGATCATCCCCGGTCACGAGGGGGCGGGCGTGGTCGCCTCGCTGGGGGACGGAGTCGAAGCTCTAGCGGTGGGCGACCGCGTCGTCATCGGCTGGCTCGGGGGCGCCTGCGGGGATTGCCACGAATGTCGGAACGGCCTCGAGAACCTCTGTCGGCGTCAGGAGAACCCCGGCAACTCTTACGACGGGACTTTGAGCGAGTACGCACTCGTCCGGGCTCGGAGCGCCGCCAGGGTGCCCGACGGCCTGAGCCTCGCCGAGGCGGGCCCACTCGGCTGCGCCGGCGTTGCGGCGTTTGGGACGACCATGCGAGCGGGTTTCGAGCCGGGAGATCTCGTCAGCGTGGTCGGGGTCGGGGGCCTCGGTCATCTTGCGGTTCAGTACGCGAGCGCGTGCCGGCGCCCGGGTCGCCGCCGTCGACATCGACGATGCCAAGCTCGCGACGGCCGGCGATCTCGGCGCTGACATCTGCATCAATCCGCATCGAGAGGATCCGGCGGAGGACCTCCAGCGGCTCGGCGGCGCTCGTGCGGTGCTCATCTTCGCTGCGTCGGAGCCGACGATCGCCCAGGGCCTGCGATCGCTTCGGCGCGACGGCGTCATGGTCCTGGCTGGCTGGCCGATCGACGATCCCGTGCCGACGCCGATGGGCCTGTTGATCCAGCACGGCCTGAAGATCGTGGGCTCGGATGGAGGAACGCTCCTGGACCTCGAGAGGGTGCTGGAGATCCATGCCGCGGGTCGACGCCAGGCTGATCTATGAGGAGCGGACGCTCGACGACGTGCCGCGTGCCTTCACCGACATCCACGGGGCAAGTGGAGTCAGCCCAAGGGTCGTGATCCGGATGGCGATCCAAGAGCTATAAAGTATTATGATATGATGAATTCTTGGTTCTGGGTCTATTTCGGAGAGGAGAGTGCTCTGATGATGCTTCGATTGGTGACGGTTCTTCACGGCGGCGGCAATGTCGCAGTCGGTCTCGGGGCCTGCGGGGGGGACGATCACCGGGGGATGACGGGAGCGCCCAATCCAGCCTGACGTCGCCAAGGACGTCGAGACGGCAAGCGGCGAGATCAACGTCGCCGGATGGCAGTTCTACGAGGCGCCAAAGGCCCAGGACGAAAACGGTGTCGAGGCGAAGTGGAGCTACGTCAGCGGCCCCAGCGACCTCTATGTCGCGGCTCGCGAGGGCGATGCCGACGTGATCTCCGCGGGTACGGACAGCATGCCCGGGCTCATCGCGCTGGATGCGCTGGCGCCGATCGACACCGAACTGATCTCCAGCTACGAGAGCCTCACGCCCGACCTTGCGCGACAGCCCGGCCTGGCGCAACGGCGACGATCAGGTGGTCGCGATCCCGTTCGCGGCGGTGCCGACTCTGACCGTCTACGACAGCGACGAGGTTCCGGAGCCGAAGACGCTCGAGGAACTTCTCGATCCCGCCTACGAGCAGGCGATCGGCATCTACGACGACCCGACCACGATCGCCCAGATCGCGGCCGCGCAAGGGGTCGAGGACACCTCGCAGATGACGCAGGAAGATCTCGACCGGGCGATGGACCTGCTCGAGCAGATGCGCCCGAACATCAAGACCTTCTTCGACTTCGGCGAGGACACGCAGCTGTTCAACCGTGGCGACATCCAGGTTGCGATCGGGAGCTTCGGCACATCGATCATCCCGGCGTTCGAGAACAACCCGTCTCTCAAGTTCAACTTCGTCGGTGAAGCCACCTACGTCGATGCCTGGTCGATCGTCGGCGACCCCGACAACGCGCCGCGATGAAGTGGATCGACGGGACTCTCGACAAGGACGGTCAGACCGCGATCGTCGAGGCGTCGGGGAGCATCCCGGCCAACCCGGCCGCGATGCCGGCCTTCGAGTCCTTCGACGACCCGGTCACCCAGGAACTGGCGAAGATCGGCCTCGACGGCGTGCTGCGAAGAGGCGCCGATCATGCGCGGGTACGCCACCGAGTCCGATGGAGACATCGTGACTATCGACGAAGCGACGGCGGCCTGGAACGACTTCCGGGCATCGTTCTAGCCGCATCGGGGCATGAGGCCAGCGAAACCGTCGGCCAGAGCCGGCTTCTGCTAACATCAGATCATATGATGACTTTGGATTCGCAATCGCAATCCAGTTCCGCAAACAGGCAGGCCAGGACACCGCTCTGGCATCCCTTCGCTGACATGTCGCAGGTCGCCGCCTCGCCCGGCCTGACGGTCGAGCGCGGCGAGGGAATCTGGGTCTACGACGAAGAAGGGAGGCGATACCTCGATGCCTCCGGTGCACTCTGGTACTGCAACGTGGGCCATGGCCGCGAGCGAATCGCCGATGCGGCCCGGGATCAGATGCGTGAAGGTAGCCGGCTACCAGATCTTCGATGACATCTCGAACGCGCCCGCGCTTGAGCTCGCGCGGCCGGCTCTGTGAACTCGCCCGCGATTCGGGCTTCGGGCCGGGCAGCGCCGCGTTTCTGACCAGCGGCGGATCCGACGGGGTCGACACCGCCGCAAAGATCAGCCGCCGCTACTGGCGCTTGCGCGGCCGGCCGGAGCGCACCATGATCATCGCGCGCTCCGGCGCCTACCACGGGATGCATGCCTACGGCACCAGCCTGGCCGGAATCGAAGGCCAACGCCGCCGGCTGGGGACCGCTCGTACCCGATGTGGTCCAGGTTGATCGCGACGACGTCAGCGCCCTCGAACGCGTCCTCGAGCAGAACGCGGGACGCGTGGCCGCCTTCATCGGCGAGCCGGTGCAGGGTGCCGCCGGCGTGTACCCGCCGGTGGAGGGCTACTGGCCGGCGGTCCGCGATCTCTGCCGGCAGCACGACGTCCTGCTGATCGCCGACGAGGTGGTGTGCGGCTTCGGGCGGCTCGGATCCTGGTTCGGCTCCGAGCGGTTCGACATTCAGCCGGATCTGATGGTCGGCGCGAAGGGCCTCACCTCCGGATACGCGCCGGTCGGGATGGTGCTCGCCGGGAGTCGATGTGGTCGACGTGATGTGGTCGGAGGAGGCGGCGACAATGCGCCACGGCTACACCTACTCGGGTCACCCCGCGGGCTGCGCCGTCGCCCTCGAGAACCTCCAGAATCCTCGAGGAGGAGAACCTGGTCGAGCGCGTTGCCTCGCTCGAGCCGCGCTTCAGCGCCGCCTTCGGCCGGCTCGGCGAGTCATTCCCTGGTCCGCGAGGTGCGCAGCTGCGGGCTCCTGGCCGCAGTTGAGCTCACCGAGTCGGCCCTGGAGCTCGACGCCTTGAAGCTCGTGCACCTGCGGTGTCGGGATGAGGGCGTGCTGACCCGGATGCTCGTCGGCCGGGCGTTGCAGTTCTCACCGCCGTTCGTGATCGAGCGAGGACGAAATCGACTGGCTCGTGGACCGGGTCGAGGCCGCGCTCGACGCAGTCGCGATTGCGGGCGCATGAACCGGTTTGACGGAATGGTGGTGGCGGTGACCGGCGCCTCGCTCGGAATCGGTGCAGAGATCGCGGCGCGCGTCATCGAGGAGGGCGGCATCGTGGTCGGCGTCTCCCGGCGCGAGGAGCCGGCTCTGGAACTGGTCGATGTCGCTCGGTTCGGAACGCGTGCAGTTCGTGCTCGGTGATGTGGGCGACCGCGACACGGCCGAGCGCGCGCTCGCCGTCTGTAGGGAGCTGGGTGGTCCTCGGTGCTGGTCAATAACGCCGCCATGGATCACACCAACGACCTTCTGACCACCCCCGAGCAGGAGGTGCGGGACGTTTTCGAGACGAACTTCTTCGGAGCGCTCTGGATGCTGCAGACGTTCGGGGCGGAGTTCAAGTCGCGGGGTTCGGGGTCGATCGTCAACATCAGCTCGCGGCTTGCATCCGTGGCCGTTCCGACGATGGGTATCTACGGCTCCTCGAAGGGAGCCCTCGAGGCTCTGACGCGAGCGGCCGCGATCGAGTTGGCACCGCGTGGCGTCCGGGTAAACGCGGTTGCCCCCGGGATGACCGAAACGCCGCTGTTCGACGCAATGGGTGGCCGAGCAGAGCGACCCGGCAGGGCGTCCGGCGAAGCATCGAGGCAGCGATTCCCAGCAGCGCATCGGCACGCCTGCCGACGTCGCCTCTGCGGTGCTGTTTCTTGCCTCGGCCGAGGCCGCGCACATCACCGGCGTCTCGCTGCCGGTTGACGGGGGCTACACGGCGGCGTGAAGCCCGAACAGAAATCCGAAGACACGGCAGTGGTTGCCGATGCGCCGAAGCAGCTGCTGATTGGCGGCGAGTGGTTGCCGGCGAGCCAGAGGGCCGTGATGGAAGTGGAGGATCCGGCCACCGCCGAGATCGTCGGCGAGGTGGCCGATGCCAGCCCCCGCCGACGGGGAGCGTGCCCTGTGCGGCTGCGTGGCAGGCACAGCGCAACTGGGCGTCGACACCGCCGTGGGACCGCGCCCAGATCCTCCGGTCGGCGTACGAGGCGATGCTCGCCGACTCCGACCGGCTCGCCGCTCTGCTCACGCTGGAGACCGGCAAGCCGCTCGCCGAGGCGAAGGCGGAAGTTGCGTACTCGGCTGACTTCATGCGCTGGTACGCGGACCTCGCGCCGCAGATATCCGGCCGTTACCGAGCTGCGCCGCAGGGCGGGATGCGGCTGTTGACGGTTCCGCAGCCGGTCGGGCCGTGCCTGCTGATCTGCCCGTGGAACCTGCCGCTGGCGATGGCTGCCCGCAAGGTCGCGCCGGCGATCGCCGCGGGCTGCACCTTCGTCCTGAAGCCGGCAGGGCAGACGCCGCTGGCGACGCTCGCCTTCGCCGAGATGCTCGAGCGATGCGGTCTCCCGCCGGGGGTGTCGAATGTCCTGACCACGAGCGATTCGGGACGGGCTGACCGCTCCCCTGATCGCCGATCCGCGGTTGCGGAAGCTCTCGTTCACCGGCTCGACGTCGGTCGGGCGCCAGCTGCTGCGGATGGCCGCCGACGGCGTCAAGCGCACGTCGATGGAGCTGGGCGGAAACGCGCCGCTGATCGTCTTCGCCGACTGCGACTTCGAGCATGCGGTCGAACAGACCGCGATCGCGAAGCTCCGCAACGCCGGGCAGTCGTGCATCGCCGCCAACCGGATCTACGTCGAGCGCACGCATCCTGCCCGATTTCTCGGCGGCGCTGGCGGACCGACTGGCCGAGGTCGGCGCCGGACCCGACGGCGGCATCGGCCCGCTGATCGACGCCGAGGCCCGCGCGGGGGTCGAGCGCATCGTCGGCTCGGCGGTGAGCGCGGGGGCGAGCATCCTGACCGGCGGGGAGAGGCTGGACGGCCCCGGCTACTTCTTCGCCCCGACGTTGCTGTCGGAGGTCCCGGGCGATTCCCCCGCCGTGACCGAGGAGATCTTCGGCCCTGCGGCGGCGGTCAACGCCTTCGATGACGAGGACGAGGCTGCTCGCGGCGGCGAACTCGGTCTCCAGCGGGCTCGTCGCCTACGTCTTCTCGAAGGACCTCGACCGGGTCCTGCGCCTTGGCGACCGCCTCGACACCGGCATGGTCGGAATCAATCGCGGTGTCGTCTCGAACGCGGCGGCCCCGTTCGGCGGCGTCAAGGAGTCCGGCCTCGGGCGGGAGGGTGGCGAGGAGGGGCTGAGGGAGTATCAGGAGCTCAAGTACCTCGCCATCGACGGCGAACCCGGGGCCCCTGACATGAGGGTGGGCGGCGGGCCGGACTGATGCCTGCGGCCGGATACGAGCCTCCCTTCGCCGCGCGTGCGAAGGGGATCACCGGTTCGGTGATCGACAGCAGCACGAGCCTGCTCGAGGCCCAGAGCCACGACATCGTGCGTCTTGCGATGGGCAGCCCTGCTGCCGATGCGATCCCGACCGCGAGCATTCTCCGAGCTGCTCCACGTCGTTTCCGAGGGCGGCGCTCGCGCATTCGACTACGGCCCCAGCGAGGGTGAGCGGGAGCTGCGCGATGCGCTCTCGGCTTTCCTCGAGGAGCAGGAGGGCTCAGCGCCCGATCCGGAGCGCCTGCTGATCACGGCGGGCGGGATGCAGGGCCTGGACCTGGCCTTCAAGCTGTTCGTGGAGGCGGGGGACCTGGTCGTGACCGAGGCCCCCACCTACACGAACGGAACCGCGACGATCACCGGCTACGAGGGCATTCCGGTGCCGGTACCGATGGATGACGAGGGCATGCAGGTCGACCGCATAGCGTGAGATCTGCGAGCGGCGGGGTGGGCCGCCGAAGGTGATCTACACGGTGCCGACCTTCCAGAATCCCTCCGGCACCACGCTCTCGCTCGAGCGTCGCAGCGGAGCTCGTCGAGCTCGCCGCCGAGTGGGGCAGCGTGATCGTCGAGGACGACCCCTACAGCCTGCTCCGGTTCGACGGGCCGGCGCTGCCGAGCATCGAGAGCATCGCCGGGGATCGCGTCTGCGTTGTCGGGGTTCGCACCTTCTCGAAGGTGCTGGCGCCGGGCCTGCGCGTCGGCTGGCTGACCGCGGACCCGGCCATCATCGAGCTCATGATCGCGGCGAAGCAGAGCATGGATACCTGCACCAACGTCCCGCTCCAGCTTCTCACCGCCGCCTTTCTGAGCGAGGGGCATCTCGGCCTTCATCTGGATCAGCTCCGAGGGCTCTACCGCACGCGCAAGGCCGACATGCAGCGGGCGCTCGAGAAGCACTTCTCCGACCTGCCGGTTCGCTGGACCGACCCGTCCGGAGGATTCTTCCTCTGGCTCGAGCTGCGAGGACGGTCTCGATGCCGAAGAGCTCTTCCCGATCGCTCTCGAGGAGGGCGTCGCCTTCATCCCCGGCTCGGCCTTCTCACCTGAGCCGGGGCTCGAAAACGCCCTCCGCCTCTGCTTCGTCACACAGGGCGCCGAACGGACCGAGGAGGGCATCAAGCGGCTGCGCAAGGCCGTCGACAGACTCACGACAACAATGGAAGGAAGAAGATGAACACACCCGCCGAAATCGAGGAGCTGCTGCTCGCGCCCACGCGCGATGGCCCCGGCCGTCGCCGACGAGTACGAGCATCCGGCGTCGGAGCTGATCCGGCCCGCGTCGGAGGTCGAAGGCACACCGCTGGCGACGATGGTCGGGATTCCCTTCGACACGTCGATCCTCGGCCGGCGCGGCGCCAAGAGCGGTCCCGAGGCGGTTCGCTGGGGGCTCAACGCCTCGCTGCTCTACGACCCGAACATCGACGTCGACCTCTCGGCAGCTCGCGCCCGTGGCGGATTTCGGCAACGTCGACGTCATGCACACCCAGGTCGAGCCGACCTGGGAACGGGTCTCCGCAGTCACCGAGAGCCTCGCCTCGCTGGGCCACCCGCTGCTCGTGCTCGGCGGCGACCACGGACTGACCTTCCCGTCGCTGCGGGGCTTCTGCCGCTCGGTCGACGGTCCCGTCGGCCTCATCTCCGTCGACGCCCACCTCGACGTCAGGGTCTCCCACCACGAGGAGATCAGCTCCGGCGTGCCGTTCCGCTACGCGCTCGAGGAGCTGGACGGCCAGGTCGCAGGCGAGAACTTCACCGAGTTCGGGATCAGCGGCTGGCTCAACACGCGCTCCTACGCCGACTATCTCAAGGAGAAGGGCGCCAGGCTGGTCACGGCCCGGGAGATCTGGAAGGGCGATTTCGATGCTCTGCTCGACGAGGCGATCGAGCGCGCGGCCGACGGTACGTCTGCGATGTACCTGACCTTCGACATCGACGCGATCGATGGCTCGATCGTCGCGGCGACCAACGTCCCCGCGGTGGCCGGGCTGTCCGCGCTGCAGGCACTGGAGATCGTCTGGCGATTCGCCCAGCATCCGAAGGCGATGGCGATGGATGTCATGGAGGTCTCGCCGAGCTGGGACTCGAGCACTCTCACCGAGCGGATGGCCGCTTCGCTTGCGCTCACCTACCTCGCCGGACGCCATGTCGCGGCTGGCTGAGCTCGTCGATGGGGAGAGGGTCGTCTCGGAGCTGCGTGAGCTCGACCGGCTGACGGCTGACGGCAGCGGTGCACAGCGTGTCTGCTGGACGCCGACGTGGCGTCTGGCCAGGGAATGGATGGGCGCCAGGCTGGACGGTCTCGCCGACCACCGCCGTCAGGACGCGGCCGGCAACTCCTGGGCGGTCGTGAGCGGTGAGGATGAGTCGCGGTCGATCCTGATCGGCGGGCACATCGACTCCGTTCCCAACGGGGGCTGGCTGGACGGTGCGCTCAACCTCGTCGCCGGCATCGAGGTCCTGAGGGCAATCGCATCCCGCGGCGTTCCGCCCGTGAACGTGGCTCTCGTGGACTGGGCCGACGAGGAGGGAGCCCGGTTCGGACGCGGCCTCGTCGGCTCCAGCGCGGCCTCGGGAACGCTCGACCCCGCTGAGCTGGTCGGGCTTCGGGACCGCGACGGGGTGGCGATGACCGACGCACTCGCCGAGTTCGGCGTCGAGCTCGCGAGCATGCTGGACGCCCGCCGCGAGCTCGACGGCGCCGTCGTCCTATTTCGAGCTGCACATCGAGCAGGGCCCTGCGCTGGAGAATCTCGATCTGCCGCTCGCGGTGGTCACGGGGACCGTCGGGGTCGAGCGGCACGTGGTGCGCTTCTCGGGCGAAGCTCTCCACGCCGGCTCGACGCCGATGGATTCCCGCCACGATGCGTTCGCCGCCGCAGCCCGGCTCGCTCTCGACCTGCGCGCGCAGGCGATCGAGGCCGGCGCCCTTGCGACGACCGGCCGCTGCGAGACGGAGCCCGGCATCGCGACCGCGACCGCGGCCCGTGCCGACCTCTGGGTGGACCAGCGCCACCCGGACGCCGGGGTGCTCGCATCGCTGCTCGCCGATGCCGTACGGCGATCAGAGGCGATCGCGGCCGAGGAGGGCGTGACGGTCGAGTGGAACGACCTCTGGCGGATCGAGCCGATCGACTTCGACCCCGGGTTGATCGACCTCGCCGGCGGGGCGATCGCGGCCACGCTCCGGCGAGGCGCCGAGGCTGCCCAGCGGTGCGCTTCACGATGCTGCGGAAGTCGCCAGGGCGGGGATCCCGACGGTGATGCTGTTCGTGCGGAGCATCGGTGGGATCAGCCACAACAAGGCGGAGGACACGTCGGAATCCGATCTGGTCCTGGCGACGCAAGCACTGGCTGAAAGCGTCGATCGGGAGATCGCTCGACAGGCCCCCGGGGCCGGATCAGCCGCCTGATCCACGATTGGTCTGATGATATGGTTGATTTCACGGTCAGTGCATGGACTGTCCGCTTGCCAGCTCCAGGGAAGGCTTAGGAATGGACTCGGAATCGGGTGGCGGTCAGACCGATGCCGCAGTACTACTTCGCTCGCTGCCCCAGCGAGCGGCGACGACCAGAAGCGAGGCGGTCGCCGCTGAGATCGAGTCGCTGATACTCCGCGGCGAGCTCTCCGACGGCCAGAGGCTTCCTCCGGAGCCCGAGATGTGCGAGCTCCTCGGAGCGAGCCGCAGCGTCATCCGGGACGCGGTGAGACGGCTGGCCGCGCACGGGCTCGTCGACGTGCGGCAGGGGTCGGGAACCGTGGTGTCGGCGCCCAGCGACGCAGCTCTCGCCGACGCCATGATCGCCCTGCTGATGCGGTCTGAACTGACGATGGGTGACGTTATCGAGGCCAGGGCGGCGCTCGAGACCGAGCTGGTCGCACTGGCAGCCGAGCGCGGCACGGCCGAGGACTGGGACGCTCTCGAGGCAGCCTTCGATGCTTTTGCAGCGGCGGTCGACGAGTCCCGCTGGCAGGACGCATACATCGAACACATGCGCTTTCACGTCGGCATCTTCGATGCGATGCACCTGCCGGCCCTCAGGCTCATCCTCGCACCGATGCAGGAATGCGTCTTGATCACGTCCCTGCCGCCCGATCGGACCGACCCTGCGTCCTGGGAGGTCGGGGCTCACCCTCCGATTCTCGAGGCGCTCAGGTCCGGGGACGGAGACGCGGCTCGCGAGGCCGTTGCCGCGCATTTCGGCGACATGCGGTCGGGTCGGTACAAGAAGTTCCGCGGAATCCCCTTCCGGGACGGCGCCCAGCTCGACGAGTACCGATCGTTTCGCGACCAGCGGCTCGATTTCAAGGTTCGGGAGGCCGCCGCCTGCTTGCCTCCCGTGGCCGCTCAGACGACTGACCGACGCTCCGGCGGACGCCCATCGGGGAAATAGATCATATGATATGATCATCGAGCAGTGAGGCAAGTACACGTTCGAGATGCCGCGGAGACGGCCCCGCTGGTGCTACTCGTGCTGGTCCTGGTCGGCTTGCCGATGGCCCTCCTGGCGAGCTACTCCTTTCGTGAGTCGTCGTTTCTGGGCGTTGGCCCTGGCCCGACGTTCGAGCAGTACAGGCTCGTGTTCGAGAACGCGAACACCGTGCGGGTCATGCTCAGGACGCTGGTCGTGTCGTTCGGCGTCGCCAGCGTCGTCACGGTTCTCGCCTTCGTCGTCTCCTACGCGCTGACCTTCCGGTTGACCGGGCGCAAGGCGCTGATCGTGCTCGGGGTCATCGTCGCTTCCGGCTTCGCGTCCTTCCTTGTCCGGATCTTCGCGTGGGGATCCATCCTGGGAACCAATGGGCTCGTGAACGGGGGCCTCGAGGCCATCGGCGCGATCAACGACCCGCTCGGCTTTCTCTTCTTCGGCTACTTCGCCGTCGGAGTGACGATGGCCTATCTGTGGCTCCCCTTGGCGGTGCTCGTCGTCTTCAGCTCGATGCAGGGGATCGATCGCAAGACGGTCGAGGCGTCGCGTGATCTCGGTGCCGGCAGGTGGAGAACGATCGCGAAGGTCGTCGCGCCGCAGGCGCGGGGTGGTCTCGCGGGTGCCTTCGTCCTGACTGCGATCTTCACCTCCGCCGACTTCGTCACCCCGCGCTTGGTCGGCGGACCGCGCGGCCTGACCGTCGGGGCCGTCGTCCAGGATCTGGCGCTCACCGGCGGTGACCTTCCCGGCGCCGCCGCGCTCGCCCTCTCATTCCTCGCCATGTTCGTTGCGGCGCTTGGACTTCTGGCGCTCGTCGGCTGGGGGGTCAAGTCCCTCCTGCATCCGGTTGGCCGAGTTGTCGAACCGGCCTTGGCGGAGATCTTCCAGCGGGTGCCGAACCCGTTTCGCCGCCGCTCGCTCTCGGTACCGGTTGCGGTCCTCGCCGTGATCTACCTGGTCGTGCCGACGATCCTCGTCATCCTCTTCTCCTTCAGCGTCGGGCCGACCACCGGCCTGCCGATCAAGGGCCTGACGACCGATTGGTACCCGGAAATAGTCAGCCGAGCAGGCTTCACGGACTCCCTGACGGGCTCGCTTATCGTCACCGGGGTCGCCGTCGTCGTGGCGACCGCGATCGCAGTGCCATTCGCTTTCGCCCTGGCCCGCGCGCGTGGCAATCAACGCCGCTTTCTCTGGGCCGTCGTCTTCCTTCCCTTCGTGATCCCGGGAGTGTTGCTCGGCTCCGCGGTGTTCGTGGCCGCCTCCGATACCGGGCTCCCGCTCGGGCTCGGCGCGACGACGATGATGCACGTCGTCCTCCTCGTCTCGGAGATCGTGATCATCGTCTACGCCCGTCTGACCGGGATCGACGAGCACCTCGTCGAGGCTGCACGCGATCTCGGGTCCTCCGCCTGGGGGGCGCTCCGCGGAATCGTCCTGCCCCTGCTGCTCCCGGCGATTGCGGGCGCCGCTCTGCTGGCGGCCGCATTCTCGCTCGACGAGATCTTCGTCACGACATTCACCATCGGTGGCGACAACACGTTGCCGATCTGGCTCTTCGGACAGTCGCGTCGCGGCTTCACACCGGGCATCAACGCGATCGGAGTCCTGCTGTTGTTCGGGACGCTGCTCACCTTCGCCCTCGCCGTGGCTGTGGGTCGGAGGACCGTACTTTCGACTGGAGAGGAGTAGGGAATTTGGAAGCCATAGGCATGGGGGAAACCGGGCGGGTGGCCGCCGACGGGGAGGATGCGTTCCTCCGACTTGACGGCCTCGGGAAGCGCTTCGGCGACGTCGAGGCGGTGAGGTCCGTCGACCTGTCGGTCGCCGAGGGTGAGTTCCTGACGCTTCTTGGCCCGTCGGGCTGCGGCAAGAGCACCCTGTTGCGCATGATCGGCGGCTTCGAGCAGCCGAGCGGCGGCCGTGTGCTTCTCCGTGGTGAGGACCTGACCGCGGCGGTGCCTGAAGGGCGGCCCTTCAACATGGTCTTCCAGAGCTATGCGCTGTTCCCGCACATGTCGGTGGCCGAGAACGTGGGCTACGGTCCACGAATCGCCGGCGATAGTCGCGATGGACGTCAAGCGCCGGGTAGGGGACGCGCTGAACCTCGTCCACCTGCGGGATTTCGGAGAACGTGCAGTGGCGGAGTTATCAGGCGGTCAGCAGCAGCGCGTAGCGCTGGCAAGGGCCCTGGTCAATGAGCCGGAGGTGCTGCTACTCGACGAGCCGCTGGGGGCTCTGGACCTTCAGCTGCGGAGATGGCTCCAGGATGAGCTTCGCTCCATCCAACGGCGCCTCGGCACCACGTTCGTCTACGTCACTCACGATCAGGAGGAGGCGCTCACGCTCTCGCATCGCATCGCGGTCATGGAGCGGGGAGAGCTCGTGCAGGTCAGCGACACGCGCGAGGTTTACGAACGACCCGCAACGAGGTTCGTCGCCGAATTCGTGGGCAGCACCAACCTGGTCGATTGCACCGCGGTGGCGGATCACTCCGGGCAGATTGAGGTTCGTTTCGGGAACGGATTCACGTGGGAGCTTCCCCACCACGGGGCGAAGCCTCTTGCCAGCGGCGAGCGCGCGTTGGCAGTCCTCCGCCCGCATCACCTCGAAGTCGGTGAGGTCGCTTCGTCGCCGTTCCAGGGCACGATCGCCGAGTCCCTGTTTCTGGGTACCCACTCCAGGCACGACGTCGTGCTCGACGACGGCACCACGGTCCACGTCGATGCCGATCCTGCGGCGACCCTGGCCGGCGGCGACCGCGTCGGCGTGCGCATCAGGGGTACCTCCGGGGTGGTGGTCCGCGACGACGAAAAGGCACTGAGGGAAGTCAAAGACAATCAACTGGAGGAGGTTAGTTCCGATGGCTGAGACGGAGGTGCGGGGAGAGATCCCCGGTTACGAGGAAATGGACGCGGCCCTGCGCACGGCCTGGTATCCGGTCGCTCGCGTGGCCGATCTGGCCGACGGTCCGAAAGGGGCAACGCTGCTTGACACCGACCTCGTTGTCTTCGCGACCGAGGACGGGGATCCAAGGGTGACTTCTGCTCGCTGCCTACATCGGGGCGCCGACTTGGCGATGGGATGCGTACGCGGGGAGGCGATCGAGTGCCCCTACCACGGCTGGCGTTGGCGCGGGCAGGATGGCGTCTGCGTCGGTGTTCCGTCGGCGGGTACGGACGGAGTCGTCGGGACCGGCAAGCTGCGGATTCAGGCCTACCCGACGGTTGAGCGTTGGGGACTCGTCTGGACCTGCCTCGCCGAGGAACCGCCCGACCCGCCGGCATCGCCGCCCGAGCTCAAAGAACTCGTATTGGCCTACCGTTGCGGCGATCCGATCCCTCATGACTGCAGCTTCGCCCTGCAGATGGAAAACGTTCGCGACGTCGCCCACTTCCCGTTCGTGCATCGCTCGAACCTCGGCGGCCTGCCTCACACCGTCGAGAAGTTCCCGGTCCGGCGGGAGGGGGCGGAGGTCTGGGCGGAATACGACGTGCCGAGCCAGGAGCCGCCTCCCGGAGAGGAGGATGTGAAGACGGACATCTACCTCGCCTATCGGATGCGGACTCACGCGATGGCACCCGCCTTGGCGGTCATCGTCTTCGAAGTCGAGGGGAAGGGAAGCCGCGTGATCATCAACGCTCCCCGGCCCGTGAACCGGCACGAATGCGTGGTCTACCCGGTCTTCGGTTTCGATCCCGACTACTCGGCCGAGGAGCTCGATGCCCAGGTCGCGATCGAGATGGAGATCTTCCTCGAAGACAAGGAGGTGCTCGATCGGGTCAGGCCGAAGGAGATTCCGTTCACGGGGGAGGCGCTGGAAGTCTCGACGGCCTCCGACCGCTACACCCGCGCGTACCGGAAGGCGCTGCTCGAGTTCTACGGGTCCGGGCGGGCGGAATAGTCGGAGCGGGGTCAGTCGCCGGAGGGCTGATTGGCCTCGCAGGAACTCGTCGGCGATCTCTCGCATGCGAGCCCCGTCGAACGACGGTTCGTGTCCACCGTGGACGACCGAGACGTCGAGTTCCAGGATGCGCTTCATGCTCGCGATGTAGTCCGCCATGTCGGTCCCCGGTCCCTCGGCGAGCAGGACGTCGTCGTAGATCAGGTCGCCGGCGACGAGGACACCCGTCTCCCCCTCGTACAACCCGATGCTCCCGGGCGAGTGACCCGGTAGGTGGAGGACCTCGAAGGAGCGATCGCCGAGGTCGATCATGTCGCCCTCGAGAAGTGTTCCGGTCGCCGCCACGTAGGGGAAGTCATACGCGGTCGGATCGAAGTCCTCGCTGGGGACGGCATCGATCAGGAGCTCCGGCAGATCCATGCCCGCCCTCCGCACGATGGCGATGAACTCGGGGTCGCTTTGCGACGTGAAGAGCGTCGGCTTCTCGGACGGCGCGACCAACTCGTCGGCCTCTGCCGGATGGATCAGACGCTCGTCGAACTCATGCAGGCAGCCGACGTGGTCGTAGTGAGCGTGGGTGGCGACGGCTACCACCCGCTTGTTCGGTGTCAGCAGACCGGCGCCCTGCAATGCATCTCGAAGCGAGGCAATCCCGGTGCCGGCGTCCACGACGAGGTCGAAGTCCCTGCCCGCGACGAAGAACACGTTGCCCTGCAACAGGGGATGGACCGCCGGCTCGTAGAGCCGGGTGACCCCGTGGTCGAGTGGCTCGGTCCTCCACCAGTGCTCTGCAACCGGGAGGGGATGAGGGTGGGCAGAGAACATAAGCTCATCATATCTATTGGCCGGTCAGGCGTCCCAGGGGGCTAACGTAGTATCATCATATCTATGGAGGAAAGAGCCAGCGAGCGGTTCGAACTCGTCACCCTCGGGCGACCGACCTGACGTCGAGCGGGGGATGGAGGAGGCCGAGGAGGCGATCTACCCGGACTTCATGACCAAGGGCCAGGACACCTACTACTCGCAGATGGCGAAGCTGATCGGGACGATCGGCGACTACCGGATCGCCTACGTCACCGCCGGCACCGCCGACGTGCTCGCCGGGGCCGAGGCGGCGCCGATCGCCTGGGATGGAACGCGACGGAGATCTGCCGAACGGCTACGACGATGGCCTCCAGAGAGCCGTCGACGTGGCCGAGGGCCGAGCCGCAAGGAAATGCGCTCAGCGCGGTCAATCTGATGGTCTCCGAGCATGCTCGGGGGATGCGCCTGTCGGTGCGGCTGGTCGAGGCGCTGCGTGACCGCGCGGCCGACCTCGGTCCGGTCGTTGCAGCGATCCGCCCTCCTGGAAAGCTCGCTCATCCGCGGACTCCGATCGAGGAGTACGTGACCTGGACACGCGATGACGGAAGCGCCTTCGATCCCTGGATCCGTTCCTTCCTGAACGCCGGAGCGAGGCTTGGCCCGGTCTCACCGGAGTCGCTGACGATCGAGGGATCCGTTGCCGACTGGGAGGAGTGGACCGGCCAGGAGTTTCCGCGGAGCGGTGATTACGAGATCCCTGGCGCCCTCACGACTCTTCACGTCGATACCGAGCAGGACCACTGCACCTATGTGGAGCCCAGTGTCTGGCTGATCCTGGACACCAAACAGCAAACGCGGGCCGCCGGGTCCGCAAACGAGAAAGGAAACGGATAGATGGCTGAACGAACGAACGCCGAGGCGATGGACATGCTGATCGAGGGTCTCAAGACGCGAGACGGATTCATGTCCGTTTGCGATATGTTCGCCGACGACTGCGTGATGACCCAGGACATCATGTTCCCGGGCAAGAGCTGGAACGGCAAGGCCGAGCTCGAGGACCTCTGGCGCGAGATCGACGAGGGTTTCGACGACTACCGCCTGCCCGTTCATGAGACGGTCCGCGAGGACGACAAGATCGTTCTCTTCGGACACTTCGAAGGCAGAGTTCAACGGCAGCCAGTACGGCATCGAGGGCGGTGGCAGGCCGATCCGCTGGCAGTTCCGAGACGCCTACTACTTCGAGGACGGGGAACTCGTGAAGATGGATTGGGTGAACGACACGCTCACCGTCGCCTTGATGACGGGACTTCTCGAGAATGACCCCAGGCCCGCCTCGTAGCGACTGCGTCTGCAGAGGCCATGGTCTGCGGGGTACTGAACGGGATTCCGGGTCCGTTGACCGAGGCGCGGTGCGACCTCCTCGATCGCGAGCACGATCGCAAAGAACTTGAGGGCCTCGGAGCCGGGCGATCGTCACGCCGGAAGCGGCGGCGGAGCAGGGAGAGGCTCTGGCCGACACGCTCGCAGACGCGGTCCTCAAGAGCGTCGGTCAGCTCTGCACGAAGCCCGGCCTGATCCTGATCCCCGATACCGAAGCGGGAGATGAGCTCAACGCCGCTCTCGCCCACCGCCTCAAGACCGCGGCGGTGGGGCCGATGCTCAGCGATTCGATCGTGAGCAGGTACGAATCGGCCTCGGAGGAGATGAGTGCGGTCCCGAGGGTGGAGAGCTCCGAGGCGGGAGCGGCCGATGCAGACGCGCCGTAGCGGTCGTAACCGAGCAGCCGGGTTATTCGATCGGCAGCCCGTGGCGGACCGTGTTCTCGGTTACGACCACGGACTCCACGAAGTTGAGCAGGTACTCGGGGCCCCCGGCCTTGGCCCCCGTCCCCGATAGGCGGTTGCCGCCGAAGGGCTGACGGCCGGCCATCGCACCCGTGGTCGCGCGGTTCACATAGAAGTTGCCAACCGGCACGCGCGTGATGACGCGGGCAATCGTCTGCGGATCCCGGGAGAACAGGCCGCCGGTGAGAGCCTGGCTCTGCCCGTCGACCACATCACAGGCAGCATCGACGCTCGCAACCGGCTCGACAGCCAACACGGGGCCGAAGAGCTCCGAGGTGACGACCTTGGAGTCGGCAGGTGCCCTGGTGACGATCGTGGGGGCAACCCAGTAGCCCTCGCCCGACGGAATCTCGGCGAGGCGGCGGACGTCGGCATCCGAGCCGAGCTCGGAGATCGCCCTCTCGATCCGCTCCCGCGCGGCCTGGTCGATGACGGGTGGAACGTCCGTCGCGAAGGCATCGGCCGGCCCCACGCAGAGTGTGTCGAGCGCTCCATGCAACCGATCCAGCAAGGCCTCATAGACGCGTTCGTGGACGAGGACGCGCGAGGCGGCCGAGCATTTCTGCCCGGCGAACGCAAAGGCCGAGTCGAGTAGGGCCGGGATCACCTCGTCAAGGTCGGCATCGGCGTCGACGATCACGCAGTTCTTGCCCCCCATCTCCGCAACGACGCGCTTCAGGTGCCGTTGGCCCTCGGCCTGCACCGCTGCCTTGCGGCGAATCTCGAGTCCGACCGGGCTCGAGCCGGTGAAGGCGATCGTGTGGACTCCGCCGCTCTCGACGAGGGCGGCACCGACGTCGCCGTCGCCGGGAAGCAGCGCGAGCACGCCGTCCGGCACGCCGGCCGTGCGAAGCGCCTCGACGACCGCGAGGGCACAGGCCGGGGACTGCTCGGCGGGCTTCAGGCAGACGGCGTTCCCGGTCGCCAGGCCGGCCGCGGTCATACCCGTCGCGATCGCAAACGGGAAGTTCCAAGGCGAGATGACGGCCACCACCCCGCGCGCCCGCCGGTGGAGCGTGTTCCGCTCCCCGGGCATCTGCACCAATTCGGAGGGAGCCTCCAGGGCCACCGCTTGCTGCCCGTAGTACTCGAGGAAGTCGATCGCCTCGCAGACGTCGGCATCCGCCTGCGACCAGGGCTTGGCACATTCGCGCACGGCCAGGGCTGCGAGCGCTGCGCGCTCCCTCCGCAGCTCGCCGGCCGCCCGAGCGAGGATCGCCGCTCGCTGCTCAACCGGCGTCGCTCCCCACTCGCACTGCGCGGACGCCGCAGTGCGCACCGCCAGCTCGACCTCGGCACGCGTTGCGGCGGTGACGCGTCCGACGACCAGCGACGGGCTCGAGGGGTCAACGGACTCGAAGGAGGGCTGATCTCGGATCCCCTCGCCGATGATGACCGGCACGCGTAGCGGTAGCTGCGCGTCGAGCTCTTCCAGGGCAGCCAGAAGATGCGCGCGCTCAGGCGCACGCCGCAGCTCGGATACCGGCTCGTTGACGAACTGAGGGGGCGGGCTCGATGGGGCGGCGCGGGTCATGGCCGCCGCAGCAGGGCGTCTAGGTCCGCTCCGGCCGCACGATCGGCCAAGAACGAATCGTTGGACGTGTTCTCGAGCAGCCGCCGCACGAGGTAGGCCATGCCGCTGACGAGGTCACCAACCGGGCGATCGACCCGCCCGCGGTAGCCCTCGCGAGCGCGCGCGCCGAAGC